>CAWGDS010000004.1:0-2235832 GCA_963821425.1 uncultured Solirubrobacteraceae bacterium
GCCACCGGCTCCTAAGGCCGGCGTGTCTACCAGTTCCACCACGCCCGCGTGAGCGCTGAGCGTAGCCTGTATCTTCAACTGCTGATGCCGACCGTGATGCACGACGAAGAGCCCGACGAGGGCGTCATCATCACCCACCCCAACCGGGACAAGCCCGCGGTCCAGGCCACGCGGGCGACGGTGATCCTGCTGTTCCTCGTGAGCGCCGCAATGGTCCTGATAGTGACGATCGGCGGCTGGAACGTTCTGGAGGGGGCCAAGCCCATCCAGATCGCCTACATCATCGTCTACCTCGTCCTCGCCTTCTTCGCCGGGCGCTGGAACCGGGGTGTGCTGCCGGTCGGTGCCGGGCTTGCCGTGCTGCTGGGGATCTTCGCGCTGGTGGCAGCCCCTTCATGGTTCCAGCGGGACTCGTTCGGTTTCGAACAGCCCAGCATCAGCGCGAATCTGCTCGGCGTGATCACGCTCGTGCTCGCCCCCGTCCAGGTGCTGCTGGTGGCGTTCGCGATGCGCGGGTTCAACCAGGGCTGGAACGTGGAGCTCGAGCGTCGCGAGGTGCCCCCGGGCGCCGACCCGTACGCTCCCCCGTCACCGCATCCGGCCTGAGGAGCACCGCGGCGACCCCAGGTATGCTCGCCTCGGCGGCCGTACGTGCGGCGGTGGCGGAACGGTAGACGCGAGGCCCTCAAAAGGCCTTGTCCGACAGGGCGTGTGGGTTCGAATCCCACCCGCCGCATGAGCCGCCCGCGAGCTGCTCAGGGTCCGCCGGCCAGCTCCAGAAGCTGCGGTGCCAGCGCCGCGGGCGCAGCCAGGATCCCCCACGGCAGGTTCTCGTGGACCGGCAGCTCGAGCACGCTCAAACCCGCCCGTTCGCAGACCAGCGCCCCCGCAGCGATGTCCCACTGCTTGACCGTCCGCTCGAAGTAGGCGTCATAGCGGCCGAGGGCTGTCCACGCGAGGTCCAGGGCGGCGCTGCCGAAGCGCCGGATGTCACGCACCCGGGGGATCACTCGCTCCAGCACCCTCGCCTGGGCCGCCCTCACCTCGGCGCTGTAGGAGAGCCCCGTGGCCACCATCGCGCTCGACAGCTCGACCTCGCCGAGGTGCCGCGCGGTGCCGTCGGTGTCCGTGCCCGCGGCTCCAAGCACGCGCTCCCCGGCGTCGCTCAGCAGCACGGCCGGGCCGTCCCTGGTGGCGCTGAACAGCTCCCGGCGGTTGGGGTCGTAGATCGCCCCGGCGACCGTCCCGGCGGCGTCGGTGACCGCCACGCTGACGCACCACTGCGGGATCCCGAACAGGAAGTTGATGGTTCCGTCGAGCGGATCAACGACCCAGCTCAGCCCGCTGGAGCCCGGATCGCTGCTCCCCTCCTCCCCCACGAAGCCGTCCTGCGGGCGTCGCCCACGCAGCAGCTCCCGGATCGCCCGCTCGGAGGCGAGGTCCGCCTCGCTGACAAGGTCCGTGGGCGTGCTCTTGGCCCTCACCTCGGCCTCGGCACCCTTCGCGACACGCTCGAGCAGGAGCTCCCCCGCGCCCCGGGCCGCCTCCCGCGCGAGCTCGAGGAGCTCGAGCGGGTCGTTCACGAGACGCCGGGCGGGCGCTCCCGCTCCCACCCGCGCTCGGCCTCGAGCTGGGCCGCGAGCGCCAGCAGCGTGGTCTCGTCTCCTTCGCGCCCCACCAGCTGCACCGACCGTGGCAGGCCGTCGGCCCCGAAGCCGGCCGGCACGGCCGCCGCCGGTTGGCCGGTCAGGTTCCACACGCCGTTGAACGGCACCATGCCCGCGACCGCGTTCAGCGTCCACAGCGCCCCCCGGCCCTCGAGCTGCCCGATCCGGGGCGGCGGCGAGGCCGTCGCGGGTGTCATCAGCACGTCGTGGTCAGCGAAGACCTCGTTCAGCCTGCCCGCCAGCACGCGCTCGTTGGCCATCGACCATTGCAGCACGCCGTTCGGGATCAGACCTCCCAGCCGCGCCATCCCGCGCGTGCGCCGTTCGGTGCGCTCGGGGTGTTCGAGCGTCTGCAGGTCGTCGTGGATGCCACGCAGATAGCGCACGATCACGGCAGGGATCGCGTCGGCGCCGTAAGCGGGGTCCCGCTCGACGAGCTCGTGCCCCAGCGAGCGCAGCAGCTCGACGGTCCGCTCGAACGAGCGGCGCACGTCGGCCTCGAGCCTGGAGAGCGTGCCCGGCGGGAGCTTGGAGGAGTAGGCGATCCGCAGGCGCCCGGGCGGCCGCGAGGCGGCTTCGGAGAAGGTGCCTTCGGGCGCCGGCGCCCGGTCCTCGTCGACATCGGTGGTACCCGAGGCGACGTCGTGGAACAGGGCCGTGTCCGCCACCCGCCGCGCGAGCACGCCCGTGACGCTGAGACCGTGCCAGGCCCGCGAGCGGGGTGCCAGCGACACACGCCCCCGCTGCGGCTTGAGCCCGAACAGCCCGCACCAGGCCGCCGGGATGCGGATCGAACCCGCGCCGTCGGAGCCGAGCGCCGCTCCCACCAGGCCCGCGGCCACAGCCGCCGCCGTGCCGCCGGAGGAGCCGCCGGGGCTGCGCTGCAGGTCCCACGGGTTGCGCGTGGCGCCCCACGTGGCGGTCTCGGTGAAGGGCCAGATGGTCAGCTCGGGGACGTTCGTCTTGCCGATGATCACCGCCCCCGCGTCGCGCAGCCGGCGCACCACCTCGGCGTCGTGCTGGACCGGGCGCTCGTTGGCGTTCGTGCCCCAGGCCGTCGGCTCGCCGGCGACATCGATGTCGTCCTTGACGGCCATCGGCACCCCCAGCAGCGGGCGCTGGTCGCCACCGGCGCGGCGCGCGTCCGCCTGTTCGGCTTCCAGGCGCACACGCTCGTCCAGCACGCTGCGGAAGGAATTCAGGGCCCCGTCCAGGCGCCCGATCCGCTCGAGGTAGACGCCCACCAGCTCCACCGAGGACACCGTCCCGTCGCGGATCAGCCCGGCCTGCCGGGCGATTCCTGCATAGGCGAGCTCAGTGGCATCCATCGTCCAGCGCCAATCTAGTGCAGCCACCCCGGCGCCATCAGACGGGCGTCACCGGGTTGTGCTTGGCCGGCCAGGTGCGTACCTTCCCGGCCGCGTTGGCGAACCGCCGGATCAGCTCCTCCCGCAGCGCGTCGGGCTCGACCACGGCGTCCACCACCAGTTCGGAGGCGAGGTGCAGGATGTCGATGTCCTCGGCGTAGGCGGCTCGCAGCTCCTCCGTCCTGTCCGCCCGCTCCTGCTCGTCCTCGATCGCCTGCAGCTGGTTGTAGTAGACGGCGTTGATGGCCGCCTGCGGTCCCATCACCGCGATCGACGCGCTCGGCAGCGCGATGCAGCCGTCGGGGGCGAAGGCCGGGCCGGCCATCGCGTACAGGCCCGCCCCGTAGGCCTTCCGGACGATCACCGAAAGCTTCGGCACCGTCGCCTCGCTGACGGCGCTGATCATCTTGGCCCCGTGGCGGATGATGCCGTCCCGCTCGACCTGCGTACCGATCATGAAGCCCGGCACGTCGGCCAGGAACAGCAGCGGCACGTTGAAGGCGTTGCAGGTCCAGATGAAGCGCGCCGCCTTGTCGGCCGAGTCGCTGAACAGAACCCCGCCCTTGTGCTTGGGCTGGTTGGCCACGATCCCGATCGGCGCTCCGTCCAGGCGCGCGAATCCCACCACCAGCTCGCGTGCCCAGCGGGGATGGATCTCCAGCAGCGAGCCCTCGTCGATGAGTCCCGCGATCAGCAGCTTGATGTCGAACGGCTTGTTCTCGTCGGCCGGGATCAGCTCGGCCAGCGAACCGCCCTCCCCCGGCTGCCGACGGCCGCCGGCGCGCGCCCCGCGGCAGTGGGAGGCTCCGCACGCCAGTTCCCCGGCAGATAGGAGAGGTAGCGGCGCGCGGTGTCGATGCCCTCCTCGTCGCTCGCCACGAGCTGGTGGCCGCAGCCCGAGACGCCGGTGTGCATGCGGGCCCCGCCCATCTCCTCGAGGCTGACCTTCTCCCCGATCACCATCTCGGCCATCCGCGGGGACCCGAGGTACATGGAGGCGTTGCCCTCGCGCATGATCACGATGTCGCAGAAGGCCGGGATGTAGGCGCCTCCGGCGGCGCTCGGCCCGAACAGCACGCACACCTGCGGCACCACCCCCGAGAGGCGCACCTGGTTGTAGAAGATCCTCCCGGCCCCCCGGCGTCCGGGGAACATCTGCACCTGGTCGGTGATCCGGGCCCCGGCAGAGTCCACGAGGTAGACCATCGGCGCCTGCAGCTCGAGCGCCCGCTCCTGGATGCGCAGGATCTTCTCGACCGTCTTCGGGCCCCACGAGCCGGCCTTCACGGTCGGGTCGTTGGCCATCAGGGCCACCGGTCGCCCGTCGATCCGCCCCAGGCCGGTCACGACGCCGTCGGCCCCCAGGCCGTCCTCCTGCCAGTTCGCCAGCAGCGCTTCCTCGGCGAAGCTGCCCTCGTCGAGCAGCAGCGCGACGCGCTCGCGCACCGGCACCTTGCCCTGCTCGAGCGCCTTCTCGCGGTGGCGCTCGGGGCCGCCGCCGAGGGCGCGCTCGGCGGCGCTGGGAAGCTCGCTCATCCCTAGAAGGCCGGGTTCGGCTGGGGCGACTCGCCCGAGTAGTCGTAGAAGCCCATCCCGCTCTTCTGGCCGAACCAGCCGGCGGCCAGCATCTTGCGCAGGACCGGCGGCGCCGCGAAGCGCCGCTCGCGGAACTCGTCGAACAGCACGTCGCAGATCGAGCCGAGCGTGTCCAGGCCGACGAAGTCCGACAGCAGCAGCGGGCCCATCGGATGGCCTGCTCCGGCCTTCATCGCCTCGTCTATCTCCGCGACCGAGCCGACCCCTTCTTCGTAGGCGCGGATCGCGTCGAGCATGTACGGGACCAGCAGCCGGTTGACGATGAAGCCGGCCCTGTCGCTGGTGGGAATCGCGAGCTTGCCCAGTGAGCGGGCGAACTCCAGGGCGGTCGTGAAGGCCTCCTCGGAGGTCGTCACGCAGCGGATCACCTCGACCAGCTTCATCACCTGCGCCGGGTTGAAGAAGTGCAGGCCCACGAACTGCTGCGGACGCGAGGTGGAGGCCGCCTGGTCGACCACCGGCAGCGAGGAGGTGTTGGTCGCGAACACCGCCCCGGCCTTGACGATCTTGTCCACCTGCGCCCACATCTCGAGCTTCAGCGGCAGGCTCTCGGTGATCGCCTCGATCACGAAATCGCAGTCCGCGAGGTCGTTGTAGTCGACCGTGCCGGTGATCCGGCCGCGCACGGCCTCGGCGTCCTCGGACGTGGCACGCCCCTTCTCGACCGCCCTCGCGAGCTGCTTCTCGATTTTGCCGATCCCTTTTGCGAGCTTCTCCTCATCGACCTCCCTGAGCACCACCTGATGGCCCGCCTGGGCGGCCACCTGGGCGATCCCGTGGCCCATCAGTCCGGCTCCGAGCACCCCCACCTTCTCGATCTGCTGCGCCATTGCTCTCCCTCGTCTCGCTTTCCTAGGTCGGGAGAGCCCGGGCTGCGGCGCTCCCCCGCTGAACGTCCCGGCGCACCGGGCACCCGGGCGGCTCGAGAGCGATCAGAGCCTAGCTCTTGCGACCCGGCGCCCAGCCCCAGGCGTACCCGGCCATGCCATTCCGCGAACCTCCGAACGGATAGCCTGGAGACCGCGGCGGCGACGACGCAGCCACCGTCCGCACGGCTCGTCCGCGGGCGAGCAACCCGATAACCGAGAAGGAGCAGGAGGGCCAGCCATGAGCATCGTCTTCACCGAGGACCGCGGCTCGGTCCGCCATGTGATCCTCAACCGTCCCGAGAAGCGCAACGCGATGAACCAGGAGCTGCTGCTGGCGCTCGGCCAGGCACTGCGTGACGCGGCCGCCGCCGAACACGTGCACTGCGTCGTGCTGCGCGGCGAGGGACCCGTGTTCTCAGCCGGCGTGGACCTCGTCGAGCTCGGCCAGTCCACCGGTCGGGTGGGGCTGCTGCGCCCGTTCCGCAAAGTGTTCCTGGACTGCGCCAACGCCTGTGAAGAGATGGCCAAGCCGGTCGTCTGCCAGATTCGCCGGGCCTGCCTGGGCGGCGCGCTGGAGGTGGCGCTGGGATGCGACCTGCGGGTCGCCGACAGCGAGGCCCAGCTGGGCCTGCCGGAGGTCAAGTTCGGGATCATCCCCGACGTCGGCGGCTCCACCCGCCTGCCCGCCGTGGTCGGCCTCGGACGCGCCAAGGAGATGATCATGACGGCGCGGAGCATCGACGCCCAGGAGGCGCTGGAGATCGGCCTCGTCAACCGCGTGGCCGCCCCGGCCGAGCTCCAGGACGCCACCGACGCGCTGGTCGAGGAACTGTTGGCCAACTCCCACATCGCCGTCGGCCGCGCCAAGCGCGTGATCGACGCCTCCGCCCGTCCCACGATCGCCCAGTCGCTGGAGATGGAGATCGACGTACAGGAGTTCTGCGTGGCGGCTGCCGCCGGAGCCCTCCAGCAGGCCTCGCCGCAGCCCGAGGGCGCGCTCGCCGGCTAGGGCTGCCCGCTCCAGTCGACCGGTCCGGCCACCAGCGTGTGGCTGCCAAGTGGGCGTCCGAGGATCTCCTGGGCCCGCCGCGAGCAGGCCAGCAGCGCCGCCAGGTCCACACCCGTGTGGATGTCCATCTCGTGGAGCATCGAGACGAGGTCCTCGCTCGCGAGGTTGCCCGTCGAGCCGGGTGGCACCGGGCATCCGCCGAGCTCGCCGAAGCTCGACTCGAAGCTCGCCACGCCGGCGTGTAGCGCGCCCAGCACGTTGGCGAGTGCGGCCCCGCGGGTGTTGTGAAAGTGGGCCGTCAGCTCCACGTCCTGGCCGAGCTGGGAGCGGGCGGTCCTGAAGAAGCCCTCCACCTGCGCCGGGTTGGCCATGCCGGTGGTGTCCCCGAAGGCGATCTCCTGGGCGCCGCCGTCGCGCAGGGCGGCCGCGATCTCGAGCACCCGCTGCGGCGGGACGTGACCCTCATAGGGACACCCGAAGGCGGTCGACACGACCCCCTCGCAGCGCAGGCCCGCCTCGCGGGCTCCCTGCAGCACTGCGCGCGCGCCGGCCAGCGACTCCTCCACGGAGCGGTTGACGTTGCGTCGGTTGTGGGTCTCCGACGCGGACAGGAACACGTTCACCTCGTCGATCCGCGCCCGTTCTCGCAGCGCCAGTGCCCGCTCCAGTCCCCGCTCGTTGGGGATCAGCACCGAGACGCTCACGTCACTCGGGATCTCGACCGCGCTCAGCACCTCCTCGGCGTCGGCCAGCTGCGGGATCACCTCCGCGCGCACGAACGACGTCACCTCGATCCGCGGCAGGCCGGTGCGGGCGAGCGCGTTGATCAGCTCCACCTTCTCGGCCGTCGAGATCGTCTCGGGCTCGTTCTGAAAACCGTCGCGCGGACCTACCTCGCGGATGCTGACACTGGCGGGCAGCGACGCCTGCCGGGAGTCCGCCGCAGCGCTCGGCGAGGGCTGCGCATCGCCGGGGGGCTTCATCTTCTGAAGCCTATACTCGGCCCGCGTGCCAGCGAAGAGCACTGATCCGGTCGCGGTGATCGGCGCCTCTGGCGCGCTCGGCTTCGGGCTGTCCCTGCGACTCGCGCGCACGGGGGTCCCGATCGCGATCGGCTCGCGTGACCCGGAGCGGGCTCGCGAGACGGCCGCTCGCGCCAGGCAGCACCTCCCCGACGGCGAGTTCTCCGCTTACGACAACGCCGACGCCGCCCGCGCCGCGCAGACGGTGATCCTCAGCGTGCCGTTCCGAAACCAGTCGGAGACGCTCGCCAACCTCGCCGACGGCCTGAGCGCCGGACAGCTGCTGATCGACGCGACCGTCCCGCTGGCCGCGGCGGTGTCCGGCAAGGCCACGCGGATGCTGGGCGTGTGGCAGGGGTCGGCCGCCCAGCAGGCGCTGGAGATGGCTCCCGAGGGCGTCCGCGTGGTGTCGGCGCTGCACACCGTCAGCGCCGCATCGCTGAGCGACCTCGACGCCGACCTCGACCAGGACGTGCTCGTGTGTGGCGACAGGCGCGCCGACAAGCGCGAGGCGGCACAGCTGATCGACCGCATCGACGGCCTGCGCTGCGTGGACTGCGGGCGCCTGGAGATGTCCCGCACCACCGAGTCCCTCACGGCCCTGCTGATCGCCGTCAACGCTCGCTACAAGATCCACGCGGGCGTGAAGCTCACGCGGCTGCCCGAGCAGCTGTGGGACTGAGCCCCGATGAGGTAGTCGTCCTCTGCGGCGGAACCGGAGGGGCCAAGCTCGCGAGGGGGTTCGCCGGGGCGCTCGGGGCGGAGGCGCTCACAGCGGTCGTCAACACCGGTGACGACATCGAGATCTACGGCTCCTACGTCTCGCCCGATCCCGACCTCGTCTCCTTCTGGCTGGCGGACGCGATCGACGAGCGCGGCTGGGGCCTGCGGGATGACACCTTCGCCGTCATGGACGGCCTACGGGAGCTCGGCGCCGAGGTCTGGTTCAACCTCGGCGACCGCGACCTCGCCTGGTGCGCCCAGCGCGCCCGGCTGATGGCCGAGGGCGAGTCGCCCACCACGGCTCTGGCCGCCATGAACGCGGCGATCGGCGTGCAGAGCAGGGTCCTGCCGATGAGCGACGACCCGGTGCGCACCTGGGTGCGGACGCCCTCGCTTGGCTGGCGCGCGTTCCAGCAGTTCATGATCCAGGACCGGGCCGAGGGCCCGGTGCAGGAGCTCGAGTTCCGCGGCGCCGAGATGGCCGCGCCGTCCGAGGCCGTGCTCCACGCGCTGGGCCGCGCCACGGCGATCGTGATCGGCCCGTCCAACCCGCTGGCGTCGATCGCCCCGATCCTGGCCGTGCCGGGGATCCGCGAGGCGATGCGCTCCTCGCCCGCACCGGTCGTGGCCGTCAGCCCGATCGTCGCCGGCCAGGTCCTGAAGGGGCCCACCGCCGCCTTTATGGCCTACGCCGGCCACGAGTTGAGCGCGGCCGGGGTGGCCGCCTTCTACGGCGAGCTGCTGGACGGGATCGTGGCCGACGAACCTGTGCCCGGGCTGGCGACCCTCGACACCGACATCCGCATGGACGACGCCGCCGCGCGTCAGCGCCTGGCCGAGCAGACCTACCGCTTCGCGGTGGGGCTCGGACGACGCTGATGCGGACCGCCGCGATCCTGCCGGTGAAGCGCTTCTCCGAGGCCAAGCAGCGGCTCGGGGCCGTTGTCGAGCAGGAGCTCCACGACGCGCTCGTGCGCACGATGCTGGCCGACGTGCTGGAGGCGCTCGCCGCCACCGACGAGATCGAGCTGACGATCATCGTCAGCGGACAGCCGCAGCTGCCCGACTGGCACGGACCGGGCCTGACGGTGGTCGAGGACGACCTCGACCAGGGCCAGTCCGGGGCCGCCTCGCTGGGCGTCCGCCACGCGCTCGCGGCCGGCTTCGAGCGGGTCCTGTGCGTTCCCGGCGACTGCCCCGCGCTGTTGCCCGTGGAGCTGCAGGAGCTGCTGGCCGGCCAGGCGGCGGAGGGCCCACAGGTGGTGATCGTCCCCGACCGCCACGGGACCGGGACCAACGGCCTGCTGCTGGCGCCCCCCGACGCGATCGAGCCGAGCTTCGGTCCGGGCAGCTTCGAGCGCCACCGCTCGCTGGTCCTGGCCGGGGGGGCCGAGCTGCGGGTGGAGCGGCCGGCCTCGCTGCTGCTCGACATCGACACCGACGTCGACCTCGAGGCCCTGCGTCGCCGGCTCGCCGGCAGCGCCGGCGGGGCGCAGCGCACGCGCGCGCTGCTGGCCCGGGCGGAGGACCGACCCGACCCGGCGCCCGGGCCCGCGCCGCCCGGGTCCGCCGTGACGCCCGCCTCCCCCCCGGCGCCGACCGGCAGGCCCTAGCGCGGAATGCCGGACCTGCGCGCCCACCCGCTGCCCGCGCTGGGAGAGGTGAGGCCGGGAGACGACCTCGCGGCCCTGATCGCCGGCGCCGCACCGCCGGGATCGCTGCGCGACGGGACGGTCGTGGCGATCGCCCACAAGGTCGTTTCGAAGGCGGAGGGCGCGCTGGTGGCACTGGCGGACGTGTCTCCGAGCGCTCGCGCCCTCGAGCTCGCCGCCGACGGCGACAAGGACCCGCGGGCGGTACAGGTGATCCTCGACGAGACCACCGAGCTGCTGCGGGCCGAGCGTGGCGTACTGATCTGCCGCACCCGTCACGGCTTCGTGTGCGCCAACGCCGGGGTGGACACCTCCAACGCCCCCGACTGGGACACGGTCGTGGTGCTCCCCCGCGACCCGGACGCCTCCGCCCGCTCGCTGCGGGCGCGCCTGCGAGAGCTCACCGGCGCGCGCGTCGGGATCCTGGTCAGCGACAGCTTCGGGAGGGCGTGGCGCCACGGACAGCTCGACGTGGCGCTGGGGCTGGCCGGGCTGGCGGCGCTCGACGACTGGCGCGGGCGCGAGGACTCCCGGGGGCTGGTGCTCGCCGCCACCTGGCTCGCCGTCGCCGACGCGGCCGCGGCCGCGGCCGACCTTGCCCGTGCCAAGGACTCGCGTGAGCCCGTCGTGCTGCTCGACGGCCTCGAGCGGTTCGTCGGCGAGGACGACGGGCCCGGGGCGGCGGCCCTGCTGCGAGCCCGCGAGGAAGACCTGTTTCTGTAGGCCGAGCGACCGCGCGCCGCGCTACCCGGCCGGGGCCGCACCGCCCTCGCCCGCGCCCCGGGCCAGCCGCCGCCAAAAGCGCACGAACTCCCTCTCGTGGGCGATGCCGGCCTCCAATGCCAGGCGCTGGCCCGCAGTCATGTGCTCGCCCAGCTCTCCCAGCAGCGCCTCGTATCCGGCCAGACGCCCGCTGTGGGCCTCCAGCTGGGTCTGGGCGAGCGCCACCGGATCGGCGCCGAAGAACAGCTTCAGCAGCCCCTCGTCGCGCAGCTCGTACAGCTCGCCCGTGGGTTCGGCCCTCCAGCGGTCGAGCACCTCGCGACCGCCACGGGTGAGGCGGTAGCTGCGCCGCCGCCGGCCCGTCTGCTCGCGGGTCTCGTCGAGCAGCCCCTCCCCGGCAAGCCGCTCGCACTCGGTGTAGAGCTGCGTATGGGGCACGGTCCAGAAGTTGCTCGTGCTGAGCGCCGCCAGCTGCTTGAGGTCATAGGGGGTCGCCGGTTCGGCCCGCTCGATCAGCCCGAGCACCACGAAGGAGGTCTGGCTCAGGCGGGGTCCGCTTGACACGCCCATCACAGTAGCGTACGGTCTGAACGGTTCGATCCGAACTATTCTCCGCCCCTCGCCCGCCAGGAGGCACCATGACTCCCGCCACCTCTCCGACCACTGTCCCCCACCGCGACTCCGAGACCGCGGGGCCGTCGGCCCCCCCGGCCAGCGGCGCTCCTGCGCTCGGCTTCACCACGCTCGAGCAGGAGAGCGTGATCGACGAGCTCCCCGTCAGCGGCGAGCTGCCGGCGTGGCTGGCCGGTTCGCTGCTGCGGACCGGGCCGGCCCGCTTCGAGGTGGGGCCGCGCCAGATGCGCCACTGGTTCGACGGCCTGGCGATGCTCCACCGCTTCACGCTCGAAGGCGGACGCGTGTCCTACGGCGGGCGCTACCTGCAGGGCCGCTCCTACCGGGCCGCGCAGGAGCGTGGCGAGATCTCCTACGGGGAGTTCGCGACCGATCCGTGCCGCTCGATCTTCAAGCGCGTGCAGAGCCTGTTCCACCCCGGAGGCGCGCTGACCGACAACACCAACGTCAACGTCACCCGCCTGGGCGAGCGCTTCATCGCGATGACCGAGACGCCGATGCCGGTGCAGTTCGACCCGCATACGCTGGACACCGCCGGCGTGCTCCCCTTCGCGACGCCCGGTGAGCTCACCACCGCCCACCCGCATCTCGACCGCGACGGCGGCGGGATGCTCAACTACGCGGCCAGCCTCGGGGGGCGCTCGAGCTACCGCTTCTTCAAGGTCCGCCCGGACTCGCGGGAGGCCGAGGTGATCGGCTCGACACCCGTCCGCCAGCCGGCATACATGCACTCCTTCGGCCTCACGGAGCGCTTCCTGGTGCTGGCCGAGTTCCCGTTCGTGGTCAACCCGCTGGACCTCGCCCTGGCGCGCCGCCCGTACATCGAGAACTACCGCTGGAAGCCACAGCGGGGCACGCGCTTCGTGCTGTTCGACCGCTCCACCGGCGAGGTCGCCGGCGAGCTGCGCACCGAGGCCTGCTTCGCCTTTCACCACGTCAACGCCTTCGACGACGGCGAGCAGGTCGTGGTGGACCTCTGCGCCTACCCGGACCCCGGCATCGTGGAGGACCTCTACCTCGAGCGGCTGCGCGCCGGGAAGCCGTTGGCGAAGGCCGAGCTGGTGCGCTTCCGGCTCGACCCGCAGCGCGGCTCGGTGGCCCGCGAACGGCTCGTCGAGGGTGACCTCGAGCTGCCGCGGATCAACTACGGGCGCTGCAACGAGCGGCCCTACCGCTACGCCTGGGGACTGTCCTGCGGGGACAGCGGCTTCCTCGAGAAGATCGCCAAGGTCGACACCGAGCGGCGCACCACGGCATTCTTCGCCGAGCCCGGCCTCTACCCGGGCGAGCCCGTGTTCGTGGCCCGTCCGGGAGCGCAGGACGAGGACGATGGGGTGCTGCTGTCGGTGGCACTCGATCCAGAGGCGGCCAGCTCGATGCTGATCGTGCTCGACGCGGCCGAGCTGCGCGAGCTGGCGAGGGCCTCCCTGCCCCACCACATCCCGTTCGGCTTCCACGGCCAGTTCGACCGCTCGCTCAGCGGGTAGCGGCGCCGGATCTCATAGAGGGTGGTGCGCTCCGCGGCGGAGCGACCTGCCCTGTGGGCCGCGGCGACGAGTTCCTCGGGCTCCAGGCGGGTGCCGTGGTAGCTACCGGCGAGGCGGCTGATCGACTCCTCCATCAGCGTTCCGCCGAGGTCGTTGACGCCCCAGCGCAGCGACTCGGTGGCGGCGTCGAGGCCCATCTTGACCCAGCTCGCCTGCACGCTGGGGATGCTGCGCCCGAGCGCCAGGCGGAACACGGCCGTGTGCTTGAGGTTCTCCTCGCGGGAGATCTCCTCGACCCCATGGGTCCGCCCGAGCAGGGTCTGGAAGGGGATGAAGGACAGCGGCACGAACTCCGTGATCCCGCCCGTACGCTCCTGCAGCTCGCGCACGACCCGCATGTGCTCTGCCAGCTCCCAGGGCTCCTCGATGTGGCCGAACATGACCGTGGCCGTGGAGCGCAGCCCGGCGCGGTGTGAGGCCTCGATCACCTCCACCCAGCGGGCGACCGGCAGCTTGTTGGGCGAGATCCGTTCGCGCACGCCGTCGTGGAGCACCTCGGCGGCCGTTCCGGGCGTGGATCCCAGGCCGGCCTCGCGCAGGCGCCCGAACACCTCCCCGGGGGGCAGCCCGGAGATGTCGCACATGTGGGCGATCTCCATCGGGCTGTAGGCGTGCAGGTGCAGCTGTGGAGCCGCTCGCTTGGCGACCCGCAGCCAGTGCAGGTAGTCCTCGAGCGTCCAGTCCGGGTGGATGCCCGACTGGATGCAGATCTCGCTGGCGCCGAACTCGACCGCCTCCGCCACCCGGCGCAGGAACTCCTGCTCGTCGTGTTCATAGGCGTCGGGCGAGCGCTTGCCCTGCCCGAAGCCGCAGAAGGCGCACCCGACGGTGCACACGTTGGAGACGTTGATGTTGCGGTTGACGACGAACGTGACCGTGTCCCCGGCAAGCTCCGAGCGCAGCTCGTCGGCGGCCTGGCGGATGTCCTCGATCGCCTCCGGGCGCGTCTCGGCGAACAGCGCCGTGAGCTCCTCCGGCGCCAGCGCGGTCCCGTTGCGGGCGCGCTCGATCGCGCCCGGCACGAGGTCGCGGCGGATCGGGGCGGGCGGCTCGGTGCGTCCCGAGCCGCGGCGCGGGATGAAACTCCAGTAGCGCGAGCGGATCGTGTCCAGCACCGTCCCGGAGAGCCACTCCGGATCGATGTACTGCGGGTACACGCACAGGCGCTCGGTGAGCGCGAAGCCGTCCTCCTGCAGGCGCCGGCGCACCTGGTGGACCGATGGAAACGGGTGCTCCGGGGAGATGTGGTCGCCGTTGGCCGACAGCCCGCCGAGATCGCTGGCTCCGGCCCGCACCAGCCGCACCCACCAGTCGGCCAGGTTCGGGGGGATCTGCACGGCCACGTCGGGCATCAGCCGGCGGGCGTGGGCGACGAGCTCCTCCATCTCCGCCACGGTCACCGGCGTGGCCCACGAGGGAAGCGGGACCGCCACCGGCTCCTCCGCCACCCCGGTCTGCCAGTAGCGGCGAGCGGCCGCGTCGGCGATCGTGGCCGGCTCGCGACCGTAGTAGCGCTGGTGCGGGACGAAGTTCTGCAGGATCACCTCCTGTAGGTGCCCGTACTCGGCGTGCACCTCGGCCAGCGCCTGCAACGAGGCCAGCCGCTCCTGCGGGCTCTCTCCGATGCCGACCAGGATCCCGCTCGTGAAGGGGATCCTCAGCTCGCCCGCGGCCCGGATCGTCTCCAGCCGTCGCGCCGGATGCTTCGTCGGGGAGCCCGCGTGGACGGTCTCCATCAGCCGCTCGGAGATGGACTCGAGCATCAGCCCCTGGGAGGCGCTCACCTCCCGCAGCCGGGCGAGGTCCTCGCGGGACAGGACGCCGAGGTTGGTATGCGGGAGCAGGCCCCGTTCGAGCGCCCGCTCGCAGGTCCAGACCACGTAGCCGGTGAAGTCCTCGTGGCCGTAGGAGCTCAGCCGCTCGCGGACGGCGGGGTTGACCTCGGGCAGCTCGCCGGTGAGCACGAGCAGCTCCTTGACCCTCCGGCGGGCGGCCCCGTCGAGCATCTCGAGGACCTCCTCCGGGCTGTACAGATGGGCTCCGTGGGTGGCGAAGGAGCAGTACTTGCAGTAGCAGCGGCAGGTCCTCGACAGCGACAGTGTGAGGTTGCGCGAGAAGGTGATGCGTCGGCGCATGTCCTAGAAGCGCTCTCCTTCAGCGACGCGCCGGCTGGTTGGCGTCGTCGGCGGGCACGCCCCCATTATGCTCAGGCCAAGGTGAGCAGGCGACCCGGACCGCAGGTGTACCTCGCCCGCCACGGCCAGACCGCCTACAACCTCGAGGGCCGCTTCCAGGGCCAGCAGGCCATCCCGCTCGACGATGTCGGCCGTGGCCAGGCGCGGGAGCTCGCCGAGCGGGCCGTGCCGTACGGCTTCGTGGCGCTGTGGTGCAGCCCGCTGTTGCGGGCGCGGGAAACCGCGGAGATCGTCGGCCGGCGGCTCGGGCTGGAGCTCCGCGACGACGATCGCCTGATGGAGACCGACGCCGGCGACTGGACGAACCTCAGCTTCGAGGAGGTCCGGGCCCGTGAACCGGAGCGCTTCGACCAGTTCATCTCCGTCGATCCCGACTTCTCGTTTCCGGGCGGGGAGTCGTTCGTCGAACAGGACGTCCGCGTGGCCGCGGCGATCGCCGACGTCGAGCAGGGAGCGCTGCCGGCGCTGGTGGTGTGCCACGGGATGGTTATCCGCGCGGCGCTCACGACCCACGCCGGGCGGGGGGTCGGGAACATCAAGCGCGTCGCCAACGGCGCCCTCGTCCCGCTCGACCTGGAGGCGGCCGAACAGGCCGACCTCGGCGGCGGGACCGCGACCCTCGCCACCTGACGCCGGCTCAGGAGACCTCGGCGGCGCGACCGGTCGAGTCCTCACCGGCCACGAGCAGGAACACTCCACGCGAGCCCGCCCTGCGAGCTTCGCGGTAGGGGCGGTACTCCTGGCTCTCAAAGAACTCCTCGGCCGCCTCACGCGAGGGCCACTCGATCAGCAGCACCACGTGGGGCAGGTCGCGCTCGCCCTCGAACAGCTCCGCCCGGCCCGTCCGTGCCAGGTAGCGCCCGCCGCGGGCCTCGACCATCGGCGTCACGTCGTTGACGTAGGCCTGCACCCAGGAGGGATCCGTGACCTCCAGTTCGGCCACCGCATAGTGCTTCACCTAGCGAAGGATTACGCAACCCGTGCTCGCGTGGGCGATCAGGGTGGGGCTCGGTTCCGTCATCCGATCCACCCTAACGCGGCGCCCTTACCCGGCCGGGGGCGCCGAATCCGCCAGCAGCCGCTCCACCAGCGACGCCCCCTCTCGGGCCATGCGCGATCGGGGGACGACCAGGTCGAAGCCGGCAGCCTCGGCGCGCTCGCGCACGTCGGCCTCGACGTGGGAGTAGAAGCCGAGCGTGCGGGGGGCGCCGCCGGAGAGCGCGGCCGACGCGCCGGCGCCCGCGGCCTTTCCCTTCCCCACGAGCGCGGCAACCAGCGCGATCCCCTCCTCGCTGCCGCAGGTGAGGTCCACCACGAGCACCCGCGGGCGCTCCTGCGCGGGGCCCTGCAGCCGCTCGCTCACCGAGGCCGCGTCGGCGAGCAGCTCGAGCTCCTCACCGGTCCCCTGCAGCTGGGCGGCGATGCGCGAGCCGAACATCAGGTCGCCGCACAGCGCCAGCACACGCGCCATCAGCGGCTACTGGGCGCGCAGGCGGCGGAACTCCTCGCGAGCGGACTCCGGGCGGCCCCACATCTGGACCACCTCGGCCCGCCCGATCCGAGTCTCCCGCAGCACCAGCTCGCCCTCGATGCCGGCCTGGTCGAGCAGCGTGAGGGAGCCGTGCACGGTCGGCGCGGCCGCCGCGTGTCCGAAGCCGTTCGCCACCAGCAGCTGCCAGTGCCAGTCGTAGTGGGAGTACGGGCGGGCGTTGCAGGTCGTCAGATACAGCGCGGCGTCGACGTAGCGCGACTCGTCGGCGATCCGCAGGTCGAGCTCGAGGTCGGTCCAGTCGGCGGGGAGCTCGTCGAGGATTCCCTGGAAGGTGTCCGCCAGCGCCATCGCTGCCGCCAAGCCTAGCGTGGCTATTCTCGAAATCCGATGGGCACCGCAGCAACCCAGGCCGAGAGCCAGGACTCCCTCGCCACCCAGCGCGAGCTGCTCCACGAGGGCGCCGGGCTGCTCGACCGCTCCGAGCGGGGCAAGCTCGCCCTCGAGGGACCCGATGCGATCGAGTTCCTCAACGGGCAGGTGACCAACGAGCTCCTCGGGCTGGCTCCCGGCGAAGGCCGCTATGCGGCCTTCCTCACCCACAAGGGCAAGATGCTCGGCGACATGCGCATCCTCGCCGTCCCGGACGGCGACGGCGACGCGGGGATGCTGCTGCTGGACACCGAGCGCGTCGCGCTGCAGGCCCTGTTCGACATGATCCGCCGCTACAAGGTCGGCTTCCAGCTGGAGCTGCACAAGCGCACCGTCGAGCGCTCCCTGCTGTCGTTGATCGGGCCCGGATCGGCGGCGGTGGCGGCGGCCCTGGACCTGGGCTCGGCCGAGCACTCCAGCACGCCGGTGCAGATCGACTCCCTGCGGGCCCTGGCGGTGAGGACCGACCTCGGGGTGGACCTCTTCTGTGAGGCCCCCGAGCGCGAGCGCCTGTGGGAGGCACTGCGTGGCCGGGGAGCCGCCGAGATCGAGCTCCAGACGGCCGAGTGCCTGCGCATCGAAAGCGGGCGCCCGCGCTACGGCCTGGACCTGGACGACACCGTGATCCCCCAGGAGGCGGGCCTCAACGAGCGCGCCGTCAGCTTCACGAAGGGCTGTTACGTGGGGCAGGAGACGGTCGCCCGGCTCCACTACAAGGGCCGTCCCAACCGCCACCTGCGCGGACTTCGCCTGTCGGCCCCGGCGCCACACGGCAGCGAGCTGCGTCTGGGCGAGCGCGTGGTGGGGCACCTGGGGAGCAGTGCCCGCTCGGCCCACCTCGGCCCGATCGGGCTGGCGCTCGTGCGCCGCGAGGCCGAGCCGGGCAGCACGCTGGAGGCCGGAGATCAGGGCGTCACCGCCCAGCTGCTGGAGCTCCCGTTCCCCCGCGAGCGCGTGCCAGGCTAGGATTGGCGGCGCAGCGGCCCTTCTACATACGAGGTTTGGAAAGAGACAGTGGCGATCGACCTGCAACAGGTTTCAGCAGTTGACGTAGAGCTCGGTGTCCTCCCCGAGACGATGGCCGCCTGGGTCATCCGCGAGGAGCGCTTCGGCGAGCCCAAGGACGCCTTTCAGATCGAGGAGATCGAGGTGCCCGAGCCCGGCGCCTTCGAGGTGATCGTGCGGGTGATGGCGGCGGGTGTCAACTACAACAACGTGTGGGCGGCGCTCGGCAAGCCCGTGTCGGTGATGCGCTACGGCGACCACCCGCAGTTCGGTCACCACATCGGCGGCTCGGACGCCTCCGGGATCGTCTGGAAGGTCGGCCCCGGGGTCACCCGCTGGAAGCCCGGCGACGAAGTCGTGGTGCACTGCAACCAGGCCTCCTACGAGGACCCCGAGGTCCACGGCCTGGACCCGATGGCGGCCCCCTCCCAGATGATCTGGGGCTATGAGACGACTTGGGGCTCGTTCGCGCAGTTCACCAAGGTCCAGGCCCAGCAGCTGCTGCACAAGCCCCCGGCACTGAGCTGGGAGGAGGCCGCCTCCTACGGCCTCGTGTACTTCACCGCCTGGAGGATGCTGATGACCCGCTGCAAATTGCAGGCGGGCAACAACGTCCTCATCTGGGGCGCCGCGGGCGGCCTCGGTGTTTTCGCCACGCAGATCTGCAAGGCCGCCGGAGCGCGCTGCGTGGGGGTCGTCTCATCGGCCGAGAAGGGCGAGCTGGTCAAGCGGCTCGGCGCCGAGGACTACATCGATCGCAACGAGTTCGCCGGGATGATGCGCAAGGGCGGCGAGACACCAGAGGAGGAGGCCGAGCGCTTCAAGGTCGCACGGGGCTTCGCCAAGCGCGTCAAGGAGATCCTCGGGGACTCTCCCGACATCGTCTTCGAGCACGTCGGAAAAGCGACCTTCCCGACCTCCGTGTTCACGGTCAAGCCGTTCGGGAAAGTCGTCATCTGCGCCGGCACCACGGGCATCGACGTGGACTTCAACGTGGCCTACCTGTGGATGCGCCAGAAGGAGATCCTCGGCTCGCACTTCGCCAACGCCTATGAGTGCACGAAGGCGAACGAGCTGATCGAAAGCAACGTGATCCGGCCCGTGCTGTGGCGCACGCTCGGCTTCGACGGGGTCGCCGAGGCGCACCAGCTGATGATGGAAAACAAGCACCTCGGCAAGATCTCGGTGCTTGTCGGAGCCGAGCGCGAGGGCGAGGGCGCCACCGCCGAGGGTCCCGGCGCGATTCACGCGGAGGTCGGCGCCTGATGGCAGGGACGGTGATCGTGCCCTGGTACGCCACCGGGCTGCGCGCCAATGGCTTCGCCGAGGACCTGCAGGAGGTCGCCTCCACAGCCCTGCGCTACGGGGCCACCTCCTACCGGGTCTACCGCTCGCAGACGGACAAATACCGCTTCCAGCAGCTCGCGAGCTTCGAGAGCCACCTCGACTGGGAACGCTACTGGGAAGGCCCGGAGATGACCTACTTCCGCACGATTCACTCCAGCTGGTACCAGGTGCCGGTCCTGTACGACTGGTGGGACGTGACGACCAGCGGCGCGATCGACGACGACGCCGTGGCTGCGGGCAACGGCCACGGCAACGGCCGCGGCAACGGGCACGGGCGGCCCGTCGGCGACATCACCTAGCCGCGCTCGAGCGGGGCCATCGTCAGGCCCGCGTCCTTCAGCTGCTCCCAGTAGTGCTCGGCCGGCTCCTGCATGCCGGTGAAGACGATCGCCTGGCCGCTGTTGTGGATCAGCTCGGCGATCTGCATCCCCCGGTCGTGGGAGACGCCGGGGATGAACCGCGCGAGCGTCGCGGCGACGTGCTCGAAGGTGTTGTGGTCGTCGTTGCGGACGATCACCTTCCAGGAGCCGCCGGTGCCGGTGTCGGGCCCGTCGGTGCGGGGCCGGTTGAGGGTATCGGGCATTTGGCGCGCAGGATAAAGGCGACGCCGCAGCCGTACAATGGCTGCATGAGCGGTGAGCGTCCCGCGCGGCTGTCCGAGCGCGACCGGCCATGGATGATGCGCACCTACGCGGGCCATTCCACCGCGAAGGCGTCGAACGAGCTGTACCGGCGCAACCTCGCCAAGGGCCAGACGGGCCTGTCGATCGCCTTCGACCTGCCCACGCAGACCGGCTATGACCCCGACGACGAGCTCGCCCGGGGCGAGGTCGGCAAGGTGGGCGTGCCGATCTCCCACCGCGGGGACATGGCGGCGCTGATGGACGGGATCCCGCTCGGCGAGATGAACACCTCGATGACGATCAACGCCACCGCCGCCTGGCTGCTGGCGCTTTACATCGTCACGGCCGAGCAGGAGGGGGTCCCCCAGGAGCAGCTCCAGGGGACGACCCAGAACGACATCATCAAGGAGTTCCTGGCGCGCGGGACCTACGCCTTCCCGCCGGCGCCCTCGATGCGGCTGATCGCGGACATGATCGCCTACACGGTCGAGCACGTACCGCGCTGGAACCCGATCAACATCTGCTCCTACCACCTGCAGGAGGCCGGAGCCACGCCCGTGCAGGAGATCGCCTACGCCATGAGCAACGCGATCGCCGTGCTCGACGCGGCCCGCGAGCGGGTGGAGCCCGAGCGCATGGAACAGGTCTTCGGGCGCATCTCGTTCTTCGTCAACGCCGGCGTGCGCTTCATCGAGGAGCACGCCAAGCTGCGCGCGATGTCGATCCTGTGGGAGCAACTCGGGACCGACCGCTACGGCGTCCAGGACCCCCGCCACCTGCGCTTCCGCTACGGGGTACAGGTCAACTCGCTGGGCCTGACCGAGGTCCAGCCCGAGAACAACGTGCAGCGGATCGTGCTCGAGGCGCTGGCCGTGACGCTGGGGCGCGACGCGCGTGCCCGCGCGATCCAGCTGCCGGCCTGGAATGAGGCCCTGGGCCTGCCGAGGCCCTGGGACCAGCAGTGGTCGCTGCGCATCCAGCAGGTGCTGGCCTACGAAACCGACATCCTCGAGTACGGGGACATCTTCGAGGGCTCAAAGGTGATGGAGGGGCTCGTGGACGAGCTGCTCGAGGGAGCCCGCGCGGAGATGGACGTGGTGGCCCAGCACGGCGGCGCCGTCGAGGCGGTCCCCTACATGAAGGGGGCGCTGGTGGACTCCCACCGCGAGCGGCTGCGGCGGATCGAGAGCGGCGAGCAGGTCGTGGTCGGGCAGAACCGCTTCGAGGAGACCGAGGAGTCCCCGCTCACCGCCGACGCCGAGGGCGGCATCCTGGTCGTGGACCCGGCGCTCGAAGCCGAGCAGATCGAGGCCGTTCGGGCCTGGCGGGCCCAGCGCGACGAGGGGGCCGTGCAGGAGGCCCTCGGGCGGCTGGCGCAGGTGGCCCGCGACGAGAGCGCGGACACCAACCTAATGGTCCCGACGATCGCAGCCGCACGCGCGGGCGCCACCACCGGCGAGTGGGCCGCGGCGCTGCGCGGCGTGTTCGGCAGCTACCGGGCCCCCACCGGCGTCGGCGAGGCCAGCGCCGGGAGCTCCAACGGCGAGCTCACCGAGCTGCGGGCGGAGGTCGCGCGCCTGCAGGAGCAGCTCGGCCGCCGGCCGAAGATGCTGGTCGGCAAGCCCGGCCTCGACGGGCACTCCAACGGAGCCGAGCAGGTGGCGCTGCGCGCCCGCGACGCCGGCATGGACGTCGTCTACGACGGGATCCGCCTGACGCCCGCCCAGATCGCCACCTCGGCGCTGCAAGAGGGCGTCCACGTGATCGGCCTGTCGATCCTCTCCGGCTCGCACCGCGAGCTGATCCCGGCCGTGATGGCGGCGCTGCGCGACCGCGGCGTCCAGGCCCCGGTGATCGTCGGCGGCATCATCCCCGAGCAGGATGTTCCCGACCTGCTCCAGGACGGGGCCGCCGCCGTCTACACGCCGAAGGACTTCGACATCACGCGCATCATGCGCGAGATCGTGGCGCTGCTCGCCGCCGAAGCTGAGCGCCCGGCGCTCGCCGCCGGCAGCGCGCCCGCGTGAGCCAGGACGGCGCGGCGCTCGCCGCGCGCCTGCGCGAGCAAGATCTCAGCGCGGCCCCGGCGGCCCTGAACCTGCTCGAGAGCACCGCCCCCGAGGACCGTCTGCAGGCCGACTCGCTGCTCGCCGCGCTCTCCCCCGGCGCTCTCGGCGAGGAGGCGCCGGGCCACGTGATCGGCGTCACCGGCCCCCCCGGGGCGGGCAAGTCGACGATGCTGTCGGCGCTGCTGGCGGGCTGGCGGGCGCGGGGACACACGGTGGCCCTGCTGGCTGTGGACCCCAGCTCCCGGCGCTCGGGCGGGTCGCTGCTGGGAGACCGCGCGAGGATCGACTACGACGCCGCCGACAGCGGCGTGCTGATCCGCTCGAGCGCGGCCGGGGAACGCCTCGGTGGCCTGGCCCGCTCCACCGCCGCCGCCTCCGACGCGCTGGCGGTGGCATTCGACGTGGTCGTGATCGAGACCGTCGGCGTCGGGCAGGCCGAGACCGACGTGGCCGAGGCCGCCGACACGGTCGTGGTGGTCGTGCAGCCCGGCGCCGGGGACGCCCTGCAGTTCCTGAAGTCGGGGATCATGGAAGTCCCCGACGTGCTCGTCGTCACGAAGGCGGACCTCGGGCAGCTGGCGATCTCCGCGCGCCGCGACCTGACCGCCGCGCTGCGCTCGCTGGGCGCGCGCTCCACGCCCGTGATCGCCGTCTCCTCGCTGCCCCCGACCAGCGGCATCGAGGAGCTGCTGGACGCGCTCGAGCAGCACCGTGACGGCGAGGACGTGGGGGCGCGGCGCACCGAGGCCCGTCGCGCGCGAGCCCTGCGCGAGTTCCTCGCCGAGCACGGGGAGCGCGGGCTGCGGGCGATCGGCGGCCGTTCCCGGGCGCAGGAACTGCTGGCGGGCGAGGATCGCGGTGCGGAGGTCCCGGCCCTGATCGGCGTGCTCGAGCGCTCGCTCGCCGGCTGAGCAGCGCCCGCCGCTGCCGGGCCTGCCGCGCGAGCTGCTCGCCGGCTCAGGAGCCCGGCGCGGTGTGGCTGACCCGCCGCATGTCTGCTCCCATATGCTGCCGCGGGGCATGGCGACCGGCTGCTTCATCTCCACCGGACGCTCGCTGAGCCAGGCGCTCGAGCGGGTGGCGCTGGCCGACTCGCTCGGCTACGAGGCGGTCTACACCACTCACACCGCCGGGCGGGACTCGCTGACGGTGCTGGCGGCGTACGCGCAGTCCAGCAGGCAGATCATGCTCGGCAGCGGTGTGGTGCCGATCTACTCGCGCACACCCGCGACGATGGCCCAGACCGCCGTCACCGTGGACGAGCTCTCCGGGGGACGCATGCGGCTCGGTCTCGGCGTCTCCCACCGCCCGGTGGTGGAGGCCTGGCACGGCCAGACGATCGACCGGCCGGTCGCCGAGATGCGCGAGTACGTGGCGATCCTGCGGGCCATGTTCGCCGGCGAGGACCCGCCCCAAGGGGACAAGTGGAAGACGAGCTTTCACCTCCACGGCGTCCCGGTCCGCAGCGAGCTGCCGATCTACATCGCCGCCCTCTCGCCCGCGATGCTGCGGCTCGCCGGCGAGGTCGCCGACGGCGTGATCCTGTGGCTGTGCAACCCCGGCTACATCGAGCGGGTGGTCGTGCCCGAGCTGGCGGAGGGAGCCCGCCGGGCCGGGCGCGAGCCGGGAGGCGTGGACATCGTCGCCGCCGTCCCCAGCGCCGTCACCGATGACCGCGGTCCCGCCTACGAGGCGATGCGCCGCGACCTGCTGACCTACTTCTCGCTGCCCTTCTACCGCGCCATGATCGAGCGCAGCGGCTTCGCCGCCGACATCGAGGCCTTCGACGGCGCCGGCGGGGACCCGCAGGCGATGCAGAGCGCGATCTCCGACGGCTTCCTGGAAGATCTCCTTGCCGTCGGCTCCGCCGAGGAGGTGCGCGGCGGGGTGCAGCGCTATGCCGCCGCGGGGGCCGGCTCGCCGTGCATCGGCCCGATCCCCGGCAGCGACTTCGACGCCACCCTGCGCGCGGTTGCCGTGTAGCGCGGGGTTCGTTGCGCAGGTGGCGCGTAACGAATCGAAAGCGCGCAAGACTGAGGGTGAGATCAGATGATCGTCCTGTTGGTGTTCGCGGTGCTCGCCGGGGCCGGCACGGCCCTGTCGCCGTGCGTGCTGCCCGTGCTGCCGGCACTGTTGTCGGCCAGCGGGGTGGGCGGTCGGCGGCGGCCCCTCGGGATCGTGCTGGGGCTGTCCGTGACGCTGGCCGTCACGATCGTCGGCCTGGCCAACGTGGTCGGCGGAGTCGGCGAGGGCAGCGGCCTGCTGCGCGACCTCTCGATCGCCGTGCTGGTGGTGTTCGGCGTGAGCCTCCTGGCGCCGGCCCTGTCGTCGCGGATCGAGGCGCCGCTGTCGCGGCTGGCGCGCTTCGGCCCGCGCTCGCGCGGAGACGGCTTCCGCTCCGGGCTCCTAGTCGGTGGGGCGCTCGGGTTCGTCTACACGCCCTGCGCCTCCCCGATCCTGGCGGCGGTGATCACCGTGAGCGCGGCCAGCGGGCGCACGATCTCGCTGGCGGTGGCCTACGCGGCCGGCTCGGGCGCGGTCCTGCTGCTGCTCGCGTTCGGCGGCCGCAAGGTCTTCGACCGCGTGCGGCGGGCCGGCCAGGGACCGGCCCTGCAGCGCGCGCTCGGCGTGGTGATGATCGCCACCGCGGTGCTGCTGGCGACCAGCCTGAACCTGAAGTTCGGTGAATTCGTGGCCAACGAAATCCCCAACGTCAACCTCACGGCGGGACTGGAGTGCTCGCCCACGGTCACCAACCGCCTGCACGAAATCACCGGTCACAAGGCTCGCTTCGTGGCGGCCAACGGGTCCTCCTCGTGTGGCGGCAGCGGCTCGGCCGCACATCTCTCTGCGGCGGGGCCCTCGGCCAGCCAGGCCACCCTGCTGGCCGACGCCCGCTCGCTCCCCCACGCCGGCGCGGCACCCGAATTCACCCACACCGAGCGCTGGTTCAACACCCCCGGCGAAAAGCCGCTCTCGCTCACCTCGCTGCGGGGAAGGGTGGTGCTGGTGGACTTCTGGACCTACACCTGCATCAACTGCATCCGCACCCTGCCCTACCTGAAGGCGTGGGACGCCGCCTACCGGCACGACGGCCTCACGATCGTGGGCGTGGAGACGCCCGAGTTCTCCTTCGAGCGCGAAGCGGGCAACGTCCAGGACGCGGTCAACCAGTTCGGGATCCGCTACCCGGTCGTGCAGGACAACGAAATGGGTACCTGGAACGCATACGGCAACCAGTACTGGCCGGCCGACTACCTGATCGACGCCACCGGCCAGGTGCGCTACGCCACCTTCGGCGAGGGGGACTACGAAAAGACCGAAACCGCGATCCGCGCGCTGCTGGCCGCCGCCGGAGCCCAGGTCGGCGCCCATGGTCACGCCAGCAATGTGGTCGTTCCCTCCAGCCAGGCCACACCCGAGACCTATCTCGGCACCAACCGCGCCGAAGGCTGGATGCAGGGCCCCTTCTCCGGGCTGCACGACTACGGCCCCCCGAGCGCCCAGCCCCCCGGGCTGAACACCTTCATCTACAGCGGCACCTGGCGGATCTCGGGTCAGCCGGCGGAAGCCGTCTCGAATGCCGGCATCGACGTGGGCTTCGAGGCCAAGAACGCATACCTCGTGCTCAGCTCGCCCGGAGAACGACCGCTTCCGGTGAGGGTGCTGTTGGACGGACATCCGATCTCCGCGGCCGACTCCGGCGCCGACGTCCACGGGGGCGTGGTGACGGTGCGCCACCAGCGGCTCTACTGGCTGGTCTCGCTGCACGGCGACCAGCGACATGAGCTCTCGCTGCGCTTCGCCAACGGCGTCACCGGCTACGCCTTCACGTTCGGCTGACGCGGGACCGACGTCGCGCCGGAACCGAGCCCGACCTGAGCCGGCCCCGTCGGCCACGGCGTGATCGCCGGCGCCGGCCGGCGCGCGAGGAAGCCGGGTTCGGGGCGCGAATACAATGGTCTGCATGGAGGGCTCGATGGCCGAGACCAGCGCCCGCAGCTGGCTACGTTGCTACCGCTGCTGGTCGCGGGACCTCGAGGTCCAGGTCCACTACGAGGGCATTCACAAGATCGACCCGGACACGGGCGAGCGTGCCGAAGTCGTGGACGAGCTGCAGGAGGCGGTCGTGCAGTGTCTGGAGTGCATGCACGACCAGCCCCACCTCGGCTTCAACAACGGCCGTGTGGAGCCGGTCGAAGACCGCTGGGAAAGGATGATCGCGGGGACCCCCTGGGTGGCCTCGTGCACCGTCACGGTGGACGCCGACGACGTCGAGAGCTGCTCGGGCCCCGAGGCCGGCGACGCCCTCTCCTACGCCGCCTTCGGCGACCACGGCGTGAGGGAGTTCTTCACCCACGTGCGCTTCCACAAGCACGAGGAGGACTCGCGCATCATCGTCCACCTGCTCGTCGAGCTGTACGCCCGCTCGCTCGAGGAGGCCACCGATGTGCTCGAGTCGGCGGCGCGGGGATCGTTGACGATCACCTCGCTGGCGGAGGAGTCCCGCCCGCCGGCGGCCGCGAGCGAAGCTCACGGCCACGAATAGCCGCTAGCTGAGCCGCTCCTCGAGCGCCCGCAGCTGGGCGTGGAGCTCATCGGGAAGGTTGTCGAAGCGGCCGTAGTGCTCGTGGAACTGGGGCAGCTGGGCGCGCCACTCGGCGTTGTCGACGCGCAGCAGCTCGGAGACCTGCTCGTCGGTGATCTCCAGGCCGCGGGTGTCGATCCCCTCCGCGCCCACCGGAGGAACGAAGCCGATCGGGGTCTCCTTGGCGGCTCCGTGGCCGGCGCAGCGGGCGAACACCCAGGAGAGCACGCGCGAGTTCTCGCCGAAGCCCGGCCACAGGAAGCTGCCGTCGTCGTCCTTGCGGAACCAGTTGACGTAGAAGATCTTCGGGAGCTTCGCCCCGGAGGTACGCCCGATCTTCAGCCAGTGGCCGAAGTAGTCGGCCATGCTGTAGCCGAGGAACGGGAGCATCGCGAACGGGTCGAAGCGCAGCTCGCCGACGGTGCCGGCGGCCGCGGCCGTCTTCTCAGACCCCATCACCGAGCCGAGGAAGACCCCGTGCTCCCAGTCCAGGGCCTCGGTCACGAGCGGCACCACGGTCGAGCGGCGCCCCCCGAACAGAATCGCGTCAATCGGGACACCGGCCGGGTCCTGCCACTCGGGGGCGATCGCCGGCGTCTGGTCAGCGCGGACCGTGAAGCGGGCGTTGGGGTGGGCGGCGGGCGTCTCCGACGCGGGTGTCCAGTCGTTGCCCCGCCAGTCGATCAGGTGCTCCGGGGGCTCCTTGGTGAGTCCCTCCCACCACACGTCGCCGTCGTCGGTCTTGGCGCAGTTGGTGAAGATCGCGTCGTGGGAGACCATCTCGATCGCGTTCGGGTTGGTCTTCTTGCCGGTCCCCGGAGCCACCCCGAAGAACCCCGCCTCGGGGTTGATCGCGTACAGGCGCCCGTCCTCGCCGAACTTCATCCAGGCGATGTCGTCGCCGATCGTCTCGACCGTCCAGCCCTCCAGCGTGGGGATCAGCATCGCGAGGTTGGTCTTGCCGCAGGCGCTCGGGAAGGCACCGGTCACGTACTTGACGTCCCCCTCCGGTGAGGTCAGCTTGAGGATCAGCATGTGCTCGGCCATCCAGCCCTCGTCACGGGCCATGACCGAGGCGATCCGCAGCGCGAAGCACTTCTTGCCCAGCAGCGCGTTGCCGCCGTAGCCGGACCCGTAGGACCAGATCTCGCGGGTCTCCGGGAAGTGGACGATGTACTTGTTCTCGGCGTTGCAGGGCCACGGCACGTCCTGGACGCCCTCGCCGAGGGGCATGCCGACGGAGTGCAGACAGGGCACGAACTGCCCGCCCGCGCCGAGCGCCTCGAGCGCTCCCTTGCCCATCCTGGTCATGATCCGCATCGACACGGCGACGTAGGTGGAGTCCGTCAACTGGACCCCCACGTGGCTCTTGTCGGAGCCGAGCGGCCCCATGCAGAAGGGCACCACGTACATCGTGCGCCCCCGCATCGAGCCGGCGAACAGCTCGCTCAGGGCCTCGCGCATCTCGGCGGGGTCACGCCAGTTGTTGGTCGGTCCCGCCTCCTCCTCGGTGGCGGTGCAGATGAAGGTCCTGTCCTCGACCCGGGCGACGTCGCCGGGATCGGACATGGCCAGGTAGGAGTTCGGCCGCTTGGCATCGGAGAGACGCTCGAAGGTTCCCGCTTCGACCAGCTCGGCGCACAGCTGCTCGTACTCCTCGGCCGACCCGTCGCACCAGCGGATCTCATCCGGTTCGGCGAGGGCCGCCATCTCCTCGACCCACGCCAGCAGACGCTCGTGCTTGGTTGGGGCGGGAAGCGTGGTGCTCATCGCAGCGCGGGGCTCCTTCGGGTTGGCGGTCATCTCAGGCGCCTCGCGTCGAGGCGCGGCCGGCGGATGGTGATGGTCCGCCGAAACAAAAAATCGCCCATCCAGGGGCGCTCACAAAGCCTATCGCAGGACCGTGCGGGGGCCTAGCGGGATAGCCGCTTCTACCGTCCGTATTACGCCGCAGACACGGCCCGACAGGGGCTCAGCGGAGGTTTCCTGGACGCTACGTGGGCCTGCCGGGCCGGGCCGAGCCCACGGCGGCGGCGGCCCGCAGCGGGCCGAGCCGTCCCGGTCCGCTCAGGCGGAGCCGTTGCTGGAGGCCGTGCCGGGATTGCGGCGCGGGACCAGCACGAGGCGCTTGAACTCGGCGACCAGCACCCCGTCCTGGTTCAGGACTCGCGTGTGGACCCTCACGGTCCCACGGTCGGGCTTCGACTGGGACTCCCGCTTCTCGAGCACCTCGGACTCGCAGAAGAGGGTGTCCCCGTGGAACACCGGGGCCGGGTGCTTCAGCTCTTCGGTGGCGAGGTTGGCGATCGCCTTGCCGCTGACGTCGCTGACCGACATGCCGAGCGCGAGCGAGTACACGAGCGGCCCCACGACGACGTTGCGACCCTGCTGGGAGGCGGCCGCGTACACGTCGTTGATGTGCAGGGGGTGGTGGTTCATGGTCAGCAGACAGAACAGGTGGTCGTCGGACTCGGTGACCGTCTTGGCGGGCCAGTGCTTGTAAACGTCGCCGACTTCGAACTCCTCCAGGTAGCGCCCGTAGGGGTGCGCGCCGCTGGCCTCGCGGGCGGCCTGGTCGGTCTGGAGTGTGTCTCTCTCGGCGGCTTGGGTCTCGCTCATGGGACCCCACTCTAGTGCGCCGCAGGGGCATATGCTCGATACTGCGTACACGGCGGTGCCAGCCGCCAAGCCGAATTAGACGACCAGGAGAGCCCTTGCGAAACCCCCGAGACTTCCTCAAGCCGCTGGCCATCGGCGCCCCCGAGCCGGCTCGCGAGATCCCCTTCAAGCCCTCGCGGATGATCCACTTCCTGGACTTCTCCAACGAGAAGATGGTGGCCAAGGTGCCCGACATCGCGCCCACCGTGGACATCCTGCTCGGGAACCTCGAGGACGCCGTCCCGGTGGACAGGAAGGTGGCCGCGCGGGAAGGGCTGATCCGGGTCGGCCGCGAGATGGACCTCGGCGAGACGGCCCTCTGGACGCGGGTCAACGAGCTGGCCTCGCCGTGGGTGCTCGACGACATCACCCAGGTCGTGGAAGCGATCGGGGACAAGCTCGAGGTGATGATGATCCCGAAGGTCGAGGGCCCCTGGGACATCCACTACGTGGACCGCCTGCTGGCCCAGCTCGAGGCCCGCCACGAACTCGAGCGCCCGATCCTGATCCACGCGATCCTCGAGACTGCCCAGGGGGTGGCGAACCTGGAGGAGATCGCGAGCGCCTCGCCGCGGATCCAGGGGATGAGCTTCGGACCCGCCGACCTGGCGGCCTCGCGGCGCATGAAGACGACCAGGGTCGGCGGCGGGCATCCCGGCTACCGGACGATCGCCGACCCCGACCCGGACGACCCGGAGGCTCCCCGCGCGAGCTACCAACAGGACCCGTGGCACTACTCGATCGCCCGCATGGTCGACGCCTGCACCTCCGTCGGGGCGCTGCCCTTCTACGGCCCCTACGGGGACATCCGCGACGAGCTGGGCTGCGAAACCCAGTTCCGGGCGGCCTTCCTGCTGGGCTGCGTGGGGGCGTGGTCGCTGCACCCGGCCCAGATCGCGATCGCCAAGCGCGTGTTCTCGCCCGAGCCCGACGAGGTGGCATTCGCCAAGAAGGTGATCGAGGCCATCCCCGACGGCCGGGGCGTGCACATGATCGACGGCAAGATGCAGGACGACGCCACCTGGAAGCAGTGCAAGGTGATGGTCAACCTCGCCGAAATGCTCGCCCGCAAGGACCCCGAGCTGGCGGAGGCGTACGGCTTCACCCCAGCCGCCGTATGAGGTTCTTCGAGTACGAGGCCCGCGAGCTCGTAAAGCGCGCGGGGATTCCCGTGACCGACTACGGGTTCACGACCGAGGCCGAGGAGGCCGGCGAGATCGCCGCCCGCATCGGCGGCCCGACGGTGATCAAGTCCCAGGTCCTCAGCGGCGGACGGATGAAGGCGGGCGGGGTGAAGTTCGCCGACACTCCCGAGGAGGCCGTCGCCCACGCCCGCGAGATCCTGGTGCTCGAGATCAACGGGCACATGCCCCGTGGCGTGCTCGTGGACCCTCGAGCCGAGGTCGAGCAGGAGTACTACGCCGGCGTGGTCTGGGACGGCATCCGTAAGCAGCCGGTGATCATCTTCTCCCCGGTGGGCGGGATCGACATCGAGCAGGTCGCCGAGGAGCAGCCCGAGAAGGTCGGCCGGCGGCACTTCTCCAACGTGCTCCCGTTCAGCGAGTTCATCGCCAAGGAGGCGATCGCCTCCAGCGGGGTGACGGGGCCCGCCCTCAACAAGCTCGTGCCGATCGTCAGCCGCCTCGCGCGCATGTTCGTGGACAACGACATGGTGCTCGCCGAGATCAACCCGCTCGGCCGGCTCTCGGACGGCTCCTTCGTGGCGCTGGACGCCCACATGGACATGGAGAACGAGGCCCGCCCCCGCCACGAAAAGCTGCTCGGAGAGCTGGGCGTGGGCAAGGAGGAGACGCGCCAGGCGCGCGAGCCGACGCCGTTCGAGCTGGCCGGCGAGCAGATCGACTCCAGCGACCACCGCGGGGTGGCGGGCAACGTGACCGAGTTCGACGGCAACCTCGGGCTCGTGATCGGCGCCGGGGGAGGCTCCCTGACCCTGTTCGACGCCGTCCGGGCCCACGGCGGGCGCCCCGCCAACTACTGCGAGATCGGCGGCAACCCGTCGGTGGCGAAGGCCTGCGGGCTGACCAAGCTGGTGCTGTCCAAGCCCGGCGTCGACAAGATCGCGGTGATGATGTCGATCGTCTCCAACACGCGCGTCGACATCGTCGCCCGCGGGGTCATCAAAGCCTGCCTGGAGCTCGATCTCGACCCGGCCGAGAAGATCGCGATCTTCCGCATCCCGGGGGCCTGGGAGGAAGAGGGCTTCAAGATCCTCGAGCGCTACGGCGTGGAGTACGCCGACCGCAGCGTGTCGCTGAACGAGGCCGCCCGGCGGGCGGTCGAGAAGATCCAGGGCGCCGGGACGGCGTCCCCGCAGAGCCAGGCCCGCGCCTGATGTCGATCCTCGTCGACGCCGACACGACCTTCATCGTGCAGGGGATCACCGGCCGCGAGGCGGTCAACCTCACCCGTGAGTGCCTGGACTACGGGGCCGGCGCCAAGATCGTCGGCGGCGTCACCCCCGGGCGACTCGGGCGTGAGGTGCACGGGGTCCCGGTGTTCGACACCGTCGCCCAGGCGGTCGAGCACCACGGCGCCCCGATCGACGGCTCGGTCGTCACCGTCCCCCCGGCCTTCACCCGCGACGCGGTGTTCGAGGCTGTCGAGAACGGAATCAAACTGATCGTGATCGTGACCGAGCGGATCCCGCGTCGCGACGTGGCGGCGATGGTCGAGCTCGCCGGCCTGCGCGGGGCGCGGATCATCGGGCCCAACTGCCTCGGGATCATCGTCCCCGACGTGATCAAGATGGGTGGGATCGGGGGCCCGGCCAAGAACGCGGCCCAGGCCTACACGCCGGGACCGATCGGCGTGATCTCCCGCTCGGGGGGGATGACCACGGAGATGTCCTCGACCCTGTCGGCAGCCGGTCTCGGCCAGTCCGCGGCCGTTTCGATCGGCGGCGACGCCATCATCGGCTCCACCTACGCCGAGCTGATGCCGCTGTTCGCAGCCGACCCCCAGACCCAGGGAATCGTCATCTACACCGAGCCCGGAGGCCGCATGGAGGCCGAGCTGGCCGCCTGGACGCTCGCCCGGGAGGAGTCCGAGCGCCTGCCGATCGTGGCCTTCATGGCCGGTCGCTTCATGGACGAGATGCCGGGGATGAGCTTCGGCCACGCCGGCACGATCGTGGAAGGCAAGGAGGACACCGCCTCGGAGAAGATCGCCCGCCTCGCCAACGCCGGCATCCAGGTCGCGGAGCGGATCGAGGACATCCCGGAGATGATCGGCTCGCGCATCGCCGCCCGGTCTTCCGCCGGAAACGGAGCGGCGGGGGCCCGATGAGACAGGACGGCATCTTCATCGCCATCGAGGTCAGCGACGCTGTCGCCGCGGACGCCGAGCTGGCTCACGCGCTCGCCGAGGCCTGCCCGGTGGACATCTTCGCCGAGGGCGACGGCGGCAAGCTCGAGATCGTGCGCGAGAACCTCGACGAGTGCGTGCTCTGCCGCCTGTGCCTGGACGCCACGCCCGAGGGGGCCGTGCGCGTACTGAAGCTGTATGACAACGAGGCCGTCCTGGCCTAGACTTGCCTGTAGGGGAAGGTGTTGTCGAAGTCCCGGCCAAGGCCATGAACGAGAACTTCTCACTCATCGTGATGTGCCTGTTCCTGCTCGGGTCGCTCGCGTTCCTGGCCGAGCAGCTGACCGCCTACCACTAGCCGCGCCGCACTAGGCGTGCTTGCGCGCCTTGGGTGTGCGTTCGCGCTCCTGCTGGCGCTCGACCACGTTGGTGATCAGCTTCAGGAACTGCTCTGGGCCGGAGGCCTTGGCCTGGCCATAGGTGAAGGCCTCGACCCAGTCGGGCACCTTCCCTTCCTTGGCCATCACGTTGAAGAACTCACGGCGCATTTCCACGCGCACGCGCGCGTCAGCGGCGACGTCCTTGGTGACCTTCACGCCCGGCATCTCGAGGCGGAACTGCTGCGTGTCGCCTCGCCCCCGCAACTCCACACCGACGACCAGCTTGATCGGCTCGAGCGCCGGGACTTCCTCCAGGAAGCGCCTGGCGGCCTGGTCGATCAGCACACGGGCATCATCGGACACGGCGGTCCTCCCAGCTGCGGATGCCCGTGCCGGTGAGCGTGGTGGCTCCTAGATCTTGTGCCGTTGCAGGAGCTTGCGGCCGATCACCATGCGCTGGATCTCGGAGGTTCCCTCGCCGATCAGCAGCAGCGGCGCGTCGCGGTACAGGCGCTCGATCTCGTACTCCTTCGAGTAGCCGTAGCCGCCGTGGATGCGCAACGACTCCTCCACGCAGAAGCGCCCCGCCTCGGAGGCGAACAGCTTCGCCATCCCGGCCTCGAGGTCCGAGCGCTGGCCGGCGTCCTTCAGGCGTGCGGCGCGCATCGTCAGCAGCCGCGCGGCCTCGACCTGGGTGCCCATGTCGGCGAGCTTGAACTCGATCGCCTGGTGCTCGGCGATCGGCTTGCCGAAGGCCTTGCGCTCCTGTGAGTAGCGCAGCGCCAGCTCCAGGGCGCGCTGGGCGATCCCGACGCCGCGCGCGGCGACGTTCACGCGGCCGACCTCGAGCGCGTCCATCATCTGCGCGAAGCCCTTGTTGAGCCCCGCCTCCTCGCCGCCCAGGACGTTCTCGGCGGGACACTTGTAGCCGTCGAACACGAGCTCTGTGGACTCGACGCCCTTGTAGCCGAGCTTTTTGATCTTGGGGGGCACGGTCAGCCCCGCGAAGGCCCCCGTGTTCTCCCCCACACCGGGCTCTTTTTCGGCGATGAAGCAGGTCATGCCCCGGTGGCGCGGGTCGGCGTCGGGGTCGGTCTTCACGAGCACGAACACGAGCGTCGAGAGCAGGCCGTTGGTGACCCACATCTTCTGCCCGTTGATCTCGTAGTTGCCGTCGTCGAGCTTGCGGGCGGAGGTTTTGATCGCCTGCACGTCGGAGCCCAGCTCGGGCTCGGAGAGGGAGAAGGCCGCCCGGATCTCGCCGGTGGCCATCTTCGGCAGGTACTTCTGGCGCTGCTCCTCGGTGCCGAACTTCATCAGCAGGTAGGAGCCGATGAAGTGTGTGTTGATCACGCCCGAGATCGAGATCCAGCCGCGGGAGAGCTCCTCCACGATCATCGCGTAGGTCGTCAGGTCGAGCCCCATGCCGCCGTACTCCTCGGGGATCGTGACCCCGAACAGGCCGAGCTCCTTCATCTGCTCGACGATCGGCTCGGGGAAGCTGTCCTCGTGGTCGTAGTGCTCGGCGTTGGGGATGATCTGCTCGTCGGCGAACTGGTGCACCATCTCCGTGATCGCGCGCTGCTCGTCGGTCATCTCGGTGTTCTGGTCGGCGGCTACGGCCATACGTTCTCTTGACTCCGGGGGTCGCGGGCTGCTGGTTGTGAAGAGAATACCGGCGTGAACTTCACGCGCGAGGTCCTCGACGGCGCCCCGGCGGATGCCCGTGCCCTGGTGGAGCTCTCCCGCGAGGGCTCTCGGCGGGAGTGGCATTTCGGCGAGCTCTCCGAGCGGGCCGCCCGGCTGGCCGGCACCTTCGCCCGTCACGGCGCCGGCCGCGGCGAGGTTGTGATGACGCTGATCGGCAACCGCCCCGAGTGGGTCCTGGCGATGCTGGCATGCTTCCGCACCGGGGCCGTGGTGCTGCCCTGCACCGAGCAACTGCGGGCCAAGGATCTGCGCCTGCGGATCGAGGTGGCGCGGCCGTCCCTGATCGTGGCCGACGAGCGCAACCGCGCCGAGCTCGAGCTGGCCGCTCCCGAGGCCCCGGTGCTGCTGATCCCCGACGAGAGCCTGTTCGCCGCCGAGCCCGCGCCGGCCGCCGAGCTGGACCCTGCAGAGCCTGCCCTGATCACGTTCACCAGCGGCACCGCGGGCGAGCCCAAGGCGGTCGTGCACGCACAGCGCTACCTGCTCGGCCAGCGCCTGCAGGCGAGCAGCTGGCTGGCGCCGGCGCCCGGCGAGCTGGTCTGGTGCACCGCCGCCAGCGGCTGGTCGAAGTCGGCTCGCAACGTGTTCATGGCCCCCTGGCTGGCGGGCGCGGCCGCCCTGCTGCACGACGCCCGCTTCGACCCCCACGAGCGGCTCGAGCTGCTCGAGCGCGAGGCTGTGAACGTGCTCTGCATGGCGCCAACCGAGTACCGCGTGATCGCCAAGCGGGCCACCCCCAGGGCCCTGGCGGACCTGCACGGCATGGTCGCCGCCGGCGAGGCCCTGAACCCCGAGGTGCTGCGGGCCTGGGAGGAGGCCACCGGCCTGCAGATCCGCGACGGCTACGGCCAGACGGAGACCGGCCAGCTGACGGGTGCCCTACCCGGCGACCGCGCCCGGCCGGGGTCGATGGGGCGCGCCCTGCCCGGAGTGGAGCTCGAGATCGAGGACGGTGAGCTCGTGCTGGACCCCTCCAGCGACCCGACCTTCTTCCTCGGCTACCTCGGCGAGCAGGTACGCCGGGAGCCCTCGGGGGACGCCGGCGCGCCGCGTTGGAGCGTGCAGGGCGGCGTCGCTGACGCCCGCTGGCATACCGGCGACCGCGTCCGCCGCGACGAGGACGGGTGGCTGTATTTCGAAGGCCGCACCGACGACGTGATCGTCTCGGCGGGCTATCGGATCGGGCCCTTCGAGGTCGAGTCCGCCCTCATCGCCCACCCGGCCGTGGCCGAGGCCGCGGCCGTGGCTGCCCCCGACGAGGAGCGCGGCTCGGTGGTGCGAGCCGTGGTGGTGCTGCGCGACGGCGCCCCGCAGCCCGGCCCCGAGCTCGTGCGCGAGCTACAGGACCACGTCAAGCTCCAGACCGCCCCCTACAAGTACCCCCGTATCGTCGAGTTCGCCGCCGAGCTGCCGAAGACCTCCAGCGGCAAGATCAAGCGCGCCGAGCTGCGCCGGGACAGCTAGGGCAGCGCCCGCGGCGCTGCTAGAGCGCCACCACCGCGTCGATCTCGACCTGGGCCCCGCGCGGCAGGGCGGCGACGCCGATCGCCACCCGCGCCGGGGGCTCGGAGGCGAAGAAGCGGCCGTACACCTCGTTGACCTCGGCGAAGGCACCGAGGTCGGTCATGTAGACGGTCATCCGGACCGCGTTCGAGAGCGTGGCGCCGGCCGCCTCGCACACCGCCTGAAGGTTGTGCAGACATCGCTCGGCCTGCTCGGCCGCGCTCGAGCCCGTGATCTCGCCCGACTGGGGGTCCAGCGGTATCTGCCCGGAGCACCACAGCAGTCCCCCGGCAAGCACGGCGTGGCTGTAGGGGCCGATGGCGGCGGGAGCGCGGGGGGCATCGAGGGTCTGACGCTCGCTGGGCACCATCGAGGCCGGGCACACTACCGCAGCCCGAGCGGCCGTTCGGCGAGCGGCGAGGCCCCCGGCGAGCTGGATCGGACCGCGCTGCGGATCGCTATCGTCGTCGGCGATGCGCAGCCGCGCCATCATGACGATGCCGGCCGGGCTCCCCTGCGCTCTCGGGGTGGCGCTGATCGCGCTGGTGGGAGCGATGCTGTTCGCAGCCCAGCCCGCGGCGGCGGCCTCGATCACCTTCACGCCGTGCCCCGACACGACGGCCTTCTCGTGCGCCTCGCTGCCGGTGCCCCTGGCCCGGAGCGGGAACGTCCCCGGCTCGATCGCGCTCAGCGTCAGGCGCAAGCTGGCGGGCTCCCAGCCGAGCAGGAGCGCCGTCGTGGGGCTCGCCGGGGGGCCGGGACAGGCGGCGCTGCCGCTGGCCGAATTCATGGCCGAAGGGATCGCCCCGGCGCTCAAGAACCGCGACCTGCTGGTCTTCGACCAGCGCGGCACCGGCAGCTCCAGCCCGCTCGCCTGCCAGGCGGTCGAACGCTTCAGCGGCGGTTCGATATCGCACCTGTTCGAACAGTGCGCGCTCCAGATCGGCCCCGCGCGGGCGGGCTTCACCAGCGAGGAAAGCGTCCGCGACATCGAGGCCCTGCGGGTCGCCGGGGGCTACGAAAAGCTCGTCCTGTACGGCACCTCCTACGGAACCAAGGTGGCCCTCGAGTACGCCCAGCAGTACCCCCAGAACGTGGAATCGCTGCTGCTCGACTCCGTCGTCCCCGTGGACGGCCCCGAACCATTCGCGATCCCGAGCTTCCGCGCGCTCCCCGGTGCACTACAGGAGCTCTGTGCCAACCACGCCTGTGCCGGGATCACCGCTGATCCCGTGGCCGACCTGTCCGCGCTCAACGCCCGCCTGCGCCGCCGCGCGCTGGGCGGCTCGGTGTATGACGGCAAAGGCCGCCGCCACCCCTCCGCGATCGACGAGACGGGGCTGCTGCGCACTATCGAGGCCGGCGACGTCAACCCCGCCCTGCGGGCGCTGCTGCCGGCGGCGGTGCGATCGGCGCTGAACGGGGACCCCGACCCGCTGCTGCGCCTGCACGTCCTCTCCGAGGGCCTGATCCCCACCCTGCCGAAAGAACGGCAGGCCGAAAGCACCGACAACGTCGACGAAGCGCTGTTCGCCACCACCACCTGCGAAGAGAGCCCGTTCCCGTGGTCGCGCAGCGCTCCCGCGGCCACCCGACTGGCCGAAGCCCACGCCTTCCTGGCAGCCCAGCCCGGTGGCTACTTCTACCCCTTCGACGCGGCCACGGCCTACTCCTCGAGCCTGCTGGAAGCGTGCGCGGCGTGGCCCGACGCCTCGCCCCCACCCCCCGCCGAAGGGTCGCTGCCGGACGTCCCCACGCTGATCCTGTCGGGCACCCAGGACCTGCGCACACCCACCTCCAACGCGCGCCAGGTGGCGGCCGAGATACCCGACGCCGTGGTCGAGGTGGTGCCGTTCACCGGACACTCGGTGCTCGGCAGCGACCTCGGCGAATGTGCCACCGGCGCCGTCTCCGCCTTCTTCTCCGGGCAGAGCGTCAAGCCCTGCGCCTCCACCGCCAACCCGTTCACGCCGACTCCGCTGGACCCCACCCGCCTCAGCCGGGTGCGAGCCCCACGCGCGCTCTCCGGCCGTCCCGGGCGCACGCTCGTGGCGGCGCTCGACGCGATCGTCGATCTCAGCCGCCAGGTCGTGGGGGCCACCCTGCAGGCCGACACCGCCCTGCCGAGCGGCTCGAGCTTCGGGGGACTGCGCGGCGGCTACGCCACGCTCGCGAGCGGAGCGGTGGTGTTGCACGGCTTCTCCTTCGTGCCCGGCGTGGACCTGTCCGGGCGCCTGGCGGTCAGCGGGGCGGGCGTGGCGCCTGCCGTGCTGCGCGTGAGTGGCTCGCAGGCGTCCGGCGGGAGCGTGCGCCTCAGCAACAACCTCAAGCGAGCCAGCGGCACGCTCGGCGGGCACAGCTTCCACCTGTCGGTGGCCAGCGTGCGGCTGTCGAGCGTGGGCGGCGGCGAATGGCCGACGGCCGAACAGATCAGGGGCAGGTGGTGGCCAACGCCCTAGCCAGCGAGAGCTCGCCCTACCTGCGCCAGCACGCCGAGAACCCGGTGGACTGGCTGCCGTGGGGCCCGGAGGCGTTCGTGCGGGCGCGCGAGCTCGACAGGCCCGTGATCGTCTCGATCGGCTACTCCTCCTGCCACTGGTGCCACGTGATGGAGCGGGAGTCCTTCGAGGACCCCGCCACGGCGGAGCTGATGAACGCCGAGTTCGTGTGCGTGAAGGTCGACCGCGAGGAGCGTCCGGACGTCGACGCCCTCTACATGGAGGCCCTGCAGAGCATGAGCGGACACGGAGGCTGGCCGCTGAACGTGTTCCTCACGCCCGAGCAGCTGCCGTTCTACGGAGGGACCTACTTCCCGCCCGAGGCCCGCACCGGGATGCCCGCCTGGCGGGACGTCCTGAGGGCCATCGCCCAGGCCTGGCGGGAGGAGCGCACGCAGCTGCAGGAGGGAGGCGAGCGGCTGCGCGAGCACCTCGGCAGCATCTCCGGCCACGCCCGCGCCCAGGAGCCGCTGCAGGCGGATGTGTTGGAGGCGGCGGTCACGCGCGCCGGTGAGAGCTTCGACGCCGAGCACGGCGGCTTCGGCGGCGCCCCGAAGTTCCCCCAGGCCTCGCTGCTGGAGTTCCTGCTGCTGCGCGGGGCGCGGGCGATCACGCTCGAGACGCTGGGGGCGATGGCCAGCGGCGGGATCCACGACCAGCTCGGCGGGGGCTTTCACCGCTACAGCGTGGACGCCACCTGGACCGTGCCCCACTTCGAGAAGATGCTCTACGACAACGCCCTGCTGGCGCGCGTCTACCTGCACGCCTGGCAGCTCACCGGCGAGGAGCAGCTGCGGGGGGTGTGCGTGGACACGCTGGAGTGGGCCCTGCGCGAGATGCGCGGGCCCGAGGGAGGCTTCTACAGCGCCCTGGACGCCGACTCGGAGGGCGTCGAGGGTCGCTTCTACGTGTGGCGCGAGCGGGAGCTGAAAGAGCTCCTGGGAGATCAGGACGCGGCGGCCGCGAGCGCCTGGCTGGGGGTCGACGAGGAGGGCAACTTCCGCGACCCCCACCACCCCGAGCCGGGTCTGAACGTGCTCCAGGACCGCGGCCTCAGCCCCGCCCCGGAGCTGCGCGAGAGCATCCGCTCGCGGCTGGCGGCGGCCCGCGATCAGCGCGTCCGCCCGGGCCTGGACGACAAGCGCCTGACGAGCTGGAATGCGCTGATGGTGAGCGCCCTCGCCGAGGCGGGAGCCGCCCTGCCCGAGCCGCGCTACATGGAGGCCGCGATCGCCTGTGCGGAGTTCATCGAGCAGCGCATGCGCACCCCCGAGGGTCGCCTGCTGAGGAGCTTCAACCAGGGCAGCGCCAGGATCGACGCCTACCTGGAGGACCACGCCTTCCTGCTCGAGGCCCTGCTGGTGCTGTTCGAAACCAGCTGCGAGGAGCGCTTCTTCCTGCGCGCCAGGGCGCTCGCCGACACGCTCATCGAGCGCTTCGCCGACAGGAGCGACGGGGGCTTCTTCTCGACCGCCGCCGACGGGGAAGCCCTGATCGTGCGCCGCAAGGACCTCGAGGACTCCCCGATCCCCTCAGGCGCCTCGAGCGCCGCGCTCGGCCTGCTGCGCCTGTACCAGCTCAGCGGCGAGCCGGCCTACGAGCAGCACGCCCTTTCCGTGCTGGAAGCCCGCGCCGAGATGGCGGGGCGCTACCCGAGCGCCTTCGGGCACCTGCTCCAGGGCCTGCACTGGCACTTCGCGCCGGTGCGCCCGATCGCCTGCCCGGTTCCGAGCGCCACCTGACCGGCGCCGCGGCGTCGCCTCAGAGGATCGCCAGGTAGCGATCCAGCTCCCATTGGGTGACCTGGACGCGGTAGTCGTCCCACTCCTGGCGCTTGATCTCGACGTAGCGGTTGAACATGTGCTCGCCCAGCGTGCGCAGTACGAGCTCGGACTCCGCCGTCAGCTCGATCGCCTCACCGAGGCTCTCGGGCAACTGCTCCACGCCCAGGCGCCGGCGCTCCTCGCTGGAGAGGTGGTAGAGGTTCTTCTCCATCGGCTCGGGCAGCTCGTAGCCCTTCTCGATCCCCTCCAGCCCCGCCTGCAGCAGCACCGCGAAGGTGAGGTAGGGGTTGCAGGCCGGGTCCGGGCAGCGCAGCTCCATCCTGGTGGTCCGCTCGCGGCCCGGGTGATACAGGGGCACCCGCACCAGCGCGGAGCGGTTGCGCCGCGACCAGGCCACGTACACGGGCGCCTCGAAGCCGGGGACCAGGCGCTTGTAGGAGTTGACCCACTGGGCGAAGATCGAGCAGATCTCGCGCGCGTGCTTGAGCTGGCCGGCGATGAAGGCCTTGCCGACGTCCGACAGGAAATACTGGTCGTCGGGGTCATAGAAGGCGTTGTTCTCGCCGCGGAAGAGCGACTGGTGGGTGTGCATTCCCGAGCCGTTCTCGCCGAACAGCGGCTTCGGCATGAAGGTCGCGTGCCAGCCGTACTTCATCGCGATCTCCTTGACCGTGATGCGGTAGGTCATGCAGTCGTCGGCCATCTTCAGGGCGTCCGCGTAGCGCATGTCGATCTCGTGCTGGGAGGGGCCGACCTCGTGGTGGGTGTACTCGACGTGGATGCCCAGCTGCTCCAGCGCCAGCACCGTCTCGCGGCGCACGTCGGAGCCGGCGTCCAGTGTGGTCAGGTCGAAGTAGCCGCCCTGGTCGAGGACCTCGGTCGAGCGGGAGTCGCGGAACAGGAAGTACTCCAGCTCTGGCCCCACGTTGAAGGTGTCGAAGCCCATGCCCCGGGCCCGCTCGAGCGCGCGCCTGAGCACGTGCCTCGGATCTCCCTCGTAGGGGGTCCGCTCGGGCGTGATGACGTCGCAGAACATGCGCGCCACGCCCTGCTCTTCCGGGCGCCAGGGCAGGACGGCGAAGGTCTCGGGGTCGGGCATGGCGATCATGTCGGACTCCTCGATCGCGTTGAAGCCGGTGATCGAGGAGCCGTCGAAGCCCATTCCCGCGTCGAACGCGTCGTCGAGTTCGGCGGCGTTGATCGAGAACGACTTCAGCTGACCGAGGATGTCGGTGAACCAGAAGCGGATGAAGCGGATGTTGTGCTCGGCAACAAACGCCTTCACGTCGTCGGGGGTCTTGGGATGCTCCTCGGGCACTGGTCCCCGACTTATAGCCGAGCCCCCGCCGGCCCGCTATCGACGTGTGGCCAAACGGGTACGCCCGAGCGTCAGTGGCCGGCGACGGCGGCCACGAAAGCGGCCACGTCTTCGGCTTCCTTGCCCTGGTAGAGCAGCGCCGGCATCTGCCCGTTGCCGCGAGCCCGCCCTTCGAGGATCGCGCTCAGCACCAGCGCCCGGCGACCCGCGTTGGTGGAGATGTCATCGCCGACGCGGACGTCGAGGTTGGGACCGGTGCGGGCGTAGGAACGCACCGCCGCCAGCGAGTGGCAGTAGACGCAGGAATGGGCGAACAGTTCCCGGCCCTTGGTCTGGGCCGGCGTCAAGGTCACCCCGCCGACCGCTTGGCTGGCCTTGTGGTTGCCGTTGTGGGCCAGCACCAGGGTCGGCACCACCAGGCCGAAGGCGATCAGCACCACGACCCCGAGGATCATCAGCCGGCGCCCGGCCTTCGATTCCGGCGGCAGGCCCTCCTCGCGCACGCCCGGACCCGCACGGCCGCCTCCGCGGCGCATCGCCACGAAGAACACGGCCAGGCCGAGGATCAGCCAGAACAGGACGACCACGTAGACCATTTGCGGGCAAGAACATATCGGCTCCCCCTCCGCGAAGTCCCTCGTTGGCCTCCGCAGGGCCCCTCGCCGGCCCGGGCGGAGGCCGTCCTGGGCCTTTGATGAGCGCCTTCTTAGCTTTATCGCCCCTTATGCACGTTGGCTATCGTGATGGGCGAATCGCCCCGCCGAGGCAAAGGCGCACGTTGAACTTCCTTCGCCGCATCCCCCTCAACCGTCTGCTCTTGCTGTGCGGCATCGTCGTGGTCGTCGGCATCGGCGCTACGGCGCTGGCTTCGGCCCTCGGAGCCGGCCCGACGCCCGCACCCAAGCCGCTGGCCCAGGCCATCCACGACGGCCTGGCGGCCCCGGCCCCGGAAGGCGTGTCGGCCAACATCCAGCTGACGAACCAGCTGCTCGAAGGCGCCGGCCTCGCGAACGCCGGTGGTGGCGGCGGAGACGGCGGCGGCGGCTCGTCGATCACCTCCAGCCCCCTGTTCACGGGCGGCTCGGGGCGACTGTGGGCCTCCAAGGACGGCCGCTTCCGCCTCGAGCTCCAGGACCAGGGCGGTGACACGCAGGTGATCTTCGACGGCCACACGCTGGAGGTCTACGACGCGGCCTCCAACACGCTCTATCGCTACACCCCGCCGAAGGGCGAATCCGGCGAAGGCTCCTCCGGCTCCGGCTCGGGCACCGGCTCCGACCACCACGAAGTCCCGTCCGTCAAGCAGATCGAAGAAGCGATCTCCCACCTGCAGGGCCACGCCTCGGTGTCCGGCGCCGAACCGGGTGACGTGGCCGGTCAGCCGGCCTACACGGTGCGGGTCGGGCCCAAGGAACCCGGAAGCCTGTTCGCCGGCGCGGAGCTGTCCTTCAACGCCGACAACGGCACCCCCCTGAGGACCGCCGTCTACTCCACCGCCGGCTCCTCGCCGGTGCTCGAACTGGCGGCCACCGAAATCTCCTACGGGCCGGTGCCCGACTCGGTCTTCTCGATCACCCCGCCGTCCAACGTGAAGGTCGAAGAAGTCAAGCTCGAAGCCCAGGCAGCCAGCGACAAGCGCGGCGCACGGGTCCACCGCTCGGGCTCCAGCCCGAAGGTCACCACCAGCGGTCACGGGCCGGGGACGATCGTGGTGCTGCAGGGCAAGTCCAAGGGCGCCGGCAAGAGCGCCGGCCTCGAAGGCCTGCCCCAGGTGAACATCAACGGAACCAAGGCCAGCGAGCTGCGCACCGAGCTCGGGACGCTGCTCAGCTTCGAGCGCTCCGGGGTGCGCTACCTGCTCGCCGGCTCGGTCTCCCCCGCGCAGCTCGAAGCCGTCGCGCGTGGCCTCTAGCGATTCCCTCGAGCCCCAGCCCGTGAGGGCCAGAGGGCTGGTCAAGCGCTATGGGGAAATCGTCGCCGTCGACCACATCGACCTGAACGTCCGCAGCGGCGACGTGTACGGGTTCCTCGGTCCCAACGGGGCTGGGAAGACCACAACCCTGCGGATGGCGCTGGGGCTGATCACACCGAGCGGGGGCGCCGTGGAGCTGTTCGGGCGCGACCCCATGCGCCACGGTGCACGCGCTCTGGAGGGGGTGGCGGGCTTCGTGGAGGCACCCCGCTTCTACCCCTACCTGACCGCGCAGAAGAACCTGGAACTGCTGGCGGCGCTCGACGGCGACGGCGCCGGCGGACGAATCGGCGAGGTCCTGGAGACCGTCGAGCTGACTCCCCGGGCACGCCACAAGGTCGGTGGCTACTCGCACGGGATGCGCCAGCGCCTGGGGATCGCGGCGGCGCTCCTTCGCCGGCCCCGGCTGCTGATCCTCGACGAGCCCGCCACGGGACTCGACCCGGCCGGGATGCGCGACATGCGCTCCCTGATCCGGCGTCTGGCCGACGGCGGCATGACCGTCCTGCTGTCCTCCCACCAGCTGCCTGAGGTCCAGGAACTCTGCGACCGGGTGGCGATCGTGGATCGCGGCCGGGTGGTCTACGAGGGGGCGCTGTCCGATCTGCGCCGCCAGGGCGGCACGCGTTACACGCTGCGCACCGCCGACGACGAGCGAGCGCTCACGCTGCTGCGCTCCCAGCCCGGGGTCAGCCAGGCCGCGAGCACGGCCGGAGGGCTCGAGTTCCAGGCCCAGGAGCACGATGTGGGCGAGGTGTCGCTCGCGCTCGGGCGCGCCGGCGTCGCGATCCTCGCCCTGACGCCGCAGCTGGCGACCCTCGAGGACCTCTTCTTCCGCCTCACCGAGGGCACCTCCGAGGACGGCTCGGGGGAGCACGGCGCCGTCAACGGCAAGGCCGTGCCCGCGGGCGCGCTGGCCGACGGCTCCACACCCCCCGGCGGGGAGGCCTCGTGAGCGCGACAGCCGCCGGCGCAGGTGCCCTGTCCGCCCCGGCTCGAGGGCGCACCCACCGTCCCTCGACGCTGGCCGTCTACCGCTGGGAGCTGCGCAAGCTGATCTCCCAGAAGCGCACATATCTCGGCCTCGGGCTGATCGTGATCCTGCCCCTGTTCTTCGTCATCTTCCAGAACGTCCACCAGCACCACCGCGGCGGCCAGAGCATCTTCGAGGCCCAGATCACCCAGTCCGGGCTCGCCACCCCGGTGCTGATGCTGACCTTCCTGTCGGTGTTCATGCTGCCCCTGGTGGCCTCGCTGGTGGCGGGCGACATCGTCGCCAACGAGGACGGCAACGGAACCCTGAAGACGATCCTCACGCGCTCGGTGGACCGCGGCCAGGTGCTGGCGGCCAAGGTGCTGGCGGCGTTCACCTACGGCGTCGTGGCGGTCTTCCTGTCGGCCACCGTGGCGACCGTCGCGGGAATCATCTCGTTCGGCTTCCACCACGTCGTGAGCCTCTCCGGAACGGTCGTCTCGGCCGGAGAAGCGCTCGCGCTGATCGCGGCATCCAACGCGCTGTACCTGATCCCACTGGCGGCCGTGGTGAGCATCGGGGTGCTGCTCTCGGTGGTCACCCGCAACAGCGCGGCCGCCGTGGTGGCCACGATCGGGAGCGTGATCCTGTTGGACATCATCTCCGGGATCCCGGGCCTGGAAGGGGCGCAGCCGTACCTGCTCACGCAGCAGTTCGAGGCCTGGCAGGGGCTCCTGCGGACACCCACCGACTGGGCTCCGATCACGCACTCGATCTGGTTGTGCGCCCTGTACGCGGTCCCCTCGCTGGTGGCCGCCTACCTGGTGTTCCTGCGCCGCGACGTGGCCGGCGGCTAGCGCCGGGCCCGCGCCGCGCCGGCGGCGGGGCGCCTCAGGAGACCTCGGCCGGGATCTCGATCAGCGACAGCTCGACGTCGCCCATCATGCGGCGCGCCTCGCGCGGGTCGATCATGCCCGTGCCGAGCCGGGCGGTGGACTCCGCCCCGCAGGCGACCCCGAGACGCAGGCACTGGTCGGGGTTGCGTCCCTCATAGCGGGCGGCCAGATAGCCGGCCAGGAAGGCGTCGCCGGAGCCGATCTTGCCGACCGCTTCGCGCGGCTCCAGGCGAGCGCGCTTGGTCACCCGCTGGCCGTCGAGGAGCAGCTGTGCCACACACCCGTCGGGGAGCGTCATGATCGCCTCCCGCGAGCCCAGCGCGGAGATCTCGGAGACGGCCTGGGAGACCTCCTCGTCGCTGGCGAACTCGTGCCCGACGAGCTCCTCGGCCTCGAGCACGTTCGGGGACACGAGGTCGGGTTCGGCCTTCATCGCCTGGCGCAGCGGTTCGCCGTCGGTGTCCACGACCGTGATCACGTCGAGGCGTTCGAGCTCCCTGAGGAGCGTCGCATACAGGTCGGGCTCGACCCCTCGGGGCAGCGACCCGGCGAACACCACGATCGCCGCACCGCGAGCGAGGTACACGAGCTTGTCCTTGAACAGTTCCACCTCGCTCTCGGACACCTCGGGGCCGCGTTCGTTGATCTCGGTCTGCTGCCCGGAGGTCGGGTCGAGGACCGAGGTGTTGGTGCGCGACTCGTCGCGGATGCGCACGAAGTCGTTGAGGATCGACTCCTCGGTCAGCTGCTCGACGATGTGGGTCCCCGTCGCGCCGCCCGCGAAGCCGGTGGCGATCACCGGCTGACCGAGGGCCTTCAGCGTGCGGGCGATGTTGACGCCCTTGCCTCCGGCGGCGGTGCGTTGTTCCACGGTCCTATGGCGCCGCCCCGGTCTGAAGTTCGGCACAACCAGTGACTTGTCGATCGCCGCGTTGAGCGTGACGGTGATGATCATCTTTGGTCGCTACCCGCTTTGCGCGAGAGCCCATTCGCTCTGTCCTGCGGGCGCGCGACAACAGGCTAGCGAACCGGCTGGGCTCTGCTCAGCTCTTTTCCGAAAGTGCCCAGGCCTGCTCGCGCAGGCCCTCGGCGGCAGCGCGGGCGGCATCCGCCGGCTCGCCCCCGCGCTCGCGGTGGGCGTTGGCGATGCTGCGGGAGGCGCTCACCAGGCCACCCGCGCGTCCGGGCGCGAAGGCGGCCGCCAGCGGCGACACCTCCCCGCCCTGGGCGCCCACGCCGGGCAGCAGGAGGGGCGCCACCGGCATCAGCTCGCGAGCGCGGGGCAGGTGACCGGGCTCGCTGGCGCCGATCACCGCGCCCACGTCGCTGAGCCCGCCGCCTGCGCTCCCGGCGGCGCCGAGCTGGTGCACGAGCTCCGCCAGGCGCTCCCACAGGGGCCTGCCGCCGGCCAGCTCCAGATCCTCGACGTCGCGGGCCCCGGGGTTGGAGGTGCGCACCAGCAGGAGCACGCCGGCGCCCACCGCGCGGGCTGCTGTGAGGAACGGCTCCACGGCGTCTCGGCCCATCAGGGGGTTGACGGTCGCAAGATCGGCGCCGAGGCCCGCGAGCGTCCCGGCCGGCGTCTGCAGGCCGCCGTACAGCGAGGCCGCGTAGGCCGCCGCGGTGACGTCGATGTCGCCCCGCTTGCCATCCGCGATCGCCAGCAGGCCCTGCTCGCGTGCCACCGCCACCAGCTCCCCCAGCAGCTCGCGCCCGGGCGCCCCCAGCACCTCGAAGCGGGCGAGTTGGAACTTGACCGCCACGCACGCCGGCCCGGCGGCCGCCAGCAGCGCCAGGCACTGCTCCCGGACGGCCGCGGCGGTTGCCCGCTCGGGGGAGGCGCCGCCTGCGGGCGAGAGACCAGGCCAGAGATCCAGTGGGTCCGGGTCGAGTCCCAGAACGATCTGGGACTCGCGCTCGGCGACACGCGCGGCGAGCGTGTCGCCGAAGCTACGAACCTGTGTCAGCGGGTCTTCACAGCGCTCTTCAGGGCGCTGCCCGCGGTAAAGCGCGGAACCCTCGATGCGGCGATCTGGATGCGCTCGCCGGTGCGCGGGTTGACCCCGGCACGCGGGGCCCGCTGGCTTACGTGGAACTTCCCGAACCCCGAGACGGTCACATCGCTGCCGCGCCGCAGGGCGTCCTCGACGGTGGAAAGCATGGCGTCAACCGCCTTCGAGGCGTCGCTGCGTGTCAGCTCGGCGCGATCGGCGACCTGTTCGACCAACTCGGACTTCGTCACTTCGGCCCTCCTCGTTCGTACAGCAGGTGAAATGGGCACAAAAACAGCGGCCCGAAGCTAGCAGCGCTCACGGACGGCACCTGCCCGCAGGCCGCGCCCCGCCGCCCGATCGGGGACAATCGCGCGCTCATGGCCATCAACCGTATCGCCTGGCTCGTGACGGTTTTGGTGGCGCTGCTGACGGCGCTGCTACTGCTGATCTCCGGCTACACCGGCTATGCGGGGCTGGGCCTCGCGGTGGCGCTCGCGGCGGCCATCAACCTGTTCTAGGCAGCCAGCCAGGAGGCGAGCTCCCTGGCGGCCCGGCCGCGGTGGCTGATCGCGTCCTTGGCGGCGTCGCTGAGCTCGGCCATGGTGCTGCCGGGCGGCCCGTCGTCCGGTTCGAACGCGGGGTCGTAGCCGAAGCCACCGCTGCCCCGCGGTGCGGCCGCGAGCCGCCCCCTGCAGCGGCCCTCGAAACACCGCTCCAGGCCCTGCTCGGGATCGACGTAGGCGATCACGCACACGTACTCCAGCCGGCTGCCGGCGGGAGCCTCCGTCAGGAGCTTCTGGAGGTTCTCCTCGTCGCTGGCGTGCTGGCCGGCGAAGCGGGCCGAGCGCACCCCCGGCGCCCCTCCCAGCGCCTCCGCACAGATGCCGGAGTCGTCGGCGATCGCGACCGTACCCGTCTGGCGGGCGGCAGCCAGGGCCTTGCCGAGCGCGTTGCCGGCGAAGCTGTCGGCGTCCTCGGGCGGCAGCTCGATCTCCTGCGGCAGCGACCGCAGCGAGATCGAACCCGGCCCGCCGGCAGCCAGCAGTCGCTCGAACTCGATCCGCTTGTGCTCGTTGTGGGTGGCCAGCAGCAGCTCGCGGCCGGCACCCGGCCTGCTCACCCGATCGCCTCGGCCTGGATCGCTCGCAGTTGCTCGATCCCGTCGGCGGCCAGCGCCAGCAGCTCGTCGAGGTGGGCCCGGGACAGCGGCGTGCGCTCGGCCGTGGCCTGAACCTCGACCAGCCCGCCGTCACCGGTCATGACCACGTTCGCGTCCACCTCCGCTGTCGAGTCCTCGGAGTAGTCGAGGTCCAGCAGCGCCCGGCCGTCCACCATGCCGCACGAGATCGCCGCCACCGAGCCGGTCAGGGGCGAGCTCTCCAACTGCTCTTCCCGCTGCAGCCGCGAGCAGGCCAGCGCGAGCGCCACGTAGGCGCCGGTGATCGAGGCGCAACGGGTGCCGCCGTCGGCCTGCAGGACGTCGCAGTCGAGGTAGATCGTGCGTTCCCCGAGCAGCGCCAGGTCGATCACCCCCCGCAGGGAGCGGCCGATCAGGCGTTGGATCTCCACCGTGCGGCCATCCGGGCGTCCGCGGCTGACATCGCGCTGGCGGCGTTCGCCGGTCGAGGCCGGGAGCATCCCGTACTCCGCCGTCAGCCAGCCCCGGCCCTGCCCGCTCATCCAGCGCGGGACGCCCGCCTGCGCAGAGGCGGTGCAGATCACGCGCGTCTCCCCCACCTCGATCAGCACCGACCCGGTGGCGGTGCGCATGAAGTCGGGTTGGATCCCGGTCGGGCGGATCTGCCCTGCGTCGCGGTCGTAGCTGCGCGTGGTCGGGCCCGGCACGGGCGCCATCATTCCAGAGGCGCTAGCGTCGCGGTTCGCTTGCGCGCCCTGGTCATATCGAACATGCGCCCGGACGCCGCCAACCCGGGCCGCGGGAGCTTCGTCCGCGATCAGGTGGCCGCGCTGCGGAGCATCGCCGGGCTCCACGTGGAGCTGTATGAGTTCCCTCCCGGGCCGTCGGCGCTGGCGCGGGCGGCCGTCGAGCTGCGTCGCCGCCACGGGCCGCCGTCGACCCTCAACCGCCGTCCCGCCTCGGCCCGCTTCGACGTCGTGCATGCCCACTTCGGGCTCACCGCCTGGCCGGCGCTGGCTGTGCCGGCCGGGGTGCGGGCGCTGACGGTCCACGGGACCGATGTGGCCCACCCGCGCACCCGCCTGGCGACGGCGCCCGTGCTCGGACTGATGGACATCGTCGGGGCGGTCTCGGCGGCGCTCGTGCAGGAGCTCCCGGGACGCCGGGCCCGCTCGCGCGCGCTCGTGCTCCCGTGTGGCGTGGACACCGGCCGCTTCGGACCGATCCCCAGGGTGCAGGCGCGGCAGGCCCTGGGTCTCGAGCCGGATCGCCGCTACCTGTTGTTCCCGGCGGACCCGGCGCGAGGAGAGAAGCGCTACGACCTCGCCCTCGCGCTGGCCCGCGCGGCCGGGGCGCAGCTGCTCACGCTCGGCCATGTGGAGCCCGAGGAGGTTCCGCAATGGGTCAACGCTGCGGACGCCGTCGTGGTCCCTTCCGATCGGGAGGGCTTCGGCCTGGCCGTGCTGGAGGCGCTGGCATGCGACGTGCCGGTGTTCGCGACGCCGGTCGGGATCCACGCGGAGGCGCTGGCGGGCATCGCCGGGGCGCTGTGCGAGCCCTTCTCGCTGCAGCGCTGGAGCGAGGCTCTGGCGAGCACGCTGGACAGCGAGGACCCACGCGTGGAGGGGCGCTCGCGCGCCCGCTCCTACTCGAGCGAGGTGATGGCCGGACGCGTGCACGCCGCCTGGGAGCAGGCACTCGTGCAACGGCGCTGACGGCGGCGGGTTAGCATGGCGGTCGCAGTGGAGCAGCAACCCGCCTCACCCGCCGGGCCGCAGGACCGCCCCGGCTTCATCGCGCGGGGGCGGATACGCCGCCGGATCCGCTTCCTGCGCAAGGCCCGCGAGCTCGCCTACCGCGACCTCGGAGGTCTCGTCTTCAACCTGCATCGCTTCGGCCAGCGCAACGACGCACTGGTGCTGGCGAAGCTGACGACGCTGGGACACATCGACACCGAGCTGCGCGCGCTGGAAACCACCCTGCACGAGCCCCAGCCGCTGACGGTGCTGAGCGAGGCGGGGATCACGGCCTGCGCCCGCTGCGCTGCGATCCACTCCAGCGAGGACCGCTTCTGCCCCAACTGCGGCCTGCCGCTGCACCGCCACGCGGACCTGCCGGCGGACCTTCGCAGCGGCGCCACCCCGCCGGGGACGGCGCAGGCCGCTCCCCCGGGCTCGCCCGCCCCGAGCGCCTTCCAGCGGACGCTCGGCGCACCCGTACCGCCGGCGCCGAGACCCGCCGGACCCGGGGGCGCCTCCCCGCCGGCGTCGCCCGCAACCGCCACGCCCGCAACCGCCCCGCCCGCAACCGCCCCGCCCGCAACCGCCGCGCCCGCGCGCGCCCCGTCCCCGGGAGGCAACCCCCCGGCAGGCAAAGCCGTCGGCGGCACGCCCGCGACAGACGCCCCGGCGCCGGCGACAGACGGCGGACAGGACGACGACGAAGCCACGGCGATCGTGCGCCCGCCCGCACAACGGCAGTGAGCTGGCCCGGACAGCCGGCCGCGGCCGCCGCCACGCCGGCGGGAGCCGAGCCGTCGGTCTCCCCGGTGGGCTCTGCGGGCCCCGTCGGACCCGCGCCCGCGGAGGCATGCCCGCTGTGCGGCTCACCGCTGCAGACCGACCAGGATTGGTGCCTCTACTGCGGCGCGGCGGCACACACCCGCCTGTCGGCGACCCCGAACTGGAAGGCCCCCCTGGCCGTGGCGATCGTGGTGGCCGCACTGCTCCTGGGGGTCCTCGCGGCGGCGCTCGTGAAGCTGGCCCGCGGCCCCGGCCCCGCGCCCCCGGCCGCCACGACCGTGATCACCGCGCCCTCGGCCCCCGGCACCACCACACCCGGCGCCGGCACCACGCCAGGGACGCCCACCACGCCGGGAACCACCACCACGCCGGGAACGACGACACCCGGGACCACGACACCCGGTGGCTCCACAACGGGCACCGCGCCCGGGACCGGATCGACCGCGAAACCCGGAGCCACCGGCACTGCCACGGGGGCATCGGGACCCACGTCCCCCGCCCGCTGAAGCGCGACGGATACGGTGTCGGCCGATGAGCCGGCCCGCGGCCAGCTTCCTGCAAGCCGAGGTGGCCGTCGTCGGCGCCGGGGCCGCCGGCCTGTACGCAGCGCTCTGCGCGGCCCGGCAGGGGGCCCGGGTCGTGCTCGTGTCCGCCACGCCACTGGCCCGCACGGCGAGCTACTGGGCACAGGGAGGGCTGGCGGCGGCGCTGGGGGCGGACGACAGCTTCGAGCTGCACCTGGCGGACACCGAGCGGGCGGGACGCGGGCTGGTGCGACGCTCGGCCGCCGAGATCCTCGTCCACGAGGCGCCGGAACGGGTGCGGGACCTCGAGCAGCTCGGGGTGCATTTCGACGCCGACCGCTTCGGCCGGCTCGCGCTCGGCCTCGAGGGAGGCCACTCCGTCCGCCGGGTCGTCCACGCCGGGGGCAGCGCCACCGGCCGCAGGCTCGTACGCCAGCTGTCGGCGCTGGCGGCCGAGGATCCGCACGTCCACGTGCTCGAGGAAGTGCGAGCGCGCGCGCTGTGGTGCCGCGACGGTCGCTGCCTGGGGGTGGTCTGCAACGACCGATACCTGATCGCCGCCGGGGCCACGATGATCGCCACCGGCGGCGCAGCCGCGCTGTGGGAGCGCACCACCAACCCCCCCGGCTCCCAGGGGGTCGGGCTGATGCTCGCGCAGGCCGCCGGGGCCCGGCTCGCGGACCTCGAGATGCTGCAGTTCCACCCCACCGCCGTGATCGGGCTGCCCGGCCGGGAGGGCTTCCTCGTGACGGAGGCGATCCGCGGCGAGGGGGCGACGTTGCAGGACGCCTCCGGCGAGCGCTTCGTGGACGAGCTGGCGCCCCGCGACGAGGTCTCACGGGCGATCTACGAGCGCCTGCGCGACACCGGGCAGACCTCGGTGGGCCTCGACATGCGGGCGGTCGACCGGGCCCACTTCCCGAACGTCTTCAGCGCCCTGCGCGAGGCCGGGTTGGACCCGACGCGCGAACTCGTGCCCGTCGCGCCCGCGGCCCACTACATGATGGGAGGAATCGTCGCCGACCTGGACGCCCGCACCAGCGTGCCGGGCCTGTACGCGGTCGGCGAGGCGTCCTGTACGGGCCTGCACGGGGCCAACCGGCTCGCGTCCAACTCGCTGAGCGAGTGTTTCGTGTTCGCCGCGCGCGCGGTGGACGCGGCGCTCGCTGAGGCCGCGGCCCAGCCGCCCGTCCCGGAGGCGGACGAGGCCGACGCCCTGCGGGAGCTGCCGGCCCAACCGGCCGCCGACCACCAGATCCGCCGGGCGCTGTGGCGGGGGGCGGGGATCGTGCGCGATGCCGAGGGCCTCGAGGTTCTGCTGGCGATCGAGCACCCACTCGTGCGGGGCATCGCCCGCTGTGCGCTGGCGAGGACGGAGTCCAGAGGCGCGCATCTGCGTTCCGACCACCCGGAACGGGCCCCCGCGATGGACGGGCGCCACGTGATTCTGGAGGGCTCGGGAGAGCTCGGCTGGGAGACCTGGGACTGAGCGCTCCTTTTCGCCCGTAACCGTGTTTCAGGGCGTGAAAGGTCTTTGGCTACACGGGAGTCTCAAATACCTGGCGGGTGTGCTCCTGAACCACGGATCTCGTTGAGACGAGAGGGTAGGAGTCCAAAACACACCATGTATCAATTCAGCCGCGCGATCTACAGGGAGCTGGCTCCCCGGATCATCGAACCGCCCACAACCTCGACACCGGGCCGCCGCCAGACCGCGGTCCTGAGTGCCTGCGAGTCGGTCATCACGCGCCTCGCCACGGAACCGCACTACTTCGCCCATCCGGCGAGGACCCTGTTCTGCGACATCCGCAGCTACTTCTCGATGTGCGACCAGGCCTACGTCCTGAACGTGGTCACCGGGTACCTCACGTTCGCCCAGCAGTACATGATCGAAAACCCGTCCGAGTGCTACGCCGCCGTCGGCGGCGCTCCGCCCCAGTGCCGTGCCACCACCCGTAAAGGCTCGGCCTGCCAGCGCACGCCGCTGCCCCACAACGGCTACTGCCCGTCGCACCAGCACCTGGCCGACACCGAGGACCGCGAACCGCTGGCTGCCTGACGTACGCTCACGCCCAGTGCTACTGGGCGTGGATGTCGGGGGCACCTTCACCGACGCGGTCCTCGTCACCGAGGGCCGCGGCCTCTACACGGCGAAGGTCCCCACCACGCCCTCCGCTCAGTCGGAGGGCGTGATCGAGGCGGTGCGCCTCGTGCTCCGGGCCGCCGACGCCCGGCCCGATCAGGTGGAGCGCTTCGCACACGGCATGACCGTCGCCACGAACGCGTTGCTGGAGGGGAACACCGCCCGCACCGCGCTGCTGACGACGGCCGGGTTCGAGGACGTGATCGAGCTCGGGCGCCAGAACCGCCCCCACCTGTACCGGCTCTGCCAGGCGTCTCCCCCGCCGCTGGTCGGGCTCCGAGCTGCGCCTGGGGGTGCACGAGCGGGTCGTTCCCGAGGGCGTCCTGCAGGAGCTCGACCCGGCCCACGCGCGCGAGCTGGCGGTGACGCTGGCGGGCGCCGCCCCGGAGGCGGTGGCGGTGTGCCTGCTGCATTCCTACGCCGACCCCGAGCACGAGCGGCTGCTCGGCGAGCGGATCCGCGAGCTGCTTCCGGACGCGGCCCTGTCGCTCTCGAGCGAGCTCGTGGGCACCTTCCGCGAGTACGAGCGCACGGCCACCACCGCCCTCGACGCCGCGCTCTCCCCGCGGCTGTCCTCCTACCTCGGGCGGCTCTCGCGCGAGGCCGGCGAGCAGGGTCTTCCGGAGCCCCAGATCATGCAGTCCTCGGGAGGGCTGACGGACGTCGGCCGGGCCGGGGCGCACGCCGCGCTGACCGTGCTGTCGGGTCCGGCCGGGGGCGTCGGGGGTGCCTCGCTGCTGGCCGAGCTGGCGGATGAGCGTCACGTCCTGTGCCTGGACATGGGCGGCACCTCCTGCGACGTCTGCCTGATCGCCGACGGGGACGTGGGCGAGACCTCCGAACGCCTGATCGGGGGCCGGCCGCTGGCGCTGCCGGCGCTCGACATCCAGACCGTGGGCGCGGGCGGCGGGTCGATCGCCTGGAGCGACGCCGGCGGAGCCCTGAGGGTGGGCCCCAGCTCGGCCGGCGCCGTGCCCGGTCCGGCCTGTTACGGGCTCGGCGGCGAGCAGCCGACGGTGACCGACGCGAACCTGCTGCTCGGCCGGCTGCTGGAGGACTCGCCGCTGGCGGGCGGCGTGCGCCTGCGCCGCGAGGCGGCGGAGCGGGTCATGGGGAGGCTCGCGGCGGAGCTGGACCTCGGCCTGCTCGAGCTGGCCGAGGGCGTGGTGCGGGTGGCGGAGGCGGAAATGCTGGCGGCGCTGCGGCTGGTCACGATCGAGCGCGGGGTCGACCCCCGCGGGCTGGTGCTGCTGGCGTTCGGCGGGGCGGGCCCGCTGCACGCGGCCGCGCTGGCCGAGGAGCTCGGCATCTCGAGGCTGCTGTGCCCCCGCGCCTCCGGCGTCCTCTCGGCCCTCGGCCTGGCCGCCGCCCCGCCCCGCCGCGACCAGACCCGCAGCGTGCTCCTGCGCGGGGACTCGCTCACCGCCGAGCGCCTGCGGCGGGAGTGCGAGGCGCTGCTGGAGCGGGCCGGCGCGGCCCTCGGCGCCACCCCCGTGCGCGCGCGTCTGCGCTGCGAGCTGCGCTACGTCGGGCAGTCCTTCGAGCTGGCCGTGGACGAGGAGCTCGCGCTCGATGGCGCGCCCGCCGGTCTCGGCCCCGAGCGGCTGCAGGAGGCCTTCGCGCGCGAGCACGAGCGCCGCTACGGATACAGCGATCCGGCGGGGGAGCTCGAGCTGGTGACGATGCGGGTCTCCGTCTGGGGCCCCGCACCGGAGCTCAGGCCCGTGGCCCCGGCCGCCACGGACCCGGTGCCCGAGCGGCGGGAGATCGTGTTCGCGGGCGAGGGGGTCGGCTCGCTGGTGTTCGGAGGGGAGCCGCCAGAGGGCAGCCCGATCGTGGGCCCGGCGCTGTGGGCGCTGCCGGAGGCCACGCTGCTGGTGCCCCCTGGCTGGCGCGGCGAGGTGGACCGCTTCGGCAGCGTGCTGTTGGAGCGGGACCCCCACGGACAGGAGGGGCGAGGATGATCGACGCGATCGAACTGCAGCTCGCCACCGGCGCCCTGCGGGCGGCGTGTGAAGAGATGGCGGGCGTGCTGGTGCGCTCGGCGCACTCCTCGAACATCAAGGAGCGCAGGGACTCCTCGACGGCCCTGTTCGACGCCGGCGGCGAGATGGTGATGCAGGCCGAGGCGATTCCGGTGCACCTGGGGGCGATGCCGGCGGCACTGGAGGCGGTGATCGGCGCCGCCCACGAGCCGGGGGTCTCCTGGATCCTCAACGACCCCTTCGCCGGCGGCACCCACCTGCCCGACATCACGGTCATCACCCCCTCCTTCCACGAGCGCCGGCTGGTGGGCTTCGCGGTCAGCCGCGCACACCATGCCGACGTCGGCGGCCGGCTCCCGGGGTCGATGCCGGCCGACAGCCGCAGCCTGCAGGAGGAGGGCGTCGTGATCGCACCCCAGGTCCTCGACGAGGACGCGCTCGTGGAGCTGACCGCCGCGATGCGCCAGCCGCAGGAGCGCCGTGCCGACCTGCGCGCCCAGCTGGCGGCCAACCGCGTGGGCTGCGCCCGCCTGTCGGCGCTCGCCGGGGTGCTCGGCCCGGACGGTCTGCGTGGGGCCACCGACGCGGTGCTCGACTACTGCGAGCGGCGCACGCGGGCGTGCCTGTCCGCGCTGCCCGACGGCGTCCGCAGCGCGACCGACGTGCTCGAGGCCCGTGAGCGGGATCTGCCCCTGAAGCTGCGGGCCGAGGTGCGCGGCGATCGGATCACGCTCGATTTCAGCGGCAGTGCCCCGCAGCACGAGGGCAACCTCAACTGCCCGCTGGCGGTGACCCTCTCGGCGTGCCTGTTCGCTCTGCGGGTGCTGACCGATCCCGACATCCCACCGACGGCGGGCGCCTACCGGCCGCTGACCCTGCACGTGCCCGCCGGATGCCTGCTGAACGCGCGGGCGCCGGCCGCGGTGGCGGCGGGCAACGTGGAGACCTCATCGCGGGTGGCGGACCTCGTGCTGAGCGCCTTCGGCTTCGCCCAGGGCCAGGGCACGATGAACAACCTGACCCTCGGCAACGACTCCTTCTCCTATTACGAGACGCTCGGGGGCGGCCAGGGGGCGTGCCCCGATGCGGACGGGCCGAGTGCCGTCCACGTCGCGATGAGCAACACGCTCAACACCCCGGTGGAGGCGCTCGAGCGGGAATTTCCGCTGCGGGTGCTGGCCTACGGCCTGCGTCGCGGCTCGGGGGGCGCCGGAGGCCACCGTGGAGGCGACGGCGTGGTGCGCGAACTGCAGGCGCTGACCGAGATGAGCTACTCGCTGATCTCCGAGCGCCGCCGCCACGCCCCGGCCGGTGCCGAGGGTGGGGCACCCGGGGCGCCGGGCCGCGATCAGCTGGACGGCGAGCAGCTGGCCGGCAAGGCGACGGGAACGCTGGCGGCGGGGCAGCGGATCCGCATCGAAACGCCCGGTGGGGGAGGATTCGGCCGTGCCCGGTGAGCGGATCGGCTTCCTCGGCCTGGGGATCATGGGTTCGCGGATGGCGGCCAACGTCGCCGCCGCCGGCTACCCGCTGAGCGTGTGGACCCACACGCCGGGCAAGGCCGAGCGCTGGGCGGCCGAGCGCGGCGCCAACGCCTGCGCGACGCCGGGCGAGGTCGCGGCCGCCAGCGAGATCGTGCTCAGCATGGTCGTGGACGGCGACCAGGTGGCCTCGGTGTTGACGGGCGAGCAGGGCGTGCTCAGCGGCGCGACCCCGGGCCTGGTGTGCGTGGACATGTCGACGATCGGGGCACTGGCCACGCGCGCGGTCGGGGCCGAGCTGGCGGGCGCGGGCGTGGAGCTGCTCGACGCCCCCGTCACCGGCTCCTCCCCGCGGGCCGAGGACGGGACCTTGACGATCATGGTGGGCGGCTCCGAGCAGACCTTCGAGCGCCTGAAACCGCTGCTGGAGACGATGGGCCGGCTGGTGGTGCGCGTGGGCGAGCTCGGCCAGGGACAGGCCCTGAAGCTGATCAACAACTCGCTCGGAGCCGCCAACGCGGCGGCGCTCGCGGAGGCACTGCTGGTGGCCGACGCCGCCGGGATCGACCTCGACGTCCTCACCCAGGTCGTGATGGCCGGCTCGGGCGCCTCGGTGCAGCTGGAGCTGAAGGGCCGGCCGATGCGCGAGCACGACTACACGACCCTCTTCAAGACCGCTCACATGCTCAAGGACGTGCACCTGTGCCTGGAGGAGGCCGAGCAGGCGGGCGTGCCGTTCCCCGCGGCCGCCCACGCGCGTGACGTGCTCACCGCGGCCGTGGGCCGTGGGCACGGCGAGGACGACTACGCCGCGTTGATAGAGGCGATCGAGGGATTCGCGGGGCGGAGCCTGAAGTAAGCAGCGACACTGCGCAGGTCGACTCGGGCGCAGACAGGTCGTTTTGGGCGCAAAATTGCGTCGGTTTGCAGGCGATTTGGGATTTTCGCTGAGGTTTCGTATCTTTACAACGGAGTGACGGGCGGCCTCGGACGCGCAGAGGCACCGTCCGGTAGGTCCCTGGTCGTCCCTCTTATCCACATCCATATAGCCATGCCAATCGCTTTCAGAGAGTGGGCCGTAACGGTCCGTGCACTGGCCGAAGGGGAGCAGCTCGTGACCCTTCGCCGGGGCGTGCTGCCGCAGGCCGGCAAGCCCTTCCGGCTGCCCCACCAGCGCTTCTTCCTGTACCCCACCTTCGAGGACCAGCCGGGCGACCTGGTGCGAGAGTCACACCAGCCCGAGCTGCGCCGGGCGCTCGAGGAGGGCGTTTGGAGCGACGGCGAGCCACCCCTGCACACGTTCGCGTCGGGCACTCCCCTGCAGCAGCCCGACCGCGTGAGGATCCGCGCCTGGGCCGAGGTCAGCGACCACTTCACCGTGCTCGACCCGCGCTGCGTCGACGCGCTCTCCCCCTTCTACGTGTGGAGCACCGACTACGCCCAGAAGCGCCTGCGCTGGCGCGGGCGCCAGCCGCTGCACGTACTGCTGCTGCGCACCTACCGCATCCCCCGTCCGGTGACCGTCAAGGTCAAGGACGAGTACTCGGGCCCGAGCGCCTGGATCGAGCTGCAGCGAGAGCTTCCATTCGAGGGCACCCCGGTCCTCTCCGACGCCGAGTTCGAGCGCGCCTCCGAGGAGATCCGGGCGATCACCACCGACGCAGGCCAGCCGGTCCTCGTCTAGACGGCCGCGGCTCCGCCCGGCCCCGCGGGCGGTGGCTCGTGCTGGGCGCTGTAGGCCAGCGCCTCGCGGGCGGCCTCGACCGCCGACTCGGGCACCAGCAGGTCGCGGGCGCCGACGACGGGGGCATACACGGCCATGATCGCGCGGCCGGAGCTGACGATGCAGGGGATCCCCTCCTCGAGCAGCATCCCGGCGAGGAACTCGGCCTGGACGAGGTTGGCGGCGCGGGCGACCTTCACGAGGCGGCCCTCGGTGTAGCGGGGGTTGACCTTGCGTCCCCGGCGACGGCTCTCGCTGGCGTCCTCCTCGCGTTCGGGATGAACCAGCGGCATCCCGCAGGAGCGGCAGAAGCGCTCCACCTCGCGATGGGGAAGCAGGCAGCGCGGGCACTCGACCTCGCGGGCCATCAGACGATCTCCAACTCGGCCTCGCGAACCTCGCCGTCGCTGATCGCGTAGTTGCGGACGTCGGGGTCCTCCGATGCGAGTCCGACGATCAGCCATTCGGCGTCTCCCCAGCGGGCCGCGTTGTTGATGTCGGTCTGCGACGGGTACGGCTCGGTGCGGGTGTGTGAGTGGTAGATCGCCCCGATCCTCCAGCCGGCCTCTTCGAAGTCCGTGTATATGCGCAGCAGCTCCTTGGGGCCGATCTCGAACCGCAGGTGCGTGGCGTGGATGTTCGTCGCGCGGCGGACACAGATCGCGCGCCGCTCGTCTGCGTCCTCCTCCGCGTAGGCGATGACGCCGCAGCACTCGGCGTCGAACTCCTCGCGCGCGTGCGCGATCACGTCGTCCAGCATCGCGCGGGCTATGACCATCGGAGCTCCGCCGCCGTCAGCCCGGAGCCTCTACCACCAGACGGTGGACTCGAGGTTCTCGATCTCCTCCACCGGCAGCGTGTAGACGCCGCTGGAGAGGTACTTCCAGCCGTCGTCGGCGACCACGAACACGACGTTGCCCTCGTCGAGCTCGCCGGCGATGCGCACGGCGATGCTGGCGATCGCGCCCGTGGAGACGCCGGCGAACAGCCCCTCCTCGTCGAGCAGCTTGCGCGTCCACACGATCGCGTCGCGGTTGGTCACGAAGATCTTGCGGTCGAGCAGCGAGATGTCGATGATTGGGGGGATGAAGCCATCCTCGAGCGAGCGCAGGCCCTGAACAGGCTCGCCCTGCATCGGCTCGGCGGCGACGATCTTGACGGCGTCGCCGAAGGTCTCCTTCAGGCGCCGCCCGTTGCCCATCAGCGTGCCCCCGGTGCCGAGGCCGGCGACGAAGGCGCTGACCTCGTCCAGCTCTTCCAGGATCTCCACGGCGGTGCCGTTGTAGTGGGCCGCCGGATTGGCCGGGTTGCCGTACTGGTAGGGCATGTAGCAGGAGGGGTCTTCGGCGGCCATCTCGAGCGACTTGGCGACCGCCCCGTTGGACCCGAGATCTCCGGGCGAATAGACGATCTCGGCGCCGTACATCCGCAGCAGCTGGGTGCGCTCGGGGGTCACGTTCTCGGGCATCACGACCTTCAGGCGATAGCCCTTGCGCGAGCAGATCATGGCCAGCGAGATGCCGGTGTTGCCGGAGGTCGGTTCGAGGATCGTCTGGCCCGGGGAGATCGCGCCTTTCTCCTCGGCGTCCTCGATCAGCGCGCGGGCCACGCGGTCCTTCACCGAGCCGGTGGGGTTGCGCGACTCGAGCTTGGCCCAGATGCGGACGCCGGGCTTCGGCGAGAGGCGCGGGAGCTCGATCAGGGGCGTGTTCCCGATCGACTGCACGATGTCGCCGTAACGCCCCCCGCACGGCCGGTTTCTGAGCCTCTCTACCGCCATTACTTTACGGAATATAGCGAGCTTGAGATGCTCGTCGAAGGCGTGCCGTGACCGTCCCGCGGAGCACACCCGCGAGCCGGCCGAGGCGGTCGATCCGGGCCCTCGCCGCAACCGCGGGCACGGTTGCGCTGGTGCCCCTGGCCAGCGCCTGCGGAACAAGCGCCGGCGACGTCGCCGGCTCGAGCCCCGCGCGCACGGCGTCGACCTCCTCGTCTGGCGCCCCTGTTCCCTCCCCCACGCCGGGTGCCGGCGCCGGTGGGCGGATCGCCGGCTCGCCGTGCGTCAGCCGCCCGGGGTCGGTGTGCCTGACCGAGACCGCCCGCGGGCACACCGTGCAGCTGACCGTCGGGGCGCTGCTTACGCTGCGGCTGGGGGCGCCCGGACGCCGCTTCAGCGCGCCCCGCCAGTACGGCGGGGACGCCCTCCAGGCGCTCGGGGAACCGCACCGCAACGGTACGGAAGTGATCTCGAGCTTCCGCGCCGTCCGGCCCGGAACCGTGGCGCTGCGCGCGACCGAGGCGCCGGTGTGCCGGCGAGGCAGGCTGTGCCCGGACTACCTCGCCCTCTGGACCCTGAGCGTGCGGGTCAGCCGCCGGCGTTAGCCGCGAGGCCGGCGGCCGGGTCCAGCCGGCGTCGGCAACCGCCGGCCATGGCCGGCAGGATCACGAGCGTGTCGGACTCGCCGACCGGGGTCTGGAGCCCGTCGAGGACGCGCACGTCCTCGTCGTTGAGGTACACGTTGACGTAGCGGTTGAGCTCCCCCTCCGCCGAGAACAGCTGGCTCTCGGTGGCGGGGTGGCTGGTGGCGAGGGCGCGGAGCACCTCACCGACGTTGGCGCCGTTGGCACCCACCTGCTTCTCGCCGCCGACCGACGCCCGCAGCACCGGGGGGATCTTGATCGTTGCCATCGGGAGGGGAGGCTAACCGGCTGCGGCGCAGAACGCCTCGTAGTCGGGGAACACGCCCATCTCCTCGTCGGCGATCTCATCGGGTGCCCGTGAGCAGATCGGGCATTCGGGGTCGCGGTGCACTTTGACCTCGGTGAGCGTCGCGCCGAGGGCGTCGTACAGCAGCAGGCGCCCGATCGCCGGGTCGCCGATCCCCAGGATCAGCTTCACGACCTCCGTGGCCTGCAGCAGCCCCATCGTCCCGGGCAGCACCCCGAGCACGCCGTTGGCGCCGCACGAGGGGGCCAGCTCGGCCGGGGGCGGCTCACGGAACAGGCAGCGGTAGCAGGGGCCGTCGTAGGGCTTGAACACCGACAGCTGGCCGTCGAAGCCGAGGATCGAGGCGGACACCACCGGGATCCGCAGCCGCACGCTGGCGTCGTTGAGCAGGTAGCGGGTGGGGAAGTTGTCGACCCCGTCCACGACCACGTCGTAGTCCTTGATGATCTCGACGATGTTCGAGGCGTCGATGCGGGTCTTGTACTTGACGACGTTCACGTCGGGGTTCAGCGCGTGGATCGACTCCTCGGCCGAGTCCACCTTCGGGATCCCGACCCGCTGGGTGGAGTGGATCACCTGACGCTGCAGGTTCGAGAGGTCCACCTCGTCGTCGTCGACGATGCCGAGCGTGCCCACGCCGGCCGCCGCCAGATACAGGGCGGTGGGCGAGCCGAGGCCGCCGGCGCCGAGCAGGAGCACCTTGGCGTCGAGCAGCTTCTGCTGGCCCTCCGCCCCGATCTCGGGAATCAGCAGGTGGCGCGAGTAGCGGTCGCGCTGCTCGGCGCTGAGCGCACGGGGCACCTCGACCTCGTAGCCGCGGTCCTTCCACAGGGTGATGCCACCGGTCATCGAGCGCACGTGCTCGTAGCCGAGGTCCTCCTGCAGGGTGCGGGCCGCGTAGGCGGAGCGGTTGCCGGACTGGCAGTACAGGATCAGCTCGTCGCTGCGGTCGGGGACGGCGGTGTCGATGCGGGACTCGAGGTGCCCGCGGGGGATGTTCTTGGCGCCGGGGAGGTGGCCCGTGGCGAACTCGTCGGTGCCCCGGACGTCGACGATCATCACGCCCTCGCCGATCAGCTCATTGACCTGGGCAGGGTCGACCTCTTCGATCTGGTTCTTGACACGGCGGAGAAGCTCGGCTCCGGAGACGCTCATCGACTCAAAACTCCTAAACCACGGTCGGGATTTACCAACTTCACAAAGTATAGCGCTGCGGGTATGCCCTTCCAAGGGCTGTCATACCCTCCGAATCGTGCCATCTGGAGGCCTCCAACGACGCCAGGCCCTACTCGTGGGCGCGGTCCTGCTGGGGCTGGTGGCGCTGGTGCTGGCGCTCACCTCCGGCGGAGGAGGGAGCCCGCACTCGCCGGTGCCAAGCAGCTCCGCGGGCACTGCCTTCGACGGCGCCGCGCTGCCCTCCCCGCAGCCCGCCCCGGACTTCACGCTGCGCGACCAGAGCGGACGGACGCTGGCGCTGAGCTCGCTGCGCGGGCGTCCCGTGGTGCTCGCCTTCCTGTACCCCGGCTGCGGGCCGAGCTGCGTGCTGGTCGCCGAGCAGATCCGCGGCGCACTGGACGACCTCGCCCAGCCCGTGCCGGTGGTGATCGTCAACGCCGGCCCCTCCGCCGGCCCGCCCGCCGCCGCGAAGCGCTTCCTCGAGCGGGTCTCGCTGTCCGGGCGGGCTCTGTACCTCGACGGGCCGCCACAGCGGCTGCGTGAGATCTGGCGGCGATACCGGGTGGTGCCCGGCAGCGCCGGCGCGGCGGCGTTCGGCGCGGCCGCGGAGGTGAGGCTGCTCGACGCCCAGGGACGCGAACGGGTGGTGTTCGGGACAGAACAGCTGACCCCCGAGGGACTTGCCCACGACATCGGCCTCCTGCAGCGCGAGCAGCATCTCAGCGGCTGATACCCTAGCTCGCAGGTAGGAAATCCAGCGATGATGTTCTCAACCAAGGCCGAGTACGGGATCCGCGTGATGGTGGAGCTCGCCCGCAGCGCCGGTGATTACCCGGTGCCGCTGGCGGAGATCGCCGCCAAGGACGGACTCCCGCTCGCCTATCTGGAGCACCTCGCCGCGCGCCTGCGCAAGGCCGGCCTGGTTGACTCCCGGCGTGGCTCACGGGGCGGCTATCTGCTCGCCCGGCCGGCCCGCGAGATCACGATGGCCGAGGTGGTGGAGGCGCTCGAGGGCTCGATCGCGCCGATCGAGTGCATCTCCGAGGCCCCCGACGGCTCGATCGTGTGCTCGCGTGAGACCGGAGCCGACCACATCTGCCCGACGAAGCTGCTGTGGACCAGGGTGCGCATGTCGATCGTGCAGACCCTGCGCGAAACCACGCTGGCGGACCTGCTCGTAACGCCGGCGATCGCCCGTCCGGCGCCGTCACCGCTACAGATCGCGCCGCTCGGCGGCGGATCCTAGGAGGACCATGGCCGAACTGGAGATCAGGGACCTACACGTACGCACCGAGGAGCGGGAGATCCTGCGAGGGGTGGACCTCGACATCGACCGCGGAGAGATCCACGCCCTGATGGGCCCCAACGGATCCGGCAAGTCCACGCTCGCCAACACCCTGCTCGGGCACCCGACCTATGAGATCACCGAGGGCACGATCACCTTCAAGGGCGAGGACATCACCGGGGCCGAGCCCCACGAGCGCGCCCGGGCGGGTCTGTTCCTGGCCTTCCAGTACCCGGTCTCGATCCCCGGCGTGTCGGTGGCCAACTTCCTGCGCATGGCGATCAACGCCAAACGCGAGGAGCCGATCCAGGTGAAGGAGTTCCGCAACCAGCTCCAGCACGCGGTCGAGCTGCTCGACGTCGACCGGGCGTTCACCTCCAGGCACCTCAACGACGGCTTCTCCGGGGGCGAGAAGAAGCGCGCCGAGATCCTGCAGATGGCGATGCTGAAACCCGACATCGCGATCCTCGACGAGACCGATTCGGGGCTCGACATCGACGCCCTGCGAACGGTCGCCGAGGGCGTCCAGCGGCTGCACGACGAGCAGGGCCTCGGAGCCCTGATCATCACCCACTACCAGCGCATCCTGCACTACGTCCAGCCGCAGTTCGTCCACATCCTGATGGACGGGCGGATCGTGCTGGAGGGCGGGGTCGAGCTCGTCGAGCGCCTCGAGCGCGAGGGCTATGACCAGATCCGCCAGGAGGTGGGCGCGGCGGCGCTGGCCGGCGACGACGGTGTCTAGGCCGTTGTGCGGCATGTCCCCCGCCTCCGCTCCCGGCAGCACGCCGGTCAGGCAGGGCCGCACCGATGGCTGAGCTGCGCAAGAGCCTCGACGGCGAGCAGGCCGGGGGCGAGGGCATGCAGGTGAAGGCCGGCCGCCACCGCGAGGCCACCCTCTACCACGCCCTCCACGGAGCCGGAGCCGGGGAAGGTCGTAGCCTCGAGCAGCTGCGGCAGGACGCCCGCGCCGCCTACGAGCGGCTGGAGCTTCCCGTGTGGCGGCGCTCGGGCTTCTGGACCACGACCCTGCAGGACCTCGACCTGGAGGCGCTCGAGCCCTTCGACCAGGGCGCCGGCGCCGGCACCCCGGCCGCCGCGGGCACGCTCCCGGAGATCGTCACCCGCACGCTGCCCGAGCGCTCGCGGGCGGGGCGCCTGGTGCAGGGCGCGGACGGGACCGTGAGCGTCGAGCTCGACCCGGCGCTGGCCGAGCGCGGCGTGATCCTGTGCTCGCTGGAGGAGGCCTTTCGCGAGCACACCGAGCTCGCCTCGCGCTGGTACTCCAAGCGCCTGCCGATCGACCGCCACAAGCTCGAGGCCGCCAACGCCGCCTTCTGGCGCGGCGGCGCCTTCCTGTACGTGCCCGAGGGCGTGGCCGTGGAGGACCCGTTCGAGATCGTGTATGCGATCGAGCGCCCCGGGGTGGCCCAGTTCGGGCGCACGCTGGTGATCGGCGCGACGGGCAGCGAGTTCGCGCTGCACGAGTACGACCTTGCCGAGGACTTCGGCGAGTACCCCGAGGATCAGCGCCAGGCGCTGCACGCGGGGGCCTTCGAGATGTACCTGCAGGACGGCGCACGCTGCCGGCTGGCGCAGGTGCAGGACTGGGGCACGGGCGAGGTCTACGACGTCTCCACCCGCTTCGTGGGCGTCGGCCGCGACGCTTATTGCCACTGGCTGCCGGCCCTGCTGGGAGGGCACCTGGTGCGTCAGCACCTCGAGCTGGCCGTCTCGGAGACGGGCGGCGAGATGGCCTTCCGGGGCATGTTCTTCGCCGAGGAGTCCGAGCACCTGGACGTGTTCGCGGTCGATCTGCACGAGACCGGTCCCTCCGAGGGCGACGTCCACTGGCGGGGGATCGCCACCGGTGAGAGCCGGGCGAGCTTCGAGGGCCTGATCCAGATCGACCCCGGCTCCCAGCAGACCCATACCTACCTGCAGATCCACTCGATGATGCTCTCCCCCAAGGCCCGCATCGACGCGATCCCGTCCGTGCTCGTGTCCGCCGATGACGTGTCCGCCTCCCACGGCGGCACCGTCGGAGAGCTCGACGAGGCCTCGATCTTCTACATGCAGTCGCGCGGGCTCGACCGGCCGACGGCCGTGCGCGTGATCGTGGAGGGCTTCTTCGAGCCGCTGATCGCCGAGCTCGCCGACGAGCCGCTGCAGGAGCTGGTGCGTTCGCGGCTGGCCGACAAGCTGGCACGCGCGCGCGAGGACATCGAGACCTATGCCACCAGCCGCTGAGAAGGGACTGGCGAGGGGCGGAGGACTCTCGGCCGGCGGCGGCCACACGGTCCGCGAGGACTTCCCGATCTTCGAGCGCGAGTTCGCGGGCCGGCCGCTGGTGTACCTGGACTCGAGCTCGACCTCGCAGAAGCCGCAGGTCGTGATCGAGGCCCAGGCGGCTCACCTGCGCGAGCACAACGCCAACGTCCATCGCGCCGTCTACGAGCTGGCCCAGGAGGCCGACGCGGCCTTCGAGGGAGCCCGCCGGCGGATCGCCGCCTTCACCGGCGCGGACCCGCAGACGACGATCTTCGCCAAGAACGTGACCGAGGCCATCAACCTCGTCGCCTACGCCTGGGGACGCTCCAACGTGGCTCCCGGGGACGCGGTGCTGGTCACGCAGATGGAGCACCACGCCAACCTCGTGCCGTGGCAGGTCCTCTGCCAGGAGCGCGGGGCCAGCCTGCGCTACCTCGAGGTGGACGAGCACGGACGGCTCTCGCTGGAGGCGCTGGAGCAGGAGCTGCAGCGGGGCGACGTGAGGATGGTCGCGTTCACACACGTCTCGAACGTGCTCGGCACGATCAACCCGGTCGCGGAGATCGTCGCCCGCGCCCGGGCGGCGGGCGCGGTGACGCTCGTGGACGGAGCCCAGGCGGTGCCTCAGATGCCCGTCGACGTGGCGGCGCTGGGGGCCGACTTCTACGGCTGGACGGGACACAAGGCGCTCGGCCCGACGGGCATCGGGGTGCTCCACGGCCGCCGCGAGATCCTCGAGCAGATGCCCCCGTTCCTGACCGGAGGGGACATGATCGCCTCGGTGGACCTCGAGGGTGCCACCTGGAACGAGCTGCCCTGGAAGTTCGAAGCGGGCACGCCGATGATCGCCGAGGCCGTTGGCCTGGCGGCCGCCGTGGAGTATCTGCAGTCGCTGGGCATGGACCGGGTCCGCGAGCACGAGCAGGCGCTCACCGCGCAGCTGCTCGACGGCCTCGCCCAGGTGCCGGGCGTGCGCTCGGTCGGTCCTCCCACGGCGAACGAGCGGGGCGGGCTGGTGTCCTTCACCGTCGAGGGGATCCACCCCCACGACGTGGCCGAGCTGCTCGGACGGGAGGGCGTCTGCATCCGGGCCGGACACCACTGTGCGCAGCCGTTGATGCGCTGCCTCGGGGTGTCAGCCACCGCGCGGGCGAGCGTCGGCGTGTACAACGAGCCCGGCGACGTGCAGGCCTTGCTGGCGGCCCTCCACGGGGCCCGCGAGGTGTTCGCGCTCGACGGGGCCGGAGCGGCGCGGGTGGGCTGATGGACGACCTCTACCGCGACTACATCCTCGACCACTACAAGCACCCCCGCAACTTCGGCGAGCTCGAGCCGCACGACCTCGAGGCCTTCGAGCACAACCCCCTCTGCGGCGACGAACTCGGCGTCCACATCCGCGTGCAGGACGACCGCATCGCCGACCTGCGCTTCCACGGCCACGGCTGTGCGATCTCGCAGGCGGCGGCCTCGATCTCCTCCGAGGAGCTCAAAGGGATGCCCCTCTCCGAGGCGGGCCAGCTCGGGGCCGACTGGGTGCTGGAGCTGCTCGGGATCCCGATCTCGGCGACCCGGCGCAAGTGTGCGCTGCTGGGGCTGAAGGCCGTCCGCGGGGCGGTCACCGGCGACGACGCGTGGCCCGCATGAGCGCCCGCCTGGCCCGCGCGAGCGACCCAAGCTCCGTGCTGGCCCGCGATACAATTCCTACTTCAGAGCACAGGATTCGCCAAACCCCCCATCTGAGGACCCCAAATGGCCACAGTTGAGAGCACCAAGATCGCCAAGCCCAGCCCGATCGTCGAGGACGAGCAGGGCCAGCTGACCGCGCGCCAGGGCATCTCGCGGGAGGTCGTCGCCGAGCTCTCGAAGATCAAGGGGGAGCCCGACTGGATGGCCGAGAAACGGCTCCGTTCGCTCGAGATCTTCGAACGCAAGCCGATCCCGACCTGGGGCCCTGACCTGTCGGGCCTGAACCTCGACGACCTCGTGCTCTACTCGCCCCCGACGGCGGGCCGTTACAACAGCTGGGACGAAGTCCCGGCCGAGATGAAGCAGACCTACGAGGACCTCGGCATCCCCCAGGCCGAGCGCGAGCACCTCGCCGGCGTGGTCGGCGTGTGGCGCCAGGAGCCCGTCTACGAGGGCCTCAAGGACCAGTACGCCAAACAGGGGATCCTGTTCTGCTCGATGGACACCGCCATCGACCGCTACCCGGAGCTGGTGCAGCGCTACTTCATGAACAAGTGCGTCCCGCCCCAGGACAACAAGTTCTCGGCCCTGCACGGCGCCGTGTGGTCGGGAGGCTCGTTCGTGTACGTGCCCAAGGGCGTCAAGGTCGACCTCCCGCTGCAGGCCTACTTCCGCATGGAGGGCGCCGGCGAGGGCACCTTCGAGCACACGCTGATCATCGCCGACGAGGGCTCGGAGGTGAACTACATCGAGGGTTGCACCGCGCAGACCTACAGCGTCAACTCGATGCACTCCGCGGTGGTCGAGATCTTCGTGCACGAGGGCGCCAAGGCCCGCTACACGACCGTCCAGAACTGGTCCAAGGACGTCTACAACCTCAACACCAAGCGCGCGATCGTCGACGCCGGCGGCACCGTCGAGTGGGTCGGCGGCTCGATGGGCGCCAAGTACGTGATGCTCTACCCGGGCTCCTACCTGATGGGCGAGGGCGCGCGGGCTGACCACCTCAACGTCGGGGTGGCCGGCAAAGGCGTGCACAAGGACACCGGCGCCAAGGTCGTGCACCTGGCGCCGAACACGACCTCCAACATCCTCGCCAAGTCGATCTCCAAGGACGGCGGCATCATGGGCTACCGCGGGCTCGTGAAGATGGGCCACAACGCAGCCGGCTCCAAAGCCCGCGTGCAGTGCGACGGCCTGATGATGGACGGCGAATCGCGCTCGGACACCTGGCCCGACATCCAGATCCAGAACCCCCACGTGACGGTCGCCCACGAGGCCACCGTCGGGAGGATCTCCGACGACCAGCTCTTCTACATGGGCTCACGCGGGTTCACCGAGGACGAGGCCGCGGCGATGATCGTCAACGGCTTCATCGAGCCGGTGACCAAGGAGCTCCCGATGGAGTACGCCGTCGAGCTCAACCGCCTGATCCAGCTGGAGATGGTCGGCAGCATCGGCTAGCGCTCCGGCGCCGGCGTGCGCGCCCGGCGCGCCGCCGGGTCCCGGCGCCGATCGAGAACTATCGAGACGCGGGCGAGGGCTCTGACGGGCTCGCGCTCGCCCGCCTGCGGGGCGGGGCGATCTGGGCGCGGGTGAAGTTCTGCAGCAGCCGCTTGACCCGCGGCGGGCCGTCGTCGTCGACCACCACGCAACCTCCGGGCCAGTAGGGGTTCTGGGAGGGGTCGTCGGTCATGAACACCGACACGTGTACCCAGCTGCCCGAGTTGAGCAGCCTGGCACCGCCGGGGGAGCGCCACTCCCCGTCCGGATCGCCGGGCAGGGGACCCGTGCGGTGGGTGTGCCCGAAGACGACGTAGGACTGGCCGAGGCCGAGGCGATCGGCCACCTCTCCCATCGCCCGCAGGCCGGCCCGGCGGAGCTCCTCGGAGGAGATGTTGCTGCGCAGAGGGCCGACACCGGCACGGTTCAGGGCTGCCACCGCGAGCGGGAAACCGGCCACCAGCGCCCGGGTGCGCAGCCGCTGGGCGTGGCGGCGGATGCGCCCGGCGAAGGCGCCGCGGATGGCGCCCCCATCCTCGGAGGGCCCCGCCGGGGCCTTCTCGCCGCGCAGGGCCCGCCAGGCGGTGACGGTGGCGATGCCGTTCAGCGCGGACCCGGTGCGCTCGTCGCGGGCGACGGCGTCGCGCCAGGCGAACATCGGTGCGCAGATCGACTCGTAATCGCCCGCCCCCCGCAGGCTCGCGGGGGGCTTGCCCAGGATCCGCTCCATGGCACCCATCGTCAGGCGCTCGAGGGTGGGGATCGTGAGGTGGCAGTCCAGGTAGTGACCGTGGGTCGCGTACACGTCGGGGCGCACCCACAGACCGGGGTAGGCGACCGTGACCTTGGCCGGGGCGCTCCATTCAGCGATCCGCTCGAGCGCTGGCGAGGCGGCGGGCTCGATCAGCTGCTCGACGCCGAGCGGGGGCGGCTCGAGCTCCTGCCCGCGTGCGATCAGCCAGGGTTCCACCAGCCCGTGGTCGTGGTTGCCGGCCGTGATCACGATCTCGCCCTGAGCCATCACCGCGCCGAGCTCCTCGAAGAACTCCCGGGAGCTGGCGAGGGCGTCGCGGACGGGACCATGGCGCAGCTCCAGCACGTCCCCCAGCAGCACCACCCGATCGACGTCCTCCAGCTCCGCGAGCAGTGGATCGCGCAGTTCGCGGCGGCGCAGCACGTCGGTGCGGGTGAGGCTGCCGAGGTGAAGGTCGGACACGATCAGAGTGCGCATGCGCCCATCAGGCTAGCCGCGCCGGCGTGCGCGGCGGCGTGCGCGCCGCCGCGGACCCAGGGCGGCGGCGCAAGCAGCCTTGCAGTCGCTAACTGCGACATCGACCTTATGGGAACCTTTACCCTCGGGAGTCAGGGAAGACCCACGTTCGCGTCAAGGCTTCAGGGAAGATCTACTACCGCAGGAGGCAGGGAAACCCGATGATCGCTCGTATCGTCACGTCTATTCGCCGCAACGCCATCGCTTGGCTCGCGCTATTCGTCGCCCTCACGGGGACGAGCATGGCCGCATCGCACTACGTCGTCAGCTCGACCAAGCAGATCAAGCCGTCGGTGCTCAAGAAGCTGAAGGGCAATCGCGGACCGGCAGGAGCCCAGGGCCCACAGGGACCCCAGGGCGCGTCGGGCAAGGAAGGCGTTGGCAGCCAGGGCGTCAGGGGCCCGACGGGGCCGTCGGGGACGACAGGCACGAAAGGCACGAACGGCGCGACAGGGCCGGAAGGGCCGACGGGGCCGGGCGTCGGCGCGACCGGGGAACGTGGGGCGACCGGTGCCACAGGTGCCACAGGTAAAGAAGGCGCCACGGGGGCAGCCGGGACGAATGGCTCCACGGGTGCCACTGGCGCGGGCGGCGGCGTCGGGGCCTTCGCGCACATCACCGCCGCCGGAGCGGTCGAAAGCCCATCCGCGTCCTTCGAAACAGCGAAAGTGGTGGCCGAACCGAAAAACCCCAAAACGGGCATAAAAGAAAAGGGCGTGTACTGCATCAGCGGTCTTTCGTTCACACCGAAGAACGTTCAGGCGTCGCTCGCCGGCGAAGAAGCCGAATTCGCCCTCACCCCATTGGTCCACCTCGGCCCGACAGAAGAATCCGGTTGCTCGGTGTCGACCCAGATCACTGTCGAAACCTTCGAAGTCGAACTGGTACCGAAAAAAGAAGAAGTCATCGAAGAACCCGCCAACATGGGCTTCTTCATCCTCATCAACTAGGTCTTGCACCACGGCGCCGTCAGGCGACCCGCCGTCCGGGAGCGATGGCGGCGGGATCATCCTGGCGGCGCTGAGGGCGCTCCCGGGAGGCTTGGTCGGACGCCTCCAGCCCTAGTTTCAGGACCCCGCGAATGCTAATCTGCGGGTCGCTTTTCGGGCCGGCGAAACGCCGGCAAGTTCGAAATCAGATACGTGCAAGCACGTGAGTGGGCGCGGGATGTCAGGGAAGACCAGGCGACCAGGTGCCCGCGATCGCCCGATCGCGGGATCCAGCAGATGTAGGCGCGCGATCGGCGCCGCAGCCGCGTGCGCACTGCTGTCCTTGGCCGGGGCCGGAGTGGTGCCGTCGGGTGCTCTGGCCCGCTGGAGGCACGTAGCGGACCACCGCTCGAGGTCGCAGCCGTTCTATGCCTGCGATCGCAGCGCCGCGCGGCGCGCCCACTGCGACCTGATCGTCGACCCCACCCGCGGCCGGCGCCGCAGTGGCCCGGTGGCGGCAGGAGCCATCACGATGGGGCCGGCCGAGGAAGCCAGCCCCGCTCTCAGCGGAAGCGGCATCGAAGGTGGCTACTCGCCCGAAGACCTGCGCAAGGCCTACAACCTGCAGAAAGAATCCACCAGCGGCGGCAGCGGACAGACGGTCGCGATCGTCGACGCCCACGACGATCCCAGCGCTGAAGAAGACATGAACTTCTACCGCAGCCACTACGGCATTTCGACGTGCACCACGGCGAGCGGCTGCTTCCGCAAGGTCAACCAGAATGGCGGCTCGGTCCCGCCGAGCACGAGCGCCGAATGGTCAGAAGAGATCTCCCTGGATCTCGACATGGTTTCGGCGATCTGCCCGAACTGCCACATCCTTCTCGTGGAGGCAAGCACGGAGTCCTCTGAAAACCTCGCCTTCGCGGAGAACGAGGCCGTCGCCCTGGGGGCGACCGAGATCAGCAACAGCTACGGCTCGCCGGTCGGCTCCGAAGCGCCATTTGTCTCCTACTACGAACACCCCGGCATTCCGATCACGGTCGCAGCGGGCGACGAAGGCTACAGGGTGGAAATCCCGGCAGACAACCCCCACGTGATCGCCGTCGGGGGGACCACGCTGAAGCCAGAAAAAAACAAACGCGGTTGGAACGAGACCGTCTGGTATGGAGTCGAAAACGGAGAAGTCTCAGGTACCGGCAGCGGCTGCAGCAACGAACGCAAGCCGTCCTGGCAGACCGATGTCGGCTGCGCCTTCCGCACGAACAACGACATTGCCGCGGTGGGCGACCAGAACACCCCTGTCTCCTCCTACAACACCTACTGCGGCAAACAGAAATGCGAATCGCCGTGGGCGCTCGAGGGCGGCACGAGTGTGGCCACCCCGATCGTGGCGGCGACGATGGCGCTCAGCACCAGCTACACCCGTTCATTTGACGGGGCACACGCCCTCTATATCGACGGAACGCTAAACGCAGAAGCCTTCAACGACGTCGTCAGCGGCTCTGACGGCAACTGCGGCAGCTACCTCTGCGAAGCCAGGGCGGGCTATGACGGCCCTAGCGGTCTCGGGACCCCTGACGGCGTCCCCGAAATCGCGCCGCCGGTGCCGACCACCAAGCCGGCCAGCGCGGTTGAATCGGCGCAGGCGACCCTCAACGCCACGGTGGATCCCAATGCGGCCCCGATCACCGAATGCGAGTTCGAATACGGGACCTCGATCTCGTATGGCTCCCACGTGCCGTGTTCGAAATCTCCCGGATCAGGGGTCACGGCTGTGCCCGTGTCGGCACAACTCACCAAACTGAGTTCGAGCACCCCCTATCACTTCCGCATCAGGGCATCCACCGAAGGCGACTCGTTCAGCGGCACCGACCAGACCTTTACGACCGCCGCGGGCACCCCGCCTGCGCCGTCGGTGCTCACCGAAGCGGCCTCGAACGTGGAACTCACCTCCGCCACACTCAATGGGCGGGTGGACCCCAACGGGCTGCCGGTCACCGCGTGCGAGCTCGAATATGGGATCTCGAAATCGCTTGAATCAAGCGCGCCGTGCAAACCCGAACCCGGCTCGAGCTCGTCGTACGTCAGCGTATCCGCGACGGTGAGTGGCCTGACGGAAGGAGCCGCGTACTACTACCGCGTCTCGGCCTCGAATGCGAATGGCACCGCTCGCGGGGAAGAGGCGTCGTTCACAACGCTCTGGAAGCTCCCCGTCGTGACGCCTCGCGCCGCGTCGGAAGTGACACAGACCGAAGCGACGCTGAACGGGGCCGTCAACCCCTCCGGCGTCAAGGTCGTCGAATGCCTGTTCGAATTCGGTCGCTCGTCGGCCTACGAAGCGTCCATTCCATGCTCGACGCTGCCCGGCGAAGGACATAGCGCAGTCGCGGTGTCCGCCGCGATCTCAGAACTACTGCCCGGCCGCACCTACCACTTCAGGGTGGTCGCCCGGAACGTCCACGGCAAGAGCGCGAGCGCAGACGCCAGCTTCGTCACGGCGGCCGAAGCACCGGGCGCCGTGACCGAATCCGCCATGGCGACCGGTACCGGCGCCGGGACCCTGACCGGGGTCGTGCTGCCAAACGGCTCGGCCGTCACCACTTGCCGTTTCGAATACGGGACCTCCTCCGCGGGGATCCTCGAAGCCTCCGCGCCGTGCTCGTCACTGCCGTCAAACACCGAAGAAGGCACGGCGGTGTCGGCCTCGGTCAGCGGGCTCGCCGCCGGAACCACCTACCACTACCGGCTCGTGGCGTCGAGCGTGGGCGGCACCTCCTACGGAGCCACGCTCGCCTTCACGACCGCGGCGACCAAACTGGGCGAAGGGGGACTCGAACCACCGATTGAAACTCACAACCCGCCCGCCCCCGGCCCGCCCACGCTGGCGAGCCGCGAGCTTTCGGTCAACTCCCACGGGAGCCTCGAGATCCCCCTCAAGTGCCCGGCGGGATCGAAAACCTGCGCCGGGAGCATCACGGTGCAGGTGGTGATGGCAGCGGGAGCGAGCTCGCACCAGCGCCACGGCATCAAGCACCACGTGCTCCTGGCCTCCGGCACCTTCAAGGTCGTCGGCGGGCGCGTATCCACCGTGCACCTGCGCCTGTCCCACACCGCCAGGACGCTGCTTCGCCGCTCACACATCCTTCACGCCAGCGCCACCATCACACCGGCCGCCGGTAAGGCGGCCCGCACGACCGTCACGATCCGCTCCAGCTGACGCGGCGCGGGTCAGAGACGCCTAAACGACTATCGCCCGGGCGCTAGCCGGAGAGGACGACGGTCTTCGACCAGGTGACCGCCGTGCCGCCGGCCGGGGTGAAGATTCCCTCGACGGTCAGCTTCGGGTGCTTCGATTGCTGCAGGGCGCGGCGCCCGGCGAGTGTCAGGCGGAGCTTCTGTGTCTGCTTGGAGACGACGCCGAACGTGCTGCGTACCCGGGCCAGCAGTATCGGTTTGGGCTTGGCGCTCGTTTTCGAGCCCTTCGAGCTCTGAAACCAGAGGAATTCCAGCTGTCCGCCGGTCGGAGGCAGGAACGAGAAGGAGTAGGAACCGTGCTTCAGCAGGCCGCTGCGGCGAGCTCCCTTCAGTGCCGCCGTGAGCTGCTTTTGCAGAGCGGCGAGGATCTGGGCGGCGGTGGGCGGCTTGGGCCCTTGCTTTTCGAACGGGGTGCTCGGAAGCACTTCGAGTTTACGGACCGTCCGGGGAGTGATCTGGGGGGCGTTTTCGCTCCACGCTTCGCTGCTTCCTTCGGTGTTCGTCGCGATCACTTCGCAGGACACGTTCGCGTTGAGGTCATCCGCTTCCGTAACGAAGGTCGGTTCGGTCGCCCCTGGGACTTCCTGGTCGTTGATCAGCCACTGGTAGGTGAGCGTCGGAGAGGGCTTGCCGCGCCACAGCCCCGGACTGCAGGTCAACGTTTCGCCGACCTGTGGCACGCCGGTGACGGTCGGCGGTTCCACGTCTTCGGGCGGGCTGCCGGGCACGTGGACGCGCGGGCTCGTGGCATGTTCTGTCCCCGCGGGGTTGCTCGCGGTCACTTCACAGGCGAGCAGATGCCCCTCGTCGAACTTCCTGACGGTGTAGGTGTTGGTGGTCGCGCCTTCGATCGGCCCGCCGTCCGTCAGCCATCGGTAGGTGATCGTAGGTTCGGGTTCGCCGGACCACGTGCTGCTGCAGGTCAGCACCGTGCCAACCGCCGGCGAGGAGCCCCCCGAGATGGTCGGAGGTTTGACGACCCTCGGAGGGATCGCGGGGACTTCGAGCGCCGCGCTCTTGGCTTTGGTGCTGCCTTCGACGTTCGTGGCGGTCACTTCGCACACCAACTGGCGACCCTTGTCGTTCTTCTGGATCACGTAGCTGTTCCCGGACCCCGTCAAGGTGCCGCCGAGCCATTGGTAGCTGAAGGTCGGTTTGGGGGCTGCGTTCCAGGTTCCAGCGGAGCACGTGAGCGTTTCGCCAACCACAGCGGCGCCGCTGATGGTCGGCAGGCTCGTCACTTCAGGCTTGACGCCTTTGATCAGAACCGGTTCGCTGTTCGCGCGTCCGGTCCCCATAGCGTTTCTGGCAGCTACCTGGCAGGTGAGCTGCGTGCCCAGATCGGCAGTCGCAACTTTGTAGCTGGGCGTGGTGGCGAGGACTTTGTTTTCCCGGATCCACTCGTAGGAGTATTTTTCGACCGGCGGTTCGGTGCTCCATGTGCCAGTGGAGCACGTAAGGGTGTTGCCGAGGGACCGTTCACCGGACACAGTCGGGAGTGTCCTGATTTCGGGAGGCGTTTCCGTGCTGGAGTTCCCGCCGATCGGCAGTGGGTTGCTGGCGCTGACCGCTTCGCCGAGCGAGTTCTTTGCAGTCACCTGGCACGAGATCGACCGCCCGGCGTCTTCGCTGGCGACCGTGTAGTTGGCGCTGGTCGCGCCCGGGATCGTTTCGTTGCCGAGAAGCCATTGATATTTCGTGATTTCCGGGGTTGGAACTCCTGACCATTTGCCCGGTTCGCAGGTGAGTTTCGTGCCCACTTGCCCGGCGCCGACGACTCTTGGCAGTTCTGTGTTCCGGGGCGCGGTGCCGGGAACTGCGACTTCGTTTTCGCTTTTGACGGTGGCTTTCCCATAGGGGTTTTCGCCCGTCACTTCGCACGAGAGCCCGTGCAGCCGGTCGGCTTCTTCGATCGTGTAGGTCGCGCCGGTCCCCACGGCTTCTTTGCTGCCGCTGCGCAGCCACTTGTAGGTGAAGGCCGGCGGTGGTGCCCCGTTCCAGTTGTCGGGTTTGCAGGTGAGCTGCTGACCCACCGCACCCGTGCCTTCCACGCGCGGCAGCGTCACGTCCGACGGCGCTGTACCGTTGACTTTCAGGGTGTTGCTGCTCTGCTTGGACGCGGACCCGGCGGAGTTCGTCGCCGTCACGCTGCACGCGAGCGAGAAGCCCTGGTCTTCCGAGCGGACCGTGTAGCTGTTGACCGCGGTCGCCGGTTCGATCACCGCTCCTTCGCGGAGCCACTCGTAGGTGTAGGTCGGCGGCGGCGTACCCGTCCAGGTGCCCTTTTCGCATTTGAGCGTTTCGCCGACTTTCGCTTCGCCCGCTTTCGCCGACCCCGACACTTCAGGCGGGGCCGTGGGAAGGGGTGCTTTGCCCGTGCAGCCTCCGCACGGTATTTCGACCGCGTTCCAGCTTTCTTCTTCTTCGGAGCCTTCGCTGTTGGTGCCCTTGACGATGCACGTGAAGATCTGGCCCTTGTCGGCGCTCCCGAGGATGTATTCAGCGGGCACTCTCCCGGTCGTCGGGATCACCGACCCGTCCCGCAGCCATGTGAACGTGAATTTGATGCCTGCGCCTTCCCAGCTGCCGGGGGAGCAAACCAGTCGTGAGCCCGGGGCGACTTCCACTTCGGGCGGTTCGACGTCGTAGGCCGGTTCTGCGGAGGCAAGCGGGGCAGCGACTCCGAGCAGCACGACGAGACCGCTCAAAACGGTCAGCAGAAAAATGACGCGCCGGCGCACACCGACGGGCAGGGATGATGCCGACAAGCTTCCTCCTTGAGTCTTGGTCGCCAGCCCTGGGGAGCGTCTCCAACAGCGACCTTAGGGCCTCTGCGGAGGGCTGTCAAGCGGCGACCCGAACCCTGCTTGAGTTCGCGGCGCATACGGCCCGGGAGCCCAGAAAAAGGGGCCCCGGGAGGTCATCCCGGGGCCCCTCGCTACTCAGCTGCTGGGACGGTTACCCAGCGTCCGTCTGCCCGCCCTATTCGGGGAAGGTCGGACGGGGTGCTTCGACTTCGAACTCCGTGGTGTACGTCGTGTACGGAGCGTTTTCGAGGCTGGCTTCGATCATGCTGCTGCCTGAAGCGCACGAGTTGGCGCCGATCAGCACGAGGAACGCGTTGCCGTCGTTGTCGAGCATCACGTCGGTCGTTTCTTCGCTCTCCTCGGTCTTGATGCGTGGCCCCCCGGTGGTCACTTCGACGAACTCCAGTTTCGGGTCCACGTGGCAGCGCGAGTAGAGCTGAGACGCGTTGATGTTTACCGGTTCCTCAGCGAACACGGGCGGGAACTCGACCTGAACGATCGTCGCCACGTCGCTGTTGACCTCGCCCTCGACCTTTTTCGCCGGCGTGGCGTACACGCCCGGTTCGGTCGGCCGCGGCGGCAAGACCGTGAAGCCGGTGACCGCGGTCGTGAACGGAGCGACGTCGAGGTGAGCGGAGATGAGGCTTTCGCCTGCCGCGCACGAAGGTCCGCCGAACAAGACGGCGGTCGCGTTGCCGTCGTTGTCGAGCGTCACGGTGGTGCTTGGCCCACTCGTCGGATCGAACTCACTCGGTTCGGTCCACCACAGGCGCTTGTCACAGCGGCTGTAGAGCTCGTTTGCGCTGATGGTCACGGTCTTCTCGGCGTAGACTTCTTCGCACTCGACTTCGACGATGTCGGCGACGCTGGAAGCGTTGCCGAACTCGCCCTGGTCCATGAACGACGACGGAAGCGCGTGAACCACGCAGGTTTCCGGCGTTGTGGGGTCGGTCGCCTCGGTGTTCGTTTTCGCCCGCTTGTGATGGGCCAGGTGCGCTGACGCCGTACCCGACAGGGCGAAGATTGCGACGATGAATATCGCGAGACCCGCCACGAGGTTGCGTCTTTCCATGACACTAGTCATTAGTTCCTCCAGTGGACTGTTTTCGTTGGCAACCCGCTGCTCCGGAACTTCCCGAAGCGGATCTCTGGAGAACCAGCCCCAATGGGCTCTCCCCCGCGGGCATGTCGATCCTGTTGTCTATCACTTCGGGGTCCCTTTGAGCGGCAGAAACCCCGCAAATTGCGGGGTTTTTGGCCCAGGGCGGTTCCCCGATCGGCACACCCTAAACCTCCGCCCGGATGGCTCGCCCCTGCGGGTGCCGGACCTCGAGAGCTCGGCGATCTAGCGCTTGAGCGTGAAGGCCTGGTAGCTCACGATCGGCGTCGTCTTGCCGCTCGGCGTGAAGGTGCACTTGGCCGTGAGCTTGACCTTGCCGAGGCTCTTCAGCAGCTTGCGGCCCGCCAGCGTAAGGCCGAGCTTGACGGTCGCCCCCGACGAGGCCGAGACGGTCGCTTTGCCGGCGGCCACGAGCACCGGCTTCGGGCCCTTGGCGGACTTCTTCGTCAGGCTCGCACCCTTCGCCAGGTAGTACCAGCCGATCATCGCGGTTCCGCCCGCCTGGAGCTTGAATGCGAGCCCGTAGCCGCCGTTCTTCAGCAGCTTCGAGATCGAGGCGTTCTTTCCGCTCGGAGCCAGCTCCTTGACGATCTTGGCGGCGAGCACGGCATCGCTCGGGCCCGTGGTGGTGCCCGTCTGCGAGGTTTTCGTCTGCTGGGTGCCCGTTTCTTCGACCACTTCCGGAGGCGCCGTCTGGAAGGACCCTTCCCCTACCCCCTGGTTGCCGTTGCCGTGCTCGTTTTCGGTGACGATGCGGAAGAAGTACGTGGTCCCGGGGGTGAGGCGGCTAGCCTTGGCCAACACCGGCACCGGGCGGTCGAGCGGGAATTCACAACCCGCTTCTTCGGCGGGGGGCGGTTTGAAGGCGCACCCCGCGTTCTCGGGGCCGGCGCTCCCCTGGAAGTATCCGCACTGGCCTTCTCTGCCGTACCCGGTGGTGGTGCCGTATTCGAAGCGGCATACGCTCAGGCGGCCCCCGTTGGCGCTCACGGTCGCATTCATGATCGCGGCGGTGTGGTTGGTCGACGACTTGACTTCGGAAACCGAGGGCGACTGAACTTCGACCGTGAACGGGACCGGCAGGCTCGTGCCGGGCTTGTTTTTCAAGAAGCTCTTCTGTTCGGCAATCGCTGTGTATTCGCCGTCCGGCAGCGACTCGCCTTCGTTCGCCGCCAGCGTCGCCGAGGACCACTGTCCGTTTTCCACTTCGGCTTCGATGCTGGCCACCGGCGTGCCTTCGGCCTGCGACCCCGCGTACACACGCACCACCACCTTTTCCTTCGGGTCTGTCGCAGTGCCGCTGAAGGACGGCGACGCATCGCTCGTCGGGCTGGGGACATCCCTCAGTGTGACCACCGGTGGCTTGGTGATTACTTCGAAGGTCATCGGCAGGCTCTTGCCTTCCGGGTTCTTGAGCGAGCTCGGCTGCGTGGCGAGGGCCGTGTACTTCCCTTCTTTGAGCACACTCGGAACCTGGACCGCCCATTCACCGCCCCTCGCAGCCGCTTTCATGGAGGCGACTTCTTCGACTTTCGATTCGTGTTCCGAGTAGAGGCGCACAGTGACCTCTTCCTTCGGATCGGTCGCCGTCCCGGTCAGCGTCGGATGGTCTCCAGGTTCGCCCACTTGCGGCCCGATCTGCGCGATCGCCACCCGTGGGGGCCTCGTGTCGATTTCGAAGCTCTGGGGTTCGCTGACGCCTTCCCGCCCGGTGATGGTGCTCTTCTGCTCCGCGACCGCCGTGTAGACGTGGTCTGCCTGGCCCGTGAACAGCGGGGTCGTGAGGGTGGCGGACCATTTGCATGGTGCTTTCAAGGTGCAGGTGCTGCCGGTGACCTGACCTTCCACCGTGGTGGCGGTGATTCCTTCGGGCGCGACACCTTCGTAGATGACGACGTGCACTGGCGCCTTTTCGCTCGTCGTACCAGAGAACGACGGTGCCGTAACGTTCGTTGGGGACGGGACGGAGTTGAGGAACACCGTCGGGACGGGGGCCACTTCGAATTCGTGGCTGCAGGAGGCCGCCGCGTTCCCGATGCTGCTGTTCTGTGTGGCCACCTCCTTGTAGGAGCCGTCGAGCAGTTCTGGGTTCACGTGGGCAGTGGTCCACGAGAAGCTCGTTCCTGAGCCCGTCGGATGTGCTTCGAGCGTCGCCACTTCTTCGGAGCTTTCGACAGCCACGACTCGCACGATAATGGTCGCGGATTCGTTGGAGGTACCGCTGAAGGCCGGTGTCGTGTTGCCGGATTTCGGCTGCGGTTCGGTGCATTTCAGTTCCGGGGGTTTCGTGTCGATTTCGAACGTCCGCGGGGGTTTGCTTTCCCCTTCTCCATTTCCGATCGCACTGGGCTCGGTCGCCACGGCCGTGTAGATTTCGTCCGGCAGGGCGGTCCCGGGCTGGACCGACCATTCGCCTTTTGGCCCCACCGTCACCGTGAGTTTCGTGGCTTCGGTGCCTTTTGCTTCTCTGCCCTTGAAGATGTGCACCGTCACCTGACCCGGTTCGCTGGCGGTGCCTTTGAACATCGGCTGGTTTTCCTTCGACCGTTCCTTCGGCGCTTCCATTGTCACCGTCGGCGGCTTCGTGAAGATTTCGAACGTCCGCGGTTCGCTCTTGCCTTCTTCGTTGCCGATTGCGCTCTGCTCGGATGCCACTGCTGTGTAGGTTTCGTCCGGCAACGGCGTCGTCGGCGAGACCGACCATTCGCCTTTGGCCCCCACCGTCGCCGTCAGTTTCGCCGCTTCGGTGCCTTTCGCTTCTTTGCCCTTGAACACGCGCACGGTCACGGTGCCCGGTTCGCTGGCGGTGCCCTTGAACTTGGGTTCGTTCTTGTTCGACCGGGCGTCGAGCGGTTCCAGCGTCACCGTCGGCGGTTTGCTGAAGACTTCGAACGTCTGGGCCGGTTCGCTCTTGCCGGTCGCGTTCCCCAGCGAACTTGGCTCAGTCGCTTGGGCGGTGTATTTCCCGTCCGCGAGCGGCGTGGACGCGGTCACGTGCCACTTGTGTTCGCCGGAGACGGTCGCCGGCAGCGAGGCGACTTCTGTCCCGGACGTCCCAACCCCTTCGTAGATGTGCACCGTCACCGGTTCGGTTTCGCTGGCTTCTCCTTCGAACGCCGGAAGTTTGACGTTCGAGCGTTCTTTCGGGCCCTGGGTCATCATCACGGTCGGCGGTCGCGTGAAGACGATGAAGGTGCTCGGTTTGCTTTCGCCCGGTTCGTTCCCGATCGCGCTCGGCTCGGACGCGACCGCGGTGTAGGTTTCGTCCGCGAGCGCCGTCGCCGGCGAGACCGACCATTCGCCTTTGGACCCCACGGTCGCGGTCAATTTGGTCGCTTCGGTGCCTTTCGCTTCTTTGCCCTTGTAGATGTGGACCGTGACGACGCCGGGTTCGCTCGCCGTCCCTTTGAAGGTCGGTTTGCTTTCGTTCGACCGTTCCTTCAGCGCTTCCATGGTCACCGTCGGCGGGCTCGTGAAGACTTCGAAGTGGTCGGCCGCGCTCGACCCCGGCCCGTTCCCGATCGCGCTGGGCTCGGTCGCCTGGACGGTGTATTTGCCGTCCGGCAGGGTGCCCGTGACGCTCGCCGTCCATTTGCCTTCCGCGACCGTGGCGGTCAATTTGGCGGCTTCTTCGCCTTTCGCTTCGGAGCCCTTGTAGACGTGGACCGTGACCGTGCCGGCTTCGCTGGCGGTCCCTTTGAAGGTCGGTTTGCTGACGTTGGACCGTGTCGGGGGCGGCGGTTCGATAGCGACTTCCGGCGGGCTCGTGTTGATCACGAACGTGACGGGCGCGCTTTCGCCGGCCGCGTTTTCAAGCGAGCTCTGCTCCACCGCCACCGCCGTGTAGGTCCCGCTCGTGAGCGTCGTCGAGGAGCTGACGGCGCCCCATTTGCCGCCCGAGACCGGGCCTTCGGCGGTGGCCACGGGCGAGCCTTCGGCTTTCGAGCCACTGTAGATCTTGACCGTCACCGGCAGCGATTCGCTGGCCGTTCCGCTGAAGGCGGGTTTCGTGATGTCCGACGGCGTGGTCACGGGATTGAGGGTCACTTCCGGCGGTTCGGTGTCGACTTCGAAGGTCCGCGTTTCGCTCTTGCCGTCGGCGTTGCCGAGCGCGCTCGGCTCGGTGGCGATCGCCGTGTAGGTCCCGTTCGCGAGCGCCGGCGAGGCCACCACTTCCCAATCCCCGGGCGCGGTCGCCGTCACCGTGTATTTCGCGGTTTCCGTGCCTTTCGCTTCTTTGCCCGGGTACACGTGTACGGTCACGGTCCCAACTTCGCTCACTTTCACGTGGAACGTCGGTTTCGTGACCTTGGAGCGAGATTTGATCGGCGTCAGCGCCACTTCCGGTGGTTCGGTGTTGACCACGAAGGTTCGCGTTTCGCTCTTGCCGAAGCCGTTTCCGAGCGAGCTGTCCTCTTCCGCCACCGCCGTGTAGGTCCCGCTTTTGAGTTCGGGCGAGGCGCTGACGGGACCCCATTTGCCCCCCGACACTGTTCCTTCTGCGCTGGCAACCGGCGAGCCTTTCGCTTCGGTGCCTTTGTAGACCTTGACCGTCACCGGGTTGGATTCGCTGGCAGTCCCGCTGAACGACGGCGTCGTGTCGTTCGACGGGGTCGGCACCGCGGCCAGCGTCACTTCGGGCGGTTCGGTGTTGATCGCGAAGGTCCGCGGTTCGCTTTTTCCGTTCGGGTTCCCGAGCGAGCTTTCCTCTTCGGCGACGGCCGTGTAGATGCCGGTGGTGAGCGGCGTCGAGGAGGTCACCGAGCCCCATTTGCCGGTTTTGACCGTGCCTTCGGCGGTGGCGACCGGCGAGCCTTTCGCTTCCGTGCCCTTGTAGATCTTGACCGTCACCGGCAGTGTTTCGCCCGCCGTTCCGCTGAACGCCGGTTTGACGTTGTTCGATGGCGTCGGCACGGCGGCGAGCGTCACTTCCGGCGGCACGGTGTTGATCACGAACGTCCGCGTTTCGCTTTTCCCGAAGCCGTTCCCGAGCGAGCTGTTCTCTTCCGCCACGGCCGTGTAGGTACCGCTCGTGAGCACCGTCGAGGAGCTCACCGGGCCCCAGTTGCCCGCTTTGACCGTCCCTTCCGCGGTGGCCACAGTTGACCCTTCCGCTTTCGAGCCGGCGTAGATCTTCACCATCACCGGATTGGATTCGCTCGCCGTCCCGCTGAAGGACGGCGTCGTGTCGTTCGACGGAGTCGGCACCGCGGCGAGCGTCACTTCCGGCGGTTTGGTGTTGACCACGAACGTCCGCGGTTCGCTCTTGCCGGTCGGGTTGCCGAGCGCGCTGGCCTCTTCCGCGACGGCCGTGTAGGTCCCGCTCCCCAGCCCCGGCGAGGAGGTCGCCGGACCCCATTTGCCGAGTAGCACGCCCGCTTCCGCGGTGGCCACGGACGACCCTTCGGCTTTCGTGCCTTTGTAGACCCGGACCGTCACGGGCAGCAGTTCGCTCGCCGTCCCGCTGAAGGACGGCGTCGTGTCGTTCGACGGCGTGGGGACGGCGTTCAAGGTCACTTCCGGAGCGTTCGTGTTGACGACAAAGGTGCGGGTTTCGCTCTTGCCGGTGGGGTTCCCGAGCGAGCTGACCTCTTCGGCGATCGCCGTGTAGGTGCCCCCCGTCAGTTCGGTCGTGGAGCTCACGGGGCCCCATTTGCCCGTTTTGAGGGTCCCTTCGGCGGTGGCCACCGGTGAGCCCGTCACTTCGGGGCCTTTGTAGATCTTCACCGTAACCGGCAGCGTTTCGCTCGCGGTCCCGCTGAAGGACGGTTTGGTGTTGTTCGACGGCGAGGTGACGGGGTTCAACGTCACTTCCGGAGGGAGCGTGTTGATGACGAACGTCCGCGTTTCGCTCTTGCCGAAGCCGTTCCCGAGCGAGCTGTTCTCTTCCGCGATCGCCGTGTAGGTCCCGCTCGTCAGCGCGGGCGAGGCGTTGACGGAGCCCCATTTGCCGCCGGAGACAGGCGCTTCCACGCTCTCCAGAGGTGAGCCTTCGGCTTTCGAGCCTGTGTAGATCTTCACCATCACCGGGTTGGATTCGCTCGCGGTCCCGCTGAAGGAGGGCGTCGTGTCGTTCGACGGAGTCGGCACGGCGGCCAGCGTCACTTCCGGCGGTTTGGTGTTGACCACGAAGGTCCGCGGTTCGCTTTTGCCCGGTCCGTTGCCGATCGAGCTGGGCTCGACCGCCTGGGCGGTGTATTCGCCGTTGCCGAGCCCTTTGGTGAGCGCGACCGGGCCCCAGTTGCGGGAGCTGACTTCGGCTCCCACACTCGCCACCACCGTGCCTTCGGCTTTGGCGCCTTTGTAGATGTTGACGGTCACCGGTTCGGATTCGCTCGCGGTCCCGCTGAACGAGGGCGTCGTGTTGCTGGACGGCGTCGGCACCGCGGCAAGCTTCACCGTCGGCGGGCTGGTGTCGACGACGAAGGTGACCGCGTTGCTCGTCCCCGGAGCGTTCCCGAGCGAGCTGGACTCCGTCGCCACGGCGGTATAGACGGTGTCAGGGAGTTCTTTTTTCAGTGCCGCCGTCGAGAAGCTGCCGCTTTTCGGCGTGGCTTCGAGCGTTTCCAGCACCGTGCCTTCGGCTTTCGTTCCTTTGTAGACCTTGACGCTTACGGTTGTTGTGTCGGTCGTGGTGCCGCTGAAGGACGGCGTGGTGTCCTTGGACGGCGATTCGACTTCGTTCAGAGTCACCGTGGGCGGCTTGGTGATGACCACGAATTTGATCGCCGCGCTCTTGCCTTCCGCGTTGCCGAGGCTGCTCGGCTCGGACGCGACGGCTGTGTATTCGCCTTCGACCAGCGGCGTCGTGGAGCTCGCGGGGCCCCATTTTTCGGACGCCACCGGGGCTTCTTCGGTGACCGCGAACGGCGTCCCTTTGGCTTCGGAGCCTTTGTAGACCTTGACGACCACGCCGCGCGTTTCGCTCGCCGTGCCGCTGAAGGAAGGGGTCGTGTCGCCGCTAGGGGTCGTGATCGCGTTCAGCGTCACGGTCGGCGGATTCGTGTTCACGACGAACGTGACCACGTTGGATTTGCCTTCCGGGTTGCCGAGCGGGCTTTCCTGGGTGGCCTGGGCCGCGAAGGTGCGTTTGCCGCTCGGGAGGGCCGGGCCCACTTCGCCGGTCGTGAAGGCGCCGGCGCTGCCTTTGACGGTCGCGCTCGCCAGCTGGGTGCCTTTCGCTTCGGAGCCTTCGTAGATGTGGACCACGACGTTGGTGGTGGCGCTGGCCGAACCCGTGAAGACCGGCGTCTGGTCGTTGGAGGGGCTCGCCGGCGCGTTGAGCGTCACCTTCGGCGAGGTGGTGTCGACCACGAAGACGATCGGGCTGCTCTGGCCCTTTTTGTTGCCCAGCGAGCTCGGCTCGCTCGCGACAGCCGTATAGGTGCCGTTTTTGAGCGTGCTCGCGCTGACGGGGCCCCAGCTACCGCTCGTGACGCTCGCCGGCACCGTCTGCACCAGCGTGCCTTCCGTTGTTTCGCCTTCGAAGATTTCGACGCTCACCGGTTCGGTTTCGCTGGCAGTGCCGCTGAACGACGGTTTCTGGTTCTTGGATGGCGTTTCGATCGAGTTCAGCGTCACTTCCGGCGGGCTCGTGTTGACGAAGAAGGTCTGCGTTTCGCTCTTCCCGGGCCCGTTTCCGATCGCGCTTTCCTGTTCGGCCTGCGCGGTGTAGGTGCCGTTTCCGGGAAGCGTCGTGGAGCTCACGGGCCCCCATTTGCCCGACGCGACTTCGGCTTCGGCCGTGGCCACCGGAGAGCCGGTGGCGGTGGTGCCTTTGTAGATCTTGACCGCGACCTTCCTGGAGCCGGTGGCGGTGCCTTCGAGCGTTGGCGTGGTGTCGTTTGAGGGCGTGAGGATCGCTTTCAGGGTCACCGTCGGCGGGTTGGTGTTGACGACGAACGTGACTTCGTTGGATTTGCCTTCCGGATTGCCGAGCGGGCTCGCCTGGGTCGCGATCGCGGCGTAGGTGTGTTTGCCGGTCAGCAGGGCCGGACCGGCCGCCGCCGAGCTCCAGGCGCCTTCGGTGCCCGTGGCGGTCGCCGTGGCCACCTGCGTGCCCGCGGCTTTCGCGCCTTCGTAGATGTGGACCACGACTTCGGTGTTGGCGCTGGCGCTCCCCGTGAAGGCGGGCGTGCGGTTGTTGGAGGGCGTCGTCGGCGTCGCCAGGGTCACTACCGGCGAGCTGGTGTTGACTTCGAAGGTGACCGGTTCGCTGTGGCCTTCTTCGTTCCCGATCGAGCTGGGCTCACCGGCGACGGCGGTGTACGTGTTGGTCGTGAGCGTGGTCGCGAGGCTCGGGGTTTTCCAGTGGCTACCCGAAACCGCCCCTTCGACCGTCGCGACCGGGGAGCCCGTGGCCGTCGGGCCTTTGTAGACCTTGACCGTGACGTTCTTGGTTTCGCTCGCGGTCCCGCTGAAGGAGGGGTTGGTGTTGTTCGACGGGGTGGGCACGCCTTCGAGCGTGACTTCGGGCGTGTGGGTGTCGATTTGGAAGGTCCGCGGTTCGCTTCTTCCGGGCGAGTTCCCGATGGCGCTCGGCTCGGTCGCGACCGCCGTGTAGGTCCCGTCCCCGAGCGCCGGCGAGGCCGTGACTTCCCATTCGCCCGCGGCGGCCTCGGTCACTTCATATGTCGCGGCTTCGGTGCCTTTCGCTTCTTTGCCCGGGTACACGTGGACCGTCACCGTGCCGGGTTCGTTGACCGAGCCGCTGAAGGTTGGTTCCTTGACGTTCGAGCGCGCGGGCAACGCGTTCATCGTCACTTCCGGAGGTTCTGTTTCGATTTCGAAGCTCCGCGTTTCGCTCTTGCCGATCCCGTTCCCGAGCGCGCCCTGCTCGGTCGCCTGGGCCGTGTAGAGCCCATTCGCGAGCGCGGGCGAGGCCTGCACTTCCCACTTGACGCTCGCGTCGGGAGCCGCCACTACATAGGTGGCGACTTCCGTGCCTTTCGCTTCTTTGCCCGCGTACACGTGCACCATCACGGTCCCGGGTTCGCTGACTTTCCCCCGGAAGAACGGTGTGGTCACCCTCGAGCGCGGGTTGAGCGTCTCGAGGCTGACTTTCGGCACTTCGGTGTCGACCACGAACGTGACTTCTTTTGATTCCCCTTCTTTCAGGCCGGCCGGGCTTTCCTGCGTGGCGACGGCCGTGTAGGTGTGGTCGCCGGTCGCCAGCGCCGGGCTGGCGGCTCCGGTCGTGAAGGTCCCGGCCGGGCCCGAGGCGGTGGCTTCCGAGACCGGCGACCCTTCGGCTTTGGTGCCTGCGTAGATCTCGACCACGACCGGGGTTTCCGCGCTGGCGGTCCCGGTGAACGACGGCGAGCGGCTTTTCGATGGGGTTGGCGGCGTTTCCAGCGTCACCGTCGGCGATTTCGTTTCCACCTTGAAGCTCACGGGCGGGCTTTCGCCTTCGCCGTTGCCGAGCGAGCTCGGCTCCGACGCGATGGCCGTGTACTGGCCTTCGGCGAGGGCCGGAGCGGACGCGACCGGGCCCCATTTCCCGCTTTTAACCGTGGCTTCCGCGGTGGCTGCCGGGCTACCCGTGGTTTTGGTCCCCTGGTAGATCTTGACCGTCACCGGTTCGGTTTCGCTCGCGCTCCCGCTGAACGACGGTGTCGTATCGCTGGTCGGCGAGCTCGGCCCTTTGAGCGACACCGTGGGCGGTTTGGTGGTGACCGAGAAGTGCCGTTCGCCGCTGGGTTCTTCGCCCAGCTGTTCGGCGACCGCCGTGTATTTGCCCGCTTCCAGCGGGCTTTCGTCGGCGGCGGTCCACAGGCCTCCGCTCGGTCCGAGCGCCACGAGCGGCGTGGGCGTGCCCGAGGCGCTTGAGCCTTCGTAGATCTCGACGGTCACCGGGACGAGTTCGAGTTCGGTCGTCCCTGCAAACGCGGGCAGCGGTCCGGTGGTGGCTCCCTCACCCGGTTCTGTTATCGAGATCGCCGCTGCCGAGGTGGCCACAGGGACCACCACCAGCGCAAGCGCAGCTCCGAGCGTCAGCGCGACGATTCTGAGGAGAGCTCTACGCGCGATCCATCGCGATTTCGACTGCATGTCAGCCATCCGGCCTGTTGGTTCTCCAATGAGCGTTGGCCCCATCCAGTGGGCCTCTCGCAAGTCTTCGAGCGGTCGATCATAACCATGCCCGAGTGGCATGGGAAGGGGTAGCGTGCGGCCTTGCAAAGCCTGGACGTTCTGGGCCGGGGAGCGCGTCCGTCCAGGATCGGCGGCCGTTTCGGCCCCCCTCCCCCACAGGCCCCCTGGAGCCCTCCGGCGCGAGCGCTTGTGCCGATTGCCGCAAGACTTGCCGGAGTAGCCGCGCCCGCCCTGGGGTCTAGCCGACGCCGGTCATGCAAGGATCCGCCCAGGACCTCGGGAACCGGCTCGCGCCGGCGAGGCCTTTGCGATAATCCCGCCCTCCCGGAGACACGGACGTCCCGCCGGAGAGGAATTCAGGCCTCAGACCACGAAAGGACTCGCAAGCACATGGCTTCGCGCACACTCGCTCTCACCATCGCCCTCACGCTCGCCCTCGCAGGGGTCGCATTCGCCGGCGCACTGAAGGGCAAGACCTACTCGGGCAGCTCGTCCTCGACGGGCCAGGAAAGCGAACACCACAAGGTCAAGGTGGTCAGCCACTCGATCAGCCTGAAGGTGTCCTCCAACGGCAAGAAGGTCAGCGTCCACCTGTCGTTCGGTCGCCCGCTCTTCTACTGCTCCACCCAGGAGCAGGTGCACGTGGCGGAAACGAGCCCGGCGACGATCTCCGGGAACGGCTCCTTCAAGGCGACGATCCAGGAACGCTTCAGCAAATCGGTGGGCCCGGCGCCCATCACCCAGGTCATCTCGGGCCACTTCTCCGGCAGCAAGGTCAGCGGCACGATCCGCACCGAAGCCGCCGAGTGCAGCGGCTCGACCAGCTTCTCGGCCCACTCCTGAGAACACCGCCGGCGCGTCCCCCGCTCCGGCGGGGGCGCGACGCTGCGCCGCCGCCCGGCTAGGCGGGGGCGTGTTCGCGGATCTGCTTGGGGAGCATGAAGCGGACGTCCTCGCGGCTGACTTCGTGCTCTGAGATGTCGCTCACGCCGCGCTCGCGGAAGAAGTCCACCAGTTCCACGACCAGGTTCTCGGGTGCGCTGGCGCCCGAGGAGATGCCGACCACCCGGACCCCCTGGAGCCACGCCTCCTGCACCTCCCCGACGTTGTCGATCAGGTAGGCCTCGGTGCCGAGGTCGCGGGCGACCTCCACCAGTCGCTTGGAGTTCGAGGAGTTGCGAGAGCCGATCACGAGCAGCACATCGCATAGTCCGGCCATGTCCTTGACGGCCGCCTGGCGGTTGGTGGTGGCGTAACAGATGTCGTCGGTTCGCGGACCCACGATGCTGGGAAAGCGCTCCTGCAGGCGGGCGATGATCGAGGCGGTTTCGTCCACCGCCAGGGTCGTCTGGGTCACATAGGCGATGTGCTCGGCGTCCTCGACCTCGAGTTCGTCCACGTCCTGCTCGCTCTGGACCAGCACGATCCGCTCCGGGGCCTCCCCCATCGTGCCTTCCACCTCCTCGTGGCCGTCGTGGCCCACGAGCACGATCGTGTAGCCGTCGTTGGCGAAGCGGACCGCCTCACGATGCACCTTCGTGACCAGCGGGCAGGTGGCGTCGATCGTGTGCAGGCTCCGCTTCTCGGCCCCCTCACGGACGCTCGGGGACACGCCGTGGGCCGAGAACACGCACACGGCCCCCTCGGGCACTTCGGTGTGCTCGTCCACGAAGATCGCGCCGCTCTCGCGCAGGGCCTCCACGACGTGCTTGTTGTGGACGATCTCCTTGCGGACATACACGGGGGCACCGTGGATCTCCAGGGCCCGTTCGACCGTCTGGACGGCCCGGTCGACGCCTGCGCAATAGCCGCGGGGGGCTGCGAGCAGCAGCTTCTCGACCGTGTTCGCCACGGACATCATTGTAGGCGCGGGCGAGCTACTCTAAGCCCGTGCCGCAGCGCCACCTCGATCGGCTGACCCCAGTCGACGCCTCCTTCCTGCACCAGGAGGGCCCCGTCTCGCACATGCACATCGGCGGCCTCACGATCGTCGAGGGGCCCCCGCCGTCGATGGACGAGTTCCTCGAGCAGATCCGCCGGCGCCTGCACCTGGTTCCCCGTTACCGCCACAAGCTGGCCCACACGGCCGTCGACAGCGGACGCCCGGTGTGGGTGGACGACCCCGACTTCAATCTCGAGTACCACGTGCGCCACACCGCCCTGCCGGCTCCGGGAGGGATGGATCAGCTGCAGGACCTGACGGCCCGCATCTTCTCCCAGCAGCTGGACCGAACCAAGCCGCTGTGGGAGATGTGGCTGATCGAGGGCCTGGAGGACAACCGCTTCGCGCTGATCACCAAGACCCACCACTCCCTGATCGACGGGATCGCGGGCGTGGACCTGGCGACGGTGCTCTTCGACCTGTCCCCCGAGCCCACCCCCCTGCCGTCCGGTCGCGCCGCCTGGCAGCCACACCCGGAGCCGGGCACCGTGGCCCTGCTCGCCACCGGCCTGGAGGGCGCGTTCCGCGCCGGGGTCTCGCTGCTGGAGGGGGCCTTCACGGCCCTCGCCCACCCCGAGTGGGCGCTGGACCGCGCCCGCGAAGCCGCGGAGGGCATCGGGGAGCTGATCTGGGCCGGCCTCAACCCGGCGCCCGAAACGCCCCTGAACGTCCCGATCGGGCCCCACCGGCGGTTCATCGCCGTGACCAACGAGCTGGAGGACTTCAAGACCGTCAAGAACGCCTTCGGAGGGACCGTCAACGACGTCGTGCTGGCGGTCGTGGCCGGCGCCCTGCGCTCGTGGCTGATCTCGCGGGGGCGGCGTACCGAGGGTGTCGAGATGCGGGCGCTGGTGCCCGTCTCGGTCCGCCACGAGGGAGAGCACGACGGGGGCAACCGCATCGTGGTGATGCGGGGCCCGCTGCCGATCTACATCGCCGACCCGCTCAATCGCCTGCGCTTCGTCTCCAACGCGATGGACGGCCTGAAGGAGTCCAAGCAGGCCGTCGGCGCCGAGGTCATCTCCGGGGCCCAGAACTTCGCCCCGCCCACGATCCTCGCGCAGGCCTCCCGCCTGAACTTCTCCACCAGGCTCTTCAACCTGATCGTCACCAACGTCCCCGGCCCTCAGTTCCCGCTCTATGTCCTGGGCAGGGAGATGCTGCAGGCGATCCCGGTCGCCTTCCTGCCGGAAAACCACGCGATGGCGATCGCGATCATGTCCTACAACGGCCAGATGAACTTCGGTCTGCTGGGCGACTTCGACGCCCTACCGGACATCGACACGATCGCCGAGAACATCTCCTCCGAGTTGCAGACGCTGATCAGGCTCGCTCGCGAGCAGCAGACGGCGACCGTCTAGAACCCGAGCGCGAACTTCGCGTCCTCGGACATCCGCTCCGGCGACCACGGGGGGACGAAGACCATCTCTGTCGAGACGTTTGTGACCCCTTCCAGCTCGCCCACGAATTCCTCGATCTGTTCGGTCACGCTGGGTCCGATCGGGCACGCCGGGGTGGTGAGGGTGAAGGTCACACGGACGTCCCCGCCCGTCAACTCGACGCCGTAGATCAGACCCAGTTCGACGAAGTCGAGGCCCAGCTCGGGGTCGATCACGTTGGACAGGGCGTCCAGCACATCCTCCTCGCTGGGAGCCGATCCCGAGCCTCCGTCGGCGGATGGCGCCCGCTCCCCGGGCGTCGCGGGGCCGGCCTCGGCCTGCTCTACGGACGACACCTCGGCGGATGGCCCCTGCCGAGAGGCGGGTTCGCCGGCCTGCTGCTGCTGGGGCCCTCCGAACGATCCGCCCGCGGTGCTGACCTGCTCGGCCGGCGGTCCGAGAGACGAGGCGGTGGACGTCGAGGTGGCGGGCGCGGGGGCGCCGGTGTCCTGGCGCGGTGGCTGCGATGGATCTGCCATCGAGCCCCAGTCTAGTTCTCGCAGCCCAGGCGGTCCCAGATGTAGAGCTGGATGCACTCGTTGGCGAGCTCGACGGCGCGCTCGTGGGAGAGCCGTGGAAGCACGGTGTCGAGCGCCTCGTCCTCGGAGACCCCCGCCTGAAAGGCTTCCTCGCCGCGAAACCCGGCCGCGATCTTCAGCGCCTCGCGGCGGTTGTCGCCGAGGCTCGGGAACACGCCCACCAGGAACTCCAGGTTGGCGATCGGCTGGCCCACCTCCAGCGAGGCGTGCCAGGCGGCCAACAGGTTCAGGTCCTGCTCGTCCAGGTCGGCGATCGCCTTGGCGTAGTGCATCGAGAGTTCCTGCTCGGGGATCGCGTCGACCCAGGCACGCACAACCTCGCCGACCAGCTGGCGGCGCGCCTCGCGACCCACGGATCCCACGATCACGCGAATCGCATCCTGAGGCTCGATGAAACACAGTGGCATCGGGGCTCCCATGAATGAAGAAGGGATTTCCCAGCGGACTGTAGGCGCCTGTGTGGACGGCACTTCTGGCTATATGCCTAGGGCCGTCCCGGCTCGCTCGAGGACCCCCTCATCGAGCGTCTGCGGCGGCACCCCCATCGTCGCCCGCTCGCCCGCCTGCCAGTTGGCGAGGGCCAGATCCAGCGCTTCCACCGGCACCTCCAGCGCCCCCGCGAGAGCGCCGGCGCGGCGCTCGAGCAGCAGCGGATCGCCGATCGCGAAGATCCGCTTGGCGGCGGCCAGCGACAGGTCGCCGCCGCCGGCCCCCCGGCCGGAGCCCAGGCGCAGATCCTCTCCCCGCAGCTCATACAGGCCCAGCCGTCCGAGCGTTACGAGCAGGTCATAGCGGCACATGCGCGCGAATCCCGGCAGCGCGAGCCGCTCGAAGATGCGCTCGAAGCGCCGCTCCGGCGTCCAGCCGGCGTCGCCCCGGAAGGCGTCGGCCTGCGAGCCCCCGGCCCACTGCCCATAGGACCGCAGCGTGGACGCACCGCGCTCGGGGTCGTGGCTGCTGCGCGGCCCGAGCGCCAGGCCGGTCAGGTCCGGCGGCTCGCCGGGCCCGGCGGAGCCCGCCAGCGCCGTCTCGATCGACGCGAACGGGTCTCCCTCCTGCAGCGGGCACAGATAGGCGCTCAGGAAGCACCCCCAGGTGGCCCGCTCGAGGTCCTCGCCCGCCAGCTCCCGCAGGCGCCCGTACAGCCCCGGGGGAGCCGAGGCGAGCAGCTTCAGCCGCCCGGTCGAGAAGGCGATCTCGCCGGCCAGCCGCGTGGCGTCCTGGCTGGAGCCCAGCCCCGGCAGCAGCTCGCAGCTGTAGCCGTCCTGCAGGGCCCGCTGCTCGCGGCGCACGCGCAGCGACTCAGACGAGGGGCTCCCCGAACGGCTCCGTGAGCGAGCGCCGCCCGGACGGGCCGGGCTGCGCCGGCTCCTGCCCGTGGACGCCGGCAGCGGCTCCGTCTGCGCCCGTTCGCGGGCGCAGATCGGGCAGCGGTCTATAAAGCGGTTGTGACGGCAGAAGTCCGGCACAGTACGGGTCTGGCGTAGCCGCGGGCACGGGCCCGCTCGGCTCCCGCCCGGCGCTCCTTCTCGAGCGCGTACAGGTAGTCATCGAAATCGACCTGGATCGTGTGGCGCTTGGAGGCCACGTAGCGGGCCCGCATCGCGGCCTGGTCGGCGGCGATGTCGGCACGCAGCTCCCCGGAGGGCGGCAGGACGTAGTCCCCGAGCAGATAGTCCCCCACCCACGCCCCCTGGGCCTCGGCCAGCGGCATGATCGCCCCCAGCGGCTGCAACAGGCCGATGAAGAACACGTTCGGGATCTCGGGGTGGAAGACCCGGCGGAACAGCTCGATGCGGTTTTCGGGCGCTGCGATGAAATCCTTGCTGAAAGACAAGCCACCATTTTGACGTAATCGGCGGGCTCTCGCTGCCCACGTGGACCTGCTCGCCCACCTTCCCCCCGAACGACGACGAGCGCCTGGCAAGGCGCCCCTCGCATGCCTCCGACGCTCAGCAGGAGGTGGCCGAAGTGTAGCTCGACGCCACAACGCCCCGCGGGGGGCAGCGAGCGCGAGACAGGCCAGCCAATGGCAGAGGACTCGCCCAAGATCGGAGTGACAGAGCCAGCCATGGTGGCGCAGGCGGTTCCGGGGAAGGCGAGGCAATCCTGGTGCTGGGGCGCGCATCGCTGATCCACCCAGGCGGCGAGAGATTCTGCGGTGGCCGGTTGGGGGTTCTGTCTTCTCTCCCTAACTACCAGCCATCAGCCCCGTGTAGGGCGCGGGCTACCGCAGAACGCGGCACAGGGTTCTCTGCCGGGGACTCTGTCGAACCGACCGCAAAGACGACTGGCCTGACGCGACCCCTTGCTGCACCTCGATTCTCGCCAGGTGTGCGAGATCCCACCGACGCGTCCGCGGCTATACAGAACTCTGCGAGATCGTGCGTACCCGTGCGAAATCCCGCCGACGCGTCCGCGACTATTCAAAACTCTGCGAGATCGTGCGACCCGTGCGAAATCCCGCCGACGCGTCCGCGACTATTCAAAACTCTGCGAGATCGTGCGACCCGTGCGAAATCCCGCCGAGCTGTACGAGATTATTCGGAGTTGTGCGAGGATTGCTGCGACGTTTGGCGGAGCTCTCGCGTGTCAGTGCTGTGACCGGCGAAAACACGGTTCCCCGTCTTGCACGGGGTCCCGACTTGCGCGCGCCCGCCCGCGCGGGTCGTAAATGCTTTGGGCGGGTTTCACGGTCACCGTCGGGACTGTTGGGTTAACCCCGTCTTCTGCCCCGTTTTGGGCACTCGACGAACCCGGCGAGCGTGCGTGCAAAGCCGCCATTTCCGCCTCCTCAGGGGTCTCGACAGGCTCCACCAGGTCCGTGAAAATGCGGTCGAGCTTGCCTATTTGCCCATCAAGGCTTCCCGGCACGAGGCGAGCATGTGGGAGCACTTCCTCGATGCGCGAATACCCGAGCAACTGACGCACATGCTCAAGCTGCAGCCCGCTTCGGACCCATTGGTTCGCGCAGGTGTCGCGCAGACGCTTGAGCGTCCACCCCTCACCGATGTACGTCAGCAGCAACTTGTCGAACACGTGGCGCGACATCGGCTCGCTCCTGGTGTTCGCCGCGTGGAGGTTCAGCCACGGTTGGTCGTGGTCCGCGTCGAGGAACCAGCGGCACGCAAACCATTGTTCTACTGCATATCGGGCGGCGTTCGTGAACGGGACTTGGCGAGCGTCATCGAGATCGCCCGACTTCGCGCGCACGACGACGCCCAGGTTGTAGTAGTGGACATCGTTTATCCCGAGCGCGAAAATCTCCGCGCGTCGTAAGCCAAGATGCCGCGCGAGCGCGATGATCGCGTCGAGCTGGCAGCGGATCACGTGGCGTCGGACACGGCTATAGGGAGTGCGGCCCTTCTGTACGCCGTAAAGCCACTTAAGCGCCTCGCTATCCGAAAGCTTCGGCCAGTGGTCGTCGAGGATCGTGTCCAGTTCGCGTAACTTTGCGCGGCTGTAGCGCTCCGGCTGCGCCGAGCGCGATGATCCCTGCGGCGGCCTGAGTGCCCCCACCGAGAGGTAGGTGTCGGCGCTCACACGGCCGTTCTCGTATAGCCAGCGGTAGAACGCCTTGATCGCGGCGAGATTCTTGCGCCCTGTGCCCGGCGAACAAACCCCCGCCGCCTGCTTGGCGTCAAGTAGCGCCGCCAGCGCCGCGATGTCGTTGACGGGCATCGGGCCGAGCACGGACTCGATCTCGCACAGCAGGCGACGGTAGAAAGTGGCGCGGTCGGCGCTGAGCGTGGTGGCGTCAAGGTACTCGGATGCGGTCTCAGATAACGTCGCCATATCTGAAATCGAAGCACCTCGCCCGGACGCCGACGGGTATGTACGCCGGGTTTCGGCCGACCCAGGCTCGTCTGGACAGGCACTCCCATTTGACGGCTCGAAGGTCGGGTACCAGCCGGTCGCCAGTTCGAGGCTCATGGCACCTCCACCTCCCCGCTCTCGCGCTCCCAGATCACGACCAGGAACACGTCGCCGCCGCGTTCGAGCTGGAAACCGACACCGGGCTCGGGTTCCACGTCCTCCCAGCGCACGGCGCCCGCCGCGAGGGACGGGACGAACAACAGATCGCCCATGCTTCCCACGTAGTAGATGGTCTCGTCGGCAACGACACCGCCTCCGTGGCGCAGAACTCCGCGCTTTGCCATGACGAGTCGGAAGCCGCCATCGCCGCGGTCAACGACGACCCGAACCTCAACCTGCTCGCCCAGGTGATCGTCGAGCAGGAGCAAGGCCTCGGCTGGCGTCATCGCGGCTCGTCGTCCGTGACACCACCCTCCCCGTGGTTCGCGAGGTAGCCCTTATCCGTCGAGTATCCGATCCGCAGACTCACAACTCGCCGCCGTTCGCTGCTCATCCTTTGGTTGCGGGTCGTTCTGCTTCGCGCTTGAGGCCCTGGACTGGGCTGTTGGTGAGGAGTTCTCGTACCTTCTCCTCAGCAGGTCCACGCACCCCTTTGCGCAGAAGAGCGAGGGTCCGGTTTAGCCCGATCTCCAGCGAATAGGTCGCTCGCGTTCGGCCGCCGCCACGGTCCTCGAGCTGCCAGGCACCGGACAGCGACTTCAGGTCACCCTGCTCGCGCGTCCAGCGCATGCCGGTCGGCTCAAGGTAGTCAAAGCGCAACCACAGGGTGACGTTCGCCACGATCACGTGGAGGTGAGTCTCGACCAGGACCGGGTGGCCTTGAGCGTCATACTCGAGCGCCCGAGCTCCCTGCATCGCGCCCTGCCATTTCGGCGCACGCTCGACATCGGCGATGATCTCAAAGCAGCGCCCGATTGGCGCGTCGATGTCGATCCAGCTCGATCCCTCTAGGTCGGCCATCGCCACTGCTCCGCCTTCTTCTGCGGGAAGCTCGTATACCGAGCCGAGCAAGGAAGGGTCAGGAGATCTGCACGCCGCTGATCGCGCGGGCGATCACCAGCTGCTGGATCTCTGCGGTTCCCTCGAAGATGTCGTAGATCTTTGCGTCGCGGTGCCAGCGCTCAACGGGGAACTCGCGCGCGTAGCCGTTGCCGCCGAGTATCTGGATCGCCCGCTCGGTCACCCATACCGCGACCTCGCCCGCCTTGAGCTTGCTCATCGACCCCTCCGCGTTCTCGAAGCGATGGCCGCTACGCCCCATCCAGGAGGCCCGCCACACCAACAGCCTGGCGGCGTCGATCTCGAGCTTCATCCGCGCGAGCGTGAAGGCGATCGCCTGGTTCTCGATGATCTTGCGGCCGAATTGCTCGCGCTCCTTGGCGTACTCCAGCGAATACTCATACGCGGCCCGGGCGATTCCCAGCGCCTGGGCAGCCACAGTCGGACGCGAGGCCTCAAAGGTCTGCATCGCTGCCTGCGAGGTGCTGCGCTTGCCCTCCCGCGCACGCGCGATCCGCTCTTCGAGCTTGTCGCTGCCCCCGAGGACGTAGTCCACAGGCACGCGGCAGTCATCGAGGTGGACGTCCGCTGTGTGAGAGGCGCGCAGGCCGTGCTTGGAAACCTTCGAGCCTTCGGATATGCCTCTGGCTTCGCTCATCGGCACGACGAAGGCGGCGTGCCCCCGCGAGCCGAGTGCCCGGTCAACGGAGGCGATCACGACGTGCACGTCAGAGATACCGCCGTTGGTCGCCCACGCCTTCTGCCCGTTGAGCACCCACTCGCCGGCGGCTTCATCGAGTTTCGCGCTCGTCCTAATCGCGCTCACGTCCGAGCCGGCGTCGGGCTCCGAAGAGCAGAACGCGGCGACCTTCACGTCATCGGGGGTGCCGAAGCACCTCGGGATCCACAGGCCGATCTGCTCCGGGGTGCCCTGGCCGAAGATCGCCGCCACGGCCAGGGCGGTGCCCATGATCGACATCCCGATCCCGGCGTCCCCCCAGAACAGCTCCTCGTTGACGATCGGCAACGTGAGTCCTGTCGGGTCGGCGAAGAACTGGGCGAGGCCTTCAAACCCGTAGAGCCCGATCTTGGCGGCCTCCTCGATGATCGGCCAGGGAGTCTGCTCGCGCTCGTCCCATTCGTGTGCGGCGGGCCTCACGACGTCGGCGGCGAACCCGTGGACCCAGTCGCGGATGTCCTTCTGGTCCTGGCTGAGCTCCATTGAGAACCCAACCTCGCCGGCGCTCGAGCGGGTGACCGCCTCCAGTACACCCTCGATCGACTCGGGTACCTGTGGCGAAGATGACACCAGAACGACCCCCTGCCCTTTTGGCGGCAAGCGCTAGACAAGCCGCGCCCGCCGGATTCATTGAACGTTTGCGTTATCTAAACATTCGGCGCCGCGAAAGTCAACCTATCCATTGGTGGAAACCCGGTGGCCTAGCCTTGTCATCGACTGAATGTAACTTGATGGTCTGGCTTAGAGCGTATTCCGATTCCTGCTGCGTTCCGAGGCAGCGGATACCTCCGCGACACTCGTAAAGCGGCTCCAGACTTCCCGGTTGGGGACGTCGTCCAAGGGTGAGCACCGCGGCGGAAATGCGTCTACCGCCGCGGCGCCCGAGGAAGATGCTCCAGAGAGAGCCGGGAGCAGGCTTCACTTGCCGCTAACTGAGGGAAACGGCATCGGTAGTTATAAACTATCCCGTTCTCGCCTGTCGAATAAACGCCTTACGCAATCCTATGTAACATGATGGTATTGATTGTCGCGAGGCGTCGCAGCATCCGCCGGCGCTCACCGCTGAAGGCCGTCCCGCTCACGGCACGGGGCAGGAACTTAGCTTGCGTCTCTTCGCGCGCTGAACGCGGCGAATCCTGCCTGCGGCCCGATCGTCGGCTCGGAGAACCCGGCTTCGGTGAGGTACGAGAACAGCTCGTCTCGCTCCGGCGGGATCGCATGCCCGCGTCGGGCGCCGATCTCGAACAGCCTTCGCGCCCGCCCACTGAGGTCGTCCAGCAGGAACGTCGTGCCGGTAAGGAGTCCGCCCGGTCGCAGACAGCGGGCGAACTCGCAGAGCGCCTCGCGCGGGTCCTCGAGCATGTGCAGGCCGCTGTAGCAGAGCACCACATCGGCCGCGGCGCTCCTCAGCGGTAGCCGTGTCATGTCCGCACCGACGAATTCGACCTGACCGAGCCGGCGCTTGCGTGCGCGGCGCTGGGCGCGCCCGATCATCTTCGGGGATATGTCCGCCGCGATGTAGCGGAGGTCCTGGTGGGGCTTTAGCGCCCGCAGCGCCACGCCTCCGCCACAGGGCACGTCGAGGATCGTCACGTGCTCGGCCGAGCCGATCTGCGCGATGCTCCTGTAGAGCAGCGAGACGTCGATGCCCCATATGGCGCGACCGACAACAGCCATCAGGCGCGGCCGCTCGATACAGAAGTCACAGACCGCGCCGAAGCCACCCGCGCACATGTTCGGCGCGGGGTCTGTCGTCAATTCCTGTGCGTCTGGCGAAGGACGTGAGCGGCGCCCAGGGATGGTCTGGCCGGCGCCGGGAAGCGTTGGGCCGGGCGGAAGCGTGGAGGCTGGGTCTCGACCGGTGCCGGGCGCGTCGCTGGTCATGGTTCTCGGTGTCGAACGGGTTGGGGGCCACGGCGACGGTACGGTCCGATCGCCGTGGCCCCCAAGGATGAGACGTGAAGTCGCTCCAGAGGGAATCGGGAGCCGACTTCGCCAAACCGCTCCTGGCATCCGAACGGTCACGGTAGGTTTTACCGGCCACACAAACCCCTGTCAAGACATCACAATCACACGGGCCATGGTCGCACCGTGTAACGCATCGGTATCCCTACTGTCGCCACCCGCCCCCGCTGCCGCTTCCGTCTAGCTCGCGTGGCCGACACACAGTGCGCGTGTCGCGGATTTGCCTTACCCAAACAGCGTTTTGCTGCGACTCCCAGCCGCGGATCGCGGGCGACCCTCCGCCCCCTTACCCGGAGAGTCGCCCGCGCCCGCCCCTGGCGGCTCCTGATGGGAGAAGAAGGTCGAGTGCCGCGACAGGGGCTAGACCATCGCGGCACCCGTGAAGCTGGCTCCAGAGGGAAAATAGGAGCACTCTTCGATGCCGTTCCTGTTGAGGGAAAACGACAACGGTGGTTATATCTAATCCGGCCTATCCGAGTCAAGCCGGCGCTCAACAGGCAACATAGGGGCCTTGGAAGTAACAGAACAGTATTCGTATGGATGGCCCCCTCACGCCCTCTTCGTGGCCACGCAGCGCGGATCATTCCGGCGTCCCGGCTGGCGGATCCGGCCGCGTCCTGGACGACAATGGAGAGCTCCTCCTGACCAGTGCGCGAGCGGCGAGGGCGCCGATGAACGGGGTGAGGCCGTGTAGACGACGGTCGGTACGAGCTCCGGCAGCTCAGCGCTACGACCGTTGCGGACATAGTGGACAGGCCGCCTCCATCGCACTCGAGGAACAGGCCGAACGCGAGCAGCGTCTCGTCCACCCGGCGCACACCCTCGTCGCCGATGGCGTAGGCGACGATGAACGCGAACTGCGCGAAGGTCGGGTTCGCCGCGAGCAACTCGGCGGACGCCGCAGCGGTGCTCCATACGCGCTCGCCCCTAGGGCGTATCAGGGACGAAGAACGCGCTGCTGGCGGCGGCGATCACCTGCTCGAAGATCAAGCTGCGTTGTACGGCGAGGAAGGCCTGCTCCTTGTCGGCGAAGTGGTTGCAGAAGACCTCGCGCGAGACGCGCGCGGCAGCAACGATGTCCCAGACAGCCACGCCCGTGCCGTCGCGCTGCATGACCGCCACGGTGGTCGCGTAGGCGATCCGCTCACGCTGGATCGTCGCCACGGCCTCCTCTTCTAGACGGTGGCGCCCCCTGGGCAGCACCCGGGGCGAGAAGCGTCGCGCCGCGCTTGCGACGGCGCTCCCCTGCGGCCACCCTCGCGACATCTCGTCGCGCCAGTCTCGCGACGACGGCAGCTCGCGCGGCTTGGGACGAATGCTGCAGCCTCCCTCGAGAAGGGTCGCGAAGACACGCGGAAGAATCGCCGCCCACGCCGCATCGACCACGCCGGCTACCAGGCTGCGAGATCGCTACGACGCCAGGCCGAGCGGTTCAACCACCTGATAGCAATCTTTCTGGCCGAGCATGAATAAGAGGGGTCGCATCATTTGATGACGAGGATGTTGGGGTGGGTCGCGAGCAGCGTCTGGGTGAACACGTAGTCGAACGCGCCGATCCCGAGGAACGAGATCACGACCGCTTCGTTGACCGCCCGGCCGACCCCCTCGGCGCCGCCGGACGCGGTCATGCCCTTGTAGCAGCAGACGATCGCGATGATCGCGCCGAACACCGTCGTCTTCAGCACCGAGCCCCACAGGTCGGTCACCGAGGAGTTGGCGAACAGCGTGTTCCAGAACGGGCCCACTGAGCCGCCCTCGTACAGCTCCGCCAGGAGCCCGCCGAACAGGCCGAACAGCACCGCGTAAATGTCGAAAAGGCCCGTCACGATCATCAGCGTCAGGAAGCGGGGGACGACGAGGTTCTTGACGGGGTCCACGCCCAGCACCTGCAGCGCGTCGAGCTCCTCCCGGACCTTGCGCGCCCCAAGGTCCGCGGTAATCGCGGTGCCCGCCACGCCCGCCACCACGGTCGCAGTGATCAGCGGACCGATTTCCCGGATCGAGGCGAGCACAAAGAAGCCACCGAGGCGGTCCAGCGCACCGAACAGCGCGAGAAAGTCCCCGGCCTGAAGCCCCGGCGCCCCGTAGGAGATCGCCACGATCGAGATCAGCAGCGGCAGCCAGCAGAGCCGCAGCGTGAACAGGAACTGCGACACGAACTCCCCGCCATAGGGGTAGGGCGGCGTCAGCGCCGACCAGATCGTCCTCGCAGTCAGGATCATCATGTCGCCGAATTCCTCGAGCACATGGCTGACCGGCACAACTGCCCGCGTTGCGGCCCTGCGGACCACTATCTCCTGGCTCCCTCGGTCATTTGCGGGGGCACGGCACGCGTGGCCCGACCCCGTAGGTTCGGTCCGGCTGATGTGAGAGTCCTTCTGCTCATGCAAAATGGGCGAGAGGAGGACCGATCACGTGAAGCGCAGACGACACACGCCGGAGCAGATCGTCAGGAAGCTCAGAGAGGCCGACCGGATGCTGGCCGAGGGTGCGGAGACCCCGGAGGTCTGCAAGGCGCTGGAAGTGTCCGAGGCGACCTATCACCGCTGGCGTGCGCAGTACGGCGGGATGAAGGCCGACGATGTGAAGCGGTTGAAGGAGCTCGAGCGGGAGAACTCGACGCTGAAGCGGATCGTGGCCGACAAGGAGCTGGAAAACCTGGCGCTGAAGGAGCTGGCGCGGGGAAACTTTTGAGCCCGTCGCGTCGACGTCGTGGCGTCCTGGCGTTGCAGGATCGTCTCGGATTGTCGCAGCGGCGGGCGTGCCAGATCGCTGGTCAGCATCGCTCGACCCAGCGCCGTGAGCCGGTCATCGCCGAGGACGACGCGGCGTTGAGGGCACGTCTTCGCCGGCTTTCGCGCAAGCGGCCGCGGTGGGGTTATCGCCGTGCTCACGCCGAGCTGCGCGGCGAGGGCTGGCAGATCAACCGCAAGCGGGTGCAGCGGATCTGGCGCGAGGAGGGCCTGCGGGTCCCGCAGCGCCGCCGCAAGCGCCAGCGCCTCGGGGACTCCACTGTCCCAGCCGATCGGCTGGGGGCTGAGCGCCCTGACCATGTGTGGGCGTTTGACTTCCAGTTCGACCAGACCGCCGACGGGCACATCCTGAAGCTGTTGCACGTCGTGGACGAGTTCACCAGGGAGGCCTTGGCGATCCGCTGCGAGCGGCGGATCGACTCAGACGCCACGGTCGCGGTCCTTGAACGGCTCGCCGCCTCCCGCGGCCGGACACCAGAGTTCGTTCGCTGCGACAACGGCCCGGAGATGACAGCGAACGCGCTGAAGGACTGGTGCCGCTTCTCGGGCACCGGCGCCAGCTACATCGACCCCGGCTCACCGTGGCAGAACCCCTACGTGGAGTCATTCGGCTCCAGGGTCCGCGACGAGCTGCTCGCTGTCGAGCAGTTCTCCTGCCTGGCCGAGGCGAAGGTCCTCGTCGAGGACTGGCGCGAGGACTACAACGAGCACCGTCCCCACTCAGCGCTCGGGATGAGATCGCCGGCCCGGTTCGCCCGAGGCTGGGGGGCCCAGCACGAGCCGCTCGCCGCCTCGCTGCGTTCGCCCTCCGGGCTCACTCCGCGAGACGGCGACACCCATACCCTTACACCAGAACCCAACCACCGACTCTCACAGCAGCTGGACCCATGAACGGGGTCCGGTCACGCGGACGCAGACCACGACCGTCTTGCGTGGTTTGCCGTGCTTGCGCATCGCGGTGCCGAGCGTGATTTCGATCGCTTCGCCCGACGCGTCGGGCGCACCCGGAACCGACTCGCCGTTCACACCGCATCGGCCGCGGGAACATCTAAGGCCACGGGGTTCCTACGGCGCCAGCCCGAGCGTTTCGATGACCTGGTACCAGTCTTTCTGGCCGAGCATGAATTCCGCTTCGGCGGTCTTCGTTTCAGCTCGCTTGATGTACACGAGCAGGCTCGCGTCGTGTCCGCGCACATCGCGGGCAACCAGCCCCCACGGGATTTCCGGCAGCACGAGCGGTTCCACACGTTCGTCGATTTCGAGGACGTCTTGTGGGACGGTCGTGAAGCCACTCGCCGTCCACGCGCGCACGTCGCTGCAGAGGTCCGGCAGCCTTATCGTCGCCAGACCGGTGAGGGTGCCGGCGAACTTATGCTCGGCGCGGTCAAAGCGCACACTCGTCCAGTGCAGCGGCCTGATCGCCTTCGCGAAGGTCTTGATCTGACCGGCGGTAGAGCCATACTCGATCGACCACAGCGCCACAGCCACCTCTTTGCTCATCGGCTCTGACGCTTCGGTCTCCGGCGTTCCAGCTCCCGCGTCCGGGCATTCCGTGGCCAGCCTGCGGTTGTAGCTCTGGATCTTTGCCTGCGCGACCGGGATCGCCGCCACGCTTACGCGCGCCAACGCGTAGCCCGCGGCGATCGCCGCGTGCGTAGCGCTCGCGTCTTGTGCACTCGCAAGCGCCGAGGCGGGCGCTGTCGCGACGGTGAGGAGCACGATAATTAGTGGGACCAGCCTGCGCGGGCAGACCATTTTGAGCGGTGAAGGCGCGTCGACAGGCTGGGCGGGCTGCGACATCCGCGGCTAGGTGGGTAGTGGTGAACCTGCGAATACGAAGAACCAGACGAGGAACACGGTGACTGCCAGATACACGCTGGCTGTGGTGATCCGCTCGAGTTGGCTCAACGGCACCTTGCGTACAGGTTCTCGTTGAGCGTTGAAGGAACGTAACCACGTAACACGGTTTTCGCGCAACGGATGCCCAGCAACCTTGCGATAGGTCTGCTCGAGCCATTGCAGAGCGGCGGCGATACCCAGCGTGAGCGCGGTCAACGTCAGGACGACGACGAATACGGCGGTCATGCTGAGCGCCTGCTGATCGGCGGCCTGCGAGCCCACCCATAAGGCGAACAGTGGCGAGCCGGTCCAGAGGCTGACCGAGAGAAGCGCGGTAGCCGCCGCGAGCAGGACGCGCTTCAGACGCGGGAAACGCAACGGTGCGTCACAGGAAGCATCGTTGGCCTGGTGATCTCGTCTGGGCTGTGTCACGGTCCTCAGGCGGGCGCCGCGACGGAGCTACGTCTGCCGCCGCGGCTCCCTGTGAAGCTGCTCCAGGGGATACATGAGCGATCTTCGACAGTCGTCCCACTCGGGCGGAAACGACCACGGTACTTATATCTTACGCCCAAATCGGCCGTCGAGAGGTACTCATCTCAGGTGCGGCAGTGAGTGTGTAATGCGACGGTATGATTAGAGGCTGGCGCGAGGGGTCGTGCCCGTCCGGCTGCGGCCGCGGCTGTAGTGGAGCGCCGGGACATCCGCTACCCGCTCCTTGGCGTGGTCGCGGACCCCGCTGCTGGCAGGGTGACCGCGTTCGCGGGTGCTGTCAGGCGGAGCGTCTGGTTCCAGCCGGTGAACGTGACTTCGCCGGGTGCGCGCCCGCTCTTTTGTAGCCGGATCGGATAGGGGCTACCGGTCGTGGGGATGTACAGCGTGCCCGTGTAGAGCTTCGCGTGCTCGGTCAGTACCACAGCGGGCTTGCCGTGGATGGTCGTGAGCGATCCCTTGGCGAACGGGTTATCGCTGTTGAGGATCAGCGCCAGCTCGCTGTGAAGGTTCGTTAGTGCCGCGAGGGACGCGAGCTTCGGGCTGGTCACGGGGCCCTTCAGCCACGCGCCGGGCGCCAGGTGCACGCCGGTCTCGTGTTCCAGGCGCCCGTTGAACACGCGGTTGCCTCGTACGTACAGGGTGTCGCCGATGCGGATCGCTTCGTAGCTGAGGTTCAGGAACCTCAGGCTGGTGCGCCCGCCGTGGAGGGCGAGCTGAAAGTCGACGCTGAAGGCAGCCGGACCGTGGCCGGAGGTGCTGAGGACGTTCACTGAGCTGGCCGCGAGGGCCGCTGCGCGGCTGGCAGAGAAAATCTGGGCTGCTGGCTTGCTCGCGATACCGTCGCTCGAGCTGCCGCCGCAGCCAGCGAGAGCCGACGCCGACACGGCGCTGATGACGAGCAGGATGGAGGCTCTGGGCCATGCGCTAGCCATGATGCGTGGTCGTGTTCTTGGCCTTATGAACGGTCTTCTTCTTGGTCTTGGGTGCGTAGCGTTTGCGTGCTTGCGCTTCACAGGCGGCCCGCTTGCTCTGCTCCCGTTTGGTCTTGTACTTGTGTCTGCAGGTCGCCAGGGCTTTGGCGAGCAGCTGCGCCCGGGTCGGCTTGATGGTCTTGTTCGAGAGCACATCCGTGCAGCCGGTCGGGGTGATCTGGGTTTCCCGTTCGATCTGCGCGCCGTCCTGCGCGGTGATCGTCGTTGGCATCGTGAGCGTCGTGTGGCAGAGTTCGTAGGGTTCCTTTTCTGAGGCGTAGGCGGTCAGGATCCCGTGCGGGCCGGCAGGCAGCACCGTTTCAAACGTCGTGAACGGCGCGTCAGGCGCCGATTCGAACCTCGAGTAGGTCACGCCTTTTTTGATGTCGGTCTTGCCGTCCAGCACCAAGGTGATGCCTTCGCCCTGTAGCACGAACTCGACGTCAGGGAACGCAGCGTTGCCGTGCGAGACCAGATACGCCGGCCCCGTGAGCGGGCTCTTTAGCACCGGGGTGTGGACGGTGGCGTAGCCGATCACCGAACCTTCCGGACAGGAGGCCGGGTTAGCGGCGAAAGCCGTATCCGGGCACGCGAGGTTCAGCGTCGTCTGACGGGACGGGAGCGCGGCAGGCAGCTGCAGCTCGACCTTCTGGACGTTCGCCTGCCCGAGCCCCGCCGAGGTGAGCTTGACCGTGAAGCTGGTGCCGTCGGCTTTGTTCGCATGCCCGCCAACGGTCGCGCTCAGCACCGGGTGGAACGGCAGGCCGGTGCAGCCTCCGACCTGGAAGCGGCTGGAAACGTTGGCGCTTGCGCCTTCTGAGCCCGACAGCGTTCCCGCGATCGCCATCGGTTGGCAGCTGGTCGGATTGAGCTCGAAGTCTTCCCGGTCGACGGTAACGACCAGGCGTTTCAGGTCGACCGGGATGCCTTTGATCATCGTCGGCAGGGTTTCTCCCCTGGGACCAGGGTCGGTTGTGATCGTGACAGCGGCGGTTTCCGGGTTCACGTTGATCCGCGAGCGGACGGTCACGTACCCGAGGTCGAACGGGCCGGCGGCGGCGTGCGTGCGGACGAGGATCCCGAACGGCGCGCCGTCATAGCCGGTGGTCAGGAAGACTTCGCCGGGCAGCACGACGGGTTCGTCGCCCAATCCGGATTCGGCGGTCGATTCGCCGATCTTGCTTTCGCCTCCGCACGACCATTCCACGCCTGGTGGGGGTTCCTGGCACGGCGTCACGCTCGACAGCAGCGCCGCAATCCCGGGCGGGAGCCTCACGGTGACGCCCGTGAGCGGCTCGTCCTGATCTGGCCTGTTGATTTCAACAACGAACGGTGTGAAGGCGCCGGCCTGCGTGCCGGTGCTCTGGGCGAGGAACGAGGGCGCGAACGGAAGTGCGGCCGACGACCCTGCGGTGCAGTCTTCGCTGATGACGAATTCGCCGGCTGGTGAGGAGACGGCGAGCGGTTCGGGGGTCGACCACGGGGTGAAGGCGGCGCTGGCCGAGTAATCGCCGCAGCGGGCGGGGGTGGCGAGCGAGGCGCGCTGGCCGCCGAACAGCTGGAGCTTCAGTTCTTCGAAGGGCAGCTGCGGCGTGTTGTTGAAGCTCGTTTCAAGCTGTCCCGTGTCCGGGTCGAGGTGGCCCTTGCCGGCGAGCTTCACGAGCACGCCGGCCTGCCTGTCTTCAGCGACGAGATAGAGAGCGATGAGGGTGTTGAACGGGTTCTTGCCGGTTTCGCCGTTCGGTGCTGGTTCGGCGAGATAGAAGGCGCCTTCCAGCTCCTGGGGGAGCAGAGGAGTCCTGATGTGCACGACACCGAGCTTCGAGGCGTCGGGACAGAAGCTCTCCCCCGGCTTCGGTCCGCTGGGCATGAAGTCGAACCCTTCGCTGAAGACGGCGGTCGGGGAGCCCTGGAAGTCCTCAAAGCCACGGAAGCCGATCTGGCTCTGCGAGCAGGCCGCGAGACCGTTTGCCGCGGAGGGGTTGATCTGCACCCCCGCTGGCAGCGTGACGGTCGTGTTCCTCACATCGGCCTCGGCGCGGCCTTCCGCTTCAAGCGTCGTGCGCTGCGGCACCTGCACGGCCACACTCACACCCGTCGCTGTGCTGCCGGTGTGCTGTTCGGGACTGGCAGCGAGCGCGGGGGTGAACGGCAGTTCCTCGCAGCCAGCGAACCCCAGCGGTTCTCCCAGCTGACCGGACCAGATGTAGGGAGGTGGTGTGACGTAGCCGGCCTGTGCCCAGGATTCCAGCGCGACGGAGGACTCGACAGGTTCCGCCGCAGGGTTCGAAGCACAGTAGGTCGGGAGCGTGAGGAACGGGTTCGGCGGCTGCACGCTGGTCGTGGGGCACGGCTGCCCGGCTTCGTTCTTGTGCGCTTCTCCTTCGATGCATTCCCAGCCTCGGGATTGGTTGTGGCGCGGGTCGCCCGGCACCCCCCACAGCGTCAGCTGGGTGGCGAGCAGGCCGGCGATCTGGGTCGCGTTGCTGACGCTCGCGACGACTGCGTAGTCGGCGGCTGGGTCCACGGAGGTGTCGATAACGACGGGCACCAGCCCTAGGACCTCGAAGCCGAACCGTGCGGGCTCGCCTTCGGTCGGCACCAGGTTGAACACGGGGACGGTCAACGTGGCGACCCTGAAGTTCTCGGGTTCATCGACGGTGACATTCGCGACACCGACCGCCGAGCTGGCCGGACAGAGGTCGATTTCCGAGCGCGGAGCCGCAGCGATAAAATCGGCGATCGGGCACTGTTGCACGGCGCTCGCGTCACCGACGAGCCCCGGCGGGAGCTGGAAGCGGAGGTTCCTCGGTAGCGCCACCGGCTCGCGGGTGGGTTCGGCGACTTGGTTGTTGATCAGCGTCGTCGTCAGCTGGAAGGGGTGCGCGCCGGCGCGCGTTTCCGGGCTCCCGTCTTCCTGGTAGGGCACCAGCGTGTAGCCGCCCGCTTGCACACCAAACGGTGTGGGAGCAGCGTTGACCGTGACCGGCTGCGTGGCGGACGCCGGCTGTTGGGCTCCGCCTCCTTCCACAGTTGCTTCGTTGGTGAGCGTGGCCGTGGTGCCCGTCGGCTCGTTGACCTTCACCCGGATCGTCATGGGTAGCCGCTGATAGGGGTACACGATCCCCGAGAATCTGCACTGCAGGGTCGCGAGCGAACAGGACGCTTGCGCAGCCTTGGTCGAGCTGGTAATCGTCGTCGCCGTGAGCCCGGGCGGAAGCCTGTCACTCATCACGATCGGGGTGCTCGCGCCATTGGCGGTCTCCTCCCCCAGGTTCGCGGCGGCGACGACGATCGTCCCTTCGTGTTCGGGCGGCAGGTTCGTGGGCGTGACTTCGGTGCTCAGCTGCCACCACGGCGCGAGCGGTTCCGCCGCGGCCGCCACCCGCGGGTGGCCAAGCCAGGCAACCGCCAGCACACCCATGGTCGCGAGCAGAACGAGCACCGCCCTGCGGCTCCCGGGTCCACTGAGACTCATCGTCCGCCTCGCCCGCTGCCCCTGGAGCGGGGTGCGGGTCGCTGTCCGTACAGCTTGCGTGCGCTCGCTTCGCAGGCCTTTCGCTTCTTGGGGGAGTGAGTGTGCCGGCGACGGCACTTGGTCAGTGCTTTGGCGAGCTTCTGCGCCCGTGTCGGCGGCTTGCTGGTGGCGTGGGTCCCTTTGATCCCCTGACTAGCGTGACTGTTCGGCTGCGGCTTGGGGTTGCCGGGGCCGAGCAAGGTTGCCGTCCCCGGTGGTTGCAGCGGCGTGAGCCCGGGAGCACTGCCCGGCCGGCAGGTGCCGGTGGCGTTGCAGGGTTGCGGGGCTGTCTGCGGCGCCGGCAGGCAGGGGGAGCTTGTTGTGCATTCGCGGGCGTCGTAGATGTCGAACGCGTCGTCGGTGTCGTACGGGGAGAGCCTGCGCGGCGGTGATGAAGAAGACTTCGCCGCCGGTTGCGGTAGCTTCCAGGAACGCCGATTCTTTGCTGGAGGTGCCGCGCGGAGAGCAGCGCGACGCATCCGCCGGAGCTGGCGCGCGCAGCCGCCGACGCCGGCAGGCTCGTACTCGTACACGTTCTCGACCCCTACCTGCTGGCCGTTGCCGTTGATGTGCTCTTCGCGGGTCGGGTCGTCGATGCCCGGGACGAGCGGGTCGCGCTGTCGAAGAACAGGCGCCCTTCGTTTGAGAGGTAGCGCGACTGGAACAGCGCGTTCGTCAAGCTCTCCGAGGTCCAGCCGGGGATGCTGCCGGAGATCCACTGCCCGCGCCAGCTCTCGCGCCGGTCGACGACGAGCCCGAGGCCTTCGCCGGAGTGTTCCTGGTCGAGAACGCCCGTCGGGCGTGCTCCCGACGGGTCGCAGGAGGCGCAGGTCAGTGTCCCGCTTTGCGCGTCGTAGAGGAACACCTCCTCGTCGAGCGCGTTCGCCCGGGCGTTCGCTGGTCTCGTCTTCGTTGTCGTAGCCGGTCAGGCTCCTGTCCGACATGAACGCCAGGTAGCGCCGTTCGGGGCGACCCGCGCCGTCTGGAAGGCCGTGTCTTCGGCCGCGGAGGCATTGACGCCTTCATCCCAATCGGGGGCGTCTTCGCTCGAGAGCTGCGCGATGAACGTGCTCGCCCATTCGCCCGCGGCGTAGTGGAGCTCGTAGAGGTTCGCGTGCCCCGGCGCCGCGGCTTCGCCGTTTGAGTTTTGGTTTTCTGCGAGCACGCCGTGCGCGACCAGGTAGACGGTTGAGCCGTCTTCGCTGGTGCCGAGCAGGGACCCCTGGACGGCTCCGCGTTCATCCGCGCGCAGCGGGATCGTGAGATCACGCAGCTTGCACGCTGTCTTCGTCATCGACGCGAGCTATTTCGCACACGTAGAGGTCGCTGACTTCGCGCTGCGGTTCCCCGGTCGCGCCGGGGAGCAGGTTCTGGGTATCGGTGAAGAACACACGGGAGCCGTCGCTGCTGGCGGTCTGGAACTTCGCGGCGCCCTGGGGTTCGCTGACACCTTCCTGGGCCTTGTCGAGCTGGAGTCGTCTTGCCGGCGGAGAGGTCGCGCATGTACAGGTGCGCGGGGGTCTTCTGACTGGCGGTCCAGAACACGCGGCTGCCGTCGCTCGAAATCGCGCGCGCGCGCGTATGGAAATAGCCGAGCGCCACAGAGGAGGCCGGCTGTCCTTCCGGCAGCACGCTGACCAACTGCAGCGTGCTGCCCGGCGACCACTCGTACAGCCCCGCGTGCGGAGGATGCTCCCGGCCAGGCTGCTGTGCGATTCGATGACCACGTGGCGCAGGTCCGGGGAGGACCCGAGGAACACCCCGGCGGCCGACGGCGGCGCTTCGCGGCGCGGTCAGCTTGCTCACGAGCGGCAGGAAGCCCGGGTCTAGAAAGCCAGCGTCGGCTTGGGCCTGGCCGTAGCTTTCCTCCTGGCCGGGTTCGGGCGACAGCGGCGGGTCATCGCGCAGATAGACCATCTTCCCGGCGACGCCTTCCGCGAGCGGGGGCTGCGCGTCATAGGGTTCGACCAGCGCGACCGATAGGTCGGGGGAGAAGTACTGGTACTCGGGCGCCCCGAAGTTCGCGCCCATGGGCGTCGCGTTCGGGGTCGCGATGTCCTGTGTGCTCCAGCCTTCGCTGCCGCGGACCGCGAGCACCTGCTGGGGTTCGAAGCTGCGATTACCCTGCGCTTCTTCGGCGATCGCGCCGTTGGCGACGTAGGTGAGCGCGCCCCCGGCTTCGGCTGCCCTGACAAACGCGCCTTCACGCCTCAAGGGTTCGATCGCGGCGCCATGCTTGTTGGGCGGGGAGACCATCTCCCAGGCCCGATCGTCGGGCAACCCCGACGGTCGCGAGACGACCGAGAAGACCTGTTCGCGGCTGGCGCTAGACCCGTCGCCGTTGCTCGCGATGAGACGATAGTGGTAGTCACCCGGCGTGAGTTCAGGCAGTTCGACGTTCACCGGCTTGGCGGCGAAGCCCGCGCCGAGGTCGGTTTCGGTCGTCCTCGAGCATGTGGCGCCGGGAGATTGGCAGCTGGCGGGGCCATATTCGAGGTAGTAGCGGGCGTCCGAGCCGGACGGATCAACCTGCGCTTCGACCTCGACGCTCGACGTTTCGCCCGTCCCCATGCCAGCGAGGCGCGCCGTAAGGCGATCGACCGTCGGGGGCCCAGGCGGTTCGAGGCCGAACACATCGACCGCATCGGCGGAGCCGTCGGTCACGAACACGGCCCCGGTGGCGTCGTCAACGGCAACGCCAGTCGGTCCCTTCAGCGCGGGGGTGGTGAAGCGCTCGATCAGTCCACCCTGCGGGGAGAACTCCGCGATCGAGCTTCCCGCGCGCGAACCAGCTCCCGGCTCGGCGAGATACACGTCATCCTGTTCGTCCACCTCGTTGCCGGGCGCGTCTTCGGTGTTGACGGCCACCGCATCGGCCGGGCGCGGTTCCAGTTCGGTCGACAGCGGCTCACCCGTGATCCCTTCGAGCTCGCCAACCACCGGCGTCGGACCTTCCGGTCCATCGGCTGCGAGGTTTTCGCTCGCGTGCCCGACGTACACGTCGCCTTCGCTGTTCAGCGCCAGGCCGCGCGTGGCCAGCGTCGGCGCGGGGATCGCGGACAAGCTGCGGTTTCTCTTCGCGGCGTTGTCGAAACCATCCACCGCACCGGCGCCATACACGTACAGGTCTCCACTCGCGTCAACCGCGATGCCCTGAATGTTTTCGAATTCTTCAGCTTCTTCAGGTTCTTCGCCCTTTTCCACGGGTTCTTTGAACTTCCGCAAAACGCTGATTTCCTTGCCTTCTGGATTGAACTTAAAGACGCGTTTGTTCGGTTCTTCTTCCTTCAGTTCGTGCTTGGTGGAACCCACGACGTAGATATCTCCACGGGAGGGGTCCGAGCTGTCCGACGAGCCATCAACCGCGACAGCGGAGGGCGCAGAAACGGCGATGCTGCGCAGAAAGCGGGCGCCCACGATCGAGGTGCCACTCTTCAGTGGTTCGAACACATCGACCCGGTTGTTCGCGTAGTCCGCGATGAAGATCTCGCCGTTGCTCTGGTCGACAGCTATCGCAGATGGTCTTTCCAGCTGTCCTTCGCCCTCCCCCGCGCTGCCAAAGCTGAACTCGAACACGTGCCCGCGCTGGGGGAACGCCTCAGCTCCGGCGGCACACACGCAGAGCATCGCCGTCACGCACAGAACGCAGCCGATCAGCGACCCGGCCGCTGCACACACCGACGCACCCACACCCCACCCGTGACGCTCGCAATGTGCGTGAATGTGGGTTAAGCGATCCATGGTCGACGTCAGGTGGTGTCTAAAAGCGCGTGCGGAGCCACAGAGGACTCCGCACGCATTGCTCATCCTGCGCAGGCCTCAATCAGCCTTTGATCTCTGCTTCTCCTTCGAGCGTGTTGACGTTCCTGATTTCCTCGCCCGCAGAACTCCAGTCCGTCGAGTACGGCGGTACGCCTTCTTCGTGGAGTTCCATGAACGTTTCGAGACCCTCGAACTGCCCACCTTCAAAGCTCGTGGGGAGGTTGAAGACCTCTTCTTCACCGGCAAAGCACGTCGGTGCCGTGCAGTTGTAATGCCGGTGTTCCGTCCTGTAGATCTGGGTGAACGTGTGTGTCATCTGGTCGACCGGGGTGATCGCGGAGATGAGCCCGTCGTGGCCCGTCGGAACCCCCGGCGAAGTTTCTTCATAGAATGAGCCTTCGCTCGTGTTCCCGACGCCGACCCCGATGACAGCGAGTCCGGCGAGCGCTTCGAACTCGGCGAAGAGCCCGCCCGACGCCGCGGGTTCCAAAAGCACACCGACTTCATGTTTGGCCGCGTTGATGTATCCAAGCTTCCCCTTCAGCGTGTTGACCTGGATTTCGCCTTCTGGGAGGCCGTGTGTCTCCATCGGGATGGTTCCGAACAACACGCATCCTTTGAAGCGCACAGAGACGTTCGAAGCTTCGTCGCTCCCCGTCGCTTCACCAGACGCCGTCTCGCTCGCGCATTCAACCGTGGGCGGACTGTAGAACCGATACCCCTTGCCTCCTTGGCCGCCCGTACAATCTGCTCGCGGTTCCCGTTCCCGGACTTCTTCGTGTGCGGGGTTTGCACATTCGTACAGGTCCGCGTAGAGGACCCCCGCACCGCCCGCACCAGTGAACTTGGCGCCACCGGTCTTTTCGTATTTGCCCTTCGGCTGGCCCTTCTTTTCATCGAGTTCAGTACAGCCGGGGTCTTTGTACTTACCGTGCTTCTGCGCGAAGCAGGCGACGGCTGCGGTTGCATCCCATTCGAACTTGCCTTTGTATTTCTTTTCGTGCGCCTTGTTTTCCTTGAAGTCTTCTTTGGTGCAGTTGCTGTCTTCGTAGTGGCCCTTCGACTTCACCGGCACGCAGTGGCCCCATTCAGGTTCAGCGGCCGAAGCTGCGCCCGTGCCGGCGACCGCCACGAGCGCAAACAGCGCGGTCATGACGAGGCCCATGAGCGTTAGACGTCTCACTTTTCTCCTACTCCCTTTCTTGTCCGTTGTCTAGAACACAGGAGGGCAAGTGAGAGCCCGCCCCCCTCCCTGCAGCCCCTTCGAAGGGGCCGCAGCTCGCTTCGCGGCGATCCGCAGGATCGACGCGGTCTGACCCGTCCTCTCGCGCACCACAACAGCGGGCGCGCTCGTGGCCGGAAGCTTTCTTCGATGTGCGAGCGATACCGCAGCCAGACCTCAGGCTTTGATCTCGATCGCGCCTTCCATCGAGTCGACGCCTTCGAGACCCATCCCGCCGGAGTCCCACTCGGTTTTCTTGCCGAGCGCTAGTCGCCCGTATGGTTCTTCGAGGGTTTCCATCTCCTCTAGTGGGCCGCCTTCGAATCTCGCCGGCAGAGTCACATAGTCCGGATATGTCCGTGGTGGTTCGTTGCAGTAGGCTTCGGTACAGTCGAGGACTTCCTCTTTCAGGACGTTGTTTTGAGAAAGCGTGCTGGTCATTACGTTCACCGGCGAAACGGTCGCAATGAACCCGTTATGGCCGGTCGGTTCGCCCGGTGTACCCGCGGCTTCGTAAAACGACCCCTCAGTCGCATTTCCCACACCAAACTGGAGGAGAGGTTCGTAATAGCCAGTCGTTTGAAATTCGGTTATCAGCGCACCGGCTGTGGCTGGTTCAAGGAGCAGTCCAACTTCGTGGGTCGCCCTGTTCGTGTAGCCGAGCCTTCCCTTCAGCATCGCGAACTGAAGTTCTCCTTCAGACAGCCCCGGGGTCGTAGCCGGCCCATGCACACCTACGTGTTCGGTTTCCGACCCGAAGACGCAGCCTCGGAAGCGGATCGACACATTGACTACTTCATCGGTGCCGGCCACTTCCCCGGACGCTTGCTCGCTATGGCATTCGGCTTCGCCACCGGCCCAGGGCATGTAGCCTTCGGGGCCACAATCCGAGTGCGGCACAGGCGCCGTACCGTGGAGGCATTCGCCAGTATCCCAGCGGAGGCGCATACGCGACTGTTCCGCCATTTCGGACGTGAACCTGGGGCCGCCGGTCTTTTCGTACGTGCCCTTGGCCTTGCCCTTGACGACGTCTTCCTCGGTGCATTCGCTGTTCTCATAGCGGCCATGCTTGGCCGCGTAGCACACGTCTGCGGCGCCTGGCAGCCATTCGAACTTACCTTTGTATTTCTTTTCGTGCTTCTTGTTTTCCTTGAAGTCTTCTTTCGTACAGCTGCCGTTTTCGAAATGCCCCTTCGATTTCACGGTTACGCAGCGGCCCCATTCGGGTTCGGCGGCCGAAGCGCTCGTCGCCGCGACCGCCACAAGGGCGAACATGCCCACGAGACACAGGCCGAGGCTCCTTAGATGCTTCATCTGCTCACTTCTCCTTCCCCCACAGGGTTGATGGACAGCCCGTTGAAAACGGCGACCGCCGTCTTCTGTGACAGCACAACCGGGTTGTTCGTAGTCGAGGAGAGCGAGTGAGAAACCGCCCCCTCCCAAGCGACCCCAGGAAGGGCCGCGGTAGGCCGCGCCGTCCGGAGGACTGACGCGGTGTTGACCGTCCTCGCACGCCCTGCGAGGACGCGTCGGGAACGGAAGCTCTGGTGCATCGATCCCGCGCTGCGCGGCGCGCAACACGTCGCGGGGCCGTGCGGCCCTCCTGCGAGCGGCGCCCCGCAGCGCCCACTTGCACGACGGTGCGGGCGTGAAGGATGCTCATACCCTGCGCCGTGGGTGAGCGGACGAGTAGGCTGGGAGCTCACGCGGCGCTCCTTCGCCCATGCGCGTAACGGACGGGCGACCCGTGTCGGGGGACGCCGCCCGGATCTTCGCGCGGGCGCGGCGCGGGGTCAGCGTCGCTTAGCAGCTCCAGAGCGCGTCGCCCGTATAGGGTCAGGCGCCAGGCACGGGCTTTGTTAGCGACCGCGTCGGATCGTGTGTCTTCGATCAGTCCGCGCTGCTCGAGCGGGTTCAGCAGCTGGGAGAGCTCGCTGCCACGCTGACGTTTGGCACGCAGCTCAAGTTCGACCTTGCGGGTACTCAGACCGGGCGCGGTGGCGATTATCCGCAACGCGAGCAGTACCCGGGGGTGGGCGCGCAGCGGAAGGATCTTGGCCTCCCCGGGGGCTCGCGCAGGGAGCGAGGGGTCGCTAATACGGTCGGCTATCTCCGCGCCGGCACCGAGGTAGGGCTCCACGATGTGCTCCATCAGCGACGGCGCCAGCTCCACGAGCGACCCGCCGACGTGGGAGCGGAGCATCCGGGCGCGAATCACCGACAGCACCGCAGTGCACAGCAGCTCCGCGATCAAGCTCGTCGGGGGCGTGAGCTGCGTTGCGACGATCACCTGGCCACGCCCAGCCTCCAGCACCTCCAAAAGCGCGGCGTGCACGCGCCGCGACGCCTCGTCAAGCGCGAGCTGCTCGCGTTCAAGGAGCAGCGGGCGCGCCCATCCCGACTCGTCATCCAGGAAACCCAGAAGCGCGAGCACGCCTGCCCCGATCCGCTCCAGCCACAGCCGCTCACCGCCGGCCGCCTGCGCCACGGTCTCTGACAGCGCCTCGAACGCCTCGCTGAACTCTCGCGGACTGCGATCCCTGGCGCGTTCGCGGACCCCACCCCAGGCACCAGCAGGTACCCAATCAACGGGGGTCCCCGTCCCAACAAGACGGGGGTCACTGAGCTCACTCGGGCTGACGCCCGGCGCGGCTGGTGAGAGTGTCGCAGCTACCCTGGCGCGCTGCTCGGCGTCTGCTGTCTCCCGCGAAGACGCCCGTGCCTTCAGGGTTTTGCGCGACGTGGCCAGCACGGTCGTGCCGGCGTCCTCGGCGCTGTTCAGTTGGGTCTTGCTACTGCCCCTCACGGTGTGCCCTCCTGCACTCCCCTTGCCCGTCCCCTGACCAATGGGGACGAGACTGTGGGGAGAACTAGAGCAGATCGCCTCCTGCTTGTCAACATACCATCGGCGATCATCCGGCAGCGTGCGGAAATCGGGCGTTCTGCAGCCTGAGGGGACCAACACTAGGCCTGCAGAGGTTCAGTGACCCCCGTCTTGTTGGGACGCGGCACACGGCTATCGCCCTGTAGATACGCCGGGTTTCCGCGGCTTCCCACACGACTCCCGCACCAGGCGCACCGTGCGACGCCGAGTCGGCGGACAGGTTGCCCACTAGCAGGGCGTCAACGCGGACCGTCACGTTTCAGACACGCAGGCGGCCAGCGAGAGGTATGCCGATCAGATCCAGGTCACACCAATCCGGACAGGCAAGGGTTTGCTAGCGCGGCTCGTTTGCTGCGAGGTGTTCGATCGCCCTGGCTGCGCTCGCCGGTCCCATGAAGGGGGCGAGCGCGATGTACGCGAGCTCGGGGAGGCGCTGCGGAAGCGTCGTGGTCGCTCCGAGGGCGACCTCGTCACGGACGATCTGGACGATCGCGCCGGTGATCGCCTCCGAGCAGAGGGCGGGCAGGCGGGCAGCCGCGGGCCGGTGGCCGTAGCCCTCCTGCAAATAGGGGGTGAGGAAGCGCGGGGTTTCCTCGGCGTGGCGGACAGCCTCGCAGCCGGCCTCGTAGCACTCGACCATGTACACGTGCGACAGCGCCGGGTTCGAGGCGACCAGGTCGAGCACACCGTGTAGCGCGTTCCAGATCCGTCTCGGCCAGGGCTCCTCGGTGGCGAACGCCCGATCGCAGGCATGCAGGATCGCGGTCGTGCACGTCTGCTGGGCCTCCAGCAGCGCCTGCTGCTTACTGGCGAAGTGCTCGTAGAACACGGCGCGGCTGATCCGCGCGGCAGAGACGACGTCCGCGACGGACGTCTCGGCGTATCCCTTGCGCATCATCACCTCCGCGGCGGCGCGCACGATCCGGATCCGGTGGCTCTGCGCGACCGCGGCAGGCGGCAGACGGTGACGGCCCCGCGGGAGCGGCGCCAGCGCCGCACCCACCCATGGCTCCTGAAGCGCCGGGTTTGCCAGGCGTGCGCGCGGGCCGGCGCACCATGACACCGGGTCACGGCGGCCATACGAGCGCACCCAAGCGATGAAGTCTGGGGCTAGGACGGGAGGGTCGAGGTCGTCTCGGTTGATCAGGCGGCGCGTGACGATGCTTCGCAGCGCTCCGAGCAACGCCGCCGCCGGGACGTCGAGCACAGGCGCACCGGGCGGGATGCTGTTCAGCAGCGCCCGCGCACGCTACTGCAGAAAGTGACCGGTCAGGGTGCGCTCCGATGCCAGACGGCGGTTGGCCGCCAGCGACTCCAACAGCAGGACCCGGGCACCGTTCGGGTCCCGCTCGAGCGCCGTGAGTGACATCTCGATCGCCTCGCACGCCTGCCGACACCACTCCCTTGCGGTCCTCGCCTGACGGGCGCTCGGCAGGTCCGCATGATCGAGCAGGTGCGCAGCAACCGTCCGGTAGGCGGCCAGCAGGCAGTCTTCGCGGTCGCTGAACAGCTCATAGAACGTCGCGCGAGACCCCCGCCGCCAAACACACCCGCGCCACGCTCGCGGACCCAAACCCCCTTGCCGCGGCCACCTCGATCATCGCGTCGATCAGACGCTCGCGCGGGGTACGGGTACCCCTCAGGGGCCGAGAGCCGTTTGCGGAGAGGCTTCCAACCCCACGCACAGGGGCGAGCGCATCAGCCCCGCTTGCCCGGGCCACGCGATGGTGCTCTCATAGCTCGTGCCGCCACCCCTAGCCGTCCCGCTCCGCTTTTTCAAGGCCGGCCAGTTCGACCGCGCCCGCGGGTGCTGTCAGCTGCGTGGACCGGTTCCAGCCGGTAAACGTGGTCTGGGCGGTTTCGACGCCGTGCCTGACGATCTGCAGCGGATAGGGCTTGCCGGTGGTGGCGACATACAGAGCGCGGGTGGAGCGCTTGCCGGCGGTGTCCTTCAGTTCGATCGCCTTCTGCCCTTCGATCGTGGTGATGGCGCCCTTGGTCAGCGAACCGTTGCTCCTGAGCTGAAAACCAAGCTCCTTGCTCAGGTCCGTGAGGTACGCGAACTGCGCCAGCTGCGCACTGTCGGCGGGCGCCTTCACCCACGCGCCTTCAGGGACGTGCGCTCCCGTCCTGCGCTCCAGGGTGCGGTAGAACGCGGGGCCGCCCTTGACATAGACGGTGTTCCCGATGCGGATCGCTTCATAGCGGCGACCCACGAGGGAGAGCTTCGCGCGACCGCCGTCTCCCGCCAGTTCCTGGTCGTCGTTGGCCACCTGGTGCTTGCCGATGGAGACCTTGGTGAGGACATGCACCGAGCTCGCGCTCAGCGCCGCCGCCCTGCTCGCCGCGAGGATCTCCGCAGCCGATTTCGAGGTCACGCTTTCCCCCGAACCACACCCCGCAAGGATCACCGCGAGCGCGACCGTGAACACAGGCGCGAGCAGGGCACCCCGCTGCGCGCGAGCACCCCCGATGCGGCCGCCCACGACCCGTCCGGCGCGCACAGCGCCCGACAGGCCGACCGCCCCCATGCCCCTCGAGGAGATCATCGAAACGCTGTTGGCAAAACGTTCTCCGTGTCCATCTTTGCAATTCATCGGCGGCGTGAGGGTTATGCGTGGGGCCAACCGAGGCCCCACGCACAACCGACAACGCCTTATGTTCGCTCTGCTTAGCTCGCTTGCTCTCTCACTGCGTGACTGCTCTCACAAGGCGAGCCAGCCTTAGCCTTTGATCTCGGCATACCCTTCTTCGAGCGTGTTGACGTTTTCGATTTTCTGTTTGCTTTCACTTGCACAAGGAGGACCAGGAGAAACCCGTCCCCCCTCCCAGACGACCCGGAACGGGTCGCCGAAGGCCGCGACGGCCGACCGGGCCGGGGCGGCATGGACCGTCCAGGCGCGGCCCGAGAAGGGACGTGCCGGGGGACGGAAGCTTGTTTGCGCGTGCGCTCGCGCGAGGGGACCGTGCGCCACGCGGGGGTGGGGAGCACGCTCAGAGTGCGGACGGCCCGGGCGCGGCTAGCCACGACGTCCACCCCTCCTCTTCGTGCTGCGGTCCGCCTTCTCGGCCTTGCGGGCATTCCTTTTGGGTGCGTACCGCTTGTGAGCGGCCTTTGCGCAGCGGACACGGTTGGCCTTCCTCTTGTCCTTCTTGCAGGCTTTGAGGGCTTTGGCGAGCAGCTGCGCGTTCGTGAACTTGGCCTTGTAGCCCGTGAGGGCGCCGCAGCCTGTCGTCGCGACCTTCGTGGTCTGTTCGATGACGGCGCCGTCCTGGGCGGTGATGACGGTCGGGATCGTGATCTTGTGGGTACACAGGTCGTAGTCGGGCGCTTCTTCGGTGTTCACCGCAAGCACGCTGTGCGGTCCCTCCGGCAGCACCGTTTCGAAGGTCGTGAACGGCGCGTCGGGCGCCGATTCAAAGCGCGAGTAGGTCACGCCGCCTTTGATGTCGGTCTTGCCATCCAGGACCAGCGTGATGCCTTCACCCTGCAGCACGAACTCAACGTCCGGGAACGCCGCGTTGCCATGCGAGACAACATACGCGGGGCCCGTCAGGGGGCTCTTCAGCACCGGGGTGTGGACGGTGGCGGAGCCGATCAGGGAGTCTTCGTCGCAGCCCGCGGGGTTGGCGTTGAAGACCACGTCAGGGCAGGCGTGCTGCAACGTCGGCTGCAGCCTGGACGGCAGGATCTTCGGGATCGTCAGAAAGACCTTGCGGATGTTCGCCTGGCCCAGGCCGGCCGAGGTGACCTTGACCGTGAGGCTCGCGCCGTTCGCTTTGCTCGCCTGCCCACTCGTGGAGGCTTCCAGGCTCGGGTGGAACGGCAGGCCCTCACAGCCACCGACCTGGAAACGCGAGGAGACGTTCGTGGCTGCGCCTTCAGAGCCGGAAAGGGTGCCGGTGATGCTCATCGGTTCGCAGCTGGTGGGGTTGAACTCGAAGCCCTGACGGTCGACGTTGACCTGCAGGCGTTTGAGCTGCACAGGGATCCCTTTCAGCATGGTTATCAGCGCATCCCCGTGTGGGCCCGGGTTGGTCGTAACGGTCACCGCCGCCGTTTCGGGGTTCACGTTGATGCGGGAGCGGACGTTCACGTACCCGAGGTCGAACGGGCCCGCTTCGGCCTTCGTGCGCACGAGCAGCCCGAACGGAGCGCCGTCATAGCCCGTCGTCAGATACGCATCGCCCGGTAGCGTCACCGGCTGGCTGCCGACGCCGGAGCTCGCCAGCGAGTGCCCGATCAGGCTTTCCGTTCCGCAGGACCATTCGACGCCGGCCGGGGGTTCCGGACAGGGGTTGACGGTTGAGAGCAGCGCGGCGACACCGGGCGGCAGGGTCACGCTCACGCCGGTCAGAGCTTGCTGGCCGTCGGGGCGTTCGAGCTGGAGTTCGAACGGGCTGAACGCGCCCGCGGTGGCGTTCGTGCTCCGGGCGGCGAACAGGGGCGAGAACCCGAGCGGGCCAGCGCTCGCGCAGTCTTCGGTGATGTCGAATTCTTCCGCCGGAGAGGAGACCTGCACCGGCGCGGTCCCCGACCAGGGCGTGAACGACGCCTGCGTGGAGTAGGTGCCGCAGAACGCCGGGGTGCTCAGCGACGCGCGCGGGCCGCCAAACAGTTCCACCTTCAGTTCTTCGAACGGCAGCTGCGGCGTGTTTTGGAAGCTGGTCGAGACCCGGCCGGTGCTCTGGTCGAGTTTGCCTTCGCCGGCGAGCTTGACCAGGATGCCGGCTTCCTTGTCTTCGGCGACCAGGTAGAGGGCGACCAGGGAGTTGAAGGGGTTCTTGGCGGGTTCCCCGTTGGGGGCGGGTTCGGCGAGGTAGAGGGCGCCTTCGACTTCCTTGGGCAGCAAGGGGGTCTTGATGTGGACGTTCGCGACCTTCGAGGCTTCCGGACACGACGCCGGCCCAGCCGTGAATTCCTGGGTGCCCGTTGTCGGGTTGATCCGCTCGAAGCCGGCCTGCGCCTCGGTGCACGCCTGAAGACCGTTCGCCGCGGACGGGTTCAGGTGCACGCCTTCGGGCAGCGTCACGGTCGTGTCGCGGACGTCCGCCTGGGCGCGACCTTCGGGGTTCGGTTCGAGCAACGGTCCCTGGGGGACCTTGACGCGCACTGTCAGCCCGGTCGGGGTCGCGGCGGTGTGGACGGGCGGGCTGCCTGCGACTGCGGGACTGGCCTGGAGGGACGGTTCGAACGCGAGCGTTTCGCAGCCCTGGAAGCCGAGCGGGTGCCCCGCTTTGTCCTGCCAGGAATATTCGGCGGTCGGCTGCGCCAACGGGAAGGTGAGCGGTTCGGTCCAGGAGTCCATTTCAAGGGAGAAGTTCAGCGGTTCGCTCGCCGGGTTCTGGGCGCAGGAGGTTGGCGAGATCAAGAACGGGGTTTCGCCCTCGCCGGCCGGGGTGGTTTCGGGGCACCCTTCGCCCGCTTCGACTTCTTCGGCTTCCTTTAGCTGCTCTTCGCCGCCGTAGGCAAGGCACTTCCAGCCGCGCGAGGGGTTGTGAGCGGAGGCGCCCGGCACGCCCCACAGCGTCACCTGGCTGCTCAAGATGCCCGCCGTCTGGTTTGCTCGTTCGACGCTCGCTACGACGTGATAGTCGCCGCCGGCTTGCACCGAGGTGTCGATCGTCACGAACACCAGGCCTTTGACCTCGAAGCCCAAGCGCGCGGGCTCGCCGTCGGCCGGCACGAGGTTGAAGACGGGGACCGTCTGGGTGATGGTGCCGAGGGCCTTGGCTTCGCGCACGGTCGCCGTGGCAACTCCGACCACCGAGCCCGGCGGACAGTAGTCGGGGCCGTGTATGCGCTCGTCGAAGTCCAGCAGCGAGCACTGCTGCACCGCCTGCGGGTCGCCGAGGAGGCCCGGCGGAAGGCCGAAGCGCAGGTCCTTCGGCAGCGCCACGGGCCGGCGGTTCCCGAGACCGCCACCTTGACTGGGTTCCTGGTCGAGCACGAGCGTGGTCGTCATCTGTGCCGGGTGCGAGCCCGCCTGCGTGGCGGGAGTCCCGTCAACGCCCGAGAGTCCCACTTCGTAGTCCTGCACGCCGAACGGCGTCGCTTGTTCGCTGAGGGTGAAGCGCTGGACGCTCGAGGCTTGGCTGGCACCGCCGCCCGTCACGCTCAGCTCGCCCTGTTCTGCGCTCGAGGCGTCCGCCGCGACTTCCACCTTGACTTCCACCTCCAGCTGCTCGTAGGGGTAGAGGACCCCTGCGTAGGTGCAGTGGACAACCTGTGATTCGATCGCGCACTTTCCCCCGCCTCCCCTCGGTTCTTCCCAATTCACCGTCGGAGACGTGAAGCTCCTCGGCGTCAGCCCGGGGGGCAGCCTGTCGGTGAGGAGCACCGGATGCGCGCCGCTCCCGTCGATCACGCTGGCGCCGAGGTTGCCGAGCACGAGCACGATCGTGCCATTGCCCCCCGGCGGCAGGTGCGTCGGGGCGACTTCGGAGTAGAGCCCCCACCACGGCGAGGGCGTCTGCGCAAACGCGGACGGGGCGCCCGCGAGCGCGAGCGCCACCGCGCCCACGAGCGCGACGAGCAGACGCCGCGTCACTTCTTCCCCCTCGCTTTCGGTTTGTGCTCCGGCCCGTAGGTCTTTCTGGCGTGCGCTTCACATGCCATGCGCTTGCGCCTGGAACGAGCATGCTGCTTGCGGCACAGCTCGAGCGCTTTGGCGAGCTTCTGCGCGCGGGTCAACGGCTTGACGCTCTGCTTGACGCCCTTGACTTCCCGCTTGGTCGGCGGTGGGGCGAGGTTCCCGGAACCGGAGAACGCTTCGCTGCCCGACGCTTCCAGCGGCGCCTGCGCCGGGGAGGGGGCCGCGCGGCACGTGCCGGCTTCAGCACAAGGCGCCGCTTCCCCCGCCTGCACCGGCAGGCAGGGCGACTGCGGCGTGCACACGCGCGCGTCGAAGACCGCGAAGCCGCCTTCGGTGTCCTGCGGCAACAGTTGCGCGGCCGTGAGGAAGAACACGTCGTTCCCGCCGGGGGTCGCTTCCAGGAACGCCGATTCGTGTTCGGAGGTCCCGGAGGAGAGCAGCGCCACGCAGCCCGAGGAGCCCTCACAGCGGCCGACGCCGGCGGGCTCGTACTCGTAGACGTTCTCTACACCCACCCGCTGCGTGCTGCCGTCGATCGTCTCCGCGCGCGTGGGGGCGCCGATCCCGGGAACGAGCGGATCGGCGCTGTCGAAGAACAAACGCCCTTCGTTTGAGAGATAGCGCGACTGCAGGAACGCGCTGCTCGGGGTACTCGGAGTCCAGCCCGGGATACTGCCGGCGAGCCAGGTGCCTGCGCGGAGCCAGGTCCCTGGCCTGTCTACGAGCAGGCCGTGCCCTTCACCGCTGATCGAAGTGTCATCGACCCCGCGGGGCCGCGCGCCCGTTGGGTCGCAGGAGACACACGTGAGGCTGTGTGCCTGAGAGTCATAGAGGTAGACCTCCTCGTCGTGCGCCCCTTCGGCGGCCGGGTTCACATCGACGTTGTCGTAGCCCGTCAGCTCGCGTTCGGACATGAACGCCAGGTAGCGGCCGTTCGGCGAGACACGCGCGGTGAGGTGAACCTGATGGCCTTCTTTGCTCCCCCATCCCGCGCTGTCTCTGCTCGAGAGTGTCGCGATGAACGTGGTGGCCCACTGCCCGTCTTCTTCATGCAGCTGATACAGGTTGTCTTCGCCCGCCGTGGCTGTTTCGCCGCCTTCGTTGGCGTTGGGAGCGAGCACCCCCTGCGCGACGAGGTAGGCGCTGTGGCCGTCTTCGCTCGCGCCGAGCAGCAGCGCCTGCACGGCGGCGTGTTCGCCGGCCTTCGCCACCCCGCTGGTCAGATCGCGCAGTTCACACTTCGACTGGCCGCCTTCTTCGATGATTTCGCACTCGTACAGATCGGCGTGTAGTTCCACCCCGCCCGCGGTGGAGTCGCTCGTCAGGGCCTGGTTGTCCGTGAAGAACACCCGCGAACCATCCGCCGAGGCCGTCTGGAAGACAGCTTCGGCCTTGGCCGGTTCGACGACACCCTGCGCCGCATCCAGCCGGATCGTCTGCACCGGCGTCATCTGAGTGTCGGTCATGTACAGGTGACCATTGGGCGTGTTCCAGATCACACGCGTGCCGTCGTCCGAGATCGCGTGAGCTGCGATCTTGCCTTCGAAGCCAAGGCTTCCTTCAGCAGGCCCTGTGCCTTGCGGCAGCTCGCTCACGTACTTCAGCGCCCCTCCCGCCGAGCGCTCGTACAGCCCCGCCCCTCCTTCGCCGGTGAGTGGCACGCTCGAGTCCAAGACGATGTGGCTGAGATCGGGCGTCGCGCCCTGGAAAGCCTGTTCTTTGTCGTCCCCGGACGCGAACAGCGGTAGATAGCCGGGGGACAGGAAGGCGCTGTTGGCCTGAGCTTCTTGGAAGCTCTGGCGCTCGCCGGCTTCAGGCGCGATCGGCTGATCGTCGCGCAGGTAGGCCTCCTCCTGGCTCACTCCCGGCGCAAGCAGAGGCGGTGGCGTAGCGCCCGGCGCGTAGTAGGGGGTCACGAGGGCCAGCGAGAGATCAGGCGAGAACGCTTCATACTCGGCCGGCCTGCCCGGGATCGCCGCCTTTTCATAGCCGTCGGGCGTGGCGATGTCCTGTGAACTCCATCCGCCCGCGCCGCGGAGCGAGAGCAGCTGCTGATCCTCCGGTGCACCGTTGCCTTCCGCCGCTTCGCTCGGCGCCCCGCCCACAGCAAAATACGTGAACGCGTCCCCGTCTTCAGAGGCCAGGAGCACCCCGCCTTCCTTCGTCAACCCCCCAATCGAAGCGCCGTGCAACGCAGTCGGCGAAACCATCTCCCACGCACGCCCGTCCGGCAGCCCGCTCAACACCCCAGCAGCCCCGAACGCGAGCGTGAACCTAGCTTCGGGACTGTAAGCCGTGCCGAACGAGTTTTCCGCGGCCAGGCGATAGCGATAGACGACACCCGGCTGCAACCCACGCAGCTCGAGGCTCGCTTCCGTGGCGGAGAAGCCCTCGCCGCCGATGTCCACCGATGCGCTTTCCGTGCACGGCGACGGCGTGGCCGCGCAGCTTTCAGAGCCGTACTCGAACCGATAACGGGTCTCGGAATCGGTCGGGTTCACCTGCGCGCTGAACCGCCGCGCATCGGGCGCCGACGGCACCGCGGCGCCCACCGACAGACCTTCGATCGTCGCAGCCCCGGGACCTTCCAGCTCGAACACATCGACGCCGTCGGAGGTGGCGTCGGTGACATACACCACGCCAGTTCGCTCATCCACCGCGACGCCCGCCCCATCCTGAAGCCCAGGCGCGGTGAAGCGCTGAATCAACGGTGGCGCGGACCCGCCCACTTCCGGACCGAACTGCGCGACACTCCCCACGTTGACCACATAGGCGTCGTCGCGTTCATCGACTTCGTTGGAGGGCACGTCGATCGCGTTCACCGCGACAGCCGTGCTGTCTTGGCCATCCAGCTGCGGGCTCAGGACCTTCCCCGTGATCCCTTCGAGCTTCGAGACCACCGGCAGCCCGCCTGCGCTGCTCAACCCCACATAGAGATCGTCTTCGGAGTCCACCGCGAGCCCCGGCGCCCCCCTCTGTTCCGCCGCGAAGCCCGCCTGCACCCTGACTTCGCCTTCGTTGAGCAAGGCATCGTTGAATCTGTCGACCGCGCCGTCTTCCTCGTAGACGAACAACGCCCCTCGGGCATCGACCGCGATACCCTCGACCCCACCCAGCTTGCTGGCCTTTTCCTGCTTCTTCCTTTCCTTTGCGTCCTCTCTTTCGGCGGCTTCTCGTTCTGCTGTGGTTTCAAAGCGCTCGAGCGCGTCGATCGGAGCGCCTTCGGCGCTGAACTTGTGGATCACCTTGGCGCTGTCCCCCACCACATAGACATCACCCCTGGAGGGATCGGAGGCTTCTGTTGAGTTATCCACCGCGACACCCGAAGGCGACGAAACCGCAAAAGCCCGCACAAACTTCTCAGCGACCAGTTCACCCTTAGCGCCCAACACCGGTTCGAGCTGCACAACGCGCTTGTTCTTGCGGTCCGCGACATACACATCACCCGTCGCATCGTTGACCGCAATCCCCGAGGGACTGGAGAACTGGCCTTCCCCCTTGCCCTTGGACCCGTAGGAGAAGCTGAACACATGCCCCCGCTGGGTGAGAGCCAAAGCCGGAGCGCACCACAGCAGCCCCGCTGCCAGCGCGCACAGCCCCACGAGTGTCAGGGCGCCGATGGCCGGCGCATGTCGGCGTCCTCCCTCACTCGCGTGCACTTCCCACGCCACGTTCGGTGCGTCCTTGACTTGCTTGGCCCTCGACACCCTGCCCATGTCCCTCGAAAAGCTCCTCAAACCCTCGTATCCTCATATCTACAGCTCATCGCCTGATGTGAGAGGCGCTGCGCGTGGGGCCAACCGAGACCCCACGCACAACCGACAAGGCCCTATTTCTTCTCTGTGCTTAGCTCGCTTGTTCTCTCACAGCGTGAGTGCTTTCACAAGGTGATTCAGGCTCAGCCTTTGATCTCCGCGTACCCTTCTTCCAGCGTGTTGACGTTTTCGATTTCCTCGCTCGCCGGGCCCCAGTCCGTGGTGTATGTCGGTTCGGGTCCGTGCTGCAGGACTTCGAGCAGGTAGACCGGTTCGCCCGCGCCTTCGAACTTGTCGGGGGTGTTTTCGTATTCGGCTGGGCCTGTGCCGGCCTCTTTGTACTGCTGTGTGAACGTGTGGGTCATGGTGTTGACTGGTTCGATCGGCGAGATGATCCCGTCGTTGCCGGTCGGTACGCCGGGGTGGCCGGCTTCTTCGTAGAAGGACCCTTCGCTCACGCTGCCCTCGCCGACCCTGATTTCCGCCGAGGCGAGTTCGATGTTCGCGAACAGGCCGTGGGTGGCCGCCGGCCCCAGCAGCAACCCGACTTCCGGCTCGGGCGTAGCCGATTTGTTCAGGTAGCCGAGCCTACCCTGCAGTTTGTAGGTTTCGATTTCACCCGGGTTCAACCCCGCGCTCGTCGCCGGAACCCCGAGCCCTTCACAGCCCGTGAAGCGCACCGCCACGTTCGCGACTTCTTTCGCGCCCACCGCTTCACCGGTCGCGCTCTCGGTTTCACACGAGATTTCGATGCCGGTGGGGCTAGAGTGGTGGCAGTCTTCGCGGGGCTTCGGACCTATCTCTTCCCCGTGTTCGTTTGTGCAGCTGAACACCTTGCCCTCGAGGTAGCCCACGCCGCCTTTGCCGGTGAATTTCGCGTTGCGCGGGATTTCGAATTTGCCCTTGTGGTCCGGGCTAAAGACACCTTTCTTGGTTTTGCCGGCAACGGTTTCGCATTTCGATTCCGTGAAGTTACCGTCCTTCTGCGCCACACACGTGGCAGCCTGGCCCGACTCAAATTCGTAGGCGCCTTTGTGGTCAGGTTCGGCTTTGCCTTTCTTGAGTTTAGTCGCGACCGTTTCGCACTTCGCTTCGGTGAAGTTGCCCTTCGCCTTCGCCAGTTTCACGCAACCAGCCCATTCCGGTTCCGCTGCCGAGGCACTGGCCGCCGCGACCGCGACAAACGCGAAGACCGCGACCAGACACAGGCCAATGATCCTTAGGTGTTTCACTCTCCATCACTCCTTCTGTTCGCTTTCACTTGCACAAGGAGGACCAGGAGAAACCCGTCCCCCCTCCCAGGCGACCCAGCGGGTCGCCGACAGCCGCGACGGCCAACCGGGCCGGAGCGACATGGACCGTCCAGGCAGGCCCCCAGGACGGGGCTTGCCGGGGGACGGAAGCTTGTTGGTGCGTGCGCCGTGGCATACGGCGCGGTGCTCGATGCTCGCCCTGGCGGGCGAGCGGGGCCGGCAGGGGAGCGTCCGGCTCATGCCGGACTCCTGCGGACGCGGCCGTTGGCGCTGGCCTGGCGTGCGGCCAGGGTTGGTGGGCGGAAGCCGTTGCGCTGTTCGCGCCCCTGTGTAGCGGGGAGGCCGTCGCCGACGAGCTCGAGCGCGCGGCGGCCGTAGGCAGTCAGGCGCCAGGCGTTCGGGTCACCGGGAGCGCCGCCGGGGCGGGTGTTCTCGATCAGCCCGCGCTGCTGCAGGGGTTTGAGGACCTGCCAGATCTCACGACCACGCGTGTCCTTGGCGCTGACCGCCGCTTCCACGTCACGGTTGCTGACACCCGGTGTCGAGGCGATCACGCGGAGGGCGCGCAGCACTCGCGGGTGCGCGCGCATCGGCAGGATCCTCGCCTCGGCCAGAGCGGGTGCCGGAAGCGACGGGTCCCTGGCCCAGTCGGCACCCGCGGCACCCGCGGCGAGATACGGGTCCACGACGAACTCCATCAGCGAGGGCCCCAGGTCGGTGAGCCGCCCCGGGTCGGCGGCGAGCATGCGTACCCGGATCAGCGACAGCATTGCGGTGCTCAGCAGCTCGGCGATCAGACTCGTCGGCGGCGTGAGCTGTGAGCCGACGATCACCTGGCCACGTCCGGCGTCCAGGACCTCCGCCAGAGCGGCGTGGACACGCCGGGTGACCTCGTTGAGCGCGAGCTCCTCTCGTTCGAGGATCAGCGGCCGGGCCCACAACGGCTCCTCGTCCAGGAAGGCGAGCAGCGCTGTAAGGCCGGCACGGATCCGCTTGAGCCAGAGCACCTCGCCGGCCGCAGCGTCCGCGACCGTGCGTGAGAGCCGCTCTACGCCGTCCCTGAACGCGACCGGACTGCGATCACCCACCGTTTCGCAGGCCCCATTGCTGACACCCGTCGATACGGCGTCGACCGGGGTCTCCGTCTGTCCCAGACGGGGGTCACTGGGCGATCGGGACTTGGCTGGCCGTGCTCTATGGGCCAGAGGACGCGGATCTTCGGGCGCCCTGGCCTGATCGTCGATGGTATCTTGACAAGGGGCAGCTCACGTGCTCTAGTTCTCCCCACAGGATCGTCCCATCTGGTCACGGGACGGACGAGGGGAGCGCAGAGGGCACAGCATGGGAGGCAGGACCAAAATCCATCGGGGAATCACCGAGCGTGCGGACACGAGCTCTGCCGCTGCGGTACGCGAGACTCCGATTCCACGGCGGTTCTCCGCCGATGCCACCCCTAGCGGACAAGCCCATTCCGTCGGCGTCGAGACGGCTCCGGAGCCCGCCGAGGTCCTCACGGGAAGCGTTAGTGACCCCCGTCTGGGACAGACGGGGTACTAGCCGATAACCCTGTAGACACGGGGGTTTTCGGCGGCTCCCCACACGCTACCCCCACAAGACGAGCAGCTCGCCGCAACTCGGGCCGGCGGGCCTGCGGCTAGAGGGGCGTCAACGCGGACCGTCTCGTTTCAGAGTGGCGGCGGGCCAGCGAGAGGTATGCCGATCACGCGTGCCCCGCTTCCCGGCGTCGCCTGGTGATCAGGCGCTCGCGTTGGTGTGCTCGGTGAGCGTGCGGGTTATTCGTCGGGCTCGTAGGCGGCGAGCAGGGTCGCCTCGGCGACCCTGAGCAACCCGACGGCGATGTGCGAGCGGGGGTCGCTGCTGCGGACCCGGACGGTGGAGCCGTGCGGGCCGATGATCTCGACGATGCTGCACACGTCCCCGATCTCGCAGTCATCGCCGTAGTGTGCTTCCAGGGCGGCCATGTGCTCCGCCACGAGCCGCCCGACCTTTTGCTGATCAAATGCCATCCGCTTGACTCTCCTTGGCTCTCGCGGCCCGGGGCGGGCGATGAGAGCTGCTAGAAGCGCCCGGCAACCTGAGGGATCGGGCCTGCGTAGCGAGGCCAACCTTGTGGTGTCCGAACGAGCGCGTGATTCAAGCACGCAACCCTCACGGTTGTCAACGCGACACACACAACAGCGGACGCTGCACCACAGAAACCGCCTCCCCGCACGGACCAGCAGTCAGGGGGCGGCGAGCGCCCGCGAGGCACCAAACTCGTCCGCGACCATCGGTGAAAGCGAACGGTCCGAGATACATGAGTTAACGCACGAGCGCGGCCACGATAAACCCTCAGGAGCGGCTTGACTCACCCGGTTGGACCGGTGTAACTTGACTACAGGTTTAGGCGTTTTTCGCTGCGTTTGCGGCGGTTTTAGAGGCGGGGGAGTCGATGCCAACCGGCTGTATCAGGGAGCGCAACGGACGGTTCTATGTCCGCACGCGCGCCCTGGTGATCGACCAGCGCGACGGGTCCTCGCGCTGGAGGCAGATCGAGAAGGCCGCCGGCACGAGCAGGCGCAAAGCCGAGCGGATGCTGCGCTCCCTGCAGGACGATGTAGACGACGGCCGGTATGTCCCCAGCAGTCTGACCGTGCTGCAGTTGGGGCAGCGGTGGATCTCGGAGCACGTCACGCCGAACCTCAAGCCGGGGACCGCCGCCGCCTACCGGGGCAGTTTCTACCAGCACATTGCGCCGGCCCTTGGCGCCAACCGGCTCGATGACCTGCACCCCCAGATGATCAGAGCGCTGCTCGGTAAGAAGCGCGCCGAAGGTCTCGGCGAGGAGACCGTCGGGAAGATCCGCCGGCACACCCACGCGATGCTCGCCTTCGCCCAGGACGCCGGCCTTTTGATGATCAACCCTGCCGACACCGCCCATGCGCGCGGCGGGCACACCGTGCGTCGGCGAGCACGCGGCACCCAGCTGAGCCCAGTGCAGATCAAACGCTTCCTGGATGAGTGCTCGCCACGCTGGCGGGCGTTCTTCACCGTCGCGCTGGACACGGGCCTGCGCCGCGGCGAGTTGATCGGGCTGCGCTGGGAAGACATCGACCTGCTCCAACGCATCCTGCACGTGCGCCGCAGCGTCAGCGCATACGACCAGCCCGGGCAGCGGCTGACGACCAAGACCGAGGCCGGACAGCGACTCGTGCCGATCCTCGATGGCGCCCAGGCCACCCTCGAAGAGCTCTACGCCAGCGCACAGGACAACAGCGAGGACGCCCCCGTGTTCGCCACGATCGAGCGAAAGCGCGGCCACGACGGGATCCTGCGCCCCGCCGGGCGGCCGCTGAACCCCCGTATGGTCACCCGCGTGTTCCGCCGCTACGCCACCCGTGCCGGGCTCCCGGCCACCGTGCGCCTGCACGACCTGCGCCACACCGCCATCACCAACGCCATCAGCCAGGGCGAGGACATCCTGCTGATCTCCGCGTTCGCGGGACACGCCAAGACCTCCACCACCGTCGACGTATACGGGCACCTGATGCCCGACCGGGTACGCGAAGCCGCACACCGCATGCGCTCCGTCTCCGGGCCCACTCCACCCGTCACGCAGAGCGCCCCGGACATGGCGACACGCTTCATCCGCGAGCTCGACACCACCAGCCCGCACCAGCACGGGACGATCGGCACGGGCGCCACCAGCACGATACGCAGCGAACGCACCGGCACACCAGGCGAGAGCACGAGCGAACACGCCCACACCGATCAGGGAGCCAGCGCGCAGGAGATCAAACACGCGGTGAAGAGCCGCCAGCTGCGCGCACGGCTGCTTCCCACGTGGGACCCGCCCCCGCGGACGAAGCCGACAGACACAGCACAGCCGCAGCCGTAGGCGGGCCAGCAGAGGTTTGCATCACACCCGCCTCGGGATGCCCGCACGCATCGGCTGCCGATCAGGTCCCCTCCGGTCCGCACAAGTCGTACCGTCGTGTTACAGATCACCCGCGCAAGCTGCTGAAACTTTCTGCTTGACAGGATGTTCACGGCACGTATAGAACTACCGTCGCCGTTTCGACGATTCTCCTCTCGATCGGCGATGAAGGCAGCTCCCTCTCCCTCAGTGGAGCGGCTTCGTCAGGGCTCCGCGGTGATCTGGCATGGACGCCGCGGAGCCCACCCCGCTACCCGAGCGCAGTCCCGAGAAGTGCCCTGTCCCGGGTAGGGTCTGCTTGGTGTCCCGCCTCCAGCGACTTGTGGGTCGGCTTACCTACGCCAACGTCACGGCCACGCTCGCGCTGTTCGTGGCCCTCGGCGGTGCCTCCTACGCCGCGATCGAACTGCCCGCCCACAGCGTTGGACCGCGCCAGCTCCGCCGTGGTGCCGTCACGCCACAGGCGCTGGGGTTCCCACTCCGCGTGAGCGCATTCACGGACTCGACACCGATCGACCTTCCCAAATACCCGTGCAATACGCCCCTTCCACCGGGCCAGCATTGCAGGGGTGGACCCGAAGACATCCTCAAGCACGTCTTGGGCGACATACAGCTCAGTCATCCAGGAGAGGTTGCCCTGAGCGGCATCGCAGAAGTGGCGAACGATGGTCCGCCCGGAACGGACGCGGAAGTGCGACTGGGCGTTTTCGCCTACGGCCAGGACAAACCTCTGGGGGCGTTTCAAATCAACCCCCCGGTCGTCGAGAGTCGCGTCGCGAAGGTCGCTGGAGGCCAGGTTCAGCAGATTCCGCTACTAGGACTGTTCAGGAAGCCCTCTGGAAGAACCGCGATCGGTTTCGGCACGATCGGCATCGGCACCTACTCAAGTGATGCTCCGGGCGATTTGGTGATTCGGTCGGTCTCGATCATCGCGACGGCTCTCCCCGCGACTTAGTAGGCGGAGAGCTTGCTCCCGATGAGCGCCTGCGCGGCGGCGGGGCCGATGAATGGCGCCAGGGCTGTGTAGGTGACCGTCGGTACCAGTGCGGGCAGTTCGGTGGTGCGGTCGTTGCGGACGTAGTGGGCGGCCTCTTCGATGACGCCGAGGGCGATTGCGTCGGATGTCACGCGTGAGAGGCCCTGCGCCTCGGGGCGGGCGTAGCCCTCCTCTAGGAACAGGCCGAACGCGAGCGAGGTCTCATCGACGCGGCGCACACCGGTTTCGCCGATGCTGTAGGCGGCGATGAACGCGAAGTGCGCGAAGCTGGGGTTCGCGGCCAGCAGCCCGGCGAAGGCCCAGGCGGCGTCCCAGACCCGCTCGGGCCATGGGATGTCGGGCATGAAGAAGGCGCTGCTGGAGACTGCCATCAGCTGCTCGAAGATCAGCTGGTGTGCGGCGAGGAAGGCCTGTTGCTTGTCGGCGAAGTAGGTGTAGAAGACCTCGCGCGAGACGCCCGCCGCGGCCACGATGTCCGCGACCGCGACAGAGGTGCTGTCGTGGTCCATGACCGCCTGCGCGGTGGCGTAGGCGATTCGCTCACGCTGGATCGCATCCACGACGTCCTTCGCCAGGCGGTGCCGGCCCCGAGGCAGAAGACGGGGCGAGGAGCGGCGTGCCGGGCGCAACTTGCAGACACTGGCGTGCGACGGCTCCAACGACGTCCAGTCAGGCAGCTGGCCCGCAGAGCGATACGAGTCCGCCCAGCGCAGCAGGGACGGCAGCGTCTCACCCGACGCGCCAGCCCGACGGCGAGCCTGCATGCAGTACAGGCGCGTGGCCCCTCCGAGCAGGACCCTCACCGGAACCGTCGGCGCACGCTCTCCATGGCCGGGGCGCAGCAGGGCCGCCTCGACGGCGTGCTGCAGGCGCGCCATCAGCGCCTCGTACTCGCTGCGCGCCTCGTGGCCGGCGAGCAGCGCCTCGTGGGTGAGAAACCTCAGCACCGCGGGCTCTGTTTCCGCGAGGCGCGCGATGGCGGCGAGGGCCGCGTGCACCGCGTCAGCCGGCTCGGCGGCGGCGATCGCAGCCTCCAGGTCCCCCGCCACACGTCGCGCGAGCAACTGGTGGGCCGCAGTGAAGCACGCCTGCTTGTCGGCAAACAGCTCATAGAAGGTCGCGCGCGAGACGTTCGCCTGGGTGGCGATATCACCGACCTTCGCAGAGCCGTAACCGTGACAGGAGACCACCCGCAGCATCGCCTGCAGAAGACGTGAGCGCTGATCGCCCGACGCTCGGCCCGAGCGGACCGTCCGTTCGGGCTCGGCACGGACGTCAGTCACGACCGTGGCCCGGGCTTCTGATGCGCCATCTGGCCGCGCAGGAACTCGATCGCCTCCGGCGCACCCATGAACGGTGCGATGCAGACATACGTCAGACGCGGCAGCAGCGACGGCAGCCGCTCGGGTTCCCCGCGCGCCGCCAGCCGCTGGATCATCTCGAAAACCCCACCTGTGATCGCCTGCGTACTCAGGCGCGGCAACGCCTGTGCCTGCGGGCGATAGCCGTACCCCTCCTCGTAGAAGATCGTGAACGACCGCGTGATTTCCTCGGCGCGGCGGATCGCCTCAGGGCCCGCCGCGTAGCACTCCACCAGCCGCAGATGCGAGATCGCGGGGTTCTCAGCGATCATCCCAAGCAGCACCTCGAGCATGTTCCACACCCGCTGCGGCCACTCACCCGCGCCGAAATAGGCCGACGCGCAGCGCTCAAGCACGTAGTGCGTCGGATAGTTCTGTGCCTCCAGAAAGGCGGCCTGCTTATCAGAGAAATGCTCGTAGAAGACATCGCGGGAGACCCCGGCGCCAGCCACGATGTCAGCGACCGTCGTATCCGGATAGCCCTTGGCCTGTGTCACCTCCGCGGTCGCGTAGATGATCCGCGTGCGATGGCTACGCGCAACCACGCCGGGGGGAAGACGGTGCCTGCCTCGAGGAAGGCGCCGCGGAGCGCGCGGTACCCTCACGGGCCCCGCCGCGGCCGACCCACCAGCGAGCAGCGAACCGGGGCTCGTGCTCCACAGCCGCCGCCGGCCAGGCGGCACGGTGTAGGAGAGCACCCACGCGATCCCGTCATCGGCCAGCCCCGCGAGCTCGCTCTCGTCATGCGTGCGCAGGTAACGCGCAATGACGTTGCGGGCCGCGCCCATCAGCGCGGGCACCGGCACATCGATCAGCGGCCCCTGCGCCGGGGTGCTCTGGAGGAACTCCTGCACACGGCCGTCGAACGCGCGGATCGCGCCTGCGCGTGCCTGGCGCACACGCGGACCACCCGAGAATGTGTCAGTGAACAGCAGCCGCCCCGCATCCGGGTCACGCTGCAGCGCGAGCCCGAACTCGCGCAGCGTCCCGCGCGCCGCGCCCGCCCAGTCGCCGTCGGTACTGCTCGGCGGCCTCAGCACGAGCAGCCGCTGTGCCGCTGCGCCGTGGGCAGCCAGCAGGCAAGCTTCCTTGTTCTCGAACTGCTCATAAAACGTCGCGCTCGAGACCCCCGCTCGCGAGCTGATCTGAGCCACCGTTATCGACTCAGAGCCCTGCCTACCCGCAAGCGCGATAACCGCATCGATCAGACGCTCGCGCTGCGTAGGGCCGTCACGAGCCGGCGCAGACCCACCCAACCGAGCGCGATCAACCGACGCAGACGAACTGGAACGAGTCGACGGTGCCATTTCCCCGAAGCGCAGCATACCGGAGGCAAACAGAGACCACTCGCATACACCACACAGCCAAACCAGTTCGTCCGTGCGGCTAAGCGCCCTATTTTCTGCGTACCGCTAGCGTTCAGTAGAGCACATAAGGCGCCTCGACCGGGCCCTGTACCACGGGGACCCAGGTGCTGGTCTGAAAGACAGTGGCATGCTGTGCAGGGCCCAGCTCGATTGACTTTGGGGAGCGGGCCAGCTCCTGTGCATCGTGGGTGCTGTGTTGCAGTGGTATCTCTTTCTCTCGCATCAGTGCTCGTCGCGCGATCGGATGCTTGGTGCGTCCCAGGGCCGCTGTCACGAACGCGCTGGGCTCGGCGCGGACAGGACAGGGTGTCGATGTGAAACAGCGTGGTAGCGGTTACGGGGCTATCGTGTATCGTGTCGGCCAGCACGATGGCCCGGACCACCCAGAAACGCGCGCGTAACGTCACAGAGGCACCGCTCGACGCGGCGTCGGCGAATGGCGCCAAGCCCGGACAACGCCAACGCCTGCTCACCTCGATGGCGGCGCTCGCCTCCCGCCATGGTTACCCGGCCATCAGCATCGCTGAGATCTCCGGCCACGCCGGGGTGTCCACGGGCACGTTCTACGAGCAGTTCGCCGACAAGGAAGACTGCCTGCTGGCCGCCTACCAGCAGGCGGGCGCTGGCGTGCTGGAGCGGATGCCGCCGCTGGACTCGGTCGCCGACTGGCAGGAGGCCTCACGGGCCGTCGTGCGAGGACTGCTCGGCGCCCTCCAGGACGATCCGGACTTTGGACGCGTGCTGCTCGTCGAGGCGCTGGCAGGGGGAGCGCGGGTACGCGCTGAACGCGAGCGGACCCTGGCGCTGTTTCAGGTCCGCGCGCAGGAATTCCTCGACGCCGGCCCTAGCCAGGGCAAAGCGCTCGATCTCCCCGCCGACATGCTGCTCGGCGCGGTCCGCAGCATCGTCTCGCAGAACCTAAGCACCCACAGCGAGGACCGCATGGGGCTCCTGGTCGACGACGTGATGGGCTGGATCGAGTCCTACGCCGTCCCCGCCCAGCAGAACGGTTGGAGCACCGGGCCACACACGATGCTCCCCGCGCAGGTCGGCAGAGCATGGCTCGCGGCAGCCGCACCGGCACCGCCGCCGCAGCGGCTCCCGAGAGGCCGGCACAGGCTCCCCGCGGCAGCGGTGGAACGCAGTCAGCGCACCCGCATCATCCACGCCACCGCCGAGGTCATGGTCGCGAAGGGGTACGCCGCTGCGACGGTTGCGGACATCGTCTCCGCGGCCGGAGTCGCTCGGGATGTGTTCTACGCGCACTTCGCCAACAAGTACGAGGCCTACCTCGCCGCCCAGGAGTACGGGACACAGAACCTCCTCGAGGCTTGCGCCGCCGCCTATTTCACCGGGGAGAGCTGGCCCGAGCGGGTCTGGCGGGCGCTTCAGGTCCTGGTGCTCGCGGTCGCGGGGAACCCGGCGCTGACGCACCTGCGGGTGGTCGAGTGCTACGCGGCGGGGACCGCTGCGATCGAGCAGACCGAGCAGCTCAAGCGAGCCGCCGTCATCTTCCTGCAGGAGGGGTTCACGGTGAGCTCCGCAGCCGCACGGCTCCCCCGGCTGGCCGCGCACGCGATCACCGGAGCAGTGTTCGAAGGCTTCTTTGCCCGAGCAGCCCGAGGGGAGCTCGCGGAGCTCCCCTGCCAGCTGCCGCTGCTCACCTACCTCGCGACCGCACCGTTCATCGGCCCCAAACAGGCGATCGCCGCGGTCGAACGACTCAGCAGGCAGGCGACAAGCACCCTCTCCGGTTAGCCGGCCGCACACGGAGGGCTCTGCCGCTCGAGCGGGGTCCAGCACGTACCGGCTGCGATCATCCCATCACCGGGGGTGTCGCGATCGCGTCGGGCCAGGAGCGCCGCCAAGCTGTCAGGAGCTCATACCCCGCTGCCGTCAGCTGCCAGGAGTTCGCCGTTCCAAACCGCTGGCCGCCTCCGGTGTTCTCGATCAGACCAAACTCTGCCAGGCGCCTCAGCAGCCGCGAGGTCTGGCCCTCGTCCTGAACCCTAGTGGCGACGCCCACCCCGCGATTGCTCAGACCCGGCTGGACCTCGATCGCGCGCAGAACCGCTAGCCGCAGACTGGTGAGCCGCACCGGCCTGGCTCCCATCGGCCCGTCGGGCGCGTAGATCGCCGCGCTGCGCAGAGTACCATTGTCTTTCACGTGAGACTCGTTATGAGAAAAGACGCAGTTCTTGACCGGTGCGGGCCCACGACGTAAGACTACCGCTGCCGTTCACGTCGGGGCACGAAGCCCTGGTCGAGGGCGGCTTCGCCCCCGCTCCATCAAGCAGCCGGCTGCGACGTCACGGCACTGGAGTCCCAGCAGCGGCCGTGAGCGACCGCGAAACCGTTCTTACCGCGACCCTTCGCCTGATACATCGCAAGGTCGGCGGCGCGCAGGAGCTGCTCGACCGAAGCGTGTGGGCTGCTGGCCACGCCAATGCTCGCGGTCACGACCAGGCGCACGCAGCCGTCGGCGAGCACGAACGGCTCGCTAAATGCGCCCATCAGCCTGTCCGCGACCAACGCGGGCGACCGCCCCGCGGACTCCTCCTCGACGATCACTACGAACTCGTCGCCGCCGAGCCGCCCGACCTCATCCTGCTCGCGGGCAGCGCCGCGGAGTCTGCCGGCCACGCTGCGCAGCAGCTCATCCCCCGCGCCGTGGCCGTGCGTGTCGTTGATTCGCTTGAAGTTGTCGAGGTCAATGAACGCGATCGTCAACACGCTGCGCCGCCAGTGCGCATGGTTCAGAAGGCGCTCTTCAGCGTGCTCTGCGATCAAGGTCCGGTTGGCGAGACCCGTCAACACGTCGTGCGTCGCCATAAACGTGAGCTCCTCGCCCGCGCGTCGCCGCTCCTGCTCGAACGCCTCGGAGATCCCGATGAGCGCCTCATCCGTACTGCGCTGCAGCACCCAACGCGCCTGGAGGAGCGTCTCGCATGGCAGCTCGAGCCGCGCCGCCGCTTCGCGCAGCACCTCGTCGGCTGCGTCGCGCCAGCGCACACACCATCTGGTCATCACATCCAGCGGGGCCGCGCGCTCAAGCGCCAGCTGACCCAGGATCCGCAGCGACTTCCGCTGCGTCACGCGCTGGTTGCAGACGATCTCAGCGCACACCTCGGCCGTCAATGCCTCCGCGGCGGCGGTGAATTCCCCGGGAAGACCCGCCTCGTCGGCGAGGCCCGTCAGCAGCGCCGGCGTGCGGTCGGCCAGCGCGCGCCCAAGACTGTGAATCCCCGTCGCGACCGCTCGATCACGCGCACCCACATAGGCCAACGGCCCTCCCAGAAACCGACACTTCAGAGCGGATACCCACACGCCCAACAGGTCGGACATCGCCACCCGGCTTGACAGATCCGCTGACGGCAGAAGACGACGAATGTTCTACCGCCGCACCTCGGCTGACCAGATCGCCGCCGCCGGCACAAGCCAACGATTGCCACCGCGCCGTTCAGCGCGTCGAGCGCACGCGCACGATTTCAGACCTTCAGGCCCGCCTATCCGTTCCCCGTCGCAGGAGCGAGCGCGCCAACACGCGGCGAGTCAGCTTCAGGCAGACGCTGCGGTGCGATCCCTTCGATCAGCCCCGATGGAGCGATTCCCAGACCTCAAGGAGTTGCCGGCCCGTCGCCGTCAGGTACCACGAGTTCGCCATCCCCAGTCGCCGACCCGCCCCGGTGTTCTCGACCACGCCAAGCTCGGACAGGCCCTTCAGCAGCCGCGACATGTGGCCCTGGTCTCGATAGCCCGTTGCTTCACTCACCCCGCGGTTGCTGAGGCCGGGCTGTCCCGAGATGACTCGCATGGCTGCCAGGCGCGCATCGGTGAGCCGCACGTACCAGCCCATCGGTGGGCCGCCATCGGTCTCCCAACCCACCCGCTGCTTCCCATACCGCCGCATTACAACCTTGTCCGGGTCTCGGTGCATTTTGGCCTCGCTTGACGAACTGCGGGCTGTCGGTAGGACTACCATGACCGTTTAGATAGTTCGGCAACTCGAAGGCTGGTCCTGCCTGGACCGTCAGGCCATGGGCTGGCTTCTTCCCCGCTCCCCCCAACCCGAGCGGCCGGTCAGAACGCGGACGTCACCGCCCCCGGGCACGTGGTCGCGTAGCCGTTCTTGCCAGGAGCCCTCACGTCGCCGTGGAGGTGATCGCTGTCTTTGGTGCTTGTTGACCGCTGCTGGGGTGAGCAGCCATAGGTCACCCAGCGCGGGGTGCAGGAACCGCTTGCCGCTGGTCGTCAGGCCTACCGACAGCGCGCGCTCGGGGTCAGCCCGGCCGAGCCGCGAGCTCGGCCTGACTGACGCCGGCCGCCTGGCTCGCGGCACCCACAGCGCCGGACGAGCCGTAGTCCTGCCGCCTACGCATACCGTTACATTACGACCAGTGCACGACCGAGCCAAGAGTGCGGTCCTTGACAACGGTTTGTCGGATCGCTAAAACCGACCGTGACCGTTCTGCTTCCAGGGAACGGCTGTTGAAGTTGGCCTCCTGGCTCTCTCTGGAGCAACTTCAGTTTCATCACCTCGGGGGCCACGGTGGTGGGGTCCGCTCCGTCGCCGTGGCCCCCACCCCCGCTCAAGCCGTGATCACGATGACCAGCCGCGCGACGCGTGGGGTCGCCTCGGCCCTTCTAGCGATTGTCACCCGCGATCCCCGGCCCCGTGAAGAGGTCGACCTCGAGCACCACGAAGAACTGGAAACCTCACGCGAGCTGCTTCGCTGCGCGATCGAGCTCGGAAGCCACTGCGACCTCTCCGACACGCGCCGCAGCCCAGACAACAAACGAGTCGCGTTCCTCGCCCACTTCAGCGACTGGCGCGAGCCGATCACCGCGTGGGATCAGCTCCTCGAGCGCACACGAGCCGCACCCGGGGCGATCTGGGGATGGCTCGCTGAGGCGTGCCCCGAGCACGACATCACAGAACCACCGGTCAGCATCGGGCCGCTCATCGACCGCCTCGCGATCATCACACTCGAGCGTGCCCAAATCGGGGACCTAGACACCCCGTGCGAGCTGAACCTAAAGCTCCTCACAGACCGCGTAGCAGGTCACCCGCAGGTGGGCCTCCACCTCGACACGCAACGAATCGCCAGGCTACCCGGCCACCCAGCCGACAGCGAGCAGCAGCTGCTGGCGATCGCAAGCCGCATACAAGCGCTGTTCGACCAGGCGCAGAGCACCACGCAGGCACAAGCCGTCAGCCAATCACGCGGTGCGCTGCTCACCCTCAAACAGCAGCTCCTGAAGCGCCTGGCCAAGGAACGCAAGGCCAGCCGAACCGCCCCGGCCGCCGACTGCCCGATCTGCCAGACACAACAGCGCGCGTCCGCCCGAGCATCAGGGTGAACGCAGGCGTCGCATCAGACACCGGCAAGCGAACATCACAGACGGCGAGCACGAGCGTCAGGCGCTCCGAACCCGCGTCCAAGCCGGTATGGCCCGCTCGAGTGTCCACGCTCAAGGACGCCCGCCAGCCAGACACGAGACCCGTAAGCCCGCACCAACCAGACCGAGTGCACGCCCCTTCTGGCAACGGACAAGGCGTTTGCAAACATGAAGCGTCCGACCGGCGGCGCTGGCCGGGCCCCGTTCATGGGTCCAGGCGGACCGAACTCAGGAGGTCGGGCCAGCGCCTCTCCCGCCGTCGATCAGGACGCCGGACATGTCGTGGTGCTCTTCAGGAGCTCTTCCTCCGGCGGGGTGCGCCGGGCGTGCCGGAAGCCGAGGGCGACGAGAATCGCCATGATGAAGGCCAAGCAGAACGCGGCGATCGCGCCCCAGAGCATGACTTCTGCGACCGTTGAGAAGCCATAGGCCTCGAGCAGGAGCCCGCGCAGGGTCGTCCCCTGGAAGGAGGTCTGCTCGAGCGCCTTCAGTTCGGCGTTGCTCGGGTTTTCGCGTGCAGCGGTGCTGATCTTCGCGTAGATGCCGCCGTAGGGCATCTCAGAGAGGTGCACCGCGATGAAATCGTTGGCCCAGACCTTGGCTTGCTGGCCCGTTAGAAGCTGCTGTCCCGCGTACTGTGAGACCGAGGGGATCATCGACGGAGTGATCTCCGTCCCCGCCTTCGGGTGTTCGAAGGCCGCCTTCGGCGGGAAGTAGATCTGCTGCTCTGCGAGCTGATTGTGGACGTTCGAGTGGGCGAAACTGTAGCCCCACGTCAATAGCCCTCCGGCCACGAGCAGAGCGACTACGACAACCAACCCGCCAGCGCTGGCTAAAAGATCAAACACCCTACGACTCATTTACCCCGCCTCCTCTCACTTAAGTTTACTGTTCCTCGAACAAGCGGCCTCGGACCATATGGTTCCATCAAATTCACCGGGCACTCTGCGAGCTCGTGGGGCGTTCCGCCTCGAGCTTTTTGACGCGCTGATCGAGCATATGTATCTCCGCTGCCAGCCCGAGGATGACCTCCCGAAGCTCCCGGGTGGCGTTGTTCCACTCCACGTTCGTCCTGGCGAGCTGCTCTCGGACGATCTCCACTCGCGATCCGCTCATGATGCTCACAGACGCATCGGGAGTGGCCGGCCAGAAGTCGCCCACTCCCGCCCCGCGTTCCTATTTCGCTTTGCGCGACCCGCCCAGCGAGGATCCCGCGCTGTCCACGACCTTGCGCAGAAACTCGGCCTGGGTGTGGACCAGCCGCTGGGCCATCTCCAGAGCCGAGTCGGTGATCTCCTCGGCCCGGGAACGCCCCTCACGATCCGGCGGCAACGCCTTATCGACCGTCTCGGTGAACTTGCGTACCGCGTCGAGCGCGCTGCGCGCGCCCTCCTCGAGATCCCCGAGCACGTCCTCGGAGAGCTCCGTCGTCCGCGCAACCACCGTAGTACGCCCGGCTGACGCGCTGGTGGCGCGTCGCTTGGGTGCCCCCGCTTTTGGAGCCCTGTTTGATTGAGTCTTCGTCTCGGCCATCGCCTCCTGCTCCTTTCGCGATCAGCTAATCTCAGAACGAGCACGGTATGCGGACCGAGAAGCCTCGACAGCCGAACAAAGCCGTACCTTCGCCGCGGGAAAACCCGCGACAGCGCACAACACGCAAACGCTCCCTGACCGACCGCGGAGCACGCGGTTGAGCTCGAACGGTCCGAGAGCTGACGGGTCGGGCGCGCTCGACGCGCAGGCAGTCAGCAGGCGCGCACAATACGCGGCAAGCGCCCACACCTGGACGCTCTGCGACGAGATCGACCGCACCCAACAACACCTCAACGAGCTGCGAACCGAGCTGGAAGGCGCCATCGCCCTCTGCACCAGCGTGTTCGATCACCGCTGCGACCAGCAGGACCTCGACACCCTCGCCCGGGCCGAGCGGATCCTCGACGAACTCGCCAAGTAAAAGGGGCTCGCGGAGGAGCCACCGCGTGGCGCTCCGCCGCAGATGGGTCCGTCGTCGGGCCTGGCAGAACGTCCACCGATACGCTGCCGCGAGTGCCCATTCACTGAGCATCACACCAAGAAATGCTCCCCGCCAATCGGCCGCATGTAACGACGCGGTATGGCTAGACGGCCCTGCCCGGCTATGAGGACGGTCGGCCAATCGGAGAGACCGGCCGCCCAATGTTTCTCAGACCGTGCCCGTGTGCGTGACCTTCGGGGCCTCCTGGCCGATCGCGCGGGTGAGTAGCCACAGGTCGCCGAGCGCCGGGTGCAGGAACGGCTTGCCGCTGGTCATGAGTCCTACCGACAGCGCCCGCTGCGGGTCAGCCCAACCCAGGACATTCGTGAACCCGAGGTGCCCGTACGCCTCGTCTGTGTCGGGGCCGAACAGGCTGAATGCTCTGGCGCCCAGCATGAACCCGCTGGCGTGGCGCAGGGGAGCCACGAGGCTGAAGTCGATCTCGCGAAACGCGCGCTCAGAGATCGCTCGGCGGATCGTGCGCGGCTGCAGGATGCGCACGCCGTCGAGCTCGCCACCGGCGAGCAGCAGCTCGAAGAAACGCGAGAACTCATTCGCAGTCGTCACCACGTTCCCGGACGGCACGACCCCAGTGAGAAACCGCGGGTCGTTGGAGCGGACTGTGATCTCATCCGGCGGAAGGCCGAGGGCACGCTCGAGCACAGTGGAGAGCGGCGGCAGCGCCGCCGGGCCGGTGGCGTAGCTCAGGGCGACTCGCTCCACGTCCCTGGGGCTCACGCCGTAGTTGCCCCAGCGAAAGTGAAGTGGCCTGAGGATCTTCTGCCTAAGCACGGTGCGGATGTCCTTGCCCGTCACCCGCCGGACGATCTCGGCGATTATGAAGCCGCCCGAGACCGCGTGGTAGGAGAGCAGCTTGCCCGGGCGCGAGCGGGGCTTGGCCGCGCACAGCATCTGCAGCATGAAGTCCCGGTCGCTGAAGCGGTCGAGATCGAACGCATCGGCAGGCAGGTTGGGCACCCCGGCGCGGTGGGAGAGCAGATGCTCGATGGTGATGACCTCCTTGCCATGCGCGGCGTACTCGGGGATGTACTCGCATACCCGGTCGCCGACGTGCAACAGGCCGCGCTCCTCGAGCAGGTGCACCACGACGGTGGTCATCACCTTCGACGCCGAGAAGATCACGAACGGCGTCTCGGGCGTCGCCGGGATGCGCGGGGTATCCTCGGGGTCGGCCGGTCCGTTGCCGCGAGCATGGCCGATGGCGCGGTCGAGCACGACCTGGCCCTGGCGGCGCACGCACAGGGCGATCGCCGGGTAGAAGCCACTGCCGTAGAGGCGCTCCACCAAACTCCAGATGCGCTCGATGCCGGTGGCCGTCATGCCCAGCTCCTGCAGATCGGCGGCCTCCGCGGAACGCGCGGTGACCGCGCGCAGGTCGCGCGGCAGCCGGATGCGTCGCAGCGGGTCGCCCACCAGAGGAAGGCGCGGGATCGGCGGGGTGGGGATTGCCTCCAGCGAGATCACGGACGCCACGCGCTCGCGAACAGCGTGACGGGTGCAGCGATTCGGGGCCAGTCGGGGCCGCTCGCCCATCTGCTCAGGCCGCAGCGGCGCGGCTGCGCGGGCCGCTCTTGGCAGCTTTCGGCTTGCGAGGCCTGGCCTTGGGAGCAGTCGGCTGGCGCGAGCTCGTCTTGGCGGGTAGCTGCTTCTGCGGCGGCACCTCGCCAGCGGGCTCGCCCGCGTCGGGCGCGGAGCCCCTGATGCGGGGCAGCGGCGGCAGCGCGAGCTTGACGATCTTGCGCACGACGCTTGAGAACTGCTTGTGCAGCGGGCCCGTGTTATACGGGATGCCGTAGCGCTCTCGGATCCCCCGCACCTCCTCGGATATCTCGCCGTAGCGGTGGGCGGGCAGGTCGGGGAACAGGTGGTGCTCGATCTGGTAGCTGAGGTTGCCGGCGAGGATGTGAAACAGCTTGCCGCCGGTCAGGTTGGCCGAGCCGAGCATCTGGCGGTAGTACCACTCCCCGCGCGTCTCGTTCTCGGTCTCCTCCTCGGTGAACTCTTGGGTCCCCTCGGGGAAGTGGCCACAGAAGATGATCGTGAACGCCCACAGGTTGCGCGTCAGGTTCGCTGTCGCGTTGCCGGCGAGCACGAGCGGTAACGAAGGGCCGGAGAGCAGCGGGAACAGCACGTAGTCCTTGAGCGTCTGCCCGCGCACCTTGCGCCAGATCGCTCCCAGCTTCTCGCGCCTCTCCTCGTCTAGGCCGCTCTCGCCGGAGGCGATCCGCTCGGCCTCGACATCGTGCATCGCGACCCCGTACTGGAAGAAGGTCGCGAGCAGCGCCGCGTACAGCGGGTTGCCGAGATAGTACGGGCGCCACGGCTCGTCCTCCGTCATGCGCAGGATGCCGTAGCCGATGTCGCGATCCTTGCCGACAATGTTGGTATGCGTGTGGTGCATGTAATTGTGCGAGTGACGCCACTGGTCGGCGGGGCAGGCGGTGTCCCACTCGAACGTCTTGCCGTTCAGGCGCTCGTCCCCCGTCCAGTCGTATTGGCCGTGCATGACGTTGTGGCCGATCTCCATGTTGTCGAGGATCTTCGACAACGACAACGCTGCGGTACCGCCGAGCCAAGCGGGCGGCAGGAAGCCGAGAAACAGCAGGCCCCGGCCGGCGACCTCCAGGCCCCGCTGGACACGGATCAGGTTGTTGATGTAGTCCACGTCACGCTCGCCAAGGTCCGCCACGACACGCGCGCGGATCGCGTCGAGCTCCTGACCGAAGGCCTCGAGCTGCTCGGGGGTCAGGGTGGGCGCGGTGGTAGGCATGGCTGGCTCCTTCTCGGGGGTCGGTGGTCTAGATCTCAAGCGCAACGTCGCCGACGGGCACCGACACGCAGATACGGATCTGCTCCTCCCCCGCGCTGGAGAGCGCGCCGGAGATGACGTTGCGTACCGTGCCTGTCGTCTTGCGGGCGCTGCACGTATTGCAGATGCCCATCCGGCAGCCGTGCTCGGGCGTGAGCCCGGCATCCTCGGCCTGCTCGAGCAGCGGCAGGCCGCTGTTGGCGAGCACCGGCCCGCTGGCGGTGAAGCGGACGACGCCGGTCGCAGCGTCCGTGTCGAAGCTCAGCGCGGGCGGCGTGAACGACTCGACCGCTGGCTCGGGCAGGCCATCGCTGGCCCAGACGGCGCGGACCGCGTCGATCAGGGCCGGAGGGCCGCAGACGAACGTCGCCGCGCCGGCGTGATCTGAGATCACAGCAGGCAGGTGCTCGCGCGAGAAGCGGCCGGGCAGCTGCGATCCACGCGCGCGGGTGAACCCGCGCGCGACCCGCAGCCGCCCATGATCTTGCGCGAGCCTGCGCAGCGGGCGCTCATAGAGCGCGGTCAGGGCCGAGCGGAAATAGTTCAGGAAGCCGACCTCGCCGGCGAAGCCCTCATCGCAAAGCGTGCGGAGCATCGCCATCACAGGCGTGATGCCGCTGCCGCCGCTGATTAGCAGGACCCGCTCGGGTCGGGGTTCCGGCAGCACGAACTCCCCCTGGGCCTGCGTCAGGCCGACGATCATTCCCGGGCGCGCGTGGTCGCGCAAATGCCGCGAGACCCTCCCGTTCGGGTGGGTGGACACCGTCAGCTCGAGCTCGTTCTGCGGGGTGTGTTCTGAGCCCGCAGGCGAGTAAGGGCGGGTCAGGCGAACCCCATCGACCTCGACGCTGACACCGACGAACTGACCGGCGCAAAACCCCCGCCAGTTCTCATTGGGGCGAAGCGTGAGACTGACGCTCTTGCTCGTCTGGTGCTGGACGGCCGTCACCTCGGCGCGCACGTCGCGGGCGAGCAGCAGCGGCCGCAGGAGCTCGACATACCGGTCCATCCCGTGCGGGTAGGCGAGCGCGTTCAGGAGGCTCGAGTGCAGCAGACGGCGCCCTAGCCCGCTGGGGCGAATATTGCGAGGTACGAGGACTCCCTGGGTCATGACCTCGGTTGATGATACCTGAAACGAGGGAACATAGGGCGGTGATATCCTTAACGTGCTCATGGCCCGCACAAGCACCGACGCCAACGGCCGGCCTGCTCGAACGACGCGCCGGCCGAGCTCCACATCCGAGCACGACCTGACCGTCGAGCAGCTCGCCGCAGAGGTCGGGATGTCCGTACGCAACATCCGCAACCACCACACCCGCGGCCTGCTACCCCCACCAGAGGTCAGAGCACGGGTCGGCTACTACAACTCAGAGCACGTAGCGAGACTGCGCCTAATCCTCGACCTGCAAGCCGACGGCTTCAACCTCACCGCCATCGAACGGCTCCTCAGCGGATCAGACGGCCTCGCCCAGCGCCTGCTCGGGCTGCGCAACGCCGTCACCACCCCCTATGAGCCCGAGACCCCACAGATCATCACCGGCGAGGAACTCGCCAACCGATTCGGAGAGATCGGCCCAAAGGACATCGCCAGGGTGCGCAAGCTGAAACTGCTCGTCCCACTAGGAGAAGACCGCTTCGAAGCCCCCAGCCCGACCCTTCTGGACGCCGCCGAGCAGGTCATGACCACCGGGATCTCGCTGCACGCCGCGATCACGCTCGCAGAACGCGTCAACCACAACTGCGAGTCGGCCGCGCGAGCATTCACACGACTCTACCTGCGAGAGCTATGGGAGCCCTTTGAACGCGCCGGCCAACAAGACGAGCAGTGGCAGGAGCTCATCGACGCCGTGGACTCCCTGCGGCCGCTCGCCTCCGAGGCGCTACTCGCTCTCTTCAAGCAAAGAATGACCACAGAGCTCGAGGACACCTTCGGAAAAATGATCGAGCACCAAGCCAAACGCAGATAGCCAAGTAAACCCGAGACCGCAGTCCCGCGACTTCTCGCCTCTGCAGCAGGGGAGTTTCGCCGCCGGAGGTCTCCGTGTCAGAGCGGTGTCGTCGGCGCCGTGATCGCCGGTCGATTGGCCGGCACTGGCGGTTTTGTCGATACGTGCTCTCGCGCGCCGCCACTGCTTGCTCCATTTACGGGCCCTTGGCGCGCGGCCTCAAGCGGCGAGCGCTCCTCTCGCCGAGACTTGCCGAGGCTTTGGCGGCGATGGCCCGACCCCGTAGGTTCGGTCCGGCTGATGTGAGAGTCCTTCTGCTCATGCAAAATGGGCGAGAGGAGGACCGATCACGTGAAGCGCAGACGACACACGCCGGAGCAGATCGTCAGGAAGCTCAGAGAGGCCGACCGGATGCTGGCCGAGGGTGCGGAGACCCCGGAGGTCTGCAAGGCGCTGGAAGTGTCCGAGGCGACCTATCACCGCTGGCGTGCGCAGTACGGCGGGATGAAGGCCGACGATGTGAAGCGGTTGAAGGAGCTCGAGCGGGAGAACTCGACGCTGAAGCGGATCGTGGCCGACAAGGAGCTGGAAAACCTGGCGCTGAAGGAGCTGGCGCGGGGAAACTTTTGAGCCCGTCGCGTCGACGTCGTGGCGTCCTGGCGTTGCAGGATCGTCTCGGATTGTCGCAGCGGCGGGCGTGCCAGATCGCTGGTCAGCATCGCTCGACCCAGCGCCGTGAGCCGGTCATCGCCGAGGACGACGCGGCGTTGAGGGCACGTCTTCGCCGGCTTTCGCGCAAGCGGCCGCGGTGGGGTTATCGCCGTGCTCACGCCGAGCTGCGCGGCGAGGGCTGGCAGATCAACCGCAAGCGGGTGCAGCGGATCTGGCGCGAGGAGGGCCTGCGGGTCCCGCAGCGCCGCCGCAAGCGCCAGCGCCTCGGGGACTCCACTGTCCCAGCCGATCGGCTGGGGGCTGAGCGCCCTGACCATGTGTGGGCGTTTGACTTCCAGTTCGACCAGACCGCCGACGGGCACATCCTGAAGCTGTTGCACGTCGTGGACGAGTTCACCAGGGAGGCCTTGGCGATCCGCTGCGAGCGGCGGATCGACTCAGACGCCACGGTCGCGGTCCTTGAACGGCTCGCCGCCTCCCGCGGCCGGACACCAGAGTTCGTTCGCTGCGACAACGGCCCGGAGATGACAGCGAACGCGCTGAAGGACTGGTGCCGCTTCTCGGGCACCGGCGCCAGCTACATCGACCCCGGCTCACCGTGGCAGAACCCCTACGTGGAGTCATTCGGCTCCAGGGTCCGCGACGAGCTGCTCGCTGTCGAGCAGTTCTCCTGCCTGGCCGAGGCGAAGGTCCTCGTCGAGGACTGGCGCGAGGACTACAACGAGCACCGTCCCCACTCAGCGCTCGGGATGAGATCGCCGGCCCGGTTCGCCCGAGGCTGGGGGGCCCAGCACGAGCCGCTCGCCGCCTCGCTGCGTTCGCCCTCCGGGCTCACTCCGCGAGACGGCGACACCCATACCCTTACACCAGAACCCAACCACCGACTCTCACAGCAGCTGGACCCATGAACGGGGTCCGGTCAGCGACACGATCGCCAGTGCGAGGCCCGAGTCCGCCGGTGGTCAGAGAAGATTGAGCGCGGGCGGGCGCGACCGCGGGCCTCTGACGTGAGAGCCGCCTGTTCCTGACAAGACTTGGCGCTTCCTTGTCACAAAGGCTGCGTGTCGCTGCAATACATAGTTGTGCTGGGTCGAGACCCATCCGACGAGGAGATTGCTGCGCGACCCGTCGGGCGATCCCGAGGGCTTCGGGGTGTTCTACCGCCGTCATGAGCGGATCGTGCTCGGGTTCTTCGTGCGGGCGGCCGGAGATGCTGAGTTGGCGCTCGACCTGACGGCCGAGACGTTTGCGCGGGCGCTGGAATCGCATCGGGGATTCGATCCCGAGCGGGGAGAAGCGCGGAGCTGGCTGTTCGGGATAGCCAGGCATGTGCTTGCCGCGAGCCTCGCGCGTGGAAGGGTGGAGGCCGGTGCACGCTCGCGCCGCGGGATGGCAGCTCTCGCGGTCGATGAGCGACTGATCGCGTCGATCGAGGAGACGGCGAGCCTCGTCGCAGATGCGGACCTCGAGCTGTGGCTTTCCGCTCTCACGCCCGAGCAGCGTGTCGCTGTGCGAGGGCGCGTGATCGGTGAGCGCTCTTACCGAGAGCTTGCAGGCGAGCTGGAATGTTCTGAGGCCGTGGTGCGCCAGCGGGTGCGTCGGGGCCTCTTATTGATACGGAAAGGCTTGGAGGGAGCACAATGAGCGGACTACGTGAGGACGCGGATCGCTCCCGCGCTCTGGTGCCGGGGCTTGAACGCGAGCTGATCGATGCTGCGCGGCGGGGCCCGCGCCTTCTCGCCATGGGTCCCGCCCGAGCGCGCTCTGCGACCCCGGGGGCGTGGTGGCGCTCGCCGTTGCTCGCGGCGGCTCTTGTAGTCTTTGCTTTCGGTGCTGCTGCGCTGGCGGCGCGGCAGTTGTTTGTGAGCGGTGCTCCGGTCGCGTTGCCGCGCGGGGTCCCCGTGCGGCCACACACCGGGCTGGGGTTGCCTCTGCCGGGCAGCTCTGCGGCCATCGGGTTGCGCGTGAGCGATCCTGCTGGCGGACCGCCGTGGGGCGCACGCTTCATCGCGACGACACGCGGATACGGGTGCCTACAGTTCGGGCGTGTGGTGCGTGGAGAGCTTGGCGTCATCGGCGAGGACGGCTTGTTCTCTGACGACCGGCGCTTCCACCCCCTACCGCTTGATTATCTTCAGGGTCCCTTCCCGTGCGCGCCTCTCGACGCGCGCGGCCACGCCTTCGCGGGAGTATTCATGGACGGGACGCCAGCTGCGGGAACGGTGGCCGAACAGACATGTTCACCTCCGGGCAGGCCGACTCACTCTCCAGTGCCAGCGTGCCCGGCAAAGGATGAGCGACTGGTGATGGCCGGGATGGCGGGTCCGCTGGCACGTACCATCACCTACGCGGACCCAAACGGTCGGCTGCACACTGTTCCAACCGCCGGACCACAGGGCGCGTATCTAATCGTGCTGACAGCAGGGCGGCTTGATCTACAGGGAGGCGGATATGAACCCGGCGGCCCGGGTCTCGGCAGCATCCGCCAGATCACCTACGCGAACGGGCAGGTGTGCCACACCGGGCAGGAACTGGGTCGCACGGCACGCGCGTGCCCACACATTGGCGAACCACCGAGCGCCCAGCCCATGGTCACTGATGCAACTGTTTCGTCTGGCGTATCCGTCTCCCTCGCTGAGAGGCCGGTGCAGCTGGTGAACGAAACGAAGATACTGCCGATGTTTCTCATCAGCTTCCGTGCGCGAGTGCCCGTCACCAGCGGAGCGTCCGAGTATCTCGTCGCGGTCAGCTGCGGCGTTGACACGCAGGTGGGCCCCACCCAAACCGACATCCGTGCCGGCGAGATAGTTACGCAGGAGGTGCCCCAGAATAACTGCCGCGGTACCGCCTACATCAAAGTCCTCTACGAGCGTGGCACGCAAACCAACGGACCACCCTCTTCCCCCAACGGCACGATCCTCACGGTAGGGACGCGAACGATCACCGTTCGCTAGGACGGATTCTCCTTGCCTTGGACACGTTCGCCATAGTTGGCCGGAGCCGGTGCGACTGCTTGCCTCTACAGCAAGAGGTCGGACCAAATGCAGCGGCTGCATCGTCGAGATGTTCAGGGGGCGTGGCGACTCGGCCCCGTCGAGCAGGCCGCGAGAACGTCGGCCAGGATTGGCGTGGTGTTCGCGCCGCTCGTCCTGGATGACCTCCTCTGCGGCTGCGAAACGCGGCGTGCACTTGGTAGAACCGCTTGCAAACCCCTCGTCAAGCCTGACGCGAGTGCTTGATGCAGCCCAGCGACGAACCTATGTCGATCGGAGGGACAGCCGAGGCCACAGTAGCGGCCGACACACCCCTTCATGTTGAAAGACCTTCCAGTCAGAACCCGCTTCCGCCCTGGACGCGCATCCGCGAGCTGCATCGCAAGAGGTTCGAATCTGCCTAGACATGATTGGGATCGGTCGAGGCGAATACCCAGGCCGGCCGGACGCCCTTTAGGCGGGCTGGTCGGCGAAGCGGAAACCGTATCGCTCGCCCCGCTTCTTGTAGGCCTGCGCTCCCCCCTCAAGGAGCACGCAGACCTCATCACGCGTCTCCGGTCGATCCACGGCACCCAATGCGTAGAGTTGGCCGCGCCCCTCGACGACATGCATTGGTAGCACCAGCTCGGCGTCGCCGAGGACTGTCAGGTTGGCGCTGTGCGTCGCGATCAAGACTTGCCGTCGCTCCTTCGCAGCCTCCAAATGACCCACGACTGCGCTCGCGATGTAGCGCCCGTCGAGATGGTCCTCCGGCTGGTCCAAGACCAAAGGCTCGCTCCGCTCCGCGCACAGCAGCAAGCTCAGCAGGACCGAGCGCTGCTGGCCAGTTGACAGATGATTGAACGCCTGGCGGTCTGGGCTGCCGTCACGCTGCACCTCGATGCGAGGCAGGTCTTCGCGGCGCATCGTGTCCAGCTCAAAGACCATCGGCCATTTCGCGATCTTGCTCAACGTGTCTTCGTCGAAGAAGGCCGAACCGTCGTCATCGACGAGGGCGAGCAGCTCGCTCACCTTTGTGATCAGCTTCGATGCAAAGTCATTTGGCGCGACCTGTTTCGCCAGGCGCTCGACGCGAGGCTTCCGAAGGCCACAGTGCGCTGTCAGCCACTTCACCCAGGTGTCATCTATGCCGCATCTTTCGAAGAACACGCGGATCGTCAGTCCGTCCGAGTACGTGTTAGCTGCCTCGGCGATCCGCTTCAGGGTGGCCTCTCGACGCTGATATTGGTTTTCGCGGTTCGTGTGTAGCTTTGTCAGCAGATCCGCTCTCACCTTGCGCGCCTCCCAGTGTTGCTCGCGCCTCTTGCGCAGCGGGGTCAGTTGCGCCTTGGTCTCGTTGAGCCTCTTTGCCATCGTTGCAAGGGCTCCAGCTTGCACCTTGAGGCCCTGCTCTTCGAGTTCTTTCTTCTTGGCCTCGAAGCGCCTCTCAAGGTCAGCTTGGTCAGCTTTCCATCGCGTGAGTGTGTCCCGTACGTCGCTCGCCGCCCTGGCGATATCGGCAGCGGCCCTATCGCCGATGGTCTTGCGTTTCGCCTCAAACGCGGACAGACGGGCGCGAAGGCCCTCGTCGCCCGTCACGAACGGTTGGGCTGGTGGCGCGGCAAGGTCCACCCCGAAGTTCTCGGCTAAAGAGTCGAGATCGGCTGTCGGCGCTGCGGTCTCAGGCTGAAGTACCGCGTTTAGTCGCTCGTCGAGATCATCAAGAAGCGGCTTTTGGGTCGTCAGTAGGTTGGCCCAACGAGCCATCTCGTCGATTTTGCCCTCGGTCGCGGCCTTGAGCGATCCTTCGAGGCGGGCCTGTTCTTCCTCAAGTTTCTTGATCGCGCGGTCGGCCCCGCTCGTGCGTTCGACCTCAGCAGCGTTGTCCGCGAGATTGCCCAGCAGCTCGGCCTCTCGCTCCTCGAACTCATGCAGGATCACAAATCCGTCGAGAAAGTCGACAAGAACCGCAGGCTCGTCGTTGTAGCCTCGCGCGACGCGACCCGACTCATCTTGGCCTAGATCCGCTAGACGAAGGCGAATCGGTGCTCCATTCGAATCGACTGGCCGCTCGCCGCGGCGACGGATCGCGGTCCGCTCACTGCCCGCTCCGTCAATGAACACGACGGTCGTTTTATCAGGCATCCGGTCCTCATCGTCGGGGTCTTCATCCTCGGGATGGTCTCCCTGCAGGGTCGTCGCCCCCAGCGCTGCGCGGATGCTCAGGAGGGCGGTTGACTTGCCGGATCCACGCCCTCCAATTAGGCAGTTCAGATTGTTGCTGAAGTTCATTGTGACGCCGTCCAGAAAGCCGCCCATGAACGACGCACTGACGATCCGGGGATAGGCCACGGGGAGAAGCGACTCGGCCTTGCAGCGGGCCTTTGGGTTGAACTGGATTGCATTGCGTAGCGCTGTGAAGTTCGGATCGTCGAGCTTCAACCGCGTGAGCGTGCGAGACGCCCGGTCCTTACCGACCGCGGCCACCGTGTGGGCGTCTGATGACATCAGGCGAGCCAGCCCCCGATCCTTGAGCAGGGGATCTGTCTGTCGCGCCTTCCACGCCGCGAGTCGCGCAGGATCAGGGTCCGAGTCCGTGAACCAAGTCGTCAGAGCGTCCCGCGTGCAGAACTCGAGGCCAGCCAGCGCGGGGCTAGACAGCAGCTCAACAAGCTCTTTCTGCTGAAGGGTCCTGCAGATACCGTTCGTTACATCGACATGGGCTGGAATCGCAAGTCCACCGCGGGAGTCGATCTCGTTGACTAGATCGATGAGAGACCGATCGGAGCGCTTGTCGGTCTCCGATATCGACTTTAGTCTCAGATTGTCGGCGGTTGCAAACGCTTCAAGTGTGTCGACCTTCTCGGGCGCGAAGAGGGCGAGGAGATGGCCGTCGTGCGTCGAAATCTCGACCCCTGGGATCACCACGAGAGTCTTGGCCTCGGCCGCCTTCATGGCGTCGCGCACGAATCGGACCGAGTTGTGATCCGTGATTGCGAGTACGTCGACACCGCTCGCAATCGCTGCGTCTACGTAGCTGTCGACGTCCGGTGTGGGATCAGGGTCATTGTCTTGATACGTGTGAACGTGAAGATCCGCACGTACAAATGTCGCGCCTCGAGACTCGCTATCTAGCGCTACGGTGGTCATTGGCTCGCTCGCATGCGGTCCATTTTGCGCTCCCTAGAATAGGCCCGTCAAGACACGGCAGCCCGGTGGACCTCCCAGCCACCGGCGGAGTAGAGTTGCCATCGTGCCAATGGTGCCGCAACCGGGAGATGAAGCGGAGTTCGGGGAGCGTCTGCAGCGGGCTCGCGTCCGCGCTGGTCTCAGCCAGGGCGAATTGGCCACTCGGCTAGGTGTTTCGCAGCCCTCGGTTTCCAAATGGGAGCGCAACGAGACTGCGCCGAGAGCAGTCGTCCGCGAGGCCATCCACGAGTTGCTCGATCTTGGTCGGGAAGACGACGAAGACGAGGAGGGCGACGCCGAGACGGTGTCGAGTTCTCCGTACGGCGTGTGGCTCAGCCGGGCCCGTGAGAGGCTTGGCGTCACGCGGCGGCAACTGTCCGAGCGATCAGGGCTAAGAGAGCCACACATCTGGAAAATCGAAGCGGGGCGCATCTCAAACCCTCGTCCTGAGACACGCCGGAAGCTTGAGGACGTGGCCCGACCCCGTAGGTTCGGTCCGGCTGATGTGAGAGTCCTTCTGCTCATGCAAAATGGGCGAGAGGAGGACCGATCACGTGAAGCGCAGACGACACACGCCGGAGCAGATCGTCAGGAAGCTCAGAGAGGCCGACCGGATGCTGGCCGAGGGTGCGGAGACCCCGGAGGTCTGCAAGGCGCTGGAAGTGTCCGAGGCGACCTATCACCGCTGGCGTGCGCAGTACGGCGGGATGAAGGCCGACGATGTGAAGCGGTTGAAGGAGCTCGAGCGGGAGAACTCGACGCTGAAGCGGATCGTGGCCGACAAGGAGCTGGAAAACCTGGCGCTGAAGGAGCTGGCGCGGGGAAACTTTTGAGCCCGTCGCGTCGACGTCGTGGCGTCCTGGCGTTGCAGGATCGTCTCGGATTGTCGCAGCGGCGGGCGTGCCAGATCGCTGGTCAGCATCGCTCGACCCAGCGCCGTGAGCCGGTCATCGCCGAGGACGACGCGGCGTTGAGGGCACGTCTTCGCCGGCTTTCGCGCAAGCGGCCGCGGTGGGGTTATCGCCGTGCTCACGCCGAGCTGCGCGGCGAGGGCTGGCAGATCAACCGCAAGCGGGTGCAGCGGATCTGGCGCGAGGAGGGCCTGCGGGTCCCGCAGCGCCGCCGCAAGCGCCAGCGCCTCGGGGACTCCACTGTCCCAGCCGATCGGCTGGGGGCTGAGCGCCCTGACCATGTGTGGGCGTTTGACTTCCAGTTCGACCAGACCGCCGACGGGCACATCCTGAAGCTGTTGCACGTCGTGGACGAGTTCACCAGGGAGGCCTTGGCGATCCGCTGCGAGCGGCGGATCGACTCAGACGCCACGGTCGCGGTCCTTGAACGGCTCGCCGCCTCCCGCGGCCGGACACCAGAGTTCGTTCGCTGCGACAACGGCCCGGAGATGACAGCGAACGCGCTGAAGGACTGGTGCCGCTTCTCGGGCACCGGCGCCAGCTACATCGACCCCGGCTCACCGTGGCAGAACCCCTACGTGGAGTCATTCGGCTCCAGGGTCCGCGACGAGCTGCTCGCTGTCGAGCAGTTCTCCTGCCTGGCCGAGGCGAAGGTCCTCGTCGAGGACTGGCGCGAGGACTACAACGAGCACCGTCCCCACTCAGCGCTCGGGATGAGATCGCCGGCCCGGTTCGCCCGAGGCTGGGGGGCCCAGCACGAGCCGCTCGCCGCCTCGCTGCGTTCGCCCTCCGGGCTCACTCCGCGAGACGGCGACACCCATACCCTTACACCAGAACCCAACCACCGACTCTCACAGCAGCTGGACCCATGAACGGGGTCCGGTCAGACGGACTTGGGGAGTCGGCACCCACCGAGACCGTTCGTCTCACAGAGGAGGACGCGGTGATTCCGGACGTCGGTACTTTGACGGACTTTGACCCGCATGATGAGTCGGAACGTCCCGCAGAGCCCGGGATCTATGTCTTCTACGACATCAGCGACCGTCCGATTTACATTGGCGAGAGCCAGAGTATCCGAGCCCGCGTTGCAGACCACGCCGAAAAGTTCTGGTTTCGTGCGCCCGTGGTGGAGACCGCAGCATATGTTCGTATCGAGGACGCTCGTCTCCGCCGCCAGGTAGAGCAGACAATGATCAGGTTCCTCAAGTCGAACGCCGTAATCAACCGTCAGGGCGTCGATCGAGCCTGACCTTGCTCGTGCGGCCCGTGTCGCACAAGCGCCATTGCGCGCCTTGCAGCAGGCGTAATACCGTTAGGCTGCGCCGATGAGCACAGCTACCGCCCTGAGTACGACAGACTGGGCGACGATTGGCACCGCCGCATTTGCTGCTGTCGCCGCGATCGCGTCTTGGGCGTCGGTATTGCAGACCAGGCGGGAGCGGCTTGCGGCCCAAAAGCCAGACCTACTCATCGAGGTCAGCGTGCATCTGCCTGAAGAAAAGGTGTTCGTCCAGATCCACAACAACGGCGGGACCGCAAGAAGTGTTCGCTTCTGCGCCATCGAGGGGACATTGATGGCATACGGCACACCACAACCAACCGGGATCCTTGAGCGCGGTGAAAGCCGGACCATTGAAACCGCGCTGCCCGCCACCAAGGAGCGTGAGGCCAAAGCCTGGATTAGTGGCGTCGACGCGGCTGCGCGCACAATCTACGTCGCGTCATCAAAAGGGAAGACGAAGCGCTACAAGCTTCGGAAGATGTCGAAGACGTTCACCGATGCACAGATCACGGAAGACCTCTACGGTATTCCTCCCAACACCATCTCGCCTGTTTCTCACAAGACGATCGTCCAAGGCGGGTAGGGCCCACAACTCCTCGGACGGATTGTTGCGTGAGGAGCTTCCTGCCCGGGCGACCGACCAATCAGCGGGAGACGACACCGCAGACGCTCAGGGGTCCGCGTCGACAGCAGATGCCCGCGATCCGGATAGGCGTAGCCGCTTAGTGGCGCATGCCCCACGCTCGATATGAGCTCTTATGGCGAGATACAGGCGCGCGCGTAGCGCGCGAACCACTCGTGGACCCGATACGGCTGCGCCATCTCAAAATTGTTTCACGCGGCTCGGACGACACTTCGCGGGTTGCGAAGCTGTGAACGTTTGCCGGGAATCGGCAGTCTCACCTACAATTCAAGTACTCAAAAAGAAAGGAGGTGGTAGACCAATGGGAACATCAAAAAAAGATGCCACGAAAGCGGGCAAACTCCTGCAGGGCTCGAAGAGCAAAACCGTGAAATCGGTTGCGGGTAGTGACCTCGCCCAGCGTGGCGGTGGCAAGAAGGGCAAAAAGTAGGACCCACTACTCCTGGGTAGTGGCTGGTTAGGGACAGCATCTGGCGCCGGGTTAGGACTAGACCGAGGAGGATCGGCGCCAGAACCATTTATGCGCGAGGGGCGGAATCGAACCGCCCTGATGAGCCATCTCCCGCGATGTCGCGACTAGAACGATGGGGCCATGAGGCCCATGCCGTTGATGACCGAGTTGGTTTTCGGCCATCGCCTTCGTTTATTGGGCCCGCGCCCTCGAGGCCGGGCCGGGCTGTACTGCGTCAGGCGAGGAAATACCTCGTGCTTCGAGCCACCCCTTCACGCTTGAGGCTTCCAGCGTTGACCGCCTCGGCAAGCTGTTTGCGTAGAACGAAGTCGCTCACGGACTTCGGCAGGCTCAGGCGTTTACGTAGCTGAGCGGCACTAAGCGAGCAGCCGTTGCCATTGAAGGCGCTCACGAGCATCTCTGTAGTCAGTGTGGAGCTTCTGCCGCCTTTCGACGGCTTCGCCGAGACTTTCGCCGCAGGGGCCTTGGAGCGAGCTTTAGACGGCCTTCCGGAGCCGCTACCGAGTGTGCGAGCAACACGCTCGAGCTGGCTTGCCTCGCTCCGAAGCTCTTTGACGCGCACTTCAAGCTCTTTGCGAATCTTCTTCTCGCTCATAGTTCCCTTTCCGTGCAGGATGAGGCCCCGATCCTAGCGCTCAGGAGAGGTCCGGAAGCTTCGTGACCGGGTCCACCGCGGTCCCGATTGCCACAACGGGCCGGAGTCGGATGCCCCCTGCACATAGATATTCGATCTATCTGTGCGTCTTTGGGCCTGGCAACGCACCGTCGCGCTGACCGGTTCTAATCGCCTCGAGGAGGATCTCCTGTTCCGCGCCGGGGGCGTTTCGGTATCGCTCGAACTACATAACACCCCGCAGGTCGCGACGCCGTGATCGCCGACTACCTACGCCGAAGCCGGGGCGGGGTGTATTGCAATACGCGGTAACGCTTGGGTCAGGCTGTTGCGCCGGGTTATTGACGACGGTCCTACCCTTCTTTGGCGCGCTGTGGCTCGTCTTGGCCGTACTCACCGGCGAGGCTAGGGTTTGTTCGCGCTGGGTCACGGTCTTGGTAATCGTCCCGCACCCGGCGAGTGCGACGAGCAAAAGTACCGCCGACCTCCTCACTTCAACCTCATTGCTCCATGCTCGTGAGCGATTTCCCAGATTTCATCGACGCCTTGATTCCATTTTCCCTTGGCCGTTTCTAGCTGGATCGTGACGTGCGCGAGGGTGGCTGGGTTCGGGTTTGCCGTGTAAGCGACGATGGCGCCCATTGCGTTCTTGAGTTCGTTAGCGCCTTCCGACAACAACAACGTCGCTTCTCCGAGCTTTTCGTCGCCTCCTGACTTGAAAAGTTCTTGGCGAAATCCGTCGATTTCGTCGTGCGATTCTTGAGCCACCTTGGCGATTTCATCGACCACGGTGCCAGCTTCGCCTCCGCTTTTGGCCGCGAGGCCAATCAGTAGCTCGATATGTTCGTAATCGACTCGTCCCAGATTGATCGTGTGGCTTTTCTGGGAGATGTATTCCTGAGCTTCTTTTTCCGCTCCTGAGCCCGTGCTACTCGCGCTGCTGTTGCTGCTGCTGCTACCGCTTTTGCTGCTTCCCCCCGCTATTGCCCCGATAATGATGATGAGGACGACGACCCCGACAAGACAGCCGCATCCGGTCCCCACCGGGTTGCTTTTCTTTTGCGCTGCCATCAGCTTTTCACTCCGAGTTCCTGCATCAACTTGAGAGCGCTGTTGTCGTTTGCGGCAACGCTAGAAAGCTCAGAGGGATGCGCATGACCGCCGATGATGGTTTTGTCGAGCGACTGTGAAATCACGACGATCCTTCCTCGCTGAGTGATCGTGGCTACCCCCATCGAGCTAGACGATCCTTCCGTGCAGTTGCCCGAGGCGGTCATCGAGCCGGTCGATGGAGTGCCGTGGCCGGGACCGCTAAATGACCAGAGGCACGTCCGCAGGTCGAGTCCGCGCGACGGTTGCGGTACGCCAGGAGCGCCAGCAAGAGGGCGGTACTGCAAGATGCCGAAGATGTCTAGCCTCGCGTCGATAGGCGGAGTCTTGTAGAAGGCTTCCGCAGCAGCGGGAGTGCTAAAGGCAAAGAAGGCGACCGAATCGCCGCCGAGAGGGGCGCTGCTCGTCTGCACGGGCGGCGTGACCGTGCCAGCAACATCGGTCGGGTTCTTCAACGGGCTCGCTATCGGAATCCATTCCGACGTGCCCGCAAGCTGCTTCCCGTTGAGCGCAGCAAGTGGGTCGCTGCTACTGCCCGACCCGCACGCCGCGAGCAGCGCGCCGCCGACAAGCCCAACCGTACAGAGCCCCCTTCGCATGGTCCGGGCAGCCTACCGGGAAGCCCCGCTGGAAAGGCCGTCCGAGGCCCTTCTCGCTTGCTCGTCCTCGCTTGTGTTCACAGCGACGGCGTTTAGACCGCGAGCGCGATACTCCAGCTTTTATCCTTCAGCTTCGCCCGCTTCTTTGGTCCGCTGAGCTTCTTCCGCTTCCGACTTCGCTTCTTCGCGTTTCTGTTCTTGACCAGACGGACTGGTTTCTGATTCCTTGACGTGCTGCTTTTCCGTCTGAATCTGGTTGTTCCACTTCGCGACCAGCGACGGAGGCGGTGCCTTACCGGGCTTACCGAGGCCAAAGTCTAATTGGCAAGGCGAGCCGGAATAGGTCATCGCGTTGCCGGAGGGTTGTCCCACTAGGCCGTGTTCGGTCACTTCGCCTTCTACAAACTCGCATTCGCCGGGTTTGCCGTTGCCGCCTTCGAGCACTATCAGTCCCCATCCCGCACACTTCCAGTGACCGGCAACGGCTGAGCCTTCCTTGCCTTCCGATTCCTGCCTCACTGGTGGGCATTCTTCCGGGAATCTGACCGTACTAGGACGCAGTACGCCGATGTAGTAGCTCATACCTTCGCGGTGGAAGATCGCTTCTGCCTGGTGGCGCGTCGCTGATTCTTCAGCCGGATTCGCCGCAGCCACCGCCGTCGCAGTCGATTTCTTTTCCGTTTCGCCGCAGCCTGCTAAGGCGAAAGCGAGCGATGCCGACGCGACAAGCAACCCCCATGAGCGCATTGGAGCGGAGCGTACTGCCCTGAGCGGACGCCGAGCGGCGACCGTAACGTCAACACTCCTATTGTGATCCCAAAGACTTGGCCCGCGCGGCGCGGGGGCGCTTTATGTGAGGAGAGCGTACAGCGGCCGAAGGAGGGTCGCCAGCGGTGAGAGCAGCGCCTTCCTTCGAGCAGTAAGCGAACGCAATGACCCAGCCTTCAGGGTGACTTCCAACCCGGCCCTGAGCGATCCACCCCGTAAAGCCTTCATTGACGTAGCTCGCGGTGAGTACATCGCCGTCTTCGGTCGTGACCAAGCCGCCACCGCTGATCGCCGCTGTGCCCGCAGGACATTCGGCGAAGGCAAAGTTTTCTTCGTGCGCTCCATCGAAGGCCTCTTCGTCAACCACTTCGATCAGCTTCGTCGTTTCTACAGGGCCAGTCGTCCCCTGTAGTCCCCTCTGACCTTCAATACCCCGAGCCCCTTCGCCGCCGCGAGGTCCTTCCGGGCCTCTTGAGCCTTCCAGTCCGCGTTTCCCTTTCAGCCCGTGCAGTGCCTTTAGCACGCCGGGCTTGATCTGGTTCGTAGACGTGATGACGTAGTGCGAAGCTGCAAGGCTTGTTCCCCCGAGCGCGACAAAGAGGGCTAACCAGGCGACGAGATTCGACCGAATTGCTTTGACCATGATGACCGCTAGAACGTGCGGGTGCTTTCTTCCCCCGGGAGATTGTCGTTCCACTGGGCTTTAGCGATTTTCACGCCTTCGGGAAGTTCGTAGACGATACAGCCAATCTCGTGCGCTCCGGGCGCAAGGGTGAAGGGACCAAGCACCCCGCCGAAGTCCGTGCATCCTTTGCGTTCAGCGAACGTGGCGGTATAGGACTGACTGTTGGTCCCGATAACGGTCGTGTCCCAATTGGCATCGCTGCTGACCGTTTCGCTGCTCACGTTCGTCAGGCTCAGTTCGACCGCGACAAACCTGTAGCCCGACTTCGCTTTGTTGAATTCGGGTTCTTCGACGTTGATTGGGTCCCAAAATCTCATGAGAATTTCGAGTTTGAGGCTGGGTTTCGGTTCGGAAGCGGTGACCGGCGCAGGAGTCGGAGCCGGGGTAGGTTCCGAAGTGGGAATAGACGGTCCCGGCACGGAGTGAGCCACGGGCGAGTGCGTAGCACGCTTCTTGACGCACTTGGCGACCTTGACGACGTGACCGCGCTTGTGCTGCTTGACCGTCTTGGCGACGTAGCCGCGCTTGCAATGGAGCGCACGCTTCTTCGCTGCCGCAGGAGCAGCCAAGATCAGCCACGACGACAGGACGACGATGGCGAGGCGAGCGAACCTCATGCGTCTTTATCGGCGCTGCTGCGGGTAGAGCTTTAGGCCATGGTGCTTGTGCGGCAAGCCATCGCCAGCGCGACCACCCAGCCCACGAACGTCCAGCCAAGGAAGAAGTTGATGATCGCCACGCTGCCTTGGTTCGTGACCTTTCGCGACACCGCCACGATGGTCGGCACGAAGTAGAGGCCGATCAGGATGATGGCTCCGAACAAAGCACCAGCGCCGCTTGAACTCGCCAGGACCATGATTCGGACGTATCGGCAGCCGCACCACCGCCTTTAGTTGCGGGAGCAGGCGTGAGCTACACGCGCGACGCTAGTAGGGAGCGTTTACCGTAAGGGGCTTACGGTGATGTGCGGAGCGTGTTATGCGCAGCCCAGACGTAGCGCCGCCCTTGTAGACGTTCACGGCACCGACTTCGACCCACCCGGCATACTCATACGGGCTATGGTTCCACCGAACATCGCACCGTAGACGCTGAGCGCCTTTCCAGGCGCAATGGGATATCTGCAAATGTGGCGTGTGGGGGAAGCGCTTATGGAGCGCGTATGTAATCCAAGCGTGGGGGCGCTGCCTGAGTGAGAAATATTTCGATTCCGGCTGTTCGGGCGTTTCTGCTTGAGGCGGTGCTGGCCAGCCACCTTCGTGGTAGCGGATTTCTGTCGCTTCCGTTGGCAGATAACAATAGACTTCACCATCACTTGAGTGAATGTCAGAATGTTGCCGCTGACATTCCGTGATGTCATTGCTCTTTTCTGCGCCAACCGGATTTGAGTAGGAAGACCACGCGCCCTGTGCAATCACCCCCGAGGGAGTTGAGACTTCGTAGAAGAACGGAAGCGGATCCGTAGCCGTGGCAGTAATTTCTGACGGTGAACCTGGACCGTATGGGCTTGCGCCGCCTCCAAGAATGGCCTCAGCGTTTAGAGCACCTACCGAATGCTTCTGAAAGTCGCCGCCAGCCCATTGAGTGAACAAGCATGGATTGGAACTGAGGGTGGATTCCAGCGAATACGTTACGCTGCCCGATGGGTCGGAGACTGTGACAGTCATAGGAACAAACTGTGCAGACGCGCACCACGCACCCGAATAGATGCTGAGTTGGAACTGTTCCGCGAGCGTCGCTTGAGCGGTCACGTCCGACGCAGCGATCTTGAGCGGTTCGTGCGCAGAGTCCCACGGGCCGGTGAACGCCGCAGCGGTGCTCGCGTGCAGGACCGCGAAACAGAGACATACCCCCAAGCTCCATCGCATAGAGTCAGAGTCTACATCTGACCACCGCGCTAGGGTGGAGCTTGTGCCGCAGCACGTCACAGCCCACCAATCGGGTGCGTCATGGGTGCTGACAACGCTTGAAGCCGCGAGCGTAACCGGGAGCGTGGGGTCTGTGACCGTGACGATTCCGCCGTCACCGGCGATGCTTGATCCTCACGACCTACAGCACGGGTTCAGCGGCGCGGTCGCGACATTTACTGTCGCCGTTGTCGTGTTGGTCTGGATCTGCGTGCCCGTCATCCGCAGGGCTAATCCAGCATCGAGAGCCCATTCGCCATAGAGGCGACTCCGGTTGCAGCGGCGGTGGATTGGGCTACTGCGGTTATTGGCATGGCGGGTACTCATGTGCGTAGGCTCAGGGCCGCGCACAGCACGCGGTCGGCAGCGTCGTCAATCGTCTTGCCCGCCTCTCCCGCCCATCTGGACAGCCGCCGAAGCGCCCACGCGCGTCGTACTCGCTCGGGCTCTCTTGCACGATCAGCGGCAAGAACCGCGCAGCCGTGTCCAGGCTGATCCGGTGCCCGTCTGAGCGGAGTTCCTCGGCCAGCGCCATTGCGTAGCGAAGGTCCCCTCGCTCAAGCGCCGCCTCAAGCTCGTCAGCCGATCTCCACGTGAACAACGGAACGACTCAAGTCACGCCGTAAGAGCGCCGAGAGCATCTGCCGTGAGTGCGGGTCGGGTGATGGCGAAGCGCGTTCCACGCCCAACCCTGGCGGAAGGGGGCGGGTCGGGCACCTCCTGGCTCCTCGATGCTGCTGCCACCGTAGCCGCGGAGTACACAAAACGAGCGTTTTGTGATATGGTCTGTACACAAATACAAAGCGCCCCCCGCACCGTTGACGCGGCCGGGGGGCTGACCACAAGGAGCAATAGTCCTTATGGCATCGAGCAGAGTAACGCGCGGTCGGTTGACCGCTGAGCAGCGCGAGCAGTACCGGCAGCAGAAGCGAAGCGAGCAGCGCGAGCAGGTAGAGCGTGCCGTTCGTGAGCTATTGACCTCGGATGGATGGCGGCGATGGGCAGAGACTCGCGCCACCTTCCACAAGTACAGCTTCGGCAACTGCCTGCTGATCGCTCAGCAGGCGCCGCAGGCTACGCAGGTCGCGGGGTTCAGGGCGTGGCAGACGCTCGGGCGGCAGGTCCGCAAGGGCGAGCACGCAATCCGAATCATGGCGCCGATGAGCGTGAAGGAGCGCGACGAGGCCGGGCAGGAGACGGGCGAGCGCGTGACCTTCTTTCGCGCGGTTCCCGTGTTCGACATCGCACAGACCGACGGCGAGCCACTGCCGGAGGTTCCGTGCGAGCCGATCACCGGCGACTCGCACGAGCGCTACATCGAGCCGCTCACCGCTCACGCCGAATCGCTCGGCTACACGGTCGAGAGCGAGCAGCTAGAGCACGCTCGCGGCTACTGCGATGCGAAGCGTCGGCGGATCGTCGTGGCGAGCGACGTGGATGCTGCCAACGCTCGCGTGCGGATCCTGGTTCACGAGCTGGCGCACGCGCACGGAGTCAGCTACAAGGACTACAGCCGAGAGCAAGCCGAGGTCATCGTGGAGACCGCAGCCGTGATCGTGTGCGGCTCGCTCGGTCTGGACACCTCCGGCGAGTCCATCCCCTACATCGCCGAATGGGGCGAGTCGGGCGACGTGGACGCGATCAAACAGCACGCCGAGACCGTAGACAGCATCGCTCGCGCCATCGAGCAGGCCTGTGGACTGAAGGGCGGCGAGAAGTAGTGCAGGCCATAGGGTATTTGCGAGTGTCAACTGGCCGGCAAATGGACAGCGGCGCTGGGATTGAGGCCCAGCGCCGCGCCATCCTCCTCGAGGCAGAACGTCGCGGCTGGTCCCTCACCGATGTGACCTTCATTGAGGAGGCTGCGACGGGCAAGAACGCGCGCCGACCAGGCCTCGAAGCCGCGCGAGCAGCGCTCGCACGTGGAGACGCTGGCGCCCTGGTCGTCAGCAAGATGGACCGCCTCAGCCGCTCCCTGCTCGACTTCGCCTCGATCATGCAGGAGGCACAAAAGCAGGGGTGGGCGCTGATCGCGCTGGACTGCCCGGTCGACCTCACGACACCGATGGGCGAAGCGCTCGCCGCGATCATCGCCACGTTCGCTCAGCTCGAGCGCCAGATGATCGGCCAGCGAACCAGGGACGCACTGACCGAGAAGCGAGCCGCCGGGGTCAAACTCGGGCGCCCCCGTATCCTGCCCGACGACATACGAAGCCGCATCATCGCCGAACGCCAGGAAAAACGCACACTGCGCACCATCGCCGCCGCACTCAACAAAGACGGCGTACCGACCGCACACGGCGGCAAACGATGGTATCCCAGCACAGTTCGCGCAGTGCTGGCCGCCAACTAACTGAGGGAAACACCGCTACCTCGCTGGGAGCTCCACGAAACCACACTTACAGCGAACTTAAGTGGGGTATTCCACGCCCTGTCTTCCAGCCTAAGATCGCCGCCGGACTTCCGTCGGAGTCCCGTGCCACGCTTAGCGAAGTAACAACTCGATTCGGAAAGGAACTCCGATGAAGACAGATACAGAGACAAGGCCATTGCCGACGGGTAGGTTGATCGAAAGCCTCAAGTCGCACGCAGAGGTGATCGTCGAGGGGCGCGAGGAGGTCGCTAAGGCCAGGCGCCTGCACCGAAAGGCGCACGAGTACTGCAGACTGTTAGCCAGCGAAGAGCTGGTACCCGACTCGGTGCTCAGGGGCTTGAAGTCCGGCGAGCTCTCAATCGGAAGCGTCAACGTCCGAGTCGTGGTCAAAGTCTGGGCGGACATCATGGATGGGAAGGACAAGCGTCTCGGTCACGTGGCAGGGGTACTCAACCCAGATGGCACGGCGCTCGATCTCCTCGACCTCGACGACCTGGACGAGTTGCGCCTAAGAGACCCCGACGGCGAGCTCAGGTTCGAGCACATGTCCTGGATCGTGCCGTGACTAGCACCTAGGGAGGGGCGCGTAGTCAACCGCGCCCCTCCCCCCTAGTCGGAGGGCACGAGCGGTATACCTCTACGGACGGCAGTTCACGGCCGGTGTGAGACGGGCGATTCGTGACCAGCCGTCCGCCTCGCCTGCCATGCTCGCGAAGTCGGCTGGCCTCCAAGCTTCCGACCTTCCTTAGCGCCCCGTCCCTGGCACTGCCGGGGCGGGGCGCGGTGTTTCTATCCGGCCGCGGTGGCACGCTGCCCATAGGGCAAACACGCCCACACCGAAGGAAGGCAAGGAAGCGATGAAGCATCCCCGGGCAGCCCGGCACGACTCAGGTCTCGCCTTGACCCAGCCACGCACGAGGCGTACGGTTGGTCATTCAAGGTGGGGCCGCGTCGCGCTAACGACCGGCCCCGTGATCGCACCTACGAAGGAGGAGCGACATGGCCGAGACTACTGACAGCGCCGTCATCTACGCGGCGAAGAGCACTGAGGACAAGCACGGCTCGATCCCGGCGCAGATCGACGACTGCCGCGCGATGGCGCAGCGCGAAGGCTGGACGGTCGTCGGGGAGTACACGGACGAGGCGTTCAGCGCCTACCGGGGCAACCGTGGCCCTGGCCTAGAGGAAGCCAAGCAGGCCGCCATCGCTACGGCCGCCGAGCACGGTCGGTGCCTGCTCGTCGCTCAGGACGGCGACCGCTTCGCCCGCGGCGCGGGTGACGCACCTGGGGCCGCGGACCACCTCGGTGAGGTGTACTTCGCGATGAAGCGCCAGGGCGTCGAGCTGTGGACCGTTCGCAGCGGCAAGCTAGACCTCATTCGGGCAGCGCTTGAGGGCGAGCGGGCTACCGGCGAAAGCGCCCGCAAGACTCAGAACGTCGCTGGCGCCCGTCGGCGGCTCCGCGAACGCGGCGGCTGGAGCGGCAGGGCTCCCGACGGCTACTTCGTCGAGCGCAACCTCGCGGGCGCGGCCGTCACCCACCGCCTCGTGATCGACCCGGAACGCGAGCCGGTCTACCGCCGCCTCTGGCAGCTCGCCGTCGAGGGCGCATCGACCGGCGCCATCGTGCGCGACCTCGCAGCCCACGGCTACCGGACCGTCTCCTACAACGGCTCGAAGCCGAAGCCGTTTGGCGGCGCGCGGGTGCGCACGGCACTCGACAACCCCGCCTATGCGGGCCTAGTGGCCCACCACGATGAGGTCGTCGGCCCCGGCGACTGGGAGGCGTACATCAGCCCGGACGAGTGGTGGCGCCTGCGTCGCAAGCGCTCCAGCGACCCGCGCCGGTCCGGGGCTGGGCGGCCATGCGTGAGCCTGCTCGGCAAGCTCGCGTTCTGCGGCGAGTGTGGTGGGCCTCTCGTCTACCAGCGCGGCCACGTGCGCAGGGACGGCACGCGGCGCGACACCTACTCGTGCATCGCCCACCGCGACAACCCAGCTTCGTGCGGCGCGAGGCCCTGCGACGCCAACCTAGCCGCACAGACGGTCCTGGAAAACCTCGACCGCCTCGTCGCCGACGCCGACAGCCTGGCGGGCGCGCTCACGAGCGCACGCGACCAGCACCTCACGCGCCTGGCGAAGGAAGCGTCCTCGGCGGCGGCGGAGATCGCCGAGCATGAGCAGGCGGTCGCGAAGATCACGGCGCGCTATGAGAAGGCGGTCGCGGCCGACAACGATGCCGGTGTCGAGCTGGCCGAGCGCAGCCTGGAGAAGCACCGCCAGGAGCGCGAGCGCATCGAGCTGCGCCAGCGGGCCGCTGAGGACGCGCTGGCGGCGGTCGAGGCCGAACCTGCCGAGGATGCGGACACGGCGCTCGCGCGGCTACTGAGCGGGCTGGGGACGGCGCTGAGCGGCGCTGCGGACGATGTGCGGGCGAGGAACGAAGCCCTCCGGGGTGTATTCGACCGCCTCTACCTGTCAGAAGGCGGCGCGAGCATTGTTCCCGTCCTCGGTGACGCGTCCTCGCCCGGCGAAATCCTCAACGTGGAGGCGTACAGCGTCGGGCCGGACGGCGACGGCGGCCTGAGCATCGAGCCCACGGGCCAGGTCTACGGCGTCGCCGCAGGCACCCTCGGGCCTGCACACGAGCTGAGCGCGGAAACCGTCGCTTGTCGAAGAAGGGGAAGCTGATCTTGTAGCCCGTGCAGTAGACGACCACGTCGGCCTCCACGGTGGTGCCGTCGACGAACCGCACCCGGCCCCCCTCGAAGCGCTCGATGTTGGGCTTCGGGGCGATCGTGCCGTGCTGGATGCGGTCCAGGATCCGCCCGGAGACCGTGGGATGGGCCTCGCCGAAGCGGTGATCGGGCTTCGGCAGCCCGTAGCGCTCGGGCGGCCCGCTGTAGGTGCGCAGCAGCTGGTTGACGAAGCGCTGGCGGACCTTGAAGGGGACCCGAGGGTCGTTGCGCAGCTGGTCGGCAGGTTTGCCGAACAGGTACTTGGGCACGATCCAAACCCCGCTGCGGGCTGCCAGGTAGGTCTCCTCGGCCACGTAGGAGGACTCCACGGCGATGTCCATGGCGGAGTTCCCCATCCCCAGGATCACCGCCTTCTTGCCCTTGAAGATCGAGTTGTCGATGTAGGAGTGGGCGTGGAGCTGGGTGCCCTGGAAGTCCTCCGAGCCAGGGAAGGCCGGTTCCGGCCAGCGCGGGTCCCAGTGGTGCCCGTTGGCCACCACCACGGCCCCATAGGTCCGCTGCTCGCCGTCCTCGAGCTCGACCGTCCAGGTGCCGTCCTGGGCGCGGCCGGCGTGCCGCACGCCAGTGTTGAAGGCGATCAGCCCACGCAGCCCGAAGTGGTCCACGTAGTCGTCGAAGTAGGCGGCGATCTGGGTGTGGTGGGGGAAGTCCGGATAGGAGTCCGGCATCGGGAAGTCCGAGTACTGCATCCGCGGGCGCGAGGTGTTGATGAACAGGTCCCGGTAGGCGGCCGACATGCCGTTGCGGTTTTCGAACACCCAGTTGCCGCCGACGCGGTCGGACTTCTCGAAGCAGTCGAACGGGATCCCGCGCTCGTGCAGGGCCTTCGCGGCCGCGATCCCGGAGGAGCCGGCGCCGATCAGGCAGACGCGCTCGGAGGGGCTCTCGAAGGAGCTCATCCGGCGCCGATGCCGGGCCCCACGTGCTGGGGCGGGCCCTCCGGGCCCTCGTCGGCGTCGCTGTGGCCGGCCAGCGCGTCGTCACGGGGGGTGCCGGGGAGCGGCGGACCGTCGAGTCCCCTCAGGTAGCGATCCACCATGCGCGCACACTGGCGCCCCTCGTTGATGGCCCACACGATCAGCGACTGCCCGCGCCGGGCGTCGCCGGCCGCGAACACGCCCTCCACCGAGGAGGTGTACGGAGCCAGCGCCTTGACGTTGCCGCGGGCGTCCTTCTCGACCCCCAGCTGGTCGATCAGCTCCTGCTCGGGGTGCAGGAAGCCCATCGCCAGCAGCACCAGCTGGGCCGGCAGCTCGCGCTCGGTGCCCGCCGCCGGCGCAAACGGAGGCTGGGGCTCTGCCTCGGCGATCTGCAGCGCCGCCACCTTGCCCTGTCCGTCGTCGCGGAAACCCGTCGTCGCGACCGAGTAGTCCTGCTCGCCGACACCCCCCTCGCCGGCCTCCTCCATGGCGTAGCTGAGGCGGTACTTGGCCGGCCACAGCGGCCACGGGGTGCGGTCGTCGGGACGCTGCTCGGGCGGCCTCGGCAGGAGCTCCAGCTGGACGATCGAGCGGGCTCCCTCGCGCATCGCGTTGCCGACACAGTCGGCGCCCGTGTCGCCGCCCCCGATCACGACCACGTCCTTGTCCGCGGCCGTGATGGGGCTCTGGTCTGCGGGCGCGGGAACGCTCGGCACCGGACCCGAGCGGCTCGCCACCCAGCGGTTGCGGAAGTAGAGGTAGTCCATCGCGGGGTGGACCCCGTCGAGCTCGCGCCCGGGGATCTGAAGCTCCCGCGGCACCCGCGAGCCGGTCGCCAGCACGACCGCCGAGAAGCGCTCCCGCAGCTCCTCCACGCTCACGTCGCGGCCCACGTCCACGCCGCAGCGCAGCTCCACGCCCTCGGCCACGAGCTGCTCCACGCGACGCTGCACGAGCGACTTTTCGATCTTGAAGTCGGGCACCCCGAAGCGCACCAGCCCGCCGGCGGCCTCGTCGCGCTCGAACAGGGTCACCTCGTGGCCGGCCCGGCGCAGCTGCTGGGCGGCGGCCATGCCGGCGGGGCCGGAGCCCACGACCGCCACCGAGCGCCCGCTGAGGTGGCGCGCGTGAGGGGGTTCCGGGCGCACCCACCCCTCCTCCCAGGCACGGTTGATGATCGAGTTCTCGATCTGTTTGATCGTGACCGCGTCGCCCTCGCGGATCTCCAGTACGCAGGCCGCCTCGCACGGCGCGGGACACAGCCGGCCGGTGAACTCGGGGAAGTTGTTGGTGGCGTGCAGCTGCGCGATCGCATCCTCGAAGCGGTCGCGATACACGAGGTCGTTCCAGTCGGGGATCAGGTTCCCCAGTGGGCAGCCGTTGTGGCAGAAGGGAATCCCGCAGTCCATGCAGCGGGCGCCCTGGTCGCGCAGCTCCTCCACCGGCCGCTGCAGCTGGAACTCGCGGTAGTCGCCGACGCGCTCTCGCGGATCCCGCTGTGGGATCCCGTGGCGCTCGATCTGCAGGAAGCCGCCGAGCTTGCCCATCAGGGTCCGGCCTCGGCGACGGCGTCAAGCGACCGCTTCGCCGTCTGCCCGCCGTTGGCGGACGCCGCCGCCAACGCCTCCTCCCGCTCACGTTCCCGCAGCACCCGCTTGTAGTCGTGGGGCATCACCTTTACGAAGGCGCCGCTGGAGATCAGCTCCTGCCAGCGCCCGAGCACAGCCTCGGCGACGGGCGAGGCGGTCCGCTGGTGGTGCTCTTCCACCATCGCCCGCAGCTCCAGCACGTCCGCCTCGGCGAGCTCTTCGAAGCCGACCATCCCCATGTTGCAGCGCTTTCCGAACAGCCCCTGCTCGTCCAGCACGTAGGCCACCCCGCCGCTCATGCCGGCGGCGAAGTTGCGTCCGGTGGGCCCGAGCACGACCACCCTGCCGCCGGTCATGTACTCGCAGCCGTGGTCGCCGATGCCCTCCACGACCGTCCACGCGCCCGAGTTGCGCACGGCGAAGCGCTCGCCCGCCAGCCCGCGGAAGAACGCCCGCCCAGCGGTCGCCCCGTACAGCACGGTGTTGCCCACGATCACGTTCTGCTCGGCCTTGAAGTGCTCGCCCATGCCCTCCCTGGGACGGATCGCGAACACGCCCCCGGAGAGGCCCTTGCCGGCGTAGTCCTGGGCGTCTCCCCACAGGGTGAAGGTCACCCCGGGGGCCAGCCAGCCGCCGAAGCTCTGCCCGGCCGAGCCCTCGAACTCGACCGCGATCGTGTCCCCGGGGAGCCCCTCGGGTCCGTGGCGACGGGCGATGTGGCTGGAAAGGATGCCGCCCACGCAGCGGTTGCGGTTGCGGATCGCCAGGCTCAGGCTCACCGGGCGGCGCTCGTCCAGGGCCGCCTGGGCGCCCTTCACGAGCTCCCAGTCGAGCGCGTCCGAGAGCACCTCGGGCGGGGCTTCCACGCGCCGGCGCGGCGCGTCCTGGGCGACCTCCACGTGGGTCAGGATGTGGCGCAGGTCCACGCCCCGGGCCTTCCAGTGGGTGATCGCCTCGCCGGCCCGCAGCAGGTCCACGCGTCCGGTGGCCTCGTCCAGCGAGCGCAGGCCCAGCTCGGCCAGGATCTCCCTGACCTCCTCGGCCACGAAGAAGAAGAAGTTGACGACGTGCTCGGGGGTGCCCTTGAAGCGCCTGCGCAGCTCGGGGTCCTGGGTCGCGATCCCCACCGGGCAGGTGTTCAGGTGGCAGGCGCGCATCATGATGCAGCCGGTGGCGATCAGCGGGCCGGTCGAGAAGCCCATCTCGTCGGCTCCGAGCATCGAGGCGATCACGACGTCGCGGCCGGTCTTCAGCTGGCCGTCGGTCTGCACCACGATCCGTGAGCGCAGGTCGTTGAGCAGCAGCGTCTGCTGGGTCTCGGCGAGCCCGATCTCCCACGGCACGCCGGCCGCCTGGATCGAGGACAACGGCGAGGCCCCGGTGCCACCGTCGTGGCCGGAGATCAGCACGCGGTCGGCGTTGGCCTTCGAGACGCCCGCCGCGACCGTGCCCACGCCCACCTCGGACACCAGCTTGACCGACACCTGCGCCTGCGGGTTGGAGCAGCGCAGGTCGTAGATCAGCTGCTTGAGGTCCTCGATCGAGTAGATGTCGTGGTGGGGCGGCGGCGAGATCAGGCCCACGCCCGGGGTGGTGTGGCGGATCGAGCCGATGTAGTCGTCGACCTTGTGTCCGGGCAGCTGGCCTCCCTCTCCCGGCTTGGCCCCCTGGGCCATCTTGATCTGCAGCTCGTCGGCGTTGACGAGGTAGTGGATCGTGACGCCGAAGCGCCCGGAGGCGACCTGCTTGATCGCCGAGCGGCGGCGGTCGCCGTTGGCGTCGGGCTCGAAGCGGACCGGGTCCTCGCCGCCCTCGCCCGTGTTCGAGCGCCCGCCGAGGCGGTTCATGGCGATCGCCAGCGTCTCGTGCGCCTCGCGGGAGATCGACCCGAGGCTCATCGCGCCGGTGCAGAAGCGCTTGACGATCTCGCTCGCGGGCTCGACCTGCTCGAGCGGGATCGGCCCACCGGGCGCCTGGGCGAAGTTCAGCAGGCCGCGCAGGGTGGCTTTGCGGGCGGCGTCCTCGTTGACCGTCTCGGCGTACTCGCGGTAGCGCGTGTAGGCCTCACTGGAGCGCACGTCGGCGTGGGCCTGCTCGTCGCCCTTCAGGGCCGCCGCCACGTCGCCGTTGGCGCTGCGGACGGCGTGCTGGACCAGCGCGATCGTCTCCGGGTTCCAGATGTGGTGCTCGCCGTCGCGACGCCACGCGTACACGCCGCCCACGGGCAGCAGCGGGTCCTGGGCCATCGGGTAGGCACGCTCGTGGCGCTCGAGCGCCTCCCGTGCCAGCGCCGTCACGCCGACCCCGCCGATGCGCGAGGCGGTGCCGGTGAAGTGCTTGTCGATCAGCTCCCGCTCGAGCCCCACGGCCTCGAAGATCTGGGCCGCGCGGTAGGACTGGATCGTCGAGATGCCCATCTTCGAAATCGTCTTCAGGAGCCCTTTGCCGATCGCCTTGATGTAGTTCTGGGCGGCCCGCTCGGGGTCGAGGACCTCCGGCTTGCCGTCCGCACCTGTACGCACGAGGGACTTCTCGAACACGAGCTCGTCGAGCGTCTCCAGCGCCAGGTAGGGATTGATCGCGCTGGCCCCGTAGCCGATCAGGGTCGCGAAGTGGTGCACCTCGCGAGGCTCGCCCGACTCGAGGATGATCCCGGCCCGCAGCCGCGTGCCCTCGAGCGTGAGGTGATGGTGAACGGCGGCCACCGCCAGCAGCGAGGGAATCGGCGCCCGGCGTGGGTCCACCCGGCGATCCGACAGGACGATGATGTTGACGTGCTCGGCGATCGCGTCGCGGGCTTCGGCGCAGATGCGCTCGATCGCCTTCTCCATCCCCTCCGGGCCCTCCTCCACCGGCCAGGTGATGTCGAGCGTGACCGCTTTGTAGACGTCGTGCTCGACGTTGCGCAGCGTCTCCAGCTCGCGGTTGAGCAGGATCGGCTGTTCGAGCAGCAGCTTGTGCGCGTGCTCGGGGGTCTCTTCGAACAGGTTGCGCTCGTTGCCGAGGCTGGTCGCGAGGCTCATCACGATTTCCTCGCGGATGGGGTCGATCGGCGGGTTGGTGACCTGCGCGAAGAGCTGCTTGAAGTAGGAGAACAGCGGCGGGGCCTGGTCGGAGAGCACCGCCAGCGAGAGGTCGTTGCCCATCGAGCCGATCGGCTCGGCGCCTTCGATCGCCATCGGCGCCAGCAGCACCTTGAGGTCCTCCTGGGTGAAGCCGAAGGCCCGCTGCCGCAGGTGCAGTGGCGGGTTGGAGATCGTCACCTGTTCGGAGGGCGGGAGGTCTCCGAAGGGCACCGCGTTGCGGGCGTACCACTCGCCGTAGGGATGGCGGGTGGCGATCTCGCGCTTGAGCTCCTCGTCCTCGACGATCCGCCCCCGCTCGAGGTCCACCAGGAACAGCTTCCCCGGCTGCAGCCGGCCCAGCCGCCTGACGTTCTCCGGGGGAATGTCCAGCAGACCGGACTCCGAGCCGAGCACCACGTAGCCGTCGAGCGTCTCCACCCAGCGGCCCGGGCGCAGGCCGTTGCGGTCGAGCGTCGCCCCGACCACGCGGCCGTCGGTGAAGGCCACCGAGGCGGGCCCGTCCCACGGCTCCATGAGACAGGCGTGGTAGGCGTAGAACGCCTTCAGGTAGTCCGGCAGGTCGTCGCGGTCGCGATAGGCCTCCGGGATCATCATCATCGCCGCGTGGGGCAGCGAGCGCCCGGCCAGCATCAGCAGCTCGAGCACGTTGTCGAAGGTGGCCGAGTCGGAGTTCCCGGGCGCCACCACCGGCAGGATGCGCTCCAGGTCGTCCCCGAACAGCTCCGAGTGCAACTCGCTCTCGCGGGCCCGCATCCAGTTGACGTTGCCCATCAGCGTGTTGATCTCGCCGTTGTGGCAGATCACCCGGTAGGGGTGGGCCAGCTCCCAGCTCGGGAAGGTGTTGGTCGAGAAGCGCGAGTGCACCAGCGCCATCGCGCTCTTGGTGCGCTCGTCGCGCAGGTCGGCGTAGAAGGGCGCCAGCTGGTAGCTGATCAGCATGCCCTTGTAGTTGATCGTCCGTGAGGAGCTCGAGACCACGTACAGGCCGGGCTCCCGGGCGGTCAGATCGCTGATCCGGCGGATCACGTAGAGCTTGCGCTCGAAGGCGTCCCGGTCGGTCTCACACGGCCCGGCGGCGCCGACGAACAGCTGGCGGATGACCGGCCGGCAGGCGCCCGCCACGCGCCCGGTCTCCTCCGGCGAGACGGGGACGTCACGCCAGCCGAGCAGGCGCTGGCCCATCTGGGCGACGGCGTCCTCGAGCAGCTTCTCCAGGCGGGCACGGGGGGCGTCCTCGGCCGGCAGGAAGCACATCAGGACGCCGTAGGCGCCCGCCGCCGGGAGCTCGAACGGGGCCACCGCCCGGAACAGCTCGTCGGGCATCTGCATCAGGATCCCGGCGCCGTCGCCCGTGCACGGGTCCGCGCCAGTGGCGCCACGATGCTCGAGGTTCTCCAGCGCCGTGATGGCCCGCGAGACGACCTCGTGGGTGGGCTCGTTGTCGAGCCGCGCCACCATGCCCACTCCGCAGGCATCGTGCTCGAAACGAGGGTCGTAGAGTCCGGCTTCCCGGGGCGGGTGCATGTTTCGCGAAGTCATGTCAGTGCTCCCTTGGGGCCGTGCATCCCGGCTGGCGCTAAGGGCGTCCTTGCAAGACGACCGTGCACCGTGGCGCAGGCAGTCGGGCACCTGAGGCGGAGCCCGAAAGGGTAGCAGCGAAACAGCCCGGGAAAACCCTTCCTGGCAGGGAAAATGAGAAGCGCCTCAACCAATTGGCAGGGCCCGGATAGGGCCACCTTTCAGCGCCCATATGGTGGCACCCGGCCGGGCCCATCGCGCGGCCTTCCGCGGCGCCCTCGGCTCATCCCCGCGGGCCGCGGGCGGGCGGCTCCGGTGCCATCGTCGCGCTGTCGGGCCAGGAGCACATGCGCGAGCGTCCGGGACAGGTGGCGCACAGCCCCCGGTGGGGGCTCGGGCTGACGGCGAAGCCGGCCCGCAGGGCTTCCCGCAGGCGCTCCTGGAGGGACTCCTGCAGCGAGCCCAGCCGGCCCGCCTCGAAGCGGGCCGAGGCCCACTCGTGCGGGCGCTCCAGGAACCAGTGCTGGACCTCCACGAGCCGGGCTCCGCCGCGCAGCACCGCCAGCGCGTACAGCTCCCGCTGGAGCGCGTAGTCGCGGGCCACGAGCGCCTCGAGGTCGTCCTCGGGGGCGACCGGGTCGCTCTTGTAGTCGATCACGAGGTATTCGCCTTCCCGCTCCCGGGCCAGCACGTCGATGACGCCCGTCAGCAGCGGCAGCTGCTCGCCGGCCGGGTAGGCGAACGGCTGCTCGCGCCACACCTCGGCGGCCGCCGCTATCCGTCGCGCCGGCTGCTCGCCCAGGGCCGCGCTGACGAGCCGTGCGATCGCCTCCAGCTCCGCGGGCGCCGGGCGCAGCCCCAGCTCACGGGCGGCGAGCCCGACGGCCTGCTCGCTCGCATCCGCCCCGCCCGCGAAGTCGTGCAGCTCGAGCACCCGGTGCACGAGCGAGCCCCGCGAGAGCGCGTCCAGCCCTCCCCGCCGGCGAGCCTGATGAGTGGCGTCTGCCGGGCGGCGCTCCTCCATCCCCAGCACCCGTTCCAGGTAGTAGCGGTACCCGCACCGCTCGAGCTGCTTCAGCGAGGAGTAGCTGACCGTCTCGAGCCGGGCCGGAGCCGGCGCGGGGGTGGCGTCCTCGAACGTGAGCTGCTGGGGGTGAACGCGCGCCTTCGCGGCGGACGCGCTCGCAGGGGCGACTGGGGCGACCGCCGGCGCCGGCGCCGGAGCGTCGAGCCCGCTGCCCGGGTCCGGTACCTGGGGGGCGGCGGGCGAACCGCCGATCGACGCCAGCAGCGCCGCTGCGTCCTCGGCCGTCGCCAGCAGGCAGCGCACGGGCTCCCCGCCGGCCGCGGCCGTGCGCACGAAGCCCTCCAGACGCTCGCTCGAGGGCGTCTGGAGGAGCTCGTCGAGGTCGCCGAGCAGTGCCGGCGCCAGCCAGGAGATGATGGTGGGGTTGGCGCTCTCGCAGGAGCGGGCGGGCAGCTCGAGTGCGCCGCTCAGCAGCAGGCGCTCGCGGGCCCGCGTCATCGCCACGTACACGATCCGGTCCTCCTCGCGGGCTTCGTCGGCGCGACGCTCGGCGCACAGCGCCTCGTACTCCAGCGCCGGCGTGCTCTTGCTGCCGTCCAGGTGCGCCAGCTGCAGGCCCACGCGCTCGCCCTCGACGAGCAGTTCGGGCATGCGCGTGTTCGGAGTGCGGCCGAGGTCGGCCACGCACACGAGCGGGAACTCCAGGCCCTTGGCGGCGTGGATGCTCATCAGGCGTACGGCGTCCGTGTCCGCCAGCGCCGGGGCGTCCGCCTCGCCCCCCGAGCGGACGTTCTCTTTCAGGAAGGCGGCGTGGTCGAGGAAGGCGTGCAGGTCGCGCCCCTCGGTCTCTTCGAAGCGGCGTGCCACGCGGGCGAGCTTGTACGTATTCGCGAGTTCGGCGGGCGCCGCGGCGGTGAACCCGACCGTGGAACCGGGTCCGCCCTCGCCGGAGCCCGACTGCTCGACGGCGCGGGCGATCAGCTCTCCGATCGCCAGCAGGGGCGCCCGCGCTCGCTCCTGTTGCGCGAAATCGCAGAAGCGCGTGAGGGCGAGCTCGTCCTGGCGCGGGAGCCCGAGCTCCGGGGCCGCCCCCAGCGCCAGCTCGTAGGCCCCGATCCTCCGTTCCTGGGCCCCCAGCGCGAGCAGCCCGAGCCCGTCGCGTGAGACCTCCCCGAGGGGGCCGGCAAGGGCCGAGTAGAGGGCGAGCTCGTCGAGGGGATTGGCGAGCACACGCAGGTAGCAGAGGAGATCTTCGACCGTTCTGCCCTCCCAGTAGGCGCCCGCGGCGGCCAGCGTGGCGAGGCCCTGCTGCTGCAGCGCCCGCTCGTACACCGCGATGTCGCCGAGCGCGCGCAACAGCACCGCAACGTCGCCGCAGCGGACCTCCCCGCCGGCGACGAGCTCCGCCACCCGGCCGGCGAGCAGGCGCGCCTCGGCGTGGCGCCAGGGCGCCGCGCGCGGCAGCCCGGCGGCGAGAGCCGCCCTGTCGGCGTCCTCCCATCCACCCTTGCCGGTCAGCAGCAGCTCGATGGCCACGTCCTCGCCGGGCCCGTCGTGCTCGCGACCGCTGGCGGCGGGGGTGAAGCCCTCGATGCGCTCCTCGAAGACCGCGCCGACGGTCCCTACCAGCGCCGGACGGCTGCGGAAGTTGTGCGTCAGCGCGAGGCTCGCGCCGCTCGCCGACAGGAGCCCGGCGCGTTCGCGGAAGATCTCCACCTCGGCGTGCCTGAAGCCGTAGATCGCCTGGAACTCGTCGCCGACCGTGAAGAGGTTGTCGCGATCGAGCATCTGCAGGAGCTCGAGCTGGCGGCGGTTGGTGTCCTGGAACTCGTCCACCATCAGCAGCTCGAAGCGCTCCGCCCAGGAACGGCGGATCTCCCGGCGCCCGGCGAGCAGCTCGACCGCCAGCAGCTCGAGATCGTCGAAGTCGACCGCCGCGCGTTCGCGCTTGCGCGACTCGTAGGTTCGCGCGAATCCGCTCAGCAGCCGGCCGAGCAGGGCACAGGCGGCCACCGCCTCGCGGTCGGTCGCCTGCTGCTCGGCGGACTCCTCCGCCGTCGGCGCCGCCTCGGCCGCGGCCCCCCCTCCCACCAGCGCCCCGAGCGGCAGCCGCGGGACGAGCTGGCCGCGACTGCGCAGCTGGGCGTGGACGGACTCGACCATCACGCGCAGGCGATCCGGGCCATAGGTGGCCACCAGCGCGACCGCGTCGGGTGCTTCGCCGGAGACGAAGTCCTGCAGGGCCGTCTGGAAGGCGAGCGACCGCAGGCGCCCCGCGACTCCCTCGTCGAGCACGGCGAAGCCGGGGTCCAGACCCGCGGCCAGCGGGTGGGCCGCGAGCAGGCTCGCGCAGAAGCCGTGGATCGTCGACAGATGGGCCGCCTCGGTGTCACGCGCCGCGGCACGCTCGCCGAGCTCCAGGAAGCGCGAGCGGACCCGCTCGCGCAGCTCCCCCGCGGCGCGCTCGGTGAAGGTGATCGCAAGGATCTGCGATGGGCTGAGGTGGTCCTCGAGCACCGCGGCCACGAAGCGCTCGACGAGCACCGACGTCTTGCCGCTGCCCGCGGCGGCCGCCAGCGACAGCGCCCCGGAGCGCCTGCGCACGGCCGCGTCCTGCTCGGCGGTCAGCCGCACCGGCAGATCGAGGGGTAGCTGCAGCCGCCCCCCTGTGCGCAGCTCTCAGGCCGGCACTCGAGCTCGCCCCGTCGCGCCCGGGCGGCGCCCTCGCGCGCGAGCGAGAGCGCTTCTCCCAGCAGTTCGCGCAGATCCTCGCGCGGGCGTTCGTCGCCGCGGACGCCGTCGAGCCCGATACCGGCCTCCTCCTCGAGCACACCGCGGGGGCGCAGGTCCGGGCCGGAGAGCGGTTGGTAGAAGCCGCCCACCACGCTGCGGGCGAGCAGCGCTTCGACCGCGAGCATGTACAGCGCGACCTGCACCTTGCCGTCGCTGATCCAGCGTGACGGCGTGGGCACGAAGCGGTTCTTGTAGTCGACCACGACCGCGTCTCCTGAGGGCGACAGGTCAACCCGGTCGATGCGCCCGCGCAGGACCACGCCGTCGCCGAGCTCGAAGGCCGGGTGCTCGGGCTCGGACTCCTCGCCGCCGGGTGGGAGGCCGAAGGCGAGCTCGAGCGGCCCGGGCTCAAGCCGGGACTCGGAGCGGGCGGCGTGCTCGAGGTAGCGCTCGATGTCCGCCCGCAGCCGCAGCCGCATGCCCGGGAGGCGCTCGCGGGAGACCGACAGCGGCTGCTCGGACTCGTGCCGGTCCAGCGCCTGCCCCAGCAGCTCGCGCGCCAGCGCCAGGTTGGCCTGCGTCGGCCTGGCGCTGCCGGTTCGCTCCCGCAGCCCCTCGAGCGTGTCCTTCAGGGCCGCGTGGGCGAGCCCGCCGCGACGCAGCGGCTCCGCGTCCGGGTCCCAGTCGCCGGGACGCAGAAAGCGCTCGACGTACCAGCGCACCGGGCAGCCGAGGTAGTTCTCGAGCGAGCTGGCCGACCACGGGCGCCGGGCGAGCTCGGCCAGTACGCGCTCGTCGTGCAGGCTCTCCTGGCCCGCCGTCGGGGCCGGCTGCCGCGATGGCGTGGCCGCCGCCGGTGCCGGGCCGCGAGCGGGCCGTTCGAGCAGGTCCTCCTCGAACAGGTCGCAGACGTCCTCCACGAACAGCGATCTGGGCGTCGCCATGCCGTCGTCGTCGGCCACGTGCCAGCTCAACACGAGCAGCTCCTCGGGACGCGACACGGCGGCGTACAGCAGGTAACGCTCGGCCGCGAGCTGGTCCTCGTGGCGGCCGAGCCGGAGGCCGCTGAGGCGCTCGAGCTCGTGGCGATCCTCCTCTGAGAGCAGGCCGCGGCGCCGGCGCTGGGAGGGAAAGGCGCCTTCCTGCATGCCGCATATGAACAGCGCCCGCACGCGTCGCGCGCGCAGCGCCAGCGGGTCGAGCACCGCGACCGCCTCGCCGCCGGCAGGATCGCCGCCCGCGGGATCGCCGGCGAGGAACTCGACCGCCTCGAGCTCACCTGCCAGCGCCCAGGCGTCCGACGGCGCCAACTCGCCCCCGCGCACGGCCAGCTCGCGCAGCTCTCGCAGCGCCCGGGCCGCCGCCGCGTGGGCTCGGGCCTCGTCCGCCCGCTCGCCGGCCAACACGGCCGCGGTGTGCTGCATCGGGGCACCGAGCAGTCGGGTCAGCTCCCGCGCGGCACGGTCGATCAGCGCGACCGGGGACTGCGCCTGTGCAGCCAGCAGCTCGTCGATCGTCCCCAGCTGCCAGTTGCGCTGCTCCCACAGCGCCCGTGCCCGGGCGGCCGTGACGGAGCCCTCGTGGCGCAGTTCGCGCTCGAGCGCGTCGGCCAGCTCCGGCACGCGCAGCAGCCCTGGAGCGCGCAGCCACGCCAGCAGATCCGCGCTCGTTCCCGGTGCGGACCCGGCGCCCGGCTCCTCCCCGCCGCGTGCAACGCAGCGCAGCAGGCCGATCAGTGCCCGGCCGATCGCGCTGTCGCCGAGCGGCAGGCGTCGCTGGATCGTGTGTGGAAGGCCGGCCCGCGAGAGGACCTCCCCGAGCAGCTCGAGCGAGACCCCGCCGCCCCGGACAGCGACGGCGATCTCGGCGGGTGCGATCCCCTCGGCCAGCAGCCGCGAGATCTCCTGCGCCACGAGCTCGAGCTCGGCCCGCTCTCCCCCGCCCTCGAGCAGCCGCAGGGCGCTGCCCGGCGCCACCCGCGCGGCATCGGGCTCGAACAGCCGGCGCTCGAGATGGCTGAGCGCGGCCCGCGCCCCGGGCGCGTAGTAGTCCGCGCGCGAAGCCAGGCGCCGGTGCTCGGCGGCGAGCGGCGCGAGCGCCTCATGCGTGGCGGCCCGACCCGCGAAGGCCGTGCGGCCCTCCTCGAAGCTGAGCGACACGGTCACCGGCGCCCCGGCCTCCGCCAGGGTGCTGACCGCCTTCAGCTGCAGGGGGTTGAGGTCGTCGAAGCCGTACAGCAGCACGGGCGTCGCCGCCCACAGCGAGGGGTCCTCCCGGATCGCGGCCAGCGCCCGCACCCGGAGCTGCTGGGCGTCGGACATGCCCAGGCGGGCGAGCTCGGCCTCGTAGCCGGAGTACAGCGCCCCCAGGCGCCGGTGGGAGGAGACCTCGCCCTCCTCGCCATCGAGCTTCGCCAGCGCCGCCTGTAGCCGGGCGGGCGTGACGGAGCCCACGTGGAGCTCGTCGATCAGCTCCCGCACCGCCCGCGAGAGGCCCGCCGAGAGGGGGCCCTCGCCGTCGGCCGCGAGGCCGGTGCGGCGGCACACGACCGCGATCAGCCGCTCGCGGGCCCGCTCGGGCAGCACCGGCCCGTGCAGTCCCGCCCGCCGTACCACCTCCCCGAGCAGGCCCCCCAGGCGCGTCACCCGCGCCCCGATCAGGGCGCCCTCGCCGGACAGCTCGCGCGTGTAGCGCTGCACGTCGGCAGCGGTCGGGACCACCAACAGCGGCTGGCTGCCGGCGTCCAGCTCGGCCCGCACGGCGTCCATCACGGCCTGGGCCTTGCCCGCGTTGGCGGGCCCGCTGATCAGCTTCAGGGGCAAGCACCCCATCCTGGCGCACGCGGGGGACGTGGCTCGCGCGCTGCGGCTGGGCTGCTCCCCTAGGCGGCGGTGCGCCCGCCGACGGCCTCGGCGGGGGCCTTGCCGGCGCCCTCCGCGAGGCCCTCCACGACCTGCTCCTCGGCGTCGGGGGGCTTGGCCCCCTCCTTCGCCCAGGGCTCGTCGAACTCCACGCGCCATTTGCCCTCGTCGGTCTGGCTGAGAGCGAGACGGGCGCGGAAGCTGCGTCCGCTGCGCCCCCGGAAGCCGGTGACGGCGGTGGATGTGTAGCCGGTCCTGATCAGTTCCTTGGCGACGGCCAGCGGGAGCTGCTTGCCGGCTTTGGACTTCCAGATCACGAACCCGCAGCCGGGATCCTCTCGGGCCCAGCACGAGTAGCCCTTGCGGTTCTCGACGATCTCGTGGCCGCAGATCGGGCACGGCCCCAGGCGGGCCCTGGGGATGCGCACGTCTTTGAGCGACTCGTCGAGCTCCTTGACGGTCTCCCCGGCGAACTCGGAGATGTCGTGCATGAAGCGCTGGCGGGAGTCCTCGCCGCGCTCGATCATCCCCAGACGGTGCTCCCAGGAGCCGGTCAGGTCGGGCGAGGTGAGCGCGTGCTCGCCGAGCAGCCGGATCACATTGAGGCCCTTCTCAGTCGGGATCAGGGCGCGCCCGTCGCGCTCCACGTAGCCGACCGTGATCAGCCGCTCGATGATCGCCGCACGGGTGGCCGGGGTGCCGATCCCCGAGTCCTTCATCGCCTCGCGCAGCTCGTCGTCGTCGACGAGCTTGCCGGCGGTCTCCATCGCCCCCAGCAGCGACGCATCGCTGTAGCGGCGCGGCGGTTTGGTTTCCTTGCGCGCGCCCTCCACCTTGCGGGTGTCGACCGGCTCGCCCTCCTCCAGCCGCGGCAGCTGCTGTTCGGTCGCCTCCTCGTCCTCCTCGGAGCGCTCCTCGCCGCCCTTGGAGGCCGGCACGGGCGCCTCGTCATAGACGCCCCGCCAGCCGGGCACGAGCAGGACCTTGCCGCGGGTCCGGAAGGTGAGCCGCGAGCCCGCCGGGCCAACCTCCTCGGCGCCGTCGACGGTCGTCTCCACGCGCGTGTTCTCGAACACGGCCTCGGGGTGGAAGACGGCCAGGAAGCGCCGCGCGGCCATGTCGAAGATGCGGCGGTCGTCGGAGTCCATCTTCTCGAGCTTGTGCTCGGAACGGGTGGGGATTATGGCGTGGTGGTCGGTGACCTTCTCGTCGTTGACCACGCGTGCCAGCGGGAGCACGTCCAGTCCGGTCACGTACTTCGCGGCCGCGCTGTACTCGGCGTGCGATCCGACCAGCTCGGCGATCGGCTGTATCTCCTCGACCATGTCGGTGGTGAGGTAGCGAGAGTTGGTGCGCGGGTAGGTGAGCGCCTTGTGCTCCTCGTAGAGGCGCTGGGCCGCGGAGAGCGTGCGGCGGGCGGAGAAGCCGTAGCGGGTGTTCGCCTCGCGCTGGAGCGTGGTCAGGTCGTAGAGCATCGGCGCTTTCTCGCGCTGCTCTTTCTTCTCGAGCTTGGTGATCGTCCCCGGGCGACCGCTGCAGGCGCGCACGATCGCATCGGCGAACTCCTGGCTGGAGATGCGCGGGCCGCGCGCCAGCTCTTTCTGAGGAGCGGGAGCGTGGAACTGGCCGCGGTAGACGCGCTCGCCCGCCGCCGCACCGTTGCCACCGGCCGCGGTGGCGTCAGCGCCGTCGCGGGGGGCGGCCGCGAAGGTGGCGTCCACGAGCCAGTAGGGCTCGGGCTTGAAGGCCCTGATCTCCTCCTCGCGGCGAGCCACGATCGCCAGCGTGGGGGTCTGGACGCGGCCCAGCGAGACGGCGCCGTCGAAGCTGCTGCGCAGGCGGATGGTGGCCGCGCGGGTGGCGTTCATGCCGACGATCCAGTCGGCCTCCGAGCGCGAGCGAGCCGCCTCCTCGAGGCTCTCGAACTCCTGTGCGGGCCTCAGCGCCGCCAGCGCGCTCTTCATGGCTGCGTTGGTCATCGAGTTCAGCCACAGTCGTTTGACCGGTTTCTTGCCCTTCGCCTGCTCGTACAGGTAGGCGAAGATCAGCTCTCCCTCGCGCCCGGCGTCACAGGCGTTGACGACCTCGTCGATGTCATCGCGGCCGAGCTGTTTGGTGATCACCGACATCTGCTTGCGCGAGCGCTCGTCGCGGACGACGAGTTTGAAGCGCGGCGGCACGATCGGCAGGTCGGCCATCTTCCAGCTCTTGAATTTCGCGTCGTAGGCGTCCGGCTCGGCGAGCTGGACGAGGTGTCCGACGGCCCAGGTGATCACGTCGTCCGGGCCCTCCAGGTAACCCTCGTGCTTCTGGAAGGGCCCGGTCAGGACACGCGCGAGGTCCTGCCCGACGGACGGCTTCTCAGCCACCAGGAGGGTCTTGGACATGGCGGTCAGCGTAGCGGGGGCCAGCGCCTCCCGGCTCGCTCAGCCGCTGGTGCAGCCTTCCGTGCTGACCGTTTCACCGGCTGCCGCCCGCGCCCTGGCCCTGCTCAGGGCGGCCCCCAGCGAGGCGTTCGCCACCCCGTAGCCGCCGTGGGAGGAGCCGCCCACGGTGGCGGCGAAGACGGTCGTCAGCACGCGCCCGGAGGAGTCGAGCAACGGCCCCCCCGAGTTGCCCGGTCGCACCAGCCCGCGCAGCGGGGTCAGCAGGCGCTGGACCGGCCCCTGGCCGTAGGCGTTGTCGGTGATCACGCTCTGGGTGCGCCCGATCCTGCCCGCCTCGAGGGTCAGCGGCCCGTTTTCCGGATACCCGGCGATCGCGCCGGCGGTGCCCGAGGGCGGTGCGGTGCGGACGCTGAGCGGGCGCAGTTCGAGGCCCGGGACGTCCAGCACGGCGAGGTCGTCGTGGCGGTCGAAGCTCAGCACCCGGGCCGGCAGCGTGGGCGCTTGACCCCCCACCTGCACGCCGGTGTCGTCCTCGCCGGCGACCACGTGCGCGTTCGTCACCACAAGGTTGCCGCCCGCAGCCCAGCCGGAGCCCTCGATCGCCAGGCCGCAGGCGGTGCCGATCACCCGCACCACGCTGTGCGCCGAGGCCCTCACGGCGGAGTCGCCGATCAGGCGCGGTTCGGGGGCTGCCACGCCAGGTGCGGGCCCGGTGATCGAAGGCAGCGGATCCAGGCGCGCGAGCGCCCCCAGGACCGGGCCCGACGGGGGCAGCAGTTCGTTCAGTCCCCTCAGGATCACCGAGCGCTGGATGTCCGCGCGCAGGTGTGACTCCCCCGGCGCCTGGGCCGCCACGGCGGCGGCGATCCACACGATCCCGAGGCCGACGACCACGCCGAGTGCGGCCCCCAGGATGCCGTCGAGCACGCCCAAACCGGGGATCACCAGGGTGCGGCGGAGTCTGAAGCCGAAGCCCTCGAGTCCGGTCGCGAGCAGGGCTCCGGCCAGCAGCGCTCCGAGCAGGCCGAAGGCGGGGGCGTACGGAGAGGTGGAGCCCTGGGGCAGCAGCAGCGGCCCCAGGCGGGTGCCGAGGAAGGCACCGAGCAGGAAGCCGCCGAACGACAGCACCCCGACGATGAAGCCCTGGCGGAAGCCGAGGATGGCGAGGATGCTGGCGAACGCGACAATAAGCCAGTCCAGCGATGTCACCTCGAGTGTTCTACAGCCTCAATGCACCGGAGCCGTAGGGTTCATGCCCGCCGGCTCGGGTGGTTGCTGGCGCTGGCGGTGCTCGCCTTCGGCCTCGGGGCCTACGTGGCCGCCGACTCGGGGGGCTTGGGCGCGACCGCGCTCGCCCGCAGCTTCGCCCGCGAGTGGGCCGCCGGCGACTACGCGGCGATGTACGAACAGCTCGCTCCCCAGACGCGCCGCGGGGTCTCGCTCGCGCACGTCGGGGCGGTGCTGCGCTCGGCCGGCGCCGCCGCCACGCTGATCGGAGCACGGTCGGTGGGGCGCCCGCGGGCGCTCGGGGCGGGGGAATACGAGGTGCCCGTCAGCGCCCGCACGCGCATGTTCGGCACGCTGGTGCTGCCCTACCGCTTGCGGATCAGCAGTCACGAAGGCTCGCTCGGGGTGGTGTGGAGCCGCTCGCTCGCGTTCCCGGGTCTGCGCGCCGGCGAGCAGCTGAGCCGCACCACCAACCTGCCGCGGCGGGCCTCGCTGCTGGCGAGCGACGGCAGCGTGCTCGCGGAATCCCCCGCGGAAGCAAGCGGCGAAGAAGCGGACGCGCGTGTTTCGCCGCTGGGCAACGCTGCCACGGCGCTGCTCGGAAGCGTGGGCCCGGTGCCCGCCGAACGGCGAGCCGAACTGGAAGCGATGGGCGTGCCCTCGCAGGGGCCGGTGGGCCTCAGCGGCCTCGAGCTGGCGCTCGATGGGCGCCTGCGGGGAACGCCGGGGGGCCAGCTGATGGCGGGAGATCGCGTGCTGGCCTCGGTGGCACCGCATCCCGCCCCGGCACTGCGCACGAGCATCTCCCCCACCCTGCAGCAGACGACGGTCGCCGCGCTCGGCGCGCAGTACGGCGGCGTCGTGGCGATGCGCCCCTCGGGTCAGATCCTGGCGGTCGCCGGAATCGGCCTGGACGGCCTCCAGCCCCCGGGCTCGACCTTCAAGATGGTGACCCTCTCGGGCGTGCTGACGGCGCATCTTGCCAACCCGCACACGGTCTTCCCGTATGCCACCTTCGCGACCCTCGACGGAGTGAAGCTGAGCAATGCCAACGGGGAGGAATGCGGCGGGTCGCTCGAAACGGCCTTCGCCGTGTCCTGCAACTCGGTGTTCTCGCCGCTGGGGGTCAAGCTGGGCGCGGAACGGCTGGTGGCCACAGCCGAGCGCCTCGGCTTCAACTCCCCCACGGGCCTCCCGGGGGCGCCCGAGAGCACGCTCCCGAACGCCTCCGAAATCCACGGCGAACTGGACGTCGGCTCGACCGCCATCGGCCAGGGCAGCGTGCTCGCGACCCCGCTGCAGATGGCCACCGTGGCGGCCACCGTCGCCGACGACGGGGTACGCCCCCAGCCCACCTTCCTGGCCGAGCCACAGCCGCCGGCCCGCTCCGGAGCGCTGTCGGCTTCGGTCGCACACACCGTGCGGCGGCTGATGATCGGCGTGGTGCGCGGCGGCACCGGCACGTCGGCCGCGATACCCGGCGTGACGGTGGCGGGCAAGACCGGCACCGCCGAACTGAAGAGCTCCGCCGAACTGAAGAGCGCCTGCCCGGCGGGCCAGGGGGCTTCCCAGGAAGCCGGCAACGGCGCTGAAGCGCAGGAATCGTGCTCCGCCGGCGAAGCCCAGGGCGCCAACACCGACGCCTGGTTCGCCGCCTTCGCGCCGGCACTGCACCCGCGGCTGGTGGTGTGCGTGCTGCTCGTCAAAGACGGAGCCGGCGGCGCCACCGCCGCGCCCGTGGCCCGGGAGATCCTGGAAGCCGGGCTGCGCTAGACGTCCAGCTCGGCGCTGGCCGAGCTGTGCGGGTTCAGCGGGTTGACGATCTTCATCTCCAGCGGGCGGTTGTCGAGCGAGATCGTGGCGATCTTGAACAGCAGCAGCTGCCCCTGGCTGCCGAACACGTGGGCGGGCGAGCCGGGGAGCGGGAGCATGCTTTTGGAGCTCACGATCCCGCCGCGGTAGGCGAACAGGTTCGTGGGGCCGATCGGGATCGGCCGGTAGACGTTCCCCTGGGTGTCGGTGATGGTGATCGCGTTGGTGGCCAGCAGCGGTTTGGTGGTTTCGTTGTAGACCTGCACAAACACCCCGAACCACTCCTGCCCCGGCAGCAGCCTGGCCTGGGCGGGTGCGACGCCCTGTAGATAGGTGGAGTCGCCGTTGTTCCAGGGGTTCAGCTGGCGGGAGATCTGGACCTCGTAGATCAGCGGGCCCACGTCGAGGTAGGGGGCGTTGGCGCCGGACTCGCCGGCGTAGGTTCCCGTCGTGACCTTCGTGTGGGAGTCCCCGCACCCGGCCAGCGCCAGAACGGCCAGCAGGCCGAGCGCCGCCAGAGCTGTTCTGGGCCCGCGGTGTCGCATGCGAGGCGGCAGTCTAGCCACCGGCAACGGTCACCCGCGGCCCGCGCCCGACGCCTTCCTCGAGGATGCCCCGCAGGCGCTGGAGGGCACGGACGTTCTTGCGTTTGGTCCACGAGCGCCCGCCGAGGCTCTCGCCGATCCGGTCCGCCAGCGTCGCCGGCTCGGTCCGGAACGTGAACGTGACGCGCGTGCCGCCGGCTGCGTCCGCCAGCTCGTAGATGCCGAGCGTGCGGACACGGTTGTTCTTACCGGTGCGCCCGATCTCCACGATCCGGTGGGGGCGGTCCACCTCCACGAAGGTCACGTCCGCCCAGCTGAAGCGGTTGGCGGGGGCCTTCACGCGAAAGCGCGCCCCGGCCCCGCGGCCGACCGAGTCGATCCGCGTGAGGTGCCACTCGACCAGGAAGTGGTCGGTGAACTCCGAGTGGTTGGCGATGTCCTGCAGGTAGTCGAAGACCTGCTCGCGGGGAGCGGAGACGACGATCGAGACGCTGACCGGGTCCAAGGCGGGACAACTTTATCCGCCGCCGCGGGCGCGGCGGTGCCATCTCGGTGTCCCCCGCCACGCGCTGCGGGGCATCGGGGCGGGCGCCGGGCGGGCCCGCTGCTAGGCGGCTCGAGCGAGCCGGCGCACGGTCTGCCCGTGCTCGGTGTGGCGCACGGCCGCGCTCACCTCGGGCTGCTCGTCGTGGCCGGCGCTGCACAGCTCGCAGACGGTGCGGGGGCGCCGTCCTCCGTACACGTGGACCTGCTCGCCGACGAGCGGGCTGCGCCCGCAGTCGTCGCAGCTGGTGCGGTCGGCCTGCAGCGCGATGATGCCGCGGTGCAGCAGCAGGAGCTCGAGTCGTTCGCGGTCGGCAGTGGCACTGGCCATCGTGCAGTAGGCATTCGCCCCCGCCCGCTCGGATCCTCTGAGGGGGATCTGCCACGCAACGGCGTTTGCAGCGGGGGAACCGCGGGTAGCCAACGCTGACCGGGGAGAGTTGGGCCCGCCGGCCAGGCTCGAGCGGTCGTAGTTTCCGTGGTTTTAAGGGCACTACAGCAACCATTCGGAGCTCCGAATCTTGTTATGATCCGCACGACTTTCCTCCGGCGAAGGAGCGCCCACCCACCTAGCGCCAAAAGAGAGGGAGGAGCACAAATGGATTCACTTCGTTCAGGCACCTTCATGGGGTCTGGCTCCTTCCGTTGCACGCGCTGTGGATACATCGTCACGCTCGACGGTTCGGAGCGTCTGCCGGAGTGCCCATCGTGCGGCGCGGAGGAGTTCGTAAGGGCCTCGATGTTCAGCACGGAGCGGATTCCCCCGGCCTCCGAACCCACCTCCACGGGCGCCACCGTGATGGCGGCGCCCTCGCCCCAGCACGACACGCGCGTGGCGGAGGCCCGTGAACGGCTGGACCAGCCCGGCGACTACGTCGTCTACGAGGACGGCGACCAGCTGCGCATCATCCCGCTCACCCGCGAGTGGACGCGGGTCGGGCGCAGCCTCGCGGCGGACGTCCGCTTCGACGACCCGACCGTGTCCCGCCGCCACGCCCTGATCGTGCGCCAGCCCGACGGGGTGCGGCTGCTCGACGACCGCTCCCTGAACGGGGTGTTCGTGAACGGCACGAGGGTCGACGGCCGCACGCTCAGCGACGGCGACGAGATCGTCGTCGGGCGCTACCGCCTGCTGTTCCTGTCGGTTCCTGCGATCGAAGCGGAGGCGCGCACGCCCGGCCAGCAGGACACCCGCCTGCACTCGGTTGGCTAGCACCGGCCGGGACCCCGCCGCCTCGGCCGGGGGTGCGTAGTATCGGGTCGATGACCGTCAAGATCGCCGTCCTCTCCCAGAAGGGCGGGACGGGCAAGACGACCACGGTGCGGACCCTCACCGACGTGCTGCGGCGCTGCGGGGTCTCCACGCTGGCCGTGGACCTCGACCCGCAGGGCAACCTGTCGGAGTACTTCGACCTGCCCCCCGACGTGGAGCCCACGATCGCCGAGGTGCTCACGGGCGGCTCGAGTGCCGCCGAGGCGGTCAGCGAGGACATCATCCCGGCGAACCTGTCGCTGGCGGAGGCCGAGCTGATGCTGGGCGGCAAGATGGGACGCGAGCTGACCCTGCGCCGGGCGCTGGCGAAGGGGCTGGACGCCTACGACGTGATCCTGATCGACTGCCCGCCCTCGCTCGGCCTGCTCACGGTCAACGCCCTGGTGGCGGCCGACCGCGCACTGATCACCGCCGAGGCTCAGTACTTCGCCCTGCAGGGCGTGGAGCAGGCGATGGAGGTCGTCGAGCTGGCTCGCGAGAACCTCAACCCGGACCTCGAGCTGCTCGGGATCCTGCTGAACCTCGCCGACATGCGGACGGTCCACTCGCGCGAGGCGCTGATCTCGCTGAAGGAGCGCTTCGGGGACAGCGTCTTCGACACCGTCATCCGCGCCTCCATCGCCTACGCGGAGTCCGCCGAGCGGGCACGCTCGATCCTCGACCATCGCCCCGACCTGGGGGCGGACTACACGGCACTGGCGGCGGAACTGCTCGAGCGCCTGCCTGAGCTGGAGGGCGCCCGCGAGCGCGTGGCCGAGCTCGCTCAGAGCTCCCCGACGTAGGCCCCCTGGGATTCGAAGGGGGCGCGCATCAGGTGCGCCCAGCCCTCGACCTCCTGCTCCAGGGCAGCGGCGACGGCACCCGTCTGCTCGTAGAAGCACCACACCAGCACGGTCGGCCCGGCGCCCGAGATGGTGGCGCCCAGTGCTCCCAGCTCACGAGCGCGCGCGGCCAGCTCGAACGAGCGCGGGAACAGGTGTGAGCGGCGCTCCTGGTGGAGGCGGTCCTGCAGGCCCCGGGACAGCAGATCCCAGTCGCCGCGGGCGAGCCCGACGGACAGCAGGGCGGCGTGGGCGACGTTGAAGACGGCCTCCGCCATCGGTACCTCCTCCGACAGCGCGGCGCGGGCCGCGCGGGTGCGCACCGGCTCGGTGGGGACGACCGCCAGTGCCTCCAGCCCGGTCGGTGGTTCGAGCCTCGCGACCTGCCCGTCGGCGACGATCACGAAGCCTCCGTGGAGGGCCGCGGCCACGTTGTCGGGGTGACCCTCGAGGGCCGTCGCCTCGGCCAGCAGGTCGGCGTCGAGCTCGAACATGTGATCGGCTGCCATCAGCCCGGCCACGACCGCTGCGGCGCTCGAGCCGAGCCCACCCGAGAGCGGGATCTCAGAGCGGACCGTGAAGTTCAGGCCGTCGGCCGGGTGCAGGTGCTCGAACGCCCGCACGACGAGGTTCTCGCGCCCCTTGGCCACGGGGAGATCGGTTTCGACGGCGAAGCTGCCCGTCTCGGAGACCTCGAGCTCCAGGCGCGGCGCCACCGCCGCCGCCATGCAATCGAAGCCGGGCCCGAGATTCGCTGAGGAGGCAGGGACCCGGACGATCCGCCTACGGATCACCCAGCACCGCTTCTTCGATCGCCTCGCGCTCGGGCAGGCACTGGATCACGGCCCCGTCGTGGTGGGCGATCGCGGTCTCGGGGTCCTTCAGCCCGCGCCCGGTGAGCACGCACACGATCGAGTCCGCGCCGTCGGCGCCGTACTTGAGCAGGCCCGCGACCGATGCCGCCGAGGCGGGCTCGCAGAACATCCCTTCCCTGCCCGCCAGCAGCCGGTAGGCGTCCAGGATCTCCTCGTCGCTGACGGTCCTGATCCAGCCGCGCGACTCGGTCGCGGCGGCGTTCGCGTCCTCCCAGCGCACCGGGTTGCCGATCCTGATCGCGCTGGCGACCGTTTCCGGGTGCTCGATCACGCGGCCCTCGACGATCGGGGCGGCGCCCTCGGCCTGCAGGCCCAGGAGCCTCGGCGCGGCGCCCATCTCGGTGAAGCCGCGCCAGTAGGAGGTGATGTTGCCGGCGTTCCCGACCGGGATGCAGAGCGCGTCGAGCTGACCGTCGAGCGCCTCGAGGATCTCGAAGGCGGCCGTCTTCTGCCCTTCGATGCGGTACTCGTTGATCGAGTTCACGAGCACTATCGGCTGGGTGGCGGTGAGCTCGCGTACGAGTTCGAGCGCCTGGTCGAAGTTGCCCGCCAGCGAGATCACGCGCGCGCCGTGCATCAGCGTCTGGGCCATCTTGCCCTGGGCGATCTTGCCCTCGGGAACGATCACGGCACAGGTGATGCCCGCGCGGGCGGCGTAGGCGGCCGCGCTCGCGGCCGTGTTGCCCGTGGAGGCACAGATGACCGCCTTGGCGCCTTCTCGCACCGCCGCCGAGACGGCGCAGGTCATGCCACGGTCCTTGAAGGAGCCGGTCGGGTTGGCGCCCTCGAGCTTCAGGCGTACGGTCGCGCCGAGCATCTCCGAGAGCACGGGGGCGCGCAGCAGTGGCGTGGAACCCTCCTGCAGGCTCACGAGCGGGTCGCCGGGCTCGAACGGCAGCCGGTCGAGAAAGCGCTCTATCAGCGGCACATGCGCACCGGCGTGCGGAAGGCTCTCTACGGTCGGCAGTTCGCTCACAGAAACTCCTCTTCGATGACACGGATTGAGCGCGGCGGCGAGCGTACGAAGTCGAATTGCGCGACCTCGGCGACGGCGGCACGCATACGCGACTCGAGCACCTGATGGGTGACCATCACGAGCCGCGCGCGCTCGCCCATGCCGTGCTGGACGACCGACTTTATCGACACATCGTGCTCGCCCAGCACCTTCGTCACGGAGGCCAGCACCCCAGGGCGGTCGGTGACGTCGAGGTGCAGGTAGAAGGCGCTCTGGACGTCCTCCACCATCGCCAGCTGCAGCGGCGGTGCCGGTGGCCGCGCGCCGCCGGTCATCACGCTGACGACGTCGCCGAGCACGGCGCTCGCGGTCTGCCGGCCGCCCGCGCCCGGACCCGAAAGGGTCAGCTCGGTGATCGTCTCGGACTCCACGGTGACCGCGTTGAACGAGCCCGAGATGGTGGCGAGCGGGTGCCCGCCGTAGAGGAAGGTCGGATGTACGCGCACCGACAGGCCCCCCTGGCGCCGCTCGGCCGTGCCGATCAGCTTCAGCCCCAGGCCGAGCTCACGGGCGTACTCGAGGTCGTCGATCTGAAGGTGCTCGATGCCCTCGTAGCGCACGTCGTCGAGGTGCACCGGCGACCCGAACGCCAGCCGCGCCAGGATCGCCATCTTCGCGGCGGCGTCGCGGCCCGAGACGTCGTCGCTCGGGTCGGCCTCGGCGTAGCCGACGCGCTGCGCCTCGGCCAGCGCCTGCTCGTAGGTGGAGCCGTGCGCCATGCGGGTGAGGATGAAGTTGGTGGTGCCGTTGACGATCCCGTGGATGCGCTCGATCGGTGTCGCCGAGAGCGACTCCTCGAGCACCCTCACGACTGGCACGGCGCCCGCCACGGCGGCCTCGAAGCGCAGCCTTACGTCGTGGGCGCGGGCGGTCTCGAACAGCTCCTCGCCGTGCTGGGAGAGGAGCTGCTTGTTGGCCGTCACGACGTCCTTCCCCGCACGCATCGCGCGGAGCAGATATTCGCGTGCCGGTTCGAGTCCCCCGATCACCTCGACGAGCAGATCGGCGCCGGCCAGGACCTCCTCGAATTGCCCGGTGCTGCGGGTCAGCACCCCGCTGATGACGGGCCGGCGGCCGTTGAAGCGCTCGATCTCCTCGGCGCGCTCCGCCAGCAGCTCGTCGAACGCCCCGCCGACGGTGCCGTGGCCGAGCAGCCCGATCGAGTAGGGCCTAGCGGACATCGCGGCCGAGCAGGTCCTCGAAGCTCTCGCGCCGCACCACCACGCGGGCGTCCCCGTCGTGGCAGAAGACGACCGGCGGGCGGGGGACGCCGTTGTAGTTGTTGGCCATCGCGTAGCCGTAGGCGCCGGTGGCCGGGGTGACCACCACGTCGCCCTGGCGCGGATCGGCGAGCGTCGCCTCGCGCACGATCACGTCGCCCGACTCGCAGTGCTTGCCGGCCAGCACACAGGCCGTCGAGCCGCCCGGGCGGTCGGCGATGTGGGCTTCATAGCGCGACCCGTAGAGCATCGGGCGCAGGTTGTCGGACATGCCCCCGTCCACCGCCACCCAGCGGGAGACGTTCTGCTTGACGCTCTCGACCGTGTACAGGGTGACCGTCGAGTTGGCGCACAGGGCCCGCCCCGGCTCGATCAGCAGGGGTGCGTCGCGTCCGCGCTCGGAGCGGGCCGCGCTGACGATCGCCTCGACGTACTCCTCGATCGAGGGCGGGGGCGGCTGATCGGAGGTGTAGCGGACCCCGAGGCCGCCGCCCACGTCCCACACCGGCTGCTCGCCGAGGCTCGCGAGGGCGGCCGCGGCGCGGGCGAACGGCGTCAGCTCCAGCAGCTGCGAGCCGATGTGGGCGTGGACCCCCAGCAGCCTCAGCCCCTCGACGGCCCCGGCCTGCTCGAGTGCGCTCGCCGCCTGGTCCATGGAGAAGCCGAACTTCGAGTTCGCCTGGCCGGTGGAGATCTTCTCGTGGGTGTCGCCGGCCACGTCCGGTGTCACCCGCACGAGCACCGGCTGCTCGGCGGGGGCGTCCTCGCGGGCGGGGTCCTCCAGCGCCCCGGCCGCGATCAGCTCGCGCAGCCGCGCGAGCTCGTCGAAGTTGTCGATCACGATCGCCCCGAGGCGATGACGGAGGGCCGTGCGCAGCTCCTCGCGAGACTTGGCGTTGCCGTGCAGCACCAGGCGCTCGGGCGGGAAGCCGGCGCTCAGGGCCAGGTGCATCTCTCCCCCCGAGGCGACGTCGCACCACAGGCCCTCGTCCGCGAACAGCTCCAGCACGGCCCTGCAGGGGAACGCCTTGGAGGCGAAGACGACCTCCAGCTGGTCGTTGCCGGCCTCCCTGGCGGCCGACAGGAAGGCCCGGGCCCGGGCCCGCAGATCTCCCTCGGCGACCACGTAGGCGGGCGTCCCGAACTCGCGCGCCAGCTCGATCAGGTCGCAGCCGCCGACCTCCAGGCGGCCGTGCTCGTTGAGCCGGCTGCCCAGGGGAAAGACCTCGGATACGGTCGTGCTGCTCGCCATCGGGGGCTGATTATCGCTTTAGCCGGGCGGTAAGCACGTCTGCCAGAATGACCTCGATGGCTGGCTCCCGTTCCAACTTCGGTCGCGACACCGGACTTCAGGCCCGGATGCTGCTGACGATGTTCCTGCTCGGGCTCCTCTACGTGGTCTTCGTCGGCGTGCTGTTCCTCGTCGGCGCGGGAGCGGGGATCATCGTGGTCGTGGCCGTCGGGCTGCTGCTGCTGCAGCTGTTCGCCTCCGACAAGATCGCGATGGCCACCTTGGGGGTCAAGGAGGTGTCCGCGGCCGAGGAGCCGGAGCTGCACGGGATCATCGAACGGCTGTGCGTGCAGGCCGATCTGCCCAAGCCGCGGGTGTGCGTGATGGAGACCTCGATGCCGAACGCCTTCGCGATGGGGCGCTCGCGCAAGAACACGACCGTGTGTGCCACGCGGGGCATCCTCGACACGCTCAACACGGCCGAGCTCGAAGGCGTGATGGCGCACGAGCTCACGCACGTGATCAACCGCGACGTGATGGTGATGACGCTGGCCAGCTTCTTCGCGACGCTGGCGGCGACGATCGCCCAGTTCGCCTTCTTCTTCGGCGGCGGCTACGGCCGCAGCAACGAAGAGGAGGAGGACATCATGATCGTGGTGCTCGTGTCGGTGGCCGTGTACGCGATCTCCTTCCTGCTGCTGCGGGCGCTCTCCCGCTACCGCGAGTTCGCCGCCGACCGCGGCTCGGCGATCCTCACGGGCCGGCCCAGCGCCCTGGCCTCGGCCCTGATCAAGATCAGCGGCGCGATCGAGCAGGTGCCCAGCGAAGACCTGCGCCGGGCGGAAGGCATGAGCGCCTTCTTCATCATCCCCGCGCGCAAGAAGCGCTCGCTGATGAACCTTTTTGCCGACCACCCGCCGCTGGAGCAGCGCCTGGCGGCGCTGGCGCGGCTGGAGTCTCAGCTGCAGAGCGCCGTCTAGCGCAGTGGGCCTGCGCGACATCCTCACCGGCCGCCACCAGGTCAAGGGCCCGGCGCCCGACCGGCTGTTCGCGATCGCCACCGCCTACATCACGCTCGAGACCGAGCACCAGATCGTCCCCGCGGGCAAGGCCGCGATCGTCTTCCAGGCCCTCGCGACCAGCGACTTCGAATCGACGATCAAGGACATGGAAGAGGTCGTCAGGGCAACCGGCGGCGACAGCGCGACCACCGTGTCCACCGAGGACGACAGCTACGGCTACCGCTGGATGCTGCTGCGCAACCCTCCCGGCGCCCCCAGCATCGAAGACCTCGCCGTCGGGATCAATGCCGTGTCGGGATCGATCGAGACCGCGGGCTACGGCGAGCGGCTGCTGTGTGCGGTGTTCGCCTTCCAGGACAACTCCGGCTCGGGCGGGCGCCCGGCGGGGGCCCCGGTGTACTTCATCTACAACTACAAGCGCGGCGACTGGTACCCGTTCGTGCCGTCGGGGTCGGGCAACGAGCAGCGCGCCACCGAGCGCGAGCTGCAGCTGAAGGCCCAGATCCAGAGCGAACTGCCGATCGAGCCCGAAATCGAGCGCTGGTTCCCCCTCTGGGGGATCCCGATCTAGCCACCCTCTGCCGCCGGTGTGGGACACCAGCCGGCGGCTGGCGCCGGCACGGCCCGGGTCACTCCGGGATCAGGCCCTCGCCGGTGAAGTCGCTGGTGGCCTCCGCGAAGGTCACGTCGGCCGGGGGCAGGATCACGTCGGAGGACTCGATCTCGTCGGCCGCCACGCGCTCGCCGTGGTCGCGAACGAACTGCAGGAGCGTCGCGAAGGCGTCGCGGAAGCCGTCCTCGGCGCCCGACTCGACGATCCCGATCACCCGCTCCTCGAGCTGGTCGAGGTTCTCGCGCTGGTCGTCATCGAGGCGGTACTGGTCCTCGCCGGAGATGCGGACGATCATCGCGGTCACTCGCCCTTGGCGGCCTGCTCGGGGCTGCCGGAGGCGATCTGGGGGGCCGGCTGGCCCCCCTGGCCGAGTTCGCTCTTGAGCTTGGCCAGGTCGTCGTCCACGGCCGGCTGGCTGGAGAGCTGCTTGAGCTGGCGGTCGATGTCGTCTTCGCCGGAGCCGAGCTGGGTGATGTCGTCGAAGGTGCCGGCCGCTTCGAGCTCCGACACGGCGTCGGCGCGGGCGCGCATGTTTTCGGTCTTGTCCACGGCCCGCTGCATCGCCAGGCCGACGTCGGCCATCTGCTCGCCCACCCCGGTTGCCGCCTCGGAGATACGGACCTGCGCCTCGGCGGCCGAGTACTGCGCCTTGATGACCTCCTTCTTGGTGCGGAAGGCTTCGATCTTGGCGCGCAGTTTCTTCTCGGAGTCGGTGAGCTTTTCCTGTTGCTGCTCGAGTTCCGTGACCTGCGTGTCGAGCCCCTGCAGCTCGGTCTGGGCGACGTTCTTGCGTTCCAGGGCGGCGCGGGCGAGCTCTTCATTGCCCCCGGACAGCGCCTGGCGAGCCTGCGTGTCGAGCTTCACGACGCTCTGCTGGAGCGAGCTCTCCTGCAGCTGCAGGCGCTTCTTGGCGGTCACCACGTCGGCGATCCCCTTCTTGACGTTCTGCAGCTGTTCGACCTGCTTCTGGTAGCTGTAGTCCAGCGTCTCGGCTGGGTCTTCGGCGCGGTCCAGCAGCTTCGAGACCTTGGCCTTGATCACAGTTGACATGCGCCCGGTCAGCCCGGCCATCTGATCCTCCTATCGGGTGTCAAGAAGGGCGGCCGGTCTCCTGCCGGCCAGCTCCGGGGAAAGCCTAGCCGACCCGAGCGCCCCGGCAGGCCGCGTGTAGCGCCGGAGCGGCCCTCAGGCCGCGTCTACAGCCCGAGCGGGTGGCGAACGGTGTAGCTGCTGTTGGCGTGACGCAGCGGGCGCCAGCGGGGACCCTGCTGGTTGCTGGGGTCATCGGCGGAGCTCGTGTCCAGCCGCAGCCCGGCCACGGTCATGTAGGCGTGTTCGGGGTTGGAGAAGATCGTCACCCAGCGGCCCTGTCCGGCCGAGCCCCACGACATGAATTCCGAGGAGTCCTCGGGGGCGCTCAGCAGGGCGGCGCCGTGGAGGGCGAAAGACACGGTTCCCGAGCAGTCATAGCCGGGCGAGATGAAGGAATCGTCGTGTCCGCCGCCGTAGATGTAGGGCAGGCCGATGATCTGGTTGGCGGTCCACACCATCGACTGGATCTGCGCGGGGGCGGCCATCGGCGCCGCCGCGAGTCCGTCCACGTAGCGGGCGCGGGTGCCGGGTACCAGTAGGTCGGGCTTGGCGGGGCTGACGATGGTGACCGCGCTGCCGCCGGTGGTCGAGGAGACTTCCGCCGTGGCGGTGACCGTGGCCGGCTCGTAGGGGACCACCTGGCCGGCGGCGTTGCGTTCGAAGACGGGCCCGTGGTAGGCGATGTTCGAGGACTTCGCCGTGATCGGTGCGGCCCCGGGGGGGACGATCGGGGCGGCTGGGGCGTTGGTGCTGTGCTTGGAGCTCGTGGGGCTGCCGGCGGCGGCCCCACCGGTGTTCGCCGCCGACGCAGTGCCGGCGCCGGCCGTCAGTAACGCGATACCCAAAATTAACGCGCCGCTTGTGCGAGACAACAAGACAACACCTCTTTCGTCGGCCTCCGGGGTTAGCTGACGGGCTAGCGCTGAAAGAGCCTGCGCTCCACACGGACTCACCGTGCGGTTCGCCCCAACAACCTGGGTCCCCCGGTCCGTGACACCTGGTCACGGATTCGGCGTATGGCGCGGCAGGCTAGCAAAGTGCAATGACGCTTGCAGGGGGCACCGTTGCGCGGCCGCGCTGATGGCGGCGTTCGCGCCCGCCCATGGCGCTAGGGTCCGCCCCGTGTCAAGGCTGCTGCCCGTACGGTCCGGCGCGCTCCGGCTCGTCCCGGTGCTGGCTCTGAGCGCCTGCCTGCTGGCGGCCTGCGGCAAGAGCGCGGGTCCCGGCTCCTCGCTGGCGCCGGTCGCCGAACAGGGAGCCGTGAGCGTGGTCACGGGCAACACCAGCCGCATCGGCGGCTCGGACCCCGCCTCCGACGCGGCCGCAGTGGCCCGTTCGGTCTATCCCGGCCTGACCCGGTCGAGCCGCCCCGAAGCGGTTGTGGTGGTCGAAGAAGGCAGCTTCCAGGCGGCGCTGGCGGCCTCCGTGCTCGCAAGCGCCCCCCTGAACGCGCCGCTGATCTTCAGCAGCGGGGGCTCGCTGCCGGGGGTGAGCTCCGAAGCGATCGAACACATGCACCCGTCGGGGGCGGCCTCACTCGGCGGCGCCCAGGTGATCAGGGTGGGGAGCTCGGCATCGGCGCCCGGGAGCCTGCGCACGTTCACGCTTCCCCCCCGTGCCCCGGCCGCCGCTGCGGCCGCCGTCGAGGCGCTGCTCGTCCGCGCCAGGGGCAGCGAGCCCCACCAGGTGATCGTGGTCCCGACCTTTGCCCCCTATGCGCAGCTGGCACCCGTGGCCGGGCTCTCCGCCCAGACCGGAGCGCCGATCCTGTTCGCCACCGCGGCGGGGGTGCCGCGGGCCACGGCGGAGGTGCTCGAACACCTCGGGCACCCGTCGATCTACGTCATCGGGGAGGGCCAGCTGCACCACCCCACCGTGCAGGAACTGCGCCGTTTCGGGCGCGTCACGGCGATCAACGGCACCACCCAGCTCGGCGGCGAAGACCGTACCCCGACCGGCAACTCGATCGCGATCGCCCGCTTCACCGACGGCAGCTTCGGCTGGGGGGTCAAAGAACCCGGCCACGGTCTCGTGTTCGCCAACGCCGCCCGTCCGCTGGACGGCCCCGCCGCGGCCCTGCTGTCGGCGAGCAGCCAATACGGGCCGCTGCTGCTGCTCGAAAACCCCAACCGGATCCCGGTGCCACTGGGCGCCTATCTCGCCGACATCCAGCCCGCCTACACCTCCGCGCCCGCATTCCAGCCCGTGCACGGCGTCTACAATCACGGCTGGCTGATCGGCGACGAACACATGATCACGCCGGTCACACAGGCCGAAATCGACTCGCTGCTGGCGATCAGCCCGAGCAAGCAGAGCGGCGAAGAAGCCTCCGGGCAGAGCGAACAGACGTCAACCTCAACCCCAGAATGAGCGAGGCCGAGGACCCACAGCGCCTGGCGCGCAAGCAGACCACCGGCGAGGTGACCGTCGAGGACGTGCGCCAGCTGATGGGCGCCTCCACGCCACATTTCGCGCTGCAGCTGCGCAACCGCATCGCCGACCTGATCGCGGACCTCCCGCCGGGCCACCCCGCCCGCACCGAAGGCGAGCGCGAGATCGCCCGGCTCGAGCGCCTGTCCCTCAGCGGCGAGAACCGCGGCGAGGGTTTCGTCGAGGGCGAGCGGCCGCTGCCCTCGCTCGAGCTGGCGCCGGAGAACCCGGGCGGCTAGCGGGCGAAGCGCCGCTCGCGCTTGGCGTCGAGAAAACGCAGGCGCAGCAGTTTGTAGAGCAGGCTGAAGATCGCGATGTCGAGCGCCAGCAGCGGGATGTTGACCCAGCGGGGGACCGAGGTGAAGGCGCCCGCCACCAGCAGAACGGCGGAGTGGAGCACGACCACGGGAACCACCGCCAGCAGCACCGTGTGCGAGCGGTAGCCGCCGAGGTGCTCGCGCAGGGTCACCTCGAAGGTGCCGATCGCCACGGCGGCGATGCTCGCGACCAGCAGGGCCGGCTTCACTTCCTTCTCGAGGAACACCGCCGCCATCACGCCCACCACGCCCACCAGGATCAGCAGCTCCGCCAGCGGCAGCGGGTGCCACGGGGCCTTGGGGCGATCGTCGGCAGCATCGCCACCCGCGCGCGCGCGCCCGGGCCGAGCGGGGGACGATCCCGAGCGGCTCGCCGCGGGCCGCTCCGTCGTGACCACACTGGTGCTCGAGGCCGTCTCGGCGGAGGGCTCCCCGCCGAGCGATGGCTCCCCCGGGGCCCGCTGAGAAGTCGGCCTGCGGGACCGACTCCTTTTGGAGCTCTTGCGCTTGGCCACGGCGGTCGCTCTAGGGAGCGTGCCAGGGTCCGCAGCGCTGCATTGGCATCGATGCTAGCGCCTATCCTTGGGAGCTGATGCCGCCCGCCAGCTCTCCCGCAGGACCCGCGGGCGCGGGCATCCCGGACAGCCCCCTCAGCGGCCCCTTCCCGGTGGGCGAGTACGCGGCGGCGCTGCGCGACAAGCTGCGGTCCTTCACGAGGGTGCAGCTGATCGGCGAGCTGGGGAACCTGCGGATCGCACGTGCGCGGGTGTACTTCGAGCTGCGGGACGCCACCGGCGCGATCCCCTGTAGCGCCTGGCGCAACGAATGGGAAGCGACCTGCGCCCGCGGGGGCATCAGCCCGCAGGACGGGATGCAGCTGGTGGTGGCCGGCGGCTGCGACTACTACCCGGGCAGCGCGAGCGCGTCCCCGGGGTTCTCATTCTCGGTCCACGACCTGCGCGTGGCCGGCGAGGGCGACCTGCTCGCCCGCATCGAGCGCCTGCGCCGGCAGCTGCGCTCGGAGGGTCTGCTCGAGCGCCAGCAGCAGCTGCCCCGGCCGCTGCTGCCAAGCGTGATCGGGGTGATCACGGGCGAGAGCGGCAAGGCCCGCGACGACGTGCTCGCGGCGCTGCAGCGCCGCGGCTGGCGGGGGCGGCTGGTGTGGGCCTTTACCCCCGTGCAGGATCGCCACGCCGCGCCGGCCATCTGCCGGGCGCTGGCGGACCTCGCCGCGGTGGCCGAGGTGCAGGTGGCGATCATCGCCCGCGGCGGAGGCTCGCAGGCGGACCTGCTGGCGCTCAGCGACGAGACCCTGTGCCGCACGGTTGCGATGTGCCCGATCCCGGTGATCGCATCGGTGGGCCACCACACCGACAAGACGCTGCTCGACGACGTCGCCGCCGTGAGCTGCTCGACGCCCACCCACGCGGCCGAGGCGGCCGTCGGCATCGACTGCGTCCGGGCGCGGCTCGAGACCCTGGCGGCGGCCATCCGTCTGCGTGACCACGGCCGCCGGGCGGTCCTGTCGCGGGCGCGAACCCTGACGATCCTCTCCCGCGCTCCCGCCACGCGCCTGAAGCGCGAGCGTGGACTGCTGCACCAGCGTCTGCGCGAACTGCGCGCCGGCGCCAGGAGGCGCCTGGGTGACGAGCGGGCGCTCGCCCACCGCCGCGCGGTGGTGCTCGAGCGAAAGGCGTCCTCCACCCTGCTCGACTGCCGCCAGCGCCGGCCCCGGGAACTCGAACGGCTCGCCCTGGGGCTGGCCGGCCACGACCCCCAGCGGACGCTCGAACGCGGCTATGCCCTGGCCTTCTCGCGCAGCGGCGATCCGCTCACCGGCGTGGACGCGGCCCGCGCCGCGGGCGAGTTGCGACTGCGCTTCGCCGAAGGCGAGCTCGAGGCCGACGTGCGCCAGCCATGACCGATCAGGGTGCCGGACAGCCGCCGCTGCAGGAGGACAGCGCGCAGCCGCCGCCGGGCGACAGTGCCCAGCCGCCGGACGGCGTCAAGCCCAGCTACGAGGCGGCCTCGGCACGTGTGGAGGAGATCATCCGGCTCCTGGACTCGGGCGAGGCGAGCCTGGATGAGACGCTCGCGCTGCTGAGCGAGGGCAAGAACCTGATCGAGCTCTGCGCCCATGAGCTGGCGGCCGTCGGGGACGCCCTGCAGGAGTTGCGCCTCGACGAGCTCGTCAGCCGTCTGGAGGGGAGCACGGAGGGATGAGCGACTGGGAGCGCCTGGCCGGACTGGAGCTCGAGATCGAGGACTACGCGCTCGAGCCGCTGCAGGCCAGCGTGTCGAGCGACTTCGAGCGCAAGAGCACGGTCATCCACCTGCGGGGTGCCGGCGAGGAGGGCCTGGGCGAGGACGTCACCTACGACGCCGAGGACCACGAGATCCTGCAGGCGGCGGGGCCGGTGCTGCCGCTCGCGGGGCGCCACACGGTGGGGTCCTTCAGCGAGCTGCTGGCGGGCATGTCCCTGTTCCCCGAGCCACCCCAGCGGGAGGTCTCCCGGCGCTACCGCACCTGGGCATATGAGTCCGCCGCGCTGGATCTCGCCCTGCGCCAGGCGGGGATCCCCCTGCACGAGGCGCTGGGCCGGAGCCCCGGAGCGGTCCGCTTCGTGGTGTCTCTGCGCCTCGGCGAGCCGCCCACGCTCGAGCCGATGGAGGTCCGCCTGCGGCGCTACCCGAAGCTGCGCTTCAAGCTCGACCCCACCAGCTCCTGGGATGAGCGGCTGATCGGCGAACTGGTCGCCACCGGCGCGGTGGACTCGGTCGACTTCAAGGGCTACTACTCGGGCTCGATCGTGGACCAGCCCCCCGACCCGGTGCTCTACAGGCGCGTGGCGGAGGCCTTTCCGGACGCCTGGATCGAGGATCCGGCGCTCACCGAGGAGACCGACGAGGCGCTGGCGGCCCACCGGGATCGGTTCTCGTGGGACGCGCCGATCCACTCGATCGAGGACATCGAAGCGCTGCCCTACCCGCCGAAGATGGTCAACATCAAGCCCTCACGGCTGGGGGGCCTGCGCAACCTGCTCGACGCCTATGGCTACTGCCAGGAGCGGGGAATCGGCAACTACGGTGGGGGCCAGTTCGAGCTTGGGGTCGGGCGCGGGCAGAACCAGTACCTCGCCTCGATGTTCCACGCCGACGCACCCAACGATGTGGCCCCAACGGGCTACAACCTGCCCGAGCCCCAGGAGGGGCTCCCGGACAGCCCCCTGACCCCGGCCGCGGCCGGGGTCGGATTCCGCTGGGGCTAGCACGCTCGGGGCCACGCGGGCACGGCGCGGATCGCCGACCTCGGCGAGCGCGCGCACACGGGGCTCGTCGAGGCCACATAAAGCCGTGGGCCCGAGCGCAACTTGGCCGTCCTCGCTAGGTTGCTGACTGCAAGTGCAACTGCGAAGGAGCTTCCTCGCCGGCGCGCTCCTGGCGCCGATGCTTTGCGTAGGTGCGGTCCCCGCACCTAGCCTGGCCGCAGGGCCGGGTGGTGCCGCGGGCCCGTCCTCGCCGACGTCCAACTCGGGCGGCAGCAAGCCCTCCGCCGCCACGCCCGCCAAGGGCGGCCACGTGCAGGTTTCGTTGCACGTGACCACGGTGCGGATCACGCGCGTGAGCTGCACCCCCAGCACGAGCTGCAGCAAGAACCCCCACCAGGTGTCGCTGCGCGGCACGCTCGTGATCGAAGGCATCCACCTGGCGCCCAACATGGTGGTGGCCTTCCCCAGCGCCCCCGGGGCCCGGATCAGCAGCTTCTCGCCGGCCGCCCGCCTGCGCCGCTCCGGCACCTCGCTGGTCGTCACGGTCCCCTCCCACGCCCACTCCGGGCGCATCAAGGTGCTGCTCAGCAACCACCGCTACACCAGCTCCTTCGGCCCGATCTACGTGTACGCCCACTCGCTCGGCCCCCCCGCCGCCAAATTGGTCGACCCGGCGCCGGCGGACCCGAGCGTGTTCGACGGCCAGGGCATGTGGATCTGGTACATGAGCGCATCGGACAAGGGCAGCGTGGCGGCGATCGCCGAACAGGCCCACGCGGCCGGCGTGACGACGCTGTTGATCAAGAGCTCCGACGGCTCCACCAACTACTGGAGCCAGTTCTCGACTCAGCTCGTGAGCGAACTGCACGCGGTGGGGCTGAAAGTGTGCGCCTGGCAGTACGTGTACGGAAGCAACCCGGCGGGCGAGGCGGCGCTCGGCGCGGAGGCCATGGGCAACGGCGCCGAATGCCTCGTGATCGACGCCGAGGCCGAGTACGAAGGCCACTACGCGGCCGCCCAGACCTACCTCAAAGACCTGCGGGCGAAGGTCGGCAGCGCCTACCCGCTGGGGCTCGCCTCCTTCCCCTACGTCAGCTACCACCCCACCTTCCCCTACTCGGTGTTCCTCGGTCCCGAAGGGGCCCAGTTCAACCTGCCCCAGATGTACTGGAAGGACATCGGCACCTCGGTGGACACGGTCTACGCCAACACCTACATCGCCAACCGCGTGTACGCGCGCCCCATCTACCCCCTCGGGCAGACCTACGGCGGCGTCTCCAACTCCGACCTGCTGCGCTTCCGCGAGGAGGCCGTGGACTACGGAGCCACGGGCTCCTCCTTCTGGGACTGGCAGGAAACGTCGGCCTCGGGGTGGGCCACGCTGGCAGCGCCACTGGCGCCCCTGACGACCGTCACGCCGAACACCACCTACCCGGAACTCGCCAGTGGCAGCAAGGGCGACACCGTGCTGTGGATGCAGGAGCACCTGGCCGGCGCGATCCCGACCCAGGAAACCACGGGCATCTTCTCCAGCCAGACGCTCGCCGATGTGGAGAGCTTCCAGACCAGCCACGGGATCTCCCCCAGCGGGGTCGTCGAAGCGGCCACCTGGCAGGCCCTGCTGGCGCTCCCGCCGGTGGCGGTGAGCTGGACGGGCGCCGGGCCGAAGGGCTGACGCCGGCGGGAGCTGACCCCGCCGGCGCCTTTGCCCCTAGACGCGCTGGATCAGGGTGGCCGTGCCGAGGCCGCCGCCGCAGCACATCGTCACGAACCCGATCTCCTTGTCGGAGCGCTCGAGCTCGTGCAGCAGGGTCGTGATCAGACGCGCCCCGGTTGACCCGAGCGGGTGACCGAGCGCCATCGCGCCGCCGTTGACGTTGACGCGGTCCATGTCGGGGTTCAGCTCGCGGCGCCAGGCGGCAACCACCGGAGCGAACGCCTCGTTGATCTCGATCAGGTCGATGTCATCGATCTTCATGCCGTTGCGCTGCAGGATTTTGCGCGTGGCCGGGATCGGGCCCTCGAGCATTTTCACGGGGTCGCAGCCGACCGTCGTCTGGTCGGCGATCCGGGCGCGGGCCGTCAGCCCCAGCGCCTTGGCCTTGTCCGCGGACATCAGCAGCACTGCGGCCGCGCCGTCGGAGATCTGGGATGAGTTGCCGGCCGTGATCTTGCCGTCGGCCTTGAAGGCGGGCTTCAGCTGAGCGAGCGCCTCGAGGCTGGTTTCTGGACGGATGCCCTGGTCGGTCACGAGCGTGTCGCCGTTGACCTGCATCGGCACGATCTCGCGCTCGAAGCGGCCCTCCTCGGTGGCCTGGTGGGCGAGGCGGTGGGAGCGCAGGGCGAGCTCGTCGAGCTCGGAGCGGGGGATCTCCCACTGGTCGGCGATCATCTCCGCGCCGAGGCCCTGGCCGATGATGTTGTGCTTCGCCATCAGCTCGGGGGTGAAGGCGTAGCCGAAGTCCTCCTGGGTCTTCATCCCGGCCGCAAACGGCAGGTGACCCATGTGCTCGACGCCCGAGCCGATCATGGCGTCGTGAACGCCGGCCGCGATCAGGGCGGCGGAGAAGTTGACGGCCTGCTGGGCCGAGCCGCACTGGCGGTCGACGGTGGTGCCCGGGGTCTCGATCGGGAGGCCGGCCTGCAGCCAGGCGTTACGTGCGATGTTGAAGCCCTGCTCGCCGAACTGCTGGACGCACCCGGCGATCACGTCCTCGACCTCGAGCGGATCGACGCCCGAGCGCTCTATCACCTCGGTGTAGGTCTTCGCCAGAAGCGCGTTCGGGTGGGTGTCCTTGTAGTAGCCCTTCTCCTTGTGCCCGCGGCCGATCGGCGTGCGGACGGCCTCGACGATTACGACCTCGCGGCCCTCTGATTGCCTCATGTCAGGAGTCTCCTCGGTGATTGCCAAACGTTGATGGACGAGAGACCCGGCCCCGCTCCCGAGCGTCGCAGACGCGTCCTTTGAGAGAATGCCCGGACCCATCGGGTACTTTACCGCGCGGCCACCGCTCGTTGACTGGCCAGTCAGCCAGGATGAGCGGGGTGGCCGGCCTCTGAGAAAAGGAGAATCCCCTGACCACAGGCCTCGCGATAGCAGGCAGCGGTGCGATCGCATGCGGACTCGCCGCCACGGCGGCCCACCATGGGCCGGTGCTCGTGCTGGCGCGCTCGGAGACCTCGGCGGAACGGGCGCGCACGCGCGTCGAAAAGACGCTCGCGCGGCTCGGCGCCGAGATCGACCCCGAGCACGTGCAGGTCGTGACCCAACCCGGGGCCTTGGAGGGCGCGAGCTTCGTGGTCGAGGCGGTGGTGGAGCAGCTCGAGATCAAGGCCGCGCTGCTGGGCGAACTGGACGAGGTCCTGGGCCCCGAGGCGATCCTGGCGAGCACGACCTCCTCGCTGTCGGTCGGAGAGCTGGCGCAGGCGAGTGGCCGGCCCGACCGTTTCGTGGGCCTGCACGTGTTCAACCCCGTCACGAAGATGCGCCTGGTCGAGCTCGTGTTCCCGGACGCTGCCAGCCCCGAGACCCGCCGTCGGGCCCAGGAGCTGTGCGAGACCTTTGAGAAGGTGCCCGTGGAGGTCCCGGACATCCCCGGCTTCGTCGTCAACCGGCTGCTGTTCCCCTACCTGTTCAGCGCCGTGAGGCTAATGGAAGAGACCGCGATGGCGCCCGCGGACGTGGACACCTGTATGCGTCTGGGGGCGGGACACCCGATGGGGCCGCTGGAGCTCCTGGACCTGATCGGGCTCGACGTGGCGCGGGCGATCGGGGAGACGATCGGAGCCGACGTCCCCGAGCAGGTGCACGCCCTGATCGCCGAAGGGGCACTCGGACGCAAGAGCGGACGGGGCTTCTACGAGCCCGAACGGGACGCCGAGCGGACCGCCTGAAGAATTTATGCGGCGTCCAGTCTGGTTTTAGGCCGCCTTGATTCCCCTGGAGATACTTGTTCCTGCGACCCTCGATAAGTCGCAATCGCACACCCGCCTCCTCCCAGTGCGCATCGTCCGGCCCGCTCCCCCCCGCGGGCCGGACGTGTTTAACGGCCCGGTTGCCGCGGGCCCGGCTGCCCGGGCTCTCAGCTCTCCTCGGGGGCCTCGCGTGAGCGGGCCACACGGCGCTCGCGGATGCGGACGGCCTCGACGCGGTTCTCGCGCACGGACTCGACCCTGATCGAGTAGCCGTCGGCGTTGACCGTGTCCCCGCGGCGGGGCAGGCGGCCGAGCTCGGCGAACACGAACCCGCCGACGGAGTTGTAGGCGTCGCTGTCCACGGGCAGCTCGAGCCCGTAGTCGGCGAGGTCGGCCACCGCGACGTGGCCGCGGACGAACCAGTCGCCGTTGGCCAGGCGCCGGATCTCGCCTGTACTGGGGTCGGTCTCGTCGGTGATCTCGCCCACGATCTCCTCGACGATGTCCTCCACGCTGACGACCCCGACGACGCGCCCGTACTCGTCCACCACCACGGCCATCGAGGCCCGCTCGCGCTGGAGATCGGCGAGCAGGTCGTCCAGGGGCTTGGTCTCGGGCACGATCAGGGCCGCGTGGACGACCCCCTCGAGCGAGGCGTGGGAGCCCTTCTGCATGAACAGGCGGGCCAGCTCGCTGACGTGGACGATGCCGCGCACGCGGTCGCGGTCTTCGTCTTCGGTCACCACCAGGCGGGTGTGGCCGCTGGAGATGGAGGCACGCAGGGCCGTTTCGACGTCCTGGGAGATGTCGATCGTGACGACCGCCGGAATCGGGGTCATCACCTGGCGTGCCTCCTGCTCGTGGAGGTGGAAGACGCCCCTCAGCATGCCCGCCTCGCCGGGGTCTATCTGCCCCCCGGCGTGTGACTCGGCGATCAGCAGCTTGAGCTCCTCCGAGGAGCCCGCGTCGGCCTGTTCGCGCATGTCGATGCCGAGCAGGCGCAGTAGCCGGTCGGCCACCGCGGTGAGAGCGACGACGAAGGGGTGGAACAGGAAGCTGAACGCCTGCAGGGGGCGGGCCACGCGCCGGGCCACGCTCTCGGCGCGGTCGATGGCGTAGAACTTCGGCACCATCTCGCCCGCGATCAGCTGGACCGTGGTGATGAGCGCGAAGGCCAGGATCACCGAGATCGTGACGGCGATGCCGTTGCTGACGCTCGAGGGGAACACTCCTTCGAGCACCGACGCCAGGGCCGGAGCGCCGAGCGCACCGATGCCGATCGAGCAGACGGTGACCCCGATCTGGACGGCGGAGATGTACTCGTTGACGTTCCCCAGCTGCTCGAGGGCGAGTTTGGCGCCGCGGGCGTTCTCCTCCCGCAGCACTTCCAGGCGGGCCCGGCGTGAGCGCACCAGCGCGTACTCGGCGATCACGAAGAACGCGTTCAGCGCGACCAGCAGGACCGTTACGGCGAGCTTGAGCCCGTTCACAGGCCGGCAGCCATGCTCACCGTCGACGACACGCCGGGGCCGAGGGCCCCGTCACCGGAGCCGTCTCCCTGAAGGCGAGGAGACGAGCCGACGGTACTTCGAGGAGGATCTTCTTCTTCTTCGGTCATCGATCTCGTCGGCCCCGTAAACGTAGCAAGCCGGGTGGTGGGAGGCGACTGCAGCGGGGCTCGCGCGGGGGCCGTTCAGGCGAGCCCGTCGATGCTCGCCGCGAGCGCGAAATCCGACTCCGTGAGGCCGCCCTCGGAGTGGGTGGAGAGGCTCAGACGGACCTTGTTCCAGCCGTGGATGAGGATGTCCGGGTGGTGGTTGGCCCGCTCGGCCAGTTCGGCCACGCGGTCGACGAACGTGATCGCGGCGGCGAAGTCATCGAGCTTCCACTCGCGCTCGATGGCGCCCTCGGAGGTCTTCCAGCCCTCGAGATCGGCCAGGCGGACCTCGATCTCCGCGTCGCTCAGGACCGCCACCCGAGCAAGGTTAGCTTCGCCGCCTGCGACGCGTACAGTCGGTGCATGAGGATCGCGAGCCTCGTCCCCCACGCCACCGAGCTGCTGTTCGCGCTCGGAGCCGGAGAGGACGTGCTCGGGGTCACCCACGAGTGCGACCACCCGCCCGAGGTGCTCGGGCTCGAGCAGCTCACCCGGGACGTGTTGCCGGCGGGCCTCAGCGCCGGGGAGATCGACGCGGCGGTGCGCGAGCGGACGCTCAACGGCGAAGCCATCTACGAGCTCGACCGCCGGGCGCTGAGGAAGCTCGACCCGGAGCTGATCGTCACGCAGGCCCTGTGCCCCGTGTGCGCTGTCTCCTACGAGGAGGTGCAGGAGATCGCCGGGGAGCTCCCCTCCAACCCCGAGGTGGTGGCGCTGGACCCGAAGACGCTGGGCGAGACCATGGGCGACGTGCGCACGCTCGGGCGGGCGACCGGGCGTGAGCGGGCGGCGGAGGAGCTGATCGGGTCGGCCTCGGCACGGATCGACGCGATCGGCGACGCCGTGCAGGGGCGCGAGCGGCCGCGGGTGCTGGCCGTGGAGTGGCTGGACCCGGTGTTCGTGGCGGGTCACTGGACCCCGCAGCTGATCGAGCTGGCCGGTGGCGAGGACGTGATCGGCTTCGCCGGAGAGCCCAGCCAGGAGCTCGACTGGGAGGCCCTGACGGCGGCGCGGGCCGAGGTCGTGGTGGTGATGCCGTGCGGCTATGACGCCCCCAGGGCCCACGCCGAGGCGCTCGCGTTCGCGGAGCGGCTCGCCGGGTTGGGGGCCCGGCGGGTGACGGCGGTCGACGCCGCGGCCTACTTCTCCCGGCCGGGGCCGCGGCTGATCGACGGGCTGGAGCTGCTGGCCCACATCCTGCACCCCCATCTGGTCCCCTCGCCGCCGCCGGGGGCCGAGGCGCTGGAGGTCGAGCTCACGGTTCCTGGTTGAGCTGCCCCGCGGCGGGCGCGGCGAGGGTCTGGACCTTGCTCGACTGGGCGGTGGCCAGCGAGCCCGCGAAGGCTGCGACCCCTATCGCAGCCGCGCCGACGAGGCCCAGCACGCGGTGGCGCTGGACGTCCCCGAAGCGCAGAACGGCGGCGCATAAAGCACCGCCGATGAGGCCGCCGATATGTCCTCCCCACGAGATGTCGGGGACGCTGAAGCTGATGATCAGGTTGAGCACGATCAGCCCCCCGACCCCGCTCTGGAACAGGGGGATCTGACGCGCGCGCAGCTCGACCGCGGCGGCGCCCATCAGGCCGAAGATGGCGCCCGAGGCCCCCACGGTCGGGACGTGGGGAGAGACGAGCAGGGCGCCGAACGAGCCGCACAGCAGTGAAACGCCGTACACGAGCACAAACCGGCCACGCCCGAGGGCGGGCTCGAGCATGACGCCGAGGTAATAGAGGACCCACATGTTGAACCCGATGTGGAGCAGGTTCGCGTGGAGAAAACCGGAGCTGACGATGCGCCACCACTGGCCATACGCGACCCCCAGTTCCGGCACCCGCGGGATGCTGCCGAACAGCGACCCTTTTTCGTACAGACTCCCGGTCGGAGATCCGGAGATGCTGAGAGCCCCACCACCCTCGGCCAGGAACACGATCACGTTGATGGCGATCAGGGCGTAGGTGACGACCGGACCGCGGGTCGTGTCGCGCATGCGCACGACTTTGGTGCGCTGGGAGGCGCACTCCGGGCAGCGCATGCCGACCGGGGTGCTGGTCATGCAGTCGGGGCAGATCGGGCGCCCGCAGTTCGAGCAGGAGACTCCAGTCTCGCGTGAGGGATGGCGATAGCAGGTGGCCATGGGGGTGGCAGGCAAGCCTAGCTGTGGCCCACGGGCGCCTCGGCGGACACTCTTGGGCCCTCTTCAGATGCGGCGGGCGAGCAGCCGGCGTGTCTGCTCGGAGAGGTCGCGCAGGGAGCGCTCGGCGGCCGAGCGGGCGGAGTGCAGGTCGGGCGTGTTCTCCTGGGCGCGCCGGCGGGCGCGGAGCAGCACCAGGCCGGTGGCGGCCGCGCCGCCCACCACCACGGCCGCGGCGGGACGAACCCAGTTGCGGGGATCGCGCATCGCCCCCAGCTCCCAGGCCTCGAGCTCGTCGACAGCCATCTCGGTGATGCTTGTGAGCGTCTCCTCGAGGCGCAGCGCGAGCGCATCCGGCGGCTCCACCGGGGCGAGGGCTTCGCGGAGCAGGCTCTCGAAGCTGGAGGCGGGGTCAGTCATGCGGCCCTCCGTTGCGGGAGACGTCCGCGGCCGAGGCCTTGTTGCCGACCGCGACCGGGTCGGAGACGATCTCCTCCAGCTGTTTGATGGCGCGGTGGATGAGGACCTTGGTGGCGCCGTCGGAGCGTCCCAGCGCCCGCGCGATCTCGCGGTTGTCCATGCCCAGCGCGAAGCGCATGATCAGGGCCTCGCGGCGGTCGTCGGGAAGCATCCGCACACCGTCGAGCACGCGGCTGAGCTCCTCCCGACCCTCCACCAGTTGCTCGGTCGTGTGCGGGGCCGTCAGCTCGGAGTTGTCGTCGATCGAGGAGGCCGGGCGGCGGGAACGGTCGCGGTAGAGGTTGGCGGCGAGGTTGTGGGCGATGCGGATCAGCCAAGGGCGCAGGGGGCGCCCCCGGGACTCGCGCTGGGCGCGCTCGAAGTGGCGGTAGGCCTGCAGGAAGGTCTGCTCGGTGAGATCCTCGGCGTCGTGATGGTCGCCCACGCGGTAGTAGGCGTAGCTGTAGACATCCCGCAGGTGAGCTCGGTAGAGCTCGGCGAACTCCGCATCGAGCTGCGCCTTGGTCTTGGGGCTGTCGCGGTCGGCCACTCATGCCACCCTACCCCTGCAGCAGCGGCCGATCAGGCGGCGCGGGAGACCTCGTGCCCGGGCAGCGGGCGCGCCTTCGGCGGCCGGGCCGCCTGCTCGCCACCCAGCCACTCCCACTGCAGCGTCACACACGCCCACACGCGCGCGGTGACGCTCGCGGCGAGCGCTGGAGAGCAGTCGCCGGTGGTGGGGAACAGCAGCGGACGTCCCACGCGCAGGCGAACCTTGCGCGGCCGGATGCGCCAGCCGCGGCGAACCTGCTCGGTCCCGTGGACGGCGACCGGGGCCACGGGGGCGCCGGTTTCGAGCGCCAGGCGTCCGATGCCCTTGTGGGGTGACTCGAGCGGGCCCTTGCGGATCCTCGTTCCCTCGGGAAACACGACCACGCAGTCGCCCCGTTCGAGGATCTCCCGTGCGGTTCTCATGGCGTCGCCGTCCCCGGCTCCGCGATCGACGGGAAAGGCGCCCAGCGCATTGAGCACCCAGGCCTGCCAGCGCCTCTCGAACAGCTCGCGCTTGGCCATGTAGTAGACGGGACGGCGGACGAGGCTGCCGATCACGAAGGGGTCGAGGAACGAGCGGTGGTTGGAGGCCAGCAGCAGCGGCCCGCTCGCGGGCAGGTGCTCGCGGCCGATCCGCTGGAGGCGGAAGTAGACCAGGAAGAAGGGCAGGAACAGCGCCCTGATGACCCTGTACACGAACGGGTTGACCCCCCTCTGGAGGGAGCGCTCGCGGAACGCTTCGAGGTCCAGATCGCCCTCGGCCGGGGCGCGGACGGCGTCCCGATCCGCCGACGCCGGCGGCGGCGGCTGCCTCAACTCGCGTGCCAAGTCACTCTCCACACCCGAAGTACACCCCGGCGCGGGCCCCAGTTACAGGTTCTTGGACGAGGAGCTCAGCCGAACAGCGAAGCGACGGCCCCGAGCGGGGTCGATTCTTCGCAGAGCAGCTGGATCGCGACCAGCGCACCCGCGGCCCCAAAGCCGTTGCGGACGCCGTGGACGGCCGCCTGGATGCGGTTGTTCAGCTTCAGCTTCGTGAGGATGCTGGCCACGTGGTTCTTGACGGTGTTCTCGCTGAGGGCGAACGCGACGCCGATTTCGCGGTTGCTCTCCCCGGTCGGGAGACGGCGGAAGATTTCGAGCTCGCGTTTGGTCAGGACGGCGCCGATCGCTTCGGCCTCATCCGGATCCCGTTCCAGGGAGCCGTTTCCGGCGCCCCGGCCGGCGAGGCCCTCGAGCAACTCGGAAGCGACCACCGACTCACCCGCGGCGCAGGCGCGAACACCGGTGGCGATCGCTTCGCGCCTGGAGCTCTTCAACAGGAAGCCACGGGCCCCGGCGGCGATCGCGTCGGCCACGAGCGCCCGATAAGGGCTCGAGGTCAGCACCACCACCTGGGTCGATGGCGCCAGCTGGGCGAGCCGCTCGACCCAGTCCAGATGTACGGCGCCGCCGAACACGGGATCGATGACGAGCGCCGACGGCGCCTCACGGCGAATCACGTCGAGTACCTCCCGGGGGCTTCGCCCCTCCCCCACGACCTGCATGCCGATCGCCGTCAGGGTCTGCTTGAGCGCGCCCCGGGTGAGGTCGTGCTCATCGATCAGAACAACGGTATGGGGTCTCGCAACGCGAGCCCGGGTGGGCCGCTGGGATCCGCTGGTGAGAGTGCTCATGTGATCATTGGTAACCATATCGCCCACCCGGTCTGGGCGGGTCGATCAGGCTCCGCCGCGGTATCGATACCGGGGGCCCGAGCGCGCCGGTATAGGGTCACGCCCCTATTTCTCGCCGTGGCCCGTCAAGCGCTTGGCGGCCGCTCGACCCCGGGGCAGGCTGCGGAGGCCGGGTTAAGCTTTGCGCGACGCCGGAGTAGCTCAGCTGGTAGAGCGCCTGTCTTGTAAACAGGGGGTCACGGGTTCGAGTCCCGTCTCCGGCTTGTGGGGATTTCGCTCTGCGAAGCAATCACCGGATGCTGTCATCGTCAGGGGCAGTCGGAGCGGAAGCGCTACCGCATCGAGCTGACCCGCTATGCGATCCGCAACGGGCTCGTCGAAGCGTGACGATGACGCCACGCCGCCGCCGCAACTGAACCCGCTCCCGTTCCACTCAACCGCTCCCGGGACCGGGAGCCGAGCTGCTCAGAGCCGCGACATCCAGCGAGGGTTTTTCCACAGGTGACCGTACGGGTTGATACGGATCGCCCCACCGCGCTCTCGCCTACCTTGGGGTGTGTGTCCACGGGTGCCACCCCATCGCCGTCGCAGAGAATCGAACCGCAGCCGTGGCGCTGGGATCACCCCCGTGTGCTCGTCGAGCATCCCGACGAGGCTGCGGGCCTCGCGATCGCCTCGAGCTTGCGCTATGCGGGCTTCGCCGTCGGCGTCTGTCCAGGCCCGCAGGGCCTGGGCCAGTGCCCGCTGATGGGCCCTGAAGGATGTGCACCCGCGCATGACGCGGACATCGTGGTTTGCTCGCTCGGCTATGAGCGCGACGTGGCGCGGGAGGTGCTGCAAGAACTGCGCCGACGCTACCCGCGCGTGCAACTCCTGGTCGAAGTCCCCGAAAGCGTCGACGCGGAGCTGCAGGAGCTGCTCGAAGGCTGCCACGTCGTGCCGGCCCCCACCAGCCCCGAGCGGATCGTGGAGGCCGTCCGCTCCATGGTCGCCGCGCCGATTTAGGAGGAGGGCGGATGCGTAGCCCGTTCTCGAGCGAGCAGGAGGCTTTCCGCTTTGTGTTGCTGGTCGTCGCGGCGCTGATCCCGATCGTGCTCGCAGCCGCGTTCGGTCCGACGTGGCTCGCTGTGGTCGTGCTCGTGGTCGTGCTCGGGGCTGTGGCCATGCGTGGCGCTGTGTTCCACATGCGAAAGCTGGCCGACCCCGCGATCCCGGTCAAGATGGCCCCTCCCCACATCGGCTCGCCGTCCGACCGGCGTGTGCTCGTAGTCGCCAACCAGACACTCGAAGAGGACGCCCTGCTCAGTGAACTCGAGCGCTTGGCATCCAAGCCGAGCGTGCAGGTTCGCGTGCTCGTGCCAGCACTGATACCGTCGGCGGCCCGTCTGTCCGGCGGCGTTGATGGCGCTCTGGCTCAGGCTCGCGCCCGGCTGCAAACAGCTCTGGACAGCATCGGGCACACCCGAGCCGTAAGCGGTGAGATCTCGGACTCGGATCCCGTGCAGGCGGTCCAGGATGAGTTCGCCAGGTTCGCACCCGACGAGGTCATCGTCTCCACCCGCTGGGAGCGGACTGACGGCGGGCTCGATCCACTGCTCGCAGGCCTCGTTCGCGAGCGCTTCGCCGTGCCAGTGCGCCACCTCGTCTTCGAGTCCGGCTCCGACATACTCGAGCCTGACCGGGAGACCGAGGCCAGGTACCGCAGCGAGGCGAGCGAGGCTGCGGCGAGGCGGTTCGGGGTGACAGCGATCGCGAGCGTGGCCGTTCTCGCCGCGCTGGTGCTCTCGGCGGCCGCGCTGATCCGCAGCAGCGAACATAGCGAACAGCGAGCCGTCGCCGAGGCCGCCGTGAGCGAACAACTCGTACCCGCCGCGTCGGTGGCGAAGGCGATCACGCTGAAGGTCATACCGGAAGGCAAGCTCGGGCCCGAAGGCGAAAAGCACGACGAGTTCACGACCACCGAATTCACCGTGAGGGTCGGCCAGCCCCAGACGCTGAAGATCGACAACACCGACACTCAGCCGCACAGCATCACGGCACCTGGCGCCAATGTGAATATCGTCGCGATGCCCGGCATCCACTCGTACACTCTGCTCGTTCGCAGCGCAGGCACCTATCTCTGGTTCTGCACGTTCCGGTGCGACGAATGGGCGATGACGCATGTCGGCTACATGAGCGGCTACATCACCGCCGTCCCAAGCTAGCGTTCGAGTGGTCAAGCGGCTTTGAGGGCCGTCGCGAAAGATACCTGGCAGTCGATCGGCCACAGCCCCAAAGGGGGGGATCGCGCCGTTCGCGCGGAGCGTCAAAGTGCAAACAAAGCTCTAACACGCTCCACACCACTCCATCCGGCGTACTTCGCCCAGCGCTCGCCCAGCCACTCAGTGTCTAAGCGAGCGATGCTCCGCTAATCCTGCTTGATTTCGTACTCGGCGCCGAACTTGAACGACTGCGTCGCTTCAAGCGTCGCGGCTTCTTCTTCCGGTTCTTTGCTGATGGGGTTGATGAGCTGCTCGATGAGACCCTGTTCGCCGGTGCCGACGGCGAAGTCTATGCCGCCCTTCTTGGTCATCTTGTTGGTCGCTTCAGTCAACCTTCCCGACAAGGTGCCGTGGAGAGCTACCACGACTTCTCCGCATTCGAATTCGGCAAACGTTTCCGTTGGGACCGGTTCCGTGCTACCTGTTTCCTTACCCGTGAACGACACGAGCGCTTCTTTGCTCGCGCCTTCGCCAACCACCCCGAGCAGCAGCTTGGTTTCAATTTCGCCCACTTCGCGCCCGTGCGTCGTGCAGGGCTGCGCGTGCGAGTCCTCGCAGTGGGAGAACTCGAACGTCGCCTGCACGCGCGTCGGGCTCAACACCATGCCCGACCCACCGCTCTTTGAGCAGACGATGATCACCTGGGCCGAGAGGAGCTTGACGGCCTCGTGCTTCACTGCCTTGCCCTTCGCGACCCATCCCGGACCGGGGTTAAGTTCGTACTTGTTCTCCTTGCCGCCCAGATCGATTTCTTCTTCGCTGGCTGTTACGGTGCAGTGCTTGTCCAAGAAGTGGCCTTTGTAACCGTGGACGGTTTTCACCACCTTGACGCAGGCCGGAGAGCTGACTATTTCGGTGGCGGCCTGGGCGCCAGAGACGACGACCGCGCTCAGCCCACAGGCCACCATGAGACAGCACGCCACACCCCTGATCCGTCGCTCCATTGCCCCCGCCTCCTGAGTCGCTGCCAACGTTTTCTGGCCCGCAGACGTCTCGCCACCCCCGGACCCCCAAGGTCGACGCCGACCTCGTGGGCGATGCTAACCGGCCGAGAGCGCTGCTGTCAATGCGATGTGCGGGCGCGGCACCGGGGCTTGGCTCCGTTCGCGCCGGCCTATTCCTCCAGCTCGACCGCCTCGAGGGCTTCCTCCGTCTCGCGGCACAGCGACCGGGACCAATCGACAACCATGCGGGATCGGCATAGCGATAGAAGGCCTCGAGGTCGATGGCGTCGATATCGGGGCAATTGAACGCCTCGTGAGCCCGGCGGGCGATCTCCACATTCTCCTGCGACATCACCTACCCCGGGCGTCCGGCCCTCGGGAACACGTCCAGTCCGGGGTAGAAACGCCGCCCCCCGCGGTATGAATCCGGAGTCGTGATCATCGATCCGCCCACCCGCCTGGCCCATCTGCTCGACATCGCGCCGCGAGTATCCCGCACGCGCGAGCCGCCGGTGGGGCGATGAGGAACACCCCGTTCGCGCGTCTCGCAGGGCTCCCCGGCCGGTCCTGACTGCTGCTCGCGCCCGTCCTACTTGCGACGACCACGCTGCTGGCTCTCCCCGGCTCAGCCGTCCACGCCTCCACCTACGGAGCCGGCTGCGACCACGTCCCGATCGTGTACGGAATCCCGCCGTGGGGCTTCCACACAGGTCCCCCGATCGGGCAGAGCGGCAGCTTCGCCCGTGGGCACGGCCAGATCAACCTCGCCGCCAACACCGTCTCAGGGATCCTGTGCCAGGAAGACCGCGCCCAGGGCCGGCCCACCCGGGCGATCACGATGACGGTGGAACACCACCTCGTCTACCACTCGCACGTGGCCGTGAAGTGGGGGTTCCCCGGGAACATCATGAAGATCATCGTCCGCGTGCAGGCCAGCAACGACCCGAAGTGTGAAGCCGGGACCGTCGGACACGCAACCTTGTTCGCGAGCTACAACGGCGTCCGCAGCGACAGCGTCCAGTTCTTCTTCCCGCCGGCCTGCCGCGACCACGACCACCTGTATCACGGAACCCAGGTGAACAATCAGGTCCCACCGCTGTAGGCGGGGCCCTCCGCCGCCCGCCGGCGGCCCCTGCGGGCGCGTTTCGAGGGGGGACACGTTTGGATCTCCCGGCCCCCGGTTGTGGGCAGACGCGCCAGCCGCTTTCCTGGCATGCTTGACGCTCGAGGGGTAGCAAGTTCCTAGGGCACGGAGGTGGCGCAGTGAGTGCATTTGCGGGGCAGCCCAGCACGGCCGGAGCTCGTCGTACGCGAGCCGGCGGAAGCGCGGCGGGCGCGGCGACGCCATCGCAGGGACGCCGTCGGCGGCCCCGATCGGCCCTCCTGGCCGCGCCGATCGCCTGCATGGCGCTTGCGCTCGCCGCCTATCAGGCCCTGCCCGCCTCACACTCCGCGCCCTCCCGTGCGCACGCAGCAGCGTTCAGGCACGCCGGCCTGTTGAGCCTTCCGCTGGCGGCCCAGGGGGCCGTGTCCGGGGCTCTCGGCGCCCGGGATCGCGCCTTCGAGGTGCACCCGGCGAGCGGTGGCTTCGCCTCCGCCGATGACGGACGGCAACTCCGCAGCACGTTCAGCGACTCCGGCGTATCGCTGTCCGCGGGCTCCGCCGAGCTGAAGCTGCGACTGGAAGGCGAGGGTTATGGCGCCGCCCTGCGGGCTGTCCTTCCCTCCAGCCCCCACGCACGGGCCAACCGCGTCGCCTACGCCCACAACGGGCTGAGCGAGTGGTACGTGAACGGCCCGTTGGGCCTCGAGCAGGGTTTCACGCTGCAGCGTCCGCCGGCGACCCGCGACCTCGGTGATCTCACGCTCGCGGTCGGCCTGTCCGGCAACGTGGGCGCGTCACTCGCGCGCAACGGGCGCAGCGTCGAGCTCACGCGCGATGGACACCGCGTGCTGCGTTACACGGGCCTCAGCGCGAGCGATGCCCGCGGTCATGCCCTGCGCAGCTGGCTGACCTTGCACGGCCGGCGCATCCTGTTGCATCTCGATACCCGCGGAGCACACTTCCCGCTGCGGGTCGACCCGCTCGTGCAGGAGGAAAAGCTGCTCGCCGAAGGCGAGGAAGGCGAAGGCCACTTCGGCGCGCTCGTCGCGTTGTCCTCCGACGGCAACACCGCGCTCGTGGGCGCGCCCAGAGACAACGCGTTCCAGGGCGCCGCGTTCGTGTTCACCCGCACGGGCTCGGTCTGGAGCCAGCAGGGCCCGCCCCTGAAAGGCTCAGAAGGGCTCGTCAACCCCTTCTTCGGCTCCGCCGTGGCGCTGTCCGCTGACGGGAACACAGCTCTGATCGGCGGCTCGGGCGACAACAGCGGCAAAGGTGCGGCCTGGGTGTTCACTCGCACCGGCAGCACCTGGACGCAGCAGGGGCCAAAGCTGACCGGGAGCGAAGAGACGGCCCCGCAGCCGGGCTTCGGCGTCGCCGTCGCGCTCTCGGCCGAAGGGAGCCTGGCGATGGTGGGCGGACCCAACGAAACCGTCGGCACCACGATCGTCGACGGTGCCGTGTGGGCGTTCACCCGCTCCGCCGGCAAATGGTCCCAGCAGGGGGCGAAGATCACGGCCACAGGGGAGTGCTGCACGGGTGCGGAAGGTGGGCAGTTCGGCTGGAGCATCGCCCTGTCCGCAGCCGGCACCACCGCGCTCATCGGAGCGCCGATCGAAGAAGAAGAAGGCAAAGGAGGCGGCGAACGGGGCGCCGTGTACGCCTTCACGCGCAGCGGTGAAACATGGAGCCAGCAGGGCTCCAAAATCACCCCCACGGGCGAGATCGGCGAAGGCCAGTTCGGCCTGAGCGTCGCGCTCTCCGCCGAAGGCAACACGGCGCTCGTGGGCGCACCGTGGGACAACAACGCCCACGGCTTCGGGCCGGGGACGGGCGCCGCCTGGGTGTTCACCCGGTCCGGCAAGAAGTGGAGCCAGCAGGGCGAAAAGCTGACCGGCGAAGGAGAGTCCGGCCGTGAAGCACAGTTCGGCCACAGCGTCGCGCTGTCATTCGAAGGCAACCTCGCACTAATCGGCGGCCCCTGGGACACCCAGAGCGAAGAATCCACCCCCGGGCTCGGCGCGGCGTGGGTGTTCACGCAGGCGGGCGGAAAATGGAGCCAGCAGGGCGAAAAGCTGACCGCCCGCGGCGAGACCGGCAACGGCGAATTCGCAGAGAGCGTGGCGCTGGCGTCGAATGGCAGGACGGCGTTGCTGGGAGGTGCGCTCGACAAAGGCTCGCTCGGCGGCGCCTGGGCATTCGTGAGCGGGGCGACCATCAGCGAACAGGCGGCCCGGGAAGTCACGCAGAAAGAAGCTGTGCTGCATGCCTCCGTGAATCCCAACGGCGAAGAAGTGACCTCGTGCGTGTTCGAATACGGCACCACGACCGCCTACGGATCGACCGCCGAATGTTCGCCGGCCAAACCGGGATCAGGCGAAAGCCCCGTCGCCGTGTCGGCGCCGCTCACCAAACTCGCCGTCAACACGACCTATCACTTCCGCGTCGCCGCCCGTAACGCATTCGGCACGAGCTTCGGAAGGGACACGACCTTGACCACGCTGGCGACGTTCGCGAGCGCTGAAACGGCCGAACCGGCGAAACCCGCCAAAGCGACCGACGGGCAGCTGTCGGTGGAAGGCAGCGGCGGCACCGGGAAGGTCACGATCGGCCCCTACGGGGCGGACATCGGAGGCAGGCCCCTGCCCAGGTCGCGGGGGGTCTACTTCCAGATCTACCGCAGTGTCGCTGCGAGCTTCACCACCGTCTCCTACAAGGACTGCGAACTCGGGGGAGCCAAGGCGCTGTGGTGGGACAACCCGGAAACCGGTTGGGAACCGATCCAGGAACCGGTCGCCGTGTACACCGAATCCCCCACCCCGTGCATCACGGTGACGGCCACCGAAAAAACCAGGCCGAGCATCGCCCAGCTCACCGACCCGCGCCACGTGGGCGGCCCCTCCGGGGGACAGGAATACGGCAAATGCGAGCCCATGAAGCACGGTCGCTTCGGCGAAGGGGCGTGTCTCACGACGGATGAAAAGAACGGAAAACCGAAGGGGAGCTTCGAATGGCTCGGCGCCCCTGCCGTCTGCTTCCCGCTCAAGCACGGCCGCTACGCCGAAGGCGCCTGCCAGACGGTAGATGTCAAGAAGGAAAAACCGAAGGGGAAGTACGAACTCGGCAGTGACGCGTTCACGACGGCCGCCGGCACCACCAAGCTCGAAGGCGGCGCGGGCACCTTGGAATGCGAATCGGGCTCATCCGAAGGGCAGCTCCAGACGCTCAGGGCGGGCAGCGAATCGATCACCTACCGGGGCTGCAAGCACGCAAGCACGAAATGCTCCAGCGCCGGCGCACCAGAAGGGACGATCCACACCGAAGCGCTGGAAACGGTCTCCTACTCGGAAGAAGGCAAGTTCTTGACGGGCCTGGCGGGCAACCCCGTGATGAGGTACCTGTGCGGCGGGACCGAATACACGGTCCACGGCGAAGTCGCCGGTGAAGCCAGCGGCGATCTGAACGCGATGAGCACCCACAGCCAGGCGGTGTTCAAAGCGGGTGTGGGCTTCCAGGGCGGCCTCAAGACGGAAGTTTCGGGCGAAGAATTCTCCACCACGCTCACCACGACCGTCGTCACGACCAGCGCCGACCCTTCCGGCTTCGAGATCAGCGAGACCAACAAACAGCCTGCCGGCTGAAGCCGCGCCCGGCGCCCCCGGCAGTGGCCGCGAGCGTCCCCGACGAGCCTACCCCTCCCCGCTTGCGGCGGTGATCGCCTCCGCGTGTGTGAGGTAGGCGCGCAGGCGCCAGATCTTTCCCTCGCGCAGCTCCCATACCGCCCCGACCGGGGATTCGACCGGTACTTCACCCCCGCGACCGAAGCCACGCAGACGCCCGAGCACGAGGACCGCATCCCCGAGGTCACGGTACTCGTCGCCGAGCAGCTGGAACTCGCTCCATGCTCCCCGCAGGCGCCCGAAATAGGTTCGGACGCCGTCGTGCCCCCGAAAGACCTCGCCCTCGACGGCCGCGAGCCCCACCTTCCACTCGACGTCCGAGGTGGTCAGCTCACAGAACCCCTCCGCGTCGCCACGACTGAAGGCGTCGATCGCCCGCCTGACGACCACCAGGTCCTCCTGTGACACCCGCCTAGGTCCCCGGGCGGGGCGAGGGCATCAAAGCGGGACCCGCGCGCCGATCGAGATCGTGCGGTCCGAGGGGAGCCGGAAGTACGCCGCCGAGTCGGCTGCGTTGCGTGCCAGCCCCACGAAGATCTTCTTGCGCCAATGGGCCATCCCAGGATCGTCTGTCGGCGCGATCGTCGTGGCCGAGAGGAAGTACGTGGCGTTGGCCACGTCGCCGTCGATCAGTTCCCTCTCCGCCGCATAGATCAGCGCCGCGGGCACGTTCGGTTCGTCCAGGAAGCCGAAGCGCAGTGACAGGTAGGCGATGTCCGCGGCGAGCTGGAGCGGGTCCCCGGTGGCCCCGCTGAACATGATCCGCGTTCCCGTGCTGACGCGACGGGACTCCGGGATGTGGGGAATCCGTACGGTCTCCACCGTCACGATGATCACGTGGTCCTGCAGTACCCGGTTGCGTTCGACGTTGGCACGCAGGGCGAACGGGGTGGTCCGGGGGTTTGGGTTCATGAACACCCCCACTCCCGGCACCCGCTGAACGCGGAGCTCCTGCGCACCCAGGCCCTCCACGAAATCGGGCAGGGAGCCTTCCATCCGGCGACGGTTGGCGGTCACTATGTCTCTCCCCCGGTGCCAGGTCGTCATCAGCACGAACAGGATCGTGGCCACGGCCAACGGCAGCCATCCGCCGTGGACGACCTTGGTCAGGTTCGCCGAGAAGAACGCGACCTCGATCGTCAGGAAGACCGACCCTCCGAGCACCACCCAGCGCTTCGACCGGTTCCACAGCAGCCTCGCCACAGCCAGGAACAGGATCGTGCTGAGGATGAAGGTCCCGGTCACCGCCACCCCGTAGGCGGACGCGAGACCGGTCGAGGAGCCGAAGCCGATCGTGATGACCAGCACGGCCACGAACAGCAGCGCGTTGATCGCCGGCGTGTAGATCTGGCCCACGTGCTTGGCTGAGGTGTGGCGGATCGTCAGGCGCGGCAGGAACCCGATCTGGACCGCCTGCTGGGTGACGCTGTAGGCGCCCGAGATCACCGCCTGGGAGGCGATCACGGTCGCGAACGTGGCCAGGAACACGATCGGTACCTGCGCCCACCCCGGAATCAGCAGGAAGAACGGGTTTTCGACGGCCTTCGGTGAGCGCAGGATCAGGGCGCCCTGCGCCATGTAGTTGATCGTCAGCGCGGGGAACACGAGGAAGAACCACGCCCGGCGGATCGGCGAGCGCCCGAAGTGGCCCATGTCGGCGTACAGCGCCTCGGCTCCGGTGACGGCGAGCACGACCCCCGCCAGGGCAATGAACGCGACCGCGCCGTGGTTGATGAAGAACTCGGCCGCGTAGGTGGGCGACAGGGCGCGCAGGACCTCCGGGCGGCGCGCTATCTCCGGTACGCCGATCACCACCAGCACCGTGAACCACACGGCCATCACCGGACCGAACAGCCTGCCCACCAGCCCGGTCCCGAATCGCTGGATCGCGAACAGCGCCGTCAGCACGGCGATCGCGATCGGCAGCACCAGCGAAGCGAGGCTGGGCACCGCCACCTTCAATCCTTCCACCGCCGACAGCACCGAGATCGCCGGGGTGATCATGCTGTCGCCGAAGAACAGCGCGGCCCCCAGCACCCCGAGCGTGACCAGGCCGACGGTCAGACCGGTGCGCTTCGCCTTGGCCCCCTGCAGCAGGCCCACCAGCGACATGATCCCGCCCTCCCCCTTGTCGTCGGCGCGCATGATGAAGCTCACGTAGCCGACCGACACGATCATCGTGATGGACCAGAAGATCAGCGACAGCACGCCATAGACCTCGCCCGGGGTCGGGTGCACGGCGTGGTTGTCGGCCGTGAACACGGCCTGGACCGCATACAGGGGGCTGGTGCCGATGTCGCCGAACACGACTCCGAGCGCCCCCAGCGCCAGCGCCGTGGCGCCGGAGCCCGCGACTGCACCGCGGGAGATCGGCGCGGCCTCCGTCCTTGCGTGGGCCGATCCGGCTGCGGCAGACACGTGTAGACACTATCGGGGCGCGTCTCGGGCATCTGCGCCTGCAGTTGACGGTGCGGCCGCGGGGCCCGGGTCTCCGCGAGCGGCCCTGTGCCCTCTCAGCGTTCGCCGTTCAACTGCGCGGCGACTTCGACCACGGCGGTGCGCTGGTAGAAGTCCACCGCCAGGATCGCCCCCCGGATCCCCCGCTCGCGGGTGCAGCGCTCGATCCGCGCGCGCAGGAAGGGGGCTCGGCCGATCTGTTCGTTGAGGACGGGGCTCGGCGGAAACGGCGGGATCCAGTGGTTGATCAGCAGCAGCGGGCTGGCGTCGGTGCCGCGGTAGCGGGTGCAGCTGAGCTGGCCAGGGTGAAGCGCCCCCAATGGGGTGTCCTGGATGTAGTCGAAGGCCGGCATGTACCAGGACGGCGACCCTCCCTTCTCCTCGGCGAACACGAGCAGCCTGTGATCGCTGTCCACGAGCTGCCCCAACGTCGGGAGCTGCCGATGCAGCGGCAGCGTCTCGGCGTAGCGCGTCAGGCCGGCCTCGCCGAAGGCACGCTCGATCGTCGCCGGCGGCACGTAGTCCTCCACCACCACCACCAGGACCTGCCCCCGGTTGCGCTTCAGGAAGCTCGCCACCGCGTGCAGTTCCTGCTCCAGGGGCTCGGCCCCCAGCTCACACAGCGTGTGGCAAAGGAACGGTTCGGCGGTCCCCTTCAGCTCGCCGAGACCGACGCCGCCGGCCACCCGGTCGGCGACCCGCAGCGCGCTCGCCGGGAGCTGTTCGGCCACCTTGTTGCGATCGGACCCCTCGGCCGCCAGGTCGGTTCGTACGCGCCCGTTGACGGGATCCCGCACCCCGTAGTGGATGTCCAGCAGGAAGGCCCGGATGCCGTCTCGCAGCTGGCGCGGGATCGCGTAGGTCTGGTTGGCGAAATACCAACCGTGCTCGTCGGATGCCGCGAAGGAGTTGTGCGTGCCCGGGAACACCACGTCCTGCAGCGCCACCGAGCACAACGCCGGCGACCCGTTGCAGCCGCGGGCCTCGGCGCCACCGCCGCCGGAGCCCCCACAGCCAGCGGCGACGGCCCCGATCAGGACCAGGAGCGCGACCTGCCCCCAGCGGCGCCGAGCACTCACCGGCTGCGACCGTCCCCCCGCCCGCCGAGCAGCCTGCTGCTCATGCATCCCGCCGTACGTCCACGAGCGCGCTGCTCATGCGGATAGCCCTCACGGCACCCACGCCGCCCGCCTGGAACACCACGCCGACGGTCAGCAGCAGGTAGCCCGGGATCGCCAGCACGGTCGAACCGAGCATCAGGATCCCCACGCGGCTGACCACGTAGAAGGGCGCCGTCACGAGCACTGACAGTGTCGCTCCGATCGCACTCGCCGCCAGGCGGTCGCGGCGTGGGCGGCGCACGTCCACCCCCAGCAGCCGCGATGGCAGGGACAGGTACACGACCATCAGCAGGCCCACGGACGCACCGAGGGAGAGCGTGAACCATGGGTGCGGAAGCCGTGCCCCCGCCGTCACACTGAGCGCCAGCAGGCAGCCCACGACCAGACCCACGAGCAGGATCGGGCGCCTGCGGCTGCCGGCCGCCCGCAGCGATTCCGACAGGCTCGCGGTCCGCTCGTCGGCGACCGCGAAGGCGAACACGACGTTGAGGAACAGGGCCGCCACCGTGATGCCGACGATCAACGCCGCGACCGCCACCAGCTCCGCTTCGTCGGCCGAGTGGAAGGAGTCGCCCTTCACCACGTTCAGGCGCAGGTCATACATCGCCAGCCACAGCCACACCGCCGGCAACAACTCGATCGGGATCACCCGCCAGTCGGTCAGCAGGCGGCGGAGCCCCTCGAGCAGCATCGCAAAGGCGCCCACCAGGTAGGCCAGCGGAGCGAACAGGCGCCGGGATCCGCTCAGGCGCAGCACCTCCTCGACCATCGACTCGTCGCCCCGTTCGACCGATCGCACGAACAGCTTCAGACGGGCCACGAGGTCTGCGCGCCGGGTCGAGCTCATGCGGCTAGGGATTCTGAAGCGCCCGGCGAGCCGGGGCGGCAACGCCCAGCCGTACCGGGGGATCCTCCGCCGAGCGCGCCCGACCCGAGCGCGGACTCTTCGGCGGCGGGCGGTCTAGTGCCGTTTCGGGCGCTGGTAGCGGAAGCGGTCCTTCTTGCCGATCGCGCTCTGACCGCCAACCGTGGTGATGGTCACGTCCACCAGGCCAAACCCGGGCGGGGCCGTCGCCGTGATCCCGGTGCCCGCGGGATTGACTTCGAAGCTCTTTGCGGGGACGCCGCCGAACTTGACCGCGAACGCGCCCGTGAAGTTGGAGCCGGTGATGGCGACCACCGTGCCGCCTTCTTCAGGGCCTTTGCGGGGCTTCATCTTCTTGATCGCGGGAGCGGGGCCGACCGGCGTATATGTGAAGTGGTCGGCCGAGCTGGTCTCGCTGGGGCCTTCGGGCGTGCTCACGGTCACGTCCACCGTGCCGGCGCCGGCGGGGGCCTGGGCGGTGACCGAGCTGTCCGAGTGGACTTCGAAGCTGGTGGCCTCGGTTTCGCCGAACTTGACCGACGAGACTTCTGTCAGGTGGGTGCCGGTGATGGTCACGCTGGTTCCACCGGTCCCCGGGCCTTCGGCCGGTTCGACCTTCGTGACGGTCGGCAGCACCGCGCCGGCGTCGGGCGTGCCGAGCCCGGTGGGCCCGTCGTAGCCGACCCCGGCGGTGCAGAAGTAGGCCGGGGTGCAGGTCCCGTTGCTGCCTTCGGTGACGTCGAACAACGGCGCGAGGCCTTCGTAGAAGGCCTGTGCGCCCAGCGCGCGCACGGATTCGCTCTCGTGGGCGACGATCCCTGCGATCAGCGGGGAGCTGGCGCTGGTTCCACCGACCAGCGTCCAGCCCCCTTCCGCGGTGGCGTACACCGACACCGGCGTTTCCACGGCGGCCACGGCCGCGACGTCGTTGTCCATCCGGCCCGGGCAGCCTTTGTCCTTCTGCCAGCTCGGCTTGGAGGCGAATGTGCTGCACCCGCTGCCGGTGCCCACCCCCCGGCCCGGTTCGTTCCATACCTGCTCAGACCAGCCACGCGCGTTGGCGGCCTTTGACAGGCTGGTGCCTCCGATCGCCGACAGCGTGTTCAGGTCGGCCGGATACAGGGGCGATTTGCCCAGCGCATCGCTGTTGTCGTAGGCGTGGTCTCCCGAGGAGGCGCTGATGAACACCCCCGGATGCGAGTAGTCGGGGGCGAAGGCGGTGCATTCCATGAATTCCCCGCACCCTTCCTCTGGGAGCCCGTAGCTGTTGGAGACCTCGGTGGCCCCCGCTTCGACGGCCGTGTTGACCGATTCGGCGAGGGGGTTCGGGAAGGGGCTTTCGCCTTCTGCCTCCACCAGGACCACGTGGCAGGAGGGGCACGCCGCCGAGACCATGTCCAGATCGAGCGCCTGCTCCACGTCCCACCCTTTTTCTTCTTCGGGGAATTTCAGTTCCTGGCCCTGCTGGTTGAGCTTCCTGAAGCAGCCGTTGGCTTTCGTGCAGGGCGGCAGGCCATACCGTGCCCGGTATTCGGCGAGATCGGCTTCGGCCTTCGGATAGCCGAATGCGTCGACCACCGCCACCGTCTGGCCGGATCCGCTGCTCAGGGGGATCTTGTAGGCCGACTCCAGATCCTGCGGGCTCAGACCCCCGAGTTCGCCACTGCCTTCGTACAGCCTCCCGCCGGGGGACTCCGCGCGGCCGGAGGCGCTGAACAGGCGCGGCTCGACGATCGCTTCACAGGCTCCCTGGGGGCAGGCCCAGTGCGGGCTGGTGGCCGAGCGCGTGGCCGAGATCGCAGCGTTGCTCTTGGTTCGACCGAGAGCCGCCAGCGCGTGCACCGGCCGGGCGGCCGCGGACCCAGCCGCGATCAGCATCGCGGCGGCAATCGAGGCGAGCAGCAGCGACGCCGGCAGGGCCATGCGCAAGCGCACTCCGTCGTGACCTGACTGACACGCTTCCCCTCTTGGCATAAGTCCCCTCGGCCGGACCGACTGCGGCGACATTAGCATCTCCGTCCCGGCGCGCCAACGCCGCAAGAGCGCCCCCGGCGATAAGGTCGCCGGGTGGGGTTCGAGACGATCCAGACGCGCGTGGAAGGGGCCCGCGGCGATCTGATCCTGAACCGCCCCCGGAAGCTCAACGCGCTCGATCAACGAACGCTCCTCGAGCTCGCCGAGGCGGCCCGCTGGTTCGACCGCCAGAGCGAGGTCAAGGTCGTCGTGGTGAGCGGGAACGGGCGCTCCTTCAGCGCCGGCGCCGACGTCTCGGCCTTCGCCGGCGAGGACCCCGGAGTCGAGCAGCGGCGCGCCGGAGCCGACGCGGGCAGGTTGATGGCCGAGGCGATCCAGCGCATGGATGCCGTCACGGTGGCGCGTATCCACGGGTACTGCGTGGGCGGCGCGGTGGTGCTCGCGGCGGCCTGCGATCTGCGCGTCGCCGGCCAGACGGCGGTGTTCTCGATTCCCGAGGTGGACCTCGGTATCCCGCTGGCCTGGGGCGGGATCCCGCGCCTGGTGAGGGAGATCGGGCCCGCCATGACCAGGGAGCTGGTACTCACCTGCCGGCGCTTCTCCGCCTCCGAGGCCCGTGAGCTCGGGTTCCTCAACCGCGTCGTCCCCGACGAGCAGCTCGGCGTGAGCGTCGATGAGCTCGCCGCGCTGCTGCTGGAGAAGTCGCGGCTGACGCTGCTGGCCACGAAGCGCGCCGTGGATGCGGCCAGCGAGGAGATGCTCCCCACGGCGGGCGCCTGGAACGATGCAGACTCGCTGATGACGGCGCTCGGAGACCCCGAATCGCGCCGCAGCGCAGAGACCTATCTGCGCCGCATCTCCAAACACACCTGAGCTTCCCCACGGGGCCGCCCAAGCGTCGCCCGAGGGGCCGGCCCGGATGTAGAATCCAGTCTCCGGGGGACGGGCGGCAGACCATTTCCACGGACCGGAATTTGCTGATGGGTCACGCATGGCCAAGACACGGGTTGCTCGGGGCGGGAACGCTGGTTCTCGCGCTGCTCGCCTGCGCGCTGCTCGCGCCGCGCCCGGCGGCTGCGCGGCGGCCCACGCAACCGGCGGCGCGCCTCCTCCATCCCGGGAGGAGTCCCGAGAGCCCCGTGGTCGTCTCCGAACCGCGGGCCCTGAACGGCTCGGGCAACAACCCCCAGCACCCCGAATGGGGCCAGGCGGGATCCGGGTACGTGCGCCTGGCGCCGCCGGACTACGCCGACGGGATCTCCCAGCCGGTCACCGGACCCAACCCGCGCTACATCAGCAACCGCATCTTCAACGCGGTCGGCGTGGACCTCTTCTCTCCCCGCAACGTCAGCCAGTGGGTGTGGGTGTGGGGCCAGTTCCTGGACCACAACTTCGAGCTCGCCGAGGGCGGCAGTGAAGAAATGCCGATCTCGGTCGACCAGAACGACCCGCTGGAGAGCTTCAGCGACACGCTCGGGATGATCCCGTTCGTCCGCGATGCGCCGGCCCCGGGTTCGGGCACGAGCACGCAGAACCCACGCCAGCAGGTCAACACGGTTCCGTCCTACATCGACGGCTACGCCCTCTACGGGGGGACGCAGTCACGGCTGGAATGGCTGCGGACCGGGCCCGACGACGGCAACCCCGAAGAAGCCGGCGCGACGATGATGCTGCCCGGCGGCTATCTGCCCCTCGCCGGAGCCCGCGGCGACGTGGCCACCGCCCCGAAGATGACCGAGGAAGGCGCCCTGAGCCCCGAAGCGGCGGTCATCGGCGGCGACGTTCGCACGAACGAGAACGCATCCCTGGACGCCGTCACGACGCTGTTCGTCAGGGAGCACAACCGGATCGTCGCGGAACTGCCCGAATCGCTCACGGCCGAACAGAAGTTCCAGATAGCCCGCCGGGTCGTGGGCGCGGAGATCCAGTACATCACCTACAAGGCCTTCCTCCCCGCCGTCGGTGTCCAGCTGTCGCGCTACACGGGCTATGACCCGGCCGTCGACCCCGAGATCTCCGACGAATTCGCAACCGTCGGCTACCGCGCCCACTCGATGGTCGACGGCGAGGAGGAAATCATCATCCCGACCGGCTCCTACTCCGAAGAACAGCGGCAGGCGCTGAGGGCGCTCGGCGTAAGGATCGAACCCGTGACGATCGGCCATCGCCAGGGCGAATTGCTGAACATCACCCAGAGTGCCGCCTTCTTCAACCCCGCGATGGTGCCGGCGGTGGGGCTGGGGACACTGCTCGCGGGCCTCTCGCAGACGCCCGGCTACAAGAACGACGAGCAGATCGACAACGCGCTGCGCTCGGTGCTGTTCGAGACACCAGGCTCGCAAGAACGCACCCCGAGCCAGTGCTTCGAACAGCCCCAGCTGGAAGGGTGCTTCTCGGGGATCGTCGACCTCGGCGCGATCGACGTCCAACGCGGTCGCGATCACGGCATACCGAGCTACAGCCAGCTGCGCGAAGCCCTCGGGCTGGGAGTGCCCGGTTCCTTCGACCAGCTCACCGGCGACACCACCGAAGAACTCCCTCCGGGGAGGACGATCGAAAGCCCCGGGATCCTGAACTTCACCTCGTTCACCGATCGCAGGGGCCACGTCACGGGCCCGGAGGATTCGCAGGACCGGGCCGTGAGCGGCACCCGCGCCAGCACCGTGGCCGCGCGCCTGAAGGCGATCTATGGCTCGGTCTCCAACCTCGATGCGTTCGTCGGCATGGTCAGCGAACCGCCGCTGCCCGGCAGCGAGCTCGGCCCCCTCCAGACCGCGTTGTGGCGCAAACAGTTCGAAGCGCTGCGTGACGGCGATCGCTTCTTCTACGCCAAGGACCCCGTCCTGGCGTCCATCACGAGCGCCTACGGCATCACCTACAAGCACACCCTCGCGCAGCTTCTGACGCTCGACGCCGGAGTCCCCAAGGGTGAAGTGCCCGGGAACGTCTTCTTCGCGCGCGAACCAAAGCTTCACTGATGGCGACCCGGGCGGGCAGCGTGACGGTGGGCGGCCGACCAGCCGGCCGTCGGTGGGCGGCTACGCTGTCGCGACACCGTTAGCGGGAGGCATCGATGGTCTGTCCGGCATGCGCCGCTGAGCTGGCGGAAGCGGCCAAGTTCTGTCCGGAGTGCGGAAACGCGGTCCAGGCGCCTCGCTGTGCCTCCTGTGGCACACCGCACGCTCCCAGCCAGAAGTTCTGCGCGGAGTGCGGCTCGGCATTGGGGAGCGCGCAGGCGCCGGCATCGGCGCCTGCGCCCGTCGAGGAGCCCGTTGCGCCGAGCGCCCCCGAGCTGCGCCTGGTGTCGGTGCTGTTCGTCGACCTCGTGGGCTACACATCGCTCTCGGAGGGTCGTGACGCCGAGGAAGTGCGCGAGCTGCTCGCTCGCTACTTCGAGTCCACGCGCACGATCATCGGGCGCTACGCCGGCACCGTCGAGAAGTTCATCGGCGACGCCGTGATGGCTGTCTGGGGCGTCCCCATCGCTCGCGAGGACGACGCCGAGCGAGCCGTCCGTGCAGGCCTGGAGATCCTCGACGCGGTCACGGCCTTCGGGGCCGAAGTGGGCGTGCCGCATCTGCGTGCGCGGGCGGGAGTGGTGACCGGGCAGGTGGCGGCGCTGGCCAATCCCGGCGAAGGACTGGTGGTCGGCGACCGCGTCAACACCGCCTCTCGAGCCCAATCGGCGGCCGAGCCGGGAACGCTGGCGGTGGACGACGTGACCCACGAAGTCACCTCTGCGGCGATCGCCTACGAGGACGCCGGCGATCATGCCGTCAAAGGCAAGTCCGAGCCGATTCACCTGTGGCGGGCCACGCGCGTGATCGCCGGCCTGGGCGGAGCCGAGCGAGAGCGCGGGATCGAGGCCCCGCTGTTCGGCCGCGACGCCGACCTGAGACTGCTGAAGGAGCTCTTCCACGGTGGGCTCGAGCGCGGTGCGGCGCGGCTGGTGACCGTGTACGGCGCCGCCGGAGTCGGCAAGACGCGCCTGCTGTGGGAGTTCGACAAGTACGTCGACGGGCTGGCCGGGAACATCCTCTGGCACTCGGGCCGCTGCCTCTCCTACGGCGATGGGGTCGCCTACTGGGCGCTGACCGAAATGATCCGCCAGCGTTTCGGGATCCCCGAAGAGGCGCCCATCGAGGAGATCGGCGCCAAGCTCCAGGCGGGGCTCGAACGATGGGTTCCCGACGCAGCCGACCGCGACTTCCTGTGGCCCCGGCTGGGGGTCCTGCTCGGGGTCGCCGAACCCGGCCTCGGCCGTACCGAGCTGTTCGCCGGCTGGCGGCTGTTCCTCGAGCGGCTCGCCGAGCAGATGCCGGTGGTGCTCGTGTTCGACGACCTGCAGTGGGCCGACGAGGGGATGCTCGACTTCATCGAGCACGTGCTCGAGTGGTCGGCCGACAGTCCGATCTTCATGCTCACCCTGGCGCGGCCCGAGCTGACCTCCGGGCGCGAAGGATGGCCCGGCGGGCGCCGCGGAGCGACCGTGCTGCAGCTCGAGCCGCTGGACTTCGAGACGATGGGACAGCTGCTCGACGAGCTGGTCGAGGGCCTGCCCCGGCGCGTTCGTGGTCGCGTGATAGACCGCGCCGAGGGCCTGCCGCTGTACGCCATCGAGACGATCCGCGCGCTCGCGAACCGGGGTGTGCTCGAGCAGCGGGAAGGGCGCCTGACGCTGACCGGGGAGCTCGGCGAGCTCGACGTTCCGGCGAGCCTCGGGTCGCTGCTGGCGGCGCGCCTGGACGCGCTGGAGGCGCTGGAGAGCCGCTTTGTGAAGGCGATGGCCGTGTTCGGGACCAGCTTCTCGCGCGCCTCGGCAAGCGAGCTCGGCGACATCCCCGAGGAGCGTCTGGACGAGACCCTCGAGGCGCTCGTACGCAAGCAGGTGCTGGCGATCCGCGCCAACCCGCTGACCCCCGACAGCGGGCAGTACGTGTTCGTGCAGGGACTGCTGCGCACCGTCGCCTACGAGATGCTGTCCCGGCGCGAGCGCAAGCCCCGTCACCTGGCCGCCGCGGCACACCTGCGCAAGCTGTTCCCGCACGACGGCGAGGACGTCGCCGCCGAGGCCATCGCCGCCCACTACCTGGACGCCTACCGGGCGGCCGGTCCCCGCGACCCCGACGCGCCCGCGTTGCAGGAGACGACCATCTCGGCCCTGCGCCAGGGCGCCCGGCGGGCCGCCTCGGTGGGCGCCCCGGAGTCGGCCGAGCGCGCCTATCTGACGGCGGTCGAGCTGGCCCGCGACGAGGAGGAGCGGACCGAGCTGACCTGTGCCGCGGGCGAGATGGCGATGCAGGCCGGACGCCTCGAGCAGGCCCTGCAGTTGCTCAAAGAGGCGGGCGGCGCCTACCTCGCCGCGGGACATGAGCGGGAGGCGGCGAGCGTGGCCGGCAACGTCGGCCGGGCGCTCAGCTACGTGGGACGCAACGACCAGGCGATCGAGCAGCTCACGGGTGCGCTGCAGATCCTCGGGGCGGAGCGTGTGGACGCCGAGGTGGCGCGACTGCACGCGGTCCTCGGCCACGCCTTCCTGTACCGCGGCGAAGACGAGCGGGCCGGCGCCTCCCTGGAGACCGCCCTGCGCTTCGCCCAGGAGCTGGCGCTACCCGAGGTCCAGAGCGGCGCGCTGATCGACAAGGGCCTGATGTGCCTGCAGGACAACCGCCCCGACGAGGCCCGCGCGCTGCTCGGAGCGGCACTGGAGATCGCCGAGCGCCACGAACTGATCGAGCGCGCCCACAACGCGCTCGGTAACAGCGGCATGCTCGGGATGCAGTGGGACCAGCCCGGAGCCGATCGGCAGTTCGTACGTGCGCTCGCGCTGGCCCGGCGCCTGGGTGACCGCTTCCGCGAGTCCATCTCGGCCGGAAACCTGATGTTCCTGCACGTCCTCTCGGGGCAGTGGGACGAAGCCGAGACGATGGCCCCGGGCCTGTTGGAGGAGCTCGAAGACCGCCCCGGCGTGGAGTACGTGCGCTGGCCGCTGGCGGTCCTGCACACGCTGCGCGGCGAGCTCCCAGAGGCCAGGGAGGACCTCGCGGGGATGGTCGGCTGGGAGGTCAGCGACGACGAAGACCTCGGCAGCACCCACACCTCGGTGGCGATCAGCCTGGCGCTGACCGAAGGCCGCCCCGAGCAGGCGCTGGAGCTCGGCCGGCGGATGTTGCCGGCGGCCACCGCGGCGCTGGGCGCCTCCCACGACGCCGTCCGCCACGGTTGGTCCTTCACGCTCGAGGCCGCGATCGAGCTCGGCCGCGAGGAGGACTCCCGCAGCCTGCTGGCGCTGCTCGAGGAACAGCCCCCCGGACACGTACCGCCGTTCCTGCGGGCCCAGCTCGTGCGCGGACACGGGCTGGTTGCCGCGGCGGCCGCCGACCACGCCCCCGCCGAGGCGCAGCTGCTGCGGGCGCTGGAGTCCTTCCGAACGCTCGCCTATCCGTACTGGGTCGCCCGCGCGCAGATCGACCTCGCCGCCTGCCTGCTGGGCCAGGATCGCTCCGCCCAGGCGCAGACGCTGTTGGCGGACGCGGCAACCACACTCCAGGCGCTCGGCGCCCAGCCCGCGCTGGTGCGGGCTCGCGAGCTGGGAGGCCTGCCGGAGAGCCCGACGCCGGCCGACGCCCCGGTGTGAGCGCCCTCAGCCCCGCTTGGCAGCCGTGAGGTAGTCGGCCAGAGCGCGCTTCTGCGAGCTCGGTCGACCGCCCATCGCCGACTGCACCCTCACTTCGGCGCCGAGGAGGATGCCGCGGGCCGACCCCGTGGCGGCCGCCAGCGCGGCCCGGCCCAGCTCTCCCGGTGTGACAGTGAAGCTCACCCTGCCGCTCCTGGCGGTCGTCAGGCGTCCAGCGGCGAACACGGCCGGGAGTGCGTGACAGCCCCGCCCCAGCCTGATCTCGCCCTTGTGGCAACCGCCGCTCAGCGCCCGCGTGGCGGCCGTGCCGCGGGGGCCGAACGTCAGCCGCCAGCTGATGCTCCCCGGATCCACCAGCGAGAGGGAGAAGGTGACCGCCCCGGTGCGGTGGTTGACGACGGGATTACCGGCGAAGGTGAAGTCGCTGTCGGGCGCTTTCGATTTGAACGAGATCGTTTCACCAGCAGGGCCTTTGACGAGGTTCGTCAGCCCCGGCCCGAGCACCGTGGCGGGGGCGACCGAGAAGCTCTGCGTGACTTCCACCGCCGCTTCCCAGTCCCCGTCGCCGGCCTGGGCGGCGGCGATCGTGCAGGTGCCGGCCGCGATGAAGCTCACGCTGGCGACTTCGGTACTGCACACGGCCGGGGTGAGCGAGGAGAACGTCACCTGCAGTCCGGCGCTGGAGAGCGCTGAGACCGTGTAGGGCGCCCCGCCGGCCACCGCCGATGTAGGGGCGCTGGAGGTGAAGCCGACGGTCTGGCTCCCGGCAGCGACGGCGAAGGACTGCTGCACCGACACCGCCGCCTGATATTCGTCGTCGCCCCCCTGGAGGGCTTCGATCGTGCAGGTGCCCGCGGCGGAGAAGCTCACCTTCGAGCCTTCCGTCCCACATACCGAGGGCGTCGCGGAGGCGAACGACGGGTGCAGGCCGGAGCTGCTCGCGGCCGCCGCCGTGTATGGCCCGCCGGCGACCCGGGCTGCGCTCGGCGCCGCCGACGTGAAGTGGAGCTGCTGGGGTTTCTTGGCCGCTTTCCCGGTGGCCTGGAAGACGCCGATCCCAGCGGGGGTGCCGACGCCGGAGGGGCCGTCGTAGCCGGCCCCGGCGAGGCAGATCGCGTGTTCATGGCAGATGACCGCCTCCTCGCCGGGCGTGCAGGGCTCGCGCCCGTCTTCTTCCACGGCCCTGTGCAGGCACGAGCCGTTGGAGCCGGATTCGATGTCGTACACCGAGGCCCGAGTGAGGGCGGCGTTTTCATACAGCGTCCGCGCCGGGTATTCGACTTCCGGCCCGCCGTTCGCGTGGTCGCCCCCGGCGAGGGCGAACATCGCCGCGATCACGGGCGAGGCGAGGCTCGTGCCGCCCAGCGTCTGCCAGCCGGGACGCGTCCCTTCGGCTTCCAGCGGCGTCGAGTCATAGATGGCCATGCCGGTGAAGGGATCGCCCACCGCGGAGATGTCGGCCACCGCACGCCTGCCTTCGCACCCGACGTTCGCCCAGTCGGTGAGTTCGCGCTGCCAGTAGGGGGCTTCGAAGTGTTCGCTGCAGCCCCCGCCGGTGGCGCCTTTTTCGTGTTCGATGCCGAAGCCGTTCCAGATCGAGGAGGTCCATTTCCCTTCCACTTCTTCCAGACGCGTCCCGCCCACGGCCACCACATGGGGCGACGAGGCGGGATAACCGATGTGACCGGCTTCCGGTGAACCCGGCACCCAGTTCAAATAGCCTTCATCACCGCTGCCGGCCGTGATCACGACGCCCCGGTGGTCGAAGGCGGCGCTATCGCTGGAGGGCTCGGGCTGCACCCACGAGTTCGAGATCTCGTTGGCCCCGTCCGCGGCAGCGGTGTCCTCGGCCGCTTCGAGATCCGCGATCGTGTCTTCTTCGGCCTCGACGAGCAGGATGTGGCAGTTCTGGCAGACCGCGTGGGTGGCCTCGATGTCGATCGAGATCTCCTGCGCCCACCCTCCTTCGGTCTTCGGCAGCGGGCTCTTTTCACCCTTCTGGTTGACCTGCTGCAGGCACTTGTCGTGCGTGTTGCAGGCGGGCAGGCCGAAGGTTTCGTCGTAGTGCTTGAGGTCCTTGACCGCCGTGGGATCGTCGAAGGCGGCCACGATCGCCACCGTCTGGGGAGTGGGAGCGCTCAGCGTCGCCAGCGAGTAGGCGGCCTGGAGGTCCGCCGGGCGAAGCCCGTAGCAGCCTTCGGTGATGGGGTGTTCGGTGCACGCTTCGGCGGCGCCCGAGGCCGCGGCCCGGGCCTTCACCGACATCCCGATCGGGTGGCGCCGTTCACGCGCCGCCGCCGAGGCAGGGACGAGCTCGAGAGCCAGGCAGCGAGGCCCGAGCGTGGGCCGGGAGCAGACGGGAGCAACCGTGTAGTTGGAGCTCGCCAGCGGCGAGACCGTGAGCGCCGCGGACGGGTCGGCGAGGGCCGACGCCGACGAGCCGATCAGCAGCAGCACCACGAGCAGCGTGCAGGCAGCGAGCGATGTCGTGGCTCCGAGCCGTAGCCCGGCTTCCCGCCACGCAGGTGATATCCGCTTTTGCACCCCCTAGATCACCTCGCGATCAGCCGCCAAGGGTAACCGCTGCGGGCCGTCCATTCAAATCCCGCCTGCGCCGCGGGCGGCGGATTTCAGGCCGAGGCGAACAGCGCCTCGAGGCGCTTGAGCGTGGCCGGGGTGCCGATCGCGACCACGATGTCGCCGGCCCCGATCTCGGCGTCCGCGGTGGGCTGGGGATGAAACCCGTCCGCGCGGCGCAGGCCGACGATCATCGAGCCCCCGCGGATGTCGCCGATCGTCTGTCCGATCGCGTCACACCCCTCGCGCGCGACGAGCTCCTCGAGGCGATACTCGACGTCCACGTCCACGACCCCGCTGAGCTGGGGGTGGAGCGCCAGTCGCGCCATTTCGGTGCCGCTGGCCTTGTACGGCGAGATCACGCGGTCGGCGCCGGCGCGGGTGAGCTTCTTCTCGGTGTCCTCGGCGGCGGAGCGGGCCACGATCGCGATGTCCGCGCGCAGCTCGCGGGCGGTGAGCGTGATGAACACGTTGTCCGCGTCGGAGTCGGCACACACGATGATCGAGCGGGCCCGACCGATGCCGGCACGCAGCAGGACGGCGTCCTCGGTGGCGTCGCCCTCGATGAACAGCAGCCCCTCCCGCTCGGCCAGCTGGCGGTTCTCCGGCCGCGGGTCGATCACCACGAAGCTGGAGCCGGCCGCCCGCAGGTCGCGCACGACCTGACGCCCGACCCTCCCGTAGGCGCACACGATGTGGTGGTTCTCGAGCGAGTCGATCATCCTCTGTGAGCGCCTTCCGGCCAGCACCTCGCCCAGATGGCCGGCGGCGAAGAACTCCGCCACGATCGCAAGCGCGTAGAAGAGCGTACCCACGCCGACCACGATCAGGGCGACGTGGATCACCTGGCCGCCGGTCGTGCGGGGCTGGGGGAAGCCGCCGACGGTGGCCGCCGTGTCGAGCGACCAGCGGAAGGCGTACCAGGCCCCGACGTGCTCGGCCAGCGCCAGCCCGACGGTGGCCGCGGCCAGCAGGCCGACCACGATCAGCCCGAGCACGACGATCCTGCGTGCGAACAGGGCCAGGGCCGACTCGCTCGAGGCCGTCACGGGCCGCATCGTATGGGTGCCGGCGCACTCCCACCCCTCGCCCTTGGGCGCGCCTGTCGCCGCGACCCGTGGGGAACGCCGAGCGTGCGACGGGCCGCTGTGCACATGTCCAAGCGGCGTCCGCGGTTTCTGGCCAGACGGCCGTTGTCCGGCCCGGGCACAGCGGCGATTCTGTCGGGCATGGTGAGCGAGCTGGAGATCGTAGGAGGACCGACCACGATCCACGTGCTGCGGGTGCCGGGGGCGATCTATCGCTGGAAGGTTCAGAACGGGACCGCGGAGCAGCACGTGTATGTGCAGATAGCCGACACCCTGCAGCCCGAGCAGGCACAGGAGCCGCTGCGCTCGGCGATCGAGTCGAAGGGTGAATCGGTGCTCCGGAAGCTGCTTGAGCACCGCAGCGTGCCGGTGCGGATCAAGATCACGTCGGCTGGTGTGACCGAGGTCGGGATGGACCGCCGCTCGCGACCCGTGCTGCTGTAACGGCAGGGCGGGCGCGGCCGGCGCCGACCCGGTACGCTCAGGTTGGGCTCGGGGAGGAGTCCGACCACCGAAGGTCGGCGCGCCCCGCGCAACGGAGAGGTCAAGTGCGCGAGCCACCGCCGCTATTTCGCTACCGGCCGCAGAACCACCAGATCCTTCTGGGTGGAGTGATCCCGTTCGTGTTCGGGGTCGTCGTGGGCCTGGTACTGGGCGTCGATGCGACCACCTACTGGGTGCTCGCCGCGTTGGCGGGAGTCGGCGGGGTGCTCGCCGGCTTCGAACACCCCGACGGCTGGGGAGGAGCCGACAGGGGGCTCGTCGGGGGGGCGATCTACGCCCTCGGTCTGCTGCTGGCGCACTACATCAGCGGCGTCCACGCGAAGGTCTCGCTGGGGAGCTTCCCGCCGTTCCTGATCATCGTCTCGGCGATCATCGGAATGCTGCTCGGGGCCGTCGGGGGGCGCATCGGCCGCAGCATCTGGACGCGGACGCCCCCGGACGAGGAGGTCCTGGAGACGACTTCAGCGCACGACAGGCCCGCGGCGACGACCTCAGAGCCGGACGAGCCCGCGGTCAGGACCTCCGAGCCGCTCGTCTAGGCGGCCGCGCCGCGGGAGCGCTCGACCAGCGTCGCCAGCTGGGCCCGGGAGGTGATCTCCAGGCGCCGGAAGATGTTCGTGAGGTGGTTCTCGACCGTCTTCACGCTGATTGAGAGCTGCTCGGCGATCTGGCGGTTCGACAGGCCCTCGTGGACGAGCTGGGCGATCGTCAGCTCGCGCTTGCTGAGCGATCCGACGCTCGTCTCGGTACGGGGCGCGCGCCGGCCTTCGGGGCGGTGGATGCCCAGCGTGCGCAGCTCCTGGGCCGCCCGGTCGCGGTAGCGGGTGGCACCGTGGGCGGCGAACGTCTCCTGGGCCCGGCGCAGCTGGGCCACCGCCCCGGCTCTGTCGGAGCCCCGGCTGAGGGCGATGCCCTCGAGCAGGCGCGATCGTGCCGCCTGCAGCGGCTGGCTGCCGAGCTCGGCCTGCTCGGCCGACGCGCGCGCCGCCGCGGCGGCCTCGACGAACTCGCCGCGGCTCAACAGCAGCATCGCCTCCGCGCGTTGGGCCTGGGCGATCGGCATCGGCAGGCCGATCTTGAGCGCCAGGTCCTTCGCCTGGCTGGCCCAGCGCCCGGCGGCGTCGGGTAGCCCCAGGTCCAGTTCCGCGCGGGTCAGAAGTTCGTATGCCTGGACCCCGTAGAACGGGAACGGTGGCAGCCGGGGTGTGCTCTGGCCGGCCAGCAGCTGGCGGCGGAACTGCTCCGGTTCGCCGGCCTCCAGCCGGGCTTCGGCGAGGTACAGGCTGGCCACGTTCGACCACGGGCTGCGGCTCTTGATGCCCGCCTCCAGCGCCCGCATCCCGTAGCGCACCGCGGCGGCCGGGCTGCCGCGCTCGATCTCGACCGTGCAGCGCATCGTCAGGGCCCAGGTCAGGAACAGGTTGTTGGCTGACAGGAGCGAGCTGTCGATCGCGTTCTCGGCCTGCTCGTTGGCCAGCGCGAGACGCCCGAGCGCCAGGTTGGTGTTCGCGAGGATCGTGAGGATCACGCCCAGGAGGTGCTGCTGGCCGGTCGCGTTGGCCACCTTGTGGGCTCGCGTCATGTGCTTGGCGGCCAGTTGCAGGCGCCCCACGCAGTACTCGGCCCAGCCGAGCGAGCACAGCGACTGAAGTTGCCCGGCCCACTCCTCGTCGGAGAGCTCGTCGGCGATCGCGGCCGCCTTGGTTGCCTCGGCCCCGGCCTCTTCGATTTCGCACAGCCCGTAGTGGGCCAGTGCCAGCAGGGCCGATCCGCGGGCGGACAGGGGGGCTGTCTGCTCGGGCACCTTCAGGGCCTCCTCGGCCCAGTAGCGCATGCCGGTCCAGTCGGCGCTGAAGAAGCTTCCCCCCGCCAGCGCGACCTTCAGGGCGGCAGCCTGTTCGGAGCGATCGTCGAGCTCGGAGAGGCTCTCCAGGAGCAGGCTCTGGGCCTGGTCGTGCTGACCGAGGAGGTGATCGATCATCGCTGCCCCGGTGATCGCGGCGCCCTTGGCGGGCGAGTCCGCCGGCAGCAGCGCGAGCGCCTCGTGGAACGCCTCGCGGCTGTCCTGCAGGTGCCCTGCCGAGCCGAGCGCGACGGCCAGCGCCAGCAGCAGCTCCAGGCGCTCCTGGGAGGGGCTCCCCTCGGGGAGCATGTGCAGTGCGGCGCGGAACCACCTGGCGGCCGCCGCCGGGGCCCTCGCGCTGGCCTCGTATCCCGCCTGTCGCAGGGTGGCGATGGCCTCGACGTCACCCACCCGGGCCGAACGCTCGACGTGGCGTGCCCGCGTGGTCGCGGAGGCGCCACGACCGCTCAGCACGGTCGCCGCACGGGCGTGGGCGCTGCGCCGCCAGCCCTCTTTGGCGGACTCGTAGACGGCACGCCTCACGATCGGGTGACGGAAGCTGAAACGTCCGGGCAGCAGCGCCGACTGGACCAGCTCGCGGTCGACGAGCTCGTCGAGCGCCGCCAGCGTCTCGGCCTCGTCCATGCCGATCACCTCTCCCGCGAGCTCGGGCTCGAACGGGTCGCCGACCATCGAGGCGGCCTGGATCAGCTCGCGGGCCTTCGGCGCGAGGCGCTCCAGTTCGGCCGCGATGAAGGCCGAGACGCGGGCGGGCAGCAGCTCGGCCTCGTTGTCGAGCGTCACCTGTCCGGGCTGGAACGTGTCCCCGGCCGAGCGGATCAGCTCCTCCAGGTAGAACGGATTGCCGCCGCTCTCGCTGAAGATGCGCTCGGCCACCCGGGCGGGCATGCCGGGCGGGTAGAAGGCGGCCGCTTCCTCTCGATCCAGGGGCGTCAGCTCGATCAGCTCGCCCTGACCGTCCCGCTGCAGCTGCTGCAGCGCGGCCGCGGTGGCCGGCTCGAGCTGACCGGGCCGCAGTGTGGCGATCACGTCGAGCTGCGAGCGGGGCGGACGCCGGACCAGGTACAGCAGCAACTCGACCGAAGCGGGGTCCGCCCAGTGCAGGTCATCCACGGCCAGCAGGATTCGCCTGTCGCCCGCGCTGGCGGTCAGCAGCGAGCAGATCGCCCGATGCAGGCGGTAGCGCTCGGTGCCGACCCCGCTCGGGGGGTGGGACGGTCCGCCCTGGGCACTCGGCACCCTCCCGGCCAGCCCGGGAAGCAGGCTCGCCAGCTCGAGGCTCTCGTCGGCCCGCAGGCGGGAAAGCTCCTCGTCGGGAAGCTCCGCGGCGATCGCTTCGAGAGCACCGAGGAACACACCGAACGGCTCGTCCGCCTCGAACTCCGCGGCGCGCCCGAAAACCGTCAGGCGCCCACCCTCGGCCGCGGTCCGCACGGCGTGGGTCAACAGCTCCGTCTTGCCGATCCCGGTCTCGCCCGTGATCTCGATCACGTTCGCCTGCGTCGACTCGCCGCGGGTGAGCAGGCGGTCGATCTCGGCCAGCTCACGCCGGCGAACGCTCAGGAGCGGGTCGGCCAATGGCTCTGACCCCCACTTGTGCGCCGGACCCCTGGTACCCCGAGAGATCTCTCCCCGGGTTTACCCCATTGATGCGAAAGTCTCCGTGCGCGCCACTTCTCTGGCTGGCGACGTGTCTGCACCGTGCTCGTAAGCATAAGGCCAAACGACGCAAAAGGTCAATCGAAAAGGTCTCCTTTCGGCTCGATCCGTGATGAATCGCACATAGGACCCCGGGTCGTAGAGATAAGATCGAATTTGGGGGTTGACTAGGGGTTTACCCGGGTATAGGGTGCGCCCCATGGGAGGCGAGATACCGGCGAGACATTGGGGGCGTCGCGGGGCCGAGCTCCTCGGCCGGTGTCCGAGGGGGACCGCATCCCGAACGGCAGCGCCCGCCGCCTGCGGTGGGCGCTGCGTAATCGCGGCGCCACGGTGGACACCGGCGTCCGCGGCAGCCAGGCTGACCGTGCGGTCGGGCTGCTTCCGTCGCCCGCGGAGGCGCTGTGCCAGTGGCAGGCGCCACCACCAGGGGCAGAGCAGGTGACGTTGATCAGCCAGTCCGACCGGGTCGAGCGAGACGCTGCTCGTGACGCGCAGCGCCGGCGTTCTCTTCGACTTGGTTGGGGGCAGGCACCCCGCCGGCAACGGGCGGCGTGTCGCGCGACTCGTTCCGGACAGTGTCCCCGGGAGAGCCGCCTGGCCGTGGGTGGGGCGCGCTGAGGGATAAGGGGGAAGGCGCCGCCTCGCCCATCGCCGGTTGGCGTTGCGGCGGCCGCCGCGATCCGGCCTTCGTTGCCGTCCGCTCGGCGCACCGGCACTGCCCGCTTCGGGCACCACCGGCGACCCCCCGGACTACGTGCAGCCGTCCAGCGGGTGCATTTACTGGACCGTGCGTCGAACCTCGCCCGGAACGCGTTTGCGGGAAGCCATCCTATTGGCGAACCGAACACCGTAAGCGGCCCTCCTGCATGTAGGGAGACGCCGGGGGCGGCAGGCGTCGGATGGCAAACACCACACTTCAAGGAGTCCCACATGCGGATGCTTCACAGAAACCGGCCGGCGAGCCATCCCCTCTCCGCCACGCACCACCTGGCGCGTGGCCGCGGGGCACCGGCGTGCGCGATCGGCGGCGTGGCGGGCATGACGAGCGCACCGATGCGGACCGGTCGGGTCGTGCCGCCCGACCCCTACGCGGCGTGGCTGCGTAAGCGCGAAACCGAGCGCGAGGCCGAGCGCCTGAAAGACCAGCTCGCCCGCAACCCGGGCGCGGCCTGGGACGCCATGCGCAGCTGGGTTCCCCCCAGCGAGGCCCGCATCTACGGAGCGGTCCGCAACGAGCTGCGGCGCGCGGCGCTCTGAGCGCCGGGCGCCGCCCGCGTCAAGCGGTTAGCCTGGCTTCCCAACGATCGGGAGGCCGAAGATGAGCGAAGTGGTGATGAAAGATGTGGACGGGGGCATCGCCGTTCTCACCCTGAACAGGCCCGACCGCCTGAACGCCTGGACGCGGGAGATGGAGGTCCGCTACTTCGGGCTCCTGGACGAGTGTGCGGCCTCCGAGGATGTGCGGGTGATCGTCGTGACCGGGGCCGGCAGGGGCTTCTGTGCGGGCGCGGACATGCAGGACCTGCAGGACCTCGGATCCGCAGAGGACTCCAACGGACGGGCGGCCCACGAGAACGCCGAGCGGACTCCCCAGAACCACCCCCTCTCGATCCCCAAGCCGATCATCGCCGCGATCAACGGTCCCTGTGCGGGGATCGGGCTGGTGCAGGCCCTCATGTGCGACATCCGCTTCGCTGCGTCGGGCGCCAAGCTGACCACCGCCTTCGCCCGCCGGGGCCTGATCGCCGAGCACGGCATCTCCTGGATCCTGCCGCGGCTGGTGGGGCCCGCGAGGGCGCTCGACCTGTTGTTCTCAGGGCGGGTGGTGCTCGCCGAGGAGGCCTACGAGCTCGGCCTCGTCAACCGCGTGACCGAACCGGGGGCGACGCTCGACGAGGCACTTGCCTACGCCCGCGAGCTGGCCGTCAACTGCTCGCCCGCGAGCATGGCCACGATGAAGCGCCAGATCTACACCGATCTGGACAGGGGCATCGACGACGCGATCGCCAACGCTGATCGGGTGATGCTGGAGTCGTTCACGAAACCCGACTTCGCCGAGGGCGTGCTCAGCTTCGTGGAGCGCCGCGAGCCCCGCTTCGGCGCGCTCGCGTAGGGCCGACCGTGACCCGCCGGCAGGGGATCTGCGGCGGGCGGCGAAAGGCTGAAGTCGCAGTGTGTAACACGGCTCCCCGAGGCGGGTGCCGTGGCCCACGTGGGTCTAGAATCCCGCCTCGCTCGCCCACGTGGGGCGCCAACCAATAGGAGGCGTTGTGGAAAACTTGGACAGAGTCACAGGGTGGTGGATCTTCGCCGCCATCTTGCTCAGCATTGCCGGTGTCCTGAACATCATCTGGGGCATCGCCGCGATCTCGGAAGCGCATTTCGTGACCGTCAGCGGAGCGACGTATGTGTTCAGCACCCTCAAGACCTGGGGCTGGATCACGCTGATCCTCGGTGTGCTCGAGATCCTCGCGGCGATGTCGCTGTTCTCGGGCGGCGGCTACGGACGCTGGTTCGGGATCTTCGCGGCCTCGCTGGTTGCGATCGACTCGCTGCTTGACATCCGTGTTCTCCCGTTCTGGTCGATCTGCGTGTTCGCCCTCTCGGTGATCGTCGTCTACCAGCTGGCGAAGGCTCCGGAAGTGCCGGCGGGGGTTCCGCAGTAGAGGTCCGCGGGAAGTGCAGCCGGCGGCGAGGCGCCGGCTAGAGCTTCAAGAGGGGGGCCGATCTGGCCCCCCTTTCCGCTGCGTCGGTGCCGGACCGGGTCGCATGACCCGGTCCGCACGGAGCCTCCTCAGGCGACGGTGTTCAGCTCGAGCGGTTCTTCGGTTTCGAGCCGCAGCGAGTAGGTCAGGCCGTCGAGTTCGTACGGGCCCGCGCCTTCGGCCACTTCCAGCTCCGCCTTCGGTTCTTCGACGAAGCCTTCGGGCTTCTGGGCCCCTTTTGAGGCCTTCGCGCTGAGTTCCATACCGGCCGTGATCTTGTTCGCCCTCGCCGGGAAGATCACGCCTCCGCGTATCGAGAAGGACCTGACCCCGCATGTGTATTCGGCGAACGGGCCGGCTTTGTGGTTCGGGAACAGCTCGAGACCGGCCTTGTTGCCCTGCGGCTTCGCGCTGGCCTTGTAGATGCCGAACACACCTTCGAGTGTCTTGCTGACGATTTTTCCTTCCAGCGACCCCGGGCTCGTGCACTTTCCGAACAGGCTGCTTTCGCATTCGGAAAGTTTCAGCGACACGTTTTCGGCGCGTCTCGGGCTGACGAATTCGCCCGCCACCGTCTCGGCGCCGTGGCATTCAACCTTGGTCTTGTTGGCCGTGATGAAGCTCACGTTCTTGGTTTCGGCGCTGGAGAATTTTCCTTTCTGCACGCCGCCTTCCCAGTTGAAAAGGCCGTCGTGCTTCTTGCTCAGCGCCGAGCAGGCGCTCTTCGTGAAGGCGCCCGTGCCTTCGGGTTTGCGCTTGCCTTCTTTTGTGGGAGCCGGCACGCAGTGGCCCAGTTCGGGCGGCAGACCGACCACGATCGCCGCCGATTCAGGGGAGAACGCGGTCTGTTTGAGGTTCACCGAGTCCACCGCCTGGACGCGGAACAGCCACGTACCTTCGGCCTCCTTGGCCGATTTCGGGAATTCGTAGCTCAGTGATTCGATACCGCTGGCCACCGTCGTCCAGGTCCCGCTCGTGATCAGGCGCTGCTGCAGCGTGTACGTCAGCCCGAGGTTGGAGGCCGGGTTGGCGCCCGTCCAGGTCAGCTTGAACTGCCCGTTGTTCGGGTTGGCGCCGGTGAGCATCGGCGCCCCGGGCGTCGGGTAGACGACTTCGGTGGTGCACGACTCGGTGGTTTCGTGCCCGACGTTGTCGATCGCGGTACGGCTGATCGTCTGGGGGCCGGTGGCGGCGGTGTTGATCGGCACCGTCCCGCTCGGGTCCTGTTTGAGGCCCGACTCGCCGTCGGAGGCGGTCACGGTGGCGCTCACGCTTTCGCCCTGCACGGCCGTGGCCGGGCATTCGACTTTGAGCGTCGGGGCCGTAGCGTCGACCTGCACCGTGATGCAGGTCTTTTCAGAGACGTTGCCGACTTTGTCGGCCACTTCGCCGCACCTTTCGTGCGAGCCGCTGGTGCTGAACGTCGCCGGCCCGGTCAGGGTCGTCGGGTCCACCCCGCTCGGTTCGCTTTTGTCAGCCAGTTTCGGATCCCCGTTGGCCGTGAATGAGACCGTCACGGTGTCCTTGAACCAGCCGCCTTTGCCCGAGTAAGCCGGGGTTGCTGGTTCGGTGTGAGCGGTAGGCGCGACCGGCGCGGTCCGGTCGACCTTGACCGGCAGTGATTCGACCGAGTAGCCGCTTTCGGCCGTTTCGTTGCTCTCCTTCACCTGGTAAGTCCAAGTCCCCTCGGCCTCGGGTTTGAATTTGTATTCGCGCTTGCTGAGGTTGGTCGCAATCGTCGTCCATGGGGCGCCGGGTTCAGCGTCTTTGTGCTGGAGTGTGAACCGCGCCCGAAGCGTCGGCGCCGGCTTCCATTTCAGGGTGAATTCGCCTTTGTTCGGGTTGCCGCCGGCGGCGAGTTTCGGCGCTTCGGGCGTGCCCGGCGGCGGTATCTGCACCGTGAACAGCCGTCCGAGGCTCTTCTGCAGGCCGATGACGAGGCCTTGTTCGGCATCTTTCGCGCCAGTTTCATACCAGTTGGTCTTACTATTGTCCTGCAGCACTTCGACTTCGTCGTTGTTGCGAATCGGTTCGGGCGTGGACGTGAACGAGTCCCAGACGCCTTCTTCTACGAGCGTTAGTTCATTGTTCAGCAGCACCGGTTCATCTTCCGGTTCGCCATCCCAACCCCAAATCTGGAAGATGTTGCTTTTCGAGCTCGCCGTGCCGGCGAGGATCAGATATTCACCTTCGCTGTTGACGCTGATCTGGCGGATGCTGAGACCGGGCGCTTCTTTGCCTTCCGATGTGTTCGGCATGCTCCACTCCAGCGGCGTACCGAATGTCGCATGGACGGTGGTGTTGGGATTGCCGCCGAACAGGGACGAGAAGTTCGTGACCGGAATCACGAGGGCCTTGGCGCGTTCGCCGGTCGGCTCAAGCGGGGCGCGGAACGAGATGTACGCTTGCGTCGTCGATCCGGGTAGGAACGCCACGCCCTCGATCTTGAACCCTGCGGGTTCCTCGCCGGGTTGGCCGGCTTTGGCGGACGCTGCGAACCCGAGCGCGTTACCGTTTGTTTCGTCCCATTCGATCAGGTCTTCGCGCAGGGCGGTGTAGCTTCCCAGGTAGGCGAGTTCGGTGTTGGCGCCGGACCCAGTGATCGTCGCAGCGAACATCGTGTCGTGGGAGGTTTCGGTGATCCCTTTCTGGCTGTTGCCCATGCCGCCGACGAAGTAGACGACGTTTCCAGCGCGTGTGATGCCGTGGATGTTCACCGACTGGGCACCGAACGGCAGGTGGGTCGAGAAGTCCCACGTTTTCACGGGCGGGCCCGATTCCCGCTCCTTGTAGAGCTTGATCCCGTTGCTTTCGTCACCGCCGACGAGCATGTATCCACCCCCGACGTCGAGCGTGGCGCCCGTGTCGGCGGCCCTGGAGTAGTAGCGGTCGCTGGGGCTGCCCTGGTACGCCGCCGCGCCGTAGGTGATCTGTGTGCTCGCGAAGGCGCCGTTGGGGTCTTCGACGGTGAGCGTGAGCTTGGTTATGCCGCGTTCTCCGGGGGTGACATGAAGCATCCGTTCGCTCCCGCTGCCGGTCACGTTGGCCGCGCTTACGACACCTTCCTTCGAGGAGAAAACCGTAACCGTCAACTGTTTCGCTTCGAATTCGGGGTCCGAGACCGTGATCGGCATCGTCCTGTTCGTGGGATCGTTGACTGCACCGGTGAGCGCGGTTTCCGCTGCCGAGATGCTCGGCAGTTTGGGTGGCGTGCCCCCGTGGCCGATTTCGGTGCCGGGAGCGAACGCGACCCCTTTCCAGGCCTCGTTGACCGGGGCTTTCGCGATTTCCTGCGGGACGCCGCTAAGCGTGCCGTTGACCCCGCTCGCGTCGGCGATCCTGTAGAGCGTCCCTTCCTTCTGGCTCAGCCCGGGAGTGGTCGCGTAGATCGTCACGAGACCGTTGACGTCATTGGCCGTAACTCCTGTCACTTCCGGAATTTCAACCGACCCGTGGGGGACCCATTTGCCGCCGCTCAGCCCGTACTTGACGATCGCGCTGGTTTCACCTTCTTTTTTCTTGTCGGCGACGTACAGCGTGTCGGGTTCAGTGCCGAGCCCGAGCGTCAGGAAGCTGAATCCGTAGGGCTGTTCGGGTTCCTGCCCTTCTTCGAAGGGTAGGTTGGTGAAGCCCTGTGGTTTGGTCGTCGGCAACCCGGTGCCGACTTTCGCGATCGTCTGTTTGTCGGGGTTTGAGGTGGGGTCGGCCGACATGTACAGCTGGCCATCGGCGACCTCGACCTGCCGGGCGTTGTGATCGGTTTCATTGAACTGGACCGATTCTTCTTTTTTGGCACCCAGTTTCGCGAACACCACGCCGCCGCTGGTTTTTGTGCCGTTGCCGCCGGCCCAGAGTTCTTTGCAGTTGTTCGAGGTGGCGCTGCGCGCATTGTTTTCGTTCGCGAACTTTTCGAGCCACGTCGTGGTGTTGACTTCGCCGTTGCCCTTGACGACGGCGATCACGCGTGGAAATTCTTTGGATTTCGTCCCGGTTACTTTTTCTGTTTTGGGGGGCGCAGATTTGGCGTCGTAGCCGGCCGCGAGCAGGCATTCGCTGTTGCCCGATAGGCTCAAGGAGCCGTCGGAAGTCGCAGATCCGCTGTCCGTGAAGGGCTTGTTCCCGACACCGCCTTCGTTTTCGACAGTCGGCAGGGCGATCGATTCAGCGAGGCCGCCGACGGGCCCGAACTCGTCGAGGTGGATGGGCATGGCCGAGCTCGCGATCGATTCCACGCCGCCGTTGCCGTCGCGTAGGACGACCACGTCGCCAGCGGTGAAGCCAGCGGCGATGACCGAGCTCGCGCCGGCGAGCGCCGCCAGGGAGACGGCGAACGCGACGATCAGCGCACGCACGGTTGACGCGCTCAAAACAGAAAACCTCCGTGTCACGGCTGGCACCCCCTGCTCGGACCCTCCAAGGAACGGTGTCGCGGTCGCACGACACCGGCCCGGACTTTAGCGGACCCCGGCGGCCCGCGCCACCCCTAGGTCACACCCTCGTCACAGGCCCGCCGGCGCCTACGACGGCCCCAAGAGCCGACCCTCAGCCACCGATTCCCGGCACCGGAGGTTCGACGGTGAAGCTGGCGGTGTAGGTGGTGTAGGGAGCCTCTTCGAGGCTCGCTTCGATCAGGCTCGAGCCGGCCGCGCACGATCCGCCCCCGAGCAGCAGGGCGAAGGCGTTGCCGTCGTCGTCCAGATGCACGGTCGCTTCTTCGGCTTCGGGTTGGGTGAGCGGTTCCGCGGCCGAGCCGCCGGTGCCGGGCGATTCGCCCATCGTCACCCACACCAGCCGCGGGGCCACCCGGCAGCGCGAGTAGAGCTGGGAGGCGTTGAGGACAACGGCCTGCCCGGCGAACACGGGCGGGAAGGACACCTGCACGAGCGTCGCCACGTCGCCGTAGGTCTCGCCCTCGACCTTCGATTCGGGGCTCACGCGGATGCCCGCCGCCCCGTCCTGGGGGGCGAGGACCTGGAAGGCGGTGGTCGCCGTCGTATAGGGCGCGGCTTCCATGTGAGCGGAGATCAGGCTTTCGCCGGCGGCACACGAGGGCCCGGCGATGAGGGCCACGGTGGCGTTGCCGTCGTTGTCCAGCTGGACGCCCGTACCGGCGCCGCTGGTGACGCTCGAGGCGGGGTAGGGCAGATACCAGGACAGACGCTGTGCGCAGCGGGCGTACAGCTGGTTGGCGCTGACCCGCAGATGGGCCCGCGCGTAAACCGGTTCACAGGACACCTCGACCACGTCGGCGACGCTGCCCGAGCCGTACATGTCCCCCTGGGCGACGAACGACCCGGGCAGCGCGCGTACGACGCAGGGTTCGGCCGTGGCCGAGCGGGCGCGCTTGCGGTGTGTGGAGTGCGCCAGCGCGGGCACGGCGGCGATCAGCAGCCCGGTCAGCACGACCGCGAAAGCGGCGAGGAGGGCTCGTCCGTGAACCACCGTCCCCTCCAGATACCACCGCGCCGGACCCACGTCCAGTCGTGGCCGGGCTCGTGCGCCTTCCGTCCGTGGCGATGGCTAGCTTGCCCGCCCATCCCGCGGCCTCACGGCCGGGATCTATAGGAGCATGTCCGGCCCGCGCCGTCTCATCCGAGGCGGCGTTGGTCGTTCAGGGCGGCCGCCTGGGCCTGCCGGGACGTCGGAGATAATTCGGCCATCTCCCAGCCCTCCCGTCCCCCCGTCTCCGAGCCACCGAAGGACGCCGCCTCGCGCTCGCCCAGGCGCTGGCCCGGGGCCGTGATGCGGACCGCGGAGAACCCGGGCGGGGTGGTGTACGGCGCGATCCTGGTGGGAGCGCTGTTCGCCGCCGAGAGCGGCAGTCACGACAACTACGCGGAGGCGATCGCCTCCGGCGTCACCGTGGCCGCGGTCTTCTGGCTCCTGCACGCGTACGCGAGCGCGCTCGGCCAGCGCGTCGCCCGCCAGGAACGGTTGACCGCGCGGGTGCTCTGGCGCGCGCTCGCACACGAGTGGGCGATCATGCCCGGCGCCGCCATCCCGCTGCTCGCGCTACTGGTCGCCGGGGTCGCCGGGGCGAGCCTGCAGACCGCCGAGAACGTCGCCGTCTGGACCTCCGTCGCGAGCATCGTCGTGCTGGAGGTCGGCGCCGGCATCAACGCGGGGGCGCGGGGCACCGAGCTGTTGCTCGACGCCACCGTGGGCGTCATCCTGGGAGGCTCGATCCTGGCCCTGAAAGCGATCCTCGGCTGAGGCGCTCAGGCGCCGCCGAAGTCGGGCGGGCCGGGCTCTTTGGGCAGCCCCGCGCTCGCCAGCGCGGGCGCCAGCGACGCGTACGTGGCCACCCTGCGAGCTCTGCCGTCCCGCACGGTCCACACCAGGAACACGCGTTGTTCGACCGGAATCCCCGTCTGCCTCCCGGTGGCGGTGAGGCGCAGTTCGACCACCAGGTTCTCCTCGCCCGCGGTCCAAACCCGCTCGGCGGTGAAGCGGAGGTCGGTCATCGCCTCGGCGAAGGTCTCGAAGTAGCGCCGTACGCCCTCGTGACCTCGGTAGGTGTCCGGCTCGGCCGATACCTCGGCTGGGATCGAGACTTCGAAGCGCGGGTCCACGAAGGTCAGGATCCGCTCCACGTCCCCGCTGTTGAACGCCTCCAGACCGGCCAGCAGCCGCTCGATGTTTCCCGGCGACACCCTTCAGGAAGCCGCCAGCTCGCGTGCCCTGGCGGCGAGGTGGACGACGCCCAGCTGGTCATACATCGAGGCTGCGTCCTTGAGCGCCTCGCTGGCCGCGCCGTCGTCCTGTTGCTCGCGCATGCGCCGCCCGATCAGCAGCTCGCAGCGGGCGACCTCCAGCGGGCGCCCGAGGCGCATCCACTCGCCGCGGGCGCCCTGCAGGCTCTCGAGCGCCTCGGGCATCGGGGTCACCATGCCCACCGCCTCCTGGGCCGCGGCCGCACCGGCGGGGTCGTGGACCCGCTTGGAGGCCTGCTCGGCGGCTTCGGCGGCCTCGGCCGCCTCCTCGGGGCGCTCGTCGAGGATCGCGATCATGGTGCGCGCCGAGTGTGCCTGTACGGACTGGGGGACCAGGCCGGCGCGCTCGCACACCGCCAGCGCCTCGCCGAGGGTGCCCCTGGCGCGCTCGAGCTCGCCGCGGTCGCGCTGGGTGGCCGCGAGCGCCATCAGCGCGCTGAAGGTGACCTCCGACCAGCCGATCCGGTCGGCGAGCTCGCGGGCCGACGTCAGCAGCTGCTCGGAGGCGTCCCAATCGCCCTCGCGCCACTGCAGTCGCCCGCGCATGATGTTGGGTAGGCACAGCTTGCCGACCAGGCCCTCCCGTTCGGCCAGCTGGGCGCTTGCGTCGCTGGCGCTGCGGACCTCCTCCCAGTCGGCCCGGTAGAAGGCCAGCTGGGCGAGGGCCGAGAGCAGCTCTATCTGGGCGGGCAGCTCATCGATCCGTTCGGCCAGCGCGAGCGCCTCGCGGTAGCGGGCCCCGGCGCCCGCGTAGTCGCCCTCGGAATGCTCGAGGTTGTGTCCCAGCGCGAGCAGCGCCAGGACCGTCTCCTCCTCGTCGGACTCGCGTGCCAGCTCGACCGCCCGCTCGAGGTTCTCCCGCGCCTTGGCGGCGTCCCCGATGCGGCCGAAGACGCGCCCGAAGATCCCGTGGGCGCGACTGGCCGCGCGCGCCTCGCCGAGGTTCTCCGCCAGCCGCAGGGCCTTCTCGGAGGCGTAGATGGCGAGCATGTTGTCGCCCACCTGCATGTACAGCCAGGCCGCCTCCTCGTACAGCCGCACGAGCGTGAGCGAAGGCTCCTCGTCCTTGATCAGGTTGATCCCCTGCTGGTGGTGCTCGATGGCGCTCTTGCGCTCCCCCTTGTGGGCCAGGGCGGCGCCAACCTTGCGGTGCAGCTCGGCCACGTGCTGGCGCTCGCCCCGACCGGAGTGGTACTCCAGGCAGCCCTGCCACAGCTCGATCGCCGGGTCCACGCGCCCGAGCCGCAGAGCCACGTCGCCGCTCTTCTCCGCGATCCGCTGGGCGGTCTCCACCTCGTCGTCGAGCAGTGCCGTGGCCGACTCGTAGTGGACCAGGGCTTCGCGATTGGAGTACAGCGACGCGGCCGCGTCGCCGGCGGCCTCGCGGTAGCGCAGCGCGAGGCCACGGAGCTGATCGACCTCCGCCGCCGGCAGGTGGGCCTCGGCGGCGAAGGACGCCGCGCGGGAGTAGTGCTCGGCCACGAGCGCGACCGTGCCCTCCCGGCGACCACCCACGCGCTGCTCGATGAACTCCCCCACCTCGGCGTGCTTGCGGGCGCGAACCGCCTTCGGGAGCATCTCGTAGGCGACGTCGCGGATCAGCACGTGCTTGAAGGCCAGCTCGCGCTCGCCCCCCGGGTCGCGGCTGTCGCCCGGGAGCAGGATGTCCTTCTCGCGCAGCGACGCCAGCGAGGTGCTGAGCTCGCCGCCGGCGGCCGCCGCCACCGGCTCCAGGGCGCTCTCCCAGAAGGTCCTGCCGAGCACCGCCGCGTGCGAGACGAGTTGGCGCTCGAATGGCTCCAGCGCGTCCAGGCGAGCCGCCAGCAGCCCCTGCACGGTGTCGGGCAGCTCGGCCGTGCTGGGACCACCCTCCTCGGCGATCCGCTGCACCATCTCCTCGGCGAACAGCGGGTTGCCGCCACAGCGCTCGGCCAGCGCGCTCGCCTGCTCGCTGATCGCGCCCGAGGCTCGCAGCAGCTCGCGGATCAGCGCCTGGGCGTCCTCCGGTGGAAGCGGTTCCAGGAAGGTGACCGTGGCGGTCCGGCGCATCGTGCTCCACCCGGGCCGGCGCCCGAGCAGCTCATCCCGGGCCAGGCACACCTGCAGCACCGGCGCCCGCAGCCAGCGGGACAGGTAGTCGATCAGGTCGAGGGTGCCCTCGTCGGCCCAGTGGATGTCCTCCCAGGCCAGCACCACGGCTCCCTCTGCGGCCAGCGCCTCCATCACCACGCGAACCGCCCCGAAGAAGCTCTCGCGGGCATCCTGCTGTTCCTGCTGGTCGGCGAGCGGCTCGCGGGAGGAGTCGGCGGCACCGAGAAGTCGCGCGATGGGGGCGATCCGCCGTTCCGCCTGGTCGACCTCCTCGTGCTCGCTGAGCAGCGGCAGCAGCCGCTCGTTCAGCCGCTCACGGACGGTTGCCGGGTCGTCCCCTTCGGAGATCCCGCACTCGCTGCGGATCATCTCGATCAGGGGCCAGTACACGACGCCCTGGCCGAACGCCAGGCAGCGCCCCCTCAGCAGCCTGGTGCGGGTGCCGTCCCCGTCGAGGGTCCCTTCGAGCTCCGCCAGCAGGCGCGACTTGCCGACTCCAGCCTGGCCCACGATCGTGACCAGGTGCGGAGCGTGCTCGCGTGCGACCCGTTCGAGCAGGCCCTGCAGGCGGCCGAGCTCCTCGTCGCGGCCGATCATGGGCGCCGCGGAGCGCAGCGCCGGACCGGCGTCCTCCTCGATCGTGCCGACCGACACCGCCTCCCAGGCGGCGACACGCTCGGCCTTGCCCTTCAGCTCGAGGGGCTCTAGCTCGTGGTAGTCCACGACCTTGGCGGTCAGGCGCTGGGTACGCTCGCCCACCAGAGTGCCCCCCACCGGCGCCGCCGACTGCAGGCGCGCGGCCACGTTGACGGCGTCACCGAGCACCGTGTAGGAGTCCCCCACGCGGCCCGCCAGCACCTCCCCGGTGTTCACCCCCACCCGCAGCGCGAGGTCGAAGCCGAACTGGGTCTCGATGTCACCGTTGAGCTCCACCATCGCGGCGTGCATCCCGAAGGCTGCCCGGACGGCCCGCTCGGGATCGTCCTCGTGCGCCACCGGAGCGCCGAACACGGCCATCACGTTGTCGCCGATGAACTTGTCCACACGCCCGCCGAAGCGCTCGACCTCCTCGGCAAAGCGGTTCAGACAGCGCTCGATAAGCATCTTCACGGTCTCGTGGTCGAGGCGCTCCGCGAACGACGTGTAGCCGGACAGGTCGGCGAACAGGACCGTCACCGTGCGCCGCTCCTCGCTGGTGGGAGAGGGTTGAGAGACCGCTCCCCCGGAGGCCCCCGCAAGGGCTGTACCGCAGGCCATGCAGAAGCGGGCCCCGGCCGGCGCCGGCGTTCCGCAGGAGGGGCAACTCGCGGTCAGGGCGGTGCCGCACGCCATGCAGAAGGCGGCCCCCTCCGGGCTGGGGGCCTCGCAACTCGGGCAGAGGGCAGCTGTTTGCGCCATGGTCCAACGAAGATCATTGCGCGAATTGCGGTCAATCAGGGGCCGCGGGCCCCAAAGCCGAGGGCTCGTCGACGGGCGGGTCAGGCGGGCGCCGGCACGGCCTCAACGTGGGCCAACAGACCGCCGCTTCTCACTGGTCGAATAGGGCCGTTTGCCGAACGCGGGCCGGCGGGTCATCCACGGACCAGTGCTCACGCGCCGAGTCGGACCTCGCCGTCTGGCCCGAGCGACCAGTGGGGGTTGTGGGCGACCTCCCATGGATGACCGTCGGGATCGATGAACACACCGCTGTAGCCGCCCCAGAAGGTCTCCGCTCCCTCCCGGCCGATCGTCGCTCCAGCGCGGCGAGCCTGCTCGATGACCGCATTCACCTCGTCGGGGCCCTCCACGTTCAGCGCCAGCGTGACACCGCCCCAGCCGCCGCTGTCGGCCACGCAGCTGTCCTGCGCCAGGCGTGAGCGGCCCCACCGGGCGAGCACCATCTCCCCGGCCTGGAAGAACACCACGTCATCCCCGGGTCCGGCGTTCGTGTGCCAGCCCATAGCCTCGTAGAAGCTCCTGGCACGGGCGAGGTCCCCGACCCCGAGCGTGATTACCGATACGCGTTGTCTCAAGGGGCCGACCTACTCACGGCATTAACCCTTTCAGATCACGCCGCTTGGGGTTACCCACTTGACCAACACTCACACACAGCGACATTCACCCGCCCAGGCAGAGCACGCAGAGGGGACCTGGCCGGCGGTCCTGCGCTGAAGACTGTGGGGGCCCCTCTAGGAGCCCGGGTACATCCCCTCGATCTCGCGCGTGTACTTCTCGGCGATCGGCTTGCGCTTGAGCTTCATCGTCGGGGTCAGCTCGTCCCCGCCCGGCAGCCAGTCGCCCTCGATGACCGTGAAGCGCTTGACCTGTTCCACTTTCGCGAGCTTTGCGTTGGCTGCGTCGACGCCCTCCTGGACGGCGGCCAGCATCTGCTCGTGACGAGCGAGCGCGGCCAGGTCGGTGTCCTCGATCCCCTGTTTGGCGGCCCACGCCGGCGCGAAGTCGGCGTCGAGCACGATCAGGGCGGTGTTGTAGGCGCGAGCGTCGCCGATCGTGCAGGCCTGCCCGATCAGCGGCGAGGCCGTCTTCAGGGTCGCCTCGATGTTGGCGGGCGACATGTTCTTGCCCGCCGCGCTGATGATCAGCTCCTTCTTGCGGTCGACGATCTTCAGGTATCCCTCCTCGTCGAACTCGCCGATGTCCCCGGTCCGCAGCCAGCCGTCCTCGGTGAAGGTCTCGCTGGTCTTCTCGGGGAGGTTGCGGTAGCCGACCATCACGACGTCTGACTTCACCAGCACCTCGCCGTCGCTGTCGAGCTTGATCTGAACGCCCGGCGCCGGCGGCCCGACGGTGCCGAGCCGGATCTTGTCTTTCGGGTTCACGGTCCCGGCACCGCAGGTCTCGCTCATGCCCCACAGCTCGGCCAGCGGCAGGCCGATGGCGTGGAAGAACTCCAGGACTTCGACCGGGGTGGGCGCCGCGCCGACGTTGATGGCCTCCACCTGGTCGAGCCCGAGCATCGCGCGCAGGCCCGCGAAGACCTCCTCCTCTGCGCGGGCGACCTCCTCAGCGAGCTCTGCGGGCACCTCCTCACCCGCCTGTTCGAGACGGACCTTCCTGATGCCGGCGTCGATTGCGGAGCGCATCTTGGCCCCCTGCTCCTCGGGCTGGCCGGCGATCATCGTCTCCAGCCCCGCCTTCAGCTTCTCCCAGATCCTGGGCACGGCGAAGAACCAGCTGGGCCGCACTTCGGGCAGGTAGGAGAGCACCTGGCGGGGATCGTCGCAGCAGGTGATCTGCAGGCCGAAGACGATCGGCAGGTAGTGATGGGCGTTGCGCTCGGCAACGTGCGCGCTCGGCAGCCACGAGATCACGCGGCCGTCCTCGGGGAAGTCGATCAGCTCGTCGAGACCCTCGATCGCCGCCAGCAGGTTGCGGTGGATCAGCTGGACGCCCTTCGGAGGCCCGGTCGTGCCGGAGGTGTAGATCAGGGTCAACAGGTCGGTCCCCTGCAGTTCGGCCACGCGGCCGTCGACGTCGAAGTCCGGGTTGGAGCCCTCGACCGCGGACAGGGCGAGGGTGCCCGCGGGCGCCTCGCCGTCGACGACGATCACGTGCTCGAGGTCGGGCAGGTTCGTGCGCGCCTCGAGCACCCGCGGCAGGTAGGCCTGCTCGCAGATCAGGATCCCCGCCCCGGCATCCTTGATGAGGTACTCGATCTGCTCGGGGGTGTAGGTGTTGTAGATCGAGAAGGGGGTCGCCCCGAGCATCATCCCGGCGAGGTCGCAGAGGTGGAACTCGGGCCTGTTGGAGAGCATCAGGGCGAGTGTGTCGCCGCGCTCCAGACCGAGCCCGGCGAGCCCCCCGGCGAGGGCGTCCACGCGCTCGCGCAGCTGTCCCCATGTGATCGAGAAGGCGTCCTCCTTGGTGCGGATCGCGACCTGGTCGGCCCGTTCGGCCGCGGTGATGCGAAACGCGTGCGCCAGGGTCGGCGCTTCCGCCGCCGCCCGCGCCTTGCCCCCTTGCGTGACTGCCGCCTCCATAGTTGTGCTCCTCCCCGATCTCGCCTGTCCAGTGATGCCCTGCGGTTGTGCCGTCTGTGGCGATCATATCCCCACTCCTGGGGGGCTAGGCTCGCGGCGGTGCAGTCGGCGAAGCTCGGTTTCTGGTGGCGCTCGCTGGGGGACCCGCCGGCGGCGAGGGAGCCGCTGCGGGAGCCGCTCGAGCTCGACGTGGCGATCGTGGGGGCCGGCTACAGCGGGCTGTGGAGCGCGTACTACCTCAAGCGCGCCCAGCCGCAGCTGCGGATCGCCGTGCTCGAGCGCGACGTCGCCGGCTACGGAGCCTCGGGACGCAACGGCGGCTGGGTGTCGGGATTCTTCGCCGGGGCACCCCGCCGCTACCAGCAGCGGGCCGGCCGAGGAGCGCTGGCGGCGTTGCAGCGGGAGATGTTCGCCACCGTCGACGAGGTGGGGTCGTTTCTGCGCGAGCACGACCTGCAGGCCGACTACCTCAAGAGCGGCCAGCTCGGGGTTGCGATCGGCAGCGCCCAGGCAGCCCGCCAGCGCGAGCTCCTGGCGGCGGCCCGCGCCCGGGGCCTCGGCGAGCAGGACCTGTGTCAGCTGTCAGAGGCGGAGCTGGGTGAGCGGGTACACGTGCGGGGCGCCCGCGGAGCCACCTTCACGCCGCACGTGGCGCGCGTGCATCCCCTGAAGCTGCTGCGCGGGCTGGCGGGCACCGTGGAGTCCCTCGGGGTGCCCATCTACGAGCACACGGCCGTGTCCTCGATCACCCCCGGCTGCGCGCTCACGCCGGCGGGGCCGGTGCGGGCGCGGTGGATCTTGCGGGCGACCGAGGGCTACACGGCCTCGTTGAGGGGTGAGCGTCGTGCGCTGGCGCCGATCAACAGCTCGATGATCGTCACCGACCCGCTGCCGGCCGAGGCGTGGTCTCAGATCGGATGGTCCGGGCAGGAGCTGATGGCCGACGAGGCCCACGTGTACGTGTACCTGCAGCGCACCGCCGACGGGCGGATCGCGATCGGGGGCCGGGGCGTGCCCTACCGCTTCGGTTCACGCACCGGCGGCGAGGGGCACACTTCCGCAGGCACCGTGGCTGCGCTGCGAGAGAAGCTCGGGACGATGTTCCCGCCCGCCCGCGAGGCTGAGCTCGCGCATGCCTGGTCGGGAGTGCTCGGGGTAGCGCGCGACTGGTGCGTGTCGGTGGGAGCCGACCCGACCAGCGGACTCGCGTGGGCGGGCGGGTACGTCGGTGAGGGGGTGGCGGCCTCGAACCTCGCCGGGCGCACGGTGCGCGACCTGCTGACGGGCGAGGACAGCGAGCTGACGAGGCTGCCCTGGGTCGGGCGGATGGCGCGCTCCTGGGAGCCCGAGCCGCTGCGCTGGGCCGGCATCAGGGGCACCTACGCGCTCTACCGGATGGCGGACCGCGCCGAGCGCCGCAGCGGGCGTCCTTCGCGCCTGGCGGAGCGACTCGACCTGCTCACCGGACGCGCCTGAGAGCCCCTCACCCGGGGCGCCTGAGCAATAGCATCGCGGCCGGTGCCATTCCAGACGCTCATCTACGAGCGCAACGAGCGGGTCGCGAGGATCACCTTCAACCGCCCCGAGCGCCTCAACACGATCGTCCCGCCGATGCCCGACGAGCTCCAGGAAGCGGTCGAGCAGGCGGTCGCCGACGAGCGGGTCAGGGTGATCGTCCTGAGGGGAGCCGGGCGCGCCTTCTGTGCGGGCTTCGATTTCGGGGAGGGCTTTCACCACTGGGACGAGATGCTCACCACCAACGGCCGCTGGGACCCCGGCAAGGACTTCATCGGGGCCACCACCGCCAGCCTCGGCCCGGTGCCGAAGTTCATGAGTCTGTGGCGTTCACCCAAGCCGGTGATCGTGCAGGTGCACGGATGGTGCGTGGGCGGTGGGAGCGACATGGCGCTGTGCGGGGACCTCGTGATCGCGAGCGAGGACGCGCGCATCGGCACGCCCTACTCGCGCGCCTGGGGCTGCTACCTGAGCGGGATGTGGCTCTACCGGCTCGGCCTGACGAAGGCCAAGGAGTACGCGCTCACCGGCAAGCCCCTGTCGGGGCTCGAGGCGGCGGAGGTCGGGCTCATCAACAAGGCCGTCCCGTTCGCGGAACTCGAGCAGACGGTGGCACGCCAGGCCGAGCAGCTCGCGGGCCTGCCTCCGGGGCAGCTGGCGGCGATGAAGCTGATCGTCAACCAGGCCTACGAGAACATGGGACTTGCCGGCACCCAGCTGCTGGGTCCGATCCTCGACGGCCTGATGCGCAACATCCCCGAGGGCCTCGAGTTCGTGCGGACCGCCGAACAGGAGGGCGTCGAGCGGGCCATAGCCGGTCGTGACGGGCCCTTCGGCGACTACAGCCAGGCGCCGCGCTCCGAGCAGCCCAACCCGGCCAACGTGATCGAGCCGTAAGGCCTGGGCGAAACGCCCGCGAGCAGGAAACACTCGCCGAAACGCCGAAAAGAAGTGCGTGTTCGGGCTCTCGATCGCCTGCTTGGTGGTCGGCGCGGTGGGCGGCGGCTACCTCGCCGCGCGGCTCCTGCCGCCGCTCGCGTCGACAAGGGAGGGTGTCATCGCGACGTGGATCGTTCGCGTGCTCTTCGGTGGCGCGGTGGCCTGGATCGCGCTGCAGTTCTACTTCATGATCCACGGCTACGCGACTTCTCATCGGGACGAGGGCTTCTCGTTCGACGGAGACAACACCGAGATCCTGGTGAACGCGGTTCAGCAGATCCTTCTCTACGGCGCTCTACTCGTCGGCTCCGCATCGGTCATCTATCTCCTGGCTCCGACCGACGACGCCGAGGATCGCCCCCTCGGCTAAGACTCAGGCCCGGGGGCAACGCCTCCGGTCGAGAGCTGAACGATCAGCCCAATGCCGCTGATCGGACGGCCGAGCCCATGTACTCCCAACCCATCCGCGGCCCGCGAGCGTGATGGTCGCGTGCGCGCGCCCCAGGCTATCTACTCCAAACCGTGACTTCGGGGGTCCGCGGTTTGGCGGGTTTGGTTTTCTGTTCCGAGAAAATGAGTGCGTTTTTGCCGTCGGCGCTAAGGGCGACGGAGGCGCCAAAGTCGTCTCCGGGTAACGATTCTCGCGGCACGAGGGTCTGGGATTCGGTCCATGTTTCGCCAGATCGTTCGAACACAAAGGCGAAACCCGGTCGTGCCTTATTGCCGCCCAGGCCTCCCGCGCCGATGAGTGCGGTACTCCCGTCCGGCGTCAGGGCGAGCGACTGACCGAACCACGCCTCCTTCTTTAATCCGCCTGAGGTGAGCTTGGCCTGCTGGGTCCAGGTGTCGCCCGAACGACCAAAGGCCCATACAGCGCCGTGCCACCCGCGATCCAACACTCCTGAGACCAACACTGTGTTCCCATCAGCAGACATCGCGACCGCATATCCGAAGTTCGCCTTCCCCTTCCGTTCTTCACCGATGAGCGTAGCCTGTAGGGTCCAGCTTTCACCCGAGCGCTCGTACACGTACGCTAGCCCTTTGTACCTGTTTGCAAAGCAGGCGCCGATGATCATGGTGTCGCCGTCGCTTGACAGCGCGGCCGAGCAGCCGAATCCGGCGTTGCCGGTCTTTTTTTGCGGGGGTTGGTGGATTTTCGCTTGCTTCCGCCACATACCTGCCGAGCGTACGTAGACACTCACATTTTCCGCCCAGCCGTACGCCGCAGTGTTTCCGTCGCCCGACAGTGCCGCGTTGCATCCGGGACATTCGTTTTCGGGCAGTTCTTCTACGGTCCACGCTTCACCTGACCGTGAGAACACTTTGGGCTCCTGAAGCAAGGTGTTCCCGTCGGCCGACATTGCATCGGGCCAACCTGCAAGTTCCGTCTGCATCGTCCAGCCACCCTCGCCCCGGGTATACACACACTGTGCCCACACGGCGGTGTCTCCGTCATTCGACATCAACACTTCTTCGCGCCCCGCTTCGCGCTGGGGGCAACTCGGGAGCTGTTCGCCGGTTTCGACGAAGGCCGTTGCTGATGCACTTGGTGCGGCGTTCAGCACCAGCAGCGAAAGCAAGCCCGCCACAATCACAAGCCGTCTCCGCTTGCGCATCATTCTCCCCCGTCGTCGCCGTGGACCACCCGAGCATAACCCGCTTGGTGGCCGCGTCGCAACCGGCGAGAAACAACCCCTCGCCGGGCCGTGACGCCTGCTTGACACCACGTGCCCGACGCGATTAGGACGGAGCCGAGCGACCCGGCTTGACAGCCCCGTAGCGCGCGTAGTGGCGCTCGGGGATGTCGTCGGGGTCCTTGTACCAGTACCAGGTGCAGGGGTCTTTGGAATAGTCGCCCGGGGGGTCGCAGGGATACAGCGGGTAGCCCGACCACTGGATCGGCAGCGACTCGTTCATAAAGCTGCAGTGGGTGCAGTAGAGGGGGAAGTCCTCGCGCTGGAAGGACCAATCGTGGGCCTCCCGCGTGCGGCCACCGTCGGGTAGGCCCTCGTAGGCGCCGTTTTGCACGAGCCGCTGGCCCGAGCCGCACGGGTTCATCGTGAAGGTGACCTTCTCGTCGTCCTCGCTGAGCTGGAAGGCGCCCGGGTTGGGACCCACGCCCGAGCACGAATGCGCCCGCCAGGTCGCCGCCAGCAGCCCCACGAGCTCGCGGCGGTCCAGCGCCCCGATGGCGTCGTGGTGGCGTCGCCAGCCGCGGTTCATGCTCGCTTCCCAGGCCCGCCCCACGGCATCCTCGCCGAGCTCCTGCTGGATGAACGAGACGAGGTCGAGGACGCCGGCGGCCATCAGGTCGTGGAGCATCTGCCACTCGTGCTTCATCTCCGTACACAGCCGCCGGGCCGTCTCGAGGTCGCCGGCGTCGATCGCCTCGACGGCGCGATCCATCGTCGGGCGGGAGAGCTGCTCGAGCTCCTCTTCGGAGAACCAGCGTTCTGTCATCGTTTCCTCCTTCGATGATGAGCCGGGCCACAGCCAGCGGAGCAACAGTTTGACCGAGCGGCGCAGGGCGTTGGTGACCGGCGCGGCGCGGGGCATCGGCGCGGCCATCGTCGAGCGCCTGGAAGCCGACGGCCTCGAGGTCCTCACGCTCGACCTGCGCGAGGGATGTGACCTGAAGCTCGACGTCGCCCGCGACGAGTTCCCCGAGCTGGGCGACATCGACGTGTGCGTGGCCAACGCCGGCCTCACGACGACGATCGCCCCGTCCCACCGCATGACCCTCGAGCAGTGGCAGCGTGACATCGACGTCAACCTCACCGGCTGCTTCCGCACCGTTCAGGCGTGCCTGGGCGGCATGCGCGAGCGCCGCTACGGGCGCATCGTCGTGATCTCGAGCGCAGCCGCCGTGGGCGGCCTCCCCGGGCAGGTGGCCTACGCCGCCTCCAAGGCCGGTCAGCTCGGGCTGGTCAAGACGATCGCCGGCGAGAACGCGGCCTTCGGGATCACCGCCAACGCCATCCTCCCCGGCCTCGTGGCCACCGAGCAGGTGCTCGCGATGCCCGAGCAGGTACGCGAGCGGGTGCTCTCCGCGCTCCCCAGCGGGCGCCCAGTGGAGCCGGCCGAGATCGCCGCCGCCGCGGCCTTCCTGGCCCGCGAGGAGGCCGCCCAGATCACCGGCCAGTCGATCGTGATCGACGGCGCGGCGTCGCTGACACAGCTGTCGCTGGGGTCCTCGCAGCGGTAGGGGACCTCAGCCGCGGCGGGGTCCTTTCAGCCGATGCGGCAGCCCTACCCGGTGGGCCTGGCCCTGTTGATCGGCTCCTCGCCGACCGTCACCGCCCCAACCCGCCGGCCGCAGAGCTCGACGGTTGACAATCCTCATAAAGCTGATAGTCTTTGTACAGAGCGATGAGCAGCGGTCTCACCCACCCCCTCGACTCCAAGCCCCCTCGAGTCACGCGAGCCCTGGCGGGCCCGCTGGGCGGGGCCGCTGCGCACACTCATAGCGATCCATCCCATCCCTCCTCCCGGGGGCGGCTTACAGCTCGTCACCGGGATCTCCCTCGCTCTTGGCGGGCCAGGTACGACCTGGCCCGCCAAGCGTCCTTCGTGCGTTCGCTGGGTCACGCATGACGCTCGTGGCAATCGCCGCACTCTGGCTGATCGTCGTGCTGCTGGTACTGGCGCTGTGCCTCGCCGCCGGCGGCCGTCGCGGCGCCAGCGGCGTGCGGTAGCCGCACCGGCGGCTTACGCGGCAGGCAGCGAGCGTTGGCCGCACCCTCCTGCGGCGAACGATCTCCTCGACGGCGCCAGGGGCGACGGCGCGGCCCGGCGTTAGCCTGCGCCCGGCCTAGAGGCCGATCAGCCCGGTCACCGGGCTGGTGGCCGGGCTCGACCCGGCGATGTTTTTCGCCGTCACCACGACATCGAGCGTCAGCCCGACGTCGAGACCCACGAGTTTGAACGTCGAGCCCGCCGCTTCGCCGATGTTCGCGCACCCTTTCCCGAGCGCGCTGCACAGCTGCCACTGGTAGCTGTAGGTGATCGGTTCGCTCCCCGACCACGTGCCCGGGTGGGCGCTCAGCAGCTGCCCGCTCAACAGGCTCCCCGTGATCGACGGCAGAACTTCGTTCGCTGGGACGATGCCCGCGATCTTGCCGCTCGGCGAGCTCGTCACCGAATGCGACCCCGCTACGTTCGTCGCCGTCACCACGACCTCGACCGTGTCCCCGATCAGACCCGACAGCAGCTTCAAAGTCGAACCGGTCGCTTTCGAGATTTCACTACAAGCTTCCCCGGCCGCGTTGCACGAAAGCCACTGATACGCATAGCTGATCGGTTCACTCCCGCTCCATGAACCCGGAGTGGCGCTCACCGTCTGCCCTTCGACGAGACTGCCGAGCACCGACGGAGCAGCACCGGTGTTCGACGGCAGAATCCCGGCCACCAGACCGGTCGGCGAGCTCGTCACCGAATGCGACCCCGCTACGTTCGTCGCCGTCACAACGACCTCGACCGAGTCTCCGATCAACCCCGACAGCAGTTTCAAAGTCGAACCGGTCGCTTTCGAGATTTCACTACAAGCTTCCCCGGCCGCGTTGCACGAAAGCCACTGATACGCATAGCTGATCGGTTCACTCCCGCTCCATGAACCCGGAGTGGCGCTCAGCGTCTGCCCTTCGACGAGACTGCCGAGCACCGACGGAGCAGCACCGGTGTTCGACGGCAGAATCCCGGCCACCAGACCTGTCGGGGAGCTCGTCACCGAATGCGACCCCGCCACGTTTGTCGCCGTCACAACGACCTCGACCGTGTCCCCGATCAACCCCGACAGCAGTTTCAAAGTCGACCCCGTGGCTTTCGAGATTTCACTACAAGCTTCCCCGGCCGCGTTGCACGAAAGCCACTGATACGCATAGCTGATCGGTTCACTCCCGCTCCATGAACCCGGATTGGCGCTCAGCGTCTGCCCTTCGACGAGACTGCCGAGCACCGACGGAGCAGCACCGGTGTTCGACGGCAGGATCCCGGCCACCAGACCTGTCGGCGAACTCGTCACCGAATGCGACCCCGCCACGTTTGTCGCCGTCACAACGACCTCGACCGTGTCCCCGATCAGACCCGACAGCAGTTTCAACGTCGACCCCGTGGCTTTCGAGATTTCACTACAAGCTTCCCCGGCCGCGTTGCACGAAAGCCACTGATACGCGTAGCTGATCGGTTCGGTCCCGCTCCACGACCCGGGGTCGGCGCTCAAGACCTGGCCTTCGAGCAGGCTCCCCAGCACCGACGGGGCAGCACCAGTGTTCGACGGCAGAAGCCCGGCCACCAGACCTGTCGGCGAACTCGTGACAGAGTGCGAGCCGGCTACGTTCGTCGCCGTCACCACGACCTCGACCGTGTCCCCGATCAGACCCGAGACCAGTTTCAAGGTAGAACCCGTCGCTTTCGAGATTTCACTACAAGCTTCGCCGGCCGCGTTGCACGAAAGCCACTGATAGGCGTAGTTGATCGGTTCGCTGCCCGACCACCAGCCCGGTTCCGCGCTCAGGAGCTGGCCTTCCAGCAGGCTTCCGAGGATCCTCGGAGCACCAGAGTTCGACGGCAGCAGTCCTTCAACGATGCTGGTCGGTGGGCTCGTAGCGGACGTCGAGCCGGCGCCGTTGGTGGCGGTGACGACGACCTCGACCGTCTCTCCGATCAGCCCTGAAAGCAGTTTCAGCGTGGGCCCGGCAGCTTTGGAGATTTCCGAGCACGATTCCCCCGCCGCGTTGCACTCGAGCCACTGATACGCGTAGCTGATCGGTTCGGTGCCCGACCACGAGCCCGGTTCGGCGCTCAGCAGCTGCCCGTCGAGGAGCAGACCCAGGATCGACGGGAGCTTGAGGTCGACCGGCAGCAGCGCTCCGACGACCGAGGTTTCGGGAGAGGTCGCCGACGCCGTGCCGACAGAGTTGGAGGCGAGCACTTTCACGACCATCGAGCTGGCTACGTCGGCGGCTTCCAGGGTGTAGGTGGCGGCCGTGGCCCCGGAGATCACTTCGCAGATCGCCGTCAGGGCGCCGCAGCGTTCCCACTGGTAGTGGTAGGTGATCGGCCCCGAGCCGGCCCAAACACCGGGATTGGCGAGCAGCTTGGCGCCTTCCTTGAGGTTCCCTTCGACCGCGGGCGGTTCGATCTCGAGCGGCGATCCCGGCACGATCTTCTTGCTCGGGCGCGAGGTGACCGTCGCGGTCCCGCCGGGCGTGGTGGCCGTGATGAGCGCCCGCAGGCGCCTGCCGACCTGTTCGCCGTTGGTCCGATAGGTCGAGCCGTCCGCGCCTGAGATCAGGCTGCACGGGCCGTGTTTGGGTTCGCAGACCTCCCACTGGTAGGAGAAGCTCGGTTTGGTGGCGGACTTCCACTTCCCTTCGCTGGCGCTCAACAGGCGCCCGGCTTCAAGGGGACCGGTGATCTTCGGAGATCCGTGATGCAGCGGCGGCGCTTCCGCACGCGCGAGGGCCGGCACGAGCAGGACGGCGACGGCGCCCAGGGCGAGCGCGGCGGCAAGCCCAGCCCGGCGCAGACCGATCACGATCTCCAGCACGCTCCTCCCCGCTACCTGCATCTGCTCCCCGTGCCCCGTTCCTTCTCGCTGGCGTATAGAACCTGCGCATGCCATACCCGAAAACGGCCCCCGCCAAACATCGAAAATACGGAGCCCGCTTTAGGTCCAAATCGGGCCGCGGGAACCGCATCGATGCAGCGACGGAGGGGTTATCGGGCTAGTTGTCCGCCCCCCGGCCGCGGGTTCGCGGCCACCAGGCGATCTCCGGTCGCGGAAAAGGAGGAGCACTGAAATGACCGTCAACAGGCTGGCCGTGGCGCTCACGGCCCTCACGATGCTAGTGGGCCTCTCCATCCCGGCCCTGGCCGGCGCACGCGGCGGGTCCGGCCGGCGTCTCGCGGAAAGAAGGCAGCGGATCGAAAAACGCCACCCGCGCAGCGCCTCCCCGACCGGCTGCAAGCTGAGCCTCAACGCCGAGCCGCGGACGCTGACGGCCGGCGAAGCGCCGCAGGTCTTCGGCCGACTGCATTGCCCCGGTACCTCGGCGGCATCCCAGACGGTCACGCTCTTCGGCCACTCGATCGGCCAGGCCAACCAGGCGGTCGGCACGACCACGACCGACACCGGCGGCTACTTCACGCTGGTTGCGCCGGCGCCGACGACCGACACGCTCTACTACGCCACGGCCCTGGGCGCGACCAGCCCCACGAAGGCCGTCAAAGTCGCCCCAGAGGTCACGATCCACGGGCCCGCCGAAACTGCGGCGCTGCTGACTGGCGTCAAGAGCCGGGTCACCTTCAGCGGCGCCGTCAGCCCCAACGACGCCGGCGCCGAAGCGGTCCTCCAGCGCGAGCAGGCCGTGGCGGTCGAAGAATGGCACGCGATCCAGCGCGGGGTCGTCGGTCCGCACGGGGAATACTCCTTCGTGCACACCTTCGTCATCCCCGGGGACGCCAACATCCGGGTCGTGGTGCGCCCCCACCGGCGCTTCTCGGCATTCGGCGCCTCGACGCCCCTGTCCTACGTGATCAGCCAGCGCGAGAACCCGCTGCTGACGCTGGTGGCGACCGGCTCGGGAGCCTCGAGTGACCCGATCCTGTTCGCCCAGACGGTCAGCCTCCACGGGACCCTCGCGGCCGGCGGCGGCCAGACCATCACCCTGCAGGCGCGCAGCAAACAAGGCCAGTTCGCGACCGTCGCCACCACCGTCGCCAACTCGGGCGGCGGTTACAGCTTCACCCAGGCGCCCCAGGAAAACACCGCCTACAAGGTGCTCGGCGGCGGCCGCCACTCGGCGGTCCTGTTCGAGGGCGTCAAATACGTGCTCACGGCGGGTGTCCCAGCCGGCACCGTGCAGGCCGGCCAGACGCTGACCTTCGCGGGCACGGTGACGCCCTTCCGCGAAGGCCACGTCGTCTACCTGGAGCGCCAGAACGCCAACGCCGGCGGCTATCACGTGGTGGACCTGGGGACGCTCACGCCCGGCCCGGGCGGCAGCGGGAGCTTCTCGATCAGCCATGCGTTCTTCGGCATGGGCAAGCAGATCCTGCGGATCAAGGTTCCCGGCGACCCGGCCAACGAGGGCGTGGCAAGCGCCCCCTTCACGATCGAAGTGACGCCGTCCCCGGCCGCCGCCCTGCGGGTGTTCCCGCCGGAACGGCTGCCGGGTGAAGGTCACGCCTAGGCCCGGCGGGCCAGGCGGGCCAAAAAGGAGCTCGAGCGCAAGCTAGGCGGCGACCGCCCGCGACTGCAGGTGGGCGCCGACCTTGCGCTTGACCCGCTGCAGGGCGTTGTCGACCGTCTTGGTGTCGCAGGAGAGGCGCTCGCCGGCCTGCTCGTAGGAGTAGCCGTCCAGGTACAGGGACAGCACCCGGCTCTCCAGCTCCGACAGGGCCGAGGACAGGCACCCCACGAGCGAGCGCAGCTCCTCGGAGGAGATCACCTGGTTGACCGGATCGTGGACGGTGGGCCCCGGGAGCATCTGGTCGAGCGTGGGGACCTCGTCCCCGCTGCCGGCCGGGGTCGATGAGAACGACACGTACTGGTTCAGAGGGCTGTGCTTGTTGCGGGTGGCGGTCTTCACGGCCGTGATGATCTGGCGCGTGATGCAGAGCTCGGCGAAGTTGCGGAAGCTCGACTCGCGGTCGTTGCGGAAGTCCCGGATGGACTTGTAGAGGCCCACCAGGCCCTCCTGGATGAGGTCCTCCGAGTCTCCCCCGGCGAGGAAGTAGGAGGACGCCTTCAGGCGGACGAAGCCGTAATAGCGGCGGACCAGGCGGTCGTAGGCGTTCCGGTCCCCCTGCTTGGCCAAGGCGATCAGAAATTCATCCTCAACCTTGGGTTCAGGGTTGTGCGTCTGAGAGATTCTGGCCACGAGCAATTCCTTTCACCGGCCCGTGTTTACGGGCTGGATCGCTCAGTGGCGCACTCCTCCCCTGGCGCCAGAATATATTGAATTCCTAAGGTTGTCTAAACCTTAGGTTCAGCCTTACTTAAGGGTACATTCGCATACTTATGTACCCTTGTCAAGACTCGCGGAGCGGCTCTGCAAGATCTCGTACAGCAGCGCGGCGGCGGCTGCGGCCACCCCGAGGGACTCGATCCTCCCCCGCTGCGGCAGTGCGATCAGCTCGTCGCAGGCGCCGGCCACGCGCGGGCGCAGGCCCTTCCCCTCGCTGCCCAGCACCAGCACGACCCCGGCGCCGGAGTAGTCCGGCCGGTCATAGGGAACCGGAGGGCGCCCCCCGGCGGCGTCCGAAGCGCTTGCCCCGTAGCACCAGTACCCGGCCCTGCGGGCCTCGCCGAGCAGATCGGCGACATTCCTCACGCGCGCGATCGGGAGGTGCTCGACCGCGCCGGCCGATGCCTTGCACACCGCCGGCGTGACCTCGGCGGCCCGCCGCTCGGGGATCAGGACGCCGTCTGCCCCCGCGCACTCGGCGGTGCGGCAGATCGAGCCGAGGTTCTGGGGGTCCTGGACCTGATCGAGCGCCACCAGCAGCCCACTCCCGACGTCCAGCAGGCGCTCGGCGGCCACGTAGGGATACGGGCCCGCCTGCGCACACACGCCCTGGTGGGCGGAGGAGCCGCAGCGGCGCTCGATCTCCTCGGCCGAGGCGATTCGAGGAGAGCGCTCGCGCAGCCACTGCTCCCGGGCGGCCCCGGAGGTGGCCCAGATCTCGGCCACGCTCGCGGCCCGGCGGCCGCGCAGGGCCTCGCGCACAGGGTTGCGCCCGTAGACGATCACGCCCGGATCAGCTCCGGGCCCTCGGGGCCGTCGCGCACCTCCCATCCCCGCTCGCGCAGCTCATCCCGAAAGCGGTCGGCGGCGGCGAAGTCGCGCTCTGAGCGCGCCCGCTCGCGCTCGGCCAGCAAGGCCATGGCCGCGGGGTCCTCGCCGGCGGCATCCGCGCTCTGGAGCGGCGTCAGCGACCCCAACCCGAGGACCCCCAGCATCTCGCGCAGGTCACCGTCGCCCACCCCCTCGGCACGGCGATTGGCCTCCCGGATCCAGCCGTCCATACCGGCCAGGGCGGCGGGGGTGTTGAAGTCGTTGCGCAGGGCGGCGAAGAAGTCGTGCTTGTAGGAGGCCATGTCCTCGGGGCTCGGCTCTCCCGGGGCCAGCCTGCGCAGGGCCTCGCGGACGCGGCGCAACCGCCTGGCGGCGTCCTGCAGCTGGGCCTCGGAGAAGGCCAGCGGCTGGCGGTAGTGCCCTGAGATCAGGTACATGACGACCGCGGAGGCGTCGTGATCCTCGAGCACCACGTGCAGGGGCGCGATGTTGCCCGCCGACTTGGCCATCTTCTCGCCCGTCATCTGCACCATCCCGTTGTGCATCCACAGCCGCGCCAGCTCGTGCCCGCGCGCCGCCCGCGTCTGGGAGGCCTCGTTCTCGTGGTGGGGGAAGAGCAGATCCGAGCCGCCGCCGTGGATCTCGAAGCCGTCGCCGAGCAACTGCTCGGCCATCGCCGAGCACTCGATGTGCCAACCGGGCCGGCCGTCTCCCCAGGGTGATTCCCACCACGTGTCCTCGCCCTCCTTGCGGGCCTTCCAGAGGGCGAAGTCCAGCGGGTCCTGCTTGCGCGCGGCGCCCTCCACTCCCTCGCCCTGGTCCATATCCTCGATGTGTCTGTGCGAGAGGCTGCCGTACTGCTCGTCGGAGCGCACACGGAAGTACACGTCGCCGCCGACGGCGTATGCGTGATCGCCCTCGACCAGCACGCGGATGTAGTCGACGATCGCGCCCATCGTCTCGGAGGCCAGCGGCTCCGCGTCGGGACGCCCGAGTCCGAGCGCGTCGGTGTCGTCCCGGTAGGCGTCGATCATGCGCTGCGCCAGGACGGCGCTCGGCTCACCGGCGGCTGCGGCGGCGTCGTAGATCTTGTCGTTGACGTCGGTGATGTTGACCACCAGGCGCACGTCGTAGCCCTCGTGCACGAGGAAGCGCCGTAGCAGGCTGAAGACCACGAACGGGCGGGCGTTGCCGATGTGGATGCGCCCATACACGGTCGGGCCGCAGGCATAGATGCCGAGTGTTCCCTCGCCGCTGCCCTTCAGCGCCCGCAGCTCACCGCTGCGCGTGTCGTGGATCACGATCTCGCCGCTCACGGGTCCTGCACCTGCCCGCCGGGGAGCTGCTCGACCGTGGCGACGGCCAGCGCAGCCGCACCCTCGCCGGTGCCGACGAACCCCATCCGCTCGGATGTGGTGGCCTTCACGTTGACCCGCTCGCCGTCCAGGCCGAGCGCCTCGGCCAGGCGCCCACGGATCCGCTCGCGGTGCGGAGCGAGGGCCGGAGCCTCGATGATCACCGTACAGTCGACGTTCACCGGCCCCAGGCCACGCTCGGCCAGCAGGGCCACCACCGCCCGCAGCAGCTCGATCGAGTCCGCCCCCCGCCAGCGCTCATCGGTGTCGGGGAAGTGCTGGCCGATATCGCCCATGCCGGCGGCCCCCAGCAGTGCGTCTGTGACGGCGTGGGCCAGCACGTCGGCGTCGGAATGACCCTCGAGGCCGCGGTCGTACTCGATCTCCACGCCCCCCAGCACCAGCGGCCGACCCTCCACCAGGCGGTGGCAGTCATAGCCGATGCCGACCATCGTCAAGCCCGTTACCCGGCGTGCCGTCCGGCGCCGATCGGCGCCATCGTGCGAACACGGTTGCGGAAGCGGGCGAGCTCGCCCACACCCAGGCGCTCGAGCAGCCCGAGGGCCTGCTCGTAGCCCGCGCCGACGTCGGCGGGCTGGTGGGCGTCGCTCGACAGCGCCACCGGGATGCCGGCCTGGACGCACAGTTCCAGGAAGGCGGGGGCGGGGTACAGCTCGCCGGCGGGCTTGCGCAGGCCGGCCGTCGAGAGCTCCACCGCCACACCGGAGTCGGCGAACGCTTCCACGGCCGGCTCGTAGTAGCGGCGCAGGTCCCCGCCGGGCACCCGACCGGGGTCCCCCCAGAACTTCACCAGGTCGGGGTGGGCGATGATGTCGTACAGGCCGCTGCGTGCGCTGGCGGCGATCGTCTGGAAGTAGCGTTCCCAGACCTCCTCGGGCGCACGTCCGGAGACCGGCTCCCAGACGCTGAACTCGTCCATGTCGAGTGCCTGGTCGCCGAGGAAGTGCACCGAACCGACCAGGTAGTCGAAGCTGCGCCCCTCCAGCAGCCGGGAGATCTGCTGCTCGCGGCCGGGAATGAAGTCGACCTCGAGTCCCAGCAGCAGGTCGGTGCGCTCGCGCACGGCCGCGCAGTAGGCGTCGAGGTCGTCGTGGGCGAAGCGCTGCCACAACGGGTGGCTCCAGATCTCCAGCGCCTGGGTGAAGCGGTAGACGTGCTCGGAGACGCCCAGCTCGTCGATGCCCCGCTCGTCCGCCGCCTCGCGGTAACGCTCGGCATTGGCCGCGCAGTAGTAGTCCTCGGCGGGAGCGTCCGGGTCGTCCGGGCGTAGGTGCAGGTGCAGGTCGCTGAGCACGGGGGCTGCGATTCAATCAGGATCCGCGGATCCGGCCGAGCGCTCGGCCAGCACCAGCTCGGCCAGCCTCAGGTCCCGTGCGGTGGTGACCTTGAAGTTCAGCTCGCTGCACGCCACGACCGCCACGCTTCCCCCCAGCCGCTCGATCAGCCAGGCGTCGTCGGTTGCCCGGGCGAGCTCCTCGGGGCCCACCGCGAGGGCCCGTTCGAGCGCCTCGCGGCGGAACACCTGGGGCGTCTGCACCGCCCACAGGCCGGCCCGCTCGAGCGTCTGGAGCACCCTGCCGCGGGCGTCGGCGCGCTTGATCGTGTCGCTGACGGGGGCCGCGGCGATGGCCGCGTCGAGCGTGGGGTCGCCCTCCAGGGCCGCCAGCACGCGCTCGGCGAGCTCCGCCGCCAGCAGCGGGCGGGCGGCGTCGTGGACGAGCACGGGATCTCCGGGGCCGGCCGCCGCCAGCGCCAGGCGCACCGACTCCGATCGCACGGTCCCGCCGCGGACGCCCGTGACCCCCTCGGGAGGGCTCGCGCCGGCGGGCAGGGAGAGCACGATCTCATCGATCGCGGGCACGGCCCGCAGGGCGTCGATGCTCCACTGCATCATCGGCCTGCCCTGCAGCGGGACCAGGGCCTTCGGCACGCTCGCCCCGAGCCGATCGCCGCTGCCGGCAGCGACGATCAGGGCGAGGGCCATCTTCGATGGGGCACTCGCGCACGCGGCAGAGCTCGTGCTGCCGCGTGCGTGAAAGCCTCGCTACTTCGCGCCGGCCATCGCCAGCTGCTGGCTGGCCGAATCCGCGAGTAGTTCGTCGAGATAGTTCTCGGCCTCTTCCTCGTCCTTGTCGAGCGCATACATCAGCTCGGACGCGAGGATCTTCTTGGTGCGCGTGAACATCTGCTTCTCACCGGTCGAGAGGCCCTTCTCGCTCTCGCGCAGCGAGAGGTTGCGAACGACCTCGGCGAGCTCGTAGATGTCACCGGTCTTGATCTTGTCCCGATTGTGCTTGAAGCGGCGGTTCCAGTTCTTGGGCATCTCCGAGACTTCGTCCCGGAGCACGTCGAGGACTTTCTTGACGGTCTCTTCGTCGATCACTCTCCTGAGGCCCGCCAGGGCGGCATTCTCGGTGGGGACCCGCACCGTCATGTCGTTGTGGAGGATCTTGATGGTGAGGTACTCGCGCCGCTCACCCATGATCTCCATGTCCTCCTTCTTCATCACCTTGCCCGCGCCATGGTGCGGGTAGACGACGTGGTCTCCAAGCTCGAACTCGATGTACTCCACCTCGCGCGTCTGCACGAGCTCTTCGTTGAGCACTACTTCGTCAGTTTCTCGAACCGGAATCGGTGTACCTCCTGTTGCCTGGGCGCCCCTGTGGGCCGCCGTTTGATCTAAGTCTGTAGGTAGCGGTCCACGAGGTTCAGCTCCTGCAGCCGGCGCAGGCCCTCGCGGATGTCTTTCGCCCTGATCTCGCCGACGCCCTCGACGCCCTCCAGCTCCGAGTCGCTGGCCGCGAGCAGCTCGTCCAGGCCTCCGAATTCGGTCACGATGCTGGTCACGACCAGCTTCGGGAGCCTCGGGATCCGGCCCAGAACGCGGTATCCGCGCGGGGCCACGGGGTAGTCGAGCGTGTTCAGCTTGCGGTCATAGCCCAGCAGCTCTGCCAGGCGTCCGAAGTCGAGCAGGTCCTGGTGGGCGAGCTTGCCGATTTCCTCCAGCGCGAGGGCGAACACCTCGTCGGAGTCATCGGCCAGGTAATCCCTAACAAGCGCGGACTTCTCCGCCGCCGCCCCCACCATCGTCTCCTCGAGCTGCATCTCGATCAGGCGGCCCTCGCTGCCGAGCTCGACGATGTAGCGCTCGATCTCGACCGCCATCCGCGTGACCAGCTCCGAGCGCTGAAGCACGGTGAGGACGTCGTGCAGGGTGGCACCGCCCTCGAACTCCAGCGCGGTCAGGCGCGTGGCGACCTGGTCCAGGCGGGAGCGGAACTTGTCGAGCGTGGCGAGCGCCTGGTTGGCCTTCGCCAGCACCACGGGGATGTCCTCGAGGATGTACTTGACCCCGTCCACGTACACGGACACGACCTCCCGGCGCTGGGAGATGGCGATCACGAGCGCGTCGGTCTGCTTGGAGACGCGCTCGGCGGTGCGGTGGCGGGTGCCGGTCTCGTGGGAGAGGATCGTCGGATCCGGCATCAGCTGGACGTTGGCCATCGTCACCTTGGTCGCGTTCGCGTTGAGGATGATGGCGCCGTCCATCTTGGCCAGCTGGTAGAGGAAGGCGGGTGTGTAGTCAATGTCGAGCTTGATGCCACCGGAGTTCAGGAAGCTCAGGTCTTCCGGCTCTCCGATCACGATCAGGCCGCCGGTGCGGGCGTGGAGGATGTTGTCGATCCCCTCCCGCAGAGCTGTCCCGGGCGCGATCATCTCGAGCGCCCGCATTAGCCCCGGATCCGGTCTTACCTCACTGTCGAGATCTTCGCCGGACCTGGGTGCCACAGTCCTTAATTCTAGGACATCTGCCATTTAGGCCGCGCCTAGGCTGCGCGGGGTCGAACCCGTCGCAGATGAGCGCGGGTGCGGGTTTCGGGGCTAGGCGGCAAGCCTGCCGGCGCCCCGCAGCTCCGCCGGGGCTTCCCCCTCCGACGGAGGGGACCCGAGCGCCAGGGCAAGCGCCTCGCGCAGGGTCGCCGCCTCGCAGGCCGCGGGCCCGCTGCCGGGAGGCGCGATCACGTCCTTCAGGCCGTGGCGCTCGGCCTCCGCCAGGCGCCGCTCGGGGTGACCCACCCAGCGCAGCTCGCCGGTCAGGCCCAGCTCGCCGAAGCACGCCCGGGGGGCACCCCCGAGGGGCTTGCCGTGGGCCGCGCTGGCGACCGCCAGGGCCACGGCCAGATCCGTGCCCGGCTCCTCCAGGCGCACCCCTCCGACGACGTTCACGAACACGTCGCAGGCGCCCGTCCGGACGCGCCCGTGACGGGTCAGGATCGCCAGCACGAGCGCCAGCCGGTTGCGGTGCAGGCCCGACACCACCCGGCGCGGCTGCTCGAGCTCCGAGGGCGCCACCAGCGCCTGGACCTCCACCAGCAGCGGCCGCGAGCCCTCCATCGTCGCCAGCACGACCCCGCCCGGGGCGCAGGTGGCGTCCGCCACGAAGCGGGCGGAGGCGTCCAGCACCTCGATCAACCCGGCCTCGCGCATCTCGAACAGGGCCGCCTCACTGGTCGATCCGAAGCGGTTCTTCAGCGCTCGCAGCTCGCGGTAGGGGCGCTCGCGCTCGCCTTCGAACTGCAGCACGCAGTCGACCATGTGCTCGAGCACCCTCGGTCCCGCCAGCGATCCCTCCTTGGTGACGTGGCCCACCAGGATCACCGCGATGGCCTGCTCCTTGGCCACCCGCAGCAGCCTCGCGGTGACCTCCCGGACCTGGCCCACGGTCCCCGGCGCCCCGCCCAGCTCCGCGCAGGAGAGGGTCTGGACCGAGTCGATCACGCACACCTGTGGGCGGCGCTCATACAGCACCTCGAGCACCCGCTCCAGGCCGGTCTCGGCCAGCACCGGCACGCGCAGGGCGCTCTGGCGGGCATCCTCGCCGGAGCCGGCGGCGGCGCCCTCACCGGCCAGGCGCTCGGCCCGCAGCCTGACCTGCTCGGCCGACTCCTCGCCGCTGACGTAGAGGGTGCTCACGCCGGCGTGCTCCAGATGGGCGAGCACCATGTTCGTGAGCGTCGACTTGCCGATTCCGGGGGCCCCTCCGAGCAGCACCAGCGAGCCGGGGACCAGGCCACCTCCGAGCACGCGGTCGAGCTCGCCCGTGCCGGTCGGCAGCCGTGCCAGCGGGCTCGCGCCGACATCCCCCAGCAGGCGTACCTGCGAGGGGCCGGACCTGCCGGCGCCCGGCGTCCCCGCGCCAGTGCGGCCCCGCCCGCGCGGGACGGGCTCCACGCGCTCCTCCACGAGCGTGTTCCAGGCGCCGCAGCCGGGGCACTGCCCGCGCCACTGCGCGGAGGAGACCCCGCACTCCGAGCAGACGTGGACTGTCGCGGCCCTGGCCATGCAATCAGCAAGGCTAGGGGGCGGTGGAGACGGCCCGTTAGGGCTTCGCGCGCAGCTCGGTCGCCTGTGCGTCGACCGTCTGGAACGTGCCCGTCAGCGTGGCCGGGTAGCTCTTGCCCTGGGCTTCTTCGAGCACCAGCGCCTGTTCGCCGAGCCCCTGTCCGAAGGCAGATTCGCTGGCGGTGGCAGATGCATTCGGCACCACCGTTAGCTGCCCGCCGGTCGCCCCGCTCAGCGTGAGCCTCGGGCCCGAGCAGCTGAAGCTCGCGATCGGGCTCCCGGCAAACGCGGCGTAGTACCTCGAGGCTTCTTCGTAGGTGTAGCTTTCAAGCGGTTCGGTGACGATCGTCCCAGCCCCCTGCTGGCCCTCGCTTGAGCATTTCGCGCCCCCGCTCGTGCAGCCGGTGAAGGTGATCTGCAGCAGGGCCTCGTTGGGCTCGCGCCACGCGCCGGTCGAGCTGCTGGCCTGGCACGTGATGGACGTCAGCCCGGTCGCAACGAGGGTGGCCGCCCCGCCGCTGCCGGTGAACGTGCTCTGCCCCTGTTCATAGCTGCCCTTCGGCTTGCCCTTCTTTTCGTCGACGCTCGTGCATTCGCTGTTGGCGTAGCGGCCGTGCTTGAGTGCGAAGCAGCCGACCGGGGCCGGGTGCCATTCGTACTTGCCCTTGTAGCTCCTGATCCCGTTCTTTTCCTTGACGTCTTCCGTCGTGCAAGCGAGGTCTGCGAAGTGGCCGTGCTTGGCGGGCACGCATTGGCCGAATTCCTCGCTGGCCGTGGGGCCCCCGACGTGCCGGGGGTCTGACAGCTGGGCGATGCTGGGGCGACTGTTTGCCGTGGCTGTGACGGTGACGCATTTCGTTGCTTCGTCGTAGACCGCCGTCGGTTCGGTGATCGGTTCCCAGCCGGTGGCCGGGTCATCCCACCACAGCGTCTTCGCGCCGCCGAGTTCGCAGTCTGAGTATTCGACCTTCGTGAAGGTCGCGCCGACGCTGCGGTACACCTGGAAGTAGGAGCCCTTGGCGAGCGCCAGGGCGGGCCCCCCGATGTCTTCACCGTAATGGCCGATGGTCACACCGCCGGTGCCACCGCTCGCTTCCACCGAGAGCTGACCGTCGGTCGCTTTGGCGGGCACCGCCGGGTTGGTGGTATCAGCGGTTTTGCTCGTCTGCAGCGTGGTGAACGTGCTCCAAGAGCCCCGTCGCGTTCCGAGTTTCGTGGTGGCCGCGATGCGGAAGAAGAATTCAGTGTTCGAGGCGAGGCCCGCGGGAAGCTGGGCCGACACCTGAACGCGACTATGGCCTGGGCCCGGAAGCGAGGAGCAGACTCGTTCTTCGTGTGCTCCTCCTTCGCCCGGGCCAAATTCGAACTTGCATTCGGTCACCGGTTCGCCGTTCGGGACGATATACCCGCCGACCGTAGCCGTTTCGTCTGTCACTTCCGTCGCCGCCCCGGTGGCGACTTCGGGCGGCGCGGCGGGCGGTTCATCGGTTCGGATCTCGAAGGGTTCCGGGGCGAAGATCGTGGCTTCCGAGGTCAACGTGGCGGCCTGATTTTCCCAGTAGCATTTCGTGAAGTTCGAGTTTTCGCAGCCGGTCGACAGCAGGCCCTGTTCGCCGCGTTCTGGTTCGTAGTCCTCCGTGACCTGGCTCGCCATGACGTTGACAGGCGTGATGCTTGCGCCGACCCACTGCTTCAAGAGGAAGTAGCCGAAGCCTTCACAGAGGTATGTGTCGACCAGCGGCGCTTCGGCGCCGTGCTGGTTCGCGAACTCGTCCCACACTTCACCCGGTTCCGGTTCTTTGTCGCTCAAGCCTTTTTCACCGTGTTCGATCAGCACGCCTTCAAGCGTAAAGGTGCGGATTTCCCCTGCCGTGGCGGTGTTGAGGGTGTGGCATTGTTTCCCCCCCGCCTCACAGAACGCAAAGGTGTCGACCACCTGCGAGGTCTTCGGTCCGGTGACCGTCCCGGTAGCGGTGCCTTCTTTGCATGTCGTGGTGGCGGGGATCGACGGGGTTTCGCCGACGGTCGCCCCGAATGTGGCGTCGAAGCCACTTTCGGGAGCCTCCCATTCGAAGGACCCTGAGTGCGGGGCCGCGGCCTGGTCGGTGCAGCCTTCGTTGGCGTATTCGCCGTTGGACTTGCTCACGCAGCGGCCGAATTCTGCCGCCTGGACGGCCGAAGTGAGCGCCAGCAGGCCGAACGCCACGACAGCCGCGATCCCAACTGCCCTAGCCAACTTGCGCGTCATGCAGCCCGTCCCCCTTCAGCGGTGCGGCCCTGCGCCCGTCCGAATGGGGACAGGCTAGCGGAGACGGGAAGACAGATCTAGTCCAGTCTTGGCTGGTCTCGTGTGCAGTTCTGCGTATCCGGGCGCCCCCGAGCGCTACTCCTCGGCGGCCGGGGGCTCCGCGGGCGGGGCCTCGGCCTCCGCGTCGGGCTCCACCTCGGCGGTGCCTTCGGCGCCGACCGCGACAGGTGTCTTCTGCTTCTTGGGCTGCACGATCGAGAGGCGTACCTCGCCCGCGTCCTCGCCCTCGGCGGGATCCACCACCACGGTGGCGCCGGGCGTCAGCTCCTCGCGCAGCACGAAGTCGGCCAGCGGGTCCTCGATGTAGCGCTGGATGGCCCGCCGCAGCGGGCGCGCTCCCATCGACGGGTCCCAGCCCTTTTCGACCAGCAGGTCCTTGGCGGGCTCGGTCAGCTCCAGCTGCAGCTCGCGCTCGGCCATCGACTCGCGGATCCGCAGCAGCAACAGCTCCACGATCTGCTTGATCTCCTCCTTCTGCAGCTTGTGGAAGACGATCACGTCGTCGATGCGGTTGAGGAACTCGGGCCGGAAGACTTTCTTCAGCTCGCCCATGATCCGGTTCTTCATGTCCTCGTAGGTGATGCCGGTCTCGTCGTCGGAGACGGCGAACCCGAGCGGCGTGTTGCGGGCGATCTCGGCCGCGCCGATGTTCGAGGTCATGATCACGATCGCGTGCCGGAAGTCGACCGTGCGCCCCTGGGCGTCGGTCAGGCGGCCGTCCTCGAGGATCTGCAGCAGGATGTTGAAGACGTCGGGGTGGGCCTTCTCGATCTCGTCGAGCAGCAGCACGCTGTAGGGCTTGCGCCGCACGGCCTCGGTCAGCTGGCCGCCCTCGTCGTAGCCGATGTAGCCCGGGGGCGAGCCGACCAGCCGCGAGACGGCGTGCTTCTCCATGTACTCGGACATGTCGATCCGGATCAGCGCGTCGTCGTCGCCGAACAGGAACTCCGCCAGCGTGCGGGCCAGCTCGGTCTTGCCCACGCCGGAGGGCCCGAGGAAGATGAAGGACCCGGTCGGGCGCTTGGGGTCCTTCAGACCCGCCCGCGAACGCCTGATCGCCTTCGAGATCACCTCGATCGCCGGGTGCTGGCCGATCACGCGCTTGTGGAGTTCGTCCTCCATGCGCATCAGCTTCTGCGTCTCGGCCTCGGTCAGCTTGAAGACGGGGATGCCGGTCCACATCGAGACGATGTCGGCGATCTCCTCCTCGCCGATCGCGGGACGCTCGCCCGACTCACCCGATTCCCACGCCTGCTCGAGCTCGCGTTTCTTCTGTGTGAGCTTGCGCTCCTTGTCGCGCAGGGCGGCCGCCTTCTCGAACTCCTGGGCCTCGATCGCGGCCTCCTTGTCGCGGCGCGTGGTCTCGACTTCGCTCTCGAGCTCGCGGTTGGCCGGCGGCGAGGTCATCGACTTGATCCGCATCCGCGAGGCGGCCTCGTCGATCAGGTCGATCGCCTTGTCGGGCAGGAAGCGGTCGGAGATGTAGCGGCTGGCCAGTTCGCCGGCCGCGCGCAGCGCCTCGTCGGTGATCTGCACCTTGTGGTGCTGCTCGTAGCGGTCGCGCAGGCCGCGCAGGATCTCCACGGTCTGGTCGATCGTGGGCTCGTCCACGCGGATCTGCTGGAAGCGGCGCTCCAGGGCGGAGTCGCGCTCGAGGTACTTGCGGTACTCATCCAGGGTGGTGGCGCCGATCGTCTGCAGCTCGCCGCGGGCGAGGGCCGGCTTCAGGATCGAGGCGGCGTCGATCGCACCCTCGGCGGCACCCGCGCCGACGAGGTTGTGGAGCTCGTCGATGAACAGGATGATGTCCCCGCGCTGGGTGATCTCCTTCATCACCTTCTTCAGGCGCTCCTCGAACTCGCCGCGGTACTTGGACCCGGCCACCAGGGCGGCCAGGTCGAGCGTGTAGATCTGCTTGTTCTTGAGCAGCTCGGGCACCTCGGAGCTCGTGATCCGCTGCGCCAGCCCCTCCACCACGGCGGTCTTGCCGACGCCGGGCTCTCCGACCAGCACGGGGTTGTTCTTCGTGCGCCGGGAGAGGATCTGCATGATCCGCTCGATCTCGGTCTCGCGCCCGACGCACGGGTCGAGCTTCGATTCGGATGCCAGCTTGGTCAGGTTGCGCCCGAACTGGTCGAGCAGCTTCGAGGACTTCTTGCCCTCGCCCGGGGCGCCTCCACCGCCACCGCCGCCGCTTGACTGACCCTGGCGGCGCCCGCCGGGACCGGACAGCATGCGGATGACCTCGTTGCGGATCTTCTCGGAGTCGGCGTCGAAGTCGAGCAGGATGCGGGCCGCCACGCCCTCGTTCTCACGCACCAGCCCGAGCAGGATGTGCTCGGTGCCGATGTAGTTGTGGCCGAGGCTGAGCGCCTCACGCAGGGCCAGCTCGAGCACCTTCTTGGCGCGGGGGGTGAACGGGATCTGACCGGAGGTGACCTCCTCGCCGGAGCCGACGATGCGAACCACCTGGGCGCGCACCCGCTCGACGGTGATGTCGAGGCTCTCGAGCACGCGGGCTGCGAGACCCTCCTCCTCGCGCAGCAGCCCGAGCAGGATGTGCTCGGTGCCGATGTAGTTGTGCTTGAGGGTCCGGGCCTCCTCCTGGGCCAGGACGACCACTTGGCGGGCCCGTTCTGTGAATCGCTCGAACATGCTGTGAGTCCTTCCTGCTAGGACGGCGCCTCGGTGGAGATGTGGTCCCGTTTCTGCTTGGGCGTCAGTCTACCAACCGGCTTCCCCGCTTTTGTCGGCTTCATCGGCACCTCGAGGGGTGTCCTTGACCGCTCGCGGGCGCCTGTCAGCCGCCAAATGCGGGCCTTTCACCCGCGTAGTGCGGGAAACAGGACGACCTCGCGGATCGAGTCCCGGCCCGTCAGCAGCATCACCAGGCGATCGATTCCGAGGCCCACCCCCCCGGCCGGCGGCATCCCCTGCTCGAGAGCCTCCACGAAGCCCTCGTCGTAGGGCTGGGACTCCTCCTCGCCCTGCTCCTGCAGGCGCTGCTGGGCCTCGAAGCGCTCGCGCTGGATGTCGGGGTCGGTGAGCTCGCTGAAGGCGTTGGCGATCTCCATCCCGCCCGCGAACGACTCCCAGCGCTCTACCAGGCCCGGCTGCTCGCGATGGGCCCGCGCGAACGGGGACAGCTCGACGGGGTAGTCGAGCACGAAGGTCGGCTGCTGTAGGCGAGGCTCGACGTACTTGGAGAGCAGGTCGTCGGCCATCTGCCCCCAGCTCGCCCCCTCGACCTTCACCTCGAGCCCGCGGGCGGTGATGAGCTGCGCCAGCGCGGAGGCCTCGCGGTCGGCGCCCAGCTCGATGCCGGTGGCCTCGGCGACGGCCTCGAAGAACGTCACCCGCCGCCACGGGGAGGCGAAGTCGAGCTCGCCCTCGTAGGCGACGGCGAGGGCGGCCCGGCGCACGATCTCCTGCAGGCGCTCGGCCTCGCTGCCGTAGTCCGCGTAGGCCTCGTACCACTCGACCATCGTGAACTCGGGGTTGTGCTTGGTCGAGAGGCCCTCGTTGCGGAAGTCCTTGCCGAGCTCGTACACGCGCTCCAGCCCGCCCACCAGCAGGCGCTTGAGGTACAGCTCGGTCGCGATCCGCAGGTACAGGTCGCGGTCGAGCGCGTTGTGGTGGGTCGTGAACGGCCGCGCCAGGGCGCCGCCGTAGAGCGGCTGCAGGACCGGTGTCTCGACCTCCACGAAGCCGTTCTCGTCCAGGTAGGAGCGCACCGCCGAGATGATCCGGGCGCGGTCGATGAACAGCCGCCGGGTGGGCTCGTTGGCGATCAGGTCGAGCTCGCGCCGCCGCAGGCGCGTCTCGACGTCGCTGAGCCCGTGGTGCTTCTCCGGCGGCGGGCGCAGCGCCTTGCCGAGCACCACGTAGGAGTCCACGCGCAGGGTCAACTCGCCGTGGCGGCTGCGCAGGGGCGCTCCGTCGACGCCGATCAGGTCGCCGCTGTCGAGCGTCGTCAGGCGCTTGAAGGCGTCCTTGCCGAGCACGTCCTGGCGGGCGTGGAGCTGGATCTTGCCGGTGCGGTCCACGAGGTCCAGGAAGCCCGCCCTGCCACCCCGGCGGATCGCCAGGACGCGACCCGCCACGCGGTGACGGTCATCGGTCTCCTCGCCGGTCTGCAGGTGCTCGTAGTCCGCCAGCACCCGCTCGATCGGCTCGACGCCGGGGAACTCGTAGGGGAAGGACTCGGCGTCGGACTCCCGCAGCCGCTGCCCCTTCGCGCGGCGTTCCTCGATCAGCTCCTGCAGGCCGTGACGCCCCGGCTCGCCGGCCGCTGGCGGCTGCTCGGTTGCGCCCATGCCGGGGGCGAGCCTACTCGAGGCCGACGTCGATCTTGGTGATCTTGAGCTTCCGCGCGGGTCCGCGCGGAACCTTCACCGCGACGATGTCATTGCGCTTGTGCCCGAGCAGGGCGCGGCCGACCGGGGACTCGTTGGAGAGCTTGTGCTGGTCGGGCTTGGACTCGGCCGAGCCGACGATCGTGTACTTCACCGACTTGCCGGTCTTCTCGTCCTTGACGTGTACCACCGAGCCGATCTGGACCACGTCTGTCGACAGGTCCTTGGCCTCGATCACGCTCGCCATCCGCAGCTTCTCCGCCAGCTGGGCGATGCGGGCCTCGAGCATGGCCTGCTCGTTCTTGGCGTCGTCGTACTCGGAGTTCTCGGCGATGTCGCCGAACTCCCGCGCCTCCTTGATCCGCTCGGCGACCTCGCGTCGCTTCTTCGTCTGGAGCACGTCGAGCTCGTCTTTGAGCTTCTGCAGACCTGCTGGGGTGAGGATCACGTCTTTCGGCATTCGAGCCTCGCTAGCGAGTTTTGCTCCCGCGGCGGGGGACACAAAAACCCCGCTCTTGCGAACGGGGCCGTCGGCCGCGGGGCCCTTCAGCGGCGCAGCAGTATAGCGCCCCCCTGGGCGGGGTCCCGGGCGCGGCGCGGCACCCCCGCGAGGGCCTCTTCGGGGCCTCAGGCGACCGCGGCTGCGGGCCGGACGGCGTCGCTCAGCAGCGCTCGCGCCCGCTCCAGGGTGGGGGCCCGCTGGAGCTCCTCCTGGAGGGCCCGGGCGGGGCCCGGGGCGAGTCCGAGGCGCTCCACGAACCAAGGGTAGAACTTGCGCGCGTAACGGGCGCCCCGCTCTGGCCCGAGGTGCTCGCCGGCGCGCGCCATCGTCCACTCGAGCTCGCAGCGGACCTCTTCGGGGCTCGGCCGGTGCTCCTCGCCGCTGAGCAGCTCGCGGAACAGCCACGGGTTGCCGAGCACGCCGCGGGCCAGCATCACGGCCGTCACGCCCGTGCGCTGGAAGGCCGCCCGAACCTCCTCGGCATCGTTCAGGCCGCCGGTCAGGATCACCGGTGCGGGCAGGCTGCGGGAAAGCTCCGCGACCAGCTCGTAGTCGGGGGTGCCCTTGTGCTGGACGGCCGCCGGGCGCGCGTGGAAGGCGATCGCTGCGACCCCGGCCTCGTCCACCAGTCGGTGGGCCAGATCGAAGCCACTCGTGTCTCCTGCGCGCATCCCCGAACGCAGCTTGGCGGTCACCGGGGGCGGCGCCGAGGGGCTCGCTTCGGAGGCCCCCTGGACGGCCGCCGAGGCCACGGCGAGGGCGCGCTCGGGGTCGGATAGCAGGGCCGCACCGGCGCCGGTCTTGGCGACCTTCGGGACAGGGCACCCCATGTTGATGTCGATCGCGTCCGCCCCCACGGCGGCCACGTAGGCGGCCGCGGAGCGCATCATCTCGGGGTCCTCGCCGAACAGCTGGATCGCCACCGGCCCGCCCTCGCGCTCACGGGGATCGATGCGCAGCATCTCCTCGCAGGTCTTGCGGTTGCGGTAGTGGATGGCGTAGGTGGAGACCATCTCCGAGACCGCCATGCCGGCGCCGTAGCGCTTGGCCTGCAGGCGTACGAACCAGTTCCCGATGCCCGCCAGCGGGGCCAGCATCACCCGGTTGGGGACCTCCAGGGACCCGAGCTTCCAGCCTTCCCGCAGCGTGCGCTGGCCGTCCATCTCCTGCATTGTGACTAGGAGTTGCGCTCGTGCAGCAGGCGCAGGCCGGTCAGCGTGAGGAGTTCGTCGACCTCCTCGATCTCCTCGGTGAAAGGCACCACCAGCGACGCCAGCCCACCGGTGGCGATCACGGGGGCGCGTTCGCCGAGCTCGTCGAACAGGCGCCGCAGGATCGCGTCGATGGCGCCGGCGTAGCCGTACACGACCCCCGAGCGGATCGCGTCGATCGTGTTCTTGCCGATCACGCTGCGGGGTGGCGCGAGGTCCACCTTCGGCAGCCTCGCCCCGCGCTCGGAGAGGGCTTCGAGGGAGATCTCGATACCGGTCATCAGCGAGCCGCCGAGGTACTCGCCCTCGCGGGAGACGACGTCGAAGGTGGTGGCGGTGCCGAAGTCCACACACACGGCCTGGCCGCCGAAGCGCTCCCGGATGGCGACCGCGTTGACGAGCCGGTCGGCGCCGATCTCCCTCGGGTTGTCGTAGCGGATCGCCATGCCGGTGCGGGTGCCGGGGCCGACGGCCAGCATCTCGTGGCCCAGGTAGCGGCGCGCCATCTCGGTCCACTCCGGCTCCAGCTGGGGGACCGTCGAGGACACGATCGAGGCGTCCAGCTCCGTGAACGAGCAGCCCCTCAGCTCGAGCAGGTTGCGCAGGGCCGCCCCGAGCTCGTCGGCCGTGGACTGGCGCACGGTGGCAAAACGCCAGTGCTCGACCAGGCGCTCGCCCTCGAAGGCGCCGAAGTGGGTCTGGGTGTTGCCGACGTCCACGGCCAGGAGCATCGGCGCCCATTATGCTCGGCCCCCCGATGCCCGCGAGTGCACCCAAGCTGTACGTGGTCCCCGCCTCCCATCCGTGCGCGGCCGTGGAAGCCGCGCTCGAGCTCAAGGGGATCGACTACAAGCGGGTCGAGCTGTTGCCCCTCTCGCAGGTGCTGGTGGGCCCGCTGCTGTACGGCGGGGTGACCGTGCCCGGGATGCGCGTGGACGGGCAGCGGCTGGCCGGCTCGCGGGCGATCATGCACCGCGTCGACGAGCTCGCCCCCGAGCCTCCGTTGCTGCCCGCCCCGGGGGATGCCCGCTACGCCCGCGTGCTGGAGGCCGAGCGCTGGGGCGACGAGGTATTCCAGGCGGTGCCCCGCAGGCTGATCGACGCCGCCTTCCTGCGCAACCCGCGGGCGATGGAGAGCTACGCCGACCCCGACGAGCTGCCCCTGCCCCTGTGGATGCTGCGCCCCAGCCAGCCGCTCATCGCCCGCGCGATGGCGCTGCGCAACAAGGCCCGCGACGAGAACGCCCGCGCCGACCTGCTGGGGCTGCCCGCCCAGCTGCAGCGGATCGACGACTGGGTCGACGACGGCCTCTTGGGGGGCCAGGCGCCCAACGCCGCCGACCTGCAGATCGGCTCCACGATCCGCCTGCTGGCGAGCATCCGCGACGTGCTCCCGCTGATCGATGGCCGCCCGGCCGCCGCGCTGAGCCGTTACTTCCCGCCGCTGCGCGGCGAAGTCCCGCCGGGCGCGCTGCCGGCGGAGTGGATACCCGCGCCCGCCCAGGCCTAGGCGAGCACGCCCCGCCGCGACGCGGGCTGGCCCGTGCACGGCCTCAGGCGCCCGCCGGCTCCAGCGGCGGACCCGCCCACACCACGCCCTCGCTGACGTCGAGCGTGGCGAGGGCGTCGGCCAGGCGCTCTCCGGCGGGGGTCCTCAGCTCGAGGTCCAGCTCGAGCGCCGGAATCAGCACGAAGCGCCGCGCCAGCAGCTGCTCGTGCGGGAGCGTCATCAGCTCATGACGCAACTCCAGCTCCCCCAGCAGCAGGATGTCGATGTCGATCGTACGTGGGCCGTGGCGGCGCCCACCGCCGCTGCGCCCGAGGCTGCGCTCGAGCTCCTTGACGGCCGTGAGCAGCTCCAGCGGCTCGAACTCGGTGCGGACCCGCAGGCAGGCGTTCAGGAAGCTGCGCTGGTCGACCACCTCCCCGACCGGGTCGGTGTCGTAGGTGGAGGAGCTCGCCAGCACCTCCACGCCGGCGCCGGGCAGCGCCAGGACCGCCGCCTGCAGGTGGGTGCGGCGCTCGCCGACGTTGGAGCCCAGTCCGAGCAGTCCCGTCCTCGCGACGCGCGCTGGGCGCGCGGGCCCGGTCATCTGCGGGCCTTCAGTCCCGGCGCGTCTGCAGGCCGGCCGCGGCGGCCTTCTCGCCCATCGCCTGGGCGAACGGCACCAGCGCCGAGAGCGGACGGATGAAGACCGTGAAGTCGCTGATCAGGCCGTCCTCGTCGAAGCGCAGCAGGTCAATGCCCTCGAGCTCGCGGTCACCGACGCTGGCCCGGAACACGAGCGCCTCGGCACCATCGACGGTGAGCTCGTCGGTGTAGCGGAAGTCGCTGAAGGTCTGCGACACGAGCTCCAGCAGGCGGGTCACGTCCTTGCGCCCGAGGAAGGGGTGGAAGGTGACGGGGCTGTGGAACACGACATCCTCGGCCAGCTGCGAGGAGATCGCCTCGACGTCCATGCGCTCGACGGCGGCGCGGAAGGCGGAGGCGCTCACTGGGCTTCCCGCCAGACCTCGACCGAGACTTCGTCCACGCTCAGGGCGATCGGGGGCTCGGGCTTGGAGGCCTTGACCCACACGCCTTCCAGCTCGTAGTCGGCCAGCAGCCGGTCGGCGATCGTGCTGCAGAGTCTCTCCAGGGTGCGGTGCGAACGCTGCTGGGCGAGCAGCGCGACGGTGTTGCAGACCTCGGCGTAGTCGACCGTGTCCTCGATCGAGTCGGTCACGGTGGCGTCACTCTCGCCGACGTCGAGGCGCAGGTCGATCACCAGCCGCTGACCGATCTCGCGCTCGGCCTCGGTGAGCCCGTGATGGGTGTAGAGCGACAGCCCGCTGATCTCGACGGTGACCGACTCGGCCGCCTCCTCGCGGTCCTCGTCGATCTCGTGAGCATCCTCGTCGTCCAGATCGTCCCCGCCCTCAAGCGGCTCCTCACCGTCCATCGCCGCCCAACGTAGCAGCCGCCACGGCCAGCGCCTCGGCGACCTCGGCGACCTCGTGGACGCGGAAGATACTGGCTCCCCGCTCGAGCGCGAGCACGCAGGTGGCGAGCGTTCCCGGCAGCCTGCGATCGGCCGCGAGCGGCTCCGTCAGCCCGTGTGCGCGAGCGCCGAGCAGCCCCAGAAAGCTCTTGCGGGAGGTGCCGATCAGGATCGGGCGGCCGAGTGCCAGGAGCTCGTGCAGGCGCCCGAGCAGGGCGAGATTGTGGGCGAGCGTCTTGCCGAAGCCGATCCCGGGGTCGAGCACGATCCGCTGCTCGGGAATGCCGGCCGCCACCGCGAACGCCAGCCGCTCCTGCAGGAACGCCTTGACCTCGTCCACCACGTCGCCGCCGTAGCGGGGTTCCTTCTGCATCGTGCGGGGCCCGCCGAGCATGTGCATCAGGCAGCACTCGACCCCGCTGGCGGCCACCAGCCCGGCCATCTCGGGATCCGCCCGCAGGGCGCTGACGTCGTTGACGATCGTGGCCCCGGCCGCGATCGCGGCCGCCGCGACCTCCGCCTTGGTGGTGTCGATCGACAGCCTCACCCCGAGGTCCGCTCCGGCCAGCGCCTGGAGCACCGGCACCGTACGGCGCAGCTCCTCCGTGGCCGCCACCGGCTCGGCCCCCGGACGCGTGGACTCGCCCCCGACGTCGAGGATCTCGGCTCCCTGGGCGGCCAGCACGCGGCCCTGGTCGAGCGCCGCCGCGGGCGCCAGGAAGCGGCCCCCGTCGGAGAACGAGTCGGGGGTCACGTTGATGATCCCCATCAGCCGGTAGGGGGCCACGGCGGGCACGCTATCCCTCACGGGCTCGGGCGGACGGCCGCGGTGCGGCCCCGGCGGCTGGCGGCGGGAGCCGCCGGACCGCTAGAGCGGCTTCGGCGGTTGCTGTTCGTCCGCGCGCATCTCGGCGGTGCCGCCCGCCAGACCGGGACGCGGCAGGGTCCGCGGCGTCTCGCGCTCGGGAGCCCGCTCGCCGACCGGCTCCGGCGCGGAGGGCAGCTGCGGGGTGGATCCCTCGTCGGCGCCGAACACCTCCGTCTCGCTCTTGCCCGCGAGCAGAGCGAGGAACTCCTCCTTCTCGATCGTCTCGCGCTTGACGAGGATCGTGGAGATGTTCGCGAGGTCGTTCTTGTGTTCGGCGAGGATCGCCCGCGCCCGCTGGTGGGCGGACTCGATGATGCGGCGGACCTCGTCGTCGATCTCGCGCGCGATCTCGTCGGAGTAGTCGGGCTCGGTCGAGAACTCGCGGCCCAGGAACGGCTGGCCGTGGTCGTGGCCGAAGACCCGCGGGCCGAGTTTCTGGCTCATCCCGAAGCGCATCACCATCTGCTTGGCGGTGGCGGTGACCTTCTCGATGTCGTTGGAGGCGCCGGTGGTGATCTCGCCGAAGGTGAGCTCCTCGGCGGCGCGCCCGCCGAGGGTCATCGCCATCGCGTCCTCGAGCTCCGCGCGCGTGGTGAGGAAGCGGTCCTCCTGGGGCATCGAGATCGTGTAGCCGAGGGCCTGGCCGCGTGAGATCACCGAGATCTTGTGGACCGGGTCGGAGTGCTCGAGGAAATGCCCCACGAGCGCGTGGCCCATCTCGTGGTAGGCGGTGATCAGGCGCTCTTTCTCGCTCATCACCCGGGTCTTCTTCTCGGGGCCGGCGATCACGCGCATGATCCCCTCCTCGAGCTCTTCCTGGCCGATTTCGCGCTTGCCCGTACGGGCCGCCAGCAGGGCGGCCTCGTTGATCAGGTTCGACAGGTCGGCACCGGTGAAGCCGGGGGTCTGGCCGGCGAGGGCGTCGATGTCGATCACCTTCGCCAGCGGCTTGCCGCGGGTGTGAACCTCGAGGATCTTCGCCCGGCCCTTGCGGTCGGGGCGGTCCACCGCGATCTGGCGGTCGAAGCGCCCGGGGCGCAGCAGCGCCGGGTCGAGGATGTCCGGCCGGTTGGTGGCGGCGATCATGATGATGTTGTCCTTCGCCTCGAAGCCGTCCATCTCGACGAGCAGCTGGTTGAGGGTCTGCTCGCGCTCGTCGTGGCCCCCGCCGAGCCCGGCCCCGCGGTGGCGTCCGACGGCGTCGATCTCGTCCATGAAGATGATGCACGGGCTGTTCTGCTTGGCCTGCTCGAACAGGTCCCGTACGCGGGAGGCGCCGACGCCGACGAACATCTCCACGAAGTCCGAGCCGGAGATCGAGAAGAACGGCACGCCCGCCTCGCCCGCGACGGCCCGTGCCAGCAGCGTCTTGCCCGTGCCGGGTGGCCCGTACAGGAGCACCCCGGTGGGAATCCGGGCCCCCAGCGCCTGGAACTTCTTTGGATTCTCGAGGAATTCCTTGATCTCGTGGAGCTCCTCGACCGCCTCGTCGACGCCGGCCACGTCGCGGAAGGTGATCTTCGGCGAATCGGCCGACATGCGCTTGGCGCGGGACTTGCCGAACGACATCACTTTCGAGCCCCCGCCCTGGACCTGGTTCATGAGGAAGATCCAGAACCCGAAGAACAGGACGAACGGGATGATGTAGGTCAGCAGCGAGAGCAGCGCGCTGCTCTTTTCCGATTCGATGCTGTAGGAGACCCCGTAGTTGTGGAGTTCTTTGATCAGTTCGGGGGCGGCGGCTTCGACGTACCCGCCTTCCCAGGATTCTTTGTTCTTGAGCTTGACTTCGAGGGCTTTGCCCTTGTTCTTGAACTGAACCGAGGCGACTTCGCCGTTCGGGAGTTCCTTCGAGATCAGCGTCTGGTAGCTGTGGGGCCGGGAGTGGGACGGGCCCGGATTGACCAGTTTCACCGCCAGGAATGCGAGCACCACCACGATCAAGATCGGGAATGCTGCGCTCTTGAAGAAGCGGCTCATTGCAGGTTCCTCGGTGTTCCGGGGCCGCCCGGGCACTCGGACGACCGGCCACCTAGCCTACCACGGCATCCCTTGATTTCTTGGGCCTGCAGCGCCCCCGCCGGGGCCCCGCGACGGGCCATTCAGGAGGACTCGAGGACCGCCACGAAGGGCAGGTTGCGGTACTGCTCGGCGTAGTCGAGGCCGTATCCGACGACAAAGCGGTCGGGAATCTCGAAGCCGACATAGCGGCTCGGGAGCTCGACCTTGCGCCGGGCGGGCTTGGTCAGCAGGGCACACACCTCGAGGCTGCGGGGGTTGCGTGAGCCGAGGTTGCGAAGCAGGTACTGCAGCGTCAGGCCGGAGTCGACGATGTCCTCGACGATCAACACGTCCCGCCCTTCGATGGCGGCGTCGAGGTCCTTCAGGATCCGGACCACGCCCGAGGAGTCGGTCGCCGAGCCGTAGGAGGCAACGGCCATGAAGTCGACCTCGACCGGGATATCGATGTAGCGCATCAGGTCGCTGAGGAAGAAGACGGCGCCCTTCAGCACCCCCACCAGCAGCAGCGAGCGGCCCGCGTAGTCGCGCGAGATCTGCTCCCCCAGCTCTGCCACCCGCCGGCGCAGATCCTCCTCGCCCACAAGCGTTTCGCCGACCGTGGGCGGCGGTGAGACGCGCGCGAGCGTGGTCACCTGAGGCAGTCTAACCCTGCCGCGGCGGCAGCCTCACGATCTCCAGCACGCCTGCCTGGACGACCGCCCCCACCCCGCCCCCGATGTGCAGCTCGGCCCGCCCGCCCCGCTCGTCGAGCGCGAGGATCTCCTCCACGCGACCGCCGGCCTGGGGCACGTACGTGCCGGCCGCGGTCTCGGCCAGGCGCACCACCACCATCCGCGCGAGCGCCGCCGGGAGCCCCCGCAGACGGGCCGTCTCGATGCTGCTGGCGCCGTCCAGCTCGGCCGCGACGAGCCCGTCGAGCAGCTCGGTCTCCTCGCGCAGCAAGGCGGCCGTCCGCAGCAGGTTCGACTCCGCCGCCGGGTGGACCGCCCGCAGCGCCGGCAGCGCCCCGTCGCGCACACGGGTGCGGGCGAAGCGCTCGTCGCTGTTGCTCTCGTCCTCGCGCCAGGGCAGGCCGCGCTCGCGGCAGTAGGCCGCCGTCTGCTCGCGGGTGACCCCCAGCAGGGGACGCACCAGGCGACCCTCCCTGGCGGGCATCCCCAGCAGCGCGCGGCGTCCCGGGGAGGCGGCCAGCCGGTAGACGATCGTCTCGACCTGGTCGCTGGCGGTGTGCCCGGTGGCGATCAGGGCGTCCAGCTCGGCGGCCAGCCGCCCGGCCTCCCGGTAGCGCACATCCCGAGCCCACGCCTGCAGGTTCCCCGCCTCTCCCGGCTGCTCGCCGGCCGCGGCGTGGACGTGCAGCTCGACGCCCAGCCGCTCGCACAGCCGCCGGCAATGTCGCTCGTCCTCCTCGGCGGCGGCCCGCAGGCCGTAGTTGACGTGCAGGGCGCTCACCCGCCCAGCCCCCAGCAGAGCCACGGCAAGGTCGAGCAGGCAGGTCGAGTCGCGCCCGCCGGAGAACATCGCCAGCAGCGGCATCGGGGTCGCGATCAGCCCCTCCTCGCGGACACCCTCGAGCAGCTGTTCGGCCCGCACGCGATCACTCCCCGGCAGCGAACACCGGCTATGGCTCCGCGCGCGCCACCGTGAACAGCTCGGTGGCGTCGGAGAAGCCCTTCAGGGCCACCTCCCCGATGCGATGGAACTGCAGTCCGTCGCCGCCCATCGCCACGTCGACGACCGGCCGCGTGGCGAGCACCTCGCCCCCGGCGGCCCTGGCCACCACGCGGGCGGCCTGGTTGACCTCCCGCCCGTAGTAGTCGCCGTCGCGGTAGAGGACCTCGCCGTAGTGGATCCCGATGCGTGGGGCGGGATCGCCGGCGACGGTGTCCGACTGCAGCCGCACCGCCCAGCCCACGAGGGCCGCCGGATCGTTGCCGACCACCATCACCTCGTCACCCAGCGTCTTGATCACGCGGGCGTCGGCCGGCAGGCTCTGACCGACCGCCTCGACGAAGCGCTCCACGGTTCGGACCGCCTCCTCGTCGCCCCGCTCGACCGTCAGCCGGGCGTAGCCGGCGAGGTCCGCGAACGCAATCGCGACCCGCAGGCGGCCGTCCTGGCCGACCCCGTCCCTGAGCTCGGCCTCGACGTGGCCGATCAGATCCTGCTCGATGAAATGACTCAGCAGGCGGTCGTGGACGTAGCCAAGTAGCGGCACCACGAAGGGAATGAGCTCCCGGACCATGTCTTCCATCTCCTCACCGATCTCCGCGCTGGGGACGCCCGCCCGCATCAGTGGCTCGTGGACGTAGAGGTGGACCAGGCGCACCTCGGCGTCGGCGATCTGCCCGAGCGCCTGCGCGTACACGCGGGCGAGCTGCAGGAAGGCCACCGGCGGCAGCCCCACGTCGAGCATCGTGGCGACGTAGCGCAGCATCTCCACGTCCTCGTCGTTCAACGGCTCGGAGACGAGCGTCGCGAGCCCGAGTGCGGCCAGGATGCGCCCGATCATGCTGGCCTGCAGGCCCGTGCTGCGGGCCGCCTGGCGCATCGTGTAGCGCCCCTCGGTGCGGCGCAGGAGGTTCTCGATCGGCCCGATCGCCAGCTGGCCGGCGTCGCTGGCGTGCTTGATCTGCTCCAGCGAGTGGCCCCGGGCGCGGAGGCGGGCCACGACCCTCACGTAGGCAGCCGCGGCCAGCGTCCACTGCCCCTCGTAGCCGGGCACGAGCCCTTTCTGGACCCAGCGCCTGACGGTCCCGGGCGAGACCCCGGCACCGGCGGCGACCTGCTCGAGCGTCAGGTGGGACGCTCCGTTCAAGGGGTCGGGAGCGCCCAACGGCCCTTCTGGTTGCGATCAGGACGTCCGCTATCCCCCATCTTGCCTCCAGTCTAGAGTCGCCATCCTGTCGCACGGCGAGCCCCTGCACCTGCGTCCGACCGCGTCGCTCAGCGAGCGGGTCCTGCTGCCCGGCGACCCGGGCAGGGCGCTGATGCTTGCCCAGGCCCTGCTCGAGGAGCCCCGCATGTTCAACCACCACCGCGGCCTGTGGGGGTACACCGGCGCGGCTGCCGACGGCGAGCCGCTCACGATCCAGGCCACCGGCATGGGCGGCCCATCGGCCACCATCGTCCTGCAGGAGCTGATCGACCTCGGCGCCCGCCGGGCGATCCGGGTGGGCACGTGCGGGGCCCTCGCCGGAGGGCTCGAGCTGGGCTCGCTGGTGATCGCCGCGGAGGCGATCTGCGGAGACGGAACCTCGCGGGCTCTCGGGGCTGGACCCCGGGCCGCTGCGGACTGGGCCGTCACGCAGGCGCTGCAGCGTGCGGCCCCGCAGGCGAGGGTCGGGGCGGTGCTCAGCGTGGACCTCTTCTACGACGCCGACCTCGGTGCGGCCGAGGGGGCCCTGGCGGTCGAGATGGAGGCCGCCGCCCTGTTCGCCCTCGGTTCCCGCGCCGGGATCGCGGTCGGATGCGTGCTGGTCGTGTCCGACACCTTCGACGACGGCGGCGACCGGGAGCGGATCGACGACCACGTCCTTCAGGAGAGCGCGGAAGCGATGGGGCGAGCCGCCGCGCGGGCGCTCGCGGAGGAGTCCTGAGTCTTAGCTGACCGCTTTGGGCCTGGCTCTGCGCGCCGCAGCAGCGCCTTTCGGCGTGGCTTTGCCCGCGGCCGCGCCCGCTTTGGCTGCGCCCGGCGCGGCTTTCGCTTTGGCTCTGCCGGCCGCGCCCGCTTTGGCTCTGCCCGGCGCGGCTTTCGGTTTTGCTGTGCGCGGCGCTGCAGCGGCTTTCGGTTTGGCCGGGGCGGGGGCGCCGGCAGGCTCCTGAGCGGCCCGCTGAACCCGCGTCAGCAGCAGGTCGAGCTTGCCGAGCAGGCCGTCGAGCTGGCGCTCGACGCGGTCCAGGCGCGCCTCGAGCTCGGCGGGTGGACGGCGCTCGGCCAGGCGGGTGGTGTCCAGCCGCTCGACGCCGTCCTCGATCGACTCCAGGCGCTGGGAGAGCGAGCGGATGCGGCGGGTGAGCCGTTCGATGTCGGCGGCGGAGGGGAGGTTGAGCGCGCCCAGTGCCACCTCCTGTGCCTGGGCCGCCTTCTCGCGGGCATCGAAGGCCCTTCCGATCGCACCCGTGAAGAGCGGGCTTTCGAGCAGTTCCGAGAGCGCCTTGCCGAGGCGCTCCTCGGCGTTGCCGCCAAGGCGGTCCCGAAGGCTCCTGACCGGGCTCGCGGGGTCGTCGCTGTAGGTGGGGTCGTGCATTGGAGGGCCGGGCCCGTCGGCGGCGGCATGAGCCTCTCGCCTCGGAGGCTCGGCGGGCGCTGCGCGGAAGGATACGGTGCACGCGTGGCAGCGCGGCTGTTCGTGTTCGTGCAGTTCGAGTTCCCGTGGGTGCTCGGGCCCACTCCCGGGCGCTACCTGATGCGGGCCCGCGCCGGAGGGGACCCCGAGCGGGTGGTTGTGATCGAGAGCGAGGGCCGGCGCGAGGAGCCGGCGTCGGCCGGGGAGACGAGGATCATCGTGATCGACCCCGTGCCTCTGTCCGCCGAGCATCAGGCGCAGGCCTGGCTGGAGGACCTGCTCGGCGAGGCCAGCCGCCGGGTGGACGAGGCGCTGGCGATCGTCAACCGCGTGGTCCATCTGCACCGCCTGGCGGCGGCCGACCCCCGCGTGTACGAGCTCACCGCCGCCCAGGCCACCGTCGCCCGCGCCGGCTGGGGAGAGGGCGAGCAGCTAGCCCATGGTCGCTGGACGCAGGCGCGCGAGCTGCCGCTGCAGGTCGCCGGCCGGCGACGCCTGTTCGGCCGACGCTCGCGGCGCGAGCGCAACGAGGAGCTCGTGCACCTGGAGCATTTCGCCGCCATGATGGGTGTGCGCCTGCAGCCGCTGCTCTGCGAGGAGCTGACCCTGCGGGCGCGGGCCGACCTCGACTCCGGGCGCCACGCACTCGCCGCGCTCGAGTTGCGCCAGGCGCTCGCCACGGCAGTCGCGGAGCTGCGCGGGGAGGGACGCCAGGATCTGGTGCTGCGCGTGGACGAGCTGGAGCAGCTGTCCCGCGGGGTCGTGAAGGAGGCGGAGCGCGTGCTCGAGGCGGCGCAGTCCGGTGCGGAGGACCAGGGGCACCCGCAACCCGACGGCGAGCAGCTCGCCCACGCACTCGGGCGGCTGGAGGCGGCGCTGCGCGCGCGCCAGCAGCGCGTCTAACCTGAACGGCGGATGCAGCCCACCGCGACCGCGATCGGGACCTGGAGCGGGGGACGCTTCATGCACTTCGGGGAGCCGCTGGAGGAGCAGCGACTGGTCTCGCTGCTGACGCCCGGCGGCGGCGTCGACACCGTGATCACTGCCGACGTCTACGGCGAGGGCGCTGCCGATCAGATGCTCGGCAGGGCGATCGCGGGCCTGCCACGCGAGGACTACTGCCTGGTGGGCGCCGTCGGGCACGACTTCTACGAGGGCAGCCGCGACGGACCGAAGGGTTTCCCGCGCTTCACCGACCCGAGCCTGCGCGGGCCCGAGCGCTACGGCGAGTATCTGCGCATGGCCACCGAGCGCAGCCTCGAACGCTGCGGGGTCGATCGCTTCGACGTGCTGCTGCTGCACAACCCCGACCGCATCGGCTACACCAGCGAGGCCGTCTGGGAGGGCATGCGGGCGCTGCGCGAGGAGGGCCTCGCGGACACGCTCGGGGTGGCCCCGGGACCGGCCAACGGCTTCACCCTCGACGTGATCCTCTGCCTGGAGCGCTTCGCCGAGGTGATCGACTGGACGATGATCATCCTCGGGCCGATGGAGCCGTGGCCGGGCGAGCTGGTGCTGGGCGCCGCCGGGCAGGCGGGCGCCGGGGTGATCACGAGGGTCGTCGACTACGGCGGCCTGTTCCACGACGACGTGCTGCCGGGGCACGAGTTCGCGGCTCGCGACCACCGCGGCTTCCGGCCCGAGGGCTGGGTGCAGGAGGGCCGCCGCAGGCTCGAGCTGATGCGCCCCTACGCCGCCCGCCACGAGCTGACGATGTTGCAGCTGGCCTGCCTGTGGAACCTCGGACAGCCGGGGGTCCGCTGCGTGGTCCCGACCCTGATCCAGGAGCCCGGCGAGGGCGCCCGGGCGGTGGAGGACAAGCGGGCCGAGCTGGCCGCGCTGCAGGGCACGGGGGTGCGCCTTGGCGAGGACGAGCTGCGCGCCATCCGCGCGATCGGCGACAACACCGGGTGCATGAAGCTGAAGGGCGCCAGCGGCGAACACGAGGGACGGGAGCTGCCCGACCGCTGGCCCCTGGACGAGGAGCTCGGCGACGTCGCCGCACGCTGGGGAATCGATCCGGCCAGGGACCTCGCCCCCCACCAGCCGATGCCGGCGGCGGGTTAGTCCGCGCCCCGGCCAGGCGGCGCACGACCCTCCGCGAGATGCTCGAGCAGGCGACCCAGGCGCAGCCCCTGCAGCAGGGGCCCGTGGCCGAGCAGGGCGCCGACGGGCGGGCGGGCGCGCTGGTGTGGGTGGCGCTGGGCGCGATCACGCTGCTCGCCGGCCTGCTGCGGGTCGCCGGCCTGGACGGCTCGCCCGTGAACCCCTTCTACGACGCCGCCGTCAGGAGCATGTCCCACTCCTGGCACAACTTCTTCTTCGGCGCCCTGGAGCCCGGCGGCAGCGTCTCGATCGACAAGCCGCCCGTGGACCTGTGGCTGCAGGTCGCGAGCGTGAAGGCGTTGGGTTACTCGACCTCGAGCCTGCTGCTCCCGGAGGCCCTGTTCGGCACCGCCGCGGTGCCGCTGTTGTTCCTCGCCGTGCGGCGTATCTGGAGCGTCCCCGCGGGGCTCGCCGCCGCGCTCGTGCTGGCCCTGCTGCCGATCGAGGTGATCACCTCGCGCAGCGACACGATGGACGGGGTGATGATGGCGCTGACCGTGCTCGCGCTGCTGTGCGTGGCGCAGGCGACGCGGTCGGGGAGCAGCGCCTGGCTGCTGCTCGGCGCGGCCTCCCTGGGGCTGGCCTTCGACGTGAAGCTGACCGAGTCGCTGGTGGCGCTCCCGGGGCTGGTGCTGTTCGCGGCCATGGGGCTGCCCGGGTCCTGGCGGCGGCGAGCCCTGCAGCTGCTGGCCTGCGCGGCGGTGTACCTCGTCGTCGCGCTGGCGTGGCTGCTGGGGACGCTCGCCTACCCCTCCCACGAGCGACCGTTCGCAGTCGGCTCGACCAACGGCAGCGCCTGGAACGCGGCGCTCGTGTTCAACGGCGTCGATCGCCTCGAGGGCAAGCCCACTCCGGGCCAGAGCACGAGCACGGCCGATCCTCGTGGGACTCCCCCACCCTCGGCCTACGGGCACCTCAGCCAGAGCCAGCGCGAACGGGAGATCCCGATCAGGCCCCCGTCGGCGACCCGCCTGCTCGACCGCGCCGGGCCCCTGTCGGGCGACAAACTCGGCCTGCTCGTGCTGGCCGCGCTGCTGCTCGGCCTGCCGGCACTGGCCTGCGAGCTGCTCGACCGCCGCCGCGGTCGGCGGCCGGCCGCAGGCGCCGCCCCGGCGGACGAGCGCAGGCGGCTGTGGGGGCTCGCGGGGCTGCTGCTGTGGATGGTCATGGGAGCGGCCCTCTTCAGCCAGATGGCCCACCTGCATCCGCGCTACGCCGAGAGCATCACGCCCGCGGTGGCGGGGACGCTGGGCATCGGCCTCGCCTGGGCCTGCGCGCGGCGAACCCCGGTGCGCCTGGGCGCGCTCGCGGTCTGCCTGATCGGTCTCACGATCTACGTCGAGCGGCTGCTGTTCGGGACCCCGCCCATCTGGTGGGTGGTGATCGGGGGCGCCCTGGGAGCGCTCGCGGTGGCCGCCTTCGCCGGACCACGGGTGCGCCCGTGGGCGCTGGTGCTGGCGCTCGCGAGCCTGCTGGCGGTGCCGGCCTGGGCCTCGGTGCGGGCGATCGAACACCACACCAGCGACACCAACCAGCTCGGCACGCTGCCGCCGCACCAGCTCGCGGCGCTCAGCTCTTATCTGCGCTCCCACCAGGGCTCGGCCCGCTACGAGACCGCCTATGACTCCGCGACCAAGCTGGGGGCGCTGGTGGTGCACGACCAGCGCCCGCTGGTGGTGCTGAACTCGATCAACTCCCAGGTGGTCACGCCGCTGTCACGGCTACGGGCGCTGGCGGCCGCGGGAGCCGTGCGCTACGCCGTCCTCTCGGCCCCCTGCTCACCCCACTCTTCCCACGGCAACCCCGACTGCTCGCGGGCCGCGAAGTGGGTCGTGGCCCACGGCACGAACGTCAGCGTTCCGGCGGGACTGGGCCGGGGACTGACCCTGTGGCGGCTGCCGCAAGCCGCGTCGAGGAGCGCGCGGACCGGCTAGGCCGGTAGGGGCGCCAGCCCGAGCTCGTCGGCGAGCGCCGGGAGCACGAGCTCGAGGTCCCCGTCCAGGCGCGCGGCCGCGATCTCATCCAGCGGCGTGGGGCCCTGGGTGACGATCGCGATCTTGCCCCCGGCGCGGTGGGTCAGCATGGGCAGCGAGGCGACCGGGTGGACCTCCAGCGAGGAGCCGATGCACAGCACCAGCTCGGCGGCGAGGCAGAGATCGTGGGCGCGCTGCAGCGCAGCACGCGGGAGCAGCTCGCCGAACAGGACCACGTCGGGGCGCATCGGTGCGCCGCAGCGCTCGCAGCGGGGCACGCCGGGGGCGCTCTCCCGAAGGCGCGCCCGGACCGCCCCGAGCTCGGCCTGCTCACCGCACTCCGAGCACGAGCAGGTGGCGATCGAGCCGTGCACCTCGACCAGCTCGCTGGTGCCCGCGCGGCGGTGCAGCATGTCCACGTTCTGGGTGATCACGGCCTCCAGCAGACCGGCTCGCTCCATCCGCACCAGCGCCACGTGGGCCTCGTTCGGGCGCTTGCCCTCGAGCGTCGCGAAGCGCTCCGCGTAGAAGCCCCAGAAGCCCGACGGGTCGCGCACGAAGGCGTCGATGTGGGCGACCTCCATCGGATCGACGTTCTCCCACAGCCCGGTGCCGGGGCTGCGGAAGTCGGGGATGCCGGAGGGCACCGAGATGCCGGCGCCCGTGAGGGCGACCACCGACCGCGCCTCGCCCACCAGCTCGGCCAGGCGGGCGAGCTGGGAGCTCGCAGTGGTGGTGCTCACTTACCGCTGAAGGTCGGGCGGCGTTTGGCCAGGAAGGCCGAGATGCCCTCGCGGGCGTCGTCGCTGCGGAAGATGGCGCCGAAGGCGGACTTCTCGGCCTCGATGCCCTCGTCGAGGTCGCCGGCGCCCGAGACCCGCTTGATCTGCTCGACCGCCACCGGCGCCTGACCGGCCAGCCGGCGGGCCCAGGCGAGTGCCGTGTCGAGCAGTTCGTGGTCCTCGACCAGGCGCGTGACGAGCCCCAGCTCGAAGGCTTCCTCGGCCAGGATCGGGTCGCCCACGAGGTTCATCTCCAGCGCCTTGCCGGGGCCGACCAGCCGCGGCAGGCGCTGGGTGCCGCCGAAGCCGGGCAGGATGCCGAGCTTGATCTCGGGCTGTCCGAACAGCGCCGAGCGGGCGGCGATGCGCATGTCGCAGGCCATCGCCAGCTCGCAGCCGCCGCCGAAGGCCAGGCCGTTGACGGCGGCGATCGTGACGATCCCCTCCGAGCCGAACTCGCGCAGCAGCGCGTGGCCGTCGTTGATCAGCTTCTCGCCCGCCTCCTCGTCCATTGTGGTGAACGCCTTCACGTCCGCGCCGGCGCAGAACAGCATCGGGTTGGACGAAGCGATCACCAGCGCCCGCACGCCTGCCGAGCGGACCGCGTCCCACACGCTGCGCAGATCCTGGACGACCTGGGGCGAGAGCGAGTTCATCTGGCCGTTTGCCAGCCAGGCGATCGCGATCCCGTCCTCACGGGTCTCCAGTTTGACCGTCTCGGCCGGTTGCTCGGCATCCGGCCGGGGGTAGGGGTAGAAGCCCTGGCCGCTCTTCTGGCCGAGCCGTCCCTGGGCCACCAGGCGGCGCAGGATGGTCGGCGGTGAGAAGCGCTCGCCGTAGCGCTCGGTGGCGCTCTCCATGCGCTCCAGCACGGCGTCGAGGCCTTCGCTGTCGGCCCTCATGAACGGCGGCAGCAGCCCCCGGCGGGGGTCCAGACCGGCGCCGGCCATCATCCCGAAGTCGATGTCCCGGTGGGTGGCAACGCCCTCCTCGAGCACCAGGCATGCCTCGAGGAAGGTCTTCAGCGACAGCATCTCCACGAGCGCCTCCACGTCGGGCTCGTTCTCGCCCGGGAGGTTGGGCTGGCCCTGCGGGTCGTAGAAGCCGTCGCCACCGGTCTTGGCGCCGAGTTTCCCGTCGGCGACCAGCTTCTGCATGCCCTTGGGCACGTAGAAGCGTTCCTCGCCGTAGGACTCGACGAGGTGCTCGGCCACGTGCAGCACGGTGTCCAGGCCGAGCAGGTTGATCAGGAAGTAGGGCCCCATCGGGGTGACCTTGGCGGCGCCCACGCCCTCGTCGATGAGCTTGATCGAGAGCCCCTTCTCCTCCTGCTCGCGCCAGATCTCCGAGACGCCCGAGTTGAGCACCCTGTTGACCACGAAGCCCGGTACCTCGGCGCAGGTGATCGCCTGCTTGCGAATCGCCTGGGCGAAGGTGACGGCCGCGGCCACCGTCTCGGCCGAGGTCTCCTCGCCTTCCACGATCTCCACCAGCGGCATCACCGAGGCCGGGTAGAAGTAGTGGAAGCCGACCACCTTTTCGGGGCGCAGGGTCGCGTCGGCGATCTCGCTGATCGAAAGCGAGGACGTGTTCGAGGCGAGGATCGCGTGGCCGGGCGTGTAGGCGTCGAGCTCGGCGAACACGGCCTGCTTGACGGCCATCCGCTCGGGCACCGCCTCGATCACGAAGTCCACCTCGCCGAAGCCTTCGTATGAGGTGGTGGGCTGGATGCGGCCCAGTGTCTCGGCCACCTGCGCCTCGCCCTGCTCGGCCGACAGGCGTCCCTTCTCGACCAGTTTGGAGACCTGGCCGGCCGTCACGTTGCGGGCCTCGTCGATACCCGCCTGGACGAGCGCCTCGTCGATGTCCTTGAGGATCACCGGCACGCCGGCGGCGGCGATCGTCTGGGCGATCTGGCCGCCCATCGTCCCTGCGCCCACAACCGCGGCCTTGAACACGAACATGCCTGGGAGCCTCCTCTGCTAGCTGATTTTCGCGTCAGGTGGCCGCGCCCACTCTAGGACCTCGCGGCCACCCGCCGCGCTCACGCCGGTGTTCTCGCGGCGAGCAGCCGCGCCGAGCCTCAGGCGGCGACGGTGGCCGGCTCCTCCACCCTGCGCGGGAGGAGGGTTTCGCGGGCGATCACGAGCCGCTGGATCTGGGAGGTGCCCTCGTACAGCTGCATGATCTTCGCGTCCCGGAACAGCTTCTCGACCGGGTAGTCCTTGATGAAGCCATAGCCGCCGTAGATCTGCACGGCGTCGGTGGCGACTTTCATCGCGGCGTCCGCGGCGAAGCGCTTGGCGTGGGATGAGATCAGCGTGTTGCGTTCGCCGCCGTCGAGCATCGCGGCCGACTTCCACGTCAGCAGGCGGGCCGCCTCGATTTCGGTGGCCATGTCGGCGATCATGAACTGGATCGCCTGGTGCATCGCGATCGGCACGCCGAACTGGACGCGTTCGCGGGCGTAGTCGGTGGCGAACTCGAACGCCGCACGGGCGATCCCGGTGGCCATCGCGGCCACCCCGGGACGGGTGCGGTCGAGGGTCATCATGGCGAGCTTGAAGCCCTTGTTTTCCTCGCCCAGCAGGTTCTCCGCGGGCACCTCGACGTCGTTGAAGGAGATCGTGGCGGTGTTGGAGGCGCGCTGTCCGAGCTTGTCCTCCTTCTTGTCCACGATCACGCCCCAGTCGCGCTCGACGACGAAGGCCGAGATGCCACGGTGGCCGGCGTCCTTGTCGGTCTTCGCGTAGACGGTGTAGTAGTCGGCGTAGCCACCGTTGGTGATGAAGCACTTGGAGCCGTTGAGGACGTACTTGTCGCCCTGGCGCACGGCCGTCGTGCGCATTCCGGAGACGTCGGACCCGGCGTCTGGCTCGGTCAGGCAGAAGGAGGCGAGCTTGGGGGCTTCGGTCAGCATCCCCAGGTACTTGCGCTTGACCTCCTCGGAGCCGCCGATCTGGATCGGGGTCGTGGCCAGGCCGTTGCAGCCGAGCGAGGTCTGGATCCCGGAGCAACCCCAGGAGAGCTCCTCCTCGATCAGGCAGCCGTCGAGGAAGCCCGCGCCGGCGCCCCCGTACTCCTCGGGGATGTGGGAGTTCATCAGCCCGACCTCCCAGGCTTTCTCGATGATCCCCTGCGGCCACGTGCCCTCGCGGTCGTAATCCCACGCGACCGGACGGATCTCCTTGGCGGCGAAGTCGTGGGCCATTTCCCGGAGGCTCTTCTGCTCGTCGGTGAGCGTGAATTCGACCATTGCTGCAGTCTCCTAACGGGCCCTCGGCCCAACGTAGATTGACTGGTCAGTCAACCAGCATCGGCTGAGGGTAGCGGAGCGACCGGCGATCGGCAACAATCAGCCGAGTGGACGGCAGCGCGTCGGCGTTCTTGCTGGGGATCGCCGAGAACGGCTTTACGTTCGTCGTGTTCGGGACGGTGGCCTTCTCGCTGTTGATGTCGATCCTGTTCCTGGTCACGAAGGGCAGCGACTCCCTGTATGACCACATCGGTCAGGGGGGCATCTCGCGCGAAGACGATTCCCCCGGAGGGGGCGCCCTGCAGCTCGACAGCGCGGCTGCGCGAGCCGAGCAGGAGGAGGAGATCCGCCAGATGCTCGGGGCCCGCAACGAGCGGCTGTTGCGCCGCGGCGAGCCGGGTCTGGACGTCGACGCCGAAGTGGCCCGCCTGCTGGCGGTGGCGCCCGCTGCCAAGGACCACGATGCCGCGCTCGAGGAAGAGGTGCGCCAACTGGTGATCGCACGCAACGAACGGCGCCTGCGTCAGGGACTGGACGAGCTCGACGTGGACAGCGAGGTCGCGCGCACGCTGGAGGAGCTCGACCCGTGAACGATCTGTGAATCGGGCCCACCCACCCGCGCCGCGGTCGGGTATAAACGCGCCATGACCAACGCCCGCCGCTTCACGCTGGACGAGCTGATCCTGCGTCCGGGCTCCTATTTCAATCCCCAGACGGAGATCATGATCGTCGTCGACGACTCGCCCGAGATCGACCACGAGCTGTTCGACATGGACGAGTTCGACAGCGACGAGTGGGTTCTGATCGCCGAGGACATCCCCCTCGACGAGAGCCGCCGCGACGACCTCGTCGAGCGCTTTCAGCGCACCCACCAGGACGCCGCCGCGATGGTTCCCAAGGATGAGGACGATCCCGATCCCGACCTCGACCTGGACGAGGACGAGGAGCTCGACGCGGACGCGGACGAGGAAGAGGACGAGCTCGACGGGCTGGAGCTCGAGCACGAGTAGCCCTCGCGGCTGGGCGGAGCGGGCGTCGTCCCGCCTGCGAGTGCCGTGGATCTCTAGGTCGACCCGCCCCCGGCCGGTTAGCCGAGCGCGGTGAAGCCCATCCGCAGCGAAACGGACAGCGGCGGCGATGAGGACACTCGCGCCGAGGCGGCCCCGGCGGTGTGAGGGTGGAGCTTCACGCTTGCGCTGAGGCTCCGAGGGAGCTGGCTGCGGGGATCGGCGTAGAGGTCGACGGTGCCCGCGCCTTCCTCCTGTGAGGCTGCCTTCGAGAGAGCCAGCGCGAGCGAGCCGGCGTCCGCCCGGCCACCGGCCTCTTCCAGTGCCGCGGAGACGGCGGCCAGCCGCCGCACGTCGTGGAGGAAGGGGGCCAGCGCGAGAGCGGCCCGGAGGTGAGCCGATTCGGCCGGGCGTTCGGCGAGGGGGCTCACAAAGCGGGGATCCTCGAGCCACGCCGCCGCGTTCAGGCCGAGGGGCACTGCCGCCGCGCCGCCGGCACCCGCCGCCGTGCCGGACAGCTGGGCATAGCCGGCCTGCAATGCGCGCTGGGCCTGGGCACCGACGTGCACGGGGCGGCCTTGAACGCTCAGCGAGATGCCACGGGAGCCCGAGGCCAGCGCCAGGCGCAGCGCCGGCGGGGCGCTCGACCCGCTCTGCGAGCCCATCTCCAGCGTGATTGCGAGGCTCGCCGGCGCACCCGCCGCGCCCGCCCGGAAGCGGGTGGCGGACTGCAACACGAACGTCTTGCGGGTGGCAGGCTCCGACAGCGTCAGTGACAGCTCTACCTGGCCGCTGCGAACAGCCGCCTGGCCGCCCAGCGCCCGTCCCACGAGCCGCGAGGCCGAGCGGGACTTGGGGGCGTGGTGGCCGGAGCCGCCGCAGGAGACCGCGGACGCGAGCACGCTCGCCGTCAGCGCGGCCAGAGCGCAACTGGCGCGGGTCGGACGGTTTCCGGTGGTCATGCTCTCACCCTGCAATCCGCCGGGGCGGCGCCCGCTGGCTCCGGCGCAGGCGGGCGAGCGTACCATGGCGCACGTGCGCGCCAAGCTGATCGGCGGGCTGCTGCTCGCGTCGCTGCTCGCCACGGCCTCAGCGCCGGCCCTGGCCTCGGGACGGCAGGCCCGGGCACGTGCGGGCGAGTCGCTTCGCAGCGGGCTGGCGCCGGTCCGCGCGCCCCATCCCGCGACCACGGGCGCCAACCGGCGGACACTCGCCACGGCGGCCGCCAGCCGCGGCCCCACCGTCAGCGGAGCGCTGTCGGCGCTGCTGCACAGCACCGCCATCGAACCCGCCACCTACAGCCAGGATCTCGCGATCTACGTGGCCGCCAAACACTCCGTCGGCAACCTCAGCGGCACGCGCCGCACCGAACTGCAGGCCGTCTTGAGCAACACCCAGGCGCTGGCCGCCTCCCACCAGCTGACCCCCTCGCGGCTGCCGATCGTGTTCCTGACATTGGAACGCAACCGCCAGTGGTGGACCACCGAACCGCTGCTGGGCACATCGCAGCGGATCTCGTTCCCCGACAGCGAGATCGTCTGGGAGCACTATCCGGGCCAGGGTCTGCAGATCCAGTGGCTGGGAACCTTCGGCGAGGGCAACGGCTACTTCTCGGCGCACGAAAACACGCACCTGCGCGAGCTGCTCGCGGAAGTGATCCCGCTCGCGACCGCCCGCGCCGGCGGGATCGCCTGGGAGTACATGTTCACCTTCGACGGCGGCGCCCCGCCATGGACCAGCGCGCTCTCGCAGGGCACCGCCATCCAACTGCTGGCGCGCGCCTACTCGCGTTACCACGAAGCGGCCTTCCTGACCGCCGCCCAGCAGGCGCTGGGGATCTTCCGCACCCCGCCCCCGCAGGGCGTCCGGGTCGACGCCGCCGCCGGAGCGGCGCTCTATGCGCAGTACTCCTTCGCCCCCTCCGATCGCATCCTCAACGGCTTCATCCAGTCCCTGGTCGGGCTCTACGACTACACCTCGCTAACCAAGGACCCCGTCGGGGAGGCCCTTTTCGAAGCCGGCGACGCGGAGGCCCGGACGCTCGTTCCGCGCTACGACACCGGGGCCTGGAGCCTGTATGACCAGTTCGGGGAATCGAACCTCAACTACCACGAACTGCTCACCGAATTCCTGCAGCACCTGTGCGAACGGACGAGCAAGGGTCTCCCACTCGGCCCGCCCACGCCGCTCACCGCCGACGGCATCTACTGCACCACCGCGCAGCGCTTCACCGCCGACCTCACGACCCCGCCCGTGGTCTCCCTGGCATCCACCACGCTGCGCACCGGAACCCGCGCCGGCGTGACCGTGTCGCTGTCGAAGATCTCCACGGTGAGGCTCACGATCACGCGCGGCTCGAAGGTCGTGTGGACGGTGGCGGCGACCGTCGCGGGGGGCCACCCGAAACTGCTGTGGCCGACGCCTAACACGCCCGGCAGCTACTCGGTCACGCTGAACGCGACCGACCTGGCGGGCAACACCGCCAGCGCGTCGGGCGCGCTCACGCTGAAGCGGTAGGCCCCGCCCGGCCGGCGGCCGGGTGGGCGGGCCTACTAGACGCCGCCTATCATGGCCTCCTTATCGCAAGCTCCGCCCGACAGCCCTCATCGCCCTCTTCCGTCGCAGAGCTCGCGTCCGGGCTGCGCGAGGTCGGCTACCTGCCGGGCGAGGCGACCGCGCTGGTCGCCTACCTGGCGATCAAGCTCGGCAAGCCCGTGCTCGTCGAGGGCCCGGCCGGGGTCGGCAAGACCGAGCTCGCGAAGGCGCTCGCCACGCACCTGCAGCGCGAGCTCGTGCGGCTGCAGTGCTACGAGGGCCTCGACGAGGCCAAGGCACTGTACGAGTGGAACTACCGCAAGCAGCTGCTGCGCATCCAGACCGAGGCGGCTGGGGCCGGCTGGGAGGCCGTGCAGGAGGACATCTTCGGCGAGGAGTTCCTGCTTGCCAGGCCGCTGATGACGGCCATCACCTCCGAGCAGCCGGTGGTGCTGCTGATCGACGAGATCGACAAGACCGACCAGGAGTTCGAGGCGATGCTGCTGGAGGTCCTGTCCGACTTCCAGATCTCGATCCCCGAGCTCGGTCGCCTGAGCGCGCGCACGCACCCGGTCGTGCTGCTCACCTCCAACAACTCGCGTGAGCTGACCGAGGCGCTGAAGCGGCGCTGCCTGTACCTGTGGCTCGACTACCCGGCTCTCGAGCACGAGCTCGAAATCGTGCATCTGCACGCCCCCGACCTGTCGGAGTCCGTGGCCCGGCGGCTGGTCGAGGTGATCGGCATGGTGCGCGACCTCGACCTCAAGAAGCCACCCTCGATCGCCGAGTCGATCGACTGGGCGCGAGCGCTGCTGCTGCTCGGCGTGAGCGAGATCGACGCCGACACCTTCAACGAGACGATGTCGGTGATCGTCAAGCACCGCACCGACATGGACGTGGTCGCAGAGCGGGTGGGCCTGAAGCTGCGCTCGCCCGCCGATGTCGCCTGAGCAGACCGCCGAGGGGCTGCCGGCCCGGATCCTCGAGCTCGGCGAGGAGCTGCGCCGAGAAGGGATCGCCATCGGCACGTCGGAGATCCTCGACGCCTTCGATGTCCTGGGCGAGGTCAGCTGGACCTCGAAAGACGACTTCCGCGAGGCGCTCGCCGCCACGCTCGCGAAGAGCCAGGAGGATCGCCGCGTGTTCGAGCTCGTGTTCGAGCGCTTCTTCTTCCGCCACGTCGAGGTGGCGGCCCAGCGCGAGGGCGTCAGCGAGGAAGCGGCGATCGGGCTCGATGAGCTCTCCGAGGACGAGCTGGAGTCGCTGCGGGCACAGATCGCCGCCGCCCTGAGGGACGGCTCGGAGGGCGCCATGCGCGACCTCGCCCGCCTGGCGATCGCCGCGCTGGCGCGCCGTCAGGAGGGCTCCGGAGTGATCGGGGTGGACGTCCAGCGCATCCGCCGTGCGCTGGGGCTGCGCGCCGAGCCCCAGCCCGAGCTCCCGGAGGGGGACCCCCGCCGCGACGGCCTGCCGCGCGACGCGCTGCGGCGCTTCGAGGCGCTGCTGCGGCGCGAGCTCGAACGCTCGCAGATCGAACGCACCGGCAACCTGCCACCCTCACGGCCGCTGGGAGAGCTCGACCGGGCGCTGCCGTCGGGCCCGCTGGCGGACCTCGCAGCCGTGCACAGGGTGGTGGCCCAGCTGCGCCGGCGGCTGGCCACGCAGGGACTGCAGGCGCGCGGGCACCGGCGCCACGCCCACGTCGACGTGCGGCGCACGATGCGCGCCTCGCTGCAGACGGGCGGCGTGCCCGTGGAGCTGAAGTTCCGCCCCCGGCGCCCGCGCCGGCCGGAGATCTACGTGCTGTGCGACGTCTCCACGAGCGTGACCTCGGCATCGGTGTTCTTCCTGTCGGTGCTGCACGCGCTCCACGACACCTTCCGCAAGATGCGCTCGTTCGTGTTCATCGAGCGGATCTCCGAGGTCACCGACATCTTCGAACGCGAGCGCAACTTCAAAGCCGTCAGCGAGCGCATCTCCGGTGACGCCGGCGTGGCCGACATCTCGGGCTACACCGACTACGGACGCGTTTGGTCGGAGTTCCTCGAGCAGGTCGAGGACGACCTCCACCCGCGGGCCACGGTGATCGTGCTCGGTGACGCGCGCACGAACGGCCGCGACCCGCGGGCCGAGGTGTTCGCGCACGTCGCGGCCCGCGCCGGGCGGACCTTCTGGCTGAACCCCGAGCCGCGCCTGTACTGGAACTACGGCGACTCGGTGATCGCCGCCTACGAGCAGTACTGCGTGGCGTTCGAGTGCTGGACGACGGCCCAGCTCGAGGACTTCGTGCGCGCGCTCACGCGCCCGCTGGTGGGCGCCGGGCGCTAGCATCGCGCCTGCAGAGACGACACACCAGGGGTGCTGGCGGGCAGGCTGGCTGAGATGGCGCACGGGAAGCGTGTTTTCCCCCGGCGTCGACCCTTCGAACCTGTGGGGTAATGCCCGCGAAGGGAGTGCCGTGACAACAGCAACCAGATCGCCAGCAGGGGCTGCGCCGCTCGTGCCGGTGAGGAGCGCCGGCACGCCGCCGTCCGGACGGGAGCTGGCGGTGGAGGGCCTCGAGCTGACATACCCCTCCGAACGGGGAGCGCCGGTGCGCGCGCTCGACGGGGTCTCGCTGCGGGCGGGCTCCGGGGAGCTCGTGGCCGTCGTCGGCCCGAGCGGCTGCGGCAAGACCACGCTGCTGGAAGTGGTGTGCGGGCTGCGAGCGGCCGACCGCGGGACCGTGGAGGGACCGCCGGCCGTGCTGATGCCCCAGCGCGACCTGCTGCTGCCCTGGCTCGACGCGCTCGAGAACGCCGCCCTCAGCCTGCGGCTCGCGGGGCAGCGGCGCAAGGCCGCCAACGCCGGCGCGCAGGAGCTGTTCTGCGAGCTCGGCCTGGAGGGCTTCGAGCGAGCCCGCCCGGAAGAGCTCTCCGGGGGCATGCGCCAGCGGGTGGCGTTCGCCCGCACGCTGCTGTCCGGCAAGCAGCTGCTGTGCCTGGACGAGCCCTTCGCCGGCCTGGACGCGATCACCCGCAGCGAGATGCAGCAGTGGCTCTCCCGCAGCCTGCAGCTCGAGCCGCGAACCGTCCTGCTGGTGACCCACGACGTCGAGGAGGCGATCGTGCTGGGCGACCGCGTGGTCGTGCTCTCGCGGCGCCCGGGCCGCGTGCTGGCCGAGCTGGAGGTGGAGCTCGCGCGCCCGCGCCGGGCGGGCGACACCGAGGTGGGGGCGTTGCGGGCGCTCGCACTGCAGGCGCTCGCGGGAGCGGGAGCGTGAGGGCCTCGCTGCGCCGGATCGCCCCGGCCGCGCTGCTGGCGCTGGCCCTGCTCGGCCTGTGGGAGCTCTACTGCGACCTCGGGGGCGTGGAAGCCGCCGTGCTCCCGGCCCCCCACGAAGTCGCCTCCGCGCTGTGGGACAACAGCGGCCTGCTGGCCCACAACTTCGCCGTCACGGCCGAGGAGGTCCTGCTGGGGCTCACGCTGGCGCTGGCGGGCGGGCTGGCGATGGCGATCGCGATCCACGTCTCCCCCGTGCTGCGGCGCGCCTTCTACCCGCTGGCCGTCGGCTCGCAGGCGATCCCGATTCCGGTGGTCGGCGTGCTGCTGGTGTTCTGGTGGGGATTCGGGATCTTCCCGAAGCTGATCGTGATCGCCCTGATCTGCTTCTTTCCCGTGCTCGTGACGACGATCGACGGGCTCGCCTCGCTTGACCCCGAGCGCGTGAAGCTGTTGCGCACGCTCGATGCCTCGCGCTGGCAGTCGCTGCGCTTCGCCGAGCTCCCGGCGGCGCTGCCGGCGGCCCTCAGCGGCGCCAGGATCGCGCTCGCGGTGGGCGTGATCGGCGCCTTTATCGCCGAGACCAGCACCCCCACCACGGGCACCTACACGGGACTCGGGCGCGAGATCGTGCTCGACGCCGGCGGCTTCCAGACCGCGCGGGCGTACGCTGCCACGGTGCTGCTGTTCGCCTTCGCGGTCGCGTGCTTCTACAGCCTGGCGCTGGCCGAACGGCGGCTCGCGCCCTGGCGGCGGGCGCCCGCCGCGGGGTTGGCGTGATGGGGCGCGATGTTGATCGGAGCAGGCGCGGGGGTGGTGCGGTGAAGCGTGTACGGGGCGGGCTGGCAGCCTCCCTGGCGGTCGCCTGCCTGCTCGCACTCGGCGCCTGCGGGGCCAAGCAGGACACGCTCGCCGCGCCCGGCACGAAGCCCTTCACGGTGATGCTGGATTGGTTCCCCAACGCCGACCACGCCGCCCTCTACGCGGCGCTGGCACACGGCGAGTTCCGGGCCGTGGGCCTCGACGTGAAACCGATCGCGCCCTCGCAGACCGACGAACCGCTGAAGCTGCTGGCCGCGGGCAAGGTGGACATGGCGGTCTCCTATGAGCCCGAGCTGCTGCTGGCCCGCGACCAGGGCCTGCGGGTGGTCTCGATCGGCGCGCTCGTGCAGCGCCCGCTGACCTCGATCATCGCCCTCCCGGGGGCGCACATCAGCAGCGTGTCCGATCTCAAGGGGAAGACCGTGGGCACGGCCGGTATCCCCTACCAGGCGGCGATGCTGACGGCGGCCCTGCACGCAGCCCACCTCAGCGCGGGGGCGGCCAAGGAAGTCAACGTCGGCTTCAACCTGGTGCCGGCGATGCTGTCCGGCAAGGTCGACGCGACGCTCGGCGGGTACTGGAACTACGAGGCCGTCCAGCTCGCCCTCGCGCACCGCTCGCCGGTCGTCATCCCGGTCGACCGGGCGGGCGTCCCCACATACGACGAGCTGGTGCTGGTGGTGCGCGAAGACGAGGCCCGTACCGGCGGGCAGGACCTGCGTGCGTTCCTGCAGGCGCTCAGCCGCGGCGAGCGCGAGGTGCGCGCCGACCCGGCGGCCGCGGCGGCGCTGATCGTCAAGGCCAACCCCTCGCTGCAGCACAAGCTCCAGCTCGAATCGATCCGGCGCACGCTGCCGGCGGCGCAGCCCCCGCCCGGCAAGCCGTTCGGCTGGCAGGAACCGAGCGATTGGGCACACTTTGCCGAATGGATGTACCAGCAGCGGCTGACCAGTCACCCGCCGGGTGCCGAACTGCCTCCCTTCAGCAACGAGTTCCTGCCCGGGCAGGGGATCTGACCACGTGACGCGCGTCGGACTGCTCACCGGAGGCGGCGACTGCCCGGGGCTGAACGCCGTCATCCGCGCGGTCGTACGGCGCGGGCTGGCCGGCGGGGGCCACACCTTCCTCGGCTTCCGTCACGGCTGGGCGGGCGTGCTGCGCGACGACGCGATCGAGCTGAACATGCAGAGCACGGCCGGCATCCTGCCCCGCGGCGGCACGATCCTCGGCACCTCCCGCACCAACCCCTACGCCGACGGCGCCGACGGCACAGCGGCCGTCCGGGCCACGCTGGATGCGCGCGAGATCGACGTGCTGATCGCGATCGGCGGCGAGGACACGCTCGGGGTGGCGCTGCGCCTGCACGGCCACGGGGTGGCGATCGTGGGCGTGCCCAAGACGATCGACAACGACCTCGGCGGCACCGACGTGACGTTCGGCTTCCAGACCGCGGTGCAGATCGTCACCGACGCGATCGACCGCCTGCACACGACCGCCGAGTCCCACGACCGGGTGATGGTGGTGGAGGTGATGGGCAGGCACGCGGGCTGGATCGCCACCCACGCCGGGATCGCCGGCGGCGCCGACGCGATCCTCGTCCCCGAGCGGCCATTCGACATCGACGACGTGGTGGCCCACCTGCGCGGCCGCCACGCCCGCGGTCGCAGCTTCTCGATCGTGGTCGTGGCCGAGGGCGCCACCCCGCGCGAGGGCACGCTGCAAGTGCGCGAAGACGCCGCCACCGACGCTTTCGGCCACGCCCGCCTGGGCGGCATCGGCGTGCTGCTCGAGAAGGAGATCGAGAGCCGCACCGGCTATGAGACGCGCGTGACGATCCTCGGCCACGTCCAGCGCGGGGGCACCCCGGTGGCCTATGACCGCGTGCTGGCGACCCGCTTCGGGGTGGCCGCCTTCGAGGCTGCGGCGGCCGGGCGCTCGGGCGGTATGGTCGCCCTCTCCGGGACCCAGATCGTCGAGGTCCCGCTGGCGCAGGCGCTGCGCGAGCCGAAGCTGCTGGACCCGGCCCTGTACCAGACGGCCGAGCTGTTCTTCGGCTGAGCGGCTGTGACTCGTTCACTCTCTTTGGGCGGCCTGTTGAGCGCGCTCGCGGCGAGCGCGGCGCTCGCCGGATGTGGCGCGAGCGCTCAGTCCACCAGCGGGAGCACGCGTAGGGTCACGGTCCTGAGCACCGGCACGAGCGCCGCTCCCGGCGGGCGGGAAGCGATCGCCGAGGGCCAATCGCCGGCCAAGCCCGCGACCCCGGAAGAGAAGTACGAATACGACGCCAACGAAGGGCGCTGCCAGGACGACCACGGGACCGTCCGCAACGTCGGCACGACCGACGCCTACTGCGCCTTCCCGGTCCGCTCGAACGACTTCCACCTCATCGAACCCGCCCAGCAGAAGGATCTCGCCGGCGAAGAAGAATGACCGGTCACTCCCCGAGGGCGTAGGTTTCGATGTCGCGGTCGAGCGTCCCCTGCGCCTCGTACTGGCCGGAGTGCAGGTAGGCGAGCTTTCCCGAGCGGTCGAAGAAGATCGTCGTGGGAACGCCCTCGAAGGAGGCCAGCGAGGTGAGATCTTCCGTGGTGGCCTGGTAGCTGGGGTAGGCGACGCGGTGACCGGCGAGGAATGAGCGGGCGCTCGTCGCCTGGTCTTCGGTATCGGCGCCGAGGAAGGCGACCTTGCGTCCGTACTTCACCGATGCGTCGGACAAGAGCGGGAACTCCGCCCGGCAGGGCGGGCACCAGGAGGCCCACACGTTGAGCACCACCGGATAGCCGCGCAGGCTGCGTATGCGAGCCGCGAGCGCCCGCTCGGAGCCGAGCAGCTGAGCGGCCTGGTTGTGGAGTTCCGCCAGTGGCGGGGGCGAGCTCGCGAGCTGAGCCTTGGCATACGCGCCCGTCGGCGCCGAGCGTGGGGCCGGGGCGAGCGCCGCGTGGATCTGTTCGGCCAGGTTCGCCCGCGACGGCCACCCTCCGGCGCTCACGTCGTGGTACCAGAGGAACGACCCCGACGGCGAGATCAGCTCCAGGTAGGGCTCGTCCTGCACCCTGTAGCCGTCCGCGACCTGGCCGCTCGAGTCGATCGCGACCGGGTAGGAGAGCGGGTGGGGCAGTGAGTGCAGGAACCGCGCGAGTGAGCTGGGCGATGGCTCCACGCTCGCCTCATCCACGGCCGTCAGCGGCGGCAGTCCCTCGCGGCTCGCCGATGTCGCGTAGGAGTCGAGTGCCTCCAGTTCCCGCGACAGACTCGTGACCTCTGAATCCCACGTGTCGAAGAACAGGATCAGGTGGGGCTTGGCGCTCGGGCCGAGTTGCACGCGGCCGCCACCGGCCCGCGGCAGCGTGACCCGGACGGTCGGTTCGATCAGTGGAACCTGGGCGTAGGAGGCCTCCGAACGCACCGCCGGATGCCCCGGCAGCAGGCTCGCCGCCGCGTGGGCGAACAGGTCTGCCAGCTGTCCGACGCTGGAGTAGGACATCTGGGTCTCGAACAGCCGCGAGAGTCTCCCCTGCCCGTCGATCACGTACACGGCGGGGGTGTGGTCGACTTCTCCGGCCGCGATCTGCGCTTCGATGCCGTACGCGTGCCAGACCCGCTTCAGCCGTGGGAGCGGACCGTTGAGGAAGTGCCAGGCGTACATCATCCCGTGCGCCTGCGAGTAGGCCCGCACCGAGCCGGTGTCGGTCACGTCGGGGTTCGCCCCCACTCCCAGCAGTTCCACCTGTGCTCCCGCCGGCCCCAGGAGCCGCTTGGCCTTGACCATCGCCGTGGTGGTCAGCGGGCAGATGGTCGTGCACTCCGGGTCGTTGAACGCAAGGATCACGACCTTGCCGTGGAACGAGGACAGCGATATGGGCCGCCCGAACTGATCGATCAGCGTGAACCCGGGGGCGACGCCGTCGATCGGGGTGCCGGGATCGAGGGTCGGGTTGCGCGCCAGCGCGGTCAGCTGGGACGGTGGGGAGGCGGACTTGCGGGTGAACGCGAGCGCGCCGACCACGAGTACGGCGATCCCGGCAGCGACGAGGGCTGCGAGCAAGAGTCCCCTGCGGGCGTCCGACCCGCGGGTCTGCGGCTCCATCGCTGCCTACGCTACCGCCGTGGCAAGCTCCGCCGCCGCAGCGGCGGTTTCATCGGTCGCCCGGCACCGCGCGCGACCGCTCGGCCGCCCCCGCGGCCGGCGCCGAGGAGTGGCCCGCTTCGACCTCCTCGCGGCGACGCTCGTGGCGGCGTAGCTGCACGAAGCCCCAGGCGAGCACGGCGACCACCGTGGCGATCGGGACGAGCAGCGCCAGCAGCGACGCCGAGAGGTACGACGCGGCCAGCACCACGGTTGTCATCTGATCGGCCTCCTCATCTCGTTTGCAGTACCTCCGGGCCCACCGTAACGGGTGAGCCGTTGTGCGGCGACGGGGAGCCGCCGGGCGGACCCGGGTAGGCGACCGTCTCCAACAGCGGCGCGCGTGGAGGCTCGGGCGCGACCCACTCGTAGAGCGCGATCAGCAGCGCGATCGTGTACGCGATCGAGCCACCCACCCACATCATCCCGCCCGCGAGCTGCTGGTCGGTGAGCGCGCTGATGCCGCCGGGACGGCTCGGAAGGTTCGCGTAGTGCTGGTAGATCGGTTCGGGCGCGACGACGAACACGATCGCCAGGACCCAGCCGACGATCATCGCGCCCACGATGTAGGCGATCCGGGCCGGCCACTGCAGGTGGGGGCGCAGCGGCCCCGTGTCGATGACCCTGGCCCAGAACAGCAGGCCGAAGAAGAAGAACATCGCGTGCTCGGCCGCGTGCACCAGGCCGTTGCGCTCCGTGAGGTCATACGCGGACGGGATGTGCCACACGACGATCGCCGCGTTGAACACGATCCACGCCGCCAGCGGCTTCGCGAGCGCCCGCACCGGTGCCGCGACGGGCGAGCGGGACACTTCACGCGCGATGGCACTGCGCGAGCGGCGCGGTAGCGCCCGCCACATCGTCGGCCAGGGCCGCCCGAGCAGGAGCAGGGGAGGGGCGACCGTGAGCAGGATGATGTGCTGGAGCATGTGCACCCACAGCAGTTCGTCGGCGTAGGCGTCGATCGGCGAGTCGACCGCGATCACGAGCGAAAGCAGCCCGCTGTAGAAGGCTGCGGCCTGGAGCGCGGTCGGGCGCCCCGCCCTCGGCCGGCTCCCGAGCGCGTAGAGGACGGCGGCGGGGATTACATAGAAGAGCGAGGGATCCCAGGACCAGTTGCTCAGGCCCATCGCGTCAGACCAGGTACAGGACGATGAACGCGATCACACCGATCGCGGTGAAGTACGCCCAGTAGAAGGAGGAAGCCTCGATGCCCGCGCGCAGCAGCACCTCGTCGTCGGCCGGGACGCCCTCACGCTGCACGCGCTGCTCGCTGGCCCCGGCTCGGCGGCGCAGGAGGCTCGCAACCTGGATCTCGATCCAGCAGGCGCCGATCAGCGCGAACACCGAATACCAGAGGGTCCAGCCGAAGAAGACGGCCGCGTAGCCGCCGCTCGCGGCGCCGAAGCTGAGCGTCGTGTACTCGTAGAACTGCATCCCTACGGCCGCGAGCGTGCACACCAGAGCAACGATCCCCGCCGGCAACACGTCCGAGAACGGCCGCCTCGCGCCCAAGCGGTACACGATCGCCCCCAGCAGGAGCAGACCGGCGATCCCGGTGCCCCAACCGATCGGCGGCTGCGTGTTGCCGATCCTGAAGTGGCCGTTGGTGTTCAGCGCCAGCAGGTAGAAGTAGGCGAACAGGAAGGCGAGGAAGAAGAACGTGGCCGAGCCGCACAGCAGCCGCCCGCCGAGCCGCAGAGCGTGCGGCTGCCAGTCGGGGGGCTCGGCCTGGACGTTCTCGGCGAGCGGAGCCGATGCCTCCATCGCCTACACACCTCCCCCGGCCGGAGCGACCGCCGGCATCGGCATGCGTTCGTCGCCGTAGGGGTAGGGATCGCCGTCGAACACGGGCAGGTGCTCGAAGTCGTGGAGCGGGACCGGCGTCGGCAGGGTCCACTCGATCGACTTCGACTGCCACGGGTTGCGCTCGGCCGGCTCGCGCTTGAAGACCAGCGACCAGACCGCGTTCACCAGGAACAGGAGCAGTGAGAGCCCGAGCACGTACGCGGAGGCGGTCACCCAGTCGTTCAGTCCCTGCAGGTTGGTCGCATACGTCACCACGCGCCGGGGCATGCCCATGAAGCCGAGCGCGAAGAGCGGGGCGAAGGTCGAGTTGAAGGCGATGAACATGACCCAGAAGTGCACTTTGGCGAGGCGCTCGTTGAGCTTGTAGCCGTACATCTTCGGAACCCAGTAGTAGATCCCGGCGAAGAACGCGAAGATCAGCCCGCCCATGATCGTGTAGTGGAAGTGGGCCATCACGAAGAAGCTTCCGTGCGTCGTCACGTCGCTCGGGACGTCCGACAGGAACACACCCGATACGCCGCCCCAGAGGAAGTTGAACGCCCACGCCAGGCAGAACAGCATCGGCACCGTGAAGCGGATTCGACCGCGCCACAGCGTGCCGAGGGCGGACAGGAAGATGAACCCGGTCGGGATCGAGATGAGCTCCGTGGAGAACATGAAGAACGGGCGCAGGTCGGCGTTGATGCCGGAGACGAACAGGTGGTGCTGCCACACGAAGAAGCTCAGGATCCCGACCCCGAGCATCCCCGCCACCGCGATGCGGTAGCCCCACAGCGGCTTGCGCGTGAACACGGGCAGCAGCTCGAGCACGATCCCGAAGCCGGGCAGCGCCAGCACGTAGACCTCGGGGTGGCCGAAGACCCAGAAGAGGTTCTGGAACAGATAGGGGCTCCCGCCCTGGCCTGGGATGAAGAAGGCCGTCTGCACGGTCCGGTCCATCGCCGCCATCAGCAGCGTCGCTATCAGCGTCGGCGCCGCCAGCAACATCAGCCCCGCGGTCGCGAGCACCGACCACACGAAGATCGGCAGGCGCGACCAGGTCATGCCCGGAGCCCGCATCGTCACGATGGTCGCGATCAGGTTGAAGCCGAGCAGGGTCATCGACAGGCCGACGAGCGCGAAGAAGCCGATGTAGGCGTCGTAGCCCGCCGTGCCCTGGGCGCCGAGCGGCTGGTAGCCGGTCCAGCCGGTCTGGAAGCCGCCGAAGAAGATGGTCGTGATCAGGACCACGCCGCCGGCCATCAGCAGCCAGAAGGTGAGCGACTCGATGCGCGGGAAGGCCATCCGCCGCGAGCCGATCATGATCGGTACCAGCCAGTTGGCGAAGGGCCCCAGCACACCCGAGGTGAAGATGCCCATCATCATCGAACCGTGCATCCCGACGAGCGTGAGGTACTGGTTCGCGCCGAACACGTGGGTGTTGGGCTGCAGCAGCTCGGTGCGGATCAGCATCGCGTTCAGCCCGCCGATGAAGAAGAAGAAGCCGACGCCGACCATGTACTGCTTGGCGACCACCTTGTGGTCGGTCGACAGGCTGAAGTAGCGCAGCAGCCCGTGCTCGTGTGACTCCCGCTCGGCGAGCGTCGGCTGGTGGCCGAGCAGCCGCTGGATCGGATAGACGGCGAAGCCGAGGCCGATCAGGAAGCCGAGCACCCCGAACAGGTAGCCGAGCATGATCGCGATGTCGTTTTCGCCGGCCGACTTGGAGTAGTAGGCGAGGTTCGCGCCTGTGATCTTCGTACCGATCCAGTGGCCGAGGTACCAGCCGCCGATGCCGAGCACGATCCCCGTGAGCAGGTTGAAGCCCATCAGCCGTCGCCACAGGGGCGTGCTCGCGGGCATCGACCCGGTGGACATCTGGTCGGCCTCCGTCGAGCTCATCCGCCCCTCCTTTGTGGTTCGGGGAAGTAGGTCTTCGAGTACGGTTCGAGGAGACGCGTCGAGGGCGCGTTCTGAACCCGTTGCTGGGCGATCCAGGACGCGAACGTCGATCGCGGCACGACGCGGCCGGGGTTGTACATATACCCGTGCCACACGCCGCAGAGCTCGGCGCAGCGGACCACGAACGGGAGTGGCCCCCTGGTCGTGACATAGGCGATGTTGTTGACGCCCGGGTTGGCGTCGGCCTTGACCCCGAGCTGGTAGGCCCAGAAGGAGTGGATCACGTCGAGCGAGGTGACGTTGAACTCGACCAGCGTGTGCGCCGGGAGCTCGAGTTCGCGTGTCTCGACGCCACCGAAGGACGGCCAGCGGTAGGTGAACTGCCACTGCTGGGCGATCACCTGCACCTGCAGCGCGTCGTTGGCGTGCGCCGGAATCGCGATCGGTTCGGGGCCCTGGCCGCCCCCGGCGCCCGTTTCGAGCAGCCGGATCGTTCCGTAGGCGGTGAGCGAGAGCGCCACCGCGGACGTGGCGACGATCCACCAGAACTGAGTACTCGGGTTGCCGCGTTCCGCAACGCCCTCGGCCATCGCCTCGGGTTCGCGGTCACGGAACGCCCACAACGAGTAACCAACGAACACCAGCACGCCCAGCGCGATCGGCGTGGCGAGCGCGAGCAGCACTGTGTTGTCCACCACCTGGCCAGCCGCTTCGTTGGACCCGTGCCCCGGGGGCAGGCCGGGCCCGAAGACCCATATGACGATCGGCGTCATGATCACGCTGACCAGCAACCACAACACCGCGAAGTTGCGAACGTCGTGACGCGGGGGCTGGTCCCGCGTGGGCGCCTCGGCGCTCATACGACCTTGATGAAGCCGCCCATGTACCCGACCGTCTGCATCGGGCCGCCGAAGCCCTGGATGTAACCCGCCGCACACGGCACGAAGCACTGCCAGCGGTAGAGACCCTTGCCCGGGGTGTGGATCACGAAGGAGATCGTGTGGTGCGCGTTGGCGAGCGAGCAGGGGGCCTGTTCGCACGCGTTCTTGGCTTCTTCTCCCACGCCCTGCAGCGGGACGGAGACACCCATCTGCGGGATCGCCCATGCATGCGAGGCTTCTTCGGGCGGGATCGATCGTGTGAGTTTCCCGTCGAGGTTCATCACGCCTCCGACGGTGCCGGCCACCTGGCTGATGAACGGGTTGCGCAGGCCCGAGGGGCCGTCGAACTGGTAGATCGTGATCCGCACCAGCGTGTTGGCCGGGAGTTCGTAGGTCGTCTTGTGCTGCCAGTTCCCCGCGGTCGCGTTGACCGAGTAGAACGAGACCCAGGTGTTGTGGGGATCGGTCTTTTCGGCCGACGGAACCGAGGCGAGGTAGAGCTGTGCGCCGAGGGGTGTGCGCGTCGCCGCGACCGATCCCGGCACGTTCGTCAGATACAGCGTGATGTAGAGCACGATCGCGGCCAGCACCGCGACCGTGGCGACGGCCGTCCCCAAAACGCGCTTCGCATATCCGCTCATGGTCGGCTCACTTGACCCGTGGACGATCGAATGGCCCGCTACCTCCTGGCCCAACCCTACCACCCAACCCGGCCGGGCGAGCACGACGGAACGACACCTGGAATGACTCGCCCGCGGCACGGCGGGAAGGTCCCAGCAGGTGATTCACTGGTGCAGGACATGGCCCGAGCCGGGAAGGACGCGATGCGCGCGATGGTCTTCGAGGAGGTCGGCGCGCCCCTGCGCGAACGCGAGCTGCCGATTCCCGAGCCGGGGCCGGGTCAGCTGCTGCTGAAGGTGAGGGCGTGCGGCGTGTGCCGCACCGACCTGCATCTGCTCGACGGCGAGGTGGACGTCCCCCACCCCCCGCGCGTGTTCGGCCACCAGATCGTCGCCGAGGTCGTGGCTGCCGGGGAGGGCGCCGTCGCGCCGGGAGCGCGATCGGCGGCGGAGGTGGCGGGCGGGCCGCGGGTCGGGGTGCCGTGGCTCGGCTGGACCGACGGCACCTGCGAGTACTGCACCAGCGGCCGCGAGAACCTCTGCCTGCGAGCGCTGTTCACCGGCCGTGACATCGACGGCGGCTATGCCGAGTACGCCGTGGCCGACGCGCGCTACTGCTTCGCGCTGCCCGACGAGCACCCCGACGAGCAGCTGGCGCCGCTGCTGTGCGCGGGGCTGATCGGCTACCGGGCGCTGCGGATGTGCGGCGAGGCTCGCCGCCTGGGCCTGTACGGCTTCGGCGCCTCGGCCCACATCATCGCCCAGGTCGCGCGCTGGCAGGGCCGCGAGGTCTACGCCTTCACCCGCTCGGGCGACGACGCCGCGCAGGCGTTCGCGCTGGAGCTCGGGGCGGTCTGGGCCGGGGCCTCCGAGGAGCCGCCGCCGCAGCCGCTGGACGCGGCGATCGTGTTCGCCCCGGTGGGCGGGCTGGTGCCGCTGGCGCTGAGGGCGCTCGCCCGCGGCGGAACCGTCGTCTGTGCCGGGATCCACATGAGCGACATCCCCTCGTTCCCCTACAGCCTGCTGTGGGAGGAGCGGGCGCTGCGGTCGGTCGCCAACCTCACCCGCCGCGACGGCGAGGAGCTGCTCGCGCTGGCTCCCCAAGCGGACGTCCACACCCATGTGAGCACCTACCCGCTCGAGCGTGCCGGCGACGCGCTGCAGGACCTCCGCACCGGGGCCTTCACCGGGGCGGCGGTGATCCTGCCGTAGTCAGGCGGGAGCGCCGGCCGTGCCGCCGCGGCTGCGAGCCCGCCGGCGCGGAGCGCGAAAGCCCGGCAGCAGCAGCTCCAGGCGGGCGCCGCCCTCGGGCGAGGAGGCGGCCGAGGCGGATCCCCCGTGGGCAACCGCGATCGCCTGCACGATCGCCAGGCCCAAACCGGCTCCGCCGGAGGCGCGGTCGCGGGCGGCGTCGATGCGGTGAAAGCGATCGAACACGCGCTCGCGCTCGGCGGCCGGTATCCCTGCTCCGTCATCGTCGACGATGAAGCGGACCCAGCCGCCGTCCTCGGCGTGGACCGCCAGCCTCACCAGCCCCTCCCCGGGTGCGGTGTGGTCGATCGCGTTGCTGATCAGGTTGCGCAGCGCCTGGGCGAGACGGTCGCGGTCGGCTCTCAGCGTCCCGGGCGGCAGCGGCCGCAGCTCGAAGCGCCGGTCCGCGAGCAGCGTCATCCCCTGCCACAGCTCCTCCACGTATGCGTCCAGCTCGATCGGCTCTGTGCGCAGGAAGCGCTCCGCGTGGTCGCTCTTGGCGAGCAGCAGCAGGTCGTCCACCAGCCTGCTGACGCGCACCACCTCCTCCTGCACGAGGGCCTCCACGCGGCGCACCTCCTGCGCCGGGGGATGCTCCTGGGCGGCGAGCACCTCGAGCTGCCCGCGGATCACCGTCAGGGGGGTGCGCAGCTCGTGCGAGGCGTCGGCGATGAACTCCCGCTGCACGGCGAAGGCCTCCGTCAGGCGGTCGAGCATGTGGTTGAAGGCGTCCGTCAGGACTTCGATCTCGCTCGCCTCGCCCTCGTTGTGTCCGATCCTGGGATACAGGTCGCCGGCGTCCACGCGGGCGGCCACGCTCGCCATCCTGCGCAGCGGCGCCGACACCCGTCCGCCGACGAGGTAGGAGGCGATCAGCGCTGCGACCAGGGCGAGCAGACCCGCCAGCACGAACGCCCGCGCGACGCTGTCCTGCGCGCGCGAGACGGCCGCCAGCGCCTCGCCGGCGCCGACCATCACCGTCAGGCCGGCGTGCGGGCGCACGGGCACCTTCAGCAGCCGCAGTTCATCGGCGGCGTCAGGAGCCGGCAGCGTGGTGAAGCGCTGCGGCGCCTGTACCAGTTTCAGCGCCAGGCGGTTCTCGCTGCCCTGTACCCCGGACGACTCGCCGTCGTCGGCCACTCCGGCCGTGACGAGCTCGGGGCTGTTGGAGATGGTCCGCCCGCCGGGGAGCGTCAGGAACAGCAGCCGCGAGCTCGCACTGAACGGCTGGGTGTGAAGATAGCTCCGCGCAGCCGCCTCCAGCTCGGAGTAGGACTCCGGTTCGGCGGCACGGAGGTTGTGGGCGAACTCGGCCGCGTCCCCGGCGAGCTCGCGGTCGATCTGCTGGCGAACCTGGGTGCCCGTGCCGCGGTAGACGGCCACGAACACGATCCCCGTGCAGAGCACCATCACGAGCGTGAACCAGGCGGCCAGCCGCCAGCGCAGGCCGCCTGGCGCCAGCCGTCGAGCCAGGGCTCGCATCGGCCCCCCTCAGCCGGCGCTGCCGAGGCGGTAGCCCACGGAGCGCACGGTCACGATCGGTGCCGGGTCGTCGGGGCGGGCCAGCTTGCGCCGCAGGTAACCGACGTACACATCCACGACGTTGGTCCCCGGATCGTGTTCGTAGCCCCACACGGTGCTGAGGATCTGCTCGCGCGTGACGACCTCGCCGTGGTGGCGGCAGAGGAACACGAGCAGTTCGAACTCCGTCGTCGACAGCGCCACCTCGGTACCCCCGCGCCTGACCTTGCGCGTCAGCAGGTCCAATTCGATGTCCCCCACCTGGAGCTTGCTCGAAGAGGCGTGTGCGAGCGCCCGTAGCTGCGCCCGCAGCCGCGCGATCAGCTCCACCATCGAGAACGGCTTGACGAGGTAGTCGACGGCCCCGGCTTCCAGCCCGTGGACGCGATCCTCGACCTCGCCCCGCGCGGTCAACACGATCACGGGCATCGCCGGCCGTGCCCGGCGGAGTTCCTCGAGTATCTCCATGCCTCCCCTTCCGGGGAGCATCAGGTCGAGCACGACCGCGTCAAAGCGCCCGCTCAGCGCGAGCCGTGCGCCCTCGACGCCGTCCAGGGCGGTATCGACCAGGAATCCGTCAGCCGCCAGCCCGCGGCGCAGAAAGTCCACGATCCCGGGCTCGTCCTCGATCACCAGGACGCTCGGAGAATCGGGCTCATGGCCGCCGTCGCGGGCGGCGCCTGCCCCTGCCCCTGCGGGGGGCTCCACGGTCGTTTCCATGCTCTCGAGGAAGGATAGGCGCCGGATAGGCGCCGCGCGCAGGCTCGTAGTGCGTTCCCCGGAGATTCCATGAAACCTCTCACCTTGCGGTTATGGTCCGCTTAAGGCTCGTTCGCACACTCGCCTTCATGGTCGAGACACAGGCTCCGAGCGTTCTTCGGCTTTCCGGTGCCACCGAAACCCGGCGGGCACGGCGCTGGCTGGGAGGCGGAACCAGCGGCAACGAGCGCCTGACGACCGCCTCCGGCGCCGTGCTGCTCGTGCTGCTGGCGGTGATCGGCGTCACGATCCTGCGCCTGCACCAGCTGCTGTGGGTACACCTGTTCGTCGGCGTGCTGCTGATCGCACCCGTCTCGCTGAAGCTGGCGAGCACCGGCTACCGCTTCACCCGTTACTACACGCACGACCCCGCCTACCGGCGCAAGGGCGCGCCGGCGGCCGCTATGCGCGCGCTCGCCCCGCTGGTGGTGCTCAGCACCGTGGTCGTGTTCGCCAGCGGCGTGGCACTGCTGTTCGCTGGCCCCGCTTCGCGATCGGCGCTGCTGCCCGTGCACAAGATCAGCTTCTTCGTGTGGCTGGCGGTGACCTCATTGCACGTGCTCGGGCACCTGGGCTCGCTTCCGGCCGCGCTGCGGGCCGACTACACCCGCCGGGACGTCCTCGGGCCTTCGCTGCCCGGCCGCTCGGGCCGCCAGCTCGCGCTTACGGGCGCGCTCGTCCTGGGCGTCACCATTGCCGTGCTCACGATTCCCGAGTTCGGACCCTGGATGCACGCGCACCTGGGCCACCACCACTAGGAGGTTCGACACCGATGCGCAACCACACCACCCACACCAGGGACGCGGCCCTGCTGAGGCTGAGCCGCATCAACCGCTGGCTGGTGGCGGGCAGCATTGTCCTGACCGGACTGCTCGCCGACGTGGCTGCCCAGGCCTTCCCCGGCAAAACCAAGCGGAGCTCCACCGGCTCGAGCACGCACCGCAGCACGGCCCACAAAAGCGCTCCGACGGGCGTGCTGGCCCGTCCGGAACAGTCCCCTGAAGCCTCGACCGGCAGCGAGAGCGGCTCGGGCGGGGAATCCTCCAGCAGCGAAAGCTCCTCCGGAAGCGCATCCTCGGGCAGCGGAGCCTCCGGAAGTGAATCCTCCGGGAGTGAATCCTCCGGCAGCGGAGCCTCCGGAAGTGAATCCTCGGGCAGCGGAGCGTCGGCCAGCTCTGGCGCCTCTGAAGAATCCTCGGCGAGCTCCGGCGCCTCCCAAGAATCCTCGGCGAGCTCCGGCGCATCTGAAGAATCCTCCGGACCGGTCGTCTCGGGCGGCTCATAGTGGTACTCGTGGCCACCGAGCCGAGTACGCCCCAGCTCGAGCCGGCGGGCGCCCGCTGGCACGCGCTGGGAACGACCGTGGAGCTACGCGTGCGCGATCCGGGCGGGCTGGAGCGGGCCGAATCGGTCGTCCGGCGCGAGCTCGAGGCGGTCGACCTCGCCTGCAGCCGCTTTCGCGAGGACTCCGAGCTGACGGCGCTCAACCGCCGCGCCGGCTCCACCACGCGCGTCAGCCCGCTGCTGCGCGAAGCGCTGGGCGTGGCCCTGCGCGGCGCCGCGCTCACGGACGGCGATGTCGATCCCACCGTCGGGCGAGCCCTCGTACTGGCCGGCTACGACCGTGACTTCGAGCTCCTCCAGCGCGTGGATGGGGACGAGCCCGACGGCTCCTTCCCGTCGAGCGGGCCGCGTGTGCGGGTGGGCTCACAGCCGGGCTGGCAGGCGGTGAAGCTGCTCCCCGAGACGGCCGGCGTCCGCCTTCCTGCTGGGGTCACCCTCGACCTTGGCGCGAGCGCCAAAGCGTGGGCCGCCGACCGTTGCGCGGCTGCCGCCGCGAAGGAGTGCGGGTGCGGGGTGCTGGTCGGAATCGGCGGGGACATCGCCGCGGGCGGGAGCGCGCCGCCGGACGGATGGGAGATCCGCGTCACCGACGACCACCGCAGCGACCTCTCCGCCGAAGGCCAGACGGTCACGATCCGCTCGGGCGGCCTGGCCACCTCCAGCACCGCCACGCGCCGCTGGCGCCACGCCGGCCAGGCCATGCACCACATCATCGACCCTGCCACCGGCGAGCCCGTCAGGGACACCTGGCGGACGGTGAGCGTCGCCGCGGGCAGCTGCGCGGACGCGAACGTCGCCTCCACCGCCGCGCTGGTGCGGGCGGCCGCCGCCCCGGCCTGGCTGCGGGGGCTCGGCCTGCCCTCCCGCCTGGTCGCCTGCGACGGGTCCGTAACGAGGGTCGCCGGGTGGCCGCAGTGAGCGGCACGCTGGCCGCCGCCGGGCCTTCGGTGGCCTGGTATCTGACCCGCGCCACGGGCGCGGTAGCGCTGGTGCTGCTGACCGGCTCGCTGGCGCTTGGTGTTGCCGACGTCCGCCGCCTGAGCAGCCCGAACTGGCCCCGCTTCGTGATCGACGGCCTGCACCGCAGCGTGTCGCTGCTGGCGCTCGTGTTCCTGGGCGTTCACATCGTCACCTCGGTGCTCGACAGCTTCGTCTCGATCTCGCTGGTGAACGCCTTCGTTCCCTTTACGGGCTCCTACCGGCCCCTGTGGCTTGGGCTCGGGGCGGTTGCATTCGACCTGATGCTGGCGGTGGTGATCACGAGCTTGCTTCGGGCACGCATCGGCTACGGCGCCTGGCGGGCGGTCCACTGGCTCGCCTATGCGAGCTGGCCGCTGGCGCTCGTCCACGGCCTCGGCACGGGCAGCGACGTGAACAGCACCTGGCTGCTGGTGCTCAGCGCGCTGTGCGCGCTGGCGGTCGCAGTCGCCGTGCTCAGCCGCGTCCTGAATGGCTGGCCGGCCGGCGCCCCGGGTCGTCGCGTGGCGCTCGCCGCCACCGGGGCCTTTGCGATCTTCCTGGTCGCCTGGGTGCCGATCGGGCCGCTCGGCTCCGAATGGGCGCGGCGCTCGGGCACCCCAAGCTCCGCGCTCAGCCACAGCACCACGACGTCAAAAGGGAGCTCCAAATGAGCCTTGCCGCCACCACCATGCATCCGCCGGCAACGCCTCCGAGCGGGCCCCCGGCGACGCTGCCGCGTCTGCTCGCCGGCGTTCACGAGCGCGGGGCGCTGACGCTTTCGGAGCACCGCGCCGTCCACGGCGAGCTCCCGCTGGTCGGCGTCGGCGGTCGCTCGCGCTCGCGCTCGCGGGCGCGGCGGCTGCTCGAGGAGGTCGAGGGCTCGGGCCTTTCCGGTTGTGGGGGCGCAGGCTTTCCCACCGCCAGGAAGCTGCACTCGGTCGCCGACGCCCGCGGCCGCGCCATCGTCGTGGTCAACGCGGTCGAGGCGGAGCCACCCAGCTTCAAGGACCGCACCTTGCTCGAACTCGCCCCCCACCTCGTGCTTGACGGCGCCGTGCTGGCCGCCGAAGCGCTCCGCGCCGACGAGGCGATCGTGGCGGTCGGGGAGCACGCCGGCGGCTCGGCTGCGAGCGCCTACGCGGCGATCGAGGAACGCAGCGGGCGCGAGCAACACGGCCGTGTCCGCCTCTCGCTGGCGAGCGTCGGCGGCGGCTACGTGGCGGGCCAGGAGTCCGCGCTGATCAGCGGCCTCGAAGGCCGCGAGGCGCTCCCCACCTTCGCGCCCCCGCTGCCGTTCGAACAGGGCCTCAGGCGGCGTCCCACACTCGTCAACAACGCCGAGACGCTCGCCCACCTGGGACTGATCGCGCGCCACGGCGCGGACTGGTTCCGCGGCCTCGGAACGCCCGAGCATCCCGGCTCGGCGCTCGTCACCCTGAGCGGTCCGGTGGCCTACCCCGGGGTCTACGAGATCGAGGCGGGAGCCTCGCTGTCCTCGCTGATCGAGGCCGCCGGCGGCACCACCGCGGGCCTGCGCGGAGTGCTCACCGGCGGCTACGCCGGCACCTGGGCGCCGGCTGCGGCGATCGGCGAGCTGCAGCTCTCACGCGACCGCTTGAAGGCGTTCGGCGCGAGCTTCGGCGCCGGCATCGTGCTGCTGCTCTCGGACGAGACCTGCCCGGTGGCCGAGACCGCGCGCCTGGCGCGATGGCTGGCGGAGCAGAGCGCACGCCAGTGCGGCCCGTGCCTCCACGGCCTCGCCGCGATCGCCGACGCGGTCGAAGGGATCGCCGCCGGAACCCGCGAGCAGGCCTCCGACCGGCGCCTGCAGACGCTGGGGGCGCTGACCGCCGGGCGCGGGGCCTGCGCGCACCCCGACGGAACTGTACGCGTGATCGCCAGCGCCCTGCGTGCCTTCGCCGACGATTTCGAGGACCACCGCCGCGCCGGGCCCTGCGAGCTGTGCCGGTACGCCCACGAGCTGCCGCTGCCGCCACGGCGCGAGCCACGCGTCGGAGCACGGCCATGAGCCACCACGTGCGGGTCAACCCGATCACCTGCGAGGCCCACGGGATCTGCGCGGAGCTGCTCCCGGAGCGGATCGCGCTCGACGAGTGGGGCTATCCGATCGTCGACGAAACCACGCTCCACGGCGAGGAGCTCGAGCACGCCAGGCGCGCCGCGCGCGCGTGCCCCACGCTCGCGCTGCTGATGGTGCGCGAGCGCACTCGCAGCCGGGTCTCCTAGCTGTCCCGGCCGCTCGGGTCTCACGCCCGGCGCAGCCGCACGCGGGCGCTCACATCATGTGGGCAGCCGCCAGGCCGGCCCAGGGGCCGTAGGGGGCGAACAGCTCGCGCACCTCGCCTTCCCCCGCCACCGCCCGGGGGTCCCCGCCGCTCAGCAGCCTCCCCGCCAGCTTGCGCAGCCCGAGGTCGCCGGCGGGTAGCTGGTCGTGGCGGCCCTGCCCGGCCAGGGCCAGCATCTCCACCGTCCAGGGGCCGATCCCGGGGATCTCACGCAGGCGTCTCCAGCAGCGCTCGTGATCGGCCTCGCTGCTGCCATCGAGCTCGACCCGCCCGGCTGCAACCTCTCGGGCCACTTGCACGAGTGCCCGCGCGCGCGAGCCGCCGAGGTCCAGCGACTGCAGCAGCGCCGGCGAGGTACGGGCCAGCACCTCGGGCTCCGGGAGGTCGCGCAGGGCTCCGTCATCGCCGTGTGGCCAGCGGCGCCCGAGCCGTGCCAGCAGCCGGCGCTGGATCGCCGCCGCCCGCTCGTACTCGATCAGCTGCTCGCAGATCGCCCACGCCAGCGCCTCGAAGGGCTGCGGGCGCCTGGGGGCCCGCAGCCAGGGCCGGCGGCGCAGCGACGGGCCTATCAGGGGGTCGCCGGCGAACGCCCGCAGGAAGGGACGCAGGTCGTCGTCGAGGCCGAGTGCGAAGCGCATGCGGGCGATCCCGTACTCGGCTGCCGTGCGGCTCTCCGAGCAGGCCGCGAAGCGCACCGCGCCGGGGGAGGGCTGCCACACGCGTACCCGCACCGGCACGTGTCGCTCGTGCAGCAGACGCTCCAGGCCGCGCCCGCGGCGGCGCAGCATGCCGTCCATGCCGTTGCGCCGCGGCAGCCGGAAGGGCCCTGCCGGAGCGACCTCCGCCCGCAACTCGACCAGCGCGCCGGGCACGCCGGAGCCCTGCTCGCTAGCGCGCGCCGTCGGGCCCGCCGAGCAGGTGCACGTCCACCAGCAGCGAGCGGCTGCCCACGATCTGGATCAGCTCGCCGACCCCGCCCCCGGAGTCACCGCGCCGGCCCAGTCGCCGTCCCCGCCGGCTGCGGGCCAGCTCCGAGGTCTTGCGCCGGCGCCGCTGGACGAGGCCGAGCACGGCCGCCCCGGCGACGAAGCCCCCGGCGGCGGCGGCAGCAGCCTGGACCGCCGGCGGGGCCGCGGAGTAGCGGCGCATCAGCGTCGTGGAGCCCTCGGCGCGGCCGTCGGTGAGCTCCTCGCCGAGCACCGGGACCGCCTCCACGAGCTCGCCCTCGCCCGCCTGTGTGCCCTGCTCGCCGGCCGGCGTGGGCCCCTCGTCAACCGATGTGTGCTCGAAGCTCACTGCGAGGCAAGTCTAGACTCCGCGGCGGGGCCCTCCTGCGCCAGCGGGCGCTCGTAGACGCGGTAGCGCTTGACCACGCGCCCGCCCATGCCTTCCATGCCGCGGTTCATGGCCGTGTTGGTCTCGAGGATCCAGCCCATCTCGCCGCCATCCTGAGGGGTTCGTTCGGCAGCGTCGAAGTGCGCCTCGTAGAGTGCGGCGGCGACGCCCGTGTGCTGGTGCTCCGGTTTGACACCGAGAAAGCCGACGCGGACGCGGTCCATGCGCCTGGACTTCGTCAGGAACTTCCACCAGCCGAGCGGCAGCAGCCGCCCACCCATCTGCTCGAGGACCTGGTTGAGGTCAGGGACCGTGATCGCCATGCCGACGACCTCGCCCGTGTCCTCTTTCTCGGCCACCATGAACCAGTTCTTGTCGTAGGCCAGCTGAAGGTCCAGGTGATAGGCGTCGAGGTCGGCCTTCGAGTAGGGCACGAAGTCCCAGTTCTCCGCCCAGGCGGAGTTGTAGACCGCGGCGAAGAAGTCGAGGTCCTTGCGCAGCTGACGGCGGCGCATCGGCCGGATCCGGATGTGGTGCTCGGTACGCGACCTCTCAGCCATCTCCCAGATCACCGGAAGCACGTGCTCGCGCCCGGTCACCTCGAGGTTCCACATCAGCAGATCCATCGCCTTGGTCATCCCGGCCTGCTCCATCATCTGCGGGTACCAGGGCGGATTCCACGTCTGCAGGATCATCGGACGCAGGTCGAAGCCCTCGACGAGCATGCCGCCGTCGTCGTTGAGCGCGAAGCTCGCCGGCCCCAGCATGCGCTCGCAGCCGTGGTCGCGCAGCCACGTCTCGGCGGCGCCGAGCAGAGCCCGCAAGACCTCCGGGTCCTGCTCGAACTCGATGAAGCCGAACCAGCCCCAACGCGTCTTGTGGTGGTCGTTGAAGGCGTGGTTGATGTGGGCGGTGATACGGCCCACCGGGCGCCCATCGCGGCGCGCGAGGAAGTACTCGCCTTCGCCGTGGGTGAAGAAGGCGTTGAGACGCCGGCTGAGGAACAGCCGACGCTCGAGCTTCAGGGGCGGCACCCACAACGGGTGGTTAGCATGGAGCCGGAAGGGCAGCTCGACGAAGGTCTTCAGATCGCGACTGCCCGAAACCGCCCTGATTTCCACCGCCACAGGGCAGCCAGCGTACATGCGCACCCACATCGACGTATTCGCCAAGACCCGTCAGCACGACCGCAGCGAGCTGCTGGCGGCCGCTCGCGAGGCGGACGTGCTGCCCTACTTCCACCTGCTGACCTCGCCGGCGATGCCGGTGGTGGAGATGGAGGGGGCCCCCCGCGTCATGCTGGGCTCCAACAACTACCTCGGCCTGACCGCCGACGAGCGCGTGCTGACAGCGGCCGAGGACGCGCTGCACCGCTACGGCACCGGCCTCACCGGGTCGCGCCTGCTCAACGGCACGATCCCCCTGCACCTCGAACTCGAGCGCGAGATCGCCGAGTGGATGGATGCCGAGGACGCGCTCGTGTTCAGCACCGGCCACCAGGCCAACGTCGGCACCCTCGGCACCCTGCTGGGCCCGGGCGACACGGTCGTGGTGGACTCCGGCGACCACGCCTCGATCCTCGACGGGTGCCTGCTCTCGCGGGCCAAGCTGCGCGCCTTCCGCCACAACCGCCTCGACAAGCTCGAGAAGATGCTCGAACGGGCGGCAGACGACGGCGGGGGCGTGCTTGTGGTGGTCGACGGGGTCTTCTCGATGGAGGGGGACCTCGCTCCGCTGCTGGAGATCACCGAGCTGTGTGAGCGCTACGGGGCCCGCCTGATGGTCGACGAGGCCCACGGGGCGGGTGTCCTCGGCGCCCGCGGGGCGGGCGCCGCCGAGCTCCTCGGGGTGATCGACCAGGTGGACGTGCGGATCGGCACGTTCTCGAAGTCGCTTGCCTCCTGCGGCGGCTTCGTGGTGGGTCCCCACGAGGTGATCGAGTACCTGCGCTTCTACTCCCGCGCCTTCCTGTTCACGGCCTCGGCGGTCCCGGCGGCGGTGGGCGCCGCCCTGGCTGCCCTGCGGGTGCTTCGCAGCGAGGACGGCACGCACCTGCTCGCCGCAGTCCTGGAGAACGCCTGGCGCCTGCACGAAGGGCTCGCGGCGCTCGGCTTCGCGGTCAACCCCGTGCAGGAGCTGCCGGCTGCGGGACACCCGCAGCTGCACGCCCCCGGGGTCCGCTCCGAGGGCTCCGGACCGGCCAGGATCGTGACCCCGATCATCTCGGTGCTGGTGGGCGACGACTGGAAGGCGGCGTTGCTGTGGCGGGCCCTCTACGACCAGGGGGTGTTCGTCAACACCGCCCTGCACCCGGCGGTCCCACCGGGGGGCGCGCTGCTGCGCACGAGCGTGATGGCCACCCACGACGAGGCCACACTGGAACGGGCGCTGGGCATCTTCGAGCGCGTCAAGCGCGATTTCGAGGCCGAGCACGGGCCGCTGCCGTCGGCGCGCCCGGCCTGAGACCCCGTCCTCGGACTTGTCCACCTGGCGTGAGAGCGCCCATCGGACTTGTCCATTTCTTCACAAATCCTTCGCTCTACGAAAAAGGCCGCTTCTAGCGGCTGATCGGCCTACCGGCGTGTTGACCGCGCGCTGCTGCTGGCATAGCTTGCCGATGCGCTCTGCACGGCCGTTGAGACTCCGCCCAGGTCCTGGAGGCGGGGGGAAGGCGAAGGGGGTACCGCACCGACTACGCGGTCCCACCTGCATGCTGCTGCCGACGCGACCGTCCTGAAAATCCAGCAAGCAGGTTGCCCCGCCGCTCGAGCGGAGGCAACGGGGAGTATGCCCATGAACGCGACAGCCACGGTTACCCCTGCCGGCCCTCAGCACATGCGTGCGCTCGAACGAGCCAACCAGGTCCGCCTCGCGCGGGCCGAGCTCAAGCGGCGCGTCGCGGACGGCGAGATCGATGTTGCGGAGGTGATCCTCGAGTGTCCGTGGGAGGCCCACAGCATGGCGATCTCCGACCTCCTGATGAGCCAGCGCCGGTGGGGTCAGACGCGGTGTCGCAAATTCCTGGCCCAGATCCCGCTGTCGGAGAACAAGACCGTCGGTTCGCTCACCGAACGTCAGAGCCGCCGCCTGGCGGAGCTGTTGGAGTCCGGTGAGCGGGGTCGCGCGTGGAGCGCGACCCCCTGGGTAACGGACAGCCCGACGACAGCTTGAGCTGCCACCAGCCCGCGAGCATCCCGATCAGGCCGAGCCGGGGTCTGACCTGCCAGACCCCGCAGCCGCCCTGGCCGAGGTCCCGGACCGGTAGCCGCATGAACTTGTAGCGCCCGGGCTCCAGGCGCATCCGCTCCAGCTGCTCCCGCGCGCGGCGCTCGTGCTCGGTGCGCGCGGCCGCCGCCCGGCGCAGCTCCTGCAGGCGCCCGGCGAGGTCGTCGCGTTCGCGCTCGAGCTCGCCCAGGTCGGGCAGCCGGGGGGCGCGCGCGGAGCTCGCGGAGCGGGCGCTACGCGGCGCCGGGATGTAGGGGAAGCGCGCGGCCACGATGCCCGAGAGCTCGCGCTCCAGACGGGCGATCTGTGCCTTAAGCGAGGCGCGTGCGGCAAGTTCGGAGTTTGCCTCCGAAGGCCCATCGAGCACCGCCTGCTGCTGCACGAGCTGCGCCACTTCGCTCTCCTTCTCGAAAAGACCAAGCCCCGAGAGGGCCTGATTCTACCAGCGGCCCCGGCCGCCGATCGCGCTTCCCGACGCCCGCTCAGAGTGCTTCCAGGGCGCTGGCGGCACTCCACAGCGCCTCCTCGGCGAACAGCGTCGGAACGCCCGCGACCTGGACCGCGAACAGCGTCACGGCGCGCGTGTGGGCGCGCGGGGCGTTGGCGGGCGCGGGCTCCTCGAACAGCACCGCGAGCGCGTGCCGGCTGTCGGCCACGACCAGCCTCCCCCCCGGCAGCAGGCGCCCGTCAGACCCGGCTCCGAGCGGCTCCCCCTCGAGGCTCTCGCGGATCCCCACAGGCCCCTCGAGTGTCTCGCTGGCCAGCGCCCACACGGGCACGCCGGTGTCGGTCAGGGCGATCAGCAGCACGTCGGCGAGCAACCCCCCGGTGGGGAAGCCGCCGCGGATCATCCGCTCCATCACGGCGGTCTCGATCGGGGTCCTCACGACGTCGGGATCGAGGCCGATGTGCCGGAAGAAGACCCGGTAGGCGGCCGGCACGGGCTCCAGACGGATGCTCACGGCCCTGGCCCCGCGAAAGCGGCTCGAGCGTTCCCGCAGCCGCTGCTGGATGTCGGGTGGGGAGGTCCCGGTGAGCGAGCCCGCCCGCCCCACCTCGACCTCGCTGAGGAGCAGCCTCAGCGAGGGCAGCTCCTGCACGACCTCGGGCGCGCGCCAGCCGATGCTCGGAGCGGCCGCGCTGCTCACGCGCCGGCTCCCCGCTGCGCACCGGCAGGCGAGGCGGCACGGGAGGCCGCCACCAGCGCGGCCACGCGCGAGCGCAGCGTCGCCGGCGTCGGGGGGTTCAGCAGCGCCCGGCTCTGCACCTTGCCGCCGGGGAAGATGAAGTTGACCTGGGGGCAGCTGAGGACTTTGTAGAGCGAGGCGAGCGCACCGTCGGCGTCGATTCCCACCGGATAGGTGAGGCCCTTGTGCGCGATCAGGGTCCGCAGGGCGGAGCGCGAACCCTTGATCTCCACGGCGGCGACGCGCACCCCCGGGAACGAGCCCTGCAGCGCCTGCAGCTCGCCCAGCACGCGTGTGCAGGAGCCGCCGTTGACGAACAGCGCCAGCACCACCGGGGCCCGTTCGGTCAGTTCGCAGATGTTCAGCACCTGGCTGCCGCGCACGCTGCAGGCCGGCACTTCGCCCGATTCGCCTTCGTGGGCGTGCCTGGCGATGTTCGCGTCGCCCACCATCGTCCCGCGCGCGAGCGGGACGGCGAAGGGAGGGACCTCGGTGCCCGGTTCGATGCCGCGGAGGCCTCCCTGGTTGTGCAGGAACAGCGACACGACCAGCGCACCCAGCGCCACCACCGCGACGGCCCCGATCAGCCGCCGGCGCACGCGCTCAGCGGCTCATGCCGGCTCATGTCCCGACCCGGCACTCCGCGCACCGGTGCCCGTGCGCAGCCGCGCCAGCAGCCCCGTTCCCCCCACGGTGCGTCGCAGTCCCCTTCGCTCCGGGCTCCCGTAGGCGACCATCAGCGCCGCCGGCAGCGCGATCAGCACGCCCAGCAGCGACGCGGACAGGTCGATCAGGGTGACCAGGCCGAACTGGCGCAGCATCTCGATTTCCGACACGGCCAGCACGCCGAAGCCCGCGATCGCGGTGACGGCCGAGGCGGCCACGGCGGCTCCGGTGCGCTCGTAGGCGCGGCGCAGGGCCTGCACGGTGCCGAGCCCGGCTCGGTGCTCCTGGCGGTAGCGCTCGCTCAGCAGCACGCTGAACTCGGTCGAGAGGGCGACCACCAGCACCCCGAGGGTCACCGACATCGGATTCAACGGCACCCGCACAGCGAACAGCACCAGCGCCGACCAGCCGGAGGCCAGCGCAACCGGGACCAGCGGCACGAGCACCCGCCGGCGGTCGCCCCGGAAGGCCACCGCCAGCACCAGCGCAACCGCCAGCAGGCCGGCCAGCAGGGTCAGCAGCCGCCGCCATGGATCGGCGACCTTGGCGCCCGAGCTCGAGGCCAGCACCGGCAGGCCGACGAGGCTGGCGCTGACGCCCGGCGGCGGGTGCAGGCGCGAGCGCATCGCTTCGATCACGTGCTGCTCCTGGGCGAGGCTCATCAGGCGCACCCCGAACGCGAGCGTGGCCTGACGGCGGTCGGGGCTGATCACGTCCTGGGAGAAGTACGGCGGGATCACTTTCAGCAGGCCTTCGACCTGGCCGCTGCTGAGCTTGGCGGTCTGCGTGCCCCCCAAGGGCGAGCCGGAGAACAGGTCCGGCAGCGAGAAGGCCGGGCACAGGCGCGCCTTCCCGCAGGGGTGCGAGGAGCTGAAGCCGTAGTGCGAGAGCACGCCCCGCTCGTAGGCGCTCATCCATTCGATCGTGGCCGGCGTGGCGACGTTCTTGCCGGACACGAGCAGGTCGATTTCACCGCCCACCCCGCTGGTCCGCTCCAGCGTCTGCAGGGCCTGCAGCGAGCCGAGGTTCTGGGGGACCAGCTTGGTGATGTCTGTCTGCACGCTCGTCTGGGTGTCGAGCGCCCAGCCGGCGAGGGCGAGCACGAGCCCGATCCACAGCACCCGCCGGGGGTGGCGCACGGCGCTCCCGAGCGCGACGCCGGACAGGGCCCGTGTGAGCGGGTTCTCGCGCAGCAGCTGACGGGCGCCGCGCCAGCTCGCGCCCAGTGGCCCGTCAGCCAGGGAGGCACGCGCCCCCCGCGGGCCGGCCGCGGCCGCTTCGCCGCGTGCGGAGCTGAGCGCGAGCGCCGCCGCCCCGGCGGTGAGCGTGCACAGCAGGGCCAGGGCCAGGCCGACCACCAGCAACACCGAGAAGCCCTGCACCATCGGCACCGGAGACAGCAGCAGCACGAGGATCGCCGCGCAGCTGGCGGCGGCCGCGGTCGCGATCGTGGGCGCGCCGTGAGCCGCCGCACGGGCGATGCGGAGGGCGGGATCGCCCGGCACCGGCTCCGTCTCGCCGACGCGGGCCTGGAACTGGATCGCGTAGTCCACCGACAGTCCCACCAGCACCGGCAGGACCGCGATCGAGGCCATCGTCAGGGGCGCTCCCACGAGCGCCAGGCCTCCGAAGGTCAGCGCCGTGGCGAGTCCGGCGAGCGCCAGCGGCAGCAGGCGGGGGCGCTCGGTGAAGACCAGCACCAGCGTGGCGGCCATCACCAGGACGACCGCGATCAGCAGCAGCAGGATCGCGTGGGAGAGCTTGCTCGTCAGGTCCGAGACCACGACCGGCCCACCGGTGACCAGATAGCGCCCGCCGTTCTGGAGGTGCCACTCGGGCATCGCCACGGCCTGGCGTACGAGCGCGATCGTGCGGTTGCGCTGGGCCTGGGAGAGCCCGGCCTTCATGCGCACCGAGACGAGCGCCGCTTCGCGGCCCGGGAACAGGTAGGCGAGCTTCGCCCGGGGCGTGCCGGCCGGCTTGTCGGGCGCGAACACGAGCGAGGAGACGAAGTTCGGGTCCTGCAGGCTCGGCTTTGCCGTGATCCCGTACTGGAGGGCGAGCGTGACGAGGCCCTCCTGGAAGCGGGCCATCCAGATTTTCTGGGCCGACCGCGCGAGTTCGCTCGCTCGCGCCGAGCCGAGCCCCCTGGCGAGGGCGGCCTGGGAGACGACGTGGGCGGCCTGGGCGGCCTGGGCTTCGGCGCTCTTGGTCTGGGTTGCGAGCTGCTGGTCGATCACTTCGGTGGCCTCGTTGACGAACGTGCCGGGACCGAAGACGACCTTGATCGTGTGCGCGGCCGCGAGCTTCGCGCACGGCCCAGAGGCTCCGCCCTCGGCTCCCAGCGCCGCCGCGGGGACATTCCCGGACAGGCACCCCTCGAGCCCCAACAGGCGCTCGAGGTCCGAGCTCAGCACGAGCTTCTGCAGGTTGCCGTTGACGAGCACCACGATCGGTTCTTCGCCGAAGCCGCGGTAGTAACTCTGGGTCTGGCGGTATTCGTTGCTCGAGCTCGACACCAGCGTGCTGGCCGCGGCGCTCGGGCGCAGCGTCAGCGCGAGCGCCACGGCCCCGGCCGCCAGAACGATCGCTGCGAGCAGCACGACCCGCGGGCGCCTCGCGGCGCTCCCCGCGAGCGCGGACAACAGCCGGGCGCTCACTCCATTCCGAGGGGGCCCACCGACTCGCCGGACAGGAACTGGCGCACGAACGGGTTTTCCGACGCGAACAGCTCCTGGGCGGGCCCAGATTCGACGATTCTCCCCTTCCACAGCACCGAGATGTGCTCCGCTACCCTGCGGGCGCTCATGATGTCGTGGGTGATGACCACGTAACAGCCCCCGTTCTCGGCGTGGACCTCCTTGATCAGCTCGCACAGCAGCGCCGTGCGAACCGGGTCCAGGCCGGAGTCGGGCTCGTCGAACAGCAGGATTTCAGGGTCGAGCACGAGCGCCCGCGCAAAGCCCGCGCGCTTGCGCATGCCCCCGGAGAGCTCGTTGGGCATCTTCTCGTTGGCGTCGCCCAGCCCCACCTCTTTGAGGCGGCGATTGACGATGTCGGCGATCTCGTCCTCGCCCTTCTCGGTGTGCTGGCGCAGCGGGAAGGCGACGTTGTCGTACAGGCTCAGTGACCCGAACAGGGCTCCGTCCTGGAACAGGACGCCGAACCTCCGGCGCAGCTTGAACAGTTCGGTGTCGCTGAGGCTCGGGATCGAGTGGCCTTTCACGATCACGTCGCCCTCGTCGGGATAGAGCAGCCCCACGATGTGCTTGATGCAGACCGACTTGCCCGTCCCGGAGGGCCCGATGATCATCGAGATCTTGCCCTCGGGCAGTCCCATGTTCAGCCCGCGCAGAACGTGGTTTTTGCCGAACGACTTGTACACGTCGACGAACTCGATCGCGTCCGGCACGCCGGTCTCCCGGATCACACCGGTGTGGAATTCGAACTCCTCCCCGGAAGGCTTCCCGTCCGAGGGGGACCGCTCACGCTCCTCCGTGGCCATCCTGCTTCTAGCCTCCGATCGGAGCGCGTGCGTTGTTGCCCCAGAAGACCTGGGTGCCGAACATGTCGATCAGGTTGACGAGCACGAGGTTGAGGACCATTGACTTGGCGGTGGCGCGGCCCACGCCTACGGGGCCACCACTTGCGTTGTACCCGTAGTAGCAGCCCACGAGCACGATGCACGTCGCCATCGTCATTCCCTTGATCACGCTGTACAGGTAGTCCCCCGGATTCTGGAATTGCCAGAAGATCAGCAGGAACCCTCCTTCGGACACGTAGCCCACCTGGTGGACGATCGCTATGTAGGAGGCTAAGTACCCGACGCCGACGGCCGCGATGTACATGAACGGCAGCACCAGCCAGGCGGCCAGCAGGCGGGTGGCGCAGAGGAAGGTCATCGAGTTGATCCCCATCACCTCGAGCGCGTCGATCTCGTCGGAGATACGCATCGCGCCGAGCTCGGCCACGATCCCGGTGCCGACCTTCGCCGAGAGCATGTAGCCCCACACGATCGGGACGGCCTCGCGCAGGTTGCACCAGGCGGCGAACACGCCGGCATACGCCGGGGTGCCGGTGGACTCGTTGAAGTAGGCCGCCTCGATCCCGCAGGTACCCAGGCCGGTGATGAACACCAGAGCCCAGATCACCAGCGTCGAGTAGATGATCAGGATGCCGGACTGGCGCAGCGTCTCGCCGAAGAAGTGGAACACCCGCCCGGTCCACACATCGCGAACGACGATCCCGATGAAGCGCGCGATCTCGCCGGAGCCGGCGAGCCATTCGCGTGGCATTCCAAGCAGTTCGCCCATCTATTTGATGACCAGGATCTGGGGGTGGGTGGCCAGCAGTGTCTGCGTGAACACGTAGTTGAAGGCGCCGATCCCGAGGAACGAGATCACGACCGCTTCGTTGACCGCCCGGCCGACACCCTCGGCGCCCCCGGAGGCGGTCATGCCCTTGTAACAACAGACGATCGCGATGATCGCGCCGAAGACCGTCGTCTTCAGCACCGAGCCCCACAGGTCGGTGACCGAGGAGTTGGCGAACAGCGTGTTCCAGAACGGCCCCAGCGAGCCGCCCTCGTAGAGCTCGGCGAGCAGACCGCCGAAGAGGCCGAACAGGACCGCGTAGATGTCGAACAGGCCGGTCACGACCATCAGCGTGAGGAAGCGGGGGACGACGAGGTTCTTGACGGGGTCCACGCCCAGCACCTGCAGCGCGTCGAGCTCCTCGCGCACCTTGCGCGCGCCGAGGTCGGCGGTGATCGCAGTGCCCGCAACACCGGCCAGCACGATCGAGGTGACCAGCGGCCCGATTTCGCGAATCGAGGCCAGCACGAAGAAGCCGCCGAGGCGATCCAGCGCGCCGAACAGGGTCAGGAAGTCGCCCGCCTGCAACCCGGGAGCGCCGTAGCTGATGGCGACGGTGGAGATCAGCAGGGGCAGCCAGCAGAGGCGCAGCGTGAACAGGAACTGCGACACGAACTCGCCCCCGTACGGGTAGGGCGGGGTCAGCGCCGACCAGATCGTCTTCCCCGTCAGGATCATCATGTCCCCGAATTCCTCGAGCACATGGCTGACAGGCACAAAGGCCCGCTGGGCAGCGGTGCGAACCATCCTCCTCTGACTCTCCTCCGTATCCGGCGCTGACGCTGGCCTCAACTGTACGACATGCCTGTTCCCGGCGCACCCGGGCGCTGGTATGGTGGCGCTGACGGTGAGGGCGACGGGGAGAGCCTCGAAACTGACTCCGCGTCGACTCCGCGACGTGTCAATCGCGCTTGCGCTCGTGGCGCTGACGGTGCTCGCCGGCTGCGGCGGCGGCAGTCGCCAGGACGCCCACGAACCGGAAGCCACCTACCGCATGAGGGTCGCGCGTGTGAGCTTCCCGCGCCTGCAGGCGGTGGCACGGCCGGTGAAGCTGGAAATCGTGATCCGCAACGTGAGCGCCCAGACGGTGCCCAAGGTGGCGGTCACGGTCGACTCCCTGACCTACAACTCGCGCTACGCCGCGCTCGCCGACCCCCGCCGCCCGATCTGGGTGATCGAACGGGGCCCCGGGCCGATCGCCAACCCGCCGGTCGAAAGCCAGGAAGTGAGCATTCCCGGGGGCGCCCAGACGGCGGCCACCAAAACCTGGGCCCTCCCCACCGGCCTCCCGCCGCTCCACGCGGCCCGCTTCGTGTGGGATCTGGTCCCGGTCAAGCCGGGCACGTACACGATCCACTTCGCCTACGCGGCGGGTCTCTCGGGCAAGTCCAAGGCGCGCCTGGTGGCCGGCAGCCAGCGCGGGTCGGTCACCGTCCACATCCTCGGCAAGCCGCCCGCCACGCACGTCAACCCGAAGACCGGCAAGGTCGAACCGGGTCCCTACATCCCGCGCTCTGAAGCCGAAAGCTCCTGACCGCGACCGGCTTAGCCGGTTGTCCAAACGGTCAGGCGCGTTTTTGTCCAGGCGAGCGGTCCGCCGTCGCTGCCTTGGCACTACGATGGCGCGGGGCCTCACGCGTTCCGCTGGTCCCGCCCGCCCGCCTGAGGCGTGCATCCCGACAGAGGAGGAATCGGTAGAAGCCTATGGCCAGGACCCGTCAGCAGAACGTCACCGCCGCACAGTGGAGCATCAACGGAGCCGGGCTTGGCGCCCCGGATCTGACCGTCTCCGCCAACCAGGTCTTCGGCTCCAACGTGTTCTCGGCGGCCACCCAGCGCCAGCGCCTGCCGAAGGATGTCTACAAGGCACTGCAGCGCACGCTCGCCCGCGGCGAGGCGCTGGACACCTCGCTGGCCGACTCGGTCGCGCTGGCGATGAAGGAATGGGCGCTGGAGAAGGGGGCCACCCACTACACCCACTGGTTCCAGCCGCTGACGGGATCCACTGCCGAGAAGCACGACTCCTTCTATGGGCCCGCCGGTGACGGCACGGCGATCGCGGAATTCTCGGGCAAGGAGCTGATCCAGGGCGAGCCGGACGCCTCCTCTTTCCCCACCGGCGGCATCCGTGCGACCTTCGAGGCCCGCGGCTACACCGCCTGGGACCCCACCAGCCCGGCGTTCCTGCTGGAGAACCCGAACGGGGCGCTGCTGTGCATCCCCACCGCATTCACTTCCTGGACCGGCGAGGCGCTCGACAACAAGATCCCGCTGCTGCGCTCGATGGACGCGCTCTCAGGGGCTGCCGTGCGAGCACTCGAGCTGCTCGGCGTCGACGCCGCGCGCGTGTTCACGACGACTGGTTGCGAGCAGGAGTACTTCCTGATCGACGAGCAGTACTACTTCGAACGACCGGACCTCCTGACCACGGGGCGCACGCTGTTCGGGGCCAAGCCGCCGAAGGGCCACGAGCTCGACGACCACTACTTCGGGTCGATCCCCGAGCGCGTCCTCGCCTACATGCTGGACGTCGAGCTCGAGCTGGCGAAGCTGGGCGTGCCGATCAAGACGCGCCACAACGAGGTCGCTCCCAACCAGTTCGAGGTCGCGCCGGTGTTCGAGAACTCCAACGTTGGATCCGACCACCAGATGATCACGATGCAGATCATGCAGAACACGGCCCGCCGCTACGGGCTGGTGTGCCTGCTGCACGAGAAGCCCTACGCCGGTGTCAACGGCTCGGGCAAGCACAACAACTGGTCGATGGGCACCGACACCGGGCTCAACCTGCTCGAGCCGGGCGAGACCCCGGCCGAGAACCTCCAGTTCCTGTTCTTCTGCACGGCCGTGATCCAGGCGGTCAACCGCCACCAAGCGCTGCTGCGGGCGTCGATCGCGAGCGCCGGGCAGGACTTCAGACTCGGAGCCAACGAGGCGCCCCCGGCGATCATCTCGATCTTCTTGGGGGCCGAGCTCGAAAAGGTCTTCACGGCGATCCAGACCGGCAAGGTCCAGTCCTCGAAACCGGGGTCCTTCCTCGGCCTCGGCACACCGGTGCTGCCGCGGCTGCCGCTGCACGGCGGCGACCGCAACCGCACCAGCCCGTTTGCCTTCACCGGCAACAAGTTCGAGTTCCGGGCGCTCGGCTCGAGCGCCTCGCCGGCGTGGCCGAACACGGTCCTGAACACGATCGTGGCGGAGTCCGTGGACGAGCTTGCGGACAAGCTCGCGGCCGCCATGAAACGCTCGGGTGCCACCCTCGAGAAAGCCGTCACGAGCGTCGTCAAGGAGGCGTGGGCGGCCAACAAGCAGGTCGTGTTCGACGGCGACAACTACTCCCCGGAGTGGCACGCCGAGGCCAAGAAGCGGGGGCTGGCGAACCTGCGCACGACCCCCGACGCGCTGCCCTACCTGATCGACAAACAGACGGTGGCGATGTTCAAGAAGTACAAGGTGCTCTCCAAACGCGAGCTCGAGTCCCGCTACGAGGTGTTCACCGAGCAGTACGCCACGACGGTGAACATCGAGTCCGAGACCGCCGCCGCGATCGCCCGCACGATGCTGCTGCCGGCCGCGGTTCGCCACAACAACGAACTGCTGGCCAGCGAGCTGGAGGAGCTCGTCAACGAGTTCACGCCGCTCCTGCGGGAGCTGCACTACGCGCTGCTGAAGCTGGAGGACGCGAACCTCGAGGACAACCACCCCCACGGGGGCGACGCCCAGAAGGAGGCGGTCTACATGCGCGACGAGGTGCTGACCGCGATGGACGACGTGCGCGAGGTGGCCGACCGGCTCGAGAAGCTGGTGGCCGACGACCTGTGGCCGCTGCCCAAGTACTCGGAGATGCTGTTCATCAAGTAGTCGATCCCTTTACTCCACTGCACAAAAAGCCCCGCAAAAGCGGGGTTTTTTGTTGGGGCGCCGGGCCGGGTGGCAACCCGATTTCGTGGCTCAAATATCTGGACAGCTTCGGGCGGGCTCGCCGGGGGCTGCCGCAATCGTTTACCTCGTGTCTCAGCCTTCTAGCGTCGTTTCGAGGGGGAACCCGCCGTTATCGGCCAGGGTCAAGGTGAAGGCCGTCTCCTCGCTCCTCGGGCACCTCTTCTTGTTGTTGCTCTTCGCACTGGTGCCCCTGGCCGGGCCTTTGAGCACGGTCTCCCCGGCGCTACCGGCCTCCGGCAGTTGGAAGGTGGCGTCCTTGAGCTTGAAGTCGTACCCGCATTCTCCGAACGAGTTCTGAGTCTCGACGCCCACGAGCGACGTCAGCTTGGCGGTTCCGTTCGAGAACAGCGTGAGCCCCGGGGTGAGGTGGAATTCGACCGTGTCCCGTTTGCCTTCGTATTCTCCGAGGCAGGTACCTACGGGATTCATCTTGTCTTCTTCGTGGAGGCGCCGCGTGAGGTCGACCAGGTCCTTCTTCGAACTGTTGCCTTCGATGTCAGCGACGATCGGCGTCATCGCGCAGTTCACGAAGGTGACTTCGAGGCTGACTTCGACTTCGCCGCCGCCCGGGACAACGGGATCCAGGCCTTCGTAGAGATGTTCGCCGCCTTCCCGGAGCACCAAGTTCGCCGGCTTCGCGTTCGCCGCACTCGCAGACACAGCCCCAACGGCCAGCCCGACCGTGAGCGCGAGCCCCATGATCTTGAGTCGCGTCATCCCTGTCCCTCCATTCGGAAACGCCCTCTCGGCCGGGCGAGACTACCTCGTTGACTGCCGCCCGTCGAGATCTATGAAGCGAGTCCGAGCGCCCTCCAGCTCGCGACGGCTTCCGCGACTTCGGCTGCTTCTTCTTCGAGTTCCTTTTCTTCTTCGTGCTGTTCGCGTTCCAGTTCGGCCTGGCTATCGTGACCTTGCTCGATCCGGCTCACGCGCGCTTCGTAGCGCGCCTTCGCCCGCGCGAGGCGGCTCTCGTACCTGGCCTTGGCCTTCACGAGCTCTTCCTTGATCTTTGCCCGCGTAGGAGGCGGCCCGATGCATTCGTCGCAGCCGCGACGGATCTCTTCGACCCGTTCCTCGTAGGCTTCCTTGGCCGCGTCCTTGGCTTTGCGGTACTCGGACTTGGCTTCTTCGAGCTTCCCTCGAACGCCGCCGTGCTGGTGGCAGCTCACTTCGCAGATCACTTCCGCTGAGACGGTTGCGGGGCTCCCCAGCAGAACGAGTGCCAGCACGACACAGCCCACGACCCCACTCTTGCGGCGCATTCCGGCCCGGACCTCCTTCCCCAGTAGACCATCCGGACTCTGCGAGTTTACATCCGGGCGTGGCAACGCGGTGGCAACCTGAGCGCCGCAAGACCCCGCAAGATGGCGGCCTTCAGCGGGGTCGCGGGCAGGACATCTAGCCGCTCACCAGCGGCGAGGACCACAGCGACTGGTCCTCGCTGCCGAGCCGCCAGAGGCCCACCTGGAAACCGGCGTGGCGGGCGACCCGCAGGATGTCGAGGACCGACTGGGCGTCCATGTACCAGACGTCGTGGGTGACACCCCCGGCGCCCGCGTAGCTGAAGCTGAGCTCACCCGACAGCGGATCGCGGACCGCGTGGGCGCCGACCGAGCGGGCGAGCTGCACCGCATGCGGGTACTGGAAGGCGCTGGCCGTCTGCGTGCTCTGCGAGCTCAACGGCTGACCCTCGGAGCCGGTGGCGGCCCAGTCGAGCCCGTACATCGGGGCGCCGATCACGAAGCGGGAGCGCTCGGGCAGGGTGCTCAGGAAGCCGACCACGCCGCTCACCAGCGAGAGCGTGGAGATGGAGCCGGGCGCCGAGCCCGCCCAGTGCGTGCCCCAGGCCATCACGAACACCGTGTCCGCCGCCGCCGACAGGGCGCGGTCGTCGTAGAAGGCATACGGGGCGCCGGGGCCTTCGTGGGTGACCCCGTCCACCACCACGGCGAGCCGGCGGTGGTGGCGGTGGAGTTTTTCCGCCAGCGCAGCCACGAACGAGCTGAGCGCTTCGCGGTCGCCGGGGCCGTCGTTCTCGAGGTCCAGGCACAGTCCCGCGAAGGCCGGCTCGCGGGCCAGCGCGGCGAGCCGCGCGAGCAGTTCCTGGCGCGGCCCGGGTTCGCTCAGCAGGCGGTGCACGACCGCCCCGTTCTGGCAGTTGAAGCGGGGCATCACGGTGATCGCCTGCGAGTGGGCGAAGGAGTCGATCGCGGGCACGTCCGCGCCCGCCACCGAGCCGCCCCCGGGGGTGCATTCGAAGTAGGTCGGGTACAGGACCGAGATCTCGCTCGCGTGTGCCCGCAGGTCGGCGAGCGAGTCGGGCGAGCTGGTGAGCAGGAAGGCCTGTGCACCGTTGGAGGTCCCGTGCCGGTGCGACCCCGCCGCGCCCGCCGTGCCGGCCGCGGTGCCGGCCGCCCACGCGAGCACGCCCGCCAGCGCGGCTGCGAGCAGCGCTCTGCGGTTCAACTTCCCGTCCCGCCGAGCAGCGGCAGCTGCCAGATGGTCTGGTCCTCTTTGCCGAGCCGCCAGAGGCCGAGTTTCATCCCCAGCGAGTTGGCCAGGCCGGCGCGCACTTCCAGCGAGTGCTTGTCGACGTACCAGACCTGGTGCTGGACGCCGGAGGCGTTGTAGGAGAAGTGCGGGCTCTGGCTGGAGTTGTCCCATTCCGGACTGATACCCAGCGAGCCGATCAGGCTCGTGATTTCGCTGTATTGGAGCGCTGTTCCGGGGCTGGAGGGACCCCCGCCGTTGGGCCAGTCCACGCCGTACAGCGGCATCGCCAGCACGAACTTGTGCAGGTTGGGCATCGTCGCGGTGTATTTGGCGACCTGGCTGAACCAGTTGTATTCGTCGATCGAGCCGGGACCGGAGGTGACCCAGTGGTAGCCCCAGTCCATCACCAGCACGTAGTCGGACGGAACCGACAGGGCGGCGTCGTTGTACATCGCGGCGCGGCCGGTGGGGACGTTCCAGTACTTGGCGGTCACGACCGTCGAGAGCTTGTCGCCCTGGGCGTGCAGGGTTTCAGCCAGCATCGTGATGAAGGTGGTGAACGGTTCCCGCTCCGCGGGAGGAGCGTCCTCGAAGTCGATCTGGACCCCGCTGTAGCCGTATGCGCGGCAGTATTCAGCCAGCTCTTCGATCGTTTTCTGGCGTACCGACGGTTGGTTGAGGATCGCTTCCTCGGCACCGGTGTTGAGGCAGTTCACGCGCGGCAGCACTTCGATCTTGCGCAGCGTGGCCCAGTGCGTGACGAGTGGGTCGTCGTTGCCTTCGATCGTGCCGCCCGGGCCGCACTGGAAGTAGGTCGGGTACACGACCCCGATCTGTTCGTAGTGGGCCTGCAGGTCGTCGAAGCTTTCGGTCGTACTGGCGAGCAGGAACGCCTGTGCGTTGCCGTGCGTGGGGGGCGGGTCGGCCGTGGTCAGCGCCAGCGGCTGGCTGGGTTCGCTGATCGCTCCCATCGAGTCCACGGCGCTGACGGTGATCGTGTATTCGCTGCCCGCCGCGAGTCCTTCCAAGGTCCGCTCCGTGGCGGCCCCCTGACCCACCGGGATGCCGTCGCGGAACAGCCGGTAGCCGACGATGTTGCCGGACACCGCCGCGCTCGGCTGCCAGCTGATCTGGGCCGAGCTGCTGGTGACGGCGGCGGCAGCCAGTCCCTGGGGCGGCGCCGGCGGCGTGTGGCTCGTCACCACGGTCAGGTTCGCCGAGGGGGCGCTGAGGTAACCATCGGAGTCGCGTGTGCGCACGCTGAAGGTGTAGGAGCGTGCGGAGGCCAGCGCCACGGTCACGATCTGGCCGTCCACGAAGCCCTCGGGCTCGCCGTTCTCGAACAGCAGGTACCCGTTGACCGCGCCGTCAGCCGCCGTGCCCGCCTGCCAGGAGAGGGTGGCCGAGGTGTCGGTCACGTTGGTCGCCGACAGCAGCGATGGCGGCGTCGGTGCCGGGTGCGCGGTCGTCAGCTTCAGTGGCCCGCTGTCGGCGCTTACGGCACCGTCGGTGTCCACCGCCGCCACCGTGATCACGTACGTCTGGGGGAAGGCCAGATGCGTCAGGCGCAGGCTGGTGGAGGCGGTCTGCCCGACGAGCGTGCCGTCGCGGTAGACGCGGTACCCCGACAGAGGAGCCGCTCCGCGCCGGCTCGGAAGCCACACGACCGTGGCTTCGGTGCCGCTCACTTCGGCGGCGCTGAGGCCTTCGGGCATGCTCGGCGGTGCACCCGCGACCTGGGCCCTGCCCACCGCCTTGATCACCAGCGCCCGGCCCGGGGCGCCGAGGCGGTCCTGTGTGTCCACGGCGGCGACGGTCACGCGGTGGCTGTGGCTCGAGCTGAGTATCAGCGTGTAACGCAGCGAGCGCGTCTGCCCCGCGACCGCCCCGTCGAGGCTCACGCGGTAACCCGCGATCGGAGCGTCGCCGCGGTGGGCGGCCTTCCAGCCGATCACGGCGCCGGTGGCGGTGCGGGTGAGGACCTTCAGTCCCGGTACCCCTCCGGGGGTCCTCACCCTCACCGTCTCGCTGAGCTGGGCGGTGCACTTCAGCGTCCCGTTGCCGTAGCGGGCCTGCACGGCAAAGGTCGTGTGCTTCCCGGGAACGACCGCCAGCACCATCGATGGGCCGAACGTCTGCCCCACCGTGCGCCCGCCGCGCAGCACGCGGTACACGACCACGCTCGATCCACGCGCGGCTTTGGGGGCGCTCCAGCTCAGGCGGGCTTGGCTGCCGTGCAGCCGCTTGAGGTGCAGCCGCACGGGGACGCGCCCGCTGCACGGCCCCTGATGCCCAGCCCCCGAGGCGCCGGAGACGGCTGTGCCCGAGCTCCGCGAGCCGCCGGCGTTGGTCGTCCCCGCGACCCCGGCGAGCGTCCCCCCGGCCGTCGGCGACAGCGCCGCCAGACCGACGCCGGCCGGCAGCGCCACCAGCGCCACCGTCGCCAGCAGGCCCAGCGTGAGGGGTCGCCCAGGACCCCTCACCGCTGTGCCTTCCCCTTGGCGGTCGTCCCGGCCTTCCCCCTGGCGGTCGTCCCGGCCTTCCCCCTGGCCGTGGTACCCCCGGCCGCCGACATGGGCGTGAAATGCGGGGCAGCGCCGCGGCGGTGGTGGGCAGCCCCGCCCCCACCACCGCTCTCGCTCAGGCGCTGCACCTCCGCCGAGACGCGGCGCCACAGCGTCTCGGGGGAACGCACGATGCCGGGGCCCAGCACGAGCACCGGCAAAATCGCGGCGGGGAGGAGGGCCTGGGCGAGTCCCCGGCGAATCGCCGGGCTCACCGCGAGGCCCCCGCTCCCACGCCGGCCGTGGCCGGGCGGGTTCCCCACTGCGCGGTGCGGCAGGTCGCAATCGCGTAGTAGGTCTGCCACAGCATGATCCCCAGGTAGAAGAAGACGAACAGGACCCCGTAGACCCACACCAGGCTGTACTCGTCCTGGAACAGGACGTAGTAGAGCGAGTAGACCATCGCCAGCGAGTAGATCCCGGCGATGTAGACCAGCGGCAGCGTGCCGCCGTGGGCGATCGGGCCCCACACGATCGCGTGCAGCGCCGCCACCGGGGCCAGTAGCGGCAGCACGATGCTGAGGTAGGTGAAGAAGGCGGCGATCGGGTGCTTACGCCAGATGAACGCCCCCACCAGCACCGACTCCCGCGTCCAAGAGCGCTTCCAGCGTGTCTGCTGGATCACGAACGAGCGGAACGTGCTCGGCACGATCGTGTGCGAGACGGCGTTCTTTTCGTACACCACGCGCCAGTCGCGCAGCACGCAGTTGGTCAGCGAGCGGTCGTCGCCGAAGGTCGACTCGACGCCGAGGAAGCGCTGGTTCTCCCACCAGTCCATGCGCGGCAGGATCGCCTCCCGGCGGTAGGCCGAGAAGCAGCCCGAGCAGCACGTCACGGCCGAGAACACGGACTCCGCCGCCTTCACCACGCGGAAGGCCACGAAGTAGCGCACCGCCTGCATCCGCGTGAGCCAGGTGTCGCCGACGTTGAGCACGTTGGCGTGGCCGCAGACGGCGCCCACGCGGCGGTCGGCGAGCGGCTGCACGAGCTTGCTCAGCGCGTCGGGATCGACCACCGAGTCGGAGTCCACGAACGCGACCACCTCGGCCGTGCTGGCGCGGATCCCGGCCGCCATTGCGGCCCGCTTGCCACGGTTCTCGGGGAAGTTGATCACGCGCACCCGCCCGTGGGATTCGGCCGCCACCTTCTGCATCTCCTCGAGCGTCGAGTCGGTCGAGCCGTCGTTGACCGCGATCAGCTCGAGCTTCTCCTGCGGGTAGTCCACCGCCAGCAGCGAGCGCAGCGATTGGGCGATCGCGTCCTCCTCGTTGAAGCCCGGCATCACGATCGCGATATCGGGCTCGTGTCCGGCGAACGGGTGCGAGCGGTAGAAGAGGCTGAAGACGAAGCGGCTGAGGATGTAGGAGGCCACGCACACGCTGTAGACCCCGAAGAACGGGTTCGAGAACATCAGCCCGATGAAGGCCGCCTTGTAGGCCATCACCGCCACGATCAACCCCACCAGGTAGATCCCGGCGACGATCTTGAGCATCCGGTTGACGGTCATCGCTACGGCACCTCCCGGCGCCGGCCGCCCGGGGTTCGGTAGGTGCAATCGAGCAGCGCGGGCACGCGCGCCAGCCAGCCGTAGTCGAAGCCGGGATGGATCGTCGCGACGATCGCCAGGTCGTAGTCCTCGGGTCCGAAGCCGGAGCGGTCGCGGCGGGGATCGGGGTCGACGCCCGACTCGGTGCGCCCGTTCACGGTCACGGTCTCGAGTAGGGGGTCGTGGTATTCGACCGTCGCCCCCTCGGCCCGCAGCAGCGAGATGATCTCGATCGCGGGCGCCTCGCGGCAGTCGGCCACCCCGGGCTTGTAGGAAACGCCCACGACGAGGACACGCGAGTCCTCCAACTCGCGGCCCTCGTCGCCGAGCATCTCCTGAGCGCGCTGGACTATCTGCCCGGGGCGCCCGGCGAGCTTGCGCATGGCCTCCTCCACCAAGCTCGCCGGGCGACCACGCTCTCTCAAGGGGAACGTCAGGTAGTGCGGATCGACACCGATGCAGTGGCCTCCGACCCCCGCCGAGGGGTAGTGGGCCATGAACCCGAACGGCTTCGAGGCGGCCGCCTCGGTCACCTCCAGCGGGTCGAGCCCGTGCTCGCGGCAGGCCTCGGCGATCTCGAACGACAGCGCGATGTTCAGCGCCCGGAAGGTGTTCTCGTAGAGCTTGACCATCTCGGCCCCCTCGGGTGAGGAGACAGGGTGCAGTTCCGAGCAGGTGTGGCTGAGCAGGGAGGAGGCCTGCCGGCGGCAGCTCTCGCTGACGCCCCCGATCACGCGTGGCGTGTTCAGCTGCACGTGCTCGCCCACGCCCGGGTCGATGCGCTCCGGGGCGAACGCCACGAACACCTCCTCGCCGGCCCGCAGCCCGCGCTGCTCGAGCGGCTCGACCAGCAGCTTGCGGGTGGCCCCGACGTAGCTGGTCGAGGTGAGCACGAACGTCTGCCCAGCACGTGCGTGGCGGACGACGGCCTCGCAGGCCCGCTCCAGTGCCAGCGGCTCGGGCCGGCGGTCCTCGTCCACCGGGGTGGGCACGCACACGAGCACGAGGTCCGCCGCCTCGAGCGCCTCGGCGCGGTCGGTCAGCGAAAAGCCGCCGTCCTGCAGGTAGCACCCCAGCTGCTCCTGTTCGGCCGCCAGCAGCTCGGCCTCGCCCGAGCGGATCTCCTCCAGGCGCGAGATCGAGATGTCGATCCCGATGATCCTCGCTCCGGCGGCCCGCAGTGCGATCGCGGTGGGCAAACCCACGTAGCCGAGGCCGACCACGGCCACGACCGCCTGCTCCAGCCCCTCCGCCGGCACCTGCCCCACCGCCTCCGCTGGCGGCGCCGTAGTGGCGGGCCGGGACGGGGCGGTCCGGGTGTTTTCAAGCACCTGCGTCACTAGCTCCGGCGTCATGCGTAGTCCCCCTAGTCGGGCGTCGGTTTTCCGCCGGGCGCATCCCCTGCTCCTGCGTGTCGCGGGAGCGCTCGGGCGGTTGAGTCGGCCGCCAGTGTGCACAGGCACGGGCGTGTGCCAAACATGCGTGGACGCTTGACCGACGCCGCTGCCCCAGCGCGGTGACAGCGCGTCGTCCGGGGGGCCCGATGGGCTGCCCGAGACGGGCAGAGCCCCCTCACCGGTGGCACTACAGCCCGCGCCGGGCCCGGCCTCGCGCCCGAGCCGCTCGCGGGGCCGTTGTTAGGCTCTGACGATGAGGGATTTCCTGGACGCGATCCGCCGCCACGTGGTCGTCTACGACGGCGGCATGGGCGCCACGCTCGAGCAGTTCGATCTCACCAGCGAGGACTACGGCGGGCTGGCCGGCAAGTGCCACGAGGCGCTCGTGCTGAACCGACCCGACGTGATCGAGGGCGTCCACGCCTCGATGCTCGAGGCGGGTGCCGAAGTGGTCGAGACCGACACCTTCCAGGCCTCGCGCCTGAAGCTCGACGAGTGGGGACTGGCCGAGCACACGCTGGAGATCAACACCAAGGCGGCCCAGATCGCCCGCCGGGCGGCCGGCGAGCACCGCTTCGTGGCCGGCTCGATCGGCCCGACCGGCTACCTGCCGGCCTCCGAAGACCCCTCGCTCGGCCAGATCCGCTTCGGCGAGCTGGTGGAGATCTTCACCGAGCAGGCCGAGGGCCTGATCGAGGGCGGTGCGGACCTGCTGATCATCGAGACCGCGCAGGACATCCTCGAGGTCAAGGCGGCCGTTTTCGGGGCCCGCGAGGCCTTCAAGCGCAGCTCCCGGACACTGCCGATCCACACCTCGGTCTCGCTGCTCCCGAACGGCGGCAAGATGCTGCTGGGGACGGACATCTCGGCGGTGCTGTGCACGCTCGAGGCGCTGAAGGTGCAGGTGATCGGGCTCAACTGCTCGACCGGCCCGCAGGACATGCGCGACGCGGTCCGCTTCCTCGGCGAGTACTGCCCCGTGCCGGTGGCCTGCATCCCCAACGCCGGCCTGCCCCTGCAAGGGCCGCGCGGCGAGACGATCTTCCCGGAGGAGCCCGAGCCGCTGGCGGAGGCGCTGGCGGAGTTCGTGGAGCGCTACGGCGTGGGCATCGTGGGCGGCTGCTGCGGAACCACGCCGGCCCACATCGCCGCGATCGCGGCCAGGATCGGAGGCCGCGCGGTGGGCGAGCGTCCGGCGCCCCGGCCACCCCATCTGAGCTCGATGATCGCCGCCACGCCGCTGGTGCAGGACCCCCGCCCCACCCTGGTGGGCGAGCGCGTCAACTCCCAGGGCTCACGCAAGGCCAAGGAGCTGTTGCTGGCCGACGACTACGACGGGCTCGTGCAGATCGCCGAGGACCAGGTGCTGGGCGGAGCCCACGTGCTCGACCTGTGCGTGGCGTTGACCGAGCGCACCGACGAGGACGAACAGATGCGGCTGCTGGCCAAGCGCATCTCGCTGACCCAGCCGGCGCCGATCCAGGTCGATTCGACCGAGCCCGAGGTGCTCGAACGCTCACTCGAGCAGATCCCCGGAAGGGCGGTCGTGAACTCGATCAACCTCGAGGCCGGTCGCGCCAAGCTCGACCGCGTGGTGCCGCTCGCGCTCGAACACGGCGCCGCCCTGATCGCGCTCACGATCGACGAGACGGGGATGGCCAAGACGGCCGAGCGCAAGCTGGAGGTCGCCAGGCGTCTGCACCAGCTCTGCTGTGAGGAGCACGGGCTGGACCCCGAGCTGCTGATCTTCGACTGCCTCACCTTCACGCTCGTGACCGGCGAGGAGGAGTGGCGCCCCTCGGCCAAGGAGACGATCGAGGGGATCAGGCTCGTCAAGCAGCAGCTCCCGGAGGTGAAGACCTCGCTGGGCGTCTCGAACGTCTCCTTCGGCGTCTCTCCCGCGGCCAGGGCGGTGCTCAACTCCGTGTTCCTGCACCACTGCGTGGAGGCGGGGCTCGACCTGGCGATGGTCAACCCCAACCACATCACCCCCTACGGGGAGATCTCGCCAGAGGAGCGGGCGCTGGCGGACGACCTCGTGTTCGACACCCGTGACGACGCGCTCGAGCGCTTCATCGCCCACTTCGAGTCCCGCGGGGAGGAGCAGACGCAGTCCGCCGCCGACCCGACCGAGGGGATGGAGCCGGAGGAGGCGCTGCACTTCCACATCCTGCGCCGGCGCAAGGAAGGCGTCGAGGAGTGGATCGACCGCAGCGTCGAGAAGATCGGCGCGGTCCCGACGCTGAACGACGTGCTGCTGCCGGCGATGAAAGAGGTGGGCGACAAATTCGGGTCCGGCGAGCTGATCCTGCCGTTCGTGTTGCAGTCCGCGGAAGTGATGAAGCGCGCCGTGGCCCAGCTCGAGCAGTACCTCGACAAGCTCGAGGGGCACACGAAGGGCACGGTCGTGCTCGCGACCGTGTTCGGCGACGTGCACGACATCGGCAAGTCGCTGGTCAACACGATCCTGACCAACAACGGCTACACGGTCGTGGACCTCGGCAAGCAGGTCCCGATCCAGACGATCCTCGATGCCGCCCAGGAGCACAGCGCGACCGCGATCGGACTCTCGGCGCTGCTGGTCTCGACCTCCAAGCAGATGCCGGCCTGCATCGAGGAGCTCCAGAGCCGCGGCCTCTCCTACCCGGTGCTGATCGGCGGCGCTGCGATCAACCGCGCCTTCGGCTACCGCGCCCTCTACCCCGGCGGGCCCGATTCCGAGCAGGCCTACGAGGCGGGCGTCTTCTACTGCAAGGACGCCTTCGAGGGACTCGCGGTGATGGACCAGCTGATCGACGAGCAGGCCCACGAGGCGCTGGTGCAGAAGCTGCACGTCGCCGCCCGCGAGTTCCGCGCAAAACCCGTCGAGGTCGACACCGGCCCGCCCACGACCGATGACTCCGTGCGCTCGGGCGCGCGCACCGACGCGCCCGTCCCCACGCCGCCGTTCTGGGGGGTGCAGGAGATCCCCGTGGACCTCGACGAGGTCTACCACCACCTCGACACCCATGTGCTGTTCAAGCTCCACTGGGGCGGCAGGGGCAAGAAGGGCGAGGAGTGGCAGACGCTGCTGCGCGAGGACTTCCGCCCACGCCTGGAACGCATGTGGCGCGAGCAGAGCTACCTGCACCCGCGGGCGCTGCTGGGCTTCTTCCCCTGCTACGCGCTCGGCAACGACATCGTCGTGCTCGACCCCGAGGACCGCAGCACCGAGCTCACGCGCCTGGTCTGTCCCCGTCAGAGCGTCGGCGAGCGGATCTGCCTGGCCGACTTCTTCCGCCCCGCCCTCGACGGTGGTCCGCCGCAGGAGCTCGACGTCGTGGCCCTGCAGGCGGTGACCGTGGGCGAGGAGGTCACCGAACTGCTGTCGCGCCTGGAGGCCGACGGCGAATACGCCGAGCAGCTGTTCGTGCACGGCCTCGGCGTGCAGACCGCCGAGGCGCTGGCCGAGTGGCTGCACAGCGAGATCCGGCGCATGCTCGCGATCGCGCCCACCCAGGGGCGGCGCTACTCCTGGGGCTACCCCGCGATCCCCGAGCAGAGCGAGCACCTGAAGGTGGATCGGCTGCTCGAGCTCTCGCGCATCGGCATGAGCATCACCGACGGCTTTGCCCCGGACCCCGAGCAGTCCACACTGGCACTCGTCGCCCACCACCCCCAGGCGATCTACTTCGGCTCGCGCCAGGGACGCCTCCCGGCCGAGAGCTCACCCGACGAGCTGATCGCGGGCTCCCCGAAGGACCCCACGCTGCTGGGCGAGCTGGACGACGCCGACCCGCCCGAGGAGCAGGCCGAGGACGAGGAACAGCCGGCGCTGGCCGGTTAGGCGAGGTGGTGAGCAGCCCGCGCCCGCGGGCTGGCCGATGTCGAGAGCAGCCCGCGCCCGCGGGCTACGCCACCTTGTGCAGCTGGATCACCTTCGCGGACTCCTTGGCGGCGGTGGCCATCTCCAGGATCTGCTGACGGGAGAGGGGCCGGGCGAAGTGGAATCCCTGGCCGTAGTCGCAGTCGATGCCGCGCAGCTGTGCGACCTGGCCCCCGCTCTCGACGCCCTCGGCGACCGCCTCGAGTTTGAAGATCCGTGCCAGCGCGACGATCGCTTCGGTCAGCTCCTCGCTGTCGGGGTTCGGGTCCATCAGGAACGAGCGGTCGATCTTCAGCACGTCCATCGGGAACTGGCGCAGGTAGTTCAGCGAGGAGTAGCCGGTCCCGAAGTCGTCGATCGCCAGTTTCACGCCCAGCGCGCGGAGCGCGTTCAGGCGCAGCAGGCTGACCTCCAGGTCCTGCATCATCACGCTCTCGGTGAGCTCCAGCGTGAGCGTGGCGGGTGGGATCGCGCTGTCGCGCAGGGCGCAGCGGACCTCGTCGATGAACTCCGGGCGCTGCAGCTGGGTGGCTGACACGTTGACGGCGATCGACAGCGGCGGTTCGCGCGGGCATTCCTTCTGCATCACCGCCGCCCACTGGCAGGCTTCGCGCAGCACGAAGCGCCCGACGGGGACGATCAGGCCGGTGTCCTCGAGCAGCGGGATGAAGTCTCCGGGCTGCACCAGGCCCCGCGTCGGATGCTGCCAGCGCACGAGCGCCTCCATGCCGGCGATGTCGCCGCGGCGGAGATCCATGATCGGCTGGTAGCGGAGCGTGAACTCGCCGCAGTCCAGGGCCCGCTGGAGGTCGGTCTTCAGCTCCAGGCGGGCGAGCGCGCGAGCGTGCATGTCGGGCTGGAAGATCTGGTAGTGACCCTTGCCGTTTTCCTTGGCCATGTACATCGCCGTGTCGGCGTTGCGCAGCAGGTCCTCGGCGTCGCGCTCGCTGACCATCGCGGGGTCGCTGAAGGCGATCCCGATGCTGGTGGCGATCGTCACGTCGCGATCCTCGAGCGGGATCGGAGCCGACAGGGACTCCATCACCCGCTGGGCGATCTCGACCGCCTGCATCTCCTTCTCGGCCCCGTGGATCAGGACCGCGAACTCGTCGCCGCCGAGACGGGCGGCGGTGTCCACCGGGCGCATGCAGTCCTCCAGCCGCCGGCTCAGCTCCTGCAGGACCTTGTCGCCGGCGTCGTGGCCGAGCGAGTCGTTGACGTTCTTGAAGTCGTCCACGTCCATGAACAGGACGGCCACCGGCACGTGGTGGCGGCGCTGGGCGGCGAGCGCGTGACCGACGCGGTCGCGGAACAGGGCGCGGTTGGGGAGGCTCGTGAGGACGTCGTGGAAGGCCTGGTGCTCGAGCTCGGCCTCGAACGCCTTGCGCTCACTGATGTCGCGCACGTTCAGCACGATCCCCGCGATGGCCTCGTCGGCGAGCAGGTTGGTGGCCAGCACTTCCACGTCCCGCCAGCGGCCCTCGGCGTGGCGCACGAGGAACTCGGTCGAAACCGGCTGGCCGGCGGGTTGCACGGCCACCGAGGCGACGAACGCCTGCATGCGCGAGGCCTCGTCCTCGTGGACGAGCTCGTTGAGGGACTTCTCGGAGAGGCTGTCGGGGTCGTAGCCGAAGGTCGACTCGATCGAGGGGCTGACGTAGTGGATCGTGGCGTCCTTACCGACGACGCAGATCACGTCGGAGGAGTTCTTGATCAGCGAGCTCAGGCGCGCCTCTGAGCGCCGGTGCGCGCCCTCCTCGGTGACGGCGATGCTCTGCAGTGCCAGCGCGACCTCGCTGGCGAGTGTCGCCAGGCTCTCCTGGGCCGGGTGGTCCAGGCGCAGCTCGGACACCACCGCCAGGGTGCCCTGCAGCCGCTCGCGCACGAACATCGGCGCCAGGCAGATCTCCTTGCCGCCCAACTCGAAGGTGGCCACGCGCACGCCCGCGTCGCCGCTGCGGACGTGCTCGGGAAGCATCTGCGGCAGGATCCTCGGCAGCCCGGGAATCTTTCCGTCACCGGGACCGACCGGCTCCAGCGGCCCGTCCTCGTGCTCGGCGTAGTAGAGCGAGGCGCGGACGGGCTGGTCCACGACCGCGTGGGCGGCCTCCAGTGCCGCCTCGTAGACGGCCTCACGTGTGGGGGCCGAGACCAGCGTCTCACCGGCTCTCCGCAGCGCCGATTCGCGCAGCGTGGCGGCCTCGTTGTGATGCACGATCCCCGCCAGGCGCATCAGCACGAGCGCGAACATGATCCCCGAGGCGGCAACCAGCACATACAGGTCGACCGACTGATGCAGGGCCGAGCGCACCACGATCACCAGCGGGACCGTCAGGCTGGCGCTCGCCAGCAGGGCCAGCCGCTGGCGGGTCAGGCGCGTGTCCGGCACCGGCCCCCGCTCTGACAGCAGGCGCATCGAGGGGTGCAGGGCGGCCGCTCCGAGGCACGCGTAGAAGATGCCCCAGCCGGCGTCAAGCGCGCCACCGATCCCGTAGCCGCTGCCGCCGAGCATCACCGAGCCGTAGATCACGTCGGTGATCAGCAGCACGATCGCGCCCGCGAGCACGAACTGGAAGGCCGGCTCGCGGCGGTGGCTGCCGGCGGCCACGCGGGCGACCACGCCGAGCAGCAGGATGTCCATCGCCGGGTAGGCCACCGAGGCGCTGCGGCGCAGCACCGACATGCCGGTCTGCTCGGCGTAGGGGGCGATCAGATAGACCCACAGCAGCGTTGCCAGCGCGGTGGTGACGATCATCGAGTCGATCAGCGGGGCCCGGTCGCGGTGGTCGCGGCGTTCGCGGACCAGCAACACCATGCCCCCGATCAGGAAGGGATAGAAGGCGAGGTGGAACTGGTCGGCGACCGACGGGAACGGCTGGGCCGTGCCGAACAGCCGCTCGTAGTTCCAGGACAGCACGCCGCTGGTCACGAACAGCGCCACGCCGATCGCGAACAGGTGCCACGGCAGGCGGCTGCTGTTGGTGTTGCGTCGGGCGCCGATCACCAGCGCCACGACGGCCGAACCGCCGATCAGGTTGAAGACGAGCCCGCTGCGCAGCCACGCCGGGCCGATCGCGTGGGCGAGGCCGTAGCCGATCGCGAGCGTGAGGGTGGCCACCAGGTAGGCCAGCCAGGCGTAGGCGCGGATCGTCTCCCGCGGCAGTGCGCGGGTGGCGGCGGGCGGAGCTTGGCTCGTAGTCAGTGCGTCGTGCTGGCGGTGCACCCCTCGGGAATCGGGGCCGCCCCGGGAGCGCTTGAGCAGTGCAGACGAATATTCGACGAACGGCCCGTGGCGCGGGGCCGCTCGGAGAACGTTGGTCTAGTCGTCCTCGCGGGGGGGAGGCCGGAAGATGATCCGCTTGACCTCGGCCGCGGTCCCCCCTCCCAGCCGCAGCGCGGTCTGGATGCCCTCGGCGCCGAGCTCGCCGGCGTCAAGGGCCCGGCGCAGCTCGTTCAGCTCGACCAGTGCCTCCTCGTCCACGAGCTCCCGCGACACCTCGAGCAGGATCAGGTGACGCGGCCGGCGCAGCTCGCTGGCCCTGGCCACGAACGGCTCACGCGCGGCGGCGCTCATGTCCTGCAGCCCGAGCACGACCGTCAGACGGCTCTCCAGGCGTTTCCCGGCTGTCAGCAGCAGCAGCTGCTCGGCCCGCTGCTCGATCTCCTCCGGGGGCACGCGGCCCTCGAGTAGCTTCAGGACCCTGGTTCGGGTCAGCACGCTCGCGCGGTCGTCGACCAGGCGCTCGAGGAAGGCCTCCAGCTGCTCGGAGGAGGCGCAGCAGACGATCAGCAGGCTTCCGGGCGAGTAGCGCAGCCGGTCGGCCGGCGTCAGCACACGGGAGTTGACGCGCAGGTCGGGGGCCCTCGGCTTGCCGCCGTCGCGGCGGGGGCGGTCCGAGGAGTAGCCGGTGCGCTCGTCCTCACCGATCTTGACGCTGCGCCCTGGGGGTCGGCTGGCCATCGCCCCCCATCATGACGAATGTGCCGGTCTCGGCGATCAGGCCGAGGTGATGACCGCGGGGGCTTCGGCGATCAGGCCGAGCTTCGAGGCCCGGTCGAGCTTCTTGATGCGGGCCTCCTCGCGGCGGGCTTCGCGCCGGTCGCCCATCGGCAGCAGCGCCGCCAGCTCGACCGGCAGGCGGCTGGCGGTGTAGCGACTGGCCTTACCCGCCCGGTGTCGCTGCAGACGGTGCTCGATGCGGGTGGTCCAGCCCGTGTAGAGGGTGCCGTCGGCGCACTTGAGCAGGTATACGCACGGGCGCTCCTCGGTCGCGCCGGGCATCCTCGCCGCTTACAGCCCGGCGGAGTCGGGGAGCCGGACGCCGTTCAGCGGCAGCGGCGCGAGCTGCACCGGCGTGGCGTGGCTGGTCCGCAGGCGTACCTGCCGCCAGGAGAGGCCCTCGTTGACGAGCGCCGGCATGCCCATGATCAGGGCGCTCAGGAGCTCGATCAGCTGCAGCACGATCGCGAATGCGATGGCTCCCGGTGTGGAGACGTGGTAGGCACCGGCCAGGACGGCCACACAGGCCGCCTGGAAGACCCCCACGTTGGCCGGCGTCACCGGTAGCGCGGCCGTCACGTTGACGGCGAACAGGACGGCCGCGGCGGCGCCGACGCTGGCGGCGCTCTGCAGGCCGAAGGCGTAGAGCAGCAGCCAGCAGGCCAGTAGCTGCAGCGCCCAGGCGGCGAGCTGCAGGAGCGTGGCGCGGGCCGCGGCGCGGGGCCGCGAGAACCCGCGCAGGCCGTCTCCCAGGCGTGCCAGGCAGCGCCGGACCGCGAGCCCGAGCAGCCGCATCCTGCCCGCGTAGCCCCCCGCGCCGGGGGCCATCCACGGCAGCACCGCGGCGAACAGGACCGCGCCGGACGGGCCGAGGGCGGCGAACAGGATCAGACGACCGTGACGCTCGAGGTCGCCGAAGTCGGCGCTCGCAGCCATCGCCCCGGCCAGCAGCGCCAGGGCGAACAGGTTCAGGAGCGTCTGGGACACCATCGTTCCCAGCACCACGGGCAGGGTCTCCCGCGCCCGGCCGATCCGCCGCGCGACGATCAGGGCTCGCGAGGACTCCCCCATGCGGGCGGGCAGGGTGGCGGACATCAGCACCCCGATGAAGGTCCCCTGCATCGCATCACGGCGACTGGCGCGGCGCCACGTCGGAGCCGCGGCGAGGATCGCGTGCCAGGCGATCGCGCGGGCGAACATGGCGACGCACATGACCGCCAGAGCGGCCGCCACGAGCCCGGGTTTGGAGGCCAGCAGCGAGCCGGCCACGCGGGTCACGCCCACGCGCTGGAGCGCCAGCCCGCCGAGCGCCCCGGCGACGAGGGTGCTCACCACCAGCCCCAGCCGCCGCAGCGTCCGCTGGGCCCCCCGGTGGGCCCCCGGGGCAGGCTTGGCGGGCCTCTCCTGGAGGCTCTGAAGGCGTTCCGCGGGGATCCTCGGCTGACGGTCCGCGGGCGCCAGGCCGTAGCGGACGGCGACGCTTGCGAGGCTGGTGGCGGGGGCGGCGATGCTCCTGGCCCGCTCGTAGGACTCGACCACCTCGGCGGCGACCGCGGGCCACGCGAAGCGCTGCGCGCGCTCGCGCGCGTGGGCCGCCATCCGCGCCCGCCGCGGCTCGTCCAGGGCGAGCCCGCGCAGCGCCTGGGCGAGCGCGAGCGCGTCACCGGAGGGCACGAGCATCCCGTCGAGCCCATCGCGGACGACGTCGCGGTAGCCGGGAATGTCCGAGGCCAGCACCGGGGTGCCCGCCGCGAAGGCCTCCGTCAGGACCATGCCGAAGCTCTCGCCTCCGAGCGCGGGGGCACAGAGCACATGGGCGGCCCGCAGCTCCGCCAGCTTGCGCGCCTCGTCGACCTTCCCGAGCGCGCGCACGCCGTCGCCGTCGAGCATCATGTGGGCGACCTCCTGCTCGCCCGCGCCGACGATCGTGAGCGTCGCCGGGATCTGCTCGCGCAGCGCCTCGAAGGCGGCCAGCAACACGGGCAGGCCCTTCCGTTCCACGGCCTGCCCGACGAACACGATCCGCAACGGCTCCCGTGCGGCATGTGACCGAGGCTCGGCCGGCGGCGGGATCCGGACCCCGTTGGGGATCACCGTGTAGCGCCCGCCGTAGAAGCGTCGCGCGGTCCAGGCGGCGGCCTCCGAGACCGCGATGCGCCCGTGCAGGCGGTTCATCCGCCGGCGGCCTCCGAGCACCACCGCGGCCCCGCCGTTGGTGAGGAGGTTCTCCGAGTAGGTGTGGAACGTCCCCACCAGCGGCAGAGATCCGAGCGAGCACAGCGCGTCCCAGCTGAGCACCGGCACGACCGGCTCGTGGATGTGGAGCACGTCGTAGCCGCCGTGGCGCAGCTCGTCGCGCATCCTGAACAGCCCCTGGGCGAACAGGCACATGTTCGAGACGGCGCCGTTGGCGGGGATGCCGACGGTGCGCCCGAGCGAGACGAAGCTCTCGTCTACCTCCACCCGCTGGGGACGGGCGCCGCGGTGCAGGCGCAGGGAGAGCTCGTCGTCCGGGTCGTACGGGGCCAGCACCCGCACGTCGTGGTCGGCCGCACGCAGCTCGGCTGCCAGTGCATCGATGTGGCGTGTGACGCCACCCGGATAGGTCCAGGAGTACGGAGACAGCAGCGCGATCCGCACGGCAGGGCCTACTCTATCGCCGCCGTCGCCGCGCACCGCCGGCGCCGGGCCGTGGCTGCGATAATCGGCCCCAGGTGAGCGCCAGGCACTTCGTCAAGTACACCTTCCTGAAGCTCGATTCCGCCTGGCGGCGGACGGACCTCCAGGACAGGGCGCGGGACAAGCAGGAGTTCGCTGCCGCCTGCGAGGACTTCGCCGACGGGCACCTGCTGCAGAGCTTCTCGCTGGTCGGAACGCGCGGCGACGCCGAGCTGCTGCTGATCTCCGAGGCCGAGAACCTCGAGCGCATCCACGAGTTCCACGTGGTGCTGGCCCAGAGCGGGCTGATGCGCTGGGCGCAGATCCCCTACTCCTTCCTGGGTATGCGCAAGAGCTCCGAATACTCCGAAGACGAGCGCACCGTGCCGCGCGCGTTCCGGGGCAAGTACGTGTTCGTGTACCCGTTCGTGAAGTCGCGCGAGTGGTACGCGCTGCCGGCCGAGGAGCGCTGGCGGATCATGCAGGGGCACATCCAGGTGGGGCGCGAATATCCCGGCGTGGACAACCACACCAGCTACTCGTTCGGGCTCGACGACCAAGAGTTCGTCGTGGCCTTCGACACCGACGACGTCGGCACCTTCCTGGACCTGGTCCAGCGCCTGCGGGGCACCGAGGCCTCGCGCTACACCGTCCGCGACACGCCCAGCTTCACGTGCATCGCGATGTCGGTCGAGAGGGCGCTGGGGGCGCTCGACGGGGAGCCCGTATCGCTCGCCGCCGGGCTGTCGGCGACGTAGGCGTGACGCCCGCGGCAAGGGCGGGCGGGCGCGGCGCCCGCGCGGGGCGCCCGCAGCGGGGCACCCCGCGGGGAGCGAGGGCGCGTTTGCGCGCCGCCGACCCGGTGCTGGGCAAGCTGATCGACGCGGTCGGGCGCCTGCCCTCGGCTCGTGACGGGCGGCCCGAGCCCGGCGATCACTACGGCGCCCTGGTGCGCGCGATCACCGGCCAGCAGCTGTCGGTGCTGGCCGCCAGGTCGATCTACGCGCGGCTCACCTCCCGCTACGGGGATCGCCCGCCGACTCCACAGCAGATCCTGGCCGAGGATCCCGAAGAGCTGCGTGCGGCGGCCGGGCTGTCACGCGCCAAGGCCGGCTATCTGCGCTCGCTGGCCGAGCACGTGATCTCCGGCGAGCTGGAGCTCGAGCGCCTGGAGGAGCTCCCCGACGAGCAGGTGATCGAGGAGCTCGTGGCCGTCAGGGGGATCGGCCTGTGGACGGCCCAGATGTTCCTCATGTTCCGACTGGAGCGCCCCGACGTGCTCCCCACCGGCGATCTCGGGATCCGCAATGCGATCCAGCGCGCCTACAGGCTTTCCGAGCCGCCCAGCGTCCAGCAGATGGAGGAGATCGCCGAACCGTGGCGCCCCTACCGGACGCTCGCCTGCCGCTTTCTGTGGCGCTCGCTGCACAACGAGCCCACCTGAGAACAGCAGCCCACCGAGAACAGCGGAGGGCCGGCACCCGGGGCAGGGCGCCGGCCCTCCGTGTGGCGGGAACGATCGACGGGACCGGCCTCAGAGGGGACGGGCCGGCTCCGTCGGGGGGAAAGCTCGGTGTCTAGCTGCTCGCTCTGACCATCTAGGGCGTGGTTTTGATCTCGAGCGGTTCGGAGAACGACTGTTCTTCTGCGGCGCTGTAGCCGATCTGTTCGCTGCTCGACTGCAGGCTCGGGCTCAGGAAGGTGGCCGTCAGCACGTCGGGCGAGCCGCCTTCGAACTGCGCCGGTGACTGCTTGCCGCCGGGTGCGGTGTAGCTCATCTTGTCTTCTTCGCCCATGCGGTCGCCGACCTTCGACACGACGCCGATGAAGGAACCTTCGATCGTGACCTTAGTTCCCAGCCCGGTCGTCTTGCCGCATTCGAACTCGAACAGGGCCGTCCCGGTTTTCGCTTTGTAGTCCCAGCCCACCTTCGGCTTGGACCCGCCCGAGACGAGCCCCACTTCCGCTTCCACCGGGTTGGAGAGAATCGTCCCTTCTTCGGGCGTCGGAGGGGTTTCTTCGGGCTTCAAGCTCTGGCACGGTTCGCCGCTGGCGGCTTCCTTGCATTCGTAGAGGCTGATTTCCGTCTCGGCGGTCTTGGGGCCCAGGAATTCGCCGAACTGCTTGGAGTTCGTACAGGCGATCTTCTTGCCGCCGGTGGTCTGCAGCGTGGCCGGTTCGAGCGTACCGGGGCTTTCGAACTGCTTTTCCGCGCCCGGGCCCGGGCTCCATTCGTACTTGCCGGCCGTCCTGGAGCTTTCCTTTGTGCACTTCTTGTCGGTGTACCTGCCGTGGTAGACCGTCTTGCGGCCTTCCTTGGTGCCTTCCACCTTCGCGCAGCGTCCCAGTTCGGGGAGCGCGCCGCTGGCGTTCGCCGCCACCGTAAGGCACGTCCCGCACAGCACGACCATCGATACGGCAGCCTTCTTCACCTGCGTCTCATCCTCCTTCGAGAAAATCTCATCGAGCGCGGCCGCGGCTACCTCCGCGGCTCCCGCGGCCTGGTCGGCCGCCGACGCTTCAGCTACCCGCTATCGGCGCCCGAGAACCAAAAAAAACGGGGCCGGCCTCAGAGGGGGAGGCCGGCCCCGTTGCTGGCAACGGAAAGGAGCTACTTGCTACTGGACTGCTTGTTACGGGATGAAACGAGTTGCTACTGGACTGCTGGCTACGGGATCCACCTGCTCACTACGGGGTGGCTTTGAACTCGAGTTCTTCGGAGAAGGACTGTTCTTCTTCTTCGGCGTTGAAGCCGATCGCTTCGGTCGTGTCTTTGGCAGCTTCAGCTTCGGCGATGTTCACCGTGAGTGAGGCTTTGGCACCACCTTCGAACGATTCAGGGCTCTGTTTGCCGTCGGCCGCGATCGTGTGCAACGAATATTCTTCGGCCATCTTGTCGATCGGTTTGCGGATCACCGAGATGAACGCGCCTTCGATCGTCACCAAAGTCGGCACTTTCGTACTCGGTGCACTCGGCGCAGCCGGCACTTCCGGCGTCGGCACAGTCGGCACTTCCCCGGCCGGCGGCGTAGTCGGCAACCCTGTCGGCAGTTCCGGGCCGCCACATTCGAAGGCGAACAGGAACGGTCCTGTCTTGGCTTTGTATTCCCAGCCGATCACGGGCTTGCTGTTCGACTTGTGGATGTAGCCCAGTTTGCCTTCCAGCGGCAACGAGAGGATCGTGCCGGGTTCAGGGCTGGGCGGGGTTTCTTCGGGCCTCAAGCTCTGGCACGTTTCCCCAGTGGTGCTGAGCTTGCATTCGTAGAGGCTGATTTCGTCCTTCTCGGTGTTGGCTCCGGTGTATTCGCCGTCCTGCTTGGAGTTCTTGCATTCGATCGCCGTGCCGGCCGGCGTCTTGAGCGTCACCGGTTCGAGCGTGCCCGGGCTTTCAAAGGTCTTTTCGGTGCCGGCACCCGCATTCCATTCGTACTTGCCCGTCGAGCTCCCGCTCGTCTTTGTGCAGTTGTGGTTGGTGTATTTCCCGCTGTACTTCGTCCTGTGCCCTTCCTTGAGGCCTTCGAGCTTCACGCAGCGGCCGATTTCCGGCAGTTCGGCGTAGGCCCCGCTGGCCGCTAATGCGGCGGCAGCGGACAGCGCGGCGAGCGACAACATCAAGATCCCGGTACGTCTCATCGTCTCCAGACTCCTTCTCCCTGTGCCCGCCGCACATCCGTGCCCAGCCGACGGATCCATTTACCACGGATAAAAACAACTGACTGGTACCCGGCGGAGCAGGGCGCTAAACGCGCCGGTTCTCGCCTCGCCGGGTACCGCATCAGCCCAGCCTCAGGCCAGTTCGGATTCGACGGTTTCGCCGCCGGAGGTGCCTTTGAAGGTGCCCGTCAGGGTGCCTTCCTTGGGGCACCCTGCGCCACTCGTCTTCTTGTTCGCCTTGAACTTCTGTTTTTCGGTGTGGATCACCACCGCGCCGCCGATCGTGAAGGTGCTCTTGACCTTGGAGGCTTCGAAGGTGCATTTCAGGCCACCCTCATTCGGGAACGTCGAGGTGAAGCTGACCTTCTTGCCCTTGACTTCGTCGACTCCCTTGGTGCTCAGCACGGTCTGCCACGGCAGGTTGCTGGTCGAGATTTCGGTCGGCCCCAGCGGTGTCGTGGTTTTGCACAGCCCGCCCGCTTCATTGCCCGTCGAGTGCTCTTCGGTGACCGCGCCTTCATCCTTCTTGGAGTTGTTCTTCGACAGCGTCCCCTTGAGGATGTTGCTCGTGCATTCGAGGTTCCCGACGCTCGTTTCGAAGATGAGGTCGGTGCTTTCGGCGACGACTTCCGAGCCGCTGGTCAGTTCGCCTTTTGCCGTCTTGAGCTTGAGGGTGCTGGAGCTGGCCCCAGCCACGCTGGTGAGCATTCCCGTCGCCAGGAGTGCCGCCGCGGCGAGCCCTCCCCCGGTGGTGATCAACTTCATCTTCGATTCCTCCTCGTTCTGGTGGGTGCTGCTGTTGGCTTGTTGGTTTGCATGCCCCCTCAGACGAATGTGAGCGACGCCGTCGCGACCGAACCCTGACCCGATGCCGGCGAGAAGCTCACGTGCAGCTTGAGCTTGAGCTTGTGTGTGCGGCGCAGGAGCCGCTTCTCCTTGGTCGTGAGCGAAACCTTCAGCGTGTACGTGCCCGCCGCGCCGGCGGACATCTGGGCGCCCTTCAGGCCGGTGCCGGAGGCGACGATCTTCCCCTTCGCGGGCGCCACCACCGAGACCCGCGCGGTGGTGCCCTTGACCTTGCCCTTGACGAAGGCCTTGACTGTGTGTGTGGCTTCCACGGCGGTCACCGGTTTGGTTGGCGTGCCGCTCACGTTGCCGCCCCCGAGGCCCGATTCGCTGGCGTGCGGCGATGAACCCAGGCCCGCCCCGGGCGGCTGGCAGGCCTGCATTTCCGCCGAGCAGGACGGCGCCGCGGGCGGTGCCGGGCTGCCGCCGTCAACGCGCACGTCGTAGATGTCGTTGAGGCCGTCCTGGTCCTGAGGGACGAGCGCCGCATGGGTCGTGAGATACGCGCTTCCGCCGTCGGCGCTGGCGCCCTCGAAGTAGCTTGGGAACGGGTCGGTGCCACTGCTCAACAGCGCCAGGCAGCCGGCGGGTGCGGGCAGGCCTGCGCCGACGCCCGGTGGGACGCACCCTTCCAGGCCCGCCGGGCGCCATTCGTACACGTTGACGCTCTGGTTGGTGGCCACGAACGAGCCCGTTCCGACGGTGGTCTGGAGCGGTTGCAGGCTGTCGAAGAAGACACGCCCGTCATCCGCCAGGTTGCGTTTGATGATGCCGTTCTGCACCACGTCGAAGGTGCCGTGCGGCGAGAACTGTTCATAGCCGTCGGTGATCGGCTGTTCACCACTCGGGTTGCACGACGCACAGCTGACGGTGCCGGACTGGAGCGAGTACTCGTAGTCCTCCCATTCGGGCTTTTCGGTTTCCTGCTCGTTGTTGTCGTAGGCGCCCACGCGGTGGCGGGTGGCCAGCAGCAGGTAGGCGCCGTCGGAGGAGACGCGGGCGTTGTAGTAGTGCATCCCCTTGTTGGCGGAGATGGCATCGACTTCCAGGAACGGGCTCTGGCCGAGGTTCCACCCGCCGGCTTCGGCTTCGCCGATCGTCGTGACGTAGCGCAGCTCGCCTTCGCTGTAGGCGTACACGTTCGCTTCGGCTTCCGTTTTCGGTTCACCCGAGCGGGTTGTGCCTTCCTTCTCTTCGTCTTCGGCGGCGGTGTTCCCTTCACCCGGCACGAGCTGGCCGGTGCAGGCGAAGTACACGACCGAGCCGTCTTCGGAGATCCCCACCACGCCGCGGACGTCCGCGCCGTGGACGTCGGAGGTGTCGGCGGAGAGGTCGTGCAGCGAGCCGCCCCGGACGTCGTATTCGTACAGGTCGCAGCCGGTGCCGGCGCCGTTGTTTTCGTCTTTCTGGTTGTTGACGGAGGTCAGGAGGCAAGGGCTCGTACCGCCGCCACCGGTGAGCCCGTAGTTGGCGGTGAAGAACACGCGCGAGCCATCCGCAGAGGCGGCCTCGAACTTGGCGCCGGTGTCTCGGACTTCCGTGTCGGGGGAGATCGACACCGCCGTCGTGTGGCCGCCTTCGCGCAGATAGATCTGGCGCGCGTGGGCATCCTTTTCTTCCCCGGGACCCTTCCCGTCCGAGACAGCGGTGAAGAACGCGCGCTGCCCGTTGGCGGAGAGCTCGTGCAGGTCGGAGAAGAATTCCCCCGCGTGCGCGTCGAGCACTTCGCCTGCCAGCGTCCCGTCCGGCAGGACCGAGGCCACGGTGGGGCGGCAGGTCTGCTGGTTTTCGCGGCAGGCCTGCGGCGAGGAGCCGACTTTCCATTCATACAGCGAGGTCTGCGGCGCCTGTTCGCCCTTGGGCCCAGCCGGCAGCGAGTAGCCGGCGTTGTCGTCCTCGAACAGCACCGTCGAGCAGTCTTCGGAGATCCCGTCGACGTGGTAGGTGGGCCCTTCGGCGAACCGGCTCGGGTTTTCGGGGTGGAGGTTGGAGATCAGCGTGTATTCGTCCGCACCCCGCCACAGGTAGAGGTTGTCGATCTCTTCTTCGGGGGACTCGAGCGCTTCGCCGTGGGGCCCACGTGGCAGCTGCGGTTCGGTTTCTTCGGGGAAGGCGGGCTGCGCCAGACGGGTGCGCGTGGCGCCGCAGCTCAGCGACGGGGAGAAGGACTCGAATTCGCCGGAGTTCTCGCCGGCCCCGTGGAGCCCGCCGAGGCGGTTGCTCGGTTCCAGTGGAGCGGCGCTCCAGGCACTGCCCGGGGCGGGGCTCGTCGAGACGGCGTGGCCGTAGAGGCCGCCCGCCTGGCTGCCGGGGATCGGCCCCGTCAGCGAGTAGACCACGCCCCCACCCTGTTCGGCGGCCTGGAAGGAGGCTTCGGCAACGAAGCGGTCCGGGACGTTGACTTCCTCCTCGTTCTTCAGCGGCGGCGAGGCGAGCTCGTAGGCCCGGCACGCGGGCAGCGCGTGGGCGGCCCCTTCGGCGATGCCCTGTTCGGCACGGCGATCTGAGTTCGGGCACGATTCCGCCCCGGCAAGGGCGCCATGGGCGAGGAACAGGATCCCCGTCAGCGCCAGCGTCGCACGCGCCGCCCGGCGGGCAGGGAGGGATGCGCGGCTTCCGCCCACGAGCCTCACGGCTTCACCTGCGTGGTCTTGGAGGCGGTCTGCTTGCCGACCGTCAGCGTGGCCCGCAGGCTCAGCTTGTGACGGCGCTTGACCGACGCGCGACCGGCCTTGGTGAGGGACAGCGTGAGCTCGCGCTGTCCGGCCGCCATGCCCTTCTTCAGCGTCTTGACGGCGCTGCCTGAGACCGCCACGGTGCCGGCCGCCGAGAGCTTGACCGTGAGGAGAACCTTGGCTCCCTTCACGCGCGTCTTGACGATCGTCAGCTTCGGCGCCCCCGCCGAGCAGCCGACGGGCGTGATCTGCGTGTCCTGGACCATCCGCGCGCCGTTCTGGGCGACGATCGTGGTGGGGGCGGCCAGCGACTCTTCGCACAGGTTGCCGTAGCCGGTGAGGATCGAGTGGGGACCCGAGGGCAGGCTGGTTTCGAAAGAGCTGATGGGAGCGTCCGGGACCGCTTCGAATTTGGAGTAGGTGATCTCGCGCACGACCCCGTTGCGGGTTTCCTTTTTGATGTCCGTGTTGCCGACGAGTTCCACATGGACGCCTTCGCCCTGCAGCAGGAACACGAGGTCCGGGAACGCGGCCCCGCCGTGGGAGACGAGGATCGCGGGACCGGTGAGGGGTGCGGAGAGGACCGGGGTGTGGGCCGTCGCAGTGCCCACGAACGAGGCTTCCGGACAGCCCGCGGGGTTCTTCGCGAACTGCTGTTCGGTGCACGCCTGCTGGAGGGTCGGCAGTCGCGAGGGGAGGACTTCCGGTAGCTCCAGTTCGACTTTGCGGATCGACGCTTCACCCGGCTTCTGGGTCACCTTCACAAAGAAACCGGTGCCCCCGTCTTTGGTCCATTTGGCTTCGGTGGTGGCCGTGAAGCCGGGCGCGAATCCCAGCGACGCGCACGAGCTGGCCGTGAACGGGACGCTGCGCTGGACTGCACCTGCGCCTTCCCCGGACGCGGCCGGGACCCCGGAAAGGCCCGCGGAGACCGACTGCGTTTCGCAGTTGGTGGGGTTGAACATGAATTCGGGACGGTTGATGTCCACCTTCACCGCTTTCAGGTGCAGCGGGATTCCGTCGATGCTCCGCGGCAGCGGATCGCTGGTCACCGTGATCGCGCCGGTCCGCGGGTCGGTCGAGATCGCCGAGCGCACGACCACGGTGCCGAGGTTGAAGGGGCCCGCCTTGGCAGGCACTTCGACCTTCAGCCCGAAGGGCCCGTCCTTGTAGGGGCCGGTGAGGTACACCCGCCCTTCGGAGTCGACATACGGTTCGCTGCCGGGGCCCACAGCGGAGGTGGCGGTCCCGATCTGCGAGCCCGCCGGGCAGGGTTCGGTGGCCGATTCGGCCGCCGTTCCTTCGCAGCGCGGGATGCCGGCGATCTTGCCGAGCAGACCCGGGGGCGTGTGGACGGTGATGGTCGAGAGGTCCTGTTCGCCGTCCTGGCGCGAGATCGTAACGTCGAAGTTCGTGTACTGGCCCGCGGCCGACGATTCGCTGCCGGCGCTGAAGCCGGGTTCGAACGGCAGGCTGGCCGGGCAGCCGGCGATCCCGAACGGACCTCCGTCGGTGAACGGCGAAGGCGTCGGCGTCCCCCCGACGGTTTCGCCGCCGGGGGTGGTCGCCCCCACGCTCCACGGCGTCAGCGTGGCCGAGGCAAGCAGCCCGCTGGCGCACACCTGGGCGCTCGCCAGCGGGGCCCGTGGGCCGATCTTCAGCTTCAGCGTCAGCTGTTCGAACGGCAGCTGGGGGTTGTTCAGGAACGTCGTCGTGACGACGCCCGTGCTCTGGTTGACCGACGCCGAGCCGGGGAGCTTCACGCGCACCCCCGCGCCTTCGACTTCGATGTACATCTTCACCAGTTCGCCGGCTTCGACCTGGGAGCCGTCGCAGGGCGAGCACGCCGGCTGGCCCAGGTAGACGCGCCCTTCTAGGGGCTTTTCGAGCAGCTGCGAGACGATTGTCACCTTGCCCACCTGCGAGGCCAGCGGGCAGGTGCCCGGGGCCGTCGAGGCCAGGTCGATCTGTTCGACACTGCACGCCTGCAGCCCGTTCGCCGAGGACGGCGAGAGCGTCACCCCTTCCGGCAGCGACACGGCCGTGTTGCGCAGCTGCGGGCTCGCCAGTTCGTTGGGGGTTTCGTGCTGTTTGAGCGACAGCTGGAAGGTGTAGCCCGAGGGCGAGTCCTGGGGCGTGGTCTGGGTCGGCCCCTGGGCTTCCTGCGCTTCGGCTGCCGCTTCTGTAGCGGCCGCCGGACGTGGCGTGAAGGAGAAGTGCGGTTCGAAGCCAAGCCCTTCGCAGCCGGTCACCCGCGGCGACTGGTACCGGGCTTCGGACCAGTTCGCGCCCGGTAGCACCGGCGCGCCCTGGGGGTCGAGCGCGCCGGGGGCCTGCCAGCTGTCGACCAGCGCGGTCGTGATCGGCGCGAGATTGGCGTCGCGGGCGCCCGGTTCGAGTGCTTCGGCCTCGACGGCGCAGTCGGCGGGGTTGGTCAGGAACGGCTTTTCGGGGCCGCCCGGTTCGGCGTCCCTTTCGAACAGGTTCTTGAAGCGTTCGGGGGTGTGGGACGGGTTCGAGGGCTCACCCCAGAGCGTGAGCTGGACGCCGAACACGTCGTAGGCCTCGTTGACGTCCGAGGACAGCACGCTGACGCGGTATTCGCCCCCGTTGGCGTCTTCGTGGACGACCTGGGCGTCCAGGCGGATGGGGACGTCCGCGAAGATGAAGCCGAACTCGGCCGGCACCCCGGCCGGCGGCTGGAGGTTGTAGAGGGCGACCGTTTCCGGCTGTTTGGAGAATTCTTTGAGGAACACGCTGATCTCCCCCACCTGGGTGGACGGCGGGCACGAGGCGTTGGGAGCCGGCCCTCCGGGCAGACCCTCGGTGAACTGCGCCTGGGAGCAGCGTTCGGGGTGGCCTTCCCCGTTCAGCGTGGCCAGCGGGTTTCCGTAGAAGCCCGCCGGCAGCTTCACGTCGACGTCCTTGACGCGGCTGATGATCAACGGTTCGGTGAAGCCGTTGGGGGTGATGCGGGGGGAGCTGTTCAGGAACAGCGTGGTGGTCGCCGCGTACGGGTGGCCCCCGGCTTGGGTGTAGGTCTGGGCGTCGGGCCCGGTCGTGCGAGCGTTGAACAGCTGCAGCCCGAACGGCGCGGGTTCGGCGGAGACGGGCGCGGTTTCGGTCGCTTCGCCCGCTTCCACCCCGCCCCCGGCTCCGACTTCCCCGCCCCCGATGCGGGCGTGGTTCTCGAGGCTCGTGACACCGTGCAGGGCTTCGGCGTCGACGTCGGCTTCGATCGGCAGCGTGGGGGGGGCCGCGTCCGGATACGCGACCGGTTCGATGACCTTGGGTTCAGGGGTGAGAGAGCCGACAAGCGTGCATTCGACTTCCGTGAGGCCTGCTCCCGGGGGCAGTTTCAGTTCCTTGTCGCGCTTTTCTTCTTCGCGACTGGCGAGTTCGATTTCCTTTTCGGACCTGCCCGCGACCGGCGCCGTGCAGGTCCAGCCTTCGCCCTTGCGTTCGCCGCTCTGCAGCGCAACCGCCGGCAGTTCGACAAGGCTCAGTCCGGGTGGGAGCTTCTCGACGATCTTCACGGGCGCTTTCGGCGACGAGGCGATCGCCGTGTCGCTGCGGTTCACGGGGATCAGCTGGTAGTCGACCGTGTCGTGGTAGCCGGGAGTGGCGACTTCGGCTTCGCCTTCGGGTTCTTCAGGTTCGCGCCCGCCGCCGGCCTTTTCTTCGTCCTTTTCGAACTTCGTTTCTTCGTGGGACGTGATTTCCGAGGACAGCCCGAGCACGCTTTCGCCGAGATAGCGCCCGCCGAGCGCCCCGACGAATTCGATCGTGTACGTCCCCGTTTCGGTTTCGGGGTCGTAGCCGCCGCTCACGAGCACGTTGGCGGCGCCGATCGCGCTCTTTGGTTCCCCGGTCTTCAGCTTTTCGAGCGCCTGTTGCACTTCCTTGGCGCTGGCGTCGAACGGGAGGTACTTGGTTTCCCCTTCTTCACCGGTCTGTTCATTCGAGAATTCGAGCAGGAATTTGCCGTCGTTGGCGTGGAAGCGCAGCGTCATCACCTGGTTGACGCTCGGCTTCGGCTGGACGTTGGTGGGAGCGTGCACCGAGGTCAGTTCCCACGGCGAGAGCCCTCCCGGGGCGGCCATCGTCAGCGCTGGCCAGAGCGCCGCGGTGGCGAGAGCGGCGAGCACGGTGAGCCCCGCCACCAGCACGGCGAACGCCGTCGTTAGGGTCGGAACGACGATCCCGCCCGGCAGCACCCGGGTCAGACCTCTGCCCCGCATGCCGTGAGCCGCCCCTGTCGTGTCACGGCCACCCCTGCTGACGGCGCCCGCGTTCCCAGCCGTGTTGCCCATCGTCCCCGTCTTGCTCGTTTGCTTGGAGAGAGGCCGGCCCGGATGACTTCTCCGGGCCGGCCTCCTCATTCCTCTTGCTTTCTTGTCTCTGCTTCTACTGGTGCCTCTTGAGGTGAATCAGACTTCGGATTCGACCGTTTCGCCTGCGGAGGTCACCGTCCATTCGCCGGTCAGCGTGCCTTCCTTCGGGCACCCCGTACCGCTGGTCTTCTTGTTCGCCTTGAACTTCTGTTTGGCGGTGTGGATGACCACCGGGCCGCCGATCGTGAAGGTGCTCTTCACCTTGGAGGCTTCGAAGGTGCATTTAAGACCACCGGCGTTCGGGAACGTCGAGACGAAGGTGATCTTCTTGCCCTTCGCTTCGTTGACGCCCTTGCTCGTGAAGATGTCTTCCCACGGCAGGTGTTCGACCGCGATCGACGTCGGACCGAGCGGCGTAGTGGTTTTGCACAGCCCGCCCGGTTCGCTACCGGTCGATTCCTCGTGTTCGATGCTGCCTTTGTCCTTGCTGGACCCGTTGTTGCCGGCAGGACCCGAGATCACGTTTTTGGTGCATTCCAGGTTCCCGGCGCTGGTTTCGAAGACCAGGTTCGTGCTTTCGGCCTTGATTTCCTGGCCGGTTGCGACGGGGCCTTTGGCGGTCTTGAGTGTGAGACCAGCCTTGGCAAACGCCATCGCTGCGATCGTCAGGCACAGGGCGGCGGCGACCACCCCGGCTACGACAAACATACGCTTCATTCTGGAGTTGCTCCTTTTTCCCTCGATTGCGTGTATGGACATCTGGACTGCCGTACAGGTGAACCGAGGTGACGCCTCGTCGCCGCAGCTGGATCCAACGCAGACCCGTGAGGCTAGGCTCGCGGCAACGGCTCCTACTCGACTCCCCGTCGTTTTTGAACTACTGACCCCTTCTTGGGGTGCCACCCCACCCTCTCGTTCCTATACGAGCACTGCAGGTGGTGTGCCAGGCGATATTTACCCCTGCCCGGCGAGGCTCAAACCCGTCTCCCCACAGGCGCCGTATGGGGGGCCCGGCGCGGCCCCATCGGCGCGCCGGCGGGCGAGCGACAGCCACAGCCCGTAGACGGGATGCAGAGTGCGCAGGTCGGCGCTCACGAGACCGACGGGGAAGGCCGGGTCGTCGCGGAAGGTGTACTGAAACACGGCCGCCACACGCGGTTCGGCCTGCCAGCCCTGCAGCTGACTCGCCAGGGCGCGGCAGGCCTGCAGCTGCTGAGCGGGTGAAGCGCCACCCGCAGCGCCCGGGTGCGGTGCCCCCGCGCCGGCCTCGGTGATCCACACCGGCGCGCCGGCGGCGCAGCCGCCGCGTTCGCGCAGGGCGGCCTGCAGCGCGGCCACGGGATCGGTCCCGGCGGCGTCGGAGCCGTAGGTGGCGTAGGCGTGGACCGACCACGCCGAGCCCAGGCAGAGGACGTCAGCGGGGAGCGCCGCCACGAAGCTCTGGAGGCTGGTCGCGCGGGCCGAGCCGCGCGTCAGGCCGTTCAGTTCGCCGAGCACGATCGCGGCCCCCGGGTCGCTGAGGCGCAGCTGGGCGGCCATCGCGCGTGCCAGCTGCGCGTAAACCGCCGGCGCGACGGGCGCCGCCGCGGCTTCGCAGCGCTCACGCTGGGGTGCCAGGAAGGTAGGGTCGTTGGGCTCGTTCCACGGGCTCCACCGGCGCAGCGGCACTCCCTCGGAGGCGCCCAGCGCGGCGAGTGAGCCGATCAGCGCCCGGTAGCCGGCGATGGCCCCCGGCGCGAGCGCACGCGCATCGCTGGGGGCACCTTCCGGCTCACAGCCCGCGGCGGGGGCGGCCGCCCAGGGCGGAACCCCGAGCACGTCGATCAGCACTTCGGGGCCCGATTCGCCGGCGGCCCTGCGAGCGCGGCGCTCGGAGGCGATCGCTTCGAGCTCTCCCTTCAGCCCGGGATATGCAGCGCACGGCCCGACCGTGCGGGCGCAGCCGCTGACGGGCGCGGCCAGGTCCGCCGGGTGCTCGGCCCGAGGCTGCAGGGCGGCCCAGTCGACCAGCAGCCGCACGTAGGCGGGCCGCAGCGCGGCGAGCTGCCGGCGGGCCCGTACGAAGGCCTGGCCGGAGCTGGCCCAGCGTGGCTCGGCCGGGCCGCTCGCGAGCAGCAGCTGGGCATTGTCCTCGGTGATCCCGAGCGCCGGGCCCGCGGCGGGGGCCGGCCGGGGACCGGGCACGGGCCCGGAGACGTTGCCGGCGCCGTGGTGCTCCGATCCGCAGCCGGCACAGGCCAGACACACGAGCACGGCCGCCAGCACCGCGCCGGGGCCGAGGAGCGCCCTGCTCGGTCGCATGCGCGAGGGCCTCGGCCCGCCGCGCCCGTCAGATCGCGGAGACCTGCTCCTCCTCGGCCACGCGGAAGGAGGATCCGCAGCCACAGGCAGCCACCACGTTCGGGTTCTCGACCTTGAAGCCGGCCCCCTGGAGACCTTCCTCGTAGTCGATGATCGAGCCGCGCACGTACTGCAGGCTGTCGCCGTCGACGAGCAGCTTCAGCCCGTGACTCTCGAAGACCTCGTCGTTGTCGCGCTGCTCGTCGAAGGCGAGCTGGTACTGGAAGCCCGAGCAACCCCCGCCGCGAACACCGACCCGGAGACCGGCCACGGCCATGTCGGCCTGCTGGGACTCGAGGAACTCGTGGACCTTTTCGGCGCCCTTGTCGGTGATCGTGATCATCGGCTCTGTGATGGGTTATCGGCCAAGACTTCCAAAAGTATAGCTATGGCCGCACGCGGCTCTGCGGGGCCCGTGCCGCCCCGCCCGGGCGGGGCCGCGAAGCGCCCGGAGAGGGGCTACCCTGGAGGCTGATGCCGAGCCCACAGGAGCTCCAGCAGCGGATCGAGGCGGGAATCCCCGGCTCCCGGGCCGAGGTCGAGGACCTCACCGGGGGCGGCGACCACTTCCGCGCGACCGTCACGGCCGAGGCCTTCGCAGGCCTCAGCCGCATCGAGCAGCACCGCCTGGTCTACGGCGTCTTCGGCGAGGAAATCGGCGGTCCGATCCACGCGCTGACGCTGAAGACGCTCACCCCAACCACGATTTCGGCCCCCTAGAGCAGGAGACACCCATGTCCAGCCCCCAGTTCGACCCCGTCCCGATGGCCCCCGCCCAGGGCGCCGGCTCGACCAGTGCCCCGCCGGCCCCGGGCGACGCCGAGCAGCAGGGCAGCCCGATCCGCGACGCGATCGCCGAGGCGATCTCCGCGCACCGGGTGATCCTGTTCATGAAGGGCACTCCCGAGGCCCCGGCGTGCGGATTCTCGGCCCGCACCGTATCGATCCTGCAGTCGCTCGACACGCCCTTCGCGGCCGTCGACATCCTGCCCGACCCGCGCATCCGCCAGGAGCTCTCGGCCCTCTCCAGCTGGCCCACGATCCCGCAGCTGTTCGTGGACGGCGAGTTCGTCGGCGGCTGCGACATCGTCACCGAGATGTTCGAGTCGGGCGAGCTCGAGCAGGTCCTGAGCTAACTCTCACGCCCCAGGGATGCCCGCGCACCGCGCGCTGCACGGGCGTCGCACGCCGTGCGCTACGGTGCTCGGTCCATGCGTCCGGTCGCCGTCGTCTCCGACAGCACCCACTACCTGCCGAGAGCGCTCGCCGACGAGCACGGCATCCACCAGGTCAGCCTGTATGTGGGCTGGCAGGGCGAGCCCGTGCGGGAGCTCGACATGGACGGGTTCGACGCCTTCTACGAGCGCCTGCGCACCGATCCGGAGCTGCCCACCACCTCCCAGCCCTCGATCGGCGACTTCCTGGAGGTGTGGGAGCCGCTGCTGGCGGCCGGCAACGACGTCGTCTCGGTGCACCTCGCCGGCGGGATCTCCGGCACGGTCGAGGCCGCGCGCCAGGCGCACGGCCTGCTGCAGGAGCGCGGAGACGGGGATCGCGTCGAGGTGATCGACGGTCAGACCGGCTGCGGCGGGCTCGGGCTGCTGGCCCTGGCGGCCACGGCCGCGGCCCGGGCGGGGGCCGACAAGACCGCCACCGTGGAGCGGGTTCGCAGCGCCCAGTCGGTGCTGAAGATCTGGTTCTGCCTGGACACGCTCGAGTACCTGCGCCGGGGCGGACGGATCGGCAAAGCCCAGGCATGGCTGGGAGGAACCCTGAAGATCAAGCCGATCCTCTCGCTGGAGTACGAAATCACGCCCGTCGAGCGGGTGCGCACGGCCGGGCGGGCGTTCGAGCGGATGGTCGACTATGCGCGCGAGCTGAGCTCCGCCGGCAGCGACGGCTGGGTCGTGCAGCACATCCAGGCACCCGAGCAGGCCGAGCGTCTGGTCGAGCGGGGCCGGGAAGTGTTCGACTCCGAGCCGCTGATGGTCTCGGAGGTCGGACCGGTGATCGGCACCTACACCGGTCCCGGCCTGATCGGCGTGGGCGGCCTGCCGCGGACGATGCTGGCCTGAGCGGCTAGCCGCGGTCGCGGCGCCGGCGACGGCCGCGGAGCATGCGCGCGCCGATGGCGAAGCCGACGACGGCGACCCCGATGACGATTTCGCGGCGATGCGCCTCTACGTGGGTGCGCCAGTCGGTGAGCCGCGTCACCTCTCCCCGCAGCTGGGCCACCGAGACCGCCAGCTCGGCGCGGTTGGCCTCCATCGAGTTGCGGATCTCCTCCGCCGAGCGGGCCGGCATCAGCTGACCTGCCCGCCGGCCGCTCCCGCGGGCCCGGCCCCGGCGCCCGCGCTCACGCCCGCGCCGTTACCGCCCGACGTGCCCGCACCGAGGCCACCCGCGGCGCCGGCGCCGGGACCGCCCTCGCCCGTGGCGCTGACGGTGTCGCGGATTTTCTTGGCCTCGTCGATCGCCATCGTGGGCACCGGCGGGGAGCTGCGTTTGACGATCCGGTAGGCGAGCAGCCCGGCCCCGGCCGCGACCACCAGCAGGATCGCCGCCATCGCGAAGAAGCCCCAGTAGAAGGCGTAGGTGGGGACCGGGAGGTAGAAGTAGAGGACCCACGCGCCGCCGATCAGGGCGAGGATCACAGCCATCAGGATGAACACGCCGGCCGCGACCCCGACGGCCGCGCCGCGCATCAGCTCGGCGGTCTTTTCGGCGAGCTCGGCCTTCGCCAGCTCGATCTCTTCGTGCACCAGGTCGGTGGCGCGTTCGGAGACCTGGGCGATCGCGGTGGCGATGTTCTGGGGCGTCTCACCGCGGCCGGCGCCCGGCGCCGGGCCTCGGCCGGGCTCTGCGGGGGAGCTCACTCGGGTGGCTCCTCCCCGAACAGGCGCCGCCACACGACCGCCGCCACGCGGCTGGCGGTGATGCTCGCGAGCGCGCCGAGGCCGGTCAGCAGCGCGGAGTACATGAGCCGCTTGACCATGTCGTTCTGCACGGCGGGCAGTCTATTCACAGGCGCGGTCACGGGCGTTCGCGATGGCCCTTTCGGCCGTGCGCGGCGGGGGCGCCGGTGCCGGTGCGCACGGGCGCGGGTGCCGGACTCGCGGGGCGCGCGTACGTGCGCCCCGTCAGTCGCTCAGCTCGGCGCTCAGCCGCTCTGCGGTGCGCGTCTGCAGCCCCCCGCAGACCGTCTCCACCACCAGCCACTTGGCCCGCTCGAACTGCTCCTCGCCCTCCGGCAGGAGACCGAAGATCCAGCCCGTCAGCAGCTGCTCGATGGCGCCGTAGAAGGTCATCGCGGCGAAGCGGGCGTCGATCTCCGGGCGAAACAGCCCTTCGGCCTGGGCTTTGCCGACGATCCGCTCGATCAGGTCGTAGGCCTCCCGGATCTCGGCCAGGTGGGTCTGGCCGAAGGAGTTCGCCGCGCGCGTCACCTCGACGATGATCACCTTCATCAGGTCGGGGTCGTGGGCGTAGCTGTCGATGATGAAGGAGGCGATAGCGCGCAGCTTGTCGCGCACCGGGATCAGCTCCGCGTCGACCTCCCGGATCAGCTCGAGCATCACGTTCCAGCGCTCCAGGAACAGCGTGTCGAGGACCTCGTCCTTGGAGGCGAAGTAGTGATACACGAGCCCATAGGCGACTCCGGCCTCGTCGGCGATGTCCGACACCCGGCAGGCGTGGAAGCCCTGGCGGGCGAACACCCGCACCGCCGCGGCCAGGATCTGGCGGCGCTTCTCTTCGGAGTTCTTGGCGCGCGAGCCGCGCGCCAGTCGCGAGCGCGGGGTGCTCAAACCGCCTGCTCCTGCGGCCAGCGGTAGGACTCCGAGCGACGGTTGGCCAGCGACGGCAGCCTGGTGCGGATCTCCTGTAGGCGGGCGAGGTCGGCCTCGGCGAGCACGTAGCCCTCGCCGTCCGGGGCCTGCGCCAGCACTATCCCCCACGGGTCGACGATCATCGAACGCCCGCCGGAGTGCTGGCCGGCGGGGTGGGGCCCGTACTGGTTGGCGGCGATCACGTACAGCTGGTTCTCGATCGCCCGGGCCCGCAGCAGCACCTCCCAGTGGTCGCGCGTGGTGGGCAGCGTGAAGGCGGCCGGGACGGTGATCAGCTGGGCTCCCCGCACGGCCAGGATCCGGTACAGCTCGGGGAAGCGCAGGTCGTAGCAGATGGTCAGTCCCAGACCCGCACCGGCGGAGGTGTGCGACAGCACGATCTCCTCTCCGGGCAGCTCGAGCTCGGACTCGCGGTAGACCTTGCCCCCCACCTCCACATCGAACATGTGGAGCTTGCGGTAGACGGCCCTGACCTCCCCCTCGGCGTCGATGTGCAGCGAGGTGTTGGCGAGCTTCTCCTCCCCCTCCAGCAGCTCCAGCAGCGACCCGGGCACGAGTTCGACGCCCAGCTCGCGGGCCAGGCCCCGCGCCCACGTCACGATCGGCCCCTCGAGCGGCTCGGCCGATTCGCGCAGCTGCTCCTCGGCGCCCATCGAGGGCCACTTCTCGGGCAGCACGATCAGCTCGGCACCCGCGCGAGCGGCCTGGCGGACGACGCGGTCGGCGCTCTGCAGGTTCGCGTCGCGGTCGGCGCTTGAGTTGAGCTGGACGGCGGAGACCCTCACGGCGCACCTCCTCGTCGGGCATTCACCGGTGACTGCGTTCCCCTTCGCGCGCGCCGGGCGGAGGGGCGCGATTGACCGGTCAGTCGCAAGAGAAGAGAATAACCCTCCATGGCCATGACGGCGGGAGCCCCCCGCACCCGCGCGGGCGCCGTGCCGAGCAGGATGTTCCACGGCAGCCGCCCGCTGAAGCGCTGGCGCTACGTGGGGATCTTCTGCGAGCGGCTCATGGCGTGTGCGGCGATCGTGCACGTGGGGCCGCTGAAGCAGTCCTTCTGGGCCCTGTACGACCGCGAGCAGGACGAGCTGCGCGAGCGGACCCGCATGGTCCCCCGCCGCGGCGAGGTGGTTCTCGGGCCGGGCCGCGTGCGCCTCCGCGATCGCGGAGTGGTGCTCGAGCTCGAGCTGCAGGAGGGGGCGGGCATCGAGGCGCTCTGCCCGCACGGCCGCGGGATGGTGTGGACGCGCAAGCAGGCGGGTGTGGCGGCCCACGGGAGCCTGGCGCTCGACGGCGGCCCGCCGCAGGCGGTCCAGGCCCGGGCCGTGATCGACGACACCGCCGGGCACCATTCCCGCCACACCGAGTGGCACTGGAGCGCGGGGGTGGGCGAAGGACCCGACGGCGGGGCGCTGGCGTGGAACCTGGTCAGCGGCGTCAACGACCCGCCCGCGGGATCAGAGCGCGCGGTGTGGGCCCGTGGCACGGCCGCCGAGGCCCCGCCGGTGAGCTTCGCGGCGGACCTGTCGAGCATCCGCTGTGAGGACGGCAGCGAGCTGCTCTTCAGGGCCGAGGCCCGGCGCGAGCGACACGACAACCTCCTGCTGCTCGGCAGCGACTACCAGGCGCCGTTCGGCAGCTTCGCGGGAACGCTGCCCGGGCACGTGCAGCTACAGCGGGGGCTGGGCGTCATGGAGCACCATCGGGCGCGCTGGTAGCGCTGCGGTGGCGGCGCAGGGCGTCGAGCAGGAGCTTCGAGTGGACCGCCCCGATCAGCTCCCGCAGCGGCTCCACCCCGGCCGCGATGATCTCCATTGCGCGCTCCACCTCGACGGTGCCGGCGAGCCGGCCCAGCAGCGCGCTGAGCTCCTCCTCTACCAGCGGCTCGAGCGCCTCGCGGTAGCGGAGCGTGTCGTACACGGTGAAGCCGAGCGCCTCCTCGTAACCGCCCGCCCGGAAGCTCGCGATCGCCTCGATGATCTTCAGGTCTTCGCTGGCATACCCGCGCCTGGTGGGCGTCAGCACGCCGATCTCCCCCAGTCGCTCGAGCACCTTGCGGGGGACCCCGTAGCGCTTGGTGGCGGCGCTCCGTGACAGCCACCCGCCCTCGCTGGCGCGGGCGAGGGCGCCCTCGATGATGCGGTCCTCCAGCTCGACCAGCGCGTTGACGCGCTCGGGGTCCTCCTCGAGGGCGCCGCGGATCACCCGCAGCGGCAGGAAGCGCTCCTCCTGCAGGCGCTTGATCAGAGAGATCCGCTCCACGTAGGAGTCGGGGTAGTAGGCCATGTTGCGGCTCGTGCGTACGACGTCCTCGCCGGGCCCGAGCAGGCCCTCGCGCAGGTAGTAGCGGATCGTCCCGGGGCTGACCCCGGTGCGCTCGGCGAGCTCGCTCATGCGCAGCAGCTGGCGCTCGCCGGCCTCCTCCCCGCTGAGGCTCAAGCCCGGGCCGGCGGCGGTGCGGCGAGCCGGGGCGCCCGTGTCGCTGCCCGCGCTCCTCGCCGGCTGGGCCTTCACGCGCGCAGCGTCTGGTCGCTGCGCGCCTGGGCCGGCCCGGCGGCCGCGCCGCTGGCCAGCAGCTCCTGGACCTCGGCCTCGGAGAAGCCGGCTTCGGCCAGCACCGCCTCGGTGTGCTCGCCCAGCGCCGGGCCGGGGAGCCGGGCGTGGTCTCCGGGGGTGCGGTCGAGCTTGATCGGCACACCCAGTTGGCGCACCGGCTCCGCACAGCCGGGCTGCTCGATCTCGACCACCATCTCGCGCTCTCGCACGAGCTCGGAGGAGAGCGCCTCGTCGAGCTCCAGCACCGGCTCCAGGCAGCAGTCGTGTTCGCGCGCGAACCGCTCCCAGTCGGCGCGGGTGCGCCCGGCGAAGATCTCCTGGACGGCGCGGTGGGCCTCGCTGCCGGGGCCTTCGAACTGGCGCGGGATCAGGTCCTCGCGCTCCACCCCGCGGCAGAAGGCCTGCCAGAACTTCGGCTCCAGGGCCCCCAGCGAGACCCAGCCGTCGGAGCACTCATACGGGCGGTAGCAGACCAGCGAGCCGGCCAGCGGAAGGTCGCCGCGGCGGGGGACGTTGCCGTCGGCGAAGTAGGAGCCGGCCACCATCGCCAGCCACGACAGCGCCCCGTCTGCCATCGAGACGTCCACGAACTGTCCCTCACCGGAGCCCGGCCGCCCGGGCGAGCCGTCGCGCTCGCGCAGCGCGGCCATGATCCCGAAGGCGGCCATCAGGGCTCCGCCGCCGAGGTCCGCGATCTGGCCGGCGGCCTGGACCGGAGGACCGCCGCGCTCGCCCGTCAGCCCCAGCAGGCCGATCAGGCCGAGGTAGTTCATGTCGTGCCCGGAGGCGTCCCGTTTGGGACCGCTCTGGCCGTAGCCGCTGATGCCGCAGAAGACGATCCCCGGGTTCACCTCCCGGCATCGCTCGTAGCCCACCCCGAGCCGCTCGAGGACGCCCGGGCGAAACGATTCGAGCACCACGTCGTGGTCGCGCACCAGCGCCAGCAGCGCGTCGCGCCCCTGCTCCTGCTTGAGGTCCAGGCGGATCGAGCGCTTGTTGCGGTTCAGCGCCAGGAACAGGGCCGAGCGGGCGCTCTCGTGGGCGCCCTCGTAGAAGGGGGCCGACCAGCGCACGTAGTCGCCCATGCCGGTGTCCTCGACCTTCAGGACCTCGGCGCCGAAGTCGGCCAGCAGCAGCGAGCAGAAGCCCCCCGGGAGCAGGCGACTGAGGTCGAGGATCCGGATACCTTGCAGCGGGAGACTCATACGGGTGCCCCCCGCCGGGCCACGGCCAGCAGTTCGCGGGCCTCGTGCACGCTCGCCGGCCGGCGGCCGATGTCCTCGGTCATCTGGCGGGCCTTGGCGATCAGCTCGCCGTTGGAGCGCGCCATCTGACCGCCGGGCAGGTACAGGTTGTCCTCCAGGCCGACCCGGATCGAGCCCCCGAGGGTCAGGGCCGCGGCCACCAGCATCCACTGATCGCGGGAGATCCCGATCACGCCCCAGTGCGAGGAGGCGGGCAGGTTGGCGACCATCGCGGCGAGGTTGGTGGCGGTTGGCGGGATCCCGCCAACCACGCCCATCACGCAGTCCACGTGCAGCGGGGGGTGCAGGACGCCCATGTCGATCAGCGGCGCGAGGCTGCCCACGTGGCCGATGTCGAAGCACTCGTGCTCGGGTTTGATGCCGAGCTCGTTCATCGCCTCCAGCAGCTCGATGATCTCCTCGAAGGGGTTGGCGAAGACCATGTTGAAGACGAACTGCTTGCGCGTGCGCGAGTACTTGGCGTAGTTCATCGAGCCCATGTTCAGCGCCGCCACCTCCGGGCGGCAGGCGCGCAGGTACTCGATCCGCTTGGCCACCGGGACGCCGATCGTGCCGGTGGAGAAGTTGACGATCACCTCGTCGCCGACCTCCTCGCGGATGGCGTCGGAGATCGCCATGAAGTCCTCGACCTCGTAGCTCGGGGTGCCGTCCGGTTTGCGGGCGTGGATGTGGATCATCACGCCTCCCTCGTCCACGATCCGGCGCGCCTCGGCGGCGTACTCGGCGGGCGTGTAGGGGATCGCGGGGCACTGCTCGCGGTTGGCGATCGCCCCCGAGATCGAGCAGGTGATCACTACCGGGTCCTCGACGCTCATCGCGCTCCTCTGCGGTTGGACGTGGATACGGGGGCGCGGGCCGTCATCGGGGGCACCACCCCCGGGGCCGGCACCGACGCGGCAGCGGCCGTCATACGGGCACCACCCCCTGGCGCTTGAAGGGGCGCTCGATGCGCTTGTCCTTGGCCATCTCCAGCGCACGGCAGATCGTCTGGCGGGTCTGGCGGGGGTCGATGACGTCGTCGATCATGTCGTTGCCGGCGGCGATGTAGACGTCGATGATCTTGCGGTAGGCCTCGATCAGCTCGGCCTTCTTGGCGGCCGGGTCCTCGGCTTCCTCGACCTGTTTGCGCATCACGATCTCGACCGCCCCCTCGGCCCCCATCACGCTGATCTCGGCGCTCGGCCAGGCGACGATCATGTCGGGCTCATAGGCACGCCCGTTCATCACGTAGTAGCCCGCGCCGTAGGCCTTGCGGATCACCACCGTGACCTTCGGGACGGTCGCGTTGGAGACCGCGTAGAGCATCTTGGCCCCGTGGCGGATGATGCCCGCGGCCTCGACCTTGGTGCCGACCATGAAGCCGGGGACGTCCATCAGGAACACCAGCGGGATCGCGAAGGCGTTGCACAGGTTGACGAAGCGGGCGGCCTTGTCGGCGGAGTCGTTGTCGAGGATCCCCCCGAGCTGGCGGGGCTGGTTGGCGACGATCCCGGCGGGACGGCCGCCGAAGCGGGCGAAGCAGGTGATGATCGTCTTCGCCCACTGGCCCTTGATGTCCAGGTACTCGCCGTCGTCCACGACCCGGCGGATCACCTCGTACATGTCATACGGCTTGCGGTTGGAGTCGGGGAGCACGTCGAGCAGCTCCTCCTCGGCCCGGTCGATCGGGTCCTTGGTCTCGCGTACCGGAGGCGCCTGTTCGCAGTTCTGGGGCATGAACGACAGGTACTGCTTGATGGCCTCGATGCACTCCTCGTCACTGGCCACCTCCATGTCCCCGACGCCCGACTTGCGGCAGTGCACGCGCGAGCCGCCGAGTTCCTCCTGGCTGACGTCCTCGCCGATCGCCGCCCGCACCAGGTGGGGGCCGGCCAGGGCCATCGAGCCGCGGCCCTTGACCATCGGCACGAAGTCGGCCAGGCCGGGGATGTAGGCGGTGCCCGCCGCACACGGTCCCATCAGGGCCGCGATCTGGGGAATCACCCCGCTCATCACGACCTCCTCGCGGAACAGGTGCCCGGAACCGGCGAACAGCGACCCGACCGCCTCCTGGATGCGGGCGCCGGCGCTGTCGAGCAGCCAGATGAAGGGGATCCGCTTGGTCAGGGCGAGCTCCCGCAGGCGGGTCACCTTCAGCTCGCCGGTCATGCCCATCGAGCCCGCCATGACGGTGAAGTCGTAGGCGCACACGGCCGCCAGACGGCCGTCGATCTTGCCGTAGCCGGTGATCACGCCGTCGGCGGGGGCGTCCTTCCCCTCCATCGCCCGCTGGGAGAAGTGGGGCCGCCCGTGCATGCCCAGCTCGACGAAGGTGTCCGCGTCGATCAGCAGCGCCAGACGCTCGCGAGCGGTGAGCTTCTGCTGCTCGTGCTGGCGGGCGATCCGCTCCTCCCCGCCCCCCATCCTGATCCGCTCGCGGCGCTCCTGGAGGTCCTCCAGCAGGGGCCGCAGCAGCGAGCTCTCGGCGGGCGGCGTCGAGCCCTTCGCGGGTTTCGCGGGTTTGGCGCTCGATGCTCGGGCGGCCATCAGGCGCCCTTCCAGACCGGGTCGCGCTTCTCGAAGAAGGCGGTGACCCCCTCGACGATGTCCTCGGTGGACATCGCCAGGGTGAGCTGGGAGCGCAGGTAGTCCAGGGCGTCGTCGAGGGGCATGTCCAGCTGGCGGCGCATGGCTTCCTTGCCCAGGCGCATGATCACCGGCGACTTGGCGGCCAGGCGCCCGGCCCAGTCGGCCACTACCCCGTCGAGCTCCTCGTCGGGGACCACGCGGTTGACGATGCCAGCCGCGAGCGCTTCGGAGGCGTCCATGCGCTCACCCAGCAACAGCATCTCGTTGGCCTTCTTGCGGGGCACGTTGCGGTAGATCAGGGCCATGATCATGAACGGGAACGCCCCCACGTTGATCTCCGGGGTGCCGAAGCTCGAGCCCTCCCCGGCCACGATCAAGTCGCACGCCAGGGCGATCCCGAGAGCGCCGGCGAGGACGTGTCCGCGGGCCGCACACACGGTCGGCTTGCCGAGCTGGCCGAGCTGGCGGAAGACGGCCACGAAACGCTCGGAGCCGAAGTGCTTGTGCACCAGCGGGACGTCGGCGGCGAAGCCGCCCAGGTTGGCTCCCGAGGAGAACGTGCGCTCATGGGAGGAGCGCAGGACCACGCAGCGGGCCCCCTCTTCCTCATGGGCCCGGTCGAGGGCCGCGGTGAGCCCTTCGAGCAGCTCCGGGGAGAGTGCGTTGCGGGTCTCCGGATCGTTGAGCGTGATGCTCGCCACGCCGGCGTCGTCGAGCTCATACAGGACCTTCTCCCCGGGCACCGGCGCATCCTAACCGTCAACGCGACCCGGGCGCAAAGTAGATAGCTCCACTATTTACTTTTAGAAGGGCCTGCGCTAGCGTCGCCGGCGGGGGTGCGAGCCCCCCTGCCCAGCCACCGACCCAGAGCACGAACAGGAGACCGTCCCCATGGCCGCAACCGCCGCCAGCGTCCTGAAGCCGGACCACAAGGCGAGCCGCAAGCACTTCATCTTCACCGACGAGCACGAACAGCTGCGGGAGTCGATCCGTAACTTCGCGATCAAAGAGCTGGCCCCCCACTCCGAGGAATGGGAGGAGACCACGTTCCCGGACTCGGTCTTCCCGCGGATGGGCGAACTCGGTTTCCTCGGCCTGGACAAGCCCGAGCAGTACGGCGGCCAGGGGGGCGACTATTACACCAGCCTGGTGCTGGCCGAGGAGATCACCAACGCCAACTCCGGCGGGCTGGCGATGGGGCTGGCGGTACACACCGATATGGCGATGCCCCCGATCCTCGCCTTCGGGACCGAGGAGCAGAAGCAGGAATGGGTGGTTCCGGCCATCAAGGGCGAGAAGATCCTGTGCCTGGGGATCACCGAGCCGGACGCCGGCTCCGACGTGTCCGGGATCAAGACGAGGGCCGTCCGCGACGGCGATGACTTCGTCATCAACGGCTCCAAGACCTACATCACCAACGGCCACCGGGCCGACGTGATCGTGCTCGTCACGAAGACCGACCCCGACGCGGGCTACGACGGCTTCACCCTGTTCCTGGTGCCGATGGACTCACCCGGGGTGATCCGGGAGAAGCGCCTGGAGAAGCTCGGCATGCACGCCTCCGACACCGCCCTGCTGGCCTTCCAGGACGTCCGCGTGCCCGCCACGGCCGTGCTCGGGCAGGAAGGGAAGGGCTTCTACCACATCATGTGGGAGCTCCAGGGAGAGCGCCTGATCGGGGCCGCCGGGTGCGTCTCCGGGGCTCAGAAATGCTTCGAGAAGACGCTCTCCTACGCCCACGAGCGCAAGGCCTTCGGCCGTGAAATCGGCAAGTTCCAGGTGATCCGCCACAAGTTCGCCGAGATGGCCACGAAAATCGAGTCGGCCCGCCAGATGGTCTACGTGACGGCCTGGCGCTTCAACAACGGCGAGTACCCCGTGAGGGAGATCTCGATGGCCAAGCTCCACGCCTCGAGGATCGCCTGCGAAGTGGCCGACGAATGCATCCAGATCCACGGCGGGGCGGGCTACATGCGCGAGTACGGGGTCGAGCGGGTGTGGCGTGACATGCGCCTGAACCGCATCGGAGCGGGCACCGACGAGATCATGCTCGACGTCATCGGCCGCTCCTACGGCCTGTGATCAGAGCCCTCCCGGGCGAGCACCTCGACCGTCGGGGCGAGGCGCCGGCGCAGGCCGGCGCTCAGGAGCCCCACGAGCAGGGGCGGCAGGAAGATGCGGACCGGGTCCGGCGAGACCATGCTGTTGGGGTAGCGCGCGGACGCTTCCCGCAGAGCGGCCTCCCGCTCGGGCGAGGCCTGGGGGTGGCGTTTGAAGATCTCGTGGGTCTCGGAGGCGAGGGCCTGTTGGGCCCGCCGCCGCGCGGGATCCTCGGTCGGTGCCAGCCGGCGAACGAGGTCCCCGCCCGCCGCCCCCGCCCCGGCGAGGGCAAGCGAGCGCCACAGGGCCACGCGGGCGCCGTTGCGCCGGTCCACCGTGCGAATCCCGAGCATCAGCTGGCCGGGCGTCCGCAGCTGCTGGCCGAGGAGCAGATCGAGCATCGAGGGTGTGAGCAGCCGCGCGAGCAGCGTGCCCTCGCGGACGACCCCGATCTTTCGGGCCCGCAGGGACACACCGCCGAACACAGCCGCATCCACCAGCCCCGCCGCGGTCCGGCGCCAGCGGGGGGCGCGGACGTAAGAGGCGGGGGACATGAACCCATTCTCGTCCAATCATTGAACCCGCACATGTGCGGGTTCCCCACCGGGCGCATGCGCCCGGTGGCCGGGCGGCGCATGCGCCGCCTCGAACAGCATCGGACGATCGAGGCTGAGCTGACATGACTCCCCCCGACCCCCCCTTCACCGACGAGCACGAGGAGCTGCGGTCCTCCGCCCGGGGGTTCATCGAACGGGAGCTGGCCCCCCACGCGCAGCGTTGGGAGGAGGAGCACTGGTTCCCCGACGAGGCCTTCTCGAAGATGGCCGCCCAGGGGCTGCTGGGGTTGAAGTACCCCGAGCAGTACGGGGGCCAGGGTGGCGACTACCTGCACGAGGCGGTTCTGTGCGAGGAGATGGCGCGGGCCGGTTCGGGGGGCACCGCGGCCGGCCTCGGGGCCCACATCAACATCGCCACCCCCCCGATCTGGAAGTTCGGCACCGAGGAGCAGAAGCAGCGCTACCTGGTGCCGGGGATCCGGGGCGAGAGGATCGGGGCACTGGGCATCACCGAGCCGGGAGCAGGGTCGGACGTGGCCGCCATCACCACCCGGGCCGAGGCCGTGGACGGCGGCTGGGTGGTCAACGGCGAGAAGACCTACATCACCAACGGCGTCCGGGCCCACTTCATCGTGACCGCCGTCAAGACCACCCGGGAGGGCGGCCACCACGGGATCTCCTTCCTGATCGTGGACCGCGGCGAGGGGGTCGAGTCCTCGGCCCTGGAGAAGCTCGGCTGGTACGCCTCGGACACCGCCACGATCAGCTACCAGGACGTGTTCGTGCCCGAGGAGAACCTGCTCGGGGAGCTGAACGAGGGCTTCAAGCTGATCATGGCCAACTTCCAGTGGGAGCGCCTGGCGATGGCCCTGGGGGCGGTCGGAGCGATGACGATCGCGTGGGAGCGAACGGCCGCCTTCGCCCGCGAGCGAAGGACCTTCGGCAAGCCCCTGTCCGAGCACCAGGCCATCCGCCACAAGCTCGCCGACCTCGCCACCTCGGTGTACACCTGCCGCTGCGTCACCTACGACGCCCTGCGCCGCTTCGTCGCCGGCGAGGACCCCCTGAAGGAGGTCACGATGGCCAAGCTGCTCACCCAGCGTGCCTGCTTCGAGCTGATGGACGACTGCCTGCAGATCCACGGGGGCGCGGGCTACATGCGCGAGTACTGGGTCGAGCGGGCCGCCCGTGACGCCCGCCTGGGGCCCATCGGGGGCGGCTCCGACGAGATCATGCGCGAAATCCTGGGCCGCACGCTGGCGCTGTAGGGGGCCGCACCGGGCCGCCGTCCCCTACCCGGGAGCGGGCCGCACCGAACCTGAACAAACGTCCTCATCGCTCAAGCGGTCCGGAGGGCGGGCCGATAGGCGCCAGGTGGAGAGGCCTCGCGAGCTCCAGACCGTTGTCCTACGCGCCGTCCTGCTCGTGGGCCTGCTGTGCCTGCTGGTGGTCCCCGCGTCCGCTGCCTCCGGTACGGGCCACGCGCAGAGGCACACTCGCAGGACGAAGGTCCACCGGACCTGCCGGCGCACCCGCACCCACGGGCGCGTTCACAAGAGCTCGCACGGACACGCCCACTGGGCCTCGCAGTCCCGTCCCTGCGTCGGGCACAAGCGCTCCTCGAAGAAGGCCACCGTCCACCGCCGCCACCGCCACACGGCTGCCCAGCGGGACTCACCGGCCAACACGCCCCTCAACGTCAGCGGTGAAAACTGCCAGAACACGAGTCTGATGCCCAGCGAAGCCAACGTCGTGTCCGTCCGCGAAGCCACCCTCTGTCTGATCAACCGCGAACGCTCCCGGGCCGGCGAGCAGCCCCTGCGTCCCGACGGTGCGCTCGAAGACTCGGCCCAAGGTCACTCCACCAGCATGGCCGTCCACGGGTACTTCGAACACGTCTCCCCGGGCGGCTCCACGCCCCTCTCCCGGATGCAGGAAAGCGGCTACCTGTCGAGCTCCACCCCCGGCTACATGGTCGGCGAGAACATCGCCTGGGGCAGCGCCACCGACGCCACACCTGCCGCCATCGTGGCCGCCTGGATGGCCTCCCCGCCCCACCGCGCCAACATCCTCCAGCGCGAATTCCGGGACACCGGCATGGGCGTCTCCCCCCACCTCCCGAGCTCCTTCGCCGGTGGCCAGGCGGGTGCCATCTACACCGAGGACTTCGGCGTCAAGATCGGCTCCTGAAGGGCCCGGAGGCAGCGAGCAGATATAACCTCCCCTCCCCAAACCACCACCAAAGCGAGGGAGCAATGGGAGTACTCGACGGGAAATCTGCGATCGTCACCGGCTCGGCACGCGGGATCGGTCGCGCCACCGCGGAGCTGCTCTCCGAACAGGGCGCCCAGGTCCTGATCAACGACCTCGACGGAGACGTCGCCGAGCAGGCCGCCTCCGAGATCAAGGGCGAGACGGCCGTCTTCTCCGGCGATTTGACAAAGCCCGGAGCCGCCGACGAGCTGGTCCAGAAGGCGATCGACTCCTTCGGCAAGATCGACATCATCGTCAACAACGCCGGCTACACCGTCGACGCCCCCGTCCACAAGATGTCCGACGAGGCCTTCCAGGCGATGCTCGACATCCACACCATCGTCCCCTTCCGGGTCATCCGGGCCGCCGCCCCCCACCTCCGCGAGCCCGCCAAGAAGGAGCGCGAGGAAGGCAAGGAGGTGTTCCGCAAGATCGTCAACATCTCCTCCACCTCGGGCACCTTCGGCAACGCCGGCCAAGCCAACTACTCCTCCGGCAAGGCCGGCGTGGTGGGCCTCACCAAAACCATCGCCAAGGAGTGGGGCCAGTTCAAGGTGAACGTCAACGCCGTCGCCTTCGGTTTCATCGACACTCGCCTCACCCAGGCCAAGGTGGACGAGAACACGATGGAGAAAGACGGCCAGACGGTCCAGCTCGGAATCCCCGAGCAGATGCGCCAGATGGCCTCCATGATGATCCCCCTGGGACGCCCCGCCACCCCTGCCGAGGCCGCAGGCGGGATCTTCTTCCTCTGCTCACCGTGGTCGAACTACGTCCACGGCCAGACCCTCCATGTGACCGGCGGTCTGTTCGGGGGGATGACGGGCTAGGGCCCGGTCGGCGCCGGCGGCCCGTCGCCGTCCAGCGCCAGCACGCAGCCCGAGAAGTATGCGCCCGCCGGCGAGGCGAGGTAGGCGCACAGGGCGGCCACGGTCCCGGCCGCGGTGGCCGGGCCTGGCGTTATCGCTACAGGCGTGATGCCGTAGCGCGCCCACTCGATCGACGTCGTACGGGCGAGGTTCTCCAGACCCGCGCGGGTCGCGCGTGCGTGGGAGCTCTCATCGGGGGAAGCGGCTGCCGCCGCCGGCGCGACCAGCACGATCCGCCCCGGCCGCTGCTGCTCGATGAGAGCGCCGGCCACGATCCTCATGACCTCCCACGTCAGCTGCATCGTGCGTCCGAGCGCGTCTCTGGCGGGCTCCCCCGCGGCGGCGAACACGCCGGCCGCGTCGACCACGAGGAGATCGGGGAGCCCATCCTCGCGCAGCCGCTGGGCGAGGGCCTCCTCCTGCACCGGCAGGTCGTGCTCGCTCAGGCGCGCCGACAGGGCCTCGGCGCTTTCGGCGAGCGCCTGCCTGAGGGAGTGCTCGGCTGGGCCGGTCGCCGGCGTCCCCGCGCCGGCGAGAATGATCGCGACGCCGTCGAGCAGCCCTGGGCGCAGCAGCTCCGCTGTGGCGGGGGCGCTCACCCCGGCAGCGGCGTGTCCTGCTCCGCCGAGCGAGCCCTCAGTTCGAAGTACAGGACCGCGGCCGCCAGCGCCGACAGCGGGGCGCTCAACACCCCCACGATCACCCGCGCCACGATCCCCACCCCGGTGCCCGCCGAGGCGGCCACCGCGTCGATGATGTTCCCCGCCGCCCCAACCAGTACGACCAGGATCATGATCACGGCGAACACCTGCAGCCCGTTCCCGCGCACCAGCAGGCGGCTGCGACGCAGGGCGGGGAACACGCCCGGGTTCTCGATCACCACCACCGGTGCCGCCACCGACCACAGCGTCAGCAGGATCAGACCCGGGATCACGAGCAGGATGAAGCCGGCCATGATCCCGACCGCGGCCACCACCCCGACCAGGATCAGCTGGCCCAGCACGGGAGCAGCGGCCCGCAGGAGCTTCCCGGCGGTGGCATCGCGGCGGCCGTCCTGGACGTCGGCCACGAGCCTCACCACCATCCCCGTGAAGAGCGTGGCAGCGACGAGGTAGATCGCGATCGCGACCACGGCCAGCCCCGAGCTCACCGCCACCAGGAGCCCGGTGATGATGCCGGTGAACACGAACACCACCGCCGCCGCCGGCATCAGCACGGCGGCCTGCTGGACGTAGATGTCGAACACCCGGCGGATCACCGCGCCGATGTCCAGGCGAGCTCCGGTCATGCCTCCGCCCGCGCTTGTCAGCGTGCCGAGGTCGGCGCCGCGGTGGTGGGCGTGGCGCTGCCGGCCTGCTCGCGCAGGCGCCGCAGGATGCCCTTGCGGCCGTATTGCTCGAGGCCTCCATAGAGGCGCTTGATCTCGGCTTGGATCTGGTCCGCCACCGCCTGCTGCTGCTCGCGTGTGGATCCCTCCAGCACCTCCCAGCGCAGCGGCTCACCGAACTGCACGGTCACCTCGGGGAACTGCAGCCGGCGCCAGTTGCGAACCCGCTGGGAGCCGTAGATCGCGATCGGAACCACGAGCGCACCGCTCTCCAGCGCCAGCCGCCCGATTCCCGGCTTGGCCGTGTCGGCCAGCTTGCCGGTCCGCGAGCGCCCCCCTTCGCAGTACATCGCCACCGTCCCTCCCCGCGCGAGGATCGTCTCGGCGGTGATGAAGGTCTCCTCGTCGCGCGCCCCGCGGCGCACCGGGAAGGTGCCGCCGCGCTCGAACACCATCTGCAGCGGCATCGTGAACATCTGCGACTTGGCCATGAAGTGGATCTTGCGCCGCAGGTAACAGCCCATCAGGAAGTGGTCCATGAAGGAGAAGTGGTTCGGCGCCAGGATCACCGCGCCACGGCCGGGGACGTTGTCAACCGAGATCGCCCGCGCCCGCAGGAAGGTGTAGGCGTACAGGGACGTCATCTCCCGCACCGCCTCGTAGACCCAGCTGGGCTCGTTGCGGCGGACGCGCTCGTGGAAGCGGTCGAAGTGCTCCTTCGGCCGCGGGTCCTTGTAGACCTGCTCGCGCATCGGCACGAGGTCTTTCTGGTCGCTCATCCTCTCGCAGTACCTCCCTGGGGGGGCAAGGTTACGCGCCCCCGCCGCCCCTGGCCGTGTGGGCACGCACCAGATCGAGCAGCTGGCGGGCACGGTGGGCGAAGCCGGCGGGCGTGCGCCCGCTCACGCGGTGGCGCAGGGGCAGCTCGACCTCATACACGCGCGCGCCCGCGCGAGCCGCGTCGATCGTTATCCCCAGCTCCATCCCGTAGCCCTCGGCGAACGGCAGCAGGCACTCGAGCAGCTCGCCGCCGAGAGCCCGCTGGCCGCTCAGCGGCGCCGCCAGCTCGAGCCCGCAGCGCGAGGAGATCGCCCACCTCGCAAACCCCCGCACGAGCCCGAAACCGCCCCCCTCGCGCTCACGGAAGGCCGCGATCGCCAGCTCTCCGCGGCCGTCCCGGACCGCATCCAGCAGCGCGAGCAGCTCGCCCGCGGAGTCCCCCAGATCGCCGTCGCAGAGCAGGAACAGCCCGTGCCCGCCCTCGCCGGAGTCCGTGCTCCCGGACAGCGCACTCCGTGCGGCGGCGCTCATCGCCGCGCCCTTGCCCCGGTGGCGGTTCCTGGAGACGACGCGCGCGCCGGCCGCCCGCGCACGGGCCGCCGTGTCGTCACGACTTGCGTCGTCCGCCACCCACAATTCGGCTTCTGGCAGCGTCCCGCGCAGGGAGGCGAGCGTGGCCTCGATCCGTGCAGCCTCGTTTCGCGCGGCGACGATCACCCGCACGGGAGCGCCCGCGGCGGGCGACCCGCCTTCCCCATCGGACGCGGTGACTATTGTTCCGCCCCCAGAAAGCTGTCTGTTCCCGCGGAGGAGCGATGCCCCAGGTTGAGGCTCATATCACCGGCACGGTATGGAAAATCGAGTGTGCGGTCGGCGACTCGATCGAGGAGGGCGACACGGTCGCGATCCTCGAGTCGATGAAGATGGAGATGCCCGTCGAGGCCGAGGACTCCGGCACGGTCACCGAAATCTGCTGTCAGGAGGGCCAGGCCGTCAACGAGGGCGACACCCTCGTCGTGCTCGAGTAGCCCGCTTGTCGAGCGCCTCCACCCCACAGGAGCTGGCCGGCGGGAAGCTGCTGCTCGACGAGCCGGCCGGCGGGGTCGTCCGGCTGACGATCTCCAACCCCGCCAAGCGCAACGCGCTCGACCATCCGATCCTCGACGCGATCACCGCCACCCTGAAGCGGCTGGCAGCGCAACCGCAGGCGACCGGGTGCGTGATCGTCACGGGCGCCCACGGGATGTTCTCGGCCGGCTATGACATCGGTGAGATCCCCGACGAGGAGTTCGAGGAGCGCGCCGAGGCCCTCGTGGCCCAGCCCTTCACGGAGGCGATCGACGCCCTGGAGGCGTTCCCGATGCCCACCCTGGCGGTCCTCGGGGGCCACACGATCGGCGGCGGGCTGGAGCTGGCGCTGGCCTGCGATCTGCGCGTGGCCGCCAGCGGAGTGAAGCTGGGCATGCCCCCGGCGAAGCTCGGGCTGGTCTACTCCCACACCGGTCTGCGCCGCTTCATAGACGCGATCGGCGCCCCCCGCACGCGGGAGCTGTTCCTGCTCGGGCGCAACATCGAGGCCGACACCGCCCTCACCTGGGGACTCGTCAACCGCGTCGCTCCGGAGCCCGAGCTCGAGGGGGTGGCGCTCGAGCTGGCCGGCGAGCTGGCCGGCCACGCTCCCCTGGCCCAGCTCGGCAACAAGCGCGTGATCGGCGAGCTGCTGGGCGCGGCCTCCGAGCTCGATCCGAAGCTCGAACAGCAGCTCATCGAGCTGCGCCGCGCCTCGTTCTCCTCGGAGGACATGCGTGAGGGGGTGCGCGCCTTCGGCGAGCGCCGCGCCCCCCGCTGGCAGGGCCGCTGAAGAGCGGGGGACCAGCGCGCCTGCTAATCGAGTGCTCGCGCGCCCCAGCCCCGCCGCGTGGTCGTCGCCGCGGCGATCGCGGCGGATGCCATCACGAGGAGCTGAAGGATCAGCGAGGCGCCGACACTCACGAGTTGGAACGGCCCGTTTGCAGTCGCGGCCAGCGACGATGCGTCCGCGAACAGACCGATCGCGTACAGCGTCGTCGCGAGCGTGATCGCCATCATCGCCGCCGTGACGAGCACGCCGCACGCATACGCGGCGAGCAACCGAGCGCGCGCCATCGGGACCGCGAACAGAACGGCGCGTGCACCCACAACGCAGCCGGCGCCGCAGGCCAGTGCGGCGAGACTCCATGCGATGAAGGCGATGGCACCCTCCGCGCTGGGGTGATGGACCGGCTGGGAGCCCGCCAGGGCCTCCATCAGCCTGGTCAGCCCGACGAACACCGCCACGATCAGTGGGGGCAGCGCCACCAGACGCCACAGCCGCGGCTGCAGGCGTGCCCGGTTGAGGGCCGCGAGGATCAGCGGCAGAGCTCCCAGCAGGACGGCGGCCGAGGCCAGGACCGCGAGGACCTGGACGGCGAGGTGCGTGTCACCGAGCAACCGATGCGCATGGCCCGCGGCCGCGAACGGCGCGTCCTCCGTGGTCTTGTAGAAGCCGAACCCGGCCGCCGCAAAGGCGACCCAGCAGGCCAACTGGCCGCTCGTGCTCGCCCGCAGCCGCTCACACGGGTCCACGCCATCGCCCGCGGCGGCCGGCGGGCGCAGGTGGGCGGCCATTGCCCCCCGCAGCAGGTCCAATAGCGCGAGCACTCGCGGCTGCGACTCCTCGAGCAGCGCACGCATCTCCTGCTCGTAGCGGCGGCGAAAGGCCAGCGGATAGAGCGCCAGCGCGAGTCCTGCCAAGCGCCCGGTCATTGTGTCGCCTCGGCCACGCGCAGGCGATCGAGGCCACTGCGCGCCACCCGCGCGAGCTCGTGTAGCTCGGCTGCGAGCGCGGCCGTGCCCGCGGCGGTCAGGCGGTAGGGCCGCCGACGGTCTTCCGCCGGCAGCGCCTCGATCAGCCCCCGCTCCTCGAGTCGTGACAACGCCCCATACAGCGTCCCCGGCCCCAGCCGCACTCCCGCGAACTGCTCGACGTCCTGGGTGATGGCGTAGCCGTGTTTCGGGCCCTCGGCCAAGCTCGTCAACACGAGCAAACCCGGGTCGGTAGATCGCGCCCCGATAGATCGCATCACGTAATAGTAGCGCGAGACCAGCGAGCGCGAGCGACAAGTGGCGCGGCTGCCGGAAGCGTCCGCGCCACCCCATACGGTTTGCCCCATGGCGCCGCTGATATCGCGCGAGGAGGCGATCCGCCTCGGCGAGATCGAGGACCACGCCGGGATCGAAGCGGTCGTGAAGCGCGCCTGGCGTGCGCGCGTGGAGCGGTTCGCGGACTCGACCGACATGTGCTCGCTCGTGAACGCCAAGTCCGGCGGCTGCGCCGAGGACTGCGGCTTCTGCGCCCAGTCGCGCTTCGCCGACGCCGAGACGCCGATGCACGCGATGATGGAGCCCGAGCAGGTCCTCGAACACGCCCGCGCGGCCGAGGCGGCAGGTGCCCACCGCTTCTGCATGGTGACCCAGGGCCAGGGTCTCTCCAAGCGCGACTTCAGCAAGTACCTGGAGGGGGTCCGGCTCGTCTCCGAGCAGACCAACCTGAAGCGCTGCGCGTCCGTCGGACATCTGTCGGCCGACCGCGCTCGCCAGCTTCGTGAGGCCGGCATCCAGCGCGTGCACCACAACGTCGAGACGGCCCGCAGCTACTACGACGAGGTCACCACCACGGTCCGCTACGAGGGACGCATGCGCACGATCGCGGCGGTCCGGGAGGCCGGCCTGGAGACCTGCGTGGGCGGCATCCTGAACCTCGGCGAGACCCGCGCCCAGCGCGTCGAGATGGCCTTCGAGCTGGCTGACATCAACCCCACCAGCGTGCCCATCAACATGCTCAACCCGCGCCCCGGCACGAAGTTCGGCGACCGCGACTTCATGGACCCGTGGGAGGCGGTCAAGTGGATCGCGATCTTCCGCCTGATCCTCCCCGACGCCCTCTTCCGGCTCTGCGGGGGGCGCGTGGAGAACCTCGGCGAGCTGCAGGAGCTGGCGGTCGAGGCCGGCCTCAACGGCGTGATGATGGGCAACTTCCTGACCACTCTCGGCAACACCCCGGAGAGCGACCGCGAGATGTTCACCGACCTGGGCCTGAACGTCGCCCGCCAGCCCGACAACGCGTCCAACCCGCGCCCGGACAACCGCAGCGGGTGGATGGCCGGCGAGACCCCCGACGTGGTCGAGGAGCTGCTCGGCCCGGAGCCTGAGCTCGAGCCCGAGCCGGCGACCCTGCCGGTGCGCCTCTGGGACCCCTCCACGCAGCTGCGCTTCCGGGCCAAACGCGGGGCCGCCCCGCCGCGCCCGGACGGTGCTCCCAACCGCGCCCCGGTCGCCCGCCAGGGAGCAGCTTGAACGACGTCCAGCAGCGCCTGGACGAGCTCGAGCGGCTCGGGCTATCGCGGCGCCTGCGGCTGATCAACGGACCCCAGGGCCCGACCGTGCTGCTCGAAGGACGGCCGGTGCTGCTGCTGTGCTCCAACAACTACCTCGGCCTGGCCGACCACCCCCGCGTGCGCCGCGCGGCGGCCGATGCCGCCATGCGCTGGGGCGTCGGTGCGGGAGCCTCACGGCTGGTGTCGGGCACGATGACGATCCACGGACGCCTGGAGGAGCGCCTGGCGGCCTTCGCCGAAAGCGAGGCGTGTGTGCTGTTCGGCTCCGGCTACCTCGCCAACCTGGGCGCCGTCGGGACACTCGCCGGCCGCGGCGGGAGGATCTTCTCGGACGAGCTCAACCACGCCTCGATCATCGACGCCTGCCGCCTGGCCCGCGCCGAGGTGCACGTCTACCGCCACCGCGACCTCGACCACCTCGAACGCCTCCTGCAGCGCCACCCGCCGCGTCGCGACGCCGCCGCCGGGCACGTGATCGTGACCGACTCGCTGTTTTCGATGGACGGTGACGTGGCCCCGCTGGCGGGGATCGTGGAGCTGGCCCGCCACCACGGTGCGCGCGTGCTCGTCGACGACGCCCACGCGATCGGCAGCCTCGGCCCGGACGGCCGCGGGGCGCTCGCCGAGGCCGGCCTGCAGGACGAGGTGGACGTGGTGGTGGGGACGCTCGGCAAGGCACTGGGCTCCTACGGCGCCTACGCCTGCGCCTCCGCCGAGGTGGTGCGGCTGATGATCAACACGGCCCGCACGTTGATCTTCTCCACAGCACCGGGTCCGCCCGCGCTGGCCGGGGCGCTCGCCGCGCTGGAGCTGCTCGAGCGCGAGCCCCAGCGCGTGCGCCGGCTGCGCGACAACGCCCGCGTGCTGCGCCAGGAGCTCGAGCTCGAGGGCTTCCCGGTGCCCGACGGAGAGGTCCAGATCATCCCCCTGCTGGTGGGCGGGGAGCGCGACGCGCTGGCCCTCTGCCAGGCGGCACTCGAGCGCGGTGTCTTCGCCCAGGCGATCAGGCCCCCGACGGTGCCCGCCGGCACGGCCCGGCTGCGCCTGGCGGTGATGGCCACCCACAGCCCCGAGGAGCTCCGCTACGCCGCCCGCGTGCTGGGCGAGTGCGCCCGCGAGCTGGGGCTGGACCCGACGCGCATGGGCCCCCTGCACGAGGAGCGCATCGCCGAGGTGGAGGCAGAGGACCCCTTCACCCGCGAGCTCGCCCGCGAGCCGTTCGACTTCGACAGCATGCACGCCGCCTAGATGGCTTATTCGACGGCAGGGTGCCGGGTGTCCGGTGGTGCGGATGGCCGAGCGTGCCGAGGACGCAGGCCGCAGCCCTTGCTGGCTGCAAGGGCAAGGCCGAGGACGACGGCAGGCGAAGGTCAGGCGTGCCAGCGGCGCCGCTCGGCGTGCGCGGCCTGTTCATAACCGGCACGGACACCGGCGTCGGCAAGAGCGTCGCCAGCGCCTGCCTGCTCGCCTCGATGCGCGCCGCCGGGGAGCCCGTGCGCGCCTACAAGCCGATGCTCACCGGCCTCGACGAGCCCCCCACAGGGCCGTGGCCGGCCGACCACGAGCTGCTCGCCCTGGCCGCCGGGATGCGCCCCGAGGAGGTCGCTCCGCTGCGCTTCGGGCCGGCCGCCTCGCCACACCTGGCGGCAGCGCTGGCCGGTCTGGAGCTGAATCCGCGGGCCCTGACGGAGCGCGCGCACGAGCTCGGTGACGGGCACACACTCGTGGTCGAGGGCGTCGGCGGACTGCTGGTTCCGCTGACCGCCTCCTTCAGCGTCTGCGACCTCGCAGCGGCGCTGGACCTCGGCGTGCTGGTCGTTGCCAGGCCCGGCCTCGGCACGATCAACCACACGCTGCTGACACTGGAGGCGGCCCGCCGCGCGGGGCTTCAGGTCGTGGCGGTGCTGCTGAGCGACTGGCCCGCCGTGCCCTCGCAGGTCGAGCTCTCCAACCGCGACACGATCGCCGCACTGGAGGGCGTGGATGTCCACACGCTGCCGCGGCTGCAGGGGCCCGATCCGGCTGAGCTCGCGGCGGCCGGCGGAGCGCTGCCGTGGCGGGGCTGGCTGTGAGGGCCCGGCCCGTGAGGCGCTCGCGTGGCCCTGCTCGGGCGATCAACCCGCGCCCGCGGCGGCCACCATCGCCCGCGCGATCTGGGCCAGGTCCTGCTCGCCGGTGACGTACGGCGGCATTGCGTAGATCAGCTCCCGGAAGGGCCGCAGCCAGACACCCTGCTCGAGCGCCGCCGCGGTGGCCGCGGCGACGTCCACCGGGTGGGCGAGCTCGATCACCCCGATCGCCCCCAGCACCCTCACGTCGGTGACCGAGTCGAGCTCCCGGGCGGGCTCCAGGCCCGCCTGCAGGCCCCGTTCGATTCCCGCCACCTGCTCGCGCCAGCGACCGTCGCCCAGCAGCGCCAGCGACGCCAGCGCGACCGCACAGGCGAGCGGGTTGCCCATGAAGGTGGGGCCGTGCATCAGCCCCGAGCCCTCCCCGGCGGACACCGCCTCGGCCACCTCCGCGGTGCAGAGCACGGCCGCCAAGGTCATGTAGCCGCCGGTGAGCGCCTTGCCCACGCACATCACGTCGGGGCACACCCCCGCGTGCTCGCTCGCGAACAGCGCACCGGTGCGCCCGAATCCGGTCGCGATCTCGTCCAGCACCAGCAGCAGGCCGTGCTCGTCGCACAGCGCCCGCAGGTGGGCCACGCACGCGGGTGAGTGAAAGCGCATGCCCCCGGCCCCCTGTACGACGGGCTCGGCCACGATCCCGGCGAGCTCTCCGGAGTGACGCTCGACGAGCTCGCTCACTCCCGCAGCCCAGCCGTCGTCCAGCCCGGCGTGGAAACCGTCCGGAGGACGCTCCGCGAACACGTGCTGCGCGAGCAGCCCGGTGAACATCGAGTGCATGCCCCCGACCGGATCGCACAGCGCCATCGCTCCGGCGGTGTCGCCGTGGTAGCCGCCCCGCACCGTCAGCAGGCGCGTGCGCTGCGGCCTGCCGAGCGCGCGCTGGTACTGCAGGCACAGCTTGATCGCCACCTCCACCGAGACCGACCCGGAGTCCGCCAGGAACACCCGCTCGAGGCCTCCGGGGGCGAGCTCGCAGAGGCGCTCGCACAGGCGCACCGCGCGCTCGTGGGTGAGCCCGCCGAACATGACGTGCGCCATGCTCCCCAGCTGATCGACGACGGCCGCGTCGAGTACCGGGTGGCGGTAGCCGTGGATCGCGCACCACCACGAGGCCATCGCGTCGATCGCCTCGCGCCCGTCGGCCAGCTGCAGGCGCACCCCTTCGGCCCCCACCACCGCCAGCGACGGCACCGCGGCGGGCAGCGCGCCGTAGGGGTGCCACACACGCTCGGCGTCGAGCGCCAGCAGCTCTGGCCAGTCGCCCCCCTCCGCCCCGGGCGCCCCTGCCGGGCTCAGCGCTCTAGTCCTCGTAGAGGACGAATTCGCGCTTGCGCGCTCCGCAGACCGGGCAGAACCAGGTGTCGGGGATCTCCTCGAACGGCGTGCCCGGCGGGATCCCGCCGTCGGGATCGCCTTCCTCGGGGTCATAGATGAAGCCGCAGGATTCGCAGATCCAGCGCTGCATGGTCTCGGTTGTGGCGCTCATGCCGCGAGCTCTCCTTGGTGGTACGTGAGCGCCACAGACTAGCGGCAGGTAGCCTCAGCGGATGCGCTCGAGCGACGACGCTCCGACGGAGTCATCCGCTGTGCCCTCGGCCGAGGGCACGCCCGCCGTGTCCTCCCCGGCGGGCACGCCCGCGGCGCCTCCCGGGGTCGAGCCGGGCACGACGCTGAACACCGGCGCCCCCGTGCGTCCGCGCCAGGCCGCCAGCGTGATCCTGCTGCGGGGCGGCGGCGAGGTCCTCGAAGTGCTGCTCGTGCGGCGCACTCCGAAGGCGCGCTTCATGGGCGGGGTGTGGGTGTTCCCCGGCGGCGCCGTGGACGAGGTGGAGGGCTCCGGCGACGAGGCCCACCGGGCGGCCGCGGTCCGCGAGCTGCACGAGGAGGCGAGCATCGAGATCGCCGGCCCGTCCGAGCTGATCAAGTTCTCCCGCTGGATCACCCCGGCGGTCGTCACGATCCGCTTCGACACCCACTTCTTCCTGGCCGTGCTGCCCGACGGACAGGAGCCGCGCGTGGACGGCGAGGAGTGCGTGGACGTCGGCTGGTTCACCCCGGCGGGCGCGCTGGAGTCCTCCAAAGCGGGCGACATCGAGCTCGTGTTCCCGACCATCAAGCACCTCGAGCAGCTGCGCGACTTCGCCTCGGTGGACGAGCTGCTCGACTACGCCCGCGGGCGCGAGGTGCTGCCGGTCGAGCCGCGCGTGCTGCTCGAGGGCGAGGTCGCCCGCATCGTGCTTCCCGGCGACCCCGACTACTGAGCCATGCAGGGACGAATCGCGTTTGTAACGGGAGGAGCGTCGGGAATCGGCAAGGGGCTCTGTGGCGCGCTCGTCGCTCGCGGAGCCAGCGTCGTCGTCGCCGACATCAACGCCTCGAGCGCCGCGGCCGTCGCGCACGAGCTCGACCAGCGCGGCCCGGGTTCGGCGACGTCGGTCAGCCTCGATGTAGCCGACGCGGGTGGCTTTGAGCACGCGATCGGCGCGGTCCGCGCTCAGCACGGCCGTCTGGACCTGCTGTTCAACAACGCCGGGATCGGGATCGGCGGCCCCGTCGAGGAGCTGGGGCTCGCACACTGGGAGCGCACGCTCGACGTCAACCTGCGCGGCGTCGTGCACGGCGTCGTCGCCGCCTACCCGTTGATGGTGAAACAGGGCTTCGGGCACATCGTCAACACCGCCTCGCTCGCCGGTCTCGTGCCCTTCCCGTTCGGTGTCCCCTACGCGATGACCAAGCACGCAGTCGTCGGTCTCAGCGTGAGTCTGCGTGGCGAGGCGCGGGCACACGGCGTCCGCGTCAGCGCGGTCTGCCCGGGCGTGATCGATACGCCGATGCTCGATTCCGAGGGCCCGCCGGACCTGCCGCGGACCAGGTTCGCCGGCCGCGGCCGCGAGATGTTCCTGCACTCGAACCGGGGAGCCGCCTACCCGCCCGAGCGCCTCGCCGAGGACGTGCTCCGTGGCGTCGAGCGAAACCAGGCGATCATCGTCGCGCCGGGGCGCGCGCGGGGGATATGGCTCGCGAACCGGCTCTCCCCGCGGCTGCTCGAGCGCATGCTGGCGCGCGAGCTCGGCTGGGTGCGAGGGCAGCTGGCGACGCCTGAGGCGTGAGCAGCCGGCGCGGGTCGGGTCCTGCGCCCGCGCGCGATCCGCTAGCGCGCCGTTAGGGCGCCGGGCTCAGGATCACGACCGGGATCTCGCGCTGGGTGCGGCGCTGATAGATCTCGAAGTCGCCGTACATCTCGACCAGGCGCGGCCACAACGCGGCCTTCTCCTGCGCGCTCGCCTCGCGCGCCAGCACCCGCCGGCGCTCGCTCCCGACCTGCACGGTCGTGACCGGGTCCGCCTGCAGGTTCAGCCACCAGGCCGGCATCGCGTCCGAGCCTCCGCGCGAGGCCACGATCACGAGATCCTCGCCGTCGCCCAGGTACAGGACCGGCGCGGTGCGCTTCTGTCCGGACTTGCGTCCGACGTGGTCGAGCAGCAGGATCGGGGCGCCCTTGAGGGTGTTGCCCAGGCGCCCGCCCGAGCGCCGGTACAGCATCACGTTCGCGCTCGTGAGGCGGTTCACGACTTTCGCGCGAAGCGTGCCGGGAGGCGGGATCGGCGGTGATGCCGGCATGCGCGCCCAGGCTATCTCACCTGGTAGGCGCGACCGTCGAGCGGTTGCCCGGCGACCCCGACCACGGAGCCGCGGACGCGCCGAGCGGCCGGCGCGCCCCGCGGGCGGCTACCGGTCAGCGAGGGAGGGCACCGGGTCAGCGACACGAGTCCAGCGCTCGCTCGTCGCTTCGGGTGCGAGCGCGGCAGCCGCGACCTCGTGGCCGGCGAGGACCATTAGCCATAGGTAGAGCACGTCGTTCTCGAGCTCCGGAAGCGAGCTGACACGACCTTCGCGGATGTACTGGGTCGTCAGCTCGACCGCAGCGACCACGATCGCGCGGGCGACGACGTCCGGGACCCTCGGCAGCCCTGGTTGCTCGGCCCGGGCTCGCTCGGCGACGGCTCGGTACAGGCTCGCGCACCTTCGCAGGGCGTCCTCCCGGTGGGTCAGTGCCTCGCTGCCCGCGGCCATGACCTCGAGCGTCCACGCGCGTGCCGCGTCGGGGCGCCCGCTCCAGAAGTTCAGGTAGGCCCGCACGCCTTCGCGTATGCCCTCGACGAAGCTGGGCCGGCTCGTTCCCGCGGCGATCATCTCGTCCAGCAGCTCCCGCGTTATCGCGTCGTAGGCGGCCAGGAAGCACGCCTCCTTGTTCGCGAACTGCTCGTAGAAGGTGTCGCGCGAGACGCGGGCCCGATGGGTGATGTCGGCGATCGTCGTCGACCCGTAGCCCTTCGTCCCGACCGCGGCGATCATGGCGGCCAGGATGCGCTCGCGCTGATGGCTCTCGACCTCTGCGCGGGACAGTCGGTGCGGTCCCCGAGGTAGCCGAGGTGAAGTGGTGGACATTCTGGTACATTACTCCAAATGGTGGACTAGACAGTCCACCAATGCCCGGTCGGAGGGGCTTTGAGCGATGGAGGAGGAGGGAGCCACACAGATGGGACGTCAAGTGGGAACTGATGTTGGGCCTTGCGCGCACGACGGCCAGGTCGCGGGTCGGCGGCGCATGAGGGGCCGCTTGCTGGTTGCACTTGCCGTAGCCGCGCTCGCGGCGTGCTTCCCGGTTTCCGCCACGGCTTCGCCCGGCAGCGTCTCGCTGACCAGGACCACGGGCGGCGTCGCGAACGTCTCCGGGGCCAACTTCGCCGACGTCGGATTCGGGATCGGCTACGCCCAGGCGCAGGACGGAATCTGCCTGCTCGCCGAAACATTCCTGACGGTCGACGGCGAACGCTCTGCGTTCTTCGGCCCGGAAGGGACCTTCAAGAACGAATCCGAGGGGGGTGTGGTGTTCACGAACCTCAACTCGGACATCTACTGGACCTCGATCAAGGATGCGCACACGATCCAGAAGCTGCTGAAGCTTCCCTACCCACAGGGCCCCTCGGCGGAAGCGACCGAAGTGACGCGCGGCTACGCCGCCGGCTATGACGCCTACCTCAAGCACATCGGCGGGGCGAGCGGGGTCACGAACCCCGCCTGCAAAGGTGCGGCCTGGGTGAGGCCGATCAAGGCGACCGACGTCTGGCGCCGTATCTACCAGATCGACGACCTCGCGGGTAACTCCGCCCTCGGACCGGCCGCCGAGGCGAATCCCGCGTACGGTCCGCCCGCTGAGGCGGCGACGCGGCAGAGCGCGGGGACGCTCTCGAAGCAGGTTCTCTCGCTCGGGGAACTCGCGCAGATCGGCCACAGCAAGCTGATGGGCTCCAACGGTCTCGCCGTTGGGAGCGAAGACGCCACCAACGGAGGCGGCGTCGTGCTCGCCAACCCGCACTTCCCGTGGCATGGCTCGGAACGCTTCTGGGAGATGAACGTCGAAGTCCCCGGCAAGTACCACGCGACCGGCGCGGGAATCTGGGGGTTGCCCGGGATCAACATCGGTCACAACCAGAATGTCGCGTGGACGCACACCGTCTCGACGAACACGACGGTCAGCTTCTGGCTTCTGAGCACCGCCGTTGGACACCCGACCGAATACAAGTACAAGGGCAAAGTGGAAAAGATGAAGACGCGCACGGTCAGCGTCGAGGCGCTGGAACACGGCGAACAGGTGGCGCGCACCGGCACCCTCTACTACAGCCACTACGGGCCCGTGATCTGGGAGAGCGGTTCGCCGGTAGCGGTCGGTGACGCCAATGCCAACAACGTCCGGGGTCCCGACCAGTGGCTGGCGATCAGCAAAGCCGAAAACGCGTCTCAGGTGATCGAAGCCGAGCGTGCCATCCAGGGTGTGCCGTGGGTGAACACGATCGGTGCCGACGACCAGGGCAACGCGTTCTACACGGAGATCGCCGTGGCCGCGAGCCTGACGAAGGCCTACCTTCACTCGGGCTGCGACCTCGAGCCGGGGTCCCTCACCGGCCCGTTCTCCGGTAGCGGTGAATGCGAACTGCCCGAAAGCCCGGGTGCGATCGTGCCGGGCATCCTCGCCGGCGGCGAAGAGCCGGCGCTGATCCGCAAAGACTACGTCGAGAACTCGAACAACTCGTTCTGGCTCGCGAACGCGAACAGCCTGCTCACCGGGTTCTCGCCTGCCCTCGGTGGCGAAGAAGTAAACCCGGGCATGCGCGCCCAGACGGGTATCGACATGGTCGCCCAGCGCATGGGCACCTTCAACAGCGGCGTTCCGACAGACGGGATCTCAGCGACGCCCGGATTCACCGCCGAAACGATGCAGGACTCGTGGACCAAGTTCCGCTCCCTGCCGGCCGAGCGCGCCCTCCCGGGTCTGCGCGAAATCTGCGAAAACGCGGTGAGCGAAGACGGCGGTGTGATCAACGGCGTCAACGTCAGCGGCGCGTGCCCTGTGCTCAACGCCTACGACGCGACCGCCACGCTCGAAGCCAAAGGTGCCTGGCTGTTCCAGGAATGGTTCCAACATGCACCCAACGGCCAGGCGAGCTTCTGGGTCCACCCCTGGACGGCAAGCGAACCGGTCTACACCCCCAACACGCTCAACACCTCGCTGCAGGCAAGCAAGGAAGCGCTCGCGACAGCGGTCAGCTCGATGGAAGCACGTGGCATCCCGCTCGACGCCAGCACCGGCGAAGTGCAGCGTGCACCGCAGGCCGGCGCAGCCCCGTTGCCCGGCTGCTCGGATGGGGGCGAATGCTTCGCGGCCATCGGATCTTCCTTCCCGACGCCCACCGCGAAACAGGCGGAAGTGACCGGCGGCACGAGCATCGTGATGTTCACCGAATTGCAGGCCGGCCACGAACCGCTCGCGAAAGCCCTCCTGGCCTACTCGCAGTCGGAAGACCCGACGTCTCCCTATTACGAAGACCAGACCCAGCGGCTTTCGAAAAACGAATGGATCACGCTGCCGTGGACGCCGGTCTCGGTCACCGAAGACGCGATCGCTCCGCCGCTCCACCTCAAGGTGAGCGTGAAGTAGACGTGCGCGAAGGGGGCGGCTCGGGGGCGGCTCGGTCGGGGGACCGGGCCGCTCCCACGGAGCCGCTAGTGCATCCCTTCGATCACGTGCATGACGGCGTTGATCAGGGCCAGGTGGGTGAAGGCCTGGGGGTAGTTCCCCAGGTGCCGGCCCGAGGAGGCTTCGAGCTCCTCGGCGTATAGGCCCAGGGGCGAGGCGTAGGCGAGCAGTCGCTCGCAGAGGTGTTCGGCCTCGCGGTGCTCGCCGATCTCACACAGCGCCGAGACCATCCAGAAGGAGCAGATCAGGAAGGTCCCCTCGCGGCCCTGCAGGCCGTCGTCGGTTTCCTCAGGGCGGTAGCGCAGCACCAGCCCGCCCTCCGTCAGCTCCTCGCGGATCGCCAGCACGGTGGCCCGCACGCGCTCGTCCTCGGGCGGCAGGAAGCGCACCAGCGGGACCAGCAGCGTGGAGGCGTCGAGCGCGTCGGTGTCGTAGTGCTGGCGGAAGACGCCCCGCTCGTCCACCCCGCGCTCGAGCAGCTCCGCGCGGATCTTGTCCGCCTCGGCCTGCCAGCTCTCGGCCTCCTCGGCCTGGTCGCGCCGTTCGGCCAGTCGCGCTCCGCGATCCATCGCCACCCAGCACATCAGCTTCGAGGAGAAGTAGTGACGGGGCTTGCCGCGGGCCTCCCAGATGCCCTGGTCGGGTTTGCGCCAGGCGGCCGCGGCACAGCGGACCTGGTCGGTGAGCACCGGCCACAGGCGCTCGGGGATGTGGTCGCGCTCCTTGGCGTGCACGTAGACGGAGTCGAGCACGGCGCCGAAGACGTCGTTCTGGCGCTGCTTGAAGGCGCCGTTGCCGACCCGCACCGGGCGGGCCCCCTCGTAGCCGCCGAGGTGATCCAGCGTCGACTCGCTCAGATCGACGCGGCCGTCGATCCCGTACATGATCTGCAGCGCTCCGTCCTTGCCGCGGGTCATGTCGGCGACGTACTGGATGAAGTCGTCGGCCTCCCAGTCGAGGTCGAGTGCGTGCAGCGCCCACAGCGTGAAGGTGGCGTCGCGCATCCAGCAGTAGCGGTAGTCCCAGTTGCGTTCGCCGCCGGGCGTCTCCGGGAGCGAGGTGGTGGCCGCTGCCAGGAGCGCGCCGGTGGGCATGAACGTCAGCCCCTTCAGCGCCAGCGCCGAGCGCTCGAGGTGGATCCGCCAGGGGTGGTCGGGATAGGTGCCTTCGGCCAGCCAGCCACGCCAGAACTGGGCCGTCGCCTCGAGCCGCTGCTCGGCCTGCTCGACCGTGTAGGGGCCGCCCCTGGCCTCCGTCCAGGACAGCGCGCAGTAGCGCTTCTCCCCCTTCGTCAGGGTGTGGCGTCCGTGCGTGCGGTTGCCCTCGATGCCCATGCGGATGTCGCTGAACAGCCTCACGCTCGTGTCGCCGTCGCCGTCGCCGTCGGCTTCGCTCGCGTCGAGGATGCTGAGGCCGGCAGGGCCTCCCTCGACCGCCTCCCAGACCGCCGGACGCGCACCGTAGGCGAGCATCGGCTCGCACACGATCTCCACCTGGACCTGGCCCTGCAGGCACTCGACCATGCGCACCAGCAGGTGGTCGGCGTCGTAGTCGGTGGGAGGCCGGGTGTGGCTCGTGCCGAGCTTGTTGTCGTGCCACACGCCGATCGTCAGCGCGTCGAGCACCCGCACCCACCCCTGGGGGGTCATCCAGGTCGTCTCGATCATGTTGGTGCCCGGCAGGTAGCGGCGTCCTGCCGGCACGAAGACGCCGTAGGGGCCGACCCTCCAGCTGCCCGCGCCGCGGTCGAGCAGGGCGGCGAAGATCGACGGCGAGTCGAAGTGGGGCACGCACATCCACTCGATCGAGCCGTCGGAGGTGACCAGCGCCCCGGTGTGGCAGTCCGACAGGAAGCCGAGGTCGGCGATCGGCGGGAACGACGAGTCGAAGGCCGCTCTGGAGGGCGCGGCCGAGGCCGGGGCGGCGCCACGGGCCCGGCGCGGCGGGCGTTTGGAGCCGTTCGGGCTCACCAGGCCACCGAGCCCCGTCGCAGCCACTCCACGTCCGGGCGCTCCACGCCGGGCGGCAGCCGTCCCTCTTCGGCGAGCTTGTCGAGGTGCGCCGCGAGCGTCACCGCGGCGGCCGGCCTGAGCGTCTCCGGCACGTCTGACCAGGCTGCGTCCAGCAGCTCGTCGGTCCCGCGCAGGCGCGCGTCGAGGGCCGCCACCAGGGCCCGCTCGCGCTCGAGACGATGCTCGCCGTATTCGCGGAGCTTGGCGTGGCCGTCGGCCACGGTGGGGCCGTGCCCGGGACAGATGATCGTGAAGTCCGACCGCGCGGCCAGCCGCTCCAGGGCCGCCAGATAGGACGCCAGGGAGCCCTCAGAGGGGGTGATGAAGACGCTCCCCTGACCGAGCACGGCGTCGCCGCTGAAGCACGCGTCGCTGGCCAGCAGCGCGAAGTGGTCGGGGGCGTGACCCGGGGTCGGGAGCGCCTCGAAGGGCCCGAAGCGCTCGCCGTCGGCGAGCCTCACGTCGGGCTCGCCCGCGGCGGCCGCCAGCGGCGCCCCGTAGCGGGCGGCGAGCGCGGCGGCGGCCTCGCTGTGGTCGGCGTGGCCGTGGGTCAGCACCACCCCGCCGAGGCCCCCGCGCTCGTCCACCTCCGCCTGCAGGCGCTCGAGGTGCTCGGGGTTCGCCGGGCCGGGATCCACGACCCAGGCGGGGGAGCGACCGACGACCCAGGAGTTGGTGCCTTCGAGGGTGAGCGGCCCCGGGTTGGGCGCGAGCACCCGTGCGATCTGGCGCTCGGCGAGCAGCTCCTCCTCGGCGGAGCTCACGCGAGGCTTGCCATCACATGCTTGACGACCGTGTAGTCCTCCAGCGAGTAGACGCTCAGGTCCTTGCCGTAGCCGGACTCCTTGAAGCCGCCGTGGGGCATCTCGGACACCAGCGGGATGTGGTCGTTGATCCACACGCAGCCGAAGCGCAACGCCTTCGAGACCCGCAGCGCGCGGCCGACGTCGCGGGTCCAGACCGAGGACGCCAGCCCGTAGGGGGTGGCGTTCGCCCACGTGATCGCCTCCTGCTCGTCGCTGAAGCGCTGGACCGTGATCACGGGCCCGAAGATCTCGCGCTGGATCATCTCGTCGTCCTGGCGCAGGCCGGCGACGACGGTCGGTTCGAGGAAGAAGCCGGGGCGGTCGGGCTCGCCGCCGCCGGTGACGACCTCGGCGTGCTCGGGACGGCGCTCGAGGAAGCCCTCCACGCGCTCGCGCTGGCGCGCTGAGTTGACGGGGCCGAGCGTCGTCTGCGCCGACAGGGTGTCGCCGACGACGAGCCCGCGGGCCTGCTCGGCAAGCCCTGACACGACGTCGTCGTAAACGCCGTCGGAGGCCAGCACGCGGGTCGCCGCGGTGCAGTCCTGGCCGGCGTTGTAATAGCCCGTTCCGGCGATCGTTTCCAGGGCGCTCTCCATGCTGACGTCGTCGAACACGACCACCGGGGCCTTGCCGCCGAGCTCGAGGTGCACGCGCTTGAGCGTGTCGGCCGCCGTGCGGGCCACGTGCTTGCCGGTGTCCACCGACCCGGTCAGCGAGACCATGTCCACGTCCGGGTGCTCGAGCAGCGCCTGCCCGGTCGGGCGGCCGGGCCCCGTGAGCACGTTGAGGACGCCCTTGGGCAGGATGTCGGCCGCCATCTCGGCCAGGCGCACGGTCGTCATGGGGGTCGTCTCGGCGGGCTTCAGCACGATCGTGTTGCCGGCCGCGAGCGCCGGCCCGATCTTCCAGATGGCCATCATCAGGGGGTAGTTCCAGGGTGTGATCTGGCCGATCACACCGACGGCTTCGCGGCGCGTGAAGGACGTGTAGCCCTCCATGTACTCCCCGGCCGCACGGCCCTCCAGGCAGCGTGCGGCGCCGGCGAAGAAGCGCAGGTTGTCCGACATCACCGGCAGCTCGTCGCCCTTGACGGCCTCGATCGGCTTACCCGCGTTGAGCGCCTCCAGGCGGGCGATGTAGTCGGCGTTCTCGTCGATCACGTCGGCCAGCGCCAGCAGCGCCTCGGCACGCTGGGCGGGCGTCGTCTGGGACCACCCCTCGAACGCCCGCCGGGCCGCCCCGACGGCGTGATCGACGTCCTCGGCACTCGCGACCGGAGCGCGTGCGAGCTCCTCGCCGGTGGCGGGGTTGAGCACCGCTTCGGTGTCCCCCTCGGCGGCCACCGGCTCGCCGTCGACGAAGTTGCTGAGGGTCTGTGCGGTGCTCGCCATTGTCTATGCCTCTCGGTGTCGGGGTGTTCGGGTGGGCCGGCTAGGACCGCTCGCCGCTGAGCTGCAAGGCGTCGGCGACGGCCGGGTGGATGATCTCGCCCGCGCGGACATTCAAGCCCATACGCAGGCCCGGGTTCTGCTCGAGGGCGGCGTCGATCCCGTCCTCGGCCAGCTCGATCACGTACGGGAGCGTCGCGTTCGTGAGCGCGTGGGTCGAGGTGATCGGGACCGCCCCCGGCATGTTCGTGACGCAGTAGTGGGTGACGCCGTCGACCTCGTAGGTGGGGTCGGAGTGGGTCGTCGGCCGCGAGGTCTCAAAGCAGCCGCCCTGGTCGATCGAGACGTCCACCAGCACCGCGTGGCGCTTCATCAGCGCCAGCTGGGCGCGGCTGATGACGTGCGGCGCCCGGGCGCCCTGGACCAGCACGGCGCCGATCACGAGGTCGGCCGCCGGGAGCATCTCTTCGATCGCGAGCGCCGAGGAGTAGACCGTGGACGCCCGCCCGGCGAACGCCACGTCGAGTTCGCGCAGGCGGGGGATGGAGCGGTCGAACACGAACACGTCGGCTTCCATCCCGATCGCGATGAAGGCGGCGTTCATCCCGACCACGCCGCCTCCGATCACGAGCACGGTGGCGGCCGCCACGCCGGGGACGCCGCCGAGCAGGATCCCGCGGCCGCCGAGGGGGCGCTCGAGCATGAAGGCCCCGGCCTGCGTCGCGATCTTGCCGGCCACCTCGCTCATCGGGGCCAGCAGCGGCAGGTGCCCGTCCGTGTCGGTGACGGTCTCGTACGCGATGCAGGTGGCGCCCGAGCGCATCAGCCCGCGGGCGAGGTCGGGCTCGGCCGCCAGGTGCAGGTAGGTGAACAGCGTCTGGTCGGCACGCAGCAGCTCGACCTCGACGGCCTGGGGCTCCTTGACCTTGAGGATCATCTCGGCCTGCTCGAACACGCTCCGAGCGTCGGGCAGCACTTCGGCCCCCTGGGCGATGAAGTGCCCGTCCTCGAACGCGCTGCCGTCCCCCGCCCCGGCCTGCACGAGCACCTCGTGACCGCGGGAGCTCAGCTCGCGCACGCCCGCCGGCGTGATAGCCACGCGGTACTCGTCCGGCTTGATCTCGGTCGGAACCCCGATCCTCACCTGGCCAGCTCCCGTCCCCGCAGAGCCAGCCAGAACTCGATCCGGTCGCGGGCATTTGACAGGTCGCGGCCGGTCAGCTGCTCGATCCTGCGAATCCGGTAACGGAGCGTGTGGCGGTGGCAGTAGAGCGCGCTGGCGGCCTTCTCCCAGTGGCCGTTGTGCTCGATGAAGAGGTCCAGCGAGCGTGCCAGTTCTTCCCCGTAGTCGCCCTCGCCGCCTTCGAGCGGACCGAGCACGCTGCGGCAGTAGGAGCTGAGCGCCTCGTCGTCCTGCAGCGACAGCAGCAGCTGGAAGGCGCCGAGATCCTCATAGCCGGCGACCTCGGGCGCGTCGCCGTTGCGCAGGCGCACCGCCTCGAGCGCGCAGCGGGCCTCGTGGAAGCTCATCCGCAGGCTCTGGGTGGGACCGATCCGGCTCGCTGACGCGCGCACGTCGCCGAAACGCGCCACGAGCTCCGCCCGCACCGTGCGCGCCAGCTCCACCGGCGAGAACGCGTCCCGGCGGTCGCGGTCGGAGGCGTCCACGACCGCGCACACCAGACCGTTGCGGATCGCCACCAGGCTCGGGACCCCCTCCCGCTCGAGGATCCGTTCGACGCTCGCCGCCGCCAGCGCCGCGTCCGGCGGGCGGAAGGCGAGCACCGCCACGTGGGTGCCGATGCCGAAGGGCGCCAGCCGCGCCTGCACGTCCTCCGGGTACAGGTGCCCGGTGAGCGCCTCCGCCAGCACGTCGCCGGCCACGTTTCGCTGCAGCAGCTCGTAGCGCTCCTCCAGCAGGCGCGCGAAGGCCCGCTCGGTGATGGCGATGAACGGGACCTCGTAGGGGACCTCGAACAGCGGGAACTCGTGCGCCCGGGCCGCCTTCACGAGCGCCGCAGGGATGCGCCGGTGGCTGAAGCCGGTGCCGAAGCCGAGGCCCGTGATCTGCTTCTCGACGAGGCGATCTATCAGCTTGCGCTGGCTGGAAGCGTCGGTCAGGGCCAGGCCCGTGCTGAGCAGCAGCTCACCGCCTTTCAGCCACGGCGTCGGGTCGGCGAGCTCGGTCGCGTGGACCCAGCGCACATGGGCGTCACCGTGCTGTTGACCGCAGACGAGCTTCAGCCCGAGCTCGCCGATCAGGCCTTCGACGGTGAGCTCCACCGTTGCACCATCTCGGAGGCCTCGGTCAGGACCGGCCGCAGCACCGCCTCGATCTCAGCGAACTGCTCGGGCCCGGCGATGAGCGGCGGCGACAGCTGCACGATCGGGTCGCCGCGGTCGTCGGTGCGGCAGATCAGCCCGCGCTCGTAGAGCTGGCCGGAGAGGAACCCCCGCAGCAGATGCTCCGCCTCGGGGTGGGTGAAGGTTTCCTTGGTGTCCTTGTCCCTGACCAGCTCGATCGCCTGGAAGTAGCCGGCGCCGCGCACCTGGCCGACGATCGGCAGGTCGAGCAGCGACTCGAGCGTCGCGCGCAGCGCGCCTTCGTTGGAGCGGACGTGCTCGCACAGCCCCTCGCCCTCGATGACCTCGAGGTTGGCCAGCCCCACGGCGCAGGCGACCGGGTGTCCGCCGAACGTGAAGCCGTGGCTGAAGCTCGCGGTGCCGTGCAGGAACGGCTCCGCGATGTGGTCGCCGGCGATCACCGCGCCGAGCGCCGCGTAGGCCGAGCTGATGCCCTTGGCGGTGGTGATCATGTCGGGCTGGTAGCCGTAGCGTTCGCAGCCGAACCAGTGCCCCAGACGGCCCCACGAGCAGATCACCTCGTCGGAGATCAGCAGCACGCCGTGGCGGTCGCAGATCTCGCGCACGCGCTGGAAGTAGCCGTCCTGAGGGACGAAGCACCCGCCCCCGTTCTGGACCGGCTCGAGGATCACGGCCGCGACCGTCTCGGGGCCCTCGAACAGGATCGCCTCCTCGATCGCGTCGGCCGCCCACAGCGGATCGCGCCCCTCCGGCCAGCGGTAGGAGTTGGTGTTCTCCACGTGGTGCCCCCCCGGGGTGAGCGGCTCGAAGGGTTCCCGCAGGGGTGTCAGGCCAGTCGCCGTCAGGGCGCCCATCGAGGTCCCGTGGTAGGCCAGCTTGCGCGAGATCAGCTTGTGGCGCGCGGCGTCGCCGCGGAGGCGGTGGTAGGCCTTGGCGAGCTTCCACGCCGACTCCACGGCCTCAGAGCCGCCGGAGGTGAAGAACACGCGGTTGAGGTTGCCCGGAGCGAGGCTCGCCACGCGCGCGGCGAGTTCGATCGAGGGCGGGTGGGCGTAGCTCCAGTTGGTGAAGAAGGGCAGCTGCGCCATCTGCTCGGCAGCCGCCTGCACGAGCTCCTGGCGGCCGTAGCCGACGTTCACGCAGTACAGCGCCGACAGCCCGTCGAGGTAGCGCTTGCCGTGCTCGTCGTAGACGTAGCAGCCCTCGCCACGCACGATCACGGGTACCGCGTGATGCTCGTCGAAGGAACCCATGCGGGTGAAATGCATCCACAGGTTTCGCTGCGCGAGCCGCTGCAGGCGGTCCGGGTCGTGGGCCTCGGGGACGCCGCTGGGACCGGGCGCACCGGGCGACGCGGTGGAGTTCGCACGCATGTCCGGGGGGCTCACGGGGTTCACGGTTGTGGGGCTTTCCATCTCGTCTCTCCCTCCCGCCAACTGAAGGCGCTGGCTAGACACCTTGAACAACGATATCCCCCTTTGTGAGCCCGGACAATGACGTCCACGGTCAAGACCCGGCGATCGGCTTGTACAGGATGGACAGCCGGGCCCCGAGGTTTTGGGGATTGCGCCACTTGTACAGGCGCCGGGGCGGCTCGTAGCCTTTATGGCAAATGCCACGCCGCCTCGGGGCGGCCGGGAGAGGAGCAGACGATGGCCGTCGAAGATGCCGTTCCTGTGAACGCAACGCCCTCTTCCGGAGTCATGGACAAGGGCCTGAAAAAGGGGGCGATCGGCTACGTCTCCAACATCGTCATCGGGGTCGCCTCGACCGCGCCCGCCTACTCGCTGGCGGCGACGCTCGGTTTCATCGTGGCCGTCAAGGGCGTCGGCGTGCACGCGCCGGCGGTGATGCTGGTGGCGTTCGTCCCGATGCTGCTCGTCGCGGCGGCCTACAAATACTTCAACCGCGCCGACCCCGACGCCGGGACCACATTCGCGTGGGTGACCCGCGCCTTCGGCCCGATCACGGGCTGGATGAACGGCTGGGCGATCTTCCTCGCCGACCTGATCGTGATGGCCTCGCTGTCGGACATCGCGGCCGTCTACACCTTCAAGCTGTTCGGCTTCAGCGAACTCGGTGCCTCGAAAGCGGCGATCGTGATCGCGGCGGTGCTGTGGATCGCGATCATGACCTGGATCTGCTACCGCGGGATCGAGCTGTCCGCCCGCATCCAGCAGGTGCTGCTGGGCGCCGAGATCTTCATCCTCGGGCTGTTCTCCGTGGTGGCCTTCGTGAAGGTCTACGGCAGCCATCCGCCGGCCGGCTCGATCAAGCCGTCGCTGTCGTGGATCAACCCGTTCGCGATGAACTTCGGCGACCTCGTGGTGGCGCTGCTGCTGGCGGTCTTCATCTACTGGGGGTGGGACTCGGGCGTGGCGGTCAACGAGGAGTCCGAGGACCCGGCCGAGGGGCCGGGGAAGGCGGCGGTCGTGTCCACGATCCTGCTGGTGCTCATCTACGTGGTCGTGACGGCAGCCGCCCAGTCGTTCCACGGCGTGGGCTTCCTGACCAACGAAGCGAACCAGGAAGACGTCCTGAACGCGCTCGGCAGCGGCGTGCTCGGCAGCACGCTGAACAAGCTGCTGGTGATCGCCGTGCTCACCTCGGCCTCGGCCTCGACGCAGACGACGATCCTGCCGACCGCGCGCACGACCCTCTCGATGGCGCACTGGAAAGCGGTGACGACGCTGCTTTCGCGCGTGCACAAACGCTACCTGACGCCGACCGTCTCGACGCTCGGCTTCGGCGCCCTGTCGATCGCGGTGACGGTCGCCCTACTGCTCGTGTCTTCCAGCGTGCTGGAAGACTCGCTGACGTCGATCGGCTTCCCGATCTGCTTCTACTACGGCTTCACGGGCGTGGCCTGCGGGTTCTACTACCGAAAGGAGCTGCGCGTGAGCGCACGCAACTTCCTGCTGCTCGGGGCGGCGCCGATGCTGGGCGGCCTGATGCTGTTCGGGATCGGGATCAAGGCGGCCTTCTATTACGGCCACGCCGCCAACGTCTCCTCCAAGCCGTTCCTGGGGATCACCCTGCCGCTGTGGTTCGGCATTGGCGGCATGGTCCTCGGGTTCATCGTGATGCTCATCTCGCGCCCCTACTTCCGCGAGTTCTTCTCACGCAAGATCGAAACGGCGTCGCCCGGCATATTCGAGAAGCCGCCGCCCACGACAGTTCCGCCGCAGGTCGACTTCTAGTCGTCCGGGTCGAGCTCCATCACCCCGTGGGGTGAGCCGTACTCGCCGAGCAGCTCGAGGAACGGCGGCGCCGGGAAGGCCTCGGCGCCGAGCACACCCGTGCCCTTCCACTCGCCGCGGTCCAGCAGCTCCAATGCGACGACGGGGTTGATCGCGGTCTGCCACACGACCGCCTGGGTGCCGTACTCGCGCATCGTGTACTCGTTGTCGACCAGGTGGTAGAGGTAGGTCGAGCGGGGAGCGCCGTCGCGGCCGGTCCCCCGCACCCAGGTGCCGGCGCAGGTGCGACCGGTCATGCGGTCCCCGAGCGTGGCCGGATCGGGTAGCACCGCGGCCACCACGTCGCGGGGGGAGACCTCCGCGCCCCTCACCTGCACGGGCTCGGTCGAGTCCAGGCCCAGCATGTGCAGCGTGCGCAGCACCTCGATGAACTCGTTGCCGAGGCCGTACTTGAAGGTGACCCGCTCGCAATCCACCCAGCGGGGGATCAGCACGACCTCCTCGTGCTCGACGTTCACGCATTCGACCGGCCCGATGCCCTGCGGGAACTCGAACATCTCGGGCTCCGAGAACGGGGCCGTGGTGTAGAAGCCGCGCTCTCGCTCCCAGATCAGGGGCGGGTTCAGGCACTCCTCGATCGTGGTCCAGATCGAGAACGTGGGCGCGAACTCGTAGCCCTCCACGCGCAGGTCGGCGCCGTCGCGGACCCCCACTTCGCCGATGCTCTCGAACAGCTCGTCGGCGGCGTGGCGGGCGAACAGGTCGGACAGGCCGGGCTCTACGCCGATCCCGACCAGCGCCAACAGGCCGGCCTGCTGCCAGCGCTCGTTCTGGGCCAGCTGCATCTCCCCCAGCATCTCCCCCGGCAGCTCGTACGGGCTCTGGGGGTGCGGATGCGAGAGCGTCATCGCCATGTCGAGGTAGGTGACGCGCGACTCGAAGGCGGCTTCGAAGATCTGCTCGTTGAAGCGGGGGTCGGTCGCGTTGAGCACCGCGTCGGGCCCCACGCGGCCGATCAGCGCGGCCACGTCCGCCCGCTCGGAGGCGTCCACCCGCTCGGCCCCGAAACGGTCCGGCTCGCCGAGCCGCCCGGCGGCCGCCTGGGCCCGCTCGAGCGAGATGTCGGCCAGCACGACCTGCGAGAACACGGGCCGGCGCTGGGCGATCGCGGCGAAAGCCGCCCCCACGCCGCCGGCGCCCACCACCAGGACCTTCACCGGTCCGGCTCTTCAGACAGGTGCTTCACGGTCGCTGGAGTCTTGCGTATGCTGCGGCGATCCGCGCGGCTGAAGACAAGCCAACGTTCAGCGCCGGCGTGCCCAGCCCCTCCAGTACCTCCCCACAGAGCGCCGGAATCCCCGCTCCGCCGCCCGTTGAGGGTAATGGCACGCTGCCGCCGCAGGCCCCTGCCCGAAGCCGCGAGCGGGGGCCACGCTGGGCACCCTCTCCGGAGCTCCCGGGCACCGAGCTGCTGCTCGCCGCGCTCGCCGGCGTGGTGCTCGCGATCCTGACGACGTGGCCGCTGATCCTGCACCTGCCGAGCCGCATCGCCCCCGACCTCGGCGACCCGGTCCGCACCACCTGGCAGATCGCCTGGGTCGGCCACGCGATGGCGAGCAACCCGTTGCACCTCTGGAACTCGAACGCCTTCTTCCCCCACCCGCTGAGCCTGGCCTTCTCCGACTCGCTGCTCGGGTACGGCCCGATCGCGTGGTTCGGGTCGGGCACGGTGGCGGCGCTCGTCCACTACAACCTGCTGTTCCTGTTCGCGTGGTCGCTGTGCTTCTTCGGCGCCTACCTGCTGGCCCGGGAGCTGGGACTCGGCCGCATCGCCGGTGCCGCCGCCGGCGTGGCCTTCGCCTATGCCCCGTATCGGATCACGGAGGCGGGGCACCTGCACGTGATCTCCTCCGGGGGCATCGCGCTGGCGCTGTTCCTGCTCCTGCGCGGCTACCGGCGCGACTCGCGTGCGCTGGTGCTCGGGGGCTGGGTCGTCTCCGCCTGGCAGGTCAGCCTCGGCTTCACGCTCGGCCTCCAGTACTGCTACCTGATCGCGGTGCTGGCCGTGATCGTCGTGGTGATGTGGCTGCGCCGGCGGCGCCGGGAGCGCGCCCGGGCCGCTCGCCGCGGCGAGCCGGTGCCGTCGGACCCCCTGATCCCGCGGCGGCTGCTCGCGGTCACGCTGGCCGGGCTCGCGCTGCTCGCGGTCGTGGGCGCCTACCAGTCGCGCCCATACCTCGAAGTCGCCGGTAAATATCCGACGGCCAAGCGCACGATCAAAGAAGTCAAGAACTACTCCTCGAGCTTCCCGGCGCTGCTCGCGGCACCGGCGCCCAACAGGGTGTGGGGCAGCGTCACCGCCGGCATGCGCGAAGAAGTCCACTCCAAGAACGAGGACGTGTTCTTCCCCGGCGGGCTGATCCTGGCGCTGGCGATCGTGGGGTTGTTCTGCAGCACCTTCACGCCGCGGCTGCGAATCGGGCTGGCACTCGGTGTGGCGGTGTGCTCGATCCTGGCCCTCGGGATGGGGCTGGACCACGCCGGCTACCCCTACCGCCTGATGTACGACTTCGCCCCCGGATGGGACGGCGTGCGGGTTCCCGGGCGCGTGTTCACGACCGCGACCCTGTTCTACGCGCTGCTCGCCGGCGCCGGCGTACAACTGCTGCTGCGGCTCTTCAGCGGCTGGTGGAAGGGCCGTGCGGACCACAGGTCTGGCCTGCTGGCCGCGGCACCGGCGGCGGTCGGAGTGGTTCTCCTGATCGCAATCGTCGGCGAAGGGGCCGGGCGCATGAACCACCCCGTGGTTCCCCAGCCGGCCGCGGCCGAGACCCACCTCGCGGGACCGGTCATGGACCTGCCCACCAACGGCGTCCTCGACCGCCTGTGGCAGTACTACTCCACCGACGGCTTCCCCAAGATCCCGATCGGCAACAGCACCTTCGACATCCCCGCCGTGGACGACCTGCGGGGTGGCATGGACGGCTTCCCCGACAAGGCCAGCGTCGAGAAGCTGCGCTACTACGGGATCAAGACCGTGGTCCTGCACACGGTGATCCCGACGGGTCTGCCGCCCGAGCGCGGCAACGAGATCCCCGAGCCGCCCGACCCGGTGGCGGCGGCCGCCAAGCCCGTCACGGGCCTCGGCATCACCCGCCGGCAGTTCGGCTCGGTCGTCATCTACCAGATCGGCCCCGGGCCCAAGGCCCTACATGGAACCGACTGACGGGCCCGGGGCGGCGCCGTTGGAGTCCGAGCGCGGCCGGGCCGCCAGGGAGGCAGGACGGCGGCGCAGGTGGCGATTGGGGGTGGCCGCGTGCGTGTGCGTCGGGCTCGCCTGCGCGACCGTGATCCAGAGCTTCTCCTGGAACCAGGCGTCCCACTACGACCTGATCCGGGCCCTGAACCAGGAGAACACGACCATCAACCCCTACCAGGCCAACACCGGAGACAAGGTCTTCTACCGCGGCAACTTCTACTCCGCCCGGGCACCCGGCCTGGCGCTGTTCTCGCTGCCCTTCTACGACGCCCTGAACCTGGTCCACGCCGAATCGTGGACACGCGCGCACGTCGCCCCGCCCCAGCACCCGGGCGACGAGATGATCTACCTGATCGGGCTCTGGAGCAACGTGCTGCCGGGGGCCCTGTTGCTGCTGCTGGTGTTCTCGGTGGCCAACCGCTTCGCCCCCGGCTACGGCGCCGCGACGGCCGTGATCGTCGGGCTCGGCACGCTCGTGCTGCCGCTCTCCACGCTCCTGTTCAGCCACGTGTTCACGACCTTCCTCGGGTTCGCCGCCTTCTGGCTGATGCTCCGCGAGCGCGATGGGCCGCCGAGCCTGCTGCTGCTGTGGCTCGCCGGGCTGGCGGTCGGCTACGCCGTCGCCTCCGAGTACCCCGTGTTCCTGGTGGCGGTGATACTCGGCCTGTTCCTGCTCAGCCGCCGGGACTCGTGGACCGTGCCGGGTGTGGCCAAGCGCGCCGGCGCGTACATCCTCGGCGGCGTGATCGGGATCATCCCGCTGCTGCTCTACAACCACTACGCCTTCCACTCCTGGACGCACCTCGCCTACGAAAACGTCAAGCGCCAGGAAAAAGGCTTCTTCGGGATCACCGCCCCGAGCCTCAAAGTCGCCTCGACGCTGCTGTTCGACTCGCGCGGGCTGCTGACCATCTCCCCTGTGCTGATCATGGGGGCGATCGGGGGCGTGCTGCTGTACCGGCGAGGACGCCGCGCCGAGGCGCTCACGATCGGGGGGATCGTGCTCTGCTACGTGACCTACAACTCCGGCTACTTCCTGCCCTTCGGCGGGGGCTTCATGGGCCCCCGCTTCCTGACCACGATGATCCCCTTCCTGGCGTGCCCGCTGGGGCTCGCGCTGAAGCGCTTCCCCGGCCCCACGCTGACGCTCGCCGGGGCCTCGATCGCGCTGACGGTGATCGCCACCATCACCCACCCGCTGGTGGGTTATGAGACCGAGACGGTCATTTGGGAGCGGCTCCTCGCCCAGGGGCTGCTGCAACCCACGATCGCCTCGGCATACGGCCTCGGGCGAGGCTGGGACGGCATGTGGGTGTTCCTGCTGCCGGCTGCGGCGGCGCTCGTGCTCGCGACCGCGGGCACACGCAGGGTGCGGCTGACGGCCGCGGGCGCCGGCTGGGGCGTGCTCGCGCTGCTCGGCTGGGCCCTGTTCGCGGCGCTCGCGCCGAGGCTGCTGGGGATCGACCACGCGGGTCTGGAAAGCATCTTCAAAGCCGGCGACCACACCGCGCTCACAGGACAGGCCGGGCGCGCCTACAGCGCCTACCCGCTGGAGAAGGTAGTGCCGATCGCGGCGGCCGCCGGGCTGCTCGCGCTGGGGGCCTTCGGGCTGATGCGCAACCAACCGCGGCGCCCGCGCCGGGCCCGAGGGGCCGAGGCTCCGCCCCGCACGGAGCCCGCGCTCAGCGGTTAGGGCCTCCCCCGCGGGGCCGCGTCAGGCGCCCGGGGAGCCTTCCGGCGGCGACCGGAGGCGGCTGTAGGATCCGCCGCCCGCTATGCACGAGACCCGCCCGTTGGTGTTCCTGATCGCGAGGCCTTCGATCGACCCGGAGGCGATGGCGGGCTACCTGCGGGAGGTCGGCGGAGAGTCGTGGCTGCAGCGGCGCCTGGAGGACAGCGAGCAGCCCCCCAACCCGGGCGAGCTGCTAGTCGAGTTCGGCGGGCGGGCCTGCTATCGCAGCTGGGAGCCGGGGCTGAACCCGAACGTGACGAAGGTGCGCACCGACCAGCGCGAGTACTTCGCCAACATCCTGCGCTCGGCCCACGGCAGCGTGCTCGAGCACGCCAACTACTCCTTCGTCCTGCGCAACGTCAGCCGCATCTTCACCCACGAGCTCGTACGCCACCGCGCCGGCTCGGCCTTCAGCCAGGAGAGCCTGCGCTACGTGCGCCTGACCGACATCGGCTTCCGCGTGCCTCCGGCGCTCGAGCCGGTACGCGAGCGGGTGCTGTCGATCGTCGAGCAGCTCGAGGAGTTCCAGCGCGACGCCGCCCAGGAGCTGGGGATCGACGAGCACGGGGTCCCCTTCCACGTCAAGAAGGAGGTCACCTCGGCGCTGCGGCGGCTGGCACCCACCGGCCTGTCCACGGACATCCTGTGGACCGCCAACGCCCGCACCCTGCGCCACGTGATCGAGATGCGCACGGCCCCCGGCGCCGAGGAGGAGATGCGCATGGTCTTCGACGACATCGCCAAGGTGATGCTGGCCGAGGCGCCAGGCCTGTTCCAGGACTTCACCCGCGCCGAGGATGGCTCCTGGGCGCCGGAGCACCACAAGGTGTAGGCGCGGATCCGATCACGGCGGCGCCGACACGTCGCGTACCGGGCAGAGCCCGGCGGGCGGCACGAGGTGGGCCGAGGGCGGCGGGGGAACGTACGGTTCGGCGGCAGCGAGGTCGAAGATCCGCAGAAGCGGCGGGCTCGCACGGTGGTACTCGCCGCTTGCGCAGGTGACTTCGCTTTGCTGGAGGGGAGCGCTGGTGGTTTCCAGAAGCGCCACCGCGGGCCAGCGGAAGGCGACCGCTTCAAGCGTTCGCGCCGGTGCGTTGAAGCCGATCAACCGACTCCTCGATCCGTCGAGGATGTTGCGGACGGCGAGGATCGAGTGGCCTTCGACTTCTTCCTTGACCAGCAGGTGCATGCGCGACACCAGCGCCGGTTCGCCCGCGGTGCCGAGATAGGCGAGCGGTCTCCCCTTCACGGTGTACAGCTCCGGGCGGTAGGACCGCCTCAGAACGACGGTTTCCTGCGGCCTCGCGGCACTGGACGACCCCGCATCTCCGGCATGCTCCGAAACGGACACCACCAGCCGGCGGCTCGACGCGAAGCTCAGGTCTCCGAGCGGCGCCCCGAAACGGGCCACGAGCCTGCGACCGGCGAGGTCGAGGATCGTCACCCGCATCCTCGCGGCGGGCAGCGGTTCTCCGACGGCGAGCAGGTTTCCTTCCGTTGCGAGGATCGGCGGTTCGTGTCCCTTTACCCAGCGCAGGATTCGCCACTTCCCGCCACGGAGGGCGTGAATGAAGAGTGGCTGTGCAGTAGCCAGCTCCTGCCCGTCGAAGCCGCCGTTTTGGGCCTGGCATTCGCCCGCGTCGAGGAGCTCACCGTCCGCCACTGCGAAGTCGCTGGGAACGTTGGCGCGCGAACCGACCACCGGCGCCCAGTCGGGGCATTCCCCGCCGGCGAATTCGCGGGCTTCTTCATCGGGTCCTTCGACCGGCGCCAGGCGGCCCGGCGGGACAGCCCCGGCGAAGCCGGCGCCGGCGCCGACCAGGGCGACCGAGTCGGCGGACGCGGCCAGGATCTGCGTGGACGAGGCGGGCACCCCGCCCAATGTCGCCGGCCCGGAGCGAAAGCCCTGGAACAGAACGCGGTCGCGATCCACCCACACCACGCCGTCGCGCAGGACCGCGAGCGCGGAAGCTTCAGCGCGGGCAGGAAGCTCGGGAACCGCAGCGGCAGCGCCAGGCCGACCCCCGGGTGAGACGACCGCGAACCACAGAAGCGCGGCGCTGGCCACGCCAGCTGCCGTCAGCAGTCGACGCAGCACAGGCTTCACTCCACGAGGCTACCCGTCCAGGGGCAGCACGACTCAGTCCTCCTGCGCCTGCAGCTCCTTGACCTGATCCTCCAGGCGCGCCATCACGTCGGGGTCGCGCAACGTGGTCACGTCTCCCAGGGCGCGGCCCTCGGCGATGTCGCGCAGCAGCCGCCGCATGATCTTGCCGGAGCGGGTCTTCGGCAGGTCGTCGGTCCAGATGATGCGCTTCGGACGGGCGAACTTGCCGATCCGCTCGGCCACCGTGGCGCGAATGCCCTCCACCGTGCTGTCGTCTCCCTCGAGCTCCCCCTGGAGGGTCACGAAGGCCACGATCGCCTGTCCGGTGTCCTCGTCGTGTTGGCCGATGACGGCCGCCTCGGCGACGTCCTCGTGGGCGACGATCGCTGACTCCACCTCGGCCGTCGAGAGCCGGTGCCCGGAGACGTTGACGACGTCGTCGATTCGGCCGATGACCCAGAAGTAGCCGTCGCGGTCACGCCTGGAGGCGTCCCCGACGAGGTAGGTCTCGCGCCCGAAGCGCTTGAAGTAGGCCTCCACGAAGCGCTCCTCTTCGCGGAACAGGGTGCGCAGCATCGACGGCCACGGACGGGTCAGCACCAGCAGCCCCTGACCTTCCTCGATCGGCTCCCCGGTGGACTCGTCGAGCACTTCCGCGAACACGCCCGGGAACGGGCTCGTGGCCGAGCCCGGCTTGGTGGCGGTGATCCCCGGCAGCGGCGTGATCATGATGCCGCCGGTCTCGGTCTGCCACCAGGTGTCCACGATCGGGCAGCGCTCGGCGCCGATGACCGTGTGGTACCAGAGCCAGGCCTTGGGGTTGATCGGCTCTCCGACCGACCCGAGCAGGCGTAGCGATGACAGGTCGCGGGCGTTCGGCCACTCCGCCCCCCACTTGATGCAGGCCCGGATGGCGGTCGGGGCGCAGTACAGGATCGTGACCCCGTAGCGCTCGACGATCTCCCACCAGATGCCCCTGTCCGGGTAGTCGGGGGCGCCCTCCCACATCACCGAGGTGGCCGCGTTGCAGAGCGGCCCGTAGACGATGTAGGAGTGCCCGGTCACCCAGCCGACGTCGGCGGCGCACCACCACACATCCGACTCCGGGCGCAGGTCGAAGACCAGCCGGTGGGTGGCCGACACCCCCGTCAGATAGCCGCCTGTGGTGTGCAGGATCCCCTTCGGCTTGGCGGTCGAGCCGGAGGTGTAGAGCACGAACAGGGGGTGCTCGGAGTCCAGCGGCTCGGCCGGGCACTCGGGCGCCGCCGCGGCCACGATGTCGGCGTAGAAGACGTCGCGGCCGTCGGTCATCGAGCACGGTGTCCCCTTGCTCTGCACGACGACGATCTTCTGCAGCGTCTGCAGGTCGCCCATCACCTCATCCACGCGGTCCTTGACGGCCGCCGTGCGGCCCTTGCGGGCGGCCCCGTCGACCGTGATCAGGACCTTCGCGTCGGAGAACTCCATGCGCTCGCGGACGGCCTCGGCGGAGAAGCCCCCGAAGACCACGTTGTGGGGAGCTCCGATGCGGGCGCACGCCAGCATCGAGACGACGACCTCGGGGATCATCGGCAGGTAGATGCCGACCACGTCCCCTGACTGCACGCCGAGATCCTTCAATGCGTTGGCCAGCCGCTGGACGTCGGCCAGCAGCTCGGCATAGGTGATCGCGCGCTCGCTGCCGTCCTCCCCGCGCCAGTGCAGCGCCACCCGCTCGCCCAGTCCGGCCGCCACGTGGCGGTCCAGGCAGTTGTGTGACGCGTTCAGGGTGCCCCCTGTGAACCACTTGTAGAACGGCGGGTCGTCGTCGTCGAGCACCCTCGAGAACGGCTGTGACCAGTCCAGCTCTTGGGCCTGTGAGGCCCACCAGCCCTCCGGGTCGCGGGCCGCCTGCTCGTACACGGCCGGATCACTGAGGAGGGCGTGCTCGCGGAACTGCTCCGGGGGCGGGAACGACTCCACCTCCAGCAACCGCGCCAGCTCATGGTCGAGCTCCTCGCCGGCCAGTCGCCGGGCCTCGCTCATCGGCGTCGCCTCCCCTGCCCGGTCTCGGACCCGTGGCTCATTTGCGCGGCCCCGGCCCGCGCTTGCGCCGGCGCTTGCGCGATGACCCAGTACCCGCAGCGGCGGGGGCGGGCGCCGGGGCCGGGGCGGCGCTCGAGGCCGAACCGTTACCGGCCGCGGCAGCCGCGGGCTCGGGTGCGCCCCGCCGTTGTGCGGGGGCCCGCGAGGGCCACGGGCGGGCCTCTCCGTCCTTCCACGCCGGTGGCTCGCCGTTGGGCCATTTGCCGGCGTAGAGGATCCCCGCCATCACCATCCAGAAGGCGGGCACGACCTGCAGCTCGGCGCCCCCGATCGGGAGCACGATCAAAAGGCCCGTGAACATCCCGAGAAAGGCCATCCAGCGCACCAGCAGCCCCACGCGCAGGGCATTGATCATCAGCCCGATCATCCCGATCGCGAGCACCAGGCCCGCGATCAGGGCCAGGTAGTCCACCAGCGCGGTGGCGGTGCCGGTGGTCAGCGCGCTTTCGACGGCGCTGTTGGTGTGGTTGCTGCCGACGGCGAACTTGTGCGTCTCGACCGCGCTGACGATCTGGTGGGCGATCGTGACGACGGCCACGCCGATGCCGCCGGCGATGATCAGCGGCCGCATCGGTTTGAAGCTCTCGGGGCGGCGGAAGATGGTCGCGTCGGCGAGCAGCACCAGGATCAGAGTCAGGATCCCCACCGCGGCCGCCGCCAGGATCCCTCCGGCGAGCAGCGCGAAGGCGTGGTGGCTGATGAACTTGACCTCCGCCGTGCGGGGGCTGACAGCCGGGTTCCCGACCCCTTCGAGCGCCGGGGTGAGGCCCTGGATGACCCCCACGGTGGGCGCCCCCCGCAGCGTCGTGGAGATGATGATGGCGCTCAGCAGGTACAGGAAGCCACCCGCGAAGGCGGGCACCGCGAGCCGCGCGCGGCGGGCCGACTCGGCTTCCACCTGGCGGCGTATATCGCCTGCGTTGGGCATGGGCCAGCGCAGTCTATGATGCGCGACATGGAGGGCGCTGGCTTCGGTGACATCTTCGGCGACCCAGACGAGCTGCAGCGGCGGCTGGCCGAGTTCGCCGAACAGATGCAGGGCAACCAGCGCCTGGCCTGGGCCGACAACGCGATCGGCCTCGCGGTCCAGATGACCGTGGCCGCGATCGCACGCGTCAACCTCCAGGGCGACGCCGAGGCACAGGCGGATCAGGTCCGGGCCTTCATCGCCCGCGTCTTCCCCGAGGCCGTCACGCTCGTGCGCGAGGCCCGAGCGGGCCTGCAGTAGACCGGGCGCAGCGCGAGCATCCCGCAGCCGGCGCAGAGGACAGCGTGCTCCTGCGCGCAGGCTGTGTCGTGCTCCGGCGCATAGGACAACTCGTCGTGCACGGAGACATCACGTTCGCCAATGCGGTAGAACGCTTGCGATGCCGGCTCGCGCACCGGAGAGAGAACTGACGGTTGCCATCACTGGGCCAACCGGCGAGATCGGCCAGGCACTCGTCGCCTCGCTCGAGCGGGCCCGCGAGGTCAAGCAGATCCTGGGCATGGCTCGGCGGCCGTTCAACCCCCGTTCGCGGGGCTGGAACAAGGTCCGCTACCGCCGCGGCGACGTGCTCAACCGCCGCGCCGTGATGGAGCTCGTGCGTGACGCCGACGTCGTCGTGCACCTCGCCTTCATGATCATGGGTGGCACGCGGGAGACGCGACGGGTCAACCTCGACGGGTCACGCAATGTGTTCGAGGCGTGCACCCGTTCGGGGGTCAGGCGGCTCGTGTACGCGTCCTCGGTGGCCGCCTACGGCTTCCACCCGGACAACCCCCAGCCGCTGACCGAGGACGTGCCCGCGCGGGGCAGCTCCGAGCACTACTACTCGGCCCAGAAGGCCGAGGTCGAGCAGCTGCTGTCGGTGATGCTCGGCGCCAGCAAGACGAGCGCGTACGTGTTCAGGCCCTGCATCGTGGCGGGCCCGAAGGCGCCGCTGCTGATCGACAGCATGCCCTACACGCAGATCTCCGAGCACCTACCGGGGCCGGTCATGAGCCTGCTCGACAGCGTGCCCATGCTGCGTCCGGTGCTGCCAGACCCGGGCGTGCCGTTCCAGCTGGTCCACCACGACGACGTCGCCAGCGCGATGCGGGCCGGAGTGCTGGGACGGGGCAAACCCGGGGTCTACAACCTCGCGGGTTCGGGTGAGCTGAACGTCAAACAGCTCGCTGAGGAGCTCGGCTGGTACTCGGTCCCGGTGCCTGACCTCGCCGTCGGGGCGGCCGCCGAGATGATCTCCAGGCTCGGCTTCCTGCCCTCGCGGGCGCAGTGGATCTCCGCCTTCCGCGAGCCCGTGATCATGAGCACGACCAAGGCCCGCCGAGAGCTGCGCTGGCGCCCGCGCCACGATGCCCTCCATACGCTCAGGGAAACGGTCGAAGCCACCCGCCGCAACGGTCTGGCGCACTAGGCCATCCGGCTCGCGTGCCCCAGCCGGCCGGCTCGGGCACGCTAGAACCATGGCCATGGCCCCGCCCGTCGCCGACGACGCCCGCGTGCGCCCGCCCATCCTCGAGGACGCCCGCGCGTGAGCCCACCGACCGCCGAGGACGCCCGCCTGATGGTCGAGCTCGCTCGCTGGGGAACCGAGCTGGGGGTGGAGGAGATGCTGCCGTCGCTGTTCGACGACTCCTTCGACCCGGACATGGCCGACGCGCTCACCGACCGGCCCGTGCGCACCCTGCTGATGTTCGGGGAGTCACTGGGAACGCTCGTCAAGCACGGCCTGCTCAACGACGAGCTCGTCCATGACTGGCTCTGGATCGACGGGATCTGGTCGCGCGTGGGCCCAGCCGCAATACGCCTGCGGGAGCGGATGGGCGAGCCGCGGCTGTATGAGAACTTCGAGGCCCTGGCCGCTCGCGGCGCCTGAGCGACTACACGGTCGGCGGGGAGGCCTCGCCCAGCGCCGCGAGCACCAGCTCGTCGTGCTCTGCGGGTTTGACCTTGCGCAGCACCTTCGCCACCTTGCCGGCCGGGTCGATCACGAACGTGGTGCGCTCGTTGCCGAAGTACGTCTTCCCGTACATCGATTTCTGCACCCACACGCCGTATGCCTCCGCGACTGCGTGGTCCTCGTCACCGAGCAGCGTGAAGTTGAGCGACTGGTCCTCCTGGAAGCGCTTCAGCTTCGAGGGCGGGTCGGGGGAGATCCCCAACACCACGGCGTTGGCCCGGTCGTAGTCGCGCTTATGGTCGCGCACCCCGCACGCCTGGGTCGTGCAACCCGGCGTGCTGGCCTTGGGGTAGAAGTACACGACCACGGGCTCGCCGCGGAAGTCCGACAGCTTGACTTCGCGGCCGTCCTGGTCGGGGAGGGCGAAGTCGGGGGCTTTGTCTCCCACTTCGATCATGAGCGCCATCCTATGACAGGCACCCCGAAACCCTCGGGATCGTTCGCGTGTCCCGGGGCAAGGGCGCCTGTGCGAGGCCCGCGTTCAGACTTCCACAAAGACGAACGTGCGTGGAGCCCGCTGGCTTCACGCACGCCGTCGCTACGTACTGTCTATCGCTAGCCGTCGCGCTGTCGATTGCCGGCTAGATGAACCGACTCGCCTCTAGCGGTCGAGGATCTCGAGACCCTTCGGGAGTGGGCTGATCATGACTTCGTTGATGCCTTCCAGGATCGCGGCTCCGGATTCGACTTTGTTTTCGTTTAACGGGTTCACCAAGGTCAGCGTCAGTTCCTGTTCGCCTGCTTCGGCGCTGAAGACGTCCGTGAACGTCGGCTTGCCACCGACCAGTTCGCCTTTCTTTTCCTTGCCGAGCTTGCCCGCTCTAAGTCTGGCCCCAACGTACTGCGGCGGAATGCCGCCGCCGACCGAGCCCTGGATCGCCATCGGGATTCCCCCGCATTCAAAGCTCATGAGCCACGGCCCCACACCGAACACCGGATCTGGGCTAACCCCGGCGGGCGTGAACCCCATACCCACAAGGAAACCACCGGAACCAATGTGGACGAAGAAATTATTGAGCGGATTGCTGATCAATGTGCCTGCTGGCTGCCCGCGAGTTGTGCATATCAATTCAAACGCTTTGAGCTCGCATCCGGTGAATTCCCACCTGTCCCTGCTCAACCTTCCCCCGGCGAGGAACGAACCATAGTCTTTGCCGTGCTCGCATATGATTTCGCCCGCCGAGCCCCTTATTCTGACCACGCCGGTTTGGGACACGAACGGGAAGGGTGGAGACGGGGTCCACTGGTATCTGTTGCTGCTGCCCGCTGTGATTTCGGCTACGGTCGCTTTTGTGGTGCATAACTTGTCTGTGTATTCGCCCGTGTATTTCTTGAGGACCTTGGTCGCCTTTTCACAAGAGCCCATCTGGCCGGCCTGGGCGCTCCCAGCCATCACAACCGCGCTCAACGCGAACACGACGACGAGACAAAGCCCGACAACCCGGAGACGTTGTTTCATCCTTCCCCCTATCTTCGGTGACCAGCCACGTGGTATCCGGGCCCCACCAGAACGGGTGCTCCCGGTGCCCTTCCTCGCCGATCACCTCGTGCCCCAGCGATCGGCGCGCGCGCCAGTCTGATCGATCTCGAAGTGCACGTCAACCCGTCTAGGTGCCTCAATTGTGCGCCATCCTGAAGAGAAGACGATCGACCAACTTGAGTTAGCAGCGCCCATGTGCGTCGACTGGTACAAGCACGCACGGCTATAACGCCCGCGGGGGAGTCCCACCGGCTTAGTTCGAACAGACCAGAGTTCCCGGAGCGGTTCGGGTGCTCGTCGACGCTCGCGAAAGACGCGTCTCGATCAGCGTAAAACCGAGAAGCCGAGGCTGGTTCACGGCTGGTTCACGACCGTCGCACCCGGATGAGCGCTCGTGACGGCGAGCAGGGCCTGGTTGGCCGGGGTCGCGAGGAGGTACTCGTACGTCGAGAACACGACCTTCGCGCCGGGATGCGCGGCGGAGTCGAGCTCGAGCGGCCGGTAGTCACTCCGGGCGACGTACGCAGTGCCGTTCAGCAACGGGTCACTCGACGAGTTCACCCTGAGCCCGTACGCCGGGGTCCCGTTGTACGTGGTCGGTGTCGCGGTGGCCTGGCCCGACTCGACCATCCGTTTTAGTTCGGCAGCCGGGTCGCCCCCCCGTGAGACCTCGAGCTGGTGGATCGCCGGGGGGAGCGGCGAGACGGTGACCGTGTTCGTCGCCGCGTCGTAGATCTCGTTCTCGGTGTCCGAGAGGCTGACCTCTTGCCCGTACTTGATCACGCGGTAGACGCCCCTCCCGGTCTGCGTCCAGAGCTCGAACGGCATCGAGGAACCATCGGGGAGCGTGACGGTGGCGGACTCGTGCAGGATCGAGCCTTGCGGGCCGGTCAGCTCGGCACGGACGTGGCGGATGATCGCGGCGCTCGCCGGGCTCGGCACGGAGGCACCGCCGGCGGTCAGGAGCACGGTCGCGGTGGTGGCGGCCGCCGCTGTGGCTGGCACGCTCAGCGCCAGCGCCCGCCGCTTCAAGCGGCCGGTGCGGGTGCCGCGGGCGAGATCGCGCTCGATCGCGGCGTGGAGTTGGCTGCGATAGGTGACGAGGATGTCGGGGATATCGGTTCTCACTGGTTTCCTCCGGTGTATGTGACGAGGATGTCGGGGATATCGGTGCTCATTGGTTTCCTCCGATTGCGATGTTCAGACGGCGTAGTGCGCGTGAGACCCGGAGGCGCGCGGCGACCTGGGTGCAGCTCAGCTCCGCCGCTATCTCGCGGTAGGGCCGTCCCTCGACGACGCGCAGGTCGAGCACCTCGCGGTCGGCCCTGGGCAGGTCGGTGATCGCCTTCAGCGCGGCCTCGGGCAGCGACAGCCGCTCCTCCACGAGCTCGTAGCCCGCATCGGTCGCGAGCTCGCGCGGCAGCGCGAGCCGTGCTCTCGCCCGGTCGTCGATCCGCTGTCTGCGCAGCGAGTCACGCAGCAGGTTTTGCGCGATGCCCAGCAGCCACGGAAACGCGGAGCCCTCGGCACCGTCCCTGAACGAGCCGCGCGAGAGCCAGGCGCGGGCGAACGTCTCGGCGGTGAGATCGGCGGCGTGGTCACCGACCCTCGACCGGGCCCAGTTGTAGATCGCCGCGGCATGCCGGTCGTAGACCACGGCGAACGCATCAGCGCCGCCTGCGCCGATCAGTTCTGCGTCTTGTGCGTCGGCGTAATTGGGTCCCACTGCTGATAAATCGCACTCCCGGGCTAAAGTGTGTCAGCGGATTGAGCGACGCCAAGACCGGCCTCGCGCTGACGCTTCGGCGCGCGCCCCGCTTCGCCGCCAACGCGAGTCTGGCGCCGGCCCTGCACGCGCACCCGTTGAGAGGGGGCCAGCTCGTAGTCGCCGCTACGTTGGAGCGTTACTTCTAATAAAACCCGGCGTGCTGGCCTTGGGGTAGAAGTAGACGACCACCCTAGTCGAGGGGGATGAACCGCTTCAGCTTGCCCGTCGCCAGGCGTGGGATGTCCGCGGCGGTCTTGATTTCGACCGACGGCTGCGGTAGTCCGGATCTCGCCAAGGCGCCGGAGATCTCGCTGGCGATGCGGGCGTTGTCGACAGGGCCTGTTTGGCAGATCGTGATTTGGGCCCCCGTTGGGGTTTGTTCGATCTGGTACTCGGTGATGGCGGATTGTCTTGCCAGGACTGAGCGGAAGAGGCGGGGGTGGATGCTGACGGCGGGCTGGTAGTGGAAGGTGTCGTCGTTGCGACCTTGGATGTCGTGTATGCGCCGATGGATTGAGCCACAGGCGCAGGGCTTGTCGTCGAGGGTGATTTCGTCGGTGATCTCGTAGCGGATGAGCGGCATCAGGGGGTTGAAGAGGTTGGTGAGGTAGATCCCTTGGGACCGCACGCCGACGGGAACGGGGTTGCCGTGCTCGTCCACGGGCTCGATGTTGAGCAGGTCGTCGCTCAGGTGCATCCCGGACCCTTTGAAGCAGCCGATGGCGTTAACCCCGCCCTCGGAAGTGCCCCACATGTTCGCGACGGGCGCCTCCCAAGTGCCTTCCGCCAACTTGCGGATCTCTGGCAGCAGAGGCTCCGCCATAGTGAGGATTCTGCGGGGCTCGATCGTGAGGCGCCCGGAGCGGGCCTCACCGACGAGCCTGGCGAGCATCGAAGGGTAGGTCGCGAGGCTGTCGCCCGCAACCTCGTTCAGGCCGGTGACGATCTGGTCGAGCGGCGCGCCGACGCGGAAACGATGGGTCTCGACGGCACCGGTCGCGAACGTCTCCGAGACGGCACTGGTGAAGTGCGTCGCGTTTTCGGCGGCGACGATCATCGCGACCGGTGGCCGGGAGGCGAGCTCTGGGTCGCGGATGCGGTCGAGCAGCGATCGGCGAAGGGCGCTCAGCTGAACGGTTGCCCAGGCGTCCCAGCCCCATACGAACGCGCCGCGAACCCCCGATGAGCCGCCGGATGCGACGGCGTGCAGTTCGCCTCGAAAGTATGCGTCGCCGTGCAGCGACGACATGTGCGCATTTACGTCGGCCAGGCGGACCGCCTGGTCGGTGACGATCTCGTCGAAGTTGGCCATCAGGTCATGCTTGGTCATCACGGGAAGCTCGCGTAGCGTCTCCTCGTCGAGCGTCTCGAGGCTCACGCCTGCGAGGCGGGTGCGGTGCCACGACGAGCGCTCGACGGCAATGCTGACGAGGTCGCGAAGCCGCGCCGCCCGCTCCTCGCGTAGCCGCTCGGCCGACCAGCCGACGCGCTCGAAGTGCTCGGCGAACTGCGGCAAGAGATGCTCGACGTGGCGTTGGCGTGTCAGGTCGTAGACCGTGCTCACGGTGTTCCTCCACTCGTCGGACAGGTGTCCTGCAGCTCAGCGGCGCCGACCGTTCGCGCGCTAGCCGTTCCCGAGTACGTAGTCGTTCATGGACGTACTGTGGCACGCGGACACTTCAGGCTCTCCTGAACCGTGCCTGCCCTAGGATGACCCGATGGCCGCACCCGATTACGACCTTGCGGCCGCCGGCCGCGCGATCGCCGAGCCGGCTCGTGCTGCCATGCTCCTGCGGATGATGGACGGCCAGGCCCACACCGCCCGGGACCTGGCCGCGGCCGCGCGGCTCCGCCCGTCGGCCGCCACGGCGCATCTCCGCCACCTGGTCGACGCACGCCTCGTGGCAGTCACCGCTTCGGGCCGCCAGAAGCTCCACACGCTCGCCTCCCCAGAGGTTGCGACGGCGATCGAGGCGCTGGCCGCCATCTCCCCCCTGCTGCCAGTCGAGTCGCTCCGTGCCGCGCGCACCGGAAGTCAGCTTCAGGTGGCACGCGCGTGTTACAGCCACCTGGGCGGCGCCCTGTCGGTGACCATCGCCGACCGTCTCGCCTCCGATGGAGTCGTGGACCCGCTCGTGCGCGGCGAGGCCGGCCACGTGCGCACCCTCGACCATCCGATCCTCAGGGCCCTCGCCATCACCGAGCTTCCATCCGGCTCGGCCCCGGCCGTTCGCCCATGCCTTGACTGGACCGAGGGCGCCCCTCACCTGGCTCGCCGGCTCGGCTCCGCGCTGCTTTCCGCGCTGCTTAATCGGAAGTGGCTGCTACGCCGCCCCAAAGACCGCGCCCTAAACATCACCGAACTCGGTAAGACCAGCCTCGACGACCTCGGCCTCACGCTCTACGCCAGCGGCAGCCGCGCCGCCTAGTTAGCCGCTATTCGATTGCCGTTGAAGTCGGGGGCCTGGTCGCCGGACTCGATCACGGGGGCATCATGGTCGGCACTAGGGCCGCCACTGACATGCTTAGACCAGGTCGGCTTCCAGCGGATTACCGAAGGGGCCCTTAAGTTCGACGAGCGTGGTGCTCGCGGCCAGCTTCTTTGTAGGACAGCCGGTGCCGGTGACCTTGCCAGAGAATGATGCTTTTAACACCCCACTCAAGCTGTTTGAGCCCTTGAGCTTGCTGTTGGCAACGACACAGTGTTCGAAGGGCGCAGGTAGGTTAAGCGGCAAGCTGACAGATGCAAGCGCCTTCCCCTTGGAGCCGAGCGTGATCGCCGGGACGTTATTGGAAGGCGCTTCTCCGTGTGAACCTGTGAAGACGCCCGTCCCCGCACAATAGTCATTCTCAGTGTTAGTCCCCTGTTCGATCGTGTCCTTCTTGGCAAGGTTGGTAGCCAAAGAAGAGTTGATGTCTACTTCGCACGAAACATCGCCCGCGGAACTAGTGAACGAGAAATCAACGCGCCCGAATACGTAGTTGTTGGGTGGGCTCAACGCACCCACGTGCGGTTCCCTGACTTCCAGCACCTCGGCAGCGGCGAAGGCCGTACCCGCCGTGGTCGCTGCGGTCGCCAACACAGCGACGAAAGCCAACCCGATGATCTTGGATCGATGCATCCCTGCTACCCCCTTGTCGTCGATTCGAAAGCGGGACGCCTAGCCTCGATTCGTCATCAAGGTGAGCTGCCGGGGGTTTTGGGGTGGGGTCGCTGGTGGTGGCCGGCGGCTGGCAGTCCGCGGCGTGCGCGGTGCGGATCATGCGCTTGTTGTGGTCGCTGGGTCGGTGTTTCGGGGTAGCGGTGGGCGCGGAGTCCGGCCGGGTGCTGCGCGGGTCGCGATGATGGGCTGGCTGGGTGCTCAGCCGTGAGCGGGGAGCGCGTCCAGGCGCTTGAATGCCCGGAGGATCGCTGCGGCCCAGGGCCAGTCGGCTGGTAGATGCAGAGTGGTGCGTCGGGCGTGGCGGGTGATCTGCCCGGCGACGTGCAGGATGCGGTAGCGCAGCCGCTTGGGTTCTGAGACGGCGTGCTCGCCGTCGAGGGTCAGCAGCTGCGTCCAGATCATGATGTCGTGGGCTGTCAGCGCGAGCTCGAACCATGCAGCGTTCGCGGTGAAGGCGTGGAACGGGAGGCGTGCGGCGCCGGTCGCCTTCAAGGTCTTGACGCGATCCTCGACTTCGGCGTGCTGGCGGTGAAGGGCCTCAAGCGAGGCGATGTCCTGGTCGGGCTGGTCGGTGATGAAGCACTGGAAGCGGTGCCCGTCCAGGTCGGTGAAGGAGAGCTGCGCTCCGGGGTGTGGGCGCTCTCGCCGGCAGATCAGCCGGGTCCCGGAAGGCCACGAGGACAGGTCGAGAAGACCGGTCAGCTCTGTGACCCACGCGCCCTCGCGTGGCTGGCCGTCCTGGTTGACCGCTGGCTCCCACGCAGCCTCTCCCAGGCCCAGGATCTGCTCGCGGACCGTCTGGTTGATCGCATAACCCAGCGAGAACTTGATCCTGGTCTCCCGGCATGCGCCCGCGAACTCGTGGCTTGCCCCGGCGGAATCCGAGCGGGCGAGGATCTCCCCGTCCAGCGCGCTCTCGGGGAGCTGCTCGAGCGCAAGTTCCAGCACCCGCAGGTGGTCACTGGCGTTGTTCGCGCCGGCGTTCCCGGGCCGCAGGACACCGGCCAGCACCTCTCGGGCGCAGGTCACCACCAGCGGGTTGAAACCAAACCCGCCCTTGTAATGCCCGGCCGCATGCTCCTTCTCGGAATGGATGCTGATCGGTGTCGCGTCGAAATCCAGGATCACCAGGTCAGGAGCCGCCCCCGCGTCCCACGCCCGCTGGCGGGCGAGCGCCCGGGCCTGACGGATCCGTTCAAGCTCGCTCTCGCCGACCTTCAGCAGCACCCGCCTGGCGGTTGACACTGACGCGATGCTCCCAAACAGCGCACCCTGTCCTGCCAGCACAGCGAGGTCTGAGACGCAGCTGCCGCCGTCCGCGGCCATCACCGCCAGATCGCACAGAACCTTCCCGGGATCATTAGCCGAGCGACGCTCCCGGGTCCCCGCCAGCGCACCAGAAAGACCCTCCGTGAGCCCCAGGCGCTGCGCTGTCAGCGCCAGCAGCACGGTCCCCGCCCGAGACGACAGGCCGCTGCCGTCCGCGACCACATCTACCGTTCTAAAAGACGCACTTCTCGTCACCTTCAAGGTGAACCTCCTGGACGGGTGGATTGCTTGGTTCGCAACCGCAATCCTGCCCGCCCAGGCGGACGATTCAGCCCTCCCGCGCCACCACACCCCGCGCCACTACTGACGATTCCGGGCTAGGCCCCCACCGCCAAGACTACCTGCACGCTAACGGAGAGCGGGATCCGAGCGCCCGACCACCGTACAAGAGCACGACCTTAGCCGAGTCGCGGATCGCCCGTCAAGTCCAAATTGGACCGCGATGTAAGACTTCCCGCGGCGGCGCGAGATGCTCGTGAGCAAGAGTGCTCCCTCCCAGCGAACGCAGCCATCTCGGTGGTCGAATTCGACGCGCCGGCTCGTGACGATCCGCGACAGCGTGTGTCGAGCGCGCTCGGATCACTGCCTAGCGACAGCGAGGGTGGCGTATGGATCTCACCTCCGTCAGACCGACCCGTGCCTCCTACCGCAATCGGGTGGCCCCGGTCACTGCAGCCAGCTCCGATTGCTTCGTCGCCACCTCGAGGACGCTCATGCTCGCCAGCGCCCAGTGGGTGTGCGTAGGCGTTTGGCTACGCTTCGGCGCGTGGAGCTGCAGCGGCGCATTGCCGAGGGGACGGGTGAGTTCCTGCTCTTCGCGTTGACGCCGCCGCGCCTGACGACCGAACCGGAGCAAGCCGCTCAGATCGCCGCGAAGACGCTCGAGCGCCTGCGCCCCGTGGGCATCGACGGCCTCGTGCTCTACGACATTGATGACGAGAGCGGCCGCAATCCCGAGCAACGCCCCTTTCCGTTTCTACCCACGATGGACCCAGCCGACTACCTCGCTCGCGATCTCGTCGACTTGGAAGTGCCCGCCGTCGTGTACCGCGCTGTGAGCAAGTACCCCGAACAGCGTCTTCGCTCGTGGATCAGCGAACAAGCCCCTACCCAAGCGCTGTCGGTGTTCGTCGGCGCGTCCTCTCGTGAGAAGGCGGTCGCCACCTCTCTGTTGCGCGCCTACGAACTCAGGAGCGAGGTGCGCCCGGAGCTCCTCCTCGGAGGTGTCGCGATCCCAGAGCGGCACGCGCGCGGGCGCGGGGAGCACCTCCGTCTGCTGGCAAAGCAGGCTGCAGGTTGCTCGTTCTTTGTCACCCAGATCGTCTACGACGTCAATGCCGCGAAGAACTTGGTCTCCGACTATCACTACGAGTGCGTCGCTCGTGACCTCAGACCGGCACCGATCGTCTTCACGTTCTCGGTCTGCGGCTCGGTGAAGACACTGGAGTTCGTTCAGTGGCTCGGAGTCGATGTGCCGCGCTGGATCGAGAACGAGCTGCGCCACGCGGACGACACCCTCGACGCGTCCTACGATCATGCCGTCGCTACGGCCGTCGAGCTGATCGCATTCTGCCGGCGCGTTGGTGTGCCATTCGGGCTCAGCGTCGAGAGCGTCTCGATCCGCCAAGTCGAGATCGATGCCTCAGTCCGCCTCGCAACCCGGCTACGAGCAGAGCTACGTCGCTAGTCCGCACGACCTGCATCGCAGGCAGAGCAAGGCGCCTGGCCCCACCGCTGGGCGCACAAGCGCGGCGGCTTCGGGCGCAAGGCGAGCGCGATCCTGCGCTCCGTCTACCTGGTGGCGCTCGGCCTCGGCGGATGGTTTATCGGCGTGATCATCGTGCTGGTGGCTTTGCCGACAGTGCCCCTCGACAGCGAGCTCATGGCCTCGGCACCTACTGGGCCTGGGTCAATCGCGACCGGCCGGCCAAGGCCACGAGGATCGGCATCTGGGTCGCACTGACGGGCGCCCTCGTCGGCGCGCTGCTGGGGTTCAACGCAACAGCCGGGCTCATGGCGGTCATCACCACGATCATCGGAGCAGCTGCCGGTGCGAACCTCGGCCTGATCGCCCTCGACGTCGCACGAATCGGCGAGCGGCCGGAGACCGTTCCGCCCATCGCCACTCCAGCGCCCGTCGCCAGTCCAGCGGTCGAACACTGACCCCCGGAGTCCGTTCGCGCAGAGCATGTGGCGGTGTGCTGGTTGCCGCCACATGCTCTGTCCGGCGACTTAGGGTTTGGGCAGCATCGCGATTTCGCTGCCCAAGACTGCTCCGGTGACTGTCATGTCCGAATCCGGCGAGACTCCCGCGTGTCGTTGGGGTACGCTCGGACGGTGACCGCGAAGGAGACAGTGCAAGCGCTCTACGCGGCCTACGCCACGGGAGACCCGGATCGCATCGCGGCATTGCTGCACCCCGATGTCATCTGGGTAGCACCTGCAGGAAATGCAACGCAGGTCGCGCTCGGGCTGGGGAGTGCGGATGACGCCGGGCCGCCGCACGGCCTCAACGATCTTGACCGTGACGCGATTGTGACGTTCATGGCCTATGACTACCCGCGGTTCTTCGCAAACGTGGCGTTCGAGCCCCGGTCGATGGTTGGCGAGGGGGGCGTGGTGCTGGCCGAGCACAGGATGTCGGCGACGCTTCCCAACGGTCGCCCTTATGTCAACGACTACTGCTTCGCCTACGAGGTCGCCGACGGCCGGGTCACGGCCATTCGCGAGTACATGGACACGCGCGGCGGCTGGTCACAGGTCTTTGGCGGCGGTTCCCCGGAGGTCCTGCTTGAAGGCACGCCGCCTCACTCGTGACGAGTGGCGCAGCACACGTCATGTAGGGCTCTGACTGCCCGTCCGGGGGGAGCAGTCCACCAACGACCGGGGCGCTCCGCTCGGCTCCGGCAGGGGGCCTGATCCATGCCCGGCTAGCTTGCTAGCATCGGTGCATGGCTGCGCCCGGGCCGAAGGCGTCCTCGCGCGAGCGAGACACCGACAAGCAGCAGTTCAACGTCTACCTCCCGCCGACGCTGATTCGGCGTGCCAAGCACGCCGCGATCGATCATGCCACCTCGCTGTCCAGGCTCGTCGAGGTGGCGCTCACCCAGCACCTCGACTCGCTCGAAGAGGAGGCGTAATGAGGGTGCGTCCGATCCACTTCGTTCCCGACGTGGACGAGGCGATGCGTTTCTACGAGGCGCTCGGCCTAAAAGTGCAGGCGCGAGCGCGAACCGGGCATTGGATCGAGCTCACGGCGGCCGGCGGTGAGCTCGCCCTGCACGACAGCAGCACAGCCGCCGACGGCCACGGAAGAGACGGGATGCTCGTCAACTTCATCGCCGAGGAGCCGCTCGAGTCATTGGAGCGGCGCCTGCGGGCGGCCGGCTTCCCACCTCAGGGCACCGTCGTCGACCAGGAGTGGGGACGCTCGCTGTTCGTCCACGCCCCCGACGGGACGGTCATCCAGATCGATGAACAGGACCCGGAGCTGTACACGTGACCCTGAGGGCAACGACCGATAAGGAGGAACCCACATGGCTACCGTTGGCGTTCGCTACATCGTCGACGACGTCGACGCCGCAATCGCCTTTTACTGCCAGCAGCTCGGCTTCGACGAGATGATGCACCCCGCCCCGACGTTCGCGATGCTCACCCGCGGCGACCTTCGGCTCGCACTGAGTGCGCCGAGCGGAGCCGGTGGTGGCGGGCAGGCGATGCCGGATGGAACCAGACCATCACCGGGCGGCTGGAACCGCCTGATGCTCGAGGTCGACGACCTCGACGGCACCGTGGAACTGTTGCGCAAGTCTGGAGCGCACTTCCGCAACGACATCGTCACGGGCTTCGGCGGCAAGCAGATCCTGCTTGAGGACACCTCCGGGAACCCGATCGAGCTGTTCGAGCCGACGCGTCCCGAGGCTCGACTCAGCGCTCGCGGCTAGCCCGACGCCGTGCCCCGAGGGGTTGGAGGAGTTGCTGGAGTCCCGCTTCGCGGTCGCGACGAGTACGTCATCAGCTCCGGGCTCAGACCCGCAAGCGCTTCTCGGGCAAAGCAGGAGCTGTGGCAGGTCGTCCCGACAGCCGGGTTCGCGTCTGTCGATTCCGCTTGCGACCAACAGCGCGAGTTGTTCCTGGGAGCACCCGCAGGGCGCCCACGAGGCGCAGTGACCTACCATCCGCCTCGGGGTGGCTACGTGTGAAAGGCTCCTGCGTCTGCGCGCACCGCTGAGCGCGGCGTTGGTGGTGCTGGTCGTGGCCGTGGCGGAGATGAGCTCCCCGGCCGCGTCGGTTGCCGGCTGGACGCCGCCGCAGAAAGTTGTTGCCGGGAATCCCCTGTTCGGCGAACCACTGCTGTTCGCGGGCCCGGCCGGCGAGCTGCTGAGCTGGAACTTCTCAACCGGCGCACCCCATCCCAGCCGGGGGGCGGGCGAGTCGGTTGCCGCTGCGGGCATGCCTTTCGGACCACCTGAGCCGTTGCCCCACGGGTTCAACGGGCGCCGGCTCGTCGGTCTTGGCGACGGTCGTGTGGCGCAGCTGATCCTTAAGCCGACGGGCCTCAACACGAGCGCGGTATCTGTCGCGTTGGGCTCCACAAGCGGGCTGTTCGGCCGTCCGCTCCAAGTAAGCGGCTCGGTGTTTGCAGGGAGGGTGAATCTGTCCGGCGACGCCCGCGGGGACCTGTTGTTGGCCTGGATCTCCGCCGATGGCCACGGTGGTCACCGCAAGGTTTGGGCGAGCGTCCGCGCCGCCGGCAAGGGCTTCGGTGCGCCGCAGCTCCTGAACGGCTCGGCCGAAGCCGAACAGGTGCAAACCGCTGTCGGCGCACGCGGGGCAATGGCGATTGCCTTCGCCAGCAAAGAGCCGCATGAACGTATGTTTGCCCGCGCCCGCCCTCGCGGTGGCGGTTGGGGTCCGCAGCAGAGCATCGGGCCGGCAGCGGAGGGTCACGAGAACGACGTCTCCGCCTTCGTCACCGCCAACGGCGAGACGGTGGTCGCCTGGTATTCCACGCAGTTATGCGAGGGCGGATGCGAATCCCCGGGCTACGTCCGGGCGGCGGTCAAGCCCGCCGGCGCGTGGCGCTTCGCCTCCCCGCAGCTCCTCTGGAAAAGCACCTACGGACTGAACGGGGCGAGCATCGGCGTCAGCCTGGCCCCAGCGCTTGCGGGACCTTCCGGTGGTGCACCACTGGTCGCCTTCCTCACGCGGGTCGGTTCGCCGAGCGCGAGCTCGGTGCCCGTCCCGACCGCTGTCATCGTCGCTTCGATGTCGGGGTCACGTTACGGCGCCGCTCACGCGGTCTCTCCACCCGGTCAACAGGAGTCCGACGTGGCAGCGGCCGCCGGTCAGCGCGGCGTACTGGTCACGTGGATCAAGCTGGAACCGCCCAACTTCGGGGGTCCCGTGTTCGCAGCGGTGGGTGACCTCGGCGGACACTTCAGCGCCCCGGAGCAGGTCTCTTCGAACGAACAAACGCTCAGGGCTGTGCCAGCGTTCAACCCCGCGAGCCGCTGGCCCGCGAACATGCTCGCGCCGTGGACGGTCGCGTGGACGGGCCGCCCATTCAGTGAATCCCAGTCGGCGATCGCCACGGAAGCAATATGGTTCTCTGCGCCGCTCTGCCCCCTCGCACCGGCGGCATCTGATCCGGCATGCCCGGGCGACTAGGCCGAGTCGCGCAAGCAGCCACCCAAGCAGCGCACAACGGCCCGATCGTTGCACGACCTACGCTAGCCAGCTCGGCATTGAGAACCACCCGGCGAATAGCCCTTTTGCGTGAAAGCAGTCGTCTCGCCCAGCGTCAGTCAGGTGCTGGCCCTGAACGAATTGCGGGCGTCTCGGTGCTTCGAACTCCACCGCGTTGACCACATCCGCGACGCCGCGCCATTCACATGAGGCTCTGAGCATCGTCCGGCGACACACCGTCAGCGGGCCGGCGTGAACTCCGGCGCGACCACCATCTGCCCCCGCGACGTGGTGCTCAACCGGATCTCCTTCACCGGCTGGTAGTCGGGGTCGTTCAGAAAGCCCCAGGCAGCATCGGCGTCGGCGAAGCGGATCACGACTGTGCTGTTTGGCGGCTCACCCTCGGCGGGCTCGGCATCGGAACCCGCAACCACCAGCTCGGCACCGTGCTTCTGCAGCAACGGCACCACCCCGGGAACGTACTCGCTGAGGTACCGGTCGAGGTCATCGACCTCTTGCATCAAAACGATATATGCAGGCATTCGTCTCTCTCCTCACGCATCGTGTGGGCAAGCGCCAAAGTGTTCTCTCCCGCGAAGGACGGGCGAGGCGCTACTCCTTCGCGGAGTCGCTGGCGCGCGAGACGTACTCGTGCACCGGAAACTCGGCGATGTCAGGCTGCACTGAAACGCCGGTCGCGGCAACGGCCGGACCGATTCGCTCTGCAGCAAAGGCGTCGAAGTGGGCACGCGACTCCCAGACGTCGATCACGCGCCAGCCGTCCTCGACGGGACCCGACGCTGAAAAGATGAGCCCGTCCGGGTGATTGCCACGGACGTCGATCGCCGCGTCCACACGATCGAATTCGTCGGCTTTGACGCCGGGCAGCTTGATGCGGAGTCCAACGGCCATCCTGTCCCCCTAGGGTTGGGTCGGCTCAGTGTACGGGAGGCCTTGCCGGGGGTCGGGAGGCCTTATGTGGACTTCTGCCGGACGGCCCTACGTGTCAGCCTTCGGCTAGGCGCCGCCGGTCAGCAGGCGTATGGCCCGCACAAAGCCACGGACTTCGTCCTCGTTGGCCCGTTCGAGCCACTCGCGCTGCTCGCCGGTCATCTCACCTATGTCGTCTGCCAGCTCACGCAGCCGCTCCGCCGCGACGCCCTCTCCCTTCGCGTCGGCCACGTGCGCCTCGGCGCGGAACCGGTCCACCAGCTGGCCGAAGTCAGCCATTACGCCGCGGGGCCTCCTCGACGGGTTCGATCATCGCCTCGGGATGCTAATCGTGGCCGGCCCGGAGGGCCCTGTCCGAGTGCTTCTTCCAGCGCCCGAACACGCCTGCGGAGGTGATATCGGCGGACGGGAGAGAGGCAGGTGGCGGCCTGTCTGAGCGGGGCCAGACCCCGCTCGTCACCGATCACAACGAGGGCGTTGGCAACGAGCATCCGTGCATAGCGATCGCCGAGCAAGGGCACGAGATCCGGCACCGCCTCGCGTGCCCGCAAGCGGCCGAGCGCCAGGATCGCATGACCTTTCGTGGCTCGGTCCGCCAGCGCCAGCGCGCCGATCAGCGGGTCCACGACGGCCTCGTCCGGGATGCGCGCCAGCCCAAATGCGGCGTGTCGTTTGACGAGCCTGTCCGGATCGGCTTCGAGGGCCACCGTCAGTGCCGGTATCGCGGCAGGCTCGCCGTCCTGATCTGAATGGCGAATCGTCTCGGTGAGCGAGTCGCCGGAAGGCGAACGGGCCTGCGCCAGGTCCCACACGATCTCGCGACGCTGTTTCGGCGCAAGCGTGACGAAGTTGCTGGGGAGGGCGAACGGCTCAGCGGGCTGGGAGGATGCGACGGCGTCCTCGGGCTGTCCGTCGGAGGCCACTCTGACTCAGGGCTGGAGCCAGTCGCCCGGGTCCGCGTCCGACAGCGTCTCGGAGAACGTCCAGCGGTGGCCAAAGGGGTCCTCTGCCGCGTACTGGCGCTCGCCGTACTCGAAGTCCGTCGGCTCCATCAGGATCGTCGCACCGGCGGCTTTCGCCCGCTCGAAGTGGGAGGCCGCGTCCTCGACGCGGACCAGCACCGAGTGCGAGACCCCAGCGCCGGCGACCCTGGTGTCGGGTCGCACCTCGGCGAGGATCACGGCGCCGCCACCGGGAACGTCGAGCTGGGAGCGATGCCCCGCGCCGATACGCAGGCGCTCGGTGAAGCCGAAGGCCTCTCCCAGCCAGTCAACGGCCTCGCGCACGTCGGACACGGTCAGGACGGGCACGACGACGACGTCGGGTATCGAGCGGTTGGTACGCACCGGCCGAAGCAGTCTCGCACCCCTGGATCCGGCCGGCGCGCGCCGGGCTCCGCCGATCCCGGTCCGGGCGCGAGCAGGATACGGTGGGGCAGATGGCCGCCGAGCACCTCTTCGCCGGGATCCCGGTCGCCGATCGCGACGCCGCGGTGCAGTGGTACGAACGCCTCCTCGGGCGCCCGCCGGACCTGGTGCCGAACGACCGCGAGGCGGCCTGGCGGCTCACCGACAGCGGCTGGCTCTGCCTGTACGCCGACGCGGAGCCTCCCGGGCCGGCACCCCACACGCTGCTGGTCGACGACCTCGACCGCTTCCTCGCGGAGGTCGCCGGGCGCGGGATCCTCCCCGGCCCGGTCGAGGAGATCGCACCCTCGGTGCGCCAGAGCGTGATCGTCGATCCCGACGGGAACCGCCTCAAAGTCGCACACGCCGGCTCGTAGGCGAGCGCTGCCTGGCGGCCGTGGGCCTCGAGCGACAGCGACGCTGAGCGGCGGGCCCGGCCGGCGGACGCCCCACCGGGCGCGTCCGCGCGTCCCCCTTCCCCCTACAGCCGGACCTCGATCCGTTCTTCGAACTTGACCGCGTCTTCGGCCGTGAGGGTGGCGTGCAGGCGTTCGAGTTTGCTGGTGGTCGGGTTGGCGAAGAACACTTCGAGGTTCTGTTCGCCTTTGCCCGGGCCGAACGCGGTGGCGTCCTTTTTGCCCATCGCGCTGACGCTCTTGCCACTGGTCACGCCGGCCACACCGTCGAACACGACGAACGAGGTTTTCGCCGCTCCGCAGGTGAATTCGGCGTTCGGGAAGACGGTCAGTTCGCTCCACACTTCGCCTTCTGCCGGTTCGCCCCCGCCGTGTCCGTGTTCGCCGTGATCGACGAGGCGGTCGAACACCGGCCACACCAGCGAGCCCGCGACCTGTCCCGAGCTTTCGCAGGTTTCGCCGGTCGCCGACCACGTACAGCCGCTGAACGTGATCTGCATCGAGGCTTCCTTGGAGCTGCTCAGCTGACCCGTGGAGGTGTGCCTTTCACAGGTGATCGACCCCGCTTCCCCGCCCATCTGAAGCGTCACGACCTTGCCCTTGGCGGACAGCACGGGGCTCGGCCCCGGACCCGATTCCCAGTCCCACTTGTTGTCCGTACCCCCGGCCTGGGTTTCCTGGATGGTGGCTTTTTTGGTGCAGCCCTTGTCGAGGTACTGGCCCTTGAAGACCTTGAACACCCGTTCGGTTTTCACGCAGTGTCCGTATTCGCCGGCCTGGGCGCCGGAGACGAGTAGTGCGAGCGACAGGGCCGTCGCCGCGAAGGCCAAACCTGCGAACTTGATCGCTCTCATCCCTGCCCCTGTCTTGCGTTGTTCCGCCGGCTCACGTTTACCCCTCCGGCGTGGACCGGGGAGCAGCATCGCATGGCACCTCGGACCTGTCAATCGGCAGCCGTCAGCGCAACAGGCGGGAGAGCCGGCGGTCCTTCAGCACGCGCCCCTCGGTCTGGCAGGTGGGGCAGTAGGCGATCACGTAGTCCTCGAAGTGCACGGACTTCAGCGTGGAGGCGCACCGGGGGCAGGGCTCGCCCTCGTGGCGGTGCACGATCAGGGGCATCGGCAGCTTGTCGGGGATCGGCAGCGAGAGCACCGACTCGTAGTGGGTTATCGCCCCGCCGAGGGTCTGGGGGATCTGCTCCTGAAGGCGGGCCAGCTCCTGCTCCTGCAGGTCCGAGCCGCGCTTGTACGGGGACAGCTCCGAGCGCCACAGGATCTCGTCCACCCACGAGCGCCCGATCCCCGCGATCACGTGCTGGTCGCGCAGCAGGGCGTGCAGCGGTCGCGGCGCGTCGAGCAGCTCGCCCAGGGGCGGGGGCTCGGGCCACGCTTCCGGGCCCAGCGAGGCGAGCGGGTCCTCGTCCTCGAGCGCCTCGCCGGGCACGGGCTTGACCCACGCGGCCTGCTTGGAGCCGAACTCCCGCAGGCGCAGCTCGCGCCCACTCCCGAGCCCCAGCAGCATCCTCGAGGTCCGGTCCCGCGGCCCGGCGGCCTTCTCGTACAGCTGCAGGCGCCCGGCGGACATCAGGTGGATCAGCAGCGCCAGCCCGCCGTCGCCTTCCACGATCAGGTGCTTGCCCCGCCGTCGCACCGCCGCCACCCGCTGGCCCACCAGCTCCTCGATCGGCGGTTCGAAGCTCCGCAGGGCGTTGATCCCCGGCACCCGGGCGTAGACGATCTCTTCCCCCGCTATCGCCCGCTCGAGCAGGCGGGCGGTGACCTCTACCTCGGGCAGCTCCGGCATCTCCAGACCATCGTAGGCCCGTGGCGGCTCCGCTCAGCGTGCCCCGATCACGCCGCCGTCAGTGGGCGTGGATCGCCGGACCTTCGTAGCGCACGCCTTCGGGGCTCACCCAGCGCACGCGCCAGAGGCTCCCCGGAGTGCTCGAGCTGAGGGTCCAGTAGCCCAGCGAGTTGGTCCGCACGTTGCGCAGCGTGCGGTACTTGGAGGAGCCCTTGCGGCGTACCAGCACGGTCACGGTGGTGGCCTTCCCCGCCGCCGGGCGCACGAGACCCCACAGCGAGTAGCCGTGGTGGCGCTTGCTCACCACCAGCGGCACGGGCCAGGCGTAGTAGAGCGGCTTCGGCTTGCCGTTGGCGTACTCCAGACCCGTCTGGAAACCGACGGTTCCGCCGTTGGCGCTCGCCCCGGGCGCTCCCCCGACCGGGTCGTCCTCGAGCAGATACTGGGAGAACGCCGCCACGCGGCCGTTGTTGTAGGCGATCTGTTCGGCCATCGCGTCGTATTCGGCCTGCACCGAGACCGGCACCCCGAGCTGCTTGTTGGGCAGGCTCTGGACGCCGAACTCGGTCAGGTAGATCGGCAGCCCCGCCGGCAGGGCGTGCACGGCGGCCGCTTTGTTGAGCGCGTTGGAGAGCCGCGAGAGCACCCCGATCGTGACGTTGTCGGCTCCGGGGGTCTTGTAGCTCGGCGGCACCGCAATCGTGTATGCGTGCTCGGCGTAGCCGCTCATGGGCAGCTCGCTGCACGAGCCGACCTTGCGGTAGTGGGAGTTCAGGCACAGGGCTTCGCGCAGGAAGGCGAGCGGGGCCACGTCGTGCACGAGGGCTTTGGATCTTTCGATCCGCAGCAGGCTCTTGACGGAGTCATAGCCGGTGGGGGCGGTTTCGCCGAACAGCACCTGCGGGTGGGCCACGCCCGCTTCCTGCAGGCCCTGATAGCCGGCCTGGTAGAGGCCGCGGTAGATGCGTGGAGAGGCGGGCGAGCCGTTGGAGTTGAACTGGGGCGCCAGGAAGGCGGGGTGGTTGGGCTCGCTCCAGATCGCGTAGCTGCTGACGTCGGAGTTGTAGTGGCGCCCCACGGCGGTCATGAATTCCCTGAAGTCCTGGCTGTCGGGCCTTGTGATGTACGGCGCTTTCAGGTTGGAGGTGGCCCAGCGGGGCACCGGCGAGGTGACCGTCAGCAGCACCTTCCAGCCGAGCCGCTTGGCTTCCGTGAGGATCGGGTCGTACAGGCTCCATTCGTAGCTGCCGGGTTCCTTGGCGTTGAAGCTCGGGCGCGTGGCGCTGGTGGGCGCGGGCGCGACCCGGCTCCAGTAGAGCTCCACCCGCAGCGCCCGCACCCCGAGATGGCGCATCTGTTCGAAGGTCTTCGCGCGGGTCGCGGGGTTCAGCAGCGAGGTCGAGGCCTCGAAGTACACGGTCTGGCCGTGGGAGGCGCCTGCGGGCGCGGCCGCCGAGAGCGCGAACAGCGCTACGAGCAGGGCGATGAGGGTGTGCTTCGAACGCGTTGGCATGGGGACTATTGACACGTCGGCACGGCCAAGGTTGCGGTCTTTTGTAGCGTTCGCGTCAGCCATGAGTACCCCGGTGGCCCCAGACGACATCGTCCAGACCCCCGAGGAGGGCGAGGCTAACAGCCGCCCTCCCCTGCTGATCCTCCGCCCTCTGGAGGCGTTCCTGGACGCCCACGGTATCGGCGAGGGCGCGGTCACCGCCAGCCCGATCGGGGACGGGCACTCCAACGTCACCTACCTGATCGAGCGGGGCGGCAGCGAGGCGGTCCTGCGCCGCCCGCCCCGCGGGCCCCTGCCGCCGAGCGCCCACGACGTGCTCCGCGAGGCGCGCCTGCTGAAGGCTTTGGACGGCACCGGGGCGCGGGTTCCGAAGGTCCTGGCGGTGGGCTCGGATGAGTCCACGATCGGAGCCCCCTTCTACGTGATGGAGCGGGTCCCCGGCGAGGTGATCGTGGCGAGCGTCCCCGAGCAGCTGGACTCCCCACCCGAGCGCAGGCGCATCGGCGAGCAGCTGATCGAGTCGCTGGTGGAGATCCACTCGGTCGACTGGCGGGCCGCCGGGCTGGAGGACTTCGGCAAACCCACCGGCTACCTGGAGCGCCAGCTGCGGCGCTTCAACGGCCTTTGGGAGCTCAACAAGACGCGCGAGATCGAGGCCGTCGAGAGCGTCGGCTCGTGGCTGGCCGAGAACCTGCCCGACAGCGGCCCGGCCACGATCGTCCACGGCGACTACCGGCTCGGGAACACGCTGTTCGCCTCCCGGCCCCCCGCCCGCCTGGAGGCGGTCCTCGACTGGGAGATGGCCACGATCGGCGACCCGCTGGCCGACGTCGGCTACCTGTGCATGATGTGGACCGAGCCCTCGGACCCGGAAGGCGGCCTGCGCGAGCACCTCGGACGGGTCACCCGCGCCGAGGGCTTCCCCACCCGCGCAGAGCTGATTGCGCTGTACGAGCAGCTGTCCGGGCGCTCGATGCGCGACGTACGCTGGTACACGACGCTTGCGCTGTGGAAGAGCATCGTGTTCATGGAGGGCAACTACAAGCGCGCCCTGGCCGGCACCACCGACGACCCCTACCTGAAGACATTCGGAGACGGGGTACTCGAGCTGGCCCGCCAGGCGGAGGAGGTCGCACATGGCACAGCCGCAGTCTGAGGACGGTACGCAGGCGGACGCAAAGGCCCAGGGGGCGAGCACCGACGGCAACGGGCAGCTGCCGTTGAAGGGGCTGTTGATCGACTGGGGTGGCGTGCTGACGACCAACCTGTTCGCCTCCTTTCACGCATATTGCGTACGTGCCGGGATCGAGCCGTCGAAGCTTGTGGGCCGCTTCAAATCCGACCCGCAGGCGCGCGAGCTGCTGATCGAGCTGGAGACGGGCAAGCTGGCCGAGGACGAGTTCGAGCGCCGCTTCGCGGACCTGCTCGACGTCGCCCCGGAGGGCCTGATCGACGGCCTCTTCTCGGGTGTCCACGCGGACGAGCTGGTGGTGGACGCCGTCCGCCGGGCCCACCGCGGGGGCATCCGTACGGCGCTGGTGTCGAATTCGTGGGGCGTGCACCGCTACCCCCGCTCGATGTTCGGAGAGCTCTTCGACGGCGTCGTGATCTCCGCCGAAGAGGGGATCCGCAAGCCCTCCAAACGCATGTACGAGCTGGGAGCGGAGCGGGCCGGCGTCCCCCCGCAGGAGTGCGTGTACGTGGACGACCTGCCCTTCAACCTGACCCCCGCCCGGGAGCTCGGGATGGAGGTAATCCACCACACCGACTCCGAGCAGACGGTGGCCGAGCTGGAGCGCCTGCTGGGAATGCCGCTGCGGGCGGCCGAGCCCGTCTAGGCGCCTTCACGGGCCGGCAGCCCGTCCGCTTCGATCACCGCGGGCGGGCGCCCGCCCAGCACAGCCCAGCGGGCCGACGGGCGCCGGTCCGGCTCAGTCGCGCTTGCCGCGTCCGTAGAGCAGTTTGAACATGCGCCCCAGCATCCGCGAGGTGCGGGCCTTGTAGGGATACATGAAGGGTTCCTTCTTCATGCCCAGGCGCGTCACCACGATCGCCTGCTGAGAGCAGTACTTGCGGATCCCGCCGGCGCCGTGCCTGGAGCCGAGACCCGAGGCCTTGGCCCCACCCATCGGCAGCTCGAGCACGGTGTAGTTGATCATCGCGTCGTTGACGTTGGCGGCTCCGGCCTCCAAGCGCCTGGCGATCTGCTCGCCGCGCTTGACGTCACGGGTGAACACCGAGGAGCCGAGGCCGTAGTGGGAGCTGTTGGACAGGCGCACGGCCTCGTCGGCGTCGTGGACGCGCATGATCGGCAGCGTCGGACCGAAGGTCTCCTCGGTCATGCACTTCATCGAGTGGTCCACGTCCACGATCACGGTCGGCTCGTAGAAGCGCCCCGGGCCCGGCACCTGCTTGCCCCCGGTGAGCACCCGGGCCCCCTTCTGGATGGCGTCGGCGACATGGTCCTTGATGATGTCCAGCTGGGGCGGGAAGGTGATCGCCCCGACCTCCACGGTGCCGAGCCCTTCGGGCTTGCCGACCCGCAGCTGGCGCACTTTCTCGGACACTTTGGCCACGAACTCGTCGTACACCGGCTCCTCCACGTACACGCGCTCGATCGAGATGCAGGTCTGGCCGGCGTTCTGCATCGAGTAGTAGGTGGCGAAGTTCGCCGCCCGCTCGAGGTCGGCGTCGGAGAGCACGATCATCGGGTCCTTGCCCCCGAGCTCCAGCGAGGAGGGGATCAGCCGCGAGGCCGCCTCGGCGGCGACCTTCCGTCCGGTGCGGGTGGAGCCGGTGAACATGATCATGTCCACGTTCTCGATCAGGGCGGCCCCCGTGGCGCCGTCGCCGGTGGCGATCTGCAGGACGTTCTCGGGCAGGCCGCACTCGCGCAGGCCCTCGGCCAGCAGCAGCGAGGTCAGGGGGGTGACCTCGGAGGGCTTGAGGATCACGCAGTTGCCGGCGGCCAGCGCCGGGATGCAGTCTCCGAAGGAGTTGGTGAGCGGGTAGTTCCAGGGGCCGATCACGCCGACCAGGCCGATCGGGCGGTAGCGCAGGATCAGCTTCTTGCCCTTGACCAGCAGCTGACTGGACTTGACCTTCTCGTCGGCGAGGTAGCCCGCGGCCTCCTTGGCCCAGAAGCCGAAGGCGGCGGCGGCGTAGCCGATCTCGGCGAGCTGGGCGTCCTCGTAGGTCTTGCCGGTCTCCGAGACGATCGTCTCCACGATCTGCTCGGTGTTGTCCATCACCCACTTCTGGGCCCGGCGCAGCACGCGTCCGCGGCCCTCGAAGCCATAGGCCTCCCACTCCGGCTGGGCCGCGCGTCCGCGGGCGGCCATCTCGGCGACCGCCTCGGCGCTGAGGTTGGGGACGGTGGCGACGATCTCGCCCGTCGCCGGGTTCTCGACCGGGATCACATCGGCCGCGACCGGCGCGCCGTTCTGCGTCTCCGGGACATGCTGCTCGACCGTGGCCATCTGACTCTCCCTCTCGCTCGCTGTGCCTGTATCGAAGGTTACTCCGCCGGAGGCGAATCAGCGGGGGAGCGAGTGCGCCGGAGGCGCTACTCGGAGAGCTCGATCGAGGTGATCCCGATCGGCTCGGAGGGACGGTCCTGGCCGTCGGTCGGGACCGCCTCCAGACGGTCCACGACGTCCATCCCCTCGCTCACCTGGCCGAACACCGTGTGCTTGCCGTCCAGCCACGGGGCGGCGCCGGTGGTGACGATGAAGAACTGCGAGCCGTTCGTGTTGGGGCCCGCATTGGCCATCGCGAGCGCTCCGCGGACGACCTTGTGGTCGTTGAACTCGTCCTCGAAGGTGTAGCCGGGGCCGCCGGTGCCGGTTCCCTCCGGGCAGCCGCCCTGGATCATGAAGTCGCTGATCACGCGGTGGAAGGTGAGCCCGTCGTAGAAGCCGTCGCCGGCCAGCTTGCGGAAGTTCTCGACCGTCTTGGGGGCGTCGGCATCGAACAGCTCGAACGTGATCGGCCCCTCGGTGGTCTGCATCGTGGCGGTGGACATGGCTCCTAACCTACCCGCTCGGCGGTCAGCTCGCACTCGTGGATGCTGCGCCCGTCCAGCCCGTCGATGACGCGTTCGGCGTCGCCCGCCGGCACGGACAGGAAAGCGAAGCGGTCCAGCACCAACACGTCGCGGACCGCCTCCCCGTCGAGGCCCGTGGCGGAGGTCACGGCGGAAACGATGTCGGCCACGGTCACGCCCGCCGAGCGACCCGCCCCGAGTACCAGCTTGACGTAGCCCTCACCGTCGTCGTCGCGCGAGACGCGGGGCTTGGAGTGCCGCCGGGGGCGCTCCTTGACCGGCGTGGGAGGCGCCACCGCCCCCTTCTCCCACTGCGTGATGCTGGTGCCGATGTGGCGTTCGATGGCCTCCAGCTCACGCTTCTGACGGGTCTCGACGAAGGTGATCGCGCGGCCCGAGCGACCCACCCGGCCGGTGCGGCCGATGCGGTGGACGTAGGTGTCCGGCGAGGTGGGCACGTCGTAGTTGATGACGTGGGTGACGGTTGAGATGTCCAGCCCGCGGGCGGCCACGTCGGTGGCCACCAGGATCGGCACGCGCCCGCCCTTGAAGGCCAGCATCACCCCGTCGCGGGCCCCCTGGGTCATGTCGCCGTGCAGGGCACGCACGTTCAGGCCGCCGTCGCGGAGCGTGCGGAACAGCTGGTCGGCGCGGATCTTGGTGCGCACGAACACGATCGCCTGGTCGGGTTTCTCCGCCCGCAGCACCTCCACCAGCTTCTCCGGCTTGGCCCGGGCGTCCACCGGCAGCTGGAACTGGGCGACGGTGTCGATCGTCAGGGTCGCGGCCTCGACCTGGATGATCACCGGGTCATACATGTAGCGGTCGGCGAGCTTGCGGATCGGCGGCGGCATGGTGGCCGAGAAGAGCGCCGTCTGGCGGCTGGAGGGGGTCAGCGAGAGGATCCTCTCCACGTCTTCGAGGAAGCCGAGGTCGAGCATCTCGTCGGCCTCGTCGAGGACCACGAAGCGGCAGTCGTGGAGCATCAGCGAGTGGCGTGAGATCAGGTCCAGAACCCGCCCCACGGTCCCCACCACCACGTGGCCGCCGGCCCGCAGCTGGGCCTGTTGGGTGCGGATCGGGGCGCCCCCGAAGACGGCCACCACGTCGATCCCGCTGTGGGCGCCGTAGGTCCGCAGCGCCTGGGTCACCTGGATGCACAGCTCCCGCGTGGGCGTCAGCACGAGCGCCTGCACGGTGGCCTCGCGCGGGTCCACGTACTCCATGATCGGAAGCCCGAAGGCCGCGGTCTTGCCGGTCCCGGTCTGGGCCTGGCCGATCACGTCGCGTCCTTGCAGCAACGGCGGGATCCCCTCTTCCTGGATCGGGCTCGGGGCCGCGTAGCCGACGTCGGCCAGCGCGCGGAGGCGGGGCTCGGAGAGACCGAGTTCGGCGAATGTCCTGGCCATGTGGTCGAGAGGCGTTGAGCTTAGAACGCGAAGGTGGTCGAGCGCTGATCGGGCACGGTCAGGCGCTGGGATCGAGCAGCAGCTTGCCAGTCGTGCGCCGCTCGCGTAGGTCGGTCTGGGCCTGGCCGGCCTCTGACAGAGGGTAGGTGGCCCCCACGACTGCCTTCAACTCGCCCGCCGCGCCGCGTGCGAACAGGTCCGTGAGCGCTTCCCCGAACATGCCGGGGCGCTGCAGGCAGTGGAACAGGTAGAAGCCCACCACGGCGCGGGAGTGGCGCAGCAGCGATCCCGTCCTGACCTCGTTGGGGACGTTCGTGGAGATGCCGCACACGACGATCCGCCCGAAGTGCGCCAGCGCCCGGTAGGAGGCGTCGAAGGCCTCGCCGCCGTACATCTCGAAGACCACGTCCACGGGCTCCCCGGCGTTGGCCTCCAGCAGCCTCGCGGTGAGACCCTCGGGCGCCGGATCGACAGCCGCGTCGGCCCCCAGTTCCAACGTCAGGGCGCGCCGCTGCTCGCCCGAAGCGGTGGCGATCACCCGGCCCGCCGCGAACACCCGCCCGAGCTGGACGGCCAGCGATCCCACGCCCCCGGCGGCGCTGTGCACCACGACGGTCTCCCCCGGGGCCACGTGCGCGGCCGTCCGGTACAGGTGCCAGGCCGTGGTTCCCTGCACGATCATCGCCAGCGCGCTGCCGTCGTCGAGCCCGTCCGGCACTCCGAACACGCGGTCCGCGGGCGCCACGGCGTACTCGGCATAGCCGCCGTTGCCGACCAGCGCCACGACCCGCTCGCCGGTGTCCTCGCGCACCCCCGCCACCTCTCCGCCGGGGATCAGCGGAAGGCTCGCCTTCTGCACGTAGGAGTTCGTGCGGGTGTGGGTGTCGGCGAAGTTCAGGCCCGCCCGGCTGACCCGGATCAGGACCTCATCGGGACCGGCAGTGGGCACGGGCAGCTCGGCCAGCTTCAGCACCTCCGGGCCCCCGAATTCGGTCATCTGGATCGCTCTCACCCGCAAATCCCAGGCTATCGGAGTGGGCCACGGCCGGTTCGCGGGGGGCCGCGTGCTCTAAGGTGCGCGCCGCATGCCGATCACGGTTGTCGGATCGATCGCCTACGACACGGTCAAGACCCCCTTCGGGGAACGCGAGCGGATGCTCGGCGGGGCCGCCGTGCATTTCTCGCTGGCGGCGTCCTTCTTCGACGAGGTTCGGGTCGTCGGGCCCGTGGGCGAGGACTTCGGCGAGGCGCAACTCGAGGTGCTCGAGGGCCGCGGCGTGGACGTCTCGGACATCGAGCACGTGCCCGGCGGACGAACCTTCTTCTGGCACGGGGAGTACGGCTGGGACCTGAACTCGCGCGAGACCCACGACACCCAGCTCGGGGTCTTCGAGGGCTTCGCCCCCAAGCTCTCGGAGCGCTCTCGCTCCAGCGAGGTGCTGTTCCTGGCCAACATCCAGCCCGAGCTGCAGCTGGAGGTCCGCTCGCAGCTCCCCCACGCCCGCTTCGTGGCGCTCGACTCGATGAACCTGTGGATCGAGATCGCCCGCGAGTCGCTGGTGAAGGCGATCACGAGCGTCGACTGCGTGATCCTCAACGACGCCGAGCTGCGCCAGCTGACGGACAAGCCGAATCTCGTCGCAGCCGCCCGCGAGGTCCTCTCCTGGACGCCCCCGGAGGACGCCCCGGCCGGTACCCGGGGGCCATCGGTGGTGGTCGCCAAGCAGGGCGAGTACGGCGCCGCCCTGATCACCCCCCAGAGCTTCTTCGCGCTGCCCGCCTACCCGCTGGAGACGGTGATCGACCCCACCGGCGCCGGCGACACGTTCGCCGGAGGTCTGGTCGGATACATCGCCGCCCACCCCGGGGAGGAGCTCTCCGACGAGCTGCTGCGACGTGCGATGGCCCACGCCAGCGTGCTGGCGTCCTTCAACGTCGAGGAGTTCGGGACCGACCGCGTGGCCCGCCTGCGCGGCCAGGAGATCGTCGACCGCATCCACGAACTGCACGCCATGACGCAGTTCAGCGGCGCCCCGCTGACGCTGCGCGGGTGAGCGCTGCCGGGGGCTCCGGCGGCGCCTGCGTGGCGCCCGGCCATCAGGGGCTTTCACGGACGCACCAGTGGGTAACATCCTGACGGCGTGACCACGTGGACCTTCATCTGGCTCATGTTCCTGCTGAAGATCCCGATCGTGGCTCTGTTCCTGATCGTCCGCTGGGCGGTCCGCCAGACGCCCGAGACGGCGGGAGGACAGGACGGCGGCATCGGCCCGCGCCCGCACCCGCTGCACCCTTATCACCCGCGTCCGCGGCTGCCGCGGCTGCCACGCCGGGGCCCCCACGGGATCGCCGAGCCGGGACCGCCGGCGCGCGTGCGGGCGAGCGTTTCCATCGACCGCCTGCAGCGCCACTAGGCGGGCCCCGGGGGGTCCGGTGAGGACGCCCCACATGCGCATAATCAGTAGGAGCTCCAGCAACCGTGGATAGGAGATGGATATGAGTACCGAGCAGTCGACGGTCGAGGGGCACAGCGGCGCGACCGAGGGTCTCGGCGGCGGCGACGGCGCATCGGCCGAGGAGCGCCTGCTCGTCACCGACACCCGCACCGGGCGCTCGTACGAGCTGCCGATCACCGACGGCACCGTTCGCGCCCTGGACCTGCGCCAGATCAAGATCGACGATCACGACTTCGGGCTGATGGCCTACGACCCGGCCTTCATGAATACGGCCTCGTGCCGCAGCTCGATCACCTACATCGACGGCGATGCCGGCATCCTCCAGCATCGCGGCTACCCGATCGAGCAGCTGTGCGAGCACTCCAGCTACCTGGAGGTCGCCTACCTGCTGATCAACGGCGAGCTGCCGACGCTCGACGCGCTCGCGGAGTGGGTGCACCAGGTCACGATCCACACCTTCGTGCACGAGAACATCAGGGAGTTCATGCAGGGCTTCCGCTACGACGCCAACCCGATGGGCATGCTCGTGGCCTCGGTGGGTGCGCTGTCGACCTTCTATCCGGACGCCAACCACATCAGCGATCCGGACATCCGCATGGCCCAGATCATCAGGCTGCTGGCGAAGATGCCCACGCTCGCCGCCTTCGCCTACCGCCACAACATGGGCCAGCCCTACGTGTACCCCGACAACGACCTCGATTACGCCAGCAACTTCCTCTCGATGATGTACAAGATGACCGAGCTCAAATACGAGCCGGATCCGCGCCTGGCGCGCGCTCTCGACGTGCTCTTCATCCTGCACGCCGACCACGAACAGAACGCCTCCACGAGCGCCGTGCGGGGCGTGGGCTCGACCCGGGTGGACCCCTACAGCGCCGTCGCGGCGGGTGTGGCCGCGCTGTACGGGCCGCTGCACGGGGGCGCCAACGAGGCCGCCCTGCGGATGCTGCAGAGAATCGGCGGCGTGGAGAACATCCCCTCCTTCCTGGAGGGGGTGAAGGCGGGCAACGAGCGCCTGATGGGCTTCGGCCACCGCGTCTACAAGAACTACGACCCCCGTGCCCGCATCATCCGCAAATACCTCGACGACGTGTTCGCGGTGCGCGGCAAAAGCCCCCTGCTGGAGGTCGCCACCGAGCTCGAGAAGCGGGCCCTGGACGACGACTACTTCACCTCTCGCAAGCTGTACCCGAACGTCGACTTCTACTCCGGCCTGATCTACGAGGCCCTCGGCCTGCCGGTGGCGATGTTCCCGGTGATGTTCGCGATCGGGCGCACCAGCGGCTGGATCGCCCAGTGGCGGGAGATGGTCGACGACTCCGAGCAGAAGATCGCCCGCCCGCGGCAGATCTACACGGGCGACCGCGACCGCGACTACGTCCCCATCGACCAGCGCGGCTAGGCCAACGACACGAGCGCCCGCCGCCGGGCGGACAGGCGCAGCGTCACCGGCTAAGCCGCCAGCACGAGCGTGGCGCCGTACTCGCGCAGCCACTTGCGGTGGGCGCGGTACTCGGGCCAGTGCCGGCCCAGCAGCGCCCAGAAGCGGCGCGAGTGGTCGCTGATCTGGAGGTGGCAGACCTCGTGCCAGACGACGTATTCGAGCACCGGCTCGGGGGCCAGCATCAGCCGCCAGTTGAAGCTCATGTCGCCGTCCGAGGAGCACGAGGCCCAGCGCGTGCGCTGGCCGCGGATCGAGAGGCCGGCGTAGGGCTTGCCCAGGATGGCCGTCGCGCGATCGAGCCGCGGCGCGACCTCGGTGCGGGCGGCGCGCCGGTAGAAGCGCTCCAGCGCGGGCAGCGGGTCGCCCGCCGGCACCAGCAGGCTCTCGCCGCTGCGGTGTACGCGCACCCGACCCTGCTGTGGGACGAGCGCCAGCGGGTGCCCCAGGTAGGGGACGGTCCGCCCGCGCTGCGCGATCACGGCAAGCGTCCGGCGGGCCTCGGCCAGGCGCCGCTCGATCCACGGCCGCAGCTCCTCGATCGCGGCCGCCGCCGCCCGCTCGGGAGCGCGGGCCGGCAGCACCACCTCCACCTCGGCGTGGGGGTGCACGTTGACCCTCACGCTGTGCGCCCGCTCGGAGCGACGCACGACGTAGCGGATCTCCTCGCCGGCCGGGTCTCGCTTCAGGGGAGCCGCACGCATCGGCAAGCAGGCTAGAGGCAGCGGCGGCCAGCCGGGTGACAGCCGCGCGGGTGTCTCCCGCGAGGGCCCGTTGCCGGCCAGCCCGGCGCATACGCTTGCAGCGCATGGACAGGGAGCAGGACCAGAGCGGGGACCGCTGGACCGGGGACGGCTACGAGATGACCCTCGACCAGGAGCTGCTGCTGTGGCTGGGAGACGAGCCCCCCGAGGTGAGGGCCGCCGACGCGGCCCGCGTCCGTGACATCGCAGGCGAGTTCGCGGCCGGCTTCTCGGCGCTGGCGGACGTCGGTCCGGCGGTCACGGTGTTCGGCTCCGCCCGGACTCCTCCCGAGCACCCGACCTATGAGCTCGTGCGCGAGCTCGGCCGCTGCCTCGGGCGTTCCGGCTACGCGGTCATCACCGGGGGCGGGCCGGGTCTGATGGAGGCCGCCAACCGCGGAGCGCGCGAGGCGGGGGCGCTGTCGGTCGGCTGCAACATCGAGCTGCCCCACGAGCAGGCGCCCAACCCGTACCTCGACATCGGCCTGCGCTTCCGCCACTTCTTCGCCCGCAAGGTCATGTTCGTGCGCTACGCCTGCGCGTTCGTGATCTGCCCCGGGGGCTTTGGGACCCTCGATGAGCTGTTCGAAGCGCTGACGCTGATCCAGACGGCCACCATCCACCACTTCCCGGCGATCCTGCTCGGCGAGGGGGAGTGGGACGGGCTGCTGGCCTGGCTGCGCCAGCGGGCGTTGGCCGACGGGCGCATCGGCCCAGGCGACCTCGAGCTGATCTCCCTCGCCGCCGAGCCCGAGGACGTATGCGCGATCGTGGACGCGGGCCGCGAGCGCCAGCGCGCCTACGGCGCCCGCCAGCGGCGGCGCACGGCACCGCTGCGGCCCTAGACTGGCGCGGCGATGACGCGCTCAACGGTGAGGCTCCCAGCGGAGGTGCGAGGAACCTTCGAGGTGTACCTCAACGGCGTCCGCCAGGAACTCGGCCGTGACTACGAGGTCCGCGAGGGCACGCTCCTGTTCGAGCGCGACCTGCGCAAGGACAAGATCAGCGGCTGGCGCTGGCTGCTGGGCGCGTGGGGAGTGGGGACCTACCGCCAGGACGACTCGGTGGACGTCCGCTACGAGGCCGCCGACGGCTCCCCGCGGGTCGCCTCGGGGCTCGAGATCGAGCCCGGGTAGACAGCCCGCTCCCACGGCCTGGCGAGCTTCAACGCGCTCAGGATCGCCCGCGTGGCCGGCGAGCGGTTGAGCGTGTAGAAGTGGATCCCCGGCGCCCCCGCGGCGAGCAGCTCGGCGCACTGCAGGGTTGCGTAGGCGACGCCGAAGTCGCGCACCGCCCCCTCGTCCTCGTCACGCAGGGCCAGCTCCCGGGCCAGGCCCGGCGGGATCGAGGCACCGCACTTCTCGGCCATCGTCTGGATCTGGCCAACCCGCGTGATCGGCATGATCCCCGGGATGATCGGAACCGTGATTCCGACCCCCCTGGCCCGCTTCAGGAACGCGAAGTAGGCGTCGTTGTCGAAGAACAGGTTGGTGATCAGGAAGTCCACTCCGGCGTCCACCTTCGCGGCCAGGTGTTCGAGGTCGTCCTCGGGGCTGGTGGCGTGGACGTGGGTCTCGGGGAAGCAGGCGGCGCCAATCGCGAACTGGTAGTCGCCGGCGATCATCTCCACCAGTTCATGGGAGTACTCGAGACCGCCCTCGGTGGCGGTCCAGGTCTCCTGACCGGCGGGAGGGTCGCCCCGCAGCGCGAGCACGTTGTCGATCCCCGCCGCCCGCATCTCATCGAGCGTCGCCCGCAGCTCCGGCACGGTCGCCGCGACACAGGTGAAGTGGGCCATCGCCTCCAGCCCGTAGCGCTCGGAGATGTGCTTGACGATCTCGATCGTTTTCTCGCGGGTCGAGCCCCCCGCGCCGTAGGTGACCGACACGAACGCCGGCTCGAGCTTGACCAGCTCGGCCAGCGCCGCCTCGAGGTTCTGCTCGCCCACGGGCGTCTTCGGGGGAAAGAACTCGAACGAGAACACCGGGCCCCCGCGGGCGAGGATCTCATCGATGCGCATCGCTCAGATTATGCAGCTCTGCGTCCGTGGCGCCGGGCTATGCAGCCCGCCAGCGCTCGGGCTCGCCCGCGATCCGCCGGGCGCGGCCCTGGGCCTGCAGGTGGGTGAGGAAGCAGAGCGTTTCCGACAGCAGCCAGTGGGCGTTGCGCGCCCCCGGCGTCTGGCCGTAGACGCTGGGTATCAGCTCAAAGGCGGTCTGCTCGCCCTCCTGCAGGGCCCCCTGCACGAGGTCCAGACGTTCGTTCACGAGCGTCGCGATTGCCGCGGATGTGGGCCTGCACGTCGGCGAAGGTGCGCCCATGACCTGCCAGGCACAGGCGCGCCGAGAGGCCTTCGACGGTGCCCAGCGAGTCGAGGAACTCGCCCACCGGGTCCGGCGAGTAGCCGTAGTCGAAGAACAGCGAGATGCGCCCCAGCAGGTGGTCGCCGGAGATCAGCAGGCGCCGGTCGGGCTGGAAGAAGCACACGTGGCTGGGGGCGTGGCCGGGGGTCTCATAGGTGATCCACTCGCCCAGGTCGGTCTCGATGCGGACCCCGGTGAGGAGATCCCGCTGGGGGTGGATCGGTCCGGCGATGCCGCTGCCCGCCGGCCTGCGAGCCTGCTCGGCGGCGTAGCGCGCCAGCGGCTCGGCCGGGACGCCGCTCTGGCGGGCCACCTCCAGGCGCCGTTCGAACAGCGCCTCGGGGTCCTCGATCATGCGGTCCAGGGATTCGTGGCTGGGGTGCATCCACAGCTCGCACCCGGCCGCCTCGAGGATCGTGGGCGCCTGGCCACAGTGGTCGGTGTGAGCGTGCGTGCAGGCCACCAGGCGGGTGTCCTGCAGGCGCAGGTCGCACATCGCCAGGGCGCGCTCGAGCTGTTCCAGCGAGTCCGGCTCGTGCATGCCGGTGTCGAACAGCACGAAGCCGCCGTCGCTGCGCACGGCCCAGGCATTGCAATGGGGAACGCCCGGCCAGGGCAGGGGAAGACGCAGGCGGTATACACCCGGCAGGACGCGCTCGCCCCGCCCGAGCTCGCGCTTGCGCGCCACATCGGCCACCGGCCGCAGACTAGACTACGTCCCTCGCTCGGTCCTGGAAGGAGACGGGGATGGCAGAACAGTCGGAGAGCTCAAGCGCCACCAGCAGCAAGGTGCAGGAGGTGGCCGAAAACATGCAGGAGCTGGCGGGCAAACGCAAACGCATCTCGCCCGCCAAGGCCGAGGGCGTTGCCCGCCGCTACTTCGAGGCGATCGACTCCCGCGACCTCGACGGCGCGGTCGCGCTGTGGGCCGAGGGCGGCCGCGAGAACGTCCGCGGGCAGCTCGACGTGCTCGCCCCCGAGGGCGTGCGGGCCTTCATCTCCGAGATGCTGGGCGCGATCCCGGATCTGCAGATGGAGGTCGTCTCGACGACCGCCCAGGGAGATCGCTGCGCGGTCCACTGGCGCATGCGCGGGACCTTCGCCGGCCCCGGGAGCTTCTCCGGCATCAGCCCCACGGGCAGTGTCGTGGACCTCGAAGGCTGCGACCTGCTGACCGTCAAGGACGGCCTCATCCAGGCCAACGACGCGTTCACCGACAGCATGAGCTTCGCCCGCGAGATCGGGATGATGCCGCCCAAAGACTCCCCCGCCGAACAGCGCATGACCGGCGCCTTCAACGCCAAGACCCGCGTCAGCGGGAGGCTGATGGGCGGCGAGGCCGAGCTCGTGGCCCAGGGGGTGTGGGTCCTGCAGGGACAGCCCGGGCGCTGCAACGTGTACCTGATCGAGGACGACGGACAGGTGATCCTGTTCGACGCCGGGGCGCGCACGATGACCCGCTCGGTGGCCACCGCCGCTGCCAAGCTCGGCGGCATTCGCCAGATCGTGCTCGGCCACGCCCACACCGACCACCGCGGCACCGCCCCGGGGCTCGGAGCACCGGTCGTGTGCCACCCCGAGGAAGTGCAGGACGCCGAAGGCAGCGGCGGCTTTCGCTACTGGCCGGAGGGCCTGAAGGGACTGCCGTTCCCCCAGCGCCAGCTCCACAAACTGTTCCACCGCTACGCCTGGGACGGCGGGCCGGTGAAGATCTCCGGGACCGTCAAGGAGGGCGACGAGGTCGCGGGCTTCACGGTCATCGAGCTGCCCGGCCACGCCCCCGGACAGATCGGGCTGTGGCGCGAGAGCGACCGGCTGGCGATCACCAGCGACGCCTTCTACCTGATCGACATGTGGGGCCGGGACTCCTCGGCCCACCTGCCGGACGACCTCTACAACTACGACACCGAGCAGGCCCGGGCGAGCCTTCGCAAGCTCGCGGCGATGGAACCGGCGGTGGCCTGGCCGGGGCACGCGGGAGCGCTCAGCGGGGACGTCCGCGGCGACCTCGAACGCGCCGCCGAGGCGCCCTAGGGCGTTGGGCAAGCGCTCGCGGCGCCAGCCCAGGCTGCGCGCCGCCGGCAGCGACTACACCGACCCGCAGGGCAACGTGCTGACCCTGCGGGGCTCGCTCACGCCCGGCGCCCGCAGCGAGTACGGGCGGGTGATGGCCGGCGAGGGGATGTCAGCGGCCGCCACCCAGGACGACGCCTGGCAGAGGGGGCTCGAGTTGCTGTTCGAGCGCCTCGCGAGCCGCTGGGTCATCGCCGGCGCCCCGATCGAGCGCCAGCGCGAGTTGCTGGCCCGCTTCCGGGCCGCCTCCACTTCCGAGCGGGCGTGGGTCCGCGACGTGATGCGCGAGCACTGCGCCGAGCACTTCCCGGAGTTGCGGGCTCACTGATATGTCGTGGCGTTTGTCAAGTGGGCAGGGTTGATCTCGCCCGGTTGATGGGCGTTGGTTGTGGTCGGGAGGCCGGGGCGTCGGGCTCGGTGTCGGCGTTGCCAGTCTGATGATGCGGGGGTTGGGTACCCCAGGGCCCGGTTTCGTGCTGCCGGCTTGCGCTCTCTAGGAGCGGGCGTGGCACTCGTGTTGGGTGCTGCCCATAGGGAGATCGCGCGTGCCGGCCGCTGGTGGCCCGGCGCCCCGGCCTCCCGACCGGTGGAGCTGTCGGGGCGGGTTAGTCGGCTGTCGCGGCTGCCCAGAGGAAGCACGCCAGCTCGCGGGCGCAAGCCACGACGATCACGTTGTGGGGCTTGCCGCGGGCGCGCATGCGGTGATAGACGCGGTGGAGTCGCTGCTGGGCACGGTTGGCGATCTGCAAGACGTGGTCGGGCTGGCCTTGCTGGCGGTTTCGGAGGGTCACCCCGATGCGCGGGGGGCGTCCGTAGTGCCAGGCCGACTCGACCAGCAGCCGCCGCGCGAGCCCGGACCCAGTCTTCGTGATCGAGCCGTGATGGGCTGACTGGCCGGACTGGTGAAGGGATGGGGTCAGCCCAAGCCAGGCACCGAGGGCGTTCGCGTGCTCGAAGCGCTGCCAGTCGCCGCCGAGCTCGAGGTGAAGCGCGAACGCGGTCAGGGTGTCGATTCCCCGGAAGCACCTGAGCCTCGCGACCGTCGCCCACCACGACTCGTCTTGGGCCAAGCGCGAAAGTCGCTCGGCGATCTGTGCCTTGCGTGCGCTCAGCCCGTCGACGGCCGCGATCAAATCAGCGAACACAAGGTCGCTCACAGACTCCTCGAACTGTTGACTGGCGAGCCAGCGTCGGTGAGCCACGGTCCAGGTGCTCGGCTGCGGATAGACCCGGCCGTGCCGGAGCAGCATCTTGGAGACCCTGTGACGAGCAGTCATCAGATCCCGCCTGCACGCATCGTGGGCACGCACCAGCTCGCGGGCGAACTCGATCTCGACCGGTGGGACGACGACCGCCGTCAAAGAGCCGGCGAGCAGTAGCCGCGCGAGTAGCTCGGCGTCCTTGCGGTCGGTCTTCACCCGGTCAGAGGAAGCCCGTGGTGTCTTGCCAGGCGCGATGACCTGCACATCCACGCCAGCTCTCTTCGCGGCGCGATAGAGCCCGAAGCCGGTTGGCCCTGCCTCATAGCAAGCACGCACCGGGCCGGGGAGACCCCCCAGCCACGCCACGGGCTCCTCGATGCCCGGGCCAAACCTCGCACGCACCAGCTCCCCTGTCGCGACATCGATCGCCGCTGCATGCGTCGAGCGCGCATGGACATCAAGCCCCGCCCACGTCACAATTCCAGTCACGGCCGGACCTCCTCAATTTTCTGGGGTCAGCCGGAGCCGTTCTCCGGCCAGACAAACCCCCGCGAGGAGTGTCCGGCCTACCTACCCCGGCGGCCAGCCCGACGGCCAACCTGCGTCATAGGGTCTAGGCCGACAGCTCCAGGCGCTCCCCGCCGGCGACCCCCTCGGCGAGGAACCTCGCGCTGGCACGGTTGAGCACGAAGTCCAGCACCTCGCCGCCGTCGGCGCGCACGCGCAGGCGCCTGCCCTCCTCCTCCACGGAAACGATCGTGGCCGGCTCGTAGACCCCCCCGAAGCGGGCGATGCGCACCCGCGCGCCGACGCGGGGAAGCGGTCGCGAGGGTCCCAGCACGCGCCGATCTTAGGGGCCTGGGCTGGGCACGCCGGAATGGCCCGGATGGACCGATACCTTGGGAGCATGCGTCGCACGAAGATCGTCGCCACGATCGGACCGGCCTCCCGGGAGCCGGAGACGCTCGTGCGACTGGTGCAGGCCGGCATGGACGTCGCGCGCCTGAACTACTCCCACGGGACCCTCGAGGAGCACGCCGAGACCGTCAGTCGCGTGCGCGACGCCGCCGGGCGCGTGGGACGGCCGGTGGCGATCCTCCAGGACCTCCCCGGACCGAAGCTCAGGATCGGGCCACTGAAGGAGGACCTCGTCGAGCTCACCCCCGGCGAGCACCTCACGTTCCTGTGCGGGGACGGCGACCAGCCCGGCGACGCGCACCACATGAGCGTCACCTGGCCGGGGCTGGCCGAGGCCGTGGAGCCGGACTCGATCATGTACCTGGCCGATGGCTCGGTGCGGCTGCGGGTGGTGGGGGTGCGCACCGCCCTCCAGGAGGTGGAGACCGAGGTCGAGGTGGGTGGCGCGGTGGCCTCCCGTCAGGGCCTCAACATCCCGGGGCCCGTGAAGGGGCTGCCGGTGATGCCCGAGGAGGATCTCCACCTGCTGCGCCACGGCGAGCAGATCGGGGTCGACATGGTCGCGCTGTCGTTCGTGCAATCCCCCGAGGACGTCGAACACGTGCGCCAGCACACCCGCCTGCCGCTGATCGCCAAGATGGAGAAGCCGCAGGCGGTGGAGCGGGCCAGCGAGATCCTGAAAGCGGCCGACTGCGTGATGGTGGCGCGCGGGGACCTCGGCATCGAGCTGCCGATCGCCCAGGTGCCGATCGTGCAGAAGCAGCTGCTGGAGCTGGCGGGATGGATGGCCCGCCCATCGATCACGGCCACCCAGATGCTCGACTCGATGGTCGCCTCCTCGCGCCCCACCCGCGCCGAGGTGGCCGACGTGGCCAACGCGATCCTGGACGGAACCGACGCCGTGATGCTCTCCCAGGAGACCGCCATCGGCGCCTATCCGGTCGAGGCGGTGGAGATGATGGCGGCGGTGGCCGAGCAGGCGGAGTCGATCGCCCCTTACGAGCGCTGGAACGAGACGCGCGTGAACCGCACCGCCTCCGACCCCGCCTACACGATCGCCCACAACCTCTGCGACGCGGCCCGCGAGCTGCGCCTCGACGCGCTCGTGGTGCCGACGCTGTCGGGCCGCTCCGCCAGGCTGGTCTCGGCGCACCGCCCGAGGGTGCCGATCTACGCCCTCTCCCCCGGGCGGGAGACCGTTCGCCGCTGTGGGCTGATGTGGGGTGTGCAGGCGGCCTCGATCCGCCGCCACGAGACCACCGAGGAGCTGATCGCCGACTCCGCCCGACGGGTGGTGGAGCTCGGCTGGTGCAACCGCGGCGATCGTGTGGGGATCACCGCCGGGCTGCCCTCGGGACGGCCCGGAACCACGAGCCTGGTACAGATCCAGACGCTGTAGGTGCGCCTGGTAGCACAGCTCTCGTACCTCGCCCGCGCCGGCGCCGGCGAGAGCCGCTACACGCTCGCTTTGACCTCGAGTGGTTCGCCGTTGGCGATCGTCCACTTCGTCTTGAAGGCGGCTTCTTTGTCCACGCCGGGTTTGGACTTGGTGGTCAACGAGAATTTGGACGACATCTTGTCGGTCGACTTCAGGGTGCCGGTGATCGAGCCCGCGATCTCCTCCTTGAGGCCCGTTCCACCGAAGCTCAGTTCGTAGGTGAGCAGGTCTTCGCCTTCGATGTTGGCGAGCCTGAGGCCGGTTTCGCCCTTGGGCCCTGCGAGTTTCTGTAGTTCCCCACGCAGAGGAGCGACGATTTCGCCGCTGGCGGCGCCGGCGCTGCTGGCCGGGATGCCGCCGGAGCTGCAGCCCGTGAGGGTGAGGGTGAGCAGCGCTTCGTATTCACCGGCGTAGACACCGGCGAGCGAGCTGCCGCTGCACTCGAGCACCGGTCTGTCCTTGCCCCGGATCAGCCGTTCGACGATGAAGGCGCCGCCGGCGGCGGTGAACGTTCCCCCGGCGCCCGGGCCCGCAACCCATTCGTATCGACCGCTGTCTCCGCCGGCGCTGGGGCTCGTACAGCGAGAGTTCGAGTAGCTGCCCGAGGCGGCTCCGGACCGCTTCTCGCAGCGGCCCAGTTCGGGCGGCTGGGCGGTGCCGAACGTCTCTTGCAGACCGTAGGTGGTGCCCCTGGCGTTGCTTGCGACCGCGCGGAAGTAATAGGTGGTGTCCGGTTTCAGCTTGGTGACGGTGGCCGACACCGGGACGAAGCTGTTGCCGTTTTCGGGCAGCGAGGCGCAGGCGACGCTCGAGCCGTAGGCGGGCGTGGAGCCGTATTCGAAGCGACATTCGTCGGCGGCGCCGAGGGGATTGACGCTGCCGTTGAGCGTGGCTTCTTCGTTCCCGATACCCGTCGCTTCCCCGGTCGCCACTGCGGGCGGCCCTTCGCCGTAGACGAAACGATCCCCCGCGCCGGTCACGCTCGTCCCTTCGGGCGTAGTGACGGTGACGTTCACGAGCCCGCTCCCAGGTGGCGCGACCGCGACGAGCTCGTCGCCGGAGACCGCTTCGAAGCGCTCGGCCGGCGCGGTTCCGAAGTTGACCGCGGTGGCACCGAGGAGATTGCCGCCGAACACCGTGACCGTGGTGCCGCCCGCCGGTGGCCCGGAGCTGGGGTAGAGCTCATCGACGAGCGGGGCGGAGGAGCTCTGCAGGCTGACCAGGTCGTTGCTCCCGGAGGCGAGTGCCGTGACCTCACCCTGTAGGTACGGCCCTTCGGGACAGGGGCCGGCGGCCAGCGGCGCGCACACCCCGACCGGAGCGCCACTGAATTCTGGGGTGCCGTTGCCGAGCACGCCTCCGAAGTTGGATCCCCACGTCTCGAGATTGCCCTTTTCGAGCTCGACGAGTCCGCTTTCCGTCCGCTCCCCCTGCGCGAGCGTGCGCACCTTGCTGACGTTCTTGACCAGCAGCGGCACCCTGCTGCACCTCCATTCGAACACGCCCTGGCATTTTTCGGGTCCGTCACCCTTGATGTCGCCGAGTGAGCCGGCGCCGCTCCAGCCCCATCCCGCGACGGTGCCGTTTTCGAGCAGCGCGAAGCTCACGGCGTCGCCGGGCGAGATCGACTTCACCCGTTCGAGGCGGTGCTTGCAGGGCGGGCGGGCGCCGATCGCGCACACCGGCTGCGGGACGCTGCTGGCGGTGTCCGTGTCGTCGCCGAGCTCTCCGAATTCGTTTTCGCCCCACGCCATCACACTGCCGTTGTCGAGCAGCGCGAGCGCGTGGAAGGCGCCGGCGGCGATCGCCTTCACATCGCTGAGACCGCTGACGTGGACCGGGACGCGGCTGCAGGGCGAGGCTTCCGAGCCCGAACCGCATGTTTCGGGACCGCTGGTGGTCCCGTCACCGAGCGTCCCGTAGACGTTTTCACCCCAAGCGACGACGGTGCCGTTCTTCAGCAGTGCGAGGCCGTAGTCCGCCCCGGCTGCGACTTCGACCACTTCGCGCAGGTAGTTTTCCGGCTGACAGGGAGATTCCAACTTCGTGCACACTGGCAACGGATAGGGGTTGCGTTCGGTGTCGGTGGCGAGGTCGCCGTATAAGTTGCCGCCCCACGCGGCGACCGTGCCGTCGGAGAGCAGGGCGAGGCTCGCCAGGCGCCCGGCGGAGATCTGGGTGACGTCTTCGAGGTAGGGCCCGTCGGGGCATTCGGCGACCCCCTCCGCGCACGGGCGCACCGGTGTGTTGCGCTGTTCGTAGGTGCCGTCGCCGATCTCGCCGAAGGGGCTCGCGCCCCACGCCATCAGACTCCCAGCGCTGGTCAGGGCCAGGCCCTGCCACCATCCGGAGGACAGCGCCCGCGCTTCGTCGAGACCGGTGACTTCGACCGGCACGTCGCTGTCTTGGGTTTCGCCGTCGCCGAGAGCGCCGATGCCCCACGACAGAACCGGGCCGAGGGGGTTGTAGACGAACGGGTTCTGGCCGGCGACGACGCTGGTTCCGGCGGGCGTGGTCACGGTCACCTGAACGAGGCCCGTGCCGGGCGTGGCGGTGGCGCTGATCGACCGATCAGATTCGACCTCGAATTGACGCGGTTCGCGGGAGCCGAAATGCACCAAGGTGGCACCGGTGAGGTTCGCGCCGGTGATCCTCACCGTCTCGCCCCCGTCCTCGCTGCCGGTTGCGGGCGTGACGGTCGCGACGCTCGGCACGCCGGTCGAGAACGCATAGTCGGGGCCGTAGGTGGTCCCGTCGGCGTTGCGGGCGACGAGCCGGTAGTGGTAGACGGTTTCACCCTGGAGTTCGCCGACCGTCTCGGCCACGGCCTGGCCGCTTTCCCCGACCGACCCTTCGGGCACCGGCGCGCTCGCGCCGTAGGCGGTCGTGGTCCCGTATTCGAACCAGTAGGAGGTGGCTATGCCGTGTGGGGACACGTAGCCGTGCAACGTCGCCCGCCCGGAGCCGACTTCCTGCACCGGCCAGGTCGCAACCGTCGGCGCCGCACCGAGGAGCCGCAGCGGGCCCTCGGGTGTGCCCACGCCGGTCGGTCCGTCGTATCCGGGCTCGGCGCGGCAGAAGTACGCCACGGCCGGGCTCGCGGGGCACTCGCCGTTGACACCCCGGGTCACGTCGTTGAACGCGCCGGCCCCTTCGTAGAAGGCCTCCGCCCCGGGAACCTGCCGCACGGCTTCTTCGACATGCGCCTCGATGCCGGCGAGCAGCGGCGAGGAGGCGCTGGTCCCGCAGATCAGCTTCCACGCCCCGTCATACACGGACAACGGTGTTTCACAGGCAGCGTCGGCGGCGACGTCCTCGGTCATCCGGCCGGGGCAGCCGGGGTCCACCTGCCACGAGGGCTTGGGAAAGCGGCTGCAACCAGAGCCACCACCGGCTTCGCGGCCAGGTTCGTACCACGTTTCCTCCGACCATCCGCGCGCGTTGCTCGCACGGTGCAGCGCCGTCCCGCCGACGGCGATCACGGACGGCAGCGACGCTGGGTAATCGGGTGAGTCGCCGTGGTTGAATGTGTTGTCGTAGCCGTGATCCCCGGCGGCGAAGAAGATCATCACGCCGGGATGATCGAAGAATTTCTGCTCCTCTTCTTCACAGAACGCAAGCGGGTTGCAGTTCTGTTCGGTGTTGCCCCAGCTGTTGGACACCTCGATCGCGCCCAGGCGTACGGCCGTGTTCTCCGCCTGGTCGAGCGCGGCGCTGGAGGCGCCTTCGCTCTGCACGAGCAGGATCCGGCATTCCGGACATGCCGCCGAGACCATCTCGATGTCCAGCGCCTGCTCGGTTTTCCAGCCGCCTTCTTCCTTCGGGTAGTTCGATTCCTGGCCCTGCCCGTTCACCTTGCGGAAGCATCCGTTGGCGTGGGTGCACGGCGGCAGGCCGTAGCGTTCGCGGTAGACCGCGAGCGCGCTTTCGGCTCCCGGGAAGCCGTTGGCGTCGACGATCCCGATCGTCTCCCCCGCGCCACCGGTGGTCGGAATGTCGTAGGCCGACTGCAGGTCCTGCGGGTCATAGCCCCCTTCTTCGCCCCCGCCTTCGAGCTGATGTACCCCATCGGGCAGGACTAGCCGGGAGGTTCCCCGCGCCCTCACCGGCTTCGGGTCGACGATCGCGTTGCACCTGCCTTTCGGACAGACCCAGTAGGGGCGCGTGATGGACGGGGTCAGCGAGATGCGTCCTGCGCCGCCCGATTTCAAGGCAGCGACGTCTCCCTCGGCGGAGCCCGCGGGGCCGCGCGTCGCCGGGGCCGCTTCCTGCTCGGCGGTCGGTACGGTGCCGGCGGCGACCGGGTTGGCCGACGCCTCGGCCCTCATCTCCTGCGCGCCGGCGAGGGGCGAGAACGCCAGCGCCCCAACCAAAGCGCCGGAGACGAGCGCGGCCGCGATCGGCTGGCTCATCCGTACCCGCTGACGGTTTCCATTCCGCCCCACCCCACGCGATCTCCCCTCCATCCAGCCGCGATCCTGGTGCCAGCAGCCGCCCCGCGTCGGCCGGCGAGGCAAACGATAACGGCACCAACGAGCCGCGGCAAGAACCTTCCCCGCAGCCCGCCGGATGGCGGCGGCGGTCAGCCCGTGGGGTGCAGTTCCCGACGCCCGTAGAAGTCGGCCTCTTCGCGTCCGAGCTCCGTGACGGGGTCGTCTCCGTAGATCCACTCGCGGGCGACCCGGTGCCAGTTGGCGCGGGCCCGCAGCTGGGAGAGGACGGCGAGCGTGAGCATCTCCATGCGGCGCCCGAAGAGGTGCTCGGGGCGCATCGCCTGATGGCGCATCTCGCGGAAGTAGCTCGAGCGGGGGTCCGAGCTCTCGATCATCACCTGGGTGGCTATCTCGGGTGACAGCAGGACGGCTTCGTCGGCCGTCGTGTACCACCAGATCGCTTCCGTGACGAAGGCCAACAGGTGCTCGGGATCCACGCGCTCGGGTTCGGGCAGGAAGCCGGACGTGGCGAGCAGGCTGTGGAGGGTCGCCGCGTCGTCCTCCACGACGGCCCGCTGGGCGGCCAGCTCGAGCTCCACCGGGGCCGGCTCCATGCGCTTGAACAGACCGAAGTCCAGGAACGCCATGCGGCCGTCCGCCAGCAGCAGGAAGTTGCCGGGATGGGGATCCCCGGAGAACTGCCGGTGGCGATAGAGGCTTCCCATGAAGAAGCGGAACACGATCTCCCCCGCCCGGTCGCGCTCGTCCTGGTCACGCTCCTTGAGCTCCTCGAAGCCGACGCCGTGGACGAACTCGCTGACCAGCACCCGCTCGCGCGAGAGCGAGCTGACGACCGGGGGCACGAAGATGAACGGGTGGCCCGCGTAGATGCGGGCCAGCGAGCGCTGGTTCTGGGCCTCGAGCTCATAGTCGAGCTCCTCCACGATCCGCTCCCTGATCTCCTCGGTGATGGCGTTGACATCGAGCCCCGGGGTCATCCGCTTGAGCAGCCGCATGATCATGTCGAGGTTCTGCAGGTCGGCCCTGACGGCGCCCGCCACGCCGGGGTACTGGACCTTTACGGCCACCTCGCGGCCGTCGTCGGCGAGCCTGGCGCGGTAGACCTGGCCGATCGAGGCCGCCGCGATCGGCTCCTCGTCAAAGCTCTCGAAGACCTCGTCGATCGGGCCTTCGAGGTCCTCCTCGATCACGCGGCGCATCTGCTTGAAGGACACCGTGGGGGCCGCGTCGCGGAGCTTGGCGAGCTCGCGCTGGAACTCCTCGCGGTGCTCCTCGGGCACCAGCCCGACGTCGAGGAACGACATCACCTGTCCGAGCTTCATGGCGGCGCCCTTCATCGTCCCCAGCACGGCCACGATCTGCTTGGCCGTCTCCAGTTGACGGCGCGACATCGCCTCCTCGGAGGCCTGATCGTCGCGCGCGAGGTTCGCAGCGCGGGTGCCGAACTGCTTGACGGCCTCGCTCGCCGCCAATGTCGCCACCGTTGCCGTTCGCCGCGCGCGCGAGCTCGGGATCTTCTCGTCCTCGCGCGCCATTCCCCACCTCATGCTACTTGGGCCGAAGACGAGAACCCGACTATTGGAGCGGGTTTTCGCGCCCCGCCGGCGGGCCTCAGGCGGCCGGCGTCACTTTCGAGCCCGGGACGATGTCATCGCTGCCGTCCTCCCAGCGGACCCAGGCCTTGGTCCCTCCGTCGTAGTCGGGAGCGCTCAGCACGAGCGTGGCCGGGCGGTCGAGTGCCGTGCACGCCTCCGTGCCCTCCGGGTCCAGACCCCGCCAGACGCGGATGAAGGGGTTGGACTCCCACTCACGCGCGACCGTCGTGGTGTCGGCATGGCCGGGATAGATGACGGTGCTCTGGGGCAGCTGCATCAGCGTCCCCATGATCGACTCGCGCAGATCCTCGTAGGTGCTGTGGCCCGGCGCCCGCACGCCGCCCACGGAGTCCTTGAACAGCGTGTCGCCGGTGAACACCGCGCCGGGAGCCAGGGAGCCCGAGCCGCCATCGGGCGATCCGTCGTGCTCGCTGATCACGAACGAGAGCATCCCCGAGGTATGCCCGGGGGTGGCCACGGCCTGGACCTCGAGCCTGCCGAGTGGCAGCCGTTCGCCGGCTTCGATCTCGACCAGCTCGCCGACCTCGAAGCCGCGTGGCCGCGAGCAGCTCGTGCTCGGTGGGGCTGATCAGCACGCGCAGGCCGGGCCAGCGCTCGCGCAGCTTCGGGGTGTCGCTCACATGGTCGAAGTGATGATGGGTCAGCAGCACGTGCGAGGGAGACAGCCCGAGCCGCTCGGCCGCCTCGAGCAGCGGCTCCACCGGACCGCCTGCGTCGACGAAGAAGGCGGGCCCGCCGTCGTCGTCGGCGACCAGGAACGTGTTGGACACGAACTGTGGGTGGGTCGATATCTCGACGATCATCTAGAGCGCGGAATGCTCGCAGGTCTCGACCAGCCGTCGCAGCCCCCGCAGGTAGCGTTCGTCGCCGACCTCCCGGCGCCACTCCAGCACGGGCACGGTTTCGGCGCACTTCGTGACCCGCTCGCGCGCCTGCTCGAGCGAGGCCGCCGTGCTCGCCAGCGCGACCGCGCGGGAGGTGCCGACCGTGCGATAGCTGTTCTCGCCGGTGGCCACCGCCGAGGAGAAGAACACATGGCAGCCCTCGGCTTCGATGCGGGCGAGGTCGAGCCCGAAGTCGTAGGCGGGGCCCTTGCGCAGTGCGTAGTCGGGCGAGACGAGGTAGAGCACCAGCGACGCCTCCTTACGCAGCGGCACCGCGGCCGAGGTCAGCTGTCCTGCGCTGATCTGGCCCATCACCTCCGTCCAGCTGCCCTCGAACAGGCTCATGATGTTCATGCACTCGGGGTCCCCGAAGCGGGCGTTGAACTCGATCACCTTGACCCCCTCGGCGGTGGCGAAGAAGCCACTGTTCATGACGCCGCTGAAGTGGCGGCCTTCCGCGCCCAGACGCTCGATCACCAGCTCGACGATCTCGCATCCCCGCTGGTAGTGGGCCTCGCTCATGAACGGCAGCGCCGGCTCGGGCATCGACAGCGAGCCCATCCCGCCGGTGCCCGGTCCCTCGTCCCCGTCGTAGCGATAGGGGTAGTCGTAGGTCGAGGGCGGAAACACGACGGTGCGCCCGTCGCTGATCGCCTGGATCGTGAACTCGGCGCCCGTGATCCGCTCCTCGATCAACACCGCTTCGCCCTTGGAGAGCAGCGAGCGGGCGTACTCGCGGGCGGCCTCGTGATCGGCCAGGTGGGGTCCCATCACCTTCACCCCCTTGCCGCCCGTGAGACCGGCCGGCTTGACGGCGACAGGCGTCTCGCCGAAGTACTCGAAGGCGCTCGAGAGCTCCCCCGGGGCGTGCACCACCCGCAGCCGCGGGACCGACTCCGGCGCCACCTCGCCCAGCAGGGCCCTCGCGAACACCTTGTTCCACTCGATCTCCGCACCCGCCCGCGTGGGGCCCACCACCCGCGTGCCCTGGGCATGCAGGGCGTCCACCACGCCCGCAGCCAGCGGTTCGTCCGCGCTGACCATCGCGATGTCGATCTCACGAGAGCGCGCGAAGGCGGCCACCGCGGCGGCGTCGCATACGTCACCGAGCTGGTGCCCTCCCCCGGAGGAGGCCGCCCGTTGCACGATCGTCGGGTTCTCGTGACCGAGGAACGCGTGCAGCTCGCTGTGCTCGGCCATGCGTGTGGCGAGCGCGCTCTCGCGACCGCCGTGGCCGACTATCAGGGTGCGCACGCCGCGCAGTCTATGTAGCCGGTTCGGCTTCCTCGGGGGCGCCGCGCACGGGGCGGCCTTTGCTGCGGCGGCTCCGTTCCCGTTCGCGCTGTTTCTGTTCGCGCAGTTTGCGGCTTTCGCCCTGTTTCTTGTTCTGTTCGTGTTCGCGCTGCTTCTGGGCCACGGTGCGGGAGTGTTCGGATTGGCGCTTGGCCTTTTCGTGTTTGCGGGCGCGTTCTTCGGCGCTGCGTTCGCGTTCGGAGAGCTTGTGTTCCTTTTCGCGGGCCTTCCGTTCCTCGTGCCGCAGCTTCTGCCCTTCTTCCCTCGCCTTTTCGCGATCGGCCTTTGTCTGCTTCGGCGTCGTTCCGGTGCCGCTTTCGGCCGGTTCTTCGGTCGAGCTTTCGTTGGGATGACCTCCGCGCCCGCCTTCGCGGGAGTGACCGCCTTCGCGCGAGTGGTGGGATTCGCCCGACTTTCCGGATTCGCCGGACGCGCCGGATTCTCCTGAGGAGCCTGACACGCCCCCGGCCCCTGCGGCTTCCGCCGATTGGCCGCGGTGCCCTCCGGCCGAGTGCTGGCGCTGGGCCGCGGCGCCGCCGGCACCGGCCCCCGCGAGCCCGGTGGCCGTGGTGCCCGCCGCGTGGTGAGCGGCCGCGCCGCCGCCGCCGTGCTGGCCCGAGCCGTCGGCCGACCCGGATGAGCCGCCCGTGCCGCCTCCGCCGCCATATCCGCCGCTGCCGCCGGCGCCACCTTCGACGCCGCCGAGCGGTGGCCCGCCGCCCGCGCCCGGAGGCTGGCCGCCGGGAGGCACCCCGGCCCCGCTGCCGCCCCAACCGCCGCCGATGGCGCCGCCGTGGTGGCCCGTGCCTCCGCTTCCACCTTCGCCTTCGCCCAGCAGCGGCAGCCACGCGGGCTTGCCGACGAGGGACATGGCGGACCCGGCGGAGTGCTGGACCGAGGGGGTGCTGAGGACCGGAGCCCCGAGGCCGGTGGACAGGCCCAGCAGGGCCGCCCCGGCCGCGACCTTGACCGCGATCGCCTTGATCGGCCCCCCCGCCACCAGCGCGGCGCCCGCGACGGTTCCACCGAGCGTGGTTCCGCCGGCGTAGGTCAGCTGTTCGGTGGGGGCACTGGTGAGCGCGTCCTGCAGCGCCCGCAGCTTCAGCGTCAGCCACGGCAGCAGCGGCAGGAAGGCCCCGACCCCGCGACGCCGGCGGGACATGCCATCGGCGTAGGTGCGGCAGTCCGGGCAGGCGCGGACGTGTTTGCGGAGCTTCCCTTTCAGCAGTGCCGCGCCACGTGCCGTGTCGAGCTCCTCGCGGATCTCACGGCAGTCGGCATCGCGAGCGCTGCGTTCGGAGATGAGGCTCGAGCGGGCCTGATACACGAGCGCCTTGACCTGCTCGGGGCGCAATCCCATGGCGACACCGATCTCCGACTGGCTGAGGCCGTGGAGCTCGGCCAGCACCATCGCCGCCCGCTGGCCCTCCGGCAGCTCCCGCACGCCTGCAAGTGTGTGGCGGATCTCCTCGCGCAGCTCGAGCTCACGGAAGAGGTCGCCGGAGGCCGCCGGGTCGTTGCCGGTCGTGGCCTCCTCGCCGAGCTCGACGGTGGGGCGGCGGCGGCGCAGGATGCTCAGACACTGGTTGCGCGCGATCGCGAACAGCCAGGGGCGCAACACCACCGGGCGCTCGTCGGCCAGCAGCCCGCGGTAGGCGGAGGCGAAGGTGACCTGGAGCGCTTCTTCGGCGTCGGCCCGGGAGCCGAGCATGTAGAGGCAGAACGACAGCAGTTCGCGCTGGTGGCGCTCGTACAGCGCTTCGAACGCCGCAGGATCACTCGCCCGGATCGAGCTGACCAGCTGCTCATCTGTCGCGAGCGCGTGCCGAGCGGCCGTGCTCGGCGGTATGGGACGAACCCTGGTTGCCAACAAACTCCCCTTCCTAGGCCCCGTTGCGGCACCAAGAATCTACCTCTCAGCAGGCGCAATCGCAAGCGCGAAAAGAATCTGCGTCCCCCCCCAACCTTTTTTTGGGGTCGGCGTTCTATGGGCAGATGCAGGAGCACGCGATGAACGGATCGGACACTCAGAGGCTGCGGCTGGCCGTATCGGCGCCGCAGGCTGGCCCGAGCGAGCCCAACATCCAGCTCCACGCGCGTGTGGTGGCGGCGATGAAGGCGGGGGACGTGCCCTCTGAGATCCTCGCCCGCGGCTTCTACATGCGCAACTGCGCCAGCTCGATCTCCGACTACACCTACCGCGGTGAGTCGGGGTGGCGGGACTGGGTCGAGGACCTGTTCGAAGAGTTCACCGGCAGGCCCCGCTACGAGCTCGAGCAGATCGTCGCCACGGGCGAGGATTACGTGATCGCCGAATACTGCATCCGCGGCCGGAGCGCGCGTTCGGGCAAGCCGCTGGCTTTCAGGTGGACAGGGGTCACCTGGTTCGCAAACGGCTTCCTGACGCGCGCGGCCGGCTACGCCTCGAGACGCGAGGCCCTCGAGGCGGTGGGCGCCGAAAGCGTGGCGCAGGAGGGGCTGTCCGGCCTGCACGACAACCAGCTTGTTGGCGTGCAGACCGAGACGGCGGGCCCTCATCCCGGCCACGACGAGCCAGGCAACAGGCCTAGGTCGAAGGCCGTTCGCCTGCTCAAGCGGGATGAGGACACGAGGGAGGGGCCTCGCGGCGACCGGGAGAAGGCTCGCAATTAGCGAGCACGCGCGCTCAGGTGCCCCCACCTGGAGCTCCCGGTCGTCGCGGGTGTTTCCGCGGCGAGGGTGCAAACGCCGCCCGCGGCGGCTGCGCCTGCGTACCCGCCGCCGGCCTCCGTGCCAGCCGCAGGCGCCGCGCCCCATCGGCACCCCGGCGGAGGCGAGGATGCTCCCCGGTGGCTGGCTGCTGGCGGGCGATCTGCTGATCGTCCCGGTCCGCTTCTCAGACACGGACACCGGCGGCGAGACCGAAGCCGCCGCGTACGCGTTCCGCTTCTCGGCCGGGAAGATCGTCTCCCTCACCGAGTACCGGAGCCTCGAGGACGCGCTCCACGACGCACGCCTCGGCCGCCTGCCGTAGGTCCAGCGGGGCGGGTCACGCATCGGCGGCGTACGCGTACACTGACGCGCCATGGCTCTGATCCACACCTGTTACCGCATTACCGACATCGACCGCTCGGTCGCCTTCTACAACGCCCTCGGCTTCCAGGAGATCGGGCGCATCCCGATCCGTGACGAGGCCGTCAACGTGTTCATGAACCAGCCCGGCGACGGCGACATGCCGCGCCTGGAGCTGACCTACAACTTCGGCGTCGACCACTACGACCTCGGCAGCGCGTACGGCCATATCGCGATCACCTCCGACGACCTCGACGGGACCCTCACGCGTCTCGCTGACCAGGGGATCGAGCCCGAGAAGCCTCCGTACTCGGTCCGTGAGGGCGGCTCGCGGCTGTGCTTCGTCAAAGACCCCGACGGCTATCGCATCGAGATCATCGAGCAGCCGACGGCTCAGCAGACGCAGGACTAGGCTCGACCGGGCGATGGCCTAACCGCGAGCTCATGGGCGACGCCACGCACTTCACCGCAGAGCAGGCGCGTGCGGCAGGAGCGCGGATCGGAATCGACTGGTCCACGTCACCCTTCGACGTCGAGCAGTTTCGGATGGGGATGGACGTCGAGCTCGAGCACGGCACCCACGATCCCGACACGAATGTCACCGACGACGACGTGGAGGTCACCGCCAAGATCGCGCGGGCGCACCTGAACGAGTTCCCCGACTACTACACACGTCTCGCGGCGATGGAGTCCGAGGCGGAGGCCTACTGGGAGGCGCGGCGCCGATAATCCGCTCGCGGCGCCCGCAGCCGCGATCAGCGCACGCGTGTGAGCAGGCCCGAGCTCTCCGCGCCTTCGGCCGGCACATACAGGTCGAGCACCTGCTTGGACCCTTCTCGCCACACGCAGTCGACCCCGCCGGAGGTGCAGCTCGCTTGCGGTGAAGCAATCCGGTTGTAGTGGTGGTAGCCGCCGGAGATGCTCTCCAATGCGAGCGTGCCGTAGCACGTCGGGCTCAGTTTCCACGTACCACCCTGTTCACGTCGGGAGATGGTGAGGGTGAGCTGTTCGCCGCTCGACTCCAACGTCCCCGACCAGGTGCCCACCAGTCGCGTGGGGGCCTTCTTGGCGTTTGCCCCCGGGACTATCGCCATGGAGCTGGTCGCGCCCAGGAGGGCCGCGAGGACGATCAGGTACCGCACCCGCCGACCATATATCCAGCCCGCGTCCACGTCAACGACTTGGCCTATGCTCGGTCCCTTCTTCCGCAAAGCCGCACACGTGCGGCAAAACGCCGCACACATGCGGTCGTTGAAAGGACCAAGCCTAAATGCCGACCCTGCTCGTGTTCCATGAGGTAGATGACGTCGACCACTGGCTCGCCTCGACCAAGCGAGAGGAATTCTTTGGACCGTTGGGGATGAGCACCCGGACGTTTCGGGACCCGGATGGCTCGAATCGTGTAGGGCTGATCGTCGAGGTCCCGTCCCTCGAGGGCCTCCAGGAGGCCCTGCAAAGCGACGGCGCGGCGGAGGCGATGAAGCACGACGGGGTTCGCCCCGAGACGATGTTGATGCTCGTCGAGCCATGACCTTCCGCGGGGGCAGGCTGGGCTGCAGGCCGTCCCTTGCCCCGACGCACCGAGGTCTTCGAGCAGCCCCGGCCCCTCGCTCGCGCCCGCCGGTGGGACCCGACGCGAGACCTGACGTTCGAATACGGTCGCCGCTCCCGTGCGTCAACCAAGGGGGAGCCATGAGTGAGCAGAACATCGAGTTCGTCAAGGGCATCTACGGGGCGTTCGGGCGCGGCGATGTCCCGGCCGTGCTCGGAGCGTTCGCCGAGGACATCGAATGGTTCGAGGCCGAGGGCATGCCCTACGGGGGCCTGTACCGCGGCCCCGACGCCGTGGCGCAGAACGTCTTTGGGCCGATCACAGAGGACGTCGAGGGCTTCACGTTGGTGCCCGAGCAGTTCCTGGAATCCGGCGGAACCGTGGCTGTGGTCATCCGCTACACGGGGACAGGCAAAGCAACCGGCAAGCCGCTGGACGTGCCGGCGGTCCACGTCTGGGAGATCCGCGACGGCAAGCTGACGCGCTTCCGGCAGTTCATCGACACGGTCAAGTACGCAGAGGTCGTGCCCGCGGTCTAGCGAGGGCTTGCACCGGTTCGGTAGGGGCGCAGATCGAGGTACGCTCGCATCGTGAGCCCCGCCACGGCATCGCCCGGAACGGTTCACGGCGAGCACCGTTGGGACTTCGTGTTCGCCGCGATGTACGACCGCATGATGCGTCGTGGCGAGGAACGCAGCATGGGCAGGCGCCGCCGCGAGCTGGTGGCGAAGGCATCCGGGCGCACCCTCGAGATCGGGGCGGGCACCGGCGCCAACCTCCCCTACTACACGGACGGGGTGGAGGAATTGATCCTCGCCGAGCCGTTCGAGCCGATGCGACGCCGGCTGGACCGCAAGCTCGGCGAAAGCGGCAGGTCGGCCAAGACGCTCGACGCATCGGCCGAAGCGATCCCGCTGGAGGCGGAGTCGCTCGACACGGTCGTCTGCACGCTCGTGTTGTGCACCGTCGACTTCCCTGACGCCGCCCTGACCGACGTCGCTCGCGTTCTGCGCCCGGGCGGCCAGCTGCTGTTCATCGAGCACGTCCGCTCGCCCTCGCCGCGCACCGCCCGCTGGCAGGATCGCCTGGAGACCCCGTGGCGGCACTTCGGCGCAGGCTGTCGCTGCAACCGCGACACGGTCGCCTCGATCGAGGCCGCGGGCTTCTCCACCGAGCACGAGCAGGAGCAGTGGAAGGGCGTGCCTCCGATCGTGGCGTCACTCGTCATGGGGCGCGCGGTCAGAGGGTCATCGTGAAGGTCGAGATGTTCAACGTCGGCTGGCTCTCGAGCTCCGCCGCAGTGTGGCGTCGGGGCGAAGACCCCGAGCGGTGGATCCGATTTCCGATCCCCGCGTACCTGATCGAGACCGAGCAGGAGCGGATCCTGATCGACACGGGCCTGCACCCGGGCGCCGCGGCCGACACGGTCAGCCACTACGGCCGGCCCGAGGCGGGCATCTTCGAGCTCGAGCTCGAGCAGCCGATCACCGAGCAGGTGGATGTCACCACGCTCACCCGCGTGGTCCTCACCCACCTGCACTTCGACCACGCCGGCGCGCTGACGTTGTTGCCGGACTCGATCCCGATCGTGGTCCAGCGGCGCGAATGGGAGGGCCGCGAAGACAGGGACGTCATCAAGCGCAACTTCTTCTACCCGCGCGACTACGCCATCGAGGAGCGCAGGATGGTGCTCGTGGACGGCGATCACGACCTGCTCGGAGACGGGTCGGTGCAGCTACTGCTGACGCCCGGCCACACCCCGGGTCATCAGTCGGTTCGCGTCGGCGAGCAGCTGGTGCTCGGGGTCGATGTGGCCCACTTCGCCTCCACCTTCGACGATCATCGCTTCCCTTCCTTCGGCGACGACTACGACGCGCAGGCGGACTCCGCCGAGCGGCTGTGCAGCATGCGGGACGCCGGCGCCCGGGTACTGCCCGGCCATGATCCCGAGGTACTGCGCCCGGGACCGGTGGCCATCTGAGCCGCGACTCCTAGTCGCGGGACCGTCGCGGCCACGAGCGCCGTCGGCGGGCGGTGCGGTTGGGAACGGTGCGGCTCACACGGCGCCGGCCGGCACGGCCGCGCCGACCTGCGCGTAGACCGCCATCTCGAACCCGAGCACTGTCTCGATGATGCGGGCGTCGAAGAAGGGCAGCACCTGGGTCATGATCACGCCGCCGATCCCGGCCGCGCGGTCGATCCAGTAGTAGGTGTTGAAGATCCCCGACCAGGCTCCGGTGCCGGCGCTGCGCATGCCCGGGAGGTCTACCTTGATCAGATGGAAGCCGAGCCCCCAGCCCTGGGGCACCGGCAGAGAGGGAACGTCGTTTGACAGCTCGGGCATGCACGAGGTCATCAGCTCGGGCAGCGCTACGCCCTCGATGTGGTCGCTGAACGCCAGCGCGACGGTCTCGGGGGCGAGGATCCGCTGCCCATCCAGCTCGCCGTCGCGCAGCCACGCACGGATGAAGCGCGCATAGTCGCGAGCGGTGCCATATGAGCCGTGACCGCCCGCGTCCCACTCCGGGTCGTCCGGGAGGTCGATGTCGGTCGGCTCGAGGCCACCGTCGGCGGCACGCATCAGCACCGGCAGCAGGCGCGAACGCTGCTCGGCCGTGGGCCTGAAGGTGGAATCGACCATGCCCAGCGGCCCGTACACGTGCTCGGTCACGTACGCACCCAGCGACTCCCCGGTGATGCGCTCGATCGCCAGCCCGAGCCAATCGGTGTTGACGCCGTACTCCCAGACTGTGCCGGGGTCGTTGACCAGCGGTGCGTCGAGGCTCGTCCGTTGCCCATCCAGCGGGCTGGGGAGGCCCGTGGCGTTGAAGTAGTCGAACAGTCGCTGGTTGATGAAGAAGTAGCCGAGGCCGGCCGTGTGCGTCATCAGCTGACGGAACGTCGGCTTGCTGGCGGGGGCGCGCAGAATCGGCCGATCGCCCTCGTAGCCCTCGATCAGCTGCAGCTCCCCGAACTCCGGCAGCACCGACTCGACCGTCGCGTCGAGCTCGAGCCTGCCCTGCTCCACCAACTGCAGAGCGGCGGTGGTGGCGACAGCCTTGGTCATCGAGGCGTTGCGGAACATCGTCTCGGCGCTCGCCTGGCCGGCGGAGGTTTCGTGCAGCACGCCGTCGCGGTCCACGACCACCGCCACGACGCCATGCCAGGTGCCCGCCTCGACGGCCGCGCCCAGCAGCCGGTCGATGTCTGTTCCGTCAAAGCTCATGCTCGCCCTCCTCCACTCGGGTTCTCGCCGGCGTTCGGGCCGCCGACCGCAAGCCACGGACCGCGAGTATCCCAGTCGAGCGTCAGCCGGCGGGCCGACCGGCGCCCCGCAGGACGACCAGGGCCTTGCTCACGCGCAGCAGCTCGTCGAGCATCGCCTCGGCCGCCTGTTCCATCACCTCGTTCGCCTCCAGGACGCGGTCGTCGCTGATCTAGACAAGAGCGCTAGGCTCCCCCTGAGCGATGGCGGACACGGCGAAGATCGCCAAGAACCTCGAGCGCTTCGCGCAGGCGGTGGCGGCCCACGATCGTGAGAACCCCACCCACACCGCTTACGGCATCGGCTTGGCCCACTTCGATATGGAGCGCCTGGGGCTCGAGGAGGGCGAGGAGATCCTGCCCGGCATCACGATCCACGCCGACGGCGGCGTGACGGGCAATTTCCGCGTGCTGTGCGACGGCGAGCACGAGGACGCCCTCGAGGCCGAGGAGCAGGAGATGGTGGAGGCGATCGCCACGCAGGCGATCCCCGTCTACTCGCCCCCGCCCCGCAGCATCGAAGACGCCTGAGCGATCCGCGGGAGCCTCGGCCGATAGCGTCGCCGCAGCCGAGCGCGTCGCCGTGGTCGTCGCAGCCGCCCGCACGAGCCCCCTACGCGGGAGCTTCGCGCCGGTCCCCTCCTCCGGCCCCGATGCGGGCGCGGATCATGCCGACCAGCCCTTCGATCGTCGGACACGCCAGCCCGTGACGGGCTGCCGCCCGCAGGACCGCACCCGGGATCGCGTCCAGCTCGGGCTCGCGACCGGCGGCGATGTCGCGCTGCATCGAGCTCCCGAGCGTGGCGTGGGCGCGCTCGAGCTCCTCCACGGCGCGCTCCGGGACGATCTCCGAGGCGCCCTCGGCCTGGGCCACCGCGCAGGCCTCCTCGATCGCCCCAACGAGCTCCGCCCGCAGCTCCGGCGTCGAGCGAATCTCCCCCAACAGCTTGTCGCGAGCGCTGGTGGTGCAGGCCAGCGCGTTGAGCCGCACGAGCTTGGACCACATCACCTCCGCCTCCGAGCGGTCGGTGATCGGATAGCCCAGCCGCACGGGAAACCCGACCCGCTCGAGCTCGTCGCCGAGCTCCTGCAGGGCGGCACCGCGCGAGGGGTCGCGGGCGGCCATGTCGATCAGCAGGAACGGGCTCGAGTGAACGATCACCCCCGGCTCGGAGCGATCGGATTCCACCCTGATGGCCCCCGCCAACACGCTGCCCGGCTCAAACCGCCGGCGCAGCACGGCGAGGTGGTCGAGGCCGTTCAGCAGTGGCAGGACGAGTCCAGGGTCGGGCATCCCCTGCACCCGCTCGAGCGCCTCCTCCAGGCCCACGGCCTTGGTCGCCACGATCAGCACGTCGGCGCCCTCGACGGCGCTGGGGCGGGCCGTGGGGCGCGCCACGAACTCACCCAGTCGAACGCTGCGCAGGGTCAGGCCCTGCTCGTTGATCAGCTGGGCCGTGTGCGGGCGGGCGATCACGGTCACGTCGCTGCCCGCCCGCCAGAGGGCGCCCGCCAGCAGCCCGCCCACGCCTCCGGGCCCCAGCACCGCGAACTTCATCGTGGAGCCTCGATCAGCACACCGGGGTTCATCACACCCGCGGGGTCGAGTGCCGCTTTCGCCCCCCTCAGGGCCCGGGCGAACGGGTCCGGGCGCTGGCGGTCATACCAGGGTCGATGATCGCGCCCGACAGCGTGATGGTGGGTGATCGTGCCCCCCTCCTGCAGGATCGCCTTGCTGACCGCGGCCTTCACGTGCTGCCACTGCTCCACCTCCCCGCCCCTGTCGGCGGGAGCGATGACGGTGAAGTAGGGGGCGGGGCCGTCCGGATACACGTGCGTGAAGCGGCAGTTCACCCTCGCCTGCCCGCGTGGGCTCGGCGGCAGCGCCTCGGCGGCGGCCTGCGTGACCCGCTCGTGCAGGGCCGGAAAGCGCTCCCAGGTGACGGCCGTCTCGAAGGTCTCCGCCAGCACTCCGGCGGCGACCATCACGTCCCGCAGGTAGGGCATCGCCAGGAACGCATCGCGCCAGCTCGCCACGGGATCGGCTCCGGCGGCTGGGGCCTGCCCGTCGCCGGAGGGCTCACCGCCGTACTCGGCGCACAGCACCAGCGCCCGCGCCATCGCCTCCTCGATCGGGTGGTCGACCGACTCGAACCCCAGCACCAGTAGCGAACCGGTGCCCTCGCGGCGCATCATCAGGGCCGTCTCGCCGTCGTCCAGCAGCCGGCAGTTGGCTGGGTGCAGACCGGCCTGGGAGATCGCCCGCACAGCCCGGGCACCGTCGGCGAAGCTCCCGAAGCGGACCCCCCGCGAGCTGCGGTGCGGGGGCCTGCGCTGGACGCGGACCCACGCCCGGGTGATCACCGCCAGCGTGCCCTCGGAGCCCGCGAGCATGCGGTCCGGGCTTATGCCCGCACCGGAGCCGGGCAGGCGGCGCGACTCCCACACCCCCGAAGGGGTGATGGCCCGCACGGACTCGACGAGGTCCTCGATGTGGGTCCAGAGGGTCGCGAAGTGACCCCCGGCGCGGGTCGCGATCCAGCCTCCCAGCGTCGAGTACTCGAACGACTGGGGGAAGTGGCGCAGGGTCAGGTCGTGCTCACGCAGCTGGTCCTCCAGCCCCGGGCCGGTGGCCCCCGCCTCGATCAGCGCCGCCGAGGACACCACGTCCACCTCCAGCACCCGGTCGAGCTCCCCGAGGTCGACCGAAACGGCGCCGTTGTAGCGGTCGCCGACATCCGGTGTGATCCCTCCCACGACGGACGTCCCGCCGCCGAAGGGGATCGCCGCGACCGCTTCGGCCGAGCACCATTCGAGGACCGCCTCGAGCTCGATCTCATCCCGTGGCCGGCAGACGAAGTCGGGGGGGTGCTCGAAGCGCCCACGGAAGCCGCGGACGACATCGACGTATGACTTCCCCAGCGCGTGTGAGGCGCGGGCGTGGGTGTCGCCGGCGCTGAAGGCGGCCAGCCGTGTTGGGATCGGCACACCCGGATCTGCCAGCTTCAGGTGCCCCAGCGCGACCGGCTGCTCGACCTGCTCGAGGCCGTATCCCAGCTGCTCGCAGAGCAGCCTCGCCGCGGCCTCCAACTGGTCCGCCGGCGGCTGCTGGTCCTCGTAGCCCCAGCCCCAGTGCTTGCGGCGTCGATCCATCGGCAGCCCGAGTCTATGCTCCCCTCATGGCAACCGCCGAGCAGCCCGACGAGCAGGCACCCGCGGCCGCGGAGAACGCGCCCAACGTGCTCGCCAGCGGGCCCTGGGAGATGGAGCACATCAGCGTCCGCTGGCTCGCGAGCACCTTCGAGCCGAGCGACCACCAGAGCGAGGCCGCCGACGCGGCGATCCGGAGCCTGCGCGAGCGCGGCTCTCCAAGCCACGACGGCGTGGCCGCCCGGCTGGTCGACTACCGCCTCAACGACCACGGGATCGAGATCGAACTCCAGCCCCAGCGGTGGGCGCTGAGGCTGGTCGAGGGCGATGCCTCTCTCAGCGTCGCTGCCCTGTGTGTGACGAGGGCCGCCGACGGACGCTGGCTGGCCGGACGCCGGGCCCCGTGGGTGGCATCGTGGGCCGGGCGCTGGGCGCTGGGGGCCGGCGGGGCCGTGGACCTGAACGAGAACCCCGCGCACACGCTCGTACGCGAGCTCCACGAGGAGTGGGGCGTGGAGCCCGAGCGGGTCCAGGGAGAGGCTCTGATCAGGCTTCCCCACGGCATGATCATGTTCGTGGGCCAGGCCTGGCTGGCCGAGGGCGTGGACCGCGAGGTACGCCCCGACGAGGAGCACGACGAATTCCAGTGGTGGCCGGGAGAGATCGAGGACTGGCCCGCCGAGGCCGGCGAGGTCCTCCCGCGGGTGGCGAGCTGGCTGTCTCGGTGAACACGGGCCTGCGGGCCGGTGTCGGGCCGCTGACGTTCACGCGCCTGAAGTGGACGTCGTTCGTGCATTCGTGCATCTACACGGCGCTCCTGATCAGCGCATTCGCGGTGGGCAAACCTGAACCTCTCACGTTCGTGCTCGGGTGGAGCCACGGTCTGCTGTGGATCGCGATGTCGCTCCTGTGCATCGCCGCCGCCCGCCTACGGGTGGTCTCCGTGCGGCTCGCCGTCGCGGTCGCCGTCCTGGGCGGGATAGGCCCCTTCTTCGGCAGCATCCAGTTCGTGCGCGAGCAGCGCGAACGCGACCCCACGAGCTGAGAACTTCCTCCCACACGGCCATGTTTGGGCGCGCTAGAGTTGCAACCACAGATGGCCACTGGCACAACGGGAGTGCGAACCGTAGATGTTGTCACCCCGGCAGCGGGGGAGTCGGTGACCGAGGGGACGATTCTCGAATGGCACGTCAAGGTCGGAGACACGATCAAGCTCGACGAGACGATCGTCGAGATCTCCACTGACAAGGTCGACGTCGAGCTTCCCTCCCCGGCCGCGGGCACCGTCAGCGAGCTGCTGGTCGCCGAGGGCGACACGGTCACCGTCGGCCAGGTGATCGCCCGCATCTCGGTCGAGGACGGGGGCGGCAACGGCTCGGCGCCGGCGAAGTCGACCAACGGCGCTGCCACGGGCAGCGTCGGGGAGGCTTCAGACGCAGACGGCGTGCCCGCCGAGAGCACGTCGGCCGACCACGCGGCCGGCGACGGCGCGGGCCCGGCGGACGGCGCACGGGCCTCCACCGAGGCGGGCGCCTCGGAGGTCGCGACGGGCGAGCTTGTCGACGTGGTCACCCCCGCCGCGGGGGAGTCCGTGACCGAGGGGACGATCCTCGAATGGCGGCGGAAGGTGGGCGAGGCGATCAAGCGCGACGAGACGATCGTCGAGATCTCCACCGACAAGGTTGACGTCGAGCTGCCCGCCCCGACCTCGGGGACGGTCGCCGAGATCCTGGTGGCCGAGGGCGACACGGTGACCGTCGGCCAGGTGATTGCCCGCATCGCAGTCGGCCGCGAGGGAGCCGCTGCCGAGCGACCCTCGACTGCCGGTCCGGGCACATCCGCGGCGGATGGACCCGCGGACCAGACCGGCCCGCCGCCGGCATCAGGCCCGCCACCGGCAGCGGGTGAGGAGCGCGCCGAGGCTCCGTCCGGGGTGAAGGTCTCGCCGGTGGCCGCCCGGACCGCCGCCGCCAAGGGCGTGGACCTCGAGCACGTATCCGGGAGTGGCCCGTCTGGCCGGATCACCAAGTCCGACGTGCTCGCCGCGGCCGATCGCCCCTCGGGCAACGGCGCGGCCACGCTCCCGGGCCCCGCTGACGCGGCTGAGGCGGAATCCAAGCTCCTGCGCGGAGGCGCCGCCGCGCTCGCCCGCTACATGAGCCAATCGCTGGCGATCCCTACGGCCACCAGCTTCCGGACGCTTCCCGTGACCATGCTCGACGCCCGCCGCCAGGAGTTGAAGGCGGCCGGCCGGCGGGTTTCGTTCACCCACCTGATCGCCTACGCGATCGCCCAGGCGGCCGAAGCGATGCCGGTCATGCGCGACCACTTCCAGGAGGTCGAGGGCAAGCCCCACCGTGTGCGCGACGACGCCGCGAACCTCGGCATCGCGGTCGACGTCGAGAAGACGGACGGAACGAGAACCTTGATGGTGCCGGTGATCCGGAGCGCCGGACGGCTGCCCTTCGACCTCTTCGTCGAGGCCTACGACGCGATCATCGAGAAGGCGCGTCACAACCGGCTCGCTCCCGACGACCTCGCGGGGGCGAACATCACGCTCACCAACCCCGGCGGCCTCGGCACGGTCGCCTCGGTGCCACGACTGATGGCGGGCCAGGGCACGATCGTCGCCAGCGGCTCGATCGGCTACCCGGTCGGGCTCCAGCAGATCGGCGAGATGATCGGGGCGGAGAAGGTGGTGACGATGACCTCCACCTACGACCACCGCATCATCCAGGGGGCCGAGTCGGGACGCTTCCTGGGACTCATCGAGGAGCGACTGCGAGGCGAGCACGGCTTCTACGAGCAGGTCTTCGAGGCCCTCGAGGTCGAGCTCGGCCCGCCCCCGCTGCCCCCCGCCCCCGCGGCCGCCGCGGCCGCCGCGAGGGCGCCCAGGACGACCGAGGGGGTACCCGCCGACGACCTGCTCGACGCCGTCCACGCGGCCACGATCTACGTCACCCGGGTGCGCAGCCACGGGCACCTCGCCGCCCATCTCGATCCGCTCGGCAGCGAGCCCGAGGGCGATCCGGGCCTCGACCCGCAGGCGCTCGGCCTCACGCCCGAGATCCAGGGCAGGCTGCCGGCGAGCATCTTCCAGATGTACGTGCCCGGGGCCACGCTCGCGGACGCGCTCCCCCACCTCATCGAGACCTACTGCGGCACGATCGCCTACGAGGTCGAGCACATCGCCTCCCACCGCCAGCGGGTGTGGCTGCGCGAGCACATCGAGTCCGGAGCCTTCCGCCACGAGCTGACCAGCGAAGAGCGCATCACGTTGCTCAAACGGCTGGTCGAGGTGGACGCGCTCGAGCGTTTCATGCACAAGGCCTACCTGGGCCAGCACCAGTTCTCGATCGAGGGGCTGGACATGACGGTCCCGATGCTCGACGAGCTGATCCAGCTGGCGGCCGCCCACGGGGGTCAGGAGGTCGTCGTCGGGATGGCCCACCGCGGCAGGCTCAACGTCCTGGCCCACAACCTCGGGCGGGCCTACGACACGATCTTCGCCGAGTTCGAGGGTGCCTCCACACTCGAGGCCGTCACCACCATCCCCCAGGGGGGAACCGGCGACGTCAAGTACCACCACGGGACCGAAGGCACCTACGACCTGCCCGGCGGCGGCACGATCCGGGTCAACCTCGAGTCCAACCCCAGCCACCTCGAGTATGTCTCGCCGGTCGTGGAGGGAGCCACGCGGGCGGCCCAGACCTCCCGTCACGGACCCCACGCCCACCAGGACACGAACGCCGCGATGCCGATCGTGATCCACGGCGACGCCTCCTTCCCCGGCCAGGGGGTCGTGTCCGAGACGCTCAACCTGCAGGCCCTGGACGGCTACAAGGTGGGCGGCACCGTCCACGTGATCATGAACAACCAGATCGGCTTCACGACCGACCCCGACGATGCCCGCTCAACGCGCTGGGCCTCGGACCTCGCGAAGGGCTTCGACGTGCCGATCATCCACGTCAACGCCGACGACGTGCCCGCCTGCGCCAGCGCCGTGCGCCTGGCCTTCGCCTTCCGCAAGGAGTTCGGCCACGACGTCCTGATCGACCTGATCGGCTACCGCCGCTTCGGGCACAACGAGTCCGACGAGCCCGCCTACACGCAGCCGGAGATGTACGCGAAGATCAAGGCCAAGAAGCGCGTCGCGGAGCTGTGGTCCGACCGTCTGATCTCCGAAGGCGTCATCACCCGCGAGGAGGTCGACCGCCAGGCCCAGGAGGTGTGGGACAACCTCACCAACCTCCACCAGCGCCTGAAGGCCAAGATCACCGCCGCCGCCGAAGGCGAGGAGCACGTCACCGGCGAGTACCAGCTCGACCGCTCGCCGAGCCCCGAAGTCGAGACCTCGGTCCCGATCGAGCGGCTGCGCTCCCTGGGCGAGTCGTTGCTGCGGGTGCCCGACGGGTTCACGGTGCACCCCAAGCTCGTCAAACAGCTCGACCGCCGTCGCGCGGCCCTCGCCGGCGACCCACAGGAGCACGACATCGACTGGTCCCATGCCGAGGGGCTCGCGTTCGCCTCACTGCTCACCGAGGGCACCCCCATCCGCCTCACCGGGCAGGACACCGAGCGCGGCACCTTCAGCCAGCGTCACATGGTCCTGCACGACGCCAAGAACGGCCAGACGGTGTGCCCGATCCAGAACCTTCCCGATGCCGATGCTCCGCTGGAGCTGCACAACAGCCCCCTGTCGGAGCTCGCCTGCCTGGGCTTCGAGTACGGCTACAGCCAGGAGGCACCCGAGACGCTCGTGCTGTGGGAGGCCCAGTTCGGCGACTTCGTCAACTCCGCCCAGGTGATCATCGACCAGTTCATCGTCTCCGGCCTGGCCAAGTGGGGCCAGACCTCGCGCCTGACGCTGCTGCTGCCGCACGGCTACGAGGGCTCCGGGCCCGAGCACTCCTCGGCCCGTCTGGAGCGCTTCCTGCGCTCGGCCGCGGAGGGCAACATCAGGGTCGCCAGCCCCACCACCCCGGCCCAGTACTTCCACCTGCTGCGCCGCCAGGCCCGGATCGCCAAGCAGCGTCCGCTGGTGGTGATGACCCCGAAGTCGCTGCTGCGCCTGCCCCAGGCCGCCAGCGCGTTGTCCGACATGGCCGAGGGCAGCCGCTTCCAGCCGGTGCTCGCCGAGCCGGGGGTAGAGGACGAGAACGTCACGCGGCTGGTCCTGTGCACCGGCAAGATCTACTACGACCTCATCGGCCACACCGACCGCGCCTCCCATGTGGGCCTGGCGGTCGGCCGCGTGGAGCTGCTGTATCCCTTCCCGGAAGGCCAGATCCTCGAGCTGATCGGCAAATACCCGAACCTCAGAGAGATCCTCTGGGTCCAGGAGGAGCCGCGCAACATGGGTGGCCGCGCGCACATGTTCCCCCGCCTGATGCAGATCATGCCGCCCGAGATCCACTTCGGCTACGTCGGGCGTCCCGAGCGGGCCAGCCCGGGCGAGGGTTATCCGGCCGCCCACATGGACGAACAGAACCGCATCATCACAACGGCCATCGACCTGCGCACGCCGATCTCCCAGTACCCCCGCAAGACTCCGGGTGAGCGCTGATGGGAGCCCTCTGGCGCCGCTTCAAGGCGATCATGGCCCAGCGCCGGCGCAAGCGCCGCGGCTACTAGGCGCCCTTCCGCCGGCACACCGCCCCGGCTACTAGGCGCCCTTCCAGACCGGTTCGCGCTTCTCCTTGAAGGCGGCGGCCCCCTCCTTGGCGTCCTCGGAGGCGAACACGGGCCCCGAGATGGCCCCCTGCCTGTCCCACATCTCGGTGCTGCTCCAGTCGAACTGCTCCTGCAGGATGCTCTTGGTCGCGATCAGCGCGAGCGGCCCGTTGCCGGCGATGCGGCCGGCCAGCTCGAGCGCCACGTCGAGCGCGGACCCGGGCTCGGCGAGGTGGTTGACGAGTCCGAACTCCTCGAAGCGCTCGGCCGGCAGCGGGTCGCCCGTCAGCGCCAGCTCCATGACCACGTGGTAGGGCATCCGCTTGGGCATCCGCAGCAGCGCCCCGCCGGCGGCCACCAGCGAGCGCTTGGCCTCGGGGATCCCGAGCTTGGCTCCCTTCGCGGCCACGATCAGGTCACACGCCAGGGCGATCTCCATCCCGCCCGCCAGCGCGAACCCCTCGATCGCGGCGATCAGCGGCTTCTGCGCCGAGCGCTGGGCGATCCCGGCGAAGCCCCGGTCCCCGAACCAGGGTGACTCTCCACGCACGAACGCCCCGAGGTCCATGCCGGCGCTGAAGAAGCCGCCGGCGCCCGTCAGGACACCCACCGACAGCCCCTCGTCGGCGTCGAGCTCCTCGAGCGCCCCCGCGACGGCCGCCGCCAGCGCGGCGTTGACGGCGTTGCGCACGGCGGGCCGGTTGAGCGTGATCACCAGCACGTTGCCGCGCCGCTCGGTGAGGACCGGCTGCTCCTCGCCGGCGTTGTTGTCAGTCATCGGCTGCTCCTTGATCGGGGCAGCGAAGCCTATCCGGGCACGGGTCAGGCGGCGAACAGACGCAGGTCGGGCTCGCGCTCGCCGCGCAGCACCTGAAGATCGACCTCTACGCACTCGATCCCGCGCGCGCTCGCGAGCACCCGCGCCTGTGGCTTGATCCGCTCGGCCGCGAGCACGCCGCGACAGGAACCGAGCGCGGGGTCATGCCGGATCCGCTCCAGATAGCGGGACAGCTGCTCCACGGCATCGATCGTCGCCAGGCGCTTGATCTCCACAGCCACCCACTCGTCCTCCGTGTCACGGCACATCAGGTCCACCGGGCCGATGTCCGTGGGCCACTCCCGCCTCACCAGCCGAAAGCCCTCGCCGCACTGCTCGGGGGCCTCCGCGAGCAGCTCCTGCAGCTCTCGCTCCACCCCCTCCTTCTCGAGCCCCGCCTGCGTGTCGAGCTCCTGCTCGACGTCATCGAGGACCTCGGCGATCGTGATCTCCAGGCGCTCCTCCGAGCCGCGGGCCCTGACCGTCAGCCCGCGCAGCATCGCTTCTTCGTGCTGCTCCTCGATGACCGTCGGGGGCGTCATCCAATTGAGCGGCTTTACGCTCGAGGAGCCGCCGTCGGACCACACCATGAAGGTCCCGTCGGGCTTGATCATCAGCAGCCGCACCGCCTCGGGCAGCGTCGTGCTGAGCCGGCCCAGATAGGAGACCTCGCAGCGCGCGACGATCAGACGCATCGCGCGACGGTATCGAGCCGGCCGGTCAGGCCTGCGGGGGCGCCTCGCCCGGGGCGGGCGGCGGCGGAGGGGCGGCTGCCGTTGTGTCGGCGGGCGGGGTCGCGGTGGTGGCCGCGGGGGCCGCGCCGGCGGGCTGCCCCGCGGTCGCGGGGTGCGTCTCGGTGGTGGTCGCCGAGGTCATGTCGGCGACCTGCGTCACGTCGGCGGCCTGCGTCGGGTCGGCGGTCTGCGTCACGTCGACCGGCTGGGTCGCGGTGCTGGCCGCCGGGGTCGCGGTGGCCGCGGGCCTCTCGGCCGGGACGTCATGTCCCGCGGAGCCCGCGTCGATCGCCTCGCGGAACTCGCGCACGCCGTCGCCTAGGCGGCGGGCCAGTTCGGGCAGGCGCCTCGGCCCCAGCACCAGCAGGGCGACGATCCCGACGAAGACCAGGTGGATAGGGCTCTCGATGCCCATCTGCCCTTTCAGGCTAGCGCCGGAAGGTCTCCCGGGACCCGCCCCGAGGGGAGGGCCGAGGGATGGCTCAGCCGGCAGAGATGGCCGGGGCGGTGCTTACGCTCTGGCCGAGGTGGCCTACGAAGCGCCAGCCCAACCGCGTCGCACCTATCCCCCGCCGGGCGCCCCCGAGTCGACCTGGCCGGCCCGCATCACGGTGATCGCGGCGATCGCCCTGCAGCTGAGCCTGCCCGACAAGCTGGCCGTGGGCACGCGTTTCCTGCTCCCCGCACTGGAGGCGGTGCTGGTGGTGGGCCTGCTGGTGGCGACCCCGCGCACGCTCGAAGGCCACCACGCCATCCGCCGGCGGATCACGGTCGGCCTGGTCGCGGTGGTGAGCTTCGCCAACGCGATCTCGCTGTACCTGCTGGCCCACAACCTGCTGCACCACAAGATCCCCCAGAACGGCCACCAGCTGATCGTCGCGGGGCTGCTCATCTGGCTCACGAACTTCATGATCTTCGGCCTCTGGTACTGGGAGATCGACCGCGGCGGCCCGGGGCGGCGGGCCGGCGGCGAGGACGGTCCGCCGGATTTCCTGTTCCCGCAGATGAGCGACGACGCGATCGAGCCGGCCAACTGGCGGCCCCTGTTCATCGACTACCTGTACGTGTCGCTGACGAACGCCGCGGCCTTCTCCCCCACCGACACGATGCCGCTCAGCCACATGGCAAAGATGGTGATGGGGCTGCAGTCGATCATCTCGATCGTGACGATCGGATTGATCATCTCGCGGGCCGTGAACATCCTCTAGCCCTCCGAGCTGGGCGCAACGCCTTCTCCGCCGAATCGTGAGATAATGTGAGAAGAGTCAAGGTTTGGCAGGGGGCCTCCCATTGGCCGCGCGGAGCGGCCGCTGGCCCTCTCGTCATAGACAAATAACGCATCCCTCCCTCCGCCACGGGCCCGGGCCAAACCGGGCCCGTGGTTAATCAGAAAGCAGCGCATCTGCCCCCTCGCGCGGGGCCAGACACACCGCGGCCACCCACTCGACCGGCCTGAGGCCCAGCGATTCATACAGGCCGGCGGCGTGGTAGCCGGCGTCGGCGACGATCACGAAGCTGTCGGTCGAGTGCTGGCGTTCGCTGTGCCGGCAGGCCTCCACCAGCAGCCGCGAGCAGACCCCGCGGCGGCGCCAGTCCGAGCGTGTGTCGACGGACTGAAAGCGTCCGCGCGAGCCGTCGGTCACGATCCCGCAGCCGCCGAGGACCTCGCGGCGATCTGCGTCCAGGGCGACATACCAGGAACCCTTGCCGGCGCTGAAGAGCGCCCTCAGCTCGTCCAGGCGCCCGCGGGCGAAGGAGCGCCTGGCGGGCTCCTCCTCGGGGCGCAGTTCCGCCGCGGCCACCCAGATGTCCAGCACCTGCCTCCACAGGGCGGGCTCGGCGCCGGGGCGTGGATCGAGCGCCACGATCGTGACCTCGCGGTTCTCCCGTGGGTGGTCTCGAACGTCTCCGGCCAGCGCGCGCAGGCCCACGAGCTGCTGGAGCTCATAGCCGCGGGCCTCGAACTCCGGGCGGGCCTGGCCCAGCGCCCCGTCGGCGCGATCCCAGCCGAAGGCCCTGTGGGAGACGCCCGGCGTATCGCCGAACTCGGCCCTGAAGAGCGCCTCCCAGCGCTCGCCGTCGCCCGCCTCGGGCGGATCGTCGAAGAGCAGGAAGTTGCCCCAGTGGTGGAGGGGGTTCTGCGGCGAGCGCACGACCAGATGGCCCTCACGACGCTCCAGGATCCGGCCACGGGGCAGCACCTGGATTTCGGTCTGCCAGACCAGCGAGCGGGGGGACCCTGACGGCGAGCGGGCCGGTTCGCCCCGGGAGCGCGGCGACATCTCCTCTACGGACATGGAGGCAACCTAGCCGACGGCCTGGGGCTCGAGCGCGAGGGCCTCGTCGATCAGCTCCCTGACCTCGCCCCCGGCTCCGAGCGAGAGCGCCCGCTCGAGCGCCCGCAGGGCAGCCTCGCGATCCGCCAGACGGAGGCGCAGCCGCCCCAGGCGCTCCCACGCCCCCGCGTCCCGGGGGCCGCGCTCGACCGCCCGCTCGGCCGCCTCGGCGGCGAGATCAAAGGCGCCCATGTCTTCGTAGATCCTGGCCGCGAAGCGGTGCGGTGCGGGCCGCTTGGAGTCCACCCGGGCCCAGTCCCTGACCGCACGGGCGGCCTCGTCGAGCTTGCCGGCGTGCCAGAAGGCGAGCGTCATCAAGCGCAGCACGCCGACGTTGCGGGGCTCGGCGTCGCGGGCGTAGATCAGCCGCTGGGCGGCCAGCTCGTATTCCTCTTCGGCCATCGCCCTCTGGGCGGCGATGAGGAAACGTTCGACCCGCTCCTCGGAGGGGTCGGGCTTGGAGAAGTCCACGAATTTCATGCTCCCGGCGGGCACGGTGCGCACGCCGTGGCTGAATTTCACCCGCGCCCACTGCTGCACTTCGTCTTCGATGGCGTCGGATCCGTTGGATCCGTTCGCCGAGCGGGTCGGATGGGACGAGAAGTAGATCCCGGTGACGGTGCCGACGCCCCACTCCGGATATGTCAGACAACGGGCATAGCGGTGCACGACCGAGTGGTCGGGGACGCGGCTGCCGAAGGGGTCGTTCTTGGCCCGGTCTTTGGCCTCTGAGCGGGCCCGCTGCTCGGCCTCGTAGGCTCGCCTGCCGGCCTCCTCGCGCTCGCGCCGGGCGGCGGCGGCGCTCACTTTCACGGCGTTCTTGGACACGCTCCCGCCGCGGGAGCCCTCGGCCAGGCGCTCGAGCTGGTCGGCCGCCTCGTTGATCGCCTTCAGGTGGCGCTCGTGCTCGAACTGGCGCCCCTGGGGGGCCACGTCGGGGTGCCAGCGCTTGGCCATCTTGCGCCGGGCGAGCTGTACGTCGCGCTTGTCGAAGGGCGCATCGAGCTCCAGCAGGAGGAGGTGCTGCTCGATGTCGAGGATCGCCCCGGGCATTGACCGTTAAACGTTAGCGACGAGCACCAGCGCATATCCTGCGTGCCAGTGTCCGCCCAATACATCTTCACGATGCACCGCCTCTCGAAGGTCCACCAGCCGGATAAGACGGTGCTCGAGAACATCACGCTGGCCTTCTTCCCGGGAGCCAAGATCGGGGTCCTCGGCTACAACGGGGCGGGCAAGTCCTCGCTGCTGCGGATCATGGCCGGCACAGACCAGGAGTACCGCGGTGAGGCCGCCCTCGCCCCCGGTGCGAGCGTCGGGATGCTCGAGCAGGAGCCCGGGCTGGACGAGACCAAGGACGTCAAGGGCAACGTCGAGGAGGGCGTGGCCGAGACCAAGGCGCTGCTCGACCGCTTCAACGAGCTGGCGGCCAACTACTCCGAAGACACCGCCGAGGAGTTCGCCGCGATCCAGGCCAAGATCGACGCCGCCGACGCCTGGAACCTCGACACCCAGCTCGAATACGCGATGGACGCCCTGCGCCTGCCGCCACCCGACGCCGACGTGGCGGTCCTCTCCGGGGGCGAGCGCCGGCGGGTGGCGCTGTGCCGGCTGTTGCTGAGCGCACCGGACCTGCTGCTGCTCGACGAGCCCACCAACCACCTCGACGCGGAGTCGGTGGCCTGGCTGGAGCGCCACCTGGCCGAGTACAAGGGCACCATCGTGGCCGTCACCCACGACCGCTACTTCCTCGACAACGTGGCCGGCTGGATCCTCGAGCTCGACCGCGGCAAAGGCATCCCCTACGAGGGCAACTACTCCAGCTGGCTGGAGCAGAAGCAGGCGAGGCTGGCCCAGGAAGAACGCAGCGAGAAGGCCCGTCAGCGCACGATCGCCGCCGAGCTCGACTGGGTGCGGACCAACCCCAAGGGCAAACGCACCAAATCGAAGGCCCGTCTGGCCCGCTACGAGGAGCTGGTGGCCGAGGAGCGCAACGTCAAGCTCGAGGACGTCCAGATCTACATCCCCCCCGGCCCCCGACTGGGCGACCGCGTGCTGGTCGCCGACTCCGTCACGAAGGGGTACGGCGACCGGCTGCTGATCGAGTCGCTGTCCTTCGAGCTGCCGCGTGCCGGGATCGTGGGCGTGATCGGCGCCAACGGCGCGGGCAAGAGCACCCTCTTCCGGATGATCACCGGCCAGGAGGAGCCCGACGGCGGAAAGCTCGAGCTGGGCGACACGGTGAAGCTCGCCTATGTGGACCAGTCGCGCGAGACGCTGGATCCCGACAAGACGGTGTGGGAGGAGATCTCCGGCGGCGAGGACCAGCTCACGCTCGGCGAGCGCAAGATCAACTCCCGCCAGTACACGGCCGGCTTCAACTTCAAGGGCCCCGACCAACAGAAACGCGTCGGGGTCCTGTCCGGCGGCGAGCGCAACCGCGTGCACCTGGCGAAGGTGCTGAGCGCCGGGGGCAACCTGCTGCTGCTCGACGAGCCCACCAACGACCTCGACGTGGACACCCTGCGGGCGCTCGAGCAGGCCCTGCTCGCCTTCCCCGGGTGCGCGATGGTGATCTCTCACGACCGCTGGTTCCTGGACCGCGTCGCCACTCACGTGCTGGCGTTCGAGGGCGACTCCCAGGTGAGCTGGTTCGAGGGCAACTTCGAGGCCTACGAGGAGCACCGCCACACGCTGCTGGGCTCCTCCGCGGACCGCCCCCACCGCATCACCTACAAGCGGCTGGTGCGTGGCTGAGGATCCACCCGGCGAGGGCCCCGGGCCCTTCGACCGCGACACCGCCGTCCAGACCCTCTCCCGCGAGGGAGACCACGGCTCGTTCGCGGCCGAGGTGGCGCACGGCTGGCGTGCCGGCAGGGGCCCCCACGGGGGATACCTGGCGGCGATCATCCTGCGCGCGCTGACGCTCGCGCTCGGCGATCCCCGGCGCTCGCCGCGCGCGCTGACGATCCACTTCCTGAAGGCCCCCGACGAGGGGCCCCTGCTGATCGAGACGACGATCGAGCGCCACGGGCGCTCGCTGAGCTCGCTGTCGGCCCGTATGACCCAGAACGGGACCACGATGGGGCTCGCCCTGGCCGCCTTCTCGGTGCCCTGGCGGGGACCGGAGTGGAACGAGCTGCCGATGCCCGAGGTCGCCCCGCCGGACCGCGAGCGCCGTCCCGGCACCCTCTTCCCGCTCGAGCACGGGCCTGCCTTCGCGGGCTACATCGTGCTCCAGCGACGCTTCGGCGAGATGCCCTTCACGGGCGAGCAGGCGCCCCTGGAGACCGGGGGCTGGCTCGGCCTGGTGGAGCCCCGCCCGCTGGACGCACTGGCGCTCGCGTTCTTCACCGACGCGCTGGTCCCGACCCCGTTCATGCGCCTGCCCGGCCCCGCCCCGGCGCCCACGATCGACATCACGATCCACTTCCGTGCCGAGCTGCCACGGTCCCCACGCGACGGCGCCGCCGCCGACCCCCACGAGCTGGTGCTCGCGCGTACGCACACGACCCTGATCCACGAAGGCTTCTTCGAGGAGGACGCGGTTATTTGGGACCAGCACGGCACTGTCCTGGTCCAGTCCAGGCAGCTGGCGCTCGCGATCGGTTAGGTTGCAGGCATGGCCGACTACACAGCAAAGAAGATCAGTGACATGGAGGCAGGTTTCGGAGGCGGGTTCATCAAGGCCCGGGCCGAGCTCGGAGTGAGCTCGTTCGGGATGCAGGTGATCGCGATGCCGCCGAACTTCACCGACTACCCCGAGCACGACCACGAAGCCGACGGTCAGGAAGAGGTCTACGCGGTGCTGGACGGCTCGGGCACGATGGACGTCGAAGGAGAGCAGGTCCAGATGGACCCCGAGACGCTCGTGCGTGTCCCCGCGGGGACCACACGCAAGGTGCTCGCGGGGCCCGAGGGGATCCGCATGCTCGTGCTCGGAGGCTGTCCCGGGAAGGCGTACGAGATTCCCGAGATGACCGAGCTGGAGACCGCCAGCTAGCGCACGAAGGCCTGGTCGGGCGTCAGCGCAAGCGACGCCGCGCCCAGCAGGTGGACGGTGGCCTGCACGTCCTGCAGGTCGACCGTCTCCACCGGTGAGTGCATGTAGCGCACGGGGATCATCACGAGCCCCGTGGGCACTCCCGCGCGGCTGGCGTGGACCGCGTCCGCGTCGGTGCCGGTGGCCCGCCCGGAGGCTTCGATCGTGTACGGGATGCCCTCGGCGCGGGCGGTCTCGTACAGCAGCTCGAAGACCCCCTCGTGCAGGGTCGAGCCGCGCCCGATCACGGGGCCCGAGCCGAGCGGGTGCTTGCCCGAGGGCTTGACCTCGATGCCGGGGGCGTCGGTGGCGTGGGTCACGTCGATCACGATCGCGGCGTCGGGCGCCAGCGCGAAGGCGCTCGTGCGCGAGCCGCCGAAGGTGGTCTCCTCCTGCACGACCGCGACCGCTCCCAGCTCCCAGGCCGAGCCGCCGGCCTTGGCCACCTCGCGGGCCGCCTCCAGGGCGACGTAGGAGCCGAGCCGGTTGTCGAGCGCCCGCGAGGCCAGCCGTCCGCTCTGCAGCTCCAGCGGCGCCACGTCGATCACGGCCACGTCGCCGATCCTCACGAGCTCGGCGGCGTGGGCGCCGTCGCGAGCCCCGATGTCGATGTGCAGGTCCGACAGCTCGGGGACCTTCTTGCGCTCCTCGTCGCGCAGCAGGTGGATCGGCTTGCGTCCCACCACGCCCGCCAGCGGTCCTTTGGCGGTGTCGATCGTGACGCGCTGGGAGACCAGGATCTGGGGGTCCCAGCCGCCGACTTCGCGCACCCACAGGTAGCCGTCGTCGTCGATGTGGGTCACGATCAGGCCGATCTCGTCGATGTGGCCCATCAGCAGCATCCGCCGCGGGGCGCGATCCTGCGAGCGGCCGTTGCGCCGGGCGCGACTCGCGCGCGGGGCCACCAGCGCGTGGGGCGTGCCGATCGCGTCCGTGCCGGCGCTCGCGAACTTCTCCGCGGCGCGCAGCCACACCGCCACCGGCGCGGCCTCGTGCCCGGATGCACCACGGGCGCTCAGCAGCTCCTGCAGCAGTGCGGGCGTCCGGGCCACCGCCGGCTTCGATTTCTTCGCCGCCCCCGGGCGTTTGGCGCTGGCGCGTTTGCGCGTGGGGGTGGGAGGCGTCTGCGGGCTCATCGGGCGAGGAGGCTGCGAAGCACGAACTGGAGGATGCCGCCGTGGCGGAAGTATTCGGCCTCGCGCGGCGTGTCGATCCGCACGCGGGCGTCGAACTCCACGTCCCTGCCGCCCTCCCCGCGGGCCTGCACGCGCAGCTGCGAGGGCATCGGCTCCCCCGGCGAGCTCGCCGCCGCCAGGCCCTCGATCCAGAAGCGCTCCTCGCCGGTCAGCCCGAGCGAACCCGCCGCCTCGCCGGCCGGGAACTGCAGCGGCAGCACCCCCATCCCGATCAGGTTGGAGCGGTGGATGCGCTCGAAGCTGTCCGCGATCACCGCCCTGACGCCCAGCAGCCTGGTGCCCTTGGCGGCCCAGTCGCGCGAGGACCCGGTCCCGTACTCGCGCCCGGCGAGCACGACCAGCTCGACCCCTTCGGCCGCATAGCGCATGGCGGCCTCGTAGATCGTCATCTGCTCGGCGCCCCGGTCTGAGAGGTGGTAGGTGTAGCCGCCTTCGGGCAGTGCCCCGCGGTCGGCGGCGAGCAGGTTGTGCAGGCGGATGTTGGCGAACGTGCCGCGGACCATCACCTCGTGGTTCCCCCGGCGGGCGCCGTAGGAGTTGAAGTCGCGGGGCCCCACTCCCTGCTCCTGCAGGTAGGAGCCCGCCGGGCTGTCGCGCTTGATCGAGCCCGCGGGTGAGATGTGGTCGGTGGTGACGCTGTCGCCCAGCAATGCCAGCACACGGGCCCCCTCGATCTCGCGCAGCGGGGCCGGCTCGGGTGGCATGTCCTCGAAGTACGGGGGCAGGCGCACGTAGGTGGAGGCGGGGTCCCAGTCGAAGCGCTCGCCCTCGGGCACGGGCAGCCCGCGCCAGCGCTCGTCGCCGCTGTAGACCTCGCCGTAGCTCTTGCGGAACATGTCCGCCTGGACGCTGCTGGCGACCGTCTCTGCAACCTCCTGCTCGGAGGGCCAGATGTCGCGCAGGTACACCTCGCGCCCCTCTTGATCGTGGCCGAGCGGGTCCTCGACGATGTCGATGTCCATCGTCCCTGCGATCGCGTAGGCCACACACAGGGGCGGCGAGGCGAGGTAGTTCATCTTCACGTCGGGGTTGATGCGGCCCTCGAAGTTGCGGTTCCCCGACAGCACCGAGACGACCGCCAGGTCGCCCTCGCCGACGGCCTCGGAGATCGGCTCGGGCAGCGGCCCCGAGTTGCCGATGCAGGTCGTGCACCCGTATCCGACGAGGTTGAAGCCGAGCTCCTCCAGAGGCCCGGTCAGACCCGCCCGGTCCAGGTACTCGGTGACGACTTTCGAGCCCGGCGCCAGCGACGTCTTCACCCACGGCTTGGAGCGCAGCCCACGCGCCACGGCGTTGCGCGCCAGCACGCCCGCACCCACCATCACCGAGGGGTTCGACGTGTTGGTGCAGCTGGTGATGGCAGCGATCACCACGTCGCCGTGGTCGAGGTCGAAGGTCTCCCCCTCGAGCGTCACCGGGCGGGCGCTGTGGCTGCGCTCGAGCGTCCGGGCCACGGTCGTCCCGGGGGCGCTTGCCGCGTGCGTCTGCAGCGGCTCGGCGGGCGCCTCGGAGTGGTGCCCCGGAACGCCGTTGGCAGGCGGGTCCGAAGCGGGGTAGCTCTCTTCCTCGGCCTCGTCGTGGGCGTCGCCGGCGGGTCCGGGTGCGCCGTCGCGACCGATGATCTCGGCCAGGGCCTCGCGGAAGGACCCGCTCGCACTGCGCAACGGGATGCGATCCTGCGGGCGGCGGGGGCCGGCGAGCGAGGGTTCCACCTCGTTCAGGTCGAGCTCGATGTGGTCGGAGAAGGTGGGCTCCTCGGAGTGCTCGTCGTGCCACAGGCCCTGCTCGCGGGCATATGCCTCGACCAGCGCGATCTGCGGCTCGGGGCGCCCGGTCAGGCGCATGTAGGTGATCGTCTCGGCATCGATCGGGAAGATCGCGCAGGTCGATCCGAACTCCGGCGACATGTTGCCGATCGTGGCGCGATCGGCGATCGGCAGCGAGGCCAGCCCGGCGCCGTAGAACTCGACGAACTTCCCCACCACGCCGCGCTCGCGCAGCCTCTCGGTGACCGTCAGCACGAGGTCGGTGGCGGTCGTGCCCGCGGGCAGCTCGCCGTGGAGCCTGAAGCCGAGCACCTGGGGGATCAGCATCGATACCGGCTGTCCGAGCATCGCCGCCTCGGCCTCGATGCCCCCCACCCCCCAGCCGAGCACGCCGAGGCCGTTGACCATCGTCGTGTGGGAGTCGGTCCCCAGCAGCGTGTCGGGGTATGCCTGGCCGCGCTCTGAGTCGTCGAAGACCACCCGGGCCAGGTACTCGAGGTTGACCTGGTGGACGATCCCGGTGTCGGGCGGCACCACGGCGAAGTGCTCGAACGCACCCTGACCCCAGCGCAGGAACAGGTAGCGCTCCTGGTTGCGCTCGAACTCGCGCTCGGCGTTGAGGCGGAAGGCGTCGGAAGTACCGAAGGCGTCGACCTGGACCGAGTGGTCTATCACCAGCTCGGCGGGAGCCAGCGGGTTGATGCGGGCCGGGTCGCCGCCCATGTCGGCCATGGCGTCGCGCATGGCGGCGAGGTCGACCACGGCCGGCACGCCGGTGAGGTCCTGCAGCAGTACGCGGGCGGGGGTGAAGGAGATCTCCTTGCTGGGGTCGGCCTTGGCGTCCCAGCGGGCAAGGGCCTCGATGTCCGGGGCGCTCACCGAGCCGTTGCCCTCGGTCCGCAACAGGTTCTCGAGCAGGACCTTCAGCGAGAAGGGCAGCCGCGCCACGTCGTACTCGCGTTGCAGCACGTCCAAGCGGAAGATCTCGTACTCGCGCTCGCCGACCGCGAGCTTGTCCCTGGCACCAAAGCTGTTCTGCGACATCGGCTCTCCTCGCAGTCGGACGGCGGGCAGTCGGCCCTCGCGGGGAAGGAGTCTCGCAGAGTAAGGCCGAAAAACCGTGACGGGCGCTCGGGAAACCGGGTCCGAGCCCCAGAAGGCCCGGCGCCGGGACTAGAAGACGCGGTCGGGCGCCTGCGTCACGCGACCCTTGCCCTGGCGCTTGGAGCGCAGCAGCGCGACGTCCGCTGCCACGAGCAGCTCGTCGACGCCCATCGGCGAGCGCCAGGCCGCGACCCCGATCGAGGCCGAGACACCGTGGGCCGTACCGTCCTCGCCGCGGATCGCGCGCAGGCGCGCCAGCGCCCGGGAGCCGGCGACGGCGGCCGCCTGCACCCCGGCGTTGGGAAGGATCACCACGAACTCGTCGCCGCCGTAGCGGGCGACGCGGTCAAATGCCCGGAACTCGCCTACCAGGGCATGGACGACGCTGCGCAGCACGGCGTCGCCGGCGGCGTGACCGTAGAGGTCGTTGACGGCCTTGAAGTCGTCGAGGTCGATCAGCAGACACGAGAGCAGGCCCCCGCCGCGGGAGGCGCGGTCGATCTCCTCGCCCAGGCGGCGGCGCATCGCGCGGTGGTTCATCGAGCCGGTGACCGCGTCCGTGCCCGCCTCGGCCCGCGCCTGTACGAGCGCCATCGCGGTCGCGGTCTGCTGCACCAGTGCCCCGGCCTGCTCGACGTCGCCGGACCCGAGCGCGTCCGCCGAGCGGCGCACGAGCACCACGACCGCCTGCGCTTCCCCGCGGTCGGCCAGGGGCAGCAGCAGTGCGCAGCGCACGGGCCCCGTCTGGGCCAGCCGCGGCACGCTGGCGGTGAGCTCGTCTGCGTGGGCGGCCAGGAAGCTGCTCCCGGTGGAGGCCACCCAGTTGACGCCCGGCGGGCGATCGGCCCGTGGGACGCGGTAGCTCAGGCGGCCCTCGCCGTCGAACAGGTACACGACGACCAGCTCATCGCCGTCGGACCCGGGGGGCTGCAGGTAGTGGACGTGGACCTCGTCGCCGCCGGGCGAGCGCAGCAGCTCCGCAGCCAGGGCCCGCACGATCTCCTCCGGCTCGGAGGCGCTGTCGGCGATCGCGCTCAGCCTGCGGATGCCCGCGAACACCGCGGCCGCCTGCTCCTCGCCGTCTCCCGCTCCGATCGTGCTCGAGGCATCCATACCCGACACCACATCCATGTCCGCAGAATGTAAGCCAAGATCGAACGTTTGACCAGCGGAGAAGCGATTGGACCGCTCTCACCCCGGCAAATGCCGGGGTGAGGCCGGTATGCGGTCCGGGCGATCCGCTGCTAGCGGAAGACGACGGTCTTGAAGGCGGTGGAGGTGCCGATGCTCTTCTTGCTCGGCACGAAGCCCACCCTCACCTTGACCTTGAACGGCCGCGGGCGACCCTGGCCCGAGCCCGACAGCGGCACCTTCAGGGAGACCGACTTCGAGGCCCCCTTGAGCTGGCGGTAGACGGTCTTGAGGTTCGAGCCGCTGCCGCTGATGCGTCCGCCGGCGAAGGTCTGGACCGTGATGTAGGCCGTGTTGCCCACGACCTTCTGGCCGGAGATCCGCACGGGGCACCCAGAGACCTTGATGATTGTGTTCTGTTTGAAGGTGGTCCCGCTCCAGCCGCTGATGGTGGTGGGCATGACCAGCGGCTGGGCACACAGTTCTCCGAAGTTCGTGACGGCCGAGTGCGACCCGACCGGCAGGTTCACGGTGATCGAGGTCACCGGAACGTCCGGCGTTTCGAAGAAGTTGGTGGTCGTGATGCCCTTGGTGATTTTGGTGTGACCAACGAGGATCACCCGCACAGCCCCATCATTCATGACGAGGTCGAGATCGGGGAACGCTTCGCCGCCGTGCGACACCAGCACAGCCGCGCCCGTCAGCTTTCCCGGCAGGACCGGGGTCTTGGCCCTGACGCCGCCCACGAACGAGCCGGGCGGGCACGAGTACGGGTTGTTTTCGAAGGCCGCCGCCAGGCAGGCTTTGTTGAGCGTGGTCAGGCGCGAGACGAGCTGCTTGGGCAGCTGCACGAGCACCGATTTGACGTTCGACTGCCCAGCGGGCATGTTGAGCGTCGTTTCGAGGCTCGCCCCGTTGGCTTTCGAGACCTTCGCGGCGCTTTTGGCGCCGAACGACGGCTTGAACGCCAGGGCGGTGCAGTTGCCGACCTGGAACGGCGAGCTGGCCGCGACAGTGGCGCTCTCGGAACTACCGGGCACGAACCCGGTGACCGAGCTCGCCGTGGTCAGGGCGGCGCAGTTGGTGGGGTTGCGCATGAAGCCCGCCTTGGTCACCGCCACCGTGATCTTGCGGATCCTGATGGGGACCCCCTTGACGATCCTCGGCAGCGTGGTGGTCACGACCACCTGTCCGGTGTACTGCTGGACGTTGACCGTTGCGCGCGTGACAACGGTGCCCAGGTTGAACGGCCCGGCGACGGACGGAACCGCAATCGAGAGGCCGTACGGTGCGCCGTCGTAGGGCCCGGTGAAGTACACGGGCCCGCTGAACGAGTACGGCGTCGGGCCAGAGCCGGCGAGGACCGTGGCGGTGCCGATCTGGCTCCCGCTCGCGCAGGCGCCCTGCGAGGCCTGCGGTTCGGGGCACTGTTCGACCGCCGGGACGGTGCCCACGAGCCCTTTCGGCAGCACCGTGCTCATCTGCGAGAGGTACTGATTGCCTTCCGGACGTTCGAGGTTGAATGTGAAGGCGGTGTTGGCGCCCGCGTTGGTGTCCGAGACGGACGTGCTCTGCGCTGGCACGAGCCCCAGCGGGTTGCTGCATCCCGAGAACGTCAGCGCGCTGGAGACGGCCTTGGCCCCCGTTTCCGAGTAGGGCGACAGGATCGCCGTCGCGGCGCCGGTGGCGCAGGCGAGCGGGTTGGCGACCGGCGCGAGCGCGCCTTCCTTGAAGTGCAGGATCGCGTTGCTGAACGGCTGTTCGGGGAGTTCGTTGAAGACGGTCGTGAGCTGTCCGGTGGCTTCGTTGGGGAACACTTCTCCCTTCAGACGAACCGAGATGCCGTACCTGGCGGACTCCGCGTCCAGGTACATCGTGTAGGGCGGTCCGGTGATCGGGCCGGATTCCGGCCCGCCGAGGTAGAGGCTGCCTTTCAGCGACCCGGCCGGGAGCGTCGGCACTTCCAGGTTGACGGTCCCGACTTCGGAGCTGGCGGGGCATTCGACGCCCGGTTTCGGGCTGTGGATGCGTGCCTGGGCCGCCGAGCAAGAGGTCAGGCCGGCCGCGGCCGAGGGGTTCAGCGTCATCCCTTCCGGCAGCGTGACCGTGACGCTCTTGACCTCGGAATTGTCGATTCCGGCCGTGCCTTCGTGGTGGACCGAGACTTCGTCGGTGAAGCCGTCAGGCTGATCCTGGACGAGCGTCGCCGGGGTCAGCGCGAAGCCCGGTTCGAAGGGCACGGCGCCGCAGTTTTCGAGGTGCGTCGTCTTCGGCGTGTAGGTCTTGGGTTCGGCGCTGAGGCCGCCTTCGCCTTCAAGCCTCAAGGTGGTGGTGGAGTTGCCCGGGCAGCTGGTCGCGTTGGTGATGAAGTCGTCCGGTTTTCCCGTTTCCTGATTTTCGTTTCCGAAGAACACCAGCCGCGAGGCGACAAGCGGCAGTGCCGGGGAGACTTCGATTTCGAAGTAGTCGTGGTAGTCACCCGCGTTCGTCCCCGATTCGAGGAATTTGGGATCGAGGGCCGAGCCCTTCCCCCATTCGACGCTGCCTTTGATGAGGGTGTGCGCGAACACGCCGGGTTTGCCCAGCGGTTCGAGGCTGACCGCGACGCCGAATTCGGATGCGTGGCCTTCTTCGGGCACGAGGTTGTAGACCTTGCCTTCGAGGGGCACGTCTTTACCCGCCAATGCCACGTAGACAGTGACTTTGTTGACGCCGATTTCGGTGGCTTCAGAGCATGTCGGCGGGCCGAACGCACCACTGCCTTTGACCAGTTCCACTGTCCCGAAGGCTTCTTGGGAGCACTCCGGCACCGCCTGCGGGTTGGTCGCGAGCCCCGGCGCCACGTCGGTCCGGATGTGGGTGACGGGAGCGCCGGACGGGATCTCTTCACCCACCGGACCGGTCGTGTTGACCTTGAAGTGTGTGATCCCGAAGGGAACACGACCGCCGGCCTGCGTGAAGCCTTCGGTTTTTTCTTCAGTCGGGTTGGGTTCCTTGGGGAAGGAGTAAGGGCCGACTTTCTGTTCGGCGCAGGTTTCGACCTTGCAGTTGACCGCGACGAACGATTCGATGCCGAACGACGCGTATGCCGCCGATGCCGGGATCGCGAGCGCGCACACGACGGCGCCAGCAAGCAACAGGACCTTTACATTCACCCTCATTGGAACCTCCCGGTAACGGCGTCTACGACCTTTATCTACCCATATGGACGCCCCTATAGGCGGGAAGTTGCGCCCTTTAGTAGATCGTTATTGCACGCCGGCGCCGCATCTCCTTCCGAACGCAGTCCGGCTGGAGGGGCACTTGGACCTATGTTGGAGAGAACAGGCCAGAAGGGCGGCTGTTGCGGTCAGCCTGCGATGGCCTGTGCGTCGCCGCTGCAGTCATACAGGCTGCCGGCAGAAGTCGATCCGGAGCTGCCCGACGCCGTCGCGCCCGAGCTCGTTAGTTCGACCCGGCTACAGGCCTTCTCGACCACGGCCATCACCTTTTTGGAGCCCACACGGCTTTCGCCGCCGGGACCGCCGGCCCCTGCACCGCCGAGCAGCGCAGACGACGAGCCCCGCGGGAAGCCGGTCCCGCCGAGCGCTCCGAGCCCGCCGGAGGCACCGGATACCCCGACGATCCGGCCCCGGCCGCTTTCTTCGGCGAGCACCCAGCGGATCTTGCCGCCGCGAACCTCTGCCGCCAGCCACGAGCGGCTGACCTCGCTCTCGCGCCCGGAGAAGCCTCCGATCCCCACCACGTTGGCGCCCCGGGCGATGATCGAGGCGGCCGCGCCCGACTGGCTGGAGATCGCCAGCGTCCCGCCGCCGTGGGCGTCGATGTAGGACAGGGCCTCCTTCTGGGAAGAGGCGTTGCCGCCGAAGGGGTTGCCGCCCGAGCCTCCGCCGCCGGGGGGGCCACCGCCGGGGGAGCCGCCGCCGAAGCCTCCGCCGGCACCCGGCGGCGGGCCACCCGGTCCGGGGCCGGCGGAGCCGGTTCCCTGACCCGAGGAGCCGAACAGCGCGGGGCCGGCGGGAGCTGCGCCGGAGGTCGACCTCGCGCTCGAGCTGGAGGAGCCGAACAGCGCGGGCCCGGCTGCGCCACCGGCGCCGAAGCCGCGCGGGAAGCCGCGTCCGCCCGCGCCGAAGCCCTGTGCTTCGGTCTCGGCCGAAGCGGGGCCTCCGGAGGGGAAGGTCGAGCTGGTGGCGTAGGAGAGGGTGTCGAACGCCCACACCGCGGGCGCGGCCAGCAGGGCCGCGATTGCCACCGCCAGCGCGACCGTGCGTGCCCGCGGCGAACGCGCGAACGCGATCACCGCGATCGTCAGCACGCCGAGGCAGACCAGCACGGGCAGCAGCCACTGCAGCTGGGTCGGATACCGGTCGCGGATCACGAGCTCGACGACGACACCGGCTGCGATCGCGAGCGGGGCCACCAGGCGGAGGCTCAGACGCCGGCCGAACAGCTCACCCGCGCCGGCACCCACGAGGGCTGCCAGGAACGGCGCCAGCAGCGAGACGTAGTAGGGGTGGAAGATCCCGCTCGCGAAGCTGAACAGCACGGCGCCGGCGAGGAAGGCGCCGCCGACGACCACCAGCCACCCGCTGCGCGGGTCCCTGGGGCGCAGACGCGACGCCAGGACCATCGCGAGCGTCGTCACGAGCGCGAACCCGAGCAGCCAGCCGACCTGGCCGCCGAGGGCGGAGTTCAACAGCCGCAGCGGACCCGAGCCGCCGCCGAACATGTTGTTCTGAGCTCCGCCGAGTCCCCCCGCCGGGCCGCCGGCCTGCCCGTCCACGCGACCGAGGCCGTTGTATTCGAAGATCAGCGAGAGGACACGGTTGTCGCTCGTGCCCGCGATCCAGGGACGAGAGCTCGCTGGGGTGAGTTCGACGAGCGCCGGCCACGCTCCGCCCACCAGCAGCATCGCGCCCCCGCCCGCGAGCAGCTGGCGCAGCGCGTGAAGCCTTCCCCGGGCAGCGGGTGCGACCCACATCCAGGCCGCGGCAATGCCGGGGACCACGGCCAGCGCGACACCCATCTTGGTCTCGAAGCCGAGCCCCACGCAGACGCCGGACAGCAGCAGCCAGCGCGTGCGGCCGCCTTCCAGTCCGCGGACCGCGCACCACACCGCCGCCACGCAGGTGAGCACCAGTAGGGCGTCGGGGTTGTTGTGCCGCGAGATCGCAACCGTGATCGGCGTGAGCGCGAGGGCCAGGCCCGCGATGAAGCCCCCGAGCCGCCCGAAGCGCCGACGCACGAGGTCGTATACGAGCACCACGCTCGCGACCCCCATCAGGGCCTGCGGTACGAGCATGCTCAGGGGGTGGTAGCCGAAGACCCGCACCGACAGCGACTGCACCCACAGGGCCAGCGGGGGCTTGTCCACGGTCATCACGCCGGAGCGGTCGAAGGAGGCGTACAGGAAGTCGTGCCAGCTCGAGCTCATCGAGCGCACGGCGGCGCTGTAGTACACGTTCGCCCAGCTGTTGCGACTGAGGTCCCACAGGTTCAGGAAGGCAGTCAGGCCGACCAGCGCCCAAAGCTCGGGGCGGCCGATCCGCACCGCGACCGCCCCGGCGCGATCGCGCAGCCGCCACGGGCTTCCCACTCGCACCGGTGCGGCGGCGGAGGGGCTGGACGCCGTAAGGGTCGGGCTGTTCGGCGAGGCGCTCATTCGATGGAGGAGCATGAAGCGCCAGCCTGAGTGGAGCCTGAGTGCACCCTGAGACTCCCCCACGGCTCGAGCCGGCGCTAGTCGATCAGCCGGCGACCCAGCTGGCTCACGGCCAGGCGCCACATCAGCAGCCCGAAGACGACCAGCACGCCTGCGTGGTAGAGGTCGACGGGACCGAGGTCGCCGAAGGTCGCGTTGCGAACGAGTTCGACGCAGTGGTAGAGGGGGTTGAACTGGGCCGCCACCCACAGCCCCTCGTTTTTCGCTTTGGAGATCGGGAAGAAGGTGCCGGCCACCAGGAACAGCGGCGTCAGCACGGCGCTGGTGATGTAGCTGAAGTTGTCGATCGTTTTCGCCACAGCCGCGATCGCCACACCGAAGCAGGCGAAGCCGAAGCCGGTCACGAAACCGATCGGCACCACCAGCAGCATCCCCACTTCCGGGGGCAGGCCGAAGGCAATCCCCACCAGCAGCGGCGCCAGCCCGTACACGGATGCCCGCAGCGAGATCCACAGCACCTCGGCGGTGACGAGCTCCTCGACGTCCACGGGCGCGGCCAGGATCGCGTCGTAGGTGCGCTGGAACTGCCAGCGGATGAAGGTGTTGAACATCCCCGGGAAGGCCGAGGAGAACAGCACTGCGGTGGCCACCACGCCGGTGGCGACGTACTGGACGTAGTCCACGTGCCCGACGCGGGCGATGATCGTCCCCAGCCCGAGCCCGAAGGCAAGCAGGTAGACGGTCGGCTGGACGATCGAGGAGAAGGTGGTGGAGGGCCAGTTGCGCCCGAAGATGGCGATGTCGCGGCTCATCACGCCGAACAGGGCGGCCGGTTCCAGCCGCCCGATCCGGCGCGCGCCGGTAGCGGCCTCGCCGGCCACGCCGGGGCGCGAGGTGGGGGCCTCGGAGCTCATTCGATGTCTTCTCCGGTCAGGGCCACGAAGGCATCCTCGAGGTTCGCGGGGCGCATCACCCCGTCGGGAGCCTCGCCGTCGAGCGTCTCGGCGCGCAGGATCGCCAGCGCGGGACCGCTGCGGCGGCTGGACCAGCCGGCGCCGGCAGCGCGCGCCGTCACCTGCTCGAGCTGGGTGGGGGTGCCGTACACCTCCAACACCTGCTCACCCGCGTGCGCGCGGACGAGCTCCGCGGGTGTGCCCTGGGCGATGATCCGACCCGCCGACATCACCGCCACGGTGTCGGCCAGGCGCTCGGCCTCCTCGATGTAGTGGGTGCTCATCAGCACCGTCGTCCCGGCTTCGCGAAGACCGTCGATCAGCGTCCACAGCTCCTGACGAACCTGCGGGTCGAGTCCCACGGTGGGCTCGTCCAGCAGCACCAGGCGCGGCTCGTGGATGAGTCCGCGCGCCACCAGCAGCCGCCGGCGCATGCCGCCCGACAGGTCGCGCACGATCGTGTCCGCGCGGGGCACGAGGTTGGCGATTCCCAGGGCCCGCTCGATGGCCTGCTCGTGCTCGGGGCGGGGGACCCGGTAGAGCCACGCGAACACGGCCAGGATCTGGCGGCAGGTGAGCTCCACATCGAGGTTGTCCAGCTGCGGCACGACCCCCATCTCCAGGCGTGCCTGCTTTGAGTCCTTCGGCATCGGATAGCCGAGCACCGAGATCTCGCCCTCGTCGGCGAGCGACTGCGCGGTGAGCATCCGCATGGTCGTCGACTTGCCGGCTCCGTTCGGGCCGAGCAGCCCGAAGCAGACCCCGCTCGGAACCTCGAGATCGAGCCCGTTGACGGCCGTGATCGGGCCGAAGCGCTTGACCACGCCCCTGATCGAGATCGCCGCTGTGCCGGCCCCGCGCACGGGCAAGCCGGCGTCGAGGCCATTGAAGCCACCCACGTCCACGAGCAGCAACTGTAGGAGCCGGCGCCGCAGACGCCTCCTGTGCGCGTGTCCATCGGCCCGACACGGGATGTGGGACGCGCGTCCATATCTCACCGTTCCCCGGGGGTCGATCATGCAACTGCAATCGCTGCCCTTGGATGGATCGGCGGCCGAGGAGAAGGAGAGCGAACCACGGTGCCCATGCCAACCCCCCAGATCGTCGCTCTCGGCGGGGGCGGCTTCTCGATGGAGCGCGACGGGGCCCTGCTGGACGACTACATCCTCTCGCTGGTGGGGTCGGGGCGGCCACGGGTCTGCTTCCTGCCCACCGCCTCCGGCGACGCCGACCACTACGTCGTTCGCTTCTACCGGCGCTTCGCCCCGACCTGCGACACCAGCCATGTGTCGCTGTTCCGCCGCGACCAGGGCGCGGGCGGCGTCGAGGACGACCTCGCCAGCCATCTGCTCTCCCAGCAGCTGATCTATGTCGGCGGGGGCAACGTCGTGAGCATGCTCGGGGCGTGGCGGGCCCACGGGCTCGATCAGGTTCTGTGCGAGGCCTGGCGGCGGGGGATCGTTCTGTGTGGGCCCTCGGCGGGCTCGCTGTGCTGGTTCGAGGAGTCACTCAGCGCCTTCCACGGCGCTCCCCGCCCGGTCCAGGGCCTGGGGCTGCTGCCGTTCTCCAACTGCGTCCACTACGACGCTGAGCCCGCCCGCCGGGCCGAGTACCACCGCGCGGTCGCGGACGGGATGCGGGGCGGATATGCGGCCGACGACGGGGTTGCGCTGCACTTCCGCGGTACCCGCCTGCAACGCGCCGTCAGCTCGACCCCGCAGGCGGGCGCCTACAGGGTCGCCGTCTCCGGCGGACGGATCCGCGAGACGCGCCTGGCGGTGAGCTACCTCGGCGAGGGTCCCGCGAGAACGGCCGGGCCGCCAACCGAGGAGGTCGTCCCCGAGCCTACCCCCGGGAGGGCACGCCGGCCCGCATTGGTGGCAGCGTGAGGCGCGGCCGCCCGCATGCTCGGCGGCGAGGGCCCGGCGCTTGACGGCGACCCCCCAGCAGGAGCAGGACCGGCGGCAGATCTTCGCGATGGGCGGGGGCGGCTTCACGATGGAGCCGGCGAACCCGCTGCTGGACGACTTCGTACTGTCGCTGCCGGGGACGGCCGAGCCGAAGATCCTGTTCCTGCCCACGGCCTCCGGTGAGACGAGCGCACACCTGAACGCCTTCCGGGATCGCTTCGCGCACCGCACCTGCGTGGCCAGCGACCTTTCCCTGTTCCGGCTCAGCGAGACCACCCGGGCGCTCGAGGAGGTCGTGCTCGAACAGGACATCGTGTACGTCGGGGGCGGCTCGATGCGCAACCTGCTCGCCCTCTGGCGGGCCCACGGCCTGGAGCGCATCCTGATGCGCGCCTGGGAGCAGGGGATTGTGCTCGCCGGTCTCAGCGCCGGGGCGATGTGCTGGTTCGCCGCCGGGGTCACCCGCTCGCGGGGGGCACCCGAGACGCTCGAGGGACTGGGCCTGCTCGAAGGCTCGCTCAGCGTCCACGCCGACGGCGAGCCCGAGCGGCTGCCGGTATGGCTGGCCGCCGTCCGTGACGGCTCGATCCCAGGTGGGTGGGCGCTGGACGACGGGGTCGGGCTGCTGTTCCGGGGGCGCGGCCTGGAGCGCGTCGTGAGCTCCCGCCCGGGCGCCGGCGCCGAGCGGGCCGACGCGGTCGCGGGCGAGCTGGTTCGCCGGCGGATCGAGCCCGAGTTGCTGCTCGGCGATGCATCGGTGGCGGTCCTCGGGGGGCGCGACGAGGCCGTCGAGGAGCTGCGCCGGGTGCATCGCATGCGCCGCCAGATGGGCCGCCGCGGCAACTGAGACGCCTCCGGCTGGGCTGTCTTCGAGCGGGCTTCTAGCGGCGTCGGGCGCGGGCCGCGCCTTTATCACGGCAGCCGCCGCAGCGATAGCCGACCGAGCTAGAACAAATGCCGAAATTGCGCAGGATTTATCCGTATCGCAACACGACCTGCCAGACATGTCCTAAGCTCGATGTCGAGTTGCGCCGCACGTGCTGCACGACGAGCGAAGCGCCCCACCGGACCCTGTCCCCGGGGTTCGGGCGCTCAAGGAACGTTCCTGCAGGGTGCGGGCAGCTGGCAGAAGGGGGCTCCAACAGAGTCGGAGGAGAACATGCCTCAAGTAGAGCTGACGATCAAACAGACCCCCACCGGATATTGGAGCGTGCAGCGGGGAGCCACCCACCTGGCGGGGGCAGCCACCCGCAAGGGAGCAGAAGCCGAGCGCGAACTGCTGAAGCGGATCAGCAGTCGCGACGAGCCTCGCAGCGAGCCTCGCGAGCCCGTTCGCGCGGGCTGACAGCCCCTTCGTGAGCGAGTAGGCAGCCGTGGGCGCCGGGGAACCGGCGCTCCCGGCCGAGCAGTGTCCATCCGTTCGCGCGCCCGTTCGGATCTGAGCGTCACCGGTTCGACCGGCTGACTGGCCGCCGGGATTGCCGGCGGTATGCCGTCCAACGCCTCGCGGCGGTGGCTGCGCATGCGCCCTTCGCCGTGTGTCGCCCAGCCGACCATTCGTCCAACCGGCCGGCCCCCGGCGTCCGTCGGCCGCGGGCCGGTCGATAGCCCTCGTGAGTTCGCAGACCATCGGCGCCACCGGCCTCCGGGCCGCACCGGCGCGACATCGCTCACGAGCCCTTGAAACCAACCTCCTCCCTGAAGCTCTCCCAACGGCCCGTCGCGGTCCTCGTGGCCGTCGCGATCACGATCGCAGCGGCGCTGGCGGCGAGCACCGAGGCACTGGCGGCGGGTTCACATCACCATGCCGGTTCGCGCAACTGCAACGCCCGGCGGGCTCACGCACGTGGCCGTCGCTGCGGCCACACCGCCCGCTACCGGGCCACCCACCGCCGGCGGGTGAGCAACCCGCGGCGCAACCTGCCCGTCCAGGAACTGACGTCCAGCGCCCCGGCAGCGGCCGTCCCGCCGGCACCGGAAAACTGCAGCAACACCGAACTGACCCCGACCAGCTCGAACCTCGCCGAAGTGCGCGCGGCCACCCTCTGCCTGATCAACCGCGAACGGGCCCAGCACGGGGAGTCGGCGCTGAGCGAAAACTCGCACCTGCAGGCGGCGGCCCAGGGCCACTCCGAAGACATGGTCAGTCGGAATTACTTCTCCCACACGACGCCGAGCGGGGAAGCCTTCAACACACGGATCCTGGCGAGCGGCTACGTGAGCCCCAGCCAGGGTTACGAGCTCGGCGAGAACATCGACTGCGCCACCCTCTACCTCGCCACTCCGGCCGCCACCGTGAGCGCCTGGATGAACTCTCCCGATCACCGCGAAAACATCCTCAATGGTGAATATCGCGACTCCGGGATCGGCGTCGCGGCGGCGGCTCCCGAATCGTTCTCGGGGGGCCAGGCCGGCGCCACCTACACGCAGGACTTCGGCATCATCGCCTGAGCGTGTGAACGCGCGCTTGCGCCGCAAATTGCGGACCGCGATATCTTGTTTGGTCCTCCCGTGCGAAACCGTGTGCGAAAGGACATCCGCGCAGACGCACGCCGAGTGGCGGGCACTCTCTCAGTAGCCGCCGCCGCGGCGGCGTTCGCAATCATGGCACCCGCAGTGGCGTCAGCCGAACCCCTGCCCGCACAGGCGAGCTCGGGCGCCACCGCGACCGTCGCCACGCTGTCCAACCTGAAGTCGCTCACGCGCTGGGCCTACCCCCAGGCGACGGCACCCGCACACGCCTTCCCCTCTGCCCACGCGAAGATCGTGGGGCACCTGCAGTTCCTCACGCCCGACGGCCAGGCGCAGGTCTACATCACACTCCGCTCCTACACGATCGGCACCAGCGAGTGGATCGAGGTTCCGCTCCCCGGGCGGCCCAACGGGCGCGTGGGCTGGGTGATCGCCAGCGACCTCAGCGAACTGCACGAGTTGCACCAGTATCTGCGCGTGAACCGCGAGAGCGAGCGCATCAGCCTCTACCGGAACGGGCACGCGATCTTCACCGCGCCGGTCGGGGTCGGGCGTCCGAGCCTGCCTACGCCCTCCGGACATTTCTTCGTCACCGAGAAGCTACTCGCCATCGGCGGCCCGGTGTACGGGCCCCTCGCGCTCGGGACCAGCGCCTATGCCCCCAGCCTCAGCGAATGGCCCGGGGGCGGCGTGGTGGGTATCCACGGGACCGATGAACCGCAGCTGATACCCGGCCGTCCCTCCCACGGCTGCATCCGCATGCTCAACGCCGACATCATCCGCCTGTGGCCGATGGTGGAAGTCGGCACCCCGATCGAAATCGTCTGATCGAAGCGCCTGAGGCGCCGGCGATCAGCCGGTGAAGTTCGGGCGGCGGGCGCCGGAGCCCGGCCGGACGAACACGGCGCTGGCTTTCACCGGGGCGCACTCGGGGTCGGCGAGCACGCCGACGGCCGAAATGTGGTGTGGCCCCTTGCCGAGCTTGGCGGGGTTGATCTTGACCTTGAAGTACTTCGGTACGGAGGACTTCGAGGCGTTGAAGGTCTTGATCTTGCGGCCGTCGAGGAAGAAGGTGACCTGCTTGAGGCCCGCCGACCTCACCTCGACCGTGAACTTGTGCCGCTTGGGCCCGCCCACGCCTTTCAGCACGAGCCTGCCGGGCCTCACGGCGCACACGGCCGGCCCGACTTTTTCGCCTATGACCTGGCCTTTCGGTTCGACGGCCCTGACCACGACCATGTTGGATTCCACCCTCACCGGAGCGCCCTGGCCCGGAGGCGGCGTGCCTTCGACGGCCGCCACGTTCACGTAGGGAGTCGCGCTCGTGATCACGTGCGTGCAGGTGAAGATCGTGAAATCGCCGGGGGCCAGTTCGGGAGCGCCGCCGCCGATCCCCACACACTGGGTGTCGGTGAAGTTCGACAGGCTCAGCGGCACGTTGCCGACGTTGGTCACGATGATCTCGTAGCTGACGACCTGACCGATGGTGCCCGTCAGTTCGTTGGTCGTGAAGGCCGCTTCGCCGGGGAGCATCTGCTTCTTTTCGATCCCGAGCTTCGGTTCCGGGGGCACGTTGACGACGACTTTGTTGGATTCCTTGACGCCGGTGCCCGAGTTGCCTTCGACCTTGGCGACGTTCGGCCAGGTGCCGGTGCTCGTGAGGACGTGTGAGCACGTCCACACGGCCGACTGGCCGACCTTGATTTCGCCGCTCGGCCCGGGTCCGCCGGCGATGCCTTCGCATTCGGTGTCGACGAAGTTCTTGAACGTCAGGGTCACGTTGCCGACGTTGTTGACGATGATCTCGTAGTTCACCGTCTGGCCGAGCATGCCGGTCAGTTCTTGCTTCGTGAAGCTGCCGTTTTCTTCGATGCGCTGGAGCTTTTCGATCGTGAAGGCGGGTTCGCCGAGCATCGGGACTTTGACCACCACTTCGTTGGATTCCTTCTTGCCCGTGCCTTCGTTGCCTTCGATCGTGGCGACGTTGGTCCACACGCCCACCGTCGTGAGCTTGTGGCTGCAGGTGAAGGTGGTGGAAGCGCCCGGAGCCAGTTCGCTCGCGCCACCGGCGATGCCTTCGCATCTTTCGTCTTTGAAGTTCGACAGTTTGAGGGCCACTTCGCCGGTGTTGCGGACGATGATCTCGTAGTTGACCGTCTCGCCGATCGCACCTGTGAGTTCGTTCTTGGTGAAGGCACCGCCGCCGATCTGCTGAAGCTTTTCGATCGTGAAGCCCGGCACCGGGGGCACGGCCGGGACTTTGACCACCACTTCGTTGGATTCCTTTTTGCCCGTGCCTTCGTTGCCTTCGATCGTGGCGGAGTTGACCCACCTGCCGGGTGCCGTGAGCTTGTGGGTGCAGTCGAACACGGTCACCTGTCCGGGCTGGACCGGTTTTTCACCGGGCCCGCCGGAGATCGCTTCGCAGTTGGCGTCCTGGAAATGGCTGAACTGCAGCGGCGTGTTGCCGGTGTTGCGGACGACGATTTCGTATTCCACCGTCTGACCGACCTGGCCCGTGAGTTCGCTCTTCGTGAAAGTGGGTTCGCCGCCCAGGCGCTGGAGCTTTTCGATCGTGAAGCCGGGGGACACCGGCAGCGTCGGTTGGGGCGGCAGGATCGTGAAGGTCGTCGTGTAGGTGGTGTAAGGCGCCGATTCGAGGCTCGCTTCGATCTCGCTGGGGCCGCTCGCGCACGAACCCCCACCGAGCACCACGACGAACGCGTTGCCGTCGTTGTCGAGCTTGAGGCCATCCAGATTCGAGCCGCCTTCGAGCTTTTCGCCGCCCGCGCCGACCCACACCAGTTTGGGCGGTATGTGGCAGCGGGAGTACAGCTGTTCGGCGTTGATGTTCACGTCCTGCTCGGCGTAAACGGGCGGGAACTCGACGTGGATGATCGTGGCCACGCTGCTGGTTTCCTCGTTCTCGACCTCTTCACCGGGCAGCGCGTATACGCCCGGCGGGCTGGTTCGGGGCGCTTGCACCACGAACGGGGTCGTGACGGTCAGGTAGGGAGCCTGTTCCATGTGTGCGGAGATCAGGCTTTCCCCCGCGGCACAGCCGGGGCCCCCCCAGATCACGGCCGTGGCGTTGCCGTCGTTGTCGAGCGTGACCGAGAAGCCGGAGCCGCTCTGGGGCGAGTACGGATACGGCAGCGACCAGCTGAGGTGGTGCTGGCAGCGGCTGTAGAGCTCCTGGGAGCTGAAGCGGATCGTGTGCTCCGCGTATACGGGTTCGCACTCGACTTCGACCACGTCCGCGATGCTCGAGGACTTGCCGAACTCGCCCTGGTCCATGAACGAGGGCAGCGTGTTGACGACGCATCCGGGGCCTCCCGCGGGGGCGCTCTCGGAGGCGGTACTCGCGAGCGGGCCGAGCGCGCCGCCGTTGCCCTGAACCAGCTTCAGGGTCGAGGCGGAGGCTCCGGCGACGCCGAGGATCAGGACGAGACCCGTGATCACGGCAAGGGTGAGCGCCGCGGCCGAGCCGCGCGCTACGGGCCACCGACGCCGACTGGGCGTCTCTGTCAGGCCACCGCGAATACCGGTAGCCGGCCGAGCATCCTCATCCATGAATCCACCGCCGCTCCAGGTTTTCTTCGCGCCGCTCGCCCGCCATGGACGGACTCTCAGCGCATCTCCATTCTCGTTTACAAACCTATCACTCCGGTCAAGCGCAAGACGCACCTCAAAAGCGCCGATTTGTAGCCATTTTGCGAGCTTTGGCAGCGTTCGAGGAGGTTCGCTCCAATCACCTCGCCAGACCCTTCCCGCGCACCGCCGGCGGCGGCCTATAGGGTGCCCGCCAGTGCGCATCGGGGTCCGATACGACGACCTCAAAGAGCGGGTCGGCGGGGTCCTCAACCTGGTCCCCGAGCCCGTCGGCCTGTCGATGGTCGCGATGCCGTTGGCGCGTTCGCTGCAGGTCGCCCAGAGCACCGGGATGCTCAGCCGGCTGGCCGCCGGGCCCGCCAGCTCGCAGGAGCTCGCGCAGCGCCTGGGCCTCCGCGAGCAGGGCACCCTTCGGGTGCTCGAAGTGCTCACCGTGGCCGGCATCCTGAAGCTCGGCGGCGAGCGCTTCGAGATCGCCCCACGGCAACGCAAGTGGCTGGACCCCGAGTCCGCCACCTACGTGGGGGACTTCCTGGCGGACAACATCCACTACTGGCAGTGGTGGCAGGATCTCGAGGGGCTCGTGAGGGACGGCCGCTCGGTGGAGCTCCACGACAAGCCGCCCGATGACCCCTACTGGCGCTCCTACATCACTGGGCAGTACCAGCTCGCGAAGCTCTCCAGCGCGGCGGTCGCCAAGGCGGTCCGGCTGCCGGCCGGATCCAGCTCGCTGCTCGACGTGGCCGGCGCCCACGGCGAGTTCTCGATGGCCCTCTGCCGCAGCCACGAGGGGCTGACGGCGACGGTCGTGGACCTACCCGGGAGCGCCCGCATCGGGCGCGAGATAGTCGCGCAGGCGGGAATGTCCGAGCGGGTTCGGCACATCGAGGGCGACATGTTCGTGACCGACCTCGGCGCCCCCCACGACGGCGCGCTGGTGTTCAACATCATCCACCACCTCTCCCCCGAGCAGGCCCGTGCGCTGTTCGAGCGGGTGGCGGCGGCCGTGAGACCCGGCGCACCGCTGTGCGTGCTCGACCTGTACGACCGCCCCCCCGGCCGAGCTCCCGACAGCGGCAGCTACCTGGGGCTCTTCTTCCACCTCACCTCCGGCGCCGACACCTACTCCACCGAGCAGGTCTCCGAGTGGCTGCGGGGGAGCGGTTTCGAGGAGATGAAGGTGCGGCGCCTGCCCCAGCTTCCCGGGCTCGCCCTGGTGCGCTCGGTGCGCCGCGGCTGACGCCCGAGTCGAGCTTCACGATGGACAGCCGCTAGCCGTCTCCGAGCAGCTGCTGCATGATCGAGGCCTGGTCGAAGTAGATCCGCTCGCACACGATCCGGTCCTCGCCGGGAGCGAACAGGAACAGCGCGCACATGCGGCAGCGGAACGAGCGACCGGTGGGCTGGATCCCCCTCAGCTCTCCCTGCATCGTTCCCAACAGGTCGAACTCCGCGATCACGGAGTCCTCGGCGCTGTGCAACACGACGTTCTCGTTGCGCTGGTCGGGAAAGGCCGCACGGCTGGTGCGGTAGTACTCGGCGACCTGCTCGGCCCCGTCGTATACGTCGCCGGTGGGGACGATCTCGTAGCGCGGATGGTCGAAGGTCTGGAGGGTGTCTTCGAAGCGGTGCTCGTTCTCCGAGCGCATGTGCTCCTCCACGACCGCGAGTCGTTCCTCCTGCAATGACATGCCGGCGCACAATCTAGCGGGGACGCCGGCCTCGGCGCCGGGTCCAGGCGGCGGGTCCAGGCGGAGGGTCCGGGCGCCGGCCCCGGCGCCGGGTCGGTCAGCGCCGGGGCCGGAAAAGTTTGGGGGAGCGAGCGCTATCCGGGCGCTCGACTCCCCCTGGCGCGACCCCTGGAGGTGGGTCGCGTGTCTCCCCTCTAGACGGGGCTATCCTGCCCCTGCCACTTCAACCCCTGACCGGGCGTGGTGTCGCGTCGGTGAGCGTCAGATCGCGCAACCGTGCTAGAGCGAGCACCTGGAGCCGCAGCGACGTCGCGGGGGTCACAGGCAGGCGCTTCACTGGTTCTGCGCGACGACGCTTCCCCACGAGGAGCAGAGCAGGTCCGCGAGCAGGCAGTCGCGGCGTTCGGCGGTCTGTGAGTCGATGTCATCGATCGTGCGCAGGACCATGTCGGCGTAGGCCGGGGTGTTCGGTATCGGTTGTTCCTGTTCCATCATCAGCAAGGCCTCCAGGGGCGGTTTTGAAGATCGTTTCGGATACCTCTCCCAACCCCGCCCGAAGGGCGTTGGTTCACACCCGGTGCGCCAATAGCGCAACCGTGTTATCGCGCGCGGGAACCCTTTCGGGAGGCTTTAGACGGCGCTCGGGAAGGCTTTAGGCAGCGGTCGCGACGGCGTGCTCGAGGCCCGCCTCGCGCAGCGCCAGGGTGCGGTCCACAAACGAGCGCAACTCGACGATCCGGTTGCCGCGGGTCCTACACAGCAGCGCCGTCTCGCGCGTGGCCTCGGTGCCCCTCAGCCTGCCCTTGGAGACCTCGGCCACGAACACCACGAACACGTCCTCGCCCCTGTAGAGCTCCTGGGGATCGGCCCGGAAGGACTCCCAGACCTCGGCGAGCTCGGTCCGCCACCGCCGCACGCCCTCGTGACCCTCGTACACGCTCGGGTTGAAGATGCGCTCGGAGAAGTCCAGGCGGACGGATGGGTCGAACAGCTCCGGCAGCCTCCCGCCGAGACCGTCCGGCGGCTGCTCGGTCGTGAGGCAGTAGCTCGACCCCTCGGCCAGGGCCCGCACCGGATCCGGCGGCGTCTCGTTCGAGATCAGGGGCTCCTCCGACACGGGCTCGTCAGTATTGCGCTTCACGAGCAGAGCGGCTTTCACGAGAGCTGCTTTCGCAGCGGGGGTTCGTTCTCCTGCCTGGGGCCGGCCCCCTCCCGGCCGGAGTCCGATTCGGTCCGAGTGGGCGATGCAGGGATGCAGGATCGGTTGCGCGAGGGCTCCGAACGGGCCACACCTGCGGAGCTCTGGCCTGTACTGGTGAGGGTTGGCACCGTAGTCGGTTGCTAATGAACGGCAACGGCTGGTACGTTCGTCCACGAGCAGCAAGCGCCCCTCAGGTGGCGTTCACCAGTCAATCGCGTCAAGGGAAGAATGCTGACCATGGATGGATCTCGTCGGGCAGGGAGCACGGCTTCGGGAACCGAGGCGGGACGTACCGCAGTGACCGGGCGCCGGGGGCCTCGCGTGATCACGCTGCTCCTCGCCACGATGGCGATCTTCTGGATCCTCTCGGGCTCCGCGCTGGCAGCGCGGCCGAAGTCCGTCGAGGGATCGCCGTTCACGATCGAAAAGCTCCAGCGGATCGCGAACACCGACAGCTCCTTCACCACCGAAGAACTCACGGCCGCGGTGGGTCAGACGGTCGAATACGAGATCGTCGTGACAAACACCAGCGACGAAACGCTGAACTTCGGCAAACTCGAAGACGAAGATTGCACGAACATCTCCCCCGCGGGTGAAACCGAACTCGAAGCCGGTGAAAACGAGACCTTCAAATGTGAACAATCCCTCAGCGAAGCCGGCGAATGGGAAAACGTCGCCGAAATCGAAAGTGGCGAAGAACTTCAGGAATCCAACGAAGTGATCGTGCATGCCGAAGAACCCGAATTCTCGGTCAAGAAGCTCCAGCGGATCAAGGGCAGCGACAGCGGCTTCACGACCGGCTTCCTCCTCGGAGCCGCAGGCCAGACGGTCGAATACGAAATCATCGTTCAGAACACGGGCGACGTGCCCGTGAGCCTGTCGCCGCTCCAGGACGCCAACTGCACGAACATCTCGCCCGCGGGCAGCGTCGAAATCGACGTGCAGGCCAGCCAGAGCTTCACCTGCGAACACACGCTGGCGAAGGCCGGAGAACGCTGGACCAACGAAGCCACGGCGCAGAGCGGCGAGGTCGTCGAAACTTCCAACATGGTGGAAGCGGCGGCGCAGGAAGAACCGGAATTCACGATCGAAAAGGCCCAGCGGGTCGAAGGCACCGAGACTCCCTTCACGGGCGACGAACTGACCGCCGAGCTGGGTCAGACGATCGAGTACCAGATCATGGTCTCGAACACGGGCGAACGGGCGCTCAGGTTCACACCGCTGTCGGACCCCAACTGCGAAGGGGTCGCGCCCAGCGGCGAAACCGAACTGGAACCGGGCAAAACGGAGACGTTCACCTGCACTCACCTGCTGAACGTGGCCGGTGAATGGGCCAACGTGGCCGAAATCGAAGCCGAATTCGGACGGACGGAGCTGCCGGAGGCCGTGCACTCTCACGCCCGCCCGTTGGTACGCGTGGGCGTGATCAAGAAGGCGACCTCCAACAAGGTGGTCACCAACGTTCCCGCCGAACCGAACTTCGAAATCGAAAAGCTCCAGGAAATCCAGGGCTCCGGGGCGGGCTTCACCAAGGCCGCGCTCCAGGGCGCCACATCCCAGACGGTGGACTACGAGGTCATCGTGCGCAACACGGGCAACGTGCCCCTGAAGCTGTCGGCGCTCGCGGACGCCAACTGCGGCGGCATCTCGCCGGCCGGGAGCACCGAACTCGCGGTCGGCGGATCGGAGACCTTCACCTGCGACCGTGCCCTCACGGGACCGGGCAGCTTCGCCAACGAAGCGACGATCGAAGGCGCCGGCAAATCGAAGACCTCAAACCAGGTGATCGTGACGGTGCCGAGCGCTTCCCAGCAGCCGCAGCAGCCCCAGCCGGCCAAGCAGGCCGTGCAGGCGAAGTGCACGCTGTCGGAGTCGCTGGTGGTGCTCCACGGTGGCAGCGGCGCCAAGAAGAGCCCCTTCACGGTTGCCATCTCGGCGCTGGGGATCAAGCAGATCACCTTCTACCTCGACGGCCACAAGCTCAAGACGCTGACCGCCGCACAGGCACAGAAGGGCCAGTTCAACGTACGCATCGACCCCGCCAAGCTCCACTACGGGGCCCACAAGGTGACGGTCACGACCGTGATGAGCGAGAGCGTGTGTCCCGCGATCGCCCGCTCGGCCGTGTTCGTGCACCCGCGGCCGGCGGTGGTCAAGCCCAAGTTCACCGGCTGAGAGCGCAGCTCAGCCGGAGGGGGCGCGCGCCGATCTCCCAGGGCGTGGCGGAGGTTCTCCCCGCCGCCACGCCCTAGGCGCAGCCCCGGGGCCTTTGGCGCTCAGCCCTGCGAGGAGCCGTTGTCGCCGAGGGCAGCCGCCCCCAGCACGGCGGCGGATATCGCCGTGCCCGTCACGAGCACGCTCGTCACCGGTGCCAGATAGCCGGCCCGGCCACCGACGACCCCGGCCACGGCGTCGGCCGCGTCACAGGCCAGCCCGGCGAGGAGCCACTGGCGCTGCGCGGAGCCGGTGCTGCTGAGGGTCCCCCACGCGAGGGCCACGTCGCGGACGCCGAACAGCCTGGCGAGGTATGGCGACTGGGGGTTCGCTTCGGCGTCCAGTCCGAACAGCCTGCCGGCCACCCGAGGGGTGGCCCACGAGGACACTCCGACCGCGAGGCGCAGGCCGGAAAGGCCGTTTATGAGCTTCTGGCGCTCCACGGTCGCGACTCTACCGACCCGGGACGAGGGGCGCACGCACGCCCTCCGAACCCAGCGGCGGGCGCGAGAACGCAGTCCTGGGGCACCGTGCGCGGGGTAGATAACACGCACTTATCCGGCGCTTCGCCACCGGACCACCGCCGCTGCTGAGCGACAGGTGTCGCAGGCCAACTCGGCGGCGCCGGCGAGCTTCTTGGACAGAACGTCCAACCATGGGCCACAACTTGGGCCGACGCAGCACCGCGAGCGGACCGCAACTCCAAGCCTCGTGGAGGGGTTTGCAGGCCAATGCGATAGGACGTTTGTAGAGTCTCAGGTAGGCGCTCAACCCCCCTTGATCTTGGCCCACTTCCTTTACCTGGCCGTTATACAGATCGGCCAATCACCTCCGCCGGTTGCATGATGGAACCTGACCACCAGCCCCTTGACCCGATTCTTGCCGCGGCACTCGTGATGCGCGTCATCGACGACATCGACGAGAGCACCGAGGACGAGCGGGAAGCCCTGCTCTCCGCCCTGCAGTCCGCGGCCTGGGGCAATCTCAACGCACTGAGCCAGTAGGCCGGCCCAGCCGACGATGCGCCGAGCGACCGGTTCGCCCGGGTGCTCCCGAGCGGGTGCCGGCCCGGTGGCATGCCGGAAGGAGGCACACACCGGCAGCGCCCACGGCCGACTCCAGCCGGCGCCGAACAAGCCGGTCAAGGGCCTGATTTGTGATCATCCGGCGCCGTGAGGATCGACCCCAACACGCCCGTGATCGTCGGCGCCGGGCAGGTGCTCGCCCGAGACGGGGACGAGGAGCTCTCCGAGCCGGTGGCACTGATGGTCGCTGCCCTGCGCGCCGCGGCCCAGGACAGCGGCGCCGGGGAGGGGCTTCTGCGGCGTGCCGACTCGGTTCGCTGCGTTCCCGTGGTCGGCTGGCACTACCGCAACGCTGCCGCCCTCCTCGCCGGGGACCTCGGTGCGAGCCCCCGCGACACCGCACAGACCTCGATGTTCGGCGGCGACGGACCGCAGGTACTCATAAACGACACGGCGGCGAGGATCTCCAGCGGGGAGCTCGACGTGGCCCTGATCGGCGGAGGCGAGGCCGTGATCGTGGTGCGCGACGCCCGGCGGGCGGGACGAGCGCCGTCGTGGCGCACCCAGGATGAGAGCGTCCCGGCACCGCTGACGCTCGGCGAGGACCGTTCGGCGGTCACAGCGGGCGAGGAGGCAGCCGGCCTGGCCCCGCCGGTGTACATGTACGCCCTCATCGAGAGCGCCGTCAGGGCCGACACGGGCGAGGACCCCGCCGCCCACAGGCAGCGGATCGCGGAGCTGTGGTCGCGCTTCTCGGAGGTGGCCGCCGGCAACCCATACGCATGGCTGCAGCGGGCCTACACGGCGGATGAGATCGCCACCCCCTCGCCCGCCAACCGCATGGTGGCGGCGCCATACACGAAGCTCCTCACGGCCAACATCCAGGTCAACATGGCGAGCGGGCTGATCCTCACGAGCGCCCGCGCCGCCGAGCAGGCCGGGGTGCCGAGGGATCGCTGGATCTTCATCCACGCCGGCGCCCAGGCACACGAACGCTGGCACGTCGCCGAACGCCCCAGCCTCTCCGCCGCGCCGGCGATCGGGGCGCTCGGCCGGGCGGCCCTCGAGCGGGCCGGGGTGACGATCGACGAGATCGCCCACGTCGACCTGTACTCGTGCTTCCCCTCGGCCGTGCAGGTCGCAGCGCGTGAGCTCGGTCTCGCGATCGACGAGCCGGGGCGGCCGCTGACGGTGACCGGGGGGCTGACTTTCGCCGGCGGTCCCGGCAACAACTACACCAGCCACGCGATCGCCGCCCTGCTGCCCCTGCTGCGAGCCGACCCGCAGGCCTATGGCCTCGCGACCGCGGTCGGCTGGTATCTGACCAAGCACGCACTCGGCATCTACTCGGCCCGCCCACCGCGCGAGCCGTTCCGCACGCTCGCCGTTCAGGGCCCCCTGCCGGCGGCCCGCAACGAGGTCCAGCACCACACGGGGCCGGCCGCCGTCGAGGCGTACACGGTCCAGTACGACCGCGAGGGCGCCCCCGAGGCGGCAATCGTGAGCGCCATCACGGGCGCGGGCGAGCGCACCCTGATCCGCAGCAGCGACCCTGAGCTGATCGAGCTGGTGCTCGCCGAGCCGGCCCCCGGGACGACGATCGAGCTCTCCGACGGAGCCCCCCTGGCACCCCGGGTCCGAGCCGCCGAGCGGTGAGCCCCGCCGCCGGAAGCTGGCCCTAAGGCGCCAGCCCGAGCGTTTCGATCACCTGGTACCAGTCTTTCTGGCCGAGCATGAATTCGGCTTCCTCGGTCTTCAGTTCGGCACCCTTGATGTACTTCACCAGGCTGGCGTCGTGTCCGTGCACGTAGGGGGCGACCAGGCCCCACGGGATGAACGGCAGGTTCAGCGGTTCCGCCTTTTCGTCGAGTTCGAGCACGTCCTTGGGCACCGCCGTGAAGTTCCCCGCCTTCCAGGCCCGCACGTCACTGCAGAGGTTCGGCTGGGGGAGGGTCGCCAGGCCGGTGAGGTTCGAGGCGTAGCTGTGGACAGCGTGGTCGAAGCGCGCGTTGCTCCAGTGCAGTGACTTGAGCGCCTTCTGGAAGGTCTTGATCGGGCCCGCCGCGGTGCCGTACTCGATCGACCACAGGGCGGCGGCCACCTCTTTGCTCATCGGCTCGGAGGCTTCGGTCTCCGGCGTTCCGGCGCCGGCGTCCGGGCATTCCGCGGCCAGCTTGCGGTTGTAGCTCTGGATCCTGCCCTGGGCCACCGGGATGGCCGCCACGCTCGCCCGCGCCAGCGCGTAAGCGGCGGCGACGGCGGCGTGGGTGGTGGCCGCGTCCTGGGCGCTCGCCAGCGCCGGGGCGGGAGCCACGGCGAGGGCGAGCACGGCGATCGGCGCGAGGAGCCTGCGCATACGGGACATTCTGACGGGTCTGGCCGGCTCGGGTCTCAGCTGCCGGACGGACCGCCGGGAGATCGCCACGCGACGCTGGCCTGGGGCTCTCGTAGGCTGTCCAGATGCCCGACACCGCCACAGCACGTCCCGGGCGACCGGCGGCGGCCACACGCGACGAGGCGCTGGCGCTCGCGACCCGGCGCCTGCTGGCCTCCGAACGCGTCGACGTACAAGCGATCGCCCGCGAGCTCGGGCTCGCGCGGGCCACGATGCACCGCTGGTTCGGAACCCGCGAGGGCTTGTTGGGCGAGGTGCTCGCCAACCTCGGCGAAGAACGACTGCTGGCAATCAGGCGCTCGATCCCCGGCCACGGTCCAAAGGCCCTGCTGGAGTGCTTCGACCACTTCAACCGTGAGGTGTCGGCCACCCGGGGGCTCGGCGTGCTGCTCGCCCAGGAGCAGGAGCGCGCTCTGCGCATCCTGAACTCGAGCGCGGGGGCGGTCCAGCCGCGGATGGTGACCCTGATCGAGAAGCTGCTCAACGACGAGATCGAGGCCGGGGCCTTCGCCCCTGCGATCGCCCCACCCACGCTCGCCTACGCGATTGTCCGGTTGGCGGAGTCGTTCATCTACAACGACGCGATCGTGGGCATCCTCGGCGACACCGAGCGCCTGCGCGAGGTTGAGGCCGTGCTGCTCGGCATCGAGCCCTGACGAGTTTGAGACGTTCTGCAGTTTGTGGCTAGAATTGGCCCCGGACTGCAACAGCGAGCCCGCCCGCCGCGGGTAGCGGGTCAGACCCGTGCCGTGGACGGTGTAGCGGTGCCGCACGAGCGATGGGAGGAAGCAGATGACTGCGCCAGGGTCGAGATCGCGCAGGACCGTGATCTCCGTGTCGGGGCTACGCAGCTGGCTGGTTTTGACGGCACTCGCGTGTGTATGGATCGTGCCCTCGGTGGCGGCCGCACCGGCGTCGGCCGAATCGACGTGGCTGTGCAGGCCCGGCCTCGCCGGCAATCCGTGCCTCAACAGCGAGGAAGCCACCGTCCGTCTCGACGGAGGGGCGAAGTTCGTCCAACACGCCCAGCCGGCGAAGAACCCGCCGATCGACTGCTTCTACGTCTACCCGACCGTGAGCAGCCAGCCGACGATCAACGCCAGCGAAGTAGTCGGGCCCGAAGAGGTCGCCATCGCCGAAAGCCAGGCCTCGCGCTTCTCGCAGGTGTGCAAGGTCTACGCACCGATCTACCCGCAGCTGACGATCCCCGCGATCAACGGCTTCCTCGGTGAAGTCACACCCGCGGACTCCGCCAAGGCCTACGTTGGGGTGGCGACCGCGTTCCTCGAATACATCTCGAGGTACAACAACGGCCGCGGCTTCGAGTTGATCGGACACTCCCAGGGCTCGGCGATGCTCGAGCAGCTGATCAAGGAACAGATCGAACCGAACCCCGCGCTGCGCAAGCACCTCGTCGGTGCGATCGTGCTCGGTGGCCAGGTGATCGTGCCCGAAGGCAAGAACGTGGGCGGGACCTTCAAGACGATCCCCGGATGCTCGGTCGCCGGACAGACCGGGTGCGTGATCGCGTACTCGAGCTTCATCGAAGAACCCCCCGCGAACGCTCTCTTCGGACGCGCAACCGCAATCCTCGGGGGCGGCCTGCCCGAAGTCGAACACCCACAGGTGCTGTGCGTGAATCCGACGATCCTCGCGCAGGGGCACTTCGCCGGGCCGTCGCTGTCGTACTACCCGACGTTCAACGCCTTTGGCGGCACATTCCCCGGCCTCCTCGGGCCGGTCGTCCAGGCGCCCAAAGCGCCCACGCCATGGGTGGCCACGCCGGCTCAGTACTCGGCCAGATGTGAAGCCCGCAACGGCGCGAGCTGGCTGCAGCTGACGCCCAACGACCCAAAGGACACGCGCACCGAAACCGTGCTCGTGAACACCCTCGGGCCGGAATGGGGCCAGCACCTCGTCGATGTCAACGCCCAGCTCGGCAACCTCGTGCCCGCGGTCGGGCTGCAGGGCGCCGCGTATCTGCTGACGCACCCCTAGTCGCCAGACACAACCTGTGAGGCCCTCGGCGTCCGGCATGGCGGGCGCCGGGGGCACCGCGCCCCAGCGGGCCCTCGCCGGCGGCCCACGTTTGGCCGATCGCGTGCCGGGGTACCCCGTCACTCGGCCGCGCTCAGGGCGGGGAGTTCGAAAAACAGGGGCCCGAAACCCAGGGGCCGAAGGGAGAATGCCGCACATGCATGTTCAGGGGACGGGTCGCATTCGTGGACGCCGGCTGCGCTGGCTGGTGTCACTGTCACTGCTGGTCTGTGGGGTTGCGGGCGTGCTCCCGTCGCTGGCGCAGGCGACGGTGAGTCTGTGCAACGTGGCCATCCCGATGAGCGACGGAACCGTGCTGCGCGCGAACGTCTACCTGCCCTCCGCCTCGGGCCAGTACCCGACCGTGTTGACCGTCACGGGTTACAACAAGGATGCCGGCAACCCGACCGGCCAGGATTGTGAATCCTCGACGGGGATCGCCGGCGACGAACCGGGCCTGACCGAAAAGGGCTTCGCCGTGATGGTGGTAGACGATCGCGGAACCGGCGCCTCCGGCGGCAAATGGGAAGCCTGGGGGCAGCGAACGCAGGAGGACTACAAGGAAGTCCTCAGCTGGATCCAGGCGCAGCCGTGGTCGGACTCGAAGGTCGCCGCGACCGGCGAATCGTACATGGGCATCACCTCCCTGCTGCTCGCAGAGGCCGACGCCGAACGGGTCGCGGAAGGCAAGCCGCGCGCCGTACAGGCGGTGTGGGCGGACATTCCGATGGCGGACGCGTATCGAGACGTGACCTTCCAGGGCGGAGCGCTTGACTCGGGCTTCATGCCGCTCTGGCTCGGCCTCGTGACCGGCCTCTCGGCGCTGCCGCCGTCATCGCTCAGCGCGGACCCTGAAGAAGCCGCGGCGATCTACATCGAACACCTGATCGCGAACGGCGAATTCGACGGCCAGAAGCTGGTCGGCTCGGCACTGGGTGAAGAAAGCTCCTACGACGGCCCCTTCTACCGGCTGCGCTCACCGGTCACCCGGGCGGCGTCGATCACCGTGCCGGTCGTTATCCAGGGTGGCTGGTACGACCTGTTCCAGCGCGGCGAGCCGCTGCTGTGGGAATCGCTGAAGCAGTCCTCCGACCGCGTCCTGATCATGTCGCCGCATTACCACATCACCAAGGGTCCGGAACTGGAACACCCGGCCCTCAAGCAGGAATGGTTCAGCCACTGGCTGCTCGGGGCCAAGAACGGCGTCCAGAAGACGCCCCAGATCAACCTCTACTCGATCAACGGCGAAGGCTGGGAACACTTCACCCGCTTCCCCCTTCCGAAGACCGAATACCGTCACCTCTACCTGAGCGGCGCAGGCTCCGGGTCCACGCCCGTGTCGCTGCATGACGGCTCGCTGACGAGCACCCCGCCACAGACCGAAGCCGGCGACACGGAGCCGTTGCTGCCCGCATCCAGCCCCTGCACGCGGATGACCGCGCAGTGGACCGCAGGAGCCGAGTCCAACCCACTCTGTGACACCAACAACAACACCTACGAGGCGACCTCGCTCACCTACACCTCGCCGCCGATGGCCTCCCCCACGAGGATCACCGGGCTGATAACGGCGAACCTGTGGGCGACCCTCAGCACCACCGACGCCACCATGATCGCCGTGCTCAGCGAAGTCGAACCGTCGGGCGCCTCCGACCAGATCACCGCGGGGTACCTGCTCGCCAGCCAGCGGGCGCTCGACCCCGAACTGGCGACCTACGGTCCCAGGCACCTCATGATCAGGCCTTGGCACCCGTTCACGAAGTCCAGCCAGCAGGCGGTGACCCCGAACGAAGCGACCGAATACAAGGTCGAGATCTACCCCACCTCCGACATCGTCAAGGCGGGCAACCGCCTGCGCCTGACAATCGGCACCGCGGACACCGTCTCCACGTTGCCGCCGGAGCCCACCCTCGGGCAGTCGCTCGGCGGGACGATCACGATCCTGCACGATCCGCAGCATCCGTCCAACGTGCTGCTGCCGTTCGCGCCGTAGGCTCAGCTACGAGGCGGCCGATCCGCCCGTGATCGTGGGATAGAGCTGCTCAGCACCCCCGGCGAGGAGAGCACGACCGAGCAGGCCGGCCCACTGTTGCTCGTCGCCGTACTCGCTTCGCCAGGCCCACAGCCGGCGGCTGAAGTGGTGCAGGCGGTACTCCTGGGTCATCCCCATCGCCCCGTGCACCTGATGTGCTGCACGCGTTGCGGTCAGGGCCGCTCGTGAGGCGGTTGCCTTGGCCGCGGCGATCTCGAAGGCATCCGGGAGGGCTGCCGCCCCCTCCACCGCCGCGCCGGCGAGACACGCCTGCTGGGCGATCGTGACGAGATGCTGCTGGACGGCCTGGAAGGCCGCGATCGGACGTCCGAACTGGCGGCGCTCACCGGCGTAGGCGATCGTCAGTCGCGCCATGCCCATCAGTCCGCCCGCCATCAGTGCCGCTCGGGTCAGCGCGCCCCGTTCGCGCAGATCGCATGCGGCCGGCCGCACCTCCTCCGGCGTGACGGCCTCGAACACCAGCGTGTCGCGCGGCTCTCCGGCGATGTTCACGTGCTGCTCGATGCGCTCGGCGGACGCCACCGCCATCACCGCGGCCTGCTGATCCACGACCGCGACGACGTGCTCTACACCGCGACCCCAGGGAACCCGGACCGTCCCGCTGAGGTGGCCATCGCGCAGACGCAGCTCGCCCGCGACCGGGACGCTCGCCCTGCCCGGCAGCGGCTCGCCCAGCAGCCAGCCGGCGAGCGCCGCCTCGGCGAGCGCCACCGGGGCCGCGTATTCGCCGGCAACCGTGAGCACGCCCAGGGCATCGGCCAGCGGCAACTCGGAGATCGAGCCGTAGCCCGCGTCCGTGAGGGCGTCCCACACCCCCGCGGACCAACCGTCGGCCTCGGCCGCCTGGACCACCTCGTGCGTGCACGTGTCGGCGAGCAGCCTCCTCGCACCGTCGATCAACAGCCAGTCGCTCACAGCCCGGCCAGCCCCTTGGAAGCCACCGAGCGCAGGATCTCGTTGGTGCCGCCACGGATCGTGAACGAAGGTGAGCTCAGGACCGCCTCGTACAGCAGCCGCTCGAACAGGGAGTCAGCCTCGCGGGTAGGTTCGAGTGCGACCAGTCTCTGTACATCCGCCAGCACGTCCTGCTCGAAGCGGGTCCCCATCTCCTTCACGAGCGCCGACTGGACCGCGGGCGCTTCGCCGCCGTCGATCATGCGTGCGACGGACAGCGACAGCCGGCGGATCGCCCACCAGCGGGCGGTCGCCTCCCCCAGCACCGTCCACGCCCGCTCGGAATCGAACACCTCCGAGCGCGACCGCAGGAGCTCCTCCACGAGCAGGAACGTCGACAGCCAGCGCTCCGGGCCACCCCGCTCGTATGCGAGCTCGGACGTGTTCTGGGCCCAGCCCGCCCCGACCTCTCCGAGCACCAGCTCGTCGGGAACGAACACGTCCTCGAGCACCACCTCGTTGAAGTCACGGTGCCCGGACAGGAACGGGATCGCGCTGATCGTCAACCCTTCCGATTGCAGGTCGACGATCAGCTGGCTGAGCCCGGCGTGGCGATCCTCGGACTCACCGCTCGTGCGGCACAGCACCACGAACCAGTCGCTCTCGTGGGCCCCGCTGGTCCAGACCTTCGTGCCGTTCACGACCCACCCGCCATCCACCTGCGCGGCGTGCGTCCGCACCGCGGCCAGATCGCTGCCGGCCTCCGGCTCGCTCATGCCGATCGCGAACGACAGCTCGCCGCGGCAGATCGCTGGCAGGAAGCGCTGCTTCTGCTCCTCGCTGCCGAAGCGGTTGATCACCGGGCCCGTCTGGCGGTCGGCAACCCAGTGATGCCCCACCGGCGCACCCCACCGCAGCAGCTCCTCGGTCACCACGAAACGGTCGACGGCACTGCGGTCGTGGCCGCCGTAGCGGGCCGGCAGGGCCATCCCCAGCCAGCCCCGCCCGGCGAGCTTGGCCGAGAACGCCCGGTCCCGCGGGGCACCCATCCCGAGCCCGGGGGTGAACGTCCCCCGCGGCAGCTCCCGAGCAAGGAAGGCACGCACCTCACCCTGGAGCTCGAGCTCTCCCTCGGTCAACTCGGCAGGCGCGAACAGGCCGCTCATCCCCTGAGGGAAGTATCCCAGCTCGGCCCGGTCCGCCGCCCTGCCTCGCCGGTCGAGATCAAGCGCTGGCGCCCGCGGGCAGCGCGGGCGCCCCCCAACTGCGGCGGTCAGCCGGCGAGCACGACCTTGGTCGTCTCTCCCGTGCCCTGGGTTGCGTCTGCGTGTTCGACGGACGCCTGGACTTCAAGGCCCTTCTTCGCGTGCGCCACCGTCTTGGCGATATCCGACGGCAGCGGGACCGCGATCTCGGTTCGCTGGCCGAACTGGACGGTCTTTTCACCGTGACCGAGCTCTCTGCCCTTGCTGCCATGCAGCACGACGCGCTCGCGCACGCTTCCGTGTCCCAGCCTCGAGTAGCTCTCGATCGACACCATCGCGACTCCACGCCGGCTGAGCTTGGCCACGCCCGAGGCGAACCCCACGTCGGCAGACGGCGAGCTGCCGATCAGGCCCGACGTCGCGCCGGTGTCCCCATGTATGTACGCATACAGGTGATCGGCGACCGAACAGCTGAATCCGCCCACGTTCCCTTCGCCGTAGCATTCGACGTTGGCGGGACCGATGACCGGGTCGGTGGCGACGAATTTGATGACGCCGCTGACGCCGCTGGTTTCCCACTTGTCCGTGAAGTCGATCGGGCTCGTGACGACATTGAGCAGGAGCTCTATGCCGGGATTGGCCTGGCCGGCCTTCAGGACGGAGCCCTCCTCCCATTCCGGAAAGTCCGAGCACGACACGGACCCGACGAGGATGCACAGGCTCCCCTCGGTGAAGTTCGCGTTCGACTCGTTGTTGAGCCACACTTCATCGAACGCCGAGGAGCTGGAAGCGGTGATCCCGGCGACCGCCGCGCTCACCACCACGGCCACGGTCACCATCACCGCGATGCGCCGTCGCAGCGACACGGCCCCGACCAGCTGTGCGCCTGACACCCGACGTGCCGAAACCACCGATGCGTCCGCCATGACCGTGACCGCCCCCCTGGCGCCATGCCACGCGGACATCGGCCCCTTCGGTTTCAGAGGCCCATGATCATTGTGCCTGATTCGGACGGACCCTCCGCGCCGCGGCAGGTGATCGACCGGAGCGGCCGCCTACGCGGCCATGCTGACTTCCTATCGCGACGCGCCTCGGTCGAGGCCCTCACGCCCGAGGGCGTGGGCCGCGGTCAGGAACCTTCGTTGACGAATTCCTGGTACGTGCGGCAGGGCTCGTTGCGCAGGCTCGGGCAGGCCGGCTGCGGCGACGGCACGCTCAGGCCGGGCACGACTGGGAGGGCCAGGTTGGCGGGCATTCCCGGCCCGAATGCGATCGACACGTTGGCGGTGGTGCCTTCGGGCTCTGTCTTGCTGAAGGACCACACCGGCTGGGACCCGTTGGGGGCGGCGATCGTGACCCTCAGGTGCGAGCCGGCGCGGTAGGCGTGGCCCTCGAAGTACAGCGGGATCGTGACGGGGACGAATTCGCCGGCCGGCATCGCCTGCACATCGGATGGGAGGAAGGTCGGGATCGGCTGCAGCGCGGTGGGTTCCTGCTTGAACATGTTTTCCGAGGTCGTGGCGAGCTTGCGCTCGCTGGCGCGGATCCAGCCGTTCTGAACGAAGGTCTCGTTGCCTTCGGAGCTCACTTCGCTGACGGTCGCCTGCAGATCGACGTCCGGCGTGGATGACTTCACCCACAGGTTCACGGCGCCCCCACCGATCACCGTCGTGTTGCCGGCGAGCGGTGCCGACACGTAGGACACGGCGGAGTCCGTTTTGGGCTGTTCCCAGTTCCAGTCCCACTGGGAGGCGTTGCCCCACTCGCCGCCGGGGCCGTTGTCGCCGCCGAGGTAGTCGGTCAGCGCCGTCGCGCTCGCGTTCGAAACGTAGGAGTCTTCTCCCAGTGAGGCCGCCGGCGCTTCGTTCAGCGTCCCGTTCGGCCCGAGGTACCAGGTGGCCGCCATGGTGCCGGGAATCGGGAAGGTGGTGAAGGTCTGTTCGTAAGCGGGATAGGGGTCGCCGGCGTTTTTCTGGTTGGTCGGCGAGGTTCCCGCGCCGTTGTCGAACATCACGCGGACCTCCGGAAGCGCGTCGAAGGCTTTCAGCGCTTCGCCATACTTTTTCATTTCCTGGATCGGGTCCGGAGGCAGCGTGACGCTGTCTCCTTTGGGGAGCCCGAATGCCGCCGAGTAGATGGTCGGGGCCAGGGTATTCACGGTTTCATGGTTTTCGATCGGTGGCGCGTGCGCGACGTACAGCTCCAGGAAGTCGTACAGGCGGGCGAACGTATAGGGATCCAGCGAGTCGGCGTGGACGCCGTTGGTGAACGTGAACCACTTGCGCTTCGTGCCGGTGAAGTGCTGCACGAGATCGGCGCAGTGACCGCCGGTCTGCTCGTCCTCGAACTGGCATGCAAGGAACGTCGGCACCTTGATGTTGTGGACGAATGAAACGGGGTCCAGCGGATCCGCGACGGCCGGGTTGTAGGTCGAATTTTCTTTGACTTCTTCAAGCAGGTCCGTCGCCTCAGCGTGCATGGCCTGGTTTTCCGCGCAGGTCGTGTCGCCTTTCTGGATCTGTTCGTAGGCCCAGTGCTCGCCGTTGGTGGGACCGGCCGGTTCGGCGTCAACCTGGCGGTCTTCGGCCCATGCCACCGCGAAGCCGGTGTTGAGCACCCCGCCGGGGTAGAGGGTCGAGGCGGTTGCATCGACCACCGACAGCGGCGCGATCGCCTCGAGTGCCGGCGGGCGCTCCTGGGCGGCGAACAGCTGGCTGATGCCGCCGTAGGAGATGCCGAACATCCCCACCTTGTGGTTCAGAACCCAAGGCTGATGGGCGACGGCCTCGATCACGTCATAGGCGTCGAGGTTCTGCAGCGGTTCGAAGTAATTGAAGGCGCCGCCGGAGCAGCCGGTTCCGCGCATGTTCACGTCCACGACCGCGAAACCCATCAGGTTCGCGATCTGGGCAAGTCCGCTTTCCGGTCCTTTGGGGTTCGCGTACCCGTAGCCCGCGTATTCGATCAGCGTCGGATAGACGGTCTGTTTTTTCTTCGCCGGGAACTGGAGCGCCGGAGCATCCAGACCCGATACGCCGGGCGGGTGGACGTCGATCGCCAGCTTGGTCCCGTCGCGCGTCGTCAGGTACCCGTATCCGCTGCTCGGGATCGTCTGCTTGTAGATCTTGGAGTCCCACGGAGCCGGCTTCTGCGAGTAGACCGTGACCGGACCCTGTTCTTCGCTGTTCGAGGTGAGCTTGACGTGGTAGCCCTTGGCCGGCGTGACATGCCGGAACAGCAGCCCGCCTTCCGAGTCGGCGTTCTGCGTGGCCACCGTTTCGCCCTTCGGCCCGGTCAGCGACGCCTGGGCGCCCCCGGCCAAGCCGGTGGCGTAAACCTGTTCGACGCTGCCTTCGGCCTTGAACGCGGAGGCCGCTGCCGCGGTCACGACACAGAGCGCGAACGCCGCGAGCATCGCGACAGCGAGGATCCCGGCACGACGCGGCAATGTGCTCGTCGCGACCAAACGGCGCCGCGGCGACACCCTCCCATCCCGTACTGCCCCCATACCCCGATCCATGCACCACGTAGTAAACACCACTCGGGCCGTTCGTGCATCCGCGCGGTCACGCGACGGGTAGCTGCGAGGATGCCGGGCGGTGCTGCACACCGACCGTGAGCGGGCCGAGTCCTTCGGCCAGGATGCCGCTTCGTATGACCGTCTGCGCCCGAGCTATCCGGACGAGCTGGTTCGTGAGCTGCTCGCTGACGGGCCCTCCGAGGTCCTTGATGTGGGCTGCGGGACCGGCATCGCCGCTGCCCTCCTGGCCTCCCACGGATGCCGCGTGCTCGGCGTCGAGCCCGACGAGAGGATGGCCGCCGTGGCCCGCGCCAAGGGCCTGGCGGTGGAGATCGCCGGCTTCGAGACCTGGGAGCCGCACGGGCGCAGCTTCGATCTGCTCACCTGCGGGCAGGCCTGGCACTGGATAGACCCGCAGACGGGTCTGCAACGGGCGGCGGCCGCTCTGCGGGAGGGCGGCCGGATCGCGCTGTTCTGGAACCTCGCCTCGCCGCCCCCGGAGCTCACCGGTGAGCTGCGCACGGCCTACGACCGTCACGCGCCCGAGATAGTGCGTCATTCCGTCGTACTCGGCAACACCGAAGGGAGGCTCGTGACGGCAACCGTGGCGCTGGGCGAGATCGAGCGCTTCGGAGTGCCGGAGACCCACAGCTGGCGCTGGAGCCGGACCTTCGCCAACGCCGAGTGGGTCGAGCACGTCTTCACCCACAGCGATCACAAACGACTCGAGCCGTCCCGGCGTGACGCGCTCGCGCGGGACATGCGACGCATCCTCGACGCCTCCGGCGAAGAGGTCGAGATCACCTACGACACCGAGCTGCTCACGGCGCGCAGATCGCCCAGCGCCGTACCACCTGTGTCGCGCGCTGACCTCAGTGTCCGGTTCGGCACTACAGCGTGACGGTTCGCCATCAGCCCTCCGTGGGGTTAAGGATCGGTCCCGCACCGGGGACGGGCGTTCAACGCCGATACGCGGGAGTTACCCGCGTAAGAAGGTAGGCAATCCGACGGTCTGCGGCTCGGGTGCTGCTGCCAGCTTGCTGTCGACCGTCTCCAGCAGCTGGCGCACGTCGACCGGCTTGGTCAGATACGCGTCGGCGCCGAGTTGCTTCAACCGCTCGATCTGCTCCTGGGTTGCGTCCGCGCTGACGACCACGACCGGTATCGGGGCCGTGGCGGGGTCCGCCTTCAGCTGCTCGAGCACCTCCGCACCGGAGAGACCCGGCAGGTGCAGATCGAGGAGCACGAGATCCGGGCGATGCTCGCGGATCAGCTCCAGGCCGAGGCCGCCCTGAGTGGCCGAGATCACCTTCACCCCGGGTAGGCGCTCGAGCGTCCGCTCGACGAGGGTCAGGTTCGAGGGGTTGTCCTCGAGGTAGGCGACGGTGCCCCTGATTGCTCCGTTGGTCCGGCCCGGCGCCGAGGCGACGACCTCGCCTTCGGGAACGTCGGCGCGGGCGGAGCGGAGCTCCAGCCGCATCGTGGTGCCCTGTTCGAGCTCCGACTCAGCCCGGATCGATCCGCCCATCGCCTCCATCAGGTGCATCGAGAGGGCCAGGCCGAGGCCGGTGCCCTCGACGTCGGTGCGCTCGGCGCCCAGACGGTCGAATGGGGAGAAGAGCCTTGCGAGCCCCTCCGGACTGATTCCGCAGCCGGTGTCGGCGATCACCAGCTCGACCTGCTCGCCCGATCCCGTCTCGGTGACGCTCACCTGGCCGCCGGGACGGTTGTACTTGACCGCGTTCGAGAGGAGGTTGACGAGCACCTGTTTGAGCCTGTGGCGATCGGCGTGGACGTACACGTCGGCGGCCGCCGGGTCGGCGAGCAGTTCCACGTCGGCCTTCTCGGCCAGCGGCCTGAGCAGCGACAGCGTGTCGGCCAGCAGGCTGCCGAGGTGGACAGGTTCCAGCGACATCGACATGGTCCCGGATTCGATCCGGGAGATGTCGAGCACCTCGTTGATCAGCTCGAGCAGGTGGCGGCCGGCTTTGAGGATCTGCTCGACGCTCTCCTGCTGGCGTTCCGGCAGCTCCTCTAGCTCCAGCAGCTGTCCGAACCCGACGATCGCGTTCATGGGCGTGCGCAGCTCGTGGCTCATGCGCGAGAGGAACTCGCTCTTGGCACGGTTGGCCTGCTCGGCCTGGGCGCGTAGGCGTGTGTCGGCGTCGCGCTGGGCGGCGGTGCTTGCGACCAGGCGGGCTACGAGCACGAGGACCAGCGCGAGCCCGACGGCCAGGGCCGCGAACAACGCCCACGGCAGCCAGCTGGTGGCCCCGCTCACGGGCGCGAAGACGTTCTTCTGCGAGCCCGTGACGACCACCCGCCAACCGGACCCCTGAACCTTGCTGGCGGCGAAGTATTCGCCGTGTGCCAGGGCTCCGCTCTGGCGTCCGGCGACGGCCTTCAGCAGACCTTGGCTGATCGCCGGCCGGGCCGCGCTGTCGGGAGCGGCGGAGCTCGCAATCAGGCGGCCGTTTTCGTCAATCAGGTAGGCGTGCGCCGCGGCCCCCGTTGCGCTGCCGGAGAGGAAGTCTGCGATGAACCCCGACACCGTCGCGATCGGGAAGCTGCTCACGAGCACCCGCCGGCCGAACGGGGTCTGGAAGCTCTCCGCGAGAGCAACCGCTTCCAGTCCCTTGGAGGGCATCATCACGTTCGACACCGAGAACGCCCGACCCGCGAGGGCACTGCGGATGTAGCTCGGCGGTGAGCTCGTGTCGCCGAGGGCGGCCGGTGCGTTGGGTGCGCTGGAGGCGATCGCCCGCCCGTCGGAGGAGAACAGCACGATCTCCGCCCCCTCCTGTTCCCGGGCCTGCTGACGCAGCACGTTCGGGTTCACATGCGCGGTCCCGTAGGTGGCCGCGACCCGGTCGATTTCCGAGGTCGACGCGAACAGCGAGTGAGTGAGCGCCGCGCTCACCTTGGCGTGGGCGGCGAAGCCGTTTTCGAGCGCCCGTCGAGCGGAGGTCTGACTCGAGTGGATGGCGAGTGCGACGAGGACCAGCAGCACCACCGCGGCGGCCGCCGCGGGCGCGATCACCCGTCCCACGCGAGCGGTCCTCATCGGACCCGACCGTGCCCCGTCAGCGCCGCATCGTCCGCGACCCGACGTACCTGGAAGGCCTCCGGCTCGGGACGCATCCTCGTCAACAGGGTGTTGTGATCGAGTCGCAGAAACACCTCTACCACGGCCGGATCGAACTGACTGCCCGAACCCTCGCGGATCTCGGTAACGGCCTCGTCCACCTCCCATGCGCGCTTGTACGGGCGCTCGTGCGTGAGGGCGTCGAAAACGTCAGCGACGGCCGCGATTCGGCCCGGGAGCGGGATCTCCTCGCCGGCGAGGCCGTTCGGATATCCGGCCCCGTCCCAGCGCTCGTGATGTGAGAGGGCGATCACCTGGGCCATCTGCAAGAGGGCGCTGCTGCTGCCGGCGAGGATCTCCGCGCCGATTGCCGCGTGACGCTTGACGCACTCGAAGTCCTCCTCGCTCAGTGGTCCCGGTTTGCGCAGGATCGCATCGGAGACCCCGAGCTTGCCGATGTCGTGAAGCGGTGCCGCGCGGCCGATCAGCTCCGCCTGCCCGGGGCCGAGCCCGAGCTCGGCGGCCATCAATGCGCTCGAGCGGCCGATTCGCCAGGCGTGCTGCTGGGTGTCGTCGTCGCGGTACTCGCCCGCCAGAGCGAGGCGATCGAGGACCTCCAGACGCGCCACCTCGAGCTCTCGGGTGCGCGCCGCGACCTGCTCCTCGAGGTTCGCGTTGTGGGCCAGCAGACAGTCTTGGAGATGTTGGACCTGGAGGAGGTTCCGGACCCGCAGGGCCAGCTCGACGTGATCGATCGGCTTGGTCAGGAAGTCACGGGCACCCAGCTCGAGCGCGCGGCGCTTCGCCTCGTCGGTGATGTCGGCCGTCAGGACCAGCATCGGGACACCATCGGGCTTGCCCTCGAGCTCCCCGAGCCGCTCCATCAGCTCGAAGCCGTCCATGCGGGGCATGTGCAGATCGAGCAGCACGAGCCGCGGGTGATGCTCTTCGACCAGGGACAGGACAGCGGTCGGGTCGGTGGTCGTCGTCAGGCTCGTGTAGCCGGCCCGTTCGAGCACCCGGCGCAGCAACAGGACGTTGGCGTCCTCGTCGTCGACGGCGACGATCGGGAGATCCCGCAGATCTTCTTTCACGGAGAGCATCGGCGACCGGCCCGGGGCTGGGCAGGGTCGCTATCGGCCGGATTGCCAGCTTGCTTGACCCCAACTGGACACACTTCCCGGGCGCGCGAGCAGCGGCGTTCGCAACGCCCGCGCGACCACGCTTCTCAAGCATCGGCGCGCGCGGCCGATGTGACACCTGAGGAGAGTCCGCCCCGAGTCAGGAGTCAGCCGTCGATGAGCACCGAGACGATCGAGAAGTGCCGCCTTGTGACACGAAGCGACTTCGATGGGCTCGTGTGTGCCGCCCTGCTCAAAGAGCTGGAGCTCCTCGACGGGATCAAGTTCGTCCATCCCAAGGACGTCCAGGATGGCCTGATCGAGCTCGGCGACCGCGACATCACCACCAACCTCCCCTACGTCCCAGGTGTCCGTCTGGCGTTCGATCACCATCACAGCGAGACGCTGCGGGTCACCGAGACGCTCGACAACCACATCATCATGCCCGACGCGCTCTCGGCCGCCCGCGTGGTCTACGACTACTTCGGCGGCGCGGCCCGCTTCCCCAACGTCTCCGAGGAGCTGATGGAGGCGGTCGACAAGGCCGACAGCGCGCTCTTCTCCCCCGAGGACATCAGGGCGCCGGACGGCTGGATCCTGCTGAGCTTCCTGATGGACCCCCGCACGGGACTCGGCCGCTTCCGCGACTTCCGGATCTCCAACTACCAGCTGATGATGGAGCTCGTCGACGCCTGCCTGGAGCTGACGGTCCAGGAGATCCTGGAGCTCCCCGACGTGGCTGAACGCGTGCAGCTCTATCGCGACCACGCACAGGCGGCTGAAGCACAGCTGCTGGCGAGATCGAGCGTCCACGGCAACGCCGTCGTGATCGACCTTCGCGAAGACGAGGTGATCCACCCGACCAACCGCTTCATGACCTATGCCCTGCATCCCTCGTGCAACATCTCGATCCACGTGCTGTGGGGTCTGCGCCACGAGAACACGGTGCTCGCCGTCGGCAAGTCGATAACGAACCGCACGAGCAGGACGGACGTGGGTGCGCTGATGCTCGCCTACGGAGGTGGCGGACACGAGGCGGCCGGTACCTGCCAGGTCCCCAACGACCGAGCGGGAAGCGTGCTCGCCGAGCTGCTCGAGCGTATCGCGGCTGACGGCTGAAGGCGTCTCGCGGCGGCCGAGTTGTGTTCGCGGATCCGCTAACGTTGTGTTGTGGAGTCGACCACGATCCCTCAGCAGCTGATGGCCGAAATCCGCGAGCGCAGCGGCCTCACGCAGGCACAGCTCGCGCGCCGCGCCGGCATGCCGAGGTCCGTGGTGAACGCATATGAGCGCGGGAAGCGGGTGCCCGGCGCCGACGCCCTCGCTCGCCTTGCCGGTTCAGCCGGCTTGAAGCTGGAGCTCACGCCTGCCGTGCGAAGCGTGGATCGCGAGCGCGCCGCGCGGATCCTCAGCCAGGTCCTGGACCTCGCCGAGAGTCTCCCCTCCCGCCGCCGCGGACAGCTGAGGTTCCCGCCACTCCGGGAGCCGGCACACTGAGCCTCCTCGGAGAGCGCCTGCTCGCGGTCCACGACGCCCTCGACGCCGCCGGCCTCCCGCACGCGTTCGGTGGCGCGATCGCACTTGCCTACTGCACGGGCGAGCCGCGCGGCACACGCGACCTGGATGTCAACGTCTTCGTCGAGCCCTCCAGGGCGGGAGACGTGCTGCGCGCACTTCCGGTGGACGTGGAAGTGGACGACGCCGACGTCGAAGCGGCGGAAGGCGAGGGCCAGGTGCGCGTGTGGTGGCAGGACACGCCGATCGACGTGTTCCTCGACCTGACCGATCTCCACGCCGAAGTGGCAGCACGCCGGGAGATCGTCCCGTTCGAGGGCCGCGAGATCCCGGTCCTGCAGTGCACGGACCTAGCCGTCTTCAAGGCGCTGTTCGGCCGCACGAAGGACTGGGCCGACATCGAGGAGATGGTGGCCGTCGGAACGCTCGAGATTCCGCGGGTGCAGGCTTCGCTGGAGCGGTTCTCCGGTGCAGACGCCACGGGTCTCGCCCGGCTTCGCAAGCTCGCCGGCTGAGACTTCGCGCTCGGCAATCGCGAGATCACCACCGGATCTCCTCACCCCAATAGGCCGCTCACCGGGTGCCGACGGGGGCGGCCCGCGCCCTCACGCCCGCAGCGCCTCGGTGGGACTCAACCTGGCGGCCCTGGAGGCCGGGTATAGCCCGGCGAGAGCCCCGATCACGAGCCCGACGGCCGGCGCGGCGAGGAGCGCGTAGGTGGGGATCACGAACGGCTCGGCCTTGATCGTGGCGTAGACCCAGGAGCCGCCGGCGCCGAGAAGCAGCCCCCCGAGCCCGCCGAGCACGGCGAGCAGCGAAGCCTCGACGAGGAACTGCGCGCCGATGTGGCGGCGCCTCGCGCCGAGGGCTCTCCGCAGGCCGATCTCGCCGCGCCGCTCGAGCACCGAGATGACCATGATGTTGGCGATGCCGATCGCGCCGACCAGCAGCGCGACTGCACCCAGGCCGAGCAGCAGCGTGGTGAACTGGCCCTTTGCGACGGCGCGCGCCTCGAGGGCTTCCGCGGGGCGGGCGACGACCACGCCTTCGGGGCTCTGTGGGGCGGCGGTCGGGGCGAGCAGGCCGGACACCCGCTGCACGTCGGCGACGTTCGCACGCACATAGATCGCCGAGGGGGCCGCCTCAATGCGGAACAGTCGCTCGGCGACGGGCAGCGAGATGAAGACGGTGGAGTCGAGCGTGGGGTCGAGGAGCACGGGCTCGAGCACGCCGATGACCGTGAACCAGGTGCCGTCGATGAAGACGAGGACGTGGCCGCCGACACGGGTGATCTGCAGGGCGCTCGCCGCTTCGCTGCCGAGCACCGCCTCCGGGTAGCGTGCGGCGACGGCTTCGAGAAAGCGCCCCGAGGAGACGTGTGTCTGGAGCACCGCGGGGAGGTCCTCGCCGGCAGCGTCGACGGCTATCCCCCCGGTCTCCTGGGTGGGGACGAGCGGCGTGCGGTAGACGCTCGCTTCCGGTACCTGGTAGACCGCCACGGCATCCTCGACATCCCGCACGTGCTCGATCATCGGCACGGCGGTCGCAGGTAGCACCTCGCTTTCCCCCGAGAAGGTCTGACCGGGCCGGACCGTCAGGAGGTTGGTCCCGAGCGCATCGATCTCGGCGAGGAGGTTCGCCTGGGCGGAGGCCGAGACGCTCACGACCGCGACCATCGCGCCGATGCCGATCGCGATGCCGAGCGCCGACAGGGCGGCACGGAGGCGGTGCCTGCGCAGCCCTTGCAGCGACGAGCCGAACAGCTCCCTCGCGGGCAGGCGGGCGCTGTCGAGCGGCGGCGTGGAGACACTCATCTCCGCTCGTCCTGAACGATCTGCCCGTCCCGCATGTGCAGCCGGCGCGGGCAGGAGGACGCGACCTGAACGTCGTGGGTGATGAGCAGGAGCGTCGCGCCGTCCACGGCGAGCTCGTGCAGGAGCGCCACGACCTCCCGGCCCGAGCGCGAGTCGAGGTTGCCGGTGGGCTCGTCGGCCAGGATCACGAGCGGACGCTTCGCAATCGCGCGCGCGATCGCCACGCGCTGGCGCTCGCCGCCGGAAAGCTGCGAGGGACGATGTCCGGTACGCCCGGCAAGACCCACGCGCTGGAGCGCCGCGGCGGCGGCCTCGCGCCGCCGGCCTGCGGGGGCGCCCGTGTAGAGCATGCCGTTGGCGACGTTCTCGAGCGCGCTCAGTCCGTCCTCCAGGTGGAAGGCCTGGAAGACGAAGCCGAGACGGTGAGCGCGGAGCCCCGAGAGCTGCGCGTCGGAGGCGCCCTCGAGCACCCTCCCGCCGACGAGCACCTGCCCGCGCGTGGGCCGCTCGAGGGTGCCCATGATCGTGAGCATCGTCGTCTTGCCGGACCCCGAGGGGCCGACGATGGCGACGCGCTCGCCCGACTCGATGGCGACGGTGACAGCGTTGAGCGCGAGCACGCCGCCGGCGTACTCCTTGCTGACGGCGTCGAGCTGCACCGCTGCCGTCATCCCTGCGAGTCACTCACGCGCAGACCGGGAGCGATGCCGCTGCCGGAGACCTGCACGTAGCCGGCGGCAAACAGCCCCGTCGTGACCGGGAGCCGACGGTAGGGCGGGGCGGCTTCCTCGAGGGCGTATTCGGCGCCACCGGTGGCGAGCAGCGCGGTGACGGGGACCGAGAGCACCTCGCGCGCCACGGCCTTGGCGAATTCGACACTGACCGAGGCCTCGTCGAGGCCCGTGCCCGGGTGCTGTCCGGCGAGAGAGATCGTTACGGGGATGGTCTGACTCGAGCCGGCCCCCGCTCCCTTTTCACCGGTGCCTCCGCCCGGGGAGCCGCCGCTGGAGCTCTCGGCGACCGCGCTCACGCTCGTCACCACCCCGCCAACCGTTTCACCGTTCGGCAGGCGCACGACCACGTGCTCGCGGAGCCTTGCCTCGCTCTGCTTGCTCGCGTCCAGATCGACCGTCACGACGAGACGGGTCGATGTGGTCTGCAGGATCGTGCTGGCGGGCGCAGCTTCTCCTGACCCGCCGGCGGGATCGCCGGATGACTTGGCGGGTGCGCCACGCGGTCCCGCTCCGGCGGGCGATCCGCTCGCGCCGAGCCCGCTCGCGCGGCCGGACTTCAGCTTGGCGATTTCGGCGTCCAGCCGAGCGATCTCTCCCTGGAGTGTCAGCGTCCGTTTGCGTGCCCCCGGCGCCGGGCCGCTGCGCCTCGAGGCGGGCCCGCTCCCGGCCGGGGACTTCGCCCGGCTTTGGAAGCTCACGTACTCGGGGCGCCCGGCGGCGCCCGCGGGATCGCTCGTGAGCCCGCTCGACGGGCTTCCGGAGGATGCCCCGCCGCCGCTGCTTCCCAGCGTCCCCTCGAGGGCCGCAACGAGCTGCGGGCCGGGTAGGAAGACGGCCTCGCCGAGCGCCAGCCTTCCGGTCGCGGACTCGCCCAGCGAGCTCTGTAAGGCCTCGACCCCGGCCGTGGTGGCGGCCTGCCATTGGTCGTCGATCACGATCGGCTCGGGGTCGCGGCCGAGGTCGACAAGGTTGCGATTCAGCTGCAGTACATCGGTCCCGTCCGCAATGCCGGGTGCGAGCTGACGGTAGGCGGGCGTGGCGCCGTCGAGCAGGACCACGGGGGTGCCGTTGACCGTGAACAGCGTCCCTCCGGCTTTGATCTCCTGCCCGACCCTCGGCAGCCAGGTGACAGTGCCGGAAAGGCGGTCGTAGACCGTGGCGGGGGCTGCGTAGCTGAGCGTGCCCGCCTCGCTGTCCGTCTCGACAAGGTTGCGGCGTTCGACGATCGCCGCTTCCGAGCTCGTGGTGTCGTCCGCCGCGCCGGCTCGAGGGCCCGCCCCCCCGCCCTGCGCGAGCGCGAAGATCGCACCCGCCACAGCGAGCAGCGCGACCGCCGCACCGATACGGCGAGCAGTCATGCTGAGCTCCCGGCCGCGACGCTCACCCGCCCGCGCCTGCAGAGCTCGGGGTCGCCGATTCGTGGCCTTCCGCGCCTTCCGGGCTCGCGGTGGCTGATTCGTCGCCTTGGCCGCTGTCGTGGTGGATCGCCGCTTCGACCTGGGCGAGCGTGATCGCCCCGTGGGTCGCGCCGATACACGCCTTCGCGGCCGTCAGGAACGCGGGGGCCTGCAGATCCACGCCGGCGGCTCGGATCGTCGACGGCGAGAGCTGCCCCTGGGCGGTCGGGTCGGGGAAGTCGGGCACACCATGGCCACGTAGGCAGCGCGCGAACGCGAGGATCGTCTGCGCGTGGATGTGCGCTTCGGCCGCGTTCGCGGCGCCCCCGTTTTCGGGGGCGGGGAGGATGCCCTTGCAGGCACTCTGAGCCACCTTGAACTGGGGCGATTCGCCGACGCTCTGGGGGACCGCTTGGCGGATCCCGTGTGCGCCCGCCTTGTTGAGGATCTGCGGATTGGGGAAGTCAGGGACGCCGTGTCGGCGAACGCATTCTGCGTACTTGAAGGCAGCGGCGGCGAAGGTCTGGACAGACGTCGGCCCGCCGTTGGAGGAGCTCGCGGTGTTCTGGTTGCCGGCGGAGCCGCACCCGACGAGCGCCAGGACGACGCCGGTCGCGGCGAGGCTATGGAGGGAGAGAGATCGCTTGGTCATGGGTGTCACTTCTAGAGGCCGGGTGGTGCCAGGACGGTGCCTGGCGCTGTGACCTCACTGGCACCTCGGGTAAGCGATCCTTCGGCGAGAGATGAGAGTTCTGGTAGTCGAGGATCACGTGCGGCTGGCCACGGCGCTGGCCGAGGGGTTGCGCCGCGAGGGCATGGCCGTCGACGTCGCCAACGATGGCGCCGACGCGCTCCGTCACGCGGCCGTGAACCGCTACGACGTGGTCGTGCTCGACCGCGACCTCCCGGACGTGCACGGCGACCAGGTCTGCCGCCGACTGGTCGCCGACGGGGGCGAGAGCCGGGTGCTGATGCTGACGGCGGCAAGCACGATCCGCGACCGCGTCGAGGGGCTCGAGCTGGGCGCCGACGACTACCTCGGCAAGCCGTTCGAGTTCGCCGAGCTCGTCGCCCGCGTGCGCGCCCTCGGACGGAGGTCGGTGGCACCGCTCCCGCCCGTGCTCGTCCACGGCGACCTCAGCCTCGACTCCTCTCGCCGGGTGGCGTTCCGCGGTGAACGCCGGCTCGAGCTGAGCCCAAAGGAGTTCGCGTTGCTCGAATGCCTGCTGGCCGCTCACGGACGGGTGCTCTCCGCCGAGGCGCTCCTCGCTCAGGTGTGGGACGAGGCCGCCAACCCCTTCACGACGACCGTGAAGACCACGATGGGCCGCCTGCGGGCGAAGCTCGGGGAGCCGCCCCTGATCGAGACCATTCGCGAGAGCGGCTACCGGATCTGATGGGACCGCTGCGGCGGACGCTCGGGCTCCGGCGCGCGACGGCGCGGCTGCGGCTGGCGCTGCTGTACGGGGGCGTGCTGCTGTTCATCGGCGCGATCCTGGTGGCGATCCTTTTCGGGTTCGGCTCCTCGGCCCGGTCGATCGCGGTTCACCCGCATGCGCAGCCCGGCAGCCCCGCGAGCACTCTGGTGGTGCCTGAAATCGTCCACCGGCAGCACGTCGCGGACGTCAACCGGCTGCTGAGCGCCTCCCTGGTCGTGCTCGTGTTGACGGCGCTCGCCGCGAGCCTGATCGGGTGGCTGCTCGCCGGGCGTGTCCTGCGTCCGCTGGCCCAGATGACGGCGACGGCACGGAACATCTCCGCGCACAACCTCAGCGAGCGCCTCGCAATCGACGGCCCCGATGACGAGGTCAAGCGCCTCGGCGACACCCTCGACGATCTCCTCGCGCGCCTGGAGAAGTCCTTCGAAGCACAGCGGCGCTTCGTGGCCAACGCCTCTCACGAGCTGCGCACCCCACTCACGGTGGACCGGGCGCTGCTCCAGGTGGCTCTGGCCGACCCGAACGCGAGCCCGCAGCAGCTGCGCGCGATCTGCGAGGAGCTGCTCGCCTCCGGGCGCGAGCAGGAGCGGACGCTCGAGGCCCTGCTCACGCTGGCCTCGAGCGAGCGTGGCCTCGAGCAGCACGAGCCGCTTGACCTCGCGCTGATCGCGGCGCGGCTCGTGGACGCCTCGGGCGCGACCGCACAGAGCACTTCGCTCGCGCCCGCACCCGCCAGCGGAGATCCCGCCCTCGTCCAGCGGCTGATCGCCAACCTGCTCGACAACGCGGTCTCCCACAACGACGAGCGAGGGGTCGTGGAAGTGAGCACCGGAAGCGAGGCCGGCGAGGCGTACGTGACCGTGTCCAACACCGGACCCGTGCTCGCGGCCGCCTCCCTCAGCCGCCTGTTCGAACCCTTCCAGCGCGCCGGCGAGCGGCCCATCGCACAGGGTGCCGGCCACCGCGGCCTCGGACTGTCGATCGTACGCGCGATCGCCAACGCACACGACGCCCGTGTCGAGGCGCGCCCGCGGGACGGGGGCGGGCTGACCGTTACCGTCCGCTTCCCGCGCCCGGAGTAACAGAGACACGTGTCCGGGATCACCCGAGACTTCACCAAACGGAGGGAGAGGGATTCGAACCCTCGATGGAGGAGAAAACGCTGCCGAGCGACCGCCAAAGCAATGGCCACGGACGAGGCGCGCGAGAATGAGCTTCAGGTAGCTCTGCGCTACCATTGCGCGGTTGCAGCGGGGGACTCGGGAAAGCCTCGGGGCGCCGCGAAACGGACTCGCGGTGCGGGCCGGGAAGGGGGTTTGGGGGATGCACGTCGGACAGGGAGGTGGCGCGGGCGATCACGAGCGCCGCGGCGCGCTCGCGACCGTTGCCCGGCGGCTACGGCTCCCTCGTGCCGTCACCGTCGCCTGCATGACGATCGCCGTGTGTCTCGGGTTTGCCTCGGCAGCCGCGAGCGCACGAGCGGAAGGCAACCCGCCGGTGGCCGAAAACACTCCGATCACCCTCGGAGCCGAAACAAAGGTTGCGGCCGAGGCGAGCGGCGGGACGGCCGTGGGGGTAGTGACGGCGGCTGCCGTCTTGTACCCGATCATCAGGAAGGCAGTAGCGGCCTCCAAGCCTGCTCTGCCAGTCGTCCCGGAGCTCTCAGCGGTCGCCAACCCACTCCAGAAGAACGCACTCCTGACGAACGCCGCCCGCGATGTGGAGGAGGCCGACCCACAGCTGGACAGTACGCTCGAAAAGACGCTGGAACCTATCCTCACAGCTCTACACCGGTTGGAACCTGCCCCTTGCGTCACCACCTCCTGTGACTCCAATGCGGACACGGAACTGATCGAGGGCCTGTCCGTGGCGGCCAAGGACCCCAATCTGACCGCCGAGGAGGTTGACGTGGTGGACGACCTCCGCGACAACGTGAAGCTGGAGGCCCTGGGCCTGGCACAACAGCAGTTCGGTTCTTCTTCACCGTCGGATCTGCCCCCGCTGTCGTCGGCTGTGCCGGCGCCGCCCAAATTCGTCAAGGACCCGGAGGCGGAGGCCGCCGACGGCGTCACCCAGACGATCACGGAGATCGAAGAGGAAGACGTCGTGGTCGCCGAGGACGATCCCGCATTCGCGCAGGTGATGGACCAAATCGACCATGCAACCGTCGACCCGTCGTTACCGAGCGCGGCTTCAACCACGGAGGAGTTGCTGGAATACGCCGAGAAGACATCGGATCTCAATGCGTTGCCTGCCGATATCGGTACCGCGCCGCAGGACCCGATAAAGCTCACTCCGTCGGGGGGCATCGAAACGACCGTCGGAGAGCTCGACGCCCTGAGCGCCAACGGGGACAAGCAGACGACCGGCATCACCGAGCAAACCGTGACCGATGTGAAGCAAGAGGTTGGCGGAACGCTCACGCCGCAGCAGGTGGTGACCGATGAGACCAAGACCGTGGCCCCTGAGCTCGAGGGCGATAGCGTGGCGGCGGAGCTTCCGGAGGAGGTACTGAAGGACGGCACGCCGGGCGACGGCGTGAGCAGCGCGGTGACCGGGGCCGAGGGGGCCGCGAAGCTAGTCGCCAGCGACGCCGTCGACGAGACCGCAGACGTGGGAGTGCAGGGCGCTGTCGATGGAGCCGAGGAGGCGATCGTCGCCGGTGAGGCCAGTGCCTCGGTGGTGAACCCGCTGATGCTGGTCCAGATCGCGACGCAGCTGCCTCAGATCATCACGCAGATCGTGCAGCTGATCAAAGGTGAACCTAACTTTGAACAACAGGTTCTGTCGGCGCTCGGGTCGATCAAAGAACAGATAAGCGCGCTGTCTGAACAGGTCACAAACGGATTCGCCGATGTGGATGAAACGCTGCGTGTGGTCGGCACCAAGATCGAACAGGACACACAGCTGCTCGAACATGTCGCGGCCAACGGGGGGCAGCTGCAGAGCGATCTCGCTGAAATCACCGGCAAACTGGATCAGATCCAGGCCACGTTGTACCGGATCGCCGAATCGGCGCGCGAAGAAACCCTCAACACCGCGCTCAACACAGATATCGGCTACGGCCAGCGCTTCGGACAGGAACTCCCCCTGCCCGAATTCGCCAAGACGCTCGGGCTATTCTTCACGTGGGGGGATGAGAGCTCGCTCGACGCCGTCTCCGAGCACAAGGGGGGCAGCACTGCACCCAATCAGGTGGCTGCTGAACTCCAGGGAACCGAAGGCGCGAACGCGCTCAACGAGAACCTCGACTATCTCGCATCCTTTGCGGACAAGGGGGGCTGGCTCGATGGGCTGCCGGCGCTCGACGAAAACGTCCCCAACCCCGAAGTCTGGGCCACGGCGTCGAACGCATACAGCCAGCTGTTGCTCGAAAACACGGGCGATGTGACCGGAGGCGTGAAGTCTTCGCTCGGCGAACTCGAAACTGTTGGACAAACGCTGCGACCGTTCATCCGCGAGATCACCGAAAAGGGATCCTCCTACGCGCCGATGGAAGTCGATGGGGTCAAGGTCGACACGGGCAGCAGCATCCTCAACCACGCGCTCGCTTACTATCTGGAAAGCGCCGTCGCGCCCAGCGCGCGTTCCGGGATGGAACCGAGCCTTGCGAACCGGGTAAAGGCGCAGCAGAACGCGATCCTCGCAGCGCAGCAGCCCGCCGCCACCGAGGAAAGCTTCGGGCACTGCGTGCCATGCAGGCTGGCCGCGGCGCCAACCAGCGAAGCCGGGAACGCGGGAGAAGCGTTCATCAATCCCTGGGAAGGCGCCTCTCAGGCACCCTCCGGGCACCTGCCCGCCCTCGAAGCGGCGTCCGATCCTGAACAGAAGAACTCGGGCGGTGTCTCCAAGCTTGGGGAAATGAACCTCTGTCGCTTCGGCACAGCCGCAGAGGGAATCTCCAACCAGGGGACCGAAAACTACGAAGCGACACTCCCCGGATGGCTGCCCAAGACGCGCTCCTGGGAAACCCGCGCCGGGGAAAGCCTACAGTCAGACGCGGCTCTGGTACCCCTCTACGAAAGCTCCCTCACGGACCCGCTGCCCGCGATGTTCACGAATGCCTGGCATCTCGGATTCGGCCGGCTGACCTCGTGCTACGCCGTTGAACCATCGGGGCCCGGCATCAAGATGCAGCTGAACTACATGTGGGAATGGCCAGGGCATATCAACTTCGAAAAGGAGGTCCTGATGCGAGCCACGATCACCGACCCCCTTCCTCACGCGCGGGGATGCTTCTCCAACCCGGTCGAAGGGGTTCACGATCTGTGGACTGAGTTGGTCGCCGACGAAAAGGAGGCGAAAAAAGAAAACTTCAACTGCTGGCTCGAAGAACTCAATCCTCCTCATCAGGTACTACTGAGCTACTTCAACGACATCAACAACTGGGTCCGGGGCCACTGGAACTTTGTTGGTGAATTCAACCGGAAAGTGCTGAACAGTACGGAATGCCAGAAAGAGATCATCTCGTCCGAACTGGTTGAATGCGAACTTTCGCTGATTACCCAACCCGACGTCTTTGAAACGGAATTCCGCCATAACCCGCTGAGCGGCGAAGTGCTCAGTGAAACGGTGGCCGCGAAGCTCGCCCAGCTGAGACACGACCTCAATAAACACATCGCTGAACCCAACGCGTCAGAATCGCTGAACGAAGAAGCGCCCGCCGATGTCCAGGGCGCAGCCGTGCGGGTTAACGGGGCCCGCGCGCTGCTCGATGACTACATCGAGCTCGGGATGCCAGAGGCGATGACAGAAGACCCGAGGTTGCGCAACTTCGTCCTGGGCGTGGGCGACAACCGGGCCGCCGCCGAACAAGCCGGCGACCACCTGTTGGACAACTCTCCCGGCGCCCCCAACGTCTACAGCATCTTCACGAAGGAACTCGGGGAAATAGAAGGCGGAGGCCGCCCGGCGATCCTGTGGCCGGCCGCATTCCCCCAAGAACCATGTGTCGAAGGATGCCCTGCCGAAGTGGGCTTGGAAGAACACGCGAACCCCGTCGCCGAAGATGTGATCGAAGAACCCCACCGCTCCCCGATGCGCAGGAACGAACATGATGGCGTTGTTTCGTTCGCCTTCAAGCGAAGTGTCGAACAGCTCGCGCGGAGGCTACACGCGGACCTCGAGGCCGGGGCGACAACAGCCGTCGCTGCAGAGCCGATGGTTGAAGCCGCCGCCACGCAGCTGGAGCTGACTCGCGAACTTCTGGCGATTGCCCCTGTGAACACGAAGTCCCCCGCGGTTACGGGTACCCCGGTCGTCGGCGAAATGTTGAGCTGTTCCCCCGGCTCCTGGGAATCCCGATCCTTGCCCGTGTTCACCTACCGCTGGCTGCGCAACGGCGCGAGCGTTCACGAAGGCTCCAGCTACGTCGCGACCAACGACGACGTTGGACAGGAACTGGCCTGCGAAGTGACTGCGAGCAACCGAGAAAGAGAAGCCACGAACGCTACGAGCAGCCCGGTGGAGGTCGCTGCGGCGCCTCCCCCTGTGACGCCTCTCCCTGTGACGCCTCTCGCTGTGTTGCCCCAGACCCCAGCCGGCGGCGTTTTGAGCGAACGGGCAGTGGTTACGGGCCAGCCGGTGCCGAACCCAAACCTCACGATCGAGACGGCACAGAAGCTCAAGGGCTCGCCAGCCGCGTTCGGCACTCGCCAACTGACCGTCACGCTCAAGCGCCCGGGTGTCGACGCCGGCCGGCGCAAGCGAGGCCGTCGCCGGCAGGGCCAGATCATCGAATACCAGATCACGGTGACCAACACCGGCAACGTGCCACTCGCGCTCACGCGACTCAGTGACCCCTACTGTGCCGGTCTCTCGTCCGCAGGACCTGTCGGCGAGCAGCTGCAGCCCGGCGTGTCCGCGCACTACGGCTGCCTGCAAACGGTGTCACGTGACGGCACCTACCTCAACCAGGCCACCATCGAAGCGACCCCGCCGGTAGGGGATGGCTTCATGATCTCGCGCGCCTCCAACGAGACCGTGGCGCTGGGACCCGACCCCGAACCCACGGCAGAAACCGGCGGCGCCACCGAAGTCAGGCTGAACACCGCACTGGTCGCCGGACAGGTAAACCCACACGGGCGCAGGGTCACGAGCTGCGAGTTTGAATACTGGACGACGGCGGCCACACAGCGCGCGGCGTGCGCAAGATCACCAGGCCACGGCACCAGCCCCGTCAAGGTCACGGCCCGCATCGAGGACCTCAGCCCGGCTACCACCTACCACTACAGGATCGCAGCGGCCAACCCGACCGGAACCAGCAGAGGCAACGCCAGGGACTTCACGACACCCGCGGCGCCCGAAGCGACCACGGAAACGCCGACCGGAGCCAACCAGCACAGCACGCCCTGAACCCGACGCCGGCGGCGCCGCCGGCCCGACCCTCCGCCGCGCGTAGGGGAGCCGGACTCTCCCGAAGAAACGGAGGGGGAGGGATTCGAACCCTCGATGGAGGAAAAACCCCCATAACGGTTTTCGAGGCTGGCGCGCCAGCGGCCAAAGCGAGACTGACAAACGGGTTCTGGCCATGCTGAATGCTCTTGGGGAAGAAGTTGGGGAAGACAGACACGCTACTTGGCGGTGAGGTATGCGTCCAGAATGGCTGCCGCTTGTTGGCCATTCACGTCACCCGCTGCCACGGGCCGCTCGTGACCGGCCGCGGCCTCTCGGCCGGACTCGACCCGCTTCTTGAGCTCCTTGGGGCGACCGTTGACGAACATCGCGCGCGTCGCCGACTCGACCGGTGCGCCGGATGACGAGTCCCAGAACGCGCCCCGTGTCTGCGTCGAGGCGGGTACTCTGGAGGGTAGGCTGGAGGCCATGACAAGCATCCGGACACGCGCCTGCGCGTTCCTCGCGGCGCTGACGGCCGTTCCGCTTCTGACGCCGGCTCTCGGCCGGGCGGCTCCCCAGGGCCGGTCGGCGTCCATCGCTGGGTACTACCTGGCGCTCGGCGACTCCCTCGCCACGGCAGCCGGAACGAGCACCGGCAACGGCTACGTCAACCAGATCTTCGCCTGGGCGCAGGTCAAAGTCCCGGACCTGCGGCTGGCGAACCTCGGGTGCGGGGGCGACTCCACCACCCGCATGATCGAAGGGGGGGATTGCCAGAACTACGCCACCGGCGACCAGCTCGGCGATGCGGAGGAGTTCCTGAGGACTCACCCCGGGGAAACGCAGTTCGTCACGATCGACGTTGGCGGCGACGACGTCGTCGGCTGCGCCGCCAGCGGGACTATCTACCCGACGTGCATCCAGCAGGGCCTCGAACACGTCGTGACGAATATGCCGGTCATCCTCGAAGGGCTGCGCGACGCGGGCGGGGCGAAGCTGCCGATCGTCGGCATGACCTACTACGACCCCATCCTCGGCTTTTACCCCGAGGGGGCTGCGGGCGAGCAGACCGCGCGGGAAAGCGTGTCGATCACCAAGTCCCTCAACCGCGATCTGACCAAGGCATACCGGCGTTTTCACGTGAAGGTCGCGAACGTGGAAAAGGCGTTTGCGACGACCGATTGGCAGACGACTGGTTCCTATGACGGCATGACGCTCCCTCAGAACGTCGCCGACATCTGCAACTGGACACACCAGTGCGAAGGAGAGCTCGAAGGCCACACCAACGACCGCGGCTACGAAATCATCGCGTCCAAGTACGAGCCTTTGCTGAAAAGGGCCGTCCGGTGAGCTCGCCGGAGATCGAGTCGCTCCTCTCGTCGGGGTGAAAAAGACGGAGGGGGAGGGATTCGAACCCTCGATGGAGGAAACCCCCATAACGGTTTTCGAGACCGCCGCATAGCCACGCGCGCGGCTGCGAGATCTCGCTCTGGCGCTGGCGTTCTGTGTTCCGGCGCCACAAGGTCGGCCGCCGGGGGAACGCCAGGGGGAATGAACCTCTCGGTGCCCGCAGCGCGTGTGGACGGTCGTTGACAACCGGAGCGTCTCCGCGACGGCATGTGCCTCTAGCTCGATTCGGCTGACGCACGAAGACGCGGGATCGTCACGCTCTCAGCGCGCGCCCTGGCACCGGCGCCTGTGAGCGCGCCCTCCACTCCGTATTCGAATGTACGGAGTCGCATGATGCGATTGAGCTCGTCCCTCACGTAAGCGCGAAGGTCGCCTGGCGCGCCGTCCAACTCTGCCCCGAGCTCCTCACGTGAATCGACGAGCAGGATGATGTCCTCAAAATCTCGGCTCGCGATGCAGTCGTCGTTTCCCCGGTCGGCGAACGCCTCGAGCTTTGTAGCCACGAGATGGACAGGTGGAACGACACGAATGATCGTCCCGGACGGAAGCTGATGCTCAACCGACGCCTCGACAGCCGGCCGCAGCCGACGCCCGCCGAAGCCAGCGAGGCGCGGCTCAGCGGGAATAGCATCGAGGACGAGACCGGTCCCCGCATGTCGCCACCTGCAGACAACGCCGCTCGCCACGTCCTCGGTGAACCCGGCGCTGCGAAGCTCGGCCTGGAAAGCCACGTAGCCGGCAAGGGTGACGACCTCGGCGACCACGTCGACGTCGTAGGTCACACGCGGCGGTCTTGCTGCCGGGTCTGTAATCCAGAGGCTGATCGTTGCGCCGCCGAGGAACACGACGCGATCGAGCAGCGGACCCAGCGCATCAGCGGCAGTCTCGAGCAGCTCGATGCTCACGACCGCGCAGAGATGCGATTGTGCAGATGCCTTTGAGCCGCCGCTCGACTTCGTGCGTCCCCGAGCCGCAACGCATCGGCGAGTGCCGCGAGCTCGGCGACCTCGGGCCACGTGCGGACTAGCCTCGGGAGGCTCTCATCGAGAGGCTCGACGGCCTGGCCACGGACCTTGCTTCTGGGTTCGGGCCACACGGGAGGAAGCTCGTCGCCGACGATTTCCTCGTTCAGCGGCGGCGCCGCCCATGCTGTCGGCACACCACGGACGACGGGTCCCTCCCGCGCCGGGTGCAGATACCGAAGTCCGTGCCGCACGAACTCCTCCGCCGCGTGAGGAATCACCTGGCGTCGATCGGCGTCATACAGGCCCGCGTCTGCGAGACGGTCTACGGCGCGTTGAACCTTTGAGTGCTGAACGCCCAGGCGATCGGCTAGAGAACGCAGCGTCCACCCCTCACGCTCGTTCAAGAGCGCAAAGAGAACGACAACGTCGGCCGACCGGAGCACGTTGCGCAGTGTACCATGTATCGGTACCTAGTACAAAGCCCCGGTAATCGTCGACCGCGGCCTGCGGGGTCCAAGCGACATTGCGCGCGATTTCGCTTCGGAGCGGACGCGGCTCAGCGCTCGGTGCAGCCGGCTGGACGCTCCCCGCTTTCCGCGCAACGCGGGTGCCCGAGCTCCACCGCCAAGATGCCCGACGCGACCGCAAAGGAGGTCCGTTGACCGCGCGCCGATCGGGACCAGGGCCACCGAGACGATCGTCACGGTCGTCCCGGGCAGCCTCAGCGCGATCGCGAAGGCCTCCTGGGTCAACTCCTCAGCAAGATCGAAATCGCCGACCTAGCCGACCATGCTGGCCAGCTCGCGCCCCCACCGCTCGCGAAAGACACGCTCGATCAACCAGCGTGTTCCATGCCGTGGAGATGCACCAACGGACGGACCTCCACCACCCCGCCGAGCCGAGCCGCGGGGCAGCGAGCCGCGATCTCGAGCACCGGATCGAGACTCTCCGCCTCGAAGAGGTAGAAGCCGCCAAAGACCTCCTTAGTATTCGCAAACGGGCCGTCCGTGATCAACGTCTCGCCGCCCTCGACCCGCACCGCGCTCGCCGTCTCGATCGACTGCAGCTGAGCACCCGCAATGTAACCCGGGAGCTGCGCGATCTCGAGATACCCGCGAGTCATCTGCTCCAGCTCCGCAGCACTCAGCGCCTCATAGGTACATGGCTTCTCATAGACCAATACCGCGAACTGCATACGCCCTCCTTGAAGATCGTTATCAACCCTACGACGAACAGACACCGCCGGAGGGGACAGAGCTTCCGCGGCCACGCCTGCAGGACTACGCGTCGATGGCAAGTTGGCGCGATCCGAGCGGAACCCTTACGCTCGAGTTGGACGAGACGCACAGGCACGCGACGGTCGTCGAGCCGCTGCCGCAGCCCGGCAGAGCAGCACAGTCCACACCGGGTCCTGACGCCGGTCGGCTGATTCCGCTCGATCAACGAGGCGGAGGAGCCGGCCCGTCGGGCGCTGTGGCGCTCCTCGCCACGAGCGAGTCCGACGGCCGGCACGATGACGGCAATGGCCTGGCCTGACGCGCTCTTCCGTGAAGCCGCGCCGAGCCGGACGCGTGACGTCGCCGGCGAGATGCGCGTCCGACCACGAACACAGGTCTCGGGCTGATGGCAAGGCGCGGGCCCGAGCGTGGCTGCTCCACATCTGGAGGGGCCACGCCCGCGCCGTGGCCGCTTTGCTCTCGGAGGCGGTAGCACCGGTCGGGCGACGAGATCGGTAAGTTCGTTCCGAACCGGCAGCGCCACCGGGGATCGGGGGCGGCAGGGTCGGCGGGAGGCACCTGGACCGCACGGCGTAGCCGTCTGACCTGGTTTCCCCCCGTCGCTCGGGCTCCACGGACGTTCGCCCATTTCCGGTTCGCATGAAAGCTGTCCCCTGAGCGTGCGCCGGTTCGTCGGTAGGGCGACAATCCACTCTCCTCAGTAGGAGGTTTCAGGTGAAGTACGCGATGTTGATCCACTACAAGCCCGGCCACACCGACGCCCTGTCCGAGGACGAGTTCAAGGCGATGCTCGCGGAATATACGGCGCTTCGAGATGACCCCGGGTATGTCGCCAGCGCCGAGCTGCAGCCGATCGAGACCGCCACGACCGTGCGCGTGCAGGACGGCCGGACGCTGGCGACCGATGGGCCGTTCGCGGACACCAAGGAGGTGTTCGGCGGCTACTACGTGTTCCAAGCTGACAACCTCGACTACGCGATCGAGCTGGCCGGGCGGATCCCAGCGGCCCGTCTCGGGGGCGCGATCGAGGTCCGGCCGTTGGTGGAGCGCTAGCCCTGCTGGAAGAGGTTTTCCGCGACGAGTGGGGGCGTGTGCTGGCCTCGCTGATCGGTTTCCTCGGCGATTTCGATCTCGCCGAGGAGGCCGTCCAGGAGGCGTTCGCGGTCGCCGCCGAGCTCTGGCCACGCGACGGCGTTCCGGCCAACCCGGGCGCCTGGCTGACCGTCACCGCACGCAACCGAGCGATCGACCGGATCCGCCGCGAGCGCACGCTCGCCGCGAAGACCCGTCAGCTGGAGATGCCTGAAGCCACTATGGACGAACTTGACGACACAGTGATCGAGGATGAACGGCTCGAGCTGATCTTCACGTGCTGCCATCCCGCGTTGGCCCTCGAGGGGCAGGTTGCGCTCACGCTGCGGGCGCTCGGTGGGCTGACGACGGAGGACATCGCTCGCGCGTTCTTGGTCTCCGAGGAGACGATGAAGCGGCGGCTATCGCGGGCGAAGGCGAAGATCAAGGCCACCGGGATCCCGTTCGCCGTCCCGGCGGACCACCTGCTGCCCGACCGCCTGGATGCGGTGCTGGGGGTCGTGTACCTGATCTACAACGAGGGCTACTCGGGGCGCGTCGACCTGGCTGCGGAGTCGATCAGGCTGGCGCGTCTCCTCGCCGCGTTGATGCCCGACGAGCCGGAGGTGCATGGGCTGCTGGCGCTCACGCAGATCCACCATGCGCGGCGCAAGGCAAGATTCTCAGGCGAGGAGCTGGTGCTGCTCGAGGACCAGGACCGCTCGCTGTGGGACCCTCAGGAAGTCGCCACCGGGCGCGCCGCGCTCGCGCGCGCACTCGCTCTGCGCGGGCGCGGGCCGTACGTGCTCCAGGCCGCGATCGCCTCGCTTCAGTGCGACGACGAGATCGACTGGCACGAGGTGGCCGCGCTGTACGACCAGCTCGAGCAGATCACGCGCTCGCCGGTGGTCGAGCTGAACCGCGCCGTCGCGGTCGCACAGGCTGGAGCTACAGAGCAGGCGCTCGAGATCCTGGACGGGCTCGAGCTCGACGACTACCAGTACCTTCACTCCACCCGCGGCGAGCTGCTTCGCCGGCTCGGCCGGACCGATGAGGCGCGCGGCGCGTTTGAGCGCGCGTTCGAGCTCGCCCGCTCAGACCGCGAGCGTCGCTTCCTCGCCGGTCGAATCGCCGAGCTGTAGATCGTTCCGGGCAGCGGCCCGGCCGGCGCACCGTCGCTGTCCCCTCGGCGCCCGCCCGTTCGTCGTCAGTGCGTAGCGATCACACGACCGGGAGGACAGCGAGGTGACCCAGCCACACATCACACGCGAGCTCGACCGCCGCACGGCCGACGGAATCGAGGTCCGGCTGCTGTGGTCTCAGAACGACGGCCGCGTGACGGTCGCGGTCACAGACACCAAGAACGGTGAGGCGTTCGAGCTCCCGGTACGCGAGGGCGAACTCGCGCTCAAGGTATTCCATCACCCCTACGCGTACGCGGCCGAGCCACAGCATCGGCGTGTCCCGATCACGGCCTCCCATTCGTCGTAGCAACAACAACCTGAAAAGGAGGCAGCGATGCAACACCACACCAACACCCACCCTTCTGTCCCCGTCCCGACCGCCGGTCCGATGACATCGACATCAACGCCCATCAACCGCTGGCGCGCCTTCTCACTGCTGGCGGTGGCGTTCTTTATGACGATCGTCGATCTGACGATCGTCAACGTGTCGCTGCCGTCGATCGGCCGCGCTCTGCACTTCTCTGAGACCAACCTGCAGTGGGTCGCCACCGCGTACGCACTTACCTTTGGTGGCTTTCTGCTACTTGGTGGCCGCGCCGCGGACCTGCTTGGCCGACGTCGAGTCCTGATTGCCGGCTTGGCGTTGTTCACGGCAGCCTCGCTTGCGTGCGGGTTGGCGAGCAGCGACGTGTTCCTGATCGGAAGCCGCGCGGTGCAGGGGATCGGCGCGGCGATCATGCTGCCCGCGGCGCTCTCGATCGTGATGAACATGTTCGAGGAGGGCGCCGAGCGCAACAAGGCGCTCGGGATTTGGGGCGGGCTCGGCGCCGCCGGCGCGACCGTCGGGTCGATCCTCGGGGGCCTTCTCACTCGCTACGCCGGCTGGGAGTTCATCTTCTATCTGAACATCCCGATCGGGATCACGGCCATGCTTCTGGCGCCGCGGATAGTGCCGGAAAGCCGGCTTACTAGCCTCCGCCGGCGCTTTGACGTCGCCGGTGCGCTCGCCAGCACCGGTGGGCTCGTGCTGATGGTCGACGCGATCTCGCAAGCTCCAACGTACGGCTGGGGCGCTACCAGGACGATCGTCGTGCTGGCAGCGTCCGTGGCCCTGCTGGTGGCGTTCGTGGTGATTGAGAGCCGGGCCAAGGATCCCATCCTGCCGCTGTCGATCTTCCGGCTGCGGACACTGTCAGGCGCGAACGTGGCGGGGCTGCTGTTGGGCGGCAGCTTCTTCGCGTTCATCTTCGTGGGCACCCTGTACATGCAGGATGTGCTGCACTACAGCGCGCTTCAGACCGGGGTGGCGTGGCTCGCCGCGTCGCTGACATCGGTCGCGCTCGCCGGCATCTCGCAGGCGCTGGTCACACGTGGCGGGGCGAAGGTCGTGATGGCGGTCGGGATGACACTGATCGGCGCGGGGGTTCTATGGGCAACGCAGGTCCCCGTCCACGGTCGCTTCGTCGGAAACCTGCTCGGGCCGTTCATGGTCGCCGGGGCAGGGACCGCGTTCGCTTTCATCCCGATCTCGATCGCCGCTCTGGCGGGCGTGGACGAGCATCGCGCAGGCCTGGCGTCAGGGATCCTGAACACGAGCCAGCAGCTCGGCGGAGCGATCGGAATCGCGATCGCCTCGAGCGTCGCCGCCAGCCGCACCCAGGCGCTGCTTCACGCCGGCCACGCTATGCCCGCGTCGCTCACCGGCGGCTTCCAGCAGGCGTTCTGGGTGCTCGGCGCAATCGGGCTGCTCGCCGTCCCGGCGATCTTTGCGCTGGTGCGCCGCAACGAGCTCACCAACGCCGTTGCGAAGACCACGGTTCGCGAGCCCCTTCCGGTACTCGCCCGGGACTCACAGCTCGAGCCTGCCGCATAACAGAGCAACAACACACAACGATCACTACGAAACAAGGAGTCGACAATGAGTCATACGATCGTCACCTACACCGTGAAGCCGGGACGCGAAGAGGAGAACGCCGTGCTCGTGCGCGCCGTCTTTCAGGAACTCGCGCAGACCCGACCCGCCGGGTTCCGCTACGCGGTCTTCCAGCAGCAGGACCCCCGCCAGTTCCTCCACCTGTACACGAATGAGGGTGCTGGAGCTGGCGCGCTGCAACAGCTGCCGGCGTTCCAGGCGTTCATTGCCGCAACACAGGACCTTCACGAGCAGCCGGCCGCCTTCAATGAGCCCGAGCTGGTCGGCGACTACCGCACATTCACGGACACTGATCGTTCGTGACCATTGGTGACGGGAACCGGGACGATGCCCGCGAGAACGGGCATCGTCCCGTCGCGGCGGGGATGGGTGCTGCTCGTGTGCGGACTCGGGCGTCCGTGGGCCGGCTTGGGTAGCGCGCGGCCGGCCCCGCCCCGAGAACTTCCTCTCAGAGGCCGAACTGGGGTAGCTCACGGTGCCGGTGCCGATGATCTGGGCGAGGAGGACCCCTACGTCGGCCCACAGATCGGCGGACGCTCGTGCGCGCTCCTACCGGACGCGCGCCTCGAGGTCATCCCAGGGCGCCACGCCCCTTTCCTCGACGACCCTGAGCGCTGCGGCGCGTTGATCGAGGACCTGCTTCGCGGCGCAGGACCAGGCGGCTGCGCGCTTCGGCCCCCGGCTCGCTCGTGCTTTCCTCGCAGGAACACTGCTGGGAAGGCTCCAAAGGGTCGCTCGGCCCCCTCGCTCGGGGGAATGGCTGGGGGAATGAAGATCCCGAAGCGACACGCGTGTTGACGGCCGTTGACTGCGGTTGACGCACTGACAGGCAGCCTGCTGACCGCTTGCACGGCCTGACCTCGCCTGCAAACCGGTTAAATCGTCGAAAACTCCCGCAAAAACGGAGGGGGAGGGATTCGAACCCTCGATGGAGGAAAAAACCCCCATAACGGTTTTCGAGACCGCCGCATTCAACCGCTCTGCCACCCCTCCGGGCGACACCCCAGGCTAGTCCATCGCCTCCCGGCAGCGCGGCCGCGGAACGCCGCCGACCCCCGGCTCGGGAGCCGGCGTATGGGCCTCAGCGGCGGGGAGCGAAGAACTCGCTCAGCATGCGCCCGGACTCCTCGGCCAGGACGCCGCCGGTGACCTGGGGGCGGTGGTTCAGGCGGGTCTCCCCGAGCACGTCGAGCACCGACCCGCAGGCACCGGCCTTGGGATCGGCGGCTCCGTAGACGACCTCCGGGATGCGGGCCAGCACGATCGCCCCGGCACACATCGCGCACGGCTCGAGTGTCACGTACAGCGCGCAGTCGAGGACGCGCCAGCTTCCCAGCACCTTCGCCGCCGCCCGGATTGCGAGTATCTCCGCATGGGCGGTGGGGTCCTGCAAGCGCTCTCGTTCGTTGTGGGCCGCCGCAATCACCTCTTCACCATGGACAACGACCGCGCCGATCGGTACATCGTCGTGTTTAAGTGCTTGCTCGGCCTGATGGAGCGCAAGCGTCATCAGGTGCGCCTTTTGGGGCAGGGGCTGCTGATTCATCCCTGAGAAGTGCGTCTCTGCGAGAGTCCCTGCCGCCCCAGCCAAGTCACGCCGTCATTATCGAAGACCAGATGAAGCTATCCCCCACCCGATCGATCGCGCCCGTCCGCGTCCGCGCGTTGACGGTCACGCTGGGGCTGCTCGCGATGGGTGCCCCGGCCGTGCTGGCGGCCCCCGCCGGGGCCGCCCCGCAGCGGATCGTGGTCGGCTACGGGACAAGCGCTTCCGTCGCCGCCCACGCCGCCGGCGTCGCGAGCGGCTCATCCGAAGCCCCGGCCGAACACACCCGCGTGATCGACCTCGCCCCCGGCACCAGCATGTCGGCCGCGCTGGCGCGCGAGCGCACCCGGCCGGGCGTGGCCTGGGCGGTGCCCGACTACCTCGCCCACACGTCCGGCAGCACCGGCACCGGCACCGAATTCATCCCCGACGACCCGGGAGCCGGCAAAGAAGCAGGCGACTGGCGCGAACTGCAATGGAACTTCTGGGGACCGTTCGGCGTCGGGGCACCGATGGCGTGGGAAAACCTCATCAAAGACGGCCACCCCGGCGGCAAGGGTGTGGTCGTCGCCGTCCTCGACACCGGGGTGGCGTACACCGACTGGGGCCGCTTCCGCCGCTCCCCCGACTTCGGGCGCTTCCAGTTCGTAAAGGGCCATGACTTCGTCAACCCCGGCGGGCCGCCCGTCGACCGCAACGGCCACGGCACCTTCGTGGCGGCTACGATCGCCGAGAACACCGACAACGGGTACGGCCTCACCGGCCTCGCCTACGGCGCCAAGATCATGCCCGTGCGGGTGCTCGACACCGAGGGCGAAGGCGAAGCGTCCACGATCGCCGAAGGCATCGTGTTCGCCGTCAAGCACGGTGCCCAGGTGATCAACCTCAGCCTCGAGTTCGCTCCGGGAGTGACCGCGAAGGACATCCCGGAGCTGATCTCCGCGATCCGCTACGCCCACCGCAAGGGCGTGCTGGTGGTGGCAGCGGCGGGCAACGAGGCCCACCGCGCGATCGCCTACCCGGCACGCGCCCCCTACGTGGTCTCGGTCGGCGCCACCACCGAACACGGCTGCCTCGCGGCCTACTCCAACGACGGCGCCGGGCTCACGATCGTGGGCCCCGGCGGCGGGCCCGACGCCAACCTGCCGGGAGACCCCAACTGCAAACCCACCGAAGCCTCCGGCCGGGACATCTTCCAGGTCACCCTCACGGGCGGCTCGCCGAGGAAGTTCGGGATCCCGCTCGGCTATGAAGGCACCTCGATGGCCACCCCCCACGTGGCCGCCACCGCCGCCCTCGTGATCGCCAGCGGGGTCCTCGGACGCCACCCGTCCCCCACGCTGCTGGTCGCCCGCCTGACCGCCACCGCCCGCAAGCTCGGCGGGGGAGGCGACGAAGCCCTGTACGGCGCCGGGCTCGTAGACGCGGCCGCGGCCACCGCCCCCGGCGGTCCCTACGCGGTGACTGGATAACCTGCCTGGGCGAGTTGCCCGGGCCCGAGGCTCCAGAGCGCTGCGACATCGCCGTCGTCGGCGGTGGCATCGTCGGTCTCGCCGTTGCACGCGAGCTTGCCCACCGCCGTCCCCGCGCTCGCGTGTGCGTGTTCGAGCGCGAGCCTGAGCTCGCCCGTCATCAGAGCGGCCACAACTCGGGCGTGGTGCACGCCGGCATCTACTACGCACCCGGGTCGCTGAAGGGAAAGCTGTGCGTGGAAGGGGCCCGCGACATGTATGCCTTCTGTGAGCGCCATGGCATCCCCCACGAGCGCAGCGGCAAGGTCATCGTCGCGCTCGACCAGCACGAGCTCCCGCGCCTGGAGGAGCTCGAGCGCCGGGGCAGGGCCAACGGAGTCCCGGGCCTGCGCCGCCTCGACAGCGACGGGCTGCGGGAGCTCGAGCCCCACGCCCGCGGCATCGCGGCGCTGCACTCGCCCAACAGCGGGATCCTCGACTTCCGCGCCGTCACCTACGCCCTCGCCGGGGAGCTGCGTGAGGCGGACGGGTCGGTGATCACCGGCTGCGAGGTGCTGGGCGCCCGGCAGGCCCCTGCGGGCCTGCACCTGGAACACACCCACGGACACACCCTCGCCCGCCACGCCGTCTTCTGCATGGGGGTGCGGGCCGATGACCTGCTTTCCCCCGGCGAGCGCCGGCAGCTGCGGATCCTCCCGTTCCGCGGCTCCTACCTGCGTCTGACCCCCGCCCGCGGGGAGCTTGTGCGCTCGCTGATCTACCCCGTCCCGGACCCCTCCCTGCCCTTCCTCGGGGTCCACTTCACACGCACGATCGATGGCCAGGTGCTCGTCGGGCCAACGGCCATACCGGCCCTCGCCCGCGATCCCGACGCGTCCCTCTCGGCCCGCGCCTCACAGCTGGGCGGGCTGCTGTGCTGGCCCGGGAGCTGGCGCATGATGGCCCGCTGGTGGCGCGCCGGCAGCTCCGAGCTGGCCCACGCCCTGGTCCGCTCCACGCTCGTCCGTGCGGCCGCCCGCTACGTCCCCGAGCTCACCGTCGCGGACGTCGAGCCGTCGTTCTCGGGCATCCGCGCCCAGGTCCTCGGCCGCGACGGGTCGCTCGTCGACGACTTCGTGTTCTCCTACTCCGAGCACGCGGTCCACGTGCGCAGCGCTCCCTCACCGGGAGCCACGGCGTCGCTGGCCATCGCCCGCCACGTCGCCGACGAGGCCGAGACCCGCCTCGGCCTGTGAGCTCGCCGGGCGGTCAGGTGGTGCGAATGATCATGACCGAGCAGGGAGCGTGATGGGAGACCTTGTTCGGGACCGAGCCGAGCAGGAAGCGCTTGGCCCCCGTCATGCCCTTGTTGCCCACGATGATCAGGTCCGCCTCGCTCTCCTCGGCCACGTCGAGGATCGCGTCGGCCGGGTCTCCCCGGCGGGCGAACTTCTCGACCGGAACGCCCGCCTTCTCGGCGAGTTCGGCGGCGTCGGTGAGGGTCGCTTCGACGTCCTCCTTGGGGTTGATCGACCACGCCACGTCCTCGGGAGCGTCACGGCGCTCGCTGCGCAGGCGCTGGTTGGACACCGGCTCGTAGGCGCTCACGAGCTCGACCTTCGCGCCCACGGCCTTCGCGAGATCGACGGCTTGCCGCACGGCCTCGGTAGCTGTGTCGGATCCGTCCGTCCCAACCACGATCGATTTGAACATGATCCTCCTCGGAGTGACGCTGGAGTGCCCGCCGGCGCGGGCGCGCGGATCATATCCCCACCCGCCTAGCTAGGCGAGCTTGGTGATCGCGATGATCATGCCCGCGACCGTGACCAGCACGATCGCCACCTGCGTCCACAGCCAGAACGGGGGCATGGGTTCACAGTACCGTTCCCCGGCCCAGCCGCCGCCCCCATGCTAGGCCTCGATGTGAACGCCGACGACCCCCAGACCCTCTCCTCCTTCTACGAGCAGTCCTACACGAGCACGCCCGAGGAGGCCGAGCTGTATTCCCGCTGGCGGGCCCTCGGCGCTATCGGCAAGGCCGACCACGTGATCGAGCTGTGCGCCGGCGGAAACCTGCGCCCGCGGAGCGTCCTCGACGTCGGCTGCGGCGACGGCGCTCTACTCGGGGAGCTCTCCCGGCGTGCCTTCGGGGGAACCCTCACGGGCGTCGAGCTGAGCGGCGCCGCGGTTGCCATCGCCCGCGCCCGTCCCGGGATCGACCACGTCGAGCAGTTCGACGGCTCTCGCCTGCCGGCCGCGGCGGGCGAGTACGACCTCGGGATCCTCTCCCACGTGCTCGAGCACGTGCCCCACCCCGCCGCCCTGCTCGCCGAGGTGGCCCGGGCCTGTCGCGCGGTCGTGATCGAGGTGCCACTCGAGGCCAACGTGTCGGCGCTACGGGCCTCGAAGCGGGCCCATGCGGATGAGATCGGGCACCTGCGCAGCCTGGACCGGGGCGCGGCGCGGGCGATCGTCTCCGATGCCCGGTTGCGCGTAGCGGGCGAGCTCGACGACCCGCTGCCGCTGGAGGTCCACCTGTTCTTCGCCCACACCGGCGCCCAGAGGGCTCGCGGCTATCTGAAGTGGGGCCTACGCAGCGGCTTGCACCACCTCGCCCCGCCGCTGGCGAGGCGGCTGTTCACGGTCCACTACGCGGCTCTGTGTCTCCCGCGGGCCGGGTAGCGGCCGTCAGCATCAGCGACAGCACCCGCCCCATCAGCTCATCCGGCACCGCCTCCGGGTCGGCCAGCTTCTGACGGGCGATCCCGTCGGCGAGGGCGTCGATCGCGATGGCGAGCTGCTCGGCCGGCAGCAGCAGCTCGAGGTCGAAGTCCCGCACGCCCTGCACGATCAGTTCGGTCAGCACCCGGCGCATCTGGGCGAAGCGCTCGGCCACCTTCGGCCTGACCCCGGCGTCGCGGACCCCGTAGGCCCAGAACTCCATGAACAGGAGCAGCAGGTCGGGCTCCCGCTCGATCGTCGTCATCCACTGCCTGGCGCCGCCTGCCGCCCGTGCGGAGATCGTCGGACGGGACCTCACGGCCTCCGCGATCTCGCGGGCGTGCTCCTCGATCTCCCTCTCCATCAACACCAGGAAGAGGTCCTCCTTGCCCTCGAAGTTCGAGTACAGGGCCCCGGTCGAGAACCCCGCCGCCGAGGCGATCTCCTCGACCGAGGAGCCGTGGAAGCCGTTGGCGGCGAACACCCCCCGGGCGGCCTCGAGCAGGCGCTCGCGCGTCTGCGCGCGGCTTTCCTCCCGCGTGAGCCTCATTCGCCCATCCTAGTCAGTTGAACAACGTCTGCTATTCCGATAACGTCCATTATCCAGACTGGAGGCGGATCCGGACTGGAGGCGCCGGACACAAAAGGCGCCGGGCGACGGGACACCCCACCAACAAGGAGGTCGGCAGTTGGCCAGCGCAACCACATCCCCCGAGACGAGGGCGCCGGCGAGTCTGCCCACCGACTCGATCACCTACGAGGACCTCTACGCCCGCTGGGAGCGCGGCAACTGGAAGGCCACCGAGCTGGACTTCACCGAGGACGCCCGCCAGTGGCGGGAGGACTTCACCGAGTTCGAGCGCCAGGCGGCGCTGTGGAACTACTGCCTGTTCTTCTGGGGCGAGGACGCCGTCGCCGACAACCTCTCCCCCTACATCGACGCCGCCCCGCTGGAGGAGCAGAAGTACTTCCTCACCACCCAGCAGGTCGACGAGGCCCGCCACGCGGTGTTCTTCAAGCGCTTCATGCACGAGGTCTGCGGGATCGGGGACGGGTCCATGTCCGGCGGCCTGGAGGCGATCAGGCCACAGCTGACGGTCGGCTTCCGCAAGATCTTCGACCGTCTCGACACGATGGCCGACGAGCTGCGGGCAGACCGCTCCCGCTCCAAGCTGGCGGCCGCCGTGACCCTCTACCACGTGGTCATCGAGGCGTCCCTGGCGCAGCCCGGCCAACATTTCATCTGCAACTACCTCGAGGAACGCGACCAGCTTCCAGCCTTCCGCGAGGGCATGCAGAACATCGCCGCCGACGAGCAGCGCCACATCGGCTTCGGGGTCAAGCTGCTGGCCGACCTCAAGCGCGAAGACCCCGTCGGGGTCCCCAGGGCGGTGGCCGGGCTGCTGCGCGAAGTCACCCGCTACACGGCCCAGGTGCTGATGCCCCCGAACTGGGACGAACGCTACATAACGGTCTTCAACTCGAGCTACGACGCGGTGGGCGTGGAAGGCGTGGAATCGATGACCACGAAGCTGCGCTCCGCCGGCCTGGCCCCCGAAACGCTGCCGGGACCGCCGATCCTGCCTCCGGGCCTGACGCCGCTGGAGATGTCACAGCGCGGACGGGCGCTGGCAAAAGCAGGGATCATCGGCGTCCGCGAGGGTCCCTCCCAGCACGACCCCCAGACGCTCGAGCTGCTGTTCGACACGATCCGCCGCCAGGTCAACCCCGATCACGGCCTCAAGCGGGCGACCACCTTCCAGTGGGAGTTCAGCGACCCGGACGTGCCCACCTGGCACCTCACGGTCAACAACGGCTCGAGCCTCGTGGCCGAGGGAGAGGCCCCGCGGGCGGACCTGCGTATGCGGATCGCCTACCAGGACTTCGCCGACATGGTCGGCCAGCGGCTGGATCCCCGCCGCGCCCTGCTCAGCGGCCGTCTGCGCCCCCGCGGCAACCCCCTCGCTCTCGCCCGCCTGGCGAAGGTCTTCCCCACGAACTGAGCTTCACCCCCGGGCCCGATGGGCTAACCGGGGGAGAACTCCCGCGCAGCCTGGCTCGGCTGGGCTTGGGCACCCGCAGGGGTCGCTTCGCCGGCCGCTTCCGCGGCGCCGGCAGCGGGTGTGGGGACGTCCCGGGCGGCGGCTTGGGTGACGTGGTGCCGACGGCCCGACGGGTGCACCGACGCCGTGCTCGCCCGACCGGCCGACCCGCTCGCCGGGATCCCGCCCGAAGCTCCTGACGCGGCCTGCTCGGGTCCGAACTCGCGGGCCGCGCGGGCCTGTTCGGCGGCGCTCGCGCCAGCCCCGGCAGGGGCGGTGCCACGCGCACCGGAGGCCGGTGTGAGATCGCCTGCAAGCGCCGCCAGCGCGCTCGGGCCGCGGGCTTGGGCCCCGGCGTGGCGCTCGGCGACGCTCGCGCGGGGGTGCTCGTGACCGGACCCGGGGCTCGCCGGCAATCCAAGGCCGCCGATACCGACACAGCCAGCGCCCACGCCCAGCGCCAGCAGGCAGCCGGCCGCCAGCTTCGCGCCCAGCGGACCGCCCGCGAGGATCCAGCCGCCGCCGGCTCCCCCGGCCCCGGCAGCGCCCGCGCCGGTGCCGCCGAGCATCCCCCCGCCGCCGAGCGGGGCCGGGGTGCCTCCGCCGAGAGCCCCGCCCGACGCGGCGCCCGATCCGCCACCGGCGGTGCCCAAGGCGCCACCCGCGGCCCCCGTGTGGGCGCCCGCTGCACCGGCCCCCTGGCCCACACGGGCGAGGATCGCCGCACCGAGCCCGCCCGGCATGAGCACCGGGGGGAGCACGGAGGCGAGACCTCGCAGCGAGGCCACATACGCGCGGCAGGCCGGGCAGCGGCCGCTGTGGGCGAGGGCCAGCCGGTAGCGCTCGCCATCGCGGTCGAGGATCCCGAACGCCAGCCCCCTCATCAGTGAGCCCTGCTGCCCGCACCAGCGCCCCTGGCTGATGCTCGCTGCCAGCTCGCCCAGCTTCTCGCTCACCCCCGGGTGCCCCGGTCCGCTCCCCTCCATCAGCCTGCGCATGCGCCGCTCGCTGATGCCCATCCGTGCCGCAGCCTCCGAGCGGGTGTAGCCGTGCAGGTAGCAGAGCACGGCCGCCTGGCGCTCCTGACGTCCAAGGCGGCCTCGCAGGCCCTCGAACAGCTCCCGCAGCCGCTCACGGTCGTCGAGTGTTCCCGCCAGGTCGGGGTCCTCCGAGCACGCTCGTGGGGTGTCACGTTCGGCCCGCACGCGCGACCGCTGCTCGTCGATCGCCCGCCTGTAGGTGGCGAGCACCAGCCAGCCGGTCGGATTGGAGATGTCCCGACCCTCGAGCACAGCCGCGTAGAGCCCCTGCCAGGCAAGGGCGTAGCAGGCTTCGAGATCGACCTCGTCGAGACCGCCACGGGCCGCGCCCAGGCGCCCGCGGACGACCCCGATGACCCGCGCCTGCAGCTGGCGAAATTCGGCTTGGAGAAGCCGATCTGCGCGATAACGGCGGATCGCGAGCGGGCTCATCGCGCGAGTCTAAGGCCGCCGTCCGGGAGCGGAAAGGGGGCGCCCCGATCTGGGCGCGCGAGCGGCCTCGGGGCGGGTCCTCAGGCCGGCTCGGAAGCGGAGCCCGACGGTCCGCGCGTCACGCGCGGGCCGGAACCGGCGTCGGCCCAGCGCCGCAGGCGGAACCCGAGCTCGAGCTGGATTCCGCGGCCGGGGCGGCTCCGGATCGCGAGCGAGTCACAGCTTTCGTCCATCACCGCCAGCCCGAGGCCGAGACCGGGGCTGGCAAGGGCGCGACCGATCCCACAGCCCCTGTCGGCAACCAGGATCGTCAGCTGGCCCGCCCGCGAGCCGCCGGTGATGCGGACCTCGCCCGCGGCCCCGTCCACCGGCTCCGAGTAGGCGTGGACAACGGCGTTGGTGACCGCCTCGGAGACGGCCAGGCCGACCCGGTCGAGGTCGGCGCCCCGGGCTCCCACGGCAGCCGCCCAGCGAACCGCGGCGTGACGTGCGGCGGGGACCGAGTCGGGGACGGCGTCCAGGTAGAGGTCGAGATCGAGATCGCCGCCGGCGCTGCGCGTGCTCGCAACCCCGCCATTCGTGGCGCCGTCGTCGAACATATGGAGCAATAGGTACCCGCCGGGGGCGGCCTGCAAACGGTTGACAGCAGCGGTTCACGGGCGCTCACGCCCCCTCTCCGCCCGTTTAGACCGCGCCGGCCGCCAGCTGGTCGAGCTGGCCCACGCTGACGGCCCGCATGTCGGCGCCCCGAGCGGCGGCCAGGTGCCAGTCCACCAGCAGCTCCAGTGAGCGCTCGAGCGTCAACGGGGCCGACCAGCCGAGCTCCCGTTCGGAGGCCCCCGAGTCGATCGCCAGATAGGAGGCCTCGGGCGGCGCCGGACGGGGGTCGGGCTGCCACCGCAACGCCCCCTCCCACAGCCTGGCGAGCTCCTCCACCACCCATTCCACGCTCCGGGCCTCCTCGCGGGGTGGCCCGAAGTTCCACGCGCCCGCCGCACAGGATCCCTCCGAAAGGGCCTGGGCGAGCATCAGGTAGCCCGCGAGCGCGCTGAGCACGTGCTGCCAGGGACGGACAGCGGCCGGGTTGCGAACGCGCAGCGGCGTGTCCTCCTGTACGGCACGAACGGCGTCGGCCAGAAGCCGGTCCTCGCCCCAGTCCCCGCCTCCGATCACGTTGCCGGCGCGGGCGCTGGCCACCCCCGGGGCCGCCGGATCCTCGAAGAAGGAGCGCCGGTAGGCGGCCGTCACGAGCTCGGCACATGCCTTCGAGCTGGAGTACGGATCCCGCCCCCCGAGCCGGTCGGACTCGACGAAGGCCCCGCTGCCCGGATGCTCGTTCTCGTAGCACTTGTCGGAGGTCACGATCACGGCGGCGCGCACGCTCGGGCCGGCCACGCGCACGGCCTCGAGCACGTTCACGGTCCCCATCACGTTGACCTCGTAGGTCAGCGCCGGCTCACGCAGGGAGCGTCTGACCATCGGCTGGGCGGCCAGGTGGAAGACGACCTCGGGCTGCTCGGAGCGGATCACCTCCAGCACGGCCTGCGCATCGCGGACGTCGGCGGCGTGTTGTGTCATGTGGTCTCCCACCTGCGCGAGCTCGAACAGCGAAGGACGCGTGGGGGCACCGGGGGCCAGGCCGATCACATGTGCGCCCAGCGACTGCAGCCACAGCGACAGCCACGCTCCCTTGAAGCCGGTGTGGCCGGTGATGAGCACGCGGCGGGCGCGCCAGAGGTCACTGTCGATCAGCACGGGGGCGGCTATCTTCACGCAATCGGAGCGATCTCGGCCCGTCCACACGCCAAACCGGCGGCCCCCGAGCCTCCCCCGCGGGCGGAGGTCCTCGGCATCCCGCTGGCCGTCAGCGACTACGAGGGAGTGATCTCCTGGATGCAGGGGATGGTGCGGGCCGACGCCCGCGGCTACCTGACGGCCGCGGCCGTGAACCTCGTGATGTCCGCCCGCGAGGACCCCGACACGCGCACGGCCGTCCACGGGGCGACGCTCGCGGTGCCCGATGGGATGCCGCTCGTGTGGGCGTTGCGCGCCCTCGGCCATCGCCAGGCAACCCGCGTCTACGGCCCCGAACTGATGATCCGCTTCTGCGCGCGGGCGGCGGCCTCGGGCACGCCCATCTACCTCTACGGGGGACGTACGCCCGAGGCGCTCGAGCTGCTGCAGCAGCGGCTGCGCAAGCGCTTCCCGGGGCTCGTGATCGCCGGCGGCTACTCACCTCCGTTCCGTGAGCCCACGGCCGCCGAGCAGGACGAGATCGCGCAGGACATCAACTCCTGCGGAGCCCAGGTCGTCTGGGTGGGCATCGGCCAGCCCAAGCAGGAGCGCTGGATGGCGATGATGCGCCCCCGTCTGCAGGCGCCGTTGCTGGTAGGCGTCGGAGCCGCCTTCGACTTCCATGCGGGGCTCGTCCCCCAGGCGCCGTCGTGGATGCAGCGCAGCGGCCTGGAGTGGGTCTACCGGCTGTGGCAGGAGCCCCGCCGCCTGTGGCGTCGCTACGCCCGCTACAACCCCCTGTTCGTCGGCGGGTTCGCGCGTCAATACCTCGCACACGCCCTCTCACGGCCTCGCAGCGGGCGCCGCTAGTCTTTCTTCCTCGGAATGGCAGCTTCCAACAGCAGTGCCGAGGTCGCCGTCGTCGGGCTGGGCCGAGTCGGGTTGCCGCTGGCGCTGAGCTTCGCCGGCCGCGGCCTGAGGACGATCGGCGTCGACCGCGACCCCCGCGTGCTCGAGTCCGTGCGGGAGGGCCGCATGCCGTTCGCCGAGCCCGGCGCCCAGGAGCTGCTCGAGCGGGTCCGGGAGGCGGGCACGCTGACGCTCACCGACCGGGTCGCCGACGCCGCCGCGGCGCGCCAGGTGGTGCTCACGATCGGCACGCCCTCCTTCTCGCACATCGAGATCGACATGCGCGACATCCGCTCGGCGCTGGACGACCTGCTCGGGGTGCTGCAGGCCGGGCACTCGCTGATCCTGCGCTCGACGATCGCGCCCGGCACCACCGAATTCGTCGCCGGCTACCTGGCCAAGCACCGCGGCTTTCAGGTGGGTGAGGAGGTGTTCGTGGCGCACGCCCCGGAGCGGATCGCGGCGAGCCGCTTCCTCGCGGAGATCGACACGCTGCCCTGCATCATCGGCGGCGTCGGCGAGCGCTCCGGGGAGGTGGCCGCCGAGCTGTTCGGGGTCTTCGACGCCCCGATCGTGCAGACCACACCGGTGCAGGCGGAGCTGGCGAAGATCTGGACCAACATCCTGCGCTACACCCAGTTCGCGCTCCCGAACCTGCTGATGATGGACTGCGAGCGCTACGCGGCCAACGTGTTCGAGGTGATCGACCTGATCAACCGCGACTACCCTCGCGGGGGGATCGCCCAGCCCGGCCTCACCGCCGGGACCTGTCTGCGCAAGGACTTCACCTTCTCCGAGGAGCGCTCGGCGGCCCCGGGGATGCTGCTCGCGGTCTCCCGCGTGAACGAGTCGGTACCGCTGTTCCTGCTCGAGGGGGCCAAGCGACGCCTCGGCACGCTGGCCGACCGGCGGGTGGCGGTGCTGGGGCTCGCATTCAAGGCCGACACCGACGATGAGCGGGACTCGCTGGCCCACAAGCTGATCCGCCTCGCCGAGCGCGAGCTTGCCGACGTCGTCGTCCACGACCCCGTGGTTGCGACCCCGACGGCCTCGCTCGAGGAGGTCCTGAAGGGGGCCGACGTGGTGGTCGTGGCCGCCAATCACTCCACCTTCCGCAGCCCCTCCACACTGGCCGCGATCGCCTCCCTGGCCTCACCGGAGTGCCTCGTGGTGGACCCCTGGAACTGCTGGGGCGCGGGCCAGGTGTTCGCCTACTCCTCCGAGCTCGTGGCGCTTGGCGTAAGCGGGTGAGCAGGGTCCTCGTCACCGGCGGGGCGGGCACGATCGGCGCCGCCGTTGTGAGGCACCTGCTGGCCGACCCCGCCTATGAGGTGCGGGTCTCCGACCAGCGTCCGGCCCCCCAGTGGATGCGCGAAGGCTGCGAGGTCCACACCGGCGACCTGCGCGAGCCCGAGGTCGCGAAGGCCGCGATGGCCGGTTGCACGCACGTCGTGCACCTGGCCGCCATCGTCGGCGGCATCGCCAACTTCCACCGCCTGCCCTACACCCTCACGGACGTAAACAACGCGCTCTACAACTCGGTCTTCGGCGCCGCCATCGCGCTGGAAGTGGAGCGCCTGGTGTACGTCTCCTCCTCGATGGTGTTCGAGCGTGCCGAGCTGTACCCCACGCCCGAGGACTACCTGCCCCGCTGCCCGGTGCCCCGCTCGGCCTATGGGTTCTCGAAGCTGACGGGCGAGATCTACTGCCGGGCGGCCCACGACGAGCACGACCTCCCCTTCACGATCGTGCGCCCGTTCAACGCCTATGGCCCCGGCGAGCTGCCGGACGCCGAGCCGGGGATCGCCCACGCGGTCCCCGACCTGATCAACAAGGTCCTCTCCGGACAGCGCCCGCTGCAGATCTTCGGTTCCGGCGAGCAGACCCGGACGCTCACCCACGTGGACGACATCGCCGAGGGCCTGATCTGCGCGATGAGCTCGCCCGCGGGCCTGAACGAGGACTTCAACATCTCCGCCTCCCGCGAGCTGACGGTGGCCGAGATCGCTGCGATCGTGTGGGAGGCCTGCGGCGAGGACCCCGAGGAGCTCGAGTTCGAGCACCTCCCCACCTTCGAGGTCGACGTCCAGCGCCGCTGGCCGTCGGTGGAGAAGGCGCGACAGCTGCTCGACTGGGAGTCCCGCATCGACGCCGAGGAGGGCATCGCCTCCACCGTGCGCTGGCTGCGCGAGCTCCCCCAGCCCATCGCCAGCGGTCGCTAGGCTCCCCACCGACATGAGCGGCAAGCCTTCAGCGTTGATCACCGGTGTCACGGGCCAGGACGGCTCCTACCTGGCCGAGCTCCTGCTCGAGAAGGGCTACGACGTCCACGGCATGGTCCGGCGGGCTTCGACCGAGAAGTTCGACCGCATCGAGCACATCCGCCACCGCATCACCCTCCACCAGGGGGACCTGCTCGACCAGCGCTCGCTGGTGGACACGATGCGGGCCGCCAAACCGTCGGAGATCTACAACCTCGCCGCGATGTCCTTCGTGGCGGTGTCCTGGATCCAGCCGACGCTCACGGCCGAGTTCACCGGCGTGGGCGTCACCCGGATGCTCGAGGCGATGCGCGAAGTCTGCCCCGAGGCCCGCTTCTACCAGGCCTCCTCGAGCGAGATGTTCGGCAAGGTACTGGAGGTCCCACAGACCGAGACGACACCGTTCTACCCCCGTTCACCGTACGGAGTGGCGAAGGTGTACGGGCACTTCATAACGGTGAATTACCGCGAGTCGTATGACCTTCACGCGACGTCGGGGATACTGTTCAATCACGAGAGTCTAGTTACAAATACGCCGCTGATCGTCCGTGAAAACGGCATGATCGCGGTGAAGACGCCGGTCGATCTCGTCCCGCTGCGTCGCGCTGGCTCTGACACGCAGGACTTCGTACCCGAGTCATTTCTTGAGATTTGGGACGGGCGGAACTGGACAGTCGTAACTGCGATCACCGCGAACCGCAGGCGCCCGAGGGACCCCGATCATCAGCTCCTCTCTCTGCAGGCGAGAGCTGGGGTCGTTGAGCTGACGGCGCATCACAACATGCTCGATCCCGACCACCAAAAGATTGCGGCGTCCGATGTCGAGCCCGGAGACGAGCTCGCGCTCTGGGAGGACGTACCTCCTGTTTCTGACTGGACCGCCGTGAACCCAGAGATGGCTGAGTTCCTAGGTTTCATGGCCGCGGACGGCTACGTTGGACGCGAGGGCCCGCAGATCTGTTTCATCAACAATGATCCGATTCTCAGAGGTCGTGTCGCATCCTTGTGGTCGCGCCTCTGGATGGGAAGGTCCAAAGAGGCCACGTCCCCCTCGGGATGGAACGAGGGCACGCAAGTCTCCCGCGTGCTTCTCTCAGGACAGCCGCACCTCGCCCCGTGGCTGAGAGAACAGCTCTACACGCCCACTGATTTCAAGCAGGTTCCCCCGCTGATCCTCAACGGGAACGAGGAGACGCAGCAGGCCTTCCTCCGCGGCTACTACGCCGGCGACGGCCTCAAGCGCGGCAACGGCGACTCGATCAAGACGAACAGCGGCGTGCTCGCACAGGGCCTCTGCTGGATGTACGAGGTGGCCGGCCAGCCCGCCTCGGTGTACGTCGAGCAGCGCGAGGGACGCACCTACTACCAGCTCAACCTGGCGTCCCGTACGCGGGTGGGAGCCAAGGGCCAGCACCTGCGCAAGAACCCCGCTGAGGTCCGCCGGGTGGTCCCCGCCAGCGTGCCCGACGACGAATGGACGTTCGACATCGAGACCGAGAGCGGAGTGTTCGCCGCCGGGGTGGGACGGCTCGTGATCTCGAACTCTCCCCGCCGGGGCCTGGAGTTCGTGACCCGCAAGATCACCTGGCATGCCGCGGCGATCAAGCTCGGGCTCGAGAGCGAGCTGCGGCTGGGCAACCTCGATGCACAGCGCGACTGGGGTTATGCGAAGGACTACGTGGAAGCGATGTGGCTGATGCTCCAGCGCGACGAGCCCGAGGACTACGTGATCGCCACCGGCGGGGTCAACTCGGTGCGGGAATGCTGCGAGGTGGCCTTCGACGAGGCGGGTCTTGGCTCCTTTGAGCCCTATGTGAAGATCGACCCGGCGTTCGTTCGCCCGGCTGAGGTGGATCACCTCGTCGGCGACGCCTCCAAGGCCGAGCGGGACCTCGGCTGGAAGGCGCAGACGAGCTTCGAGGAGCTCATCCGCCTGATGACGCGGGCCGACCTCGAGCTGCTCGGCCGCTCCTGACGGGAGCCGCGATGCCGGGCGTCCCCCTGTTCGACACCGCCACGCCGCTGGCGCCGTTGCGCGATCAGCTGCGCGAAGCAGCCGTGCGGGTGCTGGACTCCGGGCGCTTCATCCTCGGCCCCGAGGTCGAGGCCTTCGAGCAGGAGTTCGCCGCCTATTGCGGGTGCTCCGAGGCGGTTGGCGTGGCCAACGGCACCGACGCGATCACGATCGCCCTTCGCGCGATGGGCGTGGGGCCGGGCGACGAGGTGATCGTCCCCTCCTTCACCTTCTACGCCTCGGCCGAGGCGATCCCCCCGACCGGGGCGACGCCGGTGTTCTGCGACGTCGACCCTCACACCTACTGCGTCACCCCGGAGACCGTCAAGGCCGTGCTCAGCCCGCGCACCAAGGCCGTGATCGCGGTGCACCTTTTCGGGAACCTCGCCCCGGTGGCGGAGATCGAGCAGCTGGGCGTTCCCGTGCTCGAGGACGCCGCCCAGGCCGCCGGTGCACGCAGCGCCTCTGGGCGCCCGGGCGCGCTCGCCACCGCCGCCACGTTCTCCTTCTTCCCCTCCAAGAACCTGGGGGCGTTCGGTGACGCCGGGATTATCACCACCTCGGACCCGGCGATTGCGGAGGCCGCCCGCACGCTCCGCTTCCACGGCTCCCACGACAAGGTCAGCTACGAGATGCTCGGCTACAACTCTCGCCTGGACGAGCTGCAGGCAGCGCTCCTGCGCGTGGAGCTACCCCACCTCGACACCTGGGCGGAGGGCCGCCGTAGGGCGGCTCGGCACTACGAGCAGGCCGGCCTGGGCGACCTGGTGGCGCTCCCCACCACGACCGCCGGTGCGGAGCCCGCGTGGCACCTCTACGTCGTCAACCACCCGCAGATCGAAGTCATCCGCGAGAGCCTGGCGGCGGCCCGGGTCGGCTGCCGCGCCTACTACCGCACGCCCGTGCACCTGCAGCCGCCGATGGCCCAGTGGGCGCCCGCGGTTGATCTGCCCGGCACCGAAGAGGCGGCCCGCAACCACCTCGCGATCCCGATGAGCCCCGTGCTCAGCCGCGAGCAGGCCGATGAGGTCCTCGCGGCGACCGCGGCCGCCCTCGGGAGCGCTGCGCCCCAGCCCGCTGCGTAGGGCGCACGCCTGGGCCCTCGCTCGGTCGCCGACGTGATCGCTACCGGCGCTTGCGGGGCCGGCGGGCTGGCTTGTGGGCGACGGTCCCGGTGCACTGCCGGCCGTGGAGCACCCTCGGTCCCTTCGGCTTGTGAGCCCGTCCCGTGCGCCGACTCGGGGACGGGCTACACACTTCCGAGAAGGCCGAATCCACCTCCAGCGGTTCTTCGGCGATCAGGTTGGCCTTCAGCGTGAGGGCGGCCTGTTCGTAGGGTTCCGCGTCGCGGGAGACTTCCAGCAGCGAGGGGCCCTGCCCGGCGAAGCCTTCGGGCTTCTGCTTCCCCTTCGAGGAGGCGAAGCTCAGCGGAATTGCGGGGAGCATCCTGTTGGCCGTGATCGAGCCCACCACCGATCCGCGGATCGACACCGACGAGGCGCCACACGCGAACTGCGCGATGCCCGCGCCCGCGCCGGCGGGATGGATCGACAGGCCGACGCCGTTGTTGGCGCTCTTGCTCGCCAGCTTCGTGATCCCCAGTGCGCCTTCGAGCGGGGTGCTGAGGATTTCTCCGCTCGCGGCGGCCGCGCTGGCGCATTTGGATCCGGATAGTTCGCAACCGGAGAGCGTCAGCGTCAGGGCGCCGACATTGGACAGGGCGTTGCCCGTGTATTCACCGGCGCCCGCCAGCGAGAGACAGGTGAGCTTCGTTCCCTTGGCGGTTTGCAGCCCGACCGCACTCCCCGGCAGGCTCGCGAGCTTGAAGTGCGCAGAGGCCGGGCCCGGGAACCATTCGTAGAGGTGCCGGCCGCCGAGGGTCGTGCAGGCCGCGTTCGTGTAGCTGCCCGTGTAGCGGCTGGGCGCGGTGGCCATCTGGAGGCACCTGCCGAACTGCGCCGGTGGGAGCGAGGCGCCGGCCTGGAAGGTCCACACCGCTCCCACCAGCCCGGGGGCGAGCCCTCCGCCGACGAGCGCCAGACCGCCGTCGCCGGAAAGCGCCACGCTGCGGCCGAAGCCCCCGCCGTTGAGCCTGGTCAGCGGTTCGCTGCTCTCCCCGCCGCCGACCAGCTTCGCTCCCTGCTGTGACCACGTCGAGCCGGAGCGCTTGAAGATCCACGCGGAGCCGCTCTCCCCCGTCGCTTCAAAGGAGCCCCCGATGACCGCGGTACTGCCGTCTTGCGAAAGCGCCAGGCTGCGCCCGAACCAGCCTTCCCCCCGCTCGCCGCCGCCGGTCAGCTCGCCGCCCTGCTGCACCCAGCCCGAGCCCGAGCGCGTGTAGGCCCAAGCGGCCCCCACGTTGGCGTGGTCCTCGTCTGCGCCGATCAGCGCCGTGGCCCCATCGGCGGACAGCGCGATCGCGGAACCGAAGAAGCCTTTGCCGACCTCCCCGTGGGCCGTGAGCTTGGAGCCCTGCTGGCTCCAGCTCGACCCCGAGCGCGCGAACGTCCAGACGGCGCCGACGTCGCAGTCGTAGTCGCCGGCGATGAGGGCGGTGTTCCCGTCGGCGGACAGCGCGACCGCGTTCCCGATCGTCGGCAGCCCGCAGAACCCGCTACCCACCAGCTTCGTTCCCTGCTGGGCCCAGCTTTCTCCGGAGCGGGTGAACACGAATGCCGCACCCACTTCTCCGTTGTCCTTGTCGGCGCCCACCAGCGCCGTGCTGCCGTCGGCCGACAGCGCGACGCTGCTGCCGAGCTGACCGCCGCCGACCTCGCCCTGGCCGCTCAGCTTCGAGCCCTGCTGGGTCCACGTCCCGCCGGAGCGCGTGAACACCCACACGCCACCGGCACCCGCGTTGTCGTACGGCGCCCCGACGAGCGCCGTGCTGCCGTCGGCGGACAGTGCCACCGACGAGCCGAACTGGCCGCCGAACGAGCCGCTGCCGCTCTCACCGGAGCCCGTGAGCCTGGCCTGCTCCACCCATTCGCCGCCCACCCTCGAGAACACCCAGGCGCTCCCTGCACCCCCGTTGGTGCCCGGAGCGCCGACCAGAGCGGTGCTCCCGTCCGAAGAGATCGCGACCAGCGCTCCGAACGACGTCTCACGCGCGCTGTCGCTGAGCCTCGGACCCTGTTGTACGAAGGGATCGCTCCCCAGCTGGTAGCCGGCCGAGCGCGCGTCGGACGCTGCCGGCAGCGCGCCGGCGGCCGCGAGCACGCACGTTGTCAGAACGGCGGCGACCAGTACCCTGGCGCCCGCTGACAGGCGGACGGCGAGCACGGGACGCGCGCGGCGGGAGAGCTCCACCACGCCTAGTGCTTCTTCTTGGAGGTCTTCTTTCCGGGCTTCTTGCCGGTGTGCTTCTTGGACTTCACGGGGTACTTCTTGCGCGCCGCGCGTTCACACGCCTGGCGCTTGCTCTTCTTCTTGTCCTTCTTGCAGACCTTGAGCGCTTTCGCGAGCAGCTGTGTGTTGGTGAGTTTCACCGGGGGCTTGCATCCGGCAACCGCCACCTGCGTTTCCTGCTTGATCACCGCGCCGTCCTGGGCGGTGAGTTCGGTGGGTGCCGTGATGTTCTTGCCGCACAGGTTGTAGGTGGGTGCTTCCCCTGTTTCGGTGTTGTCGGTGAAGATCGAGTGCGGCCCCGCGGGGAATTCGCTGACAAACTTCGTGAACGGTGCATCCGGGGCCGATTCGAAGCGCGAGTACGTAACCCCGTTTTTGATGTTCGTCTTGCCGTCGAGCAGGATGTGGATGTTTTCGCTCTGCAGCACGAACTCGACGTCGGGGAAGGCGGCGTTGCCGTGGGAGACGAGGATCGCCGGACCCGTCAGCGGTGTTTTCAGCACCGGCGTGTAGACGGTTGCCATCCCGATGAAGGCGTCTTCCGGGCAGCCGGCGGGGTTGACCGCGAAGACCGTGTCCAGGCACGCGTTCTGGAGCGTCGGTTTCAACCGCGCCGGAAGGAGTTTCGGGACCGTCAGGAACACTTTCCTGATTCCCTCGACGCCGATTCCGCCCGATTCGACCGTGGCGGTGAAGGAGGTGCCGTCCGCTTTGCTGCCCTGAGCCGCGACGGAGGCGCTGAACTTCGGGGCGAACTTGAGGTTTTCGCAGCCGGTGGCCTGGAAGGACGATGAGACGTTGGCGCTCCCGCCCTGCGCGCCGGTGATCGTGGCGGCGATGCTCAGCGGCGCGCAGTTGGTCGGGTTGAACTGGAAATGTTCGCGGTCGACGACCACACGCACCGATTTGAGCTGCACGGCCACCCCGACGCCCTGTGGATAGAGCGTGGTGGTGACCCACGTCGGCAGCGGGCTGTTGATCGTCACCGCGGCCGTTTCGGGGTTGACGTTGATCGTCGAGCGCGTCACGACGTTGCCGAAGTTGAACGGGCCGGCCTTCGTGGGCACGACGACCGACAGGCCGAAGGGGGCGCCTTCGTAGGGGCCGGTGAGATACACGCGGCCTTCTTTCTGGGTGAAGGGTTCTGTGCCGAGCCCGACGCTCGCTTCGGCTTTGCCAATCTCACTCGCCGGGCCGCACGTGCCCTGCGACGCTTCCGGTTCCCCACACGGCGTGACGGACGCGATCACCGCGGCCAGGCCCGCCGGCAAGGTCGTCGTGAGGCCCGTGATCGGCTGGTCGGCGTCGGGATGGCCGATCGTCAGTTCGAACGGCGAGAACGCGCCGGCCTGGGTGTTGACCGAGCCGGCCTGGAAGGAAGGAGCCAGCGGCGGGGTGCTCGCGCAGGCGGATTTTTCGGCACCTTCAGTCTGGTTGAATCCCGGGACTTCTTCGGATTTGGTGCGCGGGGGTTCGCCGGGTTCCTGGGCCCAGGCGGTGAACTTCACCTTCGTCAGTTCGGTTTCGCCGCATGTCGGCGGCGTCGTCAGCGGGGCGCGCGGGCCCTTGAAGAGTTCCAGCTTCAGTTCTTCGAAGGGCACGTCCGGAGTGTTGGCGAACGTGGTCGTGATCTGACCGGTCGTCGGGTTCAGCTTCACTTCTCCCGCGACCTTGACGAGCACCTTCGAGACCGGGTCCTGCGCGACTATGTAGAGCGCGAACAGCGAGCCGAACGGATTGGCGTTCTGCGCCGCCGTGTAGACCCCGCCCACGAGTTCGTTCGGCAGATCCGGGGTCTTGATGTGCACGACGCCGACCTTCGAGGCGTTCGCACAGAAGTTGATGCCCTGCTCCAGCGGTTCCGGCAGCGTTTCGGTGTAGGTCGGGACGGGTCCTTCGAATCCCTCGCCGAGTTCGCGGCTGCCGGTGTATCCGATCCCGCCGCTGCCGACGCCTTCGACCGCTTCGGTTTCTCCCTCCAGGCACGCCTGCAGGCCGTTCGCCGCGGCGGGGTTGAGCAACACTCCCTGGGGGAATTCGACAGTCGTGTCCTTGATCGCCGATTGCGCCAGACCGTGGGCTTCGAGGCTCGATTTCTGGGGGACACGCACGCGCGTGGTCACCCCTGTCGGGGTGTTGGCTGCGTGCTCTTCGGGTTCTACGGTAAGGCTCGGTTCGAAGCCGAGGAGGCCGCAGCCCGTCAGTGCCGAGGGGAATTCGTAGGTCGTGTTTTCGCTGGCTTGACCGGGTCCGTCCCCGATTTCGCCGACTTCCACCTTGCGGCCCACTTCGTGCGGCCACGACTGGCCGGTCACACTCGTCGTCGGGACCGAACTGCATGAGGTCGGCAGCGTCAGGAACGCGGTCGGTTCCTTGACACCCAGTTCCCCGCACGCTTTGCCGGTGTTGTAGCCGAGGCATTCCCACCCGCGAACTTCATCGTGGCTGTGTTCCATCGGCGCTCCCCAGATCGTGACCCTCGACCCGAGCACCTGCGCGACCTGCGTCGCGTCGTGGACGCTGACGGTCACCGCATAGTCGCCGCCGGTGGCGATCGCGGTGTCGAGCACGATCGGGACGTGGTTCGCGGCGAAGCCGAAGCGTGCAGGCTCTCCGGGTGTGGGAACGAGGTTCCAGACCGGCACCACGTAGGAGTGGAGGCCCAGCGTGTTGGGTTCGAAGATCGTGAACGAGGCGATCCCGATCTGGGTGTCGGCCGGGCAGCCGTTGATCGAGGCGAAGAGTCCCTGGTAGACCGCTCCGAAGTCGACGCCCTGGCACTGCTGGGGGGCGTTCGGGTCGCCCACGACGTTGGCATCGCCGATCAGGCCGGTGGGCAGCCTGAAGCTCAGGTTCCGCTGCAGCGCCGGCGCCCGCGGGGTCTGCCCGACTTCGAGCTCGTTGAGGTTGAACGTCGTCGTCAGCTGGTAGGGGTGCGAGCCCGCCTGGGTGTCCGGAACGAGGACTTCTTCGCCGCCTTCGTGCTTTTCGGTCCATTCGGGCTGCAGTTCGAACTGTTCGACGCCGAACGTGGTCGGCTGACCGTTGATCCTCAGCGGGCGCTTGAGCGAGGCTTCCGGAGCCCCGCCACCCGTGACCGTGACTTCGTTGTCCGGTTCCGCGCTCGAGGAGAAGTGGGTCTTGACGTTCAGATAGACGACCACCTGTTCATAGGCGGTCAGGTTCTTCTTGAACGTGCACACGATCGCTTCGCCGGGCGCCGGTTCGTTGCAGGTTCCGTTGTCCCCCAACGAGCGGGGGGTTCCTTCCCCTTTTGCGGTGATCGGGTGCAGCAGTTCGTGGTTCAGTTCCACGCCCGCCGGAAGCGTGTCCGTGACCTTGATTTCATGCGCTTCGGCGTCGACAGGACCGCCGAGGTCACTCACCGTGACAAGCAGCAGACCATTGCCTTCCAAGCGCAGGTTCGTCGGCGCCGCACGGGATTCGATCCGCCATTGCGGAGCGACTTGCCCGGCCAGCGCGGCCGGGGCTCCGGCGAGCACCGCGAGCGATGCCACCGATGCGACCACCGCAGCGACCAGCGCCCTCGGGCGGGACAGCCGCAGACGGGATGAACCGGACATCATCGCCCCTTCCTCGCAGCCGCGGCGTGGCTGGCCTTTTTCGCCTTCTGGATCGTGAAGTGCCTGCGGGCCGTTGTTTCACACGTCTTGCGCTTGCTGCCCTTGTCCTTCTTGCAGGCCTTCAGCGCGGCCGCGAGCAGCTTTGGGTAGTACTTCGCCCGTGCGCTCTTTTCACATGCGGCGCGCTTGCTGTGGTTCTTGTCCTTCTTGCACACGCTCAGCGCCTTCGCCAGCAGCTGGGCCGGCGTAAGCGGCGTGGTGACGGTTTTTTCCCCGAGCGATTCCTGGGTTTTCGGAGCGGGGTTGCCCGGGCCTTCGGCGCTGCTCGCCGGGGCCTCGTAGGAGGAGCTCGAGTAGCCCCCGGGACGACATTCTTCGGCCGAGCGGCACACGGGCTGCGCGCCCGCCGGCGGCGGCAGGCACGGCGACGCGGCTTCGCAGGCGTGGGCATCGTAGATGTCGAAGCTCTGGTCGATGTCCTGCTGGGTGAGTTTTTCTGCGCTCAGGAAGAAGACGTCGTTGCCGTTGGCGCTCGCGTCGAGGAAGGTCGCTTCGTGTTTTGCCCCGGCCGATGAGATCAGCGAGATGCAGCCGGCCGCGCTGGCGCAGCTGCCGAGGCCGCCGGGCTCGTACTGGTAGACCTTCTCCTTGCTGGTGTTGCCTTCTTCGACTTCTTCTTTCACCGCGGGGACGAGCGTGTCCGGGCTGTCGAAGAACAGCCGTCCTTCGTTTGACAGATAGCGGGACTGGTAGGTCGATTTGTAGAGGTTGAGCGTCGTCCATCCCGGGAGGCTCGCGCCCAGCCAGTGCTTGTTCCAGACACCGGTCCGATCTGCCACCAGGCCCACCCCTTCGGCGCCTTCCTGGACGCCGCCTTCGCTGGACTGCAGGTCGAGCACGCCCGCCGGCTGTTCGCCGGCCGGGTTGCAGGATGCGCAGACCACGTCGCCCTTCCCGGCGCTGTAGAGGTAGACCTCCTCGTCGGGTTCGTGGCCCGTCCTGTCTTCGTTGTCGTAGCCGGTGAGGCTGCGATAGGACATGAAGGCGAGGTATGCGCCGTTGGGCGACACGCGCGAGGCCATGAACGAGAGGTCTCCCCCCGTGTGGACCGGGGCCGTCTTGTCGTCCCCCCAGTCCGGCCCATCTTCGGCCGATACCGTCGCGATCAGCCGGGTCGGTTCCCACCCGCTTTCGCCGTGGTGACGCACGTAGAGATTGCAGCTCGCCGTCGGTTCCTGTTCTGCGTAGCAGGCACCCCGAGTGGCGCCCGGGGCGAGCGCGCCACTGGCGGCGAAGTAGATGTATGAGCCGTCTTCGCTGGCCCCCATCACGCCGCCGCTCCACTTGTACTGTTCGTACGCGGGGACATCGGCGCTTTCGCCGCCGTTGCCTTCGGGAGTCAGGTCGATGAGCTTGGAGACGAGCGGTTCTCCTTCCCCTTCGCCGCCACTCAGTTCGGCGACGTAGAGGTCGGGGGTCAGTTCGGTCGCCTTGGAGTTGGAGGTGAGGCGCTGGGTGTCGGTGAAGAACACCTTCGATCCGTCGACGCTCGCGGTTTGGAACATCGGGTCGAGGGGGCCCGCGCCCGCGCCTGCCGCCGGGACGTCGAGCTGCAGCGTTGCCTCTGTGGCCGTGTCGCGCACGTATAGGTGCTGTGTCTGGCCTCCTCCGGCGGCGTTGCCCACCGTCAGGATGATGCGGCTGCCGTCCTGGGAGATCGCGTTGCGCTGGGTCCCTTGGTTCGCGCCGCCGACGCTCACTTCGTCGGCGCCCAGCGCCTTGCAACCGGTGTATCTGAGCCCGGCACTCTTTTTGTTTCCGGGTTCGTTGGGCCCTTCGAGGGCCGTTTCGACGGCCGTGAGCGCTGAGAACGAGCCCACCGCGGGGTTGTGCACGGTCAGCACGACCGCGGAGGTGTCGAGCGGACCGGCACTCGCCACGAGCGATCCGGCGGGCAGGGCGAGCGTTTCGCCGGATGGGTTGGTGGCGGTCGCTTCTTCGAAGGCTTTCGCGACTTCAGCGGCGGTGGCGTCATAGCCGATCGCCGCGGTCTCATATTTGACGCTGCTCGTCCGGGTGTTGTCCGTGAACTTGTACTGCACGGTCCCGCCTGTAGCCTTTTCGACACTCACCTCGAGAGCGCCGGAGTCGCTGCACGAGACGGCGGGGGCTTCGGGGACCTCGCTGATGAGTTGGATCTGGCCCTGCGGGCCCCACTCGTATGCGCCCGTGGCGGCCCGCCGGGAAACGAGCACGCCGTAACTGAGATCGGGCGTCGCGACCTGCGTGAATTCGATCCCCTTGTTCTCCCCCGCCTCCGCTCCGCCGCCGAACGGTTCATACCCCGGTGCGTTGAGTTCGTTGACGAGCGAGATGTAGCCGCCGCCGCCGGCCGCTTGCGGCGATCCCGTTTCTTGGGCGCGAGCCCTTCCGTGTTCCACCGCCTGCTGGTAATTGGCCGTTTCCGAGGCCTGCGGCTGCTGCGGCGGGTCGGCGCGCAGGTACATCGTGTTTTCCAGGTACTCCTGGCCCGCGTTGGCAAGTTCCCCTTCGTGCCTGGAGACCGGCGGCGCGAGCGGCGGTTCGGCGAACACGCTGCCCCCGCGGGCGTAGCTCGGGTACGGTTCCACGAGCGCGAGCGCGAGATTCGCGGTGAAGTCGGCGTACTCGGGGACCTTGGACGGCGCGATGCCGGTGCCGGTGTCGTTGGGCGTCGTGATGTTGCACGTGCTCCAGCCAAGGCCTCCGCGCGAGGAGAGCAGCTGGTCGTATTCCGGGTTGCGGTTGCCTTCGGTGCATCCGCCCATCGGCCCGTCGGCTGCGTATGTGATCGCATGGCCGTCTTCGGCAGCTCGCAGCGTGCTGCCTGCACTGGCTATCGGTTCGGGTTCGTTGCCCTCTTTCTGCGCCGGTGAGACCAGCTCGTACTCGCGGCTGTCCGGCAGGGCGCCCGACGCCGCTGACATGATCGTGAACGTGTGTTCTTCGGACGCTTCGCCTGCCGGGCTCTTGGCGACGATCCGGTAGTGATAGGTGCCCGCCGCCAGGCCTTCGAGTTCGGCGCTGACGACTTCGTCTTCGAAGCCCTTGCCGGAAGTGGCTTCCGTCGTGCTCGTGCAGGGCGACGGTTCGGCGGCGCAGACGGCGGCGCCGTATTCGAAGCGGTACTTGGTTGCCACGCCATGCGGGTCGAGCTGCGCGGACAGCTTCGCCACGCCTGCTCCGCCGGGACAGCCGGGCCCGCCGCCGAGCGTGCAGGCGGTGAGGCCGACGATGGTCGGGGGCCCTTCCTTTTCCCGTTCGAACACGTCGACCGTGTCCGCCTTGGCGATCGACGCGAACACGACGCCGGTCTTGGCGTCCACGGCGATGCCGTCGCCGAATTGACCTTCCGTGCCTTCCTTGGGTACCGCGATGTGTTGGATGAGTTCGTGGTGCGCATTGAAGACGGCGACCGTGCTGATCGGCTTGCCGGCGCTCGAGGCGACGTTCGTGATGTAGACGTCGCCCCGTTCATCGACGCCGTTGACAGCTGAAGCGGCGGTGTTGACGGCCACTGCCGGGGAGAATTCGGGGTCGAACTCCGGAACCTCGACCGACGCGGTTTCGCGGCTGAGCTTGAGCTCGGACACGACGCCGAATTCGAACACGCCCGCGGACAGGAGGCCCGCGGCGCGATCTTCCTGTTTGTTCTGGGCGGTCAGCTGTTCTTCGAGTTCGCTCGCTTCTTCGGGGGATTCCACGCCGGCGTAGAGGTTGTCCTGGGAGTCCACCGCCAGACCCTCGGTGGTTTCGCCCCCTTCGGATTCGAAGTGGGCGATCGCCTTGTTCTTGGACGCGTTGTTGAACTCGAAGATTGCTTCTTCGTCGTCGACGAACAGCGATCCATGCGAATCGACCGCCACTCCCCTGACGACTTCGAGTTCTTCTTCGAAGGTTTCCGTTTCCTTTTTTTCTCCTTCTTCGAAGACTTCTTTGCCTTTGATCTTCTTGATCTTCTTGATCAGCGACCCTTTTTCGCTGTACTTGTAGACGAGGAATTCTTCCGGCGTCGTGCCTTCCAGCTGCAGTTCCTTCGCCTCCGCCGCCGTGGCACCGACGACGTAGATGTCACCTTTCGAGGGGTCCGAGGATTCGGTGGAGTTGTCGACGGCGATCGAGGTCGGGTAGGGCACTTCGATGCTCTTCCCGGGCACGAATTTGCCCCCGCTGGATTCGAACTCCTGGATCCGGTTGTTGAGGCGGTCGGCGACGTACACCGTCCCGGTGGATTCGTTGACCGCTATGCCCGACGGTTCGTCGAGCTGGCCGCTGGAGTGGCCGGGCACCCCGAAGGAGAAAGCGAAGCTGTGTCCCTGCTGCGTGAGCGCCGACGCCGGCGCGCTGAAGCCGAGGAGGGTCGCCAGGAGCACGCCGGACAGCACGAGCAGGCGCGCGCACAGCCGCGAGCTGTCCCCGTCGTGCCCAGCCTCGCCCGCCTGCGGGCGTTCCCCGTCCATCACCGCTCCCCTACCAAGTCGTCGTGGCTAACGCCCTCTGTGGGCGAGTCTACCAGCGCCCATGAGGCCCTTCAAGCGAGAACGGACGGATCAGCCGGTGAGGCTCGTCAGCGCGAACGGACGGATGGCTCTGCCCCACAAGAGACGGCGCGTGACTCCATGCTGCGATTGCGGGCATCCAGCTGTGGGTCTCCCGACCCACAGCCAGATCACTCCAGTTGCTTCTAGATGCTGTCGAGCTCCAACCCTTTTTCAAGCGGGTCGATGATGACTTCGGCGACGCCTTCCTGAATCGAGGGGCCCGATTCGACTTTGTTTTCGTTCAACGGGTTGACGAACGTCGTGGTGAGGTCCTGTTCGCCACCTGCTTCGGTGTAGGCGACCTTGATGGTCGGCTTACCGAACTTCCAACCCTTGCCGGTTTCCTTGCCGTCCTTGCCCTTCTTCAGCTTGGCCTCGACGTACGCTTTTTCAACGACGCCGCTGACCGAGCCGGTCACCGCGAACGGGATTCCTCCACATTCGAAGCTCGCGAGGAACGGGCCCGGACCGAACACGGGATCGGTGTGGGTCCCGTCGTTCGTGTTCTGCTCCCACACTTCGCCTACCGCGGGTTCCTTGCCGCTCAGGCCTTTTTCACCGTGGTCGATGAACGCGGTGGCGAGTTCGTAGGTGACGATTTCGCCTTCTTTGGCCCCGTAGCTTTTGCAGACCAGTTCGAACGGTTTGAGCTTGCAGCCGATGAACACGTCCGTGCCTTTGCCGTTCACGCCACCGACTTCGATCGTCCCCGTGCCCGTCCCGCGTTCGCAGGCGATTTCGCCGGCCGCGCCCTTCAGGTGGCTGGGGCCGCCTTCACCGGTGTACGGGATCGCGGCTTTGCTCGCTTCCCATTCGTACTTGCCGTTTTTTTCGGCGGCTTTTGTCGAGCACAGCTTGTCGGTGTAGTTACCGGTGTACACCTTGCCATTCTTCGCGGCCTTCACGCACTTGCCGAACTGGCCGGCCTGCGCACCGGACGCCATGACCGCGGTCAACGCGAAAACGGCGACCAGACAAAGCCCCACAACCTTGATGCGTCTCATCTGACTTGCCCTCCCTTTCCCTCCGGATCACTGTACCTCGCCCGCTTGTCGGGCAGGTCCCCAAAAGACAGCGTGCGCGAGACCCGATGGATCCCGCGCACGCTGTGACTACATTCTGCCTTCACTTCCTCTAGCTGTGGGTCTCCAGACCCTCACCTAGATTGATCGACTCGCTCCTAGATGCTGTTGAGCTCGAGGCCCTTCGGGAGCGCTTCGATGATGATTTCGTTGGTGCCTTCCTGAATCGAGGCACCCGTTTCGACTTTGTCTTCGTTCAACGGGTTGACAAACGTTGTCTGCAGGTCCTGTTCGCCACCCATTTCGGTGAAGTCGACCTTGATGGTCGGCTTACCGAACTTCCAACCCTTGCCGGTTTCCTTGCCGCTCTTGCCCTTCTTCAGCTTCGCCTCGACGTACGCTTTTTCAACGACGCCGCTGACCGAGCCGGTGACCGCGAACGGGATTCCTCCACATTCGAAGTCGGCGAGGAACGGGCCGGGGCCGAACACGGGGTCAGTGTGGACTCCCTTGGCCGTCTCCTGCATCCACACTTCGCCAGCAGCCGGTTCCTTGCCGCTCAGGCCTTTTTCACCGTTGTCGATGAGAAGGCTGGCGAGTTCGTTCGTGACGATTTCGCCTTCTTTGGCCCCGTAGCTTTTGCACACGAGTTCGAACGGTTTGAGCTTGCAGCCGAGGAACACGAACACGTCCGTGTCTTTTGTCGCACCTTCGAACGTGCCCGAGTCCGTGCCGCGTTCGCAGGCGATTTCGCCGGCCGCGCCTTTCAGGTGGCTCGGTCCGCCTTCGGACTTGAACGGGATGTTCGCCGCGTTCGGCACCCATTCATACTTGCCGTTTTTTTCGGCGGCTTTTGTCGAGCACAGCTTGTCCGTGTAGTTACCGGTGTAGACCTTGCCGTTCTTCGCGGCCTTCGCGCAGGTGCCCCATTGGCCGGCCTGCGCACCGGATGCCATGACCGCGGTGAGCGCGAACACGGCCACCAGGCAGAGCCCGACGATCTTAAAGCGTTTCATCTGTGTGTTGCTCCTTTTCCCTCTGGATTAGTTCGACCGACCCCGAACTTCCCTCCGGGACGAAACCCGCCCCATTAGCCCCTCGCTCGGGACGGATAAGCCCCGAAGCCAGTCGTTGCCTAGCGCTTCAGTCCTTAGCGCATCGGTCCGATACGCCAATGACAATGCCAGAAAAGCCCTCTGGCGTCAAGATCGAGCCCGTTCGGTGCTGGGCCATGAGGCGCACCAGCAGACGCTGCGCGGTGCACAGGCGTCCCCTTTCCGACTCGACCCCCGACATCATGTCGCGGGCAACGTAGCACAGCGACAGAACGCTGGTCAACCTTGCTCATCCCGCATCAGAGCGCGAAGTTTCTGGCTGACCGGCCAGTCAGACGGCTGTAAGGCTCGACCTGAGCTTGATGCGCGAGGCTCAGCGCCAGCGCTCGAGCAGGTCCTCGTCGGAGACCTGGCGCACGACCCGCGCGGGCACCCCCATCACGACGGCCCGCGCCGGCACGTCGCGGGTGACGAGCGCGCCCGCGGCGACGAACGCCTCCTCGCCGACCTCGACCCCCGGGGTCAGCACGGCGCTCCCGCCCACCCGGCAGGCGCGGCGCAGCAGGGCGCCCCGCATCGGGGTCTCATCGCCGTGCCGGGCCATCGTGTTGTCGTTGGTCGTGTTGACGCCCGGCCCCACGAACACGTCGTCCTCGACGACCGTGAAGGCCGTCAGGTAGACGTTGCTCTGCACCCTCACCCTGGCGCCGACTGCGACGTCGTTGTCGATCACGCTGCCGCGGCCGATGACGCTTCCCGGCCCGATCGAGCTGCGCTCGCGCACGAAGCTCTGATCGCCGAGGATCGCCCCCTCGCCGACGCCGGCGCCGGCGAACACGACCGCCCCGGTGCCGACGCTCACACCCGGGCCCAGGAGCAGATCGCCGACCTCTCCCCCGGCCGAAGAATGCCGGGCCAGGCGCGGGCGCTTGCCGAGCACGGCATGATCGGCGATCTCACAGCCCTCCCCGATCACGGTCCCGTCGTGGACGATCACGTAGGCGCCGAAGCCGACGCCCACGCCCACCTTCACCCTCTCGCCGAGCAGCGGCCCCGGGCGCTCGGCGCCACGGGTGGGGCCGGCGCTCACAGGCGCACTGTCCGCGGGGCGCCCGTTCCGCGGGTGACCCCGCGCAGGTCCACGGTCAGGCGCGCGCGGTTTGCGATCAGCTCGTGGTCCACCTCGGGGTGCGCGGTCACGATCAGCGCCAGGTCCGCGTCGGCGAGCGCCTGCTCGAGCGGCACGCTCCGCAGGCCCAGCTCGCCCAGCTCCGGCACGTGAGGGTCGTGGTAGAAGACCTCCGCCCCGAGGCCCCGCAGCAGCGCGATGATCTTCAGCGCGGGCGACTCGCGCACATCCCCCACCGCGGGCTTGTAGGACACGCCGAAGACCGCCACGCGCGCCCCTTTGACGGGCATCCCGTGTTCGTTCAGGGCCCGCTGGGCCTTGGCCACGCAGTGGTAGGGCATCTGCTGGTTGATCTTCCCCGCCAGCTCGATGAACTCCGTGGACACGTCGAACTCGCGTGCCCGCCAGGACAGGTAGAAGGGGTCCACGGGCAGGCAGTGCCCGCCCATCCCGGGACCGGGCTCGAAGCGCATGAACCCGTACGGCTTGGTGGCGGCCGCGTCCACCACCTCCCAGATGTCGATCCCCATGCGGTCGGTGAGCATCGCCAGCTCGTTGACGAGCGCGATGTTGACCGAGCGGAAGATGTTCTCCAGCAGCTTCGTCAGCTCGGCCGCCTCGGGGGAGGACACGACCAGAACCTCGTCGCAGACGATCTCGTAGAGCTCCTTGGCCCGCTCGGCACACGCGGGCGTGAGCCCGCCGAGCACCTTCGGCGTGTTGCGCAGCGTGAAGTCCTCCCGCCCTGGGTCCACCCGCTCGGGCGAGAAGGCGAGCTGGAAGTCGCGTCCCACCGCCAGCCCCGACTCCTCCAGCAGCGGCGCGATCCGCTCACGCGTGGTGCCCGGGTAGGTGGTGGACTCGAGCACCACCAGCTGGCCCGCCTGCAGGACCTCGCTGAGCGCGCGGGTGGCCTCCGTGAGGGGGCCGAGGTCGGGCTCGCGGTTGGCCGTCAACGGCGTCGGCAGGCACATCAGCACGGCGTCGGCCTTCGCCAGCTCGGCGTAGCGGGTCGTCGGCTGCAGCCGCTCGGCGACCGCATGCAGCTCCTCGTCGCTCACGTCCTCTATGTAGGAGCGCCCCTCGGCCAGGGCTGCGACCTTGCGGGAGTCCACGTCGAGGGCGATCACCTCGCAGCCCTCGCGGGCGAAGGCCACGGCGAGTGGCAGGCCCACGTAACCCAGGCCGATGACGCCGACGCGCCTCACAGGCCAGACAGTGTAGGCGCCCCCGGCGACGCTCCTGGGAGCCGGCCCGGCTCGCCGCCCGTGTGCGGCGCACCGGCGGCCGGCGCCCGGATCAGGGCCGCAGGCGCTCCAGGTCGGCGGCCACCATCCGCGCCACCAGCTCGGAGAAGTTCACCCGCGGGCGCCACCCGAGCCGCTCGTGCGCCTTCGAGGAGTCGCCGACGCTCGGCGTGCTCTCGGGGGCGCGCTTGAGCTGCTCGTCGACGCGCAGGTAGCGCCCGGCCTCGAGGCCCACGCACGCGAACGCGCGCTCGGCGAACTCGGCCACCGTGTGGCCCGTGCCGCTGGCGAGCACGTAGTCCCCGCCCCCCTCCTGCTGGAGCATCAACCAGGCGCCCTCCATCACGTCGCCCGCGAACGACCAGTCCCGCACCGCGTCCAGCGCGCCCAGCGTGAGCTCGTCCTGCAGGCCGAGGGAGATCGCCGCGGCCGCGCGGCTGATCCTGCGCGTCACGAACTGCTCCGGCCGGCGCTCGGACTCGTGGTTGTAGAGGATCCCCGAGCTCGCGTGCAGGCCCCGGTGCTCGCGCATCACGCCCACCAGCTCGTGCGCGGCCAGCTTCGCAACCGCATAGGGGCTCTGCGGCCGGCACGGCGTGGTCTCGCTCTGGGGGCTCTCGGGTGCCTCACCGAAGATCATCGCCGAGGCGGGGTTGAAGACCCGGATCGACGGATCGATCGCCGACACCGCTTCCAGGACCGCCGCGCACGCCCCCGTGATCGCCGCCACGGTCTCGGCGGGACGCTCCCACGAATCGGGCACGAACGAGGGCGCAGCGAGGTGGTAGAGCTCGCGCGGGCGCACCTCGGAGATCGCCTCGCGCAGGCTCTGCGGCTCGAGCAGCTCGCCCTCCAGCAGCGCAACGCGATCCTGCAGGTGCTCCGAGCAGCCGAGGTCGGGCTCCGAGGCGCGAACCATGCCCGTGACCGCGTACCCCTTCTCGAGCAGCAGCTCCGCCAGGAAGGACCCGTCCTGGCCGGTGATCCCCGTGATCAGCGCACTCGGCTGCGTGGTCATCTGCCGGGCACCCTAGGTGGTCCGGGCGGGCCCGCGTGGCGCGATCCTCGGGCCGGTCTCAGGCGGCACGCGAGCGCGACCGCGCGGCCGCGTGCGCTCGGGCCCGCTCGTATGCCCCCCGCAGGCCGTCGGCCACCACCTCGGGGCCACACACTGCCGCGATCCTCACCCGGGCACGCTCGCCGGCGGCGCGGTCGCCCGCCAGGCGAAGGATCGCCTGCGCCAGCGCCCGCTCGTCTCCCGGCTCCACCAGCTCGTCCTCGGCGAGGATCTCCGGCAGGGCGCCGATGCGGCTGCCGACCACGGGCACCCCCGCCGCCATCGCCTCCGCCGGCGCCAAACCGAAGGTCTCGGCCGAGCGCGAGGGCGCCAGGGCCACGGCGGCTCCGGCCCGCAGGCCGGCGAGGCGCTCGTCATCCACCGCGCCCAGCAGCCGCACCTCGGCTCCCTGGGCGAGCGCTTCCAGGCGCCCCCGCTCCGGACCCTCGCCGGCGATCACGAGCGGCATCCCGGCACGGCGGCAGGCTCCGATCGCGACGTCGACCCCCTTCTCCTCCGCCAGGCGCGAGACCACGAGCGCGTAGCGCTCGGGCAGCCCGCCCTCCGCCGCCGCAACCGCCCCCGCCGGCATCTTCAGCGGCGGCGCCAGCACCTGCACGCGCCCGTGGGGTAGCCGTGCACCGAGCTCGGAAAGCCGTTCGCGCGCGAAGCGGCTGGGGACCAGGATCACGTCGGCGAGCGCGATCACGCGCCGCTGCCAGGCGGCCAGCGCGAGCGCGTAGGCGGCGGACTCGGGCACGTTGCCGCGGCAGTTCAGGGCGATTCCCGGGAGCGTGTTCCGCCCGTGGCAGCGGGTGCACTCGTGGCCGTGGGTGAAGCACACGCCGACCGCGCACACGAGCCGGTACTGGTGCAGGTGCAGGACCACCGCCGCTCCCGCGCCGTGCGCGGCGGCCAGCGCCCGCCAGCCGAAGCTCGGTTGCAGGTTGTGGGCGTGGACGATCCCGGCCCCCCCACGGGTGACCGCGCCCGCCACCTCCTCGGGGGACAGTCCACCGCGCAACAGTCCGAGCGCCGCCCGCCCGCGGGGGATCGCGGCCGACTCGCGCGCCAGCAGCTCGGCCTCCTCCCCGAGGCGCTCGCGGACCAGCCACAGCAGGTCCTCGACCACGCGCTCCTCGCCACCGGTCGTGCGATAGCGGTTGTGCAGGAACAGGACCATCGACGCGCAGCAGCGTACGGTGGGTTGGCCCGGCGAGGCAAACCTAGACTTGCCGGGACCCATGACAGCGTGCAGCCCATGACAGCGGCCTCGATCGTCATACCCACGCGCGACCGGCCCGCCTACCTCGAGGTGGCGCTCGACTCGATCATGCCCCAGGCGCGCGAATGCGACGCCGAGGTGCTGGTCGTGGACGACGCGGGCGAGTCGCCCGGCGTCCGCGCCCTGGCCGAGCGGGCGGGCGCCCGCTATGAGCCCCACCCCGGCCCGCTGGGGCTGAACGCGGCCCGCAACACTGGCGTGGAGCGCTCCACCGGCGAGCTGGTCGTGTACGTGGATGACGACATCCGCGCCTGCCCCGGATGGCTGGCGGCGCTGCTCGACGGCGCCCGCTCCTACCAGCAGGCGGACGTGTTCACGGGACCCGTGATCGCGCGGCTCGAGGGCCGGGCCCCGCGCAGCTGCGGGCGCGAGGCGCCGCCCGTGACGACGCTCGAGCTGGGAGGGCGGGACACGACCACGGAGCTGGCGTGGGGAGTCAACATGGCGATCCGCCGCAACGCGCTGGCGCTCGCCGGCCCGTTCGACGTCTCGCTCGAGCACGGCGGCGACGAGCAGGAGTGGCAGGAACGCCTGCGCCTGCTTCGGCCCGAAACCCAGACCGTGTACCTCGCGCGCGCGAGGGTCGAGCACCGCCGTGCCGGTGCCGACGCGCGGCTGCGGGCCCTGTGCGCGACCGCTTATACCCGCGGACGAGCGGCGCGGCGTTTCGACTCGCGCCGCGGCGTGGCGCCCTCGATCGCGGGCGAGCTGAGGACGCTCGCGGGCTGCGCCGGGCACGTGCTCAGGCGCGCCTGCCCGGCCGGTCTGACGATGGTCGCCCACAGCGCCGGCCGCGTGCGCGAAGCCCTGCTCACGCGGGTGGCGCCGCGAGCCGCATCCTCGACGCCGGCCCAGCCCGCGGACGACTTCCTCAGCGGCCAGAGCGGGGCCGTCGGCGGCCTCGACGGCATCGCCCGGGGCGCCGCCGACACGGCGATCGACTCGCTGGCGCGGCTGAGCGGCAGGCGTGGGCGCCTGCGCCGGGCCGCCCGGCGGACGCCTGCGCGCCGGATCCTCGCCCTGTCGGTGCAGCGCCCCGAGCACGCGGCGCTGACCGCGGCGACCGGCGCCGAGCTGCAGCGCTCGCACCACCAGGTCGAGCTGCGAAGCTCGCCGGCCGCAGAGCTGGGGAAGTTCGAGAACCTCAACCGCCTGCTCGAGGCGCACCCGGCCGAGGGCCACGATTGGCTGCTGGTGCTCGACGACGACGTAAAGCTCCCGCGCGGATTCGTGGATGACTTCGTGTTCCTGTGCGAGCGCTTCGGGCTGGCGCTGGCACAGCCCGCCCACCGCTTGCGCTCGCACGCGGCCTGGCCGGTCACCCGCCGGCACCCGGGCAGCGTGGTGCGCGAGACCGGCTTCGTCGAGATCGGGCCGGTGAGCGCCTTCGCGGCCGTCACCTTTCCGGTCCTGCTGCCGTTCCCGCCACTGCGCATGGGCTGGGGCCTGGACACGCACTGGGCCGCGCTCGCCCGTGAGCACGGGTGGCGCTGTGGCGTGGTGGACGCCGTCGCGATCGAGCACCTGGCCGCGCCCGTGGCCTCGACCTACGGGCGCGAGGCCGCGCTCGCCGAGGCCCGTGCCTTCCTGTCCGAGCAGCCCCACCTGCCCGCCCGCGAGGCCGCCCGCACCCTGACGAGGCACCGCCACTGGTGAGCGACGACGCACCCGCACCCATGAGCAAAACGGCCACCGGCCCGCGGGTCGCGATCGTGGCGGAGTTCTACCCGAGCCGCCGTGACCCGGTGATCGGGATCTGGGCCCACCGCCAGGCACTCGCCGTCCGCGAAGCCGGCGCCGACGTGCGCGTGATCGTGCTGCACCGGATCGTGCCCCCGCGGGCGGCGCTCGCGGACGGGATCGGGCAGGCCGCCTCCACGCTGCGGGAGATGCTGGCCGAGCCCCGCCACCAGGTGCGCGACGGGCTGGCGGTCACCTACGCGCCCTACCTCTCGCCGCCGCGCGAGCGGGGGTACCCGGACTGGGGCGCCTGGGCGGCGCCCTCGCTGGCGTTCGCGCTGGGGCGGCTGCGGCGCTCGTTCCCCTACGAGCTGATCCACGCCCACAACGCCGTGCCGGCCGGGGACGCCGTCCGCCGCGCCGGCCCGCGGACGCCGCTGATCGTCTCCGAGCACGGCGCGGACGTGCTCTACACGGCCTGGCGCGGACCTCGCGGCGCGCGTGCGGTGGCTCGCGGGCTCGGGGCCGCCCAGCTCGTGCTCGCCAACAGCCGCGGGATCGCCGAGCTCTCCCGAGACCGTGGGGCGGCCCGCACGCGGGTGGTCCACCTCGGCGCGGAGCTGCCACCGGCGAGGGGACCCGCGGGGCACAACCACCACGGCCCTCCCGCACGCCCGACCTCGGGGCCGCCCACGCTGGTGACCGTCGCCCACCTGGTGGCCCGCAAGCGCCACGCCGACGTGCTGCGGGCGCTGGCGGTGCTCGGACCGCGACACCCGACGCTGCGCTACTCGATCGTGGGCGACGGCCCCGAGCGCCCCGCCCTGGAGGCCCTGGCCGCGCGGCTGGGGGTGTCCGAGCGGGTGGACTTCCACGGTCAGCTCGACCCGGCGGCGGCGCTGGAGCAGGCGCGCAGCGCGAGCGTGTTCGTCATGCCCTCCACCGAGGAGGCGTTCGGGACGGCCTACATCGAGGCGATGGCCGCCGGGGTGCCCGCCATCGGCTGCCGCGGTGAGCCGGGTCCGGAGGAGATCGCCGCCGCCGGCGGGGGCTTCCTGCTGGTGCCACCCGGGGACATCGAGCGCCTCAGCCAGCGGATCGACGAGCTGCTCTCCGACGACCAGCGGCTGCACGAGGCCTCCGAACGAGCCCGCGCGACCGTCAGGGAGGGCTTCACCTGGGAGCGTTGCGGCGAGCAGACGCTCGCCGCCTACCGAGAGGTGCTGGAGCGGGCGAGCTCCGGGGGAGGAACGCAGCCGTGAGTGCCCCGGCCGCGCGGGCCGGCGGGGTCACCGCCCCGGCCGACGCGGCGGACAGGCCGGTTCTGTTCGCCACCGGCCACGTCCCCGCCTACCGGGTGGACGCCCTCGCCCGCCTGCACGAGCGCGAGGGCCTGGAGGTGGCGCAGTTCGGAGGCTCCCGGCGCCACGGCGGCCCCGACCCCGCCGGGCGGCTGCCGTTCCCTGCGCGACGCGCCGGCCCGCGCGAGCTGTACGCGCTGGCGGCGAGTGGGCGCTACCGGGCGGTCGTGGTCCCCACCGGTGGTCGCGCGGCGCTGCTGGCGAGCTGGGCCGGGGCCCGCGCCGGGCGCGTACCGGTGATCCTGTGGGCCTCGCTGTGGGCCCACCCCCGCACAGCTGCCCACGTTCTCAGCTACCTGCCGCTGCGGCGCCTGTATCGCTCCGCCGAGGCGGTCGTGACCTACGGGCCCCACGTGAGCGCCTACGTGCGCGGGCGGGGTGCCGTGAACGTGTTCGAGGCGCCCCAGGCCGTCGACAACGAGTTCTGGTCGGCGGCCGACCTCCCGGAGCCGCAGCTGGCGGGCTGGCCGCAGGGTGGGGCGACCCGCTTCCTGTTCGTCGGACGCGCGGCCCGCGAGAAGGGACTCGCCGTGCTCGAGGACGCCTGGAGGCTGGCCGGGCCGCCGGCGGGTTGCGAGCTGGTGCTGGTGGGTACACAGGCGAGCGATGGTGTCCACGCGCTCGGCGCGCTCTCGCCCGAGCAGCTGCGGGAGGTGTACGCCCACGTGGACGTGCTGGTCGTGCCCTCGATCCCCACGGCGAGCTTCCGCGAGCCGTGGGGCCTGGTGGTCAACGAGGCCATGAACCAGGGGGTCGCGGTGATCGCCAGCGACACGGTCGGGGCCGCCGCCGGAGGGCTCGTGTGCGACGGCGGCACCGGCATCGTCGTGCGCGCCGGGGATGCGCGGGCGCTGGCCGGGGCGATCGTGCGCCTGGCGGGCTCGGCCGAGCTGCGAGCGCGGCTGGGGGCGGCGGGTAGGCGGGCCGTGGCGGCCTACACCCCGGACGCCTGGGCGGCGGCTTTCTCGCGTGCCCTGGAGAGCGCCGGGGTGGCGGCCCGTTGAGCCCCGCAGCATGCGGGATTCGGTCCGCACCGCAACCCCGGGGCGCTGGTAGCGTTGGACAGGTCGGATGAGCGTCGGCGAACAGATAGTCCTGCGCTGCACTCACGGCCAGTCCTTAAGCGGCTTCTCTCAGAGCGCCTACCGCCAGGCGCTGAAGGAACTGAGCGCCGACTCCTTGGAGTACTCCCCCTGCGGGCAGGAGATCCGTCAGGCCCAGCTGGCCGCCCTGGCGGCGCACCGCAGCGGCGGGACAAGCGCCCCGACGACGGTCATCAGCGTGACCGCGGGCGAAGCGACCGCGATCCGGCACGCCCAGACCTCGGGCTCCGGGCCGGTGGGGGTGGGCGGCCAGGTGATCACTCCCGGGGTCGTGCACGCCAACCTCTCCAGCGCCGTGAGCACGCTGCCGGATCCGGTGCTGGCGGTGCTCGCCCTGATGCTCGCGGTGCTCGTCGCACTCGTGGTCAGCTTTGCCCGCAGGCGTCTCGGTGCCAGGCGCGACGGCTGAGACGCTGACGCCGGTGCCCGCGCCCGCGGCACCGGCGAGCCAGACCGGACCGCCACGCCGGGTCCCGGACGGGCGCGCCGGCCGGCGGCTGCCGGAGGCGACCGTGTGGGGGGCGCTGCTGGTCTGCGGCGTGCTGTGCCTGATCACCTTCTACGCGAAGGGCGGCCTGACCGAGGAAACGATGACCGCCACCGAGATGGGGCTTACCGTCGGCGGGGGCGTGCTGTTCGCGGCCTCGGTGCTGACGCTGCCCGCCACGCGCAGGCGCTGCGGCTCCTGGACGCTCGGCATGATGCTCGCGCTGACTGCCCTGACGGCGCTGTCGATCGCGTGGTCGGTGGCGCCGGACGCGAGCTGGCGCGACGCCTCGCGGATGCTCGCCTACAGCGCCGTGCTGGGCGGCTCGATCGCGGCCGTGCGCATGTTCGCGGTGCGCTGGGCGGCGGTGCTCGGCGGCATCACCCTGGCCGCCACCGTGGTGTGCGCCTACGGGCTGGCCACGAAGGTGTTCCCCTCGGGGGTGCCGGCCAACGCGCCCGCGCGCCTGCAGGAACCGTTCGGCTACTGGAACGCGCTCGGCCTGACGGCCGCGATGGGCGTGATCGGCTGCATGTGGCTGGGGGCTCGCCGGCGGGGACACGGGCTGCTCAGCGCGATGGCCTATCCCGCCTGCGGCGTGCTGCTGCTGGCGCTGCTGCTGGCGTACTCCCGCGGGGCGGTCGCGGCGCTCGCCGTCGGGGCCGTGCTGTGGCTGGCGTTCGTGCCGCTGCGCCTACGGGGCGCCGCGGTGCTGCTCGCGGGGATGCTCGGCGCGGGCACCGTGGCGGGCTGGGACTTCTCACGGGCCGCCCTCAGCGACGAAAACATCCCGCTCGCGCAGCGCGCCGCCGCGGGCGACGAGCTCGGCGCGCTGGTTTTGGTGATGGTGCTCGTGCTGGCGCTCGTGGGGGTGGCGCTGACCTTCTTCACCTCGCGGCGGCCTCCCAGCAGGCGCACCCGCCGGCGGGCGGGACTCGCGCTGTGGGTGCTCGTGGGGCTGACCGTGCTCGCGCTGATCGCGGGCCTGGCCCACAGCCACCGAGGCCTCACGGGGAGCATCTCCCACGCCGTCAGCGCGCTCACCAACCCGAATGCCAAACCGCCCCCCAACACACCCGGCCGGCTGACCGCGGTGGCGAGCGTGCGGGCGCGCTACTGGAAGGAGGCACTGCAGGTCTTCGGTGCCCACCCCGCGCTCGGCGCAGGCGCGGAAGGGTACGCGACCGCGCGCCTGCGCTACCGCAAGGAGACGCTCGTGGTCACGCACGCCCACGGCTTCCTCGTGCAGACGCTGGCCGACCTCGGGATCGTCGGGCTGCTGATCGCGCTCGCCCTGCTGGGGAGCTGGATCTTCGAGGCCCTGCGACCGACGCGGCCGCTGAACCGTCCGCGGCAGCCGTACACGCCCGAGCGGGTGGGGTTGCTGAGCATGCTCTGCATCGTGGTCGTGTTCGGGGTCCACTCGCTGATCGACTGGACCTGGTACATCCCCGGCGACGCCTGCGTGGCACTGCTGTGCGCCGGCTGGCTCGTCGGGAGGGGACCGCTCGCGCCCGCGACCGCAGCGGTCGTGCAGACGGAGTCGCCGCGCTGGCGGATCCGCGGCAGAGAGCTCGACCCGCGCCTGCTCCTCGCCGGGGTGGTGGTGGCGGCCGCGCTGCTGGTGGCCTGGACGCAGTGGCAGCCGCAGCGCTCCGAAGAAGCCCGCCAGCAGGCGCTCACGCTGGCAGAAGAAGGCCACCGGCGTGCCTCGGTGGAAGCCGCTCATACGGCCGTCTCGAGGGACCCGGTGTCAGCCGAAGCGCGCTTTGCCCTGGCAGCGGTGCAGGAGGCCGCCGGGCTCTCCGCCCGCGCCCGCGACACGTTGCAGCGGGCGGTGCGCATGCAGCCGTCGAACCCTCAGACCTGGATCGAACTGGCGCGCTTTGACCTGCGCGACCGGCCGCGGGCGGCGCTGAAGGAGTTCCAGGCCGCGGTGTACCTGAACCCGGAGTCGATCTCTCCCGAAGAGGTCGCCGGCCCGGCGGCACAACCGGAATCGATCGAAATCTACGACCGCCTGGTGGAACTGAGCCGCAGGACCGGCGGATAGGCGCCCGTGACGCCCGTAACCGTTGCGGGCGCTGGTAGTAGAGTGAGATGGGCCGCTCGCGCCAGGGCGCGAAGGGCGGGGGAACGACAATCGTCGTAGGCACCTGCGGGGGAAGGAGTAGTCCAGATGCGACGTTTCAAATCTGCCGGGCTCTGCCTGGTCGCCGTGCTCGCGTTGACCGCGGTCATGGCCTCCGGTGCACAGGCCGGCCAAATCGGCAAGTGCGTGAAGGTCGCCAAGACCGGCAAAGCGTACAAAGGTCACTACCTCGAGAAGTACTGCAAGATGCACGCCAGCCCAGAAGAAGTAGCCATAGGGGGCAAGCAGAACAAGTACGAATGGCAGGCGAGCGCGGTCGCCATCCCGTTCGCCTCCGAAGGCGGCGCCAGCCATTGGAAGGGCGCAGCTGGGGAATTCGCCTGCGAGCGCGTCGCCGACAAAGGCGAGTACCTCCCGGGCGGTGTGAAAGACACGGATAGGTTGACGTTCACGGGCTGCATAGTCAAACCGTTCGAAGAGCTGTGCACGAGCTACGGCGCGGCCAACGCAGGCGAAATCGTCACCAACGAACTCGCCAGCACGTTCATCGATCACGGCGAAAAAGGCCTCAGCGGCAAGGAACCCGCGGCCGGCGAAGTGTGGGAGCAGGAGACCGCCGCCGGCACCAGCACCGATCCGGTGTTCGGCGTGGGGCCATGGATCGCGAGCTTCGAATGTTTTGGAATCCCGTTCGCGCTGTCCGGCTCGATCAGCGGCGTCGTTGAAAAAGCGTATGTGAACGCGAAACTCAAGGCTGGCAAGCCCGGCAGGAACGGCAAGTTCGGCAAGCCGACTTTCAAGGAGGCCTTCACCGAAACCGGCGCCGAACAGGACCTCCAGACGACGTTCATCAATCCGACGAAAGAAAACAAAGTCGAATCGGGTCCGCTGGTGCTCGAATTCACCAACGAAGTCAGCATCAGCCCGCTCGAAAAGGGCCTCGAGATCTCCGGGGCCGTCTGAGGCGAAGCCGTAGTCAGAGCGTGCGCGGGGCCATCCGCTCCCGCGCACGCTCACCTCTCCGGGAACGGACCTCTGCGGGCGCGGACCAGCTTCCCGCCCGCTCAGAAGCGCGCGCGCACCGCGGCGGCCAGCAGCACGCGCGGGATCAGCGGCGGCCCGTGCGCGGCCACCTCGACGTGCTCGAAGCGAAAGTCGGTGAGGAGTGCCCGCAGCGAACGGCGGGTATAGAAGCGCAGATGCTCGCCGCGCGGATCGAGATGGCGCTCCCACGCACGCGGTCTCAGCGCGAGCGCCAGACGCCGGGGCAGCGGATGTGCGGGGGTGCTCAGCAGCAGCGTTCCGCCCGGGCGCAGCACGCGGCGGACCTCCGACAGCCAGCCGGCGGTGTCGGCGACATGCTCGATCACCTCTCCCGCCCACACCACGTCGAAGCGGGCGTCGGGCAGCTCCCACTCGCCTTCGCAGGCCACCAGCGCGAGCTCCAACTCGGGGTGGGCGGCGCGGGCTCGACGCAGCGGCTCCTGGGCCACGTCAACCGCCAGCACATCCGCACCGGCGCGCTGCAGCTCGGCGGCGAAGCGGCCCTCCGCGCAACCGACGTCCAGCACCCGCTGGCCGCCCTTCACGTGATCGAGCAGGAAGCGCCTGCGCGCCTGCCAGTCGCTCGGCTGCAGACCCTCCGGCAGCCCTTCCCAGACGGCCTCGTGGTAGGAGCGCGACGGCATCGCGTGAAGGCTATGCCCTGCACGTTGCGGCCCAGCTCTTCCCACGATTGCATAGGAACGACTAGGGTTGCGGACGTGCGCTGGCGGGGTGCTCAGAGAAGGTTCGGGGAGACGCGCTGAAGGTCGCGTTTGATACGCGACCGCTGTCCGAGCCGGACGGCATCGGCCGCTACTCGCGCTGCCTGCTGGCGGCGCTGCGCGAGCTGCGCGGCGACGCCGACGAGCTGATCGAGACCAACCGTCCGGCGACGACGTGCAGGGCCGGAAACGCGGACGTGATGCACGCCCCCTGGATGGAGGGCGCGATCCTGCGCAGCCCCTGCCCGGCGGTGGTCACCGTGCACGACCTGACGCTGCTCAAGCGTCGCAGCGAGCACCTGCGTACGGGCGTGCGTCAGCGCCTTCGCCATCTCGCCGTGCAGCGCGCGATGCGGGTCGTGGTCCCCACCGAGACCGTCGCCGACGATGCCGTGCATGAGCTGGGCCTGGAGCGCGGGCGGGTGACCGTGATCCCCCACGCCGCCGATCCCGTGATGCGCCCGCGCGACGAGGCCGAGGTGGCTTCGGTGCGCCGGCTCTTCAACCTTCCCGAGCGCTACCTGGTGTGGGTGGGCGCACTGCGCCACCCGGACCCCACCAAACACGTCCGCGAGCTGGCCGCCACGCCGCGAGGACTGCCGCTCGTGATGGTCGGGCCGACGTGCCCATGGGCGCACGAGCTTCCGGAGGTGACGCTCACGGGGACGGTCTCCGACGAGCACCTGGCTGCGATCTACAGCGGAGCCCACGCGCTCGTGCTGTCCTCCGAGAGCGAGGGCTTCGGGCTACCGGGGGTGGAGGCGCTGGCCTGCGGCACGCCCGTCACCGCCTGCCGCACACCGGCGCTCGAAGAGGTGCTGGGCGAGCGGGCCACGTTCGTCGAGCAGGGCGACATGCGCTCGCTGATCGCGGCGGCCGAAGCTGCCACCCGCCCCGCCCCGGCGCCGCCGGCGTGGAGCTGGCAGGACGCCGCCCGGGCGACGTGGGAGGTCTACTCGACGGCGCTCGCCGACGGCGCCGAGCAGCGCAGCGGCAACGGTTCGCGCCCGATGCGCTCGCGCCCGCGCCGGACTCGCGTCGAGGGCGTCTGAGCCGGCGCGCCGGCTGCGCGGAGCGGCGGCCGAGCGCTAACCGCTAGTACGCGCCGCGGCGGGTGAGCACCGCCGGCACGGTCTTCAGCAGGATCGTCAGGTCGAGCGCCAGCGACCAGCGCTCGAGGTACATGAAGTCGAGGTTCACGAGGTCGTCGAAGTCGAGCTCCGAGCGGCCCGAGACCTGCCACAGGCCGGTGATGCCGGGCAGCACCAGGTAGCGCTTGCGGTGCCATTCCTCGAGCATCTCGTAGTCGCGTTCGGGCAGCGGCCGTGGCCCCACCAGCGACATCTCGCCGCGCAGCACGTTGACCAGCTGGGGAAGCTCGTCGAGCGAGAAGCGGCGCAGGATGCCACCCACGGGCGTCAGGCGGGGGTCCTCGCGGATCTTGAACAGCGCCCCGTCGGCCTCGTTGAGATCTTCGAGGCCCTCCTGGCGCTGCTCGGCGTCCATCTGCATGGTGCGGAACTTCAGACACGCGAACGGGCGCTGGCCGATGCCGCGGCGGCTGGAGCGGTACAGGGCCGGTCCCCTGGAGGTCAACCGCACCGCCAGCGTGATCGCCAGCAGCAGCGGGCTGAGGAGGATCAGCAGCAGGCTCGAGCCGATGATGTCGAAGGTCCGCTTCAGCGCGAAGTCGATCCCCTCGAACACCGGCGGGCCGAGCTCGAACAGCGGCAGCGACTGGCCGGGGACGAACTCCGCGCGGTGGATCAGGATCTCCATCGTGGAGGGCGCGAGGCGGACCGTCACGCCGCGCTGGTGGCAGCGGTCCACGAGCCCCACGGCGTCGTCCTTGGGGAAGTCGGAGTCGGCGATGATGACCTCGTCCACCTTCGTCTCGTCGAGCACCCGCTCGAGGTCCTCCAGCGAGCCGAGCGGGCGCAGCCCGTTGGCCGGCAGTGGTTGCGGGGAGAGGAAGCCGAGCACCTCGGTCGGCAGGTGCGAGCCGGAGCGCAGCGCGTTGGCCACCTCGGCGATCTGCCGCCCGCGGCCGACGAGCACGGCGCGGCGCTGGTGGCCGGCGGCCCTCAGCACTTCGCCCGTGACCCGGTCGTATACGGCCCGTCCGGCGGACACGTAGATGATCGCGAACAGCAGCGAGCTCCAGAACAGGTAGTAGCTGGAGAAGTGTTCGCCGTTGACGACGGCGAAGATCAGGGCCACGACCGCGACCTGGAACAGCGAGCCGACGATCCGCGGCAGCCCGGGCCGCTGGGCGCGCTCGGCGTACAGGCCCGAGCGGGCGAACAGCAGCGCCGTCAGCAGATACGCGAACGGCAGGAATTCCTTGGTGCCGTGAACCGAGTTGGAGGCCTCCACGGTGCCGTGGACGGCTTCCTTGAGCACCAGCGCGGTGAAGATCGCGAGTGCCACCGCGGCGAAGTCCAGCGCCAGCAGCGAGACCACCCGCGCGCCGCGCCCGAGGGTGGCCGCACGAGCAAGGAAGGACAGCGCGGGAGGACGCTTGCGGCGGATATCGCGCTCGCTGACCTGCGCCGGCAGCGAGGCGTCGCCCGCCGCCGCGGGCAGCGGGCCGCGGGCCTCTACCCGGCCGTGCCAACCCTCCTCGGGCACCGGCTCCGGCTCGCGGCGGAAGCGAGTGGGGCGGGCCAGCGGAGCAGCGGGGGGCTTGCGCGCACCCCTGGCCGGTGGGGCCGACGTTCCTGTTCTACCTGAACGCATGTCGCCTGCCACAACACCTCACCCTCTCACATGGAGCGGTCCCGTCGTCGGCGCCCCGGCGCCGCTCGACGGCTGTTCGGGCGGTAGTCAGCGAGAGCCGCCACCCAGCAGGACCTCGACTCCCGAGTCCTCGATCGTCCGTCGCAGACCCTCGCGCAGTGACACTTCCGGCGACCAGCCCAGCAGCTCCTTGGCGAGCGAGATGTCGGGACGCCGCTGGCGCGGGTCGTCCACGGGCAGGGCCTCGAACACGATCTCCGAGCTGGAGCCGGTGAGCTCCTTGACGATCTCGGCGAGTTCGAGCAGGGTGAACTCGTCCGGGTTCCCGATGTTCACAGGATCGTGGTACCCGGACTCGGCCAGCGCTATCAGCCCTCTGATCAGATCGCTGGCGTAACAGAAGGACCGCGTCTGGCTGCCGTCCCCGAACACGGTGATCGGACGATTGGCGAGCGCCTGACGCAAGAACGTCGGGATCGCACGTCCGTCGTGAGGTCTCATTCTCGACGAATACGTGTTGAAGATCCTCACGATCGCCGTGTCCACGCCCTGCTGGCGGTGGTAGGCCATCGTCAGCGCCTCGGCGTAGCGCTTGGCCTCGTCGTAGACGCCGCGGGGGCCGATCGGGTTGACGTGGCCCCAGTAGCTCTCCGACTGGGGGTGCTCGAGCGGATCCCCGTAGACCTCGCTGGTGGAGGCGATCAGGAAGCGGGCGCGCTTGGCCTTCGCCAGGCCGAGCGTGTGGTGGGTGCCGTAGGAGCCGACCTTCAGCGTGTGCAGGGGCAGGCGCAGATAGTCGATCGGGGAGGCGGGTGAGGCCAGGTGGTAGACGAAGTCCACCGGCTCGTCCACGTGGTAGGGGTCGATGATGTCGTAGCCCAGGTGCAGGAAGCGCTCCGGATCCCGGATGTGCTCGATGTTCGCCAGCGAGCCGGTCTCGAAGTTGTCCACGCAGATGACGCGGTTCCCGCGCGCCAGCAGCTCATCGCAGAGGTGGGACCCGAGAAAGCCGGCGCCGCCGGTGACCAGACAGGTAGCCATACCGCTTCAAGACCTTACCCGAGCGCCCCTACCGCAATCCGTTGCAAAGCCGCTCCCGCGCCGGTCATTGCAGCGAGCGGAGACGCGCGCGCGGGCCAATCGCGCTGCCGGACTTCCATATCATCGAGCCAATGGCGACCACCAGAGCCAACCGGGAGGACCAGGAGCACCTCACCGTGGCCCCGATCGTGGGCCCCGAGGACCCTCGCCGGTTCACCGACTCCGGGATCGAGATCAACGAGCTGTACGGGCCCGAGGACCTGCCGGGGCAACTCGAACTGGGCGAGCCGGGCGACTTCCCCTACACGCGCGGGGTACATCGCGAGATGTACCGCAAGCAGATCTGGACGATGCGCCAGTACGCCGGCTACGCCTCCGCGCGGGAGTCCAACGAACGCTACCGCTACCTGCTCTCCAAGGGCTCGACCGGACTGTCGATGGCCTTCGACCTGCCCACCCAGCTGGGCCTCGACTCCGACAACCCCAGATGCCTGGGAGAGGTCGGGCGCACCGGGGTGGCGATCGACACGATCGACGACATGAGGACCGCCTTCGACGGGATCCCCCTCGACCAGGTGTCCACCTCGATGACGATCAACGCGCCGGCCGCCTGCCTGCTGCTGCTCTACGAGCTCGTGGGCGAGGAGCAGGGGGTGCCCAGCGAGAAGCTCCGCGGCACCACCCAGAACGACGTGCTCAAGGAGTACATCGCCCGCGGCAACTACATCTACCCGCCGGAGCCCACGATGAGGCTCACCACCGACCTGTTCGAGTACTGCCACGAACGGGTGCCGCGCTGGAACACGATCTCGATCTCCGGCTACCACTTCCGCGAGAAGGGCTGCTCGGCGGTCCAGGAGGTCGCCTTCACGCTGTCCTCCGGCATCGCCTACGTGCAGGCAGCGATCGAGCGGGGGCTGTCGGTGGACGAGTTCGCACCCCGGCTGGCGTTCTTCTTCAACGGCCACAACAACGTCTTCCAGGAGGTGGCGAAGTTCCGGGCCGCCAGGCGGATGTGGGCGCAGATCATGCGGGAGCGCTTCGGGGCCACCAACCCGAAGGCGATGATGCTCCGCTTCCACACCCAGACGGGCGGCGTCACGCTGACCGCCCAGCAGCCGGAGAACAACATCGTGAGGGTCGCCCTGCAGGGCTTCGCGGCGGTCTGCGGGGGCACCCAGTCGCTCCACACCAACGGCTTCGACGAGGCGCTCGCGCTGCCCAGCGAGCGAGCGGCCAAAATCGCCCTGCGCACCCAGCAGATCCTCGCCGCCGAGTCCGGCGCAGCCGACACCGTCGACCCGTTCGCCGGCTCCTACCTGGTGGAGTCGCTCACGGACGAGATCGAACAGCGCTCGCAGGAGCTGATCGCGAAGGTGGACGAGCTCGGGGGATCGGTCAACGCGATCGAGTTCATCACCCACGAGATCGACGAGTCCGCCTGGGGCTATCAGGAGCGTTACCGCATCGGCCAGGACATCGTGGTGGGCGTGAACGCCTACGAGGAGGACGACATCGAGGTCCCCGACCTGCTGCGCGTGGACCCCGAGTCAGAGCGCGAACAGGTGGAGCGCCTGGGGCGCTTCAAGGCCGAGCGCGACCAGGAGCTGGTGACCCGCCGCCTCGAGGAGCTGCGTGTCCTCGCCCGCGGGAAAGAGAACCTGCTGCCGGGCATCCGCCAGGCGCTGAAGGACCGCTGCTCGCTCGGCGAGGTGTGTGGGGCCATGCAGGACGTCTTCGGCCAGTACACCCCGCGCTTCTAGAGATCGGAGACCGCCTCGTGATCGCGCCGCTCGCCGCGTCTGCCTTCGAAATCGTGCTCGCGCTGCACGTCATGGCCGTGGTGGTCGCGTTCGGCGTCACCTTCGCCTACCCGGTCATGTTCGCCGTCGGGGCGAAGGCCTCGCCCCGCTCGCTGCCGGTGCTCCACCGCGTCGAGTACACGACCGAGCGCTGGCTGGTGAACCCGGGCCTGCTGGTCGTGTTCGCAGCCGGCATCTACCTCGCCAGCGAAAGCCATCAATGGAGCGCCTTCTTCGTGCAGTGGGGCTTCGCGGCCGTGTTCGTGATCGGAGCCCTGGTCGGCGCCGTGATGATCCCGACCGCGAAAAAGGCCGAGCAGGCCGCCGAGCGCGACATCGCCGCGGCCGGTCACGGGGAGGTCACCTTCGGCGAGGAGTACCAGCGGCTGGTCCGACGCCTGACCCGCGTCGGCGGCAGCCTCAGCCTGCTCGTGCTGGTGACCATCCTGTTCATGGTCGTCAAGCCTTAGCGCGGACGCGTCGGGTCGGTACCCTCCTTCGCAAGATGAGTGAGGGCTACCGAGTCGCGGTCGTAGGGGCCACCGGGCAGGTGGGAACGCTGATGCTGCGCCTGTTGCGGGAGCGGGAGTTCCCCGCCCGGGAGATCGTCCCGTTCGCATCCGAGCGTTCGGTCGGGCGCGAGCTCGAGGACGGCCTCGTGGTGCAGGGTCTCAGCGAGGAGGCGGCCCGCGGGTTCGACCTCGCCCTCTTCTCGGCCGGCGGCGGCACCTCGGGGCAGTGGGCCCCGGTGTTCGCCCGTGAGGGAGCGATCGTGGTCGACAACTCCTCGCGCTGGCGCATGAACGACGACGTCCCGCTGGTCGTCAGCGAGGTCAACCCCCACGCGCTGGACACCCACCACGGGATCATCGCCAACCCCAACTGCTCGACCATGCAGATGGTCGTGGCGCTCGCCCCCCTGCACCGCGAGGCGGGCATCGAGCGGCTCGTGATCTCGACCTACCAGGCCGTCTCCGGCACCGGCAAGGCGGCTGTGGACGAGCTCCTGGACCAGTCCCACGCGCTGCTGCACGAGCAGGCCATCGAGCCGCCCGGCACCTACGCCCACCAGATCGCCTTCAACGCCCTCCCCCACGCCGGCAGCTTCGCCGACGGCGACGACCACACCGACGAGGAGCGCAAGCTGATCAACGAGACCCGCAAGATCCTCGAGGACCCCTCGATCAGGGTGAGCGCCACCTGCGTGCGGGTGCCGGTCGTCAACGGCCACTCAGAGGCCGTCAACATGCAGACGCGCGAGCCCCTCTCGCCCGAGCGGGCCCGCGAGCTGCTCGAGGCGGCCCCCGGTGTGTGCGTGCTCGACGACCCGTCAGCGGCCCTCTACCCCCTGGCCATCGACGCCGACGGCAAGGACGAGGTGTTCGTGGGCCGCATCCGCCGCGACCCCGGTCACGAGCGGGCGCTGGACATGTGGATCGTCTCGGACAACCTGCGCAAGGGCGCCGCCACGAACGCCGTCCAGCTCGCCGAGCTGCTCCACGAGCGTGGCCTGCTCGGCTCCGGCCGCGCCGCCGGCGCGGTCACCTTCGCCTAGGGCGTCCCGCGGAAAGCTCTGGATCGCGCGGCCGCTGAGACCCCGGCTCAGGTTTCGTCCGGCGGGGGCGGTGGCAGGTTCTGCGAGCTCTGCGGGACGGGCGCCTTCGTGAATTCGAACGGCGCCGTCGGCGACTGGCTGTAGTCGAAGGCTTCTTCGAAGTCGTACGCGTCCCCGTCCTCTTCGTTGACGGGTTCGACGCCGAGGACGTTCTCCGCGTACGCCAGGATCGAGGAGTTGGTGGCCACGTTGTGGTCGGTGAAGCCGGGCTTCGCGTAGGGGCTCACGATCACCAGCGGCAGCCGGATTCCGAGTCCGGCCGGCGGCGGCACGTGGTCGTAGAAGCAGCCGCAGTCGTCGTAGTAGATGAAGATCGTCGTGGACGCCCCGTCGGGCCCTTTCTGGATCGCGCTCACCTCTTCGCCGATCCAGTTGTCGCCGATGATCATCGAGGTGCCGTTGTGCTGGCTCGTGGAACCGGTCACGGTTCCGTTCTTGCCCGCGCTCGGCGTCAGGATCGAGAAGTTGGGCAGCGTGCCTTCTTTGGCGGCCGCGAGCAGCTGGGAGGCCACGTGCATGTCGTTTTTCTGGGGCCCGTACAAGCACTCGGCGAAGGTCGGGCAGATGGCCCATTTGTACGGCCCCTTCTGGGCTTTGACGGCCGGGTTCACGGCGCCATAGATGCCCCACGTCCGGCCCGCTTCTTCCATGCGGTCCGCGATCGTGGGCACGTACGGGACGGGCGAGGGCCGATATGGACCTTCCCCGTTCCGGTTGGGGATGCAGGAGGGCTCGCTCAGCAGTTCATGCGTGACCGGGTCGGTCCATTTGGCGTCGAGGTTCGAGTCGCACCCCCACCCGGCGCCTTCCGGCGGTGCGCCTTTCGCGTGCGTCGGGTTGTTCCCCACGAACCCGTCCAGCGTCTGCGCGAAGAAGTCGAGGTGCCCTCCCCACGAGGGCACGATGTCGCGCGAGAAGAAGGCGTCGGAGATCACTCCCGCGTGGGCCATCGCCGCGAGCGAGGGGATCTGCGACGGTTCGAACGCCGTGTAGCACTGGCGCGCCGAGCAGCCCCCGACTTTTTCCCAGCCGTCCATCTTGCCTTTGTCGATCGCCGTCAGCTGGGATTCCTGGGTGTGGGAGATGGTCGGCACCACGTCGCTCGCCTTGCTCAGCGGGATCGTTTCGCCTTTCTTGTTGGTCCCCGTGGAGGCGGCGTTGCATTCCCGTTTTTCCTGGATGCAGAGCTGCCCGAGGACGTTGTCGAAGCTGTGGTTCTCCTGCAGGATCACGACCACGTGTTCGATCGGGGTGGGGTAGGAGGTCCGCACCAGCGGGCCCCCAAGTGACCCGAGGTCCGCCTGGCTGGAGGCGCACAGGCCGGCAACGGCCGCGACAGCAAGGCACGCGATGACCTGACCTCGGCGACGGGCGGGGCCCCGCCTGGCCCACGCTGCTACGTCCCTTGATCCCCTCCGTGTCATCGTCCTTCCCTCCCTCCTCACGCGCGGTGTGCCGGCCTGCACCTACCTAAACGCAGCGGGCGGCCGAAGGTTGGACCGCGTCCGCAGCGACCATCGGCCGGCAACCGAAACCGCGACGGCAGGAGTCGCGAGCGTTCGCTCGAACATGGGCCACGATGGCCGAGGTTCAACGGACGCTGGTGAAGTCGCCCCCCGAGCTGTGGGCGGAGCTGAGCGACCAGGAGTCTCTGGCCCGCCACCTCTCCGACTTCGGCGAGATCCGCATCACCTCCACCGCGGCCGAGAGCGCGGTGCACTGGGAGAGCGACGAGGCCACCGGCACCGCCCTCATCAGGCAGGCCGGTTGGGGCACGAAGGTCACCCTGCGGGCGACCGTCAGAGCCACCGCCCCGGAGCCCGACGAGACCACCCCCGTGCTCACGACGGCCCACCCGTCTCCGCCGGCGCCGGAGCCCGCTCCCGCGACCCCGACGACATCCATACCCGCCGCGAGCGTGGCGACCCAGGGCCCCGGCTCAGCCACGGCCGCACAGAGCCCCGTGTCCCCGGCGGGACCTCCCGGCCCGCTGACCGCGGCCGCCATGCGCGACTCCGTCGAGCCCTCCACGCCGCCAGCGTGGGCCGCCGCGACCGGGTATGGCGCGCCCGCCGAGGCGTCCGGGCCGCCCGCGCGCGAGCCCGCCTTCGCGTTCGGCTCCCCCGGCGCACCAGAACCTGGCCCTGCCCGCGAGGCTCCGGCGTCCGAGGACGCCGAGAGTCCACCCCGCGACACGCGCGGGGACGGGGACCCGGAGCCGACCAGGCGAGGGTTCTTCGCGCGGCTGTTCGGGCGCCGGAACCGCCGCCCCGAGGAGCGCGATCCCGCGCCCGAGCTACACACCGAGCTGGACGAGCCCCCGGCCGAGCCGGCACCGACCCCCGAGCCCGCCGAGCCGACAGCGCTCGAGGCCCTGCAGGCGCGCTTCGCCGCCCGGCCGCAGTTACCGGCGACCCCGTCCGCGCCGGCCGACCCCATCATCGAAGAGCCCGCTCCGGCTCCGAGCGAGGTCGTTCCCGACCCGCCCGCGGCGGAAGACCTCTCGCCCGACCCGCCCCCGTCCGAAGACCTGTCGCCCGACCCGACCGACGCGGACCTTTCGAGCGAGCTGCGGCGGGCGGAGGAGATCGGGGCGCAGGACGTGAGGGCAGCACCCACCGAGGACGAGGTCAAGGAGATCCTCACCGGCGTGCTCGACCGCCTCGGGGCGGCCCACCACCGGCCCTTCTCACGGGCGTAACTCCAGGCGCGCCGAGTTCGAGCTCGGTGCCCTGGCGGCGGACACGAAGGCGGGGGTGACCCTGGGGCTGGGCCACCCCAAAGCCTGGAAGCGGACAGCCCTCGTGACCGACGTGGAGTGGATCACCCAGGTGCTCCACCTGTTCGCCTGGCTGACCCCCGGGGAGGTCAAGGCGTACGGACTCGACGGGCTCGAGGACGCCAAGGCCTGGGTGGCCGGGTAGCCCGGTCACGATGGCCGCCGCTGTGCCCAGGGCCGCCGCAACCCTTACGTGGGCCCGCCGGCCGCGGCCGGATCGGGCTCCGAGGCGTGGATTTTCGCCCTTGCGCGGCTAACATCCGCTGCCCTATGGCCGCGAGCTCACACGACCGCCAGACCGACGCCGCGCTGCTGGCCACGTCCCGTAGCGGGCATCGCAAACCGCCCCGCCAGAAGGCTCCCGAAACCTACGAGGAGAAGCTCGCCCAGCTCCAGGAGCTGCGGGAGGCCGCGCTGCACTCCGCCCCCGAGGCCGAGGAGAAGCAGCACGCCCGCGGCAAGTACACGGCCCGGGAGCGGGTGGAGAAGCTCCTGGACCCCGGCTCCTTCCAGGAGCTGGACACGTTCGTTCGCCACCGCACCCACGACTTCGACATGCAGAAGAACAGGCCCTGGGGCGACGCCGTGGTGACCGGTCACGGCCTCATCGACGGCCGGCCCGTGTGCGTGTTCAGCCAGGACTTCACGGTCTTCGGAGGCTCCCTCGGCGAGGTGATGGGGGAGAAGATGTGCAAGATCATGGATCTGGCGGCCAAGATCGGCTGCCCCGTGATCGGCATCAACGACTCCGGCGGGGCCCGCATCCAGGAGGGGGTCGTCTCGCTCGGGGCCTACGGCGACGTGTTCGTCCGCAACGTCAAGTGCTCGGGCGTGATCCCCCAGATCAGCCTGATCATGGGGCCGTGCGCCGGGGGGGCCGTCTACTCCCCCGCCATCACGGACTTCATCTTCATGGTCAAGGAGACCTCCCACATGTTCATCACGGGTCCCGACGTGATCAAGACCGTCACCGGCGAGGAGGTGGGCTTCGAGGAGCTGGGCGGGGCGATGACGCACAACTCGAAGTCGGGTGTGGCCCACTTCGCCTCCGAGGACGAGGACGCGTGCCTGGAGGACTGCCGCTACCTGATCAGCTTCCTGCCCCAGAACAACCTCCAGACGGCGCCCCGGGTGACCCCCACCGACGACCCCATGCGGATGGACCCCGAGCTCGACGTGGTCGTCCCGGACAACCCCAACAAGCCCTATGACATGCGCGACGTCGTCCGCCTGATCGTGGACGACCAGGAATTCTTCGAGGTCCACGAGCACTATGCCCGCAACATCATCTGCGGCTTCGCCCGGCTCGACGGGTACGCCGTGGGGGTGGTGGGCAACCAGCCCGCCCAGCTGGCCGGGGTGCTCGACATCGACGCCTCCGCCAAGGGCGCCCGCTTCGTGCGGACCTGCGACGCCTTCAACATCCCCCTGGTCACCTTCACCGACGTCCCCGGGTTCCTGCCCGGGACCGCCCAGGAGTGGGGTGGGATCATCCGCCACGGGGCCAAGCTGCTGTACGCCTTCACCGAGGCCACGGTCCCGAAGGTGACCGTGATCACCCGAAAGGCCTATGGCGGGGCCTACGACGTGATGTCCTCCAAGCACCTGCTGGCGGACTTCAACTTCGCCTGGCCCACCGCGGAGGTGGCTGTGATGGGGCCCGAGGGGGCCGTCAACATCATCTACCGCCGCGACATCGCCGCCAGCCCCACTCCCGACGAGCGGCGCAAGAAGCTGATGGAGGACTACAAGGCCCGCTTCGCCAACCCCTACACGGCCGCCGAGAGGGGCTACATCGACGACGTGATCGTGCCCCACGAGACCCGGCCGCGGCTGATCACGGCCCTGCAGACGTTGCAGAGCAAGCGCGAACCCGGCCCCAGCCGCAAGCACGGGAACATCCCCCTGTGAGCGGCGGGCGTCCGGGCGGCTCCGCTGCGGCCCGCCTGACCCTGCTCGACCCCAGCGCCGGGCCCGAGGAGGCGGCGGCGATCGTGGCCGCCCTGGAGCGGTTCATCCGCGACACCGCCCCCCCACCCGCGGCCGGCTCGGCGGCACCGCAGGGATGGCGCCTGGCGGGGCTCTTGGAGGGCGTAGAACGTGAGCCCCGCGCGGATATCCGCCACCCCTGGATAAATACCTAAAAGTCGCTAGGCTTTGGCCCAATAACCTTTCGCTGGCTACGAGAGGTTCTCGTGCCTCCCCCGCGCGAGGACCTGGAGGACCCCTAATGGAGCCATCTGCAATCTCCCCCCGACGCGGCACCTTGGAGGACCCCGAGGTCATCGAGGACGTGCCCGGCCACGTGATCCCGATCCTCACGCGGGAGTTCGACGACTTCAAGACCGAGGCCACCAGGTTCCTCGACGGACAGATCGAGGAAGACGAATTCATCAAGTTCCGCCTCAAGCAGGGGGTCTACGGACAGCGCCAGCCGGACGTCCAGATGATCCGCGTGAAGCTGCCCTTCGGCGGCGTCACCCCGGAGCAGCTGGAAGCGTTCGCCGACGTCGTCGAGAAGTACGCCCCCCTGAACAAGGGCCACGTGACGACCCGCCAGAACATCCAGATCCACCACATCCCGCTGCCGGAGATCGAGCAGGCGATCCGCGAGCTGGGCGACGCCGGGCTCTCCAGCCGCGAGGGCTGCGGCAACACGGTCCGCAACGTGACCGGGGACCCGTGGGCGGGTGTGGCCGCGGACGAGCTGTTCGACATGACCGCCTACGCCGGCGCCTACATCCGCTACTTCGTCCGCCACCCCACCACCCAGGCGATGCCGCGCAAGGTCAAGACGGCCTTCGACGGCAGCCCCGCCGACCGCGCCATCTGCGCGATCCACGACATCGCCTTCCGCGCCAAGGTTCGGGAGATCGAGGGTCGCGGAGAGGTCAAGGGAGCCGAAATGCTGGTCGGCGGCGGCACCTCGATCATGCCCCGCGTGGCCCACACGCTGTACGACTTCGTGGAGCTCGACAACGGCGACTACCTGAAGGCCTCGGAGGCCGTCTTCCGCATCTTCGACCGCCAGGAGTGGCTGCGGGCCAACCGTGCTCGCGCCCGCATCAAGGTGTTCGTGGACAAGTACGGGATCGACGAGCTGCGCAGCCAGGTCGAGGAGGAGCTGAAGGGCGACTGGGTGGCCGAACGCGACTTCGAGCCCCAGCTGTTCGTGATCGACGAACGTGAGACCGCGCCGGCTCCCCCGGTCTCAGGCGGCTCGGCCAACGGCGACCTGGCCGCCTTTGAGAACTTCCGCGCCCGCAACGTGGCCCCGCAACGTCAGGACGGCTACGTCACGGTCGAGGCCAGGATCACCCGCGGGGACCTCACCCCGGAGCAGTTCCGCGGACTGGCCGACATCACCCGCACCTACACCGGCGGCTACGCCCGCACGACCGTGCAGCAGAACCTGCTGCTGCGGTGGGTCCCCGAGGAGAGCGTCTACGACGTCTGGCAGGCGCTCTCGGAACTGGGCCTGGCGTCCCCCGGGCCACGCGAGGTCAGCGACGTCGTGTCCTGCCCGGGGACGGACTCATGCAAGCTCGGGATCACGAGCTCGATGGGCCTCAACGAGGCCGTCCAGGAGCGGATCGAAGCGATGGACGTGACCGACCCCCTCAGCCGTCAGATCCACATCAAGATGAGCGGCTGCCCGAACGGCTGCTCCCAGCACCACGTCGCCGACATCGGCCTCTACGGAGCCTCCATCAAAGTCGGCGAGCACACGATCCCCGCCTACATCCCCCACATCGGGGGCAAATACGAGGACGCCGACGTGGTCTTCGGCCGGCGCCTGAAGGTGCGCCTGGCCGCCAAGCGGGTACCCGACGCGATCGAGCGCTGGATTCGTCACTATGAGTCCAGTCGTAGTGAGGGAGAGAGCTTCCGCGCCTTCGCGGAGCGCGTGGGCACGGGAGAGTTCGAAGGATTGGTGAAGGACCTTTCGATGCCGGTCGAGTTCGGCTTGGAGACGATGAACACGTTCATCGACTGGAACCGGGACGTCCCCTTCGAAGTCATCCGGGGCGAGGGCGAGTGCGCGGTCTAGGAGCCCGGCACCGCGAATAACTAAAGAGAAACAGCAGATCAGGCGATCCACAGGACGATGAACCCCATCGAAAGTCAAACCCAGACTACGTCGGACATCGCGCTGGGCCTCACCCACACCCTGCGTGAGGCCGCCCGTCATGGCGAGCAGGCGGTGCTGCTGTGCTCCTTCCAGAAGGAGGAGTCGGTCCTGATCGACGAGCTGCTCCAGCTCGACCAGGGAACCTCGGACGCCGTCCGCATCGTGACGATCGACACCGGGGTCCTGTTCGAGGAGACCCTGCAGACGTGGAAGCTCTTCGAGGACCGCTTCGGCGTCAAGATCGAGGTCAAGGACGCCAGCAACCCGGCGAACCCGTGGACCGGCCCCGAGCACTGCTGCGGGGCGGCCAAGGTGGCGGCGCTGGAGTCGGCGCTCGAGGACGCCCAGGGCTGGATCACCGGGATCCGCCGCGAGCAGGGCCCGACACGCGCCGAGACCCAGCTGATCGAACGTGACGAGCGCCGCGGGCTGTGGAAGTACAACCCGCTGGCCCACTGGACCGAGAAGGACCTGTGGCGGCGCATCCACGAGCGCGACCTGCCCTACAACCCGCTCCACGACCGCGGCTACTCCTCGATCGGGTGCGCCCCCTGCACCCAGCCGGGCAGCGGCCGCGAGGGTCGTTGGGTGGGGAGCGACAAGACCGAGTGCGGCCTGCACGAGTGAACTACACCGCCCGCCCCCAGCTGACCCATCTGCGCTCGCTCGAGTCCGAGGCGATCCAGGTGATGCGCGAGGTCGCCGCCGAATTCGAGCGCCCGGTGCTGCTGTTCAGCGGCGGCAAGGACTCGATCGTGCTCCTGAGGCTGGCCGAGAAGGCCTTCCGGCCGGGCCCCTTCCCGTTCCCGCTGATGCACGTGGACACGGGCCACAACTTCCCCGAGGTGATCGAGTACCGCGACCGCCGGGTGGCCGAACTGGGCGAGCGTCTGGTCGTGGCGAGCGTCCAGGACTCGATCGACAGTGGCCGTGTGGTCGAGGAGACCGGCCCGCGGGCATCCCGCAACCGCCTGCAGACGGTGACCCTGCTGGACGCGATCGCCGAGCACGAGTTCGACGCCGCCTTCGGGGGCGCGCGCCGGGACGAGGAGCGGGCCCGGGCGAAGGAGCGGATCCTCTCCTTCCGCGACGAGTTCGGACAGTGGGACCCCAAGAACCAGCGCCCCGAGCTGTGGAACCTCTACAACGGGCGCATCCACAAGGGCGAGCACGTGCGCGTGTTCCCGCTCTCGAACTGGACCGAGCTCGACGTGTGGGAGTACCTCGACCTCGAGGGCCTCGAGGTGCCGTCGATCTACTTCGCCCACCAGCGCAAGGTGTTCCAGCGTGACGGCATGCTCTACGCCTGGCGCGAGGGCACGGAGCTGATCGAGGGCGAGGAGATCTACTCCGAGACGGTCCGCTACCGGACCGTCGGGGACATGAGCTGCACCGGCGGAGTGCGCTCCGAGGCCACCACCCTGCCGGAGGTGGTCCTCGAGATCGCCTCCACGACGATCACCGAGCGCGGCGAGACGAGAGCCGACGACCGCGTTTCGGAGGCCGCCATGGAGGACCGCAAGAAGGCGGGCTACTTCTAAGCCTCACCCGGCCGGCGGCGAGCCCTAGCTAAGCTTCCGCGGCCGGTGTTCAGCAAGGTACTCATAGCCAATCGCGGCGAGATCGCGATCCGCATCGTACGTGCCCTGGAGGAGCTCGGCATCGAGTCCGTGGCCGTGTACTCGGAGCTCGACAAAGACGCCCTCCACGCCGGGCGGGCCGACGAGTCCTACAACCTCGGCCCCGGCCCGGCCGCCGAGAACTACCTCAGCGTCGAGAAGATCCTCGACGTGGCCGCCCGCTCGGGGGCCGAGGCGATCCACCCCGGGTACGGCTTCCTGGCCGAGAACGCCGCCTTCGCCCAGGCCTGCGCCGACGCGGGCATCGTCTTCATCGGGCCCCCCGCCAGTGCGATCGAGGCGATGGGCTCCAAGACCCGCGCCCGGGAGCTGATGAAGGCGGCCGGCGTTCCGATCGTCCCCGGCACCACCGAGCCGGTGGCCGACGCAGAGGAGGCGCTGAAGATCGCCTCCGAGCAGATCGGCTTCCCGGTTGCCGTCAAGGCGGCCGGCGGAGGGGGCGGAAAGGGCTTCCGGGTGGCGCTCACCGAGGAGGAGCTCCCGGACGCCTTCGAGGGGTCCAGCCGCGAAGGCGAGAAGTTCTTCTCCGACGGAACCGTGTACCTCGAGCGCTACCTGCCCGACCCCCGCCACGTCGAGGTCCAGGTGCTCGCCGACACCCACGGCAACGTCATCCACCTGGGCGAGCGGGACTGCTCGATCCAGCGCCGCCACCAGAAGCTGATCGAGGAGTCCCCGGCGCCGGAATGGGTCGTCAACGAGGAGATGCGGGCCCGCATCGGCCAGATCGGCGTGGAGGCCGCCCGTGCCGTTAACTACGTCGGGGCCGGCACCATCGAGGGGCTGTTCGTGGCCGGCTCCTCCAACGGCTCCAAGGACTCCGGCGAGGCCGAGTACTTCTTCCTCGAGATGAACACCCGCGTGCAGGTCGAGCACTGCGTCACCGAGATGACAACCGGCATCGACATCGTCAAGGAGGGCATCAGGGCGGCCGCCGGCGAGCCGCTGTCCTACTCCCAGGAGGACGTCGTGCTGCGGGGCCACGCGATCGAGTGCCGCATCAACGCCGAGGACGCCTCCAAGAACTTCGCCCCGGCCCCGGGCGCCATCGGCCGCTACCGCGAGCCCAGCGGCCCCGGTGTACGGGTGGACTCGGGCGTGGGCGAAGGGGGCGAGGTCTCGCCCATGTACGACCCGATGGTCGCCAAGCTGATCGTCTGGGACGCCGACCGCGAGCAGGCCACCAAACGCATGCTGCGGGCGCTGGGCGAATACGAGATCGAGACACTCAAGACGCTGATCCCCTTCCACCAGGCGCTGATGGCCAGCGACCAGTGGGCCCGCGGGGAGACTTGTAGGGACCTGCTCGAGGACAAGGCCTGGCTGAAGCAGCTCGCCTTCCCGGCGCCCGAGGCTCCCGCCGAGGGCGCCGAGGACGGCGAGCGCGTCGAGCAGAAATACGACGTCGAGGTCTCCGGCCGGCGCTTTCAGGTTCGCGTCGTGGGACCGCCCCTGGGGACCGGCTTCGGAGCCGACGGCTCGGCGGCGCACTCCAACGGCCCCGTGTCGGGTGCCCGCCCGGCCCCCAAACGGGGCGCCCGCACCTCATCCTCCTCCGGCGGCGGACCCGACACCCTCCCCTCGCCCCTGCAGGGCAACGTCTGGAAGGTGCTCGTCAAGCAGGGGGACACCGTCGAGGAGGGCCAGCTGCTCGCGATCATCGAGGCGATGAAGATGGAGAACGAGATCACCGCTCACAAGAGCGGCACCGTCGTGGAGCTCCCGATCGCCGAGGGCGAGCCGATCCAGGCCGGCGCCCCGATCGCGACGATCAAGAGCGACTGAGGGCTAATAGCGGCTTAGTAAGCGATAAGCCGGCATCGTTTACTTAGCCACACGGGATGTAGCGATCGCTCATCGGCGCGTCAGGGCAGCCGCGTTCTGGGCGTGCAGCTCGCGCTGGCCGGGCCCCCGGCGGCCGTCCGGGAGCGCCGCCCCGGCGCCCCGCTCCTGCAGCTGCTTCAGGTAGGCGACGTCCTGCTCCAACACCGACCGCGCACGCTCACGGTCCATCACTGGGCCATGGCCGGCGACGACGTGCTCGGCCCGGTCGACGAGTCCCCTGAGCCGCTCGAGCGTCTCGAGATAGGCCTCCACCGTACCTCCCGTCTGGAGCGTCGGGATCTCGATCGCCGACAGGTAGTCGCCCGCGACCAGCACGCGCGCCCACTCGATGAACAGCGCCATCCCGTCGGGGGTGTGGCCGGCGGTCGGGTGCAACTCGAGCTCCTGGTCGGCGATGTCCAGACGGCCGGGCACGGGCAGCCCCTGGAGCGAGCCGAGGGCCAGCGGCCCGGGGCGCTCGATGTAGAGCTGCTCGTCGAAGGCCCGCAGCTCCCGCTGGGCCTCCCCGGGGTTCTCCCCCAGGCGCTCGGCGGTGCTCTCGGCACATCCGAGGGCGAGCCCCGGGTACGCGAGGCGGCCGAGCAGATGGTCCCAGTCGCCGTGGGTGGCGAGCAGCCCGCTCGGCTCGGGGAAGCCCGCCTGGCTGAGCAGGTCCGGGAGCGAGTCGAGCTCTTCCGGGAGCACGGGGGAGTCGATCACGAACACCTCCGCCTCGCCGGCGGGCTCCTCCAGCACGGCGCGGACGACCACGCAGTTGAGTGCCAGGACGGCGCTCGTGACGAGCAGGACGTCCGGGTGGAGGGCTTGCGCCCGCACTCCCGGATCAGGTGATGCCGAGCAGCTTGGCCGCCTCTTTGAGGTTCGGGACCTCGGCGGTCGGCTTCTTCTGGGAGGAGTCGAGTTTCTGTTTGTGGCGGTTGACCCAGATCACCGGGACGCGCGCTTTGATGCACGGAACGACGTCGTGATAGTGGCTGGCCGCGACGTGGACCCAGCCCCGCTTGCCGCCGATCCGCCGGGCGCACTCGGTGAAGTGGGCCGGCTCGGGCTTGTAGGAGCGGACCTGCTGGGCGGTCACCACGAGGTCGAAGTCGGTGGGAATGTGGCGGCGGGTCTGCCCCAGCAGCTTGTCGTCGATGTTCGAGAGCAGGCCGAGTTTGTACTTCTTGGCCAGCTTCACGAGCTGGGGGTTGGTCTCCCTGAAGGGTTTCCAGCGCTGGACCGATTCCGGCAGGAAGCCCGACCGCGAGGGCTCGAGGTTCCACTCGAGCCGTTTGGCGATCTCCAGGGCCGTCCGCCGCAGCACCTCGGCGTAGAGCTCATAGGAGCCGGCCTCGATTTCCTGCTCGATCTCGTGGAACATCGGGATCAGGACGTTGCGATCCAGCTCGAAGCCATCACGTTCGGCCTCCTTGGCGAAGGCTTCGTAGACGCCCGTCTCCCAGTCGATCAGGGTGCCGTACACGTCGAACGTGACAAAGGAGACGTTCTTAGGTATCGGCATGAGCGACGGGCATTATGCCGCGCCGGAGCAGAAATCCCGGATCTCGGCCGAAATTCGTGATCGCAGCGCGGGAATCCGGCTTTGCGTTAGAGTCCCGCGCCGCAAATGGACCTGCTTGAGTACCAAGGCAAGCAGCTGTTCGCGCGCCACGGCCTGAAGGTGTCCTCCGGCAGAGCAGTCGAGAACGTCGAGGATGCGGTGGCCGCGGCAGCCGGGATCGGCTACCCCGTCGTCGTCAAGGCGCAGGTGCTGATCGGCGGGCGCGGCAAGGCCGGCGGGGTCAAGCTTGCCGCCGACGAGGCGGAGCTGCGCGAGCACGCCGGGAACATCCTCGGGATGGACATCCGCGGCCACACCGTCGGCACGGTGTGGATCGAGCACGCGTCGGACATCGCCTCCGAGTACTACGCCGCGGTCCTGCTCGACCGCTCGGCGAAGAAGCCGCTGGTGATGTTCAGCACCGAAGGGGGCGTGGACATCGAAGAGGTGGCCGAGCGCAACCCCGAGCGCCTGATCCGCCACCACGTGGATCCGCTGGCCGGACTCGCCCGCGAGGAGGGCGTGTCGATCGCCACCGAGGGCGGCGCCGACGCGGATGTGATCGAGCAGGTGGGTGACGCACTCGTGGCCCTGTATGAGGTGTGGGACACCGAGGACGCCACCCTGGCCGAGATCAACCCCCTGATCGTGACCCCCGAGAGGGAGGTCAGGGCGCTGGACTCGAAGGTCTCCCTGGACGGGAACGCACTCTTCCGCCACCCCGACAACCAGGATCTCTCCGACGCCGAGAACGAAGACCCGATCGAGCGCCGGGCCCGTGAACAGGGCGTCCAGTACGTCAAGCTCGACGGCGACATCGGCATCCTCGGCAACGGTGCCGGGCTGGTCATGTCGACCCTCGACGTGGTCGCCCACGCGGGCGGCTCGCCGGCGAACTTCCTCGATGCCGGCGGCGGCTCCAACGCCGAGAAGATCCGCCAGGCGGTCGAGCTGCTGCTCGCCAACGAGAACGTGAAGGCGGTCCTGTTCAACATCTTCGGCGGCATCACCCGCTGTGACGAGGTCGCCCTCGGGCTGATCGAGGCCTTCGAGCAGATCAAACCGGACGTGCCCTTCGTCGTGCGCCTGGACGGGACCAACGACGTCGAGGGCCGCAGGCTCCTGCAGGAGGCGGCCCTGCCCAACGTCCACGCCGCCAAGACCATGAACGAGGCCGCCGAGATGGTCGTCGCGCTGGCCGCCGGGCGGCCCGTGGGAGCCGGAGCCTGATGTCCTCCGCGGCGCAGGAGGCGAGCGTCTGATGTCGGTCCTCGTCGACGAGGGCACGCGCCTGGCCGTGGCCGGCATCACCGGCCGGGAGGGGACCTTCCACACGCTCAACAACCGCAACTACGGGACCAACGTGGTGGGCGGCGTGACCCCCGGCAAGGGCGGCCAGGACGTCGAGGGGATCCCGGTGTTCGACAGCTGGGCGGAGGCGGTGCGGGAGTCCCAGCCGAACACGGCCATGATCTTCGTCCCGCCCCGCTTCGCGGCCGACTCGATCCTCGAGGCGGCGGCCGCCGGCGTGGAGCTGGTCGTCACGATCACGGAGGGCATCCCCGCCCACGACGAGCTGCGCGTCTACAACACGCTCAAGCGCGACCACCCCGGCACACGCCTGGTGGGCCCGAACTGCCCCGGAATCCTGTCCCCCGGGAAGGCCAACGTCGGCATCATCCCGGCGGCGTTCTTCAAGCCCGGCAACGTCGGCGTGGTCTCCCGCTCGGGCACCCTGACCTACCAGATCGGCAACGAGATCGCCCAGGCCGGATTCGGCTGCAGCACGATCGTGGGGATCGGCGGGGACCCGGTCCCGGGCTCCTCGTTCGTCGACGTCCTGGAGCTGTTCGAGGCCGACGAGCAGACGGAACTGGTGGTCCTCTCAGGGGAGATCGGGGGCTCGGCCGAGGAGGAGGCCGCGGAGTACATCCAGGCCAACATGAGCAAGCCCGTGGTCGCATACATCGCCGGCTTCACCGCCCCCCCGGGCAAGCAGATGGGCCACGCCGGGGCGATCGTCTCGGGAAGCGCGGGCACGGCGGCCGCCAAGGCCGAGGCGTTCGAGCAGCGCGGCGTACGCGTCGGGCGGACCCCCACCGAAGCGGCCTCGATCGCCGTCGAGGTGCTCGGCGGCGCCCCCGCCGGGGCAGCCTGATCGCGGCAACCGAGCCCTCGTCCGCCGCTTGGATGGCGGCGAGCCGCGAACAGCCACGCAGCGCCCGGTAGGCCCACGGCTAGGCTTGGCCGTAGTGGACCAGGGCATCGCCGACACACTCGCCGAGCTGCAGCTCAAGATCGGAGAGCTGGAGCGCGCCCTGCGCACCATCACCGAGCCGGGTGCCCCCGACCCCGACCGACCCATGGGCGTCCCCGGTGGGCTCGCTCCCGCGGCGGCCGTGCCGCCGCCCCCACCCGGCGGGCTCGCGCCCGCGGCCGTGACGGCTCCCGCGGCCGGCGTCCCTGCCCCCGTGGGCAGCGTGCCGGCTCCCGCAGCGATCGTGTCCGGCCCCCCGCAGTCGATGCCCGCTCCCGCGGCCGGCCCCGAGGAGGCCCACCAGGGCAGGATCATCGACGAGGCGTTGGAGTCCCGCGCGCCCGACGGAGCTTCCGGCGGGGGGTTCGCCGGCGATCCCGCGGTGGCGCCCGAAGGCACCATTGCGGCTCTCGGCGGGTCCTCTGCGGCTCCGCTCGGCGGCACCAGGGCACCCGACGCGCCGGCCTCGGCTTCGCAGGAGCTGCTGCGCTTTCGTGAACGCCTCTCGCAGACGGCCTCTGAGCTGACGCACGAGTACGACGAAGTCCTCGGCCGCCTAAGCTACGCCGCTATGCCGGGCCCCCCCACCTCGACCATCTCCTTCGCGCGTGGTGCCCCGTCGCTGGACATCGTGGACGTGGAGGGCCTGCGCGACGCGGCCGTGCGCGCCTTCGAGAGCGACCCCGCCGGCACAACCGCGTACGGCACCTCGATCGGCTACCCGCGCCTGCGCAGCTGGATCGCCGAGCACCACGGCGTCGAGCCCGAGCGGGTGCTGGTGACGAACGGGTCGATGCAGGCGGACGCGTTCCTGTTCGAGCACCTGGTCCGCTCCGGCGACGAGGTGATCGTCGAGCGCCCCACCTATGACCGCACGCTGCTCTCGCTGCGCGAACGCGGGGCTCGCATCCACGCCGTCGAGCTGCAGCCGGACGGCATCGACGTGGACGCCCTGGAGCAGCTGCTGAGCCCGGCCGGGGGCGTGCGCCCGACGCTGGCCCACATCATCCCCAACTTCCAGAACCCGGCCGGCTACACGCTGTCGGTGGAGAAGCGCAAGCGCCTCATGCAGCTCGCGGGCGACCACGGCTTCCTCGTGTTCGAGGACGACCCCTATGTGGCCCTGCGCTTCGGCGAGGCCTCGCCTCCGACGATGCTGTCGCTGAACCCCGAGCACGTCGTGTACGCGTCGTCGTTCTCGAAGACCGTCTGCCCCGGGATCCGGGTGGGCTACCTGGTCGGGCCTCCGGAACTGATCGCCGCGATCGCCAAGCTGGCCACCAACACCTACATCTCACCGAACATGGTGGCCCAGTCGATCGTGTACGAGTTCTGCGCCTCTGGGGCCATCGAGCGCTCGATCGAAACCGTGCGGGCCGCCCTGGCCGAGCGCGCCGCCACGCTCGCGGGCGCGCTGCGCCGGGAGCTCCCCGAGGCCCGGTTCGTCGAGCCCGAGGGGGGCTACTTCATGTGGGTCACGCTGCCCGAGGGAACCCACGTGGCGGCGCTCTTCGACGCTGCCGCCGAGCGCGGGGTGGCGTTCGTGAAGGGCACCGACTTCATGCTGGAGGGCGGCGAGAACGCCCTGCGGCTGGCCTACTCGGGGGTCACGCCCGAGCAGATCGAGGCCGGCGTCAGCCGCCTGGCCGAGGCCTACCGCTCGCTGTAGCCCACGCGGGGCCGTTTTTCCCCGTAGCCATGCCGTAATCGGCCGGCCGGCCAAGTTGACAGGTCGGGTCTGGGAGGACTAGGCTTCGGCTTGCGTCAGAACGCATGGCTTTCCGGCAAGGAAGGGGCGCCGGCGGGGGAGCAGCGGATCGATCGCTCGATAAGTCCGTGGTTCAAAGCCAAATTGGGAGGGAATGATGTTTGACCGCAAGCGAGGTCGGCCGAGCCGACCGAAGGGCACGCATGCCAGGCGCCCGGGAGCCCGGATGCTCTCGGCCGGCGTGGTGGCCGTGCTCGCCGTAGCACTTGGACTTCTGGGGGCCATCGGAGCATTCGCCAGCGGCGCGGCGCCCGGGGCCGAAAGCAAGCATTCAGTTGAAATCACGCGCCACGAAGCGGTGCTCGAAGCCAAAGTGTTCCCGCACGGCAGCGAAACCGAATGCCAATTCGAATACGGGACCACCAAAGGCGCGCTCAGCCAGACAGAAAAATGCCTGTTCAAACCGGGCAGCCGCAACATCGGGGTCCCCGAGTTCGCCAACCTGAAAGGCCTCGAAGAAAGCAAGACCTACTACTGGCGCATCCACGCCAGCAACGAACACGGGACGATCAACGGCGAAGAAAAGAGCTTTACGACGCTGCCGACCGCACCCCACGCCAACACGGAACCGACCGAAGACGTCAAGCACACGCAGGCGACGCTGACCGGCTTCGTGACGCCGAATGACTCCGAAGTGACGCAGTGCTTCTTCGAATGGGGCACCAACCCAGCAAGCCTGTCGGAAGTGGCGAACTGTGCGCAGACGGTGCCGACAGGCGGCGAACCGTCCGAACCTGTGTTCGTGTCGGCGAACCTCAGCGGCCTCGGTGAAAGCACGACCTACTACTACCGCCTGGTCGCAAAGAACGCCTTCGGCGAAGACGTCGGCGGCAAACACAACTTCGAGACGCTGCCGGCAGCGCCGCACGCAAACAGCGAAGGCGGCAAGTTCATCGAACGCACCACGGCGACCCTGTGGGGTTACGCAAGGCCGAACGGATCCAAAATCACGGCCTGCAAATTCGAATACGGCGTCGCGCCGAACATCACCACAACCGTTCCCTGTGAATCGTTTGGCGTCCTGAGCGGCGAAACCCGGGAAGAAGTCAAAGCGCCGGTGGAAGGCCTGCAGGAAGGCACCGAATACTCGGTCCGCCTAGTCGTGACGAACTCCCAGGGCACCGACATCAGCGAATCCGCCGACTTCACGACGCTGCCGGCCGGACCGAACGTGATGATGCACTTCGCCCACAACGTGACCGCGACCTCGGCCGAACTGGTCGCGGCGGTCAACCCCAAGGAATCGCCGACGGAATGCTATTTCGAATACGGGACCACGCAGGCACTCGGCAAAGTGGCACCATGCGAAGACGGACTGCTCGAAGGTGACGAATTGGTGAAGGTGCACGCCAAAATCACTGGCCTGACACCCAACACCACCTACCAGGTGCGTGTTGAGGCCTTCAACGAAAAGGGCTCCGACCGCGGCGGAGAAGGTGAACACCACAACTTCACCACCGCCGAAGGAAACAAAGCCCCGATCGTCAACAAGGTCACGCCCAAGAAGGCGACCGCGGCCGGAGGCAACACGGTCAAGATCAACGGCGAAAACTTCGAAGAAGTCACCGCCGTGGACTTCGGCTTCGCCGAAGCCGAAGTCGTGAAGTTCGAAAACGGCAACGTGAACAAAGAAGGCTTCATCGAAGTCATCGCGCCACCGGGCGCCACCGGCACGGTCGACGTCACGGTGTTCACCGCCCACAACGGCAGCAGCGCGATCACCGGCAAGGACCACTACCAATACGGCAAGTCGTTCATCACCGGGCTCAGCCCGAACGAAGGGCCGGCCTCCGGCGGGACCGAAGTCACCGTCGAAGGCGCCGGCTTCGAACTGTCGCATGGGACCGAATTCGTTTTCGGCAAGGTCAAGGCGACCTCTGTCGAATGCGCCTCGACCACCAGCTGCGTGGTGATAGCGCCACCGGCCGAGGTCAAGCTGAAGCACAAAGTACCGACACCTAAGACCGGCCCAGTCAGCGTCTACCCGATCGTCGGCGGCGTCAAGGGCAAGGGTGTGAAGTTCACGTACAAGTAGCAGCGACAGGAACTAGATAGCCGTACAGCGGCCGCCGGGCCTTCCCAGGTCCGGCGGCCGTTTTCTTTCGCGACCTGCGAAGCCGCCGCTGTTTGACAGGCCGGGTCCGTGAGGACTAGGCTGACGGTTGGGTCATACACGTGGCTTTCCGGCGGGAAGGGGCGCCGGCGGGGGAGCAGCGGATTGATCGCTTGATAAGTCCGTGGTTCAAAGCCAATTGGGAGGGAATCATGCTTGATCGCAAGGGAGGTCGGCGGAGCCGACCGAAGGGCGCCCACGCCCCGCGCCCGGGAGCTCGGACGCTTCTGGCCGGCGTGGCGGGCCTGCTCGCCGTAGCACTGGGACTTCTGGGGGCAATCGGAGCCTTCGCCAGCGGCGGAGCGCCCGGCGTCGAAACGGAAAGGGCCGAGCAGGTCACCCGCACCACGGCGGTGGTGGAAGCAACGGTCGAACCGAATGGCGCCAGCACCGAATGCAAATTCGAATACGGGACCTCCGAAGGGAGCCTCAGCAAAATCGCTCCCTGCGCCTTCGCCCCCGGCGAACGGCCGATCAGGGTGCAGGAGTACGCGCAGCTGGGAGGTCTCAGCGAAACGACGACCTACTTCTTCCGCATCACGGCCAAAAACACCAACGGTTCGAAAACCGGCGCAATCCATGAATTCGCCACGCTTCCCAACAAGCCGCACGCCAACACCGAACCGGCGATCGAAATCAAGCACACGTCGGCGACCCTCGTCGGCTACGTGACGCCCAGGGACTCGGAAGTGACCGAATGCTCCTTCAGCTACGGCACCGAAGCGAACAACGAGACGAAAACCGCTACATGTGTGCCGGCCACCATCGCAGCAGGCGGGGAACCGTCCGAAGCGAAGCGCGTGGAAGCCAAAATCAGCAGCCTGGCCGAAAAAACGAAGTACTACTACCGCCTGCACGCGAAAAACGCGTTCGGTGAAGACAAGGGCGGCAACAACAACTTCACCACGGAGCCGTCGGGGCCGAACCCTGGTGGACTGATCGCCGGGGCGGTTGAACGCACGACGGCTACGCTGAGGGGCACCGTGATTCCGGAGGGTGCAGAAGTCACGGCGTGCACGTTCGAATACGGCAGGCCGACCGAAAGTGAAGGGCCCCTCGAAAAATCGATTCCGTGTGAATCGCTGCCGCCTGGCGAAGGTGAAGCGAAGGAACCGGTCAGCGTGAAACTGACCGGACTCGCCGAAGCGACGACCTACGAGTACCGCCTCACCGCAGAAAACTCACTCGGCGAAGGCGTGAGCGGCAACAAACAATTCACGACTCGGCCTACTGCCCCGAGCGTGTTGATGCATCACGCCAAGAACGTGACCAACGAAGCGGCGGAACTGTCCGCGTCGGTGAACCCCCAGGGCGGAGAAGTCACGCAGTGCTTCTTCGAATACGGGACGACCCGAGCGCTGGGGAAAGTCGCAGAATGCAGCGCCCTACCCGGCAACGGCGAAACATACGTCCCCGTCAGTGCCAAAATTACCGGACTCGAAAAAGGCACCCAATACCTCGTCCGCATCGTGGCGGTCAACGCCGGCGGCGTAGGGCGCGGTGGTGAAGGCGAAAACAAGAACTTCATCACCACGAACGGCACCGCCAGCCCGGTCGTAGAAAAGCTCTCAGGGAAGAAGGGCGATGCGAAAGGTGGGAACGCGGTCAAGATCAAGGGCCAAAACTTCGAACACGTCGTCGCGGTGTTCTTCGGCGACTCCGAAGCGACCGTCACGAAGGAAGAAACGAAGGAGCTCGTGGTGACCGCTCCTCCGGGTGTCGGCAAAGTGGGAGTCACGGTGCTGACCAATGCAGGGACCAGCGCGCCCGGCAGCGGTAGCGAATACCTCTACGGCAAGCCGGAAATCACTTCGGTCTCACCGGGCGAAGGTCCACTTGCCGGCGGTACGGTGGTCACGATCAAAGGGTTCGGGTTCGAACCCGGCGAACACGGCACCAAGATCGAATTCAACAAGGGCAACCCGTCGTCGGAAGTGGACTGCACCTCCACGACGGAATGCACGGCAGTCTCGCCCAAAGGGGCCAAGGCCGAAAAGGTGGTCAAGGTCATAGCAATCGTGAACGGCGCCAAGAGCAAGGGGGCGCCGTTCAAGTACACCGAATAGCGCCAGCACCTAGATAGTCATACACCGGCCGCCGGGGCATCGCGCTCCGGCGGCCGGCGTCTTTAGGCCCTGTCGCCTCGAGCCCTCCGGAGGCCGGCGGCGGTCTGCGCCCGCGGTTCCGCCCGGCCTAGCGCCCGTAGCGCTGCCCGAGCACGAGCTGCTCGGGGAGAGCCGTGCGCGGCGGCGGGGAGGGGTCGGCGATCACCGACACAGTCTCCGCGACGCTCGGCGTGATGCTGAGCAGCTGCCCGTCGGAGGTGCGGAGCGCCACGCGCTCCTCGGCGCGCTCCTCGAGCGTTCCGTCGAGACCGGGCTCGAGGCCCGATGCCTTCAGGTAGTGGAGCAGGTCCTCGGCCTCGTTCTCGAAGCGCAGCACCCGCACCGTCGCCCCGACCTCCACGTCGGCGAGGGGGACGCCCGCGAGGCGGCTGCCGGCCACGATCGGGTGGCCGTGGGGGCACGTCTTGGCGTCGCCGATAGCGGCCATCATGCGCTCCTCCAGCACGGGCGACATCGCGTGCTCCAGTCGCTCGGCCTCCTCGTGGACCTCGTCCCAGGGCACACCGAGAACGTCGGTGAGGAAGCGCTCGATCATCCGGTGGCGGCGCACGATGTCCTCTGCGTGCCGGGCACCCGAGTCGGTGAAGGCGATCGAGCGGTCGGCCGCCCGGGTGATGTAGCCGTCGCTTTCCAGGCGCCCGATCATCTCGTGGACGGTGGGCGGCGAGAGCTGCATCGCCCGCGCGACGTTGGCCGCCGTCATCGGGAGTTCGGCCTCCTGCAGCCAGAACAGGCTCTGCAGGTACTCCTCCTCGGCGACCGTCGCCTGCGTCCCCTCCGCGTCGTTCACGCCGGGGATGCTAGAGCCCCGCGCCGGCCGGGCCGCTGCGGCGACTCGGGCTGCGGCCGGCTACCCGCCGGATCTGTGGCCGCCTACAGCGACAGCTGGTCGAAGGTGCACTCCGGCGGCGGCTTGTCCTCGCGCCAGCGGCGTAGCTTGGCGCCGTGGCGGATGCGCCCGGCGGAGACGTGGTCGAAGTCGATCTCCACCACCAGCTCCGGCCGCAGGCCGACCCACTCCAGGTCGCGCCCCCCGCTCCAGCGGCTCTTCTCCCCGGAGCCCCGCTCACCCGTCTCATACGGCGCCAGGAATCCCACCAGCCTGCTCTTCTCGGCTGCGGTCAGCCCCGAGCAGTGTCCCACCACGCGCAGATCGGAGCCGTCGTAGAGACCGAGGATCAGCGCACCCACGGTGTTCTCCGCCTTGCCCGGACGCCAGCCCACCACGACGGCGTCGATCGTACGTACGCGCTTGACCTTCACCATCCCCTTGCGCTCGCCCGGGAGGTAGGGGGCGTCGCGCTGCTTGGCGATCGCACCCTCGGCCCGCTGGAGCCAGACCTCGGCACCCTCGGCCGTGTCGGAGCTGGGGATCGTCTCGATCGGGGCATCGGCGAAGCCATCGCTGCCCACGAGCCCTCGCAGGCGCTCGCGACGAGCGGTGAACGGCTGCTCGAGCAGCGCCTCGTCATCGAGCGCGAGCAGGTCGAAGACCACGTACCGGGAAGGGGTCTCCTGGGACAGGCGCTGGATGCGTGACTCCGCCGGGTGGATCCGCTGGCCGAGGGCGTCGAAATCCTCGTGCCCCTCGGAGTCGCGCACCACGATCTCGCCGTCGAGCACGTAGCGCCCGGGCGGGAACGTCAGCTCGGGGAAGTAGCGCCCGAGCGGACGGCCGTTGCGGGACTGCAGGTAGACGTCCTCCCCGTCCACGAAGGCCAGGCAGCGAAAGCCGTCCAGCTTGACCTCGTAGCAGTACTCCTCCCCTTCCGGCAGCGTCTTGCGCGAGAGGGCCAGCTGGGGCGCCAGCGGCGGGCTCAGCGGCAGCGTCACCGCTTTGCCTTGCGCGAGCGGGCGCGACTGGGCTGGACGCGCGGCGGCTCGCCGCTGCGCTTGCGGAAATGGGGCGGCCAGGGAGCGTCGCCGAGGCCTTCCTGCTCGTCGCGGACGGCCAGCTCCAGCAGCTGATCGAGCTTGCCGACCCGCTCGTCCAGGGCCGCCGAGGGATCGCCCCGCTCGCGCAGCCGCGCAGGCACCGTCTGCAGCGTCAGCTCGGCCGGCTCCACGTCGGGGACCTCGTCCCACTCCAGCGGACAGGAGACGCGGGCGTCGGGCACCGCCCGCACGGAGTAGGCCGAGGCGATTGTGCGGTCGCGGGCGTTCTGGTTGTAGTCGATGAACACCCCTTCGCGTTCCTCCTTCCACCAGCGGCTGGTGGCCCGCCCGGGCATCCGCCGCTCGACCTCCCGTGCCAGGGCGAGGGCCGCGCGGCGCACTTCTTCGAAGCTCTCCTGCGGCTCGATGCGTACGTAGATGTGGATCCCCCGCGAGCCCGACGTCTTCGGGAAGCCCTCGAGGGCGTGCTCGCTCAAGACCTCTCGCACCGTCAGCGCGACCTGGCGGACCTCGTCGAACTCGACTCCCGGCTGGGGGTCGAGATCCACCCGCAGCTCGTCGGGGTGGTCGAGGTCGGCCCGGCGCACCGGCCAGGGGTTCCAGTCGACCACGCCGAGGTTCACGCCCCACAGCAGGTGGGCCCCGTCGTTGGGGACCAGCTCGCGGGCGTGGCGCCCGCTGGGAAAGGTCACGGTGGCCGTCTCCAGCCACTCCGGCGCGCTGTCGGGAACCCGCTTCTGGAAGAACGGCTTCCCCTGCACGCCGTCCACCCAGCGCTTCAGGACCGTCGGGCGGTCCCGCAGGCCGCGCACGACGGCCTCCTGGCACTCGAGGTAGTAGTTGGCGAGGTCGAGCTTCGTCAGGCCGGGCTCGGGGAAGAAGACCTTGCCCGGGTTGCTGAGGCGAACCTCGCGGCCGCCGGCCTCCAGCACGACGCTCTCACCCTTCTTGGCGGCCATCGGCTGAAAGGATGCCGCATGTGCCCCTCAACCTCCGCCTGCTGCTCGTCGGCGAGCCGTTCGGGGCCACCCTCGGCGCCGACGCGGTGGCCCGCTGGCTGGCACGAGGGATGCAGGAGGAAGGTCTCCCCGAGCCCGACGTGCTGGCCCTGCCCGGCAGCCTGAGAGCGGGACCCGAGCTCCAGGACGTGCTCGAGCGGGAGCACTTCCTCCAGCGCCTGCCCGCCGCCCGTGCTCTGCTGATCGCAGCGGCCCGCCTGGACGGGGACGTGCTCCAGGACACCCCAGCCTTCGAGCTGGCCACCCGCGCCCGCCAGGGAGGGGTCCCCTGTTACGCGATCACCGCGGAGAACGGCCTGGACTCCTTCCAGGCGCGCATCCTCGACCTGCAGCTCGTCCTCCAGGCGGGCGCCCCACGGTCGCTGCTGGCGGCAGGACGCACACTCGCGCAAGAGGTTCTTGCCGGGCTTCCCGGCCCGAAGGGCGGAAGGATGACCCACCGCCCCTGAGCCGCTGGCGTGGAGTTCTCGCCTACTCCTCCAGCCCCACGGCTTTGAGGGCCTTGTGATGGTCGGCGAAGATTCGGATTCGCCTGATCTTGCCCTCGACAAGGTCATAGACGTTCGTCTGCGTCGTCGCCATGGGAATGCCGCTCGCGCGTCCGTGGGAGCCGGTCTGGATGGGGGCCAGCACCTGATCCTCTCCGACCGCCTCCAGGTCCTGGATGTCGATGTGAAAGTCAGGGGCGGTGTCCTCGACATCGGTGAGGAAGCGCCTTATCCCCTGCGGGCCTTCATAGACACCCGCGATGACCTCAGGGATATCGAGCTCCACATCCTGGGTGCAGCACGCCAGATATCCCTCCAGGTCACGCGCGTTGAGTGCCGCGACCGCTCGACGGACGACCTCCAGATTCTCCTGCGACATTGCCTAGATCTGCACCTTCTCGGGGAGCCAGGCCGATCCGGCCGACGGCCTGAACCGCCCTAGAACGAAGTCGTGAATGGCACGAAACTGGGGGTTTCGGAGAGGAACGTAACGGTGAACGGCACCGGGCGGGACCGCGGACAGCGCTTGCCTCTGATCAGCCTGCCGCGTGCCGTCCCTTCAAAGCGCGCCGGGCCTGGAATCGAAAATGTCCCTTCGAAGGGGTGGAGCGCATAGACGCATGGTCCGGGGACAGTGAGGGAAACTCTGGAGATTTCCGCCTTCCCAAGTCCCGTGTCGTTGAATGTGGCGCCCCTGAACACACCGCTGAACATGGGGTAGTTGAGACCCGGACAGCCCTCTTCCTCCCAGAGCGGCGGCGTTTCTTTGACTTTGACGCTCGGGAGGCTGTTTTCAACGATATTCGCCACCACGACCGCTCCGCAGAAGACCCCGGGCCCAACGATCGGCGGCGCGCTGAACGGCGGGATGCCCGGGTGTTCGAGTTCCAAGTCCAAGAAGCCGCGTTCACCGTTGCTCAGCACCCTTCCTTCGGCCTCCAACTTGACAGGCGCCCCGCTCGCGGACGCGATGCTGAAGCCGCCGCCGAGACTCAGCGCCAGGACCAAGCTTGCAGCACAAAGCATGCACGCGCGTACCACGACATCACCCTCTTGATCTCGCCTCCCTCGTTGAGCGAAGCGCGCCGAGCGCGTCCCTCAAACGACCACAGATGATATCGGAAAGGGGCACCGAGATCTCGGGCACCGAGCCGCGTAACCCGATCTCACTAAAGGCCGCGATGGGGCCTCAAGGGACAAGCTCAGAAGTCCGAGTTCTGCCCCCGTTCCTCCGCGAGCCGTTCGGCGGCGGCACGTGCGTCGTCGGCGTCGGTGAAGTTCGTCTCCGTCTCTATCAGGCCGTCCGCCCATGTGAAGACGAGCGCAAAGCGATCGTGAATCCAGGCGGCAGTGTCGGCGAGGCGACCGCCCTGCCTGACCACGCTAAGCGCCACGCCGTTGCCGAGATCGCGGAACTCCTCGAGCTCGAACGTGAACTCCTCGTACATGCCGTGCCAATCTTCAAAGAAGCCGCGTATCGCCTCGCGGCCCTCCAAGACGCCAACGGCGCGCGGGTAGAACAGCGCATCGGGCGCATAGAAGCTCGCCGCCAAATCGAAGTCCCCTGCGTTGAACGCCTCAACGGACCGCTTCATACGCTCGGCGAGATCGGGCGTCGTGGACTCCTCGGGCATGGTGCGCGGATTATCGAGCACCCGAGCGAGCATCACCCGCACGCGACGAGCGCACCGGGGAGGCCCTGTCGAGCGACGACACCCCGTGGTGCATCGTGAGCACGTTCAGCGCTGACAACCCGGGCACCAGAAGGTGAGGCGGTTGTCCTCCCACTGGCCGCGCTGACGGATCGTGGTGCCACAACGGGGGCAGGGCTCGCCGGCGCGGCGGTAGACGGCCCGGGGGCGGGCCTCGAAGCCGTCGCGGGCCGACTGGGACATGCGCTCGCGGGCGAATGCGACGATCCGAAGCGCCTCCTCGTCGCCCACCTCGCCGGTGGGCCGCCACGGATCCACGCCGGCGGCGAAGCACGCCTCCGCCTTCCAGAGGTTGCCGATCCCGGCCAGGATGCGTTGGTTCAGCAGCGAGTCCCCGACCGGACGCCGGGGATCCTCCGCGCGGAGGTTGCGCAGGAACAAGGCCTCGTCCAGGCGCTCGCCGAGCACGTCCGGCCCCAGCCGGCTCAGCTGCGGGTCACGCCCGGCGCGGGCGTCGCTCAGCAGCTCGAGCACAGGGCCGTCGAACTGCACGACCTCCCAGCCGTCCGTGCGGATCACCAGCCACGCGCGCCCGGGAGAGCGCCGCCACGGCCTTCCCTGCGGGTACACACGCCAGGAGCCGCTCATGCGCAGGTGGGAGTGGAGCGTCAGGCCGCCCGCCCCTGCCTCCCTGGGCGCGAAGCGCAGGAACAGGTGCTTGCCGTGAGCGTCCACGGCCGCCACGCGGCGGCCCGACAGGCGCTCCGGCCAGCGGTCCAGGCGGTGGCGCGGCTGGGGCGTGAGGATCTCTCGGGGCACCCGCCCCTCGAGGACCGAGCGGATCCGCATCGCGGCGTGGTGGATCGTGTCCCCCTCGGGCACATCCTCAAGATAGGTTGGGTGGAGATGAGCGAGCCGGAGCCCCGCGCGTGGAGCGCCTCACGGAGCGGGCGCTCACGCCGCCGGGAGATCTCGGGCGTGAGATACACGAGCGTCGTCGGGGCGGGCTCATTCGGGACCGCACTGGCGGTCCTGCTCGTTCGTGCCGGCCTGCGGGTGACGCTCCACACACGCTCGCCGGAGCAGGCCGGCCTGCTGGTGAGCGAACGCGAGAACAAGTGCTACCTGCCGGGCGTCGAGCTGCCGGCCGAGCTTTCGGTCGAGCCGTCCCTGACGAGCATCGGCCGGGCGGACCTCGTGTTTCTGGCGGTGCCCTCCTCCGCACTCGCCGAGGTGATCGCGGCGCTCGCCCGTGAAGGCGTCTCACGCCAGGCCGCGGTCGTGTCGGCCGCCAAGGGCCTCGTCCCACCCGACGGACTGCCGCCGACGGTGGCCCTCGAGCGTGCACTCGGCTCCGAACGGGTCGCGACCCTCGGCGGGCCGGCCCATGCCCAGGAGATGGTCCACGCGGGCGCGGCCCTGGTGGCCGCCTCCACCCAGCGCGAGCTCGCCCAGCTGCTCGCTGAGGTGTTCACGAGGGCGGGGGTGGTGTGCGAGGTCTCCAACGACCCCGTGGGCGTCGAGCTGGCCGGCGCCGCCAAGAACGCGGCTGCGCTTGCCGCCGGCGCCACCGAGAGGCAGGGGGCGAACGCCGCCGGAGCGGCAGCGGGCCACATCTTCGCCGAGGTGTGGCGCTGGGCCGAGCCCCTCGGCGCGCATCCGGAAACGCTGATCGGCCTGGCCGGCACGGGCGACCTGCTGGCCACCGCGCTGGCCCCCGAGAGCCGCAACCGCCGCGCCGGCGAGCTGCTGGCCGCCGGGATGCCCTCAGCCGAGATCCCCGAGAGGATCGGACAGGCGGTCGAGGCCCTGGAGTCGGTCCCGCTGCTGGCACGGGCGCTGGAGCAGGCGGATGTCAGCGCACCTGTGACGGTTGCCCTCGCGCGCCTGATCGCCGGCGAGCTGCCGCTCGAGGACTGGGTCGCGCTGGTGCGAGCCACCGTCCCGCCCCCCGCGCGCTGGCGTACGCGCGGGAGCCGAGGCTTCTGGCGCGGCGTCTGGGCCCGCCTGAGGGGGCACTGAGCGCCCGACCGGCAGGGGCGGCGCCCGCCGGCCGGCCCGCGGCGCTCCGCGTCGTCGCCCGCGCTCAGTCCTCCATCAAGGTGGCGATCACAGCCTCGTAGACGCCTTCACCGTGGCCCTGCTCGGCCACCTTCACGTTGTCCGGCCAGGTGATCGCCTCGCGCAGCGTGGGGTCGCGGGTGAGGGCGTTGGCAACCAGCCAGAAGACGCCCACCTCCCGGGCACAGGCGAGGTCCTCGCGGCTGTCGCCCACGGCGAAGGTCTGCTCCCGCTCGTAGCCACGGGCACGCCGGTGGGCAGCCACCGCCTTCGCCTTCGAGGCGGCGGCGGGCAGCAGGTGGTACCCGCGTACCTGCGGCAGCGCCGCCAGCGCCTGCGAGCGCCGGCTGACCGCTCCGTTGTCCACCAGCCGCAGGTCACCGTGGCCGTGCTCGGCCAGCAGCCGGTCGGCCTCGACGGCGTCCACGAGACCCCGGAACAGGTGCGAGACCTCTCGCGCTACGTGCCAGGGCTCGTGGTACTCCAGGCGCCCCTGGTAGTGCTCGAGCAGCAGCTGCGGGGCCCCCGAGCGTTCGATCTGCTGGGCGATCGTGAGCTCCCCGGGGAGCATCGTCTCGGTCAGCCACAGCTCTTCGCCGTCGAGCACCAGGCACGAACCGGCCTCGTAGATGTAGGACTCCTGGCCGAGCAGGCGAGCGTCCTCGTGGACCTGTGCCCGGCGGCGGCCCGACATCAGCACCACCTCCACCCCGGCACGCAGGCACGCCTGCACGGCCCGTACGCCGGCGATCGTGACCCGGCCCTCGCCGTCGTGCAGCAGCGACGCGCCGCGGCCGAGCAGGGTGCCATCGAGGTCGAGGTACAGGCAGCGCATACGGGACCCTCAGACGAGCGCGACGCTCGCCAGCGGCGGGCGCTCGGGCGGGGCTCCGGCAGCCTCCTCCGACAGCCTGCCTTCCGCGTGCAGGCGGCGGGCGACCGTGGCCAGGACCGTCTGTGCCATCGGCTCGAGCGCGCTCAGGGACTGGTGCCCGTGACGGTGCTCCTCGAGATCGACCTGGACCATCCGTTCGGCCCCGACCTCGTTGAAGACGTCGATCAGCATCGCGATCTCCACGCCGTAGCCGGTGGCGAAGGGAAGCCTCTCCAGCAGCTCCCGGCGGGCCGCCACCTCTCCCGCCAGCGGCTGGCGGATCCATCCCAGCGCCGGGAAGAACTCGGCCAGCAGCGGCCGGGCCATCAGGCGGTTGACCCGCCCGCCGCCGTCGCGATCCGCCCCGCCGCCGGGCCCCGGACGCCGGTAGAAGGCCTTCGCGAAGTCCACCTCGGGCTCGCAGCAGGCGGCGCCGATCAGGCCGGTGGCGAAGTGGGCCCGGAAGTCCTCGGTGTCGGCGTCCAGGAAGCACACGACCTCGCCCTCGAGCACCGAAAGGGCGCGCCAGAGGGCATCGCCCTTGCCCAGCACCGGGCCCTGCCGGGGCATCAGCTCGGCCTCCTGGCGGACGCTCGCACCGGCAGCGGCCGCCCGTGCCGCGGTGCCGTCCTCGGAGGCCGCATCGACCACCAGCACCTCGTCGAGAACTCCGTCCTGGCGCAGCTGGAGCAGCTGCTCCACGATCGGCCCGACCGTGCGGGCGCATTCCTTGGCCGGCAGGCATACCGACACGGTCTGCCGGCGCTCGGCCGCGATCCGCTCGGGGGCGAACTGCGAGTGATGAAAGCTCCGTCCGTGCGGGAAACGCTCGCCGGGGGTCCGGGCCATCGCCTCTACTATCTCAGCTTCCTTGGCCCTGGACCGGACGATCGAGCCGTGGAGCACGCTGTTGGACGCGGGTCGCGAGGACGGCCGCCTCGTCCGCGAAGCCAACGAGGGGCCCACCGCAGGGGTGTTCACGGAGCTGCCGGGCGAGCTCCACCCTGACCTGCTCGCGGGCCTGCAGCGGGCGGGGATCGAGCGCCTCTACTCCCACCAGGCGGAGGCCCTGCAGGCGGCCTGGGAGGGCCCGGTGATCGTCACCACGGGCACCGCCTCGGGCAAGTCGCTGTGCTTCAACCTGCCGACGCTGGAGGTCCTCTGCCGCGATCGCCGCGCGCGGGCGCTGTACCTGTATCCCACCAAGGCCCTGGCCCAGGACCAGGCCCGGGCGCTGAACTCGCTCGGGCTGCGCCAGCTGCGCTGCGCGATCTACGACGGGGACACGCCGCGCGAGGCTCGCCGGGAGATCCGCCGCTCGGCCAACGTGGTGCTCAGCAACCCGGACATGCTCCACGTCGGCATCCTGCCGAACCACGGCGCCTGGGCGGAGCTGTTCGCCAACCTCGCGGTGGTGGTGATCGACGAGGCCCACGTCTACCGGGGTGTGTTCGGCTCCCACGTCGCCAACGTGCTGCGCCGGCTGCGCCGGATCGCCGCCGCCTACGGGACCGAGCCGCGCTTCCTGCTCAGCTCGGCCACGATCGCCAACCCGCAGGAGCTGGCCGAGAAGCTGACAGGGCTCGAGGACGTGAGGCTGATCTCCCGCGACGGGGCTCCCGCGCCGCAGAGGCGGATCGCGATCTGGAACCCGCCGCTCCAGGACGAGCAGTCCGGCGCCCGCCACTCCTCGCTCGGCGAGGCCGCCGAGCTGCTGGCCGAGCTGGTCCGCCGCGGCTCACGGGTGATCTGTTTCGTGAAGTCCCGCAAGGGCGTCGAGGTGCTCAGCGTGCTCGTCAAAGGTCGCCTGCAGGACGAGGATCCCGAGCTGGCGGAGCTCGTCAGCCCCTACCGCGCCGGCTACACCTCCCAGCAGCGACGGGAGCTCGAGGGGCGTCTGATGCGGGGCGAGCTGCGAGCGGTCGTGACGACCGACGCGCTGGAGCTGGGGATCGACATCGGCGAGCTCGACGCGGCGCTCGTGGTCACCTTCCCGGGCACCGTCGCCTCGCTGCGTCAGATGTGGGGCAGGGCCGGGCGTCGTGGCCGTGGCCTGGCCGTGTACGTGGCCGGCGAGGACGCCCTGGACCAGTTCTTCTGCCGCCATCCCGAGGACTTCCTGGAGCGACCGGTGGAGGCCGCCATCCTCGACCACGAGAGCGCTCCGATCTACCGTTCGCACCTGCTGTGCGCCGCCCACGAGGGCCCCCTCGGCGCTGAGGACGCGCGCTTTCTCGGCCCCCGCTGGGAGGGCCACGCCGAGGCCCTGGAGAGCGCCGGAGAGCTGCGCCGCCGGGGGATCGCCGGCACCTTCGTGCCGCGGCACCCGGACTCCTACCCGGCGGCGGAGGTGTCGCTGCGCTCCGCCTCGCCGGACAGCTTTGAGATCGTCGACGTGTCCTCCGGCGAGCTGCTCGGCTCGACCGAGGCGGCGAGAGCCCACAGCACGATCCACGAGGGGGCCGTGTACATGCACCTCGGGAGCTCCTACGAGGTGCGGGCGCTGGAGCTGGACACGCGCCGGGCGCTGGTGACGCCCTTCCGGGGCGATTGGTACACGCAGCCCAAGCGCGCCACCGACACCGACATCGGGCGCCTCCTGGACCGCCGCGAGACGCTCGGCGTGACGCTGTCCTTCGGCGAGGTGAGCGTGACCGAGACGGTCCTCGCCTACCAGCGGCGCAGCCTCTCCGACCACAACCCGCTGGAGCTGGTGGGGCTCGACCTGCCACCCACCAGCTTCGAGACGCAGGCGCTGTGGTTCGAGCTGCCGGCCCTGCAGGATCCGGGCTGTGAGCTGCCGCTCGAGAGCATGCTGGGCGCACTGCACGCGACCGAGCACGCCCAGATCGCGGTCCTGCCGCTGCTGGCGATGTGCGACCGCTGGGACATCGGGGGCCTTTCCACCAACTTCCACCCCCAAACCGGCAACCCCACGATCTTCATCCACGACGGCCACCCCGGAGGGATCGGGATCGCGACGATCGCCTTCACCCGCTTCGAGGAGCTGTGTGGGGATGCGCGGCGGCTGATCGCCGAGTGCCCATGCACCTCCGGGTGCCCCTCCTGTGTTCAGTCCCCCAAGTGTGGGAACCTCAACGAGCCGCTGTCAAAGGCTGGTGCGCTTTGGGTGCTCGAGCAGCTGCTGGCAAGCGACGCGCTCCGATCGACCGCGTCGCTTGTTGAAGGTTCAGCTTGCTGAGACTCCCAATCAGGATCCCCCTGACGCTCCTCACCGCGCTCGTGGTGCTGCTCGGCGTGCCCCTCCCGGGCGAGGTCTCCGCCCAGGAGCCCTCCGGCGCACCGCTGATCTACGAAGGACCCGGCGGGCGGGTGCCCCTGCGAAGCTGGCTCCTGCGGCGCGATCCCGGCAACCGGGGGGAGCACCTGCGCTACGAACGGGGGAGCTTCACGGGCGAGACGGTGAGCGTCCCCAACGTGGTCGAGCCGAAGCCGTACGCGGGCGCCGCCGGCGGGGTCAACTACGACGGCTCGGTGGCGTGGTACCGCACGAGCTTGCAGGCGGAAACCGCGGGCGTGTACGTGCTGGCCTTCCAGTCGGCGAACTACATGGCGTCGGTATGGGTGGACGGGAGGCCGCTGGGCTCCCACCGCGGCTCCTACCTGGCGTTCGAATTCCGCCTCACCCTTGCCCCCGGCTTACACACCGTCGTCGTGCGGCTCGACTGGCGCAACCCCGAACGCCAGGCCCGTGAAGGCTTCCACCGCACGTGGTTCAACTGGGGCGGCCTCAACGGCGAAGTGACGGTCCGCCGGATCGGCCCGAGCGAACTCTCCCAGCCGCGGATCCGGACCACGCTTCCCCAGCAGGACACCAACGCCGGCCCGGCCCGCGTGCGTGTCAGCGTGCTCGTGCACAACGGCGCCGGCGCACGCACCCTCACCCCGAGCGGCATGCTCTCGCGTGGCTCCGAACAGATCCCGCTGAGGTTCCCGGAACTCACGCTCGAACACGGGCAGAACGCCACCGCGACCACAACGGTGACGGTCACGAACCCCGCGCTGTGGTCGACGGCCCACCCCAACCTCTACGACCTCACCCTCGAAGTGCCCGGCGAGAGCACCTACGTCGCCCACGTGGGCTTGCGCCAGCTCACCTGGCACGGCGGCCACGTGTACCTCAACGGGCAGCTGCTGAGGCTCCACGGCGCCTCCGTGCAGGCCGACGCGGTCGGCCATGGCGACGCGCTCACGCCCTCGGACGAGGAACGTATCGTCGGCGAGCTGGAGCAGATACACGCCAACGTGGTCCGCTCCCAGCATCCGGTCGACCCCGGCCTGCTCGAACGGCTGGACCGCGCCGGGATCCTCGTGTGGCAGGGCATCGGACCGGTCGAAGGAGCGGGCAACTGGTACTCGACCACTCCCCGGCTGCTGGCGGAAGCCGAAGCCCAGGCGCGGCTGGCCGCCCGCACCGCGATGCTGCATCCGTCGATCTTCGCCTGGAACCTGTCGGATGAGATCGCCCACAACGGGCGCGACGAGGCCGAGGTCCAGTACGTCCAGCGCACCGCCCACTGGCTGCACTCCTACGACCCCACGCGCCTGGTGGGCGTCGACATCTGGGGCGACCATCCCCCCACGGGCACGCCGGGGACGATCTACGACAACATCGACGCGATCGCGGAGACCGACTACAGCGGCTGGTACGACTCGCCCCGGGACACCCCCTCCCAGCTCGAAGCCATGATGCGCTCACGCCTGGCCGCGATGCAGCGCACGTTCCCGGGCCGGGTATTGGTGATCAGCGAGTTCGGGGCCGAATCCAACGAGCTCAACCCCGGCGGAGCGCCAGGCTCCTACTCCTTCCAGGCGCGCCTGCTGGCGGAGCACATCCACGTCTACGCCGCCGACCCCTCGCTCACGGCGATGATGATCTGGCTGCTGCGGGACTACCCCCTGAACCCGACCTTCCAGGGCGGCTCGATCAAAAAAGACCTGCCCAATCTGCGCCTGATCGAGGCCCTCAGCCAGAAGGGCCTGTTCACCTACGGCGGTCTCGCAAAGCCGGCCGTGTCGGTGGTGGCGAAACTGTATTCGGCCCTCGGGCCGGACTGAGCGGGACCTTTGCCAATCCCCGCGCGGGTGATTAGACTCGGCCTGGCAAGGGGAGACGAATGGAGGGGAGCGATGTCGAGGTCTCGCAGGCTGCTTGGGGTAAGCGGACTGTTCGTGGTCCTGCTCGCCGTGGCTGGCGCCCAGAGCGCGTTCGCGGCCGGAGAACGCCCCACGATCGTCAGCCATACCGTCGCCGCACTGACCCCCTCGAGCGCCACGATCGAAGCCGCGGTCGCGCCCGGCTCATCGGAAGCGGAATACACGGTGCATATGCGTTGGAGACCGTGTGAATTCATCGTCACCAAAAAGGACCACGCGGGCCACGCTGAATGTTCGGGCAAAGAAGAGAACCAGGTCGTCGGCAGCGGAATGCTGCCCGCGGGCTCCGAAGCTCAGACGATCGAAGTGCCCGTCGCGCTGGAAGAGTCACAGGAATACCTGTACTCGCTGTCGGTCAAGAACGCGTCCGGAGAACAATTCGTAACCGAAATCTTCAGGACTCCGGGCGCACTGGGCACGGGCAAGCCGGACCTGATGAGCTTCACCGCCACCCCCGCCGGCCCGCGCACCCTGCAGCTGGAAGCAGTCTTTGATCTCGAAGGCTCGAGTGGCGAATACTCGCTCAACGAGTGCGCCTGTTACAAGGAAGATTCTCACCACCACAAAACGCTCAAGCGCGCTTCCCTGACCGAGGACGGCACCCAGACGGTCGCGCTGACGGTGAAGAAACTGAAGAGCGGCCGCGAATACTTCTTCATCTTCAACATCGCCAACTCGGACGGAGGCAAGAGCTGGATGCTGGACCTGTTCGCCCCCTAGCGGGCTTCGCGAGCTAGCCGGCGGGCCGCACGACGCGCCCGGAGGAGTCCAGCGCAAAGCCCTCCAGCCCGAAGCGCTCGGCCAGCAGCGCGGGGATCTGCTCGCGGGCGACGGGCGTCGAGCTGCGGCCCGCGGGGGTCTGCGTCACCAGCTCGAGCTCGCCCCAGTCGCTGAGCGTGGTGCGGGTGCCGTCCGCGGCCTGGGCTGCAATCAACAGGCCGGTCACGAACGGGGACGCCGGATGTGAGCAGGTGAACCAGTTGCTCGTCTCCAGGTCGACCAGCGGGACCGGTTTGGGGATGAACGCGTAGAGGTCGCTCCACTCCTCCGCCGAGACGCTCTGCAGGACGAGCTCCTCGCCGTCCTGGACGACCCGAAAGCGCCAGCCCTCCTGCTCGTGCTCCTCACCGGGCCCGAACGGGATCGGCTCCAGCAGCGTGCCGGCCCCGAAGCCGACGTCGGCGTGCCACACGCCACCCTCGCCCGTGACCCGCAGCAGCAGGTGCCCGCGGGGCCGGACGGTGCCGGGCGGAGCGGCCCACCTGACACGGGCCAGCATCGGCTCCGCCTCGAAGCCGAGCCCCTGCAGCGCGGCGGCGAACAGCAGGTTGTGCTCGAAGCAGTAACCGCCCCGCCCTTCGGCGACGATCTTGCGCTCGAGGTCGGGCCCGGCCAGCGAGACCGGCTCGCCGCCGTGGGACTGGAGGTTCTCGAACGGGATCGAGCTGACGTGGGCGCGGTGCAGCTCGGCCAGCGACGGGCGCCCGCCGAGGCCGAGTCGCGCGAGATAGGCCTCGAGATCCTGCATGCGGGCGAGACTAACGCGGGTCCGGGGCGGGTGCGGCGGGCGCTAGGCTTGGTTGCCGCGCGCGATCCGGCGCAGGTCCACGACCGAGTCGTACAGCTTCGCGTCCACGCCCTCCTCGAGGGCGACCTCACGCACGGGGCGGCCCGAAGCGGTCGCCTTTTTGACGATCTCGGTGCCCTTGTCGTAGCCGATCGCCCCGTTGAGGGCGGTGACCACGGCGAGTGTCGCGCCGGCCGAGGCGTCGGTGCCGGTGCGGTTGGCCTCGATCCCGTCGATGCACTTCTCCGCGAACACGCGGCAGGTGCTGCTCAGCAGACTGATCGAGCCCAGCAGGTTGAGCGCGATCAGCGGGATGCGGACGTTGAGCTCGAACTGGCCCTGGCTGCCGGCGACGGTGATCGCGGTGTCGTTGCCGATCACCTGCGCGGATACCTGCAGGACGACCTCGGGGATCACCGGGTTGACCTTCCCGGGCATGATCGAGGAGCCCTTCTGCAGCTCGGGCAGCCGGATTTCAGCGAGCCCGGCCCGCGGACCGGAGCCCATCAGTGCGAGGTCGCCGGCGATCTTGGTGAGCGACACGGCGAGCACCTTCAGCGCGCCCGACAGCTCGACCAGCGAGTCGCGGCTGGCCTGGGCCTCGAAGGGATCCTTGGGGGCGTCGATCTGGCGCAGTCCCGATTCGCGGCGCAGGCGGGCGCGTACCCGGGCGGCGAACTTGGGGTGGGTGTTCAGGCCGGTGCCGGTGGCGGTGCCGCCGAGCGGTACCTGCCCGACGTGCACGAGCGCGGCGGAGATCCGCTCCTGGGCGAGGGCGATCTGGGCGGCGTAGCCACCGAACTCCTGGCCGAGCGTCACGGGCACCGCGTCCATCAGGTGCGTGCGCCCCGACTTGACCACGTCCTTGAAGCTGCGGGCCTTGCGCGCCAGCGAGCGTTCGAGCAGCTTGAGCGCCGGCAGCAGCTCGTTCTGGGCCTGCTCCAGCGCCGCCAGGTGGACGGCCGAGGGGAACACGTCGTTGGAGGACTGGCCCATGTTGACGTGGTCGTTCGCGTGCGCCCCGGACCCGGCGAGGGTCGCGATCACCTCGTTGGTGTTCGTGTTGGTGGAGGTGCCCGACCCGGTCTGGAAGACGTCGATCGGGAACTGGCTGTCGTGCTGGCCGGAGGCGATCTCCTTCGCGGCCCGCTCGATGCGTGCGGCGGTCTGCTTGGGAAGCAGTCCGAGTTCGGCGTTGACGGCGGCGGAGGCGCCCTTGATGCGGGCCAGCCAGTGGATCACCGGCGCGGGAACCACCTGTCCGGAGATGGGGAAGTTGTCGACCGCCTTGTCGGTCTCACCGCCCCACAGCTTGCGCCCGGAGCCGCGCCCGTTCTGGGCCGCCCGCGGGGCGCGTACCTTGGCGGCGGCGCGGGCTTTGCTGACGGCGCGGGCTTTGCCGTCGCTTCGCGATCCTGCTTTGGCGGGCATGCTCACACCCTATAGGCAGAGCGGTATTCGGCTATCCGCAGAAGGCCGCCAGCTCGCGGGCGAGGCCGACGGGATCGTCATAGGCCATCAGGAAGCCGCAGCTCTGCAACACACGCAGGTCCCCGTCGCCGAGCAGCGGCAGCGCCTCTTCCGCGGCGGTCAGGGGATGGCTGCGGTCCTGGTCGGCCCACAGCAGCAGCACCGGCATCCGCAGGCGGGGATACAGGTCCAGCAGCTCCGTGTGGGCGCCGCAGGGCCAGTGGCGGGCGCATTTGGCCCACGAGCGGGCGAGGCTCGAGTTGCCGGGGACGTCGGCGAAGGCGTGGCGCAGCAGGTCGGCGGCGGCGGGGTTGGCGCGGCTGGACAGGCGTACCCCCCACTCCGGCCTGAACAAGACCCCCGCGCCGTATGAGAGAAGGCTGTCGAGACCCGGGACGGCGGCGGCGCTCGTGACCAGCTGCCAGCCGCGGCGGCGCCGGGGACGGGTCGGGGGCGCGTGCATGCGATTGGGCATCAGCACCATGCGCGAGGGCGCAAGACGGCCGCCGGCGACCGCCCGCAGCAGGATCTCGGCGCCCGCGCCGTGGCCGGCGACGAGCGGGTGCGGGCCGAGCACCTCCGCGCAGAAGGCCGCGATCACCTCCGCGAACCAGTCGGGGGTGTAGGGGTGGCGGGGACGGGCCTCGGAGTCGCCGTGCAGGGGCAGGTCGGGGAGCACGAGACGGAAGCGGTCTCCGAGGTGCTCCACCAGCGGCTCCCACTCCATGTGCGAGAGCAGACCCGAGTGCAGCAGCGCCAGCGGCGGGCCCGTGCCGTACTCGCGGTAGGCGACGCGCGCGCCGTCGTGGTGGTGGTACAGGCGCAGGCGCATGGCGCCCTATCGTACGTTCGGGCGGGGGGAGCCCACCTACAATGGGCCGCCCGATGGGCGCGGCCAGGCGACATCCGCTGATCCCCCGCCGCGAGGTGGACCCGCAGCAGCAGCTGCCCGCACTCGAGCGCGAGATCCTGGGACGCTGGCGCGACCGGGACGTGTTCGCGGAGTCTCTGCGCCGCCGTGCCGGCGGCGAGCGCTGGGTCTTCTACGAGGGCCCGCCGACGGCCAACGGGCCTCCGGGCACCCACCACGTGCTCTCGCGCGTGTTCAAGGACATCTACCCGCGCTTCCAGACCATGCGGGGCCGCTATGTGGAACGCAAGGGTGGCTGGGACTGCCACGGGCTGCCGGTGGAGATCGCGGTCGAACAGAAACTCGGCATCACCTCCAAGGCCCAGATCGAGGAGGAGGTCGGGATCGAGCGCTTCAACGCCGAGTGCCGGGCGTCGGTGTTCGCCTTCCTGGAGGAGTGGAACCGGCTGACCGAGCGGATCGGCTTCTGGCTGGACCTGGAGGGCGCCTACCGCACGCTGGACGAGACCTACATCGAGTCGGTGTGGTGGGCGCTGGCCCAGATCCACGAGCGCGGGCTGCTGTATGAGGGTCACAAGGTGGTCCCCTACTGTCCCCGCTGCGAGACCACCCTGTCCTCGCACGAGGTGGCGCTCGGCTACCGCGACGTGGTGGACCCGAGCGTGTACCTGAAGCTGCCCGTGCAGGGGGCCCAGGAGCGGCTGCTGGTGTGGACCACCACGCCCTGGACGCTGCCCGGGAACGTGGCCCTGGCGGTGGCCCCGAAGGCCACCTACGTGCGCGCCCGCGCGGACGGCGAGCTGCTCGTGCTGGCCGAGGCGAGGGTCGGGGCGGTGCTCGGGGAGTCCGCCGAGATCCTCGAGCGCCTCAGCGGCAGCGAGCTGGTGGAGCGCTTCGGCGCCTACGAGGGGCCGATCTTCGCCGCCAGCGACCGCCTGCCGGGGCCGCTGCCGATCCTGGCCGACGGGTTCGTGACGACCGAGGACGGGACCGGCATCGTGCACCTGGCACCGGCCTTTGGCGAGGACGACTACCGCGTGGCCGCCGCCAGCCCGCAGGTGCCGTTCGACCCCGCCGTGGCGGGCTCGCTGTACAACCCGGTGCGCCCCGACGGCACCTACGAGGAGCGCGTCCTGAGCCGCGACGGCAAGAGCTACGGCGGGCGCTTCGTCAAGGACGAGCAGCTGACCGCGGAGCTGCTCGAGGACCTGGGCGAGCGGGGGCTGGTGCTGAAGGTGGAGGACTACGAGCACGCCTACCCCCACTGCTGGCGCTCGGACAACGCCCTCATCTACTACGCCAAACCCTCCTGGTACATCTCCACCTCGCGCCTCCGCGACGAGCTGCTGGCGGCGAACGAGACCGTCAACTGGCACCCGCCGCACGTCAAGCACGGGCGCTTCGGGGACTGGCTGGCCAACAACGTCGACTGGGCCCTCTCGCGCGAGCGCTACTGGGGCACGCCACTGCCGGTGTGGCGCTGCTCGCGCGGCCATGTCCGCGTGATCGGCTCCTTCGAGGAGCTGGCCAGGCTCAGCGGCAGCGAGCTGGCCGACCACCACCGCCCCTACGTCGACGAGCTGGCCTTCCCGTGCACCGAGCAGGACGGCTCCGGGGGCGTCTGCGGGGAGCCGATGGGCCGCGTGCCGGAGGTGATCGACGTGTGGTTCGACTCCGGCGCGATGCCGTTCGCCCAGCACCACTTCCCGTTCGAGCACGAGCAGCTGTTCGGCGACAGCTACCCGGCACAGTTCATCTGCGAGGCCCAGGACCAGACCCGCGGCTGGTTCTACTCGCTGCTGGCGATCGCGGTGCTGCTCTCGCGCCCGGCGCCCTACGAGAACGTGGTCTGCCTCGGGCTGATCCTGGACGAGCAGGGACAGAAGATGTCCAAGTCACGCGGCAACGCGGTCGAGCCCTGGGAGGTGCTGGACGCCTACGGAGCGGACGCCCTGCGCTGGTACTTCTTCACGTCCAAGCAGCCGTGGGACGGCTACCGCTTCTCGGCCGAGACGATCGGCGAAGGGGTGCGCCTGTTCCTCAAGCAGCTGTGGTCCACCTACTACTTCTACTCCCTGTATGCGAACGCCTCGGCGCAGGCCCTGGAGGATTCGGCGGCCGCGCAGGGATCGGCGGCGGCGGAGTTCCCGGCGGGCACCGGCGCAGAGATGCTCGAGGACCTCGACCGCTGGGCGCTGTCACGCACCGCCGCCACCGCCGAGCTGGTGACCGAACGCCTCGAGGCCTACGACGCGACCTCTGCCGGGCGGGCCATCGCGGCGCTCGTGGAGGACCTCTCCAACTGGTACGTACGCCGCTCCCGGAGGCGTTTCTGGGACGGCGAGGCGAGCGCCTTCGCGACCCTGCGCTGCTGCCTGCTGGCGGTCAGCCGGATGCTCGCCCCGCTGTGCCCGTTCATCGCCGATGAGATCTACGACAACCTCGACGGGACGCTCACGAGCGTGCACCTGTGCGACTTCCCCGAGCCCCAGGAGATCGGGATCCGCGACGTCGATCTGGAGCAGGCGATGGCGCTCGCGCGCGAGACCGTGCGCCTCGGGCTGGGCGCCCGTGGCAAGGCCAAGATCAAGGTCCGCCAGCCGCTGCGCGAGGCGGTGGTGGTGGCCGACGGGCGCGAGCGGGCCGCGATCGAACGGCTCACCGAGGTGGTCCGCGAGGAGCTCAACGTGGCGAGCATCCGCTTCGTGGCCGCGGCCGGTGAGCTCGGCAGCTATGAGGTGAAGCCCAACTACCGCTCGCTCGGCCCCCTGTTCGGCAAGCAGATGCCGCTGGTGGCGGCCGCGATAGCGGCGCTCGACCCCGGCCACGTGGCCGAGGTGCTGCGCGACGGCGGCATCGTGGGGATCGAGGTGGGCGGCCGCGAGCACACGCTGACCGCCGAGGACCTGATCCTGACGATGCGGGCCTCCGAGGGCTACAGCGTCGAGCGCGAGGGTGCCCACGCGGTGGCGCTCGACCTCAACCTCGACGAGCCACTGCGCCGCGAGGGCCTCGCGCGGGAGATCGTCCACGCGGTCCAGAACGCGCGCAAAGACGCGGGCCTGCAGGTCGAGGACCGCATCTCGCTGGCGCTCGACGGCGACGGCGCCCTGCTGGAGGCGGCTGAGGCCCATCGCGACTACATCGCCGGCGAGACCCTCGCCGTGCAGCTGACGATCGCCGCCGGACCGGGTTCAGCCGCCTCGCCCGGCCCGACGCCGGACGGGTCCCCGCAGGCAGCCGGCCCGCCGGACGGGTACTACCGGGACGAGGCCCGCATCGAGGAGATGGGGCTCGGCATCTCCCTCACGCGCGCCGCACGGAGCTGAGCGCGAAGCTCGGGTCCCGGCGAGACGCCGCGGCACTCGGGCCGCGGCGCACGAGCGTCGGGTTCAGGCCGGAGCGAGGATCGGCTCGAGCTCGGCCTCGAGCTTCTTCTTCGGGTAGGCGCCGATGATCGTCTTGACCGGCTCGCCGGCCCTGAAGACCATCATCGTGGGGATCGAGAGGATCTGGTAGCGGGCGGCCACCTGCGGGTTCTCGTCGGTGTTGAGCTTCACGATCCGCAGCTCCGGGCGCTCGGAGGCAATCTCCTCGAGCACCGGCGCGACGACCCGGCAGGGCCCGCACCAGGGAGCCCAGAAGTCGACGAGCACGGGGCCCTCGGCCTCGAGCACCTCGGCGTCGAAGTTGGTGTCGGTGACCTGTGTGAGAGTTCCTGCCATCGTCTGCTCCTTGGTCGCTTGACCCTCACTATACAAAATGAAGGACATGGTCCCCCTCGGCGTCTCCAGCAGCGGCCTGCTGATCATCACGATCGCGATCTCGATCGCGGTGGCGCTTCTGGTCGTGCTCTACCGCGGGGAGTCCGAGCGCGAACGCGAAGAAGAGGAGGAAGAGGACGGAGATCGCGGCGAGGAGCCGCCGCCCGGCGCTAGTTGACCTTCACGATCCAGCCTTCGCTGGCGCGAATGATCGGCGGGTGGATGTGGGTCAGGGCGGTGAACAGGTGGGGCGAGACGTAGACCTCGACGACCGCCGCCAGCACGAGTACCGGGATCGCGATCGCGACCGTCACGACCGTTGCCGCCAGCAGCTCATCCCAGGCGCCCCGGCGGCTGGCCAGGATCCAGGCCGCCAGTGGCAGGAACAGCGCCACCAGCTCCGGGATCGCGTGCGGCAGGACCGCCAGCAGCAGGATCGCCGGGGAGACGTGCAGGAAGTGGGACACACCGGCCAGGGTGTGGCCGATCACGTAGGCCTGGGCGCTCAGCGAGAAGGCCGTGGCGCCGACCACGAAGGCGATTGCGATTCTGCCCCCGTGTTCGTGCACCCAGCGTGAGACGCCGCTGTGGCTGTCGGCCTGCAGCGGCAGCGAGCTGCCGGCGATGAAGCCGGCCACGCAGGCCATCGCGTGCAGGGCCAGCACGAGCATGTTGCTGCGCAGCAGCTGTAGGACGTCGTGGGGGCCGCCGACCGTGAACGGCGGCTGCAGGCTGATGATCTGCTGGTAGCCGTGATCGATCGAGGCGACCGCCAGGACCGCCACCAGCAGCCCGGCGGCGGCCACCGCGGAGCCCGCCGCCCAGCCCCCGACAACGCGCAGCGGCGCCCGCTGCCAGGCGACCAGCGTGCTGCGCGTGCGCCTGACCCCGTGGGTGAAGGCGTATGCGGAGGCGTCCATCCCCAACTGATCGGCGCCGCCGGCCCCGGGCTGTAGGGAGAACCGCTCAGCGAAAGCGCATGAGCGGGACCAGCCACATCGCCTCGGCGGCGATCCGCCATGACATCTTGCTCGTTCCCAGCTCGCGGTCGCGGAACACGATCGGGACCTCGACCACGCGGAAGCCGGCCTGCACCGCCCGGTAGGTGAGCTCGACCTGGAAGGCGTAGCCGCGTGAGCGCACGTCGGCGAGCGAGATCGTCTCCAGGACCTCGCGGCGAAAGCACTTGAAGCCGCCGGTTAGGTCTTTGACCTGCAGGCCGAGCACGACCCGCGCGTAGGTCGAGCCGCCCTGGCTGACCACCCGCCGCAGGAGGCCCCAGTTGCGCACCCCGCCGCCGTCCACGTAGCGCGAGCCGAGCGCCAGGTCCGCCCCGTCGTGGACCGCGCCCAGCAGCCGCGCGAGGTCGGCGGGGTCGTGGGAGAAGTCGCTGTCCATCTCCATCACGTAGCCGGCCCCGTGGGCCAGCGCGTGGCGGAAGCCGGCGATGTAGGCGGGCCCGATGCCTGCCTTCTCGGTGCGGTGCAGGACCGAGACCCAGTCGTGCTTGTCCGCCAGCTGGTCGGCCAGCTCGCCGGTGCCGTCGGGTGAGCCGTCGTCCACGATCAGGATCCGGAAGCCCTCCGGCGCGGCGCGCGCGAGAACCTCGCCGGCGGCGCCGACGATCGGGCCCACGTTCTCGGCCTCGTTGTAGGTGGGCAGTATCAGCCACGCCTCGCCGCTCATCAGCTCGGCGCGTACCCTAGACAGTCGGCTCGCGGAGCGATCCCGCATACCCTGTCGAGCGGTGGCCCAGCGAGAGCCCTCAAACGCCCAGATCGCCGCGGCGTTCGAGGAACTGGCGGACCTGTACGAGCTCGACGGGGCGATCGTGCACCGCGTGGCGGCCTACAAGGCGGCCGCGAAAACGGTCCGCGAAGCGACCGTCTCGGTCGCTGGCCTCGCCCGTCAGGGCCGCGCCACCGAGCTGAAGGGGATCGGCACCACCCTGCAGGAGAAGATCGTCGACCTGACCGAAACCGGCACGATCCCGGCCGCCGAGCGCCTGCGGGCGAAGTTCCCGCCCGGGCTGGTGGAACTCACCCGCCTGCCGGGGCTCGGGGCCAAGCGCGCGCGGCTGCTGTATGACGAGCTCGGGGTGGACTCCGTGCCCGCGCTGCGCGAGGCGGCACTCGCCCAGCGGGTGCGGGGGGTCAAGGGGCTCGGGCCGAAGCTCGAGGAACGCATCCTGGAGGCGCTCGCCGACGACAGCCGTCCTGCCCCTTCGCGGGAGCCCGCGCGGGTGATCCTGTCCCGGGCCACGGAGCTGGCAGAGGAGCTCGCGACGGCGCTTGCCGAGCGCGCGGACGCCGGCACGGAGGTGCTGATCGCCGGCTCGCTGCGCCGCCAGGCCGACAGCGTCAAGGACCTCGACCTGGTGGCGACGAGCTCCGCCCCGGCGCAGCTGGCGGCCCAGCTGGCCCAGCTCGAGCAGGTCGCCAGCGTTAGCTCCGCGGGCGAGGCGGGGGCGCGCGGGATGACCCACTCGGGTATCGCCGTCGAGCTGCGGATCGCCGCCCCGGAGCAGCGGGGGAACCTGCTGCAGCACCTCACCGGCTCGGGCGCCCACAACGCGGCCCTGCGCGAGCTGGCGGTGCGCCGTGGCCTGCACCTGTCCGAGTACGGCGTGCTCGACGACGCGACCGGGAAGAGCACCACGTGCGAGACCGAGGAGGAGGTCTACGGGCTGGTTGGCCTCCCCTACATCGAGCCCGAGCTGCGCGAGGACCGCGGCGAGCTGCAGGCGGCCCGGGACGGGACGCTGCCGCGGCTGATCACGCTCCAGGACATACGCGGGGACCTCCACAGCCACACCCACGCCTCCGACGGGCACAACACGATCGAGGAGATGGGGACCGCGGCCCGGGAAAGGGGCTACGACTACCTCGCCATCACCGACCACTCGGCCAGCCACGGCTTCGGCAACGACGTCTCCCCCGAGCAGCTGGAACGCCAGATCGAGCTGGTGGCGCAGGCCAACGAGCGCGTGCAGGGGATCGAGCTGCTGGCGGGCAGCGAGGTGAACATCCTGACCGACGGGTCATTGGACTACGAGGACGAGCTGCTCGGCCACCTGGACTGGCTGGTGGCGAGCGTCCACACCTCCTTCGCGATCGGCGAGCAGGCGATGACCGAGCGCATGATCACGGCGATCGAACACCCGCTGGTGGACGTGATCGCCCACCCCACCGGTCGCCTGATCGAACGCCGCCCCCCCTACGCCGTGGACCTCGACGCGGTCTTCGAGGCCGCCGCGCGGACGGGCACGATGCTCGAGATCAACGGCAACCCGGACCGCCGCGACCTATCTGCCGAGGCCGCCCGCGCGGCCGCGGCGGCCGGGGTCACGATCGTGATCGACTCCGACGCCCACCGCGTCCGCACGCTCGAGAACATGCGCTGGGGCGTGGCCACCGCCAGGCGGGCGTGGCTGACCGCCGCGCAGGTGGCCAACACACGCTCGCTGGCCCAGCTGCGCAAGCTGCGAAAACAGGCGCGCCGCTGACTCGCGCCGAGCGAGGGCGGCACAGGCTGCCACCCGATGGGCGCGGCACTAGCAACTAGCTCGCGCCGGACAGGCGCGGAACCAGCGCGCGCCGCACCACCTCCGCCAGTGCCCCGGGGCCGAAGGGCTCGAGCGCGCCGGCGACCCGCTGGTGGTAGCCGGGCAGGGGCTGCTGCAGGGCGGCACGCAGCGCCGCGGCCAGGTCCTCGCCGACCAGGCGGGGGTCCGCCTCGCGTGCGAGACCGAGCGCCACGTAGGGTCCGGGGGCGGGCGTGGTGACGAGCATGCAGCCGTCCGCCAGCGCCTCCAGCTGCGCGATCCCATAGTCCTCCCGCCGGGGCGCGCACACGAACACGCGCGCGCGCCGCAGCAGCGCCCGGTACTCCTCGGTGGGCAGGGATCCGAGCAGCCGCACCCGCTCATCGGCTCCCGGTACCTCGATCCCCGCGCGGCGCAGCTCGCGTGCGTCTGTGCCGGCCACCAGCAGCTCGCCGGGATCGCTGTTCGCGCGTACCTGCCGCCAGGCCCTCAGGACGCGGTCGAGCCCCTTCTTGAGGGGGTTCGCGGCGTAGGTGATGGCGGCGAGGTCGCGCTCGGGCGGGGCGGGCCCCGAAGGCGACACGGCCACAGGGACCACCAGCGGCGCTCCCGCGGCGCGCGATGTCTGCCCCGCGGCGACCGGGCACTCCTGCAGCGAGGCCTCGCTCCAGGGGAGCAGCAGCGTCGAGGCGGCCAGCCGCCGGCGCTCCAACGGGCGCTGCCAGAGCCCATGGCGGCCCGGGCGGTTGGCGGCCGCACAGGCGTCGAAGCGGATCGCCCCCGGAAGCGGCCACAGCAGCGCCGCGGTGGTGCTCGAGTAGATCACCGCGGGCGCCCCCGCGGGGCGGGCGTCACCGGTGCGGCGCTCGTGCAGGGCGCGCCGGGCCGCCGCCCGCGCCGCCCGCGCCCAGGCGAGGTCGGTCAGCGCCATCGTGCGCATCGCTCGCGGTGGCTCGGCGCGGGCGAGCTGAACCCGCGCGCCGGCGGCGCGCAGCGCGTCGCACAGCTGTTCGTCGGCGAGGCGCAGACCGCTCGTGGAGCCGAGCGAGACGAGCAGCACCTCGAGCTGCTCCGGGGCCGCCATCGGCCGGCCGCGCTAACCCACGGCCCCGTTGATGCGCTCGGGCCGCGAGGTGCTGAAGCCCGGGGTGCGCACCAGCGAGATCGCGTGCACGGGCGAGGTGCGCTCGACGTAGAAGGCCGCCCCGTCGCGCTCCTCGATGGCCGCCACGGCCGCGTCCTGGTGGCGCCAGGCGAGTGCCCCCATGATCGCGAAGCCGGCCGCGATGCCCGGTATCTGGGGGGCCAGGAAGGCGAGCGCGCCGGACAGCAGCGTGAACACCGCCAGCGGCCACAGCCGATTGACGAGGACCGCGCTCGGGTGCAGTTCGGGCAGCGACTTGGAGGCGCGCGCCGAGGACAGCAGGCGGGCGATCGGCGGACTGGTCTGGGCCTGGCGCCCGAGGCGCAGTCCCACGATCGTGGCGATGATCCACCACCCGAGGTCCACCGCCACGAGGACGGTGTGCGGGCCCGAGGCGGCGGCGGAGGCAAGCACCGAGATCGCGGCCAGCGCGGTGGCGGCGCCTCCGCTCAGCAGCACGGTCGTCCTGAGGAAGTCGACGAAGCGCACGCGCCGAGCTCTACAACAGCGCCTCGAGCAGCGCCCGCACCCCCGTGGTGCCGTCCACAGTCAGGTCGGCCTCACGGGAGAGCTCCTGCGGCACTTCGTCGGAGGCCACGGCCACGCACAGGGCGCTCTCCAGGGCCCCCGAGGTGACCAGCTCGCGCAGCCCGCGAAAGGCGTCGAGGTCGGTCGTGTCGTCGCCCACGTAGAGGGCGTCGGCGACGGGCCCGTGGCCTAGCAGGGCGGCGATGCCGACGCCCTTGTTGATGAGCACCGGCGGGCGCACCTCGAGCACCTTGCGACCCCAGTGCACGGCCAGGCCCTCGCGCTGGGCGAGGTCGGCGATCTCCTTCACGGCCGCCTCGGCGCGGTCCTCGTCGGGGGCCCCGCGCCAGTGGAAGGCGGCGATCGAGCCCTTGTCCTCGCTGCGCACGCGCATGCGCTGGTGCTCGGGGCCGTACACGCGCGCGGCGAACTCGCGCACGCGGGCCGTCCACTCCTGCAGCTGGGGGTCCACCTCGGCGCGGGTGGCGCCGGGACGCAGCAGTTCGCCGCCGTGATTGCCGACGTAGGCGATCGTCCCGATCGCGACCATCTGGCGGGCGCTGTTGGCCGGCCGGCCGCTGACGCAGGCGACGACGCGGTAGCGCTTCGCGATCTCGATCAGCAGCGTGCGTGTGGCCTGCGGTACGTGGGCGTCGGCGGCGTGACGGACGATCGGCGCGAGGGTGCCGTCGATGTCCATCAGGATCGCCGAGCGGGCGGGGTCCGAGCGAAGCGGCTCGAGAGCCTCCACGAGCATGGCGGCCGGGGTCACGCGGTCTAGTATGCCGCGCATGGAGTCCCGCCGGTCCGCTGGTGCGCCGCGCGGGCGGGGACCCTCGCAGCGTACGCTGAAGCTGGCCGTGATCGGCACCGCCGCGGGCTTCTTCAGCGGTCTTTTCGGGGTCGGGGGAGGCACCGTGATGGTGCCCCTGCTGGTCCTCTGGCTGGCCTACGAAGAGCGTCCGGCGACGGGCACCTCGCTGGCCGCGATCATCGCGATCGCCTCGTTCGCAGCGGGTGTTCAGGCGCTCTACGGCAACGTCAAAGTGGTCGACGGACTGCTGGTCGGGATACCCGGGCTGGCGGGCGTGCTGGCTGGCACCTGGCTGCAGCAGCGACTGCCCCAGCGGACGATCGCGCTGCTGTTCGCGGCCGTGCTCGTGGCCACGGCCGTGCAACTGGTGTTGCAGTGATCCTCGGCGCGCTGCTGGTCGGGCTGCTCGGGGGTGTGATCGCGGGCCTGCTCGGGGTCGGCGGCGGCGTCGTGTTCGTCCCCGGAATGGTGCTGTTCCTCGGCCTCGACCAGCACCACGCCGTCGCAACCTCGCTCTTGGCAATCATTCCGGTCGCGATTCTGGGGACGATCCGCCAGGACCGCTACGGCAACGTCAACCGCCACGACGCCGTCAGGCTCGGGGCGATGTCGATCGGCGGCGCGGCCGCCGGGGTGGCCCTGGCCAACGCGCTCCCCGGCGCGGTCCTGCGCGACCTTTTCGCCGCCTTCATGGTGTTCGTCGCCGTGCGTCTGGTACGCGACAGCGAGCGCGGCTAGACTCTGTAGCCAGATGGGACTCGACAACCCGCTTCATATCGCGTTCCTGGTCGTGATCCTGCTGCTGCTGTTCGGCGCCAAACGGCTGCCGGAAATCGGGCGCCAGCTCGGCTCGGGCATGCGTGAGTTCAAGGACTCCGTCACCGGCTCCGAGCACAACCACCAGCAGCAGGCGGCTCTGCCGCAGGCGACCCAGGTCGCGGCCCCGGCCGCACCCGCACCGGCCCCGCCCGCCCAGGCGGCCCCCCAGCCCGCACCACCGGTGGCCACCCCGGCCGCTCCGGTTCCCGGGCAGGCACCCGTCGCGGAACCGGCCCCGGCCGAGCCGAGCCACCAGGCCTAGCCGCCTGAGGCTCGCTCGCCGCCCCGCCCGGGGGCCGCGTGCCTACGCGCCGCCGGCGCCGAACGCGTCGTCGGCGCCGCGTGACCCGTTGGAGCCGTTGGCGCCGTTGGAGCCGGCTGAGCCGTTGGAGCCGGCCGAGCCCGCGGCGAGAACCGCGGGGCGCGTCTCGGACAGCAGCGGGGCGCCGCACTGCCAGCAGTAGGCCGCGCCGCGACTGTGGACGGCTCCGCACGAGGAGCACTGGCCGTGGACGCCGGCCTCGGAGCCGGCGAGCAGGCGCTGGGTCTCGTTCAGCTGGGCGTCGGCCTCCTGCAGCTCGGCGGCCCGCCGGGCGAGCACGTCGAGGCGGTAGTGGTCGCGGATCGCCATCTCGTAGGTCAGCCCACCCAGGTCCCAGGTGAGCTCGGCCACGCGCTGGGCGAGCTCGCGCTGGCGGGCGCGCAGCTGTGCGAGCGAGCCGCTCGCGGGAGACGGTCGAGAAGCCATCAGCTCGTTTCGATCGGTTCGGCGCCTTTGGCGTTGAGTTCTTCGGTGTGCTTTTTGCCCGTCGAGTGGCTGAATTTTTCGAGTTCTGTGTGGGAGGCCTTTTTCGGCGGCGGGGGCGGCGCTTTTTCGGCCTTCGTTTCTTTGGCCGCTTCTTTGGCCGCTTCCTGCTGTTCCTTTTTCGCTTTCGCGGCTGCGGCGGACGATTTCGCGGGGGCCACCGTGGAGGGCGTGGTGGCTCCCGCCGGGGCGAGCGCCGCGCCGGCGAGGCCTTCGATCTTCACCGTCGAGGTGTTGGTCCCCTTGGAGGCACCGCCGGAGGCCCAGTGGCCCAGCAGGAGCCCGGCGATCAGGCACAGCAGCAGCACCGACAGCAGCCCGAAGATGGGGCCGTTGCGGCGGATCCAGCCGCCCAGCCCGCGCTGGGGCTCGGGGCCGTAGCCGACCGGGGTGGCCTCGAGTGTGGCGGGCGAGGACCACTGCGGGGCCGAGTGGGTGCCCTGCTCCTGGAGCACGTCGAGGAAGCCGAGCCGCACCGGCGAGACGGGGTGTCCGCAGGACAGGCAGTAGCGCTGGTCGGCGACCACCTCGGCGCCACAGTTGGCGCACCTGGTCCCGTCCTGCGGCTGGGAGGGAACCGCCATCAGGCTCACGTCCGCCACGCCGGGCCGCCTACCCGAACGCGCCCTGGACGTATTCGCGCGTACGGGCTGCGCGGGGCGCCTGGAAGACCTCCTCGGTCTCCCCGTACTCGACCAGGTCGCCGAGGTACATGAAGGCGACCTTGTCCGCGATCCGGCGTGCCTGGGCGAGGTTGTGCGTGACGACCACGACCGCCAGCTCGCGGCGCAGCTCGCCGATCAGCTGCTCGATCGTGTTGGTGGAGATCGGGTCAAGCGCGCTGCAGGGCTCGTCCATCAGCAGCACCTCCGGGCGGGGGGCGATCGCGCGTGCGATGCACAGGCGCTGCTGCTGGCCTCCGGACAGGCGCAGGGCGGGCCGGTCGAGGTCGTCGTGGACCTCCTCATAGAGGCCGGCGCGGCGCAGGGCGTCGATCACCAGCGGTTCGAGCTCCTTGCGCCGGGGACGGCGGCGCGACTGTTCGCGCAAGGCGAAGGCGACGTTGTCGAAGATCGACATCGGGAACGGGTTGGGCTGCTGGAAGACCATCGCCACGCGCGAGCGCAGGCTCGTGTCGGGGAGCTCGTGGATGTCGTCGCCGTCGAGCCTGATGTGGCCGGCGCGGGCGGCGCTGGGGGTCAGCTCGGTGAGGCGGTTGAGCGTCCGCAGGAGCGTCGTCTTGCCGCACCCGGAGGGGCCGATCAGGGCCAGCACCTCGCCCTGGTGGATCGACAGCGAGACCGACTTGACCGCCGGTTTGCTGCCGTAGGCGATGCTCACCTCCTCCAGGCGCAGACGCTCGGGTCCGCTGCCGGCCGCGGCCGGGCGCACCGCGCGGCGCTCCTCGAGCGGGGTCGCCGGCTGCGGGGCGCGATCGAGCACGATCGTGCGCACCGGCGGCACGGCCGGAGAGCCGGTGACCGCGGACGCCTGGGTGTCCTCGCCCGCGGGCGCCTGCTCGGGCTGGGCGTGCAGGCGCTCGACCGTGGCCGGCGCCGGGTGCAGGTGCTCGACCGTCGGCGTCTCGCTGCGGTCGTCGCCCAGGTGGATCGGCTTGGCCGGTTCGGCCATCACGCTACCTCGCAACATCGATATTTCCCATCAGAGTAACCTTTTGCACCGAAGCACTGAGGTTAGCGGCTCTATAGCGGGTTGTAAAGCGCCCAGGTTGCATGTTCCACAGCGCTGCTAGACGGCCCCGGCGGCGACCGACAGCCCGGTCGCCCGCTCCTGGCTGCGCCCGATGCGTTCGACCAGCAGGTTGAGGGCGAGCACGAACAGCAACAGCACGAAGGCGGCGGCATAGGCCTTTTCCGGAGCCGCGCCTTCGCCGGCCGGAGAGTTGCCGTATACGTAGCTGGTGAGGGTCGAGCCGGTGCCCCGCAGCAGCCCCAGGCCGGGGACCGAGCCCTGCGATTCCAGGCGCAGCGATTCCCCCAGCAGCAGCACCACGATCGCGGTGTCGCCGATGATGCGGCTGATCCCGAGGGTGACGCCGGTGGCCGTGTTCGAACGCACGCTCGGGAGCAGCACCCGGCGGATGGTGGTGATGCGGGTCTTGCCCAGCGCGAAGGCGGCCTCGCGCATGTGCCGGGGGACCGCCTGTAGCCCGTCGCGGGTGGCGGCGAAGATCGGGGGCATCGCGATCAGCGACATCATCGCCCCGGCCGCGAGGAACGAGCGTCCGTAGACGCCTCCTCCGGAGGCCTTGAAGGAGAACGGCCCCATGAAGCTCAGCTGGAAGACGGCCAGGCCGAACAGCGCGATCACGATGTCGGGGGTGCCGGCGACGATCTCGACGCACGACTCGATCACGCGGGCCAGCCAACGCGGTCGGGCGTACTCGCTCATCCACACCGCCGTGGTGACGCCCAGCGGGAGCGCCAGCACGATGCCCACGAAGGTCAGGATCATGGTGCCCAGCAGCGGGTCCAGGAAGCCGCCGCTGCCGGCCTGGGTGGTCGATGCCTGAGGCCTCGAGAAGATCAGACCGGGGCGCAGGTACTGCACCCCGCGGAAGGCGAAGTAGCCCACGATCGCGCCCGCGATCAGGACCAGCCCGATTCCCGCGGACCACGCCAGCAGCAGCGCGAGGCGGTCACGCCAGCGCCAGCTCAAGGGCGAGGAGCGCCGGCCGCGGCCGGTCTGCATCGCCCGCGGCTCGTCGAAGTCGAACGGGACCAGCGTGCTCATCCGCGCACCTGGTACTTGCGCAGCGGCAGCTTGATCAGGTAGCCGCACACCGACAGCACGAAGCCGCCCATCAGCAGCAACAGCGCGATCGCGTACAGCGAGGACCCAAGCGCCGGCGCGCTGATCCCCTCGCGGAAGTCGACGATCGTGGAGGCGAAGGTGCGCAGCGGCGAGTAGAGGAAGACCAGCAGGCCGTGATCCAGGTTGGGCTTGAAGGCGCGGCTCCCTGAGACCATCGAGATCATGATCGCCTCCCCCAGCGCCCTGGCGGTGGCGAGCACCGCCGCGGCCACGATCGCCGGCCGGGCGGCGCGCACCGTTACGGCCAGGATCGCCCGCAGCGGGTTCAGCCCGAGCGCGATCGCGCCCTCGCGCCAGGAGCTCGGCACCGACGTCAGCGCCTCGCACGTCAGCGCGATCATGATCGGGGAGATCATCACCGTCAGGATCACCACCGTGACCAGCAGTCCCGCGCCGGTGAGCTCGATTTCGTTGGCCACCGATGCCTTCTCGGAGGCCGTGATCAGGTGGTTGCCGACGAACGGCACCAGCACCAGCACCCCGAGCAGCCCGTACACGACCGACGGCACCGAGGCCAGCAGGCGGATCACCGGGATCGTGACTTTGCGCAGTGGCTCGGGCGCCAGCTCGACAATGAAGATCGAGGCGAACACCGAGACCACGAACGCGACCGCGACCGACACGACGGTGATCAGCAGCGTCCCGTAGAGCAGCGGCCAGGCGCGAAGGTGGTAGGCCGAGCCGGGCGCGTTCACGCCCGTGGCCTGCATCTTTTCGAAGCTGCTTTCGGGGCTTTCGCCCGCACCCAGCCAGCTCAGGCCGTTGTGCTGGAAGGTCGGCCAGGCGTGGACTGCGACGAACGCCACCATCCCCACCACCAGCACACCCACCAAGCACGACACCGCACCGAGCGTGCGCTCGGCGCGGGTGTCGGGCCATGGTCTGCGCAGACGCGCAAGCACCGGAGGCCTCCCTGCCGTCCCCTAGCGCCCGCTAGGTGACGGGAACCCACTGGGTCGAGATGATCTTGGCCGCCGCCGAGGAGTTGCGGATCCAGCCGATGAACGCCGAGGCGGCACCGGTGGCTCTGCCCTTCGTGACCTCGTAGAAGCGCGCCACGCCCGGGTAGGCGCCGGAGGTGACTGTGCTCCTGTTGCAGGCGACGCTGTTGATGCTGACGGCGTTGACGCCGCCTTTGTCCGACTGGTAGTTGGACGCGAACCCGATCGCGTTGGGATCGCTTTCGACCGCCTGGCGCAGGAGCCCCTCAGAGGACTGTTCCTGGGCGACGCTCGCGACTTTCTTGTTTTCCAGCAGCAAGGTCTGGAAGCTCGTCAGCACACCGGCGACCGAGGTGCGGCTGATCAGGTCGATCGTGCCGGTCGCAGTGGCTCCGGGGATACCGCTCCACGAGCGTGTCTTGCCCGTGAAGATGTTGATCAGCTGGGCCGTCGACAGGTTGGCGAGCGCGTCTGATTTGTTCGTGATGACGCAGATCCCGTACTTGGCGATCGGGTAGTAGACGAGGCCCGGTTCACCGCCGGCCGGGTCGCGGGAGACGTCGGCGATCGACACGCGGCCGGCGGTGACGTCGTTGATGCCCACCTGCGATCCACCCTGGGCGATCTTGAATTTGACTTTGCCCGGGTGCAGTTTCACGTACTTCTGCGCCAGCAGGTTGACGAGCGGGTAGGAGGCGGTAGCACCGCTGATGGTGATCGTGGTCGCGGCATTGGCGGCCGCAGGCGCCGCTACCCCGAGCACTCCCGCCACCGCGACGGCGACGGAGAGACGGCGAATTCGTTGCATTTGGTGGGGAATCCTTTCGAGTGGCGGTTGTCGGTTGACGCGGGAGACGCCGCCAAGATACCATAACCTCATAGACCTGATCGACATTAGCTATATTGTCGAAATGGTCTGTAAAAGGGGGTTTGCGGGAAGGGATTCCCGTCACCCGGGAAGCGTCGCCGGTCCTAAACAACACAAGAAAAGTGCAAATAGTGCGGAACGCGAGTGAGATCTTTTCCAGAGGACGCCGGGCGGCCTCGCCGTTCGGCGAGCAGCCGGCCCCTGCCGACCGCGAAGGCGACGGCACATCCGCCGGGCCCCCGGCCTCGGCTGTCCCCCATTCCTACGTGCAGCCCCCGCTGCTCTCGCGCCGCCCGACGCTGCGCACGACCGCGATCCTGGCCGCCGGGATGCTTGCGGTGGGCGTGGGCGTGGGAGCCGCCGTCGGCCCCGCCCCGACCGCATCCTTTGCCGGTGACACCCCCGCGCTGGTCGCCAGGCTGCTCTCGGAGCTGGCGGCACGCAATCACGCGGCGGCCCCGCCGGCGAGCAGCCAGGCGCCCGCTGAAACCCCGGCGCCGGCGCCGCTGAGCACCTCGCCGGCGGCCAACAAGGCGAGCACGACACCGGCCGCCGCGGCGGCAGAACCGGCCTCGGGCTCGAAAGGCTCCGAAACGGAAACGCCCGCCACGGGCAAAACGAAAACGCCGGCCAAGTCAAAGGTCCCGGCGGTCACGAACGTCTACCTGATCGAGCTCTCGGGCCCGAGCTACGAAGAACTGCTCGCCCAGAAGGGCTCGGCGCCCTACATCAGCGGCCAGCTGATCCCGGCGGGCACGCTGCTCAGCGGCTGGTCGGCGATCGAGGGCAGCGCGTTCGCGAGCGAGGCCGCGCTGGCGGCCCCCTCCAGCGAACTGTCCACGCCGCCGATCGAGCACTCGATCGTGCAGCCCCCGTGCCCGGAAGGGCCCGCGGGTCAAAGCTGCGCCACGCCTGCGGGCGCACTGAAGGCGGCCGACGAATTCGCGCAGGCCACGCTGCCCCAGATCACCGGCGCAGCGGCCTTCCGCGAACACGGGCTCGCGGTCGTCACCTTCGCGACCGTCGGCCCGGCCTCCCAGCAGGGGCTCCCGGCGGGCGCCTCCAGCGCGACGCTGACCTCCAAGCCCCCGGGAGGGGTGCTGCTGATCTCACCCTTTGCGACGGCGGGCGCCCACTCGAGCATGTCCTACCAGGTCACTGCGCCGGTGCACACGATCGAAGCGCTGCTGCATTGAGACGGCGCGTCCGCACAAGGCTTGACACCAAACCCAGATCATCGACCACCAAGAACGAACGGAGAGGACTGTTGCACCGACCTGTACCACTATCCGGCCACCGGGGAGCGCTCCTGGCGCTCGCCGCGGCGATGGGCGCCCTCGCCCTGCTCCTGCTTCTGCCCGCGGTGGGCCGAGCGGAAGAATCGAACCCCAACAACCTCAACTGCATCGGAAGCATCAAGGCCGGCACGCCTGAAGAAGGCAGCGCAGAACAGCAGGTCCGCTACAGCTTCTACTGCGATGGCCCGATCTCGGGCTACCAGCTGCAGTCCCAGATTCCCGTCACGGGAATCCAGAGCCCGCCGGAAGTGATCTCGAACGCGACCAAAGGGCCGCTGTCGGACAACTTCTCCTGCAACGGGGAAGTGCCCGGCTTCGCGCTCAACTGCGTGGGCACGGCCAAGGCCGGCTACGAGACGATCACGGGGCAGTTCGCGATCGAACAAAAGATCTGCGCCGAGCCCCGCGAGGATCCGTTGCTGACGGTCGTCTCCGCGACGATCGAAAAAGGCGCCGTCGTGCAGGCGATGGCGGGCCCGTTCGACCTCGGCCGCCCGCTGGGCTGCAGGCCGGACGCCCAGTCGGGCGGAGACCGCCTGGACCCGAAGGCGCCCGCGAAGAAGTCCAAGAAGCACTCCAAGCACAAGCACTCCAGCAAGACGAAGGGCAAGAAGGCAGCGCACACGCGCTGAGAGCCTGGCCTCCTGGACCCCACCGGCGTCGCGCGAGCCTCCACGCGCGGCGCCACGGGGGGCCCAGATGAACAACGTGCTCAGGTTCTACGGCTAGAGCAGGCTGCTGGTGATGCGCTCGATCTCGGCGATCGAGGTGAGCCCGTCGCGGACCTTCAGCAGACCGTCGTCGCGCAGGCGGCGCATGCCTTCCGAGACGGCCACCGCCACGATGTCGTCCACCGAGGCGTGCTCGAGGACCATCGCGCGGATCGGCTCGGTGATCTCCATCACCTCATAGATGCCCACCCGGCCGCGGTAGCCGGAGCCACCGCAACGTGGGCAGCCGTCGGGCTCGAAGGGTTCGGCGCCCTCCAGACCGTGTTCGGCCAGCACCGCCCCGGAGACCTTCTGGGGGCGCTTGCAGCTCTCGCAGAGCTTGCGCACGAGCCGCTGGGCGACGATGCAGTCCACGGCCGAGGAGACCAGGAAGGGCTCGATCCCCATGTCGGTGAGACGGCTGAGGGCGCTGGGGGCGTCACGGGTGTGAAGCGTGGAGAGCACGAGGTGGCCGGTGAGCGCGGCCTCGATGGCGATGTGGGCCGTCTGGCTGTCGCGGATCTCTCCGACCATGATCACGTCGGGGTCGGCCCGCAGCATCGAGCGCAGTCCGACGTCGAAGGTGACACCCGCCTTGGAGGCGATCTGCATCTGCTTGATGCCGGCGATGCGCTGCTCGACGGGGTCCTCGATCGTGAGGATCGAGCGTTCGCCGTCGTTGACGGCGTGTAGCGCCGCGTACAGGGTGGTGGACTTGCCCGAGCCCGTGGGACCCGTGACCAGCACGGCCCCGTTGGGCCGGCTGATGGCGCGTTCGAAGCGCTCTTTCTCCTCGTCCTGCATCCCGAGGGCGTCCATCTCGCCGACCGAGGCGGTGCTGTCGAGGATCCGCATCACGACCCCCTCGCCGTGGACCAGCGGCAGCGTCACCACGCGGATGTCGACCCGGCGCCCGTCGACGGTCAAGCCGAAGCGACCGTCCTGGGGAACGCGGCGCTCGGAGATGTCGAGGTCGGCCATGATCTTGATGCGCGAAACGACCGAGGCGGACATTTTCCGCCTCACGGTGGCCGCCGGCGTGAGCACCCCGTCCACGCGATACATGACGCGGGTGTCGCCCTCCTCGGGGTTGATGTGGATGTCGGAGGCGCCCTGCTGGGTGGCCTGGGCGACGATCGAGTGCACGAGCTTGATCACCGGGGCCTGGTCTTCGGACTCGGCCAGGCGGAGGTCCTCCGCGCTGATCTCCTCCTCCTCGTCGACGATGTCCTCGATCGAATCGTCCATCTGGGCGAGCTTGGCCAGCAGCAGGTCGAGGTCCTCGATCGAGGCGGCGCACGGGCGCACGCGGCGGCCGGTCATCATGCCGATGTCGTCGATCGTGAGGACGTTGGTGGGGTTGGCCATCGCCACCAGCACGCCGCCGTCCTCGGCGAAGCCGACCGGCACCGCCTGGTAGCGGCGGGCGGTGGAGGCGCTGATGAGGTTGACGGCGCCCATGTCGAGGTCGAAGGAGGTCAGGTCGACGAAGTCCAGGCCGAAGCGCTCGGCCACCACGCGGGCGAGTTGGTCGTGGCGCAGGATCCCGCGTTCGACCAGGATCAGGCCGGTCGGGCGGCCCTGGTCGCGAGCGGCCTGGACAGCGTCCTCGACGGTCTCCCGGTCCGACAGCCCGAGGTCCACGACGACCTCTCCGATCATGCGCGAGGAACGACCCGGATGACGGGGCGGGTAGAGGCCCTTGTTCGGGTTGGGCGTGGGCGCAGGAACTGCGCCCGGCTCCTCCTCGGGCGCCCCTGGCGTGGATGCGGCGGTCGGCGTGGCGGTCTTGGCCATCTCTCCTCATATCGGCACTTTGGAGGTGGTTCTTGACCGCTTGCAGGGCCACATTCGCCCGTGGTACCCGGCGGACCGGATCGCCCCATGATGTACGGTGGTCGGGCCATGCAGCCACTCATCTGGGACCGTCGGCCGGATGGGCTCAGAGCCCCGGCGATGGTTTGCGCGTTTCAAGGATGGAACGACGCGGGCGACGCCGCCTCCAGCGCGGTCTCCTTCCTGGCCTCCTCGCTGAACGCCCGCCGTTTCGCGACGATCGACTCAGAGGAGTTCTACGACTTCCAGTCCAACCGGCCGTGCATCGCTTTGGACGACAGCGAAAAGCGTCAGATCACCTGGCCCACGGTCGAGATCCTCGAAGCCACGGCGCCGCGGGCACCGCGTGATCTGGTGCTGGTCCAGGGGACCGAGCCCTCGATGCGCTGGCGGGCCTTCGGCGCCCACATGGTGGACCTGGCCGAGGCGCTCGGCGTACAGGTCGTGGTGTCGCTGGGCGCGCTGCTGGGGGACGTGCCGCACACGCGCCCGGTGGCGCTGACGGGCCACGCCTCCGACGCGGCCCTGCTCGAGCGCCTCGGGGTGGCGAGCTCCAGCTACGAAGGCCCGACCGGGATCGTGGGGGTCCTGCACACGGCCTGTGCCGACGCGGGGCTGCCGTCGGCCAGCCTGTGGGCGGCGGTACCCCATTACGTCGCCGCCGCCACCAACCCGAAGGCGGCCCTGGCCCTGTTGCGGCGGGTGGAAGTGCTGGTGGGGGTCTCGGTGGACGTCTCGGAGCTCGAGTCCGCTGCCTCCGACTACGAGCGCCAGATAGGCCTGGCGGTGCAGAGCGACCCCGACATCCAGGCGTTCGTGGAACGGCTGGAGCAGGCGGCCGACTCCGAGGCCCCGGACACGGCCCTGGAGGTTCCCTCGGGCGAGGCCCTGGCGCGGGAATTCCAGCGTTTCCTGCGCCAGCGCGGGCGCAACTAGCGCGAGCTTCTCAGCGGGGACTAGGCGGCCTCGGCGGCCGGGCACACGACGCGGTAGTCGCAGTAGGCGCAGGCGGACGGCGAGGGGGTGGGCTCAAAGCGCTGGGCCAGGATCCCGTCGCCCACCTCGAGCACGACCTCCTCGAGCGGCCGGGCGTCGGCGGCACGGTCGGGAACCGGCACCTTGAGGTCGTCCAGCACGTAGTAGTAGGCCTGGCTGGAGGACTCCAGCTGCCAGTCCTCGCGGGCCGCCATCGCGTACAGCGAGAGCTGGACATCGTCGGCGAGCTGGTCCGGCGTGCGTGGGCGCGAGGTCTTGTAGTCGATCAGCTCGTAGCGGTGCTCGGCGCCGTCGGCGAGGCGGTCGACCCGGTCCACCCGCCCGCGCAGGTGGTGGGGGCCGACCCGGAATGAGAACGAGCGCTCGAACCAGACCGGGTCCACCGACTCCTCCGACAAGCGGGCGTGGTAGCGGCAGAGGGCGTCGCGGGCCTTGGCCATGAAGACGAGGTCGGACTCGGTTTCGCCGAGGGCGCTGCGCCGCCACACCTGCTCGAGCAGCTCGAGCATCGCCTCGAGCGTCTGGTCGGAGCCGGAGTGATAGCGCTCGAGCACCTGGTGGATGACGATGCCGAAGCGCTGCTGGACGGTCTGGGGCACGGGGATGCGCAGGACGCGGGCGAACTTGTAGCGCAGGGGACAGCCCAGATAGGTCTGGATGTCGGAGGCCGACATCGCCAGGCCGGCGCCCCGCCGCGGGAGGAAGGCCTCGAGCGAGAGCTCCTCGCGCGCGACGATCGGGCGCGAGGGGGTCTCCTCCGCGTCGGGCTCGGCCAGCAACATCTGATCGAGGGGGGAGGTCTGGAGGATCTCTCTCTGCAGCGGGGTGGCCGCCGCCAGCAGACGGCCGTTGATGTCGGCGAGCGCCTCACCCAGATCCTGCCCGGGCGGGCGCTGGATCAGCGCCGAGACCTTCAACAGCTCGAGGTAGCGCACGACCCCGTGGGAGATGTCGAGGTCGGTGTCCAGGCGCAGCTCCGCCAGCCGGTCCCCGATCCGCCCGATCCCCTGCGCCAGCTCCTCGCGTAGCGCCTGCACGATCCGCTCCAGCCGCTCCTCGGTCTGCTCGCAGGGGCCCGGTGCGATCGAACGCTCGTGGTGATCGGCGGCGACGGCGGCCAGGTGGCGGACCAGGTCGATCGTCTCGGCGCCCGGATTCTCGGCGAGGAAGCGGCCCGCCAGCTCCTGCAGGGCGCGCAGGCCCTCGTTGGAGCGGGCGGCGTCCACGGGCGTCATCAGCCTGCGCCGCAGCAGGCCGAGGCGATCGACCAGCGCGGCCAGGAACTCCGCCGGCTCGAGGCTGTGCAGCTCGGCCTCCACGACCCGGTGCAGCGAGGCGAAGCGCTCGATCCGCTCGCGGGCCTCGGGGGGAACCTGGGGCGATTCGATCGCCGCGCCCACCCCCACCACGAGGTCGAGCTTGCGCCGGCGGGCCACCTGGATCACGCGCGCGAGGTCCACCTGGCGAAGCTCCACCGGCGGGCGGGCGAGCGCGCGGGCCACGGCACTGGCGTCCTGAGGGTCGACGAGTAGCCGCAGCCAGGCGATCACATCGCGCACCTGGGGGCGCCCCAGAAAGTCATCCGCTGAATCGCTCTCGCGCGGCGGTCCTTCGCGCGAGAGCCCCGGCGGCGCCGTCGCGATCTCCAACCCGGACACTTCCTCACAGGATACGGGCCCGGGGCGCTGGCCCCTGCAGGCGTTCGCGAGCGGGGAGCTAGGCTGACGGTTGGATGGAGTTCGTCGATTGGCGTGTGGCTCAGGTGGTGGGAGACCTGGTCGCCGGAACGCCTCAGTTTGGGGCGATCAGCTCCGAGCGGGTGGAGCCGATGGCCCGCGACTTCGCCGTGCGGGTGGCCGCCTACAGCGGCCTGCGCCCCCCCACGGAACTGCCGCGGCTGGAGCTCGTGGACCGCTCGGCCTGGATCGCCGCCAACCTGCGCACGATGCGCCCGCTGCTCGGGCGGCTCTCCGAGCAGGCCGGGATCGAGCCGCCCCGCGGCCTGCTGGGCAACCCGCTGCGCTCGGCCACCGGCCTGCTGATGGGAGTCCAGGTGGGGGCGCTGACGGGAGTGCTCTCCCAGCGGGTGCTGGGCCAGTACGACCTGTCGTTGCTGGATGCCACCGTGCCGCCGCGCCTGCTGCTGCTGGCCCCGAACCTGTCACAGGCGGCCCGCAACCTGCAGCTCGACCACGACGAGCTCGTGCTGTGGGTGACGATCCACGAGATCACCCACGCCGTGCAGTTCTCCGGGGCACCGTGGCTGCGGGAGCACCTCGCCGGGATGATCACCCAGCTGATCGACGGCCTGCAGGTGAGCGTCGACTCCGGCGGGGGAGGCGGCTGGCTCCCCAAGCTCCCCGCCACCGCCGACATGAAGGACCTGGTCGAGCGGGCACGGCGGGGAGACCTGCTGCGGCTCACGCTCGGAGAGGACCGCTGGCAGCTGGTGGAGCGGATCCAGGCCACGATGTCGCTCGTGGAGGGCCACGCCGAGCACACGATGGACATCATCGGCGCCCAGCTGCTCCCGTCCCTGGACCGGCTGCGGGCGGCGATGAACTCGCGCCGAGAAAACCGGGGGCTGCCGTGGAAGGTGCTCGAGCGCCTGCTCGGGCTCGAGCTGAAGATGCGCCAGTACCAGACCGGCCGACGCTTCTGCGACGCCGTCGTGGCCTCCGGGGGCCCGCTGGCGCTGGCCCGCGCCTGGGAGAGCCCGGCCACCCTGCCACGTCCCGAGGAGCTCGAGCAGCCCGACCGCTGGCTCGAGCGGATCAGCAAACCTCCCGCTGCCCTGACGGCACACAGCGGGGCCTGATCACACGGAGCCGGGCCCTCGGCCCGAGTTTCATTGATCAAGCGACCCTTCAAGTAGCTGGTCAAGATCGTCTTTGATCGCCCGCACGGTGTCGGTGCGTTCATCGCCCATATCCCGAGACGCTCGCCAGCAGACATATGCGCCGATGGCCATAAGCCCAAGCGTGCCGAAATAAATCAGGCGGTCCACGGTGCTCGGATTCTTGGCCTGTTCAAGAAACGGCAGCAGACCCACGCCTCCAGCAATCACGCCTCCCGCAAGCAGCGTCGCGACGACCTCCCATCGTCGCCCCCTAGGGCGGTTATCTAGGCGGCCGAGCCGTTTGCTGATAGCTACCAACTCTCGCCGTCGCATCTTCGCGATCTCCGCCACCTGGGCCGGATCCGGACGCCACGTCGGTTCCGTCCCGGGCGGCACCGTGCCTTCCCCGGGCGGGGGGGCGCCAGCCGTCAGCTCGCGGGGAGGTGGACTTTGTTTTCCGAGCCATCGCATGAGAGGGCCTAGCGGTAAGGGGGTTGCCGAATGCCCGAGATGATCGCGTTGACCGTGCGGAAGTAGCCGCACGTTTGGCAGGTGAAGACAAATACGGGGTAGCGGCCCTGAGAGCCACCCATACCTGCGGGGAGGGGCGTGAGGTACTCGAGCTGGCCGAGTTCCTCACCCAAGAGCCAATTCTGGGTATGGCATAGAGGACACGGCTGGTTCCCCCACCGGCCGAACCACTGTTGTGCGCGCTCGCGTTCTTGTGGATCCATGTGTGGACCCTATGCCCGGACGGCCCAAAGGGACCCTCCCAAGAGCGCCGAATAGAACACGCACCGGTTTGGCGGGCGTGTCGTCAAGACATAGTTCCCCCCAAACTGGCAACTATGTATTCGCGACACGTACGTCGCGGGCGAGCACCTTAGAACGCGGAAAGGCCCGCCGAAGCGGACCTCTCTCGCAAGACTCGCGCCCAACGGGCGCACCTGGCTTTCACCCAGGTACGAAGCTATCAAACGGCACCAGCGTCCCGCTCGACTTGCAAGATCGAGTGCTGCGGGGGAAGGACTCGAACCTCCATCTCCTGGGTGAAAGCCAGGTGGCTTGCCAGCTAGCCGACCCCGCAACCAAGGGCACCCTAGCACGCTCAGGATTGGGGAGCTGGAATCTCCAGCTAGGTGTTCAAGGCGCATGCTACACTCCGCCTCATGGACCATCTCCAGATCGATATTGCGAACCCAGCGGACATTCAGCGCCAGATGCCGCGGATCGCTGCTCTCTACAACCGCAAGGCACAAGAACTCCAGCGACTCTCTAGCGAGCTGCAGGCGCTCGGACACCTCATTGACTCGCTGCGTGCGATGGCCGAGACGCCGCAGATCGCAGGGGAAGCCTCGGGCAACAGCGGCGCCACGGTCACGGTGACCAGCGGCGGTGACGCAACTGCTAACGGCAGCGCAAAGGCACCCGCGCGAGCGGTTGCCCTCGACGCGTTGCGTCGTGCTGGTCGTCCCATGGGGCCAGCCGCGCTCTATCGATTCATGGCGGACGAGGGTATGCCCGTGCCGGCGAATGCCAACGCCCTCGGAGCGACCCTGTGGACTGCTGCTAAGGCGGGGGAACTCGTGAGGACTGACGACCGTCGCTACGCGCTGCGGCCCGTTACGGACTACTCCAAGATTCCGGACGAGTTCCCGCGACCATCCGCACGCCAAGCCCAGCTTTCCGCCGCAGAGGTGGACCGAGAATGACGCTCGACGCGGGGTCCAAACTCGCGAACCATCCGAGCGCCAGAAGCCCCCGGCGGGCTGCAGCCCGCCGGGGCACCCCGATAAGACTTGGCCTCGCAGGTTGCCGTGGGCGCCTTAGAAACCTCCCGCGACGGGTTCAATTCCCGTGAGGTCCAATCCCCAATCATACCCCTGTGATCAACGGCACCGATGCCTGCACGCAAGCGCCCCGAGAAGACCGGTCCGACGCCGCCCGATAAGGACGTGCGCGAGAAGCGGACGCCGGCCAGACGGAGGCCGACTTCCTGCGACCTAGAGCGGGCTTCTACGAACCGCGCGCAGGAGAAGCTAGAGCGGGCTTCTCGACCCGGTCCAGCATCGCCCACCGGGGGTACGTGTGTCCAGTCTCATCTACTTCCAGGCTTCCAAGACAATCACCGGCGACGCCCCTCCGGTGGGGTTGCCGAAAGGTACGTATGAGACCGTCCAGGTGGAGGTCGACTCGTCCGGGAAGCCCCCGACGACCCACCCCGCAGGTTCGCCCGACGCGCCACGTCCACATTCGTAAGAGGCTCCAACCGGTGCGCTTGCGTGGTATCCGAGAGAACGCAGGCACTTGATGTGCCCGGCAAGTTCGAGGGCCCAAGGCCGCCGCCAGGCGCCTACGCCCTTAGGTATCGGTGGAGCGTTGGCGATATAGACCGGGACGGCGGCCTTAGTTTTCCCTTCGTACCAAGGCGCTTCGAAGCACAGCATTTCGTAGATGACCGAGTCAAAAAAGCACGGGTCGAGCGGCCTGTTGCCGCCAGCTTCACACTGAAAGGCTTCTGTCCTTTCGGGGTCGACTTCAGAGCGGCGACTACACGTGCCGCCATGGGCCCTGCTCATGGCCACGCCCCCATCCGCCTTCATGCCAGTTGGGGGCACGAACTCCCGCTCGGTCGTCGGTTTACTCGGGATCACAGCCGAAGCCGGACCCGAAGGGGCGACCGCTACGACCACCGTCGCCACAGCAAGAGCCCCCGCGAGAAGCGCGTAGGCCAACGCCTCCCGGTCGAAGCGCTCATGGACGCGCCACGTCTCCCAGCTAGCCGCTGCGGCACCGACCGCCAGCGCACCGAGCGCGTAGGCCACGTTTTTCGTCACGAACCACACCGCGATCGACAAGACGAAAGCCACAAATGCGCTTCGGATTGGCCGGTCTTTCGCCGCGTCTTTAGCCATGCCAGGACCCTACGCCCGCCGATGGCCCAAAGGGACCATCCGCCAGGCGCCGAATAGAACACGCACGAACACGGGTAGACCCCGAGTACGTGTCGTGAAGACACAGTTCCCCCCAAACTGGCCGAACGCGCGTTCCGTATGTTACAAAGTCACCGCCTGGAACCCCATGAGAAATCAGGGTTTCTGGGCTTGGTGCTACTCTTTCTGTAACGATCTTCCCGTAGCGGGTTACAAACATGTGTTCGGTTGACAGAACGAGGGTAATCGAACAGGACACGAACTGACACCCGCGCCCCCGGGCCGAGGAAGAAAGAGGAAGAACATGCCACCCGCCACCACCACAGGAACCAAAGCGAGCAAACCGCGAGCCAAAGCAGCTCGCAAAACCACCGCTCGCAAAGCGACCGCCCGCAAAAGCACCACGCGTGCCAGCGCCGCGGGCAAAGTCAGCACCCGCAAAGCGGTTCGCAAAAGCAGCGCCCGCAAAGCCGGCGCCCGCAAAGTAAGCGCTCGCAAAGCGGCCGCGAAAGCGACGGCCACCCGCCGCGCCAGCTCGCGCCGCTCGAAAGCGATCCACGCCAAGGGCTCGCGCACGCGCGCCGTGCACACAGCCCAGTCCACGATCCGCCAGAGCGAGACGGCCACGCGCGAGACCGCGAACGTTTTCGGCGACTACGCCGAGCGCGCCGTCCTGATCCCCGTGGGGGCCGCCCTGCTGGCCCGCGACCGGGTCGTGTCGGGCGTCAGCGACACGCTCTCCACGTACTCCTCGGGCACCAAGACGCAGGCTCAGCTGCGCCGCTTCGAGCGTCGCGGGGTCACCGCCCGCAACCGCCTCGAGCGCGAGGTCCGCAAAGCCCGCGTGCGCGTCGAGCGTGAACTGCGCCAGCGCCGCCGGATCGTGGAGAGCCGCGTCAACGACCTCGACGACCGCCGCGAAACGCTGCTCAACAACGGCAGCGAAATCGCCAACCGGGTCCCCGAGATCGCCCGCGAAGTCCAGGATCGGATCCTGAGCCTGGTCTAGGACCAGAAGCTTCCCCCGCCCCGGACGGAGAGCCGGGTCAGCGGGAAAGTCTGCCGGCCTCATATCTCGCCGGCAGTAGTAGCACCCTCTCCTCCCCTCGACCCGCGGGCGGCCCCCACCGCCCGCGGGTCACTTTTTTGGGCGCCCGCCGGGTGCCTCCGCCGCCCGGACCGGTTCGGACGCCGGTGACGGGGGCGCCGGTTTGCCAGAATGGGAGCCGTGACCGACAAGGACCAGATCATGCGGGCGCTCCAGGCCGTGATCGATCCTGAGCTGCACCGCTCGATCGTCGAGCTGGACATGGTGCGTTCGATCGAGCTCAACGCCAACGGGGTTGTGGACGTGACCGTGTCACTGACCACGCCCGGCTGCCCGATCAAGGGCCACTTCCAGACCTCCGTGGTCGACGCCGTCTCGCCGCTGGACGGGGTCACCCACGTGAACGTCTACTTCGACGTGCTCAGCGACACCCAGAAGGCGGCCCTGCAGCAGAAGCTCGGACGCGGCAGCCTGCCGGCCGGGGCGCTCGCCCAGGTCGCCAACGTGATCTGCGTGGGCTCCGGCAAGGGCGGCGTGGGCAAGTCCACCCTGACCGCCAACCTGGCCGCGGCGCTGGCCGCGGAGGGCCGCAGCGTGGGTGTGCTGGACGCGGACGTGTGGGGCTACTCGATCCCGCGCATGTACGGCCTCGGCGCCACCCGCCCGTCCGTCTCCGCCCAGCGCATGATCATCCCGCTGGAGGCCCACGGCGTGAAGGTGATGTCGATCGGCTTCTTCGTGGAGGAGGACGCGGCCGTGGTGTGGCGGGGTCCGATGCTCCACAAGGCGCTCACGCAGTTTCTGCAGGACGTCGATTGGGGCGCCCTGGACTACCTGCTCGTCGACCTGCCCCCCGGGACCGGCGACGTCTCGATGACGCTCGCCCAGCTGCTGCCCCAGGCCCTGTTCCTGATCGTCACCACCCCCCAGCCGACGGCCCAGAGGGTGGCCCGGCGGGCCGCCCAGATGGCGGACAAGGTGCAGCTCGAGGTCGCCGGCGTGGTCGAGAACATGTCGAGCTTCACGACCCCCTCGGGGGAGCGCTTTGAGATCTTCGGCGAGGGTGGCGGCGCGGAGCTCGCCGACGAGCTGGACGTGCCCCTGCTCGGCAAGGTCCCCCTCACGATGCCGCTGCGCGAACAGGCGGACGGCGGGCTCCCGCTCGTGATCGAGGACCCCGATGAGCCTGCCGCCCAGGCGATCCGGCAGGTCGCCCGAGGCCTGATCGCCGTGGCTCCTCCGAAGCCCGTGGCGCTGCCTCTCATCGAGGTGCCCAGCGCCCCCTCCGTACCCCAGGGTGAGCGCAAACCCGTGGGCATGTCGCTGCCGATGGCCTAGCCCCGCGAGGGCTTCCAGACGGCAGGGGACATGCCCGGAACCCGACGGCGCGTGGCCGGCCGGCCACGCGCGGGCGTCCCCTCGGGGGGCGCCGGCACCCGACCCCGGCGCGCTTGACAAGCGCGCACACGTGAGAGGATCGTTTCGACATGGCGGTACAGGGAGGACAGGAGGAGCAGGACGACGCGGTGGACCGGGCGGTGGACGCCGCAGTCGAGGGTCCCGCCGACGGCGCGGTCGAATTCGACGAACGGCGGGCGAAGCTCGATCGCCTGCGGGCGCAGGGGATCGACCCCTATCCGCCGGTCAGCCTGTGGAACGAGCGCGAACGGATCGAGGAGGTGATCGGCGCCCACGACCCGGCACAGCTGACCCAGGGCGAGCACCCCGAGCTCACACACGAGATCGCGGGGCGGATGGTGGCTCGCCGCGAGCACGGCAAGACGGCCTTCCTCGACGTCCGCGACCTGTCCGGCCAGATCCAGGTGGTCGCCCGCGTGGACGCCATCGGGCAGGAGGAATACGACCGCGTGCTGGGCCTGGACATCGGCGATATCGTGGCCGTGAAGGGGGTCGTGTACGTCACACAGCGCGGGGGTCTGGCGCTGGCCGTGAAGGAGTGCACGCTGCTCACCAAGACCCTGCGACCGCCCCCGGACCGCCACCACGGCCTCGGCGACACCGGCACCCGCTACCGCTACCGGGAGCTCGACCTGCTCGCCAACGAGGACACCCGCGAGCTGTTCATCACGCGCGCGAAGATCGTGTTCGCGATCCGCGAGTGGCTCAACGAACGCCACTTCGTGGAAATCGAAACGCCCGCCCTGCAGTCGCTCGCGGGCGGTGCCGGGTCGCGCCCGTTCACCACCCACCACAACGCGCTCAACCGCGACCTTTACCTGAGGATCTCCGTCGAGCTGTTCCTGAACCGCTGCATCGTCGGAGGCATGGAGAACGTCTACGACATGGGCAAGGTGTTCCGCAACGAGGGCATCTCCCACAAGCACAGTCCCGAGTTCACGATCATCGAGTTCATGCAGGCCTATGCCGATTACTACGACGTGGCCACCGTGACCGAAGAAATGTTCCGCGACGTCGCCCAGCGGGCGCTCGGCCGCACCACCGTGCAACGCAACGGCGAGACGATCGACCTGGCCAAGCCGTGGCGGCGGGTGACGATGCGCGAGCTGATCCTCGAGCGCACCGGCGTGGACTTCATGGAGTCGGATGTCAAACAGCTCGCGGAGGTGCTCGACGGCCCGGTGGACCCGCAGGCGACCTGGGCCGAGCTGGTGGGTGACATCTACACCAAGCACATCGAGCACACCCTCAACCAGCCCACGCACGTGTTCGACTTCCCATTGGAGCCGTTCCCGATCACCCGCCGGCACCCCGTCCACCCGGAGCTGGCCGAACACTTCGACGCCGTCATCGGCGGGATCGAGCTGGTCAGCGGGGACACGGAGCTCAACAACCCCGTGGAACAGTGGCAGCGGTTCGTCGACCAGCGCCAGCGGCGCATGATCGACGACGCCGACGTCCCCCACCCCAACGACGAGGAATACGCCCGCGCGATCGAGTTCGGCTACTCCCCCACCGCCGGCGGGGGCATGGGCGTGGACCGCCTGGTGATGATCCTCACCGAACGCGACACGCTGCGCGAGGTGATCCCGTTCCCGATCGTGAGGGACATGTCATGAGCGCCTCCAAGCTGGGTCTCGACGGGGGCGTCGTGAGCGCCTGCCGCCAGGCCGCCAAGCGCATCGCCGAGGACGTCTTCGAGCAGATCTCCTCGCGCACGACCCTGTCGGTCGAGCGCAGCGTCACGCGCCTGCTCGGCGTGGACGGAGCCGACGAGCTGGAGGCGCCGCTGCCGAACGTGCTCGTCGACCACGTGGCCGAGCGCGGAGGGCTCGAGCGCGGGGTCGCTCACTGGCTGGGCAACGCCATGCTCCAGACGCAACGCTCGCCGCAGCAGATCGCCGAAGGTGTGAGCGCCGGCGAGCTCGACCTGGCGGACCTCGAACCGGCCGAGGAGCAGGCGATCCGCGAGCGTGTGAGCGAGGAGTGCTCGGCGCGGATCGCCGACATCAACGCCCGCTTCGAGGACCGCAGGGCGATGCGCCAGCGCCTCGGCGAGGCCCCCACGCCCCTGCGCTACGTGCTCACCGCCACCGGCGACGTGTACGAGGACGTGGTCCACGCCAAGGCGGTGGCGGAGGCCGGCGGGGACATCGTGGCGGTGATCCGGTCGACCGCCCAGAGCCTGCTCGACTACGTCCCCTTCGGCCCCACCACCGAGGGCTACGGGGGCACCTTCGCCACCCAGGCGAACTTCCGCATCATGCGCGAGGCGATGGACGAGTGGTCCGAGCAGCACGGCCGCTACGTCCGCCTGTCGAGCTTCTGCTCGGGCCTGTGCATGTCGGAGATCGCGATGATGGGCGCCTGGGAGGGCTTCGACAACATGGTCAACGACGCCCTCTACGGGATCCTCTATCGCGACATCAACATCGTGCGGGGGCTGATCGACCAGCGCATCTCGCGCATGATCAACGGCTACTTCGGGGTCGTGATCAACACCGGCGAGGACAACTACCTGCGCACGGCCGACGCGCTGGAGGCCGCGCCGTCGGTGACCGCCTCGCAGTTCATCAACTACCAGCTGGCACGGGAATCGGGCGTGCCCGACGGCCAGATCGCACTCGGGGACGCGTTCGAGATCGACGTCCCGGTGCGCAACGGGCTGCTCTACGAGTGGGCCCAGGCGCAGCTCACCAGGGAGCTGTTCCCGGACTGTCCGGTCAAGTACATGCCCCCCACCCGGCACATGGACGGCAACCTCTTCCGCACCCACGCGGCGGACGCGCTGTTCAACCTCGTCACGGTCGCCACCGGCCAGGGCATCCAGACGATCGGGGTGCCCACCGAGGGGATCTTCACACCCCACATCCACGACCGCGTGCTCGGCCTGCAGAACGTGGACTACGTGTTCAACGCCGCCGCCGACCTCGGCGAGGAGATCGAGTTCAAGCCCGGGGGGATCATCCAGACCCACGCCCGGAAGGTGCTCGCGGGAGCCCACGAGCTGCTCGAGCGGATCGCCGATGAAGGCCTCTTCGCGGCGATCGAGCGGGCGAGCTTCGGCGACGTCGGCCGCCGGGTGGACGAGGGGCGGGGGATGGAGGGGATCGTGAAGGTGTCCAGCGAGTACTTCAACCCGCTGCTCGAGCTGATGACCCAGGCCAGCTATGCCTAGGGAGGTCGACCTCACCTCCGTGCGTCCCTACGCCGACCACCTCGGCGACGGGCTCGTGCAGATGAGCTTCACGTTGCCGGTTCCCTACTCGCTGGCCGCCCGCCGGGCGGCGCTGGAGCTGGCAGCAGGGATGGGCTTCCAGGAGCCCGAGGTGGTCCACTACCAGCAGCTGACCGACGGCTACACCTACTTCGTGATGTACGGCCGCTGCACCGCCACGATCGACTTCTCGGCGATGCAGGGCGAGGGCTTTGACATCGAGTACATGAACGAGGACGAGGTCGAGCGCTTCGTGGAGGAGCAGATCGGGCGCCGGATCGTGGTCGTGGGTGCCAGCACCGGCTCGGACACCCACAGCGTGGGGATCGACGCGATGCTCAACCTGAAGGGCTACCACGGCCACCACGGGCTCGAGGGCTACCGCACCTTCGAGACCCACAACCTCGGCAGCCAGGTGCCCAACAGCGTCCTGCTCGCCAAGGCGATCGAGGTCCAGGCCGACGCGATCCTGGTCTCCCAGACCGTCACCCAGCAGAACCTCCACGTGCAGAACCTCACCGAGCTCGTGGAGATGGTGGAGGCGGAGGGCCGCCGGGCGCAGATGATCCTTGCCTGCGGGGGCCCGCGGGTGACCAACGAGCTCGCCAAGGAGCTCGGCTACGACGCGGGCTTCTCGAAAGGGACCGAACCGCAGCACCTGGCGACCTTCCTCGCCCGCGAGCTGGCCGCGCGGACGCCCGCGAGGGCCTGAGGCGCGCCGCCGCCGGTGCGCCTCAGCGAGCTGACCCGCACGGCCCCGCGCGTGGCCCTCGTGGGGCTCGCCAAGAACACCGGCAAGACGGTCGCGCTCACGACCCTGCTGGGCGAGCTCGAGCAGCAGGGCCGCACCGTCGGCGTCACCTCGGTCGGGCGCGACGGCGAGGAGCACGACGTGATCGACGCCCGCATCGAGAAGCCGCGCGTGGCGCTGTCGGCGGGCAGCCTGCTGGCGACCACCGACGAGCTGTTGCGGGCCAGCGGGCTCCCCTACGAGCTGCTGTCCGCGACCGAGTCCCGCACGCCCCTCGGCCAGGTGCTGGTCGTGCGCCTGAAGGGAGCCGGGATCGTCGAGGTGGCCGGGCCGAGCGCCTCCCAACAGGTGCGGGCGGTGGGCGAGCTGATGCTCCAGAACGACGCCGACCAGGTGCTCATCGACGGCGCCATCGACCGCCGGGCGGCCTCCGCCCCGGAGGTCTGCGACGGGCTGATCATGGCCACCGGTGCCGTGCTCGGGAACGAGCTCGAGCAGGTCGTGGAGCGCACCACCGAGGCGGTCGAGCTGGCCCGCCTGCCACTGCTGGCAGGGGACGGACCCGCCGTGGGCCGGGCGCGGGAGCTGGCCGAGGGCCACGGCGGTCACTTCAGTGCCCTGATCACGGCCGACGGCGGCGTGCAGGAGCTGCCGGCCCGCTTCGCCCTGCGGGCCGACGGCGCGGCGCTCGCGGAGCTGCTCCCGCAGCAGGCCGCCGGTAGCTACCTGCTGGTCGGGGGGGCGCTCCCCGAGCGCCTGCTGGAGGCGCTGCTCGAGCTGCGCCGGCGCCGGCGCGAGCTACCGGCCGTGATCGTCCACGACCCCACCCGCGTGTTCGTGAGCAGCCATGGGATCGGCTGGTATCGCCGCCAGGGCATCGCGCTCCACGCGACCCGCAGTGCGCCGCTGCTGGCCCTGACCGTGAACCCCGTCGCACCCCAGTCGCACAGCTTCGACTCGCAGCGGATGCGCGACGGCCTCGCGCGCGTGCTCGAGGACGTGCCGATCATCGATGTGTGCGCGCCCGGGTACTGAATGGCCTACCGCTGATTCACGAAAACGGCCGCCGTCGCGAGCGGCCTACGCGGCGTCGGGAACGGGCCGGCGTCGCGACAGGCGTACGCGTGGCCACCGGCGGGTAGGGTCCCTGACGAAGTGCGCATTCACGTGTGCGGCGCGCGGGGCTCAACACCCGCGCCGGGGGCCGAGTTCGCCCGCTATGGAGGGCACACCTGCTGCCTGGCGCTGGCGAGCGGGGATCGCGAGGAGCCCGACCTGATCCTCGACGCCGGCACCGGCCTGCGCGAGGTCACCGGCCTGCTGCACGAGCACCCCTTCGAAGGCGCCCTGCTGCTCAGCCACCTGCACTGGGACCACGTCCAGGGGCTGCCCTTCTTCGCCGGGGGAGACCGCGAGGACTCACGGGTGAGCGTGCTGGTGCCCGACCAGGGCAACGGCGTGACGGCCGAGCGGGTGCTCGCCGGGAACATGTCCCCGCCCTTCTTCCCGATCGAACCCAGCCAGCTGCGGGGACACTGGGAGTTCGCCTCGGCCCCCACGGGCGAGTGGAACAGCGGCGCCTACACGGTGCTCGCGCGGGAGGTCCCGCACAAGGGCGGGCGGACCTTCGGCTACCGCATCAGCGATGGCAGCTCGACCGTGGCCTACATCCCCGACCACTGCCCGACGGCACTCGGCGAGGGCCCGGACGGGCTCGGCGAGTACCACGCGGCGGTGCTCGAGCTGGCCGACGGGGCCGACGTGCTCTTCCACGACTCCCACCTTCACGGCGAGGGCGAGCTGGCGCGGGAGAGCTTCCTCGGGCACGCCTGTGCCGAGTACTCGGCCGCGCTCGGCCGCCGGGCGGGTGCCGGCAGCGTGGTGCTCTTCCACCACCACCCCGAACGCACCGACGATCAGCTCGACGCGCTGTGCCGGCGCCTGGGCGCCCCGGAGGCGGTCAGGGCCGCCGTCCAGGGCGAAGTGATCTCGCTCTGAGCGGAGCCGACTACTTCGCGTTGGCGAAGTAGTCAGCGTTGATCTGGGTGTACTTCTGCCACTCGTCGGGGAGCTGGTCCTCGGCGAAGCAGGCATCGACCGGGCAGGCCTCGACGCAGGCATCGCAGTCGATGCACTCCTCGGGGTCGATGTAGAGCATCTCCACCGCGTCGTACCCGGACTCGTCGGGCGTGGGATGAATGCAGTCGACGGGACAAACCTCGACACAGGAGTTGTCCTTGGTGCCGATGCATGGCTCAGCGATCACGTATGCCATTCGTGTCCTTTGTCCCTTTCTCGGTGGTTGAGAGGTTCCTGCGGCGGAGGCATATTGTACGAGGCATGCTCCTGCTTACCGGCGCCACCGGCCTGGTGGGCTCGACGCTGCTGACCCGTCTGCTCGCCGAAGGAGCCGATGTGCGCTGCCTGGTGCGCGACCCGAGGCGCCTCGGGGCCCAGCGGGTCAGGGTTCAGATCGCCCTCGGCGACCTCACCGACCCGCCCTCCTTCCGCAACGCCCTGCGTGGGGTCCAGACGGTGGTCCACCTGGCGGCCTCGATCCGCGATCAGCCCCGGGGCTCGATCGAGGAGCTGACAGGGGTCGCCACCTGGAGAATGGTCGAGGCGGCCGAGCGCCAGGGGGTGGAGTCGTTCGTGTTCTTCTCGGCGCTGGGAGCCTCGACCCACAACCGCACCCGTACCCTGCGCGCCAAGGCGCTCGCGGAGCAGGCCGTCCGCGAGGCCGACCTGCGCTCGGTCGTGATCGCCCCGTCCATCGTCTACGCCCCCGGAGACCCGTGGCTGACGCTGCTCGAGCGCCTGGCGTGGCTGCCACTGATGCCCGTCCCGGGCGCCGGCCGGGCCACCTTTCAGCCGATCTGGGCGGAGGACGTCGCCAGCTGCGTGAGCGCGGTGCTGGCCGAGGACAGCCCACCGCGCCGGGCCCGCCACGAGCTCGCCGGCCCCGAGACCCTGAACCTCAATGAGATCACGCGGATCGTGCTGCACGCGCTGGCTCGCAAGCGGCCGCTGCTGCACGTGCCCACACCCTTGGTCTCACGCGGGCTGCGGCTGCTCGAGCGCTTCGCCGGCCCCGCGGCCTTCGCCACCTGGGACGAGGCCGAGCTGCTCGAGGTCCCGATGACCTCCGCCCGTGGTGCCGCGGACGCCGAAGCCCTGGGCGTGCGCCCGCAGCGGATGGCCGCCGTGCTCGGCGCCGGCTGAACGGACCGCCCGCCGCCGTACAGGAGCCCTGGCCGACGGTAGAGGGCCGGCCGCCGACATGGACGGGGCGGCGCGCCCCAGAACGTACAAGGGCGCCCACCGTCGCCGGCGAGCGCCCTCCCTTGCGTACGTGCCCCGGCCGCCACGCCCACCGTGGCGGCCGACGCATAAGGAGCGTGGGCCGGGAGCCAATCCGTTGCTCCCGGCCCGAGGTGAGCCCCCGTTCCACGCCCCCGAGCAGTCTTGACCCGGGCTAGCCGACCAGAACCTTTCCGCTCTTCTGCGGAATCGTCGAGACCTCGGATGTCGGCACGGCCGGCTCGGACACAAGGCCTGTGATTTCGCTGAAGAGTTTGACTTCGGTGTTCACGGCGCCTTCCCAGTAGCCGCCGAATTCCGGTTCACCCGTGCTGAGGGTGGCGTTGAACGTGGCGGTGAGGAGCTTCGTGAGTGCGCCCGCGGGGGTGAGCTTCGCGAGAATCGACCCCGTGGTCTTGATTTTCACGTTTCCGCCGCTACATTCGGCGTCCTGGAAGACGCCACCCATCGTGGCCGCTTCGACGCGGATTCCGGGAACCGTTTCGGCTTCGTCCAGCCACACAAGTTTCGTCACGAGCGGTTCCGTGACGACTTCCGCGGAGGCCTTGCCGGGCGAGTTGCAGGGGCCTGGGTCTTTCGCCATTTTGCCAGTCTTCAGGACAGTTGGGACTTCGCAGCCTTTGTAGACGATCGACAGCGTCTGTTCGCTGCTGTTGTTGATGGTCCCCGACTCGGAGCCTTCTTTGCACGGCAGTTCGGCTTCGTTTTTGTGTTCGAGCGGGTTGTACAGGTAAATCGAAGTTTCGCCGATCTTCTTGGCCGCCGTCTTGATCGGGAACGTCGCCACGGCCACCCGTTCGTACTTGCCTTCGTTCATCAGGTTTGTTTCGGAGCAGAGCTTGTCCGTGTAGTGGCCGGTGTATTTCTTGGTCGTCTTGTCCTTCTTCACCTTGCCGCAGCTGAGGTATTCGGGGTTCCTCGCCGCCGCGACGCTCGTGGCGGACAGCGCGACCAATGCGATAGCCGCGGCCAAGAGCGCGGTGCTGATTCCGATCCGTTTCATGCTTGCTTCCTTTCCCTCCGTCGAGTTGATGCGCCGCCTCACGATTCGTTCACCGCTTCCGAAGTCGCGAGGACTTTGCCTTCGCTGTTGAGGGCCTTCACCTCGAAGACCTTGTCGGTGCTCGAGACCGGGATCTGCGTCTCAAAGTTGCTCCAGCTTGCCGTCGTCACCGGCGAAAGTGCGTCTGCTTCTTCGCCTGCGAGCACTTCCCATTTCGCGACTTCGGTGGCGCCGTTCCAACTCACATATACCGCCACTTCGCTCGGGCTTTCGCGTTTGGCCACGACCGCGGGCTTGGTGTTCGGCGTGGCGGACCAGGGGAAGCGCATCGCCCGATAGGTGCCGTCACCTTTCGGGAATTCGCCTTCGAACAGCAGCGGCCCGGCTTTTTTCGGGCCTCCCCGCTTGCTGAACTCGGCGATGTACTGGGACGCCCCGAAGCTCACCACGGCGTCACCGTCGGGCATGACCTGCTGGCCCCCCTCGGCCAAAGTCTCGGTTTTGTGCGAGTTTTCGTAGGTGTGCACCAATTTCACCGTTTTCCCCGAGAGCCTCAGCACCATCCCCTTCGACGGCCCGTACAGCGGGGGCCCGGCTTCGTCGTCGAAGAGGCTCAGGTACTGGAGTTTCCTGCCTTCGAGACGGGCGTCATGCTGGAAGTGGAAGATCACGCCTTTGCCGAGTTTGAAGGTGTTGTATTTAGGGCTGATTTCCCACAGTATTTTGCCGGCGGCCTGTTCGATCTCGTAGATGCCGGAGGTGTCGCGCATCGAGATCACGAGCTTGTTGCCGGAGATGGCCTGGATCGAGTTCAGGTGATACGGGTCGAACACGCCGCCGGCGGTGATCGCTTCCGTGTTGGCGGTCGGCACGTGACCGAGTGCGTGCCAGCTCCACATCACCAGTCCGCTTTTGATGTCGATCTCCTGGATTTCGTCGTCGAGCAACGGCACGTGTTCTTCGTTGCATTCCGGCTGGCAGATCGGCTCCACGGCGTTGATCCAGGCCTGCCCCTGGGGTGTGATGTAGAGCTCGTGGATGTCCGCCGGCAGGCCGTTGCCGGCTTTCACGTGCGCGACCGGTTCGTAGGCCGTGTTCACGATCACGCCTTCCCCGAGCCCGTAGGCCGCTTCGGTGACCTTGCCCTGCCACCAGGCGAGCGCCGGTTTGCCTTCGTATGTGATGGGTTCGAACACCGAGCCGGCTTCTTCTTTGAGCTGGTGCCAGTAGAGGATCTTGCCTTCGGGGTTCAGGATCTCCAGCCCGTTCGGCCCGACCGGTTTGAATTCGAGCAGTTTTTTTTCGCCGGGGTGGATCTCCGGGGCGGGGATCGGGTCCGTGAAGATGTCACCTTCGAGGCTCGGATCGGCCGTCGCGACCGTGAACTTCGGCGGCCGCAGTTCCGGCTCGGTCACGAAGTGTTCCTGCTGTTCGGGCTGTTCGGTCGTTTGGTGCAGGAGTTCTTCGGGCGGCGCGAGGTGGGCGATCGTGAACGAGTCTTCGAGCGGGGCGCCTTCTTTGAGATGCACGACCACGTGTACTTCCTCACCTTCGGTGAAGGGGAGCTGCGGGAGGAAGCTCGCGCCGGGCGAGCTGACGTAGGACTGCAGGGTTCCGAGGTGAGAGCCGCTGATCGAGCCGGTGGCGGTGACCGATTCGATGTTCGTGGGGGCGGTCCCGAGGATGCTGATCTGGGTCGCCGGCGGCGCGTCGGGGGTGCCTGCCAACGGGGAGATCGTGATCGCCGCCCAGGAGGCGGCGGGGACGACGAGGGCGAGGGCCACGGCGACGAAAACCGTCAGCGCGGCGACCCGTGCGCGCCAGGGGCATCCCATCCCCGGCCCGTTGGCTGCGGCATCCGTTCCCCGCCCGCGCGGGCGCCCTGCGGCTCTCAACATCGTTCCCCTCCCTCCGTGTGGGCCTTGAAGCTTATCACCGTCAGTCACGATCGGTGCAGTGTAGCGCACGCTACACACTTGTCAACTTGTACTTTCCGCGGCGCGCGATAAGCTGTGTCCTATGGCGGACGCACCCACGGCACCCTCCTCACCCGCTCTGACCCAGGCCCTCGCCGGCACGGCCCTGTCCAAGACGGTCCCCACCCCTGCGGCCGCCTTCGCCCGGGCGCGCTCGCTGTTCACGGCAGGCGAGCGCCTCGACATGGGCAGGCTCGCCGACGACCTCGGCGTGGCCCGCACGACCCTCTACCGCTGGACCGGAGATCGCGACCGGCTGCTGGCGGACGTCCTGTGGGCCGAAACCAAAAGCGGCCTCGACGCCCTGGCGGCGGTTGCGGCGGCGGGCCCCTACCCGCATACGGAGACGATCGCGGTCGGCTTCATCGACATCCTGTGCGGCTCAGAGGCGGTCCGCTCGTTCCTGCTCAGCGAAGGCCAGCGCGGGCTGCAGGCGCTCACCGTCCCCAGCAACAGCTACCGCACGCGGCTGCTCGATTACGTCACCGAGAGCATCGAAAACGACGCTGCCCACGGGTACGTGCCGCCCGAGGACCCGAGGCTGCTGGCCGACACCGTCATCTCCATGACCGAGCGCTTCCTGCACAACGGCGGCGAGCCCGACGCCAACCCGAGCCCCGAGATGGCGCAGCGGGCGATCGCCCTGCTGCTCAGGGAATAGGCGCCGAGCTCGCGTGCGGGCCTCGGCTTGCGGCCGGGCTCGCGTGTCTCGACGAGTCGGCGGCTCAGGCGCCCGCGCCCGCTCCGCGACGCAGTAGCTGGGGCCGGCGCTGGGCCCAGGGCAACGCCTCCTGGAGCTGCATCGACAGGGCCAGCAGTGTCCCCTCGGCGGCGGGACGTCCGGCCAGCTGCACGCCCAGCGGCAAGCCGTCCTCACCCTCGTACAGGGGCAGCGAGATGGCGGGCTGGCCGGTGGCGTTGAAGACCGGCGTGAAGGGCGTGAACAGGGCCGAGCGGGTGAACGTCTGCATCGGCTCCGGGGCGGCCGTGTCGAGCGTGCCGATCGGCAGCGGGCGCTCCGCCAGGGCGGGGGTCAGCAGTGCGTCGTAGGGGAGCAGGAAGCTGACCAGCCGGCGGGCGAACTGCTGCAGGCGCACGGCTGCCGCGCCGGCCTCGAGCGAGGTCATCTTGCGGATCATCGAGAAGATCGCCCAGCTCATCGGCTCCATGTCCTCGGCGCTGGGGTCGCGGTCGGCGACCAGGCCCGAGTAGGCGATCGAGAGGCCGATCGCATCGCAGAACACCGCCCCGAACAGTTCGCGCAGGTACTCCTCCTGCCACGGCGGATCGACCTCCTCGACCTCGTGGCCGAGCGAGCGCAGCAACGAGGCGGCTTCGCCGACGGCACGGGCGGCGACCGGGTCCACGACGGCGTCCGCGACCGGCGGCTTGGTGGTGGCGGCGATGCGCAGCTTCAGCGGCTCGCGGCGGGCGCTGGCGGCGAACGGTTCGGGCGGCTCGGGCGCCCAGGTGGCGTCCCCGGGCTCGTACCCCGCCAACACGTCCAGCGTGGCGGCGGCGTCCTCGACGTGGCGGGTGAGCATGCCGTCACAGACGAGTTCCCCGTCGCCCAGCTCGGGGGCCAGCGAGATGCGCCCGCGGCTCGGCTTCAGCCCCACCAGGCCGCAGCAGGCGGCGGGGATCCGGATCGAGCCGCCCCCGTCGTTGCCGTGGGCCACGGGCAGCAGGCCCGCGGCGACGGCCGCGGCTGCCCCGCCGGAGGACCCTCCCGGCGTGCGTTCCAGATCCCAGGGGTTGCGGGTGGGGCCGAAGATGTGGGCCTCGCTGACGGGCAGGATCCCGTACTCGGGCAGCGTGGTGGTGCCGACCAGGACGAACCCGGCGCCCTTCAGCCGGCTGGTGACGTTGTGGTCGTAGGGGGCGATGTGCTGCTGCATCAGCTTGCAGCCGTAGGTCAGGCGCATGCCCTTCACGGGCCGGTTGTTCTTGACCGCCGTGGGCACTCCGGCGAAGGGACGCTCGTCGCCGGGGGCGATCGCGTCGGCGGCCGCCAAGGCGCCGTCGGCGTCCACCTCCACGAACGCGTTCAGCTCGGGGTTGAGCTCCTCGATGCGCTCCAAGGACGTTTCCACGAGCTCACGGGAGGAGACCTCGCCGTCGCGGACCATGGCTGCCAGCTCGGTGGCGGAACGGAACAAAATGTCGCTGTCGGGCATCCTCGAAGCCTCCTTGTCGGCACCCCGGGCACAGCTAGCGCCGGGCTTGGCTCAGCGCCCGCAAGCCTACTCCCGAGCCCATTCCTGCGACGATATGTCCCTGCCCACAAGGCAGCTTCCCGTCAAGCATCCTCTGCCAGAAAGCGAGTGCCATGAGCGCGGTAACCACAAGCCCCGAGGTCCGTTCCGGACTCGAAGGGGTCGTCGCCTTCGCAACCGAGATCGCGGAGCCCGACAAAGAGGGTGGCGCTCTGCGCTACCGCGGCGTAGACATCGAGAACCTCGTCGGCCGCGTCCCCTACGAGCAGGTCTGGGGTCTGCTCGTCGACGGCCACTTCAAACCCGGCCTGCCCCCCGCCGAACCCCACGCGCTCACGGTCCGCTCCGGCGACCACCGCGTGGACGTCCAGTCCGCGCTGGCGATGCTGGCCCCTGAGTGGGGCTTCGGCCAGCTGATCGACATCAGCGACGAAGAGGCCCGCGAGAACCTCGCCCGGGCATCCGTGATGGCGCTCTCGTTCGTGGCCCAGTCCGCCCGCGGCGCCGGCCAGCCGCCCGTGCCCCAGCCGCTGATCGACGAGGGCAGGACGATTCCCGAGCGCTTCCTGATCCGCTGGCGCGGGGAGGCCAACCCCGAGCACGTGAAGGCGATCGACGCCTACTGGATCTCGGCCGCCGAGCATGGCGTGAACGCTTCCACCTTCACCGCCCGCGTGGTGGCCTCCACCGGGGCCGACTGCGCCGCCGCCCTCTCGGCCGCGGTGGGGGCGCTTTCCGGTCCGCTCCACGGGGGTGCCCCCTCGCGCGTCCTGAAGATGCTCGATGAAGTCGAACAGACCGGCGACGCCGACAGGTGGGTCAGCGACGCACTCGACCGCGGCGAGCGCCTGATGGGCTTCGGGCACCGCATCTACCGTGCCGAAGACCCCCGCGCCCGCGTGCTGCGGCGCACCTGCTCGGAACTCGGCTCGCCCCGCTTCGAGGCCGCCGAGGCGCTCGAGAAGGCTGCCCTGGCCGAGCTCCAGGTCCGCCAGCCCGACCGCGTGCTGGCCACCAACGTGGAGTTCTGGTCGGCCGTGATCCTCGACCTCGCGGAAGTGCCGCCGGACCTGTTCACGCCGATGTTCACCTGCGCCCGTGTGGCCGGCTGGTCGGCCCACATCCTCGAGCAGAAGCGCGAAGCCAAGCTGATCCGCCCGACCGCCAAGTACGTCGGCGCCGGGCCGCGCTCGGTCGAGGACGTCGAAGGGTAGGCGGCGCACTCCCGCCGCCGAGGACCCCACCGGCGGCGCGGGGGGCCCCTGTGTCGCGGGCGAGCGGGTACGGTTCGGGCATGTCCGGATGCGTGCCTGTGCGGCGGTCGCTGCCGGCGGCGATCGCAGCGGTCGCGATCGCAGCGGTCGCGATCGCCATCGCGGCTGTTCCCGCAACGGCGGCGGCCACGAAGCACCCGTGTTCCGAAGTCTCGCTCGGACTCGGTTCCCAGACGCCGAACGCCGAAACGGCTCCCCTGGAAGCGAGCGTGACGGCGATGTTCGCGTTCCTGCGCCGGCCGGCGGGGCCAGAAGACGCGCTGCCGCCTCTCAATCCGTTCGACCAAGACGTCGGCTTTCAGCTGCGCGCCTACTTCCCAGGCGAGATACGCCAGATCGCACGCGATCCCGATGGCGAGCGCTACTTCGAGATTCCCGGATTCGAACGCGGCATCACCCTCCCGCCCGCGCGCTGCCTGCCTGCGCCGCTACGGCAGCGTCGGGCACAGATCGTCGAAGAACAACGTAAGCGTGAAGCGCAGCCCGTCTACTGCATCGACGAGCTCGGGCCGAAGCGCCCGACATATCCGGAAGTGAGATGCTCGGCGTTCGCAGACGTCCAGACCGGCGCCAGCCTGATCGCGACCGCGCAATCGACCACAGAGGTGATCGAAGTGGCACCGGACGGCGTCGCTACGGTCCGCTTGCGCTACCCCAACGGCGACGTCATCACCGCGCCCGTGGCCGGCAACGTGTTCGACTTCACTCCGCCCCAGCGGCCCATCAAGAAGCTGGAAGCCTTGCGGCGGAAGGTTGCGCGCGAGATCCAAAAGGGGGGCTTCCACGGCCGCGCGCTGGAACCGCTCGCCAGGCGCCTCGAGACGGCGCGGGCCCGGGTGGTGCCCCAGACGGTCGAATGGCTTGCCGGAGACGGTCAGCAAGTGCGTGTGCTGCATCCTGCCGGCCGCCGCGGCAGCGGACGACTCATCCTCCGCGAGCCGATCGAAACCAGCTGACCCGAAGTCCGCTGGTCGCGAGCTGCCCTACCCACGCGGCAGGGTCGCGTGCCGTTTCCACCGCGCGACCCTTGAACGCAAGCGGGCCCGGCGAACGCCGGGCCCAACTCGCTTGCTTCTGATGCAGCTCCTCGGTCCGGGCGCGTGGGCCCGGACCCGGGGCACTGCTACATCATCCCGCTCATGTCGGGCATGCCGCCGCCGGCGCCATTGCCTTCCTTCTCGGGGACCTCGGCGACGATCGCCTCGGTCGTGAGGATGTTCTTGGCGATCGAGGCCGCGTTCTGCAGCGCAGAGCGGGTCACCATCGCCGGGTCGATGATCCCCGCCGCGACGAGATCGACGATCTCACCCGTGGCGGCGTTCAGGCCCTGGCCTTTCTTGGCCTTGCGCACGTCGTTGACCACGACCGAGCCCTCCATGCCGGCGTTCTCGGCCAGCTGACGGAGCGGCTCCTCGAGCGCCCGCAGCACGATCCGTGCCCCGGTCCGCTCGTCGTCGGTCCCGTCCTCGCTGGCGACGGACCCGTTGTCGAGCTTGACGGCGCTCGAGGCCTGCAGCAGCGCAACGCCACCGCCGGGCACGATGCCCTCCTCGAGCGCTGCCCGGGTCGCCTGCAGGGCGTCCTCGACGCGGTGCTTCTTCTCCTTCATCTCCGTCTCGGTCGCGGCACCCACCTTGACGACCGCCACCCCGCCGGAGAGCTTGGCCAGGCGCTCCTGGAGCTTCTCGCGGTCGAAGTCCGAGTCGGTGTTCTCGATTTCGGCTTTGATCTGGTTGATGCGGCCCTTGATGGCGGCGGTGTCACCGGCGCCGTCCACGACCGTGGAGGTGTCCTTGGTCACCACCACGCGGCGAGCACGTCCGAGCTGGGAGAGCTGGGTGTTCTCCAGCTTCAGGCCCATCTCCTCGGTGATCACCTCGCCGTTGGTCAGGATCGCGATGTCCTCGAGCATCCGCTTGCGGCGGTCGCCGAAGCCCGGTGCCTTGACGGCCACACCCGTGAAGGTGCCACGGAGCTTGTTGACGACCAGCGTCGCGAGCGACTCGCCCTCGACGTCCTCGGCGATGATCAGGATCGGCTTGCCGCTCTGGATCACGGCCTCGAGCACCGGCAGGATGTCCCGCACGGAGCCGATCTTCGAGTTCGCGATCAGGATGTAGGGGTCCTCGAGCACCGCCTCCATGCGGTCCTGGTCGGTGACCATGTAGGGCGAGATGTAGCCCTTGTCGAACTGCATGCCCTCGGTGAACTCGAGGTCCATGCCGAACGTCTGACCCTCCTCGACGTTTACCACGCCGTCCTTGCCGACCTTCTCGATCGCGTCGGCGATCACGTCGCCGATCTCTTCGTCGCCGGCGGAGATGGTCGCCACGCGGGCGATCTGGTCCTTGCCGGAGACCTCCTTGGACTGGCTGGCGATGTTCTTGACGACATCGTCCACGGCCGTCTCGATGCCCCGCTTCAGCGCCAGCGGGTTGGCGCCCGCGGCGACGTTCTTCAGGCCCTGGCGAACGATCGCCTGGGCCAGCACCGTCGCCGTGGTGGTGCCGTCGCCGGCGACGTCGTTGGTGGCCGTGGCCACCTCACGTACCAGCTGGGCGCCCTGGTTCTCGAAGACGTCCTCGACCTCGATCTCGCGAGCAATCGTGACGCCGTCGTTGGTGATGGTGGGCGCGCCGAACTTCTTGTCGAGCACGACGTAGCGCCCCTTCGGGCCGAGCGTCACCTTGACGGCGTTTGCCACCGCGTTGACGCCAGCCTCAAGCGCATTACGCGCCTCTGAGCTGTACTTCAGTTCCTTGTGAGCCATGTCTTCAGCTTCTCCTATGCCTCGACGCGTGCGAGGACGTCGGACTCGCGCAACACGAGCAGGTCCTCGCCGTCGACCTTGATCTCGGTCCCGCCGTACTTGCTGTAGAGGACCTCGTCGTTCTTCTTGACGTCAAGCGGGATCCGCTTGCCGTCCTCGTCGAGCTTGCCGTCGCCGACGGCAAGCACCTTGCCCTTCTGCGGCTTCTCCTTGGCGGTGTCGGGGAGCACGATCCCACTCGCGGTGGTCTGCTCCTCCTCGATCGCCTGCACGATCAGGCGATCGCCCAGGGGCTTGAGCTTCATGTTCTAAAGAACCTCCATCTAGAGAGTGCAACACGGGGGAAATGTGCCCCGCGGGACGTAGTCCCGCCTCTGGCACTCACACGGTGAGAGTGCCAACAGTGCTTTCAATATATACGTTTTCCGCGGTCTTCCGGAGAGTTTTTGGCAGTCGGGCACCGAGACTGCCAATTCTCTTGCAATTCCGCAGCTTGCGGGCTCGAAAAGCCGCGCCGAGCCCGCGAAGCTTCAGTTCTGGGCGCCGCCGAAGCCCTTCATGGCCTGGGTCATGCCGCTCGGGTTGTCGATGATCTGGGAGAAGCGCACGACCGTCACGGTGTCCTCGACCGAGACCGTGCGATCGTAGATCTGTTCGAGGAAGTTGATCAGTTCCTCGTGGCGGCGGAACTCGGGGTTGTCGTGCTTGATGTCCCGCGGGGAGAGGTCGCCGAGCTTCATCACCTCGACCTGGTCGATGACCGCTTCGAAGATCCGTTCGCGGGGCGAGTATTGGAAGCCGATCGTGACCAGCACGGCCTGGTTCTTGCGGTACTTGCTGGACTTGTTGCCGAGGCGGATCGTGGCCGTCTTGCGACCCCGCTTGAGCTCGTCGGCGAAGATCGTGGAGTAGAAGTTGAGGACCTGCATCGCGGGCAGCAGGCTATCGGTCTTTGTCCAGGTAGGCGATGGCGCGCTCGACGACTTTCCTCTCGCCGTCGTAGGTGAGGGTCCGCTGCGCCTCCTCCAGGCCGACCCAGCGCACGTCCTCGACCTCGTCGTCGTGGTCGGAGACGTCGCCGCCCTCGTACTCGAACAGGTAGAAGGCGACCGTCTTTCCGATCGTGCGCCCGTCGCGGCGGTACCAGTAGCGGGACTCCCCCAGCTCGCACACCAGCGAGCCCCTCAGCCCGGTCTCCTCGCGGACCTCCCTGGCGGCGGCCTCGATCGCCGTCTCCGAGCCGTCGGCGTGGCCCTTCGGGAGCGCCAGCACGCGCGAGCCGTCGGCGGCGCGGCGGGTCGGCACGATCACGGCCACCTCGCGGCCCCGCACCATCACCCCGCCGGCCGAGAACTCCCGCCCGCGGGGCCGCTCGCTCTCGGCCGGGCTCGGGTCCCTAGAAGACATACTGCTCCAGCGCCTGCGGGTCGTGGACGACCAGCCGGCCGCGGCCCTGGGAGATCACCCCGGCCCGCTCGAGTACCGCCAGAAAGCGGCTCGCGGACTCACGCGAGGAGCCGGCCAGCTGGGCGAGGTCCGCCTGGGTGGCGGTCACGAGCACGTCGCCGTTGCCCCGGCCGGCCGCGACCTCCGCCTGCACGAGCTGGCTGAGGACGACGGCCACGCGGCTCTGGACGGTCTGGAAGGACTGCCGCGAGAGGCGCTCGTTGGTCTCCCGCAGGCGGCCCGCGAGGGCCACCGCGAGGCGCATCGCGATGCCCGGGTGTTGGCTCATCAGCCGGCGCATGTCGCCCCCGAGCACTCCCACCACGGCGATCGGCTCGATCGCTTCGATCGTCGCCGAGCGGCGCTCGTCCTCGAACATCGCCAGCTCGCCGAAGATGTCCCCGGGACCGAAGGTGGCCAGCGTGATCGTGCGCCCGTCGCTGTGGCTGCGGATCGCACGGGCCTGACCGTCACGCACGATGTAACAGGTGTCGCTGTCGTCGCCCTCGCGGAACACGAGCTGCCCGGGGTCGAAGCTCCGCGGCACCGCCACCTCCGCGATCCGCTCGAGGTCGGCAGGGTCGAGCGCTTCGAAGGCCGGCACCCGTGCCAGCAGCTCGACGACCTCATCGGTTCGCATATCCCCCATATCGCCGAAGGGAATACCACACCGATGCGGACCTGTGACCGCCGCAGGAGCTTCCCGAGGGCGCCCGCGCCCCACCGGCGCCCACAGTGAATGGCCGGCGCTATCTTCCCACCATGGCAGCGTCCCGCGACCGCCTCATGAGCCTCGCCCGCCACGCGAGCGCTCCCTTCGCGCTGGCCGCCGCCTGCCTGGCCGCGACCGGGGCACTCACCGGCTCGGGCCCGCTCGCCGGCGCCGGGGCACTGGCCGCCACCACCGGCACGCACCACGCCGGCACGCCGACGCCGCAGGCGTTGCTGCGCTCGCGCGAACTGTGGGCCACGATCGACGTCTGCAACTCGTCCAAGCAACCCAACACGGTCGGGATCAGGGGCTCGATGCCCGGCGACGGCAAGCCGACCGACAAGCTCTACATGAGCTTCGGGCTCGAATACCTGGACGCCGTCAACCAGTGGGCCCCACTGCCCTCCTCGAGCAGCGGCTGGGTGCTCGTCGGGGCCGGCTCCAGCTCCGCCCGCCAGAGCGGCTGGAGCTTCACGCTGAAGCCGCCCCAGGGCCGCGGCAAGTTCGTGCTGCGGGGGATGGTCGGCTTCCGCTGGATGCGTTCCGGGCACCAGTTCGCCCACGCCACGCTGCCGACCACTGCCGGGCGCAAGGCCCTGGTGGGCGCCGAACCGGAAGGGTTCAGCGCCGCCAGGTGCTCGCTCTGATCAGGCCAGCGCGAACAGACGGGGGTCGTTGGTGATGATGCCGTCGACCCCCATCGCGGTCAGCTTGGCGATCAGGCGCGCGTCGTCCACGGTCCACACGTACAGCTGACCGCCGCCCTCCGCCACCGCCCGCACGAGCGCCGGGGTGACCACCCGCCAGTGGGCCATGATCGCGTCGTAGCGACCCTCGGCGAGCGCCCGCCGGGCGCGGCGGGGCAGCAGCGCGCGATAGCCGGTGAGGATCGCCAGCGCCGGCACGGCGGTGAGCATGTCGGTGGTGTAGTCGCGCCGCACCCGCGGCACCGACCACCCCAGGCGCACGCCCGGCTCCAGGCGCCGGACCAGGTCGAGCCCGTCGGTGAACATGCCGCTGATCAGCGTCCGTTCGATCAGCTCGAACTCACGCAGCGCGTCGAGCACGCGCTGCTCGTAGCCGGGCAGCTTGATGTCCACGTCCAGCTCGATCCCGGCGAAGCTCGGCCCGGACAGGTGCTCCAGCGCCTCGTGCAGGGTGAGGGGCACGCGCGAGTGCATGTCCTCGTAGTCGTGGGCCACCAGCAGCGAGCCGCTGCCGTCGGTGTGCTCGCTGAGGACGTCGAGCTCGATCATGTCCACGTCGTGGAGCAGGGCGGCGTCGAAGCTGGCGCGGGTGTTGCCCGGCTCGATGTGGGCCGCCCCCTTGTGTCCGACCCTGCGGGGCCGGCTGCGGGCCTCCTCGTTCATCCGCTGAGCGTCAGCCGCCGCGGTCCGGAGTGGAAGCCGAGCTCGACCAACAGCTCCGCCAGCGGGCTGCCCATCGCCGGCTCGCCGTCGATCCGCTCCAGCGAGATCCGACCCAGACGCCCGGAGCGGACCGCCTCGGCGAGCGCCTCCAGGGCGGCCCGCAGCGGTCCGCCCTGCTCGGCGAAGGGCCCCGTCACGCCGGCCGCGTGCGGCTCGATCAGCGTCAGCAGGCTGCGCCCGCCGCGCTCCAGGTACAGCGCCGGCTGCTCGCACACGAGCACCAGGTAGGCACCGGCCACGCGCGCCGGGCGCCCCTGCTCGCGCTCCCGCCTGGGCCAGGGCAGGGCGGCGCCGTAGGGCTGTGCGGGGTCGGTCGCCGCGATCACCAGGGTCGACTCGCGGGCGTCCTGCGCGCGCAGGCGCTCGACGGCCCCGGGGAGCGCGAACTGGGCTCCGCCCATGCCCTCGATGAAGTACCCCCGCCGGCACACACCGAGCGTCTCGAGCTTGTTGAAGGTGTCATACAGCCCCGCAAAGCCGCCGCGGATGTTCTCCGCCAGCACCTGCTCGCGGGTGACGATGCCGTAGCGCTCGAGCAGCAGTTCGGCCAGCGCACGGCGGCGGTCGGGAACCCCGGACGGGTCCTCGGCGCCCGCGCCGAAGATCCCGGCGGCCAGCGACCAGCGACCCTGGACCTGCGACTGGGCCCCGCTGCGCCGGCGGCTGCCAAAGCGCGAGCGCGCGGAGAAGCCGCCCCGTCCCGGGCGTTGGCCGGCGGGGCCGCCGGCGCCCGGATTGGCACCCGCGAGCTGCCCCTCCAGCGACCCGGCTCGCCCGCCCTGGCCGGCACGCGCGAGCGTCAGCCGCGGGGCCCTCAGGGGCGCCCACGCGTCGTTGGTCACCTCACCGGCCCACACCAGGTCCCAGAGCGCCTCCCGCAGGGCCTCGGCGGGCGCGTCGCAGGCCACCAGCATCTCCGAGAAGAAGCACGGCCCCCGCTGCAGCCAGTTGCGGATCAGCTCGTGCTCGGGCCCGGAGGGCGGTTGTGAGGAACCGCCGGCGGAGGGCGGGCCGATCGTGGGAGCGTCCTCGCGGAAGTAGAGCGCCACGCGCCCGGAGCGTCCCAGCGGCCCGGCCCCGACCCAGGCCAGCTCGCCGCTCGCGCACAGCTCATCGAGCCACGACGGCGAGTAGGCGCCCGTGCGGCGGGGGATCACGTCGCGCTCCCAGCTCTCCAGCGGCAGCGCCAGCCCCTGCAGCGGCACCAGCACCTCGCGCAGGCGGTCGACCCCGGCGCCCGCACGGGCACGCCGGTCGATGCCCTGCCAGGCGGGCAGGAAGGCCGCCAGCCGGCGCTCCTCGGCGGGCTCGATCTCCTTGCGCAGGGCCGCCAGCGAGGCCCGGCGCAGGCGCCGTAGGACCTCCACGTCGCACCACTCGCGCTCGCTGCCGCCGGGGCGCAGCTCGCCGCGCACGAGCGTTCCCGCCCGCTCCAGCTCGCGCAGCACCGGGCCACCGTCGATGCCGTAGCGCTCGTGCAGCTGCGCGGTCGTGAAGGGCCCGTGGGTGCGGGCGTAGCGCGCCACCAGCTGTGTCAGGGCGTCCTCCACTGCAGCCACGAACGCCTCCGGCAGCCCGCCCGGGGGCGCGGCCCCGAGCGCGTCCCGGTAGAGGCCCGCCTCGTCGGCTGCGATGTAGCGCTCGCGCCCGGCCAGGCGCAGCCGGATCGCCCGCCGCTCACCCACCAGCTGGCGCAGCAGGCCGGCGGCGTCGATCCCCTCCAGTACCCGTTCGCGGGCCTGGGACTCGTCGAGGTCGCCCACCTGGCGCAGCACGTCGTGCAGCTCGTCGCTGCCGGTCGCGCGGGTCATCTCCGAGCGCCGCTGCAGATCGTCCTCCACCCGCTCCAGGGCCCCGGGGTCGATCAGTTCGCGCAGCTCCTCCTGGCCCAGCAGCTCGCGCAGCAGGTCGCGGTCCAGCGACAGCACGGCCGCTCGGCGCTCGGCCGTGGGCGTGTCGCCCTCGTACATGTAGGTCGCCACGTAGTCGAACAGCAGCGAGGAGGCGAACGGCGAGGCGGTGCGCGTCTCGACCTCCACCAGCGAGACCTCTCTCGCGTGCAGGTCGCGAAGCAGTGCCTGCAGGCCGGGCACGTCCAGCACGTCCCGCAGGCACTCCCTGTAGGTCTCCAACACGATCGGGAAGTCGCTGTAGCGGCGCGCCACCTCGAGCAGGCTCTGGGCCTTCAGGCGCTGCTGCCACAACGGCGTGCGGCGGCCCGGGTAGGCGCGCGGTATCAGCAGCGCCCGCGAGGCGTTCTCGCGGAAGCGGGCCCCGAACAGGGCGGAGCCGCCGACCTCGTCGGTGACCGCCTGCTCGACCTCCTCGGGGTCCAGCAGCAGCAGCTCGGCGGCCGACGGCAGCGACTCGGCGTCGTCGGCGTCGAGGTCGGGCAGGTGCAGCACGATCCCGTCGTCGGCCGCGATCGCGTCGGCCTCCACGCCGAAGCGCTCGTGCATCCGTGCCGACAGTGCCAGCGCCCAGGCCGAGTGGACCCGGCCCCCGTAGGGAGACAGCACGCACAGGCGCCAGTCGCCGATCTCGTCGCGGAAGCGCTCGAGCACGATCGTGCGATCGCTCGGCAGCACGCGCGTGGCCTGCAGCTGCTCGCCGAGGAACTCGAGCAGGTTGCGGGCCGCCCGCTCGTCGAGGTCGTACTCGCGCTGCAGGGTCTGCTCGTCCTGGTCCACCGCCCATCGCGAGAAGGCGCCGATCGCCGCCCCGAGCTCCTTCTCGCGTCCCACCGAGTCGCCCTTCCAGAACGGAACCGCGCCCGGCACCCCGGGGGCGGGCGTCACGATCACGCGGTCGCGCCCGATCTCCTCGATGCGCCAGGTGGAGGCACCGAGCAGGAAGGTCTGGCCGGCGCGGGCCTCGTAGACCATCTCCTCGTCCAGCTCCCCCACCCGCCGGCCGTCCGGGAGCGTGACCGCATACAGGCCGCGGTCGGGGATCGTGCCCGCGTTGGCAACCGCCAGCTGGCGGGAGCCCCTGCGCGCCCGGATGGTGCCCGCCAGGCGATCCCACACGATCCGCGCCCTCAGCTCCCCGAACTCCTGTGAGGGGTAGCGGCCGTCCAGCATGTCGAGCACGTTCTCCAGCAGCTCCCGGGAGAGCTCGGCGTAGGAGTGGGTGCGCCGCACCAGCTCGTGCAGCTCGTCAACGGACACGGCGCCGTCCTGATCGGCGCCGCTCTCACGGTGGCCTGTCAGCTCCCCGCCCTCGCCTCTGCCCCGGCCGGCGGTCGAGCCCTCCGCTGCCACCGCGATCGCGACGATCTGCTGGGCGAGCACGTCGAGCGCGTTGCGCGGCACCACCGTCGGCTCGATCAGGCCCTCGCGCATGCGCCGGGCCACGACCGCGCTCTCGAGCAGATCGCCGCGGAACTTGGGGAAGATCCGCCCCACGCTCACCTCGCCTACGCCGTGGCCCGCGCGGCCGATGCGCTGCAGACCCCTGGCCACCGACTTGGGGGACTCGATCTGCAGCACCAGGTCGACGGCTCCCATGTCGATCCCCAGCTCCAGCGAGCTGGTGGCCACCAGGCACGGCAGCCGTCCCTGCTTGAGCAGCTCCTCCACCTTCGTGCGCTCCTCACGGGCCAGCGAACCGTGGTGGGCACGGGCGATCTCGACGTGGGGCTCGTCGCTGGTCTGCTCCCCCTCCTCGCTGGCGGCCAGCTCGTTCAGGCGCAACGCCACCCGCTCGGCCGCCCGGCGGTTGTTGACGAAGATGATCGTGGAGTTGTGTTGGCGAACCTGACGCAGCAGCTCCGGGTAGATGGCGGGCCAGATCGAGCGTTCCGGGCTCTCCCAACCGTCCAGCTCGGGAGCCATCTCGCCCCCGCCGGCCAGGTGACTCATCGACTCCACCGGCACCTCGATGCGTAGGTCGAGCGGCTTACGGATCCCGGCGTCCACGATCGTAACCTCACGCTGGGGGCCGCCGAGGAAGCGGGCGACCTCCTCGAGCGGGTTCTGGGTCGCGCTCAGGCCGATCCGCTGCAGCCCGGGGCCCGCCTGCAGCTCCAGGCGCTCCAGCGTCAGGGCCAGGTGAGAGCCGCGCTTGGTGGCGGCGACGGCGTGGATCTCATCGACGATCACCGCCTGGGCGCCGGTGAGCATCGCGCGGGCCTGGGAGGTGAGGATCAGATACAGCGACTCTGGGGTCGTGACGAGGATGTCCGGCGGGTTGCGGGCCATCGCCGCGCGCTCGCGCTGGGGGGTGTCGCCGGTGCGGATCCCGACCCGGATCTCCTCGGCGCCGATCCCCTTCAGGGGTGCCCGCAGGTTGCGCTCGATGTCGTACGCGAGGGCCTTCAGGGGGCTCACGTAGACGACACGTACGCCCGCACGCGGCTGCTCCTCGGCCACCAGCCGGTCGAGCGCCCACAGGAACGCCGCCAGCGTCTTGCCCGAGCCGGTGGGGGCACACACGAGCACGTGCTCGCCGCGGGCGATCGCCGGCCAGGCCTGCTCCTGGGCGGGGGTGGGCTCGCCGAAGGCGCTCTCGAACCAGCGGCGGGTGGCGGGTGCGAAGTACTCCAGGGCCATCCTCGGCCCAGGCTATCTACTCCCCACCGGCGCTCCCGCAGGAGGGGCGGGCGCTAGCCTGTGGTCGCCCGAATGGCCCGCGTCCGCCTCCTGATCGCGCTGTGTCTATGTGTCCCGGCGCTCGCCGCCTGCGGGAGCACCACCTCGACGTCCTCCTTCAAAGGGGTCGAACGCGAAGTCGCCCAGCGGGTCTCCAGCCTGCAGAGCGACGCCACCTCCTCCAACAAGGAAAGCATCTGCAAGAACGACCTCTCGGCCGCGATCGTGGCCAAGCTGGGCGGGCGCAAGCAGTGCGAAGAAGCGCTCAAACACCAGCTCGCCCAGATCGACAACCTGGAAGCGGCGATCGTTTCGGTGAAGGTGGCCCCGGACGGCAAGAGCGCCACCGCCAAGGTCAAGAGCACCTACGAAGGCAAAAGCCGCGAAAAGACCCTCCCGCTGGTCAAGGAAACGGGCGGCTGGAAGGTCTCAGGAGCGTAGGCCCGGGCGTCTCGGGAGCGTAGCCCGAGTGCCTCAGGAGCGTAGGCCCGGGCGTCTCAGCAGCGTCGGCCGGGCATCCCGGGAGCCCGGGCCGGGCCTCTCAGGAGCCCAGGGCGCGGCCGTACTGGCGCTCGTAGTAGGCGCGGTAGTCCCCGGAGCGGATCGGCTCCCACCACCACGAGTTCTCGCGGTACCAGCCGACGGTCTGCTCGAGCCCCTCGGCAAAGCGGGCACGGGCCTGCCAGCCGAGCGCCCGCACCTTCTCGGAGGAGAGCGAGTAGCGGCGGTCGTGGCCGGGGCGGTCGGTGATGTGCTCGATCTGGGACTCCTGTGCGCCGGTCAGCTCGATGATGCGGCGTACGACTTCGATGTTGGCCTCCTCGTCGGGACCGCCGGCGTTGTACACCTCGCCGGCTGCGCCGTGCTCGAGCACGAACCCGATCGCGGCTGCGAAATCCTCGGCGTGAATCCAGTTGCGGACCTGCATGCCGTCGCCGTAGACGGGCAGCGGGTCACCGTGGATCGCGTTCAGGATCATCAGCGGGATCAGCTTCTCGGGGTACTGATAGGGGCCGTAGTTGTTGGAGCCCCGGCAGATCACGACGTCCATGCCGTAGGTGTGGTGATAGCCCTGCACGAGCAGGTCGGCGCCGGCCTTGGTGGCCGAATAGGGCGAGGAGGGGACCAGCGGGCTCTGCTCGGTGAAGGTCCCCTCCTCGATCGAGCCGTACACCTCGTCGGTGGACACCTGCACGTAGCGCAGAGAGTGCTCGCGGGCGGCCTCCAGCAGCACGTAGGTGCCGAGCGCGTGGGTCTTCACGAAGGCGTCGGGCTGGGCGATGGAGCGGTCCACGTGGGTCTCGGCGGCGAAGTTCACGATCGCCTGGGCGCCGGAGGCGGCGACCGCCACGCTGACGGCCTGCGGATCCTCGATCGCGCCGCGCAGGAACTGGAAGCCGGGCTGCTCGCGGATGTCGGTGAGGTTCTCCTCCCGGCCGGCGTAGGTGAGCTTGTCGAGCACGGCCACCTCGTCGCCGTGCTCGCGCAGCCGCTGACGGGCGAACGTCGAGCCGATGAAACCGGCACCGCCGCAAACGAGCAGCCTCATGCGCGGATCATCCCAGCGCTCGCCGCCAGATACCCCGCCAACCCATCCTGCCAGGGGGGCAGCGGCAGTACGTCGTCGCGTTCGGACTCGAGCGCCGAGAACGGCGGCCGGGGCGCCGGGCGGCCCATCTCGGCGGTGCTCGCAGGCTTGACCTCACACTGCACCTCGGCCTGGCGGAAGGCCTCGGCGGCGAGGCCGTTCCAGGACACCTGGCCGCCGCCCGCGAGGTGCACGAGACCGCTCACACGGCGCTCCAGCAAGCCGATCAGGGCCGGCGCCAGGTGTCCGGTCCAGGTGGGCGAGCCGACCTGGTCGGTGACGACCCGGACCTCGCAGGACTCGCCGCGTTCGCGCTGCTCGCCGGCCAGGCGCAGCATCGTGGCCACGAAGTTGCGCCCGCCGAGTCCGAACAGCCAGGCCGAGCGCACGACCGTGTGCTCCCCCCCAGCCGCCAGCACCTGCTGCTCGCCGGCGAGCTTGCTCTGGCCGTAGACCGACAGGGGAGCGGTGGGATCGGACTCGCGGTATGACCGCCCCTGGGCGCCCGCCGGGGGATGCCCGTCGAAGACGTAGTCGCTGGAGACGTGCACCATCGCCAGACCTGCCTCGCCGGCGGCGCGCGCCAGCAGCCCGGCGCCCTCGGCGTTGACAGCGAAGGCCTGCTCGCGATGATCCTCGGCACCATCGACGTCGGTCCATGCGGCGCAGTTGATCAGGGCATCGGCAGCAGCACTGGCGATCGCCGACGCCACGGCCACGCCGTCGCAGATGTCGAGCTCCCCGTGGGCGAAGGGGAGCGGTTCGTGCCCCGCCCGGCGGGCGGCGGCGAGCACGTCCTGGCCGAGCATCCCGCCGGCGCCCGTCACGAGCACCCTCACGGGATCGAGATGTCGGAGCTGTCGCCGACCATGAAGCGGTAGGCCCGCGGCTGGCGCTCGCCGCGGCGGATCGTCACACCGCGCCCGAGCAGCGAGGACTCCATGCGCCCGTCCAGCCCGGCGACCGTGCATCCTTCGAGCAGGATCGAGTGCTCGATCTCCGCTCCGCTGATCGTGCAGCCCTCGCCGATCGCCGTGTACGGGCCCACATAGCAGTCGCTCAGCCGGGCTCCCGCGCCCACGATCGCCGGGCCCCGGACGGTGGTGCGCTCGAGCTTCGCGCCGGCCTCGATCACCACCCGGCCCTCGACCTGGGAGTCCAGCAGCTCGCCGTCGATGCGTTCGACCTGGTTGTCGAGCACCAGGCGGTTGGCCTCGAGCATGTCCTCCAGGCGCCCGGTGTCCTTCCACCAGCCGCGGACGATATGGGGCTCGACCCGCAGACCGTCGTCGATCATGCGCTGGATCGCGTCGGTGATCTCCAGCTCGCCCCGGCCCGAGGGCTCGATCGCGCGGGCCGCCGCGTGGATCGCGCCCGTGAACATGTACACGCCCACCAGCGCGAGGTCGCCGATCGGCTCGGCCGGCTTCTCGACCAGGCGCACCACCGTGCCCGCCTCGCCGGTGCTCTCGTCCGCCAGCTGCGCGACCCCGTAGTGCTCGGGGTCGGGTACCGGGGTGAGCAGGATCAGGGCGTCCGGACGATGCTCCTCGAAGGCGCTGACCAGCTCCGCGATCCCGCCCTGGAGCAGGTTGTCGCCGAGGTACATGACGAACGGGCTGTCGCCGAGGAACGGCTCGGCGGTCAGGACCGCGTGGGCCAGCCCGGCCGGCTCGTCCTGGAGCACGTAGGTGAGGCGCACGCCGAAGCGCGAGCCGTCGCCGGCGGCGGCTTCGATCTCGCGTCCGGTCTCGGGGGCGATGATGATCGCGACCTCCTCGATGCCCGCTTCGGCCATCGCTTCGATGCCGTAGAACAGCACCGGCTTGTTGGCCACCGGCACCAGCTGCTTGGCGCTGGTATGGGTTATCGGGCGCAGGCGGGTGCCCTTGCCGCCGGACAGGATCAGGCCCTTGAGCGCTTGCATCGGCGCCGAAGCCTAGCGGCGCCCTAGTAGACCCCGGCGAGCTTGCGGTGGTCCCAGCTCGCCCGGTGGCGCTCGCAGAACTCCAGGCCCACCCGCTTGAGCGCCTGACGGGACACCATCTCGGCCACCTCCGCCGGCAGGCTCGCCACCGGCGGCTCCCCCCGCGGTGAGGCGTAGCGGGTGAAGATCTCCAGCCCGAGCTCCGCCACCCGGTCGCTGTCGCGATGGATCGTGACCTCGCACTCCAGCGCGATCCCGCGCAGTTCGTGGTAGAGCTCGCCCGCCTCCACCTGCACGCTCGCGCGACGGTCGCGCTCGAGGTTGCGGACCTTCTGGGAGGCGGCATAGGTCCAGGCCCACAGCCGCGGCCCCGGCTCTCCCTCGGGGGCCTCTCGCAGGACGTACCAGAGCGGCATCAGGTGGGGCCACCCGCGTGGGCCGGCGGTGGCGCAGGTCAGCGTGCGTTCCTCGGCCAGGAAGGCGTCGGCCTCCTGGTCGCTCATCGTGATCTGGCTGCGGCGGCTCAAGCGGCCGGTGCCGCCGAGCCCGCGGCCTGTTGCTCGGAGATCCAGGCGAGGATCGCCTTCGAGCCGATCACGACGTCGCCATCGGCGGTCTTCAGCGACGGCAGTTTGGTGGAGCCGGTCTGCTGACGCAGCTCCTCGCGGGAGCCTTTGCGCAGGAACGGGATCGGGCTTCCGTGCGCTGCGATGACCTTCTCGTAGGGGATCCCGGCGGTCTTCATCGCCTCCTGGACGCGTCGGCAGGGATGCACGCGGGGGCCGCCTTCATCGCCGTGACAGACGAACAGCGTGGGGGGTCCCGGCATGCTCGAACCTCCCCGACTACGCGACGGCGGCGGCCGCGCTCGCCTCGCGCAACCGGGCGACGGCGGCCAGCACGGCCTCGCGTGCCTCCTCGGGCTCGATCACGGCGGCATCCCCTGCTTCCTTGAGGACCTCGCGCACGAGCCAGTCCACGCCGGCGAAGCTGAGCTCCACGATCACGGCGCCGTCACGGCACTCGCCCACCACCCTGCGTGCCTCGCGTGCCCAGCGGGCGCGGTCGGGCGAGACCCACACACGGGCCATCGCCGAGGCCGGCACCTCGCCCGTGCGCAACCATCCGTCCACCTCGGCGGCGGGGTCCACCTCCGGGCGGGGCTTGAATTTCTGGCCGGTGATCGAGACCTCCTTGATGCGGTCCAGGCGGAAGTGGCGCACGCCGTCGCGGGCGGGGTCGAAGGAGGCCACGTACCAGCCCTCGCGGCCGTTGGTGAGCGCGTAGGGCTCTACCGTGCGGGAGGTCAGCTCGTCCTCGTTCTCCTTGTAGTACTCCAGCTCGATCAGCTTGCGCTGGGCGATCGCCTTGGAGATCCGGCGGGCCACGTCGGAGTCGTCGGCGCCGCTGGTCGCCACCTGCAGGCCCTGGTCCATCGGGTCCTCCCCCAGGGCCGCCACGATCTTCGTGCGGGCGGAGGTGAGGGAGCCCTCGGGAAGGTGCTCGCCGATCAGGTCGATCGCCGCCACCAGCGCCTTGGCCTCGACCGGCAGCAGCCGGGCGGGGCGGTCGAAGTTGTCGCTGTAGGGCTCGGGATCGACCTCGATCTGCCCGTCGTCGGTGATCTCCGCGTAGAGCACGTAGGAGCCGCCGCCGAAGTTGACGACGTTCAGCACGTTGACGTCCTCGCGCAGCTCCTCGTCGCTGAGCTGCAGGCGCTCACGCACCTCCTCGCAGGACACCGGTTCACCCGCGCGGCCGGCGCGGATGAGAATGCTCGCCAGAGTCACCAGGCGGGCGAAGCGCTCGGGCCGGATGGCGGCCTCGGCACGGCCGTTCTCGTCGACCTTCTCGGCCCTGCGCTCAGACCGGGAGCGACCGCCGGCGGCATTCGCGGCAGCGGATCCCGGGCCTTCGCCGGGCGGGCGGGCAGCGGACGCGGCCTCCGTCAGGGCCCCCTCGCGGTGGCGCTCGTCGAGCAGCTCCAAGCGCCGGTCGAACTCGCCGGTCAGCTCCTCGGGGCCTAGCAGGCGGGCGTTTCCGCCGAGTCCCAGCACCCAGGAGATGATCCCGCGGGGGTTGGAGTAGCTGGTGGCGAACACCATCTCGGAGTCCTGCTGGCGGACCTCCCCGTAGCGGCCGAAGTGGCGTTCCACCTGCCAGGCGATGCGCTCGGAGACCTGGATCTCGGCGACGCCCTCCTCCTCGCCCAGCTGCCAGTCCGCGCGGCTCGCGTAGCCGCGCGGGTCGAAATCCGCCGGGCGGCGGAAGTCGTGCTCGGCCTTGGTGGCATAGGACACCTTGCCCCGGATCCGCGAGAGCCGGAACACGCGGATCGCCTTGCGCTCGTGGGACAGGCCGAGCAGGTAGAACTGCCCGCCCTGGAAGATCAGGTGGTAGGGGTCCACCTTGCGGGCGCCGACCTCGTCGCGCTCCATCGTGTAGTAGTCGAACAGGATCGTCTTGTTGCGGAAGATCGCCGTCTCGATCTTGGCCAGCCGCGCGGTCAGCTCGTGTCCGCCCGCCGAGCCGGTGATCCCGAGCGCCACGGTGCTCTGCTCGGGGGCCCGCAGGGGGCTGGGCCTTCCCCAGGTGATCTGCTGCAGCGCCAGGCGCAGCGGCTCGGCGTAGGCGAATTCCCCGTCGAGCAGGCTCAACGCGGTCTGCAGGGCGGCCAGCTCCTTGTCGGTGAACTCGATCGCGGGGAGGTGGAAGTTCTCCGGGCGCAGGGAGTAGTTCTCCTGCTCGGCGGCCCCGTCCGACGGGCGCTCCACGGTGAGCTGGATACGCAGCGATTCGAGCTCCGAGCGGTCGGCGTAGAAGCGGCGCGCGAACGCGTCCTCGTTCATACCGCTGTACCCCTCGACGTCACGCCGGATCTCCAGGGCCGTCACCGGCCGACGCTCGGCCATCAGATAGGAGATCAGCGAGAGCTGGCGGATCAGCTTCTCGGTGTCCTTAGCCATCGGCCCTGTAACGATAGAAGCCAGGGGGTTGCCGCGTGAGCGGCGATTTCGGCCCCCAGCGCTATTTGCGGCGTTTCAGCGGGCTTCGGGGGAAGGTCGGCTCACACGGGTTGGCGCGAACAGGCCCCCGAGCGGGCGCGGCGCCGTCCAGAACGGACCAGACGGCCTGGCGCGAGGAGGCCGCCGTGCGGGCGCGCCGCGGTCCAGAACGGCTCGAACGGCTCAGGCGGCTTCGCGCGAGGAGGCCGGCGCAGACGACTCGCCGCCCTCCTCCTCGCCCCCGCGGGCGGCGAAGAAGGCGCCGGTTCCGATCGCCCGGTCAAAGGACGACCAGCTGTTGCCCGGCGAGAGCTCCTTCTCGAGCCGGTCGAAGCTGCCCAGCCGCCCGCCGAGGTTGTCGATCATGTGCACGAGCGTGGCCTCCCGCGTGCAGGGCACGACCGGGCTGCCGTGCTCGAGCGACCCGTGGTGGGACAGGATGATGTGCCCGATCGCCCGCGCCAGGTGCTCGGGGAAGCCGTCGATGTCCTCGATCTCGCGGCGGATGCGGTAGTAGCCGAGGGCGATCTCGCCGTGCAGCCGGCCGAGGTCGGTGAGCTCGATGCTCTGGGGCTGCTCGGAGCTGTAGGCCTCGAGCTTTCCGATGTCGTGCAGCAGCGCCCCCGTGACCGCGACGTCGCGGTCGATGCCGCCGAAGGTGGCGCTGATCGCGCTGACCGCCTGGGCGACCCCGAGGGAGTGCTCGAGCAGCCCGTGCCTGTAGGCCTGGTGGTAGTACTTGGCGGCCGGCGCCAAGCGGTAGTCCTCCCACACTTTGGAGTCCTCGCCGAGCACCCTGCTCAGCAGCGCCCGCAGGTGCGGCTGCTGGATCGTCGCGAGCAGCTCCCGGACCTCTGCTTCCATCTGGCCCACGTCTCGAGACGGTCCATCGAGCAGCTCGCTGGGCTCGAAGCTGCCGGGCTCGGCCGCCCCCAGCCCGCCGAGGTTGATCTGGGGCCCGAAGCGGGGGTGGACGACGTAGCGGCCGGTGACCCTGATCGGCTGGCCCGCGCGTGCCAGCTCCTCCACGTCCTGGATCTCCTCCCACACCATGCAGGTGACCGTGCCCGTGCGGTCGCCGATCTGCAGGCGCAGGTAGTCACCGCCATCGCGGCGCCGGCGGCGCTCGACCTCGCGGATCACGAAAACGCCATCGACCTCGGCACCGTCCGTGAGCTGCTTCATGGACACCCAACGAAGGTAAAGACGACCGCGGACGGGATTGCTCGCCGCGGTCGGCCATGCGCTGCTTAGACTCAGTGACCGATGCCGAGCAGAGACCGTCCGTGAGCGAGGGCGCCGTGACCGGCCTGGCGCCCGAGCGCGAGCTCGCTCCAAGCGACACCCGCGGGGTGCTCCCCGCCCAGCTTCTGCGAGAGGCGCTGGCCGCCGGCTGGCTGCGGGCCGACCCGTGGCAGATCCCCGCCTCCTCGGTGCAGCCGGCGAGCGTCGACCTGCGACTCGGGGAGCACGCGTGGGCGCTGCGCTGCAGCTTCCTGCCCGACAGCGACTCGACGGTCGAGGAGAAGATCGAGGACCTCGCCTTCGAACGCATCGACCTGCGCGACGGCGCCACGCTCGAGCGCGACCGGCCCTACCTGGTGCCGTTGATCGAGCGCCTGGCGCTGCCGCCGGAGATCCGCGCGAAGGCCAACCCGAAGAGCTCGACCGGGCGCCTGGACGTGTTCACCCGCGTGCTCAGCGACCGCAGCCATCGCTTCGACGAGGTCGCCGCGGGCTACCAGGGCACGCTGTACCTCGAGGTCGTCCCGCGCACGTTCGCGATCCGCGTGAAGACAGGGCTGGCCCTCAACCAGGTGCGCCTGATGGCCGGCGACGGGCGCCTGGACGATCTCGAAACGCTCGAGCTCCACGCCCGCACCCCGCTGCTGTTCCTCGACTCCCGGCCGCTCCAGGCGCGCGAGCTCTCGGTGTCGGGCGGGCTCTTCCTGAGCCTCGACGTGTCGGGAGACGCCGACACGATCGTGGGCTACCGCGCGAAGAAGAACAGCCTGCCGATCGACCTCACGGGGACCGAGACCCTGCGCTGGCGCGACTACTGGGAGCCGGTCCACCCCGAGCGCGGCGGGCGGATCGTGCTCGAGCCGGAGATCTTCTACCTGCTGCTGTCCGCCGAGGGTGTCGGCATCCCCCCGACCCACGCCGCCGAGATGCTCGCCTACGACCCCACAGCGGGCGAGCTGCGCACCCACTACGCGGGCTTCTTCGACCCCGGCTTCGGCTATGCGGGCGAAGGACCCCCGCAGGGCAGCCGCGCCGCGCTGGAGGTCCGCGCCCGCGACGTCTCCTTCATGGTCGAGCACCGCCAGCCCGTCTGCAAGCTGGCCTTCGAGCGCATGGCCCAGCCGCCGGACGTCCTCTACGGCAAGGACATCGGCTCCAGCTACCAGGGCCAGCTCACGATGCTGAGCAAGCACTTCCTGCGCGGCGGCCTGAAGGAGTAGGTAGGCGTAAGCTCCGAGCGGAGTCGCCCGAGGGCGGGCTGCCCACAAGCCCTCGGGGAGCGAACCACGATCGGGGGGTGGTGACCATGAGGAACATCGGACGAGCGGCGGCGGGCGCCGCGCTCACCGTGGCGCTGCTGGCGATGGCGGCCGCGGGCGCTCAGGCGGCGAGGCGCCATCACCCGCATCTCGTCGTCCACCCAAGGCACCTTGAGGCGGGTGAACAGTTCGAAGTCCGTGGCTTTGGCTTCCCGGCGGGAGAAGAAGTCGCCCTCGGTGAGTGCAACGACCATGCCGAGCAGTTCTTCCCGCTCGAATGCGACGAAACCTACGCAGAAGTCACCGTCGGCGAGAGCGGCGTCTTCTCAGCCTCGGTGACGGCCGAAACCTGCCCCGTCGAAGAAGAAACCGGGCACGCGCGCCGCTGGTGCTACGTCGGCGTCTTCGACCGCGTCGGCGAAGACGGATTTGGCTTGAAGCCATACGTGGTCGTCAACGTGAGGTAGGCACGCCCTGCCCGCTCAGTGGTTCGCCCACCGTGCTCGCGGGCTTGCCGCGGCCCTCACGGCTCCAGCCGATGGGGCCCGCGGTACAGGAACGTCACCTCCCTGACGTTGTCCTGATTGAGCATCTGCATCAGCAACCGCGTGAGGCCGAAGCCGAGGCCGCCGTGGGGCGGGGCCCCGAAGCGGAAGAAGTTGAGGTAGTAGTCGATCGTCTCGATCTCGACCTTCTTGTCGCGGGCCTGCTCGAGGAGCTTCTCGTAGCGGTGCTCGCGTTGGGCTCCGGTGGTGAGCTCGAGGCCCCTCCAGAGCAGGTCGAAGCTGCGCGTGAGAGTCGGATCCTCGGGGTGGCGCATGTGGTAGAAGGGCCGCACCGTGGTGGGGTAGTCGGTGACGAACACGAACTCGTGTCCGTCGCGCTCGAGGATCAGCTCCGACAGCGCCCGCTCGCTCGGCGGGTCGAGGTCGTGGCCCTCGCCGGGAGGCTCGTGACCGCTCTCCCGCAGCAGCTCCTTGGCCTGCTCGAGGGTGACCCTCGGGAAGGGCACGGCCGGTGCCTCCAGCTCGGATCCGAAGGTCTCGCGGATCTGCTCGCCGTGGACGTCGATCGTGTGGGCCAGCACGTGCGCCAGCCAGCGCTCCTCGACGGCCATCACGTCCTCGTGAGAGTCGATCCACGAGATCTCCATGTCCACGCTCGTGAACTCCGTGTCGTGGCGCGAGGTGAACGACGGGTTGGCGCGGAACACCGGCCCGATCTCGAACACCTTGCCGAAGCCGGCCGCCATCGCCATCTGCTTGTAGAACTGAGGCGACTGGGCGAGGTAGGCGGTACGCTCGAAGTAGTCGACCTTGAACAGCTCCGCCCCGGACTCGCTGGCCGACCCCATCAGCTTGGGGGAGTGCAGCTCGATGAAGCCGTGCTCGCGCCAGAACGAGCGCATCGCGTGCTCGACGGTCGTCTGGACCTCGAAGATCAGCCGCCGGTCGGGGCGGCGCAGGTCCACGTAGCGCCAGTCGATGCGCTTGTCCAGAGCCGACTCGGGAGTGACGGGGAGCTCCGGTTCAGCCATCGACTCGACGTGCAGCTCCTGCAGGCGTACCTCCAGGCCTCCGAGTTTCACCCGCTCGTCCGCCACCACCTCCCCCGTCAGCGTGATGGCCGACTCTGCGCTGAGGCCGGAGATCAGGGCGTTGAGCTCGGTGGGCGGGTCCTCGTGGGGCAGCACCACCTGGGCCATCCCCGTTTCGTCGCGCACGATCACGAACTGGACGCGCTTCTGGTCGCGGATCGCCTGGACCCAGCCGCGGAGTTCCACCTGTTGGCCCACCCTCTCGGGGAGCCGTGAGATCAGCGTTCGCTGCACGTCGGCGCGGACCCTACCCGAGCGTCCCGCTCAGGCGTCCTCGGCGGCGAGCTCGACCGAGACCGAGAGCTCCTCGCCCGGGACCGCCTGCAGCTGCTCGATCGTGCCCGCCGCGATCAGGTCCTCGCGTCCGAGCTCGAGCGCCGCGAGCTGGGGCTCCGGGACGCAGACCACGACGCGTGCCACCGGCGCCCGCATCGGGCGGCGGGCCTCGGACTTGGCCTTGCGGACCTCGCGCAGCACGTCGGCGGCGAGCTCCAGGGCGGTGTCCTCGAGTGCCGACTCCTCGCGCCCCCCGCCGACGGCGCGGGCGTCGCTCAGCAGCTGCTCGCAGGTGGGCCAGGAGGCGCGGTGGATCGAGCCCTCCTGCCACCACGACCACACCTCCTCGGCCACGAACGGGAGGAACGGGGCGAACAGGCGCTGGAAGGTCGACAACGAAAGCCGCAGCGCCAGGCTGACGGGCCCGCTGACAGCCGGGTCGGGGTCGTAGCGACGGCCCTTCACCAGCTCCAGGTAGTAGTCGCAGTACCACCAGAAATAGGTCTCGGTGCGCTCCAGCGCGCGGGCGTAGTCGTAGTCCTCAAAGCTTGCCGTGGCCTGCTCGACGACGTTCGCCAGTCGCGCGATCATGGCCCGGTCGAGTGGGCTCGCGAGCTCCTCGCCGGCGGGTGGCAGGTCGGCGAGCGCGAACTTCGAGGCGTTCAACAGCTTCACCGCCAGCTTGCGACCGACCTTCATCTGCTGGGCCTCGAAGGCGGTGTCCGCGCCGGGGCGTCCGCTGACGGCCCAATAGCGCACCGCGTCGGCCCCGTGCTCCTCGAGCAGGTGCATCGGCGTGACCACGTTGCCCTTTGACTTCGACATCTTCTTGCGGTCCGGGTCGAGCACCCACCCGGAGATCGCCGCGTTGCTCCAGGGGAGCGCCTGCTCGTCCAGCTCACTGCGCAACACCGTGCTGAACAGCCAGGTCCTGATGATGTCGTGGGCCTGGGGGCGGACGTCGAAGGGGAACACCTTCTCCCACAGCTCTGCGTCAACCCCTGCCTGGCCGGCTATCTGCGGCGTCAGCGAGGAGGTCGCCCAGGTGTCCATCACGTCGGGGTCCCCGATGAAGCCACCGGGCCTGCCTCGTTGGTCGGCCTCGTATCCGGCGGGCACCTCGGTGGAGGGGTCCACGGGCAGCTGGTGATCGTCGGGCAGCAGGTGGCGCTCGTGGCACACGGTCCCGTGCTGGTCGATCTCATACCAGACGGGAAACGGGACCCCGAAGAAGCGCTGACGGCTGACACACCAGTCGCCCGTCAGGCCATTCACCCAGTCCTCGAAGCGGGCCCTCATGTAGGGGGGATGCCAGTGCAGCTCGCGCCCGCGCTCGATCAGCTGTTCGCGGTGATCGAGGGTGCGGATGAACCACTGGCGGCTGGTGATGATCTCGACCGGGCGCTCGCCCTTCTCGAAGAACTTCACCGCCCGCGTCACCGGCTGGGGCTCGCCGACGAGGTCGCCGTCCTGCTCCAGCAGCTCGACGATCCGTTTGCGAGCCTGGTTGATCGTCAGCCCGGCCAGCTCGGCGTAGGCCTCGCCGGCCGCGGCCGGATCCTCGGACTCCCAGCCCTCCTCACCCCACGGCACCTGCGTGAGGCGGCCGTCGGCGCCCAGCACGGAGCGCACCGGCAGCCCCAGCTCGCGCCACCAGGTGACGTCGGTGAGGTCGCCGAAGGTGCACACCATCACCAGCCCGGTGCCCTTCTCCTTCTCGACCTGGGGATGTGTCCTGACGGGCACGCGGGTCCCGAACAGCGGCGTCAGCGCCTCCCTGCCGATGAGGTCGCGGTGTCGCTCGTCGTCGGGGTGGGCCAGCAATGCCACGCAGGCGGGAATCAGCTCCGGGCGGGTGGTCTCGATCAGGGCCTCCCCGCCCCCGTCGGGGTGAAAGCGCACCTTGTGCATCGCGCCGGGACGCTCGCGGTCCTCGAGCTCCGCCTGGGCGACCGCGGTCTGGAAGTCGACGTCCCACAGGGTGGGGGCCTCGAGCTGGTAGGCCTCGCCGCGGCGCAGCAGACCGAGGAAGGAGCGCTGGGAGATGCGCTGGGCGAGGGTGCCGATCGTGGTGTAGGTCATCGTCCAGTCCACCGACAGGCCGAGCGAGCGCCACATCAGCTCGAAGGCGCTCTCGTCCTCCTCGGTCAGGCGCAGGCACAGCTCCACGAAGTTGGGGCGCGATATCGCCACGGGCTCGCGCTCGGAAGGCTCGGCCGGGGGCTCGAAGCCGGGGTCGAAGGCGACGGACGGGTCACAGCGGACGCCGTAGTGGTTCTGCACGCGGCGCTCGGTGGGAAGTCCGTTGTCGTCCCAACCCATCGGGTAGAAGACCTCCCGTCCGCGCATGCGCATGAAACGGGCCATCGCGTCGGTGTGGGTGTATGAGAAGACGTGGCCGACGTGCAACGAGCCGCTGACCGTGGGCGGTGGGGTGTCCACCGAGTAGATCTCCTCCTTGGCGGCCGACCGCTCGAAGCGGTAGGCGCCGGACTCATCCCAGGAGGCGCTCCACTTCGCCTCGAGCCCCTCCAGGGTGGGCTTCTCGGGAACGCGCGAGGCCGCGCCGGCCGCTGAGTTGGCGCCCGCATCTGCCCTCTCGGCGGGCGCGCTGGCGGCAGATGACCGTGAGGGCTCCAACCCTGCGATCGTATCGGGGAGCGCCGCCCGTGGAGGCGTTCGCGGGCCCGCCTCGAAAACAACCGTGTGAGTTCTCCGATCCGTGGCTTCCTGCGCTTCTTCCAGCGATCGCTCCTCGAGGTGCATCCGTCACCCCCGGGCCACGCCCCCGGGGGTCCGCTCGCCGACGCTCGGTCCGCGGCACGTGACACCCTCGAGACACCGATGAGCAACGAGGGCGGCTACGTGAGCGAATACCTGGCGCGGCTGGCCGACGGCGAGCCACCACTGCGCGCGCGCCCGGAAAGCACATCTCCCCCGCCCGCCCCCGCGCCGGCGGCGGCCAATCCGACCCCGGTCGCCCCCGCGCCCGCCCCGTCCACCGCGCCGGCCCCACCGCGCCCATCAGCCCCAGCCCCCCCGGCCCTTCCCCCGGCCGCTCGCGCGGCCGCTCCGGCTCCGGTCACGCGCCCACCGGACCCGGTGGCCCCGCCGGCGTCGCGGGCCGTGCCGCCGCGCGCCGTCCCCGGCAACGGCGGGAACGGGACGGCCTCCCGCGCACGCCCGCGTGAGACGCCGGCCCCGCCCGCCGCAGCAGCGCCGCCGCGTCCGTCCCCCGCGAGCCCCCACGCCCGCAACCGTCAAGCCGTCGAACGCACCCTCGCGAGAGCCGGTTTCAGCGAAGCTTTCATTCGCGAGCTGACCGACACCGCGCTGGCGCATACGCTCGCGCTGGCCCCCCGCATCGGCCTCGTCCCGGCGGTGCGGGCCGCACTCGCACAGCGGATCCCGCCCGCGCGGCCGCTGCCCGCGACCGGCTGCTCGATCGTCGTGGTCGGAGCCGGTGGCTCGGGCAAGACGACCTGCTGTGCCGCCCTGCTCGGCGCATACCGCGCCCACAGCACGTTGCCGGCGCGCTTCGCCACCCTCCTGCGGCCCGAGCTGCAGACCGAGCTGCAGCTGATGATGAGCCCGCAGATGCTCGAGCCACAGCCGGCCGACTCGCCTCGGGCGCGGCGCGAGCTGCGCTCCGCGGGCAGCGACGGCGTGGTCGTAATCGACACCCCGCGGCTGTCACCCTCGGAGCCCGCTGGGATCCGCGAGCTCGGTCGCCTGCTGGGCGAGCTCGAGCCCGACCGCATCGCGGTGGCGCTGCCCGTGACGCTCGGCGCAGTGGCGGCCGAACAGCTGCTCGCCTCACTGGAGCCGATCGGACCGGCCGCACTGGCACTCACGCACGCGGATGAGACCGATCAGCTGGGCGTCGGTATCGAGCTCGCGTGTCGCTTCGGCCTCGCGCCGGAGCTGATGGTCGAGCACGCCCCCGCCGGCGGTTGGCGCCTGTCGCGGCTCGATCCGGCCGAGCTGGCCGCCCGCGTTCTGCGCTAGCGAGGCTTCCCGAGCGCGCCCGAGGGGCCCGCCAACGGCTTCAGCAAGGCGTTCTCGGCGTGCGTCTGTAACTTCGGCGCCGATTGGGTCATAATCAGGCGGGTGCTGATCCTTACGCGACGACCGGGGGAGCGCGTCGTGATCGGCGAAGACATCTTCGTGTCCGTGATGAGCGTCAGCGGACACAGCGTCAGGCTCGGCATCGAAGCCCCCGGCGGGATCCCGATCTACCGCGAGGAGATCTGGCAGGCGGTCCGCGACGAGAACCGCGCCGCGGCCGAGGCCGCCGGCGACGCGATCGCATCCCAGCCCGCCGGCGAGGGCGAGCCGGAGCAGGAGTAGGCGCGCCGCGCCTGCCGCGCGGGCGCGCACGTGGCCGGGCCGCGCTTGCGCAACGGGTCGAGGGGCCCTGATCGGCCTCATGGCGAGCAGTTCGGGCTTGCCTGCAGCGCTTAAGCTGCTGTAAACTTGGCTGGCCGGACAGTCCGGCATGCGGACAGACGCCTCGTAGGCGAGACGGATGGGGCTCCGCAAGGATGAGATGCGCAGTTGGGCCCGATCGCCCCAGGGGGATCGCCTTCGGCCATCCAGAGAGAGGGGAGTGTCTTTCAGAATGCGATCCATGCGATTTGTTTCGACGGTCCGCGCTGCTCGGCTGCTGTTCGCGCTGGCGCTGGCGGCGGCCCTGGCTGCCGCCTTTGCGACCGGTGCATCGGCCAAGAAGGCGGCTGAAGTCGAGGTCGTCACGCCGGGTTCTTTCCCCAGCGAAATTCCCAGCAACGTCCATTACTTCCACAAGATCCAGGAAGCCGTGGAAGCCACCAAAAAGGGGGCCTGGGTGCTGATCGAACCGGGCGTCTACAACGAAGAAGTCAAGGTCAAGGGCAAGGCCCACGACGGCATCCATATCCGCGGAATGGACCGCAACACGGTGATCCTCGACGGAACCGGCCTGGAGAACCCGAAAGGGAGCAACGGGATCGAGATCGGCGAGACCTACGGCAACAAGGCCGAACTCGTTGACGACGTGTGGGTCGAAAACCTCACCGTCCGCAACTTCGAACAGGAACCCAACGGTTCCGGCGGAAACGAGATCTGGTGGAGCGGCGGCAACGAGACGGCCAAGGTCGGCGCCAACGGCTGGTGGGGTCGCTATCTGACCGCCTACAGCACCGGGCTGTATGGCAGCTACGGGATCTTCACCAACAACGAGATCGAAGGCGAATGGGAAAACATCTACGCCTCCGGCTTCAACGACTCCGGGATGTACCTCGGGGCGTGCCAGGAATGCCAGGCGCGGATCGTCAAAGCGGACATGGAAAACAACCAGCTCGGCTACTCGGGCTCGAACTCCGGCGGCAGCCTCAAGATCGAACAGTCGATCTTCCGCCACAACTCCTCGGGCGTGGCACCGAACGCGGAAAACCCCGGAGACGCGCCGCCGCCGCAGGATGGCGAATGCGGCCGCCAGAACAACAAGGAGAAGAAACCGAGCGCCAAGGAAGGTCCGGCCGGATATGAAAAGGATCTGCCGGAAATCAAAACCACGGACATCAAGCGCTGCACGATCATCCGCCACAACCTGATCACCGAAAACAACAACAACAAAACCCCCGCGACGGGCTCCGCAGAAGGCGCGCCGTTCGGGGCCGGGATCGAGCTTCCGGGAGACTACGCCGACGCGATCGAAGAAAACGAAATCACAAACAACGGCACCAACGGCATCCTCGCGTTCGAGTACCCGAACCCGTTCCCGCCGGTGCCAAAAGTGACGATCTACTTCCAGAACTCCGGGAACAAGGTCGCCAACAACACGCTGTCCGGCAACGGCACCCTGGGGCTCGAACCGACATTCGAAGGCGACATCGGCTTCGAGGGTGGCTACGCCGGCTTCGGAGGGAAGAAAGAATCCGTGAACAACTGCTTCAGCGGTAACACGGTCGCCGGTAAAACGGTCCCGGCCAGCCTCGAAGGGACCTGGGGCTGCCAGAACAGCACGACCCCGAACCCCGGGGGCAGCCTGGAATGGATCGGGTACCTGCTGGCGCTGCAGGAATACTCAAAGAACAGGACCCGCGAACCGCAGAAAGCACCGCCGGCGCAGGAAACGATGCCGAACGCGTGTCGCGAAGTCCCGATCAACCCCGTGTGTCCATAGGCTCCTAGCCTCTGGCAAGCGACACGACCCAACGCCGCCGCCCCTTCGGGGGCGGCGGCTTTTTTAGAGAGGGGGCCGCAAATGCGTGGCATATCCGTCAGGCTTTGTGTCGTAGCGGCGACGATGTTGCCGTTGGCGGCGATGGGCGTTCTGGCCGCCCCGGCAAGCGCTGGGACGGCGCGAACGACGTGTAGTGGAGGGAGCGCGACGATCACGCTCTCACCGGGGCTGACGGACTCTCCGAAGGTTCAGACCGTCAGGGTCAAGGGCAGCCTGTCTGGCTGCACGAACCAAGTGGCCAGCGCGAAGTTCACTGCGAGCCTTAGGACCGCAGAAGCGGTGACCTGTGGCGCCCTCTCCGGCGCGGGCGCGCCGGCAAGCGGGGCGATCAGCATGACTTGGCTTCCCAGGAGCTCGGGCGAATCGAAGGGCACGCTCGACATTCCGCTCACCGAAACGCCGGAAGCGAGCTTCGGCGGCACGCTACCCGAAGGGCGGTTCCCCGGGGCGACCCTGACCGGGACCCTCTCGGAGGCGTTCACCGACAGCACAGAATGCGGCGTCGGAAATGGCAAAATCAAGCCGAAGCCCGTCAAGGATGGCCACGCGGCCATAGGGTCAACCGCGGTCCAGGGCTAGGGACGCCGCCGCGCGCCGGACGCGCGACATTGCCAGGTACTACAGCTGGGCCCCCTCCGCACGTCTGAGCGCCAGCCGACTGAAGCGCTCCCCGCGCTCCTCGAAGTCACGGTAGTGGTCGAAGCTGGGTGCAGCCGGGGAGAGCAGCACGACCGCGCCGGGGGTGGCCCGGGCGCGGGCGAGGGCGGCGGCCCCCTCCAGATCGATCGCCTCCAGCGCCCGGCTCGGCGGTAGCCCGGCCGCCCGCGCCGCTTCCACCACGCGCCCACCGGTGCTCGGCACGCCGATCACGGTCGCCCCGCGGCGGGCCAGGGCGAATCCGAGCCCGGCGTAGTCCTGGCCGCGGTCCTGGCCGCCGGCGATCAGCAGCAGCTCATGGCCGGGGAAGCTTTCGAGCGCCGCGATCGTCGACTCGGGGGTGGTGGAGATGCTGTCGTTGACCCACACCACCCCGTCGCGTTCGCCCACCACCTGCAGGCGGTGGGCCAGCGGCTCGAAGCCGCTGAGCGCGTCCGGCAGCGACGGGCGGATGTCCAGCGCTTCGAGCGCGGAGAGGGCGCCGCAGAGGTTCAGCGCGTTGTGCTCGCCGGCGAGCGGCAGCTGCTCGGGTGCGAGCACCAGCTCGCCCGCCCGGCTCACTCCCGCGGGACCCGCGTCCCAGCCGCCGGGGTCCCCGTAGCGGTGCACCTCGGCGGTCGTGACGGCATCCTCGAACAGCGGCTCGCGTGCGTTCAGCACCGCGATCCGAACCTCGGGCAGCGACAGCAGGCGGAGCTTCTCGCGCCGGTAGGCCTCCTCGGATCCGTGCCATTCGGTGTGCTCCCTGAAGAGGTTCGTCATCAGCACCGCCCCGGGTCCGGCTTCTAGGTCGGCGATCTGGTAGCTGGAGAGCTCGAGCACCGTCAGCCGGGCGGGCTCGGCGCCGAGCAGCTCCAGGGCCGGCACGCCGATGTTGCCCGCCAGCACGCTCGACACGCCCGCCGCAGCGGCGAGGTGGGCGGCGAGCGCGGCCGTGGTGCTCTTGCCCTTGGTCCCGCTGACGGCCAGCACGCCCTGCGGCCCGTGCTCGGCCAGCCACAGGGCGGTGGCGGTGGTGACCGGGGTGCCCGACGCTCTCAGCGCCGCCAGCTGGGGTTTGTGGATCGACGCTCCGGGCGAGCGCACGACCACCTCACAGGCCGACAGCGCGTCCTGCGCCTGCTCGGGCCCGACCACCTGCACCGCGGAGTCCAGCCCGAGCTGGGCGCGGACCTGCTCGGGCGGGGGCGGGTCGTCGAACGCCGCCACCGCGATCTCGGCGGCGGGCAGCCGGGCCGCGACGGCGCGAGCGAACGAGCTGATCTCCCGGCCGGCGCCCCAGACGCCGAGGCGCCTGCCTTCAAGCTCCGAGAAGCGCACGCACGTCCGCCATCAGGGCCTCGGGCACCTCGTGGTCCTCGCTCAGTTCGAGCACCCGGGCCGGGTCTCCCTCCCGCGGTCCGTGGCGGGGAAGCACCTCCTCGACGAGCCGTCGCAGCACCCGATGCCCGTTCCAGCGTCGATCCTCGGCCAGCAGCCGGATCGCGGCGAGGCTCTCCTGCTCCTCCCCCACGCACTCGAACGGCTTGTGGCCCCCGGCGGCGCACAGCAGCGCGAAGCCCTCGAACTGGTCCTCCTCCTCGAGCAGGTCGCGCCCGAAGATCTCGCGCAGCTGCTGCGGCGTGGTGAAGGGGGCGAGCGCCAGGAACACGAAGCGGCACTTGGGACAGTTGCAGCACCACGACGCCCCGCGCAGGGCGGGGTCCAGGCGGAAGATCGTGTTGCAGCTCGTGAAGGCCCGGTGGTAGGTCGGCAGGCGGGCGAACGCGCGCGCGATCGCGAGCTCGGACGCCGGCCGCAGGACCGACATGGCCCGCGTCGGGGCGCCCAGCTCCTCGACGGCGTCGTCGAGCAGCCGCTCGACCCGCAGGCTCTTGCTGAACTGGTGGTTGACCTCCACCCCGTCCCAGAGCAGGTTGCCCGCCGAGGCTGAGCGCTCGTTGGCCATCGCGACAGTGTCGTAGCCGTTCAGCTGCCCGCACAGCAGAGCCGCAGCGGTCACGATCGCCGTCACCGGAACGTGACCGTTCAAAGCTCCGGACTCGTTCAGGCGGCGCAGCTTTGGATCGAGCTCGCGCCGCGCCATCAGCCACGGCAGCCCCGCCGCGGCGACCGTGCGTGCGATCGGGGGAGCGTCCCCGATCGAGAACAGAGCGGTCTCGAGCCCCGAGCGGCGCACGATCTCGATCGCCACGGCCGAGTCCTTGCCACCCCCCACCGGCACCAGCACCCGCTCAGGCACCGCGGTCGCGTCCGCTCGCGGCGGGGACGCCCCCTCGGGCCCCCGGCTTGCGCCCCCGAAGCTCGGTCGAGGCAAGCGGGCGAGACGGTTGGTGTAGGCGAACTCCCCCAGACCCTCCGAGTAGAGCGCCTCCAGCAGCGCGGCGACCGCGGTCCCGGGGGGCTCGCCCTCGAACTCCACCCGCGGCGGGGCGGCCAGCTTGAAGTAGCTGACTCCCGCCACCCAGTGCAGGAGCGCCAGCAGCGGCTGGGCCCGAGACCGCTCTTCCGGACCGAGCGCGTGCGGGACGGGGAGCCGCAGCCGCTCGCTGAAGGACAGCTCCTCGTCGAGCCCGTAGCCCAGCGTGACGAGGCCGTCCTCGTGGAGCTCGCGATCGAGGAAGCGGAAGGCCTCGAACGCGCTGGGGTCGAACAGCAGCGGTGTCCGACTGGCATCGGCTGCCACGGCAAGAGCCTAGCCGCGCGCCCCGCGTTTAGCCGGGCATAGGGGCGGCCGCCTCGGCCTCGCCAGCGGACAGCTCGGCGTGCTCGCGGGCGCGCCCGCGGGGGTACAGCAGGAACGTCAGCACGAAGCACACAGCCATCACACCGGCCATCACGTGAAAGACGGTGCCGGTGGCGTGGGCCGTCGCCAGGCGAATCGCATGGTCGGCGGCGGAACTGCCGCTCGCCCCGCCCCCCGAGCTGGTCGAGCCCACTTGCGAGGCGATGTGTTCGGCGCGCGGAGCGGGAACCCCGCGGGCGCGGAGCGCCCCGGCGATGTTCGTCTTGTCGCGGTCGATCAGGATCGCCCCGAGCACCGCCAGACCGAGGCTGGCTCCGAAGTTCCTGACCGTCTGGGTGATCCCCGTGACCTCGCTGTAGTTCGTGCTGGGAGCCCTGTTGACGGCATCCGTGCTGGCGGGCCCGAGCATCAGGCCGACCCCTCCTCCCGCGATCAGGATCGACGATTTCTGGGCGCTCAGGGACAGGTCGGGGAGCTTGTTGGCGAGCAGCCAGAAGCCCACGGTGGCCATCGCACTGCCGAGCACCACGGCCGGGCGCGCGCCGCGGCGGTCGAGGATACGTCCCCCGATCTGGGCCAGCACGACGAAGCCGATGAAGAAATACAGCAGGTACACGCCGGCTTCGGAGGCGTCCTTGGCGAGCGACACCTGCGCGTACACGCTGGCGAAGAAGAAGTAGGGCACGAACACGAACGACATCAGCAGCAGGGCCGCGTTGTCGACCGAGAAGTTGCGGTCGCGGAAGATCCGCAGGCGCAGCAGCGGCACATCCACGCGCAGCTCCCAGAGCACGAAGGCGACCATCGTGATCGCCCCCACCACCAGGCACGCCCAGGTCGCGACGGAGCCCCAGCCCCACACTGTCGACTGCTGCAGGCCGAGCACGATCAGGCCCATCGCGCCACAGATCAGGACCGTGCCCCGATAGTCGATCTTCGCCGGGCGCTTCTCGTTGTCCGGTTTGGAGATCCGGATCAGTACCAGGGCGATGATCGCCACGGGAATGTTGACCCAGAAGATGGCCCGCCAGGTCCACTGCGTGAGGACCCCGCCGGCCAGCGGCCCGATCGCCGTCAACCCGCCCGTGATGCCGAAGAAGATCGCCATCGCGCGGCCCCGCTGATCGACCGGGAAGGCCGCGATCACGATCGCCACCGAGGCCGGGAACATCAGCGCCGCGCCCGCGCCCTGGACGACGCGGAAGAAGATCAGCCAGACTTCGGCGAGCGAGCCCTTCGGCGTCAGCCCGCAGCAGGCGGAGGCGGCCGCGAACACGAGCACGCCGATCACCACCATGCGCCGGCGCCCGAGCACGTCGCCCAGCCTGCCCCCGAAGGCGAACAGCGCTGACAGCGACAGCAGGTAGCCGTTGATCACCCACTGCGCCCCGGCCCCCGAGATCCCCAGCTCGCGCTGGAGCTTCGGGATCGCGATCGCCACGATCGTCTGATCGATGAAGGTCATCGCGACGGCGAACACCATCGCCGCCAGAACGAGGTTCTTCGACGCCGCTTTCGCCCCCTGAGCGGACACGGCGCGGCTAGTCGTTGGCCGTCAGCAGCTCGAGCAGCTCGGCGAAGCGCGCCCGCGAGAGCTCGCGGCGCGTGGGCAGGTGTTCGCTCGGGACCCCGTCGGACGGAGGCGAGTAGGCGGCCAGCACGTGGCGGGCCACCGACTGACGGTGGACCTCGTCCGGGCCGTCGTAGATGCGGGCGGCGCGGGCGAAGCGGTACATCTGCTCCAGGGGAAGGTCGGTGGAGTAGCCGAGCGAGCCGTGGACCTGCAGCGCGCGGTCGACCACGTCATGCAGCACGCGGGCACCGAAGAACTTGATCATCGCCACCTCGGTGCGGGCGGCGCTGGCGCCCTCGGTGTCCATCACCCAGGCCGCGTGGAGGGTCATCAGGCGGGCCGCCTGCATCTCGGCGGCGCTGTCGGCGATCCAGTTCTGGACCGTCTGCTTTTCCGCCAGCAGCGACCCGTGCGCGTGGCGGTAGGTGGCGCGCTCGCACATCATGTCGAAGGCGCGGCGGGCCACCCCGAGCCAGCGCATGCAGTGGTGGATGCGCCCCGGGACGAGCCGGTGCTGGGCGATGATGAATCCCTCCCCCACGCCTCCGAGCAGCGCCTCGGCGGGGAGGTGGACGTCCTCGTAGATGACTTCCGAGTGACCCCCGTAGGAGCCGAAGGCCTCCCACGGGTGCTCCATCGTGGGCACGTCGCGCACGATGTTGACCCCGGGCGTATCGACCGGGACGATGAACATCGAGGCTCGCTGGGAGGGGCGGGCCTCGGGATCGCTGACGGCCATCAGGATCAGGAAGTCGGCGATCGAGCCGTTGGAGGTGAACCACTTGCGCCCGTCGATCACCCAGCCGTCGCCGTCGGGCCGCGCGCGTGTGCGCAGCTGCGTGGGATCCGAGCCGGCCGTGTCGGGCTCGGTCATGCTGAAGGCGCTGCGCAGGTCGCCGGCCAGCAGCGGGTGCAGCCAGCGCTCCTTCTGTTCCTCGCTCCCGGCCAGGGCCAGGATCTCCGAGTTGCCGGAGTCAGGGGCCGCGTTGCCGAACGCCAGCGGCGCGATCGGCGAGCTGCCGAGGATCTCGTGCATGAGGCCGAGGGGAACCTGACCCAAGCCCTGACCGCCGAGCTCCGGCGGCAGGTGGGCGGCCCACAGGCCGCGCTGCTTGACCTCGGCCTTCAGCGGCTCCAGAGCGCGCGCCAGGCCATCGATCCCGAGCTCCGGCCAGATCGCCTCGAGCGGCCAGATCTCCTGGCGCACGAACGAGCTCATCCAGTCCAGCTGCTCCTGAAACTCGGGGTCTGTGCGGAAGTCCCAGGCCATCGCGCGAGCAAGCTTAGTGCTAAGAAGCGAGAGCGGTAGCTACCCCACAACAGAAAGGCCAGGGCGACCGATGAGCAGCAACGAAGAGCTCGTACGAGGGGTGGATTTCGTGCCCGTGCCCACCCACGACATCGAGCGCGCAGCGGAGTTCTACGGCACCACACTCGGCCTGCGGCGCTCGGTCTACATGCCCGAGCGCAATTTCGCCGAGTTCGAGACCGGCAACCTGACCTTGAGCGTCATCCACGCCGAGAAAATGGGCCTCGAGCACCACGTCTCGGGCAACGCCATCGCGCTGCACGTGGACGACGTCGAAGCGGCCCGCAAGAAACTGGAAGAGCAGGGGGTGAGCTTCCACGGCGACACGCTCGACACCAGCGTGTGCCACATGGCCTTCTTCAGCGACCCCGACGGCAACGCGCTGATGCTCCACCACCGCTACGCACCCCGGACCACCGAGGACTAGGACGGCACGCTGCAGCTGACCCTGCTACCCGGGGCGCGCGAGCTGCTCGCGATACACGAGCGCGAGCTGCCCCAGCGCGATGACCTGTGCGGCGCGTTCTGTGGCTCGCTGGCACTCGCCGCCGCCGGGATCGCGGCCCGCGACGGTGAGCCGCTGGACCAGGACGCGGTGGCGCTCGCCGCGGGAAGCGTGGTCGCGAGCGCCCATGGCCTTCTCCCCCATGGCGAAACGGGCCGCCGCGACTACCGCCTGTCGATCCCGGTGATCGGCGACTCCGGCGTCTCGGGCACGACCGCCGCCGGCGTCCAGCGGGCGATCGAGTCGCTCTCCGAAGGACGCCTGCTGGCGTTGCCGCTCGCCGGACCCTGGAGCGCGGACGCCCTCGACGAGCTGTTCGGGCTGCTGGCCGGCTACGAACGGCCGATTAGCCTCATCGCCAACCTCGCCACCCATCACCTGTGGGGCTCGCGCCCGAGCGTGAGCCGGCTGCTCTCCTACCTGCTCGACGGCGACCAGGACGGGCCGGAGCCCGACTGGAAGGTCGGCCACTTTGTCGTGGTTGTGGGCCGCGTGGAGGGTCCTGCGGGGAGCCTGTACGCGATCGCCGACACCTACCCGGCGCTCGGCGACCGCGGAGTGCACCTGCAGCCCCGTGAGCGGTTGGCGGCGGCGCTGGAGCGGCGGGACATGCCCGCGGGCGGGATGCTCGTCGTGGTCTCTGCGCAGGACGCCGAGCGCACGCGCGCGGCCGCCGCCGGACTCGGCCTGCGCGAGGCGATCTGGGACAACGGCACGGTGGTCGGGGCGTGAGCGAGATCGAGCTCGTCGCGCTCGTGTGCTGCGACCTCGGGGGCATCGTGCGGGGTCGCTCGCTGGCGGCTGACGAGCTCGCCGCCAACCTCGCCGGCGGCGTCGGCTGGGTGCCCGCCAACCACGCCCTCACCCCACTCGGGCCGCTCGCGGAACCCAACCCGTTCGGCTCCACGGGCGACCTGCGCCTGCTCCCCGACGCTGCCACCAGGGTGCGCCTGGATCGGGAGTCCGATCCCTTCGAGCTGCTGCTCTGCGACATCGTCGAGATCGACGGACGACCGTGGGAGTGCTGCCCCAGGCACTTTCTGCGCACGGCGCTCGACGCGCTCGAGCAGGAGCTCGGCGCGCGGTTACGGGCCAGCTTCGAGCACGAGTTCGTGCTGCTGGGAGAGGGGCGAGCGGGGTTGCCCTTCTCGCTGGAGGAGCAGCGTCGCGCGAGCCCGTTCCCCGCGCACGTGATGGGCGCCCTGCAGGAAGCCGGGGCCGAGCCCGAGCGCTTCCTGGCCGAGTTCTCGAGCCACCAGTTCGAGATCCCGGTGGCGGCGGCGGAGGGCCTGGCGGGAGCCGACCGCAGCGTCGTGATGAAGGAGGTGGTGCGAGAGGTGGCCCGCTGGGAAGGCACCCGAGCGAGCTTCCTGCCGCTGCTCGGCCCGACGGACGCGGGCAACGGCGCCCACGTGCACCTGAACCTGATCGACGAGCAGGGTGACTCGCTGCTGTACGACGCGTCGGCGCCGGGCGGCCTCAGCGACGAGGGCGGGGCGTTCGCCGCCGGGATCCTCCGCCACGCGGGCGCGCTCTGCGCGCTGACCGCGGCCAGCCCCGTCTCCTATCAGCGGCTCGCGCCCCACCACTGGGGGGCGGGGGCCGTGGCCCTCGCGCCGCAGAACCGGGAAGCGCTGTTGCGGATCCCTCCACTGGTGACGGTGGGGGGCGGAGAGCCGGGGAGGCAGATGCGGCTCGAGTACCGCGCCGCGGACGCAACCGCCAACCCCTACCTGGCGCTCGGGGCGATCCTGATGGCGGGGCTCGCAGGCGTGCGCGAGGAGCTCCGGCGACCGTCGCTGCTGGAGGTCGATCCCACCACGCTCGAGGGCGAGCAGGCCGAGCGCTTCGGCCTCGGCGCGCTGCCGTCCTCGCTGGAGGAGGCGCTGGAGGAGCTCGAGTCCGACGAGCTCGCCCGGAGCTGGTTCCCGCCGTTGCTCTACGACGCCTACGTGAGCCTCAAGCGGGGCGAGCTGGCGGCCGTCGCGGAGCTCGACCTGGCCGAGCGCTGCCGGCTGTATGGCAACGCCTACTGATCCGCCGGCGGAGCGCGAGCGGCTGCTGGGGCGGCTGCTCGAAGGACTCGACGGGGAGCTCCGAGGGGCGGTTGAGTTGCGCCATCTCTTGCACCGCAACCCCGAGCTGGCACACGCCGAGCACGCCACCCTGCAACTGGTGACCGAGCGGCTTCCCGTGCCTTGCCGCAGCGTGGCCGGGACGGGCGGGGCCGCCCTGATCGGCAGAGGGGACGTGGCACCGGTGGCGGTCCGGGCCGAGCTCGACGGGCTGCCGCTGAGGGAGCTGACCGGCAGCGCGTTCAGCGCCGAGGGCCAGACCATGCACGCCTGCGGCCACGACGTCCACATGGCGGCGCTGGTCGCATTGGCCCGCGCCGCCCACGCGCTCGCCGACGAGCTGCCGGTGGGGCTGCTGGCGCTGCTTCAGCCCAGCGAGGAGTCCTACCCCTCCGGCGCCGAGGAGCTGGCGCGAAACGAGCTGGCCGAGATCGCGCCCGCGGCGGTGGTGGGGGCACACGTGCACCCGGAGCTCGCCTGGGGAACGGTGGGCCTGGACGAGGGCGTCGTCAACGCCTCCTGCGACGCGGCCGAGATCGTGATCCACGGAAGCCCTTCGCACGGGGCCTACCCGCATCTGGGCCACGACCCGATCCTCGCCCTGGCCGAGGTGGTGGTCTCGCTGCACGCCCAGGTGGGTCGGCGGATCGACCCCCTCGGCGCGGCCTCACTGACGGTGGGGACGATCGAGGGCGGCAGCGCCGAGAACGTGATCCCTCCCGAGGCGCGCGCCCGCGCCGCCCTGCGCGCCCACAGCCCAGCGCACCGGGAGATCCTGCGCGACCTGGTCCGCGAGGTGAGCGAGGGCGTGGCAGGCGCCCACGGCTGCACCGCCTCGGTCGAGATCACACCCGGGGAGCCCCGGCTCGAGAACGACGCCGCGATCGTGTCGGGCGCGCGCGAGCTGATCGCGACCGCCGGCCTGTCATCGGCGAGCGGTTGGCGGTCCTGCGGCTCGGATGACTTCGCCTTCTTCGGTGCCCTGGCCCCGATCGCGATGGCGTTCGTGGGTCTCGACGGGGCGGAGGGGTTCACCACCCGGCCGCTGCACCACCCGGAGCTGCTCGTCCCCGACGCCGCCGTGGGGGCGGTCGCACGGACACAGGCCGTGCTGTATCTCGCCGCCGCGCCGGCGGCGGGCGCCTGAGCACGACAGGCTCCCTTGACGGGGCCCGCGGTCGGACTAGACTCGATCTCGGAGGCGCAGATGTCCAAGCCGGTGCCCATGTTGCAGCTCAGGCGCGCCCTGTTTGCCGGGGCGACGGCCTTCCTTTCGATCAACCTCTGGACGGGAGCGCCCCTGTTCTCCCTCTGGGTCGGCTCGCAGGCCTCCGACCAGCAGGTGCTGAGCATGGGGGCGGTTGCCGTGGTCGTGTTGGTGCTGGTTGCACTCACGCTGGCGATGCTGGCGGCGCTGATGTGGCTCGAGGGCCGCTACCGCCGCCTCGTCGGCCACCCGCTGCGCGAAAGCAGGGTCACGTGGCTGAGGGCGTTCAATGCCCAGGCCGAACCGGTGCGGGCAGTACCGGTCAGCATGGTCGAGCAGATCGTCACGGTGACGGTTTACGTCGCGGTGATTGCGCTGATCGTGTGGTTTCTCTTCTTCGCCCATTCGCCACTCCCACACGGCTGAGGCGCCCGTATCACGCAGGCCGCCCGATCAGGCCGCGGCTTCGCATCTCCTCGTAGACCTCTCCCGCGACGTCTTCGGGCCGGCGATCCTCGGTGTTGATCCGCAGGTCGATCGCGCCGAGCTCAGGAACGGTCCTCGCGAGGTCGCGGGCGTGCGCGATCAGCGACGCCTTCCCGGGCCAACGATCGGGCTCGCGATCCCCGATGCGGGCGGCAACCGTGTCCGCCGAGGCACACAGACAGACCACGAGCGGAATGTCGGCGCAGGTTGCCCCCACGACGTCGCCCAGCTCTCCGGCGTTCTCCACCGTTGCGACAACCAGGAACCGGCGGCGCCCCGCCTCCCTCTGGAGCGCGAGCACGACCTCGAGCTGGCGCGTCCAGTGGCCGGCCGGCAGCAGTGGCGAGCCGAGCGCGAGTTGCTCGCTCTCGATCGCTCCGTATTCGACGCCGTCGAGCTCGAACTGGGTCATCAGCGCCTCCAGCACGGAGGACTTCCCGCTGCCCGGCGCTCCGATCAGGACCAGCGCGGCGATCACGGGCCCGAACGGTATCCCGCAGCGGGGGTGGCGTTCCGGGGGCCAGCGGTCGGGCTCGCGATCCCGATGCCTCCGCTACGGGCAGCCAGGGCCGCAGAAAAATATGTTTAGAGCAGCCGGGACTCCGGGTAGGGAGCCAGCAGCGCCTAGCGCCATGCGGGGGATCCGACAGGGGTGGGCGACAAACCAGAGCAGCTGGGGACGGCTGAAGAAAGGGGCAGCATCGATGAAAGCTCGCAACGTCCTGCGACCACACGCAGCCTGGAGGCTGCGCGGAGGCCTTTGGCTCCTCGTGGCCGCCGCGGTACTGATCTTGGTCCTCCCTTCGGCAGCATCGGCCGCCAAAGTCAAAAAAATCGAAATCACCACCGAAGAAAAGGAAGAATTCTCGATCTTCAAAAACTGCCCGCTGACTGAAGCAGTGGCCTGCGTGTGGGACCTCACCAGCGGTGGTGAATTCGTCATCGGCAGCAAGACGGTTCCGCTCACGAAGCCGATCCTGCTCCAGGGAGGCTTGGCGGGCCAATATATGTTCCTGCCCGTGCCGCTGATCGCCGCCGTCCCGCCGGCCGAAACGATGCAGAAGGTTCCCGAGACAGACCCCGGCGGTCTCACCGGCATCGAAGGCCTCGGTGGCGAAGTCACGGCCACGGCGGAACTCGCCGGACCCGTGAGCTCGGCGCTGGTCAACTCCTGGGGCCTGGCAACGCAGGGCGAACCGGCGGTGACGCTGCCCCTGAAGGTCCACCTGAGCAACGAAGTCCTCGGAGAAAACTGCTACATCGGCTCCGAAGCCGAACCGATCCTGCTGCACCTCACCGCCGGCAAGACCGACCCTCCGGAAGGGGTGGAACCGATCAGCGGATCGCGCGAACGCCCGAACGAAACCAACGCCGGAATCGCGTACGTGAAGAAGGTCGTGCTGGTGGACAACACCTTCTCGGTGCCCGGCGTTCACGGTTGCGGGAACGTTCTCGACGAAGCCATAATCGATCAGGTGATCGACACCGACATCGGCCTGCCCTCAGCAGCCGGCAAGAACGTCGTGAAGATGGACGGCGAAACGAAGCTGGCCAAGGCCAGCAAGGTCGACGAATACCTCTTCCCGCCGCCAACCGCGAAGGAAAAAAAGCAGAAAGAAAAAGAACAGAAACAGAAAGAAAAAGAACAGAAAAAGAAAGAAAAAGAAGAAGCGAAAGGCAAAAGCTGAGCTTCCGCTCCGCCTGAGCTTCGGCTCCGCCCCGTGCCGTTGCCCCCGACGGCCCGGGGCGCGGAGCGGTTTCGTTCTCCTCGGCGCGGACCCCTTCCCCCCTCAAGGGGTCGCGCCGCAGGAGGGGATCAGCCCCTGATCAGCCCCGTCAGGGGCCGGGCGATCGAGACGGTCGAGGGCTCCCTGCTTGGTGAGGGATGGATGAGGCCGGCCGGCTCGGCTTCCCCTCCCGCCTAGACTTCCGCTTCGACGACTTCTCCAGAGGAGGAGAACGCAAACTCGCCACTGACCGTGCCGCTCTTGGGACACAGGCTCGAGCTGCCCTTCCTGCTGAGCGAGAAGCGCTGTCCGGTCGCATTTAGGACGAGCGGCCCAGCAGACGTGAAGACGCCCGCCACTTTCGAGGTTTCGTAGAGGCACGAGCCCTGCTTTGCGCCCGAGGTGAACGTGGCCTTGAACGTCGTCTTGTGGAGGGCTTTGACCTTCACGCGCCCGTTCGCGCCGAGTTCGACGGTCCAGGGAAAGTTCACCACTTCGACGACCGCCGGACCGTAGCCGCTCGTCGTCGTGCACGGGGATCCTTCAACTTCGCCGCTGAAGCTCCCGGCCGACAACGACACGGCGTCGTACACGGAACCGTTGCTGGCGAGCGTCCCGGTGAGAGTCGTCAGGTTGCATGCAAGTTCGCCCCCGCCGGGGGTCGTGAACTTGAAGTCCTTGCTACTGGCCGTGACCGGAGAGCCCGCGGGCAGGACGCCCGCCGCAGTCTTGAGCGTCAGCGTCGCCGCGGACGCACCTGCCGCCCCGACGAGGCTCGCGGCAAGCGCCCCCAGTAGGAAAGTGCTCATCCTCCGGATGCTCATCGTCGCAACCTCCCTCATCGAGCGACCCGCCATCCCCGTCTGGCGGGTTCGCGGCACGATCCTACCGTAGAGGTCACGGCCTGGATACGATGGCCTGCGGTGCCTGAGCGTCTCTACTTCACCGACTCCGACGAGGCCAACCAGCTGATCGCGCAGGACCCGATGGCGCTGCTGATCGGCTTCGCGCTGGACCAGCAGGTGACCGTCGAAAAGGCCTTCTCGGGGCCGCTGGCGATCAAGGAACGGGTCGGCACCCTGGACCCCGCGAAGCTCGCCGCGACCGACCTCGAGCCGGTCTTCCGCGAGAAACCGGCGGTCCACCGCTTCCCGGGCAAAATGGCCGAGCGGGTCCACGACCTCGCCGTCACGGTTCGTGACGACTACGACGGCGACGCCGCACGGGTTTGGAAGGACGCCAAGGACGCCGACCAGCTGCGCGCCAACATCCAAGGCCTGCCCGGGTTCGGCGAGATGAAGGTCAAGGCCCTCGGCTCGGTGCTCGCCAAGCGCTACAAGCTCGCGAAGGCGAAGGGGCTGGTGCCGCCCCACCCGACCCTCGGGGACGTCGACTCACGCCAGGCGCTGCGCGACTACCAGGCCGCCAAGAAGGCCCACAAGGCGGAGTGGTCGAAGGTGCGTAGTCGAGCCTAGCCCGGAATCGTCAGTAGTGGCGCGGGGTGCGGTGGCGCTGGGGGGCTGAGTCGTCTGCCTGGGCGGGCAGGATTGCGGTTGCGAACCAAGCAATCCACCCGTCCAGGAGGTTCACCTTGAAGGTGACGAGAAGTACGACGTTTCGAACGGTAGATGTGGTTGCGGACGGCAGCGGCCTGTCGTCTCGGGCGGGAACCGCGCTGTTGGCGCTCACCGCGCAGCGTCTGGGGCTCCCGGACGGCCTTGCTGGTGCTCTGGCGGGGACGCGGCAGCGTCGCTCGGCTCATGATCCAGGCCGGGTGCTGTGTGATCTGGCGGTGATGGCCGCTGACGGCGGCAGTTGCGTCTCAGATCTCGCTGTGATGGCCGGGCAGGGCGCGCTGTTCGGCAACATCGCGTCGGTGGCGACCGCCAGACGTGTGCTGTTGAGCGTCGGGGAGGCGGAGATCGAAGGGGTGCGTCAGGCACGCGCTCTCGCCCGCGAGCGGGCATGGAAGGCCGGGGCGGCTCCTGACCGTGTGGTGTTGGATTTCGACGCGACGCCGATCAGCATTCATTCCGAGAAGGAGCTGGCGGCCGGGCACTACAAGGGCGGGTTCGGTTTCAACCCGCTGATTGCCTCGTGTGGCCGGGAGGTGCTCGCCGGGATCCTGCGGCCCGGGAACGCCGGCGCGAACAACGCCCAAGATCATCTACAAGTGCTGGAGCTCGCGCTCGAGCAGCTCCCTGAGAACGCGCTGGACGGCGAGATCCTCGCCCGCTCGGATTCCGCCGGTGCGAGCCACGATTTCGCGGGCGCCTGTCGTGAGACACGGATCCACTTCTCGCTCGGCTACGCGATCAACTGCAGTGTCCGCGAGCAGATCCTGGCCCTTGACGAGGCTGCGTGGACGGCGGCGGTCAACCAGGACCGCCAGCCGCGCGAGGGGGCGTGGGTCACCGAGCTGACCGGCCTGCTCGATTTGTCCTCGTGGCCTTCCGGGACCCGGCTGATCTGTCGCCGCGAGCGTCCTCACCCAGGAGCACAGCTCTCCTTCACCGATTGCGGCGGACACCGTTTCCAATGCTTCATCACCGACCAGGACGACCCGGACATTGCTGCGCTGGAGGCGCTGCACCGCTCCCATGCCGAAGTGGAGGACCGTGTCAAGACGTTGAAGGCGACCGGTGCCGGGAATCTCCCGTTCCACGCCTTCACCGCGAACGCCGCGTGGTTCGAGCTCGCGCTGACAGCCCACGACATCATGGTCTGGACGCAGCTACTGACCCTCGACAGCGAGCACGCCGTCTCAGAACCCAAGCGGCTGCGCTACCGCATCCTTCACGTCGCCGCCCAGATCACCCGCCACGCCCGCCGCACCACCCTGCACCTACCCGCCGACTGGCCCTGGGCAAGCGCGATCCTCAGAGCCTTCAAGCGCCTGGACGCGCTGCCCGCCTACGACTGACCGGCCGGCCGGCGTCCCCCACCAAGCATCGCAGCGCGGAATCTCGCCGCTCGACGCTACCCGAAAACACTTGCACAGCGGCCCAAACGGAAAGGAAGCCCACCGCGCGGACCCCGCACCGCTGACCGGGCACCGCTAACCCCGACCAGCTCACACAAAAACAGCCACCAAGCCACCTTGATGACGAATCGAGGCTAGGCCGCCCTGGGACTCGCTGCGACGGCCTCATTCCTCTTGAACTCGGTTGCGGCGAGCATTTTGTGCCGTTGGCGCTCTGGTAGATACTGCGGCGATGCCAGGCCCCACCTCGAACCAGCAGCTGGGAGGGCCCGAGAGCGACTTCGTGATCGTCGAGTGGACGGACCCGGGGCTAACGGAGTCGGGACTGGATCGCGCCCTTGCACGTGCATCACGAGGACGATGAGGCCTGGTACGTGCTCGAGGGCGCCCTTCGGTTCCGGCTTGGTGAGCTACTCGGCTGATGAAGGCATAGCCGGCCCCACGGCGCTCGGCTACCGGGGCTCGGGGCGGTAGAAGGTCAGTCCTACCCGTACGGATGCGGGAGCTTGGGAGCGCTTGGAAACCACGACGGTCCAGTTGCCCCCTTTCTGCGCGGGCAGCAGCGGGTAGTGCCCGACGCATTTGAGGCGCGCGCCATGGACGCTGCACGCGCTCTCGCTGTTGGCCCTGGAGGATTCGCTGGTTGCGTTGGGTCGATATTCGGGGCCGGTGAAGACAGCGCCGTAGGACGTGCGCAACAAGATGCTCAGCGCTGCGCTCCGGGGCATGTCGGTGGACACGTCGAAGGCGTAGAGCGCCGGAGACGGCGCGATGATCGTGTACCGACCGCTGGATCGTCCCTTGGTCAGCCTCAGCACCGCGGACTGGGGTGCCAAGCGTGTTGGGAGAGGTGAATGCCCATTGGATCTCGTGTCAGCGGTCTGCCTGGGCTTGCTCGAGCCGCCACACGCGCATCCGGTGGCGATCACCGCAGCCGCGATCGTGGCCGTTCGACACGCGGTTAGCGCCGGCACAGCTCCGGGCGCGTCATCCCCCCGACGAGCACTCCCGATCCGAGGTGGGCGCCGAGCACCGGGCCGACCTCGGAGCAGAACAGAGGGTCGCTGCCGAACAGGGCGCGCCCGTCGGCGACGAGCTGGTCTCTGTCGGCGGGCGCCTGCGCGTGCTGGACGATCCAGTCGGTGGCGCCGCGGTCGCGCAGCTCCCCGAGGTGAACGGCCATCCGCTCGAGCGCCCGGCGATGGGTGCGCACCCGGCCCACCGGGGCGATTTCCGTCCCGAAAGTGAGGATCGGCTTGATCTTCAGGGCTGTGCCGACCATCGCCTGGGCGGCCCCGATCCGCCCGCCGCGGCGCAGGTACTCGAGCGTGTCGAGGCAGAACCAGATGTCCAGCGTCTCTCGGGCGCGCCGGACCGCCGCGAGCGTGGCCTCGAGGCTCGCGCCCTGTCCGGCGGCGTTTGCGGCGAGGAGCACCAGGCAGCCCAGGCCACCCGCTCCGGTCTCGCTGTCATGGACCTCGACCTGTCCGGCATGGCCCTCCTCAGCGAGGAGCCTGGCGGCTTCTCGAGCACTCTCGCATGTGCCCGACAGGCCCCCCGCGATGTGGATCGACAGAACGTCCCGGCCGGCCTCCACGAGCGGTCTGTACACGGCCAGGAAGTCGCCGATCGAGGGCTGGGAGGTCGTGGGCAGCTTCGGCGATGCTTGAAGCTTCGCGTAGAAGGCGTCGAGATCGCTGTAGTGGCTCTCCGCCTCCAGCTGGCCTTCCCAGCCGACATAGAGGTCGACCTGTGCGATGCCTTCGCGCTCGATCAGCTCTCGCGGAACGTAATGCGTGCTGTCGGTGACGACCGCCACGCGCGACGGCGGCGCGGCCGGCGCTGGGGTCTCTGCGGGCTCGTTCACGGCCGTAGCCTAAGCCGCAGGACGACCTCAGCGCAGCACGCTGACCGCGAACCAATCCGCTCTGAGCGCGGGCGCACTCTGGCACGTGGCGTATACGACGTCCAGGACCTCCAGCCGCCCGATCGCCGCAACTTCCTCCTCGGTTCTGGAGATCCCTGCGTCCTCTCCCCATGTGGCCGTGATCGCATGCCTGTCCTTTGAGAACGAGACCTCGCCTCCGCGGGCGGGGAGCAGCTCGAACAGCTGATCGAGCGCGTCAGGCGGCGCGGAGAAGCCGGAGTGACGCGTGATCGTGAACCTCACCCACCGAGAGTATCCGGGCGAGGTGACACGCCTGCCCTCGCTGCCGCGGCGACCTCCGCGCTCCGGGACAGGAGCGCCCCCGGCTAGCCTTGGCTACCGATGAAGCACCTCCATGGGAACGCCCAGGCGACCGTCGGAGCCGGGATCGACGAGTGTCTCGGGTTCTTGGCGGCCCTCGATGCCTATCCGAGCTGGTACCCGGACGTGGTAAGGGAGGTGGAGGTCGTGGAGACGGGCAAGGGCGGCCTTCCGGTCAGGGCGGAAACGAAGCTGCACCTCTCCTGGGGGCCGGTCTCCAGAGACCTCGAGCTGTTACTGGCGGTGCGGGTGCAGAGGAGGCCGGTCCTGGTCCAGTTGTCGCACGTGCCCCGGGGGCCGTCCAGTGGCGCTTCGTTCGACGCCACCTGGCGGCTCGAGGATCGCGACGGGACGCAGCTCGAGCTCGAGCTCGACGCGACGATGCCGGTGCCGGGGCTGGTCCCGCTGGGCGGCGTCGGCGACGCCTTCGCCGAGGGGTTCATGGAGGCCGCGGTCAGGGGACTCGAGTCCGGCTCCTAGCCGGCCGATCTACGATCGCCGGAGGCGTACTCCCGGGGGCGGTCGATCAACGCCGGCCCCGTGCCGGCGAGGCCAAGTTCCCGCTCAGGGGACGCTCAGGAAGAAGTCCTGGCGCACGGTATGCCCGGCAGGGATCACGACCGACTCGCTGATCGTCGGATGAACACCGTTGACGGTCGCGTCCGCGAACGTGCCGCGGATCGTGTACGAACCTGCGGGCAGCGGGATTTCTACGAACTGCCGCGCCACCGACGTCTGTGTCGAGACGACCGCCCCGCTCGCGTTGATCACTTCGACGGTGCCGGCGCCGGGTGGAGGTTCCGGGTGCGGGGGACACTTGGGGGCCGAGAAGTAGTGCGGCGCCGGCCCGCCGACGGTATAGAAGCCGCTGAGAAGCCTTGTGGGGCCGACCGTGATCTTCGGCTCGTGGATTTCCGGCCCCTGATGGCCGCCCTTCCGGCACACCCGATTGAGCCACACCGTGACGGCCGAGGCAACTCCGCCCGCGGCCGGAGATTGGCGCGCGACCGTCTGGATGCGCGCCATAGCGAGTGGATTGCCCTTGACGCGGATCTCGCACCCTGCGCGTGCGGCGATCGCGCGGGCCAGCTTGAAGGTGAGGCCTTCCAGCAGCGGCGCGTGGCAGCCCCCGCCTGAGCCGGCCGCCGCGCTGCTGAGGGCTCCAACCAAGGCCGCACATGCCAGCATCACGGCAACGAGCCGCCCCACCGTCATCGGCCCAACGGCGCCGTGTCCTCCCTCGCGATTCGGCATCGATCAAGGCTACCGACAGGGTCCGGCGGGACCGGGTCGAACGTCACGCCCCCCGGGGCCGCCGGGGTGGCGTCGAGGTCCTCCGGCGTCCCCGGGCGAATGCCCTGGGGTGCTCACTCCTACAGCGGCGGCAGTCCGATGAGAGCGCGTGTGTCGGCGGTGGTGTTGGTCAGCGGGAACGGCTCGTCCGGGACCTCCCTGCCGAGTCGCTCGCAGAGCGGCTCCCAGCCGTCGGAGGCGGTCCACTCCAGCAGCCGCTCAGCGGGGATGCCGGCACGCACTTCGGCGTTGTGGCGCTCGAAGGCGTCCATCATCGCCGTGGGGTTGTCGAGTTCGTCGCAGAAACGCTCGCCGAACATCCTCGGAACCGCCGTCCCGAACCACTCCTCGAGGCCGGGCGGCGGACTCTGGAAGACGTTGAAGATCGTGTTGGAGGCGCTGCGGTACCAGGCTTCCGGGTCGCGGGTCGACAGCACCACGAGTGCGTCGGGGTTGGCGGCCGAGAGCTCGCGCCAGAAGGAGGCCCCGGGCCAGTCGACGAGCGCCACGTAGCCGTCCAGCAGCTGCTGCCAATCCACCGCTTGGCCATCGATCGCGTCGGTCCAGCCCGGAACCTGGGTGGGGTCGCCGATGATCTCCAGCATGTGGTGGCAGCGGCCTTCGAGCAACTGCTCGAGCGCCAGCTTCAGCGACGCCGTACCCGTCCGCCCGACACCGGCTCCAACAACCTCGAGCGGCATATGCCCCTCCCTCTCCTCGCTTACCCCGGCGCGGAATCCTATCGGAGCGAGGGCTCCCGCCGACCTCCTGACGGAAGCAGCGCTGGACGCCCCGGCTGCCTCAGCCTTTGCGCGGAGGCTCGAGCTTGAGTTTCTGCACGACGGTGGTCGTGTGTCCTTCGGAGAGGCTGGTGGCCGTCAGCGTGGTCGTCACGTTCTTGCCCTCGCCGAGCAGGTGGCGACCGGCGGAGGCGATGTGCACCCGGATCTTCACTTTCTGGCCGGCCCGGGCTTCGTATTTGGACTTGCCGAGATCGCGGCATCCGCGGGCGCACAGCAACGATGCCAGTGCCCGTTTGCGGTGGACACGGCGTTCGATGAAGGTGATCACGAGCGTTCCCTTGCAGCCCGTCGTGGCGCTCGCCGGGCAGGCCAGCGGAATCAGGGCGTTGCCGTGCTTGTCGACCCGGACCGCGCTGATCGAGATGACGACCGTGGGCGCCGCCGCGGGCGGGTCGGCGGGCGGGTCGGCCGGAGGGTCTGCGGGCGGGTCGGCAGGCGCGGGTGCGAGGACAACGGACGTGGCTTGCGATTCCACCGTGCTGCCCGTACCGCCGGCGTTGCTCGCCGTCTCGGCCACGCGCAGGGTGTGCCCGACGTCTTCGCCGGCGAGCACATACGTCTGAGCGGTCGCGCCGCCGATCGCCGCGCAGCCCGCGCCGTTGAGGTCGCAGCGCATCCACTGATACGTGTAGCCGGTCGGGGAGTTGGTCCATTCACCGTGATTCTCGGTGAGCGTCTGTCCCTGCTGGGTGGATCCGGTGATGGAGGGAACAGCCGAGTCGGCGGGCGCCGGAGGCACGACCACGACGGTCGCTTCCGATTCCGCCGCGCTGCCGGAGCCGCCGGCGTTGCTGGCCGTCTCGGCCACCCGCAGCGTGTGGCCGACGTCTTCGCCGACGAGCCCGTACGTTTCTCCGGTCGCGCCGCTGATCGCCGCGCAGCCCGCGCCGGAAGAGTCACAGCGCATCCACTGGTAGGTGTAACCGGTGGGGGAGTAGGTCCACGCACCGTGGTGCTCGGTCAGGGTTTCGCCCTGCTGGGCCGTACCGGTGACGGTGGGGGGTGTCGAGTCGACGGGCACCGGGGGCATCACGACACCCGAGGCTTCGGATTCGACGGTGCCGCCCGAGCCGCCGGCGTTGCTGGCCGTCTCTGTCACACGCAGCTCGTGGCCCACGTCTTCGGCCACCGGCGGGTAGCTCTGGTTGGTGGCCCCAGCGATCGCCACACAGCTCGAGCCGGAGGGGTTGCACCGCAGCCACTGGTAGGCGTAGCCGGTCGGAGAGTTGCTCCACGTTCCGTGGTTCTCGCTCAGCGTGTCGCCCTGTTGGGGGGTCCCGGTGATCGTCGGCACGGTCGAGTCCACGGGCACCGGCGGAACCACCGCGGCGGTCGCCGCCGATTCCACCGCGCTCCCAGAGCCGCCCGCGTTGCTCGCGGTCTCTGTCACACGCAGCTCGTGGCCCACGTCTTCTGCCACCGGAGAATAGGTCTGGTTAGAAGCCCCACCGATCGTCACACAGCTCGAGCCGGATGCGTCGCAACGCAGCCACTGATAGACATAGCCGGTCGGAGAGTTCGTCCATTCACCGTGATGCTCGGTCAGCAACTGACCCTGCTGGGCCGTCCCGGTGACCGTCGGCAACGTCGAGTCCACCGGCACCGGCGGAACCACCACGGCGGTCGCCGCCGATTCCACCGCGCTCCCAGAGCCGCCCGCGTTGCTCGCGGTCTCTGTCACACGCAGCTCGTGACCCACGTCTTCGGCCACCGGAGAATAGGTCTGGTTGGAAGCCCCACCGATCGCCACACACGAAGACCCAGACGCGTTGCAACGCAGCCACTGATAGACATAGCCGGTCGGAGAGTTCGTCCATTCACCGTGATGCTCGGTCAGCAACTGACCCTGCTGGGCGGTACCGGTGACCGTCGGCACGGTCGAGTCCACCGGCACCGGCGGAACCACCACGGCGGTCGCCGCCGATTCCACCGCGCTCCCAGAGCCGCCGGCGTTGCTCGCGGTCTCTGTCACACGCAGCTCGTGACCCACGTCTTCGGCCACCGGAGAGTACGTTTCGCCGGTCGCGCCGGAGATCGCCACACACGAAGACCCAGACGCGTTGCAACGCATCCACTGGTAGACATAGCCGGTCGGAGAGTTCGTCCATTCACCGTGATGCTCGGTCAGCAACTGACCCTGCTGGGCCGTCCCGGTGACCGTCGGCAACGTCGAGTCCACGGGCACCGGCGGAACCACCGCGGCGGTCGCCGCCGATTCCACCGCGCTCCCAGAGCCGCCCGCGTTGCTCGCGGTCTCTGTCACACGCAGCTCGTGGCCCACGTCTTCTGCCACCGGAGAATAGGTCTGGTTAGAAGCCCCACCGATCGTCACACAGCTCGAGCCGGATGCGTTGCAACGCAGCCACTGATAGACATAGCCGGTCGGAGAGTTCGTCCATTCACCGTGATGCTCGGTCAGCAGCTGACCCTGCTGGGCCGTCCCGGTGACCGTCGGCAACGTCGAGTCCACGGGCACCGGCGGAACCACCACGGCGGTCGCCGCCGATTCCACCGCGCTCCCAGAGCCGCCCGCGTTGCTCGCGGTCTCTGTCACACGCAGCTCGTGGCCCACGTCTTCGGCCACCGGAGAGTACGTTTCGCCGGTCGCGCCGGAGATCGGCAGGCAGCTGCCACCGAGCGCTTCACAGCGCATCCACTGGTAGACATAGCCGGTCGGGGAGTTCGTCCATTCACCGTGATGCTCGGTCAGCAACTGGCCCTGCTGGGCGGTACCGGTGATCGTCGGCACGGTGGTGTCCACCGGCACCGGCGGAACCACCACCGCGGTCGCTTTTGATTCGGCTGCGCTGCTCGAGCCGCCGGCGTTGCTCGCGGTCTCTGTCACCTTCAGCTCGTGACCGACGTCTTCGGCCACCGGGTTGTAGGTCTGGTTGGTCGCGCCGCCGATCGCCACGCAGCCGGTCCCGGTGGAGCTGCAGCGCAGCCACCGGTAGGTGTAGCCGGTGGGCGAGTTGGTCCATTCGCCGTGGTGCTCGGTGAGCGTCTGGGCCTGCTGCGCGGTGCCGGTGATGGTCGGCAGTTTCGAGTCCACGGGCACGGGCGGGACCACGACCGCGGTCGCTTCGGAGTCCGCGGGGCTGCTCGAGCCGCTGCCGTTGGATGCCGTCTCGGCGACCCGCAGCTCGTGTCCCACGTCTTCGGCGACGGGTACGTACGCTTCGCCGGTGGCACCGCTGATCGACGCGCAGCTGGCGCCCGAGGAGTTGCAGCGCAACCACTGATAGCCGTATCCCGTCGGGAAGTTGGTCCATTCACCGTGGTGCTCGGTCAGCGTTTTGCCCTGCTGGGCCGTCCCGGAGATGGTCGGGGGTGAGGTGTTCGTGGGCGGCCACGCAAGCGCGCTCGAGGCCAGCGCGAGGCAGCAGCAGGCCGTCAGCAGCGAGACCGCGGCCGCCAGCAGGCGGGTGAATGCTCGGGTGCTGCGCTCCTGGTGGGGGGTCGAGGTCGGCATGGCTCAGGCGTGACGGCCCACGCTGCCCGCGTCGGGTGAGTGCTCGGGCCGGAGTGAGTGGACCGGCTGGGGGGAGTCGTCGCGCTGGGGGGAGCGCTCGGGCCGGGGGGAGTGCTCGGGCCGGGGTGAGTGGTCGGGCGGGATCGAGTGGTCGGGCCGGGGCTCGGTCCTGGAGATCTCGATGTGCCCCGCCGTCAGCGCGCAGAAGCTCTCCACCACGCCGGGGTCGAACTGGCGGCCGGCCTCGCGACGCAGCTCGGCGATGGCGGCGGCGGTGCTGATGCCCTTGCGGTAGGGGCGGTCCGTGGTCATCGCGTGGAAGGCGTCGCAAACGGAGATGATCCGTGCACCCATCGGGATTTCGTCACCCGAGCGGCCGTCGGGGTAGCCGCATCCATCGAAGCGCTCGTGGCTGGAGCGGACGAGACGCGCGACCGGGCCCATGGCGGGAGAGGCGGCCAGGATGCGCTCGCCGACCTCGCTGTGGCGCTCGATGATGGCCCGCTCGCCAGGCTCCAGGGAAGCCCGCTTGTCGAGGATCGCTTCCGGCACCGCGACCTTGCCCACATCGTGGAGCTCTGCCGCGCGGACGAGGATCTCGAGGTCCTCGCCGGCCATGCCCATGTGCTTGCCGACCGTACGGGCCATGACGGAGACCTCGTGCAGGTGGGCGTGGAGGTCGGGCTCCCGCTCGGCCATCACCTGGAGCAGGACGTCGCGCAGCTGGTTGGGCGCGTCCGAAGTCTGGCGCGAGCGCTTGTCCGCGTACAGGCGTTCGTCGACGAGCGCCATCGCGGCTGCCGACTCCTCGGCCTCCTGGGGAAGCATGATGCAGCCGCAGGCAGTGGTGATGTCAAAACCGCGGCCGCGCTCCGACAGCGCTTCGATCGTGTCGCCGGTGATCGCGTCGAGCGGCTTGGCGCCTACGCGCGCGAGCACGCAGAACTCGTCTCCGCCGAGGCGGTAGGCCTCACCGTCGGGCTCCGCCGCCCGCGCGAGCTTCTCACCGAGACGCGACAGCAGCGCGTCACCCAGCGGGTGGCCGAAGGTGTCGTTGTAGACCTTGAAGCCGTTGAGGTCGAACAGCAGCAGCGCCCACGGCTCGCGTGTGCTGGCGGACTGCAGCACGTCCTCGAGCGCGCTCAGCAGGCGGCGGCGGTTGCCGAGGCCGGTGAGGGCGTCGGTGAGCGCCTCTTCGCGACTGCGGTCGGCGAGCGCGAGGTTCTCCGAGAAGGTGAGGCCCATGCGGGCGATGACCCCGGCGATCGTGCAGACGGCGAGGATGTAGGCGGCGTCGTGGATCGGGTGGTTCGCCTGCAGCGCGAGCAGGCCGAGGGCCGTGAGCGCGAACGTGACCGGGAACACCAGCAGCCTCAGACCCTCGAGGCCGATCACCGCCGAGGGACGGGGAGCCTGCCACGCCGCCCAACCGAGCACCACCGCAGACGCCGGCCAGAGCGAGTCGAAGAAGCCCGATTCGGCGTGTCCGGTGGCCGACCAGTACAGCGAGATCCAGTCCGCGAGCGCGCTCAGCGCCAGCCCGACGGCCACCGTGCCGAGCACGCGGCCCGGGCGCCAGCCGGTCATCGCCAGCACGCTCACGACGAAGGCGAGCAGCAGCATGTCGCCCAGCGGGTAGATCAGATCGCCGATCACGTTGCTCAGCGAGCCTTCGGTGCCAGCCACGATCGGCGGCAGCACGAACTGCGAAGCCAGGGCCGCGATCGCCAGTGCGCCGACGATCCCGTCCAGCCACAGGCTCGGGTAGAAGACCCTTACCCGGGCGCGCACGAGCAGACCGAGGGTGATGAAGGAGGCGGGATAGAAGACGAGCCACAGGAAGTCGCTGGGCGCGGGGAAGCTTCCTTCCGTGACCTGGCCGGGGTCGACGGTGAAGACGATCTCGCCGATCGCCCAGCAGCCGAGCCCGATGCCGAGGGCCAGCCAGGCGGCGCGCTCCATGCTCGACCACCACGCGCGCAGCAGGCACAACGCGGCGCTCGCCACGAGCAGCCCGTTGAAGACCCAGTCTTCGAAGAACACGTGCACCGTGTGCCCGCCGAAGCCGGTGACGGCGTGGATCGCGTAGGCGATCACCCCGACCACCGCGGCGCCGCGCAGGATCCCGACCGTGAGTGCCCGCCGGTGACCCATGTTGCGGACCGGTGGGCCCATCCGCTTTGGTGGCGCCATCGTGGCCGCCTCCATGATCAGCCCCGCCCCCGGGGTGTCGCTGTGACCACGATCATGGTCCAAGCGTCGGCATAACGGACTCCTATTCCTTAGCCGCCAAACCCCACCTGGACGGATGCCCTAAAGGGCCGACAGATGCCCTCACCAAGAGGACGACACGGCGTCGTCCCGATCGGGCGCCGGGCCCAAGAGCCGCCGGGCCCAAGAGCCGTCGGGCCCGTGAGCCGTCGGGCCCGTGCTGGAAGATCGGCGTGCGCCGCTCCTTGGCGGCGCTGGTTCGAACATGTCCGACTCCAGCGAAGCCCACGGCGAAGGCCGCGCAGCGCCGATGATGCCCGTCGACCGGGCGTACCTGCGTCGCTACGCGCGCCTGCTGGCGGTGATCGTGGCCGCCTTCCTGATCGAGGGCATCGCCACCCCGGGGCGCTGGGAGCTGGCGATCCTGGCGGTGCTGCTGGGCTCCACCCTGCTACTGGCCCTGCACGCCTCCAAAGCACGCTCGGAGGTCTTCCGCTTGGCGGCCGGGCTGGTGGTGGTGGTCGTGGCCTTCAGCCTGCTGCAGGCGCTGTTGGGCGAAATCGACGAACGCCTGGTGAAGCTGGCCAACGCGATCGTGGTCGTGTTCGGGCCCCCGGTGATCGCGCTCGGGGTGCTGCGCAGGATGCGCGAGACCCGCTCGGTGCCGCTCGACGCGGTGATCGGCGTGCTGTGCATCTACCTGCTGCTGGGGATGTTCTTCGCGTCGGTGTTCGGTGCGCTCGATCACCTCGGGAGCAAAGGCTTCTTCGCTCAGGGAGTGCCGGCGACGATCCCCCACTGCACCTACTTCAGCTTCACCACGCTCGCCACGATCGGCTACGGCGACCTCACCGCCGCGTCCAACCTCGGGCACACCCTGTCGGTGTCGGAGGGGCTGCTCGGGCAGGTCTACCTGGTGACGGTGGTCTCGCTGATCGTCGGCAACCTGGGTCGCCGCCGGCCCCCCGGTGAGCGCCTGCAGCCCGAAGGGCAGGAGTGAAGGTCAGGTCTTCACGGGGCGCCCAAAGCCCCGTTCCCCGCCCCGGCGGGCGCCGGCCTCGGCCGCCGTGGCCTCCGGCGCCGCCTCCCCGTTGGGGGCCGCTTCGCCCACCTCAGCGGGCTTGCGCCGGGCGCCCGGCCGTCCCAGGAACAGGCCTTCGCCGAGCACCTTCGCGACCAGGTGGGCACGCGAGCGGGCACCCGACTTGAGCATCGCGTTGCGGGCGTGGGCCCGGACGGTGTCGTGGGCGATGTGAAGCTCGTCGGCGATCTCGGGGCCGGTGTCACCGTGCGCGATCAGCTGCACGACCTCGAGCTCGCGCGCGGTCAGGGGGAGCACGCCCAGCGGGGAGCTCCGTGCCCGCCGCGCGTGCGCGCCCCAACGCGAGGTGCTGAGCGCCACGAACAACACCAGACGGCGGCCGGTCACACGCTCGGCCGTGGCCGCCCACTGCACCGTCACGGTGTGGCCGTCCGAGCAGCGCAGCTCGCTCTGGCGGCTGAAGTTGCCTTCGTCCATCAGCTTCTGCCACTCGTGCGCCGTCACCTGCGGGCCGCCGACCATGAACTCGTAGATCGGATGCCCGAGCATCTCCCGGGCCGGATACCCGAGCAGCGACACGTAGGCGCCGTTGACCTCCACGAGACAGCGGCGCTCGTCGAGCAGCGCCATCGGGTTGCGCGACTGCGTGAAAGCGGCTTTGAAGAGCCTGCTCTTCTCGCTGTGGGCCCCGGAATCCACCACGGGCTAGCTTGGCACAAGGCGTGCCGGATCGCCCACCGTGCGCGGCTCGGCGTACTCGCTGTGACCGAGCTGGACCAGCCAGCGGCGCAGCTCGCGGTGGACGGCTTCCGCGCCCACCAGCTCCTGCTCGGGAAGGGCGAGCGAGACGGGGTGCAAGAGGAACGGGTGGGACTGACTACCCCCGAGCCCGCCGTGGGAGCCGACCAGCTCCTCGAACGCCGCCACCTCGTCCCATTCGTGCCAGTAGGTGCTGTTGAGGACGATGTCGGGGCAGTGGGCGAAGCCGTCGGTGCGGCGCACGTGGCGGGCGGCGTTGGGCCCGAAGGGCGCCAGCGGATCGGTGCCCTCGACGCGTTCCTCGTCCAGGTAGTGCGTGCCTTCCGGCCCCAGCACGACGGCGCCGTGCTGCTCTGAGCGCACCAGCGCGAAGCCGATCCCCGGGTGCTCGAGCAGGGCCGCCAGCAGGTCCGGGTACAGCTCCTGCAGGCGCTCCAGGGTGACGCGTCCGGGCTCGCGGGGAAAGCTGATCAGGCCGAGGCAGCCGGAGGCCATCACGACCACCTCCGGCGGCTCGTGTCCGTTGTCACCCTGCGCTCGGAAGGACTCCTGCTCGCCGAGGCGGACCTCTCCGTCGGTGCTCGTGGAACGGGTCACGCGGCGCAGTGCCTTCGCCGGGGCGCCGGCCCCGGCGGCGGCCTCGGTGATGGAGGCGCCCATGTAGCCCAGCGCCTCGCTGGGGTTCCCGTCGATGGTCGTCGTGCCCGCGTTCACGTGCTGGTCGACGAGCGCCTCCAGCGTGATCCCGTAGCGGTCCAGGAAGGTGGCGCCCTGGGACTGGCCGTGGTCGGAAAGCACCACCAGCTCGTAGCGGCGGCGGGTTCCCTCGGCGAGGGTCTCCAGCCGCGCGATCTGCCGGTCCAGGGCGGCCAGCGTGGTGAGCGCGTCGGGGCGCTCGATGCCGGAGTGGTGGGCGACCTCGTCATAGGCCAGGAAGGTCGTGTAGATCACCGGCCGGCCCGCGTACATGTCCGAGATCACCGCCGCCACCTGCAGGTCCCGCTGGATGATCGTGGCCCAGGCCCGCACCAGCGCGTAGCTGCGCGAGCGCGGGATCCGGGGCTGCACGTCCAGGCGCCGCTGGCGTGAGGCGTGCCAGCGCTCGCTGAACATCTCCCGGATAACGAGCACCAGCGTGCGGGTGACGTTGTAGGGGTTGGCGAAGTAGGCGAAGTAGTCCTCGCCGATACGGCCGTGACGCTCGCGCTGCAGGACCGTGCTCATCGTCAGCAGGCTGTGGGGAGCGTCGCCGGAGAGGATGTTGGCGCGGCTCGCGCCGTCGGCGAACAGCAGCCCCCGCCCGTCGGAGTGACGGCGCTCGAGCTCGGCGGCGTCGCGGGGGTGGTTGGTCACGATCGCGGCCCCACGGTCCTTCTCCCACCAGCGGAAGGCCGGCATGTCCTCGTTGTCGCCGTGCAGGAGTCCCGCCTGGCAGGCCCCGGTCTGCGAGGACCAGTCCGTCTCCCAGCGGGTGAGACGGTGTGAGCCCGCGCGCAGCCAGCGCGCCATCGTGGGAGCGTTGCCGTCGCGCAGCGCCCGCACCAGCACGTCGTGGGCGAGGCCGTCGATCTCGAGCAGCAGCAGCCCGGGCTTCTCCAGTTCGCTGCCGGGGGCCGTCCGGCGGGCGTTGCGCTCGACCACGTTGTGGTACCAGAAGGTGTCGTCGTCGATCGCCAGTGCCCCGGTGGCGGCGGTGTTCGTGATCGTCAGGCAGATCGTGATCACTAGCGCCCCCGCGAACGTCGCGACGTGCAGCCCGAGGTCGAGTTCCGACAGTGCCCAGACGACCGCGGCGTTGACCAGCAGGACGCCGAACCCGAGCGTGAGCACGGTCAGCGGCAGCGCCACCCGCAGCAACAGGGGCCACACGAGCGCGTTCACGAGGCCAACGAGGGCGACCACCCACAGCGCCGCCCCGAAGCTCTTCAACGTCACGCCCGACATCAGCTCGGCCACGATCACGAGCGTCACGGCCGAGACGATCCAGACGAGCAGGATGCGGCCGGGCGCGATCCTGCCTCTGCGGCGCTTGCGCTGCGGCGGGCGGTGGCCGTCGGCGTCGCTCATGCGCCCACGCTATGCGCTCCGCCGCTCGGCCGCGTGCTCAGCTCGAGGCGCTCGCCGGGTCCCAGCACGCGCACCTCGCTCCCCTGCGCCAGCCTCCCGGCCAGCTGGGCGAACAGCTGGGCGGGGGCGCGGGGTGGAGCCGGGGAGCCCAGCGGCCATGGGGCCCTGAGGGTGCCCCAGTGGATCGGAACGACCACCCGGGGGGCGATCGTCGCGGTGGCCTGCGCCGCCCGGGCCGGGTCGAGGTGACCGCTTCCCAGCGTCCGGCCCCAGCCCGAGATCGGCAGCAGAGCCAGGTCGACGGTGCCCACCATCTGCTCCATCTCGTCGAACAGGTCGGTGTCGCCGGCGAAGTACACGGTCTGAGAGCCGGACAGGAGAAACCCGATCGGGGCGGGGCCCCCGCCGCCGCGCCAGCGCCCGCGTGAATGGTTGGCGGGGGTGGCGCGGACGTGCACCCCGCCAAGCTCGAGCTCCTGTCCGGCCGCGAGCTCGCGAACGTCGGTGAAGCCCCTGCCCGCCAGCCATCCCCCCGAGCCCGCGGGGGCCAGCAGCGGCACTCCCGTCCCGACGGCCCGCAGAGAGGCGACGTGGGCGTGGTCGGCGTGCAGGTGGGACAGCAGCACCGCGTCGATGTCGGCGACCGCAGCAGGGTCCACGGCGCCCCCGGTGCGCGTCAGAAACCCCACCCGCGAGCCCAGCAGCGGGTCGGTGATCAGGCGCACCCCGTCGAGCTCGATCAGGACCGTCGCGTGACCGAGCCAGGTCACGGCCGGCCCTGCGAGACCCGCCGGCACCGCGGCCGCGGGCCGGTTCACAGACCCGTCTGGGCCTCGATCGTGCCGTCCTTGACGGCGGCCGCGAGGCGCGCGTAGTCGAGCTCGTTCTGGTGTGCGTAGGCCTTCGAGAACTCGACGATCGCGCGATCGAAGGTGTTGCCGGCGCCGAGATAGGACGCGATAGCGATGCGGTCGCCCCCACGCGCGTGCGCGCGCGCCAGGGTCCAGCCGCACAGCCGTCCGTAGGCGGCCAATGTCTGGGGGGTCTGCCGGCTGACTTCCACCGAACCCTTCCAGTCGCGCAGCTGGCGGCCGTAGAAGTCGCGGGAGGCCCCGTCGATCCCGGCCTTCACGTGCACCCAGCCGAGGAAGATGTCGCTGACCGCCTGCATCAGGCGCTGACCGGTGACGACCCGCTCGCCGTGGTTGGTGAACTCGCTCTTGCCGGCGAACTCCTCCAGCACCGACGCCTCCGCCTCCTTCATCTGCAGGAACAGCGGGTCGCTCTGGTCGCGCCCGAACAACAGAGCGATCCAAGCCCGCGTGCCGACGCTGCCCACGCCCACGACCTTGCGCGCGAAATCGACCATCTCGAACTCCTCCAGCAGCACCCGCCGGTCGAACTGCAGGGTGCGCCGGTAGGCGCGCAGCAGCCCGGACAACTCGTCTGCGAAGCGCTCGTACTCCTCCCCCGACAGGAGCACACGCAGCGGCACGATCAGGGGCGCCTGGTCGACGATCCTGATCGAGCCGTCGACGCGTTCGGTCAGCTTCGCGAGCGCGGAGGTACTGTCGCGCGTGCGCGCCTTGGCGAGCGTTTTTTCAGCTCGAGCCACGGTGCGACTCTTGAACTGCGGTCCGAACTCCCGCATGAACGCCTCCACGTCCAGCCGCGCGTACCACACCTCGAGGTTGCTCATCGCGGCGAAGCCCCTCATCGCCTCGCGGTATTCGGTGACCGAGGCGAGCACCACCCGGTCGCGGTCGCGGGCGGCGAATCCGTTGTCCTGGGCGCCGATCATGAGGCTCGCGGCGAGTCGCTTGACGTCCCACTCCCAGGGCCCCGGGAGCGTCTCGTCGAAGTCGTTGATGTCGAACACCAAGCGGCGCTCGGGAGAGGCGAAGACCCCGAAGTTGGACAGGTGGGCGTCTCCACAGCACTGCACCCGCAGGCCCGAGGTCGGCGTGGTGGAGAGATCCTGCGCCATCACCTTCGCGGCGCCCCTGTAGAAGGTGAAGGGCGACACCAGCATCCTGCCGTAGCGGATCGGGACGAGCTCGGGGACCCGCGAGCGAGCCTGCTCCTGCAGCAGCTTCACCGGATCGGGGCGATCCGGCCCAGCCTCGAAGGCGGCGTGGGAGGAGCGCGGCGTCTGCGCCCGGGCCTGCTTGCCGAGCTCCGCCCGCTCGGCTACCGAGGGATGTGGGACGCCGCCAGCCTCGAGAGGAGAGGGCTTCTGTTTCCTGCTCGCCGTGGCCGGCATCGCTTCCCCCTGTCGTAGTGGACCCTCCCCAGCTTACGGCTAGGATCGTCCTCTGCGCTCGCCCACCCGACCGACCCGTCGCCTGGCCAGAGCGCCGCGGCGGGCTGCCCGGCGCCGGCGCGTACAGGACCTGCGCTCACGCCCGAAGGAGGTGTGGGCCTCCGGGGGGCTGTTCGTGGCGGCCCTGCTGGCGTTCCTGGCGATCGGAGCGGCGCTCCCGGTGCTGCCCGTGTTCGTACACGGGCCGCTGCACGCGAGCAACTTCGCCGTGGGGATCGTGGTGGGGGCGTTCTCGGTCACCTCTGTCTTCTGCCGGCCGCTGGCGGGGCGCTTCGCCGACAGCCGCGGGCGGCGGATCGTGCTGGTCGTGGCAGCGTTCGTGATGTCGGCCGGGGGCATCCTGTACCTGCTGGCCGGCAGCGTCGCGAGCCTGGTGGGGGCGCGGCTGGTCGTCGGGATGGGTGAGGGGGCCCTCTACACAGCGGGGGCCACCTGGGCCGTGGACCTCGCGCCCGCCCGCCGCCAGGGCCTCGCTCTCGGGCTGTTCGGACTGGCCGTGTGGGGCGGCCTCTCGCTCGGCCCGCTGGTGGGCGAGTTGCTGCGTTCGGCGTCCGGCTACGACGCCGTGTGGCTGCTGACAGCGGTGCTCCCGTTCGTGGGCGGGCTGATCGCGATCTGCCTGCCCGAGCCGGTCCGCCCCATGCACGGCCGGGTGAGGCAGAAGATGGGGCTCTTCCCGCGCCCGGCGCGGCGCCCCGGGGTCGCGCTGGCGCTGGCCAACGTCGGCTACGCGGCTCTCGCCGGGTTCGTGATCCTCGACCTGCACTCCTACGGCGTGAGCGGGGGTGCGAGCGTGTTCACCGCCTTCGCCTCGGCCGTGTTCCTCAGCCGCATCGCCTTCAGCACCCTCCCGGACCGCCTGGGCCCCAGGGTGACCGCCACCGGCGCCGCCCTGCTGGAGGCGCTCGGCCTGGCGATCATCGCCTTCGCCCACTCTCTGGATGCCGCGCTCGGCGGGGCGCTGGTGATGGGGATCGGCTTCTCGATGATGTTCCCCGCGCTGGCCCTGATGGTGGTGGCCGAGGTCGGCGAGGAGAACCGCGGCTCGGCCCTCGGGGCCTTCACCGCCTTCTTCGACATCGGCGTCGGTCTCGGCGCTCCCCTGGCCGGGGCCACGGCCGCGCTGGCCGGCTACCCGGCGGTGTTCCTGCTCAGTGCGGTAGCCGCCCTCGGCACCGCCGTCCTGGCGGCCTTCTCGCCCCGGATGCGCCTGCGGGGCGCCCTCGCCACCGAGTCGACCTAATTAGGGGCCGCACATGTGCGGCTCCGCGGACCGTGCATGCACGGTCCGGCCGTCCGGCGCATGCGCCGGACGGAACAGCATGGCTTCGGGGACTTCCTATCTTGTGTGTATGGCCAAGACGTGGGTGCTCGACACCGAGACGAAGGGAACGGGGGCGCACGTCGTGCCCCTGTCCGACGCTCCCCGTGGCGGCGCCGGTGAGGCCGAGCTGGCACTCGTGCAGCTGACGCGGCCACCGCGGGCACCCCGTCCCACCGAGCCCCCGGCGAAGACCACCTTCCGGGTCGTGGACGTGCTCAGCGGGGAGGCTCTCGGCGAGGACCTCGACGCGCGCGAAACCGTCGAGACGCTGGCCGGGATGCGCAGCGCGCTCGACGCCCGCGTGTACCTGCACCACGGCGCCGGAACCCGCTGGCGGCTGCTGAGCCTGGCGGACACCCGCCGGCTGTGGGGGCTCGCCCGCGACGGCACCGCCCCGGCGTAGGGGCGGCGCTACGGTAGGCGCCATGCGCGAGATCCTGCCGGGCGTCCACCACTGGGAAACGCTGCACCCGGACATCGAGGTGTTCGTCTCCAGCTACTGGCTGGACGACGGCGGCGTGCTGATCGACCCCCTGATTCCCGAAGACATCGGGATCGACTGGTTCGCCAACCGGCCCCAGGAACCCGGCACGGTGATCCTCACCAACCGCCTGCACCTGCGCGAGAGCGTGATCTTCCGGGAAACCTTCGGCTGCCCGATCCTCGTCAACCGTGCGGGGCTGTGGCACTTCAACGACGGCCAGCCGGTCGAGGGCTTCGATCCTCCCGCCGCCCTGCCCGGCGACGTGAGGGCGCTCGAGCTCGGCGGCATCTGCCCCGACGACACCGTCCTGCATATCGCGTCCAAGCGCGCGCTGGCGTTCGCCGACGGGATCGTGCGCGGAGGCTCCAACGGCGGCGACGGGCAACTCGGGTTCGTGCCCGACTCGCTGATGGACGACCCGCCCGCCACCAAGCGGGCGCTGCTCGACGGCCTCGCGGCTCTGCTCGAGGAGGTCGATTTCGAGAACGTCCTGCTGGCCCACGGCGCGCCTCTGCTCGGCGACGGCCGCGAGCGCCTGCAGGAGCTTCTCGACGCGGGCGGGCGCACCGCCTTCGGGCTCTGAGCGGCTCCCGGGGAGCACCTCGTGAGCCAGTACACGCGCGTCCTGCGCCACCCGAACTTCAGGTTCATGTTCGCCGGACAGGCCGCGAGCGCGATCGGGGACGGCGTGGTGCTGGTCGCGATCGCCCTGTACGTGACCAAAACCACGGGCTCGGTCGGCGACCTGGGGTTGGTGCTGGGCGCCCAGTCGCTCGCGCTGGTGACGCTGCTGCTGATCGGTGGCGTGTGGGCGGACCGGCTGGCGCGCCAGAAGGTGATGATCGCCACCGACCTCGTGCGGGCGACCCTGCACGTGCTGCTGGCGATCCTGATCCTCACCGGCGGGGTCACCCTCCTGGCCCTGATCGTGATCGAGGCCTGTTATGGGGCCGCCGAGGCCTTCTTCCGGCCCGCCTACAGCGGTCTGGTGCCACAGACGGTGCCCGAGGAGATGATCCTCGACGCCCGCGCCCTGACCGAATGGATGGCCAACCTCGCCCAGCTCATCGGGCCGGCCCTGGCGACCCTGCTGGTGCTGGGCGTCGGCGCCGGTGAGGCGTTCCTGTTCGACGCCGCCACGTTCGTGTTCAGCGCGCTGATGCTGGCCCGTGTGAATCCCCGCCGCCGGGGCCTGCAGACCCGTGCGCAGTCATTGCTCACCGAGCTGCGTGCCGGCTGGCGCGAGGTGCGCTCGCGCACGTGGGTGTGGGTCACGATCGCCGTCTACTCGGTGGCGGTCCTGACCATGTACGCACAGTGGTACGCGCTCGCCCCGGGGATCGCGCGCGACCACTACGGCGGGGCTGGTGTGTTCGGCGTGATCGAGACGGTTGCCGGGATCGGCGCCGTGTGCGCCGCGCTCGTGAGCGTGCGCTGGCGACCCACCCGGCCGCTGCTGACGGGGCTGGTGCTGTGCCTGTTGTGGCCGCTGCAATGCGGGATGTTCGCCCTCGGCGCCCCCCTGGCGCTCGTGATCGCGTGCGGGTTCGCCACCGGCTGGGGCTTCGGGCTGTTGATGATCTGGTGGGAGACGGCCCTGGCCCGCCACATACCTCCACACACGCTCTCGCGCGTGAGCGCCTACGACTGGATGGGCTCGCTGGCCCTGCTGCCGCTCGGCTATGCCGTGGCGGGCCCACTGGCCGAAGCCTTCGGCGCCCAGACCGTGCTCGGTGTCGGGAGCGTGATCGGGCTGGGGGCGCTGCTGCTGGCGTTGCTGCCCCGCTCCACGCGCGAGCTCACCGAAACACCCCTCGGCCCGGAGGAGGCCCGCGCCGAGCCCCGCCTGGCGCACCTCCCGGGCCACCCCGAGAGTTGGTCGCCGGCGGGGTAGCGCGCCGGCCCCGGCGCGGCCGGGGTGTCGATCGCTTGGATCGCGGCACCTACGACGCTCGGCCATCGAATCCGGGCAAAGCCGCAAACTGGGGCAGAATCGTGATTGCCCACTGGGGCGATGCCTGCTAGGCACCAGGGCACACGACGTGGCGACCTCTGCGAACACCGATAACCAGCCTCCGGGCGGCCCTCCGGAGGGGGGCGAGCTGGTCCTCCGAGACCGGCGCTTCGACGAGGACGCATGGGACGGTCCCGACCACGACGGTCACGCTCAGGCGGGCACCGCCGAGCTGCTGGTGCGGATGGCACGGCTCGAATCCGTGATGGGCGCGACCCTCACGCTGATGCGCCAGTGCATCCTCGAGGGCACCACCCCCACGCGCGAGGAACTCGCCTCCGAGCTCGCCTACGTGCTCGGCACCACGCGCGAGTCGGCGATGGCCGAACTGGACGAAGTCGCCCAGATGGTTGGCGTCTCCGGGATTTGTTGATAATCTCGACTGGCTTACTGAGCAATCGGCCTCAGGTGAGGAGGCTGCCGACCTCCTCGTCGACGGAGATGATGCGGTTGGTCTGCGCCTCGACGTGCACGACCCGGGGCGCATAGCCCTCCAGCTCCTCGCGCTCGTAGTGGGCGTAGGAGATGATGATCACCCGGTCTCCCCGCTGCACGAGCCGGGCGGCGGCGCCGTTGAGGCACACCACCCCCGAGCCCGGGGCCCCGGCCATCGTGTAGGTCTCGAAGCGGGCGCCGTTGTCGATGTCCACGACGTGGACCTGTTCGTGCTCGAGGATGTCGGCGGCGATCAGCAGCTCGCGGTCGATCGTGACCGAGCCGACGTAGTGCAGATCGCAGTCCGTGACCGTGGCGCGATGGATCTTCGACTTCAGCATCACCCGCTGCACGGCGCTCACGTTAGCCAAAAAACGCTCCTGCGCAAAGCAGCGGGCGGCGGCCGGGGCCGCGCCGGCGGGCGGCAGCCGGGCCGCGCCGAGGGGCACCCGCCGCGGCCGCCGTGGGACGCTCGCGCCCACCCGCCCGTCCACCCGATCCTGCAGCGCTAAGGAGGCGGCCCCGCGCTCTCGATACCAGGTGTGGACGCCCCGACGGGCGAACACCGACCGTGGACGAGTGGTTCAACCTAAACGCTTCGATCCGGCGAGCCGTTGACCCGCTCGCGCTCATGCAGCGCGTGGCCGACCAGGCCCTCGCGGCACTCGACGGCGCCGACGAGGTGCTCGTGGGGCTGCTCGTCGAGGACGGTTCCCTGCGCTACGTGTGTGCGGCCGGCTCCACCGCCGAGCGGGTCGGCGCCGAGGTGTCCCTCGAGGGCGGCCTCTGCGGACGGGCCCTGCGCGAGGGCAGGACCGTCCTGATCAGCGAGAGCGACCGGCGGCGCGACCGCGAGGCGGCCCAGGGCAACGGGGGCGGATCGATGGTGAGCGTGCCGCTGATGCGCTCCAACGGCCCACTCGGGGTGCTGGACGCCCGCTCGCGGCGCCAGGACGCCTTCACGCCGCGCGAGCTCGTGCTGCTCGCCGGCCTGGCCGAGTTCGTAAGCGCGGTGGTGGGCGCAGCGCGTGACTTCTCCCGCGTCACCACCCGTCTCGCCGGCGAGGCGCGCAGCAGCGGCGCCGAGCAGCCGGAGCCGGCAGAGCTCGACTCCGCCCGCGCGTGGGTCGAGCAGATCGTCGCCGCGCGCGACTTCTCGCTCGTGTTCCAGCCCATCTTCGATCTCGAGACCGGGTCGATGCTGGCTGCCGAGGCTCTGGTTCGCTTCTCCGCCTGGGGCTCGAAGACGCCCCAGGCCGTGATCTCCCTCGCCCACCGCGTGGGCCTCGGGGTCGAGCTCGAGGTGGCGATCGTGCAGGCCGCCCTCGCCCACCTCGCCGAACTGCCGCCGACCGCGCTGCTGTCGCTGAACGCGGGCCCGAGCGCACTCGTGTCGGGAGGCATCACCGAAGCGCTCCGCGAAGGCCCGGCCGAGCGCGTCGTGGTGGAGCTGACCGAGCTGATCCGCGTGCACGAGCACCCACAGCTGGCGGGGGCGCTGAAGGACCTGCGCGCCACCGGCGCACGCCTGGCGATCGACGACACCGGCGCCGGGTTTGCCAGCCTGATGCACATCCTCCGGCTCGCTCCCGACTACATCAAGCTCGACGGCGAGCTGATCTCGTCCATCGACCTCGACCCCGTGCGTCGCTCGCTGGCGGGCTCGCTGATGCGCTTCGCCTCCGAATCGGGCTCTGTGACGATCGCCGAGCGCATCGAGACGCCGGCAGAGCTCCACGCCCTGCGCGAGCTCGGCGTCCGCTACGGGCAGGGCTTCCACCTCGCCCGGCCGGTACCCGCGAGCGACCTCCCCCGGGCACTGGCACGCGCCGCCGCGGGCCTCGCCGCCTGAGCGCCACCCCCGCAGCCCCCACACGTCGCCTACGCCGCGCGCGTCCCCTACGCTGCGCTCGCGCGCTCCTGCCCGAGGCGGCCCATCGCTGACAGCAGGCCCAGGCGCGCGACGTCGCCGGGGCGACCGACCTCGCCGGCGTCGTTGCGGGCGATCGTGTCGGCGTTGACGATCATGCGCTCGCCCCCGTCCCAGTCCGCGAACGGCTGCTCGCCGTACTCCGGCGAGGAGATCACGTCGCGGGCGGCCTCCTCCGGCGTGCGCCCGGCCGCCAGCCGCGCCCGCACGGCGGGGGTCACGAAGTCCCAGTACTCGCCCATCGCACGCACGCCGCCGAGGTCGCTCACGGGTCCGTGGCCCGGGACGACGTGCAGCGGGTCGAGCTCGGTGATCCGCTGCAGCGCCGCCTGCCAGCGCTCGACGGAGCCGCTCCACATGATCGGTGCGACCCCGATGAACAGGACGTCGGCCGCGAACACGATGCGGGCGTCGGGGACGTGCACGATCGCGTCGCCGGGAGTGTGCGCAGGACCGACTTCGATCACGTGCACAGCCCGGCCGCCGACGTCGAGCTCGAGCGTCCCCTGGAAGGTGTGGGTCGGCGGCGTGGCCTCCACCCCCTCGAAGTCGAACGGCGAGAGCAACGACGCGAACACACCGAGGCCCACCCCCTGCTCGACTCCCGGCAGGTTGCGGGGGGCGTGCTCGGCGACCTGGCCCACGACCCCGGCGGCTTTGCGCAGCAGGCGGATCGCACGCGGGTCCTCGGCGGCGACGTCACGGGCACAGGCCTCGGTCCCGATCAGCTCCGCTCCCGCCAGCAGCTGGTTGCCCCAGCAGTGATCACCGTCACCGTGGGTGTTCACGACCCGGCGTATCGGAGCCTGCGCCGTCGGCTCGGCCATCTGGGCGAGCATCGCCCCGGTCAGGCGCAGGTCCCAGAGCGTGTCCACGAGCAGCGACTGGCCCTCGCCGCGGATCAGCCCGGCGTTCGACTCGCCGAGCCCGCCGTTGGGCTGCGTCCACGCCCACACGCCCTCGCCGAGCTCCTGCAGTCCGGCGGTGAAGCGGGCGGGGTCCCCGTGAAGTGACAGCGTGCTCATGAGCTTCGGCGAGCGGCCAAAGATAGCCGCGCCGCGATCGCGGCGCGTTTCACCGCACCGGCGACGGGGGTAGATGATGTCGCTGCCATACCGTTTCCCCGATCCCACTACAGAGAGGAGCAGCATGGGCAACCCGGTGACGCACTTCGAGGTGCTCGGATCAGATGCCGAGGCGCTTCAGCGTTTTTACGGCGGGGCGTTCGGGTGGCAGATCCAGGACGTCATGGGCGGCTCCTACTACATGGTCGACCGCGGTGACGACAGCGGCATCAACGGCGGCATCGGCGCCGCTCCCGAGGGCGCCGGGGGGCACGTGACCTTCTACGTGGAAGTCGAGGACCCGGCCGCCGCCCTGGAGAAGATCTCCGAGCTCGGCGGGAGCACGGTGCAGCCGCCGATGGAGGTCCCGGGCGGTCCCACGATCGCGTTGTTCGCGGACCCCGAGGGCCACGTCGTGGGGCTCGTCAAGAGCCGCGAGTAGCGGCCTGCCCCGGGACAGGCTCGCGCACGTCAGCGCGCCAGCGCGCCGGCGCCGGCGCCGCGTGCCTCAGACGTGCTCGCCGAAGAAGTCGAGCATGCGCCGCCAGCCGTCCTCGGCCGCCTGCTGCTCGTAGCCGACGGCCATCGGCGTGGGCATGCGGGCCAGCCACCCCTGCCAGCCGTCCACCTCGGAGAAGAACGAGTGCCCGGCGCCGTCGTAGACCTTCACTTCGTTGGACACACCGAGGTCCTCGAGGTGCTGCTCCAGGCGGGCGGCCACCTTGGGGCCGAAGACGCGGTCGCGGGCGCCGTATGAGGCGACCACCGGACAGACCCCGTCGAGCTTCGAGCGCTCCGCGGGCACCTCGCCGTAGTTGACCGCGGCGGCCTGGAAGCCGGGCCGGGTGCCGGCGATCAGCGCGAACCCTCCGCCCTGGCAGAAGCCGGCCACGGCGAGCCGCTGCGCGTCCACCTCCGGGCGCGCTGCGAGCGCCTCGCGGGCCGCGTGGATGTCGCCGATCTCGCGTGCCACCGAGCCGCGCAGCATGTCCACGATCACGCGCGAGAGGCACACGATGCGCGGGCCGTGGGAGTAGAGGCTGGGCGCCAGCGCGGCGTACCCCGCCGCCGCGAAGCGGGAGGAGATGCGGCGGATGTCGTCATTCAGGCCGAAGGACTCGTGCAGCACCACGACACCCGCATGGGGCCCCTCACCGGCGGGCGCGAAGTACTCGGCCTGCAATACCGCCCCGTCCGCAAGCGGGATCTCGAGCTGCTCGCCGGAAGACACTTCTCAGGCGGCGGCCGGCGCGGGCTCGCGCTGGGCGATCAGGCTGTTGGCGCACTCCACCAGCGTCTCCTGCACCGTCCTGGGCTTCCACCCGAGTCGCTGCCGAGCCTTCTCGTTGGAGAGCACGACCTGCTTGCCGAGGTCGCTGGTGAAGGAGCGCAGACCGGGATCGAAGCGCGCCGCCAGGCGCACGAAGGCGTCCGGGAACGTCCTGCGCGGAACCTTCTCGACCCCCTCCCCCATCTGCTCACGCAGGATCTTGGCCATGTCGGAGATCCACAGCGAGGGGCCGACCGCCAGGAAGCGCTCGCCGGCGGCCTCGGGGGAGCTCATCGCGAGCAGGTGTAGCTCGGCCACGTCGCGCACGTCAACGACGCTGAAGGACAGCCGGGGCATCCCGGGCATGCCCGCCAGCAGCCGTTCGACCAGCTGCAGCGAGGATGAGCGGTGGGCGTCCATGACCGGGCCCAGGATCGCGCTCGGGTTGACGACGGCGAGGCGCTCGGTGGCGCCCTGCTCGCGGGCGAAGTCCCAGGCGGCACGCTCGGCGATCGTCTTCGAGCGCGAGTACGGGCTCAGGCCCGGGAGGTCGGGATCGGTCCAGTCCTCCTCGGTGATGGGACGGTCCGGCAGCGGGCCGGCGAAGTTGCGCACCGCCGCCACCGAGGAGGTCACCACGACCCGCCTCACACCCGCGGCAAGGCCCGCCCGCAGCACCCGCAGGGTGCCCTCGCGCGCGGGCACGATCAGCTCGTCCGGATCCTTGGGCTGTGAGGTCGGAAAGGGAGAGGCGACGTGCAGCACGTAGTCGCATCCGTTGACGGCCCGCTCCCAGCCGTCGTCGCTGTTGAGGTCGGCCTCCACGATCGACATCCCGTCGCTGGAGCCGCGCTCGGACTCGATCATCGCGCGCAGCTCCTGCTCGCGAGAGGCGTTGCGAACGCTCGCCCTGACCTCGTAGCCGCGCTCGAGGGCTCCCACCACGCACCAGCCGCCGAGGTAGCCGGAGGCGCCGGTGATGAGCACTTTGGGGGACGCCTGCTGATCGTTCATGTGCCCCTCCTTCTCCTGGACGTCTTGCCCTAGCGGCGCACGAGTCTACGCTCGCGGCTGGGGAGGAGTCCTGTAGCCGTCATCCTGGTGGCCGTGAGCAGCGATCCGCAGCTCGGCGTGGAAGTCCTCGGCGGGACTCCGGACGCGGCTGGGATCGATGCGGCGTCGATACCGCCCGCGCTGCTCGAGGCGAGCGTGGAAGAGGACAAGCGCGTCACCGCGCTCGAGCTGTTCTTCGACCTCGTGTTCGTGTTCGCGATCACGCAGGTGAGCGGCTACGTCTCGGCCGCACCGAGCTGGATCCGGCTCCTGCAGGGCCTCGCGATCCTCGCCGTGCTGTGGTTCGGCTGGTCCGGCTATGCGTGGCTCGGAAACACCGCCGATGCCGAGGAGGAGCATCTGCGGGTGATGATGATCGCGGCGATGGGAGCGATGCTCGTGACATCGCTCGCGGTTCCCCACGCCTTCGGCCGCTACGGGCTCATCTTCGGACTCGGATACTTCGCCGTGCGCTCGCTGCATCTGGCGACGTACACGTACGTCGCGCGCGCCCAGCACGACGCCGAGCTAGGCAGCGTGGTGGCTCGGCTGGGAACCACGATGATGCCCGCGGCGGCGCTGCTGGTGCTCGCCGGGGCACTTGACGGTCCTGCCCGCACGGCCTGCTGGGCCGCGGCCCTGACGATCGACTACGGGGGCCTCATGTTGCGCGGCATCGACGGCTGGCGGATCACCCCCGGGCACTTCGCCGAGCGCCACGGGCTGGTGATAATCATCGCCCTCGGCGAGTCGCTGGTGTCGCTCGGCGTGGGCGCCGACCGGCTGGAGCTCAGCGCCGGCGTGATCACCGCCGCGCTGCTCGGGCTGCTGGTGGCCGCCGCCCTCTGGTGGGCCTACTTCGACGTCGTGGCGATCGTCGGCGAGCGGCGGCTGCGGCAGGCCGATGCGGCCAAGCAGGCGCTGATCGCGCGCGACTCCTACACCTACCTGCACCTGCCGATGATGGCGGGCATCATCCTGTTCGCGATCGGCGTCAAGCGCACGCTGATCGAACTCCACGCCCACCTGCAGGTCGTTCCGGCGAGCGCGCTCTGTGGCGGCATCGCGCTGTATCTGCTTGCGCTCAGCGCGTTCAAGCGACGCAACATAGGCACGTTCAACAAGCAGCGACTCGTCGCCGCGGCGCTGCTGCTGGCGATGATCCCGCTGGCCACCGCCGTCCCGGCGCTGCTCGCGCTGGGGTTCGTGACGGCGGTTGCCTGCGGGCTGATCGCCTTCGAGGTGCGGCGCTACTCCGAGACGCGCCAGCGCATCCGCCATCCTCAGGCGCACTGACGAACCGCGAGGGTCGGCTTCCGATAGCCAGGGCATGACGCTCACGCCGCCAGCGCCGACATGTCGGCCTCGGCCAGCTCGGAGACGTCGCTCTCGGCCAGGTCGGCCTCCTGCAGTCGGGGATCCGCCGGCGGGCGCAGGAACGCCCGCGCGGCGATGATCCCGCCGACGACGCACACCGCCGCGACCACGTAGGCGAGGTGGTATCCACCGGTCAGCGCGCTCTGCAGCGTGTGCCCGGACTGCGACAGCGCTTTCGCGTGGTCGGTCGCGATCGTGCCGAGCGTCGCCAGGCCGATCGCCCCGAACAGCTGCACCGAGACGTTGATGATCCCGGAAGCCAGCCCGGCGTCCTCGGGCGCGGAGTCGGACATCCCGATCGTCAGCAGCGGCAGGAACGAGGCGCCCGCGCCCAGGCCGAGGGCCAGGAAGGCGAGGAAAAGGCCCGGGAAGTAGCTGGCGTGGACCCCCTGCGTGGCGAGCAGGACGAGCCCCACGATGATCCCGCCCAGACCGAGGGTGAGTGTCCGCACCGCCCCGACCCGTTCGACCAGCCGGGCCGAGACGCCGAGCGACATGACCGCGATCGCGATCGTCAGCGGCATGAACGCCAGGCCGGTCTCGATCGCGTCGTAGCCGAGCACCCGCTCGAGGTACAGGGCGCCGAGGAAGAAGGCGGAGAACATCCCCGTGACCAGCAGCCCGCGCACCAGGCTCGAGCCCATCAGCATCCTCTGCCTCAGCACCCGCAGGGGCATGATCGGGTTGGCGATCCTCGACTCCCACGAGAGGAAGCCGGCGAGCAGCGCCAGCGACCCCCCGCCGGCCAGCAGCGTCTTCAGCGACAGCAGGCCGTAGTCGCTGGACTTCACGATCGCGAACGCGCCCAGCATCGTGGCGAGGGTGATCAGGACCGAGCCGAGGATGTCCACGCCGCCGCGCAGCCCGATGCCCGGGTTCTCCTCGATCAGGGCCCACCCGGCCAGGAACGCAACTATCCCGATGGGGACGTTGACGAAGAAGATCCAGTGCCAGTCGAGTGACTGCGTCAGCGCTCCGCCCGCGAGCAGCCCGATCGAGCCGCCGCCGGCCGACACGAACGCGTACAGGCCCATCGCTTTGGCCTGCTCGGCGCGCCCGGTGAACTCGGTCACGATGATCGCGAGGATCACGCTCGAGGCGATCGCACCGCCGACGCCCTGCACCAGCCGGGCGCCGATCAGCGCGCCCTGGGAGGGCGCCAGCCCGCAGGCGATCGAGGCCACCGTGAAGAGTGCCAGCCCCGTGAGGAAGACTTTCTTGCGCCCCACGAGGTCGCCCATCCTGCCCGCCAGCAGCAGCAGGCCGCCGAAGGTGATCAGGTAGCCGTTTATCACCCAGGTGAGGTTGCTCTGGCTGAAGTGGAGGTCGCGCTGGATCGAGGGCAGCGCCACGTTCACGATGGTCGCGTCGAGGACCATCATCAGCTGGCCGAGGCACAAGACGGCCAACGCGATCCAGCGGCGGCGCTCGCTCTTAGAGCTGGTCTGGGCGGTTTCGGGCTTCTGGAGGGTGACGGCGCTCATGTGGTGCTCCTTCCGGGTTTCAATGACCGACAACATAGCACCTATCATCCCTGTTTCAAGGATTATCTTTTGTCACGTGATAGTCGTCACTTTCTGGTAGAATGCATCCCGCTTTGAAGAAGACCGCACCCCACACCCCACCTGGCGCGATGGTGCTCATTACGCGCCTCGCCAAGCAGGTCTACCGGCGCAGCAACGAAGAGCTGCTCGGCATGCACCTGCGTCATCTGATGGCGCTCAGCTACGTGCGCGACCACGACGGGGGACCCCAGCAGGAGCTCGCCGAGGCGCTGTGTATGGACGCCAACAACGTCGTGCTGCTGCTGAACGAGCTCGAGGAGCTCGGCTGGGTCAACCGCCAGCGCGACCCGCAGGATCGCCGCCGCCACCTCGTCCTCCTCACCCCTGCCGGCAGGCGGGAGCTGGAGGCCGCCGAGGGCGCCCAGGAAACCGTCGAGGCCGACGTGCTGCGCGGACTCGAGCCCGCCGAGCGGGCGATCCTGCGCGAGCTGCTGGCCCGCGCCCTGCGCGAGGCCGAGCCGGTCGACGTGGCCGACCCGGTCGTCGTCACCAAGTAGCCGGTCGACCCGCGGTAACCGCCGGGGTCGTCCGCGCGGCGAACGCGCCTACCCCTCCAGACCCTCGGCCTGGAGGGCTTCCTCCTTGGCTCTGTACTCGCGCAGCGAGGTCGCCTTGCCGTTGCGAATCGTGATCACGTGGGTCTCGGCCATTTCCACCTCCTCGCCGCTGTCCCTCACGCGGCCGTGCAGCCGCATGACAGCGACCACGCGGTCTCCCGCGTCGATCAACTCCTCGATGTCCACCCTGAGGTCGTCAAAGGCCCCGAACCACTCGGCCATCAGCCTCGCGGCACCGTCAGGGCCCCGGTAGGTGCCCGGGTCCGGAAGATCTGCGCGCGTGTGCCATTCGAAGTCGGGGCCGATGAAGTCGAAGTCGGGGGCGCGGGTCCGATTGATGACCTCGAAGCTCTCACGAACCCGCTCCACGTTCTGCTGGGACATGGCGGACCCAGTATCCCGCAGACCCGGGCGGGAGCTGGTGGCCGCGCCCGGTGGCCGAACCTGGGCCTAGTAGAAGTCTTCGACGGTCGCCGACCAGCGCGCGGGGTCGTTCCCGCCCGAGACCGTCACGTGGTACAGGCCCGGTCCGCTGTCATACACGTGGTAGTGGGTGCCGGAGCCTTCGTCGAGTTCGAATTGACCGACGCTCGAGCTGTCTTCGAGGTCTTCCACGGAGGCACTGGGCCCTTCGCACACGACCAGTAGCAGGCAGGTCCGCGTGTAGGACATGGTGTAGGCCAGGCGCCAGCGGTGCCCCCGGATCCTGAACGGCACCGACTGCCCGGCGTCGACGCCGGAGAAGCTCGTCAGGGCCCGCCACTGGGGTGCGGCCACGATCGTCAACGTGACGGTCGAGCCGCTCGGCACGCTCGCCGCCCCGGACGGGCTCTCCGAGAGCACCGACCCGCCGACGTGCCCGGGAGCGGAGACCGAGTGCACGTCATAGCGCAGGCCCGCGTCGGCGACGGCGCTCTCCGCTTCCCCGGCGGGCTCGCCGACCGTGTCGGGAACGGTCACCGGCGGCGGACCGGAGCTGACCAGCACGCGCACGTCGGAGCCCTGCTTCACACGCGTCCCGGCGGCCGGGGTCTGCGCGATCGCCACTCCCGCCGGAGCGTGGGAGTAGTGCGACGCGAACACCGCGTGCACGTGGGCGCGACTCGTGCGCTCGAGCAGGCTCGTCCGGTGCAGCCCCTGCAGCGGGGGCACCGTGGTCTTCCCGGTCCCCCCTAGTGCCAGGAAGGCGCCGGCGCCGGCGGCCAGGAGGGCCAGCACGAGCACCAGCCAGATCCATCGGCGGTTGCGCCCGCGGCGCGCGCCAGGGGGCGCTTTGCGCGGCAGCATGACGGTGGCGCCGCCCGACTGCTCGCGCGCGCGGGCCGCCGGCACGGCCGCGACCGTGGCGCTCGTGGCGGGAGCCTTCGAGGGAGCCTGCGCCACCGGCGGCGCCTGCTTGACCGTCGCGGTGCTCTCGCCCCGCTGCGCCTCGCCCTGCTCCTCGCGGGCCGGCCGCGCAGGGTCGGCCGGTCGCGGTGTGCGCGCCTGGCGCTCCAGCAGCGCGGTCGACGCGCCCGGGTCGTGCATCGCCTCGCGCGCTGCACGCACCGCGGCCGCCATCACGGCGCCATCGCGGTAGCGCTCCCCGGGGGACTTGGCCAGGGCCACGTCGACGACTTCCCGCAGCGCGGCGGGGATCCGCTGCGGCAGCTGCGGCGGCTCCTCCTGGAGGTGGCAGATGCCGAGCTCGACGGCGGAGCCGGCTTGGAAAGGTGGCTCGCCGGCGAGCATCTCGTAGAGCACGACGCCTGCGCTGTAGACGTCGCTGGCGGCCGTCAGCGGGCGGCCCCGTGCCTGCTCGGGGGACATGTAACGGGGGGTGCCGCCGAACAGCGCCGAGCTGTCGGTGGGGTTGGCCTCGCCGATGCGAGCCACGCCGAAGTCCCCGACCTTGACCCGGCCCGAGCGGTCGAGCAGGACGTTGGCCGGCTTGACGTCGCAGTGCACCACCCCCTCGGCATGGGCGCTACCGAGCGCGTCACACAGCTGCTCGGCGATGCGCCCAGCCTCGGCGGCCGGGACCGGACCCCGGCGCAGGCGCAGCTCGAGGCTCTCCCCTTCGACCAGCTCGGCCACGTAGTAGGGCCCGTCGCGGGTATGGCCGAAGTCGTAGATCTGCACGATCCCCGGGTCGTTCACGCGCGCGAGCAGCTGGGCCTCGTGCTGGAAGCGCTCGATCGAGGCGCCGTCCTCCGCCCACCACGGCTTGATCACCTTCACCGCCACCGAGCGCTCCAGGCGCCGGTCGCGTCCGCGGTAGACGCGACCGAAGGACCCCTCCCCGATGATTCCGCGCAGCTCGTAGCGGCCGTCGAGGACCCGCCCGTCGAGTTCGGCACCCGCCAGCATCCAAGAGGAAGTATTCCGAGACTCGGCCCGCTTGTCGCCCACCAAGCGTCAAAAGCCTGTCGACGCCGGCTTGACACCTAGCGTTCCTAGGTATACGTTTGGGCTCGTGAAACCGGAAGTGCTCAAGGGCCATCTCGACGCGCTGATCCTGTCGGTGCTGGAGGCCGCGCCGCTCCACGGCTACGCGATCATCGCGGAGCTCAAGCGGCGTAGCGGAGGGGAGCTGACGCTGCCCGAGGGAACGGTCTACCCCGCTCTGCACCGGCTCGAGCACGCGGGGCTGCTGTCGAGCACCTGGGCCCAGGCGAACGGGCGGCGCCGGCGCGTGTACAGCCTCACGCGGCGGGGAGGGAGCGAGCTGCACACACGGCGAGAGCAGTGGAGTCGCTTCGCCGCCACGGTCGAGCAGGTGCTGGCGCGCGAGCCGCAGGTGGCGCCCACATGAGCGCCGGCGGCGACGGCGCGGCATATCCGGAGCGGCTCGAGCACGAGCTCGCCGCGGCCGGCATCGACGGCACCCTGCGGCGCAGGATCGTCACCGAGATCGAGGATCACCTCGCCTGCGACCCCGACGCCGAGCTGGGCGAGCCGAGCGCCGTCGCGCGACATTTCGCCGACGAGCTCGGCACCCGCCGGGCCCTGCGCGCCGCCTTCGCCGCCTTCGCCGCGCTGGCCCTCGCCGGCACGCTGTTCGCGGTCGCGGTTCTGGCGGTGCAGGCGGCTGGCGGCTTCGTCCGGCAAATCGGGCAGAGCGCGCCGGTGCTCGGCAGTGTCGGCCTTGCCATGAGCGCCCTCGGGGCGCAGGTGGCGTTTGCCTCGGGCACACTCGGCATCCTGCGCGCGCTCCGGCGCCGGCGCAGCGCCGTGCTGAGCCGCGCAGAGGCGCTCGTGTTGGTGCGCCGCGCGTGGGTGGCCCTGCTCGCGGGCGCGGTGACGATGGCCGGTCTCGCCATCACGGCGATCGGGCTCGACGGGGACATCGCCGGCTGGTGGACGACCCTGGCGCTGGCGCTCGCCGGCGCCGGTGGGCTCGCGGTCGCACTGGCCCTGCCGGCCGTGCTCGCGGCGCGGCGGCTGCATCCACTCGTGGCGGGCGCCGCCGGAGACCTGGGGGACGACCTCGCCGGCCTGGTGCCCGCGCGCGTGGACGCCGCCGGATGGGGCTTCGCGGTGGCGTTCGCCGCTGCGATCGCCCTCACGATCACGGTCGCGGGGGTCGCCGCGGATGACCCCTTCGACGGCGCGCTGCGGGGCCTCGCCGACGCAGCGGCCTGCCTGGCCGCCTACGCCGCGCTCGGGCGCTTCCTGGGTCTGCGGCGGGCCTAGCCGGCCGGCAGTCGCTCGACGCCCTCGGCGCCGCCCACCAGCACGGTGCGGTCGAGCTCGGTCACCGACCTGCAGCCGGTCAGCCCGAGGGCCACGTCGATGTCGGCCTTCATCACGCCGAGCACGTGGCGGACCCCCGCTTCGCCGCGGCCCGCCACCGACCAGCCCCAGGCGCGCCCGATCAGCACCGCGCGGGCCCCGAGGGCGAGCATCTTGACGACGTCCAGGCCGGTGCGGATGCCCCCGTCCACGAGCACCTCGACGCGGTCGCCGACCGCGTCGGCGATCTCCGGCAGGGCACGGACCGTCGATGGCACCGAGTCCAGCTGGCGCCCGCCGTGGTTGGAGACGACGATGCCGTCCACGCCCGCGTCGACGGCCCGGCGGGCATCCTCTGCGTCGAGCACCCCCTTGACGACCAGGCGCCCGCCCCAGTGCTCGCGCACCCAGGCGATGTCCTCCCAGGTCACGGACGGGTCGAACTGGGAGTCCACCCAGGCACGGAAGGCGCTCGGGGAGCGCGCCCCGGGAACGGCCTTCTCGAGGTTGCCGAAGGTCAGCGGCTTGCCGCCGAGGGCGACGTTGCGGACCCAGTGGGTGTGGCCGACGAGGTCCAGGCCCCGGCGCAGCTGGCCCCAGCGGGAGCTCTTGCCCATGCCGTTGCGGATGTCGCGGTGGCGGGCGCCCACGACCGCCAGGTCGATCGTCAGCACGAGCACCGGCGAGCCCACCGCGCGGGCCCGTGCCATCAGGTCCTCGGCGTAGCCGCGGTCGCGCATCACGTACAGCTGAAACCACGGCGGCCGGCTGGTGGCGGCGGCGACCTCCTCGATCGGGCAGATCGAGACGGTGGACTCGATGAACGGGATCCCGGCGCGCTCGGCCGCCCGCGCGGCCTGGACCTCCGCCCGCGCGGCCATCATCCCGGCGAGCCCCACGGGCGCCAGCACGATCGGCGTGGAGAGCTGCTGGCCGAGCACTTCCACGGCCTGCTCGCGCACCGACACGTCGCGCATCACGCGCTGGCGCAGCAGGATCCGCTCGAGGTCGGCGACGTTGGCGCGCATCGTGGCCTCCTCGTAGGCGCCCCCGTCGAGGTAGTCGAACAGCTGGCGGGGCAGCCGCCGGCGAGCCAGCTCGCGGTAGTCGCCCACCGTCGCCGGCGAGACCCCGAGTGGCCGGTCGCGGGAGCGTCGCATCGACTCAGATCCTAGAGCCGCCCGGCGAGCGGCTGCCGGTTGCCGTTGCTCGCCGCCGGGACCCCGCGGCTGAGCCGCTCGAGCGTCATCACGATCGACTCGTACGGGCGCCCGGTGACCCCCTCGAGGGCAAGCTCGCAGGTGCGGTTGCAGGACACGCAGGCATCCAGCTCGCGGCCCGAAAGCTGCGCGGCGCTGTCGCCGAGCGCCGCCGCGGGCAGCTCGGGGTGCAGCAGCCCGCGGTCGCCGGCCATCCCGCAGCAGCCCGGGGTGAGCGGCTCGATCACATCCTCGGCGAGGACGTCTGCGATCTCACGCAGGCGCTCGTCGAGGCCGCCCTGGACGGCCGCACAGGGCCGATGCAGGGCCACCGTCCGCAGGCGCCCGCCGAGCGCCAGCGAGCCCACCACGCGCTCGTGGATCCATTCGATCGGGTCGATCACGCGCACCGCCGCGAGGCGCTCGCGCAGCCCCTCATCCAGGGCCTCGCCCAGCTCACCCCCGGCCAGCGTCTGGGCGCACGAGCTGGCGTCGGTGACGAGCGCCAGCTCTCCATCGCGCGTCCAGCGCAGCGCCGACTCGGCCATCCGCCGCGCCATCAGGCGACGGCCCTCGTGGTAGCCCTTCGAGCTCCACGGGGTCGAACAGCAGTTCCCGGCGACGTCGGGCGGGATCCACAGCGGCTGGCCCGCCCGCGCAGAGACGGCCAGCATGGCCTCCGCCAGCGAGGGCTCCTGGGCACGCGAGCGGGGGTTGCCGAAGATGCGGTTGATGCAGGCGGGGAAGTACACGGCGGCTGCCGCCTCGGGGCCCACGCCGCGGGGCAGGTCCGCCGGCGCCGGCGCGGGCATCGCGCTGGACCAGGCAGGGATCAGCTCCTCTCCGAGGACACCGCGGCCGGCTCTCGTGAGCGCCCGCAGGACGCCGTCGCCACCGCCAGCGCCCGCCCGCAGGCCCGCCCGGGCGGAGCTCTCGACGGTGCCCCAGCGGCGTGCGAGCGAGGCCGCCACACGCTCGGCGCGGGGCGAGTGCTCGACGGCCCGCAGCTGCTTCACGAGTGCCCCCGTGTCGATCCCCACCGGGCACGCGAGCCTGCACGACCCGTCGGCCGCGCAGGTGTCGATGGCGTCGTACTGGTACTGCTCGAGCAGTACCTCCAGCACCGGTGAGCCCTCGGGCTGGCGGGCCATCTCGCGCCGCAGCGCGATCCGCTGGCGCGGTGTCGTGGTCAGATCCCGGCTCGGGCACACCGGCTCGCAGAAGCCGCACTCGATGCACTTGGTGGCGACCTCGTCGATCTCGGGGGTGGACTTCAGGTTGCGCAGGTGGGCCCCCGGCTCGCGGTTGAGCAGCACGCCCGGCGCGAGGATCCCGTCCGGATCGGCGAGCGCCTTGACGCGCCACATCATCTCGGTCGCCTTAGCGCCCCACTCCCGCTCCACGTAGGGAGCCATGTTCACGCCGGTCCCGTGCTCGGCCTTCAGCGAGCCGTCGTAGGTGTCGATGACCATTGCCACCATCTCGTGCATGAAGGCCTCGTAGCGCTCGAGGTCGGCGGGCTCGCCGAAGTTCGGCGTCAGCAGGAAGTGCAGGTTCCCGGCCGAGGCGTGGCCCGCGACACCCGGCAGGAAGCCGTGGCGGCCGAGCATCGCCTGCAGGTCCTTGGCCGCCTCGGCGACCCGCTCCGGCGGCACGCAGACGTCCTCGATGATCAGCTGCACGCCCGGGGCGCGGATCGCCGCGAGCAGGCCCTGCATTCCCTCGCGGACGTGCCACAGCATCCCGATCTCGCCCCGCTCGCGGGTGAAACGGGGCGCCTGCAGCACGCCATCGCCCTGCAGGATCGAGAGCGCCTGGGCTTCGGGCCCGTCGAGCTCCTGCTCGGAGTCGGCCCGGAACTCCACCAGCAGCGCCGCCGACTCGGGGGGCAGCTCCTTCCAGGCCTCGGGCGTGCCCGGCATGTTCCAGGCGGCCGCGATCAGCGTCGGGGCGACCATCAGCTCGGTCGCGCTGGCGCCGGCCGCCACCAGCGCCGGCACCACCCTGGCAGCGGCGTCGATGTCCGCGAAGTGGATCAGCGAAAGCGCCGTGTGGGGTTCGAGCGGGAGCGTCTGGAACACCGCCTCGGCCAGGAACGCGAGCGTCCCCTCGGAGCCGATCAGCAGGCGCCTGAAGATCTCCAGCGGCTGCTCGGCGTCCAGGAAGGCACACAGGCGGTAGCCGGTCGTGTTCTTGATCGCGAACTTTCGCCGGATGCGCTCGCACAGCTCCTCGTCGGCGAGCAGCTCCCGGCGGATATCCAGCAGGCCCGAGGCGAGCTCGGGGGCGGCGGCGGCGAAGGCCTCGGCGGCGCCCCCGGCGGCGGTGTCGATCACGGCGCCGCTGGCGAGCACGAACGTCAGCGAGCTGACCATGCTGTAGGAGTCGGCGTGGACGCCGCAGCGCATCCCGCCGGAGTTGTTGGCCACCACCCCGCCGACGCAGGCGATGTCGGTGCTCGCCGGGTCGGGCCCCATGCGCCTGCCGTGGCGGGCGAGCAGGCGGTTGAGGTGCCCGAGGACGACGCCCGGCTGAGCCCGCACACGCGCGCCCTGGTCCTCCACGCGGGCGCTCTGGAAGTGGCGGCGGACGTCGATCATGATGCCCTCGCCCTGGCCCTGGCCGTTGAGGCTCGTGCCGCCGGCCCGGAACACGATCGGGGTCCCGCTGTCGCGGGCAACCCCGAGCACCGCCTGCACGTCGGCGAGGTCGCGCGGGATCGCAACCGCGCGCGGGATGGTGCGATACGGGCTGGCGTCGGAGGCGTAGCGGACGAGATCGAGGGCGCGGGTGGCGGCCCCGGCCGGGCCGAGCGCCCGCAGCAGTTCTCCCCGCAGCGGCTCGGGCGTACCGTGGGCGACCCAATCGGGGGCGCGATCGCTGACCGCCTCGTGTGCGTGCGGGGCGATCCGCCGCACGTCGGTCCCGAGGGCGCTCACGACGGCCCCACGGTCACGGCGGCCCTACTCGAGCCACATGCCGGTCGCCACCGGCACTTCGACCAGGCGCGGCCCGTCCTGCACGGCGATCGCCTCGCGCAGCGCCTCCGCCAGCTCCTCGCCGTCGGACACCTCGCGGGAGGGGACGCCGTAGGCCTCCGCCACGCTCGCCACATCGAGGCCCTTGAGATCCAGCCCGGGCGCTCCGTGCGCCTGCTCGAGCTCGGCGAACCACTTCAGGATCATGTACTCCTCGTTGCGCAGCACCAGGAAGGTGACCGGCACGCGGTAGGTGGCGGCCGACCACAGCGCGGTGATGCCGTACTGCGCGGAGCCCTCGCCGAGCACGCACACGACCGGGCGCTCGGGCTGGGCGAGCTGCACGCCGACCGAGGCAGCGATCCCGAAGCCGAGCCCGCCGCTGGAGGAGAAGTAGTAGCTGCCGGGCTTCGACAGGCGCAGCCGGTTGCGCAGCGCGACCGTGCTGGAGGGCGTCTCCACCACGGCGATGCCGTCCTCGGGCCAGACCCCGGCCAGGGCCGCCATCGCCGCCGAGCCGCTGATCGGTTCGCTCGGGGCCGGCTCGCCCGGGAGCTCGCGCGCCTGCGGCGCCTCCCGCTCGGCCGTGCCGAGCAGCTCCAGCAGCCGCTCCAGCGCCAGCCCCACGTCACCCACGATCGCTGTCCCGACCGGCGCCCGCGCCGCCTCCGCCGGGTCGCTCGTGATCTGCACCAGGCGCGTGCCGGCCGGCAGCAGCGGGCCGGGGATGTAGGGGTAGTAGGGGAACACCGAGGAGCCCACCACGAGCACCAGGTCGTGGCCCTCGAGCGTCTGCGAGGCCGGGCCGATCGCCGGCGGCAGGATGCCCAGGAAGTTGGGGTGGTTCTCCGGGAATCCGAGCCGGCCTCCGCCGGGGGCGGGCGTGGCCCACACGGGCAGGCGCTGCTTGTCCGCGAGCGCCACGGCGGCGTCCCAGCCGCCGGAGGCGTCGATGTCGGGCCCCGCGATCAGCACCGGGTTGGACGCCTCCTGCAGCGCCCCGGCCAGGTCCTCGAGCGCCACGGGGTCGGGCAGCGCGCGCGCATGCACGCCGCGCGCCAGCAGCTGGGTGAGGGCGTCCTCGTCGGCCTGCTCGCCCCAGTCGTCCATCGGGATCGAGACGAAGGCCGGCCCGCGGGGAGGCAGCGTGGCGTGGTGGATCGCGCGCGCGATCGCCTGCGGGACGTCCTGGGGCCGGGGGGGTTCGTGGGACCACTTCACGTACGGCGCGGGACCGAGCACCGCTTCGCGGTTGGTCAGGTTGGCCTCGAAGGTGATCTGGGGGCGCACCTGCTGGCCCGCGGTGATCAGCAGCGGAGACTTGTTGGCCTGGGCGTTGAAGATCCCGCCGACCGCGTTGCCGACCCCCGGGGCGGTGTGGAGGTTGGCGTGGGCGGGGCCGCCGCTGGCCTGGGCGAAGCCGTCGGCCATGCCCACCACGACGAGCTCCTGCAGGCCGAGCACGTAGGAGAAGTCATCAGGGAAGTCCTTCAGCATCGGCAGCTCGGTGGAGCCGGGGTTGCCGAAGATGCGCGTCATCCCGTTGGCGCGCAGCAGATCGAAGGTTGCCTCGCGGATCGTGCTCATCGGTCCCGGACGCTAACCGAATCGGGCCCGCCGGGCCGTCGAGGCCGCTCGCCGGGTGGTTGTGGGGGCGTGCCGACGGTTGCGCCCGCGGGGCGATTCCGCCGGCGGGCTCAGGCGGACTTCAGGGCAAAGCCGTGAAGGGGAGCTGTGCCGTGCAGCTGCCGAGGTGGCGAGGAGAGCCCGAGGCCCGGACCGTCAGCTGCCCCTGGACCGTTCCCTGGGCGGTGAAGCCGGGCGGTGAGCCTGGCCGTGCCGCCCCGCACGTGCCCGCCGGGGGCGACCGGCAACACCGCGCCGGCCGCGCCGCCGGAGATGAACAGCGCTTCGGCCGGCCAGCTGAGGGCCAGTGTCATGGCCGCTCCCCGACGGCATGAGACCCGCACCGTGGCCGCGACTTCGGTGATCCATTCGCCGTTGCCGGCAACGTGCAGGGTGATCGACTGGCCGACGGCGGGCTGGGCGCTGTAGACGCCCGGGCGTGGCCGCGGAGGAGGGCGTTCCGTTCGCGACCGTGCGGGTCGTCGACGCGGGCGTGACCGTACCCGGCAGGAACGAGGCCGAGCTGATCCAGTCGTGCACCCACGTGCTGACGAGGTCGGCGCGCGTGTAGACGACCGGTGAGGTGGGCTGGCAGTCGCTGAAGAGGTGGCTCGCGACACCCAGCTCGACGACTTCTCCGGTGGCGGGCAGGGCGCCGAGCAGCGGCCCGCCGCTGTCGCCGAAGCAGGCCACTGTGTGATGGGCGGGGCTGTCGAGCGTGCACAGCTCCTCGCTGGGCACGTACACCCGCGTGTGTTCATGGCAGAAGCGCGGCGACTGCACCGCCGTGCCGGCCCAGTGCAGTTCGTGCGGGACCGGTCCACCGGGGAACGTCTCGCCCCAGCCGGCCATCACGACGTGGTGACCGGGCGCCAGGAAGGCTGCGTCGGTCGCCGCCGTTGCCAGCGGCAATGCCGGCGCGGTGGTGGGCGTCGAGAGCACCAGCAGGGCCGCGTCACCGGAGGCGTAGAGGCGGTTGAAGGCCGGATACACGACCGTGGTCGAGACACCCAGCACCTGGCGGGGCGTCAGGGTCCAATCCACGGTGCCGGTCACGACGAAGTAGCCGGCGGCCGTGTAGCGGTTACCGGTGCGGGGGTCCTCGACGCAGTGGGCCGCCGTCAGGACCACGTTCGGGGAGACCACGGTGCCCGTGCACTGGAACGATTCGCCTTCGCCTTCGTGGAAGATCACGGCCAGCCAGGGAAAGGTGCCCGCTTCGGCGGCGACCCCGTTGACGATCGAGACGTGGGCGCTGGGCGCGGCAGAGCCGGCAACGGCGGGCCGCGACGAGGCCGAGCTGGCGCCCACCAGCGCGAGGGCGAGGGCGAGGGCGAGGGCAATCGGCCCGGGGGTCTTCTTCGGCGGAGCCCGCACTCCGCTCCGTATCGGCAGCCGCGGCCCGGCGCACGAGCCGCCGCGGGCTGCGACTCGTCAACTTGCGCCGAGCTCGGCGGGCCAGGCGCGTCCGCTGCCCAGCCACAGCTCGAGCAGCGGGTCCACCACCCGCAAGCCAGTCGCAGTGCTCGGATCGGCCACGAGATGGCCCTCCCGCTGCAGCCGCTCGACGGTGGCTTCGTTGTTGCCGCTCTTGGTGACGCCGTAGCGCTCGCGAGCGTCCTTGCCCTGCAGCGGCATCGTGCGCCTGGCGATCACCGAGCTCAGGCGCCGCTCGCTGTTGCTCCAGCCGTCCCACACGGCCTGGACCTCGGGGTTGGCGTCGCGGGCGGCCGCGGTGAAGGCCCTCAGCCACTGCTCGGGGCCGGACCTGGCCCTCGGCCTGGTGGCCTCATAGAGGTGGTGGGCGAGCAGCATCGCCCGCTGGGGATGGCCGTCGGCGACCCGCAGCAGCGGCTCCAGCGCCTCGCCGGGATCACGCCGTCCGGCCAGGAATCGCCCGCCGATGTACTCGGCCAGGTCCTCCCCCTGCAGCGGCCCCAGCTCCACCGGCATGGCCTGGGCGAAGAAGGCGTGGCGGCGATCGGAGAAGAGGTCGCGCATCAGGCCCGGGTGCGAGCCGGAGAAGACGTAGCCGGCGACGTTTCCGTGGCGCTCGAGCTCGGAGCGGATCGTCCCGGCGAGCTCTCCGCCGGCCCGGACGACGTCCTGGAACTCGTCGAAAACGATCGCGCAGCGGCGCCCGTGGCGTTCGAACAGCCGGCGCGGAAGCTCAAGCCGGTCGAGCAGGCTCGGCACGGTGGCAGCCGGGGCGACTTCGATTCCGACTCCCCCCGGCGCCGCCTTGGCACGCGGGGAGAGCGTCGAGACGACCCCGGCGAACCACCGCCGCAGGGCGCCGTCGAGCTGCTCGCGATAGGCCCGCTCGATCCGCTCGGCGACGTCCCCGGCCGTGAGAACCCCAAGGAAATTGACGTAAATCGCGACGAAGCCGTCGCGCTCGGCCCGCGCCAGCGCCACATTCAGCAGCGATGTCTTGCCGTAGCGCCGGGGTCCGCTCAGGCGGCTGTTGCGAGTCTCGGCGATCCGCTCGCGGAGCAATGCGAGCTCGTCGACGCGATCGGCCAGCTCTTCGGTGGCGTCGAGGGGGTCCTCGTACCTAAACGGACTTCCCATCCTGGTGCCGAGTTTAGCGCCCGGACGGTGCTTGATTCGGCTCTCATTTGGTTCTTAATTCAGAACCGTTTAGGAACTTCTTCTTGCACCAAAAAAGGGCCGGTAAAGGCACCGCGCTGGGCTCCAACTGACGGTCTTCGCGGCGCTGGCGTGGATCAGCCGGAGGAGCGGGCGTCCGCGTGGCGCCGTGTCGTCAGACGAGCAACGATCGAGCGCGCCGCAGGGTCGGGATCGGCTGGGAGGTCATGGCTGAAGCGCCGGCTGAGCTGGGCCGCCGAGCCGGCGCCCTCCTGCCGGCTGTCCGGGGCGATCGCGATCGCCGTGATCCCGTGGGCGCGGTCCTCGATCAGGATTCGTGAGCCGCCGTACACCGCTTCCACGGAGATCCGCCGGGGGGAGCGGATGAAGTAGCGCACCGCCGGGCCACGGTCCTCCCCGCCACCCGCGCACAGCTCGACCGTGTCGCGCTCCCCGTCGTAATGGATCGAGCGCAACCGGCGCTGTCGCCTGGAGGGGTTGCGTTCCTGCTCTCGCAGCTGGAAATGCACCGTCGCAGGCGCGTCGGTGCAGCACTGATCTAGCGCTCCGAAGAACTCCCCCCAGACCTCGCTGTTGATGAGTCCGACCATGCGGGAAGTGTGGCGTCCGCGGCGGAGGGCATCGACCCATCACCGGACGCCGGGGCGTCCAGTTCTGGACGTCGGGCGCGGGAGCCGCGACCCGCAGCGGACCGCTCCCAGCGCGGCTTGGGGCTCCGCGGGGCCGGTGCGCGGGGGCGGCTACGGATCCGCGGAGGCCCGCGCTCGCAGCGCTTCGGGGTCGGTGATCGTCATCCGCCCGCGCTCGGTGTCCAGCCATTTCAGCTCGCGCATGGACTGCAGCGCCTGCGCCACGCCGGTCCTGGAGGCCCCCGTCCAGCTCGCTAGTTCCTCCTGTGAGAGGGGCAGCTGGATCTCGATCCCGCCATCCACCGGCTCGCCGTAGCGGCGGGCGAGCTCGAGGATGCGGGCCGACAGGCGGCCCATCGTGTCGAGGGAGGCGAACTGCAGGTGGTTCAAGGTCGCCTCGCGGAAGCGCCCGGCGACGACTTCGAGCAGCACCACTGCCACCCGCGGGGTCTGCTCGAGGTGCTCGCGGAAGAGATGGCCGGGCATCATCAGCGCCGTCACCGGCTCGAGCGCGACCACCGTGGCCGACCGCGGCTGGCGGTCGATGAAGGCGAGCTCGCCGAGCAGGTCCCCGGGGTCGCGGATGCCGATGATCACCTCGCGACCGTCCGGGCCGGCGCGCGTGGCCTTGACGCGGCCACCGAGCACGAGCAGCAGCCGCTCCTCGGGCTCGCCCTCGAACATCACCACGCTGCCGCGGGGGAAGCTCGTCGGCCGGCCGAGCGCTTCGACGCCCGCGCGCTCCTCGTCGGTTAGCCAGGCGAGGAAGGTCCCGGGCTCGAACTCGGCGGCGGCGTGCATCAGAACCGCAGCGTCGCTGCGATCCCGCCGACCCCAGCCAGCTCGGGGCGATCGCGCAGTGCGAGCACCTCGGCCGACTGGGCGAGTGCCGCGTGGATCGCGTCCTCGACGATGTCCTCGCGCTCCTGCAGGGGTTCGCCGTCGAGCGGGCAGAGGTCACCGCTGGATGCCATCCAGTCCCCGTGCGGGCAGGCGACCCCGCGCCCATGCAGCCCGACTTCGTATAGGAGCGCCTGCACGCGCTGTTCGATGAGCGCGTCGAGGACCGCCTCCAGTCCCGTCACCGCCAGCCGGCCGTCGGCCCTCTCGATCCCGGCTCGCAGTTGCGCGAGCAGGGCTTCCTCGCGGCCCCGGTCACCGCCCTCCAGCAGCGGCGCGATGAAGGCCTCGTCGGAGACGATCGCCCGGCTCTCGAGCGGGCGTGTGATGCGCACCGCCTGTTCGAGCGCCAGCGGCTCGCACACGAACACCGCCGCGGCGCGTGCGCCCCGGGGCAGCTCGGGATCGTTGAGCAGCTCGCGGGCTCGCGCCAGCCCCTCGCGCAGCGCCGCCTGTGTCCGGTGTGGACGCTTGCGCTGCTCGATGTCCCGGTGGGCGGAGTCGATCAGCGAGTCGATCTCACTCTGGCGCGCCGGCGGGGTCGCAAAGCGTTCGGGGTCGAGGTCGAGGTAGATGCTCAGCATGCTCCCCTCGGGCGCGCGGATCCCCGCGAGCGTGCGGATGAGCTCCTCGCTGACCTCGGGCACCAGCGGCATCCTGTGGCGAGATTACCCGGGACGCGGTCGGATCTACCTCCTCCCTGCACAACGGCTTCGGCTATTCGTCCTCGTCCGACACGTTGGGATCGGCGGCAGCCCCGCGCGGAGCCTGCGCTTCAAGGTCGCGCTTGGCGGCCCGCAGCTCCTCGCGCTGCTCGTGGCCGACGTGCGGATACTGCGGATCGAGCTCGATCAGGGTGTTCACGAGCACGCTCGCGGTGGCGATGCGGGCGTACCACTTGTGGTCGGCCGGGATCACGTACCAGGGCGCCCACTTGGTGCTCGTATGCGAGAGCGTGTCGGAGAAGGCGCGCTGGTAGTCATCCCAGAACCCGCGCTCGACGACGTCCGCGTGCGAGAACTTCCAGTTGTGGTCGGGAAGGTCGATGCGCCGCAGCAGGCGCCTGCGCTGCTCCTCCTTGGAGACGTTCAGGAACAGCTTCACGATCTTCAGGCCGTTGTCTGAGAGGTAGCGCTCCCAGTCGTTGATCTCGCGAAAGCGGCGCTTCCAGATCCCGGCGCGCTTGGCGGCCGGCGGCAGTTTCTGGCGCTCGAGGTACTCACGGTGCACGCGCACGGCGAGTACCTCCTCGTAGTGGGAGCGGTTGAAGATGCCGATCTGTCCCCTCGCCGGCAGGCGGCTGGCGTAGCGCCACAGGTAGTCGTGGGCCAGCTCCTCATGGGACGGGACCTTGAAGCTGTGGACGGACACGCCCTGGGGGTTGACCCCGCTCATCACGTGGCGGATCGCGCCGTCCTTGCCGGCCGTGTCGAGCGCCTGGATCACGACCAGCACCCCCCACGTTCCCTGGGCCGCGAGCCGCCCCTGGTAGCTGCTCAGCAGCTGCACGCCCTCCTCGAGCAGCTCCTGGCCCTGCTTCTTGCCGGTGGTCCCCGGCGTCGCCCCGGGGTCGCAGTCGCGGTTGACACGGATCGTCCTGCCGGGCTCCACGACCAGCTCCTCGACGAACTTCCTCAGCACCCTCCGGCGCGCGCTGGTGAGCTCCTCGGGCATCGCGCCGATGAGCCTAGTCCGCCGGCTCGCGGCCGGGATCCTCGGCGGCGATCGCGCGCAGCGACGCCTCGAGCGTCGGGTAGAAGTGGTCGCGGTCGAGCGTCTCCATCAGGCCGTACCGCAGCGTCAGCTCCTGCAGCCGCGTACGCAGCTCGGCGAAGGCGAGGTGGATCCCCTCGGCGTTGAGCTCGTCGTCGAGCTGCTCGAGCATCTCTCCGGCGCTCACGTCCACGTCGGTGATGGCCTCGCACTGCAGCACGATCCAGCGCGGTTGGTGCTCGCGGGCGAGCCGGCGGATCTCTTCGCGGAAGGAGCCCGCATTGGCGAAGAACAGCGGCGCCTCCCAGCGGTAGACGACGACCCCCGGGAGCTGCTCAGCGGCGGGGTAGGCACCGACGTCGTGCCAGCCCTCGACCTCATCTACGCGTCCCAGGACCGCCCCGTGGGGCCACCAGTTGCGTCTGAAGAACAGCAGGATCGCCAGCACCACCGCGACCACGATCCCCTGCAGCACACCCAGCAGGATCACCCCGGCGCTCGCCACCAGCGAGACCGCGAGCGCGCTGCGGCGCACCTCCAGATAGCGGCGCAGGATCGCGACGTCCGCGAGCGACAGCGCGGCCACGATCACCACCGCCGCCAGCGCGCACTGGGGCAGGTCGGCGAGCAGCGAGTTGGCGAACAGCAGCAGCACCACCACGAGCCCCGCGCCGACCAGGTTCGAGAGCTGGCTACGCGCGCCGGACTGTTCGGCCACGGCCGTGCGCGAGCCGCTCGTGGACACGGCGAAGCCCTGGAAGAAGCCGGCGGCGATGTTGGCGGCTCCCATCCCGATCATCTCCTGATTGGGCCTGACCTCTTCCCCGCGCCGGGCCGCGAAGCTCGTGGCCGTGGCGATCGTGTCCGTCAGCGACACCAGCGTGATCCCCACGGCCGCCAGCAGCAGCGGCCCGACGTCGCGCGCGTTCGTCCACGGCAGGCTGGGCGAGGGAACCCCGCGGGGCAGCGCCCCCACCGTGCTGACGCCGTGGCTGGAGAGCTCGAACAGGGCCGACGCGGCGGTCGCAGCCACCACCGCCACGAGCACGGCCGGCACCCGCCGGGTGATGCGCGGCAGCACGAGCAGCAGCGCGAGCACGGCGAGGCCGACCAGCAGCGTCGTGGTGTCGGTCTGGTCGAGGCCTTCGAAGAAGACCCTCACCTCCTTCAGGAAGGAGTCCGCGCTGGTGGAGAAGCCGAACAGCTTCGGCAGCTGGCCCACGATGATCGTGATGGCAAGGCCGTTCATGTAGCCGACCTGCACCTCCTTGGACAGCAGGTCGGCCACGAAGCCGAGTTTCCCGAGGCCGAGACCGATCTCGGTCAGCCCGACGAGGATCCCGAGCATGCCCGCGAGCGCGATCGCGGTGGTCTCGCCGCCGCCCGCCAGCAGCGGCGTGACGGCCGCCAGGATCAGCGGCGAGATCGAGGAGTCCGGTCCCAGGACGAGCACCCGCGAGGGCCCGAACAGCGAATACCCCACCAGGCACGCGATCGTCGTGTAGAGCCCCGTCACCGCGGGCAGCCCGGCGAGCTCTGCGTAGGCCATGCCCTGGGGCACCAGGATCGCGGCCAGCACGATCCCCGCGATCAGGTCGGGGCGCAGCCAGGCACGCTCGTAGGTGCGCAGCGCGCGCACCCCCGGCACCCACCGCTCGACCGACCCGCGGGCGCTCACCAGGGAGCGGGGCCGGGCAGGGCGCCATCGGCCGCGCCGGGGGCGGGGTGCACCCTGCGTGAGGCGCCCGCGCCGGCCGCGGCGTGGGGGCCCAGCCGCCGTGCCAGCGCCGCCGAGCCGATGCCGATGGCGGCGCCGGCGGCCACATCACTGGGGTAATGCACTCCCGTGTGCACGCGCGAGTAGCCGACCGCCAGCGCCAGCGGGGCGAGCACGGGCGCGAGCACCGGCAGCTCCATGGCCGCGCCGGCGGCGAACGCGAAGGCGGCGGCGCTGTGGCCGGAGGGGAAGGAGGTCGAGCGCGGCATCCTGATCAGCGCCGGGCGCGAGGAGCTCGCGGGACGGCGCCGGCGCGTCAGCAGCTTGGCGGGACCGTTGGTCGTAACGGCGGCGATCACGAGGGCGAGCAGCCCGCGCCCGGCCGCGGCTCTCCCCCTGGGTCCGCCCAGCAGCGCCAGCAGGCCGGCGATCGCGAGCCACAGCCGCCAGTAGTTGGCGGCCGTGGTGATCCTCACCAGGGCACGGTCGAGCTCCGGTGAATCCACCCGGCGGGCACGCCTCATCACCCCGCGGTCGAGCCGGCGCAGGCTGTTGATCGGCCCCCTCACCGCGCGTGGCGGCGTGGCGCGGTTTCGCGCACGCATCGCCACAGATATACCGCCCACCCCCCACCGAGCAGGGCGCCGGCCAGCACGTCGCTGGGGTAGTGCACACCGAGGATCACCCGCGAGGCGCACACCGCCAGGACGATCAGTGCGCATACGCAGGCCAGCAGCCCGAGCACGGCCCGCCGCGAGACGAGCGGACGCACGGCCAGCAGCAGCGAGACCCAGAGCGCCGCCGCCTGGGTGGCGTGGCCGGAGGGAAAGCTGTAGCCGCCGACAGCCTGCAGGTGCTCCACCGGCGGTCGCGGACGGGCCACAAGCAGCTTGATCACATCGGCCATCAGGGCTCCGCCGAGCAGCCCGAGCGCGACGATCAGCGCTCCCTCATACAGGCCGGCACGGAGCAGCAGGAGGGTCGCGATCAGCGCCAGGGGTGCCAGCACCCACACGCTCCCGGCCCATGTGATGACGCGCGCCGCGCTCACCATCCCGGACGAGCGTTCGCGCGCGACTTCGCGCATCAGCTGGGCCTCGCCCGGCCCCAGCGAGGTCCACAGTTCACCGACGCCCCAGCCGACCAGCACGAAGGCCGCCCAGCCGAGGAGCACGCGTGCCGCGAACGAGCTCATCTGCCCGCGGCCACCCGCACCAGCGCCGCGAGGTCCCCGCGCGAGAGCCTCACCGCCCGGGCGGCCGGCGACAGACCGGCGTTGGGGGGCAGCCGCACGCGCAGGGCTCCCGGCATCGAGACGAAGTGCAGCGGCGGGTCCATCACCAGCGCCTCACCGTCCAGGCCCACCTCCACCGGTCCGCTGGAGCGCACCTCGAACTCGCCCGCCGTCCACGCCAGCAGTCCCGAAAAGCGATCGGCCTGTCCGGCGAGCTCCAGCGCCGTCAGCTTCGACACGTCCCCCGGACCGAGCACGCGCGCGGCGAACACCCCCAGCACGCCCTGGTCCAGACGCCCGCGGGTGCCGGCCCCGGACAGGCTGGTGAGCTCGTAGCGGTTGTTCGAGACGAGCACGAGCGGTGCGTCGCCATAGCCCTCCCCGTCGGGCCCGCTGAACTCGAGGTCGAGGGGGCTCGCGTCCGGGCCCAGCAGGTCGGGCAGCATCTTCGCCCAGGTCCGCAGCTTGGCGTCGCGGTAAGCGGGCGACTGGACGACCTTCGCGTACACGCCGAGCGAGGCGTTGTTGACGAACACGCGGTCGTTCACCCGCGCGAGGTCGATGCGCCGCTCGTGACCGTCCGTATACGCGTCGAGCGCGCCGACCACGTCGTCGCGGTCGAGGCCGAGATCGAGCGCGAAGTGGTTGCGGGTCCCGGCCGGGATACAGACGTGGGCCACGTCCCTGCGCGCGGCCACGGTCGCGACCAGCGCCTGCGAGCCGTCGCCACCGGCCATTCCGATCACCCCTGCGCCCCGGTCGACGGCTTCCTCGGCCAGCACCAGCAGGTCGTCTCCCGGCGTGAGGATCACCGGTTCGATCCCCCGCCGGCGGGCCTCGCCGGCGAGGTCGAAGCGCTCGGCCTTGCCTCCCCCGGACCTGAGGTTGATGATCAGCACGGGCCGTTCGGCCCGGCCCGCCGGGGCCATGGGCGAGGAGCCGGCCGCCCCGTCGGCCGCTCTCGCGCTGCGTTGGAGGGCGTGACGCGCCGTCAGCCCGAACAGGATCAGCAGGCCGATCAGCAGGACGAGTACCACGATCCCCTGCCAGTTGGTGGCGAGTACGACGATCAGCCCCGCGGCCGCGAGACCCGCGAGCACTCCCCCCAGCAGTCGCACGCCGCCACGGTTGGTCAGCGCCACCCACAGGCACGCCGATGCGCCCGCGACGAGGGCCACCGCGAGCACCGCGATCGCCACGTCGCCGGCCAGCGCGACGGCCACGGTCACGGCCATCGCCGGCGGGCACAGAAGCGCCATGAGTGCGGCCAGGCGCGCAGGCATCGAAGGACATACTCGCGGCTAGCGCGACGCCGGGCGATCTGGAGCCCGAGCTAGATTGGGCTCGCGAACAAGCGAGGCGAGGCGGCGGCGTGGCGACGGGGCGAACGCACGGGAAGACGAGCGCGGCGGGACTGGTGCTGATGACCCTCTGCGCGGGTCAGTTCCTGATGATGCTGGACACCTCGGTGATGAACGTGTCGATCGCGACCGTCGCCAAAGACGTCGGCACCACCGTCACCGGCATCCAGACGGCGATCACCCTCTACACGCTGGTGATGGCGGCCTTCATGATCACCGGCGGCAAGCTGGGCCAGATCATCGGCGTCAAGCGCGGCTTTGCGATCGGCTGCGTCGTCTACGGCTGCGGCTCGTTCATCACGGCCATCTCCCCGAGCCTGCCGGTGCTGCTGCTCGGCTGGTCGCTGTTGGAGGGGCTCGGGGCGGTCCTGATCCTGCCGGCGATCGTCGCCCTCGTGGCCTCCAACTTCGACCGCAGCGAACGCCCCCGCGCGTACGGGCTGATCGCGTCGGCGGCCGCGATCGCGATCGCCGTGGGCCCGATCGTCGGGGGCCTGTTCACGAGCTACCTGTCCTGGCGCTACGTGTTCGCGAGCGAGGTGCTGATCGTGATCGCGATCCTGGCTCTCGCGCGGCGGATCGAGGACGTCCCCGGGGAGGAGGGCGTCAGCCTGGACCTCGTGGGCACCGCCTTCTCGGCGACCGGGCTCGGGCTGATCGTGTTCGGCGTGCTGCGGGCCGGCACCTGGGGCTTCGTGGTGCCCAAGGCGGGCCAGCCACAGTGGCTGGGCCTGTCCCCCACGATCTGGCTGATCCTCGCGGGCGGGGCCGTGATGTGGGGCTTCATGAGGTGGGAGAACCGGCTGCTGGCGCGCGGCGGGCAGCCGCTGGTGGACCCGAGCATCCTGCGCAACTCGCAGCTGCGTGCGGGCCTGACGACGTTCTTCGCGCAGTACTTCGTGCAGGGTGGGCTGTTCTTCGCCGTGCCGCTGTTCCTGTCGGTGGCGCTGGGCCTGTCGGCGATCGAAACCGGCGTGCGGCTGCTGCCGCTGTCGGTGACGCTGCTGATCTCGGCGGCGGGCATCCCTCGCTACTTCCCGAACGCCTCTCCCCGCCGCGTGGCCGAGCTCGGCTTCCTGACGCTGTTCATCGGCCTGGTGGTGCTGATCGCCCTGCTCGACCAGGGGGCGGGAGCGGAGATCACGACCTGGCCGATGCTGCTGGCGGGGGCCGGCGTCGGCGCGCTGGCCTCCCAGCTCGGCAGCGTGACCGTCTCGGCGGTGCCCGACGAGCGCAGCGGCGAGGTCGGAGGCCTGCAGAACACGCTCACGAACCTGGGCATCTCGATCAGCACGGCGCTCACCGGCGCGGTCCTGATCGCCGCTCTGAGCAGCTCCTTCCTCACCGGCGTGCAGCAGAACCCGGCGGTGCCCGAGCAGGTCAAAAGCCAGGTGAGCACCGAACTCGCGGGCGGCATCCCGTTCGTCTCCGACAAGGAACTGGAAGCGGCGCTCGAGAAGAGCGGGGTCTCCCCCACGGCCACCGACGCGATCGTGGAAGAGAACGAAACCGCGCGGCTGCACGGCCTGCGCTCCGCGATCGCGATCCTGGCGGTCTTCGCCCTGCTGGCGGCCATCTTCAGCCGCCGCCTCCCGGACGAGCAGCCCGCCGTCACGGAAGCGCGCGCCGCCGCCGAAGCGGAGACCGCGGCGGCGACGTAGCCGCGCCCGCTATCGCCGCCGCGGCGTCGCCGCGTGGCGCAGGCACCCACGGCGTCATAGGATCCGGCGGTAGTCCCAGCCCACGGGAGCCGAGCGCGAGGAGCAGCCGATGAGCACCAAGCAGGACTTCACCGAGCAGGAGTGGGAGCAGATCATCGGCGGCCCGCCGGGCGCGGGGATGCTCGTGATCACGGCCCAGCGGGGCGGCGTGTTCAAAGAGACGCTGTCGATGGCCAAGGCCTACGCCGAGGCCCGCGAGCAGCACGGCCAGAGCGAGCTGCTCGACGAGATCGTGGCGACCAAGCCGAAGCTCGACCACACGCGCTACCACTCTCCGGAGGAGCTGCGGGAGCACGTGCTCTCGCAGCTGGGAGAGGCCCGCACGGTGCTCGCCGCCAAGGGCAGCCCCGAGGAGCTCGAGCAGTACCGCGGCTTCGTCATGAACCTGACCCACCGCGTGGCCGCGGCCCACAAGGAGAGCGACGGCAAGGACGGCGTCAGCGAGGCCGAGCAGGCCGCGATCGACTCGATCCAGCAGGCGCTGGCGTGAGGCCGGGTTAGAAGCACGACCGCAAGGGGGAACAGGTGAGGGCCGGGATGAGACGCAATCGCCGCAGCCGAAGTGTCGGAAGGGCCCGCGGACCCGCGCTGGTTACCGTGCTCCTGGCCGTGTGCGGGGCGCTGCTGTGGGCGGGGGCACCGCTCGCGGCCGGCAAGGGATCCCATGTCACGCCCGCAGACCGGGCGGCGACCCGGGCCCTGCTCGAAGCCCGGCTGGCATACGTCCGTGCTCAGGTCGCGAGCGCGCCGGCGACCGCAGCGGCCCTGGGCGCACTTGACAGCGCACTCGAAAACGAATGTTCCGGAGTCATGATCGGTGCTCCCCACGAAACCCTCGGCGGCCTCTTCGGCCGCGAAAACGGACACGGTCCCAAGCCGACCGCTCGCCAGGAAGGCGAAGCAAACCGCCACGAGCGGCAGTTCTCCGCGCTCCAGAGCGAGCTCGACGCGGCGCAAACCGCGACGGAGCTGGCGCAGACACGTGAAGCGGCCCTCGCATACGCCCGCGTTGCGCGGGCGCTGCGGTGGACCGACCCCGTCCTGACGGCGTTTACGCATCTTGCGGCCGAATCGCTGGAAGCCGCACTCGGCCGGCCTGTGCCACCCGTGTGCAGCGACATGAAGGCGTGGGTCGCGAGCGACTACCGGACGCTCAGCCCGGGCTCGAAGGCGATAGAACGATCCGAGGAAGAAGAGCTCGCGCAGCTGTTCAAAGGCCTGCGCCGGCTGGTCGAAACAAAGGGCAACCTCGGGTCGATCGGCCGCTTTGAGGGGCCGGGCGCGAAACGCCTGGCGCACACGATCGCCTCACTCGAGACCTCGGAGGAGAAGCAGGCCAGGGCGACTGCACGGGCCGCCGAAGAGGTTGAGGTCAAGCTCGGCCTGAAGACGCAGGCCGAAACCGAAGAGCTCGAACGGCCCCGCAAAGGCTCGGTCGAGATAGGCCACGGGCGAACGCTCGCCCGCACCCGCTTCAAGGTCTACGTGGAACCGCCGCAGGCGGAACCCGGTCCCTTCGGCGAGACCCAGTGCGAGCATCCGATCAGTGTGTACCCGGTATCGGTTGGTCAGGGGTCCGAAGGAATCGTGCGGCTCGCAATCGGCTCATCCAGCGAAGGTTGTCTCTCGGGCGCGCAACCGGCGGTCGAATGTGAAGGCAAGGCGTTGACGATCGAGTTGCGAACCGTGGCCGCTGCCCGCCGCGTACGGCTGACGCTGAGCGACGGGCGGCGCGTGAGCTCGCCGGTGGCGCACGTCCCAGGGAAGCTGGGAGGTCCCGCCGGGGTGTACTACCAGGCGGTCCCTGGATCCGCGGGAGCCCCAAGAAGGCTCGAAGAGCTCGGCGCCCGCGGCCGGGTGCTGCGCACGATCGCGCTCGCACACACCCCGAGGTGCCCGCCCCGGCCCGTCGAGGAACCCAAGCGGAGAACCCGGGCGCTGGCAACCGGCGCGCTGCCGGGGGGAGCTACCTTCACCATCGACGGGACCGGCACGACGTACGAGAAACACACGAGCTTCGCCCTGCGGGTTGAACTCGAAACGTTTGCGTCGTTCGCGGGCTTCAGCGAATCATCTGGATCCTCGCGCGCGCCGCGCAGGTTCACCCCGCAGCTGGAAACCGGGTGCCAGCCGAGCGAATTCGCAATCGTCTACGGCCTCTTGCGCGAGCCCGGGGACGTGGTGCTGGCCCGCACCACGACGGGCTTGGTGCCGCTGCGCAAGGTCAAGATTCCCAAGGCGCTGCACGCCGGTGGCGTGCTCGTATATGCCGCGCTGCCGAGCGTTCCCCAGGAAGTCGTTGTGCAGACGCGGACGGGGAGGAAGGTCTCAGCCACGAACCTCGAGACCAAGGCCCGCGACTCACGCGAAGTCTGCGAAGGGGAAGCCGAAGGCTAGGCCGCGGTGAGGGCCCCGCCGGCCTGTGCTTCGAGCTGGGCCCTCGCCTTCTCGCAGGTGCTGCCCGTGACCTTCTGCAGACAGGCCGTGATCAGGTCGGACTCTTCGGCGGTCAGCGTCGCGAGGTGGCGCTCGATCTCGGACTCGTAGACGAGGCGCATCTCCTCCAGCATCTTCTCCCCCGCCGGGGTCAGCTGGGCGTGGAGGCTGCGACGGTCCGAGGAACAGGAAACCCGTTCCAGGTAGCCCGCCTCCTGGAGGCGGTCGACGAGCTTCGTGATCCCACCGCGGCTGAGGGTCAGCCACTCGGCGAGCTCGCTCATCTTGGGCGCGCCGTCGGGGCTGCTCCGCACGGCCGAAAGGATCTCGAACCAGCTCAGCGGCGGCAGGTCGGCGGCGGTGAGGGCACGCTGCACGCGGTCGGTCACGGCCGCGTGGCTCGTGACGACCGCTCGCCAGGCCTCGAGGTGGGGTGCAGCGGTGGAGGACGCCATGCCTAAATGATAGCTGAGTAAACAGTTGACGTAGAAATCACTTGGTCTGACCGGCCCTCTCACACACCGGTTCATCCGGGCGTCCGGGTGCCGGGCTCGGGCCAGACCGCGGCGGTAGACTCGATTTCCTATCGAATCCCGGCCGACCTGTTGCAGTCCGGAGCGGCGCCGGGGGCTTCTTCCAGAAAGGATCGCGCCAATGAGCAGCGAGCAGTTGGAGTTGGGGCCGGTTGACATTGTCGTGATCGGGTTCCCGCCGGACGCGCCGGCCACCGGGGAGTCGATCCCGCTGGTGATCGACCTCGTCGACCGCGGGATCATCCGCATCCTCGATGTGATGATCGTGCAGAAGGGCACCGACGGCACCGTGGCCGAGCTCGAGATCAGCGATCTCGGCGCTCACCTGGAGGTGTTCGACGGGGCCAGCACGGGGATGCTCGGAAGCGAGGACGCCTCGGTGGCGGGCGACGGACTGGAGCCCGGCGAAGCGGCCGTGCTGCTGTGCTTCGAGAACACCTGGGCGGCGCCGTTCGTCACCTCGGTGATGCGCAACGGCGGCCAGGTGCTCGCCTTCGACCGGATCCCCGCCGAAGACCTGATCGAGACCCTGAGCGCGCTCGAGGGCGCCGAGTAGAACTTCCGACAACGAGAGACAGGAGACGAGATGCCACTTCTTCGCGGCGTGGCCCGTACCGCGGTGATCGCGGGGACCGCCACCCACGTATCGAACAACGTGAGCCGCCGTCAGGGCAACAAGTGGGCGGCCCAGGAAGAACAGCAACAGCAACAGCAGATGGCCGCTCCGCCTCCGGCGGCAGCACCCGTCGATGACTCGATGGACAAACTGAAGGAGCTCGGCCAGCTGCACGAGTCCGGCGTCCTCACCGACGAGGAGTTCGCCGCCGCGAAGGCCAAGATCCTCGGCACCTAGCGTCTGCTTCCGCGCGCGGTCCGGCCCACACCCGGGCCGCGTGACAGCGGAAGCCGTCCTCGACGCCCACGCAAGCGCACGCACGCTCTCTCGCCCGAGCAGACCGCGGCCGTGCGCGAGGCGGCCCGGAGCACACTCGCAGCCAACTGGCGGGTGGGTGAGCGGGACGGCGTCCCTTACGCCTACACCGCCCCCAGCCCCGGCCGCTACCCGTGGCAGTGGTACTGGGACTCGTGCTTCGCCGCTTTGTCGTGGCGGCACTTCGATCCAGAGCGCTCGCGCGAAGAGCTCGAGACGCTGCTGAGGGCCGCGCGGGCGGACGGCTTCATCGGCCACACGATCTTCTGGCGCCGGCGCTTCGACCTGCGCCGCTACCTCTTCTACAACGTCCGCTCGGGGCGGGACTTCATGACCTCGACGATCCAGCCGCCGCTGCTGGCACTCGCCTGGCGGCTGTGCGTGGGCGACCCGGCGCAGGTGCCCGAGATCGTGCACCACCACCGCTGGCTGGCGGAGAACCGGGACCTCGACGGGGACGGCCTGCTGTGGGTGCTGCAACCGGACGAGACCGGCCTCGACGCCTCGCCGGAGTTCGACCCGATCTGGGGCGCACGCTCGCCGGGGAGATTGCTGTTCCCCTTGCTGGTGGCGCGCAACCGCCGTCTCGGCTTCGACATCCGGGCGGTCCGCGACGCGGGCGGTCCGATCGTCTGCACGACGGTCGTGAACGTGCTGTACGGGCTCTCGCGGCTGGCCCTCGGGCTGCCATCGAATACGCCCGCGCTCGTGGAGCGCCTGTGGGACGAGCGGGCGGGCCTGTTCCGCAACGAGGCGTGGCCGGAGCCGGTCGGGCCCGTACCCGTCACCTGGTCGGCGCTGTCACCGCTCGCGCTCCCGGACCTCCCCGAGGAGATCGGCCGCCGCCTGGTCGAGGAGCAGCTGCTGCGGCCGGGACGCTTCTGGCTACCGGTGCCACCGCCGTCGGTGTCCGCCCACGAGCGGACCTTCTCGCGACGGGACCATTTCTGGGGTCTGCGCCGCTACTGGCGTGGGCCGACGTGGGTCAACGCCGCCTGGCTGCTGTGGACGGGCCTCGTGCGGCTCGGATACCGCGAGCAGGCACGGGCGCTGGCCGAGCGCCTGCTGGAGGCGGTGGCGCGGGAAGGCCTGCGCGAGTACTACGACCCCTTCAGCGGCGCCGGGATGGGCGCCCGCAGCTTCGCCTGGTCGGCACTGGCCGTAGACCTGCTCGACGAGCAGCCGCCGCTGCTGAAGCTGGGCTCCCCCGGCTACTCGGCCCTGGCGTAGACGGTCACGACGGCGGCGCCGCCGAGCCCGATGTTGTGCTGCAGCGCGAGGTCCACGTCGGGCACCTGCCGGCCTTCGGCCTCGCCCCGCAACTGCCAGGTCAGTTCCGAGCACTGGGCCAGGCCGGTGGCGCCGAGCGGGTGCCCCTTTGAGATGAGTCCGCCGCTCGGGTTGACGACCGGCCCGTCGCCGCCGTAGGTCGTGGCCTGGGCCTCGACGAGCTTGTGGCCCTCGCCCTCGGCCGCCAGCCCGAGCGCCTCGTAGGTGATCAGCTCGTTGGCCGAGAAGCAGTCGTGGAGCTCCACCACGTCCACCTCCCCGACCTCCCGGCCTGCTTCCGCCAGCGCCCGCTCGGCCGCCACGCGGCTCATGTCGGCGCCCACCACGGCGATCACGGAACGGCTATCGAAGGTGCTCGACAGATCGGTCACCAGGGCCTGCCCGAGGATCTCCACAGCGCGGGGAGCGAGCCCGTGCTGTTCGACGAAGCGTTCGGAGGCAACCACGGCCGCGGCGCTGCCGTCGGAGGTGGGCGAGCACTGGAGCTTCGTCAGGGGCGCGTAGATCTCCCTCGCCTCGCGGATCTGATCGAGCGTGTACTCGTCCTGGAACTGGGCGTAGGGGTTGTTGACCGAGTGCTTGTGGTTCTTCCAACCGATCCAGGCGAAGTGGTCCGGTTCGGAGCCGAAGCGCTCCATGTGCTCGCGCCCGGCGGCTCCGAACAGCTGCGGCGCGGGAGGCGCGTCCTCCCACTCGCGCAGCTCGGTCAGCGCCTTGTAGTGCCTGTCGATGGGGTTCGTGCGGTCGGTGAACTTCGACCCCAGCGAGCCGAGCTCCATCCGCTCGAAACCAACGGCCAGCACGCAGTCGGCGAGGCCGCCCCGCACGAACTGGCGGGCGAGGTAGAGCGCGCTCGAGCCCGTCGAGCAGTTGTTGTTGACGTTCACGACCGGCACACCCGTCAGGCCCAGCCCGTAAACGGCCCGCTGGCCGGCGGTCGAGTCGCCATAGCAGTAGGCGGCGAACACGTGCTCGAGGTCCTCGTAGGGGACACCGGCGTCGGCGAGCGCCTTCGAGGCCGCCTCCTGGGCCCAGTCGGGGTAGTCGCCCTGCTTGGTGCCGGGCTTGTCGAACTTCGTCATGCCCACCCCGATGACGAACGCGCGGTTGCTCATGTGGTCTGTCCCTCCTGGTCGACGGCGCAGCCGGACCACGAGTTTCGCACGACCGGGGCCGCCACGGCTCCCGCAGGCAGGCCGCCCCCTTTTCGCGGTCAGCGGACCACCCCCCTGACGTCAATGTGACGATTGTGACTCCGGAGTTTGCGGAGATGCGCGCGGAGGGGTATTAAGTTGAGCCAATGGCGGCCACCGACAGCGGCTTCAGCGAGTATCTGCCCCTCGTTCGGCCCCTCGACGAGGAGCAGGCGCGACTGGTCGAGATCCTGGTGGCGGCCCGCGGTTCGGAGGTCAGCTTCGAGGAGCTGCGCAGGCGGGGGATCGAGAACCCCGCCGTGCTGGCATATGAGCTCGAGATCGCCGGCCTGCCGATCAGCCATGTGCAGGGCCAGAGGGCCGGGGGCCGGGCGAGCGCCGTCGGCCTGCGGCTCGACGCCACGCTGCCACTGGAGGTCCCTTCCCAGGAAAGCTCCCGCAACCGGGAGACACGGCAGGAGAGCTCAGCGGCCGACGCCGGTGCGGGCGGGAACGGCGGCGCACGACGGCGCACGGTGCCGGCGCCCCGCCCGCCGCGGGAACTGGCGTCGTGGATCGCGACGGGCGTCGCCGCGCTCGTCCTGATCATCATCGTCGTGGCGCTGGTGAGCGGGAGCGGGTCGGGCAGCGGCCAGGGGCGCCACGTCGTGTCCGCCCTCGCGGGCTCCGCGGCTGACCACTCCGGGCAGCCCGCGGGCGCGTCCGTGCCGGCTGCCTCCGCGCGCGCCAACCCCGCCCACAAGAGCTCCCACCACACCCACCCCGCAACTCCGGTCGCCCCGCCGCCTCCCCTCAGCCATGCCGCCCAGCTGCAGCAGGCCGGCCACGTGCTGCTGGCGGAAGGCCGCTACGCGGCGGCCATTCCGGAGCTGCGGGCGGCGATCAGCGCCGGCGGCGAGTCCGTAGCCAACTGCAGCGAGCCGACCACGCCCGGATGCGTGGCGTATGCCGAAGCCCTCTATGACCTCGGCCGGGCGCTGCGGCTGGACAACGCCAACGCGGCGGCCGGGGCGGTGCTGCGCGAGCGCCAGCGGATCGACAGCCAGCGCTCGGCGGTCCAGCACGAAATCGGGCTCAACCGCCGCACGCACACCAGCGCACCTGCGAGCCGGCCCCCGGCACACGCGAAGACGCACCACGCGACCCCGACCCCGACGCCGACGACCACGCCGAAGCGGACACCTTCACCGGCGCCCACCGCCCACCCGATCACGGGCGGCGCCGCCGCGCCCGCGTCATAGAGGCCCAAGCCGGTACGCACCCGCCCACGCCCAGGCGGGCGGCCCGCCCGTCAGGCGGTGGGCATCGAGACGGCGGCCACGTGGTCGTGGACGAACCGCACCACGGCGGCGCCCTCGCCCACGGCGGTCGCGCAGCGCTTCAGCGACCCGGCCCGCACGTCACCCGCCGCGTAGATGCCGGGCACGCTCGTTTCCAGTAGCCCGGGCACGCCCGCGTCGGCGCCCGTGAGAATGAAGCCCTTCTCGTCCCTGGCGACCGTGTCGCCGAGCCAGCCGGTGCACGGGGAGGCGCCCAGGAAGAAGAACAGGTAGGACAGCTGGAGCGTGTCCCCGTCGGTCAGCTTGACGGCCTCGAGCCTGCCCTCGTTGCCCTCCAGCTTGCAGATTTCCGAGCGGTCGCGAACAGCCACTCCGAAGTGGTCGAGCTCTTCGATCAGGTACTGGGACATCGTCTCCCGCAGATCGGCACGGCGGTGCAGCAACGTCACGAGCGCGCCACCGCGGGCCAGCCAGACGGCCGCCTGCCCAGCGGAGTTGCCGCCGCCCACGACCGCCACCCGCTCGCCGCCGCACAGCTGTCCCTCGTGGGGCCCGGCGGCGTAGAAAGCGGTGACGCCCTCGTACTGCTCCAGGCAGTCCACGGGCAGGCGCCTGTATTCGGCGCCGCTCGCCAGCACCACCGCGCGGGCTGCGACCTCGTTGCCTTCATCCAGCGTGACCACGTGACGGTCCCCGCCCCCGCCGACCTGCAGGCTGTGGGCGCGGTAGGGCGTGGCCAGGCGGGCGCGGAACTTGCGCGCCTGTGAGACCGCCCGGCCGGTGAGCTCGCCGCCGGTTATGCCGGCGGGGAAGCCGAGGTAGTTCTCGATCCGCCTGGAGGTGCCGGCCTGTCCTCCGAGCACGGTGCTCTCGATCACCAGCGTCTCCAGTCCCTCGGAGGCGCCGTACACCGCGGCTCCGAGTCCGGCGGGGCCGCCGCCGATGACCAGCAGATCCACCTCCTCGCGCGAGGCCAGCTCCAGGCCGATGCCGAGCGCCCGCAGCAGGGCGCCGTTGGTGGGGTTCTCCATCACGGCGCCGCCGGGGAGCTTCACGATCGGCGGGTTGGGCTGGTGCCCGTTGGCGGCTCCGTTGGCGCCGGCCGCCTGCTCCTCGCCGGCCGCCGCAGGGGCGGTGAGCGTGAATGGCAGACGCTGACGGCCGACGAACTCCAGCAGCCTGCGCGTGTCGGGCGACTCGCGCTCACCGACGATCTCAAGGCCGATTCCCTCGCGCGCCTGGAGCAGTTCGCGGCGCTCCACGAAGGCGCTCAGCACGAGGTCCGAGAAGGCGCCGTCGTCGTAGAGCAGGCGCCTCAGCGTTTCGCGCTCGACGGCGATGTAGCGCAGCGGCTTGGTGACTTCGGCGGTCAGGAACACCGTCTGGCCGGACAGCAGGTTCACCTCGCCGAGGAACCCGGCGTTCCCGTGGCGAACGACCTCGCGCCCGGCTCCGTCCAGCAGGACCACCTCCCCTTCCTCGATCGCGATGAAGGGATAGACGGCGTCGCCGATCTCGTACAGCTTCTCTCCCACCTCGGCCGTGCGCCGCTCACCGTGCTGGGCCAGCATCTCCAGCTGGGTGCTCGACAGGACTCTCGCGGAGGGGGACGCCACGACAGCGTTCAGAGTAGTGCCTCAGAGCGGCAGGCTCCTCCCGGGCCCGCAGCGACGGGGCAGCCGTCCCCGGCTGCGCCCGGTGCCGAGGCGGGACTTGATCGCCAGGCGCGTGCGGGATTACACTCCTGGAGCAGCCGAGCGGACGGCGGGGAGCCGGCCACGGCCGCGAAAGCAGGATCAAAGCGACTCGGGGAGCGCAAATGAGACTCAGGGGTGTTTACGTGCCGGTGCTCGCGGCGGCGTGCTTCGCCGTCGCGCTGCCGAACGCCGCGGCGGCGGGGCCGCTGCATGGGAAGCCAAAAGAAATCAGCAAGGAAAAGCGCGAAGAAGACGAACGCGAACAGGCGACCGACATGGAAATTGTCGAACGGGAAGTAGCGGCCGGGCTGCCGGGTGAAGAAGCCTTTTTCGAACAGGAACGCGCGAGCCTCGAAGGCACGGGGAAGCCCGGAGAAGAAAAAGCGCCCCAGGAGGAAGTCGTCAACTTCCGTCAGAGCGTGGTGTCCGGAGGCACGCACGTGAAAGTCCGTGTGAACCCCCACGGCTCGGCAACACGGGTGTGGATGTATCTCGACTGGGCCAAAAAATGCAACACCCTCACCAACTGTCCCACGAAGGGGAAGTACACCCACGAAGGGTCCCGCCTCGGCTCTGCTTCCACTCGCGCCATCGACCTCAAGGGCAAGTTCTCAGTCGGCGAATGCCAGGTGGGCGAGTACGTCCTGGCGTCCGTGAACCGCTGGGGCGTCACACGCGAAACGGGTTGGTTCGGCCTCTGTTACTGAGCTTCGGCACGGGCACGATCCCAAGAGACCGGCCAGGCTGCCGGGTGCGTCAGGCGGCGATCGCGGGCTGACCGGCCGCGGCGGCGCGGTCGGCCAGCACGGTCACGAGGTCGGCCAGCACCGTGCGCTGGTCGGCGTCGAGCAGGCCGCCGTCCTCGCCGAAGGCGCTGTCGGCCTGTCCGATCGGCAGTTCGCCGTCGATCACGTCGGCGCCGATCACACCGAGCACCTTGCGCACCTCGGCCTGGGCCCAGGCGGCGCCGAAGAGCCCGGTCGAGGCGCCGATGACGGCCACCGGCTTGCCGCTCAGCGAGCTGCCGGGGAACGGCCGTGAGGCCCAGTCGAGGGCGTTCTTGAGCACGCCCGGGATCGAGCCGTTGAACTCGGGCGTGGCGATCAGGATCCCGTCGGCATGGTCGATCGCGTTGCGCAGCGCGGCGACCTTGGCGTCGGCCGGCTGCACGTCGAAGTCGGCGTCGTACGGGGGCAGCTCGCGCAGCCCGTCGTAGACGACCAGCTCCACCCCGGGCGGCAGCGCGCTCGCCGCCGCCCGCAGCAGGCGGGTGTTGTGGGAGTCACGGCGCAGACTCCCTGAGATGCCGAGGATCCTCATCGTTACTGCCTTACGAGCTCGAGGTGCGCCTCGATGCGGACGTCCCAGGCGAGTGCGTCGCCACCGTTGGGGAGCGGGGCCTGCCAGTTGAGGCCGTACTCGCGGCGGTCGATCCTCGTCTCGAGGTCGAAGCCCACAACGTCGGTCCCGCTGAGGCCGACGCCGGAGGCGAAGTTGCCGTGGGCGGTGACCGGGTGGCTCACGCCGCGGATCTCGAGGTCGCCGTCGACCTCAACGCTGCCGTCGTCGGCAATCCGGATCTCTTTGGAGGTGAACTCGATCGTCGGGGTCCGCTCGGCGTCGAAGAAGTCCGGCGAGAGCAGGTGTCCCTTGAGGTCGGCGATCGGGGTCTTGACGGAGTCGACCGGGACGCTGCCGCGCAGGACGCCGTCCTTGAGGGACGCGTCGACCTGCTCGAACTGGCCGCGGAAGAGGGAGATGCCGTTGTGCTTGACGGCAAAGCCGAAGGTGCTGTGGATCGGGTCCACCGTGTACGTGCCGGTGGGGACCTGTTGGAGTGTGGTGGTGCTCATCTGTGCTGCTCCTTTCGGACCGGCGGGTCCTCACTGCACGCGATCTCGCCGCCGATAGTTGAGGGATGAATAATTTCCGTAGAAACAACTCTATCATAGTTTTGTTTCTTTGCAAACTATTTCCCCGCATACCTTCTCGGCCAAACCTGCTGCGCCCGCGGGGAGCCTCTGAGGCCGTCTACCCGAACCGCCGTACCTCCCAATCCACGGCAACGAAAAGGCAGCCCACGGGCGGTCGGGCGGGCCTCTACAGTGGGCGGCCGCGAACCGCGGACGCGGATATGGATCTCGGCTTACGTGACAAGGTAGCCCTGGTGGGCGGATCCAGCAGAGGCCTGGGGAAGGCCTCGGCGCTGGCCCTCGCCCAGGAGGGAGCGCGGGTGGCGATCTGCGCCCGCGATCGGGAGGCGCTCGAGGCGACCGCCGAGGAGATCCGCGAGCGGACCGGCGCCGAGCTGCTGGCGGTCGCCGGCGACCTGTCGAGCGCGGATGGGGTCGGGGCGGTCGTGGCGGGCACGGTCGAGCAGTTCGGTGGCCTGGACGTGCTCGTGGCCAACTCCGGAGGCCCCGCGCCGGGCAAGTTCGGCGACCTCGACGACGACGCCTGGCGCCAGGGGTTCGAGGTCGTGACGCTCAGCTTCGTGCGCTTCGTGCGGGCCGCCCTGCCCCACATGCGGGCCCGCGGATGGGGGCGCATCGTCGCCATCCAGTCCAGCTCGGTCAAGGAACAGGTCCCCTTCCTGGACCTCTCCAACGGCATCCGCCCGGGCGTGGCCGGTCTCGTGAAGGCGCTCGCCGGGGACCTGGCCCCCGAAGGGATCACGATCAACCTCGTGCTCCCCGGGACCTTCCTGACCGCCCGTATCCACCCCGGCCTGAAGGACGAACCCGAGCAGCTGGACCCGGCTCTGGCGGAAGAGCTCGCGCCGCTGGCCCAGAGCATCCCGATGGGACGGCTCGGTCACCCCCGTGAGCTGGGGAGCCTGGTGGCCTTCCTGGCCTCCGAGCCGGCCTCCTACATCACCGGCTCCACCTACCAGGTGGACGGCGGCAAGATCCGCAGCAACGTCTAGTGCAGCCCGGCTGATGAACGCCCACCGGCGCACACTGCCGTTCTCCGAGCGGACCGCATGGGGACGGAACCTGGCAGCGCCCGTGAGGGACTTCCTCAACACCGAAACGGGCGGGGCGGCGCTGATGCTCGGGGCGACGGTCGTGGCGCTGGCGTGGGCCAACATCGCGAGCGGCTCCTATGAGTCCACCTGGACGACCGTGATGTCGATCCGGATCGGCGACGCGGGCGTGACGCTCGACCTGCGCCACTGGATCAACGAGGGCCTGATGACGCTCTTCTTCCTGGTGGTCGGGCTGGAGGCCAAGCGCGAGCTCGACCTCGGGGAGCTGCGCGAGCGCCGCCGGATCGTTCTCCCCGCCGTGGCCGCCGTCGGCGGCGTGCTGGTGCCGATCGCGATCTACGTGGCCTTCAACGCGGGGGGCTCGGAGGGACACGGATGGGGCGCGGCGATGTCCACCGACACGGCCTTCGCGCTCGGGGTGCTGGCGCTGCTGACCCCCCGGGCGGCAACCCGCATGCGGGTCTTCCTGCTCACGCTGGCGGTCTTCGACGACCTCACCGCGCTGGGCGTGATCTCGGTCGTCTACACCAGCCACGTCTCCGGCCCGGCTCTCGCCGCCGCGATCGCGCTGTTCGTCGTCCTGCTGGGGCTGCGCTTTCTCCCCATGGGGCGCACGCCGGCGTCGGTGGTGGTGGCGGTGGCGCTGTGGGTGGCGATGCTGAAGTCGGGCATCGACCCGCTCGTCAGCGGGCTCGCGGTGGGGCTCGTGACGAGCGCCTACCCGCCCGAACGCGGGGACCTCGAGCGGGCCAGCGCGCTGGCGCGTTCGTTCCGCGAGCAGCCCACGCCCGAGCTCGCGAGGTCGGTGCAACGGGGGGTGGCAGCCTCGATCTCGGCCAACGAGCGCATGCAGTACGAACTGCACCCCTGGGTCAGCTACGTCGTGCTACCCCTGTTCGCGCTCGCCAACGCCGGCGTGCACATCACCGGCGGCCTGCTCGAAGGGGCGATCGAATCGCCGGTCTTCTTCGGCATCGTGGTGGGCTACGTGGTCGGCAAGCCGATCGGGATCATGCTCGGCAGCTGGATCGCCTCGCGGCCCGCGCTGCACGGTCCGCGTCCACTGATCAGCGGCCCGATCCTGTTTGCCGCGGGCACCTGCGCCGGGATCGGCTTCACGGTCTCGCTGCTGATCTCGAACCTCGCCTTCAGGGGCGTGACGCTCGAAGAGGCGAAGCTCGCGGTGCTGTGCACGCTCGTGCTGGCGCCACTGTTGACGTGGTTCGCCCTGTGGCTGGTCAAGAGGCTCCCCACCGAGGTGCGGGCCCGCCAGATCCGGGGCACGGCCGAAGACATCCCGGACCTGACGGACGACGTCGACCCCGAGCGCGACCACATCCGCGGCCCCGAGGATGCGCCCGTGACGCTGCTCGAGTACGGCGACTTCGAGTGCCCCTACTGCGGGCAGGCCGAGCAGACGATCCGCGAGCTGCTGATGGCACAGGGAACCGACGTCCGCTACGTGTGGCGCCACCTTCCCCTCAACGATGTCCACCCCTATGCCCAGCTGGCCGCCGAAGCCTCCGAGGCGGCGGGCGCCCAGGGCAGCTTCTGGGAGATGTCCGACACCCTGCTCGCCCACCAGGGAGATCTGGGCTGGCGCGACCTCATGGACTACGCCGAGGAGCTCGAGCTCGACGTGGAGCGCTTCACCTCCGAGGTGCGCGAGGGGGAATACGCCGACCGCATTCTCGCCGACGTGGCCAGCGCCGACGAGAGCGGGGTCACCGGCACGCCCACCTTCTTCATCAACGGACGCCGCCACTACGGCCTCTACGACCTCCAGACGCTCACCGAAGCCGTGACGGCGGCCAAGCGCCGGGCGGTCGCGTTCTCGGCGGCCTGAGCCCAGGCGCCGCGGGCGGGCGCGACCCGAGCGGGCAGGGGCGGGGCGGGCGCGGCCCGCGCGGGGCACCGGCGGGCGGGTGCGACCTCCATCCCGGGTCGGCCGTATTCTTGTGCGGCCGAGCTGCCGTTCGCGGCACGAGGTCAAGGGCTCCGTTCGGCAACCAGTGCGGCCCTGTGGGGGATATTTCAAATCCACATCGAAGGGGGCAGCAATGGTGTTTGACGGCTACCGCGAGCGAAACGAAGTGCGTCAGGTCACGGGACCCTCGCCGGCGGACGGCGGCGACGCAAAGGATCCACACTCCTGGCGCGCACGGCTCGCGCCCTACGCGGTGCCCGATACGGGGCGGGCGTTTCTGTGTCTGGCCACGTCGGTGCTCCCCTACCTGGGTCTGACCGTCGCCCTCTACCTGCTGCTCAAAGACTCCGCCCTCGCGGTGTTGCTCGTGATCCCGGCGGCCGCCTTCCTGGTGCGCTCGTTCATCGTCTTCCACGACTGCACGCACGGCTCGTTCTTCGCCTCCCGGCGCGTGAACCTCTGGCTCGGCCGCTCGATCGGCCTGCTTCTCTACGCGCCCTTCACGCGTTGGCGCCACGATCACGCCGTCCATCACGCGTCCTCGGGCGACCTCGACCGGCGCGGCACGGGCGACGTCCGCATGCTGACCGTGGCCGAGTACGAGGCGCTGTCCACGGGAGCGAAACGTGCCTACCGGCTGGAGCGCCATCCCCTGGTGATGTTCGGGATCGGGCCACTGGTGGCGTTGATGATCGGCCCGCGCATCGTCGCCAAGAACGCGCGTCCGAGGATGCGGCGCAGTGTGCTTCTCACCGACGGGGCAATTCTCGTGATGGTCGGCCTGCTCGTGTGGGCGCTCGGCTGGCAGGACTACCTGCTCGTGGTCTTCCTGCCCGCGCTGCTGGCGGGATCGGCCGGCATCTGGCTGTTCTACGTCCAGCACCAGTTCGAGGACGCCTACTGGGACGACGGGGAGGACTGGACCTTCACCGACGCGGCCCTGCGCGGAAGCTCGTTCCTGAAGCTGCCCGAAGTGCTGCGCTTCTGCACCGGCAGCATCGGCTACCACCACGTCCATCACCTCAACGCGGGGATCCCGAACTACAACCTCAAGCGCGCCCACGATCGAACGCCGGCTCTCCACGACGTGCCGACCCTGACGCTCACCGACGGCCTGAAGGCGACCAAACTGCGCCTCTACGACGAGCGTCGCGGGCGCCTGGTCACCTTCCGCGAGGCGGCTACGGCACCCGGTCCGGAGCCGGGCCCGGGTCCCGGTCCGCTGCACGCGAGCTCCGTGCCCGCGGTTTCCGTGCAGGACGGCTGAGCAGCTCCAGGGCACCGGCGCCGTAGCGGCGCTATTTTCGGGGCGTGGCCTACGACCCGGAGTTCGCCGAGCGGCTGCGTGAGCAGCTCGCGCCGGTGCAGAACGTGACCGAGAAGAGGATGTTCGGCGGGCTCGCCTTCCTGATCAACGGGCACATGGCCGTGACCGCATCGGGCCGGGGCGGCCTGATGGTGAGGATCGGCGCGGAGCGCAGCCAGGAGGCGCTCTCCCGCCCCCACTCCCAGCAGATGGAAATGAGGGGCCGCCCGATGACCGGCTGGATCTGGGTGGCCGAGGAGGGCGTCAGGACCAAGCGCCAGCTGGAGTCCTGGGTCCGCCGCGGCGTCGAGTTCACCCGCTCGCTGCCGCCGAAGAGCTGAGCGGGACGCAGGCGCTCTCAGGCACCATCAGCAGGAACACGCCCCAGGCTCCGAACTCCTCGATCAGGCCGACCACACATCGAGGGCTACCCGTTGTCGGGGATCGCTAGCCGGGTTGGCGGCCCTAGCGTCGGCCCGTGGCTTTGCCCCGCGGCGCCTACCCCGCCTTCTTGGCCCGCCGTTCGGCCAGCTGCTCGTCGCGCTTCTCGCGGGCTTCCGCGTAGGACTGCTCGACGAGCGTCCTGCCGCCCTCCCAGCCGAAGGCCCGGATCAGCAGGATCAGCGCCAGGACGATGCTCCAGGCCGTCTCCACCAGTTGCTGGGCGACCGAGTAGGCGGTGGCGTTGGTGGCGCTGGTGATGCCTTTCAGGGACAGCGTGTTGAAGCCCTGCACGACGCCGGCCCCGCCGGGCGTCACGGAGGTCATGTTGGCGATCGAGTTGCCGGCCACGACCCGCATCAGCGTGTGGAAGCTGACGGGGATGTCATAGGCGGCGAGGAAGACCGCGATCGTCCCCACCATCGCCACCCAGCTGAGCACCTCGGGCGCCAGCACCCCGACCAGGTACGGGCGTGCGTGGGCGATGATCTCCCCGCCCTCCTTGGCCTGCTCCCACCACTTCTCGATACGGGCTCTCAGGATCCGTACCACGAGCACGATCAGGGCCGCGCCGCCGAGGAGGATGATCACGACGGAGACGGGGTGTTCTTCGATGAAGCCGAACTGCTGCTTGAAGGTGCCCCCGAGCGACAGGAACAGGTACAGCCAGGTCGCCACGCCGATGGCGGTGTAGAAGACTTTCTGGACGACATAGCCGGCGATCACGCCGGCGAAGGTGGCGCCCGCGATCGTGGCCAGGAACATCAGCAGCATCACGAACGTGCCGAGGTTGGCGGGCAGCACGAAGTTGAGGGCCACGGCGGTCGCGTAGCAGGCGTAGACCTGCATCCAGCGGACGGCGACGCGGCCGTAGGCGAAGCGCAGGACCGAGTACCAGGCGTAGGCCGTGGTGGTGGTCTGCAGCGTGATCAGGGCGATCCCCGCCAGCAGGTAGCCGAGCGAGATCTTCGTGATCGTGTTCCAAAGCTTTTCGAACCAGCCGCCCAGATCCCAGCCGAAGAGGTTCGCGGCGGCCCCGATCAGGACCACCACGAGGACGATGATCGCCAGTCGCCGCAGACGCTCGTGCCAGCGCGAATCGGGTGCTTCGTGGTGTGCGCGATCTACGTGGGCGGCGGTCATCTCGGGTGCGGCGGCAGCCCCCTGTCGCCGCCACGGCGTCTTGAATGATCACACCCGCGTCCCCGACAAGAGAGGAGCAGGCCGTGCGCAGTGACATCGTGCCTGGTGGGAGCTTCCCCGACTACGAGCTCACCGACCATGAAAAGACCCGCCGGAGACTGAGCGAGCTGCAGGGCTCCGACCCGATGATCCTGGTGCTCTCGCGGGGGCACTTCTGCCCCAAGGACCATCAGCAGCACCTCGAACTGGCCGACTTCCACCCCCGGATCGCCGTCTCCTACACGCAGCTGGTCACGATCGCGACCGACAACATCCTCGAACTGAACGAGTTCCGGGCCGCCGTCGGGGCCCAGTGGACGTTCCTCTCAGATGCCGGCCGGCACGTGCAGAAGGACCTCGAGATCCAGGAGTACACCGACCCCACCCACGACCCGATGATTCCTCACACGCTGGTGCTGAGACCGGGGCTCCAGATCCACTCCGTCTACAACGGCTACTGGTTCTGGGGCCGGCCCTCGGTCGAGGACCTGCGCCACGACCTGAGAGAGGTCACGATGGAGATCCGGCCCGACTGGGACATCACCGCCCCGGGAATGCGGGAGGAGTGGGACGCCGGCGGCCGGCAGCGCTTCTACCCCTACAAGGGGGCCGATCAGGCGAGCTGACGCTGGATCGCCGGCTCGCCCTCGACAGCGGCCGTCGTTGCCGGCGCGGGCTCCGCGGCGACCGCGGCCTCCGAGGCGTCGGCGGCGTCCGCGACGTCCGCGGCGTGGTAGCGCCCGCCGCGCAGCGCCGAGGCGCCGGCCGCGATCAGACACGCCACGATCGAGAAGATGAACGCGTTGTCGAGGCCGTTGTGGAACGGCTTGGAGATCAGCTGGGGGAAGAAGCTGCGGCCGGTGAGCAGCGCCTGGCTGTGGGCGCTGAGGCCGGCGAGCACGTGGGCGCCGAGCAGGTGCTGGATCGGGTTGTAGCCGAGGAAGGCGGCGAACAGCACCGAGATCGGGGGCAGGTGGGAGGCGCTGGAGGCGGCGGCCGCGGGCACCCCGTGGGCGGTCAGGCCGCTGTCGAGCGTGTGAGGCAGGGTGCTCGACAACCCGATGACCATCAGCGAGAAGAAGATCCCCACCGAGATCACCTGGGCCGAGTTCTGGAAGGTCTGGTTCATGCCGCCGCCGGCGCCGCGGTCGCCCTGGGGCAAGCTGTTCATGACGGCGGCGCGGTTGGGCGAGGCGAACATCCCCATGGCGATGCCGTTGAAGGCGAGCACGGCGGCGAACAGCGGATACGGGAAGTCGATCGGCAGTAGCAACAGCAGCGCGAAGCTGACCGCGCACGCGACCATCCCGCCGCTCGCGAACGGCCTCGCCCCGAAGCGGTCGGACAGGTAGCCGGAGGTGGGGCCGCTGATCAGCATCCCGCACGTCAGCGGCAGGATGTAGATGCCGGCCCACAGGGGCGTGTCGGTGAAGTTGTAGCCGTGCTCTGGCAGCCAGATCCCCTGCAGCCAGATGATCAGCATGAACATCAGGCCGCCGCGGGCGATCGCGGACAGGAATGTGGAGAGCGTGCCGAAGCTGAAGGCGCGGATGCGGAACAGGGGCAGCCGGAACATCGGGTCCGAGGCGCGCCGCTCGATCACGGCGAAGGCGCTCAGCAGCACGATCGCGAGCGCCACCAGGCCGAGTACGCGGGCGCTCATCCAGCCGGTGGAATGTCCGCCCGCGGGACGGATGCCGTAGGTGATCGCCACCATCAGGCTGACCAGCCCGAGGGCGAAGGTGAGGTTGCCCCACCAGTCCACCTTCGCCCGTTTGTGGACCCCGATCTCGCGCAGCTTCAGGCGCGCCCACACGGTCCCGAACAGCCCCACGGGCACCGAGATCAGGAACACCAGCCGCCAGTCGATGGGGGCCAGCAGACCGCCCAGGACGAGCCCGATGAACATCCCGCTGACGGCCACGATGTTGTTGATGCCCAGCGCCATGCCGCGCTGGTGCTGGGGGAAGGCGTCGGTGATGATGGCGGCCGCGTTGGCCAGCAGGCAGGCGCCGCCGACCCCCTGGACGATGCGAAAGCCGATCAGGTAGTCGGCCCCGGCGCGGCCGGTGAGCCAGTCCACCGCCAGGACCAGCGAGGCGGCCGTGTAGATGACGAAGCCGAGGTTGTAGATGCGCACACGGCCGTACATGTCCCCGAAGCGCCCGAGGCTCACGATCAGGACGCTGCCCACGATCATGTAGCCGAGGATCATCCACAGCAGGTAGAAGCTATTGGAGGGCTCCAGCGGATCGAGTTTGATGCCGCGGAAGATGTCCGGCATCGCGATCAACGTGATCGAGAGATCGAGCGTTGCGAGCAGCACCGCGAGGGTGGTGTTCGACAGCGCGACCCACTTGTACCGGCCTTCCACTCCGATCTATTCTACAGGCAACCTGTTCAGGCAAACTGTTGAAATGAGCCTTTCCTGATGCCCGCGGCCTCCGACACCGCCATGATCGCCAGCGAGCTGCGGGCGGTGGTCGGCCGCCTGGTCCGGCGCTTGCGGGCCGAGCACCGCTTCCCCCTCTCCCACGGGGCGGTGCTGGGACGCCTGGACCGCGAAGGCCCGGCCAGCGTCAGCGACCTCGCCACCCGCGAAGGCGTCAAGCCCCAGTCGATGGCCCAGACCGTCGGAGACCTGCAGGACGAGGGCCTGATCTCCCGCCGCCCGGATCCCGCCGACGGCAGGCGGATCCTGGTCGAGCTGACCGAGGAGGGCACCAGCGCGCTGCAGGCCGACCGCCGCCACCGCGAGGGGTGGCTCGCGACGGTCATCTCCGAGCAGCTCTCCCGCGAGGAGCAGCAGCTGCTCGACCGGGCCGTGGGGCTGCTGAAGCGGATCTCCGAGAGCTAGTCGGCCGGCAGCGTCCGCGGCAGCCCGAAGCGGGCGAGCACGCTCGTGTCGAGGAAGCCCGTGAGCGCAGAGATCCGCCCTCCCTCGAGTGTGAGCACGGTCAGCACGCTGGCGTGCGAGATCCCACCATGGGCGTCTGATAGGTAGTTGACGAACGCCGGCTGGGTGTTGGCGCGCGTGGAGACGAGTCGCAACACGCGGCCCTCGCGTGAACGGAAGATCAGCGCGAGAAACTCGGCGATCAGCTCGTGGCCCTGGTACCCCAGTGGAGACGGGGGCATGGTCAGCCACGCATCCTCGGTCAGCAGCGCGACGATGCCCTCGACATCGTTCGCCTCCCAGGCGTCGGCGAAGGCAGCCACCAGCTCGCGCTCCTGCGCCGACTCCGGCAGCGGCGCCTGTTCGCGCCCGGCGGGGAGGCGCTCCTCCAGGCTCGCGCGCGCGCTTGAGCGCCCCCTTGACCGAGTCCTCGCTGTTGTCGAGCAGCTCGGCGACCTCCGTCGTGCGGTACCCGAGCACGTCGCGCAGCACGAGCGCGGCCCGCTGGCGCGGCGGCAGGGCCTGGAGAGCGGCGATGAACGCGAGCTCGACGGTCTCGCGTGCCTCGTAACGGGCGTCGGGCCCGGGTGCCGTGTCGATCAGCCCCTCGAGGAGCACGTCCGGATACGGCTCGAGCCACGTGGGCTCGGCCATCCGGGTGGGAGGTGGAGGGGTGAAACGGGTCTCGACCGCCGCCGGCGGGCGCCGGCCGGCGTCGCGCAGGGCGTTCAGGCAGCGGTTGGTGGCGATTCGGTACAGCCATGAGCGCACCGAAGCGCGCCCCTCGAAGCCCCCGAGCCCGCGCCAGGCCGCGAGCAGCGTCTCCTGGACCATGTCCTCAGCGTCCTGCATCGACCCGAGCATGCGGTAGCAGTGCAGCTGCAGCTCCCGCCGCAGGGGATCGGTGAGCTCGCGGAAGGCCTGCTCGTCGCCCGAGGTCGCACGCGACAGCAGCTGCTCGCTCACACACGGATCCTCGCATTCCTTGGAAGGGGTGGCCATCACGAGTTCAGACACCGGCCGGGGCGCAAAGGGGTCACTGCGTTCGGAGGACCTCTTTTGCGGCGCCCGGTGACCCCTCCCGAGCCGGGTCGGTGTCTAAGCGATCAAACACCCCAGCCCAACCAACAAGGAGGACCCAGCAATGCCCACATACCTGTTCACATACCGAGTTCCCGAGGCCGCAATGCAGGAGCAGCCCGACGAAGCGGCCCGCGCAGCGACCTTCGCCGCCTGGACCGGGTGGTTCGAGAGCATGGGCTCGAGCGTCGTCGAGAAAGGCAACCCGGTCAGCGAGCAAACGACCGTCGGCCAGGCAGCCGACACCTGCGTCGGCGGCTACTCGCTGATCGAAGCCCCCGACGCGGCCGCTGCCGCGGCGCTCGCCAAGGGATGCCCCTCGGTGCAGCGCGGCGGCGGCGTGGAGATCGGCGAGATCATGGCCGTGCCCACCGCCCCCGGCAACGGAGCCGCGGCGGCGCGGGCGGGCGCTGCCGCCTGAGCGGCGTACGGCGCGCGCGACGCACGCGGGCGAGTCGCCGGCGGTTCCCCGAGACCGCCGGCGCGGCCCGCGCGCAAGCTCGCCGGCCCGTATCCTGGTCGGCTCCGGCGTCCGCTTACGGGCCGGACGGGCAACGGGGTAACGGGGTAGCGTGGGACTCGTGAGCTCGGTCGCACTGCACCCGGCCGGGGAGGATCGGCCGCGGACCCTCGCGGGGGCGACCCGTGAGCACGGCTACCTCGTGGCGGCGCTCCTGATCGTGGCGGGGGCGTGCTGGTGGTGGACCGCCGAACGGATGGCGGGCATGTTCTCGGGCCCGACCGCGGAGCTCGGCTCGCTGGGCTGGTTCGCGGGTGTGTGGGCGGTGATGATGGCGGCGATGATGTTGCCGTCGCTGGCCCCCACGGCGGCGCTCTACTCGGCCCAGCGGGACGGCCGCCGATTGGGGCGATCGCTGATGTTCGTGACGGGCTACCTGCTGGTTTGGGCGGCGGTGGGCGTGGCGGCGTATGCGGCAATCCGGCTGGGGAGCCATCTGTTCGGGGGCAGCCTCGCTTGGAGCGATGGCGGGCACCGGCTGGCAGGAGGGGTGCTCGTGCTGGGGGCGGCGTATGAGCTGAGCCCGTTGAAGGCGGGGTGGCTGCAGCGCTGCCGCAGCCCTCTCTCGGAGCTACGGGCCGGCAGCCGCGACGGGCGGCTCGGCGGGCTGTGGGCCGGGGCGCGCGTGGGCGGGATCTGCCTGGGCTGTTGCGCGGCGCTGATGGCGGCCCTGTTTGCGCTGGGAGTGATGAGCCTCACGTGGATGGCGCTCGTGGGCGTGCTGGTGGCGGTCCAGAAGCTCACGCCCTGGCGGCGATTCGCGGTGGCGACGACGGTCGTGGTGCTGCTGGCGCTGGGGATCGCGGTGCTCTCGGATCCGGGCGCCACGCCCGGGCTGACCGTCCCGGGCCACGGGGCGATGATGATGCAGGGCCCCTAACACGGCGGACCGGTTCCGCGAGGTCCGGCCGGCTGTCAGCCGAGCCCGGGGAAGTTCTGCATGCTGCCACGCCCGCCCGGGGTCATGTCGAGCACGTTCCAGAGCGGCCAGATCGAGTCCACATGACGGGCCTCCTCCCCCTCCTCGCGGGGGGCCCACATCAGCTCGGTGGCCCAGCAGTGGCGAATCTCGACGCCGTCACGCCGGAACACGTTCATCACCGGCTGCTGCTCGCCCTCGGGCGTTTCGGAGTGGTAGTGGCGGTTGAAGTCGTTGCCACGTGAGGACAGCAGCGGCAGATAGCGCCAGCTGCGGTCCTCTGCGAAGGCGGCGATCCGCGCCGGAGCGGTCTTCGCGATCACGGCGAGGTTGATCTGCCGGGGCAGCTGCCGGGCGGCGCCGTCGAGCGAGTCGAGGATCGACGTGCAGGACGCGCACGGGGTCTCCTTCAGCGGCAGCTCGGCCGTCCTGCCGTCCGAGGGACCGGGCCTGTCGTCGGCCGAGTAGCGGGGGAACATGAAGCCGTACACCACCAGCGTGTCCTTCCCGGGCTCGAACAGCTCCGAGAAACGCACCTCTCCGCCGTCGCCCCGGACGCGCTCGAACACGTAGTCCTCGGGGACGACCCCGCCCGGCGGCAACGCCCGTCGTTGGGCCGCCACCCGCTCGATCGCCCGGCGGAGCTCGACCTCCGCCTCGAGCAGGCGGTTGCGCTCGCGGCGGTACTCCTCGGACTCCCCGGGGAAGCGCTTGTCGTGTTCGACCGGCAGGGGCCTGAGTCTACGTCGCCGGGACGCCCGAGGCGAGCGGCTCGGGGATAGGGTTGGGGGTGTGGCGCCGGCGCGGCAGACGGAGGAGGACCCGGGACAGGACTTCGACCTCTCTGCCGCCGGTCTGCGCGCCGACGGAGGGGACCTCAGGATCTCCGTGGAGGTGCTCGCCGGCAAGCTCGAGGAGAGCCTCCCCGGGATGACCCAGGTGCGCCGGCGGGGCGGCGGGCTGCTCGGGCGTGGGCCCAAGCGCGTGAGCGAGCTGCAGGTGGAGCTCGGTGACACCCGCTTCCAGCTCGCCGTCCGTGACGAGCAACTGGAGTGCTCGCGCGAGAAGCAGGTCGGCGGGATCTCGATCAAGCGCGAGCCGCTGGACCCGGCCACGTGGGTGGGGGCCCTGACCGACGAGCTGCGCTCGGAGGCCGAGCGCAGCGCCCAGGCGCGCACAGCGCTGTCGAAGTTGTTGGACTGAGCCGATGCCCGGCACGCCCGAGATCGACGAGCGCGAGCAGGCGGCTTCGCTTGCCCGGATCGAAGCCGGCGAGCTCCCGCTGGCCGCCGAGCGGCGCCTGCAGGGGCTGCGGGACGCCACCGGCCAGGGATTCACCTCGGACCTGTCGGTGGCCGAGTTCGCCCTCGGTCACGAACTGGACCTGCAGCCGTTGAGCCAGGTGATGGGCAGCTGCATCTACCAGGTGGGCTGGCAGTACGGGTATGGCGGCTCCTACAACTGGGACGGCTCGATGTTCGAAGAGCTCGCGGTTCTCACCGAGGCCTGGAACGAGGCCCGCGAACGGGCCCTCCACCGGATCGCACAGGAGGCGGGACTCGCCGGTGCCAACACCGTGGTGGGCGTCCACCTCCGCCGCGGCGAACACGACTTCGCCGAAGGGGCGATCGAGTACGTGGTGATGGGCACAGCCGTGCGCGACCCACAGGCGACGGGAAAGTGGGTCGTGCTGACGGACCTGTCGGTCCAGGACTACTGGAAGCTGCGGCAGGCCGGGGTCCAGCCCTGCGGCCTTGTCGCCGCGAGCTCCTGCTTCTTCATCCACCGGGGCATGATGTCGCCGGGCCAGGGAATGCTCAGCTGGGCCAACGAAGAGATCCCCGAATACACACGTGGCATCTACGCGGCGCGAGAGACCGCCCTGGGACGCTTGACCGAGCAGGCGCGCCAGCTGGGCGCCGAGGGCGTCGTGGGTGTCAACCTCGAGCACACGATCGCCTTCCAGGACATCAGGATGGGAGGCGGGAACGTGCGCGGCCTGGTGGTGACACTGCACGTGATGGGCACTGCTATCCGCGGGGCGTCCGGCGCCCATCCAGCGGCACCCGATCCGCAAATCACGCTGAACGACGAGAGGACCAGCCCATGAGCGACGGTGAAGTGACCGAGACAGAGGCCGCGTACGACCCCACGACGCTGGAGGGGGTACCGGAGGCCGGGCGGGCGCGCCTGGAGCAGAACAAGGCGGGGCTGTTCACGTCGGACCTGTCCGTGAACGAGTTCCTGCTGATCAAGCAGGCGGGCTTCGACCCCGTCGGGCTGGTGGTGGGCAGCTCGATCTACCACATCGGCATCCAGATGGCGGGCTGGAAAACGAGCAGGGAGCTGACGGTGCTCTCCGAGGCGATGTACAACGCCCGCCAGCTGGCGATGACGAGGATGGAGGAGGAGGCCGACCAGCTCGGCGCCGACGGCGTCGTCGGGGTGCGGCTGGACATCGGCCGCTACGAGTGGGGCCAGGACATGGCCGAGTTCATCGCCATCGGCACGGCCGTCAGGCACCGGGAGGGAAAGCTCCATCGGGCGCCCAGCGGGCGGCCCTTCACGAGCGACCTGTCCGGCCAGGACTTCTGGACGTTGCTTCGCACGGGCCACCGCCCGGTGGGCATGGTGATGGGCAGTTGCGTCTACCACGTGGCCCACCGGGGCGCGTTGAAGTCGCTCGCCCAGGCGGGTCGCAACGTCGAGCTCGCGAACTACACCCAGGCGCTGTACGACGCCCGCGAGCTGGCGATGTCGAGGATGCAGAGCGAGGCCCAGGAAATAAAGGCCGAGGGCATCGTCGGCGTGCAGCTGCAGGAGAAGAGCCACGGCTGGGGCAGCCACACGATCGAGTTCTTCGCGATCGGCACGGGGATCATCCCCGCCGAGGACGCGGAGGCCGAAATCGAGCCGCCCACGCCCGTGCTCGACCTGAGCTGACGCCGCGGGCGCCCGTGTTCGGCCTGCCTTGACGCCCGCCGGCGCCGTGCCCCGACACACCAGCTAGCCCCACCCTCGGCTGCCAGCTGGCCGCATTGGCGCGGCCGTTGACCCCGACGAAGCTTGCGATGGATCACAGGCAATCGAAAGGGAGCCGCCATGAACATCGCCGCCCGAGCAGGTCGCTGGAGTGCCGCACACTGGAAGACCGCCACCTTCGGGTGGCTGGCCCTGGTCGTCATGGCGATCGCGGTGGGTCACGCCGTGGGGACCGTGAAGCTCGCCAACCGGGAACAGTCCACCGGTCAGGCGGCCCGCGCGCAGGCGATCCTCGAACGGGCCGGCTTCGGCGAACACGCCGGCGAGGACGTGCTCGTGCACAGCAGCTCCCTGCGCAGCTCGGACCCCGCCTACCGGCGGGAGCTGGCGGTGGTGGTGGCGCGGCTCGGCGCCCTGCCGCAGGTCACCAAACTGCGCTCGCCGCTGTCGCCGGGCAACGCCGGCCAGCTCTCGAAGGACGGTCACTCGGCGCTCGTGGAGTTCGAACTGAAGGGTTCCGCCGAAGATGCCTCCGAACACGTCCTGCCGGCGCTCGCGGCGGTCTCCTCGCTGCAGCGTTCGGCGCCCGGCTTCGAGGTGAAGGAGTTCGGCGAGGCGAGCGGGGAACGGGAAGTGCGTAAGACCGTCAGTGCCGGACTCGCGCGGGCCGAGGAGCTGTCGCTGCCGATCACCTTCGCGGTGCTGCTGATCGCCTTCGGGGCGTTCGTGGCAGCCGGCCTGCCGGTCCTGCTGGCGTTCTCTGCGGTGCTCGGCTCCGGTGGCCTGGCGGCGCTCGCCAGCCACCTCGTGCACGCCTCGGAAGCGACCAGCTCCGTGATGCTCCTGATGGGGATGGCCGTGGGCGTGGACTACTCCCTCTTCTACCTCAAGCGCGAGCGCGAGGAGCGCCGGGCGGGACACCCCGATCCCCTTGGCCGCGCCGCCGCCACCTCGGGACGGGCCGTGCTCGCCTCGGGCATCACCGTGCTGATCGCGATGGCCGGCATGCTGCTGTCGGGCACGAAGGTGTTCGACTCGATCGGGGTCGGGGCGATCCTGGTCGTGTTCACCGCCATGGTGGGCTCGCTGACGGTGCTGCCCGCCCTGCTCGGACGCCTCGGCGACAACGTCGAAAAGGGGAAACTGCGCACCAGCCGGCCGACCTCGCGTGTGTGGGACCGAGTGCTCGGACCGGTGCTCCGCTACCCGAAGAGCGCGGTTCTGCTCGCCTCGGCGGTGCTGGTGGTGTTGGCCCTGCCGGCGCTGAAGCTGCACACCACGCTGCCCGGGGTCGGCGACCTCCCGAGGAGCATCCCGATCATGTCCACCTACGAGAAGATCCAGAAGGCCTTTCCGGGCGCCCAGACGCCGGCGGTGGTCGCGTTCAAGAGCCCCACCGGAGATTCGCCCTCGGCGCAGGCGGCGCTCGCCCGCTTGCGCCGGCTCGCGCTGGCGAGGGGCGGAGCCCGCGAACCGATCGCGGTGACGTGGAACAGGGACCGCACCGTCGCGAACGTCGAGGTGCCGCTCGTCGGCAGCGGAGGGAATCACGCCTCGATGCAGGCGCTGCAGACGCTCCGCACCCGGGTCCTGCCGGCGAGCCTCGGAGGAGTGCCGGGCGCGAGCTGGGCGGTGACCGGCGAAACGGCCGGTACGCAGGACTTCAACGACCGCATCAAGCAGACCTTCCCGCTCGTGTTCGCCTTCATCCTCGGCCTGGCCTTCCTGCTGCTGCTGGTGGTCTTCCGCTCGATCGTGATCCCGCTCAGCTCGATCGTGCTGAACCTGCTGTCGGTGGGAGCGGCCTACGGGGTGCTGGTGTGGATCTTCCAGGACGGCCACCTGCAGGGACCGCTCGGCTTTCACTCCGACGGTGCCGTGGTCACGTGGCTGCCGCTGTTCCTGTTCGCCGTCCTGTTCGGCCTCTCGATGGACTACCACGTGTTCATCGTGAGCCGCATCAAGGAGTTGCACGACGACGGCCACACGACGGCCGAGGCGGTATCGCGAGGGATCCGCGGCACCGCCGGGACGGTGACCGCCGCGGCGGCCGTGATGGTGGCCGTGTTCGCGGTCTTCGCCTCGCTGCCGACGCTCGACATCAAGGAGCTGGGCGTGGGGCTCTCGGTGGCGGTGCTGCTCGACGCAACGGTCATCCGTGGCGTGCTGTTGCCCGCGACGATGAAGTCCCTGGGTGAGTGGAACTGGTACCTGCCGCGGTGGCTCGAGTGGCTGCCGCGCGTGAACCTCGAGGCGGGCGGGCAGCGCCGGCTCGCAGACGCCCGCGCCGGGCGGGGCGGCGTCCTCGAGCGCGTGCGTGAGGCCGCCTGAGCATGGGCTCCCTCGCCCGCGAGCTGTCGGCGCCGGACACCTACCGGCGCCTCGGGTTCGTGCTCTCCGGGTTCGTGCTCGGGCAGACCTGGTTCCTGGTACTTGTCATCGGGTGGAGCCTGTGCGCGTCCGTGCTGATCACGCCGCTCGTGATCCCCGCCCTGCTCGGGCTCGGGGCGCTCGCGCGAGGCTGCGGGCAGCTCGAGGCGGGCGTGGCCCGGAGCCTGCTCGGAGCCGATGTGCGGGGACCGGAGTTCCCGCGCCGGGGCATCGGCTTCTGGCGCTACCTGGGAGCGATGCTCAGCGGCCCCTTCTGGCGCGCCCAGGCCTACCTGCTGGTGCGCTGGTTGATCGGGGTCCCGCTTGCGATAGCCGTGTTCGTCCTGCTGGCGGGATCTGTGGGGTTGATGCTCGCGCCGGTGTGGGCGCTCACGAGTGCCGGAGCCGACATCGGCGGATGGCATGTCCACACGGTCGCGCAGTCGCTCGTGTTCATCCCGGTGGGCGTGCTGCTGCTGCCGGCGGGCATCCTCCTGGGCGCGCTCGTGGCCAAGCCCTTCGGGCCGCTCGCGTCCTCGCTGCTGGCCGCCGGCGCGCCGGATGCGAGCGCGGCGAGCGGGAGTGCAGGGGACGGCGATGCGGCGGGCGCCGGCGCCGGGGACACGTCCGTGGGTAGAGCCGCACAGAGACTCGGGCGCCGGGCGGCCCTGGAGGCGCACGGGGTCGCGGACGTGCTGGTGCTGCTCCTGCTGATCGCCGTGTGGGCGCTCACCTCGCGGGGCTACTTCTGGCCCATGTGGGTGCTGTTGGCGCTCGCGCTGGCGCTCGCGATCCACGGTTGGTTCGTGTTCCTCAGTGAGCGCCCGGATTGGGTCAGGCGGCATTTCAGGAGCCGGGCGTTCGCGGCCTTTGCCGGCGTGGCGGTGGCGGTCGAGCTGTACCTGATCGGAGTGTGGGCGGCCGCGGGCGGCGGCTACTTCTGGCCCGTGTGGCCGCTGCTTGTGATGGCCCTGACCGCGGGCGTGTGGGTTGCGGGCGCGTGGCTGTCCTCGCCGCGGGAGGCGGAGCTGACGCAACGCATCGACACGCTCGAGAGCACGCGTGCGGGCGCCGTCGACGAGCAGGAGACCGAGCTGCGAAGGATCGAGCGCGACCTGCACGACGGCGCGCAGGCGCGGCTGGTGGCGCTGGGCATGAGCCTCGGCATGGCCGAGCACACGATCGCCGACGATCCCCAGCGGGCGAGCGAGCTGCTGGCCGAGGCCCGCGTGGGAGCCGAGGAGGCGCTGAGGGAGCTCCGCGACCTCGCCCGCGGGATCCACCCGCCGGTGCTTTCAGACCGCGGCCTGGAGGCGGCGATAGCGGCGCTCGTGAGCTCCACCCCGATGCCGGTGACCGTGTACGTGTCGCTCCCCGGCAGACTCCCCCCGGTGGTGGAGACCGCCGCCTACTTCGTCATCGCCGAGGCGCTCGCGAACGCGGGCAAGTACGCCAACGCGCGTCGCGTCGAGATCGATGTCCGCCGGGTCGGCGAGCGGCTCGAGCTCGAGGTCCGCGACGACGGCCGCGGGGGCGCCAACCCCGAGGGCGGAGGACTGCGGGGGCTGCGCCGGCGAGTGGAGGCGCTCGACGGACAGCTGGCCGTGAGCAGCCCGCTCGGAGGACCCACGAAGATCCGCGCGGAGCTGCCGTGCGGGTCGTGATCGCCGAGGACCTCGCGCTGCTGCGAGACGGCCTCACGCGACTGCTGCGGGACAACGACATCGAGGTCGTGGCGGCGGTGCGCGACGGTGACGCGCTGGTGCGTGAGGTGGTGGCCCATGAGCCCGACCTGGCGGTGGTCGACATCCGCCTGCCGCCGGAATTCCGCGACGAGGGCCTGCGGGCGGCGCTGGAGCTGCGCCGGCGGCTTCCCGGGACGGCGATCCTGGTCGTCTCCCAGTACGTCGAGGAGACCTATGCGGCCGAGCTGCTGGCGGGTGGGGCGGAGGGTGTCGGCTACCTGCTCAAGGACCGCATCATGCACGTCGCCGACTTCCTCGAGGCGGTGCGACGAGTGGCCGACGGAGGGACGGCCCTGGACCCCGACGTCGTGGCCCAGCTGTTCCGGGCCCGCCGCGAGGACGTCCCGCTGGCGAGGCTCACGCCGCGCGAGCGCGAGGTCCTCGGGCTGATGGCAGAGGGCCGCTCCAACGCCGGCATCGCCGACACGCTCGTGCTGAGCGTGGGAGCCGTCGAGAAGCACGTCCAGAGCATCATGTCCAAGCTCGACCTACCGCCCGCCGCCAACGACCACCGGCGCGTGCTCGCGGTGCTCGCCTACCTGCGCCAGGACATGTGAAAACCGACTTTGCTAGCTTCCGTTGTCGGTCCGAACGGATCGGCAGCGCTCTACTCGTCAAGAGTGGAAGGGGGATTCATGAGGGGCATGTTCACGCGCAAGGCGCGCCTCACAGGCATGGGTTCAGGCACCCCGCAGGCGGCGCAAACTGCAGTACCGACCGGTCGGCCGGGGACGCTCGTAAGACCCGGGCGCCGATGGGCGCTCGCCGCGTGTGCCACGGCGGCGTTGCTCGTCGGAATCGGCCTGCGCCTGGCTCTGCCCGCCGCGCATCAGAGCACCCCGCGCTCGCTTGCCGCGGCGCGGTCGCGAACCTCGGCGATGGGCCTCGCGCGCGTCCCGGCCTCAGCCCGGCCGACCGTGTCGGCGTCGCTCGGAACGAGCTCGGGCGGATACCTCGTCAGAGCAGGGTCTCACGGGCTGCAGGCGGCTAACCCGGGACAGCGCCTGGGGGCGTCGTTCACCGCGGGACGCGGCGCGCTCGTGAGCTCCGCAGGGACGCAGGTGGGGCTCGACCTGACGGCGATCGGCTTCGGCAGCGCGCTACGTCCCGTGGCCCCCGCTCAGCCACGCGCACATCTCAACCGCGTCACCTACGCGCACGGCTCCGTGGACGAGTGGTACGTGAACGGGCCTGCCGGTCTCGAGCAGGGCTTCAGCATCCCGCGGGCGCCGCAGGGACGCCCCGCCTCACCGCTCACTCTTCGCCTGGGCCTCACCGGGAACGCCCGTGCTGCGCTTTCCGCGGCCGGCCACGTGGTCACGCTCAGCGGCCCGGGAGGACCGGCGCTGCGCTACAGCGGCATGGTCGCAACGGACGCTCGCGGTCGCACTCTCTCGAGCTGGCTCGAACTGCGCCCACACGAGCTGCTGCTGCGGGTGGACGCGGCGAACGCCAGCTTCCCGTTGCGGATCGACCCGTTCGTGCAGTCGGCTGAAAAGATCACCGCCACCGGCGAGAGCGGCAGCGGCGAATTCGGCACAAGCGTCGCGCTGTCCTCGAGCGGCAGCATCCTCGCGGTCGGCGCCCCCGGCGACGCCGGTGGAGCCGGCGGCGTCTGGGTTTTCAAGCGGTCGGGCAAAACGTGGGTTCAGAGTGGCGAAAAGCTGACGCCGAAAAGCGGCGAAGAGATCGGCGCCGGACACTTCGGACAGAGCGTCTCACTCAACGGCAAAGCGCTGTTCGTGGGAGCGCCGGGAGACAACGGCGGCGTGGGCGCCGCGTGGGTGTTCCAGCAAGCCCGCGTGGCGAACCTGTTCGTTCAGGAAGGCGAAAAGCTGACGCCGAAAAGCGGCGAAGAGCTCGGCGCCGGGCACTTCGGAGAGAGCGTCTCGGTGTCCTCAGGGGGCGCGATAGCAATCGTCGGTGCGCCCGCCGCGGGGAGCGACGCGGGCGCCGCCTGGGCGTTTACGGGGCACAACAAAAAACCCCGCTGGATCCAGGAGGGCAAAGAGATCTCCCCGAACGGCGGCGAAGAGACCGGCGCCGGCGAATTCGGAGCGAGCGTCGTGCTCGAATCGGCGAATGGGGGAGTCGCACTGATCGGCGCCCCCGCCGACGACGGCGAACTCGGGTCCGCGTGGTTCTTCGGCGTGTCGGGCTCCAACTGGGTGCAGCAGGGCGCCAAGCTGCTTGGTGGCGGAGAGTCCGGGGATGCTCGCTTCGGGGAAAGCGTGGCGCTCTCGAGCGAAGCCAAGACGGCGCTGGTGGGCGGTCCGGGCGACGAACTCAAAGACGGGGCGGCGTGGGCGTTCGGGAACTCTGAAGGAACCTGGACGCAGCAGGGGCCGAAGCTGACCCCGAAAGCGGGTGAAGAGGTCGGCGGCGGGGCCTTCGGGGCGAGCGTGGCGATCTCCGCGGCGGGCGAAACCGCGCTCGTCGGCGCCGACGAGGACGACCTCGGCGCCGGGGCCGCGTGGACGTTCGCCCGGCCTGCCTCCACCTGGGGACAGCTGGGCGAAAAGCTCACCGGCAGCGGCGAGAGCGGACCCGGTCGCCTCGGTGCCTCGCTGGCACTCCAGTCCAGCCCCGGTACCGCCCCCAGGGCCATCGTCGGCGGGCCGCAGAATGGGAGCGGGACGGGAGCGACCTGGCCCTTCACCGCACCCCTTCCGGGTGTACCCGTCAACACCACCCCGCCGACGGTCAGCGGAGATGACCGGCAGGGAGACACGCTCGAGGTCGCCCACGGCAGCTGGGAAAACACCCCGACCCGCTACGCCGAGCAGTGGCTGCGCTGCAGCCCATCAGGAGGCGAATGCGAAGCGATCGAAGGAGCGAACGACCACAGCTACCTGCTCGAATCGGCCGATGTCGGCCACACTCTGCGCGATGAAGAGGCCGCCTTCAACGCCGGTGGAGAAGGCGAACCGGCCGAGTCCGAAAAGACCGCCGTGATCACCTCGCTGCCGCTGCGCGCGGACGCGGGCGAAGACCTGGCCGGATGTGTGGGTTCTGTCGTCACCTTCGACGGCAGCGCCAGCACCCCCGCGTCGGAGATCGGCGAATACGAATGGGAACTCGGTGACACCCTGTTCCAATACGGGGCGATCGTGCAGCACACCTACTCCTCGCCGGGCACCTACAAAGCCAAATTGACGGTGACGCGCGGTGCCGAACACCAAAGCGACACGATTGAAGTCACGATCAACAGCTGCACGCATGGCGGTGGCGGTGTGACCGTGCACGTCCTAGACGCCGAAAAACACCCCATATCGGGCGCCGAGGTGCTCTACCAGTCACCCACCGGCGCCCGCTCCGAGTCGCTCACTGAAGCGGCGGGTGAAGCCACGCTCATCAGCCTTCCGCAGGGGACGGCGACGGTGTTCGCCTACAAGAGCAGCTATCGCCCAGCGACGGGACACCTCACCGTGAACGAACAAGGCGAAGGCACCACCACGATCACGCTCCAAGCCGGCGACGTTGCCGAAACCAAAGCCGAATCACACGAAATGACCCTCGAAGAAATCGAACGGGCCGGCATCAACCCCAATAACCCTGAAAACCGAGAGGTGTTCGAATTCGAAGTCGTCCTGCCGTTCGGGAACAACGGCAGCGAAGCGATCCTCCACTGTCGCGTCAATGCTGCCGGCGAGCTCCTGCCGCCTTGTGAGGGAGGCAACGCCGGAGGAGGCGGCGAAGCTGGAGGCGGCGGGGAAGGGGGAGGTGCAGAAGAAGGAGATGAACCGGACTGCAACTCGAGCGGCTGCGTGATCACCGAACCCGCGGGCCCGGGCGGGGGCGGGCGCACGATCGTGATCCAGCCGATCCTTCCTCCGCACAAAGCCGAAGAAGAAGAAGGAGAACGCCCGCCGTCGCCCCCCGCGCTCCAGTACCTGATCCTCCACGGGAACGCTTCGATGCTCAAGCAGTTCCTGGAAGTGAGCATGGGCATCGTCAACCTCTCGCCGGAAGAGCCATTCGAACTGACCCACAACAGCGCGACGCTGAACCTGCCCGTCGGCTTGAGCCTCGCTCCGACTCCGACCCCCCAGTCGCCGACGCAGACGTTGGCGGACATCAAACCGCTGGGTAGCGCAAGCACCAGTTGGATCATCCGCGGCGACGAACCGGGCGAATACCTGCTGTCGGCGGATTACCAGGGCCAGCTCGAACCGTTCGAGGCCCCAATCAACTCGCTCGCGTCGGTTCCCACCCCGTTCCACGTGTGGGGAGCGAACGCCTTGAAGCTGAAGGTGCGGGCCGATGAAGGCAAATTCACCGTGGCTACGCCCTACCACGTGCTGCTGGGCGTGGAAGACGTCGCGAACATACCGCTGTACAACGTGGAACTGGCGATCGACGAAAACTTCCACGAAAACTTCATCTTCCAGCCACGGCAGGAGTTCAGCGAAGCTCTGGGTGAACTCAAACCCGACCACAAACCGGTCTTTATCCAGCGTCCCTACATCCTTGTGCCCGACGAATCCAGCGTGGGCAACTTCGACCCGAGCCTCGCCACCGCGACCTTCGCCGGCGAAGAAGAGCATCCGGGTGAAGGGATCGAAGCCGTCAAACCCCCACCACTCTATGAACTGAGCCCGCAAGCCACGAACGAAGGCAACGGGCTGTTGCGTCTGACGTGGGTGAAGGGAGAACCCTCGAATCCCGGCTACGGCACTCCCGAAGGCTTCGAGGTCTTCACCACGCCGAATCTGCTGACACCGTTCAGCTCCAAACCGGTGAAGGTGCAGGCCACCCCCACCTCGCCGCCTGTGGAAGAGCTACCGCCGGGGGCAACCGAAGCGTACGTGGCCGGCAAAGCAGGGGAGCCGCTCTACTACGGAGTCAGCACGGTCGAGGAAACAGGCCACAACAAGCTCGAAATGCGACTCGTGAAGGCGATGACGCAATCCCCGCCTGAATTCGGCCGCTGTTTGACGGTGGAAGCGGGGAAAGGCAAGTTCTCGAGCTCCAAGTGCAACAAGCTCGGGGGCAAAAAGGTGGACGAATGGGACCCGGGAGCCGCCAAAGGGGGCGTCACGCTCAGCGGCGGAGCGATCAAGCTCGAAACGCCGGCCAAGAAGGTCGTCTCCTGCAAATCGGCGAGCGGCAAAGGGATCCTCCTCGCGTCCGGTCTGGAATCGCTCAACCTCGCCTTCACCGGCTGCGAAAGCGAACACAGCGCGTGCACGTCGTCTGGCTCGGCAGCGGGCGAACTGCGGACGACGAGTCCGCTCGTCGGCGTGCTGGTGTGGGAAAAGAAGGGCAGGAAGGCCGCGCTCGACCTCTCACCGGCGGTCAACGGCTCCGCACTCAGATACGCATGCGCCGGCGTCGGAACCGAACTGACCGGGTCGGTGCTGGTGGACGTCAAGACCGCCAAGTCGAGCAACACCACAGCCTTGAAGTTCAAGGAGAGCAAGGGGATGCAGAAGCCGAGCGAATACGAAACGGCCGAAGGAACGAAAGTCAAAGACACGCTCGAAACCCACCCCGCCGGTCCCCCCGTCGAAGCCATAGGCCTCTCGGGCACGATCACGCTCACGAGCGAAGAAGCGCTGGAGATCAACCCGACGATCTGATCTGAAAGCGCCCCACGGTCGGGAACTTCGACGGGTTGCCGCGCCCGCCGGGTAGGAACTGGTGGGAGATGACCTCGTACAGCGGCCCTTCGCCGCCGCTTTCGCCGCCCACGCTCGAGGAGTGGGCGAAGAACACGCGCCCTGAGTAGCTGGTGGCGCACGTGCCCTCCAGGGGAACGGTCATCTGCACCTGCTGGCCGGCGGCGATGTCCTGGCTGCTGGGCTGGGAGACGATCAGCGACGGGGTTGCGCAACCCGCCACTTCGCGGGGCACGAGTTCGACGACGTAGGCGCTGGAGGCGCCCCGGGCCGCGATCGGGGCATCGAAGCTGACCGACGCCGCCGGGCCGGCGCTTTCCTCACCCGCCTGGACGGGCCGGAACGCTTCCAAGGTGTCGGGCGGGGTGTTGCGGGCGTCGGCCATCAGCGCGGCTTCGAGGTGACCGGCGGACGGCACGTAGCCGGCGTGGACGGTCGTGTTCGGGAGCGCGGTGGGGACCGACCCGCCTTCGGCCTCGGCGCCCCGCGGGCGGCACTGGTGCCCGCCGGATCCGGTGTCCGGGATCTCACACTGCGAGCCGTCGTTGTAGGTGACCCTCAGCACGGCGCCACCGGGGGCGTTGCTGGCCCAGCCGAACGGCCCTGCATACCCGCCCGAGGACATGCTCGCGTCGGCCCCGGCCTGGGCCGGCAGCACGATCAGATAGGCGCCCTCGGGACCGTAGGGCTTGACCATGAAGCCCGACCCTCCGGAGAAGACGGCGATCGAGCTCGCGTCCGGTCCCAGCAGCCCCATCGCCACCTGGCGCAGTTCGGACTGCGGACAGCGCACGCCCCAGTCTTCCTGCCCGGGGAGGTCGCAGTGGACCTGATCCGCGGGGGCCACGTTTTCGCCCGCGAGCGGCAGGGCGTTGGCGGGCACGATCACAGGCTGGCCCGGCAGGAAGGCGCCGCGTTGACCGCCGACCGCCGGGCAGGCGTCGGTCCCGATCGCGTCTTCGGCCAGGAACGGGTGGAAGCGGCCGTCAGCCTGGAACGCGTAACCGCTGCCGAGGCCTCCGAGCTGGCCGTTGACGAGGCGGCCGGCCTGCAGGCACACGAGCCCCCGGGTGGTGTGGATCACCCGCATCGCCCACGGGGGCCCGCCTACGGGGTCGGCAACGCGCATCGGCAGCGGCGCGAGGCTCGCCGCTTCGGGCTGGCCCAGTCCCGTTTCCGGGTTCGCGGGCAGGACGTAGGCCGCCGGCAGGGGGCTGCCCTGCTCGAGCAGGGCCACTCCGCCGGCACCGGCGAGCACAACGGCCGCGACGATCGCGGGAACCAGGAACCGGCCGCGCTGCCACCAGCGCCGGGCGCGCCGCGGTTGCAGAGCCGGCGCCTGACCGGGAGCACCCGACGCCCGGTCCGGCGCATCCTCGGAGCGCGCGATGCGCTCGAGGATCGAGGCCAGCGAGGGGGTCGGGGTCTCCGCGGAGGGTCTTGCCACCCGCAGGCGCTGTTCGATTGCGACGAAGCTGCTCATGCCGACTCCGCTCCCTCCACGCACGGTTCTCCCGTGCTGTCGTCTTCGGTTTGCTGGGCGCCGTGCGCCTCCAACGCCCGGCGCAGGCGTGTCCGGGCGCGATGCAGGCGCACGGCCGCGGTGGCCCGCGAGCAGCCCATCGCGCGGGCGATCTGGGCTGGCGCGAGGTCCTCCCAGTAGCGCAGCAGCAGGGCCTCGCGATCGGTCTCCGAGAGTCCACCGAGGGCGCGTGCGAGACCGTGGTCGGGGAGATCGAGCTCGGCGCCCTGCGGGACGACGCCGGCGTCCCCGCCTGCCGCCTCGCCCTGCAAGCGGTCGCGCAGGCGCACGCGCCGGGACGCTCCGCGGCGCTGGTCGGCGAGAGCCCGCCGGGCGACCCCGTAGAGCCAGGGCAGCGGCTCCTCGGGCAGCGCCTCCCTTCGACGCCACGCCACCAGGAACACCTGTGCGGTGACCTCCTCGGCGGTGTCCGGGTCCGAGCGCCGCAGGGCGTAGCGGTGCACAGCGGGGGCGTGACGTTCGTAGAGCCGGCTGATGGCCTGGATCTGCTCCTCGTCCACACCTCAACTATGGCCGGATCGGGGCGCTCGATTACAGGCGCCCGCGGACGTGCCCGCCGGCGGCCATGTCACAAAATCCGGCCAGAACGGAACATAGGGGTGATGGGAGTTGCGTGGGAAACGCACAGCGATGACGCGACCCTCTTGACCGCAAGCGTCCACGACCCCCAGGCCTTCGGGGCCTTCTATGACCGTTACGAGCGGCTACTGCTGGCGTATTTCGTCCGCAACACCAGCCGCGCAGACCTCGCCGCCGACCTCACCGCGGAGGTGTTCGCGGCGGCGCTCGCGTCCACGCCGACGTTCAGGCCCTCGAAGGGCAGCGCCCGCGGCTGGCTGTTCGGGATCGCGCGTCACAAGCTCGCCGACCTCTGGCAGCGTGGCCGGGTCGAGGATCGCGCCCGCCGCTCCCTGGGCATGGAGCCGCTCGCGCTCGAAGACCCGGAGCTCGTTCGCATCGAGGAGCTGACCGAGACCGAGGGGCAGGTGCTGGACGCACTCAACGCGCTGCCGCCCGACCAGCGGCTGGCGGTCGAGGGCCGGGTGGTGCAGGAACGTGGCTACGCCGAGCTGGCCCAGAAGCTGAGCTGCTCCGAGAGCGTCGTGCGCAAGCGCGTGAGTCGGGGCCTTCACACGATGAGGACCTCGCTGACCGAGGACCCAGCGATGGGAGGAACCACGTGAGCTACCTACCGGGCCTGAGGGCTGCGCTGATCGAGGCCGCCGAGCGAGCCGCCGTGCCGGCGGACGTGGCCGCGGCGGACGGTGCCGCCCTGGCCGCGGGCGCGCCCCAACGCCGGGCGCCCTTCGGCCGGCGGCTGGCCCTGTGGGTGCGCTCGAGCGTGTTCCACCCGACTCCTCGAAGCGCGGTGGTGAACCTCGCTCTGATCGTGGTGAGCGTGGCCGTGGGTCTGACGGCAACCGGAGTGTTCAAGCGGGGAACGACGCTCGGCTCATCCACGCCCGCGACGCCCGGCGCTCGCGAAGGGGTCGCCATCCCGTCGACCGCAGAACTGCTCGCGATCCGCACACCCGACCCCGCGGGCGGGCTGCCGTGGGGACTGCGCGTCGTGCGCACCACCCGCGGGCTCACCTGTGTGAGCCTCGGCCGGGTCGACTACGGGACGATCGGCGTGCTGGGGATCGACGGCGCCTTCGGCGGCGACGACCGCTTCCATCCCCTGTCGCTGAACTACCTCGTCAACCTCGGCTGCGACGTGACCGATGCGGCCGGGCACGGATTCGTGAACGTGGGGCTGCGCGATGTGCCCGCGAGCGGCCTCTGGGGCGAACGTCCCACCTCCGTGGGTGGCTGCGCGACGACTGCGTCCGCAGCTGCGCTCGCCACCGCGGTGGCGCGCCGGTTCCGGCAGCACTCCGCCGCTGTGAGCCCGCAGACCGTGTGTCCCGCGGCGGACATGCGGGAAGTCTATTTCGGCCTGTTGGGACCGGATGCGGAGTCGATCAGATACCTGCTCCCCGACGGCGCAGAACGCGGCCTGAGCGTCATGAAGGGCTCGGGCGCCTACCTGATCGTGCTCCCGCTCACCGCCGGCGCCGGCAACCCGATGGCCACGGGCGACAACGGCGGCCCGAACGTCGCCGCGGGCGAGATCACACAGGTGCGGTACCGGGACGGGCACGTGTGCAGGGTCCCGCGCGCCTCGCTGATGGGCAGCTGCCCGCCGGTCGGGTTCGTCGCACCGCACCGCATCGTCCCGAGCGCGAGCCGGCTGGCCAGCCACATCAGCGTCGAGACGGTGGCCGCCAAGTCCTACTGCGACCGGCTGGTCGGCGACACGATCGTGGCCTGCGAAGGGCGGCCGCCCCAGGGGTTCCGGCACCTGGAACCGGGAGGCGAACCGTCGCAGCTGGTGCGGGTGAGCTTCGTCTCGCACGTCGCGATCACGAGCAGCGCGAGCTACTACACCTTGAACCTCGCCTACCCCCACAGCCACACGTGCGATATCGGAGGAACGGGCGGGCCCACCAGCTACGACATCCGCGTCGGACAGCGGGTGCACTTCGACACCCTGATCCCCGACAGATGCCCGGGCGTGATACACGGCACCGTCTCCTACGTGCCGACGACCGGGGCGGCCAACTCGATGCCGATCATCGGCCTCCCCGGACAGGGTCACTCGATCCCCGTCGGGCGCTTCTCCGTCCGGGTTCCGTAGGCCGGGGGCGCGCAACGCCCGCGCCGTAGATCAGCGTTTCGCTGTCGGCCGGGCGCGTTTGCCCGACGCGCCGGACGAGGCCGACGCTTTGCGCGACCCGCCCGACGAGGCCGACGCTTTGCGCGACGCGCCCGACGCGCCCGCCCGTTTGCTCGACGCGCCGGATGACGCCGGGCGTTTGCTCGCCGCGCCGGATGACGCCGGGCGTTTGGCCGGTTTGGCCTTGCCTCCACCGAGTAGGAGCCGGTCGAGCTCCTCGAAGGCCTCGCCCATGAAGATCGCCAGGTGCTGAAGATGGGGCAGCGTGTCGCGGGCGCCGGTGAAGCCGAAGTTCAGCGTCCCGGCGTAGCTCACACAGGTGATGTTGAGCGCGTTCCCCTGCAGCAGCAGGGACAGCGGGAACAGGGCCTCGAGCCGGGAGCCGTTGAAGTACACGGGCTCCGGCGGGCCAGGGACGTTGGAGATGCCGAGGTTGAACGGAATCGGCGCGTGGGAGCCCAGGCCGAAGATCAGCCCGGCGATGTAGGGGCCGTTGATGAGCAGCGTGTAGGAGGTGCGGGCCGCCGGGGGGAGCGTGCGCAGGTGCCGCTTGGCCTCGCCGCTGGAGCGCTTGATCGCCTGCAGGCGCTCCAGCGGGTCCGCGATGTTGGTCCCGAGCTCGGCCACGATCATGCCTACGACGGTTCCCATCGACTGGTCGTCGGCCTCGCGCAGGTTCACAGGTATACCTGCGGTGAGGGGGCGCTGGGGCACGCGGGCGTGCTCGGCCAGGTAGCTGCGCAGTGCGCTCCCGCAGAGGTACAGAACGATCTCGTTCAGCGTGCACTCGGCCTTGCGGGCCATGGCCCGCAGGCGCTTGATGTCGTACTGCTGGGTGGCGAAGCGGCGTTGGCCCTCGAGCGGCCCGCCGAGGGCCGACTGGGGAGCCCGGTAGGGGGCCTGCAGGGGACTGCTGTCGACCGCGGCGCGGGCGAGGTCGAAGGCGGCGCGGGACAGCCCGCCCATCGAGGCCGCCCCCTCGCGGATCACGTGCAGTGGTCCGGCGAGTACGCCAGATGACCCGTTGTCGCCTGCGGGGCTCGCGGGCCGCGAGCCGGCGCCCACCCCCCAGAAGGGAGCCATGTCCCGGCGGTCGGGCTCGCTGGAGAGTGCCCGCATGATCAGGCGCATGCTGCTGACGCCGTCGATCAGCGAGTGGTGGGTCTTCGTGTACATGGCGAAGCGGTTGCCCGCCAGACCCTCGATCAGGTGCGCCTCCCACAGCGGCCGGTGCAGGTCGAGCTGGTTGCTGTGCAGGCGGGACACGAGGATCCCGAGCTCGCGCTGACCCCCGGGGTGGGGAAGGGCGGAGTGGCGGACGTGGTAGTCGAGATCCACATCGTGGACCTCGCGCATCAGCGGCAGCCGTGGGCCGATCAGGGGCGGCTCGACCAGTCGCAGGTTCCACGGCGGCGGGATCGTGCGAACCGAGCGCATCCCCTCGAAGATCTGCTTCAGGTAGTCGGGCGGTGCGTCCTTCGGGAGCGTGAATTCGAGCAGACCGCCGACGTGCATCGGCGTGTCACGCGACTCGAGCTCGAGCCATACGGCGTCAAGTGCTGCCACCTGTCTCATCGCTGCGGCTTCGCTCCTCCCCGGTCGCGTTGCGCGTCTGCAAGCCTAACGACCGGTGGCCGGCGGGAGCACCCGCCCCGCCGGACCTGCACGGAGCCGTGCAGAGGATGACCACGATGGACACCGAACACGCGATCCGCACCCGCCGCACCCATAAGGTCTTCGGCCCCCAGCCGCTGGACCGGGAGGTCCTCGACGAGCTGTTCGAGCTCGCCCGCTGGGCCCCCAACCACCACGCCACAAGCCCGTGGCGCTTCCGGGTGTTGGGCGAGCAGTCCCTCGAGCGGCTGAAGCGGGCGGCGGGAGAGGAGCAGGCGGGAAAGCTCGACCGGGCCCCCACGCTGATCGTGGTCAGCGCGGCGCTCGCCGGAGACCCCGTCCAGGACGAGGAGGACCTCCACTCCACGGCCATCGCCGCCTACATCGTGCTGCTCGCCGCCCACGCGCGCGGATACGCCGGCTACTGGCGCACCCCGGCCGTCCTGCGCACACCCGAGGGCCGCGCAGCTGTCGGGCTCCCGGACGGGGAGCGGGTGCTGGGTCTGCTGCACCTCGGGCCACTGCGACAGGAGAGCGCGGCGCCCGAACGCCAGCACCCGGGCACGTTCGTCACGTATCTGGACTGAGGGCGGTTAAGGCACTCCTAGCCCGAGGACCGCTCGCGGTTCAGGACGCGCCGGCGGAAGCCACGGACTGGCCCGAGCGCGGACGCCAGCCGCTCGGGAGTGTCGTCTGTCCGACCTCGATCAGGTACCCGTCGGGGTCGCGTATGTAGCAGCGGATCTCCGTCTCGCGGCGGATCGGAGGCGTGAGGAACTCCGCCCCGCGTGAGCTCCACAGCTCATACACCGCCTGGATGTCGGCGACCCTGATGTTGAGGAAACTGCTGGTGCGGTTCGGGTCCGGGGGCGTTTCGAGGATCACCTCGGGCTTGTCGTCGGTGGGCCCCCCGCCCGAGTTGATGATGATCCAGCTGTTGGCAAGCGCGACGTAGGCCGGTCCGGACTCGCGGACCGTTTCCCCACCGAGCACCTCGGTGTAGAAGCGCCGCGAGCGCTCGACGTCGTCGGAGACGATGAAGTGGGTCAGCACAAAGTCCAGCGCGGGTCCGGTCTCATGAGCCATCTCAGGCCTCCTTCGCTTGTTCGTCGTAGCCGTGGAAGGGGGAGCGATCGCCGGCGTCCCACTTCTCGCGCAGCCCTGGGGCGGCGAGATCCCAGTCGGGGCGGACCTCGGCGCTCGCGGCGCGCAGGTCGCGCCACAGCTCATCGACCGACGGGCGCCCCCAGAACCAGTAGCCGTTGTAGATGCTGTGGACCACCAGGCCCGGCTTCAACACCAGCGTGTGGGGGATCATCGGGTCGTTCTCGGGGTCGGTGTACTCCTGGATCTCGAGGTCCTTCTGGACCGTCCGGCCGGGGTCGGACAGGAACGGCCACTGGCCTCCCACGGAGGCACGGAACTCTTTCAGGGTGTTGTCCTCGTCGGTGGCGATCGTGGCGATCTGGGTGTAGGCGACGGCCACCCTCGGGTAGGCGGCGGCGAGTTCCAGGTGCTGCATGTGCTCCTTGGGGCAGTAGTGGCCCCGTGCGAGCGTGAGGATCAGGGGGTCATCGCCCTGCAGCTCACTGAGCCTGCGAGGGGTTTTCGTGTGGTCGGGCAGCTCGTAGTCGGGGAAGGTGGCGCCGGGAACGATGTCGGAGCGCATTCGGGGAGGACCTCCGTCGGTTGTTGTGCGGGCAAGCGTTGCACCTTCGCTACCCCGCCGCGGACGGCATCGACCTGTACTAATAGGCGGACCTGTGAGCCCCGAGACTTCGTGCAGCGGCGTCGGCGTGGCGATCCCGTTCTGGCTGGACCGCCCCGACGAGGAGGCGGTCGAGATCGCTATCGCGGCCGACCGGGCCGGCCTGGACACGGTGTGGGTGGGCGAGATGCACTCCTTCGACGCGTTCGCCCTGGCCACCGCGATCGGCCTGCAGAGCGAGCGCATCGGGCTGAAGATCGGCCCACTCGCGATCACCGTCCGAGGACCCGTGTCGCTCGCTCTCGGGGTGGCGTCGGTGGCGACCCTCACCGGCCGCCCGGCCGACATCGCCCTCGGGGCCTCGAGCCCGATGATCGTCGCCGGATGGCACGACCGCCCGTGGGACAACCTCGCCGGGCGAATGCGCGAGACGGCGAGCGTGCTCCGTGTTCTGCTCGACGGCGAGCGGGCGGACTTCGACGGCGAGTACGTCCGTGCCCACGGCTTCCGCCTGCGCCGGCCCCAGCCGCGGGCGTCGCTGACGATCGCAGCCTTCGGGCCGGCGCTGACGCGGGTGGCGGCCCGTCAGGCCGACGAGGTGGTCCTGAACCTGGTCAGCGCCGAGCACGTGGCAGCGGTGCGCGTCGCGGTGGCCGAGGGGGCGCAGGCGGCCGGACGGGAGCCGCCGAGACTCGCTGTCTGGGTGCCGGCCGCGGTCGAGCCCGGCCCGGCGGCGCTGGCACAGATGGCGGGACAGCTGGCCGTGTATCTCGGGGCACCCGGCTACGGAGAGATGTTCGCGAAGCTCGGCTTCGGCTCGCTGGTGGAGCGCGCCCGCGCCGGCGCGCGCCGCGCAGAGCTGGCGGCGGCAATCCCACGGGAGCTGCTGGCGAGGATCGGCGCGATCGGCGGCCCCGATGAGGTGAGGGCGAGGATCGCCGAGTACCACCACGCGGGTGCCGATCAGGTCGCGGTGGTGCCGAGCACGGCCGAGGACGCGGGCGGGGGGCGCCTGCTGGGGGCGGTCGCGGGGGCAGCCCGGTGAACGACCCGCCCAGGCGGTCGAGCACGGGGACGGCAGGCTCTGCCGAGCGCATAGGATCGAACGCCCGGCGATGGCGCGTGTCCTGATCCCAATCCCGCGGCGCGACTTCGACCCGACTGAGGTTGCCGTCAGCTGGCAGGTGCTCACGGGCCTGGGCAACGACGTGGTCTTCGCCACACCCGATGGCGCGACGGCCACGGGCGACGAGCTGGTGCTCACGGGCGAAGGCCTCGATCCGTGGGGATGGGTGCCGGGGCTGCGAAAAGTGGCCCTCGTGGGGCGAGTCCTGGGTGCCAACGCGGACGCACGTTCGGCCTATGCGCGAATGCACTTGAGCGACGAGTTCCACAGCCCGGTCTCGTGGGACTCGGCCGAGCTGGACGGCGTGGACGGACTGGTCCTGCCCGGCGGCCACCGCGCGCGCGGGATGCGTGCCTACCTCGAGAGCGGGCTCCTGCAATCGCTCGTCGTGGAGGCGTTCCACCGCGACATGCCGGTCGGAGCGATCTGCCACGGGGTGCTGCTCGCGGCCCGGAGCATCGACCCGAGGACCTCGCGGTCGGTCCTCTACGGCCGCCGCACCACGGCCTTGACCTGGGAGCTGGAGCGGACGGGATGGTGGATCGGCCGGCTCAGCCGCTTCTGGGATCCCAACTACTACCGGACCTACGACGAGCTCCCCGGGCAGCCGCAGGGATACATGTCCGTGCAGGCGGAGGTCACCCGCGCGCTGGCAGCTCCGGAGGACTTCCTCGACGTCGACCCGTCGCAAGAGCACGCGCGGCGTAAGCGGGGCGGACGCTCACGTGACACGCTCGACGACGCCCGCCCCGCCTTCGTGGTTCAGGACGGCAGGTACACCTCGGCGCGGTGGCCGGGCGACGCCCACACCTTCGCGCGACGCTTCGCGGACAGCCTGGGGGGATAGCTCACAGGCCCCAGGCGAGCAGGAGCCACATGGCTCGACCATCTGTCCAGCAGCGGTGCCGCAACGCCAGGTCGGGGTAGCAACCGGCGCAGGTGTGCTTCTTCCAGCTGGTGACTCTCTCTTGAGCAGTTCTGCCGTCCGGCACGCGCCGCGTCGCGACGGACGCTTCCGCGTGCCCCTCACGGTGGCAGCACCGAACGTCACGTCGCAGCGCGACGCCGAAGCAGCCTGGCGAGCGAGCGAACGCCGCTACGAGACGGTCGTGGACGCGCTCAACGAGGGAATCGTGATGCTCGACCGAGGCGGCCGCGTGCTGGCCTCCAACCAGAACGCCGAGCGGCTGCTCGAGCTGCCGGCGGGCACCCTCGGGGATTGCCTTCCGAACCGCGTCCTCTGGTCGGTGGTGGACGAAGCCGGCCGTGAGCTGTCACCCGATGATTACCCGAGCACCGCCTGTCTGCGGACCGGGCGGGCCGAGAAAGACGTCGTCGTCGGAGTCGCGGTCGCCGGCGAAGTCAGACGCTGGCTGGCGGTGAACAGCACGCCGGTCTCGATTCCCGGGTACGCAGCACCTCACGCCGTGGTGGTGTCGTTCGCCGACGTGACCGCCCACCGGCGCACTGTTGCCGAGCTGCAGGCCGCGAGGCTGGAGGATCTCGAACGTCTCGCGCTGGTGTGCGAGTACCGCGACGACGATACCTTCAGGCACACCGAACGGGTTGGCTATTCAGCAGAGCAGATCGCGCTCGCGCTCGGCCTCGACGGCGACATCGCCTCGACGCTACGCAGGGCCGCCCCTCTGCACGATGTCGGAAAGATCGGCATCCCGGACGCGATCCTGCTCAAGCCGGCTGCGCTCACCCGGGAGGAGTTCGAGGTGATGAAGACCCACACCACGATCGGACACAGGATCCTCGCCAAAGGCCAGGCACCGATCCTTCGCATGGCTGCCGAGATCGCTGCCTCACACCACGAGCGCTGGAACGGGAGCGGATATCCGGAGCGACTGGGCGGACGGCACATTCCGATCGTCGGGCGCATCGTCGCGGTCGCAGACGCGTTCGACGCGATGACCCATACGCGCCCCTACCGCGCCGCCTCGACGATCGACGACGCCGTCGGCGAGATCCACCGCTGCAGCGGACGCCAGTTCGATCCCGAGGTCGTGCAGGCGTTCGACCGCATAGACCACAGCACGCTGGTCGACCGCGACGCCACGGCAAGATCGCGGGCGCCGTTGGTCAGCGCGCCGGCGACTTAGCTGACGGCGTTGGTCAGCGGGCGGCGAGTCAGCCGAGGGCGTTGGTGAGCGGGCGACCCTGGCTGGGCGCTGCCGGCGAGCAGCGACCACTGGCCTTGTCCTGGTACATCGCTGCGTCGGCGTGGCTCAGCAGAACGGTCACGCTGCGGCCGTCGTCAGGCCACACGCTTCGCCCCACGCTCGCACGGATCGACAGCTCCAGGTCGCCCAGCATGAACGGGTCGGCAAACGCCGCACGCACCCGCGATTCCGCGCTCTGCAACTGACCGTCGTCGCCTACGTCTGCGAGCACGACCGCGAACTCGTCTCCGCCGAGCCGCGCGATCCCGTCTTCATCGCGGGCCGCCGCCTCTAGCCGTAGGGCGACCTGTCGCAGGAGCTCATCGCCGATTTCGTGGCCGTGGGAGTCGTTGACTGCCTTGAAGTCATCGAGGTCCACGTACAGCAGACCGAGTCGCGTCGCTCCGCCGCAGTCGAGCATGCGCTCGATCCGCTGCCTGAAGCCGGTCCGGTTCAGCAGCCCGGTCAGAGCATCGTGGCTGGCTTTGTAATGAAGCCTGTCTACGAGCTGGCCGTTGCGCATCGCCGTGGCCGCGACCGCTGCAACCCCGGTGAGTCTGTCCACCAGCTCGCGATCGGAGCGCAGGCGCTGCGGCTCGTCCATCACCGAGACCGTGAGGACACCGAGGAAGGCGTCCCGGACGACGATCGGCACGATCACGAGCGACACAACCCCGAGTCGCGCAATCAGACCCCGTATGAACGGGTCGTCCGTGTCGGTTTCGAAGAACTCGGGACGGGGCGCGTCGATCATCTCGCGCAGATAGGGAGTGGCGTCGCCTGGGATGACGAGATCACGCAGGAACTCCGCCTGCTCGGGGGTGCCTCCCCATGACGCGAGCGACCTCAGGTTCTGTTCGAGGTCGTCCCACAACCAGACACCGGCGCGGTCGCAGTCGACTACTTCCGGGACCACGACGACGAGGCGCTCGGCGACCTCCTGGCTGGTACCGGCCTCGGCCACCGCGTGGGCCAGGGACAGCAGCGAGCTGACGTGTTCATGGCGGCGTGTGGACTCGCGCAGCGCCACCGAGATGTCCAGAACGGCGGCCGCGTGCTTGGCATAGACGCCGAGCATCTCGTGTTCCTGGGGAAAGAACTCGACCCCGCCCGGAAAGCGCGCGATCAGCTGTCCGTAGTGACGCCTGGCCGAGGCCACCTCGACGACCAGAGTCGAATCCTCGACGGAGGACTCGTCCGCGAGCGTCGCGAGCGCCAGCTCTTCAGCCCTGCCCTCGTCGATCCCCCGGCTGTAGACCTGCAGTTCGGCCATCGGATCGGTGCGAACCGCGAGGATGTGGCTGGGCGCACGCACGGCGTCCGCAGCCCGCTCGACGATCCGCTGCAACACGGAATCGAGGTCGTCGGTGCCGATCAGGTCCCCGGCGGTCGCGTAGGCGCTCTGCAGACGTTCGGACATCGCCGCCAGCTGCCCCTCCAGAGAGGTCACGCGCTGCTGCGGATCCGCCGCCACCGCGGCCGACTCGGCGTCCCAGGAGACCGTGTACACACACTGCTCATCTCCCCGTGCCTGACATTCACCCTCCTCGACCCGCGCCAGGGGAAGCCCGAACAGGATCGGGGTGCCGGCCAGCAGTCCCGTCGTCCAGTCGCAGTGAAGTGGCCCGCGGGTGAAGCCGTCCCGAGCGCGAGCCGTGAGCACCGCGCGTCCCGGCTGCACCTCGAGCGCATCCATCTCCGTGACGGCGCTCAGCCTCGGAGCGCTCCGCGCGATGGCCTGAAAGACGGCCTCCGGTGAGCCGAGCGAGCGGAGCAGCGTGGCCACCTGTGTGCCGGCGTGCTGACGCTGGGTGCTCTCGCCCACCCGCCGCGCGAACAGGGGGTCGCCTGTCTCCTCCACCCCGGCCTCCAGGATCGCCGTCACCTCCGCCAGCGACACCCAGTTATCGACGTTTTCCAGATAGGAGACCTCCCGCTCGATGCCCGCCCGCTCGAGCACTCGCGCGACAGCACCCTCGCCGCCCCGAGTACGTATCTGTCGGAGCACGACGCTCGTCATCGAGCAGCAGATCTCGCGATCTGAGTTGTGCGGAGGAGGGGAGTTCGCCATGTCGTCGCCAACGCGTCGGCGTGTACATATACGTGTCGGGTTTCCGGCCGGAAGGCTTGAGCACCGTTTACGAGATTCGGCCGGCTGTTCAGGCGGCCCTCCAGAGCTAGGGGACGTCGGGGCCGGCTCGCCCGGGCCGGCCGATCGCCCACATCGCCTCGTCGGCCCAGTGTCCGGTAATCGCCTTGTCGGGGTCCGTGGAGCGGGCTCGGGAGAAATTCAGAGCGAGCAACTGCAGGCGCACGATCATCGGCAGCTGAGCCAGGATCGGATGACTGATCGACGGCTCCTCGATGCTCGCCACCGCGAGCCCTTCGGCCTCGGCCGCCTTCCCCAGGGCTGTGAGGAGCCCGTCGCGATCGGTAGCGGGGCCCACAAGCACAAGAGCGTCGCCGCGCAGGAGGGGTACGGCGCCGCCGTGCAGCAGGTACTCGCCCTCGTAGCCCTCCGCCAGCACGTGCGCCGCCTCCCGCAGCTTGAGCGCGCCCTCGCGGGCACTCACGGCTCCGGCGCCACTGCCGGCGAGCACGAGCACTCGGCTGGACGTCTCCACGGCCGGGACCTCCGTCTCCTCCACGACCGTCCCGACGCGCTCGATGGCGAGCTTCAGATCGCCTGCCGACAGCCCCGGGGCCCCCAGCTCGTGCGCCAGCCGGAACAGGACCATCAGCGCTGCCGCGACGCTCACCGTGTAGGTGTCCGAGCGCTCCTTCGCGACGGTCTCGATCGCCTCCGGCCAGCCTCCTCCGACGCCGGTGATCGAGACCACCTCGGCTCCCGAAGCGAGCGCAACCTCGCGCGCCGCGACCGCGTAGGCGCTGCGCGCGGTGTGCGAGATCACGATCACCCCGTCGTCCGGGTCCGGCACCGGGACCAGGCGGGCGAAGTCCGCCGAGCCCGACCAGCGGGCATCCAGTCCCGCCTGAATGAGCAGTCCCGCGCCCAGCTCGGCCGCGTGCTGGCTGGAGCCGGTGCCCACCAGCCATACCCGCCGCCGGCCCTGCAGCCGGGCTGCGTGTGACGCCAGGTCGCGGACGGCCAGGCGCTCGAGCTCGGCCGGCTGTGCCCTGATCGCGCGCTCCAGCTGGGTTGTCAACCGAAATCCCCGGACGTCTCGGGTGGCGGCCGATCGCTCGACATCGCTCCCCAGGGTCGCATAGGGGACCCCTAGGGGACATTCCCAATTGTGGGGCGCGGCCCGCACACCGAGACTGTGCCCATGTTCGAGACGGTCACCGATCGCGACGTGACCCAAGCCCCGATGTGCCTGCAGGACGCAGCCTTCCTGTTCGCCGACATCGTCGGCTTCACCGCCCTCACGGAGACTCACGGCGACGCGCATGCGGCCGAGCTCGCGTGGCGGCTGCGGCTCGGCGTCGAGCGCCAGCTCGGGGCCGATGCCCACGTGGTCAAGACGCTCGGCGACGCCGTCATGGTGAGGATCGCCGACCCCGCCGAGGCGGCCGCCGCGGGGCTGAGGATCGTCGGGCGCGCGCTGCCCGGCCCGCTCGACCCACCCGTCCGCGTCGGGATCGCCTGCGGATCCGCCGTCGAGCGCGACGGCGACTTCTTCGGTGCCACCGTGAACCTCGCGGCGCGCGTGGCTGCACTGGCGGGCGCCGGCGAGGTGCTCGTCAGCGACGAGGTCGCTCGGATCGCGCGCACGCGCATGCGCTCCGTCGAGCTCGAGCAGCGTGGGCCGAAATGGCTTCGAAACATCTCCCAGCCGGTGCTCGTGCACGCGGTGCGCCCCCAGGCGCAGGCCGCGAGTGGACGCCGGTCGGGCGGGCGCCGCGCAGCTGCGCGGACGCCGTACTCCAACCTGAAAGGAACTGACCATGTCTACGCCTGAGGAGCCCGTTGTGCCCACGCCCGAGGGATCGGCGCACAGCTCGACGGAGAGCTCGGGGGTCACGCCGGAGGGTCCGCGCGGGCGCCGGCCGAGGTTCGTGCGCACTCGCCGCGGGCGGCTCGTGGGCGGCGTGTGCAGCGGTCTCGGCTCGCACTTCGGCGTCGATCCGCTGCTGCTGCGAATCGCCTTCGTCGGCCTCACATTCCTGGCGGGAGTGGGCGTGTGGCTGTACCTGGCGATCCTGCTCTTCACGCCCGAGGAGGGCGCACGGCGCGCACCTATCGCGCTGCTGGGCTCCTCCTGGCAGGCGGTCCTCGGCACCGTTACGCTGATCGCCGCGGCCGGTGCGCTGGTGGCCGTCCTCAGCCACAGCCTGCTCGGCAGCGCGGCCGGATTCGGCGTAGGCGTAGGCGTGGTCGCGCTCGTGGGCGTGGTCGCGACGGTCGTCTGGAGGGGGCTGCGCAAGCGCGTGTCCGCGAGCAGGAGCGCCGACCTGCGACTGGCGCGGTGGCTGGCGCACTTCGTGGCGGTCCTCGCCGGTCTCGTACTGCTCGCGGTCGCAGGCGGCCTGCTCGCCGGAACCGAGCCCCACATCGCCGCCTGGGCGGTGCTCGCGCTCGGCCTGGCGCTGCTCCTCAGCGCCCTGACGCGGGTGCGCTGGCTCGTGCTCGCGGTCGGGGCCTTCGCGCTGCCCGTCGTGATCTTCGCCGCCGCCGGGGTCGATCTGCACGGCGGCCTCGGCGAACGCCTGTATCGCCCACTCGCCGTGAGCCAGCTGCGCCGTGGCTATGAGCTCGGCGCCGGCAAGCTCGAAGTGGACCTCCGCGGCGTCCGCCTCCCGGCCGGAGCGACCCCGTTGCGCGTGCGCCTTGGTCTCGGCGAGCTGGTCGTGATCGTGCCCAGGGACGTGTGCGTGCTCACCCATGCCCGGCTCGGTGGCGGCTATGTAGGCGCGCTCGGCGGCGAATCGAAGGGCCTCGACGTCAACTGGCACGCCACCCAGCCTCTGCCCGCGGGCGTGCGTGTGCTCAGGCTCGAAGGGCACGTCGGGCTCGGCGCGCTGTTCGTCGTCAACCGCCCACTCGAAGGCCGCTACGACGTGAACGGCTACGGCGACAACGAAGCCTGCCTCGGCACCGAAGGGACGCTCCAGTGAGCCGCGCTGTGAACATCACCGCGCTCACCGGCGGGCTCGTCGTGATCGTGCTCGGCCTTCTGCTGGTGCTCGACGCCGGTGGCCAGATCACGCTGCGCTTCGCCTACACCGGGCCGCTGATCGTCGCGGGCGTGGGCGCCGTGCTGCTCGCAAGCGGCCTCGAAGCACGTGCCCGCGCGCACGGCTCGAACTCGCGCGACTGAGATCATCCAGCGAGAGCGATGTCCAGCACCAGCAACCCTCCGCGCGGCGGTGCGAGGATCGCAGTCGGCGCCACCCTGCTGCTCGCCGGCGGCCTGCTGCTGGTACGCCCCACCGGCCTGTGGCCGGGCGACCCGATCGTGTGGCCGGTGGCCGGTGCGGCACTCGGCGCGCTGCTGATCTGGCGCGCGCCCGCACCGGTCCTGAGGGCGCGGCGCTCCTGGGCCGCCCACCCCTCGCACCCCGTGGGCGAGCCGGCGCCCGAGCACCCCAGGGCGGCCCGCGTCGCGACGCTGGTGCGACCCGAGGTCAGCCGTCGCGGCCTCGGCGTCGCGCTCGTGCTGGCGGCGGGCATCGCCTTCCTGTGGGCCAACGGGGCCGTGCGACCGGCGGGCGAAGCGGTGCTCGCGGCGGTCGCCGTCCTGATCGCCGCCGCGCTCATCTTCGCGCCCTCCTGGCGGAGCCTCGCACGCAGCCTCGCCGCCGAGCGAAACGAGCGCATCCGCTCACAGGAGCGGGCTGACGTGGGCGCCCACCTGCACGACTCGGTCCTGCAGACGCTCGCGCTCATCCAACGAAACGCCGACGACCCCAAGCGCGTGGCAAGCCTCGCCCGCAACCAGGAGCGCGAGCTGCGTACGTGGCTGGCTGGCGGGCAGGCGAAGTCGAGCGATGAGCATCTCGCCGCTGCGCTCGAGGTCGCCGCCGCCGAGGTCGATGCCGCCAGCGGAAGCTCGATCGAGCTCGTGGCCGTCGGCGACTGCGATCTGGACGAGAGCGCCTCAAGCGTCCTCGCAGCGGCGCGTGAGGCGATGCTGAACGCGGCCAAGTTCGCGGGCGAGCGTCCCATCTCCGTCTACGCCGAGCTCTCCCCCTCACACATCCAGGTCTTTGTTCGCGACCGCGGCAGCGGCTTTGACCCGAGCGCCGTGCCTGCCGAGCGGCGCGGCGTGCGCGAGTCGATCATCGGGCGCATGCAGCGCGTGGGCGGGCACGCGAGCGTGCGTTCGTCGCCCGAGCAGGGCACCGAGGTCGAGCTCACGCTCGAGCGCGGAGAGCGCGCGTGAGCGCCGCGTCGAGACCTCGCGTCCTGATCGTCGACGACCACGCGCTGTTTCGCGCCGGCGTCCGCGAGAGCCTCGGCGCGGCCGTCGAGGTGGTCGGCGAGTGCGGCGACGTCGAGCAGGCGGTGCGCAGCATCAACGAGCTCGAGCCCGACGTCGTGCTGCTCGACGTCCACATGCCCGACGGCGGCGGTGTCGAGGTGATCCGCCGCGCCTCACAGACCGCCCCCGCCACGCGCTTCCTGGCGCTGTCGGTGAGCGATGCCGCCGAGGACGTGATCGCGCTGATCCGCGCCGGCGCCCGCGGCTACGTGACGAAGACGATCTCCGCGCAGGAGCTGACCGACGCGATCGGCCGCGTCAACGACGGCGACGCCGTCTTCTCGCCCCGCCTGGCCGGCTTCGTGCTCGACGTGTTCGCCGAGCAGCTCCCGCCGGCAGAGGTCGATCCCGAGCTCGACCTGCTGACCCCTCGCGAGCGCGAGGTGCTCCAGCACATAGCACGCGGCTACATGTACAAGGAGATCGCCGCCCGCCTCGGGATCTCGGCCAAGACCGTCGAGGCCCACGTCTCGGCGGTGCTGCGTAAGCTGCAGCTCTCGAGCCGCCACGAGCTCACCCGCTGGGCCACACACCGACGACTGATCAGCGACTGAAGCCATGAGCGGACACCGCCACTACAGCGAGCAGGAGTTCGAGGCGCTCGTGCGTGCGGCGATCGAAGAACTGCCGAAGGAGTTCCAGCGAGCGCTCGACAACGTCGCGATCGTGGTCTCGGACCGCGGCGCCGAGAACCACGCCTACGGCATGTACGTAGGCGCCAGGAGGGGCGGTACCGGCTTCTTCGGAGGCGGCGGCGTTCCGGACGAGATCATGATCTTCCGCGACACGCTGGTACGCGATTACGGGGACGACCCCGCCCGCCTGCGCCAGCACGTCAACCACACCGTCCGCCACGAGGTCGGCCACTACTTCGGCTTCGACGAGGAAGGCGTTAGAAAGCTGGGGCTGTGACGGGCGCCCGGCTAAGGTCGGAGACCGATGACGACCCCCGGGGCTGCGGCCGCCCTCTTCACCGTCGAGGGCGGTCTCTACATACCCAGCGAGCATACGCGCGGACCGTGGGACCCGGGCAGCCTCCACGGAGGTGCGCCCGGCGCCCTGCTCACGCGATGCTTCGAACAGCATGTCGAGGGCACCGACCTGACCTTCGGCCGTCTCGGTTTCGAGTTTCTACGCCCGATCCCCATGGCCCCTCTCGAGGTGACGATCACCGTCGCCCGACCGGGTCGGCGGGTGAGAGAGCTGCACGCGAACCTGGCGAGCGGCGGTGAGCAGATCGGACGCGCAGACGCGCTGCTCGTGCGCCCGGTGGGCGAAGACGTCCCGGTACCCGATCCCGGCCTCGAGCGGATGGCGCCCAAGGAGGACGCGCTGGAGACGTTCCCTGAGTTCGAGAACGAAGGCGGACCCCCCGAGGCCCTCTTGCCGGGGGGCACGGGCTTCGGATCGACGGGCATGGAGGTGAGGTGGCTCGACCGGCCGTGGTCCGCGGGCCCGGCCCGCGTGTGGGCGAGGCCGAGGATGGACCTGCTTCCCGGCGAGCCGATGTCGCCGCTCGCGCGGGCCGTCGCTGCCGCGGACTTCGGCAACGGCGTCGGCGCAGCGCTTCCATTCGACCGCTTCCTGTTCATCAATGCCGACCTGACACTCCACCTGCAGCGAGCGCCCGAGGGCGAGTGGATCGGCCTCGACGCCCGCACGCTGCTCTCGGTCGGCGGACCGGGACTGGCCGAGAGCGTGCTGCACGACGAGAACGGGCCGATCGGAAGAGCCTTCCAGACGCTCGTCGTGCAACCTCGCTGAGGGACCACGGCAGCTCCCCGGACACGCACCCGCGGCCGGGCTGCGCCCTCAGTGATCCGCGGCCAGGACCCGGACGTCGCCGGGCGCTGCTCGCAATCCGACCGTTGAGCCCTCGGCGATTGCCGGATAGCCGTTCTCGGGTGGCGTCTGAACCGTGAAGCGGGTGAGCCGGATGAGCAGTCCACCGCGATCGCGGCGGACGCTCATGACGGTGTCGGTCAGGGTGCTGGATCCCACGTCGGTGAGCTCGAGCTCCCACGGATGCACCACCACGGTCACCGGGCCCTGTGCCGGCGTGGAGCTGGCGAGCTCGCCGCTCCCGCCGAGGCGCACGATCGAACCGGAAGCGGACGGGGTTGCGTTTCCCTCGATGACGTTGGCGCCGGTGAGGGCAGCGACCATCGCGTTGGCGGGATTGCGCAGCAGCTCGGTGGGAGTGGCGACCTGCACCAGATGACCATCGTCGATCACCCCGACACGGTCGGCGAGGACGGCGGCGTCCTCGAAGGCGTGTGTGACGAGCAGGGTGGGGAGCTCGAGCTCGCCAAGGAGGTCGCCGAGCTCGTCACGAACCTGCTCGCGCGTGATCGTGTCGAGCGCCCCGAACGGCTCGTCGAGCAGCAGCACGCGGGGCTCTCGGGCGAGCGCTCGCGCGAGGGCGACGCGCTGGCGCTCGCCCCCTGACAGCTGGTCAGGCCTCACGCGCGCGAGATGCAGGACCCCGAACCGTTCGAGCAGGTCCGGGCGTTCGCGCCTGCCGGCAAAGCGGACGTTGCCCGCGACGGTCAGGTGCGGAAACAGACCGTATTCCTGCGGCAGGTAGCCGACGCGGCGTCGCTCGGCGCCCAACCGGACGCCGCGTCGCGCGTCGAACCACACCTCGCCGCCGAGAGCGATGCGCCCCTCGCGGGGGCGCTCCAGCCCGGCGACGGTCCGCAGCAGCGAGGTCTTGCCCGAGCCGGACGGCCCGACGAGCACGATCGTCTCCGGGGCGACCTTCAGCTCGGCGCGGAGATCGAAAGCTCGCCTCGGGAGGGTGATGTCGATTTCGAGGAGGTCCACAGCCGTGGGAGCAGCTTGGCGGTAAGCAGGATTGCAGCGCTCATGGCGATCAGCAGCACGCCGATCGCGATCGCCTGGTCGAGGTTCGCGTCGAACTCTCCGTACACGGCGAGTGGGAGTGTCTGGGTGGTGCCCTGGAAGCTGCCCGCGAACAGGATCGTCGCGCCGAACTCGCCGATCCCGCGTGCGAATGCGAGCGACGCTGCGGTGAGGAGCCCACCGCCCGCCAGCGGAATCGCGACCCGCAGCACCCGACGCAGAGGCCCCGCGCCGAGCGTGCCCGCGACATCGACCAAAGTGCCGTCGATGGCTTCGAAGGCCGCGATCGCCCCGCGCAGGTAGAAGGGGCCGGCGACGAACAGGATCGCCATCACGACGGCCCCCTGACGGAACACGGGACTGGGGATTCCGAGCGCGCTGAAGGTGCCGCCGAGCAGCCCGAGTGGGCCGAACGCGACCAGCAGCCCGAGCCCGGCAACGGCAGGCGGCATCACCAACGGCAGCTCGACGAGCGTGACCACGACGCTGCGTCCGCGAAAGCGGCGGCGGCCGACGACGTACGCGAACGGGGTGCCGAACGCGAGCATCAGGACGAGCGCGATCGCATTCGTCTTCAGCGAGACCTTGATCGCTTCCGTCGCGACCGATGTCCCGAAGCCGTGGATGAGCGAATGGATCGGCTGGTAGGTCACCAGCGCGACGATCGGGAGCAACAGGAACGCGCTCGCTACGGCGATCGTGATCACCGTGATCGCCCCGACGGCGATCCGCCCGGGCGTTGAAGTCCACGCCCGGGCGTCGCCGCCGGCCGGTGCGCCGCTGCTCGCGGCGGCGCTCACTTCGGGACCGGGCCGAAGCCCGCGGCCTGCAGCGTGGCCTGACCCTTAGGCGAGAGCACCGTGGCCACGAACGCCTTCGCCGCGGCTGGGTCCGGGGCCTTCTTCACGACCGCGATCACGTCGACCGTGCCCGGCATCGCCTTGGCCGGGAGGCGCACCGCCTTGACCTTGCCCTTCGCCGAATCGGCGTCCGTGATGTAGACGAAGCCGACGTCGGCCGCGCCGGAGGAGACGTCTGCGACGACCTGCGTGACGTCGGTCGCTTCGCTGACCACATTCTTCATTGCCGCCGTGGTGATGCCGAGGTTCATGAACGCAGTCCGGGCATAGTCGCCGCACGGCACGGTCGCGTTGCAGATCACGATCTTGACGCCGGGCTTGGTGATGTCGCTGACCGACGTGATGCCCGCCGGGTTCGCGTTCGGCACGATCATCACGAGCGTGTTGGTGGCGAAGTCGACCGGCGTTTCGACCAGTCCCGCCTTGTAGAGCTTGGCCGGGTACTTCGGGCTGGCTGCGGCGTACACGTCGGCCGGGGCACCCTGTTCGATGTCGGTCGCGAGCGCGCCCGAACCGCTGAAGGTGAACTTTGCGCTCGGGTCGATCATCGGGAACACGTTCGTCAGCGACGCAGCACCCAGCACGATCGGTGTCGAGCCGCTCGACGTGGTGCTCGCGGGCGTTGACGTGGCGGCGGCGTTCGTGGTCGTGGTGCTCGAACTGCTTCCGCAGCCGGCCGCCAGGCCCGCGACTGCGGCGGCGGCGAACGCCACGGCGATACGTCGGGTCGAACGTGAACTGAACGACAACGGACTCTCCTCTCGCTTGGTTGCCAAGTCAGTGGGTCTCGTAGCCGCCGATCAGGGCGATGCGCTGGGTGAACGCACTCGAGCGCAGCACGTTCGCGAGCGCGTCGACGGCGGGATGGGCGCGCCAGCGGGCATCGAGCCACAGTTCCGCGACGTGGTCCTCGAGCGCGTCGAACTCCAGCCCGTATCTCAGCGCGGCAGGCTCGATCGTGACTCCCGCCGGCGCACCGTCGGCGACACGCCGGGCGACCTCGAGGTGCCCCGCCGCGCGCGGCCCGGCCGGAGGTGTGAGGCCTACGGCAGCGGCCGCGGCGGTGAACGCCTGCTGACTGGACGCACCATCCTCTCGCTGCACCACCCGTATCCGCCGCTCGCACAGCTCCTCGACCGAGCGGATCCGTCGGCGGCTTGCGAGTCCGACCCGCCAGCGCGCGAGACGCAGGCACAAGGTACCGCGGGGCGCGACCGGCAGCCGGTCTGAACGGTTGTGCACCAGCGCACCGTGGGCACGGCCCGCGCGCATCGCCTCGATCGCGGCGCCGGTCGACCCTGCGAGCGCAATCAGGTGCCGCGGGCCGGTCTGGGGAAGCATCGATGCGGCCAGCCCGAGAGCCGGGTCGCAACCCACCACGACGTAGCCCTCGAGGTCTGCTCCGGGCAGCGGCGATAGACGCCCGGCGCGGATCACCGCGTTTGCGGCCGGCCATCCCTGAAAGGACAGGGCACCGGCGGCGGGAGCGTGTACCAGGCGGCCGCCAACCCGGCACGCGAGTACGCCCTCACCCTCGTGGGCCGTCTGCGTGAGCACCGGATCGCTCGTGGGCGGTGCCGTGGCGAAGAGCTCCTCGACCGGGCGGCCCACAGCCGCCGCAAGCGCAATCGCCGCATCGACGCTCGGCCGTGTCTGTCCGGCCTCGACGGCCCCGACCGTCTGGCGACTCAAGCCCGCCGCGGACGCCAGCGCCGCCTGGCTCAAACCGGCCGCGAGCCGCGCGTGTCGCAGCTGCGACATGCCAGGATCCTAGCGTCCAGGCAAGTATCCCGGCCCGTGGGGACCCGATCGCGTCGGGCCCCCACGGCTTCCGCCTAGACGCGGGCGAGCGGCGCCGAGGGAACGGTCTGCTCGTCAGGGTCGATCGCTCCGAGGCGCTTGATCGTCTTGATTGCGCCGCCCTGGACCTGGCCGATGTACATGTTCATGCGCACGTGGTGCTGGCCGGGGACCATCTCCGCGGGCCCACCGGGGCCGACGGGGATCGTGGCGTGGTCGAGGGCCTCGATCACCTCGCCCTGGTCCAGCGAGCCGGCCTCGCGGACGGCGGCCTCCCACAGCCTCAGGCCGCGGTACATGCCCCCGCAGGCGCCGCCGCCGGTGAACATCGCACCACCGGGGTAGCGCTTGTTGTAGCGGTCGAGCAGCTCGCGGCTGAACGGGTCCTCCGAGTCCTGGTAGTAGTCCAGGCAGCTGTAGAGGCCCTCGACGTGCTCGGTCGGCACGAGGCCGAGGCAGTTCTCGTCGAAGTACGTGCACACGAGCTGCCCGCCGCGCTGGCCGAAGCCGGCATCGTGGAGCTGCTGGAAGAACGGCACCACGGCGGGCGGGACGATCGTGTTGAAGACCACCTCGGCGCCACCGGACATGATCTTCTCGATCGCGTCGCTGTAGTCGGTGTGGTCGAGTGGGTAGTAGTCCTCCTCGACGATCTCTCCGCCGGCGGCTTCGACGATCTGGCGGACCTTCTCGTTCATGATCCGCGGCCAGATGTAGTCGGCCGAGGGCAGCGCGAAGCGCTTGGCGCCGGTCTTCTCGATCAGCCAGGGGATCAGGGGGTCGACCTGCTGGGCCGGCACGGGGCCGGTGCAGAAGATCAGCGGGTCGGACTCCTGCCCCTCGTACTGCTCGGGATAGAGGTACAGGGTCCTGCCCTCGGTGACGGCGGCCGCCTTGATGGCCTGACGCGTGGAGCTGAGGATGCCGCCGAAGACGACGTCGACGCCGACCTCCTTGACGAGCTTCGCGGCGCCGGCCTGGGCGGCCTCGTCGGTGGTCTCGCTGTCCTCGATGTGGAGCTCGATGTGCCGCCCGAGCAGCCCGCCGGCGGTGTTGATTTCGTCCACCACCATGCGTGCGACGTTGGCGTCGGCGATGCCCATGAACGACATCGGCCCGGTGAGGTCGGCCACCACGCCCAGCTTGATGGGGTCGGTTGAGGGTGTTGATGCTGCCATGACGTTTTCTCCGTTTCTGATTCGGTTTCGGGGTGGCCCTACGCGTCGAAGCTGCCGCCGCGCTCGGCGACCTGGGGGCGGCTCTTGTGCCCGGCCTCCTGCATGATCGGCGGGACCGAAGGGTCCGAGACGAAGCCCTGCCAGCCCTCGGCGTCCCAGTCGAAGATCACCCACACGCGGGTGTCGTCGTTGGGGTCCTTGAACACCTGTGCGCCCTTGGAGCCGTGCTCGCGGCGCTTGTCGGCGCCCTTGGTGGAGAAGATCCGCTCGAAGCGCTCGAAGTCCTCGACGGTGGTGGTTGCCAGAAACATGTTTGCCTCCCGTGGGTGCTCGGCGCCGGTAGTCGGTGCCGATGTCGAGGCGAGTATCCGGCGGGGGTGACGGTCGGCACATCGGGCGAATGCCCTATGGGCGCTGGACCAGCTCCTGTTCGAAGGCCCACACGGTCGCAGCGGCGCGACTGCGCACTCCAGCCTTCTCGTAGATGTGCTGGACGTGATGACCGACGGTCTTCACGGAGATGCCGAGGGCGTCGCCGATGGCCTGGTTGGACTCGCCACGAACGAGCGGGAGCAGCACCTCCAGCTCGCGTGGGGTGAGCCCGGCGGGCAGCTCCTTCGGGCGCTTGGAGACCTGGTGGCCGGCTGCCGCCAGCACAGAGGCGACGGCGTCGGGGCAGAGCCTGCCCTCGCTCGCCTCCCGCAGCAGCTCGGCCTCCGCGGCGGAGGCGTCGAGCGCGGGCCGGTGGGGACGGTCTTCGCGCATGGCCACGTAGCAGTCGGCCGCGGCGAGGATGCGGGAGGCCTGCTCGATTTCGGGCGAGCGCACGCCGCGGTGGTAGCCGGAGCCGTCGAGGCGCTCGTGGTGGGCGCCGGCGACCACGCCGATCGGCGCAAGCGCCGGCGACTGGGCGAAGGCGCGTTCCGTGTAATGGGCGTGCAGGCGGACCCGCTCCCACTCACCGAACGAGAGCTCGGCGGGCTTCTCCCAGATCGAGTTCGGGACGCCGACACGGCCGAGGTCGTGGGCGAGGGCGGCACGACGGATGAGGGTGACGGCGTCCCCGTCGAGGTCCGCACGCCACGCCGCCGCCTCGGCGAGGTCGGCGACGGCGGCGCAGTGCTCGCGCAGCCACGGGGTCTTCAGGCCGGTGATAGCGGCGATCGTGGCGAAGCCGGCGTCGATCTCCTCGCCGTGGAGCCAGACCGGCGGCGAGGGCTCGATCGCGAGGGCGTACTCCCACATCCGGGTGTCGTCGAAGGCGTCGAGCATCTCGTCGAGGTTGGCGACGGCGAGCTCAGCCAGGCGCGGGTCGTAGGCGGTACCGGAGCGCTGTGCTAGCACCGAACAGGCGCGCTCGGGGCCGCCGGCGGAGATGAACAGGGAGGCGTCCTTGGCGACGTGTAGGAGCCGGACCGACATGGGGATCTGCTCTTCCTTGACCGCCGGAAGGCCGAGGCCGTCCCAGCGCGCGAACACGTACTCCAGCGCCTCCCGGATGCTCGGGCGCAGGCCCAGCCAGGAGGCGAACTGCTGGGCGACCTCGCACATCGTTTCCAGCGATTCACGGCCCCGCGGACTGGCGTCGTTGATGACCGCCTCGAGCATCTTCGCCCGCACCTCCGCCGGCCGGCCGAGCCCCACGAAGGCGCGGTAGAACTCGAGCACCTCGTCCGGGTTGGTGGGATCGATCAGGTAATAGGCGGCCCGGTGGGCGATGTCGTCCCCGAACAGTTCCCCCGCCTCGTGTCCGTTGGAGGTGCAGCCCGAGGCGTGGAGAAGGGCGACGTAGTAGGTGTCGGCGAGCTCGTCTGCGGAGGCGCCTGCGAGCTCGCCGAGGCGGACGGCGAGGACTGCGGAGCGGACGGCGTGCTCGAGGGGCTGGCCGGTGCCGAGGTCGGTGGCTACGGAGAGGGCGGCGACGAGCTCGGCGGCGCGGATGGGTTGCTCAGCGCTGTTGCTGGGCACCTCACCTACGGCAGAACCTTGCACCCCCATTCCGCGAGCGTAGTTGACGTGCATGTTCGCTGCGCGGTCGCGCGAGGTTCGGCGGTTCCGGACGGACTATTTGGATTTATTTGCGATGGCAAATAAATGGACCCGCGGGCCGAGGGGATGCTTTGCCGCGTCGTCACGATCAGCCGAGTGCGAGATGGCGAGACTCAGAATTCGAACTGGGACACCACGATTTGAGTTCCTTGTGAGCGTTCCCGGAGGGGGGGATCCCAAGCCGGTGACAAATCCCAGAGCGGTGCGCCTAGCCGTGGCCGAGGACGGGGTGCGGCCGGTAGGGCTCCTCCAGGCGAGCGACCTCCTGCTCGGAGAGCTCGAGCTGCTCGGCGGCGATCGCGTCGGTGAGGTGCTCGGGCCTGGTCATGCCGACGATCGGGGCGGTGACCCCGGGCTTGTGGAACAGCCACGCGAGGGCGATCTGTGCCGGCGGGACGCCTCGCTCGGCGGCGACCTCGGCAACGCGATCAACGACGTCGAAGTCCGTCGGCTGCGCGTAGAGATACTCGCCGAACGCGTCCGAGCCGGAGCGCGTCGTGAGGCGCTCGCCGCCGCGGGTGCGGTTGCCGGCGAGCAGGCCGCGAGCGAGCGGGCTCCATGGGACCACGCCGACGCCCTCGTCAAGGCATAGGGGGATCATCTCGCGCTCCTCCTCCCGATAGACGAGGTTGTAGTGGTTCTGCATCGAGACGAACCGGTGTCCCCCCGCCCGCTCGGCGACGTGCTGCGCCTTGGCGAACTGCCACGCGAACATTGAGCTGGCGCCGATGTAGCGGGCCTTGCCCGCGCGGACCACCGTGTCGAGCGCGTCCATCGTCTCTTCGATCGGCGTGCGGTTGTCCCAACGATGGATCTGGTAGAGGTCAACGTAGTCGAGCTCCAGCCGCTGCAAGGACGCATCGATCGCGGCGAGGATGTGCTTGCGCGAGAGGCCGCCTCCGTTCTCGCCGGGTGTCATCGGCATGAATACCTTCGTCGCGAGTACGTACTCCTCGCGCGAGAGCAACTTCCGCAGCACGCGCCCCGTGATGACCTCGCTCGCGCCAGCTGAGTAGGTGTCAGCGGTGTCGAAAAACGTGACGCCGCTCTCGACGGCGGCACGCACGATCGGCTCGGAGGACGCCCCGTCGAGCGCCCACTCCCGCTCCTTCGGGTCACCGAAGCTCATCATCCCGAGGCAGATACGAGACACGCGCAGGCCTGTCGTGCCGAGGTTCACGTAGTCCATGACGCCGCCTTCCTGTCGTCTGAGGTCGCACCGAATCTACACAAGGCCCCCAGTACCGGCCGTCTGTGCCGCGGGGCCGAGATCGGGGAACCAGCGTCCCTGCGAACGTCGGGCGCACCTGGAGGGCTAGGCGCGCCCGACGTGGCTCATGGGGCTATTCGATAGGTGTCGACACCGGTTCCGGACCCATCGGTTCTCCACCGGTGATGACCTGCCCGGATGACGTCTGATAGATCATCCACGGGATCGTGCGCTGCTGCTCCAATCCCGGCTTGGTGAACTTACAGACGCCGTTCGGGAACAAGCCCTGAAGCATGGCCAACTGTTCGGCGGTGAACGACTTGGTCGGGTCGGTTTTCTTGGTTAGCGGCTGCAGCTTACATTCGTTGTCGTCCGTTGTGATGGCCTCCCCGGCGACCGTTCTCGGCGTTCCGTAGACCGAGACAACACCCGCGGGGCAAAGGCCGTCAGGGTTCTCGATTTCGCCTGAGAACTTGTAGCAGCGGTCCGTTATTTCCTTCGGTCGGTCCTTGATGATCTTCTTGGCCAGCGGCACCGTCCGAGTGTCGGCCGTTACCGCTGCCAGCCAGGTGTCCATCGCTTGGAGGGCCTGAACCTGGCAGGTGGGGGATCCAAGGAGAGGGTAGGCCCCCTCCCAGATCAGCTGGTTGGCGGATGTCCCGTTTTCGCGCTTCAGACGCGCCTGCACCGCAAACGTGCGGTAGCTGTCGTGCGCCTCTTCGGGGTTCGAGCCGACGCAGTCGATGATCGCCGTCTGACCGAGGTTGTTGGTCTCGTTGATCATTCCGCTGCGGTAGGCGTTGGCGAGCGCGACGCGATTGGCCGACATGCGTGCTGGGACGGGAGTGCTCGTCTCGTCGTCAAGGCCGCCGATCTTGGCGTTGAGATCCACAAACTGAGCCGCCGTGATCTTCTTTTCACGCAGAGCGGCAAGGCCATACTGGACGCCGACGTTGCTGACCGGGATCCCGGCGAAGCCACGGTCGAGCGCTTTCTCCTCCGGGCCCCATTCCGATTCGGCGCGGGCTCCGAAGACGTTAATCGCGAGGTCCGCGATCGAACATCGCACGCCACCCGGGTTAGAAATGGGGTTGTAAAGGGTTTCTTCGTTCGTACCGGGACACGGGTTGGAAGGCATGATCGCGCCGAAGAACCCGGCGTCCGACACAAGTGAGTTTTCCGTCCCCGGCGTGCCCTCCACTGCCGCCTCTTCCGCAGGAGACCAGGAGATACCCGAGCCCCACTCTTCTTTGTCCGCGAAGTAGTGGTTGAGCATGTGATAGTCGAACACCTGGGTGGCAGACGACCAGGCGTCCGGGAACGAGCACGTGGGCAGGATGCCCTGGTAGATCCCCGGATACGCGTTCGCGACCCACTGTTGCGTGAGCGACCCACCGGAGCAGCCGGTGCCGACTGTGTAACGGAGCGTCCCGTAACGGTCGATCACCCGCTCCTTCGCCATCAGCAGTGATTCCGCCTGGGTGACGAGGTCGCAGTTGTGAATATCGTTGTCGAGCGAGGTTGACATCACCGTCCAGCCGTTCGCCAGCGCCCACATTGCCCCGGCCACAATGGTGCCGCTTCCTTCGGTGGTACTGGGCGCGGTCGCGCTTTCGTAAGCAACACCGCAACCAAATCCGTGGGTGATCAACATCTTGTGGTCAAACTGCGGCTGGGGGCTCGTCGCGGACCATGGTTCTTCGGGGTTGTAAAGAACAGCGATCGAGTACTGGTCTCGATCCTGATAACCGGTCTCTACTCGAACGATGAACGGCACCGTCACCCCGTTGGCCGTCGTGGTCGCAACATCGTTCGGGGGATTCTCAGGGTCGTATGGTTCGAGGTGCGTCTTTTCGGCATCCGTTGAGCGGTACAGGTATTCGTAGGTGGGTGCCTTGTCGCACTGACTGTCGGTGGCTCCAGCCTCGCAAGTCCACGTCTGAACCTGCGGGCCCGCGAACAGCGGCCCGCCCGACGGATGGTCGGTGAGGACAATCTGCGCTCCCGACCCGTGGGCGAGCTGGGCTGTAACGGTGTTGGCTCCATCGTGGAGGCCGGTCACCAGGCCGACCAACGTGGTGCTGGACTGGACCGAGAAGGCCGAGGTCTCGTTTTCCGTGCCGACGTCGACCGTGACTTCGTGCGGGTCTTGTCCGGCCGGCACGGCGACTTCCACCAGTGCTTCGTCGCCGACCACCAGGTCACCGCGGCTCGAGACCACGGTGATAGTGGGCGCTTTTGAGCGATGCGCGGCCCGCGCCGAAGGCGACCGTGCGTCGACGGGCGTGGACATCAACAACAGCAAGAGGAGCACTCCGACCCCCACGCTCAGCAGCCGGAAGCAGCTTCGCCCCACGGCGCCGTTGCCAGTGGCCGGTGAGTCCCCCCGCGGGCAGGCTCGCCCGCCGATAGATCCTACGTCCATGCGCATGTAGCTCTCCTCTCCCCTCATTCCCCAAAGCCCAATTGCGCGTACTTGCTGCAGAACGCGCGCAGCAAGGTTATCCGACAGTCCGTCCGGGCGTGGTGATGGCGAGACCCAGATTCGAACTGGGGACACCACGATTTTCAGTCGTGTGCTCTACCAACTGAGCTATCTCGCCGCGGCGGTCGATGCTAGCGGCTGGTTGCTGGTTGCGCGACCGCCGGAACCGCTCTTGCGGCCCCGTGCGGGGGCCCCTCAGCCCTTCTCCGCCGCCCAAGCTTCCAGATACGGCAGCGGATCAATCGGTTCGATCCCCGGGGCATGCCAGCCCCCCGGCCACATCTCGAAGTGCAGGTGCGGGCCGGTCGCGTCGCCGGTCATGCCCGCCAGGCAGAGCCGCTGGCCTGCCGTGACGGTCTGTTCGGCCTTCACGGCGAACGAGTTCGCCTCGCAGTGGGCGAACATGAAGTCGAAGCCCACGTGGGTGTGCTCGACCAGGTAGTAGCCGGCTCCGCCGGCCTGGTAGGTGGCGTAGGTGATCGTCCCGGCGTAGGGCGCCACGTCCGGCGTCCCTTCGGCCGTGAGCACGTCCTGGCCCTGGTGGGTGTAGCCGTTCCGGGGCGCCCCGAAACGGTTTTCCGGGCCTCCGAAGCTGAAGCTCCCCTGCACCGGGAAGACGGCCCCTTCGGCCGCCGATTGGGCCGGGCTGGGCACCCCCACGGCCGGAGCCACGGTCGAAGGCGGCGGAGTCGCGGGCGGGGGCGCCTTGACTTCGAGCGCCACGCGGGAGATGCGGGCCAGTTCGACGAGCGCCGCCCGGTTGTGGTCCTGGCCGGTCACCAGCACGTGGTAGCTGCCGGCGCCCAGCTTCGCCCCTGACGGCCAGCTGACGGTCAGGGTTCTTTCCGTGTGGACCCACCCCATACGCGCCAGGATCGCCGTTCCGGCGGTCCCCGCCAGGGGCGTGATTTTGACCTTCACGTACACGGTCTCAACGCCGGGCTCGCTGACCTTCAGGGTCACCTTCGGGGGCGTCCCGGGGGTCGAGGTCCTCGGTACCGACAGGGCGGTCAGCACAGGATGGGCGCCCGCCGGGCGGTAGGGGACGAGCTTCGCCCCGGTCTTGATCGTGGAGGAGGTCTCCGATTCCGTGGGAGCGGCCGCCCCACCCGGGGCCCCGGAAATCGCTTGGGCCGGCGCGCTCGCGACCAGCGTCAGCCCGGCCACGGCCGTCGCCACGGCAAGCGCAGCCGCAGGCTTGAGGGTTCGGGCGGCTCCCACGGGAATCCCATCGGCAGCCAATGCGATCCCTACAAGCCCCCGGGCGGCCTATTGCACGGCCGTCCAGCCTCGCTCCCCGCCAGCGCGATCGCCTGACACCGCGAGACCTGCCGCAGGGCGTGGCGCCCGGCCCGCCCCCGGAGGGGCCCTCCCCTATCCCCGGGCTTCGAATTCCTCGATCAGGGCCCTATATGTGATCCCGAGGCCCTCTGAGATCGACGTTTTCGCCTGCCAGCCGAGCTCCCGTTCGGCCAGCCCCGCGTCCAGGCAGCTGTGCTGGAGCTCTCCCGGCCTCAGGTCCTCCAGCTGGGGCTCGATCGACTTGCCGGCGGCCTGGGAGAGCTCCCTCCAGATCGTGGCCACGTCGGTTTCCTCGCCCGTGGCCACGTTGAACGTGCCGGCCTTTCCCCTCGCCCGCAGGAGGGCGTCCACCACGTCGGCCACGTATACATAATCCCGCGTCGGCTTCCCGTGCCCGTAGAGCTTCGGGGCCTGGTCGGTGAACAGGTGGTGGGTGAAGATCGCCACCACTCCCGCCTCCCCGTGGGGGCTCTGGCGGGGCCCGTAGACGTTGCCCAGGCGCATCGTCGCGTTGGGGATCCCGTGCGAGAGCGTCCACGTCTTCACGTAGGCCTCCGCCGCCCACTTCGAGGACCCGTACGGCGACAGCGGGGCCGGGATGCGGTCCTCGCCGGTGGGGCGGGGCGCTTCGTCCCCGTAGAGGGCTCCGCCGGTGGACGTGAACACGACCGGGGCCTCGTTTTCGCGGGCCACCTCGAGCACGTTCAGCGTCCCCTTGACGTTCACGTCGCAGTCCCTCAGCGGGTTCTCCACGGAGGCCACCACGCTCGCCTGGGCGGCCAGGTGGTAGATCGCCTGCGGCTGGACCGCCCGGGCGAGGGCTCGCAACTGCTCGAGGTCCACCACGTCGAGCTCGTGCAGCTCCACCCCCGCCGGTACCCGCGCCCGGTCACCGGAGGACAGGTCATCGACGACCGACACGGTGTCGCCCTGCCCGAGCAGCGCGTCCACCACGTGCGAGCCGATGAATCCGGCTCCGCCGGTGACGATCGCTCGTTCCGCCATTCAGGCGGGGAATCTAGACGGTCGAGAGGGGCGCCGCGAGCAGGTCTTCCACGGCGTGGACCGACTCGTCGATCCGCTCGAGCACGGCCACCCCGGCCAGGTCGTCCGCCGGCAGGCTTCCTCCGACGGCGGGGCCTCCGAGCACGACCGGGATCTCAGGGTGCTGGGAGCGGAGGTCGCGGATCGCGATCTCGACCGAGTCCTCGATCTCGTGGACCGTGTCCCCCACGACCACCAGGTCGGGGTGGCGCCTGGTGACGGCCTCGAGCAGGTCCTCGGGCGCCAGGTCGGTGTCGAGCGTGGTCCGGAAGCCGGCCGCCGCGAGCTGGTCGTGGACCATCTGCAGGCCGAGCGTGTGGGAGTCCCCTTCGACGCTCGCGATCAGCACCCGCTGACGGGTGGGCTGGGCTTCGGCGGTCATGTAGCGGCTGAGCGTGGCGAGCACCCGCTTGATGATCGACAGCGCTCTGCGCTCGCGGTCCTCGTTGATCTCGCCCGAGGCCCTCAGCACGGTCACCCGCCTCAGGGACGGGCCGATCACCTCGGCGTGCAGCGTCGTGGGCGTGACCCCCCCGTCGATGGCGGCGGCGATCGCCTCCTCGGCGCCCTCGGCTTCGCCCCGGCCGAGCGCTGACACGAACAGCTCGAGCGTTTCCTCCACCAGCGCCACCGGGTCGGGGGGCAGCCCGCCGAGCCCATCGGTTCCGTGCTCCTCGAGCACTTCCATGAAGGCGTCCAGCAGCACCGGGTCGAAGTGCGTCCCGCGCTCCTCGTGCATCATCTTGATCGCCTCTTCAACCGGGAAGGCAGGGCGATAGACGCGGTCGCTGGTGAGGGCATCGAACACGTCCGCCACGGCTACGATGCGGCCCTCGATCGGGATCGCTTCGCCCTTCAATCCCCTCGGATAACCGCTGCCGTCCCACTTCTCCTGGTGGCTGAGCGCGATCGTGGCCGCCATGTCGAGGATCGCCGACGAGGACCCCCGCACGAGGCGGTAACCCTCCTCGGTGTGGGTCTCGACGATCGCCCGCTCCTCAGGGGTCAGGCGACCGGGCTTCAAGAGGATGTGGTCCGGGATCGCGACCTTGCCCACGTCGTGGAGGGGCGCCGCGTGGCGGATCCGCTCGCAGAACTCCCCGTCCATGCCGATCGCTTCGGCCAGCAGCACCGAGAAGCGCCCGATCCGCTCGACGTGCTTGCCCGTGTCCTCGTCGCGGAACTCGACCGCCATCGAGAGACGCCTGACGGTCTCCGCCTGGGCCACCTCGAGCTCGGTGAGCGCGTTCTTGAGCTCCCGGGTGCGCCGTTTGTTGTCCTTTTCCAAGCCCCTCCGCGCACGCTCGGCGGCGTACCAGCCCACCGCCCCGATGAGGACCGCGAAGGCCACCAGCAGCGCGGCCACGCCGGCGGAGGCGTCGGTCACGTAGACGGCGATCGCCGTGCCGGAACCCAGCGCGCACCACACGAGCAGCACCACGATCGCGCGTGTCCAGTCGCGCTCCCGTGGCTCGCCGGGCGTGGCGGACCCTCGCGCCGGCATGGGCGCTCGGTGGGTGGCTTCCTCGAGGCGATTCAAGTTGGGGCTGTTGGTCGGACGGTCGGCGATCGGTCAATAAATCCTTCGCCGCTCACCCGTCCACTCGGCCCTCCGGGGAGGCCCCTTGATGGCTGCAATAAGCCGTGGACGTTTGTTCTAGTTCCCCAGCCTGGCCTGATACAGCGGGGCCGTGGTGTCCCAGAGAACTACAGGGCCTTGAGCGAGAACACGGCCTTCACGCTCAGCGGGTTGGGCGGCACTTCGAGCACGACCTCCTGGTTCCAGCGTTCGAAGTCGAGGCTGGCGCCGCCCGGCCTGACGATCGCGATCGGGTACGGGGTCCCGGTGGCGGCCACGTACAGCGTCGCCCCGCTGGAGAGGTCCCGCAGTGCCACCGCCGGGCGTCCGGCGACGCTGCGCACGCCCACGGTCCTGAGCATGTGATGCGAGGACAGCGTCCCCAGCAGTACCGACCTCAGCTCCGTCAGCGAGGCCAGCGGCGCCAGCGGCCCGTGCCCGGCGGGGGCCTTCAGCCAGCGCCCCGCCAATGATCGAGCGGCCCGCGGGCCGACGAGTTCACGCAACAGGGGCGGGTTCGGCTTCACGTAGATCCACCCGTCAACCTGCCTCAGCTTGGTCTGCAGGTCCCCCACCTGGAGCGTCCCGCTCCCCCCTTCCCCTCTGAAGAGTTCCATGTCGATCGTGAGCGGCCGGGCGGGACCCTGGAGATACCCCGCCACCCGGACCGTCGCGGCCGCGGCCGCCGCCGCTTCCACCCGCGCCAGCGCCCGCGCCGGGCTGTCCGAGGCGATCCCGTTGGAGGAGCTCTGGCTCCCGCAGGAGCAGAGCAGCAGCACGCAGGCCGCTGCGGTGGCGAATGTGCCCAGGGGGGCGGTGCGGGGCCTCAGCACACGCCAACCATACGTGCGGGAATAAGATCGCCGCCGAGGGGTGGCGCGGGGTCCCCGAACCGCTCCCGGACCTGTCAGAGACGAAGGAGTGGCCGATGACCGAGCAGAACCGCCGCATGGTGCTCGCGCAGCGCCCCGAGGGAATGGTGGACGACGGAACCGTCCGTGAGGAAGCCCAGGACGTCCCGGTGGCGGGAGCGGGTGAGGCCCTCGCAAAGGTCCGCTATCTCTCGATCGACCCCACCATCCGCACCTGGATGGACGACGCCCCCGGATATCTGCCCCCGATCGGAATCGGCGACGTGATCCGCTCCGGCGGGATCGCCGAGGTGCTGGAGAGCAACACCGACACCTACAAGCCGGGCCAGCTGCTGTTCGGGATGACCGGCTGGCAGGACTACGTGATCGCCGACGACGGCGAGCGGGCCCTCCAGGCCCTGCCCCCGGGTGTCCCCCCGACCGCGGCCCTCGGGCTGTTCGGGATCACCGGCATGACCGCCTACTTCGGCCTGCTCGACGTCGGCAAGATGAAGGAGGGCGACGTCGTGGTCGTCTCCGGAGCGGCCGGGGCCACCGGCTCGACGGTGGGACAGATCGCCAAGCTGAAGGGCGCCAAGAAGGTGATCGGGATCGCCGGCGGCCGGGAGAAGTGCTCCTGGATCGTGGACGAGCTCGGCTTCGACGGGGCCATCGACTACAAGGGCGAGAACGTCGCCGCCCGCCTGCGCGAAGAGGCCCCCGACGGCATCGACGTGTACTTCGACAACGTCGGCGGCGACATCCTCAACACCTGCCTGGCCCAGCTGGCGATGAAGGGACGGGTCGTGGTGTGCGGGGCGATCTCCGCCTACAACGACCGCGGCGCCGTCAAGGGGCCGTCCAACTACGTCAACCTGATCCGCATCCGGGGCCGCATGGAGGGCTTCCTGATCCTCGACTACCTCACCCGCATGCCCGAGGGCCAGGCCGAGATCGCCGGCTGGCTCTCAGAAGGCAAGATCAAGTCCGCCGAGCACGTCGTGGAGGGCCTCGAACGGGCCCCCGAGGCGCTCAACCTGCTCTTCACCGGCGGCAACATCGGCAAGGTGATCGTGAAGGTCTAGAGCGCCCGCGCGGGGGCGCGGCTATTCCCAGGACAGGTCGCCGGTCTTCAGACCGGTGAGCAGCGTGCCGAAGAATTCGCCTTCCTTGCCTTCGGTTTTCTTCAGCTCTTCGCAGGCGCCCCCGCCGATCGTGTAGTTGATCTTGCGGAAGCTGTTTTCGATTTCGACCACTTCGGCGATCCCGGTGGGGAAGAACTTCGTGCTCTTGGCCTTGATTTCGCCGTTCTTGTAGACGGCGGTGTCGGTGGCACGGGTCGGGGAGATCGTGATCGTGCACCCTTCCATCGCGCCGCCGAAGGTGATCGGGTCGGGTTTGGAGTTGACGATCGTGGCGTTTGGTTCGCCGTTCGCCGCGTATTCGATTTCAAGCGGCAGGCCGAGCGTGGCCCTCGATGCGGCGATCGTTTTGTTGTTCAGTTTGGTGATGCCCGTCTTGCACTTGATGAGGTTGAGCGACACCAGGATCTTCAGCGCCGGGAACACCGACTTGGTGTGGGTCCTGACCGGCTTGACCCCCCTGCACTTGATCGCGACCTGAGCGAAGTCGAGTTCCTGTTCGGAGGGCGCGATGCTGATTTCGGAGCTCACGCTGCCGATGAATTCGTGGCTTTCGCCGCCTTCACGGGCGGATGCGGAGGCAGCCAGCGCAGCACACAGAAGCCCCGCTGCCAACAGCGCCACCAGCGCCCTGAGGTACCCCATCGCCTGACTCGTCCTTCCTTGTCCGATCGCGGATCCCGGCCCGCTCGCTCGACCCGGCGACAGCCCTCCGCTGGCGCCTTCCAGCCCCTCAGAAGCTAGCACGGGCAAGGAGCCCCGGGCAAGCCGTGAATGACGGCACCTCAGCACGTAGGGGGCCCGGCCGGGCCCGCCCGCTCGCTCCCAGGCCCGGCGCCGGTCAGCCCCGCTCACAACGTCCGTGGTCGCGGCAGCTAGCCTCCCGGACGTGAGCTCCCAAGCCCCCCGGCCGGGGCCTCCGGCGCACCCGGCCGAAGTCGAAGGGACGGATGCCACGCGGCGTACCCGCCTGGCCAACGAGCGCACCTACCTTGCCTGGTGGAGGACGGGACTGGCCGCGATCGCTGTCGGCGTCGGGGCCGGCAAGGTGATCCCCCTGCTGGGCCGCCACGAGGTCCAGTGGCCCTACACGGTCGCCGGCGCCGGCTTCACGGCACTCGGCGTCCTGTGCATCGTGTTCGGGATGGTGCGCCAGCGCGAGGTCGAGCACGCTCTCGCCCGCGGCGACTTCGCCCCGCCCGACAACGGGATGGTGCTCGTCCTCACGGTGCTCGGGGCGGCATTCGGGTTGCTGCTGCTCGTGGTCGTGATCGCCACGTCCTGATTCCCGGCGCGGAGGGCGCGCTGAGGCCGGCGCGGGCTCAGCCCTCGAGCATCCAGCAGTTTTCGGTCCAGAGGAAGTGGTTCGGTCCGTGCAGGAGCGGTGCCGGCAGCTCGATCGAGGCGACGTTCCCGGTCACGACCACCCGCGCTGAGGCAACTGCCCGTCGCTCGGCACGAAGGCTCGCCCGCATCCCATGCTCGCGCCGGGCCGCCGCAAGCCGGGCGCTCAAGCGCTGCTCACACGTACGCCCGTGCCTCGTGGCACGCAGCGGCGCGTTCAGCACCGCGCAGGCTTCGGAGGCGTTTCCCTGCAGCTCGGCGCCGACAAAGCGTCCTGCGGCGTGGCGCACCCAGGCGACCTGTTCGGGGGTGCCGACCGAGCGCTCGGAGTAGGCGACGGCCAGGCCGGGGAGAAGCATCGGGCCGAGTGCCGCGCCCACGAGCAGGGCGGTCGCAAATGTGCGCCTCATAGAGGTTGTTTCGGCAGCGCCGTCGGATCACTGAGTGCCGGTGCCGTGGAACCGCGGTCCGGCGGACGTATGGCGGACGCCTAGGACTGCTTATGCACCTCGAGCGGCTGTTCGCTCGAGGTCGTGATCGTGCCCGTGAAGCTGCCTTCCGATTCGTTCGCGCCGTGCTGGACACGCAGCTGGTCTCCCGCCCCGGACGTGAACACCCACTGCCCGGTACTGCTCATGACGTTGACGGCACCACGTGCTTCTCCGGACACGCCGCCGCTCACGGTGAAGGGGGTCGAGCCGCAGCTGAAGCTCGCCACCGGTTCCCCGTACAACCCGACGTACGCCTTCCCCGCTTCTTCGTACAGGAGCAGTTCGAGTTCAGCGGTCTCGATCGTCCCCGCCGACTGGCCCGTGGTGGTGCACTGCTCGCCGGCGAAGCTGCAGCCCGACAGCGACAGCGTCACGTTCCCGACTTTCGCCGATCCGAGGCTGGCTTCCTGCAGCGACCCAGCGGCGCATTCCAGCGTGCCGGAGCCCTGCACCGCAAGCTTCGTCGGCCCGGCGCTGCCGGCGAAGGCGTTCGAGCCGCGTTCGTAGGACCCCTTGTACTTCTTTTCATGGGTCTTCTTGTTTTCCGAATACTTTTCCTGGGTGCAGCCCGCGTCGCCGTAGTGCCCCTTCTTCTCGCCGAAGCAACCCACCGGCGCCGGGAACCATTCGTATTTGCCCTTCGGCTGACCCTTCTTCAGATCCGGCGACGTGCACCCGCTGTCGCCGTACACACCGTGCTTGAAGGCCTCGCATTTCCCGTATTCCTCCGCATCCGCCGGGCCTCCCACGTGCCGCGGGTCCAGCAGCTCGGCGATGCTGGGGGTCGTGCTTTCGGTTGCCGTGACGGTGATGCACGGCGTCGGCGATTCGCTGTAGACGGCGGTTTTTTCGGAGATCGGTTCCCAACCCGAGTTGGGGTTGTCCCACCACAGCGTCTTCGCCCCTTCGAGTTCGCAGTCGCTGTATTCGATCTTTTTGAAGCTCGCCGAGGCGCTGCGGTAGACCTGGAAATAGGAACCGCTGCCGTGCACCAGCGACGGGCCGCCGATGTTCGGGCCGTAGCGGCCGATGGTGACCTTTCCTGTGCCCCCGCTCGCTTCCACCGACAGGCTGCCGTCGGTCGCTTTGGCGGGCACCGCGGGGCTGGCGGTTTCACCTGTTGAGCTGGTCAGGAGCAGCGTGAAGGTGCGATCGATTCCCACCGTGGTGCCGGCGGCGGTGGTCGCGGTGATGCGGAAGTGGTAGATCGCGTTGACGGTGAGGCTTGAGAGCGTCGCGGTCACTTTTACTTTGCTCGACCCAGGCGTCGGCGAGCACGGCGCGCTCGAGCCATAGGAGGTCGTCTGACCGTATTCGAACGTGCAGCTCGTCACTTCTTCGCCCTCGGGATCCACGTTGCCGTGGAGCACGGCCGTTTCGGCCGTTACTTCTTCGGCCGCGCCGGTTTCGACGTTGGGGGGTTCCGCGAGCGAGACGCCGAGCACTTCTGCCGGCACTTCACTCCATGGGGGCCCGCTGCCGAGCTCGCCGAACTGGTTGTAACCCCAGCAGTCCACATGGCCGCTCGACAGCACCGCGCAGGTGTCGTATTCCCCGGCCGTCACCTGGGCGGCGCTTGCGAGGTGCTTCACCTGTATCGGCACGTTGCTGCTCTGGAAGTCGCCGTCGCCGAGCTGGCCCCACCCGTTCCAGCCCCAGCAGTCCACCTGTCCGCCGCTCAGCAGCGCACATGAGAGCCCGTTACCAGCGGCGACCTGTTTCGCGGTGGTCAGCCCCTGGACTTCGACCGGCGTGTCCGCGTTTTCGCTGGAACCGTCACCGAGTTCCCCATACCCGCCCGAGCCCCAGCACTCGACGTGACCGGTGCTCAGCAGCGCGCAGCTGTGCCATGCGCCCGCCTCGACCTGCGTTGCGTTCGTCACTCCCTGGACTTCAACCGGGACATCGCTGTCCTTCTCGCTGCCGTTCCCGAGCTGCCCTTCTTCACCGTAGCCCCAGCACTCCACGTGGCCACTGGAGAGCACCGCGCAGGTGTGGTAGCGGCCGGCTGAGACCTGGGTCGCGCCGGTCAGGCCGTGGACTTCCACCGGTGTGTCGCTGCTTTCTTCGCTGCCGTTGCCGAGCTGGCCTTCTTCGCCTTCGCCCCAGCATTCCACGTGGCCGCCCGACACGACCGCGCAGGTGTGGAACCCTCCGGCGGACACCCCGGTCGCACCGCTCAGGCCGTGGACTTCCATCGGTGTGTCGGTGGTTTCTTCGCTGCCGTCGCCGAGCTGGCCGTACACGCCGTATCCCCAGCAGTCGACGTGGCCGCCGGACAGCACCGCGCAGGCGTGGTAGCCACCGGCAGAGATCTGGGAGACGCCGCTCAGGCCCTGGACTTCCACGGGCGTGTAGCTGTTTTCGGTGCTGGCGTCGCCGAGCTGGCCGAACCCGCCGTCGCCCCAGCAGTCGGCATGGCCCGCTGAGAGCACCGCGCAGCTGTCGTATTCTCCGGCCGACGCCTGGGTGGCGGTGGTGAGACCCCGCACCTCGACCGGCCGGTATGCGTATTCGGCCGTCCCGTCGCCGAGCTGGCCGTAGCGGTTTCCTCCCCAGCACTCGAGGCGACCGGTGGAGCGCAGCGCGCACGAGGTTTCGTCCCCCGCGGTCACCTGGGTGCCATCCGTGAGGCCCTTCACTTCCACCGGCGTATAGCTGGTGGCGGTTTCCCCGTCACCGAGCTGTCCGCGCCCGCCGTCGCCCCAGCATTCGAGATGGCCCGAGATCAAGAGCGCGCATGAGTGCTCGTTTCCGGCTGCGACCTGGATCGCGCTGCTCAGCCCCTGAACTTCGACCGGCGTGTCGCTGGTTTCGTCGTTGCCGTCGCCGAGCTGGCCGGAGTTCCCGTAGCCCCAGCACTCCACGTGACCGCTCGACAGGACTGCGCAGTTGTGATTTTCCCCGGCCGCGACCTGGTTTGCGCTGTTGATGCCCTGCACTTCGACGGGCGCGTCGTGGCTTTCCTCGTGACCGTTGCCGAGCTGACCGAGGTTGCCGTAGCCCCAGCAGGCGACGTGTCCGTTGGACAGCACGGCGCAAGTGTGCTCACTACCGGCCGCGATGTGGATCGCGCTGGTTATGCCCTGCACTTCCGCCGGGGTCTCGCTGGTTTCGTCGCTGCCCTGCCCGAGCTGCCCCTCTCCTCCGTAGCCCCAGCACTCCAGGTGACCGCTGGAGAGCACGGCACAGGTGTGGTAGTCCCCGGCCGAGACCTCGGTGGCGCCCGCGAGACCCTGCACTTCGACAGGGACGGCGCTGTCTTCGTTGCTGGCGTTCCCCAGCTCACCGTATTGGCCCGCGCCCCAGCACTCGACGTGGCCCCCGGAGACCACCGCGCAGGTGTGTTCGCGACCGGCTGAGACCTGCGTCGCGCCGGTGAGACCCAGCACTTCGACCGCCGTGTAGCTGTCTTCGAGGGTGCCGTTGCCGAGCTGCCCCGATTCGTTGTGACCCCAGCACTCGACGTGGCCCGTGGCGAGCGCGGCACAGGCGTCGGACTCACCGGCGGTGATGCTGTGGCCGCTCGCGGCTCCGGCGCTTGCGGGCGCCCCGGCGCACAGGCAGGCCGCCACGGCCGCGATCACGCACGCCAAACGCGTGCGACTGCTTCCCACGGACGCACCTGGCCTCATGCCACCTACCGCCTCAGCGATCACTGCCCACCCCCTGTTTGTGAGTCCCGCCCCGAGTGCCACCTCGCCTCCGTGCGAGCCGTAGCGGCACCCCGGAAATCCTGCCGGACCGTACCAGAGCACCAGCCTCCCCGGGAGTCCAATTGTGGACATTGAGCGTCCGTCCGCGGCGGCGGTGCGACGCCCTCCGTCGCCCACCCGGTTTAGGCTCGTGTCATGAGCCGGACACGGACCCGGACCATCGCGACGGCGGCGCTGCTGGCGGCCATCGCGGGCGTGGTCGGGTGTGCGTTGCTGTCGGGCGGTGCCGGCACCCCTCCGGCCGCGGCCGCAACCTCTCACACCGCCGCTCACTTCGCCTGCAACGAGGGCCCGACCCAGCCGTGCCACTTCTCCAACCCGCGCGACACCGTTCGCTGCGTGTGGACCCCGAGCCCGAACTCGGTCACGTGCGAGCTGCTGGCGACCAGGCGCGCCTACCGTCTGCGGCCCACCGGCCACGCGAAAACCGTCGCCGTCAGGGTCGCCCGGCGTGGCGAAACCCTGCCCACCAACCAGCTGGTCGTGTTCCCCCAAAAGCTCTCCTGCCGGGACACGAAGGCGACGATGACGTGTAACCAGGACGAAGGCTTCGGCGAATTCAAGCTCGCCTTCCACGCCTCGCACGCAAGCTGAAGCGCGTGCAGCGACCCGGTCAGGGGCCGGCGGCACGGATCCCGGTAGGTGGCTGAGAAGGCCACCCGCCCCGGCTGCCCTCAGGGGCGTATGTTTTCCCAGTGAGCTTCAACATCGCCACCACCGACGAATGCGAGACGACCGGCACGTGGTCGCTCGTTCGCCGCACCCTCGGGGTCGATTCGTTCGGGATCAACGTGGTCGAAGTCACTCCCGGCTCGGAGATTCCCACCCACGACGAGGTCGACCGTGACCAGGAGGAGGTCTTCGTCGTCCTCGACGGCAATGCGGTGCTGGTCATCGACGGCGAGGATCACGAAGTGGGGGCGGGCACGTACGCCCGCATCGACCCCGAGCACAAGCGCACGGTTCGCAACGACGGCGGCGAGTCCGTCAACGTCCTGATCATCTCGGCGCCACGGACGAGCGGCTACGAACCGATGAGCTGGGCATGACCAGCGCGACCGAGGAACTGCGCGAGACGATCGACGCCTACAACGACGCCTGGAACGACCATGACGTGGAGCGGATCGCCACCATGCACGCCCCCGACATGGTGTTCGAGAACCACACGGCGGGCGAGCTGGCGGAGGGCGAGGAGGCCCTCGCCCACATTGCCGGCATCTTCGAGGCGTGGCCCGACATCAACTTCCAGACCCGCAGGCTCTACGTGCGCGAGGACCTGGTGGTCCAGGAGTGGACCGCTTCGGCGACCCACGTCAAGCCCCTCAGCCGGGGAGACATCGCGGCCGAGCCGTCCGGCAGGCGCATCGAGTGGGCCGGCATGGACGTGATCCCGTTCGAGGACGGCAAGGTCAAGCGCAAGGACGTCTACTCCGACTCCGTCTCGATACTCCGCCAGGTGGGGCTGCTCTAGCTGCGAAAACGCTCGAGGCCGTCGAGGATCAGGTCGAGCCCCCAGGCGAACTCGACGGCGTTGTCGTAACCGGACCCGGGCAGCTTCGTCGCGATCTCGACCAGGTGCGGGTACTCCTCGAGGCTGGCAACGGTCATCGCCCTGCGCTGTGCTGCTTCGCCGGCGCTGTCGGGGGTCTCGAAGCCCGTGTCCCGTTCCTGCAGGGCGAAGCCGTAGATGTAGGCGTCCTGCAGCGAATAGGCGTGGATCGCCATCGTGAACGCGAAGCCCGCACCGCGCAGGCAGCCCATCACCGCGTCGTGGTTACGCAGGTTCGCCGGCCCGGGGCGTCGCGACTCCATCATCCCGATGGCCCAGCCGTGGCGCTTCAGGGCCTCCCGTGTCGAGAGCGCCCGGACGCGCATGGCCGAGCGCCAGTCGAGGTCTCCGGGAGGGAGCTCGATCTCGCCGAAGACGATGTCGACCATGCCGTCGAGGAGCTCGTCCTTGTTGGCCACGTGCTTGTACAGCGCCATCGGCACGACGCCGAGCTCCTGTGCGAGGCCGCGCATGCTGAAGCCTTCCAGTCCGGCCTCGTCGGCGAGCGCAACGGCGGCTCCGAGCACCCGAGCCCTGCTCAGTGGTTCGCGGGTAATTGTCTTCTGCTTCGCCATCAGCTTGACAAGTGTACACCGTACACCTATAGTGCCTGAAACACGAGTGTACGCCGTACACCTCAAAGAAAGGTACCTCATGAACCCCGACACCCCGTATCCCGTGCAGTACTCGGTCGACTACCCCGACCGGCCGCTGAACCGCCTGACCACCTTCTTCCGCCTCTTCATGGTCATCCCGATCGCGATCGTGATCGGGCTCATCGAGGGCGGCAGCTACGCCTACGGGGGCGGGAAGGAGGTCGGGATCGTCGGTGCCGGCCTGGTGGTCCTGCCCACGTTGCTGTTGATCCTGTTCCGCCAGAAGTACCCGCGCTGGTGGTTTGACTGGAACCGCGAGCTGATGCGCTTCTCCGCCCGCATCGGCGTCTACGTGGCCCTGATGGAGGACCGCTACCCCTCCACCGACGACCACCAGGCCGTCCACCTCGAGTTCGACTACCCGGACGCCGCCAACGACCTCAACCGCTGGCTGCCGCTGGTCAAGTGGATCCTGGCCATTCCGCACTACATCGTGCTGTTCTTCCTCTACATCGGCGCAATCTTCGTCGTGATCGCAGCCTGGTTCGCGATCCTGTTCACCGGCCGCTACCCGCGCGGCATGTTCGACTACCTCGTCGGCGTCGGCCGCTGGACCAACCGGGTGGTCGCCTACGCCCACGTGCTGGTCACCGACCGCTACCCCCCGTTCCGCCTCGCGCCGTAGGGTGACCGGGTGCCACGACGGAATCGGCGAGCATCGTGCCTGTAGACACCGTCAACGGCGTCGAGCTTGGCTGGGAGCGATGGGGGAGCGGACCGAGGCTCCTCTTCTGCAACGGGTCGGGTCGCGCCCTGGCCGAGGCGCGGCCGATGCTGGACTACCTCGCCGGCGAGTTCGAGCTGCTGGCGTGGGACTACCGCGGCTTCGGAGACAGCGGCCTCCCGAACGGCTCCTACACGATGGCCGACCTGGCAGGCGACGTCGAGGGTCTGCTCGACCTCGTCGGCTGGGAGGTCTGTCGTGTCGCCGGCATCAGCTTCGGGGGAATGGTGGCCCAGGAGTTCGCCGTCACGGATCCCGAACGGGTCGAGCGCCTCACTCTCCTCTGCACCTCATCCGGTGGCGAGGGCGGGTCCTCCTATCCACTCCAGGATCTGCTCGCGATCCCGGAGGCGGATCGAGCGGCGGTTGGCCTGAAGCTGGTCGACAGCCGCTGGGATGAGGACTGGTTCGACGATCACCCCAACGACCGCGTCGTGGCCGAGCGCTTTGGCCCCAAAGGCCCGCCGGATGCGGCCGGCGCCGCCGCCGGCGAGGCCCAGATGTTGGCCCGTGCGGGACACGACGTGTGGGATCGCCTGCCCTCGATCGCCTGCCCCACGCTCGTCGCCTCCGGGCGCTATGACGCGATCGCGCCGGCCGATAACGGCAGGGCCATCGCGTCGCGGATTCCCAACGCCGAGTTCCGTGACTACGAGGGCGGGCACGCGTTCCTGGTCCAGGATCCGGCGGCGATGGGGGACCTCGTGGCGTTCCTCGGTGGGGAGATTCAGCAGTGAAGCTGCTGCAGAGCGCCCGAGCTTTTCGAGTCGAGTTGCTTGCTCAGGTCGCTGACTTCGGAGGCCGGCGGCGGCGCCGGGATGCTTTGCGTACCGTAGTCATACAGTTCGGAGCTCACCGACTCGCTGACGTGTTCCCCTTGGTAGCACAGCGGCACCTGCACCTGATAGCGGCGTATCCGGTTGCTCCCGTCGATCCATACGTCGATCGGCAAGCTGCTCTGCCCGCTGATCCGCTCGAGTAGCGCGCCCTCCTGCTGCGCCTCCGTTCGAAGGGGAGCCGGCGCCACGGCTGCATAGCGGGCAAAGTTGACGAGCGCGTGGTAGTGGGTGGTGCGCACCCCGCGTATCGTCTGCTTGCCGACGGTGCTGGCCTGTCCCGTCGCCCTGAGGAAGTCGAGCCATTGCGATGGGTTGCTGCTGTTGTCCAGGGAACTGCCGATGCCGAGAGACCGGGTGAATCCCTCAACGTTGAAGCGGGCCCACGGCTTGCCCTTGATCGGCTTCCCCGCCACCTGGAAGTAGGCGTAGGGAAGGTCCATGAGCACCGCAACGGTCTTGCCGTCCACGGTCTCTGACATGGAGCCACGCTGGCCGTGTTCGTCCAACGCACCACTCATGTTCATGGAGAAGGATTCGCCACCGATGTCGCCGCCCATCGTCATGAGCATCTTGTAGCCCGGACCCTGCGAGCTGACATATGCCGCGCGGGTGACCTGGGCGACGGCCGGCGCGCTGCTGTTGCTCGCCGCCCCACCGCAGCCGCCGAGCGTCAAGCCCATCGCCCCGAGGAGCAGGACTGAGAACACGACGGATGCGCACCGCGCCCTCCTCATCACCTGCCCAGCTTAGTGAGACGGCTGCGGGCCCCTCGCGGCGCGCTTCCCCCGGGTCCGCTCGCTCCGGCGCGACGGAGCAGCGGTCCCTGCCGGCGCAGCTTCTCACGCCGCCCTCAAGAACCCCTGCGCTGCGGTCGATGGTGGCGGGGAAGTTAGCGCCCGGCATCGGGTTCAGGCAGCAGGGCTCGCCATCGGCGCGCCGGGTCTGCCGGCCGGTCGCTCCACCAGATCGCCGCATACCGACCTAACAAGGGGGCCGTCCGTCGTGCCAACACGGAAGCTGTGTAGCTCACGTTCCATCCTGGTGCTCGCGTGCACCGCGTTTGCAAGCCTGTGCTTCGCGGCCCAGGCGTCGGCCGACGACACCTTCACGATGGAAAACCATTCGAGGCTCGGTCTGAACAGCCCACACGGTTCGATATGCGCCACCGGGGCGTTCACGGAAGGCGGCGGTGAAATCGACCCCGGGGAAACGGCCACCGTCACCCTGTCGCGGACCGAGTTCACGGAATGCGACGGCACATTCGAAATCTCCGGTGGCACGAGCTACGGCGGCCAGTGGAAGTTCGAACCCGACGACCCTGTCGTGGGTGAAGCATCACTCGAATGCAGCGTCGAAGGCGAACCCGCGAACTACATCGAAATGCACGTGAGCGGTCTCACCTGCACCGCGACGAACATCGAAAAGGACCTTGCCGCCTCGGCGGGGCCCGGCGGCACGATCGAATGCGCGATCGGCCACGGGTTCGGCCCGTGTGCGTCGTCCTACCCTTACCCCCAAGGCATCACCCTCCAGGCGATTCCAGACCACGGCAAGTACTTCAAAGAATGGCAGGGAACCGGTTCCGCCGCAGGCTGCAGCACCGGCTTCTGCTCGTTCTCGCTCGAAGAAAACTCTACGGTGAATGCGGTGTTCGGGCCGAGATTCCCGCTCACGGTGGCCAAATCAGGCCACGGCAAAGTCTCATCCACGCCCAGCGGGATCGAATGCAGCGTGAGCAGCTGCGCGGCCGAATTCGACGGCGGCACCACTGTCAAACTGACGGCGGCGGCTGAAGCCGGCTACGAATTTGCCGGCTGGATCGGCTGCCCAGGCGCCGAACCGACCTGTGAAATCACGCTCGAAGCGGCGAGCGAAGTCAAGGCGATCTTCCTGAAAGCGGCTGCGCAGGGAGAAAAAGGCGAAACGGGAGAACAAGGCACCAAAGGTGAAACCGGCGCCACCGGAGCAACGGGCGCGACCGGAGCCACCGGCGCGACGGGCGCCACCGGTAACGAAGGCGCACAGGGCGAAAAAGGAGCTAAAGGCGCGACCGGCGTGACCGGGGAAAAAGGCGCAACCGGCGCAGAAGGCGTCAAAGGCGCGACGGGCAGCACTGGCGGACTGGGCGCTCAGGGCGAAACCGGCGCGACCGGTAAAGAAGGTGCCAAAGGACTCGAAGGCGTGCAGGGCGAAACCGGCGCCACCGGAGAAACGGGCACCCAAGGCGGACGGGGTGCCAACGGCGCGCCCGGCCAGACCGGCCCGGCGGGGCCGACGGGGCCGACCGGCCCGGCGGGATCCCGAAGCGTCGTGAGGCTCGCGCAGTGCGTGATCGTCGACTCCAAGCACACGCACCAGTGGAGGTGCACCACGAAGCCCGTCTCCAACTCTGCGAAGGTCGCCGCCAAGGGAGCCTCCCAGGATGCGATCGTGAGCCGGGGTCGTGCGGTCTATGCGACGGGCATCGCGCACGTCGCCGACGGGTACATGAGCATGCGCCTGACCGTGCTGCGCACACTGCCGGCCGGCCGCTACGCGGTCACGCTCCAGCGGCGCAGCGGACGCCAGACGGTCATCAGCGTCGAGTCCGTGACTATCGCCGGGCCGTAGCGCTAGGGTTGGCGCCTCACGAAACGGCGGGGGTGACGGGCAGCGTCATGTGTACCAGGATGAGCGTGTTCGCGAGCATGGCTCTCGTGCTGCTCACCTGCTCCGCCGCCACGCTGGCAAGCAACGCCACCGTGTCCTGCGCGTCCGGGAGGACGATCTTCCGCGAGCACGGTGTCCGGATCGTGCTCGTCGTGCGACAAACGCACTTCAACCACGGAGAGAACAGCGCCTTCAAGACGTTCTACGTCTGTCCGCGGGGCGCACGGAGGGGCCGCAAATTTCGCGAAGGCTCACCGTTCACGAGGGAACACGTGAGGGACTTCAGGGTGTTCGGCGCCCGGATCGGATTCGTCGCCAATATCGAAGGCGTTCAGAGCGGCGCTGGAGAAGAAGTGGGATGGGTTGAAGTCAACACCGCCCGCTCGAAGTCTGGCCCGATCGCCGAGACGCAGGACATCTCACGCGAACAGGAACTGCAGGAAGAAAAAGAAGGTGTTCCCCCAATCCCACATGTCCCCGACGGACACGTCAACTACGTAATCGCCGGCGACGGCACGGTTGCCGTCGCGGGGTCGGGCGAAGCCCTCGAATCGGCTAGGCCGGGGGCCCCGCCACCCGAGGAATGGGAGGTCTGCCTGCTTACCGTCAAGCGCCACGGGCTGAGCTTCCCCAAGCAGCTGTTCCGTACGCCGGTGAAGGCAGAAGCCGTGGTCCTTGCGTCACTCGCCATCAGCGACACGGCTGTGACCTGGAGTTCGGTGAGCGGCAAGGCGGAGTCGGCGGCGCGGTGAGGAAGCCGCGGCGCGGTGAGGGAACGGCGCCACCTGGAACTGCGATGTTCCAATACTTCGCGTACGGAAGCAATCTGCACCCAGAGCAGATGAGTGAGCGCTGCCCGAGCGCGAGATTGGTCGGCCCCGCGAGGCTGATGGATTTCCGCTTGGCGTTTACCCGGGAATCCAAAGTCACGTACCCCGGCAGCGGTGTCGCCGATGTAGTTGCTGAGCCGGGGCTCGTGGTGTGGGGAGCCGTGTACTCGATTAGTGACGAGGACCTTCGCGCGCTCGACCGCATCGAGGGTGCCGGAGAAGCCTACGACCGAAAAGACGTCATCGTGGTGGGCCGCGAGTCCGGAGAGATATCCGCCGTCACCTACAGCGTGACCCAGAAGGCCGACAACGAGATTCCGCCGAGCACGGAATACATCACTCGCGTAATCGACGGTGCCCGCGCTTGTGGCCTTCACCGCGACTACATCGCGTTTCTCACATCTCTTCGTGATCCGCCGGCCAGGAGCGCTGGCGCTTGACGCGCTCGTGTCCCTGCCCGGCCTCGATGACCTCGATCGTGACTACTTGCCCGTCGTGCGATGCATGGCGGCGCGTGTGTGGCCGGGGCTTCCCCGGCCGGCGGCGTTGCCGCCCCCTGGGCGCCGAACGGGTACCGGCGTCCGGCGGATGAGATGAAGCAGCACGCGGTCGTGGGGACCTTCTTGGCTGCGCTCGGTCAGCGTCTTCGGGTGGACCGTTCGGAACACGGGACCTCGGCTGGGGTCCTCCACTGCCACCACGACCTTGGTCCTGCTGGGAGTGTCGAAGACGATGCCGTCGAGTTCCGGACCCCCGCTTGCCACGCTCACGAGGTCGCCGGGGCTGATCTGCTCCATGTACGGAGCCTACTGCCATGCCTGACGACGGGTGTTCGGTTCCGGGGCCAGGTACCGCCTATCCCCGTCACACAGCGATGGCCACGTACTTCGTCTCCAGGTACTCCCCGATCCCCTCGAACCCGCCCTCGCGGCCGAAGCCGGACTGCTTGACGCCGCCGAAGGGGGCGGCGGGATTCGAGACCACGCCCTGGTTGAGGCCCACCATCCCCGATTCCAGGCCCTCGCTCACGCGTAGGGCCAGGTTGAGGTCGCGGGTGTAGACGTAGGCGACGAGGCCGTACTCGGTCCGGTTCGCTGCCGCCAGAGCCTGCTCCTCGGTCGAGAAGGTGGCCACGGGAGCCACGGGGCCGAAGATCTCCTCGCTCAGCAGCCGCGCGTCCGCGGGCACGTCGGCCAGCACGGTGGGCTCGTAGAAGTAGCCGGGGCCGTCCATCGCCGAGCCGCCGATCAGCGCCTTCGACCCGCGCTCGCGGGCATCGTCCACCAGTTCGCTCACCTTCTCCCGCTGCTTGGCGTCGATCAGCGGGCCGACGTCCACCCCGGGGTCGGTGCCGCGTCCCACCTTCATCGCGCCCAGCCGCTGCGCCAGGCCCTCGGCGAACGGCTGCGCCAGGGACTCGTGGACATGGAAGCGGTTGGCGGCCGTGCACGCCTCCCCCACGTTTCGCATCTTCGCCAGCACCGCCCCGTCGATGGCGGCGTCGAGGTCGGCGTCCTCGAACACCAGGAAGGGGGCGTTGCCGCCGAGCTCCATCGAGACCCTCAGGACCTGCTCGGCGGACTGTTCGATCAGCCTCCTGCCCACCTCGGTCGAGCCCGTGAAGGACAGCTTGCGCGTCCTTGGGTCCTTCAGCAGCGGTTCGATCACGGCTCCCGAATGCTTGGAGGTGATCACATTCAGCACGCCTCCGGGCAGGCCCGCCTCCTCGAAGATCTTCGCCAGCGCGAACATCGACAGCGGCGTCTGCTGGGCCGGCTTGATCACCATCGTGCAGCCCGCCGCCACCGCCGGGGCGATCTTGCGGGTGCCCATCGCGGTGGGGAAGTTCCATGGGGTCACGAACACGCACGGCCCCACCGGCTGGCGCATGGTGAGGATTCGCCCCTTCCCGGTCGTGTTGGTCATGTAGCGGCCGTGGATGCGGACCGCCTCCTCTGAGAACCAGCGCAGGAACTCCGCCGCGTACAGGATCTCCGCGCGCGACTCGGCCACCGCCTTGCCCATCTCGAGGGTCATGATCAGGGCCAGCTCGTCGGCCCTCTCGCTCACCAGCTCGTAGGCCCGGCGCAGGATCTCGCCCCGCTCGCGGGGCGGATGCGCAGCCCATTCGGCCTGCGTCTCGGACGCCGCCGCCAGGGCGTCGAGGGCGTCCTCGGGCTGGCCGTCGGCGACCTCCACGAGCGTCTCCCCGGTCGAGGGATCCTCCACCGCCAGCGTCCCCCCGCCGCTCGCGGCCCTCCACTCTCCACGGATGTACAGGTTTGCGGGGACCTGCTCAAGGACGGTCTGCTCGCGGTCGAGAACGGTCATCGTGGCAACACCTCCGAGCGCCCCTGGGCGCGTCTCTCAAGGACGATGAGAAGGGGCCTCCGCGAACGGATGCGCGGCCCGGGAAAAGCGCTTAGGACGCCCACGCGCCCAACGTATCACCGCGCCCTGCGCGCCCCGTTGGCGCTCGTGGCGGCGGTGCTCAGCCTGGCCCTCTCGGCTCCGGCGGCCGGCGCCTGGCAGCTGGTGATCGAAGGAGCCGGCGAAGGCCACGGCGTCGGCATGAGCCAGGACGGGGCCCTCGGCCTGGCCAAGCACGGCTTCACCGACACCCAGATCCTCGCCCACTACTACTCCGGCACCACGATCGGTACGGCCCCCGCGAACTCCGTCGTGCGGGTCCTGGAGGGATCGAAGGTCGTGCGCGTGCCCCTCGAACGCTACGTCCGCGGCGTGGTCGCAGCCGAGATGCCCGCCAGCTGGCCGCTGTCCGCTCTGGAGGCTCAGGCGATCGCGAGCCGCACCTATGCCCTCACCGCCCACGCCGGCGGTTCCCGCTTCGACGTCTACGCCGACACCCGTTCCCAGGTCTACAAGGGGGCGGCCGCCGAAACCTCACAGACCAACGCCGCCATCGCGGCCACCGCGGGCCAGGTCGTGACCTACGCGGGCCACCCGGCGATCACCTACTTCTTCGCCTCCTCCGGCGGACATACCGAAGACGTCCAGTACGCCTTCGAAGGCTCCGAACCGGAGCCCTGGCTGCAGGGCGTCAGCGACCCCTACGAAACAACCACCTCGCACTGGAAATACACCCTCTCCAGCGCCACGGCCGCTGCCCGGCTGTCGGGCCTGTTCAAGGGCAGCCTGCGCGGGATCGAGGTCCTGCGCCGCGGGAGCTCACCCCGGATCCTGCTCGTCTCCGTGCTGGGCACGCGCGGTGACACGCACCTGACCGGCGCCGAGCTCGGGTACCGCCTCGGCCTGCCCAGCACGTGGGCCTACTTCAGCCTGCGCAGCGGATCCACCACCACCGCCGAGCCCGATCTCAGCGGCCACACCGAAAGCGGCTCTCCGAGCACGGGCACCCCCGTCACGCCCCCGGCGCCGTCCCCGGCTCCGGCTCCGACCCCCGCCACGCCCCAGGGCGGCTCGGAAGGCCCGGCCGCACCGACACAGGGCACCGGCGGCGCAAGCGCCGGATAGCTGGCCGCCACGAGCCGCGCATCGCCGGCCCGGCGGGTAGATAGTTCGGGCGATGAGCGTCCGCCTACGCCCCTTTCGACTCGAGGACGAGCAGCCGGCCCGCACCGCCGAGGGCGAGCTGGCCGCCGAGGGGTTCACCTTCCTGCTCGACTGGCAACCCGCCATGCCGTGGGCGCACTACCTGGCCCAGATGGCCGCCCGCGAGCGCGCGCTCGAATTGCCCGCCGATCGCGTCCCGGCGAGCTTCCTGGCCGCCGAAGCGGACGGGGCCCTCGTGGGCCGGGTCTCGATCCGCTACGAGCTCAACGACTTCCTCGCCCACTACGGGGGACACATCGGCTATGCGGTGCGCCCGGCGTATCGTCGGCGCGGATTCGCGACCGAGATCCTGCGCCAGGCTGTGATCATCGTTCGCGCCCATGGTGTAGACCGCGTGCTCGTGACCTGCGATGAGGACAACCTCGGCTCCGCCAAGGCGATCGAGCGCCAGGGAGCGGTATTCGAGGACGCACGGGTCGACCCCGACGGCATCCTCAAGCGCCGCTACTGGATCGGCTGACGGCGATGCCCGCCCCGCTGCTGATCGCCGACGTCCCCTGGCTGCTCTACCGCTCGTACTTCGCCCTGCCGAAAAGCATCACCGACAGCGAGGGGGCGCCCGTGAACGCGCTGCTCGGAACCGTCAACGCGCTGCTCTCCTGCGAGGAGCTGCTCGCCCCCGAGGGCGGCGTGCGTGCGGTCGTGGCGTGCATGGGGGCGGAGTCGGCCGCCTACCGGGTGGCGCTCTATCCGCCCTACCACGCCCACCGCGACCCGATGCCCCCGGAGCTGGCCGGGCAGTGGCAGAAGGCGCCGGAGTTCCTGCAGAGCCTCGGCTTCATCTACGCGAACACGGACGACCTCGAGGCCGACGACCTCCTCTACTCCTACGCCCGCACGGAGGTGGCACGGGGCGGGCAGGCGCTGATGCTGACGGCCGACCGCGACCTGTTCGGGGCGGTCACGGAGGGAGCCCACGTGCTCGAGCTGCTCCGCGGCGGCGGCGTCGGCCGCGTCGGCCCGTCTGAGGTCCGCGAACGCTACGGCGTCGAGCCCCGCCAGGTGCCCGACTTCATCGCCCTGCGCGGCGATCCCTCCGACGGGCTCCCGGGCGCTCCCGGCATCGGGGCCAAGACCGCGGCCGAGCTGCTGCGCGCACACGACACCCTCGAGCAGCTGCTGAAGGACGCCCGCTCGCCCGGCGGAGCGGGGGCCGAGCTGCGGCCTCGCACGCGGGGCGCCCTGCTGGACAACGAGGCCCAGCTGCTCGCCTTCAAGCACATCGCCACCCTCCAGGAGGTGAAGGTGAAACGGCCACCCGATACCCCGACCGACCACCTCGCCGGGGCGCAGGCCGCCGACGCGCTCGGCATGCGCCGCCTTGCCGAGCGTCTGCGCAAGCTCGCTCCTACGGCGTGAACTTGACGGTGATCACGTCACCGTCGTCCATCACGTAGTCCCGGCCCTCCAGGCGCAGGGTGCCGCGGTCGCGGGCGCCGGAGTAGCCGCCCGCGTCCACCAGCTCCTTCCAGGAGATCACCTCGGCGCGCACGAACCCCTGCTGGATGTCGCTGTGGATCTCCCCGGCGGCGTGCCAGGCGGTGAGCGATTTGCGCAGGTGCCAGGACTGTGCCGGCTTGGCCTCGCCGGCGGTGAAGAACGCAATCAGGTCCAGCAGCGCGAAGGCCTCTCGCACGACCCGCTCCAGGCCCGACTCGCTCACCCCGAGCTCCGTCCGCATGGCTCCCGCTTCCTCGTCCTCGAGCTCCGCCAGCTCGGACTCGATCCGCGAGGAGACCGCGACCGCCCGCGCGCCGACGGCGCTCGCGTGCTCGAGCACGACATCGGGAAGCTCGTCGCTGCCCTCGTCCACGTTGGCCACGAACAGCACCGGCTTGCTCGTCAGTGAGCCGAGATCGCGGGCCGCGTTGGGCGCGTCGTCGGGGAGGGGCACGGAGCGGACCGGCCTGCCCTCCTGCAGTCCCGTGACCACCTCCGTCAGCCAGGCCTCCTCGGCCTTGGCCGTACGGTCTCCGCCGCGAGCCTGTCTGGCGACCCGCTCGAGCCGACGCTCGGCCTGCTCGAGGTCGGCCATCACGAGCTCGGTCTCGATCGTGTCGATGTCCGCCCGCGGGTCCACCCGGCCCTCTGGGTGGATCACGTTCTCGTCGTTGTGGGCCCGCACCACGTGGACGATCGCGTCGGTCTCGCGGATGTTGGCGAGGAAGCGGTTCCCCAGCCCCTCCCCCTGGGAGGCCCCCGCTACGAGGCCCGCGATGTCGTGGAAGGAGATCGTGTCCCAGACGATCTCCGAGGAGTGCACCGTCTCGGCCACCGCCTCCAGGCGCTCGTCCCGCACGGGCACCACTGCCACGTTCGGCTCGATCGTGGTGAAGGGGTAGTTGGCCGCCTCGGCCCCCGCTTTCGTGAGCGCGTTGAAGAGCGAGGACTTGCCGGCGTTGGGCATGCCGACGATGCCGATCCGGGTACTCATGAGCGCGAGCCAGTCAGGCGGGCCGCGCTCGCGGGGTTCGCCACCTGCAGCCCGCGGACCGCGCCGGCCGGCACCTAGCCGAAGCCGACGTGGGGCTCTGCGCTATCGGCGCTGATGTACACGACCTGCCCGAGGTACACGCGCACCGGCCCGTCCTCTCCCTTGACCTCGTGCCAGCCGCCGTCGACGAGAGCCTTCTCGAGGGCCTTCAGCTCCTCGTCGCTGACGCGCAGGTCCAGCACCTGGCCGCCCTGGAAGCCGATCGTTATGCGACGCGTTCCCGAAGCCATCAGTGAGCCCCTCCGGCCGGTTCGACGATCTCGGTCAGCACCCCGCCCGTGGAGCGGGGGTGCAGGAAGGCCACCCGCGAGCCGCGGATGCCCCCTCGGGGGTGCTCGTCGATCAACTGCATACCTGCCTCCTTCAAGCTCGCCAGCACGGCGTCGATGTCTGTCACCTGGTAGGCGACGTGGTGCATGCCGGGCCCCTGCTTGGCCAGGAACCGGCCCACGGGGGTGTCCTCGGAGAGGGGCGCCAGCAGCTCCACGTGGTTCTCTCCCACGTCCAGCAGCACCGCCTCCACGCCCTGCTCCTCCACCACCTCGCGATGGGCCACCTGGAGCGCCAGGCGGTCGCGGTAGAGCTCGAGCGCGGGCTCGATCTCATGCACCGCCACGCCGATGTGGTCCACGCGGTCGAACACGGCCCGCAGTCTATAAGCGGCCTGGTCGCCTCCCCGGCCGCCGCCGCCCGAGGACGGCTCGGGTACCGCCGAGGGGCCGCCTCCCGCCGGCGTTTGGAGTGCTGCGGGTACGCTGGAGATTCCAAGCCTTTTCTGAGGAAACGCTTACCTTCCTGTAACGACCCCGCCACAGGATGTCCGTGGCCCCATGGGTCCACACCCCCCACCGAACCTGCAGCACGAGCCCACAACCGAGACGCTCGACGTCGACGGCGATGGTCGCGGGCCGCGCCGGCCCGGCCCGGGATCCGGGCGGGATTCCGAGGGCCGGCGCACGCTGGCGAGCAGGTTCCGCGAACAGCCGGTCCTCAACAGCCTGCTGGTGCTGGCCTGCGTCGCCCTGATCGTGATCGCCTACGCCGCCGTGGGACCGTCGTCGAGCTCGAGCGGCCAGGCCACGCGCACCTCGACCGCGAAGTACGGCGTGGTGCAGTCGACGGTCTCCGGCAGCGGCAACGTCCAGTCCGCCGACCAGCTCAACCTCGGCTTCAAGACCGGCGGCACGGTCACCCACATCTACGTCAGCCAGGGCCAGCACGTCGCTCAGGGCCAGCTGCTCGCGACGCTCGACCCCTCGAGCGCCGAAGTGACCCTCGAACAGGCCAAGGCCTCCCTGCAGGCCGCCGAAGCGAACCTCGCCAAGGAGGAAGAAGCCGAAGGCGAAACCTCCACAGGCCAGGGCTCCTCCGGCGCGGGCGCGACCGCCTCAGCCGCCTCGGTGGGCACCGAAACGACCCCCGCGACGACACCCACCACCACCGCGCCGACGACGACCACCACTTCGCCCTCGGCGCCGAAGAAATCGACCAAGCCCTCCGGGAGCTCGGGCGCCAACTCGAACTCCGCGGGCTCGAACCGCACCTCGAGCACGACACAGACGACCTCCAACGCCCCCGCCGCCAGTTCCAGCAGCTCCAAACAGAGCGCCGCCACACGCGAAGCGAACCTCGCCTCCGCGCGGGCGGCCGTCAAGAGCGACAAGCTGGCGGTGCAGAGCGCCGAGCAGGCGGTCCAGAACACGAAGCTGTACGCGCCCTCTGCCGGCACCATCGTCACGCTTTCGGGCGAAGTCGGCGAAACCGTGTCCGGCACCGGCACGAGCAAGGCGGCGTCGAGTTCCAGCAGCTCCTCGAGCGCGAGCTCAGGCAGCGGCGCCGGCTCGGGCGCCAAATCCGCGGCCGGCGCCTCCACCGGTGCCGCCTCCTCGAGCTCCGGCCAGGGCTCCTCGAGCTCGTCCTCGTTCGCTGTCCTCAGCAACCTCGAATCGCTGCAGCTCATCGTCCCGCTGAGCGAGTCCGAAATCGGCAGCGTCCACGAAGGCCAGATCGCCACCGTCACGATCGAAGCGCTCAGCGGCAAGAAGGTGGCCGCCCACGTCGCCAACGTCAGCCAGGTCCCGACCAGCAGCAGCGGAGCGGTCAGCTACGACGTCACCTTCCAGCTCGACCAGGGCGCCGAAGGGCTGAAAGTCGGGATGAGCGCGACCGCTGAAGTGGTCGTCAAACAGGAACCGGGCGTGAACGTGCCCACGAGCGCCATCAAAGGCGGGTCGGTGACCGTCGTGCGGGCTGGCAAGCACGTCACCCAGCGGGTCACCACCGGGCTCGCCGGCGACAGCTCGACGATCGTCCTCAGCGGCCTGAATGCGGGCGAAACGGTCGTCCTGCCGACCCTGTCCAGCTCCAGCGGCGCCTCGCTGACCTCGCGGCTCAGCTCGCGCCTGGGGCGCGCGGGTGGCATCGGCGGCGGCCTCGGCGGCGGCGGTCTAGGCGGCGGCGGCTTCGCGGGTGGACCGCCCGGAGGTTGATGACCGTGCCCGCGCCACGTCGAACCCCCCGGCCACGGCCCGTGCGCGAGCGGCCGCTGATCGAACGCGGCGCCCCCCCGCGCGCAGGAGCCAGGCGCCGCCCGCCGGCGATCGTCCTGCGCGACGTCTCGAAGACCTACGGGCTCGCCGCGACCGAGGTGCGCGCCCTGCGCCACGTGACCCTGCAGATCGCCCGCGGTGACTTCGTGGCGATCATGGGCAGCTCCGGGAGCGGCAAGAGCACGCTGATGAACATCCTCGGCTGCCTGGACCTGCCCAGCGGCGGGCGCTATCTGATCGACGGCGTCGACATCCGCGACATGGACGAAGACGACCTCGCCGACCTGCGCAACCGCAAGATCGGGTTCGTCTTCCAGAGCTTCAACCTGGTGGCCCGCACGAGCGCGCTGGCGAACGTCGAGCTGCCGCTGGCCTATGCCGGAGTCGACCGCCACGCCCGCCGCGAACGCGCACAACAGGCCCTCGCCGCGGTCGGGATGGCCAAGCGCTCACACCACCAGCCCTCCGAGCTCTCCGGCGGCCAGCAGCAGCGCGTCGCGATCGCGCGGGCGCTCATCACCAACCCGACCATGATCCTCGCCGACGAGCCCACCGGCAACCTCGACTCGCGCTCCACCGAAGAGGTACTGCGGATCTTCTCGGGGCTCAACCAGGAAGGCCGCACCGTGATCCTGATCACGCACGAGCCAGACGTCGCCGCCCAGGCCAAGCGCGTGATCACGCTCGGCGACGGGCGCGTGATCGACGACCACCGCACCGCCGCCGTGCGCGACCCGGCGCCCATGCCCCATCAGCAGAAGTCCGCCCACGACCTGTACGGCGGGGCCCAGCGATGATCGGCCGCGAAACGGTGCGCATCGCCTGGGGCGGCATCACCGCCAACAAGCTGCGCTCCGGCCTGACGATCCTCGGCATGACGATCGGGGTCGCCTCGGTGATCGTCCTGATCGCGGTCGGCAACGGCTCCTCGAAGACGGTTCAATCGCGCATCCAGAGCCTCGGCACGAACGTCCTGATCGTGCAGGGCAGCGGCGGCCTGCGCCGCTTCGCCGGCGCCAGCACCGCCAGCTCCGTCTCGCTCACGAAGGCCGACGCGCAGGCGCTGCAGAACCCGAGCCTGGCCCCCGACGTGAAGACCGCCTCGCCGGTCGTGAGCGCGCCCAGCGTGACGCTCGTCAACGGCGCCACCAGCTTCGAACCCTCCTCCTTCCTCGGCACGACCCCCTCCTACCTCCCCGCCCACAGCTACAAGCTCGCCGAAGGCCACTCGTTCACCGCCGAAGACGTCGCCCAGCACCGGCGCGTGGCGGTGATCGGCCAGGAAGTCCTGCAGGAACTCTTCGGCGGCTCGAACGCTGTCGGCCAGACGATGAAGGTCAACGGCAGCAACTACGAAGTCGTGGGCGTGCTCGCAAAAAAGGGCACCAACGGCACCACCAACGAGGACAGCGTGGTAATGGCGCCGATCACCACCGTGCAGGACTCCCTCACCGGCGTCGGCTCGATCGACTCGATCACCGTGCAGGCGAACTCGGAATCCGCGCTGAAGGCCGCCGAATCCGAGGTCACCTCGATCATCGAGGAACGGCACAAGATCACGGACACCTCCGAACCGGGCTTCAGCATCCTCAACCAGGGCTCGCTACTTGAAACCTCGAGCGAAACCAGCAGCGTGTTCACCACGCTGCTCGGCGAGGTGGCCGCCATCTCCCTGCTGGTGGGCGGGATCGGCGTGATGAACATCATGCTCGTGTCGGTCACCGAGCGCACCCGCGAGATCGGCATCCGCAAGGCGATCGGCGCCCGCCGCAGTGACATCCTCACCCAGTTCCTGACCGAGGCGGTGCTCGTCTCCCTGATCGGCGGCCTCGCCGGTGTCGCCCTCGGCGTGATCGGCAGCCAGTTCGAGATCGCCGGCGTGCACCCCGAAATCGCCACCTACTCGATCTTCCTCGCCTTCGGTGCCGCGGTGGCGTCGGGCCTGTTCTTCGGCACCTACCCCGCGGCCCGTGCCGCCCGGCTCAGACCGATCGAGGCACTGCGCTTTGAGTGACCAGCCTTCCCCAGACCAGGAGCAGCAGATGACGACCCAGGACACTTCCGTCGGCGACACCGCCGCGCTCGACTACGACGAGGCCGACGAGGCCTGGTTCGAGGAGCCCGACGAGCTCCCCCCGCGTCGCCGGCGCAAGCTCGTCGGCCCCGTCCCCGCGGTGCTGCTCGCGATCCTGCTGCTCGCCGGGGGCTTCCTCGCCGGGGTGCTCGTCGAGAAGGGCGAAACCTCGTCCTCCTCGAGCGCGGCCGGCGGCTCCGCGGCGGGCCTGGCGGCCCGCTTCAAAGCGCTGCGCAGCGCGGCCGGCGGCACGGGCACGGGCACGGGAGCGGCCGCGTCGGGCGAAGCGGGCGCGGCCCGCAGCCCGTTCGGCGGCGGCGCGACGACCGGCCAGGTGGCCTTCGTCGAAGGCTCCACGATCTACGTGACCAACGCCGAAGGCAACACCGTGAAGGTGAAAACCTCGAGCGGCTCCCAGGTCACCAAGACGGTCAAAACGGACGTCAAGGGCATCCACCCCGGCGAAACCGTCCTGATCACAGGACCCACGGCCAAAGACGGCACGGTCACGGCCGAAAGCATCCGGGTCGGCTCGACCGGCGGCGGCCTCGGCGCGCTGTTCGGCGGGGGCGCCGGGGCCGGCTCCGGCGGTGGTGGCGGCTCCGGCTCCGGCGGCTCGACGTCCAAGGGGGGCTCTGAACCCTCGCTCTTCGGCAGCGGCTGAGCCGCGGTCCACAACGCTTGACGATGAAAGGAATACCGATGCACCTCAGACTCACCAAAAGGCCCGCGGCAGCCTCGCTGCTGCTGGTCCTGGCACTCGCCGGCCTGCTGCTGGCGGGCTGCGGGAGCTCCTCCTCCAACACCGGGACGACCTCCGCCTCGGCCACCGCGCCCGGGGGCGCCACCGGCGCGGGCAGCACGGGCGGGACCGGCTCCACCGGCACCACGGGCGCCCGGGGCGCGCGCGGCAAAGCGATCCGCGAATGCCTGCAGAAGGCCGGCATCAACCTCCCCGCCCAGCCCCAGGGCACCCGCCCGCGAGGCGGCGGCGGCTTCTTCGGCGGCTCCGGCGGCGGCCCCGCGCTGCCCAAAGGGGTCACCCGCGAACAGTTCCAGGCGGCCCTGAAAAAGTGCGGTTTGACCAGGCGCTTCGGCGCGGGCGGGCGCTTCGGCAGCGGGACGGGCGAACTTCAACACCCCCGCCTTCCGCAAGACGCTCGCCAGCTTCGCCACCTGCATGAACGAACACGGCGTCAAGCTCCCGGCGCCGAACACGAGCGGCAAAGGCCCTGTGTTCAACACGTCGGGGATCGACACCAAAACCACGACCTTCCAGAAGGCCGAGGAAACGTGCCGCAGCAAAGTGCACCTGTTCTTCCCCGGAGCCGGCGGGGCGCCCCCGTCAGCCGCCGGCGGACCGCCCGCTGGAGGAGCGCCCTCCGGTGAAAGCGTGCCGCCCGCAGGAGCGCCGCCGGCCGAACAAGGCTGATCTCCGCCGCCGCCGGAAGCGGGAGGTGCCCGCCGGCGGCGAGGGCGCGCCGGGTGGGGGCTGAGCTACCTCAGCCCTCGCTCGGCGTGGAGCCCAGCCGTGCCGATTGCGTCAGCGGCGCGGTGGGACTGGCGGCGACGACCCGCAGGCCGACTCCCGGGGCCCGCTCCATGCGGGGCACCCCGGCCATGATGCGTTCGATCGAAGGACGCTCGAGGACCTCGTTCTCGAGCAGTTCGTGGGCCAGCGCGTCGAGCTGGGGGCGGTGGGCGATGATCAGCTTGTGGGCGGCACGGCGGGCCTCTTCGACCAGGTCGTGGCGCTCCTCGTCGCGGATCCGCAGCGTCGTCTCCGAGAGCTGGATGTCGCCCTCGGGGGAGCGACCGACGCTGGCGGTACCCATCGCGTAGTCGTGCACCATCGCCTGGGAGATCTCGGCCACGCGGGCGAGGTCGTCGGAGGCGCCGGTGGTCATCGCGCCGAACACGACCTGCTCGGCAACCCGCCCTCCGAGCAGCACGGTCATGTAGTCGATCAGCTCCTCACGGGTCTTCAGGTAGCGGTCCTCGGCGGGGAGGTTCAGCGTGTAGCCCAGCGCCCGGCCGCGGGGCACGATCGAGATGCGGTGGACGCGGTCGACCGAAGGCAGCAGCTCGCCGCAGAGCGCGTGGCCGGCCTCGTGGAAGGCCACCACCTTCTTCTCGTGGACGTTCAGCACGCGCCTTGACTGCACGCCCGCGATCACCCGCTCGATCGCGGAGTCGAAGTCGCAGCCGTCGATCTGGGTGGCCTGCCGGCGGGCCGCGAAGATCGCCGCCTCGTTGCAGATGTTGGCCAGGTCCGCTCCAGCCAGTCCGCTGGTCTGCTGGGCCACGAGGCCGAGGTCCACGTCACCGAGGGGCTTGTTGCGGGTGTGGACCTGGAGCACGCCGAGGCGTCCCTTGACGTTGGGCGGGGTGACGAACACCTGGCGGTCGAAGCGCCCCGGGCGCAACAGCGCCGGGTCGAGCTTCTCGAGCAGGTTCGAGGCCGCGATCACGACCACGCGCCCGTTGGAGGAGAAGCCGTCCATCTCCACCAGCAGCTGGTTGAGGGTCTGGTCCTTCTCGCCCGAGATGTCAGAGCCGCGGCGGCCGCCGACGGCGTCGAGCTCGTCGATGAAGATGATCGCCGGTTCGTGCTTGCGGGCCTCCGCGAACAGGCGCCGGATGCGGGCCGCCCCGAGGCCGGCGAACATCTCCACGAAGGAGGCCGCCGACTGGGCGAAGAACTGGGCCTTGGACTCGTTGGCCACGGCCTTGGCGAGCAGCGTCTTGCCGGTGCCCGGCGGGCCGTGCAGCAGGATCCCCTTCGGCACCGACGCCCCCAGCGCGTGGAAGGACTTCGGTTCGCGCAGGAACTCGACGATCTCCTGCAGCTCCCCGCGGGCGTCGTCCACGCCCGCGATGTCGTCGAAGGTCACGGCCGCGCTGGAGGAGGGCTTGATCTGCTGGGGCTTGATGCGCGGCATCACTTTCAGCGTCCGCAGCATCACGAAGATGATCACCGAGAAGAAGACGATCATCAGGACCGGCTCCCAGTTGTATGCGAAGTTCTGGATTTCCTGGCCCAGGGAGGCGTGGCTCACGGCCGGGGTGGTGAGGGCGTGGGAGGCGGCGGTCCCCACGGCGGAGGAGACTCCGGTGTGGACGCCGGCGGCCTGGAAGCCGGGGGCCAGGGCCGCGCCTTTGATGCTCGCCGTGCCGGCGGCATGCGCGCCGTGGTGGGTCGCCGACGCGGCGGTTAGTGCTTCGGCACCGGCTTGAGCGCTCATGTGATCCTCCGTGACATCGGCACCATCCTTGGCATCGGCCGATTATTCGCGGTCCCTGAGCGCGATTGCAAGCCAAGCAACGAAACGGTCAGCCGGCCGCTTCCTTGCGGCGGCGTCCGGGGCGGCCGCGGCTCAGCCCAGCAGGCGGCGGGCGAGGTCCTCGAACAGCCCGGCGGCCAGGTCGAGGTCACGCACGTCGATGCGCTCGTCGGCGCCGTGGACCAGCGGGGCGGAGTCGAGCAGCGACTGGTGGCGCTGGGGCATGAAGCCGTAGGCCACGCACTCGGGGAAGGCGACCCGGAAGTGGCGCGAGTCGGTGAAGCCGGGGAGCACCACGGGCACCACGATCGCGCCCGGGTCGTTCTCGGCCACCCAGGTCGAGAGGGCGTCCATCAGGGGTGACTCGGCCGCCGAGCGGTTGCCCACGACCTTCTCGGTGAACTCGATCTCGAAGCCCCCGTCGGGGGCCCCGAGGACCTCCTCGATCCCGTCCAGGACCTCCTTTTCGCCGAGGCCCGGAGGAACGCGGCAGTCCACCTTCAGCTCCGCCCGGCTGGGGATCACGTTGATCTTCTCGGACGCGCTGATCTTGGTGGGCGTGAACGTGACCCCCATCATCGGCTCGAAGAAGATCCCCAGCAGCGGGTTCTCGGCCTTCAGACGTTCGAGCGCCCCCCGGGGGTCATCCGGGTCCTCGCCGATCCCGCTGAGGAAGGCGGCGGGCTCACCGGTGGCGGTATAGGAGGGCTGCCGGGCGGCGAAGCGGTCGAGCAGGGGAGCCATCTTCAGGAGCGCGTTGACGCCCATGCCCGGCATCGAGGCGTGGCCGGCCACGCCGGAGGTCGAGAGGGTGAAGCGGAACACGCCCTTCTCCGCGCAGCAGACGCCGTAACAGCGTTTCCCGCCCAGCTCGAACACCGCGCCCCCGCCCTCGTTGACGAGCAGGTCGCAGCGCACCTTGTCGGGGTGGTTCTCGGTGATCCACTGGGCCCCGAGCGAGCCCCCGGTCTCCTCGTCGACGACCGTGACGATCAGCAGCTCGCCCCGCGACGGGCGCCAGCCCGAGCGCGCCAGCGCGGCCGCACCGGCGATCTCGGCGGCCACCTGGTCCTTCATGTCGAGCGCCCCCCGGCCCCACAGGAAGCCGTCGGCGATGTCCCCGGACCACGGGTCGTGGCTCCACTCCGAGGCGTTTGCCAGCACCGTGTCGACGTGCCCGAGGTAGCAGAGGGTCGGGCCGTCGTGCCTGGCGGCGCCGTCGGCGGGCAGCCTCGCCACGAGGTTCGGCCGCTCCGCGGTGGAGCCGAGCAGCTCACAGCGGAAGCCCGCCGACTCCAGGTACCCGGCCAGGTACTCCTGGGCCGGGAGCTCGTTGCCGGGCGGGTTGACCGTGTTGAAGCGGATCAGCGCCTGCAGCAGCTCCTGGGCGGGGCTGGCGGGTGCCACGGTGGCGCTCATGAGGTGGCACCGAGCCTTCTCGGCGCCGGGCTCCTGCGTGGGGAGGCGGCTTTCATCGCGTGGCGATCCTACGACGCCGAACGCTGCTCACGAGGCCTCGCGCAGGCCCAGCTCGATCAGATCGCCCTCGTCGAGGGGGAAGTGGCAGGCCGCTCGGGTGCCCGTCCCCTTGTCCTCGATCAACGGCTCCTCGGTCGAGCACAGCTCCTGGGCCTTCGGGCAGCGGGTGTGGAAGCGGCACGCGCTCGGCGGGTTGGCGGGGCTCGGCACGTCGCCGCTCAGCAGCCGCCGGCGCTCGCCGTGGCGGGAGGGGTCGGCGATCGGCACGGCCGACAGCAGGGCGCCGGTGTAGGGATGGCGGGGGGCTTCATACAGCGAGTCGCTGGGGCCCGTCTCGACGACCTTGCCGAGGTACATCACCGCCACCCGGTCGCACATGTGCCTGACGACCGACAGGTCGTGGGCGATGAAGATCAGCGTCAGGCCGAACTCGCGCTGCAGGTCGCGCAGCAGGTTCAGCACCTGCGCCTGGATCGAGACGTCGAGCGCCGACACGGGCTCGTCGGCGATCAGCAGCCTGGGTTTCAGCGCCAGCGCCCGCGCCACCCCGATGCGCTGGCGCTGGCCGCCGGAGAACTCGTGCGGATAGCGGTTGTAGTGCTCGGGGCTCAGCCCGACGGTCTCCAGCAGCTCCTGGACGGTCCGTTTGCGCTCACCCTGCCCCTTCAGCAGCCCGTGGATCGCGAACGGCTCGGCAATGATCGAGCCGACCGTCTTGCGTGGGTTCAGCGAGGAGTAGGGGTCCTGGAAGATCATCCCCATCTCGCGCCTCAGCTCCTTCAGGCGCCTCCCCTTGACGTGGGTGATGTCCTCGCCGTCGAAGATCACCGTGCCGGAGGTCACGTCGAGCAGGCGCATCATCATCCGCGCGGTGGTGCTCTTGCCGCACCCCGTCTCGCCCACGATCCCGAGCGTCTCCCCGCGGCGGACCTCGAGGTCCACGCCGTCGACCGCCTGCACTGCTCCGACTTTGCGCTGGACCAGGATCCCGCTGGTGATCGGGAAGTGCTTGACGAGTCCTTCGGCGCGTATGAGCGGGTCGCTTCCGGCGGCCACGGCGGCGCCCTGCTGCAAGGGCTGCCCGACGGCCGGCGATCCGATCAGCCCCTGCGGCGATGAAGCTCCCGGGAGCCCGCCGGGAGGCGGTTGGCCGGAGGAGGCGCTCATCGGACGGCGGGGCTCTCCGCCGGCTCCTCCGCGAAGCCGGCTGCCTGCTTGGCCTCGTCGGGGGTGGCGCCCGCGCTGAGGGCGCTCCACAGTCCGCGGCGAAGCTCGGGCTCCAGCAGGCAGGCGACGAAGTGATCCGGCGTGCCCGGGACCGGTTCGAGCGCCGGGTCGATCCTCGAATGGGACGGCTGGGCGTAGGCGCAGCGGGGGTGGAAGTGACACCCCGACGGCGGCGCCAGCAGGCTCGGAGGGGTCCCGGGGATCGGCACCAGCGGCTCATCACGGTCGCGCTCCAGGCGCGGGATCGAGCGCAACAGCCCCCACGTGTAGGGGTGCTCCGGGGCGGCGAAGACGGCCCCCGCGGGGGCCGTCTCGACGATCCGCCCGGCGTACATGACGGCGATGTCGTCGGCCATCTCGGCGACCACTCCGAGGTCGTGGGTGATGATCACGATCGCCATCCCCAGTTCGCGCTGCAGGCGTTCCATCAGCTCCAGGATCTGGGCCTGGACGGTCACGTCGAGCGCCGTCGTGGGCTCGTCGGCGATCAGCAGCTTCGGTTCGTTGGCCAGCGCCATCGCGATCATCACGCGCTGGCGCATGCCGCCGGAGAACTCGTGCGGGTACTGGTCCACGCGGTGAGCGGGGTCGGGAATCCCGACCAGCCCGAGCAGCTCGATCGCGCGCGCACGGGCCTGTGCCTTGGACACGTCGCGGTGGACGCGGACCGCCTCGATGAGCTGCTTGCCGACCTTGTACAGCGGGTGCAGCGAGGACAGCGGGTCCTGGAAGATCATCGCGATCTCGTTGCCGCGTATGCCCCGCAGCTGTTCCTCCTCCATCGTCACGAGGTCGCGGCCCTCGAACAGGATCCGCCCGCTCACCTGCGCACCCTGATAGCGGGTCAGGCCGAGGGTCGTCATCGAGGCGACGGTCTTGCCCGATCCGGACTCGCCCACGATGCCGAGCGTCTTGCCGGGCAGCACCTGATAGGTGATCCCGTCGACGGCGTGCACGAGGCCGTCTTCGGTCTGGAACTCGACGCGCAGATCCTCCACGCGCAGCAGCGGCTCGGAGGTGCTCACGCGTACCGGACCCGGGGGTCGAGGTACGCATACAGGATGTCCACGAGGATGTTGGCCACGATGATGAACAGCGCCGCCAGCAGGACCGTCCCCTCGATCACTTCATAGTCGGAGTTGCCGATCGATTCGTAGGCAAGGCGGCCCACCCCGGGGATGTTGAAGACCGTCTCCACCAGCACCGCGCCGCCGAGCAGGAGACCGAATTCCAGGCCCATCACGGTGACCACGGGATTGATCGAGGACCGCACGCCCTGTTTGGTGACCTCTTTCTCCGGCAGTCCCTTGGCGCGGGCGGTGCGGATGTAGTCCTCGTCCATCACCTCCAGCAGGTTGCCCCGCATCAGGCGGGCGAATACAGCCGCGCTGCCCGCCGCCAGCACGAACCACGGCATCAGCATCGAGGTGAACCATTTCTCGGGATCCGAGGTGAGGCCGACGTAGCTGCCGGCGCCGGGGAGGATCTTGAACTTCCCGATGCTCGAGGAGAACAGGAACAGCAGCACCAGCCCCAACCAGAATTCCGGCGCCGAGACGAGCAGCAGCGCGCCGCCCATCGAGCCGCGGTCCGTGAGCGAGTGGCGCCGCACCGCGGAGAGGATCCCGATCCCGATCCCGAACACGATCCACAGGAACGCCGCTCCCACGGTCAGCGAGATCGTCGCCGGCAGCCGTTCTTTGATCAGCTGCAGCACCGACTCGTTGCTGCCGTAGCTGTAGCCGAAGTTGAAGTGCAGGACGATGTTCTTGACGTAGTCGTAGAACTGCGTCGGCAGCGAGCGATCCAGGCGCAGCGAGTGTTCGATCGCTTTTATCTGCTGCGGGGTCGGATTCCGCCCAGCCCGCAGCACCGCCGGGTTTCCTGCGGGAAGCACCCGGAAGATGACGAACGTGACCAGACAGACCACGAGCAGCATCAGGATGCCCCACAGGACCCGGCGGATGATATATGCGGTCATTTACCGCGGACTTTCGTGGGAACGGTGACGTCAGCCCTTACTTCAGGGAGGTGTAGTCGAGGTCCCACTCACCGCTGTTCCACAGCTGCCCGACGCCGGCCACTTCTTTACCCTCGACGTTGGCCTGCTTGTCCCAATCGAACGGGATCGCCATCGCTTCTTTGACGATTTCTTCGTCGATCTTCGCCCAGGCGTTGGCGCGCGCGCCTTTGCCGGCGACGAGTTCGGCCTTGTCCATCATTTCGTTGATGTGCGGGTTGTCGGCCTGGCTCCAGTTGACGTTGTTGACCGGCGGGATGAATTTGCCGTTGAACGTCACGTTGAGCACCGTCTGGGGATCGGCGAAGTCGGCGATCCAGCCCACGCCCGGACAAACCGTGATCTCCTGCTTGGGCACGTTGCAGTACTTCGAGTAGGCGATCGAGCTTTCCGGCAGCGACAATTTGGTTTTGAAGCCGAGGTTGTTCAGCGTGGTGTTGACGATTTCGGCGTCGAGGTCCGCGGGCGCGCCCTTGGCACCGACGACGGTGATCGTTTCACCCGAGTATTTGCCGCTCGGGTAGCCGGCTTCCTTGATGTATTTTTCGGCCAGGGCCATGTTGCCTTCGGGGTGTTCGTTGTAGGGAATCCCAGCGGGCCCCTTTATCCCACCGGACTGTTCGAAGCCGGGGATCCCGGGATACAGGAAGTGCGTCTGCACGGTCGTCACCAGCGAACCGCCGCGGACCTTGTTCATCTGCTCGCGGTCGAGCGCGGCCCACAGCGCCCTGCGCAGATCGACGTTTTTGAACGGGCCGACCTTGTTGTTGACACCGATGTAGTGGTCGCCGGCGCCAGGTGAGATCTGCAGCTGGCTCTTGTAGTTTTCGGCCGCTTCCTGGACGGTCGTCTGCGCCGGGCGTTCCTGGGCGATGACATTTGTCCCCTGGAGCGTTTCCTTGCCGATCACGGTGATCGTGCCACCGATCTTGTAGTTGATTTCGTTCAGGTACGCAGGCCGGTAGTCGGTGCTCGCGCTCCAGTTGGGGTTGCGGACGAGCGTCAGCGATTTGCCCGGGAAGTAGCCCACGTCGAGAACCTTGCCTTCGGCGTTGTTCTTGATCATGTACGGCCCCGTTGCGACCTCGTAGGAGGCGTATTCCGAGGGCGCGTGTTTGTCGTACTTCTGGGCGTATTCCTTCGGCACCGGCGCCGACAGCGGCAGCACCAGCGCGTCGGCCACGATCTGGGCCTTTGGTTCCGTCAAATGGAAGACGATCGTGTGCTTATTCGGAGTTTCGATCCCCTTGATCGGTCCGCCTTTTGCGGCCGGCATACCTTCCACGGCAGCGAAGTAGGCTTCCTCGTAGCCGTTGGCGATGTTCGGGTTCTTGCCCCGTTCGAATGCGTACTTGACGTCTTCCGAGGTGACTTCGCGGTTGACCGGCGGGCTGAACTTCACGCCTTCCCGGAGGTGAACCGTGACGGTCTTGTTGTCCGCCGCGATTTCAGGCGGACCCGACGCGAGGTCGGGCGTGGGTTCGGCCTCCTGGTTGGGCTTGTATGAGTACAGCGGCCGCTGGGTGGCGAACACGACCGGGTAGTCGAGGTTGTAATAGGACAGGCCTGGATCCAGGTGTTCGAATTCCGTTTCCTGGAGCACCACCAGCTTGCCGCCCTTTTTGCCCGTCAGCGACTCGCTAACCGGGCTCATGTAACCGCCCGTTTCGAGCCCGCTGTTGGCGCTCGTGCTGCCGCCGGTGGAGCCCGATTCGCTCGAGCCGCACGCGGCCGCGGCGAACGCCAGCGCCACCGCGCCGAGCAGCGCGGCGATTGACTTACTGGACCACATCTGGGGTGCCTCCTGTGTTGGAAATGAGAGCGCTCATCGCGCATACCTCGGATTCAGGGCGTCTCTGAGCCCGTCTCCGAGAAGGTTGAACGCCAGCACCGTGATGAGCAGTGCGGCGCCCGGAAAGACCATGAACCACCATGCGGTGTTGAAGATCGGGGTCGCTGCCGCGATCATCTGGCCCCAGCTGACCGTGGGAGGACGGATGCCGATCCCGAGGTAGGAGAAGGCCGCCTCGAGGAGGATGTTGAGCGGCACCTGCAGGGTCGCATAGACGATGATCGGCGCAGCCAGATTGGGCAGGATCTCGCGGAACATGATGCGCGCGTTCGACGCCCCGAATGAGTGCGAGGCTTCGACGAACTCGCGCTCGCGCAGGGACAGCACCAGGCCGCGGACGATCCTGGCCGAGTAGGGCCAGGTGATCAGCGCGATCAGGAAGATGACCGCCCCGATCCCGGGTTGGATCGCGCCGCCGGCGCAGGCGTGAACGGAGCACGAAGCGGCGATGCCGAGCCCGAGCAGCAGCGGCGGGATCGACAGCAGCAGGTCGATGATGCGTGAGAAGAAGGTGTCGATGTGTCCCTTGTAGTAGCCGGCGAGCATGCCCACGGTGACGCCGATGAAGGTCGCTACCGCGGTACCGACGATCCCCACGATCAGCGACACCCGGGCCCCGTAGATGGTCCGCGAGAGCACGTCGTGGCCGAGCTGGTCGACGCCGAAGGGGTGCGCCCAGCTGGGCCCCAGGGGCGAGCCGAAGGCGTTCGTGAGGTTGGGGTTCTGGACGTTGGGCCCGGGAACCCCGAGGATTTTCACGATCAGCGGTGCGAGGATCGCGACCGCGATCTCCACGAGGATGATGATCCCGCACACCACGGCCACTTTGTCGCGGCGGAAGCGCCGCCAGAACAGCTGCCGGGGCGAGAGTGCGGAGACCGCCTCGCCGGCGTCGAGGGGCTCGATGCCCGCCAGCCCGGCGGGCATGGGCTCAATGCCGCTTACGCTCACCTTGGCCGAGCCTGTCCATTGACGGCGAGCATGGCAGCCTGAGCGATGATGATGACATCTGTCTCAATCACCGAATCTACTCATTCGACGGTGTCTTGGAGCCACCTTCAGACGCTCGTTCGGCACAAATCTGTTTGCGGACACAACCACTGAGCCATGAATACCCTGTTCGACCCTGAATCCCACCCCGACCGGGGGAGCGAGCGCCCCGCCGGGGCCGGCGCCGACGGCTCGGCGCCGCTCGCCACGCGCGTGCGCCCGCGCGCGCTGACGAACTTCGTCGGGCAGTCGCACCTGCTCGCCGAAGGCTCGGCGCTGCGCACCGCGATCGACACCGGCAGGGCGCACTCGATGATCCTCTACGGGCCTCCGGGGTCGGGCAAGACGACGCTCGCCCGCATCCTGGCGGAGGCCTCCCCGGCCGCCTTCGAAGAGCTCAGCGCCGTGCAGGCGGGACGGGCGGAGGTGCGCGAGGTGATCGAGCGCGCCGGCCATCGCCGCGAGGTCAACGGCACCGAGACGATCCTGTTCCTGGACGAGATCCACCGCTTCAACAAGGCCCAGCAGGACGCCCTCTTGCCGGCCGTCGAGGAAGGCCTCGTCACGCTGATCGGTGCCACCACCGAGAACCCCGCCTTCGAGGTCAACGGCGCCCTGCTCTCGCGCCTGCGCGTGTACGCGCTGCAGGCCCTCACGCCCGCCGAGGTCGAGATCGTGCTCGAGCGCGCGGCGGCCGGCGGCGCGGTGGAGGTGCAGCGCGAGGCACTCGAGTTCCTCGCGGCCCGCAGCGAAGGCGACGCCCGCACGGCCCTGAACGCGCTCGAGCTGGCAACCGAGACCGCCACCGAGCTGAGCGAGGACAGGGTCAGCCTGCGAGCGTGCCCAGGACGCCCTGCAGCGGCGGGCGATCCTCTATGACAAGGGGGGAGACCGCCACTACGACTACGCCTCCGCCTGGATCAAGGCCACGCGCGGCTCGGACCCCGATGCCTCGCTCTACTACCTGGCCGTGATGCTCGAGGGCGGCGAGGACCCCCGCTTCATTGTGCGGCGCATGATCATCCTCGCCTCCGAGGACATCGGCAACGCCGACCCGCAGGCGCTGTCGGTTGCCACCGCGGCCGCCGCCGCGGTCGAGCACGTGGGTCTGCCGGAGGCCAAATTCGCGCTCGCCCAGGCCGCCGTCTACCTCGCCCTGGCCCCCAAGTCCGACGCCGCCGGCAGGGCCCTCGGGGCCGCCACCGCCCACGTCCGCGACCACGGGGTCGCGCCGGTGCCGGGCTGGCTGCGCAGCGGCCCCCGCCCGGGACAGGACCAGGGGGGCTACGAGAACCCCCACCGCGAGCCCGGTCACCTCGGTGGCCAGGAGCTGCTGCCGAAGGCGGTCGCCGGCGAGCGCTTCTACGCCCCCGACGAGGCCGAGGCCGCCCTCGCCGAGCGCCTGCGCGAGATCGAACGGGGGCGGGGACGCGCGCGGGAACAGGGCGGCCAGCCGGGGGAATGAGGCCGGCGGGCACAGCCAGGCCGGCGGGGCCCGGGACGCGAGCCGCGATAATCGCGCTCCCATGAGCGTCCCCTCGATCCAGAGCACCGACCGGGACGGCGACCGGTCCGAGCTGCTCATCCACGACCCCGCCACCGGGGCGCTGCTCGGGAGCGTCGAGCGGGTCGCCCCCGAGGAGGTGGACCGCGTGGTCGGGGAGGTGGCCAAGGTCGTGCCCCTGTGGGCGCTGCTGCGCGTCCAGGACCGGGGCCGCTACATGCGCCGCATGGCCCAGGCGGTGATCGACGAATTCGACGAGCTGGTCGAGCTGATCGCCCGCGAGCAGGGCCGGCCGCGGGCCGAGATCGCATCGCTGGAGCTGCTGGCCGCCGTCGACGCGCTGATCTGGATGGCCGACGAGGGGGCGCGGCTGCTCGGCGGCGGGCCGATCGGGGTCAGCCGGCTGGTGTTCCCCCTCAAGCGGGCCCGCATCGCGTATGAGCCCTACGGGGTGATCGGGGTGATCGGGGCCGGCAGCGCCCCCTTCGCCCAGCCGCTCGGGCAGATCGCCGGGGCGCTGATGGCGGGCAACGGGGTGGCCTTCAAGCCGGCCGCCCGCGCCAGCCTCGCGGGCGAGCGGATCGCGCGCCTGGTGGCCCGCGCGGGACTGCCTGAGGGGATCGTGAGGATCCTCCACGGGGGCGCCGACGCGGGCGTAGCGCTGGCCCAGTCGCCGGTCGAGAAGATCCTCTTCACCGGTTCGCCACCCGTCGGCCGGGTGGTGGCGAGGGCGTGCGTGTCGCGTGAGAAGGAGGTGGCACTGGAGCTCGGCGGCAAGGACGCGATGCTGGTGCTCGCCGACGCCCATCTCCCGCGGGCGATCGCCGGAGCGCTGTGGGCGGGGTGCGCCGGGGCGGGCGCCGCGCGCGGGTCGATCGAGCGCGTGTACGTGGCCCGCGAGCTGTATGACCGCTTCCTCACAGGGCTCGTGCGGGCGGCCGAGGAGATCAAGGTCGGCAACCCCTCGGACCCGCTCGTACAGGTCGGCCCACTGGCCTCCGCGCGTCGCGCCGAGCGCCTGGAGGAGCTCGTCCAGGAGGCCATCGCCCAGGGCGCCCGGCGGCACTGTGGAGGGCCCGTCAGCCCGCCGGGATGCGCCGCCGGCGCCTTCTACGCCCCGGCCGTGATCAGCGGCGTGAGCCCTGACATGCGGATTATGCGCGAGCCCCTCGACGGCCCCGTGCTGCCGGTGATGGCGGTGGACAGCATCGACCAGGCGATCGCGCTGGCCAACGACAGCGAGTTCGGCCTCGGCGCCTCGATCTGGACCTCCGACCGCTACATGGCGTCCCGTATCGCCCGCGAGCTGCGGGCCGGGATGGTGTGGCTCAACGACCACCTCCCGGGCCCGATGGTCGCCCGCGGGCCGTGGGGAGCGGCCGCCGGCGGGGGGATCGGGCGCACGCTCGGCCGCGCCGGGCTGCGGGCCTGCGCCCAGGAGAAGCTCATCACCTGGGACCCCCCGCGCCTGCGGGGCGTCTGGTGGGGCCCCTACGACGGCGCCGGCACCGCTGCCGCGAGGGCCCTGGCGAGGGTCCACTCCCGCCGCGAGGGCGAGCGCGCGCGAGCGCTGGCCGAGGGCGGCCTGGCACTGGCCCGGATCAGCGCCCGCGCCCTCGGGCGTGGCCTGCCGCGCTGAAGCCCGGCGCCCGCTCACGGTCGCAGCGGCTCGCCGTCCGGGCGCCCCGCGACAGCTACCCTTCTGAGGAGATGCCGGCACAGGCTTATGCGGGCAAGGAGTGCGTCTGCCAGCTGCGCAGGGGCATCTGCGACCAGAGTTGCGTGCAGGGGATGCTCGAGGTCCCCTTCTACATCGCCTGCCTGAAGCTGACCGGCCGCCGCTGCGTGGTGGTCGGCGGCGGCGAGGTGGCGCTGGAGAAGGTCGAGGGCCTGCTCGCCTGCGACGGCCAGGTGACCGTGATCGCTCCCGAGGCCCTCCAGGAGCTGCAGGAGTACGCCCGCGAGGGCTCGATCCGCTGGGAGCAGCGCGACTACGCCGGTCCGTCGGATCTCGAGGGCGCCTTCATGGCGATCGCCGCCACCGATACGACCGACGTCAACATCGCCGTGTTCGACGACGCGGAGGCGCGGGCGATGCTCGTCAACGTGGTTGACGTGCCGCCGCTGTGCAACTTCATCCTGCCGGCGATCGTGCGCATCAACCCGCTGGCGATCGCGATCTCCACGGCGGGCGCCTCGCCGGCCCTGGCCAAGCGCATGAAGCGCGAGATAGAAGACCACTTCGGCGAGCCCTACGCGCGCCTGGCGGTGGCACTCAGCGAGGCGAGGGGGTGGGCGAAGTCGAACCTGCCCACCTATCAGGACCGCAAGGAGTTCTTCGAGACGATCGTCAACGGCGACCCCGACCCGATCGAGCTGCTCGGCAGCGATGACGGGGAGCAGGCGGTGCGAGAGCTGATCGCCCGGGCCCAGCGGGAACGCTCGCCCGAGCTCGCCGGCGCCTGAGGCGCGTGGCGGCGCTGGAGGTCGAGCGGCTCGCTCGCCACTACGGCGAGCGGGAGGCGCTCTCAGAGGTTTCGCTGACGCTCCAGCGGGGGCAGACGCTGGCGGTGCTCGGCCCCAACGGTGCCGGCAAGACGACCCTGCTGAGGATCCTCGCCTCGCTGCTGCGACCCCACGGCGGAGATGTGATCGTGCTCGAGCGGCGCCTGCCCGAGGAGTCCTGGCAGCTGCGGGGCCGGGTCGGGCTGCTGGCCCACGAGCCGATGCTGTACCGCTCGCTGAGCGCCCGCGAGAACCTGGACTTCCACGCCCGCCTGCACGGGGTCGGGCGGGAGCGGGTTGCGAGCCTGCTCGAGCAGCTGGGGCTGTCCGGGCGCGCCGGCGAGCCCCTGCGCTCGTTCTCGCGCGGCATGGTCCAGCGGGTGGCGATCGCGCGGACGGTGCTGCACGACCCCGAGCTGCTGCTGCTGGACGAGCCCTACGCGAACCTCGACCCCGCCGCGCTCGGCCTGGTGGGACCCCTGATCGGCGCCGAAAGCGGGTGCACGAGGGTGCTCTGCAGCCACGACCCCGCCGGCGCCCTGCGGGAGGCCGACGTGGTGCTCGGCCTGCGCGACGGGCGCGTGGCCGTGCAGGGGCCGGCGGACGAGGTCTCCGTCGAGGACCTGGAGGGGCTGTACCGGTGAGCGTCCGGCCCGAGAGCCAGGTGCCGATCGCCACCGGCAGCCCCGCGCCCGGCAGCCCCGCCGCGGTGCCGGCGGTGCCGGTCGCCGACGCCGGCGCGCCCACGGTGCCGCTGCGCCGGGTGCTGGGGGCGTTGCTGCGCAAGGAGCTGCTCGTCGAGCTGCGCACGCTGGAGTCGGTTCCGGGGATGTCGCTGTTCGCACTGTCGACGTTCGTGGTGTTCCACTTCGCGCTGAACCGCAACAGCGTCGAAGGGGACCTGGCCACGGGGGTGCTGTGGGTGACGCTCCTGTTCGCCGCCCTGCTGGGGGTCAACCGGCTGTTCGTGGCCGACGCCGAGGAAGGGGGCATGGACGGCTTCCTGCTGGCCCCCGTCGATCGCAGTGCGCTGCTGCTGGCCAAGGAGCTGACGCTGCTGTGCTACCTCGTCGTGCTAGAGCTGGTGGCGGTTCCGGCCTTCGCCCTGCTGCTGTCGGTGCCCTTTGCCCACGCGCTGCCGGACCTGCTGCTCGTGCTGCTGCTCGCGGACATCGGGGTGGCGGTCGTGGGGACGCTGGTGGCTGCCCTGGCCGTGCAGACGCGGGCACGCGATCTGCTGGGTCCGCTGCTCGGCCTGCCGCTGCTGGTTCCGATCGTGATCGGGGCCGCCCGGGCGAGCTCGCCGCTGCTGGTGGCCGGCCACGCCGGGTCCCCTGCAGCGCGCTGGCTGGCGATGCTCGCGCTCTATGATCTGATTTTCGGGCTGATCGCCTACGCCGTGTTCGATTTCCTGCTGGAGGACTAGCGACAGATATGTATGGCAGGGGCCTGCGGGCGCTCAGCATCTCGACCGTCGTCGCCGTCGTGGCGGCGCTCACGCTGGTCTTCTTCTACGCACCCCTGGAAGCCGAACAGGGCTTCCTGCAGAAGATCTTCTACGTGCATGTGCCGCTGGCGATCATCTCGCTGTGCGGCTTCGTGATCGGGGGCCTGTTCGCGATCGCCTACCTGCGCACCCGTGACCAGCGCTGGGACATGCGTTCCTACGTGGTCATCCACATGAGCCTGATCTTCGCGCTGGCGACCCTGATCACCGGCTCGATCTGGGCCAAGGGCTCGTGGGGGCACTGGTGGGTGTGGAGCGAGCCGACGCTGGTCTCGTTCCTGATCGTGTTCCTGCTGTACGCCACCTACCAGCCGCTGCGCTTCTCGATCGAGGACCCCGAGCGCCAGGCCCGCTACGCGGCGGTGTTCGCGATCACGGCCGGGGCCTTCGTGCCGATGAACTTCATCGCCGTGCGCCTGGCCAGCTCCTACCTGCACCCGCGGGTCCTGGGGAGCACCTCCAACCTTCCCGGTCCGATGGCGCTCACGTTCCTGGTCTCGCTGGGGGCGATGGCGCTGCTGTTCACGACCCTCTGCAAATACGAGCTGACCGCCAAGCACGCCCGCTTCCAGCTGCGCGCCCTGCGCCGGCGCCTGGCCGGCGAACAGGGCCAGCGGGCCGGGCGCCGCCGTAGCGCCGCGCCGGAGCCGCACGCGGCAACGACCACACTCGGAGCACGGGTGGCGGGCGGAGGAGCCTCGACGTGAGCGCCCTGGTGGTTGCCGAAATCCCCGCCCTGCCGCTGCACACGGCCGGCAAGTACGTGGCCGGCGCCTACATCGTGGTGTTCGCGATCGTGCTGATCTACGTGGCGATCATGGCGATCCGCCTGAGCCACATCGAGCGGGACCTGGGCGAGCTGCTGGCGCTGACCGACGACGAGCTGGCCAGTGCGAGCGGTGCGGACGGGCCAGGGGGCTCCAGCGGGCCGGCGCGTGAGCCGCAGGATTCCGCCGCCCAGGCGCGCGAGCCGCAGGATTCCTCGACTGGCGCACGGGAGTCGGCGCCGGCATGAGTGAGCTGCTGACACTCGGGGTCTCGCACAAGACCGCGCCGGTGGGGCTGCGCGAGCGGCTGTCGTTCGGCGAGAGCGAGGCGGTCGAGTTCCTGGGTCGCATGACAGCCACCGAGCAGGTGCGCGAGGCGGTCGTGATCTCGACCTGCAACCGCACCGAGGTGTACCTCGTCGCTGGCGACCCGGTGCAGGCGGAGTCCGAGGTGCTGGGGGCGCTGGCCCGCCGGGCCGACATCCGACCCACCGAGCTGGCCGGGGCGATCTACTCGCCGCGCAACTGCGACGCCGCCCGCCAGCTGTTCCGCGTCACCTGCGGCCTGGAGTCGATGATCGTGGGCGAGGCCGAGATCCAGGGCCAGGTGCGCCGCGCCCACGAGCTGGCGATGCGTTGCGGGGCGACGGGCCCGCTCAGCAACCGGCTGTTCGCGGCCGCCATCAGCACCGGCAAGCGGGTGCGCACCGAGACCGCGATCGGGGCCAACCGCGTGAGCGTTCCGACGGTCGCGGTGGAGCTCGCCCACAGCGTGCTCGGCGACCTCGCCGAGCGCCACGTGGTGATCATCGGGGCGGGCGAGACCAGCGAAGGGACCGCGCGCGCGCTCGCCGACCAGGGCGCCGGCACGATCTTCGTGGCCAACCGCCACGCCGACCGGGCGCTCAGCGTGGCCCAGCGCTTCGGCGGCTCCGTGGTGGGGCTAGAGCAGCTTCCCGAGCAGCTCGTGAAGGCCGACATCGTGGTGGCCTCGACGGCCTCGCCGCACGCGATCGTCGAGCGTGAGGCGCTCGAGCTGGTGATGGACGAGCGCCGCGGCCGGGCGCTGCTGCTGATCGACATCGCAGTCCCGCGCGACATCGACCCGGCCTGCCGCGACCTCGACGGCGTGAGCCTGTACGACATCGACGACCTGCAGGCCGTGATCGACCTCAACCTCTCTTCGCGGGCCGAGGAGACGCCGCGGGCGATGGAGATCGTCGAGGAGGAGATCCGCCGCTTCGCCCGCTGGATGGGCCAGCTCGACGCGCTGCCGACGGTGGCCGCCCTGCACGGGCGCGCGGAGAACATCGTCGATCAGGTGCTGGCCGAGAACACCGGGCGCTGGGAGGCCGCCTCCCCGCGCGACATCGCCCGCGTGGAAGCGATGGCGAGGGCCGTCGCCGCGCGCATTCTGCACGAGCCGACGATCCGGCTGCGCAGCCTCGGCAGCGAGAGCAGTCACGCGAGCCTGGAGGTTCTGCGCGAGCTGTTCGCCCTCTCCGACGATCCCGACTCCGAGGACCCGCAGCAGGGCGAGAGCAGCCTCGCACAGGTGCACGACCTGCGCCGCCGCCGCGAGCGCTGATGCGGCTCGCTACCCGGCGCAGCGCCCTGGCGCTCGCGCAGGCCGAGCTTGTGGCACGGGAACTGGGCGGATGCGAGCTGGTGCCGATCACCACCGGCGGGGACCGGGGCGCACCGGCGCAGGACAAGTCCCGCTGGGTGGACGAGCTCGAGCGGGCGCTGCTCGAGGGCCGCGCCGACGTGGCCGTGCACTCGGCCAAGGACCTGCCGGGTGAGCTGGCGGAGGGTCTGGAGATCGCGGGCGCGCCGGGCCGGGCGGCGCCGGAGGACGTGCTGTGCGGGGCGACGGGCCTCGACGAGCTGGCGCCCGGAGCCCGGGTCGGGACGAGCAGCATCCGGCGGATCGCCCAGCTGCGTGCCGCCCGCGAGGACCTGCAGGTGACCGAGCTGCGCGGCAACGTCGATACCCGCCTGGCGCGGCTGGCCGATCCCGCCCGCGACCTGCAGGCGATCGTCCTGGCACGCGCCGGCCTCGCCCGCCTGGGGCGCGAGCAGTCCGTCGGTGCGAGCCTCGACCCGAAGCGCTTCGTGCCGGCGCCCGGCCAGGGGACGCTTGCGCTGGAGGTGCGCGCCGGGGACGAGGACGCCGGGCGGGCGACCCGCGCGATCAGCGACGCGGCGACGTTCGCGAGCCTGCTCGCGGAGCGGGCGCTGGCCCGCGAGCTGGGCGCCGACTGCCACACGCCGCTGGGGGCGTGGGCGAGCTCGCAGGACGGACTGGAGCTGCACCTGCGTGCCTGGGTCGGCCTGCCGGACGGCTCGGCCTGGGTGGGCGACGAGCTGTCTGGTGCGAGCGACGATCCCGAGGGGCTGGCCAAGGCGATGGCGGGACGGCTCCGCAGCGCCGGGGCCCACGAGCTGCTGCAGCGGGCGGGCGAGATGGCGGGCGTGTGAGCCTGCCGGCGGACGGCGGGCGTGTGTACCTCGTCGGGGCAGGCCCTGGAGACCCCGGCCTGATGAGCGCTCGTGCGCTCGAGCTGATCTCGATCGCCGACGTGATCCTGCACGACCGCCTGATCCCGGAGGGCGCCCTCGACGGGGCCCGTCCCGACGCCGAGCTGATGTTCGTCGGCAAGCAGGGCGGCGGAAGCTCGGCCGACCAGCAGCAGATCGAGGAGCTGCTGGTGGAGCACGCCCGCGCCGGCCGCAAGGTGGTGCGCCTGAAGGGGGGCGACCCGTTCGTGTTCGGGCGCGGGGGTGAGGAGGCGCTGACCCTGCGCGCCGCGGGCATCCCGTTCGAGGTCGTACCCGGTGTGACGGCCGGGATCGCGGCCCCCGCCTATGCGGGCATCCCCGTGACCCAGAGGGGCCTCGCCAGCGCGGTCGCCCTCGTCACCGGCCACGAGGACCCCGCCAAGGCGGAGAGTGACCTCGATTGGGAGGCGCTGGCGGCCTTCCCGGGAACGCTCGTGCTGTACATGGGGGTCGCCCGCCTGCAGCAGATCGCGGCCGCGCTGATCGCCGCCGGGCGCCCCGCCTCCGAGCCGGCAGCGGTCGTCCAGGCCGGCACGCTGCCCGGCCAGCGCACCGTGCGGGCGCCCCTCGGCGAACTCGCGCAGGCGGTGTCGGAGGCGGGCGTGCGCGCGCCGGCGATCACGGTCGTGGGGCCGGTCAGCGAGCTGGCGGAGCAGATCTCCTGGCACACCTCCGGTCCGCTGGCCGGACGCACGGTGGCGGTGACGCGCGCTCGGGCGCAGGCGAGCGACATGGCACGGCGACTGCGGGCGCTGGGGGCGCGCGTGATCGAGTCCCCCGTGATCCGCATCCGCCCGCTCGCCCCCGACCCGGGGCAGCTCGACCTCTCCGGCTATGACCTGGTCTGTCTCACCAGCCCCAACGGAGTGCGGCTGCTGTTCGAGCAGCTGGCCTCGGCGGGCCTCGACGCCCGCTCCCTGGCCGGCGCGAAGGTGGCCGTGATCGGCCCGGGCACCGCCCGGGAGCTGGCCGACCACGGCATCCGCGCCGACGTAATCCCGGAGCGTTTCGTGGCCGAGTCGCTCGTGCAGGCGCTCGAGCCGCTGCCGGTGAGCCGCGCCCTGATCGTGCGCGCCAGCGAGGCGCGCGACGTGCTCCCCGACGCGCTGCGCGCCCGCGGAGCCGAGGTCGAGGTGCTCCCCCTGTATGAGACCGTGGCCGAGCCGCTGGGCGAGCAGACGCTCGCCGCCGCCCAGGAGGCCGACTACATCACCTTCACCTCCTCCTCGACGGTGCGCTTCTTCCTGCAGGCCGCCGGCGGGGCGGCCGCTCTCGCGCCCTCCACGCGCGTGGTCTCGATCGGCCCCGTGACCACCGCAACGCTGCTGCAGGCGGGCCTCACACCGGACGTCGAGGCCGAGCGCCATGACATCGACGGCGTGATCGAGGCGATCCTCGCCGACCAGGCCGCCTGAGGCGGGCCGATGTTCATCAGCTTGCTCTCGCCATGAGTGCCGCGGAGCATCGGCAGGGCGTCTCTGCAGCGGGACCGGCCGACCGGCGAACGCTCGGGAACCCACGACTTCACCTGCGGCTGACCGATTCCACCAACTCGCGCGCGCGGGAGCTCGCAATGGCCGGAGCTCCGCATGGCACGATCGTGACGGCCGCCGAGCAGAGCGCCGGGAGAGGGCGGCAGGGACGTACCTGGTCGGCGCCGCCGGGGAGCTCGCTGCTGCTGTCCGTGCTCCTGCGCGACCCCCCGCAGATGCTGCCGCTGGCGGCTGCCGTGGCCGTCGCGGAGGTGGTCGGCCCGACGGCGCTGATCAAGTGGCCCAACGACGTCGTGGTCGAGCAGCCGCAGGGCCCGCCGGCGAAGCTCGCGGGGATCCTGGTCGAGGGGCGCATGCAGGAGGCCTGGGCGGTGCTTGGGATCGGCCTGAACGTGGCGCTGCGGCTCGAGGACCTGCCGGCCGAACTGGGTCCCGGAGGGAGCCGCCCGGCCGCCACGATGGGACTCTCCGAGGGGGCGCTCGAGCCCACGCTGGCGAGACTGCTGGAGTCGCTCGGGCGACGCCTGGCGGAGCCCGCCGGGGACACACTCGGGGCCTGGCGGGCACGAGACGCCCTGCTCGGCCGGCGGATCGAGTGGTCGGGCGGGAGCGGCATCGCACGCGGCATCGACGGCGAGGGGCGCCTAATCGTGGAGGAGTCGGCCGGCCGGCGCACGGCGCTGTCTGCCGGGGAGGTGCACCTACAGCGCGTCGGCTGAGCCGGACGGACTGCACCTTTCGTACGACATCAGGCTAAAGCTCGGATCGCGGCGTGCCGACACGATCTACAGCGACCAAGGCAAGGATGCGGACCTCCCCTCCCATGGCACCCCCCGGCGGTCCTTCGGGCCCGTCTTCGAAGCTTCGCGCGCGGATCTCACGCGCGGCGAGCTGCCGGCCCCGCCTGGGGTCCGAGGCGGGCATGACGTTGATCGAGGTGCTGATCGCCTCCGTGATGACCGCCTTCATCGCGATCGGCACCTTCACAGCCTTCGACGCCGCGGGCAAGAGCAGCGCCGACGAGCGCGCGCACGCCCAGGGTACGTTGCTCGCCCAGCAGGATCAGGAACGGCTGCGCAGCTTCACGACGACCGAGCTCGAGCAGATGGGCACGGTCGAAACCTACCGGGCCGAAAACGGCATGTGCCTGGAAAAATCGGGCAGCGCCTACTCGTACTTCAACGGCTCGAAAAACACGCTCTTCTGCGAAAAGGTGACCGGCTTCGCCGGCAACGCGTACACCGGGGGCGTCTTCACGGTCACCTCGGCGTCAAGCTACGTGAGCGCCGAAAAAGGCGCCGAAAAAGCCGCCTTCGTGTGCGAAAAATCCGGCGGCTCCGGCAGCTACCTCCAGACCAAATCCTCGGTCACCTGGACCTCGCTGGGATCCCGCCCCCCCGTGACCCAGTCCAGCGTCCTCACCGTCCCGGCGAGCTACGTGCTGTTGGTCAAAGTCGTCAACCAGGCCAACGAACCGCTGGAAGGTGCGACCGTCTCGGTGACGAGCGGTCCCAGCACGACCACGTCGGCGTCGGGCTGCGTGACCTTCGGAGGCCTGGGGAGCGAAACCGTCGAAGTCTCCGCCACGAAGGGGAGCTGGATCGGCTCCACCGGGAAAACGCCTGTGACCAAAACCGGCGTGAAACTCTCTACAACCTCCGTCACCGAAATCACGCTCACGCTCGCCGAACCCGGCTCGATCGTCGCCGAATTCGAAAGCAACGGCACCACTGCCGGGGTGACTGCATCGGCCTTCTTCGCACAGCAGGTAAAATTCTCCGCGCCAAACTACTACGTCGCCGCCTCCGCGGTGCCCGAAGCGAAAATCACGCAATCCAGCCTGTTCCCGTGGGTGAAATCCGTCAAACCGCTGGAATACGAATCCTACAACGTGTACGCCGGTGACTGCGAAGCCAACAACCCCGAAACCGTCACGGCCTCCGGGGAAAAACTGAAATACCACACGCCCGTTACGGTGACGCCCGGCGGCACCACGACCGACAAAGTCGAAGTGCCGGCAGTCAACGTCCGGGTCTACGAAGGCACCGAAGCTTCGAAACTGAACGCGATCGCTTCCGCCGAATCTGCCTATATCACCAATGAAGGGTGTAAAGCCGCGACCACCTCCCAGAACGGCCCGGTCACCTACAAGCACAAAGTCGCGATCAACAGCGAAGGGCGCTTGGAAACCAAATACAAGTACCAGCCCTACGCCAAAGAACTGATCCTGTGCGTGATCGCCAAACTGGCCACCGGCAAATACGCCCGCAACACGCTCAAAATCGAAAACGCCAAAAAAGCCGGCACCGCTGAACTCTTTCTGTATCTCAAAGGCACCGGCTTCACGGAAAAGACCAAAGCCAGCGAATTGACATGTCCGTGACGCCCGACCCCTCACTTCCCGCTGCCCTCGCCGCCGAGGACGGCATGACGCTGATCGAGGTGCTGATCGCAACGGTCGCCGCGACCGTCGTGATCCTCGCCCTGTTCGCCATCCTGGAGTTCTCGGCCAAGCAGGAGGCTCGGATCACCGAACGGGTGCAGGCGAACCGCGGCGGACGGACGGCCATCACCAACATCGTCGACGAGCTGCACTCCAGCTGCGTCGGCTTCGGCACCTACGCGATCCAGGCCCCGAGCACGAAACCGACCAGCCCGCTCGCCGAACTCGGGCCCGCGGACCTCTGGCTCATCAGCGCGTATGGCAGCTCCTCGAGCAACAAGGCGGTGATCGAAAAGGTCTACGAGCACGACATCCACTGGACCTCGACCGGCAAAAGCAAAACCGGCGAAACGGTCGGGACGCTCACGGACTACCGCTTCGAAAGCACGGCGGGCAGCGGGCCGTCCAGCAAATCGGGCAAGTGGGAATTCCCGGCGCTTGAAACGAAAAACGCCAAGCCCCGGGTCCTGGCGACGAACGTGATCCCCTTGACCATCTCGGGGACCTCGACGATCTTCCAGTACTTCAAGTTCACGACCGCCACCAGCGGGGAACTCACCCAGATCACCGAAAACATCCCCACCGCCGCGACCAAAAACGAAGTCGTCAAGGTCGGCATCAACTTCACGGCCACCTCCGAATCCGGGAGCACCTCCAAAGGCTACGGGATGGCGCCCTTCAGCGATGCGGTCGTGCTGCGGCTGCAGCCCACCGAAGTCGGCTCGGAAGTGCACAACGAACCATGCACGTGAAACGCCCCGTTCCCCCTTCCATGCGCACCCGCAGGTCTCTGCGGGCAGCGGCCCGTGACGACGGCGGCTTTGCGATGATCATCGCGCTGGTGGTCCTCGTGGTCGGGATGCTGCTGGCGGCTGCGGCCTTCTCTGCCGTACAGGAAGACACCAAAAACACCCGCACCTACATCGTCCAGCAGAAGGCCTACGCGGCGGCACTCGCGGGCATCCAGGAGTTCAAATACCTGCTCGGGGCGAACAACAACTACTGGGCCACATGCCCGAAAACGTCCGCCCCCACCGCGGTACCGGGCACCACCGACGAGGAATACACGTATAAGTTCCTGCACTCCGAAAAACACACGCAGAAAGAATGCGAAGAAAAAAAACAGGCCGCGATGATCGAGACCTCGGGCTCTGCAAACGGGACCTTCCGGGTCGAAGCCACAGGGCGCGTGCCGGGTAACTGCGGTGAAAAAGTCCTGACGGAAAAAGGCTTTACCGAAAACGCCAAAAACAAATACTGCACACGGTCGGTGGTCGCGTCGTTCACCCACCCGGGCTTCATAAACTACGTGTTCGTGAGCAACTACGAAATCCTCGACCCCGTTGCCAAGTCCCCCCACCCCACCGACTGCGAAGAGTATTACGAAGAACGGAAGGCCAAAAAAGTCCAGAAAAGCGAAGGCGGCGACTGCCAGGAAATCGTGTGGGCGTCGACCGACAAAGTGAAGGGACCGTTCCACACCAACGACGGCGCCGACGTCCAGACGGGGGCCACTTTCGGCCGCGAAGGTCACAACGACGCGATCGAGATGAACGAAGGCCACTACGGCGGCACCCCGAAAATCAACGGCACCGGCTACACCGAAGAAGCGGGTACGCTGCTGCCCCCGGAAACGGACGCCGAACTGCTCGAATCCGCCGAAACCGGATACAAGCTAAAAGGCAGGACCGAGATCCAGCTCGAAGAAGGCAGCCCCAACAAACTCAAAGTCACGAAATGGAAGGCCGGCGTGGCTGAAACCGAAACGAAACCGTTCCCGAGCAACGGTGTCGTGTACGTGGAAAACGGGTCCAAAGGCTGTGGTGCGGGCGAATACACCCCCTTCGGCTCGAAGTATCTCACCGACTCGGAATGCGGCAACGCCTACATCAAGGGCTCCTACACCGAATCGCTGACGATCGGGGCGGCCAACGACGTGATCGTGATCGGCAACACCACGACCACCGGCGGGAGCGCCGGGGGCGAACCCACGGGGACGGCGACCCTCGGGCTGATCGCGACCAACTTCGTACGCGTCTACCACCCCGTCAAAGAAACCTCCTGCGGCGGGACGTGCGAAAACACCTCCGGGAGCTGCAACGAGGAAAACATGACCAAAGCGGAAACCGAATCGCTCTCGAAAGAACTGTTCGGCGCCGTGACCACGGGCCTGGTCGTCGACGGGGCGATCCTGAGCACCAAACATTCGTGGATCGTCGACAACTACCTGTGCGGTGGCACCCTGGGGACGATCACCGTGTGGGGGTCGATCGCCCAGTTCTGGCGAGGACCCGTCGGCTCGGGGACACACGGCTTCTCCAGCAAGAACTACAACTACGACGAACGGCTGGCCACAAACCAGCCGCCGAGCTTCCTGTCCCCGACCACCACCGGGGCCTGGAAAGCCGAGCGCGAGACGACGCCGCCTGAAGAATAGGCGTGGCCTGGAGCCCGTCTAGAGCTAGCCGTCGAGCGGGGCGTGGGCCGCCCCGTCGGCGTGAAAACCGTTCTGGGAGTCCGGCTCACCCGAGGCCGAGGCATCGGCCGAGCGCGCGGCCTTCGCCCTGCCCGAGCGGCCCCTGGCAGCTCGCACCTCCTGGCCGCCGTTTGACCCCTTGCCGTTCGCCGCCTTGCCGTTGGACGCCTGCGCGGCGGAGCCCTGCTGATCGTGGCCCTTGGCGCCCTTGCGCCGGCGGCGGCCGTTGCGGGCGCGACGCTTGGGGAAGTTGCGCAGCAGCTCCCGGGCCAGGGCGGGGGGCTTGCGGGCCATCCGGGTACGAGCTCCGCGCAGGGCCTCCTCCGCCTCCGGAGTGTGGGCGAGGGCAGCCGCCAGCAGGGCGGCGGCGAGCCGGCGATCCTGCTTGCGGGCCGCGTGGATCAGCCGCCGGGCGTTGCGGGCGTGGGCGCCGCCCGCGGAGTTGACGAGCAGGCCGAGCAGGCGCTTGGTCTCGGGCCAGCGCTGGACGGCGTACTCCTCGTGGACGTCGCGGGTGTACTCGGCCAGGCGCCAGATCCAGGCGTTGGCCTGGTCGCGGCGGCCGATGCGGCGCTCGACAAGCGCGCGCAGCATGATCTTGGAGGCCTCCTTGCGCTCCTCCCGGGGCCAACCGCCGATGATGTCGATCGCCTCGTCGAAGGAGTCGGGATCGCGCAGGGCGGCGATGTCGGCCAGCGCCCGCAGGCGCAGCTGGGGGTTCTTGTTGCGCTGCACAGCGGTGATCAGGAAGCGGCTCTTGAGCTCGCCGCTGCGGTCGAAGTGGAGCATCGCCCGCGCCCGGCGCCAGCCGCTCGGCGCCACACGGGCCCCCGCCAGCGCCGCCCACAGATGCTGCTCGCCGTAGTCGAGGTACTCGACCGCGATCCGCCACAGCTCGCGCTCGAAGACCGCGAACCGGCGCTCCTCCTCCGCGCACACGGGCAGCACCCGGCGCTCGACGCGGACCCGGCGCCCGCGGCCACGGCGGACGGGCCCGACCACGATCGCCCCGCCACGGTAGACATCGCGGTCCAGCAGTGAGTGCAGCGTGACGACCGGGTCGTCGTGCTTGGTGGCGGGGTGGACGAAGTCCACGACCAGGCCCGCCTCCTTGCCCGGGTGGCGGCGGGTGACGCGGCCCACGCGCTGCTGATAGATGCGCTTGGAGGCCGTCGGGGCGAGGTGCACGCAGACGGTGGCACGGGGACTGTTCCAGCCCTCGGCCAGTAGCTGGGCGTTGATCAGCACGTCGATCTCGCCGCGCTCGTAGCGCGCCAGGATCCCCACCAGCTCACGCTTGGGGGTCTCGCCGGAGACGGCCTGGGCCTTGATCCCCTCGGCCCGGAAGGCTTCTGCGAGGTTGTAGGCGTGGCGGACGCCGGCGGCGTAGACGACACCGGGAACGCCGTTGAAGCGGGTCTTGTAGAGGTCGGCGACGGCCAGGTTGAAGGGCTGCTGGTCGAGCAGTTTGGCCAGCTCGTCCTGGTCGAACTCGGTGTCCACCTCGCCCCGGCGCAGGGGAACCTTGGCGATCGTCCTGACGCCCACGCCGGGGGAGATGCGCACGCAGCGCAGGGGCGAGATGACCCCGCGGCGGGCGGCCGCGGCGAGGTCGAAGCGGGAGGTCTGGGTGGGGAACAGATCGGTGACGTGGCGGGCGATGAGGGCGCCCGTGGCGGTCATGCCGATGAAGATCGGGCCCGTCCAGTTGCGGATCGCCGCGCTCGTCTTCTCGCCGAGGGCGGTGTGGGCCTCGTCGCAGATGACGATCGTGTAGGCGCTCGAGATCTCGCCGGCGTTGCGGACGAACCACTGGTAGGTCTCGACCGTGACGGGCCCTTTGGCTGAGTCCTCGCCCTTCAGCAGGGGCCGGCTGATGCGCTTCTTGTAGCCGCGGTCGCGCAGCTCGCCGAGGAACTGGTCGACGAGGTTGCGCCGGTGCGTGAGGATCAGGATCCCGCCCGTCTGGGAGGCCTCGACGAAGCCGAGGGCGGCCACCGTCTTGCCGGCGCCCGTGGCGTGCTCGAACCAGAAGCGCTTGGCGGCGTTGGGGTCCTCGGGCTGGTCGGCCAGCGACTCCTCTTCCTCGCCCTCCTCGACCCAGTCCTGGGGCTCCTCGCCGTCGCCCTGCTCGGCCTCCTCGACCGGCTCCTCCTCGTCGTCGATTTCGCCGGTGGCGAGCAGCTCGCCCTCGAGGTCCTCCTCGTCCTCGTCCTCGTCGTCCTCGTCGGGAGCGGCCCGGGTCACGGGCCCGAGGTCGTCGTCCTCGTCGTCCTCGTCGTCTTCGAGCTCGTCCTCGTCCTCCTCTAGCTCCTCGTCCTCCTCGGAGTCCTCCACCGCGGGAGGCTCCCGGGACGCGCCATTGGCGGAGGAGGGCTCGTCGAGCCCGAGGATCGCGGCCGAGGCCAGCAGCTCCGGGGAGGCCGAGCCGTTGGAGCGCCCGTTACCTCCGGAGATCTTGCGCTGCTCCTCGGCCAGCAGGGCGGTGAGGGTGCCCGAGAGGGCGTCCACCTGGTGGGCGGACAGGGTCGTCCCGTCGGCGAGCTTCGGCTCCTCCTCGGAGAGGACTCGTTCCAGGCCCATCAGCAGCGAGAACTCCCTGCGCCAGGCCGTCGAGGGGGTGGTGCGCTTGGGATCCTCCGCGAGCTCGGCCAGGGCCATGTCGAGGGCGCCGCGCCGGGGCGTGCCGGGGGCGAGCGCCTGGGCCCGATCCTCGCCCTCGTGCAGGAAGCGCTCGCGGACGAGCTTTTCCGCCCGCGCGATGTCGGCAGAACTTGGGATCGACGCGGCCCGTGGGGCCGCTGAGGCGGACTCGGCCATGCGGCAGTGACTTCGAGACTGGAACGCGCTGAAAGTGCGACTTCGGCGCGGCTTGAGTACGCGACGGCGCCTTCCTCGCACCGTCTGCCGGACGCTAACGGCGCCCCCGGCTGTGATGTAGGTGAGGATATAACACCCGCAGGCGCCACCAAAGGGGTCTGGACAGCGCCCTGCATATGCGACGCTGTGCGGCGATGAGCATCGGGCGAGTGGCGATCGCGGCGGCGGGCCTGGGGCTAGTGGCGGTCGTGGTGGTGGGCCTGGTGCAGCTCGGAAGCTCCTCGCGCGCCCCTTCTGCCTCGAAGCTCACGTTGGCGCAGATGCGCTCACGGCTGGGCGGCTCGCCGGCGCCGCTGGCGAGCCTCCACGGACAGGCCGACCTACTGCTCGGCGGGGGCATGCCCGCGCTCACGGCGCGCCTCGGGACGCTCCGCGGGCGCCCCGTGGTGATCAACAAGTGGGCCTCCTGGTGCGGGCCCTGCCGCGGGGAGTTCGGGGTCTTCCAGCGGGTATCGCTGAAGGACGGCCGCGAGGTTGCCTTCCTCGGGATCGACTCCGAGGACAGTCGCCACGAAGCGGCCCGCTTCCTGCGGTCCTCACCCGTGAGCTATCCGAGCTACTTCGATCCGAGCGGCAGCATGGGCCTCGCCGTGAGCGACTCGAGCTTCACCCCGGTGACCGTCTTCCACGGGGCCCACGGGGGCCTGTTCATCCACCAGGGCCCCTATCAGAGCGACGCCGAACTGGAACGCGACATCGTCCGCTACGGGCTGGACGCCTAGGAGCGGGGCGGGCCGCAATGCCGGAGCTCCGCATCGACGCCCTCAGTGGGCACCGGACGATCGTCGCCGGCGAGCGCTCGCGGCGGCCCGGGGGAGAGCCCCGCTCTGTGCGCGCGGCTCCGATAGACCCGGCCGGGGACCCCTTCGCGGAGGGACACGAGGACCGGACCCCGCCCGAGCTGTATGCGCTGCGGGACAACGGAACGGCACCCAACTCACCGGGCTGGCGGGTGCGGGTGGTGCCGAACCTGTACCCGGCTCTTTCCCCGCCGGCGCCCGGCGGGAATCCCGTGCCGGGGCCGGGGGCGGAGGAACCGGGAGGCCGCGGGGGCACGCCGCAGGAGCTGTTCGTATCGCTGTCCGCGACCGGTGCCCACGAGGTGATAGTCAACGCACCGGCATCCGTGACCTCACTGGCGGAACTCGACCGCGAGCAGGTGGTGGCGGCCGTAGAGACCTGGCGCGAGCGGATGCGGGCGCACGAGCGCAGCCCCTACGTGCAGCTGATCGTCAACGAGCGGGTGGAGGCCGGAGCCTCGCTGCCGCACACCCACGCCCAGCTGTACGCGCTGGACTTCGTTCCGAGCGACGTGGCCCGTGAGCGAGAGCGGGCGGGCGCCTACACGACCCGCACGATGGGCTCGAGCCTGCTCGGCGACCTCGTGGCCGAGGAGGTGCGCCGGGGCGAGCGGGTGGTGGCGATCGACGAGGAGGCCGTGCTGATCGCGCCGTGGGCCTCGCGGCTGCCGTTCCAGCTGATGCTCGCGCCGCGCCGGCCCCGGCCCCGCTTCGAGGAGGGGGGCCCGTCGGGGGCATCGCTGCTGTACGACGGGCTGTGCCGGCTGGCCCGCCACCTCGGCTCGAGCCCGCCGCTGAACATGTGGGTGCGAACCGCCCCCCGGGGAGCGGAGGACTTCTGCTGGCGGATCGACGTTCTTCCCCGGCTCACCCATCTCGCGGGACTCGAGCTCTCGACCGGGCTCAACCTCAACATCGTCTCACCCGAGGACGCCGCCGCCGCCCTGCGCGACGCCTGAGGGCGGCCGCGAGAAAGACCCGGTTAGCCTCCGGGAGCTAGGCTGGCGGCCGTCGATGGCGCCCGAGGAACGCTTAGTGCCCCGCTTTGCCGCCGAGCCCCCGCACGAGGGGCTCCCCGGCGGTCGCTGGGAGGAGCGCCTGAAACGCGAGCTGCTGACCGCCGCGCTGACGCTCGAGTCCGAGCAGCCGGACCTCGGCGAGCCGGGGGAGATCCGCTGGTACCCGGACCGCACCTGGCACGGGCGGACATACGTGCCCGCCACCGCCCGCACCAGCGGCGGCTTCGAGCTGTTCGGGTACGTCCGCTACCTGCCGGGCGAGGATGGAGGCGAGCCCGACGAGTTCGCCGCCTGGGTGGACTTCACCGACCAGACAGCCGAGCTCAACCCCGATTGGCGGCTGGACCTATGTGACGAGGTGATCGGGCGCTGGCGGGGCGAGCAGGGGGCTGTGGCGGCGATGACGCTGATCTGGGGGCACCCGCTGGTGTCCTCCGGGCACACGGCGACGGCCGAGCTGGCGGGTCTTGCGGTGGACCAGTGCGAGCTGCTGGAGGAACGCTTCACGATGATCGCCCCCGACGACTACCGGGGGGACCTGCTGGAGGTCAAGCTGTTCGACTCCAAGAAACGGGAGCTGGCCAGCGAGTCGCTCTACGACGAGGACGAGGACGAGGCCTAGCCGGCGGGCGGCCGGGCGGATCTAGCCGCCATGTTCCTTGGCCTTGAAGTTTTTGGCTTCGGCCGCTTCTTCGGCCTCGAGCTGCTTGCGTGCCGCGGCTTCGCTGGACTGCTTTGACCCGCGGGAGTGCTTGTGGGCGTGGGTCGCCTTGTGATGGGTCTTGGTGGTGGCGCCGGCGCCACCCGAGCTCTTGGACTTGTGCTTGCGGCGGTTGGCCTTCTTGGCCGCTTCGGCGGCCGCCGCCGCGCGGGCCGTGTTGGCCGCTTGGAGCTGCTTTTTCTTGATCTCGGCGCGTTCGGCCGCTTCGGTGGACTTCGGGGTCGTGCTCGCCTGAGTGGAGGTTTCGGTGGTCTGCTGGGTTTCGGTGGATTCGCCGGCTTCAGCGGACGCTTCGCCGCCCCCTTCGCCGCCACCCCCTTCGCCGCCGCCGGAGGACCCGCAGCCGGCCAGCGCCAGGAGGGCGAAAGCGACCAGCAGCAGGTAGCGGGCGCGGCGCAGGCGCGCCCTAGCGGGGGTCGCCGGCATCATTCGATCGTCGCACTCGGGCTCGAGTGTTTGCGCCGGTTGTTGGTCCCAGAACTCGCCGGTTCGTGGGAGCCACTCGAGACGGGGGCTTTCTTGGTTGCCTGGGGAGCGCTGGTGGTCTTGGGCTTGGCGGGGCTCTTCTGTTTGGTCTGGGCGGTCTGCTTGCTGCCCTGGGATTTCTTCTTCGCTTCGGCTTCGGCCTTCGCCTTGGCGGCGGCTTCGAGCTTCTTGACCTTTTCGGCGGCTTCCTTTTCTTTCTTCTTGGCCTGTTTCTCGGCGTCTTCTTCGCGCTTCTTGGCTTTCTGGGTGGCTTCTTTTTCCCGCTTGGAGGCGTTGCTTTCGGCGGCTTCTTCGCGCTCCTTGGATTCCAGGGCGGTCAGCACTTCGCGATCTTTGCTGGCTTCGTCGTTTTCGGCCCGCTTCTGTTCGGCTTCTTCTGCGCGTTCGGAAGAGGAGGTGGTGGCGGCGGCCTTCCCTTCGTGGCTCTTGAGCTTCCCGCCGCAGCCGGTCCCGGCGCCGAGAAGGGCTACCGCGAGCGCAACCGCGAGAAGCGATTTGATTCGGGGGGAGCCGGCCGACGTCGGCGCGCCGGCATCACCCAAGCAGAGCAACCGACGCCACATAAACCCAAGCTACCAGCAGGTCTTGGGACCCTCAAGGTGCGAACGGGAGGATTCGCGGCCCCCGCGGGTGATGCATCGGACTAGACTTTGCGTTTGCAGGGCGGGGGAGAGGGCGACCAGGTAGTGGGGCTGGCGACTAGAGGACCCCCCTGTGTGAGGCCGGCGTGGGGCCGGGGAAGAGAGACTCGAGGGAGGCAGGAGATGCGGTTGACGGGGCTGAGGTCGAGGGGCGTGGCGCTGGCGGCGATCGTATGCGGAGCCTGTGCGCTGCTTGGCGCCCCGAGCGGCGCGATGGCATCCTCGACGCTGAAAACGACCTGGATGAAGGGCGCGAAGGCACCCGCGACCCCGAAGAAGTTCGACAAGGTGGGGGTCATCAAGATCGGCAACAAGAAGGCGAAGAACGTGCTCGTGATCGAGCCCGGCACCTCGGGCGGCGGGGCCTACTTCGTACAGCTCGCCAAATGGCTCAACGAACTTGCGCCCGAATGGCAGGTGTGGGCGGTGGAACGCCGAGAGAACCTGCTGGAGGAACAAAAGGAGGCCGACAAGTTCAAGCAGGGCAAGGTGACCGGACCGGAATTCTTCCGGTACTACCTTGGATGGTTGGGCGAAAAAGAACCGCCCAAGAAGCACTATCAGCCGGTCACCGAAGCCGAAGCCGAAAAGGACGGAGGCCGGGAATGGGGGATGGCCGTGGCGGTCGAAGACCTGCACGTGGTCATCGAAGACGCGAAAAAGCTAAACGGGAAAGTCGTGCTTGCGGGCCACTCCCTGGGCGGATCGGTCGTAACCGCCTACGCGACCTGGGACTTCGGCGGTAAACCCGGCGCCGAAGGGCTTTCGGGGCTCGTGTTTATCGACGGGGGCTCGAGCCCCACGCCGGTCAGCGGCGAAGAAGCCGAAAAAAAACTCGCGGCCATCTCACCGAAGCGCCCGTGGCTGGCGTTCGGAGGGATCCCGTCGCCCGACCTCGGTTTGTTCTCGCTCACGGGGGCAGCCCTCGCCGCGTTTGAACCGACCAAGGAATCCCAGGAGCAGACTTTCGCGCTCCTGCCCGCGTCCCTCCGCCCCAAGAACTCCAAAGGCGAAGTCGTCAGCGCGACAAACGAAGCCGCCTTCGGCTACGGGGTGAACGTCGGGACCTCGCCACCGAACCTGGCTGCGGCCCAGGTGCACGCCGGGGCGGGCTTGGTCGAACAGGGTGCCGGTGAACCGTACGCGTGGGACGGGACGGGGGCCATCACCCCGATCGAGCGCTACGCGCAGATGCTCTCCGGAGCAGGGGTCAAGGAAGCGGACGGCAGCGAGTGGTACTTCCCGGAAAGGCTCACGCTGGACACGGGAGCGGTGGGCAACGGCATCAACAACCCCGCCCAGGCGGTTCTGGGCGAGCACGCCATCCACGGAACGGAACTGCCGACCTCGCTGCACATCCTCGCGATCAACTCCGAACTCGACAAACTGTTCGGGGGTGGCTTCACGACGTTGAACTTCGCCCAAGACCTGGCGGAACAGTCACATATCCCGATGGGGCAGGTGACGCTGATCAACGAGGAAGAAACCTACGCCCACAACGACCCCAACGGCGCCTACCCGACCAACGCCTTCGTGGAAGCGCTGGTGCCGTTCCTAAAAGGCGCCTGAGCGAGATCGGGCACGGGCGGCTACCGAGGGGTGGCCGCCCGTGAGCCTGCCGAGACTTCCGGCGAGGCCCTACGCCCCAGCCGGCTGAGCCTCGGTGCGTGCAGGTCCGGGGCCGCGGAGTTCCTGTGAGACGCGCTCGGCGCTGGCCTGGGCGCGGCGGGTGGTGCTGGCCAGGCCCAGGCCCAGCACGGCCACGCCGCAAGCGGCGACGATCCACCAGCCGGCCTCGGCGCCCGAGACGAAGCCCGGACCCACGAGCCCGCTGGCGCCGACGGCGATCGCGCCGGAGATGGCGACCCCCAAGGTCTGGCCGACCTGGCGGGAGGTGGACGCCACGGCCGCCGCCACCCCGGCCTGGGCGGCAGGCATTCCGATGATCGCGGTGTTGGTGATGGGCGGGTTGACCATGCCGAATCCCGCGCCGAACAGCAGGTAGGCGGGCAACAGCTCAGCCAGGGGCGTGGTGCGAGTGATGGAACTCATCAGGGCGCCACCGAGGCCGAGCCCGATGCCTCCGAGGAGCAGGCCGAGGCGCGGCCCGCGACGCCCCAGGATCCGTCCCGACAGGGGCGCGAAGACGAGCGTGCCGGCCGCGATCGGCAGCGTCATCAGGCCGGCGTGGAGCGCCGAGAGCCCTCTCACGTCCTGCAGATAGAGGGTGTTGAGCAGCAGGAAGGCTCCAAGCGCCGCGAACGCGAGAACCGCGATCGCGCTGGCACTCGAGAACGGCACGCTGCGGAAGAACCGCAGTTCCAGCAGCGGCTCGGTTCGGCGCCGCTCGTAGGGAATCAGGGCCGCCAGCGACACGGCGGAAAGGGCGAACAGTCCGAGTGTCTGGGCCGAGGTCCAGCCAGCTTTGGGGGCGGCGATGATCGCGTAGGTCAGCGAGCCCAACATCACGATCACAAGCACCTGGCCCACGGGGTCCAGTCGCCGGGGATGGGGGGCCCGGGACTCGGGAACGAAGCGCATCGCCAGGAGGAAGGCGAGGATCCCGATCGGGACGTTGATCCAGAAGATCGAGCGCCACCCGACACCATCCACCAGCAGGCCGCCGAGGACCGGGCCGAGGGCGAGGCTGATGCCCACCGTTGCTCCCCACATCCCGATGGCCTGGGCCCGCTCGCGAGGATCGGTGAAGACGTTACGGATGATCCCCATCGCCACCGGGTTGAGCATCGAGCCACCGACAGCCTGCAGCACGCGAAAGGCAATCAGCAGGCCGAGACTGGTGGCCACGCTGCAGAGCAGGGACGCGACGGTGAAGATCACGAGCCCCGCCTGGAAGACGCGGCGGCGCCCGAGGCGGTCCCCCGTCGAGCCGCCGAGAATCAACAGGCACGCGAGCACGAGGGTGTAGGCGTCGACGATCCACTGCAGCCCCGCAACGCGGGCGTTGAGTTCGCGCCCAATCGACGGCAGGGCGACGTTGACGATCGTGTTGTCGAGCCCCACGATGAGCAGGCTCATGCAGCAGATGCCGAGAATCAGAAGCCGGCGGCGCCGGTCCGGGCCTGGACCGGCGTCGGCTGTGCTGGTCTGCGGGTCGTTCACGACCCCCTAGTCTGCCCACTCCACCTCGAACTCCCGGATAGCCGGCGGTTGAGCCCGCCGATCGGCGTGGCACTCGGCCGGGCCCCCATCGACGGCAAACACCGCGGGACCTCCGACGCGCCCCTGGCGACCGCTTCGGGTGCGCCGGCGCGCATGCCTGGGTTAGTACCGGAAGGCGGCGCTAAACGCCATTTCTTTCAATCCGCTTTCGTTCTTGACCTTGACCTCGACGTATTCACCGGCGGCGACCGCCACGGTGTGGGTTTCGTCGCTGCACACCGTGCTCGTGACCGCGCATTTCAGTTCCGTGGCAACTCCGTTCTTGAGCACGGTCGCCGTGAACGGCACGGATTCGCTCGCTTCCACTCTCAGACTTTTGATCGACATGCCCCCTGGCGGCACGGGCCCGAACGCGAGCCCGCCGGTGTTCGCAACGAAGCCGCTCGAGATGCAGGCCGCCTTCGTGCCAAGGCTCGCCACCGTCAAGCATTCTTCTTTTCCGACGCCGATCTTGGCCCCTTTCGTTCCCCACGTCACGATCGCCGCTGTGGTGCCTTCTTTGCCTTCCGACCCTTCTTTGCCTTCTTTCCCTTCTTTGCCTTCTGGACCCGTAGAGCCCGTCACGCCTTTTTCGCCTTTTTCGCCTTTTTCGCCGGTCGTGCCTTTTTCGCCGGTCGCGCCTTTTCCGCCGGTCGCGCCTTTTTCGCCGTTTTCCGCCAGCACGTCCCAGAAGGTCGGCGCCGTCGACGGTTTGTTGCCTTTGTTCGCAGCTTTGATCGAGATGTAGCTCGTTCCGCTTTCCCGGACCGCGTCGCCTTTCGCGTATTCCGTCCCGACAACCCATTCTCCGCGCCAGTTACCTTCGCCTTTTTCGCCGGTCGCGCCGGTCGCGCCTTTTTCGCCGGTCGCGCCTTTTTCGCCTTTTTCGCCAGTGCTTCCGGAGACGCCTTTTTCGCCCGTGGTGCCTTTTTCGCCTTTTTCCCCGTTTGCTCCGGTTTCGCCTTTGACGCCCTGAGTGCCTTTTTCCCCAGTCGCGCCAGTGGCACCGGAGGCGCCCGCGGTTCCTTTTTCGCCAGTGGTACCGGCTTTGCCTTCAGCACCAGTCACCCCGGTTTTGCCTTCCGCGCCCGTAGACCCCGTTTTCCCTTCCGCACCAGTCGTACCTGTTTTGCCTTCCGCGCCCGTAGACCCCGTTTTCCCTTCCGCACCAGTCGCGCCGGTTTTGCCTTCCGCACCCGTAGACCCCGTTTTCCCTTCCGCACCAGTCGCGCCGGTTTTGCCTTCCGCACCCGTAGACCCCGTTTTGCCTTCCGCACCAGTCGCGCCGGTTTTGCCTTCCGCACCCGTAGACCCCGTTTTGCCTTCAGCGCCCGTCGCGCCGGTTTTGCCTTCCGCGCCCGTCGCGCCCGTAGCGCCAGTCGCGCCCGTCACTCCCTGCAAGCCTTTTTCGCCGGTAGCGCCCGTTTCCCCTTTCGCGCCAGTCGCCCCGGCTTTCCCTTCCGCACCAGTCGCGCCCGTTTTTCCTTCCGCACCCGTAGACCCGGCTTTGCCTTCAGCGCCCGTCGCGCCCGTAGCTCCAGTCGCGCCTGTCACTCCCTGCAAGCCTTTTTCGCCGGTAGCTCCCGTTTCGCCCTTCGCACCAGTCGCGCCGGTTTTGCCTTCAGCACCCGTAGACCCGGTTTTGCCTTCAGCGCCCGTCGCGCCGGTTTTGCCTTCAGCGCCCGTCGCGCCGGTTTTGCCTTCCGCGCCCGTCGCGCCTGTCACTCCCTGCAAGCCTTTTTCGCCGGTAGCGCCCGTTTCGCCTTTCGCGCCAGTCGCGCCGGCTTTCCCTTCCGCACCAGTCGCGCCGGCTTTCCCTTCAGCGCCCGTCGCTCCGGTTTTGCCTTCCGCGCCCGTCGCGCCCGTAGCGCCAGTCGCGCCCGTCACTCCCTGTAAGCCATTTTCGCCGGTAGCGCCCGTTTCGCCTTTCGCGCCAGTCGTCCCGGCTTTGCCTTCCGCGCCAGTCGCGCCCGTTTTTCCTTCCGCACCCGTAGACCCGGCTTTGCCTTCAGCGCCCGTCGCGCCCGTAGCTCCAGTCGCGCCTGTCACTCCCTGCAAGCCTTTTTCGCCGGTAGCTCCCGTTTCGCCCTTCGCACCAGTCGCGCCGGTTTTTCCTTCCGCACCCGTAGACCCGGTTTTGCCTTCAGCGCCCGTCGCGCCAGCTTTTCCTTCCGCGCCCGTAGACCCCGTTTTCCCTTCCGCGCCAGTCGCGCCCGTTTTGCCTTCAGCACCCGCAGACCCGGTTTTGCCTTCCGCGCCCGTAGCGCCAGTCGCGCCTGTCACTCCCTGCAAGCCTTTTTCGCCGGTAGCGCCCGGTTCGCCTTTCGCGCCAGTCGCCCCGGTTTTCCCTTCCGCACCCGTAGACCCGGTTTTGCCGTCCGCGCCCGTCGCGCCAGTTTCCCCACCTGCACCAGTCGCGCCAGTTTTCCCTTCCGCCCCAGTCGCGCCAGTTTTTCCTTCCGCGCCAGTCGCGCCCGTCGCGCCCATAACAGTCGCGCCCGTTTTCCCTTCCGCCCCCGTAGACCCGGTTTTGCCTTCAGCGCCCGTCGCGCCAGTTTCCCCTTCCGCACCAGTCGCGCCCGTAGCGCCAGTCGCGCCTGTCACTCCCTGCAAGCCTTTTTCGCCTGTAGCGCCCGTTTCGCCCTTCGCGCCAGTCGCCCCGGTTTTCCCTTCCGCACCCGTAGACCCGGTTTTGCCTTCCGCGCCCGTCGCGCCCGTCGCGCCCATAGCGCCAGTCACTCCCTGCAAGCCTTTTTCCCCGGTAGCGCCCGTTTCGCCTTTCGCGCCAGTCGCGCCGGCTTTTCCTTCCGCACCGGTCGCTCCGGTTTTGCCTTCCGCGCCCGTAGACCCCGTCTTCCCTTCCGCACCAGTCGCACCAGCTGGCCCTTCCGCACCCGTCGCACCGGTTTTGCCTTCCGCGCCCGGCGCGCCGGCTCTCCCTTCCGCACCAGTCGCGCCGGTTTTTCCTTCCGCACCAGTCGCGCCGGCTTTCCCTTCAGCGCCCGTCGCTCCGGTTTTGCCTTCCGCGCCCGTCGCGCCCGTAGCGCCAGTCGCGCCCGTCACTCCCTGCAAGCCTTTTTCGCCGGTAGCGCCCGTTTCGCCTTTCGCGCCAGTCGCCCCGGCTTTCCCTTCCGCGCCAGTCGCGCCCGTTTTTCCTTCCGCACCCGTAGACCCGGCTTTGCCTTCAGCGCCCGTCGCGCCCGTGGCTCCAGTCGCGCCTGTCACTCCCTGCAAGCCTTTTTCGCCGGTAGCTCCCGTTTCGCCCTTGGCGCCAGTCGCGCCGGTGTTGCCTTCAGCACCCGTCGCGCCGGTTTTGCCTTCCGCGCCCGTCGCGCCGGTTTTGCCTTCCGCGCCCGTCGCGCCCGTAGCGCCAGTCGCGCCCGTCACTCCCTGCAAGCCTTTTTCGCCGGTAGCGCCCGTTTCGCCTTTCGCGCCAGTCGCGCCGGCTTTGCCTTCCGCGCCAGTCGCGCCGGTTTTGCCTTCAGCGCCCGTAGACCCAGTTTTGCCTTCCGCGCCCGTCGCGCCAGTTTTGCCTTCCGCACCCGCAGACCCGGTTTTGCCTTCCGCGCCCGTCGCGCCCGTGGCGCCAGTCGCGCCTGTCACTCCCTGCAAGCCTTTTTCGCCGGTAGCGCCCGGTTCGCCTTTCGCGCCAGTCGCCCCGGTTTTCCCTTCCGCACCCGTCGCGCCCGTTTTGCCTTCCGCCCCCGTAGGCCCGGTTTTGCCTTCAGCGCCCGTCGCGCCAGTTTTCCCTTCCGCACCAGTCGCGCCCGTAGCGCCAGTCGCGCCTGTCACTCCCTGCAAGCCTTTTTCGCCTGTAGCGCCCGTTTCGCCTTTCGCGCCAGTCGCCCCGGTTTTCCCTTCCGCACCCGTAGACCCGGTTTTGCCTTCCGCGCCCGTCGCGCCAGTTTCCCCACCCGCGCCAGTCGCGCCAGTTTTCCCTTCCGCGCCAGTCGCGCCAGTTTTCCCTTCCGCGCCAGTCGCGCCAGTTTTCCCTTCCGCCCCAGTCGCGCCAGCTGGCCCTTCCGCACCCGTCGCGCCAGTTTTCCCTTCCGCCCCAGTCGCGCCAGTTTTCCCTTCCGCCCCAGTCGCGCCCGGCGCGCCCGTCGCACCAGTCGCGCCTGTCACTCCCTGCAAGCCTTTTTCGCCGGTAGCGCCCATTTCGCCTTTCGCGCCAGTCGCCCCGGCTTTCCCTTCCGCACCAGTCGCACCAGCTGGCCCTTCCGCACCCGTCGCACCGGTTTTGCCTTCCGCGCCCGGCGCGCCGGCTTTCCCTTCCGCACCAGTCGCGCCGGTTTTTCCTTCCGCACCTGTAGACCCCGTTTTCCCTTCCGCACCAGTCGCGCCAGGCGAGCCTGTTTCGCCTTTTTCTCCGACGGCCCCGGGTTCCCCCGTCGCCCCCGTCGGACCTTCCGCCCCAGTAGCCCCGGTTTCGCCCTGCACGCCTTCGGGACCTTCTGCTCCCGTTTCGCCACGTTCGCCGGCTTCGCCTTTTTCTCCGGTCGCGCCGCTGGCGCCCGTTTCGCCGCGTTCGCCCGTCGCACCTTGCGCCCCAGTCGCCCCGGTTTCGCCCTGCACGCCTTCGAGACCTTTCGCTCCCGTTTCGCCACGTCCGCCAGCTTCGCCCGTTGCGCCTTTCGCGCCGGTGGCGCCCGTTTCGCCTCTTTCGCCTTGTTCGCCGGTCGCACCTTTTGCGCCGGTGGCGCCCGTTTCGCCGCGTTCGCCTTTTTCGCCGCGTTCGCCTTTTTCGCCCCGTTCGCCGCGTTCGCCCCGTTCGCCTTTTTCGCCCCGTTCGCCTTTTTCGCCCCGTTCGCCGCGTTCGCCCGATGCGCCTGTCGCCCCGGTAGCACCGCCGGCGCCCGTTTCGCCAAGTTCGCCTGTCGCGCCTTTGGCCCCGGTCGCCCCGGTTTCGCCACGTTCGCCCTTTTCGCCGCGTTCGCCTGTTGCCCCGGTAGCTCCCCCTTTACCGTCTGTGCCGGCTTCGCCTGTGGCTCCTACTGGCCCTTCCAGCCCGGTCGCCCCCGTAAGTCCGGCGGCCCCGGTCACGCCCTGGAGGCCCTGTTCGCCCATTTCGCCTCTAGCGCCCGTCGCGCCCGGGGACCCGGCTTCCCCGCGTTCGCCGGTCGCACCCGTACCGCCCGCGGAGCCTGCTTCCCCGCGTTCGCCCTGTGACCCGGTGGGACCGGCCGCACCTGGCTGGCCCTGCGGGCCTTCTCGGCCCTGTTCGCCCTGCGGGCCCGTAGCTCCGGCGGGGCCGGCTTCTCCCCGCACTCCCGGCGCGCCTTCTCTGCCTTCAGGTCCCGCGACACCCGGCTTGCCTTTCACGCCTTCCGGGCCGGGGGCGCCTGTTTCTCCTCGTACTCCTTGAAATCCAGGACCGCCGGCGGGTCCTGCCGGACCGGCCGGCCCCTGTGGACCGGCGGCGCCCCCGGTTCCCGAAGCTCCCTTAGGGCCGGGGGCGTTGAGAGTGACCTTGGTTTCGCCCTTCTTGCACTTAGCGCTGCTCGAGACGGCCTTCACGGAGCCGCTCTTGGTGTTCGTGCACGCGTACACCGGAGATGCCGCCCCCGCGGTCGGGATACCCACTGCTAGGGCAGCTGAGAGGGCGGCGCAAAGCGCAAGCGTGGATGCTTTTGCGAACGGGTACCTAGCCATTGAACTTCGTGACAACGGCCGACCGCTGAATAGCTGGTGTTCGTCAACCGCCGTCCCCCTTGACTTTCTTGTCGGTAATCGGCATTCGCGGGGGTGGGCTTGATCCCTGTACGGCTAATTCGGACCAACTACCTGGACGGATGGTCGATCCATGCACCTCGAACAAACGTCGAGATCGCCATTGATGACGGGCTCCCGGGCGCTTGGAGGTCGAAGCCGGCCGGGTCCGCTCGACGAATAGTCGATTGCCCGAAAGTGACGACGTCCGTGTCGTCCCTTTCGGGCGACGACGGTCTGTAGTCTGGCGGTGGCCGATGCCACGCCCACCATCCGCGTCCACGCGCGAGCTTGATCCCTCCGTGCAGGCGCCGGCCCCACCTCAGGCTTCAACGAAGCGCGGCGACCGACTGCTCCCCTGGATCGCCGCCGAGCGGGCCCTGAGAGCGGTACTCCTGACGGCCGTCGGCATCGTGCTCCTGACCCATCTGCACGAGAACTGGGCCAGCGACGTGACCGATCTGACCCGCAAAGGCGGCCTCAACCCTAAAGACAACTGGGTCCAGCGGATCCTGCACGACGCCGCCAAACTCAATGCGAGCAAAGCCTTCTTCTTCGGGATCGTGGCCCTCGCCTACGCCGCGCTCGAGGGCACCGAGGCCTTCGGACTGTGGAATCGTCGCCGCTGGGCCGAGTGGCTCACGGTCCTGGCCACGTCCCTGCTGCTGATCCCCGAGGTGTGGGAGCTGACGAAAAGCGCCACCGTGTTGAAGGTGGGCGCGCTGGTCGTGAACGTCGCGATCGTGGCGTACCTGCTCGTGCGCCTGCGGACGCCGGCCACCCAAGCCATCGACGACTGATAGCCGCCACACCACCGCCGGACCGCCGTCCGGCGGCCACGAGCCGAAGAGGCGGGGGCGGACGCTACCCCCTTGCGCGCCCGCCCCGCCTTCGCCAACCAGTGAGGGGTAACCGGCCGGTTGGCCCAACTATCGCCCTGCGGGGTCCCCCGTGCAATCCACTTCTGGACATTGGCGGCCCCAGTTCCGGGGGCTCGGCAACCCGGCTGGTTACTGGCGTGGGACCGGGCTGAGGACCCCGGCCGGGGGGCGTCCGCCGGCCCCTACTTGCGCGGGCAGGGGGCTTTGAAGCCCACCGTCACGGGCTCGGGGACCGGCGGATTGGCCCCGCCTTCATCGAAGATGACTTCCGTCTTGATCGAGAACCCCCCGCTCGGGCACTGCTTGGGGATGGTGCCGTAGTAGACGGGCTTTCCGCCGGCCATCCGGGCCGAGCCCGCCTTCACCTGGATCGACTGCACGACGGCATACGGTGCGCCGGGCACGGTGGAGATCAACGGGATTTCGCTGATCAGCGCGAGGCCGAAGCCGGCCATGCCGCCCGGTTTGACGTAGTGCCCCGTTGTCAGGATTTCCAGCGACGCGGGCGAGTGTCCGACGGTGAAGAACTCGATGTCCCCGCCCGGGGCATAGAACGATTCGATCGTGGTCGACTCTTCGACTCGTTCGCCGCCGAACGCCACCACGCCCAGCGCGTGTCCCACCGGGCCCGCCGCCGAGCCCTTGGGGCAGTCTTTCGGCCCCACCTGTTCGAGGACCGACTCGGGGCACGTCGGGAAGCCCTGAGGGTGCAGCGTGGTCCCGTTCGGGAAGTAGACGTTGATCCCGATCACCGGGGGCGGGAAGCCTCCGTATTCGGTTCCGGAGATCTTGTATTCGGCCTGCAGAGCCGCCCCCGCGCCGAGGATGTACCCGGTGTGCGGGAAGCCCGCGATCGGGACGGGGAGGGCTTTGAAGGTCACCTTCGGCGCCGCTCCGGCTGATCCGACCGTGATCGCCATCGCACCCAGCAGTCCACCACAGAGCAGGGCGACCCTGCCGAGCGTGTCTGTCCTGAAGGCCCTCCGCACCGCCGCCCGATCATACGGGCGGACACGCGCGGGAGTGGCAGCTGATCCTCAAGGCTCGTGGACGAGCGGAGGGCGGGAGGCTCGGCCGCCGGGTCCTCGCCAGAGCCGCGGCGGCTCGGGGGCGGCCCACCCGCCCCCCGGCCGTCAGGCGATCCGGGCCTCGGTGCTCTCGGCGTCGTGGATCGCCCACGTAAGCCGCTCGACGAGCTGGGCTGCGGCGTGGTCGGTGCTCAGGTGAACCGAGCGCACATCCTCTTCCAGGAGGACGGGCGGAGCTCCGGCACACCTTTGGGGATCGGTGGTGACGATGATCCGTGGCATGGCTGATCCTTTCGGGTCTCGGGCGGGAGGAACGGAGCCTCCATCAGCGTGCACGTGACAGGCTGCCAGTTCCGACCAGAAGGCTGATGGGCCGCCGGGACAAGATTCCAGCGGCTGTCTTGGACAACGGGCTCAACCAACCGGCGTAGGGCCGGCGCCCAACAGGCCGGCCCCACGTCGGTGGACAGCGCTATTCGGTACCGAGCGCTGCTTCTGCTTCGGCGACTTCTGTAGCCGCCGTCGCCTCGGCCTTTTCGGCTTCGGCAAGCTTTTCTTTGGCCTTCGCGACCGCCGCTTCAAGGGTGGCTTTTTCGCCTTCCAGCGTTTTCACCGCCTGTTCGGCTTCGCCCGTCGCTTTCTGGGCGGCCACCTCGGCCAGTTCGTCGTCTCCGACGAGTTTCTTTGCGGCGGTCACCCGCTGGCCGCCGGCGCTCTCGGCGGCGAGCGCTTCCGTGTGGGCCTGTTCGGCGGCATGCACGGCTTTTTCGTCGTTTGCCTTTCTCGTCAGTTCTCCGGCGATTTCGAGTTCGAACTGGGCGATCTTTGGCTCAAAGATCCCCTTGACCGTCACGACCCATTTTTCGTCTTCTTCAATTTCGGGTTCAACTTCTTCTTTGAGTTCGAGTCTGAGTTCGTGTTTTTCTTGGACTTTGTTTTCGGGGTTTGCGATTTCCGCTTCGATTTCGGCGGCGTACGCCTCTTCTTCCGCCAGTTCTTCTTCCGCTTCTTTGATTTCTTCGTGGTCTTCCGCGATTTCTTCTTCGTCGAATTCGATGTTGAACTGGTCTTGCACGACTTCTTCTTCGGCTTCTCCGACCTTGACCACCGATTCGCCCGTCGTCACCGCCAGGGCTTTGTATTCGCCTTCGGCTTTCACCACGCCTGCTTCGGCGTTGCTGACCGCGGCTTCCGCGTTCTGTTCGGCTTCTTTGTCTTTCGTCACTTCACCCTGCGCCTTGGGGATCACGCCTTCTGCGGCGGCGAGCACTCCCTGTGCTTTGGTGACGGCTTCAGCGGCTTCCTTTAGCTTCGCCCGCGCTTTTTCCAGGCGAGGCGAGTTGGTCGGCTTCGCGGGAGGCTGGGGTGCCGCCGGCTGGGCCGGCGGCGGCGTCACCGTGTTCGCCGGGGGCACGACCGTGCTCGTCCCGAGCGTCCCGGATTTGCTCGGGGCCGGCTTCACCTGGTACCAGGTGAGCTTGCGTTCGTGCTTGGCGCACTTGGTGGCCTTGGACACGAGCCGCCCGCTCCCAGAGCTGCTCTTGCAGGTGTAGATCGCGCTCGTCTTGGGCGAGGGGACCGTGCTCTGCCAAGCGGTCTTGGTTTCACCGCTCTTGCACTTCCCGCCGTGGGCCAGACTGGCCTTCCCGCCGTGCTTCTGGCAGGTGATGATCTGAGAACCGGACGCCGCGGCGGACGCCGGCACTACGGCTGCTGAGGAGAACCCGAGAGCTGCGACCGCGATCAGCGGCGTGAAGACACGTCTTACAGACACTTGCTTTTCCCTCCTTGAAAAAACGCTGACTTGCCCCGCCGAGATGACGCGACTTCTGCGGAATTTGCCCCGCGCTCCGCCGCTGGATCGTACAGGTTCGCCGCCGATCGCGCGACAGTTTGCGAGCGATGCCAGGGATATTTCAACAAGAGGTAAAGACCGGCACGAAGCGCGGGCCGGGCTCAGCGGGGGCAGGCCTTGGCAGGTCCACACCCGCGAGCGCCTCAGCGCCGCGGTGGTGACCTCGAGGCCGCGCGAGCGCCGAGTCCGGCAGTATTGGCGACGATGGCGCTTCCCCGCACGTCCACCGGCCGCGCTCTGCTCGGCGCGCGCACCGCGCTCGGCGCCGCCACGCTGCTGGCCCCGCGGCTGGCCGGACGCACGTTCCTGCTCGATCCCGACTCGAACCCCCAGCTGCCGGTGCTCGGCCGTATGTGGGGCATCCGCAACCTCGCGCTCGCGGCGGGGATGTTCGGGGCCAGCGGCCCCAGCCGGGCACAGTGGTGGCGAATACAGGTCGTCGTCGACACGCTCGACTTCGCCGTGATCGTGGCCGAGTGGCGGCGCGGCGCGGTATCCGGACCGGCCGCTGGCCTCATGGCGGGCACGGCGCTGCTCGCGACGGCCCTCGGGGCCGCTTCCGCCGGAGCCGAGGCTTCATAGCGCCCGCCGCGGGTAGCACGGGGCCACCCCCGATCTGGCTCGGCCACGGCGCCTCGGGGGGACCCGAGACGATGAAGCCGTACCTGGACGAGCTCGAGCGGCGGGGCCTGAGGGCAAACGCACTGCGCCTGCCGCGGGGATCGGCGGAAAGGGCGATGCGACCGCTCCGCGAGCAGGTGGGCGAGCAGCTCGCCCGGTCGGTGATCGGCGGGCATTCGTTCGGCGGGCGGGTCGCGAGTCTCGTCGCCGCCGAAACCGCGCCCGCGGGACTAGTCCTGCTCAGCTACCCACTGCACCGCCCCGGCCATCCCGAGGAGCTGCGTGTGGAGCACTGGCCCCTGATCGACTGCCCGGTGCTCGTGCTGTCGGGGGACCGCGACCAGTTCGCGCGTATCGAGCTCCTGCGCAAGGCCGTGGCGACGCTCCCACGGGCAGAGCTGCACGTATATCCGGGCCTGCGTCACGGCCTCACGGCCGTCGCCGGCGACGTGGCAGAGCGGATCAGCGAGTTCGTGGGCGGGCTGGCTCAGCCCGCGCCGAGCACCCGCTCGCGTCGCTGACGGCGCCAGAGGCGTCCGCCGACATCATGGCCGCTGCCGGCTCACAGCCGCCGTGGCCAGGCGGTGAGGCTCTTGTCCCCGTGGGCGGCCGCCCTCAGCCGCATGGCTCGCGACCGCCGGGCTCAGATACCGCCGGGGGCACCCGGCCGCGCGGCCGATGGCTCCCGGTCGCGGTCCGCGTATCCGTCGAGGCGTCGTGCCGCGGCCACGTTCGCTTCGATCGAGGGAAACGCCGTTGCCGGCGCCTCCGGTGCACCCACCGTCGATGTCGTGCCGAGGATTCTGGCCTTCGCCGCGGCGAACTCCCTGTCGGTAAGGGCTCCGTGCTCGTGCAGTGTGGTGATGCGTTCGAGCGCGAGCGAAACGCCGTTGCCCAGAGCACCGGTTCGTGCCGTCGCGGATGCCGCGGCCGTCGCCGGCTCGGGCTGCAGGTCCGGCTTGGGGGGCTGCACGGCCTGCGGAGGTCCCGCGAGCGGCTGCTTGGCCTGCGCCGCCGGCGTGCTCCGCACCCGCCTTCTGGCCGTCGGTTTCTTCCCCGCCGGCTTCCTCGCTGCCGAGGCGCTTCCCGCCGTCGTCTTACGTGTGGAGGCTGTCGCCGCCGCCGTTTTCGCGGCCGTGGCTTTGGTGGCGTTGGCTCTCCTGGCGGTGGATCGTTTCCCAGACGCCTTCGCGGCCGAGGTGGCGCCGGTCCGCGTCCTCGATGAGGCCTGGCGTTTGGCGGAGGCGCTGGGCCTCGCGCGAGCCGGACGCGGCTTTGCCCGAGCCGTCTTGGGTGCCCGAGCAGCCTTGGGCTCGCCCTGGGAGCGGCTCGTACCGGCCTCCGCCCGCGTGCGGCCGTTGCCGGCCTTCGCCCGCGCCGACGCTCTCGGCTTGGCCCGCTTACGCGGGCGCGCTCGCGCCCGTGTCGCTTTCACGGGCTGCTTCGGCTCGTCGTCGAGGACGAGGTTCGACAGGCCGAGCGTGCTGATGGATAGGGCTTTGCGTAGATATCCCATTCCGAGTAAGCCTCCCCAGTATTCGAACTAGAACTTGATACCAGGCAACTCGGACGCAACTCCGGTGGGCTACCGCAGACGCCCGCCCTCAGCCGCTCCACCGCTTCACTGGACTCCGCTAGGAGACCAGCAGATAGGTGAAGCCCACCGCGCTCGGGCTCGCGGTCAGGGAGCCGTGGTAGGTGGCGTTCGCGCGCCAGCGTCCGACCGTGGGCGGAGTGAAGGGCACCACCGCCAGTCCACCGCTCGCGAAGGCTTGGGCTTCGTGGTAGAACTGCCAGCCGAAAACCGGATCAAAGCGTTCGATGTCAACCGTCACCGGTCCCGATGCCGCGGGTGCCACCTTGACGTCGATCCCGAGTCCTTCGCCGGGGCTCGCTTTGGTCGAGGTGAAGGAGATGCTCGTGGAGGTGACCGTGCGTGACTCGCGCACGAGGGTGAAGTTGCCCTGCGTGTCACTGCGCTCGGATACGACCGCGTAGTAGGTACCGGGTCGCAGACGGTGCTGCAGGCTCTGCGAGCCGCTGCCTTCGCACTGACATTCGATCAGGTCGCCGTCCACGTTTCGCAGCTGCAGGCTGAAGTCGGCCGCTTCGGGCGCTATGAGCTTCAGCGTCAGCTTGGAGATGCTGGTGACTTCCATGCGATACAGGCGCAGCACCTGGACGCCGTTCCCGTTGAGATGCCCGTGGGCGTGTTGGTAGTTGGAAAGCGACAACCCGGGCGCCGTTTCGGCAGGCCCCGCGGTCGCGACCTGCAGGTGAAAGCGCTGCACCCCGCGGTGCGCCAGGCGCGGGGTGACCTCGAAGCTGTAGCGCCCGCCCTGCCCCGGGCCGGGAGTGAAGAGGTGGTAGCCGCCGCAGCGGATGTGAAGCAGGGCTGGAACTTCTTCTTCTTCTTCGCCGCCAAAGGAGGTGGTGCCGGGGGCGAAGAGTGCGCCGCTCACACACGCACCTTTGGTCTGGTTGGCGAGGCTGATCAGGTAGCTGACGCCCGCGTGAAGTGAAATCGAGTAGGCGGCGTTGATGTTCTGGATGCTGTCCACCTGGCCGCTGACGCCGGCGGATGGAAGCGGCAGGCCCGGCGGCTGCACCGCGGGCGTGGGGAGGAAGACTTCGAGCGTGAACCCCGCCAGCTGGGAGTTCTGGCGGGCGGCGACGCGGATGTCATAGAGCCCGTTCTTGGCGGCGACGAACGAGAGCGACGTTTTGCCCTTGGCTTCCGTCTCCTGACAGCCCGCCGGCACGAGCTGCGAGCGGACCGCGTGGTAGACGTCGACGGTGGCGTCGAGGGCCCCGGCGGCCGTCAGGTCGATCGCGATCCGATGGGCGGTCGTCAGCCGCACGCTGTACCAGACCGAGTTCGAGGTCGCCACGTTGCAGGACGATTCGTGTTCGCCCGCTTCGGTGCTCGCGCCCACCGTGGTGCCGTTGATCGTGGCGGGCAGGCTGTGAATCGACTGCGCGTTCGCGAGAGCGTCGTTGGCGGGCGCCGGGGGAGCCGGTGGAGTTTCGCCGAGCGCCGCGGTCGGCAGCGCCACCATCATCGCCACGACCGCCACGAACGCAGGAAGGAGCGGCATCGCACGCGTCCGAAAGAGGCGCATCAGGATGTTCGATTCGCCGCGGGCCCACGCTGTCCTGCCCGCGGGCGGCTCCCGTCTTCAGGTTTCTCTCACGTTCGCTTGCCAGCATGGGTCAATGCGTCTGCTGGTCGTCGATGACGACCCATCCGTGCGCGAAGCGCTCGCACTGGTGCTCGACCTGCACGGCTTTGAGGTCTCGACGGCGGTCGACGGGCGCGAGGCGATTCGTACGCTCTCGCTCGTGGCCCCCGACGCGGTCGTCCTCGACGTCCTCATGCCAGGCCTCGACGGTCTCGAGGTGTGCCGGCGGATGCGCGCAACCGGTGACCGTACGCCCGTCCTGATGCTCACCGCCCGCACCGAGGTCAGCGAACGGGTGGCGGGGCTGGAGGCGGGGGCCGACGACTACCTGGCGAAGCCGTTCGCGCGCGAGGAGCTGGTCGCCCGGCTACGGGCTCTGCTGCGGCGCACGGGCTGGGAGGGAGACGATCAGCCCATTCTGCGCCACGACGACCTGGAGCTCGACCCGGTCGCCCACGAGGCACGCCGCGGCGCTCGTATCCTGGAGCTGACCCGCACCGAGTTCCTGCTGCTGGAACTGCTGATGCGCCATCCCCGCCAGGTGCTCACCCGTACCACGATCTTCGACCACGTCTGGGGCTACGACTTCGGCCCCGCCTCCAACTCGCTTGAGGTGTACGTGGGCTACCTGCGCCGGAAGACCGAGGCCGGCGGCGAGCCGCGTCTCGTGCACACCGTGCGCGGCGTCGGCTACGTGCTGCGGTCGCCACGATGAGCCGCCGGACGGGGACCCTCAGCTTCCGTCGCCGCATGGTGCTGCTCGCCGCCGGCGCCGTCGCGGCCGCGATCGTGATCGCCTCGGTGGTCGTGTACGTCGTCACCCGCAACGAGCTGCGGGGGCAGCTCGACGCCAGCCTGCGCGGCAAGATCACCCCCGGGCGGCAGTTCGTGAAGATCGAAACCCACCTCGGCCAGCAGGAGCTCGCACAGCTCGCCCGCGAAGGCAAGCTCCCGGCCCTGCTCGCCGCGGTACCGCGTGGTTTGAGCGTGCTCACCAAACCCGGCGCGAGCCTCGCGACACCCTCGACCCGGGTCTTGCGGGGACCCAGCGGCTATGTGCAGGGGAGCGCGGCCCCATTCGAAGAAGCCGCCCATGCGAGCGGTGGCGGCTCGAGCGGGGGCAGCTCGAGCGGGGGCAGCTCGAACCAGAGCGGCTCGACTAAGCACACGGCGATCGCAAAATCCGAAGGCGGCGGCGAAGTGTCCGAAACCCTCACCTTCGGGCGTCACGTCACGCGCGCCGTGCCGGGTGGGTCCGCGGCCGCGCAGCTGCGCCTCGGGCTGGCGGGTCCCGCCGTGGAAGGAGCCGCCGGCTACGTGCAGCTGTCGCTCGCCAACGGGGAAGTGCTCGGCTCGACGAGCAACGACTCCCAGCTGCCGATCACGCGGGCGACGCGGGCGGTGGCGTGCGGGCACCACAACGCCTTCTTCAGCACCGTCGCGGTTCGCGGCACGCAGGTGCGCGTGTTGACGGCGCCCGCCCCCGGAGGTGCGGCCTGGCAGGTCGCGTTGCCGCTCGCCAACCTGAACAGCACGCTCGATCACCTGCGGCTGGTGCTCGCGATCGTGGTGCTGGGCGGGATCGCGCTGGCGGCCGGGCTCGGATTGCTCGTCTCGCGCGCGGCGCTGGTGCCGGTCCGCAGGCTCACCGGGGCGGCCGAGCGCGTGACCCGCACGCAGGACCTCGGCCATCGCATCCCGCCCGGGGGAAACGATGAGCTGGGCCGGCTGTCGGCGAGCTTCAACACGATGCTGGCCGCGCTGGAGCGCTCGCGACTGGCCCAGCGCCAGCTTGTCTCCGACGCCTCCCACGAGCTGCGCACGCCTCTGACGAGCGTTCAGGCCAACCTCGACGCGCTCGCGCTCGGGGAGCGCCTGCCCGAGCAGGAGAGGGCGCGCATTCTCGCTGCCGCCCAGGCGCAGTTGCGCGAGCTGGGGCTGCTCGTGACCGACCTCGTCGATCTTTCCAAGAACGAGGTCGAGGAGCTCGAGCTCGAGGACCTGCGGCTCGACCTCGCCGCCGCCGCCGCCATCGAGAGGGCGCGCATGCACGCCCCCCGGAGCCGTTTCGTGCTCGACGCCGAGCCCTCGCTCGTGCGGGCCGCACCGGCGCGGCTCGACCGGGCGATCGCGAACCTGCTCGACAACGCCGTCAAGTGGACTCCCCCGGGAGCTTCGGCCGCGCCGATCGAGGTGCGCGTGCGCGAGGGCACGCTCGAGGTTCGAGACCACGGTCCCGGGATCGCCGAGGAGGACCTCCCGCGCGTGTTCGACCGCTTCTATCGCGCCCCCGCAGCACGGGGGCTGCCCGGCTCCGGGCTGGGGCTGGCGATCGTCAGGCAGACAGCGGAGGCGCACGGCGGCGCGGTCCAGGCTCGCAACGACCCCGCTGGAGGCGCCCGCCTGACGCTCGAGCTCCCACCGCTGGCGATGAGCCCTGACGAGCTCGCCGCGCCACGGGGCACCGAAGAGCTCGGCCCCGACGCAGAGCTTCACGAAGCTCCTCGCTCGCTCTAAGCCAATTCTCAGCTGACTGGCGCATCTATTGGAGCTGCCGCGAACAACGCGGCAGACCGAGCCGGTGCACCAGCAGCCCATGCCAGAGCAGCAACGTCCCCTCACACCGATCCGCGCCCGACGCCTGCGAGCACTCGCTCGGGCCGGGCTCGCGGCGGGTGCGCTGGTCGCGACGGTCGGGCTGCTCGCCGCCTGCGGGGGCTCGGGTTCCGCTTCGGCGCCGAGCGCGGCGGCCGGCGAAGGGTCCCGTGAACAGAAGGCCGAAACGAAGTTCCAGGACTTCGCGAGGTGTCTGCGCGAACACGGCATCAACGCCGAAGCCATCTCGCACCCAGGCGGCGGTCACGGCCTCAAGATCAGCCCCGGCGCCGCAGGGGGCGGGCCGGCGGCGATGGAAGCAGCCGAAAAGGCCTGCGCGCGCTACAAGCCCGAAGAGCAGAGGGGAACCCCCTCCCCTCAGCAGAAGGCGGAACTGGAAGACGCCGTGCAGAGGTTCGCCAAGTGCATGCGCGAACACGGCATCGACGTCCACGCGGGCGCATCGGGGGGCATCGTCATCCAGGCAAAGCCCGGGGGCGGCGGACCGAACCCCGAAAGCCCCGCCTTCAAGGCAGCGCAGGGTGCCTGCCACAAGCTGCTCCCGGGCGGCGGGCCGTGAGCTTCCGAGGCGTAGCCCCTGAACGCGGCTCGGTGCGCCGGGCGCGTCGCACGCTCGCTCTTGCAGCGGTCCTCGCCGCGGGCGTGCTGCTGGCGGGATGCGCAGGGTCCAACCCCTCACGCGACGCCGCGGGCGAGGAACGGGCCCAGGAACAGCGGCAGGAAACCAAGCTCGCCGACTTCGCCCGCTGCATGCGCGAACACGGTGTGGACGCCGAAACGGTTCGCGGGCCGGCCGGGCGGTCACGGAATCAAGATCAGCGCGCGGGGCGCAGGTGGCGGACCGGCGGGGATGGAACGAGCCCAGAAGGCGTGCGCACGCTTCCGCCCCGAACCGAAGGGGGTGAACCTCTCGCCGCAACAGAAGGCGGAAGTGGCCGAACAGCTGCAGAAGTTCGCCAGGTGCATGCGCGAACACGGCATCAAAGTGGAAACGAGCACCCAGGGCGGCGGGATCCAGATCGGCATTCACCACGCCGGCAGCGGCGGCCCGAACCCTGAAAGCCCCGGCTTCCAAGCGGCCCAGAGCGCGTGCCAGAAGCTGCTACCGAAGCCCATCGGCGCGCGCACGGGCGGGCCGTTCGGCGCCAAGAGCGACAACTCCCCCGGCCCGAACAGCACCTCCGAATCCGGCTCGGCCGGCGGCTGAGCGGTGGAGGCACCCGCGTGGCCCGACCAGGGCGCCACGGAGGAACGGGCCGATCTCGATGACGGCCCTCGCCGGCTCCCCCGCAGGCGCCTGGCGGCGATCGCGGCGCTCGCCATCGCTTGCGCCGTCCTCGCGGTCGTGCTCCTCAACGGCGGCCACGGCAAGGGCGGGGCACCCGCCACGGGTGTGCCCGCCGGGGACACCACCGCCTCCGTGGCACGCCGGACGCTGACCGAAAGCTCGACCGTCGACGGCACGCTCGGCTACGGGGCCACGCTGGAACTGTACGACCGGCTCGCCGGCACGTTCACGTGGTTGCCATCGGTCGGCGCCACGATCGTCCGCGGGGGCACCCTGTTCCGCGTCAACAACCTCCCGGTGGTGCTCATGTACGGGACCGTCCCCGCTTACCGGACGATGAAGCAGGGTGTCGGCGCCGGCCCCGACGTGACGCAGCTGAACCGCAACCTGATCGACCTCGGGTACGACCCCGAAGGAGCGATCGCCGACCTCGAAGATTTCAGCGCTGCGACCGCGGCCGCGGTGCGCCGCTGGCAGAAGGCCGAGGGGCTGTCCGAGACCGGCACCGTGGAACTCGGCCGGGTGGTGTTCGCCGCGGGCGCCCGCAGGGTCACGGCCGTGCACGTGGCGCTCGGTCAGGACCCTCCGGGGGCGCAGTCCTCGCCGCCTGCAAGCGGCGCTCCGAGCACGCCGGCAAGCAGCCCGAAGAAACCCAAACAGCAGACCAGGAAGCCCAAGCGGCGCGCGGGCAAGAAGCCCACGAGGTCGAAGAAACCCGCGCAGGGCAAGGCGAAAGAAAGCACCGCCCACGACGCTGCCGGCAACCCGTCCTCGAAAGGCGACCCCGGCGAATCCTCGAAAACGCCCGCGGCTGAAAGCTCCGGCGCCGGGGCGGGAGAGGTGGTGCTGAGCACTACCTCCCCGCAGCAGCTCGTGCAGTTGAAGCTCAAGGCCGAACAGCAGCAGTTGGCCCACCTCGGCGAGCGGGCGCCGGTGATGCTGCCGGGCGGAGGAAGCGTGCAGGGCACGATCATCGAAGTCGGCACCGTCGCGAGCGAAGCCAAAAGCGCAGAAGACGAAAAAGGCGGCCCGTCCGGCGAAGGGAGCGGCGAATCGACGATCCCGGTGACGCTCGCCCTCGACCACCGGGTCGCCCACCTCGACCAGGCACCCGTCAGCGTGGAACTCGTCAAGAGCGTGCGCCGGGACGTGCTCGCCGTGCCGGCCACCGCCCTCACGGCGACGGCCGGGGGCGGCTACGCGATCGAGGTGCTCGAAGGCTCCCGCCGGGTGGAGCTGGCCGTGACGCCCGGCATGTTCGCCAACGGCTACGTGCAGGTCGAAGGCCCCGGACTGCATGAAGGACAGACGGTGCTCGAGGCCGAATGAGCGCCACCACGCAGGGGGGAGAGGACTCCCGGGAGACGGTCCTCGAGCTCATCGGGGTGGTCAAGCACTACCCCGGAGGCGTGCAGGCTCTGCGCGGGCTCGACCTGGTCGTGCGAGAGGGCGAGCTGTGCGCCATCGTGGGTCCGTCCGGCTCCGGGAAGTCGACGCTGCTGCACATCATGGGCACCCTGGAACGCCCCAGCTCGGGCACGGTCAGGATCGCCGGGGCGGACGTGGCGAGGGCATCCGACGCCGAGCTGGCGGCACTGCGTGCGCGTCGCATCGGGTTCGTGTTCCAGCAGTTTCACCTGCTCGAGTCCTACACCGCACTCGAGAACGTGGCCACCGGCCTGCTCTACACAGGGGTACCCGCCCGCCGGCGCCGGCAGCTGGCCGGCTCGGCGCTCGAGCGCGTGGGCCTCGGTAACCGTGCCGAGCACACCTCGGCCCTGCTCTCCGGCGGAGAGCGCCAGCGGGTGGCGATCGCCCGTGCGCTCGTCACGAGCCCCGCGATCGTGCTGGCCGACGAGCCCACCGGCAACCTCGACAGCGCCACCGGTGCGGAGATCCTGGGACTGCTGCGACGACTGAACGAGCAGGGCACAACCGTCGTGGTGATCACCCACGATCTGGAGATCGCCTCGGCACTGCCCCGGCGGGTGGAGCTCCGCGACGGCCGTCTGATCCACGACGAGCTCCACGACGCCCGGCCGCAGGCCATTCGATGAGCGCTTACGGCGCGAGCGCCGGCTCGGTCCCCCGCAGCCGCCTGCTCGCAGCCGACGTGGTGCGGGTCGCCAGTGTGGGGCTGCGCACGCGACGGCTGCGGGCCGCGCTGTCGGCCCTGGGTGTGGCGATCGGCATCGCGGCGATGGTGGCGGTGCTCGGGATCTCCGAATCGAGCAAGGCGGGCCTGATCGCCGAGCTCAACGAACTCGGCACGAACCTGTTGACGGTCACCCCGGGGCAGACGTTTCTCGGCGCCAACGCCCAGCTGCCCGAAGCCGCCGTGCGCTCGGTACGCAACCTGCCCAGCGTGCTGTCGGCCGCCGCCGTCACGGAGGTCTCGAGCGCGAGCGTCCGGCGCAGCCCCTTCATCGAAGCCGCCGAAACCGGCGGCATTGCCGTCGACGCCGCAAGTCCCCAGTTGCTGTCCACGCTGGGCGGGAAGCTGGTCCAGGGACGCTTCCTCGAAGGCGCCAGCGAACGCTACCCACTGGTCGTGCTGGGAGGGATCGCCGCGCGGCGGCTGGGGGTGAGCCGCCTGACGGTGGCGGGACGACCGGTGCAGGTGTACCTCGCCGACGGCTGGTTCACGGTCGCCGGCATCCTCGCTCCTCTGCCGCTGGCTCCTGAAATCGAACGCGCAGCGCTGATCGGCTATCCGATCGCGCACTCGCGGTTCGGGACCACTCGCCACGCCAGCATGCTGTACGTGCGGGCCGAACAGGAACGCGTGCGCGAAGCTTCCTCCCTGCTTGGCGGGACCGCCGATCCCGAGAACCCCGAACAGACCCAGGTGAGCCGCCCGTCGGATGCACTGCAGGCGCGGGCCGACGCCCAGAGCACGCTGACATCGGTGTTTCTGGGCCTCGGCGCCGTGGCGCTGCTGGTGGGCGGCGTCGGCATCGCCAACGTGATGGTCATCTCGGTGCTCGAGCGCCGCCCCGAGATCGGCCTGCGCCGGGCCCTCGGTGCGCGTGCCGTCCACATCGCGGTGCAGTTCCTGGGCGAGTCGGTGCTGCTGTCGCTGCTCGGTGGTGTGTGCGGGATCGTGCTCGGAGCCGCCGCCACGGCCGCCTATGCCTCCAGCCAGGGATGGATCGTGGTCGTCCCCGTGCTGGCCGTCGCCGGGGGCGTCGCCATCGCCCTCGTGCTGGGGGCCCTCGCCGGTCTGTACCCGGCGATCCGCGCAGCCCGCCTGGCGCCTGCAGCGGCCCTGCGCAGCGCGTGAGGCCGCGGCCGGCCCACCACGTCACGCGCGCCTATCGTTGCTCCCGTTGGCGGGCCCGCAGCTCCCGGTTCTTGAGCCGGTTCCCGCACACCGCCATGTTGCACCAGTGTCCCTGCCGGTTCTTGGAACGGTCGTAGAAGGCCCAGCGGCACTCGTCGTTGGCGCATACCCGCAGGCGTGACCAGGTGCCCTGCTCCTGGGCCGCGCGCACGATGAGCAGGAGCTGGAAGAGGGCGTCTGCGACGGTGCGACGGCCCGCGGGGGCGAGCGCCAACGCTCCCCCGGAGCCCACCGACAGCTCGGCTGCTCGACCGGCCGCCACCTCGCGCAGCGGGCCGAGGTCACCGTCGCCCGTTCGAAGCAGCTGCCGGATGCTCTCCCGCGTCGCTCGCGCCAGCGCGAGCTCATCGGGCGCCACGGCCGCGCCCTCGTCGAGCTGTCCGGCCGCGACGAACCAGTCGCTGCCCAGGAGGTCCTCGTCCTGCTCGACATCGAGCGTGTTGACGAACGCCTGTACGAGCAGGAGCGGCATGGGTGCCGGCTTGGTCTCGGTCTCGGGCCAGGGGTACCAGGCGGGAAGCGGGGTCACGGGACACAGTCTACGTGACCGGCAAAAGCCCTTGACAAGTCACCATGACCGGTGTAGTTTGTTAGATGGTCATGGAGTCCACTCTCTACGTCGCCCCTCCGGATCACCTGCGCGATCGACTGCTCGCACGGCTCCGTCCTCGGCCGCTGGACACGGCGCTTGCGAACGGGACCCCGGCGGAGACCAACGCCGCCCTGGCCCTGCGAGCCCGGCGCCTGACGAACCTGCCCAGCCGCCGCAAGCTCGCGCACACGATCCGAGACCTCGTTCGCGAGGCAGATGGCGCAGGGGCTCCCTCGCGCATGCGCGCCGTCCCGCTGTGCGAGCGCGTGTCGGCGTCCAGAGACGAGCTGTGGCTGCTGGCCGACAAGCTGGCCGAGCCGGCCCCGGTCTGCGCCCGCGGGGTCGCCGAAGTGCTGCTCCTGGTGACGGACGGGACAGGCCCTCTGTACAACCCCTACAGCGAAGCCGACGTATGTGGCCAGGCTGAGAGCGCGATGGCCAACCTGAGCGCCGCGCCCTAGAGAGGCACGGTGTCGCGGTCAGGCCGTCAACGGCGCACGGCGATCACTCACCCGTGTCGCCGGCTCACTGATCCTGTGCCGCCGAGGTTGGCCATGCGGCACAGATGAGATCTTCGAGCAGGAGATTGCGGCGGTCATCGCCGGCGTCGTCGACCTCGCGCCTCACCCTCGCGACGAGCGCGAGCGCGTAGCGCGCGTCGAGCGGCCAGCTATCGGTGGGATTTTCGCGTCGTTCCATGGCCCCTGTCGTCACGTCGGCCGCTTGGGTGCGTCACTGGTCGGCCGCCTGACAGATGCACCTATACCCTCCGGCGGCCTGGGTGAAACGTGATGTGCGCCAAGCGCGGAGATTCGGTGGCGGCGCGGGTTTCGCATGCTGTTCCAGGGACCGGGGGTCGCGTGGCGCGTGGCCGGCCGGCGACGTTCAAGCGCCTGGCCGGCACTGCCGATAGCCCCCTGTGCCGGCTCACACGGTTCCCGCACCGCAGCGGGCTCCCCGCGCGATCCTGCTTGCCGTGGTCTTGGGAGCCCCGTTGGCGCTATCCGCGCCCACGGGTGCCGATGCCGCCAAGAGTGCGACCAAGCGCATTCGGACCGGCCTGAGCCCGCAGCAACTCCACGCGGCCTACGAGCTTCCCGCGGCAACGGCATCCTCGTCGTCGCAGACGATCGCGCTGATAGAGCTCGGTGGCGATCCGACGCTCGAAGCCGACCTCGCGGTCTATGACAGGCGCTACGGGCTGCAGGCCTGCTCCGAGAGCAACAGTTGCCTGCGTGTGGTCGATCAGAGCGGGTCCTCCGGCCCGCAGCCGGCTGCCTGCCGATCCAGGGCGCGACCTCCGCTGGGTACACGCTCACCGCTCGAGACGTGAACAAGACCGTTCGCGCCATGGAAACGGTCGGCAACGCCTCCGGCTACGCGCCGCCGGCGTTCTCCTCTGCGACAGCGACGGTGCGAAGCACGGCCGGCTCGGAGCGGCGGCGCCGGCCCGCGAGGGCTCTCAGCCAGTGAACGTCGGCGCCACGTGCGGGGGACGCGGGTGGACGAACACTGCATGCCCGATCACGGACGGGCACGACGCGTCATCCATGACCGTTGTCACCGACACCGTGTGGGGCCCGTTGGAGAGCTTGCGTGGATTCAGCGTGACGGCGTAGTGCCCGTCTCTGGCCTGTGAGGTGTTCAGCGACCGGACCGAGCGGCCGTCCAGAGCGAAGGTGATTTCCCTGATCCCGAGCGCGCTGATCTTCACCACGAAGGGTTTGCGGCGCGCACCATTCGCTCCGCTGAGAGCGGGGGTCGCACCCGACGACGGGCAGCTGTTCTGTGCGGGAGTGGGGTAGAACGGCGGCGGATCGGCCGCCAGGCGGTCGTCATATTTGTAGTCATGCTCGTAGCCGGTCCTTCCTTTTTCGCTTCCGGTGCCGACCGGCCCGCGGTAGTCGATAGCGATCGACCCGTACACGTTGAGCAGGCCAAGCCCCGGGCCGCACCCGTAGTTGTCGACGATGAACGTGTGGCCGATGGCGAGGATCGCGGCGTAGATCCAGATGTTCGGCTGCGACCCCCATTTGTTCGGGTCTTCGGCTTGATCGAGGCTCGAGGCGGTGCAGCCCGGGTCCGGGCGGTCGGCGCCGGTCGCGCTGACCGGGTGGTAGATCCTCACATCGTTCCCGGCGACCAGCCCGAGGGTCGCGGTCCCGGTGGGCGCCTGACCCAGATTCCCCGTCACCGACGTCGGGTAGACGCTGCCGTTGATGATCACGTCGTCCTCCGCGGCAACACTCAGCGAGCGGCTATACGTGCCCCGTACGTAGACGTTCCCGCACCCTCTTTCATGCTGCGCCTCCGCGACGCCGTCGGCGTTGAAGGCCTCCGTCGAGGTCGACGTGGGCCAGCCGCAGTCTGTGGCCTTCACGTATAGGAGGCCGTTTGCAGGCCAGCCGATCGTCTTGACGGCTTCTTCGCCCTTCGGGCCGACGCTGGTCACGCGTATGGTGTTGGAGGCTCCGTCGAGTTCCAGTCGCGTCTCACCTGAGAACTCGGCCCCGCTTTCGGTGGACGCCGCAAGGCTCTCGTCACCTTCGGGCAGCGGCATCCTTTCGCCTTTGACATAACACCCGGTCGCGGTGTGGAACACGGGGGAGCCGGTGCACTGTTCACCACCGTCTTCGGGGTACGTACCGCCGTAGATTTCGACCGTGTCGGGTGGGCTTACACCGGGTCTGCCGAACGAGGGGTGCCCAAACATCTGAGCCGCGTCGTTCGTGTGCACCGGCCCTTCCAGGGTGCCGTTGTCTGCGATCGCGATGCAGCTGTACTTCCCCACCCATTCGCTGTAGTACCTCCCGGCGCACCCGGCGGGCGAACTGTAAAGCTCCGGATCGAGGGTTTCGAAGTTCGTGAAGAAGAGGAAATCCTGAAACCCTTTCGCCGTCGCGCCCTGGTCGGCGGTCGCCCGGGAGGGGCCGCCGAGGCCGATGACACTGGCCATCGTGGCCACGGCGGCGAGCAGGACGCCGAGCTGGGCGCATCTCGCGTAGTGGTGTGAGCGGAAGGAGAACACCGTGGCTACCCCTAGACGGCGAGAACTTCGACAGCGCCCGAGCGCTTCCTTCAGCCCCTGCGAGGAAGCGCGCGCCTGCGCTCAGCGCCGCCGCAGAAACGTTGCGGGTGTCGTGGTCCAGGTGGAATCCCACCTTGTCCAGGTAGAAGGCGACCGAACGGTCGATGTCGCCAACGGGGAGCACAACGACCTCGAGGCTCCAGTCCATCATCTGCTCCTTTGCTCGGTCAGCGTTGCGGGTAGTGTCGGAGTATGCGGGCCGGCGTCTCGGGTGGGCGGCGCCGAAGCCGGACGAGGCTGTAGGGCAGCGCGGGCCTACGCCGGCCGGCGAACGGCGTGTGCGGTCAGATCGGGAGGCGCGCCCGGTGCGGAAAAGCGCCGTTTGGTGCTCCTGAGGGCGGCCCCGTCGAGTGACTTCAGCGTGTGGTCTGAGACCAGGATCTCGCCGGGCTCCGCGGCTTCGGCGAGTCGCGCGGCGATGTTGACGTCGACTCCGAAGTAGTCGCCTCCGATTCTGCGCGGGCGGCCGAGGTGAATGCCCGTTCGGAGTCGTGGTACGTAGCCCTGCACCTCAATCGCGGAGGCACGTTCGCCGGCGGCGAATGCCGCCTCCGTGGCGCTCGAGGCGTCCCAGAAGACGGCCATCAGCCCGTCGCCGAGCCGCTTGACGATCTCGCCGCGCCGCTCGACCATCGGTGGCTCGATCGCATCACCAACCGCGCGCAGCAGCGCGATCGCCGGCTCGTCTCCTGACTCGAGGGCCCAGGTCGAGAACCCGACGAGATCAGTGAAAAGCACGGCGACATCGACATCGCCGCGGCCGCGGCCCTGGCTCTCGGAGAAGGTCTGCCATGCCTGCAGCGCCGCCAGCCCGAGCTCTCCCAGCAGGCCCGGGTCGCCGCTTCTGAGTGTTACAAGCTGACGCGCCGCGAGATCAGCAGAGCGACCGCGGGCGGTGGAGAGCCTGTCGACGAACTGCTCATCGCCCAGCACGCGCTCGCGTGCCCGTTTCGCCGGCCCGACCAGCCGTGGATGGCGGTTGAATCGACGCGTGGACTCGATCAGTCGCTTCGCATCGAGTCGCCGGTCGCCGTCGCCCACCCGCTCAGACTAATGCCGGGGCCCCACCCGGCGGACCCCGCCATCCTGGTCGGTAAGCGGCGTGCGCCGGGTCAGCTGCCCGCACCGCGCCGCCAACGACCCGCAGCCCCGGACCGGCTGAGCTGGTCGAAATGATCGAGAGCCTGGCCCGAGCCTACGGCGACGCACGTCAGGGGCGACGTCGCGAGGAACACCGGCACGCCCGTTTCGGCGGCAACGAATTCCGGGAAGCCGCGCAGCAAGGTGCCCCCGCCGGCGAGGAGGATCCCATCGCGCGCGATGTCGCCGGTCAGCTCCGGCGGGGTCTGCTCGAGTGTGTCCTTGATCGCCTCGACGATCTCTTGCAGCGGGGCTGCGATGGCCTCACGCACCTCCTCGCTGCGCAGCTGGATCTGAGTAGGGAGGCCGGTGATCAGATGCCGGCCGCGCACCTCGGTCGTCTCTTCGGGCGCAAGGGCGACCGCCGACCCGATCGCGATCTTGATCGCCTCGGCCGTCTGTGAGCCGATCGCGAGCGAGTAGGCGGAACGCAGGTAGCGGGTGATCGCCTCGTCCATCTCGTAGCCGCCGACCCTGACCGACCTGAACAGCGCGATGCCCCCGAGCGAGATGACGGCCATCTCGCTCGTGCCACCGCCGATGTCCACGACCATGCGCCCGACCGGCTCCGCGATATCGAGGCCCGCACCGATCGCGGCGGCAATCGGCTCCTCGATGAGCTGCACCCGGCGTGCCCCGGCAGCGAGCGAAGCCTCCTCGACGGCCCGCTTCTCGACCTCGGTCACCCCCGAGGGCGCGCACACGATCAGCCGGGGGTGGGCTCGGTGTCGATCGAGCACCTTGCGGATGAAGTAGCGCAGCATCTGCTCGGTGATGTCGAAGTCGGCGATCACGCCGTGGCGGAGCGGGCGTGTCGCCGAGATGGTCGCGGGCGTGCGACCGATCATGCGCTGGGCATCCACTCCGACGGCGTGGACGCGACCGGTCTGCGAATCGGACGCGACAACCGAGGGCTCTGAGACCACGATCCCGCGTCCGCCGACGTACACGAGGGTGTTCGCCGTGCCGAGGTCGATCGCCATGTCCCGCACCCCGAGCGTGGGAGCAAGATGCCGGCGGGACACGTCCCGGCGCGAGCCGTCTCTGCGAAAGCGCATCAGGACAGACTGGCAGAACCAGCGAGAGCGATCGCCTCTACGGCTTCAGCACGAACGTCTTTGTGGCGGTGACCGCCGCGGCGCCGGACGGCGTGAACATGCCCTTGGCGGTCAACTTCAAGCTCCCGGCCTTCTTGAGCAGACGCTTCCCGGCGGCCGTGAGGTTGACCTTGAGCTTTCCGGTCCCGGCGGCCGAGAACGAGGCGCGCCCCGATGCCACCAGCAGCGGCTTTGGTTTGGAGCTCGTTGTTGCCGCGCCGGACGGGTCCTGGTACCAGTCGACGACCGCGGTTCCAGCCTCGAGCGCCTTGAAGGTGAACGTGAAGCCGTCGCTTTTTCGCAGCGCGGCGATCTTGGCCGCCCTGCCCTCCGGCGCGAGCTCGTGCACGAGAAGCGCCGCGATCTGCCCGGAGGTGATGTTCGTGCTGCTCGAGCCGAGCACGCCGCCTTCCGCATTCTCCGCGCCGGCCGCGCCCCCTCCGTTGCTCGGGCTGCCGACAGATGGTGGTGACTGAGGAGCAGGAGCCGTCTGGATCGGCGGCAGCGCGACCGTGCGAGCGACGCCGGTGCCGCCGCCGTTCGCCGCCTGGACCTGACAGAGGATGGTGCGCCCGACGTCGGCCGCAGACAACTGGTAACTGCTCGACGGGCCCTGCTGAAGCACAGCTCCGGTTGCGCTGCTGATGAACGCGTAGGTGAACGTCGGCCCATTGCTCCAGCTGCCCGGTTCGCAGCTCAGCGAGTGTCCCGCCGTGGGTACGCCACGGATGCCGATGCCACCACCGCGCGGCGCGCGTGGAGGTGCTTCGCTTCCCTTGATGAAGTCCTGGATCTCGGGAGCAGTTACGTTGGCGAAGCCTCCGTTCGCACCGTCAAAGCAAGGTTTGCCTTCAATCTCCTGCACTGTGTCCGCGACGCCGGATACCGTCATGGGTGCTTGAGGGACGGTAAGTGCGCTTCCGCTATCGCCCAAGCAGAGAGAACCATCAGGCGTACTGGCGCACAGGAACACCGCATTGGCTTCCCCGCCGCAGTGCTGACTGAACCCGAGGGTCATCCCGATCGAGTACAGCCTGCCGTTGAGTTCACTCGTCAGCGGGTTCTCCTCCCCGAATCCGGTCAGGTTGACGGCGGTGCCTTCCGCTGGGGGCGGTCCCGTGGGCGTGAGGTCGATCGATTTGACGCTGGACGTGAAGGTCAGCGGGGTCTTCAAGCGCAGCACCGCTACGTCATCTGGGAGAGCGTGCGTCGATTCGGGGTCATAGGTGTAGTAGGGATGCACGCGTACCGAGCTGACAAGCGAGAACTGTTCTTCTTCTTCGGGAGCTCGGAAGTCCGAGCTTCCCGCTACGGCCAAGATCTCAGACGCCGGGATTCGCCCTCGCGTGCTCGGATCGAAGGCGCAATGGCCCGCGGTCAACACTTCGGTTTCGTTCAAGATCGAGCCGCCGCACAGGAGGCCTTCGGTTTCGGAGAGGACCGCGATCACCTCCACCTGCCACGGGGCCTGGGTGATCGAGATCTGCGTACCGCCGACGATCGCGGTGCGAGCACGACCCGATCCGCGACGCAAGTCCCGAATCAAGAGGCGACCGTGGTGCAACGGCACTTTGCGCGGGATCATCCGCATTGGCGCGCGGGGGCTCGCGCCCGCCGATGCCGCGAACGCCAGCGTCAACGAGGCGACCGCGACCGCGGGCAACGCGCAGCGAAGCTGCCGGGCGGTTCCCCGCCGACGTGCCCCACTCCGGGCCGACACCCGGCAAGCCAACCGGCCAGAAGACATCACCAACACCACCCCCCGTCTTGCGCCCAGGGACGGAAACGTTACCCGAAGCGCGGCCCGATTGGCTGCTCTGCACAGCTGCGCTCAGGTCGCGTGGATTCGCTTCATTGTCGCCAAGCTGGCGTCGCTCGAGGCCCGGGGTGAGCTCAGGTCGAGTATCGTGGGTGTACGCGAGTTTTGGTCGAGGCGGAAGCCGCAAGGCTGGGGAGCGCGGACAGTCGGCACGGGTCTCATTCGTCTCTCTCCTCCTGTGCGCTGTTCGACCCGTGAGGGGGACGAGAACAGGACCGGCGATGGGACGCACCACCATCGAACGTCGCGAACTGGCCGTGGCCCTACGGCGAAACGACAAACGGATCGCGCACGCAGCGAGCCTGGCCGGGTTGGCAGCAACCGCGCTGGAGAACGCCAGTGGGGACCTGAGCGTCGCGCACGGCGACGAACTTAGGCCCCTTACAGACCTCACGCAGCTCGTCCTGGAGGAAGCTGCGCGCATATCCAGGCTCGCCGCTGACATCGAGAGCCACATGAACAAGCCGCGGCCAGGCCACTGGGGCGGGCGGTCGACGACCCGGTACACGTCCGTGATCGACTAGCGCACTGTGGGCTGAGAGGGGCTTGGAACAAGGCCACTGAGCGGCTACAGTCGCTGGTGGAGGGCATCACTGCGGTCGGCCTCCCGGTAGAGCCCGGCATCACGATCTGACTTCCTCGTTTGCTTGGCAACCAAGGGAGTCGCGATGTCCGATCTGTCTTCACGCCCCGATCCGGCGGGCCCCGCAGGCCAGGGCCACCTTCGGGAGACCAGCCACCGCTCGAGACCCCCCCTCGGGATCTCTCCGTCGGGCCCAGGTATCACGCCTGAGGCTGACCCGGGAAAGAACGCCACGGGCGCCGACCACGCCTTCTGGCGCGCAAGACTGGCCTCCTACGCCCGGGCCCACAATGGTCGCGCGACGGTGGCCGTATTGACCTCGGTGGTGCCCTACCTCGCCCTGTCGGTCGGCATCTACCTCCTGCTCCAGGTCTCAGCCCTGCTGGCGCTCGTCCTCGCGCTTCCGGCGGCGATCTTCCTGGTGCGGACGTTCATCATCTTCCACGACTGCTCGCACGGCTCCTTCCTGGCGAGCAGGCGTGCAAACGCCTGGCTCGGTAGGACCCTTGGGATATTCCTGTTTGTCCCGTTCGTGCGCTGGCGGCACGACCACGCGGTCCATCACGCTTCCTCGGGCGACCTGGAGCGGCGGGGGGTGGGAGACGTCCACACGCTCACGGTCGGTGAATTTCGAGCGCTCTCCCGGCGTGAGCGGCGCATGTACCGGGTGACGCGCAACCCGGTCGTGATGCTGGGGCTGGGCCCAGTGGTAGCGCTCGTGATCGGGCCGCGTTTCGTCGCACAGGGGGCGCGTCCGCGCATGCGCCGCAGCGTGATCGGGACGGACATCGCCCTGGCGGTGCTCGTCGTGGCGCTGTGCTGGCTGATCGGATGGCGCGCCTACCTGCTCGTGGGCGTGCTTCCCGCACTGCTCGCCGGAGCAATCGGAATCTGGCTGTTCTATGTGCAACACCAGTTCGAGGACGCCTACTGGGAGAGCGGCGAGACCTGGAACTACGCCGACGCGGCACTGCGTGGCAGCTCATTCCTGAAGCTGCCGGCGGTCCTTCGCTTCTGCACCGGCAACATCGGTTTCCACCATGTCCATCACCTCAACGCCCGGATACCGAGCTACAACCTTCGCCGCGCACACGAGGAGAACGAGATCTTCCATGACGTTCCGACGCTCTCTTTCGGAGACGGAATGCGCGCCCTGTCGCTCAAGCTCTGGGATGAGGACCGTCACCGCCTTGTGACGTTCTCCCAGGAGCGCGCTTCTCGGCCGCCCGCCCCCTTTACCCCCGGGCCGGCACGTGAGCCGTCCTGGGTTCCACCGAGACCTTGATCTGGTGACGGCCGACCCTGGTGAGACTTGCTCAGCGGGGCCGGCCGGACCGCTAGAGACGCGGTTCTTCGTAAGTGCCGCCGACTACTCGGCGTCGAGCGGTGGCCATGTAGATCAGCGACAGCACGAGGCCGACGATGCCGGCGATTATGAGGATCAGCCCGATCACCGGGCGAGATACGCCCGAGACGCTGAACGTCAGGCCGTAACGGACGATCGCCCCGGCGACGATCAGGAAGATCGACGTGCCAACGGGCATATCTAAACGCTTCCGCGTCTGCGATAGCCGAACCCGCCGCCCGTGAGGAAGAGCACGAGGGCCACCAGCAGCAACAGCCAGAGCAACGGGCTTACACCGATTCCGCCCGCAACGGCCGCGATTACAAGGACGATCAAAATCAACTCTACGAGCCCCATGGAGCCCTCCTTTGCGTTGTCTCCTATCGCTGTCCCTCTTCTACTACCCAGCCGGCGCTCAGCGAACCAATTGAGTGGATGAGAACATTCTCCGGGTGATCGACGCGAGCCCCCGGCTGCCCGTGGTGCCACGGGGTCGGCACTGATTCCGATCTAGAATGAGGGTGCCGGGTGGGCTATGCCACGAGGAGGTTTCCAAGATGACCGAGCACCTGCAGGACGCCGAATGGAACGTCGGTCATCTGCAGGATCTGCGAACGCAGGCTCAGTACGCCCGCGAGCGATACCAGCTCTACAAGGCGAAGACCTACGGACCACGGCCCACGAGCCCGGCGCGTCTGCGCGAGCTGCAGCAGACCTACGAGCAGGCGCAAGCACGCCTCACCTTTGCTGAGGCCGAGGAAACTCGCGCTCCAAAGGCTGACGACAGCGTCGAATAACAGATTTACGGCGCTATGAAGGGAGGAGAGGGGAGACCTCCGCGCTGTCTCGGACATGACCAGAGGGCAACGGTCCACTGTCCAAGCTTTGGGGTTCTCAGAACTTTGGGCCGGATTCGACAACGGCCGTCCGTGGGTCGTACTGATACTCATGCCCAGCGCCGCCACCTACACAGGAATGGCGTCGGCATGGCGCGGCTGCTTGCGGGCCGTTGAGCCCGTGACGGCGGACAACTTGAGCACCTGGACCTCCTCGCGTGTAAACAAACGCTGGAAGTCAGCTTCTGATGCCCGTCCCAAGACCGACCGCAGTAATGCCCTCCGCCGCGCGGCATAGCGCCAAGCGCGGCGCAGGACTAAGCCGGAGGTCGGCCCCGGGTTCAGCCGGCCGGCAGGCCTGGCTCGGCCGCCTGAATCTCGTGCTCGTCGACGAGGTCCGTGGGGCCGAGGATGAACACCTCACACATCAGGTCGGGGTGCTGTTGGTTGCCGCTCATGAACCCGATCACGACACGCCCGGTGGCCGTCTCGATGACCTCGACAAAGCGGCTGCGCATGACCTCCTGGAACTCCATGCGCTGCCGGATGACCGCGGTGCCCCGCCCGCCCTCGAGCAGCGTCTGCTCGACCCGTGAGAAGCCGCCGCGCAAAACGCACACCACCAGGTCGTCGTCGTAGTAGGACTTCGCACGGGTCGGCCCCCGCCCGTAGAACTCCTTCAGCAGCGCGACCATCCCGTTCGAGATGGCGGTGAGCACGTCTCCGTGGGCGCTCGCGGTGCCCTCGACCATGGGCGGCGGGTTCACAGCCAGACCTGCATTTGCCGTCGATGGTAGCGCCAGCCGCGCTACTGTGGTCGTTGATCGCTCGTCGGGTTTTCGCCCTTCGCCTTGCGCGCGAACCCGACCTCGGAGGACGAAGAGAGTAAGCCAGCATGCTGGCGTTCGATCCTCCGTTGAGTGGCGAGGAGCTCCTGTCGGCCGTGACCGAAGCCATGGTGGCGCTGCACGAGCGCTACTACCACCGCACGCCCGTGCAGGCCAAGACCCGGATGCTCGGGGATGACCTGCTTGCGTGCGTGCTCGGCGGCATCTACACCGAGGTCGAGCAGACGATGATCGAGCTCGAGCGCTCGACCGTGGTTCAGGAGACCCGCAGCGCCTTCCAGACCGCCATGCAGCGTTGCTTCATCGACAAGGTCGAGTGCCTGTCCGGGCGCCACGTCCTCGCATTCATCTCAAACCACCACGTCGGCCCCGATATCGAGATCGAGCTGTTCATGCTCGCGCCCCCCGACGCAGTCGAGTGTTAACCATTACACAAGGGCGACGCCCTCGTGCGGGAATCCTGACTAGTCACATAGGAGTGCGTTATAGTCAGCTGTACGTCCCCTGAGCCTTAGCTCTTCTCGCTCCCTGGGCGACATCTTCGTTCAGAAGGGTAGAGAGGCGGTCGGCCATGGCCACCGCAACAAAGAAGGCTCCCGCCGCAACCGCGACGCCGCGCGCGGTGCATCCCGTGCCCCGGCCTCCAGCACTTGCATTTCGCACCTATCGGGACAACGGCGACAACTACCACTGGGAGATCGTCGATGCCGATGGTGAAACCCTCGCTCACTCGGGGCGCTTCGCCTCTGAGGGTGACGCTGAAGGCGCCGCACACCAGGTGTGCGAGGGCATCCGCTCGGCCGACTTTGAACCACACGTGGTCAAGCGCCTTCGTGCCGTGGCCGTGTGATGGCCTCCCGACACTTGAGCTGTCCTTCGTGTCGTCTCCGGGTGCGCGCGAACGCCCCGGCGATCGCTGTCCTGGAGAACCATTGCCCGCTCTGTGAAGCCCCGCTGAGCGGCGTCTCATCAGCCGCCGCCGTGATGGGGTTCCGCTCCTTCGACCTGGACGAGCTCGCAGAGCAGAGGTCCAGTGACCACGCCGACCGCTCCGGGAATCCAGATGACCTCGTCGCTCGCCGCAGGGCCGCGTCGGTGCATGACGCCTTGGACGCCCACCGTTGGGAGGACGACGGGGGGAGTGCCGCCGGCGAACTCACGCTGAAGTGGTAGCCGGACAGTATTTCCGACGCGACGTCGACGCGCTCTCGTCGGGGCGACGGCGTCACTGCGTGAGGAGCTGGACGATCGCCGCCACCCCAACCACGACGATCAGCGCCCGCAGCGCCCGCGACGGCAGCAGCCGCCCGTAGCGGGCACCGAGCTGGCCGCCCACGATCGACGACGCCGCGATGATCGCCGCGGGCCCCCACCGGACATCGGCGGCGAGGATGAAGTAGATCGCTGCCACCCCGTTGACGATGCCGACCAGCACGTTCTTCAGGGCGTTCGTCCGCTGCAGGTCCTGTGCCAGCGTCAGACCCAGGATCGAGAGCAAGAGGATGCCCTGGGCAGCGCCGAAGTAGCCCCCGTAGATGCCCGCCAGATAGACGCCCGCCGGACTGAGCAGACGCGCGCGCCCTCCTTCGAGATCGATCCTGTTGTCTCCGAGCCACCGTTTGAGCCTGGGCTGGGCGAGCGTCAGCGCCACCGCACCCGCGATGAACACGGGCACGATCGCCTTGAAGGCCGAGGAGGGAAGCACCAGCAGCAGGACCGCGCCCGTGATTCCCCCGGCGGCGGACATCGCCCCGAGGCGCTTCGCGCGCCCGGCCTGCCCCGTCAGCTCCCGGCGATAGCCGACGGCGCCGGACACAGACCCCGGCACGAGGCCCACCGTGTTCGACACATTGGCCGTTACGGGCGGATAGCCGAACGCGAGCAGCACCGGAAAGGTGATCAGCGTGCCGCTCCCCACGACCACGTTGATCATGCCGGCCGCAAGCCCCGCGCCCGCGATCGCGAACGCCTGCCCTACGCTCACGCGCTCGCCGCCGAGTACACGAAGAGCGGGAGTATCCCTCCTCGCCCGGGGCTACCCGGTGAAGTGCGGCTTGATCTTCGGCGGATGTGGGCGGACGAACGCGGCGATTCGGGCGAGCGGCGCGCACACGGCCTCGGTCATAACGGCCTTTACCGAGACTTTGTGACCGCCGTAATGAAGTTTGCGCGGATCGATCTTGACCGAGAACACGCCGTTCTTGGCATCGGCCGCCGTCAGCGTCTTGATCTTCCGTCCATCCAGGTAGAACGTCAGTTCCTTGATGCCGAGCGCGCTGATCTCCGCCGTGAACGGCTTCTTCTTCGCACCCGCCACGCCACGTAGGACGATCGAGGGCTCGTTGACCGTACACGCCGCCTCGACGATCTGTTTTGCGAAGGCTTCCACTTCGACGGTGTTCGATTTTTCGATGAGACCCTTTTCGGTTTCGACTTCCGCCTGGTTCGCGTAGATGCCCGCGCTCGTCAGTTCATGTTCACACGTATATGTCGTCGATTCAGTCGGCGCCAGTTCGGCTTTCGCCGGCCCCGCGATGTTCGTGCAGTTCGCGTCTGTGAGCTTCATCAGCTTCACCGAAACATTCCCCGTGTTCGTGACCTTGATCTGATAGACGACCGTTTGGCCGATCGTGGCGCCGAGCTTGGTCTTTGTGAATCCGGCGCCGGAACCCTTGATCTGCTGTTCCTTTTCAACTCCGAGTGCCGGTTTCTGATCGGCCGCGATCGTGTCTTCCGCGGGCCCTCCGGGGGTCTCCGTGCTGGTCGCGCTCGCGATGTCCGTCAGGGATCCGTTGTTGAGGTCTTCCTGGGTGATCGTATGCGTGCCCGTGCATTTGATCGATGCGCCGGGAGCCAGTTCGCTGAGCGGGATCGGCGGCGCGCAGACGAACCCTTCGAGCGCCGGCAAGTCGCTGACCGACACGTCGTGCAGGGTGATGTTGCCTTCGTTTGTCGCCGTGATGGTGTATTCGACGACCTGGCCGACCTTTTCGTACTTCGCCGGTTTGAGGTTGTCGGTCTTGGTCACCCCGAGCTTCGCGTTCTGTTCGGCTTTGATGGTGTCTTCCGCGGGTGGGGCTTCGGCTTCTTTGCTGCTCGCGCCGGCAACGTCCCTGAACGACCCGTTGTTGAGGTCTTCCTGGGTGATCGTGTGAGTGCCCGTGCATTTGATCGTCGCTCCCGGCGCCAAGCTCGCAACCGGAATCGGCGGACTGCAGCTGAACCCTTCAAGCGCGGGCGTGTCGGTGACCGTCACGTTGTGCAGAGTGGTATTGCCTTCGTTCGTCGCCGTCAGGGTGTATTCGACGACCTGACCCACTTTGGTGTACTTCGCCGGGTTCAGGTTGTCCGTCTTGGTCACGCCGAGCTTCGGCTGCTGTTCGCCCTTGATCGTGTCTTCCGCGGGCGGAGCCGCGGCCTCTTTGCTGCTCGCGTTGGCGGTGTCCTTGAACGACCCGTTGTTGAGGTCTTCCTGGGTGATCGTGTGCGTGCCCGTGCACACGATCGATTTGCCGGGAGCCAGTTCGGCGGCCGGGATCGACGGAATGCAGTTGAATCCTTCGAGCGCCGGCGAGTCGCTGACCGTCACGTTGTGCAGCGGGATGTTGCCTTCGTTGGTCGCCGTGATGGTGTAGGTGACGACCTGACCGACTTTGTTGTACTTCGCCGGGTTCAGGTTGTCCGTCTTGGTCAAGCCCAGGCCAACGTTCTGTTCGGCTTTGATCGTGTCTTCGGCGTTCGGCGCGCTGGTCTCTTTGCTCGTCGCGCTCGCCACGTCCTTGAAGAACCCGGCGTTCAGGTCTTCCTGGGTGATCGTATGCGTGCCGGTACACGTGATCGACGCGCCCGGCGCCAGGCTCGCAACCGGAATCGGCGGGATGCAGTTGAACCCCGCAAGCGCCGGCGAATCACTCACGGACACTTCGTGCAGCGTCGTGTTGCCTTCGTTGCTCGCCGTGATGGTGTAGGTGACGACCTGACCGACTTTGTTGTACTTGGCAGGATTAAGGTCGTCCTTCTTGGTCAAGCCCAGCTTCACGTTCTGTTCGGCTTTGATCGTGTCTTCCGCCGGCGGCGCTTCGGCCTCTTTGCTGCTCGCGTTGGCGGTGTCCTTGAACGACCCGTTGTTGAGGTCTTCCTGGGTGATCGTATGCGTGCCCGTGCAGACGATCGATTTACCGGGAGCGAGTTCGCTCACCGGAATCGTCGGAACGCAGGCAAACCCTTCCAGCGCCGGCGTGTCGGCGACCGTCACGTTATGCAGCGTGATATTGCCTTCGTTGGTCGCCGTCAGGGTGTATTTGACGACCTGACCGACTTTGTTGTACTTCGCCGGGTTCAGGTTGTCCGTCTTGGTGACGCCGAGCTTTGGTTTCTGTTCGGCTTTGATCGTGTCTTCGGCGGGCGGGGCTTCGGCCTCTTTGCTGCTCGCGTTGGCGGTGTCCTTGAACGACCCGTTGTTGAGGTCTTCCTGGGTGATCGTGTGCGTGCCCGTGCAGACGATCGATTTACCGGGAGCGAGTTCGGTGGCCGGGATCGTCGGAACGCAGGCGAACCCTTCGAGCGCCGGGGTGTCGCTGACCGTCACGTTGTGCAGCGTGATGTTGCCTTCGTTCGTCGCCGTCAGCGTGTATTTGACGACCTGACCGACTTTGTTGTACTTGGCCGGGTTCAGGTTGTCCGTCTTGGTCACGCCGAGCTTCGGTTTCTGTTCGGCTTTGATCGTATCTTCCGCGGGCGGGGCTTCGGCCTCTTTGCTGCTCGCGTTGGCGACGTCAGTGAAGAACCCGACATTGAGGTCTTCCTGGGTGATCTTGTGCGTGCCCGTGCACACGATCGATTTGCCGGGAGCGAGTTCGCTGACCGGGATCGCGGGAGCGCATTTGAACCCTTCAAGCACCGGCGTGTCGCTGACCGTGACGTTGTGCAGCGTGAGATTCGCGGTTTCGTTGGTCGCCGTGATCGTGTAGGTGACCACCTGGCCGAGCGTTTCGAACTTGAGCGGGTTGAGGTTGTCCTTCTTTGTCACTCCGAGCTTCGGGGCTTCTGTGCAGGTCTGGAAGGACGAGGTGTTGTTCGCGAGGTTGGGATCTTCCTCGTTGCCGGTAACCGTCGCTTCGTTCGTGAGGCACTGCGCGCTCCCCGGCGCGGTGGCGGTGAGGGTGATCGTGAACGTGCCGCCTTTCGCGAGCGCCCCCTCGGCGCACGTGACTTCGTTGCCATTGACCGAGCAGCCGCTGGTCGTCGTGGCCACGTTCGTGAACCCACTGGGCACTTTGTCCTCGACGGAGAAGCCCGAGCTGTTGCCCGGCCCGTGGTTCGTCACGGTCAACGTCCAGGTGACAGCGCCTCCGGTGATGACCGTGGCCGGCCCCGTCTTCACGATCCCCAGGTCGACCTTTTCTTTGGCGATGCACGACGCGCCGTCGTTGCTCTGGTCAGCAACCGGCCCGAGGTAGTGGGCCAGGAGCGCGAAGGTCGGAGTGGCGGGGGTTTTGACTTCGATCTTGAAGATGCCCCCGGTGGCGTTGTTGGAGAATCCGAGGTTGCCGTTGCTGAAGGTCCAGGCGGCGCCGAAGTTGCCACTTTCCACGCCGGCCGGAGCGGCGTAGGTAGTCACTTCGCCGGTGGAGAGGTTGAGGCGGTAGATGGAGGTTCCCGCGAGGCCCCACATGTACCCTTCGTAGTAGGAGAAGTCGATCGGCTGCCACGCTTTGCTGAGTTTCACCGTCTTGATCACTTCGATTTTGCTGACGTTGACCTCGTAGGCGACCTGCGAGCCATTCCCGTTGGTGAGCCAGTAGTTCCCTTCAGAGTCGAAGGCGCCGTCTGCGGGCCCGCCGCTTTCGGCCGGGTAGCCTTTGATGACCCCGAGTGCCGTTGCGGTGCCGGTGTTGTCGATCTGGAAGAGAGTGCCGGGCGTGGCGCCGGGGCTCACATTGAGCTCGGTCGAGTAGAGGTAGTCGTTCGTGGGGTCGTAGCCGAGCGCGTTGTACGTCGAGGCGGCGGATTTCGAGTTGACTTCGTTGTAAACGACTTCCCCGGACTTGAATTCCGATTCGTAGAATTTGGTTGCTTCTCCGTCGGTGTGCGTCTGGGTCAGGAAGTCGACTTCGCTCTTGCAGCTGAAGGGCGACCCAACTGCTGCCGCGGCTGCGGACGCACCCAGGAGCGACGCGAGCGCTCCAAGCATCAGCGCCACCGTGATGGCGCCGAGCAGCGTCCTCGAGCGCTGGCGAGAGCACGTTACGGCGCGTGCGAATGAGGCAGCTCCCGGTCGAGCGCCGCCCGCGTGAACAGGCCCTGCGCCATTCCACCGGTACCAGGATGGCCCGCTGACCCTCGCCGTACTGCGCCTCATATGAAGTCCTTTCGCTGCCCGGGTGTTTTGTAAAGAGGCCGAGCACCGAAGCATGTCGTGGGCATCGCTTCGGAATTAGACGCGTCTCAAGCTCTCAAGTGCGCCACAAACCCCAATTTGGGGCGAAGCCTACTTGATCAGGTTCGCCGGCGCGCCGTGGATCGAGCAGGCCGTTGCGCCCGGTGCTGCCCGAGCCGTGAGGCTCAACGACGAGCGCCGTAGGACTGTCCCTCAGCCGGCCCGCTCGGCCGCCCGGCCGCGTACCTCGGTCTTTTCAACCAGCGTCATCGCTCCGGGATGGCCGGCGCCAGGCCAAGGGGTCAGCAGCAGAAGGATCCGTGAGTCTACGAGGGCTATGAGTTCGTGTCGCTCTTGGGGTGCAAACTGGACCAGGGTGCCCGGCTCGGCATCAATCGTCTGGCCCACGTGGCTGGTGATCCTCACCTCGCCGTAGATGACGGTGATCCAGGCTCCCTCGTGGACCTGATGGTCCTGGAGCATCTCGCCGGTCGGAAGGTCGAGCACGACGGCGCGTCCCTCCTCAGACGAGGAGAGGATCTCCGGGTTATGTGGCTTCCAGGCAAGCTGTTTGAGATCCCAGTCATCCATCGGGTAGAGAGTTTTGCAGCTCGGCGAGCGCGGCGAGCGCCAACGATCCCGCGCCCGTCGATTGCTTACCCGGCTGCAACGGCAAGTGGGTCCGGGCACCCAAAGCTCGGGCTTCCGGACCGGCGCTTGCTCGCGTTCATGTCCCTACCTCATACGCGGGTCGAGGTAGAGGTAGTAGATCTCCATGTTGCCCACGGTGAGCTTGCTCGTGACCGTGAAGTCGAGCGCGCCCCAGACGAACTGCGGCAGCACCTTGCTGCCGACTGGGACGGTGATCGTCCAGCCCTGGGTGCCGAGGACGGGCACCGGAACGCCGAGCAGGCTCGTGCCCTGGGCTGTGGCGAAGATCGAGGTTGTTTGAGCCGACGCCGCCGTGGTTGGCAGCGCGACCAGCGCGCCGGCGACCGCGAGCACGCAGACCGCCTTCTTGCTGAAAAGGAATTTCTTCATGTGACGCACCATTCAGGTGTGCACTGGCAGCCGAGCTATCTCGCGGTCGCGAGACCTCTAGCTTTGCGTCCTCGGCTTACGCCGAGTTTGCCCTTTTCAGTTGGGTTTACGCCCCTCGATTCGACCCGGGGTCGGCGCTCCGTGATCAGCCGCCAGGAAATTGGACATACAATCGAGCGGCGGCGAGGTCGAGATAGGCCGGTTCTTGGGCGCCGGGCGCGCGGGCGCCCGAGCCGAACCTCAAAAGGAAGACACTCACGTGGATCGAGGGACCACTCGGCTGCGGCGTCGGCCTATCCTGGGGGGGAGATGCGAGCGGGGGTCCTAGATGACGTCCGGACGTGGCCGGAGCGGCTCTGCGACGGCGCCACGGCTGCGTGAGGCGGAACTTGTCGGCGACAAAGAGATGTCCCGCCTGCGGAGAGGAGCTCGGCCCGTCCCAGCGCTTCTGCGGCGGCTGCGGCGTTCCGTTGCAGCGCGGATGCGCGGCCTGCGGCCGGGAGAACCCACCGGGGTTCAACTTCTGCGGAGAGTGCGGCGCGAGGCTGGACCATGCGGCGGCCGCAGAGATGGATCAATCCGAGCTGGAGCGCCGCTGGGCGACCGTGCTGTTCGCCGATCTGTCGGGCTTCACGGAGTTGTCGGAGCGCACCGACCCAGAGGAGATCCGCTCGATGGTCGATCGCTGCATGCGCGTCATGGGGGAGGTGGTCGAGAGGTTCGGAGGCAGCGTCGACAAGGTGATCGGCGATGCGCTGATGGCGGTCTTCGGAGCACCGGTCGCGCACGAGGACGATCCCACCCGTGCGGTCAGGGCGGCGCTGGAGATACAGAGCCGCGCGGTCGATAACGCTGAGGACTTCTGTGGCCTGTGTGTGCGCGTCGGCATAAACACGGGCGAGGTGATCTTCGGACCGATCGGCCCCGAGGGCCGGCGCGAGCTGACGGTGATGGGAGACACCGTCAACACCGCGGCGCGTCTTCAGGCATCCGCGCCGGCCGCGGGAGTGCTCGTCGGCGAGGAGACGCATGCGGCGAGCCGGGACGACATCGAATACGAGCAGCTGGCGCCCGTGCACGCAGCCGGGAAGGCCGCTCCGGTGCACGCGTGGGTGGCGCGCTCGGCGGCCGCCGCGCCTCGCGAGCGACGCGTGTCGAGCACTCCGTTCGTGGGACGGACGCGGGAGCTGGAGCTTCTGGCGGGGGCCTGGGAGCGGGCTTCCGTCGAGCAACAGCCCCAGCTGGTCACCGTGGTCGGCGCGCCGGGCATCGGCAAGACGCGCCTCGGCCTCGAGCTGGCCGGGCTCGTCCCTCAGCAGGGCGGGCGTGTCCTGCGCGGACGCTCGCTCCCCTACGGCGAGCGGACCGCTTACTGGGTCTTCGCGCAGATCGTCAGGGACGCGTGCGGCATCTTCGCCAGCGACGCCGCCGCAACGGCGCGCGCGAAGGTGGGCGAGAGGGTCGACGGGCTGCTCGCGAACGGAGAGGCGGCCAAGGTCGCCAGCGACCTCTCGATCATGGCGCGCCTCACAGAGGACACCGTCGAGGACCGCGAGGAGCTGTTTGCGTCGGCGAGGCGTTTCGTCGAGGCGCTCGCACGCGAGCAGCCCACGCTGCTCGTTCTCGAAGACCTGCAGTGGGCCGACATGGCGCTACTGCAGCTGCTGGCTTCACTCGCGGTGCGACTGGCCGATGCGCCGGTTCTGATGCTCGCACTGGCGCGAGACGAGCTTCTGGACAACGAGCCGACGTGGGTGCGCCTGCCACGAAACCTGATACTCAAGCTCGACGCGCTCGACGCCACCAATGCGAGCGATCTCGTGCGCCGGCTGCTGGCGGACGCAGACGACAGCGACTCAATTGTCACTCGGGTCGAGCGTGCCGCGGGCGGTAATCCGCTGCTCATCGAGGAGCTGGCGGCGTGGCTGTCCGAGGGCGGCGAAGCCGGCTCGGGTGAGCTCCCCACGAACGCGAGGACGATGATCGCGGCGCGCCTGGACCGGCTTCCAGCTCCCGAGCGACAGGTGCTGTTGAGCGCGGCGGTGATCGGCGAGAACTTCTGGCAGGGGAGTCTGGAATCGCTGCAGGCGCCAGAACCGCTCGTGGAGCTGCTCCGCTCGCTGGAACTGCGCGACCTGATCCGGCGGATGCCCCAATCGCGTATCGAGGGAGACCACGAGTTCGCCTTCAAGCATGGCCTGATCCGCGAGGTGGCCTACTCGACTCTGGCGATCGCCGCGCGGCGCGAGCGTCACGCCGCCGTCGCCAGATTCATGGAGCACGCGGCCGGCGATCGCCAGGCATACGCGACGATCCTCGCGCACCACTGGCGAGAAGCCGGCGATGCACCGCGGGCTGCCGACTACCTGCTCACAGCCGCCGACCAGGCTGGCCGCGGTTGGGCGTATCACGAGGTGATCAGCCTGTGTAACCAGGCGCTCGAGTTGATCCCCGAAGACGAAGCCCGCCGCCGCCGGGCGCGGCTACGCAGGGGCGTTGCGTTGCAGGAGCGCTATCACGCGGAAGTCGACTTCGTCCCAGCCGATCAATCGAAGTCGTCGGGGGAGATGTCGCCGCCGATCTCGTAGATGTGGCGGATGCTGTGATCGCCGAGCAAGCTGGAGTGCTCCCGAATCAAGTCGGTGTTGGGCGAGGAGTAGACGCAATAGGTCTTCAGCCGCCCGTCCTCGTCCATGACCGTGTGCGAGTGCTCCCAGACGACGAGCGAAAACTGCTCGTTGTCTTCGAGGATCTTCTTGGAGCGGGGGCCCTTGGCGGACAGCTCCTCTTCTTCGATCGGGTCCCACACTCGCTCGATCAGGTAGCGCGTCATTGCTCCTCCTCAGCCGGTCTGGGGATGATCCTAGACCCTACGCCGAGAGGCTTCAGGGCCCGCCCGGAGCCGCGTTTGGTCCGCTCTGATCACCGCCATGAAAGCGCGGTCCTTGATCGCGCGAGCAGGGTGGGTCAGGATGCGTCATGTCAGGGGCCCTCCCAGCTCCTACAGCGGGCTGCTGGACGGGGCGCCTCGAGAGCGCGGACAAGGAGGACGCTCCATGAGCACCACCGCTTCACCCGCACGGGCCGCCCGCCTGGAGCTGCCCGACTTCCAAGGGGAGCTGATCGGCCCGGAGGACCGCGACTACGAGCAGGCGCGGGCGGTCTTCAACGCGATGATCGACCGCCGCCCGGGTCTGATCGCGCGCTGCGCCACCGTCGAGGACGTGTCCGCAGCGATCCGCTTCGCCCGCGAGCACGGGCTGCCGTTGGCCGTCCGCGGGGGCGGGCACAACGGCGCCGGCCTCGGTACCTGCGACGCCGGCGTTGTGGTGGACCTGTCGCTGTTCAAGCAGATCCAACTCGACGCACAAGCGCGCACTGTCCGCGTCGGCGGCGGATGCACCTGGGGCGAGGTCGACCGCGCAACCGGCGAGCACGGCCTCGCCACGCCCAGCGGGATCATCTCGACCACCGGTGTCGGTGGTCTGACCCTCGGTGGCGGGCTCGGCCATCTGACCCGCAGGTTCGGCCTGACGATCGACAACCTGCTCGAGGCCCAGGTGGTCCTCGCCAGCGGCGAGCGCGTCCGCGCGGCCGCCGACGAGCATCCTGACCTGTTCTGGGCGCTGAGAGGAGGCGGCGGCAACTTCGGCACGGTCACCTCGTTCCTGTTCCGCGTACACGAGGTCGGGACCATCTTCGGCGGCCCGACCGTCTGGCCGGTGGAGGACGCCGCCGAGGTCATGTCCGTGTACCGCGACTTCCTGCCGGCAGCCCCGCGCGAGCTGAACGGGTTCTTCGCCTTCCACACGGTGCCGCCGGGGCCGCCCTTCCCCGAGGAGATCCACCTCCGCGAGGTGTGCGGGATCGTGTGGTGCCACACCGGCTCCCAGGAGCAGGCGACAAGGACGATGGCACCGCTGATGGACGCCACACCCGAGCCGCTGATGCACGGCGCCCAGTTGATGTCACATTCGATGCTCCAGGCGGCCTTCGACGGGATCTACCCGCCCGGCGACCAGTGGTACTGGCGCGCAGACTTCGTCAACGAGATCTCCGACGAGGCCGTTGGCCTCCATGCCCGCTTCGGCTCACAGCTGCCAAGCATGAAGTCGACCATGCACATGTACCCGGTCGACGGAGCGACCCATGACGTCGAGCCGTCGGCAACCGCCTGGAGCTACCGGGACGCGAACTGGGGATCGGTGTTCGCCGGCGTCGACCCCGATGCGGGCAACGCCGATGCAATCCGCAAGTGGACCATCGATTACCACCAGGCGCTCCACCCGCACTCGGCGGGCGGCGCCTACGTGAACATGATGATGGACGAGGGCGAGGAGCGCGTGCGGGCGAGCTACCGCAACAACTACGACCGCTTGGCCGAGGTGAAGCGGAGTTACGACCCGGACAACCTGTTCCGCATCAACCAGAACATCCAGCCGGCCGGCGCCTGAGGCTCGGGCCTCGTTTCCCCGATGCCCCCGCCAGGAGTCGAACCTGGATCTACCGCTTAGGAGGCGAGCCTCGCGCTCATCGTCTCGTCTGCTCGCCGCGCGGGGCTCCGGGGCCGGCCAGGAGTTCGATCTGGCCGGGCCCCGCTTGTTTGCCGCAGCGATCGCAGCGGAGGTCTCCGCCGATGCTGCCCCCGCAGCCGGCGTGGAGCGTGAGTCGGGGCGGGCCGTTCGGTGTCGGGTAGTGGCGGTCGCCCCACTTCATGAGCACGATCAGGGCGGGAGCGAGCTCGCGTCCCTTGCCGGTGAGGACGTACTTGGGCCGGCCGGGACGCTCAGGGTCGGGAACGCGCTCGAGCACCCCCTCGTCGCACAGCAGCTTGAGCCGGTTGCTAAGTACGTTGGAAGCGATCCCGAGCTTCTCCTGGAACTCCTCGAAGCGGGTTAGGCCGAGAACGGCGTCGCGCAGGATCAGCAGGGTCCAGCGCTCGCCGACGATCTCGAGCGAGCGGGCGATCGAGCAGACCTGATCTGGATAGTCGCGTTGAAGCACAGCCAAAACCTTAGCTGACTTGCTTGACAAAAGCTAGTCCCCTCGCTAGCCTGCCTTGCGTGATGCAAGCGAGCCTTCGAGGAGGAACCATGAACCGCAAGCCCGCAATCCTGATCTCGCTGCTGTTGGCGGCGTTTGTGATCAACCTCGACACGACGATCGTCAACGTCGCGCTGCCTTCGCTCGTGCGCCAGCTGCACGCGTCGAACTCGCAGCTGCAGTGGATCGTGGACGCGTTCAATCTGCTGTTCGCAGCGTCCGTGCTGGCCGCGGGCAGCCTGTCTGACCGGTTCGGGCGCAAGGGGATGCTGCTCGCCGGCCTGTTGGTATTCGGCACGGCGAGCCTCGCGGGCGGGCTGATGGACAACACCGGTGAGCTGATCGCCGCGCGCGCGGTGATGGGCGTCGGTGCGGCGATGGTGTTCCCCTCGACGCTGTCACTGCTCACCAACGTCTTCACCGAGCGAGGCGAGCGCGCCCAGGCGATCGGCCTGTGGGGCGCGATCACCGGAGCGGCGATAGCGCTCGGGCCGATCGTCGGCGGCTGGCTGCTCGAGGTATCAGACTGGCGCAGCATCTTCTTCGCGATGGCGCCGATCGCCGCCCTCGCCGCTGCTCTGGGCGCCCGCTACGTCCCGGCCTCGCGGGACCCGCACGCGCCTCGCACCGACCGCGCGGGCTTCGCTCTGTCGACCGCGATGGTCGCGCTGCTCGTCTACACGATCATCGAGGCTCCGAACCACGGCTGGGGAAGCACGCGGACGATCGCCAGCTTCGCCGTTACGGCCGTGCTGGCGGCGGCGTTCGTGGCCTGGGAGCGGCGCACGGATCATCCGATGCTCGACGTGAGCTTGTTCCGCAATCCACGGTTCACGGCCGCGAGCGCTTCGGTCGCGATCTCCTTCTTCGCGCTGTCCGGGTTCATCTTCCTCGTCACCGAGCTCTTCCAGTTCGTAAAGGGCTACGGCCCGCTGTCGACAGGCGTGCGCCTGCTGCCGGTCGCATCGTTCGTCGCGATCTCCTCGATCCTCGGCGCCAAGCTCGCGGTGCGGCTCGGCACGAAGCTGATCGTTGCCTCCGGCCTGTTCTTGATGGCCGCGTTCTACCTGTGGGTTTCGACCTCATCGGCCACGACCGGCTACGGGACGATCGCGGCGCAAATGATCGTGCTGGGAACAGGTATGGGTCTCACCAGTGCACCCGCGACCGAGGCGATCATGGGCGTCGTGCCGAAGGCGAAGGCGGGCGTCGGGTCGGCGGTCAACGACGCCACTCGGCTGCTCGGCGGCACGCTCGGCGTCGCCGTCATCGGCAGCGTCTATGCCTCGCTGTACGCCAGTCGGCTCACGAGCGCACTCCCCTCCGGCCTCCCGGCCACCATCAGCCGGACCGCGCACGCATCAGTCGGCGCCGCGCTGATCGTCGCCGGGAAGCTCGCCCAGGGCGGGCATCCGCTGCTCGCATCCGCCATCCACAATGCCGCTGATTCGGCGTTCTTCCACGGCTTCAGCACCGCCAACTACCTCGCCGCGGGCGTCGCCGCGGCGGGCGCCGTGATGGCGCTGACGCTGCTGCCCGCCCAGCCCACGACAAGCGACGACGACGCGTCGGCCGTGCGAGCAGTCCGCTCGCATACCGCGGCCGCGGCCCGTAGCTGACCGCCGTGACGAACATCATGAGCAACCCGCAAGCCACCACGCCCGTGAGCGCCGATGGCCGCGATGTGGCCGGGCGACCGGGTTTCAGCTTGCCGGCGCACCGGCCGGTGCGCCGGCGTTCTCGCGACTCTCAGCGAGAGCCTTGGAGTAAAGCGGTGCGCCGCCCCGTAAAGCGGCGGCGCACCGCATGGTTCGTTCGTTAGGGCTTTGACGTCAGCCACGGGGTGTAGTCGACCGTCCCCGTCGCGCTATTGCACGGTGAGCCCATGTTCGGACCACTCGAGCAGCCCCACCAGTTGTTCTCCATTTCGACCGTCGTGCCCGGTTCGCCGACAGCCCCGGTCCCGTTGGTCGAGAAGGAGTTTCCAGAGCCCGTCACGGTCGCCTGGCCACCGGCAGGCTGCCCAGGGCTCGGGTTGGTCTGCGTGACAAACAAGCCGGTGTCGAGGTGCCCGAACGTGTTGCCCGTGAGCGTCGCGGTCATGTCGCCGAATTCGTAACCAAGCTGGTCGGTCGTAAGATATGCGCCATACGTGCCGCCGCTCGTCGCCGCGCCGGTGCCGTTCACCTTGTTGTCGGAGAACGTGGGCCCTTGACCCGGTACCGCGCCGCCGAAGGCGCCGAGACCGACGGCACACCCCTTGACGCTGTTGCCGGTGACCGTCGCGGACACATACGGCACGAATACGAAAATGCCATAACCGTTAGTCGAGCATTCCTGCACGCTGTTCCCTTCGATGAGGTCCGCCGTCCCGCCAGCGCCGCCGTTGTTATCTGTGTGCACGCCGCTGCCGGATTTGCTGACCTTGTTCCCAACGAATTTGGTCCCTGTCGACCAGTTGGCTGAGATCGCGTCGTTGGCGTTGCTCACCTTGTTGTCAGACATCACGCCTGAACCTCCGAAGTTGAACATGGCGATCGACGCTTCTTCGCCCTGCACGTTTGTGACCGTGTCTTGGCTGAAGTTGAAGGTGCCGCCTGAGGAGGCATAGATCCCTCGCAGGTAGATGTCCGAAACCTTCACCTTCGAGACCGTGAGGTTGTTGAACACTCCGGCTTCATGGTTCGTGATCACTCCGTTGCGGGCATCGATGTCCGCGCCGCCGCGAACCACGCCACTCACCAGGCTGGGATTGTCTCCCTCCAGGCTGAGTTTGGTTATCGTGACGTTGTTGGCTTCTACGAGGATGATGTTGCTGGCGTGGCCTTCGCACAGCGACCCGCCAGAACAAACCGGGTTGGACACCGCGGGATAGATCACTGTCGAGCTCCCTGATCCCTTGAGCGTCACCGGCTTATTGACCAGCAAGTTTTCGTAGTATTTTCCCGGCCCAACCGTGATCGTAGCGCCGGGGCTCGCGGCGCTGATCGCGGCCTGGATCGACGTGGTGAGACAGCCCGTTTCGCAGACCGTCTTGGCGGCCGAGGCTGGACCGGCAACCGCGAGACAGATTGCGGCGAGAGACGTGAACATCGCGACCAACCGAGTCGTTCGTGGCATTAGTGCCACCCCCCTTGTTCGATTGCTGCCGCATGCTTGCGGGCAGACACGGAGGCGAAGTGTATCGCCAGCGCGCGCCGTACGCAGCCCGCATTTTATGCCCCCGCCAGGAGTCGAACCTGGATTTACCGCTTAGGAGGCGGTCGTCTTATCCATTGGACTACGAGGGCTCGGTCGCGGACGCCCACCGGAGCGGGGCGCCGCGCACGCTCTGGTGAAGGCTATCGGCGTGCCGAGGCGGCGAGCTGCTCGAGCTCGCCTCCCACCAGGCGGTGGGTGATCCACTCGTTCATCTGGGACGCCCCGAGGCCGCGGTAGAAGTCCAGGGCGAGGTCGTTCCAGTCCAGGGCCGACCATTCCAGACGCTGGCCGCCGCGCTCGCGTGTGCGAGCCGCGACCGCTGCCAGCAGGGCCCTGCCTACGCCGTGCTTGCGGCAGGAGGGACGCACGAACAGGTCCTCGAGCCACACCCCCTGGACGGCGAGCCAGGTCGAGAAGGTCGGGAAGAAGAGGGCGTATCCCGCCGGCTCGCCTTCCAGCTCGGCGACCAACGCCTCGGCCGCCGGGCGCTCCCCGAACAGGGCCTCTCCAAGCAGCTCCTCGGTGGCCACCACCTGGTCGGCCAAGCGCTCATACTCGGCCAGCTCGACGATCAGTCCCAGCAGCATCGGCACGTCCGGCGGGGCCGCGGCGCGGATCGCGACCTCCGTCACGACGAGGCCTCCCCCGTGCGGTCCGGGCGCTCGGGGTAGATGTCGTCGATCGTCGTGAGCGCGAGGTAGGGGGCCTGGGCCGCGGCTTCGATCTGGGACCCGGCGCCCGCGAGGCGGTCGAGCACGCTCACCACGCCGCACACCTGGTGGTCGGCCTCCGTCAGGGCGGCGATCGCCGCCAGCGTCGAGCCGCCCGTGGTGACCACGTCCTCCACCACCAGGCAGCGCTCGGAGGCGCCGAGCGGGGGTCCCTCGATGCGGCGCTGTAGCCCGTGTGCCTTGGTCTCCTTGCGCACGAAGAATCCGTTCACCCTCGCGCCTCCCGCCAGCGCCGCACACACCACCGCGTCGGCTCCCATCGTCATTCCCCCCACGGCGGTGGCGTCGTGTCGCGCCGCCTCCGCCGCCACCAGCGTGGCCAGGGCCGCGAAGCCCTCCGGGCGCAGGATCGCCCGCTTGGCGTCGACGTAGTACTGCGCCGTCCGGCCGCTCGTGAGCGTCACCTCGCCGATCACCAGCGCGTGCTCGCGCAGCTCTGCCACGAGCACCTCTCGGGCCACCTCGAGCTCGTCGTCCGGTGGTGCCTCGGGGGCCGTCACCGCGGCGGCGCCTGTGCGTCGCTCACGGGCCCGCGTTGCTGCGCGGGTTCGTGCTCCCCCCGCCTCCCTGGTCGTACACGTCCACGGGGGTCCCGACCTTGACCCAGGAGTAGATCGCCGGGGCGTCGGGGATGGGCACACGCAGGCAGCCGTGGCTCGCGGCGTAGGTGGGCACTTCGGCGTATCCGTGGATGGCGTATCCGCGGATGAAGTAGTTGGAGTCCACCATGCCCTCGGAATTGACCCCGAAGCTCTTCTCGTAGACGTTGAAGTGCCCCACCACCGTCGGCGTGGAGGGCTTGCCCGAGCTGGTCGTGTAGATCTCCCTCACCTTTCCCCCGGGTTCGATCTCGGCCAGCACCTGTTTGGTCAGGTTGGCCTCCACGTGACGCCCGTCGTGGGGGTAGAGCACCGGGAAGGCTCCCTCGCCGTGGGCCAGCTTGTGGAACACCGTCGCTCCCGCGAGGCCCACCCGTTCCATGTTCGTCACCTTGCGGAAGGCGATCAGGGCCCGTTCGGTGCCTTCGTCGAACACCCCACTGAGCGGGACCGCGTAGTGCAGCCGGTTGAGCTCGGACTGCAGCACCCGCACCGACGCCCCACTGGTTCCGGGGGAGACTTCGGTGTGCACGAACTGCACCGCCGGCGTTTGTCCCTTGGCCACCGCCCCCGCTGCGACATGGACCGCCACCTGCGCCGTCATGCTGCCCGCGTCACGGGTCGTGAAGTGGACCTGGAAGCTGCCCGACCCGCCCGTCCGGGGCACCACCTGGAGCACTTTCGAGCCGACCCTGCGGGTGCCGAGGTAGAGGGCGATCGTGGTGCGCTGCCCGGGCTGGTAGGGGGTCACCCGCCCGTAGATGACGATCGTGGAGCCCGTCGGAGCGAACAGCGGGTTGCCGCCCGCCCCGCTGAGCAGGAGCTTCACGTGCTCGCTGGGCGCGGCCGGCAGCGGCGCGGCGGGCGGCGGTGTCGTTGGGATCGACGCCGCTGCGGCAGCCGCCGTGAGCAGAGTCCCCGTGAGCAGTGTCGCCAGCGTGGCGAGGAAGCGCGGCGCCATCGATGCGAGCACGGTGGCGGGCCTGGGAGCGAGCTTGCTGTTCATGTACGCGAAGTCCTCCATGTTTCAGGTCAGGGCCGTTGTGAGGGAGCGGTCCTCCACCCGGTCGGCGATCAGCCCGAGGCGCTTGAAGAGCATCACCACACACGTGATTCCAGCAAGTGAGGCGGCTATCAGCGGCAGCCACCTATTCGGCCCCCAGTGCTCGAGGCTGGCGAAGGCGACGCAGTTGTTCAGCGAGTGGGCCGCGAAGCACGGGTACAGCGAGCCGGAATAGCGGTACAGCAGACACAGGCCGAAGCCGAGGCCCGCCAGCGGGATCAGGTCGAGCGCCGGCGCCGAGCCCACGTGCACGCCGCCGAAGATCACGCCGGTGATCACCGCCGCCGGCCACGTCCCGCGCCAGTTGCGCAGCGCCGTGAACATGTAGCCGCGGAAGAGGAACTCCTCGCACATCGGCGCCACGATGCACGTCAGGGCCGCGCTCAGCAGCAGCAGCGTGGTGCCTTCGTTGGCCCCCAGATCTTCGAGCAGCTTCTCCCGGCTGGGGTTCACGGCCTCCGACCAGACCGCGCTCAGGATGATGAACACGAGCAGCAGCAACCCGATCAGGCCGGCCGCCCGCCCCCAGCCCGCCGGCGGGCGCCGCAGGCCGAACTGCCAGGAGGCGACCTTCCTGACCCCCAGCTGGGCACACCACAGCGAGGCCAGCACGAAGCACACGTCCTGCACGAACGTGTTCGCGATCGTCAGCCCCGGAGGCGCGTGGGAGCCGGTGATCTTTGTCCCCAGCGCGGCAGCAGGCAGGTCAACCAGCAGGGTGGCGATGAAGGTCAGGATCAGTCCGGCCACCAGCGCCAGGGGCCCCGACCACGGCGGCCAGGTGGTGTTGGGCGAGCGCCCGGGGTCCTGCGGAGGCTCGGGCCGCACAACCTCGCCCGGCGAGTCGGAGCCGTTGGCCTGCGGAGAACCGGGGCCGGGCGGCTGCGGGGAGGCGGGGTTCTCTCCCGGGCGCTCGAGCCCCGACAGCTCCGGGCTCGCGGATGTCGGTGGCTCTGTCACCTACGCCACCCAATGCCAGGTCGCGAACTGGGCTCCGAACAAGACCATCAGCGCCGCCGAGCCGGCGAGCATCGGCCACCGGGCCCGGGGGTGGCGGGCGAGCCAGTCCCCCAACCAGATGAACAGCGGGAACAGCACCAGCAGGAAGCGCGGCAGCGACATCAGCGGCTGGGAGCTGACGGGATAGGAGAGCGGCAGCGCGAGCGCCGTCAGCAGGTAGACGCCGTAGGCCAGCGGCAGCCTGCGCAGCACCCCGACCACGGCCGGAACCGCTGCCACCAGGAAGGCGAACAGGATCAGGTTGTGGCCGGCGGCCACAAACGGGTCTTCGCCGCCCACCGGGAAGTACACGTGGCCACGCTGCATCGACAGCAGCTGCCGGGCTCCCTCGAAGGCCGCCTTCAGCCCGTCCCACACCGCCACGTAGGGGCCCGCGAAGTGCCGGCTCCAGTCTCCCTGGGCACTGAGAGGGGCCAACGGATCCCCGCCCGACGCACCGAGGTAGGCCCCGTAGAGGACCAGGCCGGCGGGCACCAGCGCCAGCCACAGCACATCCGGCCGCACCCGGTAGCGGGGGGTGAGCCGCGCGAGCACGTGCGTCGCGGAGCGCGGAATGGCACCGAGGGCGCGGCCGGACACGGACGCCCCGGAGTCCTCCGGCGGGCGATCGCCGGAGCGGTCGGGCGGGCGATCCCGCCGGGGGCCGTACAGGTACAGGATCAGCGCCGGCACGAGCAGCACCACGCCGGCGCTGCGGGTGGCGCTCGCGAGGGCCCCCAGCAGGCCCACGTACGCCCAGCGTCCTTCCCGGGCGCTCCAGAAGAAGCCGATCGAGAGCGCCAGGTACAGCGACTCCGAGTACACCGCCGAAAGGAAGAAGGCCATCGGCGCGAAGGCGAGCGCGTACACCGCCATGCGGGCCGCGTCGCCGCCCACCCGCGGCCCCAACTCGAGGGTCGTCAGGCGGTGGAGCCCGTACAGGGCCGCCGCCAGGGCGCACAGCGACAGCAGCACCCCGGCGGCCACGGGGGGCACGCCGAGGTCTGAGATCAGGCCCAGGCCGAGGGGGTAGAGGGGGAAGAAGGCGCTGCGGGAGACGGTGTAGGCGCCCAGCGCCGGGTGGTAGCCGTAGTGGGCGATCAGCAGGTACCAGTTGGAGTCCCACCGCGCCACCGGCGCCGCCAGCACGTCGCCGAGCGCCCCGAGCCCTCGGCTCAGGCCGGGCGGGTTGAAGGCCGTCCTGTGGGGGCCGAGGCCGAACAGGAGCACGGTCGCGACGCCGGCCCCGAGCACGAGCAGCCGTGAGCTCCACAGTGCCCGCCAGCTGTCCCTGAGCGCGGTCGCTCGCTCGCCGTCGGCGCGAACGCGGTCGAGCCAGCGGGCGCCGGTCCGAGCGCGAGCGGGGCTCGTGGCGTGGGGGAGGGCGGCGGCGCGGGGCGGCAGAGCCAGCTCTCCCGCGCTCTCAACAACTGTCGGCTCAGCCGTGTTCGGGTTCATCTGGGCGCCCACCGAGCCTAGAGCCCTTTGGCGCTGGCGGCGAAAGTACACCACCCGGGACGGTAACCTCGGCTCTGCCGTCTATGTCTCGACAAGCGCGAAAGCGGCGCCACAGGCACGCCGGCGGTGGCAGCCGGATGTTGCTGCTGTTTGGCGGAGTGGGCTTCGGGGTCGCCCTTGTGGCGGTCCTCGGGATCGTCGCGTACGTCCTGCACGCAGCCGACTCGGCCCCGGCGCTCGACACACTCCATCCACGCGTGAGCGGCGGCTCCTCGCAGGTGTTCGCCGCCGACGGAACGCGGCTGGGCTTCATCCAGTCCGACGAACTCCGCACCCCCGTCGGCTGGTCGGAAATCCCGACCCAGCTCAAGCACGCCACGGTCGCGATCGAGGACCAGCGCTTCTACTCCAACAACGGCGTGGACTTCACCGGCATCGTGCGCTCGGCGTTCAAGGACCTGTCCAGCGGCTCGGCCCTGCAGGGCGGATCCACGATCACGATGCAGCTGATGCGCAACCTCTACCTCGGCGGGGACCAGCACTCCCTGCACCAGAAGATCGTGGAGGCCAAGTACGCGATCGAATACACCAAACACCACAGCAAGCGCTCGATCCTCACGAGCTACCTGAACAGCGTGCCGTACGGGACCCTCGGGGGACAGACGGCGATCGGCGTCGAGGCGGCCTCCCGCATCTTCTTCAACAAGCCCGTCTGGGACCTGAACCTCGAGCAGTCGGCGCTGCTCGCCGGTCTTCCCCAGGCGCCCTCCCAGTACAACCCGTTCCTGAATCCCCAGGCCGCCCGCGAACGGCGCAACCAGGTGCTCGCCAAGATGGCCCAGCTGCACGACATCAGCGAAGCCGAAGCACAGCAGGCCGAGCACCAGGGCCTCGAGATCCACCGCGGCTACTACTACTCCGAACGGCGCGAGAACTTCTTCTTCGAATACGTGCGCCAGAAGCTGCTCGAACGCTACGGCGCCAGCACCGTCCAGCTGGGCGGGCTGAAGGTGTACACGACGATCAACCTCAACCTGCAGCGCCTGGCCCGCAAAGCGATCGCGGAAGTGCTCAACGAGCGCGAAGACCCCGCCTCGGCGATCGTCACCATCAACCCCGCCAACGGCGACATCGAAGCGATGGCCGAGTCCGAGAGCTACGAGAAGTCCCAATACAACCTCGCCGCCGACGGCCACCGCCAGCCGGGATCGACCTTCAAGGCGATCGACCTCGCCGACGCCCTCTCCCGCGGGATCGATCCGAACTCCACCTATTACCTGTCCCACACCCTCCAGCCGGGGTGGCTGCCGACGTATCCCGAATACGAAGTCAAGACCTTCGAGGGCACCTCCTTGAACAAGCCCGAGAACCTCGTCCAGGCCACCGTCACGTCCGACAACACCGTGTACGCCCAGCTGGCCGCCGACCTGGGTGAGGAATCGGTCACCCGCACCGCCTACTCGATGGGCGTCAGGACGCACCTGTCGAGCTACCCGGCCGAGGCCCTCGGTGGTCTCACGCTCGGGGTCACGCCGCTGGAAATGGCGGTCGTGTACGCGACCCTGGCGGACGGCGGCTGGCGCAACTCGCCGATCGCGATCACGAAGGTGGTGTTCCCCGACGGCCACGTGGACAACAACTGGGGCACCCCCCACCGCGTGAAAGCGCTCACGGAAGCCGTCACCGGGGCGGAGACGAGCATCCTTGAGGACAACGTCCAGAGCGGCACGGCCACCCGCTCGGCGATCAACTGCCCCACCGCAGCCAAGACCGGCACCACCAGCAACCTGATCGACGCCTGGCTCGACGGGTACACGCCCCGCTACTCCACCGTGGTGTGGATGGGCTACCCCAACAAACGCGTGGAAATGACCGATGTCCACGGCGAGCCCCAACAGGGTGGCTACCTGCCGGCCGAAATCTGGCACGACTACATGGCGGCCGTCACCGAAGGCGCGCCGTGCGTCCCCTTCGCCCACTCCCAGCAGGCGCCCAACTACGTCCCGTTCTTCGGCAAGTACTCCCTCGGCGGCGCCAAATCCGCCTCTGAATATCTGCAGCCCGGCGAAGAACCGACCCAGGAAACGTACAAACCGGGGCCCGTCAAAACGACCCCCACGACGAAGCCCAGCGAAGGGCCCACCGCCTCCCCGCCCACGGAAACCCCATCCGCCGGCTCACCGACAGCCCCACAGTCGCCGTCCCCGCCGAAACACACCGGCGGCGCCCCCGCCACGGGCTGAGTCACGCCCGTCGCACGGCCCGGCCCATGTGTTCGCGCTGTCGGGCGGGCCCGCCCACCGATTTCCACCCGCACCACCTCCACGCTGGTAGTTTGGTTTCACCAGAAAAGCAATGACGACGCTCGTCCAGAGGTGCGAATGGCACCGGCGAGCAGAATGGAATGAAGCGTGGCGAAGGAGGACAAGGTCGAATTCGAGGGTGAGGTGATCGAGGCCCTGCCCAACGCGATGTTCCGCGTGAAGCTCGACAACGATCACGTCGTCCTCGGTCATGTGGCCGGCAAGATGCGCCGCTTCCGAATCCGCATCCTGCCCGGCGACCGGGTCCGGTGTGAGCTCTCACCGTACGACCTGGATCGCGCGCGGATCGTCTACAGGCACCGCTAGAAGAAGTCTCCCCGTCCCCGAGCGCTCCCTGATCGAAGCCATCGCCGCCGAGTTCGGCGGGCAGGCTTCGAGGGGCACCGCTGCGGGGGCCGAGAGGCTGCTCCTCGGCATCGGCGACGACGCCTCGGTGGTCGGCTGCTCGGGCGTCTCCGTGACCTCCGTGGACGCCATGGTCGAGGGCACCCACTTCCGCCTGGGGGAGGAGTTCAGCCGCCCGGCGGAGATCGGCCATCGGGCTCTCGCAGGCGCGCTTTCGGACCTCGCCGCGATGGGCGCCCGGACCGGGGAGGCGTACTTCGTGCTCGGCCTGCCCAAGGGCTTCCCCGAGCAGCAGGCGCTCGAGCTGATGCGCGCAGCCGCGGCCCTCGCCCGCGACACGGGCACCGCCATCGCCGGCGGGGACGTGGTGGCCGCGCCGATCCTGATCGTGTCGGTCACCGCGGTCGGGTGGGCCGACGACGCCGCCGAGCTGCTCACCCGCTCAGGGGCCCGGCCGGGGGATCTCGTGGCGGTGACCGGCAGCCTCGGCGCCGCCGCCGCGGCGTTGGCCCAGATGGAGGGACGGGCCCCGAGGACGCCCGCCGGCGCCGGCGCCCTGGAGCGGGCGGCCGCCCCCCGGCCCCGACTGCATGAGGGCCGCACGCTCGCCCGCGAGGGGGCCCACGCGATGATCGACCTCTCCGACGGGCTCGCCGCCGACGCCGCCCAGCTCGCCGCCCGCAGCGGTGTACAGCTCGAGCTCCGCCTCGCCGACCTGCCGCTGGCGGAGGGGGTGGCCGAGGTGGCGGGCGCTCTCGGGGTCGAGCCCTGGCAGCTGGCCGCGGGCGGTGGGGAAGACTACGAGCTGTGCTTCTGCGCCGACGCCGCCGACCGGGAGCGCCTGCAGCAGGCGCTTCGAGCCGACGGCGGTGCCGCGGTCAGTTGGGTCGGGACGGTGCGCGAGGGCGCACCGGGGGTGGTCCTGCTGGACCCTCACGGGCAAGCGGTGCAGCTCGAGGGCTACGAGCACCGCTGGTAGGGCCGGCAGCTAGCGCCTGAGGGCCGACTCGGTGCCGCCGAGGGAGCCCGGGCCGGCGTAGCTGAGGGGCCCACGGATCGTGACCTCAGCGGGCTCCGGGATGTGCTCGGAGCCGGTGGGGACGTCGTGGACGAGGGCCAGCAGCAGCGAGGAGACCCCGCAGCCGAAGCCCACGCTCCAGAGCACGACCGCCAGCGGGCCCACGAAGCCGCCGGCGAACAGCAGCACGGCCGCCCACACGGCGTCGCCCACCCCCAGCCCGAGCTGGTGGGAGTAGAACACCGCGACCACCACCACCGGCAGGGCAGCCAGCCCGAGCAGGGCGAACCACCCCAACGGCCCGCGGGGTCGAAGCCCGGGGGCCGCGAGCACCAGCCACACGTGCACGGCCGGCACCAGCAGCAGCGCGGTGTAGGGGTTGATGAACCACACCACCAGCGCCAGCGCGACCCCTACCAGCACAGTCGACAGCCCGCCCACCTCCGGCTCCGGTCGCGTGCCCCAGCCGGCCCGGCGGGTGAGCAGCCCCCAGGCGAACCAGCACATCACAAAGCAGGCCACGAGCAACGCCAGCCCCGCCGCCGGCCCCGCGCCGAACTTCAGCGCCCCGGACAGCAGGGGACCTCCGGGGGCCGCCCCCAGCAGCCCCGACATCCCCAGCAGGCGGGCGAGCAGGGCGGTGGCCGCGAACGGCAGCGCGCAGCTCACCGTCCAGGCCGCCCAGCGTTCAGGTCGCAGGCCCCAGCGACGCGCCCGCGCCAGCCCGTCGATGCCGGTGGCGAGCACCGGCAGGATCAGCATCACCACGAGTAGGCGAACCGCCCACTGGGGCATCTGCTGGTGCTGCAGGACGATGCCGTTCTGGCGCGCCTGGGTGATGTCGGGGGCCGTATCGAGGGCGTCCACCGCGCTCAACACGCTGCGCCCCATCGCTTCCAGGCGTTCGGAGTCGATCGGCTCGTTGCGCGACGGGCCCCGTTCCCCGGATACCTGGGCGAGCACCGCGGGCACCCCTTCGCGGTCGAGCACGCCCTGTTCACCGACGGTCAGGGGAACCATCAGGTGAACGAGCTGGCCGAGTGCACTGGGGGCGCCCGCTTCGATCCCCGCCTGGTCCTTGATCGCGTCCTCCACGGTGCGCGCCAGCACCAGCGGCGCCGAGCCCTGGCCGTCGGAGTAGGGGATCACCATCGGGCGGCGCTCCACCGACCCTCCGAGGTCGCCGAGCACGATCGCGGCGTCGAGCCGGTCGGGAAGCTCGTTGCGCAGCTCGGCGACCCCGGCGTCGCCGCCGCTGCCACCGCTGGTCGAGGCGAGCACGATCGTCCGCTTGGTGTCCCGGGCGGAGAACACGCGCGCGAGTTCCAGCAGGGCGGCGGTGGCCGACAGCGCGGCTCGCGAGGGTCCCTGGGCGGCGTCCCGGTGGGCGACGATCACGATCGGGGTCGAGCTGGTCGAGCCCGGACGCACCGCCACCACGTTCGTGAGCGTCTGTTCGCCTTCGATCGTCTGGGCGTTGAAGTTGTAGACGTGGACCGCGAAGCCCCCTCCTGCGGTCCCTCCGAGGGCTTCGATGTCTTCCGCCACTATCTGGGCCATGCGCCCGTCGCTGTTGCTCCCGGGCCGACGCTGCGGGAACGCCTTCGCCAGGTCGTTCAGGCGTTCGAGCGCGGAGGATCCCTGGAAGGCGTCCGGAGCCAGGTTCGACCGCAGGGGGCCCGGACGGGCTCCGAGTGAGAAGGCGGCGATCCCGAGCGCGAGCAGGAAAGGCAAGAACGCCGCGCGATAGATGCGGCCGTTGAGCATCGGTCGCGAACCATAGCCCCCGTGCTCGGCGGCGGCCAACTCAGAACGGCTCGGCCGGGGATGCCCGGCACGGTTCGACGATCGGCTTTCGGCCGCCGGATCGGGCCACCTCGTCGGATATCGTGCCGCCGCGTGCTTCAGCCGGTCGCCGTCGCGAACAAGACGCTCTCCGACTACACGCACATCTGCGGTCGCGACCTGATCGCCGAAATCCGCGAGTTGGCCGAGCCACTGGCTGGCAGACGCGTGGTGCACGTCTCGGCCACCGCCTTCGGCGGCGGCGTCTCGGAGATCCTGTACACGCTGGTGCCCCTGATGAGGGACGTCGGCCTGGACTGCGAATGGCACGTGATCTACGGCCGCGAAGAGTTCTTCAACGCCACCAAGCTGATGCACAACGCACTCCAGGGCGCGCCCATGGACCTCGACAGCGAGCAGTGGGCCACGTGGCTCCGTTACAACGAGATCAACGCCCGCGAGCTCTCCGACGGGTGGGACATCTGCCTCATCCACGACCCCCAGCCGGCCGCCCTCTGCCGTCTCGCTCCGCAGAAGTCCAAGGGCTGGATCTGGCGCTGCCACATCGACCTCTCCACCCCCAACCCGGACACGGTCGCCCAGCTGCTGCCCTACCTGCAGGACTACTCCGACAGCCTCTTCCACATGCGCGAGTACGTACCGGAGGGGATGGGCGGCAAGGTCCACGTGGTGCCCCCGGCGATCGACCCGTTGACGCCCAAGAACATGGCCCTGCTGCCCGAGGACGCCGCCTACGTGTGCGGCCAGTTCGGGATCGACGTGGACCGGCCCCTGATGTGCCAGGTGTCTCGCTTCGATCCCTGGAAGGATCCCCTTGGTGTGATCGACGCCTACCGTCTGGTCAAGGAGGAGATGCCCGATGTCCAGCTCGCGCTGGTCGGCTCGATGGCCAGCGACGACCCCGAGGGGTGGAACTTCTACAACGCCACCGTCGCCCACGCCGACGGCGACGCCGATATCCACATCCTCAACAACTTCAACAACGTCGGGGCGATCGAGGTCAACGCCTTCCAGTCCCATTCCGACGTGTTGATCCAGAAGTCCACCCGCGAGGGCTTCGGGCTGACCGTCACGGAGGCGATCTGGAAGGCCCGCCCGTTCGTGGGCGGGGACGTCGGAGGAATCCCGCTGCAGATCGAGGACGGGGTCACGGGCTTCCTCGTCTCCAGCGCCGAGCAGTGCGCCGAGCGCTCGATGGAGATCCTGCGGGACCCCGAGCTCGGCCGGAGCCTGGGAAGGCACGGCAAGGAGCACGTCCGCCAGCACTTCCTGACCCCGCGCTACCTGCGCGACTACCTGCGCATCTTCACTGAGCTGGACGGGTCGTGAGCTCGGAGCCGGCGCAGCGGTCTCCGCTGGTGCTGGTGAGCAACCGCGGCCCTGTGACCTTCGACGCAGACGGCAACACCGTGCGGGGCTCCGGCGGTCTGGTGACGGCACTCACAGGGCTGGCCTCCCACCGCGACGCAATCTGGATCGCCTCCGCGATGAACGAGTACGACGCCGCCGTGTCACTCGCCAACGGCGGCCATGCCCTCGCCGTGCGCTCCCCTGCCGGAGGCGAGTACCAGGTGCGCCTGGTGATCAGCGACCCGGAGGCCTACGACCGCTTCTACAACGTCTTCGCCAACCCGATGCTGTGGTTCATCCAGCACTACCTGTGGGACCTCTCCAACGCCCCCGACATCCGCCGCGAGGAGATCGAGGCCTTCGAGTTCGGTTACAACGTCGTCAACGAAGACCTCGCCCGGGCCGTGGTCGAGGAGATCGAGGACGCCGGCGAACCGGTGGTGATGGTCCACGACTACCACCTGTACACGCTTCCGGACCTCGTCCGCCGCGCCCGCCCGGACGTCTTCCTGCACCACTTCATCCACATTCCCTGGACCCAGCCGGACGCCTGGCGCGTGCTTCCCAACCGGATCCGCGAGGAGATCTTCACGGGGTTGCTGGCGAACGACATCATCGGCTTCCACACCCGCTCCTACCGCCTCAACTTCCTGCAGTGCTGCCGCGACCTGATGGACCTCGAGGTCGACTTCGGCGGCGGCGTGGTCAAGATGGGCGAGCGCGAGGTGTGGGTCCGCGCCTATCCACTCCCGATCGACCACCGCGCCACCAGACAGCTCGCCAAGAGCGAGCGGGTGGCCCACTTCGAGCGCGAGCTGCTGCTGCGCCGCCGCGACTTCCTGATCCTGCGGGTGGACCGCGCCGACCTGTCCAAGAACGTCCTGCGCGGCTTCTCCGCCTTCGACCTGTTCCTCGAGCAGCACCCCGAGTTCGTCGAGCGGGTCACGTTCATGGCCCAGCTGATGCCCTCCAGGACGGACGTGCCCCAGTACGCCGAGTACCTGGAGCGCATCGAGGCGCTCGTTGCGGTCGTCAACCACCGCCACGGGACCCCCGACTGGATGCCGATCCAGCTCAAGCTCCGCGACGACCTCGACGAGGCGATCGCCTCCTACAAGCACTACGACGTGCTGCTCGTGAACGCGATGTTCGACGGCATGAACCTGGTGGCCAAGGAGGGGCCCCTGGTCAACGAGCGCGAGGGCGTCTCGATCCTGTCCGAGAACACCGGCGCCCACGAGGAGCTCGGCAAGTGGGCCCTGTCCGTCAACCCGTTCGACATCCAGGAGCTGGCCAACTCGATCTACGCGGCCCTGACGATGGACCCCCGCGAGCGTCGCCGCCGCGCCGAGGGGCTGACCGAGATCGTCACCTCCCGTGACCCGGGCGACTGGATCGACGAGCAGCTGGCGGACATCCGCGCGAAGGCCCGCGCGGGCTGAGCGGCGGCCCGCCATGGCTCACCCGCTAGGCTTGCTCGCTGCAAGAGGCCTGACCGATGACGCTTCCCGCACCCACATACGACCTCGTTCTGCTGCTCGACACCCAGGCGGAGGAGTCCACGCGGGCGAAGATCCTCGACGACGCCCGCGCCTCGATCAAGGCGCGCGGGGAGCTGGTCCGCGACGACGACTGGGGTGAGCGGCCGCTCAGCTATCCCATCGACCGCCGCAAAAGCGCCGAGTACCACCTGTTCCAGTTCCACGTCTCCGACAAGGAGCTGCTGGGCGGCCTGGACCGGACCCTGCGGATCACCGACGGGGTCGTCCGTTTCAGGTTGATCAAGCTCCGTCCGGGCGTTCCCGACCCGCCCGACATGCGCAGCTCCGCGGTCCCTCCGCGCCCGGGTGCCCCAGAGACCGCGACGAGCGCCCCGACGGGCGACGGCGCCCCGACGGCCCCTGCCGGCGAGCCGCCCGCAGCGGTTGCCGGTCCTGAGGCCCCGGCCGCACCCGAGGCTCCGGCCACACCCGAGACGGCAGCTCCGGCGCCGGCGTCAGACGCACCCGCGGCCGAGGCCACGGCGCCCGCCGCAGCCGAGCAGGAGGCCGCGGACGCCGAGCAGCCGCCCGCCGAGGCCACGGCGCCCGAGGCCGCACCGGCCGACACGCCGGCCGACGCACCGCCAGCCGACACACCCCCGGCCGAGTAAGACATCCGCCGAGGCCGCCCGGGGCCGACGGGGCCTGGATCTAGGCTGCAACCGACGCGCGGATAGCGCTTACCCGAACCGGCTACCGCCGGGGCAAACGGAGGGCCGGGTCGTGAAGAGCAGCCGCGAATTCGTGCAGGGCGCCGGGAAGCTCGCGATCGCGCTCGCGGTGGGCGCCCTCGGGCTCCCCGTGACCGCAGCCGCACAGGCGGCGACCGTGCGGCTGGCGGAAGCCGGGCCGTACAACTGCGCCGGCCGCCAGGAGCCGGCCGAATGCCGCCTGCAGTACGTCGGCGGGCCGTTCGCTCCGTTCGCCGCCACCGACGCGCCGGCGTCGGCGGTGACCGTCACGCTCGCCGGTGCAACCACCGCGGCCAGGTACCGCAGCGTCATCACCAAGATCGAACGGGCCCGCAACGCCGGACAGGCAGTCGTCGTCGAGCCCGCGGGGAGCACCGACACCGACACCGAACTGGCGCTCGCCACCGTGCTGCTGACCGAGGACGGGGAAGTGTTCGTGGACGAGAGCCAGGACCCGGACTTCGGGGGCTGGTATGTGGATCCCGAATACACCGTCCAGGGCGTCCGCCAGGAAGCCGGGGGCGTGTGGGCGCGGAGCTTCAGCACCACGTGGGTGGTCGTGGTGATGCCCGGCGCGATGTCGAAAACGATCGTGCTCCCGGTTCGCGTGCGGCGTATGAACCAGCAGCAGAAAGCCAGGAGCTGGACGCTCAGCGGCGGCGAAGGATTCGTCGCGGGCTGCGAACCGGTCGACTCGCCGGGGCGGGCGGACTGTCCCGGGTATTACGGGCCGGGATCCGAAGTGGTGCCGCAGCCGCTGAATCCCTGGCCCTTCCTGTAGTCCTCGCGGCGCCCGGTCCGCCTGGTTCTTGCGGACCGGTGCCGGGCCGTTGCGGCGAGCTAACATCGTCTCCCATGCACTGGGCCGACGTCGAGGACATGGGCGACACGGGCACGAGCCGCACCGACGTGCTGCGCGCCTCGCCCCCGATGTTCGAATCCCGGACACTGGACGCGCTCACGAGGGTGCATCCGGTGGTCCCGGTGGTCATCTTCGTGCCGGCGATCGTCGCGATGATCATCTGGGGGCTCTCCGAAACGAGCCTCGCGGTGATGATCGGCCTGGTCGCGGGCGGCTATGCGCTGTGGACGCTGTTCGAGTACTGGCTGCACCGGCTCGTGTTCCACTTCGAGCCCGACCACGGCCTCGGAGCGCGGCTGCACTGGATCATCCACGGCGTCCACCACGACCACCCCAACGACCCTCTGCGCCTGGTGATGCCCCCGTCGGTCAGCATCCCCCTGGCGGCGGCGGTGTTCGCGGTCATGTACCTGGTCTTCGGCTCCACCTACGCGCCGGGGCTGGGGGCGGGCTTCTTCACCGGCTATCTGGTCTACGACATGACCCACTACTACCTGCACCACTTCCGCCCCCGTGGGAGGCTCGGACGGATGCTCCGAGAGCGCCACATGCGCCACCACTTCCAGGACGACACCCGGGGCTTCGGCATCAGCGCCCCGTACTGGGACGAGGTCTTCAAAACCTCTCCCCACGCCAAGCGCTCCTCGGATTGAGCGTGATTTACGGGCCGCCGGGCGGCCGAGGGCCGCTGGCGGCGGCTCTAGACTCCGGGGCGGCTCCAAAACGAACTGAAAGGATCGATCAGCCGTGGCTGCCACGAACATCAACCGCGTCGTCTTGACGGGAAACCTGACGGCCGACCCCGAGCTTCGCTCGCTCCCGAGCGGCACATCGGTGTGCAGCCTGAGGGTCGCCTGCAACACCCGCCGCAAGAACGCCGCCACCGGCGAGTGGGAGGACAAGCCCAACTACTTCAACATCACGGTGTGGGGCGCGCAGGGTGAGAACGCCGCCCGCTTCCTCTCCAAGGGACGCCCCGTGGCCGTCGACGGACGCCTGGAGTGGCGCGAGTGGGAGGCCCAGGACGGCGCCAAACGCCAAGCGGTGGATATCATTGCCGACTCGGTGCAGTTTCTGGGCTCCCGCGAGGACGCCGTTTCCGGCGGCGGGTTCGCCCCGGGCAACGCCGGGCCCGGCGGAGAGGTTCCCGTCGAGCAGGGTGATTTCCAGCCCGCACCGGTCGCTTCTGCAAGCGGCGACGACGACATTCCCTTCTAGCCACACCGCCACCAGGACATGACTCCCAGCCCCACCACGAACGCCACTCCCACCGTCCGGCCCCGGCCGGAGGGCTTCCGCGTGGCGCTCGGTGGGCAGGCGGGGGGCTGCTGAGATGGCCAAGGCACGGGGACGGGGCAAGCCCCTGCGCCGGCGCGACAGGCGCGGGGGCCCGGGCGGAGGCCGCCGTAAGCCCTGCCAGTTCTGCCGCGACAAGGTCGAGCAGGTCGACTACAAGGACGTCAGCTCGCTGCGCCGCTTCATCTCCGAGAAGGGCAAGATCCGCTCCCGCCGGATCACGGGATCCTGCCGGCGCCACCAGGTGCAGATCGCCCGCGCGGTCAAGCGGGCCCGGGAGCTGGCGCTGCTGCCCTACGTGAACGAGGGCGGGCGCGACGACAACCCCCGCGGCGGCCGTGGCGGCCGCGACCGCGACCGCGACTAGAGCTGCATCGGCCGTGCCCGAGGCGATTCTGCTGCAGGACGTCGAGTCGCTCGGCGAGCAGGGCAACGTGGTGGACGTCTCCAAGGGCTACCTGCGCAACTACCTGATCCCGCGCAAGCTCGCCCAGCCGGCCACCAAGGGCGCCGTGGAGACCGTCCGCCAGCGCCAGGCCGCCGAGGAGCGGGCCGCCCGCGAGGCGATCGAGCGGGCCCAGGAGAACGTCCAGCTGCTGAACCGGACGGTGCTCACGATCCCCCAGCAGGCGGGGGCCGACGGGCGCCTGTTCGGGTCCGTCACCGCCCAGGACATCGCCGCCGCGATCCGCGAAGCCCGCGGGCTGCGGATCGACAAACGCAACGTCCACCTGCCCGAGCCGATCAAGAACGTCGGCACCTACATGGTCGTCGTGGAGGTGGCCGACGGGGCCACGTCCACGATCAAGACCATGATCGTGGCCAAGAGCTGACGGCCTCGCCGGCGCCGGCGCCGGCGCTCCTCGACGGCGCTCTTCGGAGGGCGCGCGCTGGTTGCCCGGTCGCGCACGATCAGTTGCGTCCCGTCCGGGGCCGCCACGAACATGCGTTCGTGCCGTCGGGATCCGACACCCGCTCCAGCGATTTCTTCTCCAGATAGCGAGAGGTCCCCGTCGTGTCGCTCGAGCAGCTATCTACACTCGCCCCACCCGTGGCCTCCAGCGCCGTCACACACACCAACGGCACGTCCGGCGCCACCGCCGCGGCGGCCCTGACCCCGCCCCACAACCTCGAGGCCGAGCAGTCGGTACTGGGGGCGATCCTGCTCTCGGACCGCTCGCTGTACGCGCTCGTGATCGAGGAGGGCCTGCGCCCGGAGGACTTCTACCGCCAGCGCTACGGGCTGATCTACGAGGCGATGCTCGACCTCTACGAGGCCAGCGAGCCGGTCGACGTGCTGACCGTGACCGACCGGCTGCGCCAGTCGGGCCGCCTGGAGGAGATCGGGGGAGCCGCCACCGTGGACGAGCTGACCGGCCTCGTGCCGGCCGCCGGCCACGCCCGCCGCTACGCCCAGATCGTCCGCGAGATGGCCCTGCTGCGCAGGCTGCTGAAGGGTGCCTACGAAATCCAGGAGAGCGTGATCGGGCACTCCGGCGCACCGCGGGACCTCGTCGAGCAGGCCGAGAAGACGATGCTCGAGGTCGCCCGCGACGACCGCCAGAAGGACTTCCGCAAGATCGAGGACGTCCTGCACGAGGAGCTCGACAAGCTCCACCGGCTGTCGCTGGAGGGGACCTCGCTGACCGGCACCCCGTCGGGCTTCAAAGACCTCGACGAGATCACCGGGGGCTTCCAGCCCGGCAACCTGATCATCGTTGCGGCCCGCCCGGCGATGGGCAAGAGCGCGCTGGTATGCAACATCGCCGAGAACGCCGCCCTCAAGCACGGCCGCCCGGTGGCGCTGTTCTCGCTCGAGATGGCGGAGGCGGAGCTGGCCCAGCGCTTCGTCGCCTCCCAGGCCCGGATCAAAGGCGAGGAGCTGCGCAAGGGGCGGGTGCCCGAGCAGCGCTGGCCGAAGATCCTCGAGGCCTCCTCGAAGCTCTCCAACTCGCCCCTGTGGGTGGACGACTCCAGCGACGTGGGGATGCTCGAGATCCGCGCCAAGGCCCGGCGCCTGCACAACCAGGTGCAGGGGGGGCTGGGACTGATCATCGTCGACTACCTGCAGCTGATGCGCACCGACAGCCGCTACGACAGCCGCGTGACGGCCGTCGGCGAGCTCAGCCGCGGCCTGAAGATCCTGGCGCGGGAGCTGAAAGTGCCGGTGATCGCGCTTTCGCAGCTGAGCCGTGCGGTGGAGCAGCGCCCGGGCGACAAGATCCCGATGCTCTCGGACCTGCGCGAGAGCGGCAACCTCGAGCAGGACTCCGACCTGGTGGTGTTCATCTACCGCGACGAGTACTACAAGAAGGAGGAGTCCGAGCGCCCGGGGGAGGCCGACCTGATCATCGCCAAGCACCGCAACGGCGCCGTCGGCAAAGTCACGCTGACCTTCCAGCCCGAGTACCCGCGCTTCATGAACTACGCCGGCCAGCGCTTCAGCGAGTGAGCCCTCCGACGCCCACGCGCACGGATGGCGGCCGCCGCTGCCCGCTCGGGATCTGCGACGGCAGCGGGTTCGTGATCGAGGGCGACGACGACACCATGCGCGACTGCGAGTGCCGCGCCGGAAAAATCGCCGCCGCCCAAGCCGGTGCCGCGCAGGGGCGGATCCCAAAGCGCTACCTCGGGGTGTCCTTCGACCGGCCCCCCGTCAGCGACATCGCCAGGGTTGCCCCCGAGCACGTCCGGCTCGTGCGCCGCTACGTCGCCGACCTGCACCAGAACCTCGACCGCGGCAAGGGGCTGTGGCTCGAGGGGGATGTGGGGACCGGCAAGACGACGCTCGCGATGCTCGTCTCCAAAGCCGCCCTCGACGCGGGCCGCACGGTCGCGATCTACTCGTTGCCGAGGCTGCTGAGCGTGCTCCGCGAGTCGATGGACAGCGAAGCCGGGCTGGTGGACTTCCTCGACCGCCTCGAGGCAGTCGACCTGCTGCACATCGACGACCTCGGGGCGGAGTACCGCACCGAGTGGGTGCTCGAGCAGCTGTACTCGATCGTCAACGCCCGCTATGAGGCCCAGCGGGCGATCGTCGCCACCACCAACCTGATGCCCGACGCGCTGGCCGAGCACCTCGGTGCGCGCACCGTCTCGCGGCTGGTGGAGATCTGCGGGGACCCGATCCCGCTGTACGGGTGCGACCGCCGCCTGGAGCATCGGCCCGAGCTCCCCCAGCAGCCGGAGCACGCGCTCCTGGGCGCGAGAGACGAGCGTCCCTAGACTCCTGAGGCGACATGCCTGCCGTGGTCATAGTTGGCGCCCAGTGGGGCGATGAGGGCAAGGGCAAGATCACCGATCTGCTCGCCGAGCACGCCGACGCCGTCGTGCGCTTCCAGGGCGGCAACAACGCCGGTCACACGATCGTCAGGGGCGAGGAGCAGTGGAAGCTGCACCTGATCCCCTCGGGGATCCTGTATCCCGGCAAGCGCTGCGTGATCGGCAACGGCGTCGTGATCGACCCGCGGGTGCTGATCGACGAGCTCGACACCCTGCGCTCGCGCGGAGTCGACGTGAGCGGGTTGCGGGTGTCCGCCAACGCCCACCTGATCATGCCCTACCACATGCTGCTGGACTCGGCCGGGGAGGCCAGGCTCGGGAGCCTGCAGATCGGGACCACCCGCAGGGGCATCGGCCCCTGTTACGCGGACAAGGCCGCGCGCCTGGGCATCCGCGTTCAGGACCTGCTCGACGAGAAGATCCTGAAGAAGAAGATCGTCGCCGCGATGGAGCCCAAGCGCCTCTCCCTGCGCCCCTACGAGAAGGACCCCACGCTCGATCTGCACACCATGACCGAGGAATTCCTGACCTTCGGCCACCGCCTCGAGCAGCACATCGCCGACACCTCCAAGCTGATGTGGCAGCTGCTCGACGACGGCGACACGGTGATCCTCGAGGGGGCCCAGGGGGCGATGCTCGACATCGACCATGGCACCTATCCGTTCGTGACCTCCTCCAACCCGCTCGCCGGCGCCGCCTGCGTGGGCAGCGGCATCGGGCCGAAGGCGATCGAGGAGGTGTGGGGGGTGTCCAAGGCCTACACCACGCGGGTGGGGGCAGGGCCGTTCCCGAGCGAGCTGCACGACGACACCGGCGAGCTGCTGCGCAGCCGCGGCGGCGAGTTCGGCACCACCACCGGGCGGGCCCGGCGGACCGGCTGGCTGGACCTGGTGGCGCTGCGCTACGCGGCCCGCCTGAACACGATGACGGCACTGGTGATCACGAAGCTCGACGTGCTCTCGGGCTTCGACCGCATCGCCGTCGCGACCAGCTACCGGGGCGGCGACGACGGGGCCGAGTTCGAGGACTTCCCCTACCACCAGACCGTGCTCCACCACACCACCTCGGTGCTCACCGAGCTGCCCGGCTGGAAGGAGGACCTCGGCGAGTGCCGCTCGGCCTCCGACCTGCCCGATGCCGCCCGCGAGTACCTGCAGTTCATCTCCGAGCACACAGGCGTGCCCGTGGCTCTGATCGGGGTCGGCCCGGGTCGCGATCAGGTGATCTGGACCGACGCCGCCGCTCACTCGCTGCTGGCTCCCGCCCAGATCGGATCCTGAGGGCCGAACAGCCGCCCGATCTCCCAGGCTACTCGCACGCACTTCTTAGCATCCGTAAAGGTCACCAGTCGATCCTCCAGACACGCGATGGCCGGCGAAACCCTCACCCTTCCGTGGCGGCGGCGCCTGCGTCGCCCGGCCCTCGCAGGGCTGCTCGCCGGCTTGCTGGTGCTGGTCGTGGCCGGCTCCGCCGGCGCGAGCACGTTGAGCAGCAACTGGGCCGGCTGGGTCGCCCTCCCGAGCTCCTCGCACGCGAGCTTCAACAGCGTTTCCGGCAGCTGGCAGGTGCCGACCCTCTCCTGCAGCACCGGCCAGAGCACCTACTCCGCCGCCTGGGTCGGGCTCGGCGGCTACAAGTCGACCAGTGACGCGCTCGAGCAGGTGGGCGTGGATGCCGACTGCTCTCGCTACGGGAATCCCCACTACGACAGCTGGTTCGAGCTGATCCCGGCCGCCCCCGTGAGTATCCCGATCGCGGTCCACGCCGGCGATCTGATGACCGGCTCGGTAACCGTCCTCGGCACCCACGTCACGCTCAGGCTGCGCAACCTGTCAACCGGCGCCCGCTACTCCACGACCCGCCAGACCTCCCAGATCGACGTCAGCTCGGCCGACTGGATCCTGGAGGCGCCGTCCAGCTGCACCGCAGCCGGCTGCCAGACGCTGCCGCTGGCGGATTTCGGGGGCGTCTCGTTCTCAGCCGCCACCGCCACCAGCGGCTCCCACACGGGCCCGGTGGAGGACTCCCGCTGGTCCGCCGCCCAGATCGAACTGCGCCAGGGCGCCCGGCCCGGCACGGCCCGGTTCGCCAACGGTCACGTGCTGCCCGCCAACGAGGTGATCGCGACGGCCTCCGCGGCCAGCGGCCCGCTTGGCGGCTTCTCGGTCGACTGGAACGAACGCCAGCACAGCGAAGCAAAGCCGGGACGCACCTTCGGCGAAGGTGTTCCCTTCGGCGAAGGGTCCTTCTCGAGCTCCTAGTACGAACGTCGGCCGGCGCCCGCCGCAGGCGCTAGCGTGGGGCGCCATGAGGTCCCGGCACGCGGTCTGCCTAGCGGCGGTCCTGGCGGCGTTGACGCTCCTGGCCGCCGGGGCGAGCGCCGCCTCCCACCACTCTCGCCGCCACGCCCGCCCCCTGGTGTCCGGCCCCCCGGAAGAATTCGGCTGCCCGATCCTGCCCGCCGAAGACCCCCTCAACCAGGAAGTGGCGAACCTGCCGGAGAGTCCGGAGTCCGAAAGCTACGTCGCCAGCATTGGCCTCAGCGCCCACCTGCACCCCGACTTCGGCACCAACCCCTCCTACGGGATCCCGTACACGGTTGTCCCCGCCGGCCAGCCCAAGGTGCCGATCAAGTTCACGAAATACGGCTCCGAATCGGATCCCGGGCCCTATCCCGTTCCGCCCACGGCCCCGATCGAGGGCGGCGGCAAGAACGGCAAGGGCGACCGCCACGTGCTCGTGGCCCAGGAAGGCAGCTGCACCCTGTATGAGCTCTACCTGGCCCACCGCCGTAAGAAGGGCAAGAGCTGGACGGCCTCCAACGGGGCCGTCTTCAACCTCCGCAGCAGCACCCTGCGCCCGGAAGGCTGGACCTCCGCCGACGCCGCCGGCCTGCCGATCTTTCCGCTGCTCGCCCGCTACCCCGAGGTCGCCGCCGGACAGATCGACCACGCCCTGCGGGTGACCGTCCCCGAATCCCAGCGCGGATACATCCACCCGGCCACCCACTTCGCCTCCTCGAGCACCAACCCGGCACTCCCGCCGATGGGCCTGCGCCTGCGCCTGAAGGCCGGCTACAGCCTCGCCGGTTTCCATGGCCAGTCGCTGGTGATCCTCGAAGCGCTCAAGCGCTTCGGGCTGATCGTGGCCGACAACGGCTCGCCCTGGTTCATCACGGGGGCCCCCAACCCGGGCTGGAACGACGAAGACCTCGAACAGATCAAGCAGGTCCCGGGGTCCGAATTCGAAGCCGTCGAAAGCGGCCCGATAATCCACTGAGCCGGCCCGGCGGCGGGTCCCGTCGATCCCGGGCGCCCAGCACGGCCTGTTAGGAAGGCGTGGCGCGGTATTGACTTCGCCGCACCCAGGCGGTTAGATGGGACCACGTCCGGCGGCGCCGGGGGGCGCGGTCGCGGGGAAACTAGATGCGATCGGGAGGGACGGTTATGAGACATCGATTCGTCGGGTTGGACCCGACTCGTCTGACGCGGCATGGGACGGCAGTGAGCGGGGGTCCGCGCGGGCGGGCCCTGGCAGTGGCGGTCATCCTGCTGGCGGCGGCGCTGTTTGCGCTGACGCTGCCGGGGCTCGCGCATGCGGAAGTGGGAGAAGCTCCCGAAGTGATCAACCAGAACCCGACGGGAGTCGGGAGGACGACGGCGATCCTCGAAGGACTCGTCAACCCCAACGGCGCCGAAATCACCGAATGCGAATTCGAATACGGGACCTCGCCGGGCGAACTGAACCAGACCGCCCCGTGCATCCCCGTCCCGGAAGCCGGCGAAAACCTGGTCCCGGTGTCCGCCCCGGTCAACGGCCTGAGCGAAAGCACCAAGTACTACTACCGCGTCGTCGCGGTGAGCGAGTTCGGCGAAGGCGTCGGCGCGCCCCTGAAGTCCTTTACGACGCTGCCCTCGGCGCCGCACGCGGTGACCGACACCCCCGAAGAAGTCACCCGCACCTCGGCGAACCTGGTGGGTTCGGTGAACCCGAACGGCGCCAACGTGGAAGAGTGCGAATTCGAGTACGCCACCACGGTCAACTTCGAAGCGCCCACCTTTGTGGGCTGCGCGGTGCTCCCCGGTTCAGGTGAAAAACAGGTCAGGGTGCACGCCGTGGCCGGCAGCCTCCTACAGCACACCAAATACTACGTCCGGCTGATCGCCAAAAACTCCTTCGGGCAGTCATTTGGCGCCACGCTGGAATTCAAAACCCCGCCGACCAAACCGACCGTGACGTCGGAAAAACCAGCCGTGATCGGAAAGCACTCGGCGACCTTCCGTGGGGTGGTCAACCCGCAGGGCGCCGTAGTGACGATCTGCGAATTCGAATACGGCACCTCGCCCGCGTTGGGGTCGAAGGCGTCATGCACTTCGCTTCCGGGCGAAGGCGAAAATGGGGTCCACGTATCCGCTGAAGTCGGTGGCCTGGCGGAAAGCACGGTCTACTACTACCGCGCGGTCGCCACGAACGAAGACGGGACCAAGTTCGGGAACACCGTGAAATTCAGCACGTACCCGAGCCCACCCAAAGTGACCCCGCTGGGCGCGTCCCACATCACCTCGGACTCCGCGCAGCTGAACGCGAACGTCAATCCGGACGCCTCGAACGTGACGAGCTGCGAATTCGAATGGGGCACCTCGCTCGAATACGGGAAACGGGCTGCGTGCTCGTCGCTTCCGGGCGAAGGCGAAATGCCGGTTGCCGTCTCGGCGGCGCTTTCACACCTGTCGGGGAACACGACCTACGACTTCAGGGTCGTGGCCAAGAACTCGCACGGCACCAGCTTTGGTTCCAACGAGAGGTTCAAGACCCCGGTCGCGGGCGAAAGGCCGACGATCACGAAGCTGTCACCGACGCACGGCTGGACGACCGGTGGGCAGACGGTGAAGATCAAGGGCACCGGCTTCACGGAAGGAACGACCGTGATGTTCGGCTCGAAAGCGGCCGCATCGGTCGTCGTCAAAAACGCGACGGGGCTCGTCGTCGTAACGCCGCCCGAGGAAGCCGGCACGGTGGAAGTGAGCGTCTCCACGGAAGCCGGTACGAGCGAAGCGACGCCAGCCGATGACTTCGCCTACAAAGTAAAACCCGAAAAAAAATAGGCTAGCCGGGCCGGCTCCGGCAACCGTCGTCCGGCACCGCGAGGCCGGGGTTCCAATCGGACCCCGGCCTCGTAGCGCCGCTATGTTCCCTGTTCGCTAGCCGAAGTGGGCGGTGGTGCTGGCCGCCGAGGCGGCGCCGCTGACCGGCTTGAAGGTCACGGTCAGCTTCACCGACACGCCTCTACGGTGGCGACGCCGAGACGCGACGCCGGCCTTCGTGAGGGTCGTCTTGACGGTCACCCGCTCGCTCTTGGCGGCCTGCTCGGTGACCTTCTTGACCCCACCGCCGCTGACGGTCAGGCTTCCGGCGCTGGGGACCTGAAGCACGATCGTGGCGGTGTTCCCGTGAACTCTGCGGCTGAGCACCTTGACCTTGCCGACCGCCGTGCTCGAGCCCGCCGGGCTCCCGCCGCCCGGGCCCGGAGTGCCGACGAGCACGGTGGTGCCCGCCCCGGGCGCGCCCGAGCCGGAGCCGCCGGGGCCTCCGTTGCCGCCTTTTCCGCCCGAGCCGCCCGATCCGGAGCCGCCGTTGCCGTTGCCGCCGACGCCGCCGATGCCGCCGCCTTCGCCTTTCAGGGTGGCCAGGCCGATGCTTTGCAGTTCGTCCAGCACGCCCAGCGTCTGGCCGTTTGAGAGCGGCGCCGTGAAGGCTTTCGCCGTTTCCGGCAGCTTTTCACTGCTGGTGCCGAGCGCCTGTGTGAACTGTTCGGGGGTGGTCCCCAGTGAGCTCTCCAGTTCGCCCACGCTTGTTTTCGTGAACGGTTCGCCCGCGAGGGTGCTGCCGATGGCTTTTTCGAGCTGTTCGGGGTTTACACCTGAGAGCGCCTGGGTCAGCAGTTCTTCGGGGTGGCTGGAGGCTTCTATCGCCTTCTTGATGACTTCCTCCGGTTCCAGCGAGCCGAGTGCTTTGGTTAGGATCGTGGTCAGGCTTTCCCCTTTCAGCAGGGCCAGCAATTCGCCGGGGGAGAGCATTTTTTTGAGCGCCTGTTCGATCTTCGGCACCAGTTCGCCCGGTTCGCCGAGCCCTTCCACGGTCACGCCTTTTCCTGCGAGTTTCGCCAGCACTTCTTCGAGCGCCGCTGTGAGGGTGGTTTCGGGAAGCCCTTCGAGGCCCGGCCGGCTGCCGATCACTTTTGCCAGTTCGGACGCGTTGAGGTCTTCGAGCGGAATCGCTTCGAGCACTTCGCTGGTCGCCGCCGGGGGAACCGGAACGATTTCCGGCGGCGTGGTGGCAGCCTGCGCCGGTGCGGCCGGCAGCGCTGCCAGGGCTGCCACGAGGGCACAGAGGAGCGACGGTACTGCGTAGCGGCGCATGCGCCGCGCCTTGGTCATGGTGAGAGAGAGGCGTAGGTACAACTGACTACCTCCTGCGGAGAGGGCTTCCCGCAAGGGACCCCCGCGTTGTGTTTGGGTAATCGTCTGGTACCCGGGTGCGATGATTCGCGGCGACGGTTGGAACGAACGTCCAGAACGCTTGACGAGCGATACGCCGGAGACAGGTGCTGCACGCCGGGTGAAATGCCCGGGGCCCTGCCGGCGCGGCGCCCGCCGCTCGTGCGTGCCGGTTGCCGGCTACGCGTGGACCGGCGTGGGCGGCAGCAGGGTCACAGTGCGCCGTTCGCCCGATCCTGAGGGGTCTGAAGGGAGAGTCTCCGCGGGCGCGAGTATGCGCGCCCGCGGCCCATCGTCACCGAGCTCCACCTGCAGCAGGGCCGTCTCGTTGCACGCAAGAGCCTGCTCAGCGGCGTTCAGGAGCTCCGCGGCGCGGGTTCCGGCAAGGTCACATTCCGAGAGGAAGCGGCTCAGCCCGCCGTTGTCGAGGTCCCTGCGCTCGAACTCCAGTTCCTCGACGTGAGCTTCGCCGCCGGGTTCGGAATGGCCCGCGGATGCCGAATGTGCCGTCAGGACGCAGGCGGCCATGTCGTCCGGCGTGACGTCCGCCGCTGCACTGACGCGGTCAATCAGCTCGTCCGCGCTCGGATCCCGGCCCAGCGAGGCGAGTAGCTCCCCGAGTCGCGTGGTTCCCAGCAGCCCCTCCTTGCAGCGGGCCTCTGTCAGCCCGTCAGTGAAGAAACACACGACGGCGCCCACCGGCAGCGGGATCCGGCTCTGGCGGCGGCCCGTGGGGATGCCCCAGCCGACGGGTGGTGAGCAGCACACCTCCAGCGGCGTTGGAACGCCCCGCCCCAGAACGATCGGAGCGGGGTGCCCGGCGCAGGCGTAGGTGAGGCGAGCGTCCTGGGAGTCATAGACGGCCGCGGCGACGGTCGCGAAGTGGGCCTCCGGGTCGGCCAGCGCCCGGCCCGCGAGAGCGAGGGCCGCCCGCGGCTCGAGTCCCGCCTGCAGGTAGGCACGCACCGTGTAACGCGTGAGGGCGGCCCGCTCGAGGGCCTCGCGCCCGTGACCGCAGACGTCTCCCAGGACCACGGCGACCCGGCCCGGCTCCAGCTCGAACACGTCGTAGAAGTCGCCCCCGGCGGCAACCCCGTCGGCCGGCCGGTATGCGACCGACACTCCCAGCGCGGCCAGCTCCGCCGGCACCTCGGGCACGAGGGCCACCTGCATCGCGTGGAGGTCGTCGAGCAGCGACGCCCGCTGCAGCTCCAGGCGTTTCGCGCGACTCGAGCTCATGCGGGCGCGGACCGCGAGGCCGAGTGCCAGCAGGAGCAACAGCAGGATGATCGGCTTGCTCCAGTCGGGCACGGGGAGCGGCAACGGAAGCTGTCCGCCGATGGCTTCGAGCGGGTTGCTGGACGACGCCTTCGCGGCGGACACCTCACGAGCCGGCTGCAGGTCGTGAGCGCCGGTGCTGCCGCCCGCCACGGTGCGGGTGACCGGCACGGCGGCCGGGGCGCTCCGGGCACGAGTGTAAGGGGTGACGGATCCGCGCTTGGCGCTCGGGTGAGCGGTCGCCGTGGTCTGCCTCCGCGCAGCGCTGCTCGCGGGCGTCGAGCCCACCGCCGGCGCCGGGGACGATCCGCTCGCCGTGGTCGAGCTTGCTGCTCTGGTGGTCTCCACCGGGGTCGAGGCGGCTTCGCCGCTCGTCGTGGTGGCGCCATGTTCTTTGCCCGGGGCGGTGGGCAGGCTCACGGGGACTTCGACGACAACGCCACCGCCGCTGCCGCCACCGCCGCCACTACTGCCGCCACCGCTTGCGCTGCTGCCGCCACCGCTTGCGCTGCTGCCGCCACCGCTCGGGGCCGGCGTGCTGACCCCCACGCTCGGGACCGTGACGGTCGTTTCCGGGGTGCTCGCGTGGACCGGGCCGAGCGAGACTTCGACCTTCGGCACCTTGGCTTCGATCGCCGGCAGGCCGATGGTCAGTGCCGGTGCCGTGGTCGCCGACACGGAGGCGGCGAGCGACGAGGCGAGCACGGCCGTCAGCGCCCCGACGATGGCCCTGCGCCGGGCGGACCGCATCAGCGGCTCCGTCTCGATTCGCCCGTCATTGCCGCAGCCTCGAGAACCGCAGTGTGGTGCCCTCCGGCCCGACCGTCAGCAGCACCTCATCCATCACCTCGCCGATGATCTTCAGACCCCTGCCGTGGTCGTCCTCCGGCCTGGCGATGGCCGGCCGCCTGAACCGACCGCAATCGTGCACCGCAAACGTGAGGCGTTCGTGCTCCATGGTCGCCTCGAGGCGGATGCGGCCGTGCTTGTCGGGCTCGCCGTGGCGGATCGCGTTGGCGACGGCCTCGTTGACGGCCAGCACGACGTCGCAGCGCGCCACCTCGTCCAGGCCGAACGCCCTAGCCGCGTCGGCGGCGCAGCTGCGTGCGGTTGCCAGCCCGTCCGGCCCTGCAGCGATATGGAGTTCCTGCGTCGGACGTTCGAGCTGGGCTGCCAACTCAGGCCGCCGGCGCAAGCGTCGAAAGCGCCTGGGCCAGGGAAGCGTGGATGTCGATCACGCTGTCGACCCGGGCGACGTCGAGGATCCGATGCACGCTCACGTTCTCCTCCGGGCACACGATCAGCAGGCCGCCCACGCCGGAGCTCTTGAGATTCGTGGTCGTGCCCACGAGCACACCGATCGTGCTCGAGTCGATGAAGGCAACCTCGGAGAGGTCCACGACGAGCCACCGCCGGCCCTCGTCGATCTGCTCCTCGAGGTGATCCCTGAGCGTGGGACTGGCGAAGTTGTCGATGACGCCCGAAACGGCCGTCACCCCGACCTCCTGCGGCAGTCCCGCAGCGTTGGTCGCGTCGTCTATGCAGTAAAAGCTCATCAACTACTCCAATACCGCCGGCGCGCCATGTCCGCCTTGGTTGTTGTCGACACGATGGAGCGATTGCTGTAGCAGGGGCGGGTTGCGAGTAGTACGCTCGACCACGCGGTGACACGGCGGAGAAGGTGCGCAATCCTGGCGTGCAGCATGCTGCTCGTGGCTGCAGCCGGCGCCCGCGCCGACGTGACGCCGAAGATCGTCTCCAAGCCGGCGACCGGCGCCAACATTGTTCTCAGCTTCATCGCGAACCCGCTCCTCGCAGGTAGCTACTACTACGCCGTGATGACCCTGGAGCCGTACAGGCACTACACCGCGGAACACCGGCCGCCGTGCGCAGTGTCCAGCGACATGCAGAAGACCGACTACGGATACCCGCAGGACGGGAAGACTTCGCTCGTGCTCACGCCGACAAGGTCACGCACAGGACACTGGTGCTCAGGTGGCAGCTACGAGGGCGCGATCTACGCGGTGTCACCCACCCGGCCCTGCGAAAACACCTATTCGTGCGAAGGCGAACGCTGCGATACGCTCCCGCACTGCAGACCTATCCTGGGCGTCGTCGTCGAGCCGCAGCGGCGATGGACCTACCCGGCACCGCCGCCCGAACCCGTCGAACGGAACGTCCAGATCGTCGGTTGGTTCGTGGTCCGGTTCCATAGCCACCGGTTCTCGACGCACACGACACGTCCGGCAGTGGCTGGCGTGCCCGCCGAAGTGAGGTCGGCTTGATAGCGTTCTGGCAGGGAGGACGCATTGCACGTGAAGCAAAGGACGTGGGGGAGCATTGTCATCGCGGTTGCGTTGGGGATGCTGCTTCTTGCCGGAACGGCTGCTGCGAGCCCTTCGGTCTCGTTCACACCTGAAATCTCGTCCGGGCTGTCGGGTGGACCGGGTTCGATCAACGCGGCCCTCGAGATCGAGGGAACCGAATACGGAGGGTTTCCGCCTCCGGTCCTTGGAATCGCCCTCGGGCTTCCGGCAGGCACCACGATCAGCCCCACGGGCCATCCGACATGCCCCAAAGCGGTTCTGGAACAAATCGGGCCTTCAGGCTGCCCTGAAGGCTCAGCGGCAGGGCCCGTCGGCCAGGCACTCTTCATCGTTTCGTTCGGGGCCGAACGAGTCGAAGAGTCAGGCCTGACCGAAACGTTTTTCGCCCCCGGCGGCGGAGTCAATCTCTTCATCGACGGGCACTCCCCGGTCTCCCTGGAAATCCTGGCTCACGGTACGGTCGCGGGCAACGTCATCACGATGGAAGTCCCGCTCGTCTCGACAGTTCCGGGCGCACCGTATGCCTCGCTCAAGGACCTGTGGCTTCGATTCGGAGAAACAGAAGAAGAAGAAGAACTCAGCCACTTCACCTCCGGCCTGGTGCTTCCGCTCGAATGTCCGACCGGCACACTCTCCTGGACGGCGGCAGTGACCTTTGATGAAGGCGGCGCGAACCCTCCGCACCCGCACGTTACAGAATGGGCGGCGAAAACCGGGTGCCCTCTAGGTCAGGAACCCTCGCGTGGCAAACGGGCCGCGGAAGCCTCCGCGAGGAAGCACGCCGAAGAAGAAACGGCAGCAAAGAAGAGAGCCGAAGAACAAGCCGCCATCGCCAAACGCCGCGATGAAGAAGCCGAACTGGTGACGCTCAGAGCGCTCGTGCAAAGACTCGAAAGAGAACTGCATGCGGCAGTGAAGGTTGGCAAGGTGAAGTTGTCTCGGCGAGGCCTCCTGCTCACCATCAAGACCTACGAGCCGGGGGCCCTGACGATCAAAGGGCCGGGGCTCAAGAGCATCGACAGGACGCTCCCTCCCGGTACGCACCCGATCATGGTGCTGCTAACGAAGGCCGGGGAGGCCGACCGTCGGGCCGGCCGCAGGATCAAGGTATCCGTAAGCGAGAAGGTTGGTGCAAGGATGGTGGTGGCCGCCCAAGAGGTCAGGCTTTAGGCACGCCCTGGGAGCTCCAGAAGCGAGACTCGCTCCCCGCGTGCTTCCCGGGCCGATCGGAACCCGGCCCGCCGCGGATCCGGGCCGGTCCTTGATTCATGGGCCGTGCTGGAATCGAACCAGCAACCTTGGGCTTAAGAGGCCCCTGCTCTGCCGATTGAGCTAACGGCCCGCGGGCGGCGCGAAACGACGCCGCGGCGGCCCGTCAGTTTACCGGCTGGGCACCGTCCCGGCGGGGGTCGGCGCGTTTGCGGAGATGAGGCCCGGGTCGGCCGGCCCGCCCCCGGGCCGGAGGTCCGGGCGGCCGGGGCTAGGGCCCCGTCAGCGACGTGGTGCCGCTGCTGGAGCTCGTCGTACCCGTGGTGCCCGTCGTGCCGGTGGCGCCCGTGGCGCCTTTCTTTTCGTTGGACTGCTTCTTGACTTCGGCCAGCTGGAGTTTCAGGTGGGTGCGCTGGCCCTCGGGAGCGAGCGCCACGGCCTTGGCGGCGGCCAAGTCGCCGAGGGCGTTCTTGTGCGCGAGGTAGGCGTAGGCGGCCAGGAAGCCGTAGTAGGAGGCGTTGCTGGGTTCCGCGGCCACAATCGTCTGCAGCACTTCGACGGTCGGGGTGGGCTGGTTGAGGCCTTCTTCGTCGAAGATCCTGACCATGATCTTGGCGAGCGGGATGCTCGGCTTCTGGGTCAGGGCGGAGTAGTGGTTCCAGGCTTCGCCGACTTCGGCATAGATCTTCTTGCCCGCCGGGGTCAGCGTCCCGTTGGTGTTTTTGTACGCTTCCCCGCCCGCCTGCAGGGACAGCGTTTTGGTCAGCTGTTCCCAAGCCTTGGCGTCGTTCGGGTTGTGGCTGAGGGTCTTGCGGTAGTTGGAGATCTGGCTGGAGTAGTTGACCCCGCCGCTGCCTTCGTGGCCGTTGAGGCTGCTCACGATCCCGCCGCCGCCGAAGCCGCCGCCCACGCCGAAGCCGACCAGGCCGACCCCCAGCAGGACGGCCAGGCCGATGTAGATCACGCGGACGGTACGGCGGCGCCCACGACCTCTCAGGTCGAAGAGCATCAGCCGGACAGGTTCCTGTCCACGTGGTCGATTATCTGCTGCACGGTCTCTGGGGCCGGTGGATCCGCCGGCTGCGGTGGCGGCTCGCCGGCTCCAGCACCAGCGTCCCCGGCCGCGAAGGGCTCTGCCTGACCCGCTCCGCGGCTCGAGCGCCCAACGATCGCTGCCACAAGGATACTCGCCTCATACAGCAGATACAGGGGAACCGTCTCCAACAGCAGCGTGATGAAGTCCCCCGGCAGGAAGGCCGCGATGACCGCGCAGGCAAGGATCGCGTAGCGGCGGTTCTTGCGCAGCTGGCCCGGCGTCACGAGCCCCGCCCGGACGGCCCCCACGATCACCACGGGCACCTGGAAGACGAGACCCATCGCGAGCAGGATCGTGGCCGCGAACTTGTAGTAGGGGGCCGCCTGGATGATGATGTTGAACTGGTTGGAGTTGAAGTTCACGAAGAATCGCGTGGCCGCCGGCAGCACCACGAAGTAGCCGAACAGGACCCCCGCGATGAACAGGATCGGGACGGCCATCAACGGCGGCCGCACGGCTTTTCGCTCCGCCGGGCGCAGGGCCGGGACGATGAAGCCGTAGAGCTGGTAGAGGATCACCGGCAGGCTGGCCACGAGGGCGAACGCCAGCGACACCCCGAGGGTGGTGGTGAAGGGCTCGCCCACGCCCAGGGTGGCCGGGTTGTCCCCCTGCGGATGGCGGGGGATCCTGGCGACGTCGAGCTTCAGCGCCCCCGCGAGGGCCAGCAGCTGCGTCCGCGTCGGGCTCGCGACGCCGCTCCCGGGCCTGCTCAGGGCGCGCAGGGCGCGCTGGGTGTCCTGGCTCACTTTCAGCACTCCCTGCTGGGCCAGCACAGCCTGTCCGACGGTGCCTTCGCCTTTGGCCACCTGCTTGCGGGTCTGGGCCTTCAGGGGGGCGTTGATGATGTGCAGCAGGGCGTGGTTCTGCCACAGGCAGACGGCGAAGGCGATCCCCAGCGCGATGCCCCCGATGATCAGGCGCGTGCGCAGCTCCTCCAGGTGGTCGACCAGGCTGAGGCGATCCTCGTGGCCGATCGTTCGTATGTTGCCGACCATGCTTTCCAGCCGTTGAACCTACCATCGCGGCCCAAACCCGCACGCAAGCGGGCCGCCGGTATTTCTGCCGGGCTAAAGCGCACTAAACGGGTAGTCGATGACGTCTCAACAGAAGATGAGCGCCACGGCAGACCCCAATCCCCCGGAGGACCCACCGGTCCCCGGCCCCGAGCAGGTCGAACTTGCGGTCGGCTCCGAGCAGCCGGCCCCCGCCAGCGGCGAGGGCGAGCAGCTGCACGTCTGCTTTCACTGCTCGGGGGAGCTGGTCTACCCGCTCGACTGGGCCGAAGAGGGTGCCCGCCATTGGCGCGTGATCCTGCGCTGCCCCGAATGTGAGGCCCGCCGCGAGGGGGTCTTCGAGCAGACCGTCGTGGAAAAGCTCGACGACGAGCTCGACCGCGGCTCCAGCGCCCTGCTCAGCGACCTGCGGCGGATGACACACGCCAACATGTCCGAGGAAATCGAGTTCTTCGTGCGGGCGCTCGAGGCGGACCTGATCACGCCCTCCGACTTCTAGTTGTAGCGCTCCACAACCGCGTCGGCGACGAGGTCCAGCAGCACCGCACGGGGGCCCGCCAGCGTCGTGGCGAGCACCGTCTTGGCCTCGGCGACCACCGCCAGGGCCCGCTCGCGGGCCTGCTCGAGAGCGCCGGAGGCGGTGATCCGCTCACACAGCTCCTCGGCCTGCTCGGTCCCCTTCAGCGCGTGCAGGTCGATGCCCGCGAGATCCTTCACGCGTTCGCGGGCGAGGATGAAGGGCAGCGTCACGGTCCCCTCCAGCAGGTCGTTGCCGCGCGGCTTGCCGGTCCGCTCCACCGGCCCCGAGACGTCGAGCACGTCATCGAGCACCTGGAAGGCCAGCCCGATGCGCCGGGCGAACGCCCCCAGCGCATCCGCCAGCCCGCGCGAGCGCTCGCTGGACGACAGCGCCCCCAGCCGGCAGGCGGCCTCGAACAGGGCTGCCGTCTTCAGTGCGCAGCGCTCGAGATAGCGGTCGACCGACACCCGCGCGCAGTAGGCGTCTTCACGCTGCAGCAACTCGCCTTCGGCCAGCGCCGAGCTGGCGTCCGAGAGCGCCTTCAACTGGTCCGGGTCGCCGTTGCGGGCGAGCTCCGAGAAGGCCCGCGAGAAAAGCAGATCCCCGGTCGCCACGGCCGCTCGGCGTCCGGCCCGGGCTGCCACCGTGGGGTGCCCGCGGCGCAGCGCCGCGCCGTCGATGAGGTCGTCGTGCACGAGCGTGGCGGAGTGAACCAGCTCGACCGCCACGGCCGCCCGCACCAGCCGCGCCTCGCCCTCGGGCGTGGCCTGGGCTCCACCCGCGGCCTCGGCGGCCAGCATCACCAGCAGCGGCCGCAGGCGCTTGCCGCCCGAGGTCACGGTCGCGTTGGCCAGCCCGGCCAGCGGCTCCCCGGCCTCGGCCGTGACGAGCTCGAGGTGACGCTCCACGTTTGCCATCCGCTCGAGCAGCCCCCGGCCCGCGCTGCTGAAGATCCGCTGCAGACCGTCGACCGGCTGGGCCTGCTCGTGGGTGGGGTGCTCGACGACGCTCACGCGTGGCCCTTCGCTGCGACGGTGCCCGCGTGGATCGCCACGATCCCGCCGGCCAGCAGCACGCCCGTGACGTCGACGATCCCCGCCCGACCCATCTCGGCTGCCAGCTCGGCCGGTCCCGGAAAGCGCCTCACCGAGTTGGGAAGGTAGCTGTAGGCCTCGCCGATCGCTTCCCCGGCGCTCGCCGAGCGCCGCGAGCGGTCCCACGCGAGCGCGCCCGCGAGGCGCCCGAGGGCCGGCACCAGGCGGTCGAACCAGACACGGTAGAAGATCGACAGCGGCGGGCGTGTGGGCGTGGTCATCTCGAGCACCACCACCCGTCCCCCGGGGCGCACCACCCGCGCCATCTCTGAGAGCCCGCGACCGAGGTTCTCGAAGTTGCGCACCCCGAAGCCGGCCGTGGCCGCGTCGAAGCGGTCGTCGGGGTAGGGCAGCGACATCGCATCGGCCCATTCGAAGCGCGGCTCCACCCGCGGACGCGCCGCCCCGTGCGCCGGGGGATGGGCGCTCTTGGCCCGGGCCCGGTCGAGCATCGCCTCGGAGAAGTCGGCCCCGACGACCTCGCCCTCCGGCCACACGCGCGCCGCCAGCTCGAGCGCGAAGTCGCCCGTTCCGGTTGCCAGGTCGAGCACGCGCTCACCCGCACGGAGGCCGGCGAGGTCCGCCGCCCGAGCCCGCCAGCGGTGGTGCAGGCCCGCGCTCATGGCGGTGTTCATCGGGTCGTATACGCGAGCGATGCGATCGAACATCGCCCGCACCTGGTCCGCCTGAAGCCTCCCCGCGCCCGTTCCCGGGCCGGCGGGGGCCGGGGAGCTATTTGCTTTGGGAGAGGAAATTGACGATCGCGGTGAACTTTTCGGGCGGCAGGTTCTTGAACGACGGCATCGGGGCGGTCGGGTTGACAAGCGTGCGCGCGATCGCGGCGCGGGGTATGCGCGCGCCGATGTGGGTCAGGTTGGGCCCCGGCCCGGCGTTGCCGTTGTCGCCGATCTTGTGGCACGCCAGGCAGCCGGATTGGGCCACGGCTTTCTTGCCGGCTTCGTATTCGGCCAGCTCCTTGCCGCCCTGGGCGACGATCGACGGTGGCGTCGGCTCTTCGATCGCGGTCGGCGACCCGGCGTTGGCGCCCGAGTAGGTGAGGTAGGCCATCGCCCCGATCACCAGGATCGCGGTCGTGGTCGCGATCGGACGGCGCTCAGGCCGGCGCTCGGGGCTGCGGTCGTAGAACGGCAGCAGGAACAGCAGGATCATCGCGAGCGTCGGGATGCCGATCGTCGCGAGCTGCACGAGGCTCGACGGCTTGATCACGCGCAGGACCTCGAAGAGGAAGAAGAAGTACCACTCCGGCCGCGGCACGTAGGTGGTCGTGGTGGGGTTGGCCTTGGACCCGAGCTCGGCCCCCAGCACCAGCGACATCGTGATGATCACGGCCATCACCACGCACGCCATGACCCCGTCCTTGGCCACGGCATAGGGGAAGAAGGGCTTGCCCTGGGACTTCAGCAGCGAGTATTCGCGGAGGTATTCCTCCTTCTGACGCTGGTTCACCCGCTAGACCTCGGACTCGCGCAGCTTGGTCGGCTTTTTGGCTTTGTCCCAAGGCGGGGCGGTCGTGCCGAGCTTCGTCACGAGGTACAGGTGCACGCCGATCAGGGCGATCAGCAACCCGGGTATCAGCAACATATGGATGGCATAGAAGCGCGACAGCGTGGTGGCGCCGAATTCCGAGCCGCCGCGTAAGAAGTCGCTCAGGTATGGCCCGAGCAGCGGGCCGGTGCCGTTGATGTTGACCCCCACGATCGTCGCCCAGTAGGCGCGCTGGTCGAAGGGCAGCAGGTAGCCGGTGAACGACATCACCATCGTTAGGATCAGCAGCACCACGCCGATCACCCAGTTGAGCTCGCGCGGGTACTTGTAGGCGCCGAAGAAGAACACGCGCCCCATGTGCAGGAACACGAGCACGACCATCACGCTCGAGCCCCACTTGTGCATTCCCCGCACGAACTGGCCGAGGAACACGTCGTTGGTGACGTAGCGGATCGATTCGTAGGCCCCGCCGGAGGCGTCCGGGCGGTAGTACATCGCCAGGAACACGCCTGTGACGGCCTGACTGAGGAAGGCGAACAGGGTGGCCGAGCCGAGCGTGTAGAACCAATTGGTCCCTTTCGGGACCTTGCGGAACATCAGCCAGCGGGCCGCGCCGCTGAGGGAGGTGCGCTCGTCGACCCAGTCGACGACCGTGATCCCGGCCTCCTTGAGATGGTCGTCGAGGCCGGCGCCGTTGGACTCGCCCGGGCGCGGCGGCGGTTCCTTCAGCGGGCCGGGAATCGGCGGAGCCGGGATCTTCGGTGCCCTGGGCATCGCCGTCGGGTGCGCCCGCGCCTACAGTTTCTGCGCGCCGGGGCGCGAGGGGTAGAGATACTGCCCGATGCCGTCGAGCGGCTCCCCCGGGTCGCGGGGGGAGAAGGGACGCAGTTCATTGTCGAGGCTGTAGCGCGGCCCGAGCTGCAACTGGTCGCCGATCACGCGTGTGTAGAAGCGGTCCAGGGGGCGCACCGGGGGACCACCGACGGGGCGCCCGAGCAGGTCGTACACGCCGCCGTGGCAGGGGCAGATGAAGCGCTCGGCGGCATCCACCCAGCGGACCGGGCAGCCGAGATGCGCGCAGCGGTCGGAGATCGCGATGAAGCGCTTGCCGCGGTCGAATCGGTCGGTGTCGATGGCGGGGTTGAACTTGCGCACGTACACGGTCGTCTTGCCCGCTTCGCCGATGTTCGGTTCGAGCGTCAGCACGACCGGTACGTAGTTGAACTCGTTGAACTGGTCAACCGTCCCGACCGTTTCCCAGTGCGCCGGTTTGCTTTTGAAGATCGGGCCCAGGCCGAGGCCGAGGGCGGGTAGCACGAAGGCGGCGGTGGCGATGCCCCCGGCCGTGTTGGCGCCCACGACCATGAAGCGGCGGCGCGTTACGGTCTCGCCCTCGTAGGCGCCCGGAATCCCGCGGTCGCTCGTGTACTTCGACTTCTGTCGCGCGTGTCGGTCTGGGGGCACCGGCGCACAGAATATCGAGGCGGGCTCACCTCGCGGCTGCCGAACCCTCCGCACTCGTGCGCATTGCCGCGAGCGCCTCCGGCGAGCCCGCCCGCGCCAGCTCCTTCGCGCGCCCGTGCTCGGGCGTGGAGCCCCAGCCCACGGCCCGGCCACCCGCCCGCCACACGGCCTCGGCCAGCTCGGCGGCGTCGTCCGCCTGTGCCAGCGCGCTCAGCGTGATCGTGTCGGCGAGCTCGCTGACGGCCTCGGTATCGCCGATATCGACCAGGCGGGCGAGCCCGATCGCGTACAGCTGATCGCCCGCCAGCAGCCCGAGGGCCGTTTCCGGGACGCGCAGCAGGCGGGGCTCGCCGTAGTGGACCAGGTAGCCCTCGTAGATCGCCTCCAGCAGCAGCTCGTACTCCTCCCGCCGGCCCTCCGCCCGCGGTCCCGCGGCCGCCAGCGTGGCCGCCTCGCTGGGCCTGCCGGCCTGCCCGCCGAGCGGGTCCTCGCTGAGCAATCCCGCCAGCAGTCCTCCGCGCTCGGCCAGCAGCGCCCGCAGGCGCGGCAGTGAACCGGCGCGAGCGTCGCTGGCCACGCTCACGGGCGCCCCCGTGCGGGCAGGCACGCGAACGCCGCCGCCGCGGCCGTCAGCGTGCGCTCGAGGTGCTCCTCGGTGTGGGCCAGCGAAGGGAACCAGGCCTCGAACTGCGACGGTGGCGGGTACACGCCGCGCGAGAGCAGCTCCCGGCACCAGCTCGCGTGGGCCTCCAGGTCGCAGCCCTTGGCGTCCTCGAAGTCGTTGACGGGGTGCTCGCTGAAGAACACGCTCAGCAGGCCCGTCGTGCTCTGCACCTGGACCGGCACCGACGCCTCCTCGGCGGCCGCCCGCAGCCCGTCAGCCAGCCTCGTGGTGAGTGCCGAGAGGCGCACATAGGCGAGCTCGTCGAGCAGCTCCAGGGTGGCGATCCCGGCCGCCACCGCGAGCGGATTCCCCGACAGTGTCCCCGCCTGGTAGACCTCGCCGGCGGGGGCCAGCATCCGCATCAGATCCGCCCTTCCCCCGACGGCCGCGGCCGGCAGCCCGCCACCGATCACCTTGCCCATGATCGTCAGGTCTGCGGCGACGCCGCTCAGCTCCTGGGCGCCGCCGGGGGCGACCCGGAAGCCGCTGATCACCTCGTCGAGGATCAGCACCGCGCCGTTGGCGTCGGCCTGCTCGCGGAGCAGCTCGAGGAAGCCCTCGCGGGGCGCCACGAGCCCCATGTTGGCCGGCAGCGGCTCGGCCACGATCGCCGCCAGGTCGTGCTGCTCGCAGGCGGCCCTCAGCGCCTGCTCGTCGTTCCAGGGGACGACCACCGTGGCGGCCGCCGCACTCGCGGGCACGCCGGGGCTGGAAGGCAGGGCTCCGGTCGCCAGCCCCGACCCGGCCTGCGCCAGCAGCCCGTCGAGGTGGCCGTGATAGGCGCCCGCGAACTTCAGCACCCGCTCGCGGCCGGTGTGGGCTCGCGCCAGGCGCAGGGCCGTCATCGTGGCCTCCGTCCCGGAGGAGGTCATGCGCACCATCTCCACGCTGTCCATGCGCCGCACCACCTCGGCCGCCAGCGTCACCTCGGCCGCCGTGGGCGCGCCGAAGCTGGTCCCCCTGGCCATCGTCTGGGCCAGCGCCGCGAGCACGTCGGGGTGGGCGTGGCCGAGGATCAGCGGACCCCACGAGCAGACGTAGTCCACGAAGCGGTTCCCGTCGACGTCCACGAGTTCCGCCCCTTCGCCACGCTCGACGAAGATCGGCTCCCGCCCGATCGCCCGCATCGCACGCACGGGCGAGTTGACGCCGCCGGGGATCAGATCCAGCGCGCGCCTGTAGAGCTCACCCGAGCGAGTGTCGGTGAGCGACGCGCTCACCCTCCCGCCCCCACGGCCGTCCTGTCGCCCTCAGGCCGCGTGCTCGGACTCCCAGTTCTTGAAGTCCTCGGTGAAGTACAGCAGGCGGATCTTCTTGAACTCGGTGGAGGAGTACAGCGTCGCCCGCTCCTCGATGCCCGTGTCCAGCGCGATCGCCTCGAGGACCGCGTCACACTCCTCCTTGGAGCGGCCGTGGGCCATCGTGAAGACCGAGTAGGGCCAGTCCTCATAGGTGGGGCGCTGGTAGCAGTGGGAGATGCCCCGCACGGCGGCCATGCGGCGGCCGATCTCGAGGATCTGCTCGTCGGGCACCTGCCACACACCCATGCCGTTGGCCGAGAAGCCGGCCCGGCGGTGGAAGAGGATCGCCGCCACCCTCCTCAGCAGCCCCCGCTCGCGCATGCCCTCGAGGTGTTCGAGCAGCACCTCCTGGGTGATCCCCAGCCCGGCGGCGGCGGGAGCATACGGTTCTTCGATCACCGGCATGTCGCCCTGCAGCGCCCGGATCACGGCGATGTCGAACTCGTCGTAGGGCTGGGGCTCGAGCTCGATCGGCTCGCTCGCGGCGGTGGCACTGGCGAGCGCTTTGGTGTCACCCTCCATCTCGAGATCCATGCGGATCTTGAACAGCTTCAGGGTCGGCAGCTGACGTACCGAGGTCGCGCCGGACTCCCGCGCGAGTACCTCCAGGGTGCCGTCGAGTCCGAGCTTCGAGTCGGGCTCGGTGGCGATCGTGAACCAGAGGTTGAAGTCGTGGTTGCGCAGGTAGTTGTGCGACACGCCCGGGTGGGCGTTGATCACGCCGGCGGCCCGGTGGGGGTACTCGGGGTCGACCTTGGCGGCCACGAGCATCGAGGAGTAGCCCAGCGCGCGCGTGTCGAAGATCGGCGTGACCTGGCGGATGATGCGCTGTTCCAGCAGGCGGCTGGTGCGCTCCATCGCCTGCTGCTCGCCGAAACCGTCCGTCTCGGCCAGGCGGGCGACCTCCCGGTAGGGCCGGGGGGCGATCGGGAAGCTCCCCTGCATCAGGTTCAAGAGACGCCGGTCGAGGTCGTCCAGGGCCACCGCCGCGCCGCCGCTGCGGCTGCGGAGCTTCGGCGTCGCGGACCGCGCGGGTCCCGGCTCGCTCAGCTCTGCGCTGCCAGCCATCGGGCGGCCTCCTTGGCGTGATAGGTGATCACCACGTCCGCGCCGGCGCGGCGCAGCGAGGTCAGGATCTCGAGCACCACGGCGCGCTCGTCGACGTGTCCGGCCGCGGCCGCGGCCTTCACCAGCGAGTACTCCCCGGAGACGTTGTAGGCGGCCACCGGCAGACGCGTCTCGCGCTTGACCGCGCTGATCAGGTCGCCGTAGGCGAGGGCTGGCTTGACCATCACCATGTCCGCACCCTCCTGCACGTCGAGCAGCACCTCGCGCAGCGCCTCGCGGCCGTTGGCGGGATCGAGCTGATAGCCGCGGCGGTCGCCGAAGGCCGGAGTCGAGCCGGCCGCCTCGCGGAAGGGGCCGTAGAAGGCCGAGGCGAACTTGGCGGCGTAGGCGAGGATCGGAGTTTCGCTGAAGCCCTCGGCGTCGAGCTCCTCGCGGATCGCCCGCACGCGCCCGTCCATCATGTCCGAGGGGGCGACCATGTCGGCGCCCGCACGCGCGTGGCTGACGGCGGTGCGGGCCAGCAGCTCGAGCGTGGCGTCGTTGTCGACCGAGCCGTCCTCGCCCAGCACCCCGCAGTGGCCGTGGGTGGTGTACTCGCACAGACACACGTCGGTGAGGACCAGCAGATCGGGCACGGCGTTCCTGATCGCGCGCACCGCCAGCTGCACCACGCCCTCCTCGTCCCACGCCCCCGAGCCGTGCTCGTCCTTGGCCGCCGGGATCCCGAACAGCATCACCGCCCCGAGACCGAGCTCGGCCGCCATCCGGGCCTCCTCGACGGCCGCCGACAGGGCCAGCCGCTCCACCCCGGGCATCGACTCGATCGGCTCGCGCGGGGCCGCGTCGGCGCCCGAGCTCACGAACAGCGGCAGCACGAGCTGTCCGGCACGCAGGTCGGTCTCACGCACCAGTCCTCGCAGCCCTGCGCTCGAGCGCAGCCGGCGCATGCGCGTCTGTGGGAAGGCCATTCTCCGCTTGAGGTTAGAGGCTCGCGCCCGCACGGGCGAGACCCACACGGGCGATCACGCCGTAGGCGACCGTGAGGCCGAGCAGGTGCACGAGCGAGACCCACAGCCGCGGGCCGGTTTCGTTGACCGCGCAGTCGAGCGCCTCCAGGGTGGAGCGAAACGGAAACACGAACGCGATCACGTCGATCACATGGGTGAGCCCGCCCGCCACCGACCCGGCCGGCACCAGCGCCAGGAACGCCAGCGGCAGGGTCGCCAGCAGCGCCAGCAGGGACGCCGCCCGGACCTCCTTGGCGAGCACCCCGATCGCCACCCCGACGGCGGAGAAGGCCAGCCCGCCACCGGCGAGCGCCACCAGCCACAGCCCCACCCGCGACCACCCCAGGGCGACGAAGATGCCGATCCCCGCCAGCAGCGCCAGCCCCAGCGCGAACGCGCACACGGCCGCCAGCAGCACCTTCTCGGAGATCAGCAGCTCGGGCGAGACGAGTCCCCGCAGCAGTCGTGCGAGCACGCCCTCCTCCCGCTCGAGGGCCACGCTCCCCGCCGCCAACAGCACCCCCACGAGCATCAGCGAGATCGCCACGGCGACGACCACGGCGAAGCGGTTCAGGGGCGTGCGGCGTCCGCTCAGGAGCTTGCTCTTGACCTCGATCGGCTGCCCGATGGCGGCCAGCACCTTCCTGCTGGAGTCGAGGTTCTCGGACGCGAAGCGGGCCACTTCGTCGATCCGGCGCAATTGCGTACGGGTCTTCCCCGGCGGCTGGGCGGCGATGATGCGATCGAGCGCCGGGGGGATCGCTTCCAGGCCGATCGGCAGCTGGGCCACGCCGAGTTCCTGCAGGTCACCACCGCGCAGAAGGCCTTCGATCGCACTCGAGGCCACCCGCTGGATCTGTTCGGAGAAGGCGAGGTTCGCCCTGGCGATGTCGGATTCGATCTCCGAGCGCACCAGCGACTGTTCCAGCGCGTTGCCGTTGTAGATCACTTCCAGGGGAGCGCGCTCGGTGCCCGAGGCCACGCGGGCGGCCAGGTTCGGAGGGATCACGATCGCCGCCAGCACCTCGCCGTTCTTGACTTTCGAGACCGCATCGGCACGGCTCGAGGCGCTCACCGTGTTCGTCTGGCTGAGCAGTTCGTTGGCGTAGCGGGATACGTCGAGCGTCTGACCGCCGAGGTGGATGACCTCGCCCGGCGGGGTTTCATCGACGATCGCGACGCTCGCCCGCGACGGCCCCCGCGACAGCGCCAGGCCGATCAGAACCGCGATCACCAGCGGGTAGACGATCAGCAGCACCAGCAACAGGCGCGAGCGGCCGAGGATCCGCAGGTCCTTGCGCAACAGCGACCTCATCTCGCGGACCCGCTCCCGTCGCCGGAGGACGGCTCGCCGGAGCCCGATCGCTCGGAGCCCGCCTGCAGGAAGCGCACCAGCGCGCGCTCGAGGTCGCCGTCCGGCGGCTCGCCTCCGGCCCGCTGCAGCTCGCCCGGGCTCCCGTCAAAGCGGGCCCGACCTTCGTCGAGGACCAGCACCCGGCGCGCGTGGCGACTCACCTCGCTGACGTTGTGGGTCGAGTACAGCACCGCCGCTCCCCCGCTCACGAGCCCCTCGATGAACTCCCACAGCCGCTCGCGCTGGCCCGGGTCCAGCGCGGCCGTGGGCTCGTCCAGGGCCAGCACCGCGGGCTCGGCGATCAGCGCGAGGGCGACGTTGACGCGCTGGCGGTTGCCGCCCGAGAGCTGAAGCAGGAGGTCGTCCGCGCGGGGGGCGAGGGCGGTCTGCTCGAGCATCCGCTCGGTCGCGGCCCGGGGGTCGGGAACGCGCTCCAGACGGGCGAACAGCTCCAGGTTCTCCCGCACCGTCAGCCGCGAGTACACAGCCGGGCGCTGGGGAGCCCAGCCGACCCGGCCGCCGGCGCACTCGAATGTGCCGTCGCTCTGCTCGGTGCTGCCGGCGACGATCGACAGCAGGGTCGTCTTGCCCGCCCCGTTCGGCCCCACCACGGCCAGCAGTTCGCCGCCCTCGAGGTCGAAGCTGACCCCGTCCAGGGCCTGCAGGCCGCCATAGCGCTTGGCGAGCGCGCGGACGCTCAGCGCGGTGCTCACAGCAGGTTGTTAGACGAGCTGTTCCACGGCTCGAGTGACAGGTGACGGTGCAGGTAGACGGCGGTCTCGCGCAGCACAGACAGGATCGGCAGCGCGATCAGGGCGCCGATGATGCCGTGTACCTGCAGGCCGAGCAGCAGCGCGAAGATCACCAGCAGCGGGTTGATGCGCAGCGTGTGGCCGAAGATCTGGGGCGCCACGATGTGGCCCTCGAGCTGCTGCAGGCCGATGAAGGTGAGCGTCACCCACAGCGCGGAGATCGGGTCGGTGAACAGCGCCACCAGAACCGGCAGCGCCGCTCCGAGGATCGGCCCCACGTAGGGGATCAGCTCGAAGAAGCCGTAGAAGATGCCGAACACGACCGCGTAGGTTCGCCCGGGCTCGAAGATGCCGACCACGCCGAGGATGTACATCGCCAGGCCGGCTGTGGTGCCCATGATCAGGCTGAACAGCAACTGTCCGCCGACGTAGCGCGCGACTGCGTTCTGCACCAGCGCGGGGTAATCGTCCTTGGGCGTGCCGTCACCAGGCGGCATCACCCGTCTCACCAGTGCGCCGATGCGATCCCCGTAAAGCAGCATGTAGACCGACAGCACGAAGATCAGGATCAGGTCGAACAGCGTGCTGGCAACTTCGGTCAGCACCCCGCCGCTGAACGAGATGATCGAGCTGGCGCCTTTCGCCGCCTTGTCACCCAGGGTCTGCAGGGCGGTTTTGCCCTGCTTGATGAAGTGAACGTGGAGGCCGTCTTCGTTGAGCGTGCGCTGGAGGTGCGCGAGGTTCTTGTTCGCTTCCTTGATCAGGTGGGGTATGTCACCCGCGAATTTGGACGCCTGATTCGAGATAGGGTTGGCCAGCAGGAACGCGATGCCGGTCACGATCATGAAGAACCCGACGTACACGACCAGGACCGACAGTCCTCGTGGCAGCCGGCGTGAGAAGAAAGCGACGACCGGGTTGAGGATCAGCGCGATCAGGCCGGCGACGATGAAGATGACCAGCACTTTCCCGGCCGCTTTGGCGATCGCCCACACGGCCACCAGGGCGAGCGGCAGCAGCACGAGCTGGACCCAGCGCGGCACCTCCACGCGCACCGGCGCCGACCTCGCGGCCTGCTCTACGGTCGGCTCGCCCTCCGGCGGCTCTCCGGCCAGGAGCCGCTCCTCGTTCGTGGGCTCCTCCGACGGCGGTGGTGGCGTCTCCGAGACGCTCCTCAACCTCTTCCCACCATCGCCAGAGTATGGCTGAGTCGCAGGCGTCCCCCGAGGGGGCGGGGCAGGGCACGAGCCTGCTGTTCGTGGGGGATGTGGTCGGCGGCATCGGCCGGCGCACACTGCTGGACTGCCTGCCGGTGCTGCGCGAGCGCCACAACCCGACGTTCGTGATCGTCAACGGCGAGAACGCCGCCGGAGGCCTCGGGATCACGCCCAAGATCGCCGACCAGATGTTCGCCGCCGGCGTCGACGTGATCACGCTCGGAAACCACACCTTTCATCGCCGCGAGATCTACCCGTATCTGAACGGCGGCAGGCCGATCCTGCGGCCGGCCAACTTCCTGCGCTCGCAGCCGGGGAAGGGGGCGGTGATGGTCGAGCGCGACGGCGTGCGCCTCGGGGTGGTGAACCTGAGCGGGAACCTCTACCTGCGGGCCGGGCGCTCGGCCTTCACGGAGGTCGAGGCGGCGCTCGGCGAGCTGGGGGAGGCCGACCAGGTGCTGGTGGACATGCACGCCGAGGCGACCTCGGAGAAGGTGGCCATGGGCTGGCACCTCGACGGGCGCGTGACGGCCGTCGTGGGGACCCACACGCACGTGCCCACGGCCGACGCCCGCGTGCTGCCCGCCGGCACCGCCTACATCACCGACGTCGGCATGACCGGTCCCCGCGGGGGCGTGATCGGAGTCAAGCGCGAGCAGGCGATCGAGGCGCTCGTCACCCAGATGCCGGTCCGCTTCGAAACCTCCGAGGAGGACCCCTGGCTGATGGGAGTCCTGGTCAGGTGCTCAGGGCCGCGGCACGCGGAGTCGATCGAGCAGATTCTGATGCCGCGTCCCCAGCAGGCACCGGCAGCGGGCTGAAGCGCCCCAGCAGAGCCACGATCGCCACCGCGAAGAACCACGGGATGTAGAGGTAGAACCAGTGTTCCATCGCCAGCTGGACGGCGAGCAGGATCGCCGCACAGCCGGCGGCCAGCCCGACCAGGTCGCTGCGGCGGGGGATCACGGCCAGCACCAGCGCAAGGCCACCCGCGAACACCTCCGCGGCCAGCTCCGCACCGTGCCATCCGTACAGGCCCCAGACCGAGAACGGCGAGTCGCGGTTGCCCTGATAGACGAGCGTGCGCTCGTAGATCGTATGCAGCGAGTCGTGCCTCAGGGCCGGGATCATGGCCAGCCCACCGAGCACCAGGAAGCCCGCCGCGAACAGGGCCAGTGAGGCGATCCGCCGGCGCGCCGGGAGCTCGCGCAGACCGTGGGTGGCGAGGATCGGGGCGAGCGCGATCGGGGCCAGCTTGGTGAGGGCGGCCAGCGCAGCGAAGCCGCCGCGGGCGAAGCGGGCCAGGCCCGAGGCGTAGCTGGCGGCCAGCAGGGCAGCCAGCACCATCGCCGCGACCAGCGTGTCGTTGGCGTTGCTCTCCAGCGCGAACAGCGTGAACGGGTATGAGACCCAGGCATACGCGAGGGCGACGCCGAGCGTGGGGCCGCGCATGCGCCGCCCGAGCAGGAACAACAGGCCCACCGTCAGCAGGTCGAAGAAGATCGCCGCCCCGTGGGAGGCGGGCAGGTCGTCCCAGCGCCCGCTCCAGCCGAAGATCTGCTGGAAGGGGACGTAGGCCTCGTAGTTGAAGGGCCCGTAGGTGTCCCCGTGTTCGTTGTCGGCCGGGAAGCCGCCGTACAGGGGCCGGTCGGCGGTGATCCGCTGGGCGCCGATCACGCCCGCGTAGCCGACGTCGATGACGTTCGCGTCGGTCACGTTCAAACCCACCCGGAAGCCGATCAGGAACACCACCGCCACGGCCAGCCACGGGGCCGGGATCAGCAACCGCAGCGGGCCCGGCGGCCGGGCCCCGGCGGCTCGCCGGCGCAGCATCCACAGCATCCGTGCGAGCAGATAGAGCAGCGGCGGGTAGGCCAGCGGGACCGAGGCCCAGATGTTGGCGTGGTTGAAGAACGCCAGCGACACCGAGAGCGACAGCAGCACGAGCAGGTCGAGGTGCAGCAGCGACAGCGGCCGGCGGAAGTTGACGAACGGAAGCATGAACAGCAGGCACAGCGGCAGCCAGATGTAGAGCGCGTTGACGTGCTCGCCGAAGGCCCCGTTGTAGCCGCGGGCCATGGTCCAGGCGACCTGGAAGCCGCTCCACGCTTCCAGCACGTGGCCACTGCGGTCGGCGATGATCACCTGCGCCAGTTCCTTGCGCCCACCACGAGAGAAGAAGCTCACCTGCCAGTGCAAGGGGCCCTTCGTGTAGACGGCGCCGTAGGAGCCCTTCTGCCCGTGGCGGGCTTCGCGAACCTTTCCCAGCGCGCTCGCGATCGCCAGCGCCCGCCGGGCCGACAGGGTGCGTCCCGGAAGCGGGGTGCTCGACAGCACGACCTGGACCGGCGATTCGGCGACCGGTTTCACCGTCAGCGAGCCCGCTCGGGCGGCGGCGGGAAGGCCCAGCGCGAGCACTGCGCAGAGCACTGCTCCCAGCAGGCGTCTCACTTCTGCCCGATGCTAACGCGACCGGGATCGGACACGTCGAAGTGCTCCAGCACGAGCGCGGCGACGTCCCGGATGGCCCACTGCGCCGGCTCGCGCTCGGGCAACGCCAGTCCGCTGAAAAGCAGCGCCCCGAGCGAGTCGCTGGCGTGCAGGGAGCCGTGGCTGCCACCGCCGACGTGGGCCTGGCGGCCCCAGTCGATGAACTCGAACCCGGTTGCGGCCGACAGCAGCACCTCGCCGGAGGTGGGGCAGGTGAGCGCCGACCACACCCGCGCCAGCGCATCCGGGTAGTCGGGCGTCAGCAGCACCCCGTCCTGAGCACGTCCCCCGAGGGCCCCGAGCTGGCCCTCGAGGCTCCAGCGCCGCCCGCGCGGATCCTGCGCCTGGCCATCGGGGGCGAACCGCAGCTCGCCCCGGCCGGGGCTCGCCAGGACCGCCTCCCGCGGGGCCTCGTGGGCGTCGCGCTCCAGCCACATGACGAGGTCCACTCCCTCGATCGCCAGCGCGCGGGTCACCACCGAGGCGCGCATCGCGTCGCGCTCGCCCTCGTTGAGAGCGTACACCATGGCCGCCCGCTGGGAGGGACAGACGGCGATTCGCGGCTCGCGCTCGGAGCCCCGTCCGGACTGACGGGCCGGCCCCAGTACGCCCAGCTCGGCGAGCTCGTCCTGGAGGGCTATCTCCGCCGTCACCGGCGCCTGTGAGTGGTCGGCCATGACGATCATCGCGTGCTCGTCGAGGAACTGCTCGACGCCGCCACCGGCGTTCATCACGCGGGCGAGCTGGAGGTCCGCCTGCGCGATCGAGTGCAGCTGGCCGTCCGGCCCCCGCTTGTGGGAGTACCAGTCGTTGTCGGGCAGCGACAGCAGCAGGAAGTCGAACAGGTCGTGCTCGACCAGGTAGGAGGACACGCACCCGGAGTGGCGGTCGCGCACCCCCGGCATGCCGAGGTTCGAGCGGCAGCCGGTGCGCCGGGAGGCGAAGATGTCCGCGTAGAACAGCTCCTTTGGGCCGAGCACGGGGTGGCGCATCAGCGCCGCGGCCATCCGCGTCAGGGCCGAGTCGCGCTGGGGCTCGTGGCGGTGGCGGCCGCGGTACATCAGGTAGGTGGTGCCGGCCGTGCGCACCCCGGCGTCGTCGAGGGACTCGAATACGGTCAGCGTGTCGGCCGACAGGTGGGCGCGGTTCATGTTGTAGACCGTGTCGGTGAGCTGGCGTGTGATCCCGAAGCGCTGCGCCGCGCGGAAGCTCGAGCCGTACTCGACATAGCGGTTCTCGGCGCGGTGAAACCAGTTCATCGCCGGGATCAGGTGCTCGTCCTGGGCGGTGCCGGTCACGATCGAGGCGGCGCACACGGGCGTCACCGAGGGGAACGCGGCCACGCAGTCGGGGACGTAATGCCCACGCTGGAGGATCCGCTCGAGCGTCGGCGCGGTGCCGGCCTCGATCGCCCGCTCGAGCATCGCCGGCGCCATCGCGTCGATCACGCACAGGATCAGCTTCGAGGGCCGGCCGGCCCCGGCGTGGGCCATCAGCGGCGCAGGATGCGCAGCCCGGCGTACTTCTCGGTGGCCCGGGAACGGGTGCGCACCAGCATCCACACGAGGGCCGCCAGGAGCACGTAGCCGAGCGGGTGCAGCACCGCCACCAGACCGGCCAGCAGGAGCGCGGCCGAGTCGAGGTAGACGCTCAGCGCCTGGCGGGCGCCACCGTCGGTGAGACGTGAGCGCGCCCCGAGGATGATCGGGGCAACCACGCGCTGGGCCAGGGCGGCGGCGGCGATACCACCGATCAGGCCCGGCCACCAGGCGTCGTGATGGGCGGCGAGCGTGCCGGCGAACATCAGCCCTCCGGCCCCCAGCGAGAGGCCGGCGACGGATGCCGCCAGGGGGTCTGTTCCCGCGCGCGAGGAGCGGGGGTCGAGCACCGGAGCCAGGCCCAGAAAGAGCTGCGCCACGTAGGCCAGCACGAGCGTCACGGCCACCACCAACAGCCACCAGTCTTCTTCCAGGAACACGAACGGGCCGGGGCTGAAGTGGACCCCGAGAGCCCCGGCGGAAGCGAGCGCACCGGCCAGCAGCAGGGGCAGAAACGGGCGAAAGCCGCTGGCTGCACCGAGGCCGGCGCCGAGGCCGATGTCGAAGAAGATTCCGTGCATGCAGGGGGGTGGTCTGAGACCATACGCGAATGGGCAAACCGAGCAGGACGGGCCCGGAGGGTCGGGGCACGCGGCCCGCGGCTCACGAGCTGGCCCGCTACGAGGCGCTGTTCGCGACCCGCACGAAGGGCATGAAGAGCTCCGCGATGCGCGAGATGATGGCCCTGACCGAGCGCCCCGACGTGATCTCGCTCGCCGGCGGGCTTCCCGACACCAGCACCTTCCCGGCTGAGCGCTTCGCCAAGCTGATGGCGGACGTGGCGGCCGAGTCCACGGCGCGGGCTCTGCAGTACGGGCCCACCGAAGGGATGCGGGTGACGGTCGATGCGATCGTCGAGGTGATGGCGGCCGAGGACACGCTGGTGGACCCCGAGAGCGTGATCGTGACGACCGGCGGCCAGCAGGTGATCGACCTCGTCTGCAAGACCCTGATCGACCCCGGCGACGTGATCGTGGCCGAGGCCCCCACCTACCCCGGCGCGGTGCCCACCTTCAGCGCCTACCAGGCCGACGTGGAGCAGATCGACGTGGACGAGGAGGGGATGCCGATCGACGAGCTCGAGCGCACGCTCGACCGCCTCGCATCCGAGGGCCGGCGGCCGAAGTTCATCTACACGATCCCCAACTTCCAGAACCCGGCCGGGGTGACGATGTCCCTGCCCCGCCGGCGCCGGCTGGTGGAGGTGGCCCGCGAGCGGGAGCTGCTGGTGCTCGAGGACAACCCCTACGGGCTCCTGCGCTACGAGGGCGAGGCGCTGCCGACGCTGTACTCGCTGGACTCCGAATCGGTCGGCCGGGCGGGGGTCACCGACCTCGTGATCTACCTGGGCACGTTCTCGAAGATCCTCTCGCCGGGCCTGAGGCTGGGGTGGGCGGTCGCGCCGAGGCCCGTGCTGGAGAAGCTCAACCTCGGCAAACAGGGGGCCGACCTGTGTGCCTCGCCGGTAACGCAGATGTTCGTGGCGGCCTACTTCGCCGAGCGGGCACGTGACGGACGGCCGGCTTGGGAGGAGTACGTGGAGTCGCTGCGGGTCCTCTACAGCCGCCGCAAGGACGTGATGCTCGAGTCCCTGCAGGAGCACTTCGGCGACAGCGCCCGCTGGACGACCCCCCGCGGGGGCCTGTTCGTGTGGGCCACACTGGACGAGCGGATCGACACAACCGACCTGCTGGTGCTGGCCCGCAAGAGCGACGGGGTGGCGTTCGTGCCCGGGCGGGCCGCCTACATGGACGGCCGCCGCGGCTCCTCCTCGATGCGCCTGAACTTCGCCGGCGTCCCGGAGCAGGACATCCGCGAGGGGATCCGGCGGATCGGGCGGGGCGTGCGCGACCAGCTCGGCCTGCTGGGCACGCTCACGGGCTCCCCTGTGGTCCCGTCGAGAGCAGGCCGGCAGGAGGCGACGGCGAGCGCACCCGCGGCAGCGGACGAGCCCGCGGCGGGTGGCGACGGGGCGCCCGAGCAGCTGGCCGATGTCGTCAAGCTCCACCGCCGGCAGGACTCCCCGCAGGCACGCCGCCGCGGCGAGAAATGAGCGATCGCCGCCGGGTGGCGGTCCTCAAGGGGGGCCGCTCGCTGGAGCGCAGCGTGTCGCTGCGGTCGGGAGCCCAGGTCCAGGACGCGCTCACGGGGCTGGGCTACGAGGTGGTGGCCGTGGAGGTGGGGGAGGGGTTCGTACCCGAGATGCTCGACCGCGAGGCCGAGGTCGCGTTCGTCGCCCTGCACGGCCGCGAAGGCGAGGACGGGACCGTCCAGGGCCTGTTGGAGGCGCTGTCGATCCCCTACACCGGCTCCGGGCAGGCGGCCTGCATGAGGGCGACCGACAAGCTGCTGGCCAAGCTGCTGATGCGCGAGGCCGGGATACCCACGCCGCCCTTTCATGCCCTGCGAGAGAAGTCGATCAAGGAGCTCGGAGCAGCGGCCGCGGTGGAGCGCATCCAGGAGGACGTGGGCCTGCCGCTGGTGGTCAAGCCGGCGCGGGGCGGCTCGGCACTGGGGGTGAAGTTCGCCCGCGACGCCGGGGAGCTGCCGAAAGCGATGGTCGGGGCCTTCTCCTATGACCGCACGATCCTGCTCGAACGCTACGTCCGCGGCCGCGACCTGGCAGTGTCGCTGCTCGACGGCCCGCCGGGGGGCTCGGGGCCGCTGGCACTGCCGGTGGTCGAGGCGGTCCCCCGCGAGGAGGAGTTCTACGACTACGAGTCCCGCTACGAGATCGGGATGACCACCTTCGTGTGCCCGGCGGAGCTCCCCGAGGAGACCACCGCCCGCGCCCAGGAGCTGGCCGTGCGGGTGTACGAGCTGCTCGGCTGCCACGGCCTCGCGCGTGTGGACCTGATGCTCGAGCGGGACACCGAGAAGCTGTGGGTGCTCGAGACCAACGTGGTGCCGGGCATGACCGAGACGAGCCTGCTCCCCCAGGCCGCCGACGCCGCCGGGATCGCCTTCGAGGAGCTGGTGGAGAGGATCCTCGCCAGCGCCTGGAGCCGCTAGCAGCGCCTCAGCTGTCGCCGGCGGCGAAGTCCTCGGGGGAGACGCGGTCGAGGAACTCCTTGAACTTCTCGACCACGTCCTCGGAGTCCTCGACGTCGTGCTCGAACTCGATCGCGGACTCCGAGATGACCTCCTCGGCGGCATAGATCGGGGCGCCGGCGCGGACCGCCAGCGCGATCGCGTCGCTGGGGCGGGAGTCGATCTCCAGCTCGCGGCCGCCCACGCTGAGTGTGATCGAGGCGAAGAAGGTGTTCTCGCGCAGCTCGGTCACGGAAACCTGGGTGCAGCGGACGTCCAGCTCACCGAGGATGTCGCTCAGCAGGTCGTGGGTCATCGGGCGCGGCGTCCCGGCCCCCTGGAGCTTCATCAGGATCGAGGCGGCCTCCGGATGCCCGATCCAGATGGGGAGGAACTTGTTGCCGTCGACCGTCTTCAGGAGCACGATCGGCTGCTTGCCAACCATGTCGAAGCTGACGCCGTAGATGACCATCTCCTGCACGAAGATCCTCCGGGAGGGTGAAGTCAGAGTATAGGTGTCGGCACCGCGGGCTCCGAGCGCCTGGGACGGTCCCGGCGGCGGCCCAAAATGCCCTAGCGGGGGCTCTCCCGCTTGAAGCTCCAGAGCTTGTTGCCGAGGAAGTTGACCGGCATCGAGCACCCCACGGCGAGGGCCTGCGCGGGCACCTTCGCAACCCCTGCGGACTCCACGAACAGGGTCAGCAGCAGCAGGCTGATCACCTCGGCGACCAGGCTCACCAGCAGGAAGCGGACGGCCTGGGCGTGGGCCCGGCCGTCGGCCGCCTCGAAGGTCCAGTGACGGTTCAGGACGAAGTTGTTGAGCACCGCGACCAGCCAGGCGACCACGTTGGCGACGTGGTAGTCGACACCGGCGCCGTGCACGCAGATGGCGTAGATGATCAGGTTGACGGCGAACCCGACGCCCCCGACCAAGCCGAAGCGGACCAGCTGGAGCCAGTTTTCCGGCCTGCGCATACCGTGCAGCAGGCGGATGTGCGGCCGTATGTCGACGACTGTGGCGGGCTCGCGCATTGGGGGAGGGTAGCGGCACCTTCGGGCGGGGCCGCTCGCTAGCCTAGCCGAATGAGGATCACCCCGAGGGCGTGGGCGGCGTGGCTGCGCTGGCCGGCCGGCGCGGCGCTGTGCCTTGCCCTGGCGGCCTGCGGCGAGACCGCGGCCGGGGCCGGCAGCGACCCGTCCACGACGCAGTCCCACACCCAGAAGGCGAGCGGGCGCCAGGGGACGACGGCAGCGTCGGGCTCCCACCACTCGAAGGGCTCCTCCGCCCCGGGGGCGGGCGCGTCGGGCCCCACCGGCTCCGCAGGCGGCCGCTCACAGGCCGTGGCGAGCGCCTCCGGGGGAAACCGCGAGGAGGTGGCCGACCCCAAGGAAGCCGAAAGCTACCCCGCCCCCGCGAGCGTCCATCACGCGCCGGCGTCGACCCCCTCGAAGGCGGTTGAAGCGGTCGTCGCGGCTGGCGCCCTGAGCGACGCGGAAGTCCGCCAGGCGCTGCACGAAACCCAGGCCGCCCAGAAGAAGGCCGCCAGCGAATCGCACAACGCCGTGCTCAAGCCGGTCGCCGGCGGGCAGTCGATCGGCGGCAACGGCACGATCCCGATTCCCACCGGGGTGCCGGAAGTGATCCAGAAGGTGGTCGCCGGCGCGAACGCGATCGCCGACTTCCCATATGTGTTCGGTGGGGGCCATGGCTCCTTCGTGGACCACGCCTACGACTGCTCGGGCTCGGTCAGCTACGCCCTCGCCGCGGGCGGCCTGTTGAGCTCACCCGAGGTGTCCGGCGAACTGGCCCACTGGGGGGTCCCCGGACCGGGGCGCTACATCACGGTGTACGCGAATGCGGGCCACACCTACATGTACGTGGACGGCATACTCTACGACACGGCGGGGCGCAGCGGCGTGTACGCCTCACGCTGGCTGGTGGGCTCGACAGACAACAGCGGCTACGCCGTACGGCACTGGCCCGGGCTGTAGCGGCTGCGAACGAACGACACACCTTCGCGGCGGCCGATGCACCTCCCCGGCGGCGGGTACACGTGAGCACGGCCGTGCTGACGTTGGTGCCGCTGGCGCTCGGCGGGGAAACCACCGGCGGCAGCGAAAGCACCTTCCTCGGCGTCCTCACGATCATCTCGATCGTGGCCGTGGTGATCGGCCTCGGGGCCGTGTGGTACTTCTTCTTCCGCGACGGCTCGCGCTAGCTGCTCGGTTACAGCTAGCGCTTGAGCGTGAAGGCGCTCATCACGACCGCAGTGGCCGGATTGTTCGCGGCGGCGTTGCGGACCGTGAGACGCAGATCCAGCGGCACCTTCTTCACCTTGCGCAGCCCCGTGGATGCGCTCTTGGTGAGCACGACGTGGGTGGTGCTGCCTCCGCCCTTGAGCGTCACCACCAGGGCGGTGCCGATCACGACCTCGGGTTCCGAGCCGGCGGGCAGGTTGGAGGCGAGGCTGCCGTGGATCTTCAGGCGCTTGGCCATCTTCTGGCCGAGCAGCACCTCGAAGTGCCCTGCCACCTGCTCATTCACCTGGTAGTGGACCGCCACGCCCTTGCTCAGCGCCGTCTTCAGCGAGTGGGACACGACCGCTGCGGTGGCCACCGGAAGGGGCACAGAGGCGCCCGTGGCGGTGGTGCCGCCGCCGGTCGAGCCGGCGGTGTTGGCGGGGGTGTTGGCGCCGGCCGAGGGCGTTCCTCCGCCGCCTTCAGGCGCCGGGGGCGGGGGCGTGGTTTTTTCCGGCGGGGGCCCGATCACGGTCACTTCGTGTGTCACGCTGGCGGTGTTCCCGCCCACGTCGGTGACCGTGAGGGTGACGGTGTAGGTGCCGCCGGCGGTGTAGGTGTGGAAGACGCTTTCGGCGCATTCATTGAGCCACGGTTCGCTGCACGGGGGCGAGCCGGGAGCAAAGCCGGAGACTTCAGGTGAACCGTCACCGAAGTTCCATGTCATCTTCGCGAAGTTCTTCTCGATTGCGCCGGTCTGGGCGTACCGTATGGCGGCGTTGAGCGTGATGATCGACTCCCCGCTGTCGAAGCCCACCGTGTCGCCGACTTCGACCGGGCTGATGTCGTTGAAGGCAGGTACGAGGCTGACGCCGTGCTGGCAGAACGCGCCAGGGAACGAAAGGCGCTCGGCCGCCAGGTTGAATGAAGGGTTGAGGTAGTACTTGCCGCCCCCGAATTCCTGGTTGTAGAGCGTGCCCGCGCCGCTTTCTTCGTTTGCGGTGACGGAGCCGCCGAGCGTGGGCGCAAAGAAGTTCCGGCACTCATCGGTGACCTCGTTACCGGCCGAGTCCTGCCATGAGTGCAGCAGCGGGTCGGTGACGATGTTCTGCTGCTCGACGGCGAGCTGATTGATGATCAGGTCGGCGAGACCCTCGTCGCAGTAGCCATCCGCCGTCGGGCACGGCTTTTGGTTGGGCTCCTCGTCATGGGGGCCTTCCAGCATCCATGTGCGCTCTGCTTCTGCTTTTTCTTTCGCGTCTTTCTTAGCGAACGATTCTTTTCCTTCTGCTTCCTGCCGCTTTTTGGCCGCTTCTTGCTGCTTTACTTCCGCTTCTATTTCCTTGCCTTCGTTTTGGAGCGTTTCAGCTTCTTCTGTTAGCTTTTTGGCTTCTTTTTTTAGCTTTCCGGCTTCTGCTTCTTCCTTTTCGACCCGTTCTTTGCCCGCTTCTTTCTCCAGTTCCTCTTTTTCGGAGGCGTTGAACCCACCGTCCTGGCATTCGGGGGCCTCGGTCTGGTCTAGCCCAGCCAGCTGCCCGTCGCCGACGCCGCCGGCGGTCCACGGGAGCACGCCGTAGAGGATCGTTTCCGTGCCACCGCTTTCCGGGCTGCCCGGGTTCACATCGCCGTGGTAGCTGCAGAAGCTGTGTTCAAAGCTTTTCACCGTGGCAGCGAAGCTCGAGCAATGCCCGGACGCCCCGCCAGAGTCCAGGCACACGCTCACTCCGGGAGGGGTGAGGACGTAGTAGACGGTGCTCATCCCCTTAGGCAGTTTGTGTTCTTCGATGAATTCGTTCAGGTGGGTTTTGATCTGAACATCGGTGAGGCACGTGATCGCTTTGATGTGCTGCCGTTTTGCTTCTTCCAGCGGTTTGGGGTCGGTGCAGTTCCCGGAGGTCGGATACGGCGTGGTGTCGGTGTAGGAGCCGCGGAACTGAACGCGGTTGTAGGCCGGTTGGTCGCTGATGTCGGTGTACTGCTCGTCGACGGCGAACACGTTGTCGAGTCCGTTTTCGTCGCTGTTGATGCTCTCGGCGAACTTGTCGATCAGCGCTTTCCAGTCGTTGTGGTACTGGTTGGTGGGGTCCCAGAAGTCGAGGTACACGTGGCTGCCGTGGAGCACCGGGTTGGCGTCAGGGTTTTCGAACGTTTCCGGCAACGGGTCGAATACCGACCCTTCGGCCACCGAGAAGATCGAGGGGCCATCCTGAAGGGAGTCGATTACCCGCGGCTGCAGTCCGACGCTGGTGCTTTCGACTTTCTCGACGATCGCGTCGGCGGGCGCGGCGAGGGTCGCGTAGACAACGCAGGCGATGGCCGCCGCAAGGAGTCCGAAGAGCAGCTTTGTGGCGGTTCGGCCGGCTCGGGGCCGCAGGAGAGTGGAGCGCGCAAAAGTGGTCACGAGCCGCTCATCGGCAACGAGAGCGCGTTTCCTTAGCCCCAACCGTTTCGAGCGTGCGACCCGCCATTCGGCCTCCCTCGGCGGCGACGGCGTTTGACCGCGATCGAAACTAGAACATTCGTCCGGCCTGCCCAGGGGGGCGCGCCGTGGGCGCTGTGGGCACCGATCTTCCCGGGAAGCGCCCATCCGCGCCCCTACGGACTAGAGATCACAGTGTCCACGTCGCAGATCATCCGCCCGCCCATCCGCTCCCGGACGCCCGCCTGGCTCGCACCGCGCCAGTGGTTCAGACGCCTGAACGCACTGCGGGGGAGTCACCGGAACTTCTGGCTGGCGCTGACGGCGTTTCTGGTGCTCGGCGGCACGCTCGCTTCGGTCCTCGGTGCCCGCGCCGTGGCAGGTTCCGAAGCCCAGAAAGCAAAGCTCGCGTCGCACCTGGCCTCCAACGAGATCGCGTCCACGCTGAAGCTCGCGATCCAGCACGAGGAAGATCTCGTGATCTCCGCGAGTGCCTACGTGACCGGGAACCCGCAGGCCACCCCGGCGGACTTCGACAACTGGGCCAACTCGGTCCAGGCGATGCGCCGCTACCCGGAGCTGCAGAACATCGGGCTCGTGAAGCTGGTGCCGGCCAGCCAGCTGGGGGACTTCGAACGCTACCTCGAGGCCCACCCGGTGAGGCCGCTCGGTCCGCACTCGGTGGCGCCCGAAGAAGGCTTCCAGGTGCTGCCCGCCGGGAAGCGCCCCTACTACTGCTTCGCCGTGGCCGGGCTGGCAAGGAGCACCGCCTCCTACATCCCCGGGGGCGCCGACTACTGCGCCCTGGCGCCGTCGCTCATCACCGGCATGGACTCAGGCGAAGCGAGCTACGCCCCCTTCGTGGACGGCGCCTCGACCACGCTCGGGATCTCGACCCCGGTGTACCGCGGCGGGAAGGTGCCGCCGACCGTGGCACAGCGGCGCCAGCGTTTCGTGGGCTGGCTCGGGGAGCTGCTGCTGCCCGGCGTGGTGATCGCGCGGGCACTGGAAGGGCACCCGAACGTCGCTATCCGCTTCCGCTACCACTCCGGCACCTCGAACGTGTCGTTCTCGGCCGGCAAGGCTCCCTCCGGGGCCCAGGTCACGACCAGCAGCCTCCACAACGGCTGGACCGTCCAGACCCTGACGGTGCCGGTCCGCAGCGGGATCGCCTCCACCAACCACTCGCTCACGCTGCTGATCGGAGGGACGCTGCTGAGCGTGCTTTTCGGATTGCTGGTGATCTCGCTCGGCACCGGCCGGCGGCGGGCGATGGCGCTGGTGATGGAGAAGACCAGAGAGCTCTCCCACCAGGCCCTGCACGACTCCCTCACGGGCCTCCCGAACCGGGCGTTGGTGCTCGACCGCGCCGAACAGCTGCTGGCGCGGGCCTCGCGCAATCCCGGGACCTACGCGGGCGCCCTGTTCATCGACATCGACGGCTTCAAGCACGTCAACGACAACCTCGGCCACGCGGCCGGAGACCAGCTGCTGAAGGTGGTCGGGGAACGACTGCAGAGCACGGTTCGCGACGACGACACGGTCGGACGGCTCGGCGGAGACGAGTTCGTGGTGCTGGCCTGCTGCGGTGAGGGCGAGGAAACCCTCAACAGGCTCGCCGACCGGCTCACCGAACTGCTCCGCGAGCCGGTGGAGCTGAAGGACGGGCGCAAGCTGTTCTCGGTGACCGTCAGCATCGGGGTGGCGGTCGGCCGCTACGACAGCCCGGATGCCCTCCTGAGGGATGCCGATCTGGCCCTGTATTCCGCCAAGGCGGCGGGCAAGGACCGTTACGAGCTGTTCGACGCGACCATGTACGCGGGCGCGAAGGACAAGCTCACCCTGGAGACCGACCTCGGCCGGGCGATCGGAGAGGGCCAGCTGTTCCTCGCCTACCAGCCGATCGTCGATCTCGCCACGCGGCGGCTGGTTGGGGTGGAGGCGCTGCTTCGCTGGCAGCACCCCGAACGCGGCGTGATCCTGCCAGAGGACTTCATCCCCCTGGCCGAGGACAGCGGCCTGATCTCGCCGATCGGACGGTGGGCGCTCGAGAACGCCTGCCGCCAGGCGGCGGAGTGGGCCGCGGGAGGCCATCCCGCGAACATCGCCGTGAACGTCTCGGCGGCGCAGCTGGGACGGCGGGGGCTGACCGACGACGTCAGGCACGCGCTCGCCGCCTCGGGGCTCTCGCCCTCGCTGCTGACGCTGGAGGTGACCGAGACCACCCTCACCGGTGACGTGAAGGCCGCGTGCGAACACCTGGAGCTGCTCAAGCAGCTCGGCGTCCGAGTGGCGATCGACGACTTCGGCACCGGCTACGCGTCGCTGTCGCAGCTGCAGCAGATGCCCGTTGACATCCTCAAGATCGACCAGGTGTTCGTGGCCGCCCCGGCCGGCGATGCCCAGGCCCGCGGCCTGCTGGAAGCGATCGTGGGCGTCGGTCGGGCCCTGTCGCTGTCGGTGATCGCCGAGGGCGTGGAGGAGGAGTCACAGCTGCAGGCCCTCCAGGAGATGGGCTGCGAATGCGGCCAGGGCTTCCTCGTGGGCGAGCCCGCCGACGCCCGCGAGATCCTCGTGCGGCTGACCCGCGAAGCCGCCAACCCGCCCGTGGGGGCCGCCACGGCATAGTGGTGCCGGCGTGCCCGTCCGCCCGGCGGGCGGGGCGTTGTGGGTGTCGTGCAGGCGACGGCCGGGCAGTAGGGCGCCAGCGCTAAGGCCCCGGCGCACCGGTGCCGATGACCCTCACATGAAGCGGTCTACTCTCCTCCTCCCAGCAGTCCTCACCATCGGCCTGGCCGGCTGCGGCTCGAGCTCCAACACCAACTCGGGCGCCACCACGTCGGCTAGCAGCGGCTCCGCCGGTGCCGCACAGCAGGTGTCCCTCAACCCCGCCCAGCGGGCGCCCGTCACCTTCTCGAAGGACGCCGGTGCCGCCTTCACTACGTTCTACAAGGCCATCTACACGCCCTACCAGCAGGGTGCCTTCAAGGGCAAGCCGAGTCCCGCGGCGCTGGCCAGCTCCGGCCAGGCAGCGGCCGCGGCCTCCAACGAGATCCACGCGGCATACGTGGCGACGACGGAAAGCCCCCAGCTGGCGGCGCTCAGAGCACCGATGAAGACCCTCGACGAGGGCTTCAAAGCGGCCCTCGTGAAGCTCAAGTCGGGTCACTTCGACTTCGGCGAAATCCAGGCAGCGGGCGTGGCCATCTCGGCCATCAGAGGGGCGGCGGCAAGCGCCGGCCTCTCGATTCCCGGCTAGTCCAGTCCCCTCGCGCTCGGTCCGGCCTGGCGGAGTCCAGGCCGGCTGAGCCGGCCCCTCCTTACGCCGTCGTGGGCTGGTCTTCGCCGGCGCGGGCGTCGATCTGACGGATGAGCGCCTGGGCGTTCTGATCGCGCTCGGCGGCGGCGTCGCCGAGCGGCCCGAGGATCCCCCTCAGCACCGACATGATCGTCCAGCGGCGCGGCCTGATGATGCGCGGCTGGCGGCGTTCGATCCCGCGCACGATCGCCTCGCCCGCGACGGCGGGCTGTAGGCGCTTGTGGAGCGGCCGGGGGAGGGTCTTGAGCATCATGTCGGCGAGCTCGTCGGCGTCGATGGCGCGGTGGACCATCTCGGTGTCGATGAAGCCGAAATAGGCCACGCTGGCGCTGGCCCCGTGGGGTGCCAGCTCGACGCGCAGCGCCCGGCCGAACTGCTCCACGGCGGCCTTGCTCATGGCGTAGGGGATCGCCCCCACGCCGTTGGTGAAGGCGTAGATCGAGGAGATCACGACGATGTGGCCGCGGCGCTCGATGATCTGCGGCAGGGCCGCCTCGACGGTCCGCGTGACACCGAACAGATCCACGTCGATGACCCGCTGGAAGGTCTCGGTGGGCATCGCCCGGAAGGTGGCCACGCGCGAGGCGATGCCGGCGTTTGCGACGACCACGTCGAGGCCACCGAAACGCTCCACGGTGTCGGCCACGGCGCGCTGGACCGCGCCCCGGTCGGTGACGTCGGCTGCCACGCCGATCGCGCGTGAGTCGTGTAACTGGGAGGCTGCCCGCACCGTGGCCTCCGGGTCGAGGTCCGCAATCGCGACCGAGGCGCCGCGGGCGATCAGTGCGCGGGCCGTGGCGAAGCCGATGCCGCGAGCGCCGCCCGTGACCAGGGCGACCTTGCCGGACAGTGAATAGCTCGCCATCTCAGCCGTGGACTCTGTCAGATCCGGGGCCGCGCCGCGTGGCCGCAGTCACGCCTCACCACGCATCAGGCCTCAAACAGCAGAAAGGGGAGCGGCCTCTCCGGCGCGCTCCCCCTTCACCACCTGGCCGCTAGCGGCCCAGGGTGCTACTTGCTGCTGAATCTATTCTTTCGGAAGGGTGATCGTTTCTTCGTGGACGCCGATCCAGGATTCTTTCCCCGTGGTCGCGTCGACGAGCATGTTGCCCTTGTATTTGCCGCCTTCGACCTTGAATTCACCGGTTTCGCAAAGCTGCTTTTCGCCTTCGAATTCGAACCCGCCCGTTTCGCCGGTTTCGTGCGTGCGGGTCTTGGTTTTGATTTCGAGCTGGCGCGTGGTTCCCGTGCCCACCGTGGCATAGCTCTCGGGGCCGGGCTTGCCTTCTTCGACCTCTTCCGCGCCTACCGTCGTGGCTGCCACTACCAACCTGCATTTCGGTTCGAATTCGATCTTGAATTCTTTGAGAACCGTCACGGTGTCGTTGGCGTTGAATTCAAGTTCGGCAGGGGAGATCGTCACTGCGTCGATCGTTTTTTTCTTCCCTTTGATGCCGCAGCTTTCATATTTGACCTTGAGCGTGAAGTGTTCGGCCTTTTCTTCGGTGGGTTTGATTTCACCGTGACCGGAGACAGCCCCGCACTTGATCTTGATCGTGCCGTGTTCTTCGAAGGGGATCTTGAATTCCTGCTGGCCACCGGTGGCCGTAAGCTTGGTTTCACCGCTCGCTTCGAAGTACCGTTTGGTTTCCTTCTTCGCCAGCGCGGGCCCTGCCAGGGCGCCGAATGCGAACGCGGCGACCAGCGCGCAGATCGCGACTCTTGCTCTACTCATCCGCAACCCTCCCTTTCGCCTTTGCTTTACCGAGCGCCCCACGGCCACCCGGTTCCATCCCTTGGCGCTCCCCGAGGAGGTTCCCCCGCTACCCTCGAGCGTCCTAGCGATACTGCGGACCATACCACTCCACAGGCCCTTGTGGGGCGCCTTTCGGCCCGACCGGACGGGGCTCCCGAGGAACCTAAAGGGCCGGCTGCGGCGGCCGCGGATCCTGCTCGCCGACCTCGTAGCCGGCGTCCCGTAGCTGGGCGAGCAGCTCGCGCGTGTGCTCGGGCCCGCGTGTCTCGAGCGTCAGCGCCAGGCCGGTTTCGCGTACGTGCAGGGGAATTGCCTCCCGCAGATGCTCGAGTGCCAGCAGATTCGCCCCGGCGTGGGCCACCAGGGCCAGCAGCTCGGCCAGTGCGCCGGGCCGGTCGGCAACGCGCGTGAACAGGCGCACGCGCCGGCCCTGCTGGGTCTCGCGACGGCGCAGCACGGCCGACAGAAGGCCGCTGTCCAGGTTCCCTCCGGAGACGATCGCGACCGTGAGGCCGCTGACGGGGGGGAGCCGTCCGCTCAGCACAGCCGCCAGGGAGACGGCTCCGGCGCCCTCGGAGACGAGCTTGGCGCGCTCGGCCAGGAGCACGATTGCGCCGGCGATCTCGTCCTCCTCGACCGCGACTACACCGTCCAGCAACTCCTCCAGCAGCGGCCGGGTCAGCTCGCCGGGACGCTTGATCGCGATTCCGTCGGCGATCGTGGCGCCGCTGGAGGCGACCGGCTCGTGCGCGACGGCCCCCGCGTCCAGCAGACGGGCATAGGGGGCGCAGGCGCTCGCCTGCACGCCGATCAGATCGACGCCGGCCCCGGCCCGGCGCAGGGCCGCCCCGATCCCGCTGGCCAGGCCCCCTCCGCCGACGGGGACCACCACCCGGGCCACCTCAGGGGAGTCTTCGAGCAGCTCGAGGCCAACGGACGCCTGACCGGCGATCACGTCGAGGTCGTCGAAGGGATGTACGAGCGCGGGGCCGTCGGTGGCGTCCTCGCAGGCACGCTCGCGGGCCAGCGCCAGGGCCTCGTCGACCGACTCGCCGGCAAGTGTCACGCGGGCGCCCAGCCGCTGCACCGCCTCGACCTTGAAGACGGGGGCCTCGCGGGGCATGAAGACCTCGCACGAGATGCCGTGCAGCATCGCCGCCTGGGCGACGGCCCGGCCATGGTTGCCGGCACTGGCAGTAACCAGGCCGGCCCCGGCACGGGCCCCCAGCGCGGCCACCTTCGAGAGGGCGCCGCGCAGCTTGAAGGATCCGGTCCGCTGCAGGCACTCGCACTTCAGGGCCAGTGGGCCGCCGGCGAGTGGAGCGAGCTCCTCGCACGGGATCGTCGGCGTGTGCAGGACGTCGCCCGCCACCGCCGCCCTCGCCGCGTCGAGGTCGAGGGCGTCGATCAGCTGCTGGGCGCTCTCACTCACCGTGACCCACGGTATACGCCTCGACGCAGCCCTCCTCCTGCGGCTGGACGCGACCCCAACAGACCCCGCCAAAGCGAAGCACCCCCGCCGATACGCGCGCGAGGGTGCTTCGACCAGCCTTGCTCGGCTCGCGGCGAGCCCCCGCCCGGGGCCCACCGCGACGCCAGAGCTCGCCTCCGCCTCAGCCGGTGAACTTCGGCGTGATCACCCGCGTGTGCGGGTGGACGAACACGGCCGCCCGCGCAACCGGCGGGCACCCCGCGTCCGTCATCACCGTCTTCACCGTCAGTGTGTGCGCCCCGTAGTGGAGCTTGCTGGGGTCGATCCGCAGCGAGAACTGACCGCCCTTCGCCTGAGATGACTTCAGCGTCTTGATCTTCTTGCCGTCCAGCAGGAACGTGATCTGCTTGATCCCAAGCGAGCTGATGCTGACCGTGAACGGTCCGCGCTTGGAGCCGGTCCCGCCGTGGAGCACGATCGCCGACTCGTTGATCGCGCACTGGGCTTTGACCTGCTGTGCGGCCACATTGACGACCACTTTGTTGGACGTCTGCGGTTTTTCGTTGCCTACCACGGTCGCTTCGTTCACGTACGGTCCCGCGCTCGTGAGCGTGTGTTCGCACGTGAAGATCGTCGACCCGCCGACGCCGATTTCACTCGCACCGCCGGTCATGCCGGTGCAGTTGACGTCAACCGTGTTCGTGATCTTCAGCGGGACGTTGCCCGTGTTGGCCACGATGATCTCGTAGTGGACAGTTTCGCCGATTTTCCCGGCCAGTTCTGCGGTCGTGAATTCACCGGCGAGCTTCTGCTTCTTTTCGACCGTGAAGCTGGATTCCGCCGGCACGTTGACCACCACCTGGTTGGAGGTGTGGGTCACACCGGTACCGCCCGGAGGCGTGCCCGTGATCGTGCCTTCGTTGGTCCAGCTGCCCACGGCAGTGAGCACGTGTTCACACGTGAACGTCGTGTTCGCGCCGACCGCCAGGCTGCCCAAGCCGCCGCCGATGTTGGTGCAGTTCCCATCAGTGAGGCTGGACAGGCTCAGCGAGACGTTGCCCGTGTTGGTCACGGTGATGTCGTAGTCAACGGTCTGCCCGAGTTTCCCGGTCAGCGGCGCCTTCGTGTAGCCGGCGCCAGACCCCTTGATTTCCTGGGTCTTTTCGATCGTGAAGCTCGGGCTGGCCGGAACTTCGACCACCACTTCGTTGGATTCCTTTTCTTTCCCGTTGGCTTCGACCGAGGCGGTGTTCGTGTATTCCCCGGTCGCCGTCAGCGTGTGTTCGCACGTGTACGTCTCGGATTCGCCGGCTTTCAGGGTCGTTTCCCCGGCCGGGTTGATCCCCGTGCATTTCGCGTCCTTGAGAGCACCGAACTTCAGGGTGGTGTTCCCGGTGTTCTTGACGATGATCTCGTAGTGGACGACGTTCCCGATTTCTCCGCTCAGGCGTTCCTTCGTGAAGGAGCCAGAGATGCGCTGGAGCTTTTCAATCGAGAAGTTCGGTTCTTCGACTTCGACGACCACTTTGTTGGACGGTTTTTCTTTGCCGCCCCCTTCGATGGTCGCCACGTTGGTGTATTCCGGCTTGTCGCCCGCCACCAGCTTGTGTTCGCAGGTGAAAGACTCCTTCGCGCCCAGGCCCAGTTTCGTCGAACCCGACGGCTGGATGTTGGTGCATTTCGCGTCGTTCAGCGGCCCGAACGTCAACGCCATGTTCCCGGTGTTTTCAACCGTGATCAGGTAGTCAACGGTCTGGCCCACTTCGGCCGACAGCTTGGCCGTCGTGTAGTTGCCCGAGCTCCCGATCCGCTGTTCCTTGCGGATCGTGAAGTTCGGTTCTTCGGCTTCGACGCCGACTTCAACTTTGTTGGATTCGTGGAACTTGCAGGACGTGCCCGAGGTTTTCCCGTAGCCGTGACCGCACGTGTAGCCTTCTTTTTCGGCGTTTTTCGAGCAGCCTTCGATCGAGGCCACGTTCGTGTACACCGGTTCGTCGCCCTTCACCAGCGTGTGTTCGCAGGTGAAGGACTCGTTGGCGCCCGGAGCCAGTTCCGTCTGACCCGAGGGCGAGACGTTCGAGCAGTGGGCGTCGGTCAGGGACGTGAAGTGCAGCGCCACGTTGCCCGTGTTTTCAACCGTGATCTTGTATTCCACGGTCTGACCGACTTTGCCGGTCAGTTTCGCCGTCGTGTAGCCGCTTTCCCCGTGGAACCGCTGTTCCTTGTGGATCACGAATTCCGGAGATTCCGGTTCGACGCCGACTTCGACTTTGTTGGATTCGTGGAACTTGCAGGACGTGCCCGGGGTCTTCCCGTAGCCGTGACCGCACGTGTAGCCTTCTTTTTCGGCATTTTTCGAGCAGCCTTCGATCGAGGCCACGTTCGTGTACACCGGTTCGTCGCCCTTCACCAGCGTGTGTTCGCAGGTGAAGGACTCGCTGGCGCCCGGAGCCAGTTCCGTCTGACCCGAGGGCGAGACGTTCGAGCAGTGGGCGTCGGTCAGGGACGTGAAGTGCAGCGCCACGTTGCCCGTGTTTTCAACCGTGATCTTGTATTCCACGGTCTGACCGACTTTGCCGGTCAGTTTCGCCGTCGTGTAGCCGCTTTCCCCGTGGAACCGCTGTTCCTTGTGGATCACGAATTCCGGAGATTCCGGTTCGACGCCGACTTCGACTTTGTTGGATTCGTGGAACTTGCAGGACGTGCCCGGGGTCTTCCCGTAGCCGTGACCGCACGTGTAGCCTTCTTTTTCGGCATTTTTCGAGCAGCCTTCGATCGAGGCCACGTTCGTGTACACCGGTTCGTCGGCCTTCACGAGCGTGTGTTCGCAGGTGAACGACTCGCTGGCGCCCGGCGCCAGTTCCGTGTCGCCCGAGGGCTGGACGTTGGTGCAGTGCGCGTCGGTCAGGGACGTGAAGTGCAGCGCCACGTTGCCCGTGTTTTCGAGCGAGACCTTGTATTCGACCGTCTCGCCGATTTTGCCCGTCAGTTTGGCGGTGGTGTAGTTGGTTTCGCCGTGCAGGCGCTGTTCCTTGTGGATCGTGAATTCAGGCGTTTCCGCTTCGACGACCACTTCGACCTTGTTGGATTCCTTGAACTTGCACGACGTGCCCGGGGTCTTCCCGTAGCCCTGGCCGCACATGTGGCCTTCTTTTTCGGCCGTTTTCGAGCACCCTTCGATCGAGGCGACGTTGACATAGGGCGATTCGTCGCCCTTGGCAAGCGTGTGTTCGCAGGTGAAGGACTCTTTGGCACCCGGCCCCAGTTCGGTCTGCCCCGAGGGCGAGATGGTCGAGCAGTGGGCGTCGGTGAGGGCCGTGAAGTGCAGCGCCACGTTGCCCGCGTTTTCAACCGTGATCTTGTATTCCACGATCTGGCCGATTTTGCCGGTCAGCTTCGAGGTCGTGTAGTTGGTTTCGCCGTGCAGGCGCTGTTCCTTGTGGATCGCGATTTCCGGGGTTTCCGCTTCGACGACCACTTCGACCGTGTTGGATTCCTTGTACTTGCAGGGCGTGCCCGGCGTTTTGCCGTAGCCCTGGCCGCACGAGTAGCCCGATTTTTCAGCGACCTTGGAGCAGCCTTCGATCGCGGCCACGTTAACGTAGGGCGATTCGTCGCCCTTCGCCAGCGTGTGTTCGCACGTGAAGGACTCCTTTGCGCCGACGGCCAGTTCGGTCGCCCCCGACGGCTGGATGTTCGAGCAGTGGGGGTCCGACAGGGCCGTGAAGTGCGTTGCCACGGTGCCGGTGTTTTCGATCGAGACCTTGTATTCGACCACCTGCCCGATCTTGCCCGTCAGCTTCGACGTCGTGTAGCTGCTTTCGCCCTTCAGCCGCTGTTCCTTGCGGATCGTGAATTCGGCACCCTGGGAGGGACAAGAGCCGTAGCTCCACGGCGATACGGAGCCCCAGCTTTCGCTGCAGCCGCTTCCGCCCGACGAGCCCGTGTTCGCCTGCGCCGTGGCACCGGCAAACGCCGGCGACCCTGCGAGAGCCGCAAATGCGACGATCAGTACTGCCGCTACCTGCAACTTCCAGTGACGTAGGAACGAGTGTCCCTCGCGTCTGTCGTCCATGACCATGATCCGCTCGATCTCCTCTGATAAGAAACGCACTGTCTTGTGCGTTATTAGGGTTGAACCAACTGCTGGACGAACGTACCAAAGGGGTTTGGCACACGCAAAGGGTGAAGCCGCCAACCCTCTCCAAGGCGACGCAGGGGTGTGCAGCAGTCGCTGGCCGGACGTCCGATGGCAAGGCTTCTTGCAGAAACTGGACGGATGGGGTTAATTCGTGCGTCCGTCCAGGACGCGAGGCGTCACTCGATTGTGACGGGGGTCCCGACCGGCAGCAGCCGTCCGAGGCGCAGAATGTCCGCGTTACGCAGCCGGATGCACCCGTGTGAGGGGTGTCCCGGGATCAGGTTCGGCTGGTTGGTGCCATGGATGCCGACCACGCCTCCCCCCGGCCAGTCGGTCAGGGTGGCCGACTTTGCACTGGTGCCGAACGCCAGCGGCCCATAGGGTCCTCCCGAGGCGAGGTCGGAGAGGCGGTCGATGACGTAGAAGTTCCCGTGCGGCGTGGGGGTGCCGCGGGCGCCGATTCCGATCGGCGCCGAGAAGACCGCGCGCCCGGAGTCGATCAGGCGGATTTTCAGGTGCGCGGTTTCGACGACCAGCCAGTCGCGCACCGGCACCAGGCGGCTGACGGCCGAAGCCGGCACCCAGCCGGTGCGGGAGTTCGGCAGCACGGGCATGTGGATCTCGAGCCACTGGTGGTTGCCCGCCCCGGAGGCCAACGCGATCGCCTCGACGACCATGCTGGTCCCGTCGGCGGTGCTCGTGGACAGACGCAGAACCCGCGATGCGCTGTTGCTGGGCCCCGAGCGGACCTCGACGGGGTTTTCGATGAAGCCGTAGTAGGTGATCACGCCCGGGTGGTACAGGGACTCACGTTCCCCGGCCGCGCCGGAGGCGCCGACTACCGCGGCCAGCAGGCTCGCGATGGCGGCGAGCGCGAGAGCCCGGCGGCGTCTACGGGCCCGAGTCCGCCGGGACGGTCCCAAAGAAGAGCTGCTCGAGCCCATCACGAGCGAGAATCCCGGTCCATTTGGACCATTTTGGGGCAGGTTCCCGGCATTATCAAGCGCGAACCGAGCCCTCGACGAGGGGGCGACCCTGGGGCCGCCCCCGCTGCTTCGCACCCGGCGTAGCCGCCGGAGCCCGGCTCAGCCCGTGAATTTCGGCGTTATCGCGGCCGGCTTGGCCCGCACGAACACGCCCGTACGCGCGATCCTGGCGCAGGCCGCGTTCGTCATCACGGTCTTGACCGACACTTTGTGGGCACCGAAGTGGTACTTGCGCGGGTCGATCGTGACCACGAACTGCCCCTTCACCGCGTGGGCGGCCGTCAGCGTCTTGAACTTGTGGCCGTCCACGTAGAAGGTGATTTCCTTGATCCCCAGCGACGGCACGCTGACGTTGAACGGCCTCTTCTTCGAGCCGGACGCGCCGTGGAGGGTGATCGAGGACTCCGAGATGTCGCAGATCCCGGCAACCTGCTGTTTCGCAGCCGGCCCGGGCGGCGGCGTCACGGCGGCAGCCGTCACGTTCACGACCACCTTGTTGGAGGTCTTTTTGCCTGCCCCTTCGTTGCCTTCCACGGTGGCTTCGTTGGCGTATGGGCCCACCGTCGAGAGCGCGTGTTCGCAGGTGTAGATCGTCGACTGCCCTGGCGGCACGGGGTTGGCGCCGGGCCCGCCGGTGATGTTCTGGCAGTTCGGGTCGCTGAGGTTCGAGAACGTCAGCGGGATTTCCGAGGTGTTCGTGACGACGATCTCGTACTCGACGACCTGGCCGACGGTGCCCGTGAGTTCAAAGGTCGTGAACGGATCGTTTGAGGAAAGCCGCTGGAGCTTTTCGATCTTGAAGAGGGCGTCGTAGACGACCAACTGGTTCGACGTGTGCGTAATCGGCGATTCGCCCGGAGGCGTCCCGGTGATCGTGCCTTCGTTGACCCAGTCGCCGACTTCGGTGATCACGTGGTGGCACGTGTACGTCGTTTCTTCGCCCGGCTGCAGTTCTTTCTTTCCTTCGACGATTTCGACGCATTTGGTGTCCGTGAAGTTCGAGAACGTCAGCGGCGTGTTGCCCGTGTTCTTCACGATCAGCTCGTAGTCCACGGTCTGGCCGACGCTGCCCACGAGCGCTCCGGCGGTGAAGCCCTTGCCGGACCCGCTGATTTCCTGGAACTTCGTGATCGTGAAGCCCGGTTTGTGTTCTTCTTTGAACTTCACGAGGACCGTGTTCGATTCTTTTTCTTTCCCGCCACCCGTGATCGTCGCGGTATTCGTGTAGACCGGCTTGTCGCCGGTCACGAGCACGTGTTCGCACGTGAAGGTCTCGGATTCGCCCGCTTTCAAGGTCGTTTCCACGGACGGCTGGATGTTCGTGCATTTCGCGTCTTTCAACGCCCCGAATTTCAAGGACGTGGCCCCCGTGTTCGTGACCGTGATCTTGTATTCGACCGTCTTCCCGGCTTCTGAGAACAATTCCACCGTCGTGTAACTGGCTTCGCCCGCGATCCGCTGTTCCTTCTTGACCGTGAAGTTCGGGATCAGCTTTTCGACTTCTACGGTGTTCGAGGTCAGTTCTTTCCCGCCGGTCGTAATCGAGGCGGTGTTTCTATACGGGTTTTCGTCGCCTTCGGTCAAGACGTGTTCGCACGTAAACACCTCCGATTCGCCTGGTTTGAGCGTCGTTTCGCCGACCGGAAGGATGTTCGTGCATTTCGCGTCTTTCAACGCCGAGAATTTCAACGCCGAGACGCCACTCGTGTAGGTGACTGTGATCTTGTATTCGATCGTCTGGCCCACTTCGGCTTTCAGTTTCGCCGTTGTGTAGCCGGCTTCGCCTTTGATCCGCTGTTCCTTCTTGATCGCGAGCGCCTGGCCGACGATTTCGACTTCGACCGGAGGCGTGGCTTTTTCTTTCCCGCCGCCTTCAATCGCTGCCACGTTCGTGTAAATCGGCCCATCGGCTTCCACCAGCACGTGTTCGCACGTGAACGCCTCTGATTCGCCGGCTTTCAGGGTCGTTTCCCCGGACGGCTGGATGTTCGTGCATTTCGCGTCTTTCAACGCCCCGAATTTCAAGGTCGTCCCGCCCGTGTTGGAGACCGTGATCTTGTATTCCACGGTCTGCCCCACTTCGGCTTTCAGTTTCGCGGTCGTGTAGGTGGCTTCGCCCTTGATCCGCTGTTCCTTCTTGACCGTGAAGCTCCCGACCAGGACTTCCACTTCGACCGTGTTCGAAGTCATTTCTTTGCCGCCACCAACGATCGACCCAGCGTTCGTGTAGAGCGGCGCGTCCCCTTCGGTGAGCGTGTGTTCACACGAGAAGCTCTCCGATTCCCCGGCTTTCAAGGACGTTTCCCCAGCCGGCACCACATTCGAGCATTTCGCGTCTTTCAACGCCCCGAATTTCAAGGTCGTGTTCCCCGTGTTCGAGACCGTGATCTTGTATTCGACCTTCTTCCCAACTTCAGACACCAGCTTCGACGCCGTGAACCCAGCTTCCCCAGCGATCCGCTGTTCCTTGTGGATCGAGAAGCCCGGTTCTTCAACTTCGACTTCGACGGGCGGGGTTTCTTTTTCTTTCCCGCCACCTTCGATCGTCGCGACATTCGTGTAGACAGGCTTGTCGCCCGTGACCAGCACGTGTTCGCACGTGAACGCCTCTGATTCGCCGGCTTTCAGGGTCGTTTCCCCGGACGGCTGGATGTTCGTGCATTTCGCGTCTTTCAACGCCCCGAATTTCAAGGTCGTCCCGCCCGTGTTGGAGACCGTGATCTTGTATTCCACGGTCTGCCCCACTTCGGCTTTCAGTTTCGCGGTCGTGTAGCCCGCTTCGCCCTTGATCCGCTGTTCCTTCTTGACCGTGAAGCTCCCGACCAGGACTTCCACTTCGACCGTGTTCGAAGTCATTTCTTTGCCGCCACCAACGATCGACCCAGCGTTCGTGTAGAGCGGCGCGTCCCCTTCGGTGAGCGTGTGTTCACACGAGAAGCTCTCCGATTCCCCGGCTTTCAAGGACGTTTCCCCAGCCGGCACCACATTCGAGCATTTCGCGTCTTTCAACGCCCCGAATTTCAAGGTCGTGTTCCCCGTGTTCGAGACCGTGATCTTGTATTCGACCTTCTTCCCAACTTCAGACACCAGCTTCGACGCCGTGAACCCAGCTTCCCCAGCGATCCGCTGTTCCTTGTGGATCGAGAAGCCCGGTTCTTCAACTTCGACTTCGACGGGCGGGGTTTCTTTTTCTTTCCCGCCACCTTCGATCGTCGCGACATTCGTGTAGACAGGCTTGTCGCCCGTGACCAGCACGTGTTCGCACGTGAACGCCTCTGATTCGCCGGCTTTCAGGGTCGTTTCCCCGGACGGCTGGATGTTCGTGCATTTCGCGTCTTTCAACGCCCCGAATTTCAAGGTCGTCCCGCCCGTGTTGGAGACCGTGATCTTGTATTCCACGGTCTGCCCCACTTCGGCTTTCAGTTTCGCGGTCGTGTAGGTGGCTTCGCCCTTGATCCGCTGTTCCTTCTTGACCGTGAAGCTCCCGACCAGGACTTCCACTTCGACCGTGTTCGAAGTCATTTCTTTGCCGCCACCAACGATCGACCCAGCGTTCGTGTAGAGCGGCGCGTCCCCTTCGGTGAGCGTGTGTTCACACGAGAAGCTCTCCGATTCCCCGGCTTTCAAGGACGTTTCCCCAGCCGGCACCACATTCGAGCATTTCGCGTCTTTCAACGCACCGAATTTCAAGGTCGTGTTCCCCGTGTTCGAGACCGTGATCTTGTATTCGACCTTCTTCCCAACTTCAGACACCAGCTTCGACGCCGTGAACCCAGCTTCCCCAGCGATCCGCTGTTCCTTGTGGATCGAGAAGCCCGGTTCTTCAACTTCGACTTCGACGGGCGGGGTTTCTTTTTCTTTCCCGCCACCTTCGATCGTCGCGACATTCGTGTAGACAGGCTTGTCGCCCGTGACCAGCACGTGTTCGCACGTGAACGCCTCTGATTCGCCGGCTTTCAGGGTCGTTTCCCCGGACGGCTGGATGTTCGTGCATTTCGCGTCTTTCAACGCCCCGAATTTCAAGGTCGTCCCGCCCGTGTTGGAGACCGTGATCTTGTATTCCACGGTCTGCCCCACTTCGGCTTTCAGTTTCGCGGTCGTGTAGGTGGCTTCGCCCTTGATCCGCTGTTCCTTCTTGACCGTGAAGCTCCCGACCAGGACTTCCACTTCGACCGTGTTCGAAGTCATTTCTTTGCCGCCACCAACGATCGACCCAGCGTTCGTGTAGAGCGGCGCGTCCCCTTCGGTGAGCGTGTGTTCACACGAGAAGCTCTCCGATTCCCCGGCTTTCAAGGACGTTTCCCCAGCCGGCACCACATTCGAGCATTTCGCGTCTTTCAACGCACCGAATTTCAAGGTCGTGTTCCCCGTGTTCGAGACCGTGATCTTGTATTCGACCTTCTTCCCAACTTCAGACACCAGCTTCGACGCCGTGAACCCAGCTTCCCCAGCGATCCGCTGTTCCTTGTGGATCGAGAAGCCCGGTTCTTCAACTTCGACTTCGACGGGCGGGGTTTCTTTTTCTTTCCCGCCACCTTCGATCGTCGCGACATTCGTGTAGACAGGCTTGTCGCCCGTGACCAGCACGTGTTCGCACGTGAACGCCTCTGATTCGCCGGCTTTCAGGGTCGTTTCCCCGGACGGCTGGATGTTCGTGCATTTCGCGTCTTTCAACGCCCCGAATTTCAAGGTCGTCCCGCCCGTGTTGGAGACCGTGATCTTGTATTCCACGGTCTGCCCCACTTCGGCTTTCAGTTTCGCGGTCGTGTAGCCCGCTTCGCCCTTGATCCGCTGTTCCTTCTTGACCGTGAAGCTCCCGACCAGGACTTCCACTTCGACCGTGTTCGAAGTCATTTCTTTGCCGCCACCAACGATCGACCCAGCGTTCGTGTAGAGCGGCGCGTCCCCTTCGGTGAGCGTGTGTTCACACGAGAAGCTCTCCGATTCCCCGGCTTTCAAGGACGTTTCCCCAGCCGGCACCACATTCGAGCATTTCGCGTCTTTCAACGCCCCGAATTTCAAGGTCGTGTTCCCCGTGTTCGAGACCGTGATCTTGTATTCGACCTTCTTCCCAACTTCAGACACCAGCTTCGACGCCGTGAACCCAGCTTCCCCAGCGATCCGCTGTTCCTTGTGGATCGAGAAGCCCGGTTCTTCAACTTCGACTTCGACGGGCGGGGTTTCTTTTTCTTTCCCGCCACCTTCGATCGTCGCGACATTCGTGTAGACAGGCTTGTCGCCCGTGACCAGCACGTGTTCGCACGTGAACGCCTCTGATTCGCCGGCTTTCAGGGTCGTTTCCCCGGACGGCTGGATGTTCGTGCATTTCGCGTCTTTCAACGCCCCGAATTTCAAGGTCGTCCCGCCCGTGTTGGAGACCGTGATCTTGTATTCCACGGTCTGCCCCACTTCGGCTTTCAGTTTCGCGGTCGTGTAGCCCGCTTCGCCCTTGATCCGCTGTTCCTTCTTGACCGTGAAGCTCCCGACCAGGACTTCCACTTCGACCGTGTTCGAAGTCATTTCTTTGCCGCCACCAACGATCGACCCAGCGTTCGTGTAGAGCGGCGCGTCCCCTTCGGTGAGCGTGTGTTCACACGAGAAGCTCTCCGATTCCCCGGCTTTCAAGGACGTTTCCCCAGCCGGCACCACATTCGAGCATTTCGCGTCTTTCAACGCACCGAATTTCAAGGTCGTGTTCCCCGTGTTCGAGACCGTGATCTTGTATTCGACCTTCTTCCCAACTTCAGACACCAGCTTCGACGCCGTGAACCCAGCTTCCCCAGCGATCCGCTGTTCCTTGTGGATCGAGAAGCCCGGTTCTTCAACTTCGACTTCCACTTCGACCGTGTTCGATTCTTTGATCTTGCACGTCGTGCCGGGTTTGTTGCCGTAGCCGTGGCCGCAGGGGAATTCCTGTTCGTGGGACTTCAGGCAGCCTTCGATCGTGGCCGCGTTGGTGTAGATCGGAGCGTCCGTTTCGACGAGGACGTGTTCACACGTGAAGGTCTCTTTCGCCCCGGCCGCCAGTTCGGACGAGCCGGACGGTTTGATGTTCGTGCATTTCGCGTCGGTCAGGGCGCCGAACGTGACCGCGGTGCCTCCGGTGTTTTCGACCGTGATCAGGTATTCGATCGTCTGACCGATCTGGCCTTTGAGTTTGGCCGCGGTGTAGGACGGTTCGCCCTGGATGCGCTGTTCCTTGTGGATCGTGAACAGCGGCGTTTCGGCTTCAACTTCGACTTCCACCGTGTTCGATTCTTTGACCTTGCACGTCGTACCGGGTTTGTTGCCGTAGCCGTGGCCGCAGGGGAATTCTTTTTCGTGGGACTTCAGGCAGCCTTCGAGCGTGGCGGCGTTCGTGTAGATCGGTTTGTCGCCTTCAGCCAGGACGTGTTCGCAGGTGAAGGTCTCTTTGGCGCCTGCCGCCAGTTCAGACGAGCCCGACGGTTTGATGTTCGTGCATTTCGAATCCGTCAGCGCTCCGAAGGTAACCGCCGAGCCGCCGGTGTTTTCGACCGTGATCAGGTATTCGACCGTCTGCCCCACTTTGCCTTTCAGTTTCGCGGCCGTGTAGCCGCCTTCGCCCTTGATCCGCTGTTCCTTCTTGATGTTGAACGAGGGCGTTTCGGCTTCAACTTCGACTTCCACCGTGTTCGATTCTTTGACCTTGCAGGTCGTACCCGGCTGCTGGCCGTAGCCGTGGCCGCACGGGTATTCCTTTTCGTGAGACTTCAGGCAGCCTTCGATCGTGGCCGTGTTGGTATAGATCGGCCGATCGCCTTCGCCCAGCACATGTTCACACGTAAAGGTCTTTGTCGATCCGGGCGCGAGTTCGAATGACCCCGTGGGCTTGATGTTCGTGCATTTCGGATCCGTGAGGGAGCCGAAGGTGACGGTGGAGCTGCCGGTGTCTTCGACCGTGATCAGGTATTCGACGGTCTGCCCTATTTTGGCTTTCAGCTTCGCCGTCGTGTAGGTGGTTTCGCCCTTGATCCGCTGTTCCTTCTTGATCGCGAAGCTCGGCGAGAGTTCCACTTCGACCGTGTTGGACTGTTTGACCTTGCACGGCGTGCCCCCCTGCTGGCCGTAGCCGTGACCGCACGGGAACTGGTATTCGTAGGACTTCAGGCAGCCTTCGATCGAGGCGTAGTTCGTATACGGCGAGTGGTCACCCTGGCCGAGCACGTGTTCGCACGTGAAGGTCTCCGATTCATTGGACCTCAGAACCGTGCTGCCCGACGGATCGATGTTCGTACAGGCCCCGTCAGACAACGGCCCCAGGTTGAGCGTCGAGCTCCCCGTGTTGGTGACGGTGATCTTGTATTCGATCTTCTGCCCGACGTCGCCCGTCAGCTTGGAGGTCGTGTAGGAGTGTTCACCGGCGATGCGCTGTTCCTTGACGATCGAGAAGCTGACCGATTCGCAGCCCCACTCGAAGTAACACTGTTCGCACCCCGAGCCGCCCCAGCCGTAGGTGCATTCGTTCCCGCCGCCGCCGCCGCCAGATCCGCCGCCGGCGAGGGCAGCCGAGGGGGACGCGGAGGACACCAGTGCCATCGTCACGAGCACGCCGAGCAGCTGCGCGACGAGCCAGAGCCGCCGCGACCGCCGCGACAGGCCCCACCCGAGTGCGATTCCGTTACCTGGCTGCCGACCCGATCGAGCGCGATGAATCATGGTCTCCTCCTAAGAACCGCAGGCCCGGGAGTGGGCCCTATCCAGTGAACTTGTGCCCCGCGTTCGCCGGCTCTCCCTCCAGAGAGCGGGACCGCATATGCTGCCTTCAAGAAGCGCGCGGAGTGTAACCACCCGATCGGGCGCGTCCGCGACGGTGTACCTATCTTCCATGATCCCGAGTCGTCTCCTGTGACGTCTAGGCGCGCCCGGCCGAAGCCGTCGAGGGGCGCTGTGTAGCCTACGCGGGGCAGAGTGGACGAACGTACCAGACAGGTGAGACCGCTGCAAGCAGTTTTCCGCAGCACGAAGCCGCGTTTGGCCGCTCGCCGGGGCGGGCCGCCGCCGACATTGCGGCACGGGGGAGATTTGCAGGGCTTTTGCGAGTCGGGAGGACCCCAGCGGGGGCGATGCTGGCCCCGATAGTCCTCTGCGGGCGTCTCGAGCTTCCACACGGCCCCCCGGCTGTCGGGAGCCGATCGCAGACGCCGTCGTGAGCCGTCCAGGCGTGCCGCGCACCAGCCACGAAGCCGCGACGGAGCTATTTGGCGGGTGCGAAGCGGCGCCGCATGTCCTCAAGCGTCACGATGGAGATCTTGATCCGGGGGAGATCCGCGTCCGGGACGGCGCAGGGTACGGCCACCACGAACAGGAGCTCAGCGGCTCGCAAGCGAAGCGCCTCGCCGCCAGCGCGGACCAAGCTCTGTCCCAGGCGATCCGCAGGGGGCGAGGCAGCAGTCGCGCGAATCTCGACGCCGATCCGCTCATCGCCCTTCTCCATGAGGAAGTCTACACCACGCTCCGCAAGGCCCGTCACCTCCCTATAGCCGGCTAGCCCCATGATCGCAATCGCCTCGACCTCCATTCGCTGAGCCGAGTGCGGGCCGATGTTGATGAGGAGGAGCTCAAGCAAGGCGCTTGGAGAAGCGGTGATCCCAAACGCGCCTCGCCCGAGCGCGGCGGCCTTTTGGGACCTCGCCTTCTCGGGCGAGGTGTAGAAGATGACCGGAAGCAGCGGATCGATCTCGTGAACTCGGTCGAGAAGCTCTAGGCCCGCGGTCGCCTTGTACGCTCCGCCCTCCCAGCGCCCCATGTCGCTCACGACCGCGTCCGGTAGGCGATCGTCGGCGAGCAGTGCCTCTATCGCCTCGTCGCTAGATGTCCGCGGGAGAACTGCGATGCCCCGTTCCTTGACGGCGGACACCTCTAGTGCGATCCCGTCCTGCTCGTCGTCGACCCACAACAGGCGCCGCACCGAGGGCGCTGGGGCGTCTTCGGCTTCGTCGGCGTCTAGTCCGGCTGTCCCGGGCGCCGCCGTCCCGGCCGAGGAGATGCGCTTCTGGAGGTCGTCAATGACCTTCGTGGCATTGGCGAACGCCGCGTTGATCGGAACCGACTTGCCGCCGATCGACACCTCCGCGATCCCGACTTTCGCTTTGACGTCTCGCTCTCTGATTGCGGACGTAATCGCTGCTGCCCAGGATCCGCCGTATCTCCAGATGACCACAGCGAGGAGCACCGGCCAGGCCAACGGCGCCACGGCGCGGATGACCGTCGAGACTTCGTCGGTGCTCACGGCGAGCACGGGTCGCCAGAATAAACATTCCTCTGGACGACGGGGGCTCGTGAGGACCTCCGGCTACCCGGCGCGTCTGCCGACTGGTCAGAGCCTTGGGTAGGTTAGATCGCCGTGACCCGTCGATAGTGTTTCCGGCGTGCAGGCCCAGGCGGCGTCGTTCTACTTTGAGCAGCTCCTGACCCACGCAACGAGGACCGGCGTCGCCGGCAATTACCCAATCGCGGCAGCGTTGACGCTACGCGGCGAGCAGCACGAGCTCGTTGTAATCGGGGTCAACACGCTCTTCTCGGACAAAGACCCGTGTGGACATGCCGAGATCAACGCCCTCAAGCGGGCGCGGCGCTTGGCGCACGAGTTCCCGCGTACAGGCAATGGCGCGGCGAGCGTCAGCGACATCGCAAGCGACGGGATAATTCTTCGGCCGGCGCCGAGAGGGGGCCCTTCTGGCCAGCTGCGCCTCTATGCGAGTCTTGAGCCGTGCCCGATGTGCACCGTTGCGCTGATCAACGCAGGCGTCGGCCAGATCGTCGTCGCAACGGAGGACCGGGAAGCCGGGGCGCTAGGCGCACCGCGCGCTGCCAAGATGCCGGGAGTCTGGCGTGAGCTCATCGCCGGCATCGACGTTCGATGGGCGCAGACGAGCGATCCAGGGCAGATCGACACCTACGTGCCGCCCGACCTAGCCGCTCGCCTAACGAGCCTCTTCGAAAGCAGTCGCCAGCGACTCGACGAGCGCCTCGCGAACGGCGTGCTTGACGTGGCGCCCCTCGTTGCACGACTCTAGCCCCGAGAATGGCGGTGCCGCCCCAGCAATCAGAGCCCAAAGGGCAAGACAGGGCGCTCACAGTCCTTCTTGCGTCGATCGCGGACTTGCAGGGCTCGATCAAGGCGAATGACTCTAAGGCCTCGGCGGCGCTGATCGTCCATGGCCTCTTGTTTACGGGGATCTTGACGATCCTGGGCAAGACTGGCTCCACCTATGCCCACGCCACGGCCGCGGAGCGCGTAGTTGCATTCGCCCTTCTCGTCGCGGCACTCGCCTGCTTTCTGGTGTCGGTTGGATACCTGATTCGGGCGATCAGCCCATACCGACCCCAGACAACCGAAGCCGAGCTTGTCGGACGCTACCCGAGAGCGTTTTTTCCGATCCTAGACGAGCTTCGCTCGGAAGGGCAGCTCTTCGACGTGCTGCGTGCACGGGTCGATGAACTCAAGTTGCCCGAGCGAACCTACGACGAGCTTGCCGCCGAGATGCTGAAGCTCGCGGACATCCTCCGCTTCGAGTCTGGCCATGCAGGGCGGGGATACCGCTATCTCCGCTACGAGCTGCTCGCGGTAGCGACTTTTCTCGTATACGCAGCGGCGATCGCCATAGCAGTGCATTAGTCGACCGGAGCGTGACGGCTACGCGCTGATCAGGCTAGTGCGTGCTTCAGTCCCCGCGACCGCTCCCAGCTCGCGTACGAGCTCGTCCAGGGATGCGCAGATTCGTCCGCCCGAGTCGAGCACGAACGTCTCGACTTGGAGATTGACTGCGGCGCCTACCTCCCCGGCTTGGCGGAAGTCCGATCGGAGCCCGAAGCATGTCAGCCCAAAGGCCGTGGCGTAGCCGAGCTCGGCGACCGTGCCGGAGTCGGGCTCCTGCCCCTCTAAGTACGCGACAAGGAGCTCACACGAGCGGATTGCGACGACGTTGCGTCTTCCGATCTCAAGCGCCATCTCTCGCGCGCGACCGGCCGCCAGGGCGGCATCGACCTCGTCCTCGCTCGTAAGAGCCCACGGGTCTACGGGCGTCACGACGCTGGCAAGAGCCGGAAGGTAGTGGTCGCGATAGTACTGCCGTCCACCCTCCGTGAACCCCAGCGGACTCGCAACGTAGCACCGGACGGCACCGCTCATGCGTCCATGATGGCAGTTGCCGCCGACGATGTCGGCGAGCGCTCCCACCCCGGAGACGAACGGTACGCAAGCGTCCATGCAGGTCGCCAAATGGGGTTGCTCCCGCCTATTCTCACGGCATGCCGGATTGGGGTCTGACCAAGGACATGCGCGAGGCAGAGCCCTGGGGGCTCCCGTCATCCGTGTTGGCGCCGAGCAAGGTGATCACCGATCCCGTGCAAGGCGACGTGTATCTCAGCCTGCTTGAGCAAGCGATTGTCGACAGCTCCGCGATGCAACGGCTCCGTCGCGTCATGCAACTCGGCGCCTCCCATCTGGTGTATCCCGGAGCGACGCACACCCGCTTCGCACATTCGCTCGGCGCCGTCCGAGCGGTTCAAGATCTGCTGGACGCGACCCTGGCGCAGCGCGACACTCGGCACGGTCGACCCGACCTGTTCGAGGAATGGCGGAGTGAACTTGGCGTAAATCTGACGGGCGAGGGAGACCTCCCCGAGGCCCTACGCGAGTACTACCGCAAAGTGGCCGAGGCGATCGTCGTAGCTCGGCTGGGCGCCCTGCTTCACGACATCGGTCACGTGCCCTACGGACACTCCATTGAGGACGACCTGCTCGTGCTCGATGCGCATGACTCCAACCGGGCGCGGTTCGACCGGCTTTGGGCAGAGGTCGAGGAGCAGACGTTTCGTGACGCGACGAGGCGCGAGTGGACGGTCGGCGAGCTGCTTCAGCCTGACTTGATGACCCAGCTGCGACCGCTGATCCTCTCGAAGAGCAAAGGAGAGCTGAAGCAGCACGAGCTGCAATACCCGTTTACGCAAGACCTCGTCGGCAACACAATCTGCGCTGATCTGATCGACTACCTTCAGCGCGATCATCTCTACGCGGGCCTTCCGATCAGCCTCGGCCATCGGTACATGACCGGCTTTTACGTAACGCCGAGCGGGTCCAACCGGCTATTTCCTCGCAGGATGGCGCTGAATATTCATCGCGGGGGCGGCGAGCGACAAGACATCGTGTCGGAGCTGCTTAAGCACCTCAGGTACCGATACGAGCTCCAAGAGCGCGTCATTTCTCATCACGCCAAGCTCGCGGCAGACGCCATGGTGGGGAAGATGCTTGAGATGCTCCACGACGCACTTTGGGCCGAGTCAGCGGGCGCCCTACTCGAGCCACTCACGTGGGACGACCGCTACGACGCCCGACAGCTTCCGGGCGAGCCTGAGCAGCTCCGGGCCGAGGTGGGCGACGAGGCGAGCGCCGCGCTCGACGTCTGGGTGGCGCACCGCCTTGAGGATCTCTTCCTGTCGGTGGGTGACATGGGCCTGCTCGAGCATCTTCGCGACGTCAACGCGTCGTACGAGTCTGGGCGTCGGCAAGGGGTATCGGTGATCGCGAGGGACCTGCTTGATCGCCGTCTGTTCAAGCATGCCGGGCGCGTCGCGGGAGCGAAGGCCGCGAAAGAGCTCTGGGAGAAGTTCAGCCCTCCGCGGGAACGCCGGCGGCTGGAGCAGGAGGCGGCGCGGTTCGCAGAGTTGAGCGACGGCTGGAAGGTGGTGATCTGGCTACCGCAGCCGACGATGCGACTCAAGCAAGCCGAGGTGCTGGTCGACCATGGCCGCGGGATTTGCCGCCTCGTCGACTACTCCTCACGTGGGCGCGAGATCTACGACGACCATATGGCCCTTTGGTCGCTCAGTGTCTATGTGCACGGGAAGGTGTCGGAGGACGAGCGCATGTGGGTCCTGGCCTACTTAGCCAAGGCGATGCTGGTCCACTGGGAGGGCGGTGACCACGAGTTCGGCGCCGATCCCAGCTGTGCACCGGAACACCTCGCGGCGTTACGCGCGTTCGAGGACGACACGATTGAGACCGAGGTTCGGGAGCTCGTCGAGTTCGCGCACGAAACCGCACGACGCGGTGGCGATCTCACAGGCCCGGCGCTCGCACGGCACTACAAGGCCCTCAAGGACGACTGGGACTCGCAGGCCTGAGGCGACCCCACCCACAGGACTTGGCGCCGCCTGGGAAGAAAAATTGCCCAGGGAGGAGCTAAGCCGGGAACCTCGCCGACCGCCGATCTCAGCGCGCGACGAAGGTCTGCACGGCTCAGCGAGACGCCGGCGCTGCCCCACTGCATCCGTGCATTCGCTACGGAGATCCGGTCCCCATGTAGCCAATGAATGACGGCGACTGGGCGGGCATGAGCGGCGTGCAGAGCGCGCGCCGCCACCTCGATCGAGACGTCACATGCCCGCTGGAGGTTCAATAGACCCGGAGGAGTCGGTACAGCACGGTTCGCGGCGCTGGACGGGACGAGCAGCGCCCGCGCGAAGTCGTCGGCGAACCGCTCCTCCTCCGGGCTACCTGGCAACACGCGCCGGGGCCTGCCGTTTGTCCTTCTGTAGAACAACGTGTGCGCGAGCTCATGGGCAACGCGGAAGCGAAGTCGGTGCCGGCGCACCGACACTCGCAACGTCGGATCGACGGACCCCCACCCACCGCACGGGGTGGGATCGACCCAGATACGGAATCCGCCCTGACTCTGAGGTACCAGCGCCGCCTGCGACTCGCCGAGTTCGGCGCCTAAGTCGCGTTCGACAACGCGAGCTGCAGCGGCGCTGCAGAGGGCATCGAGGTTGCCGGAAGGGCTGACCGCGCATCTCACCTCGTCAGCGAGCCAGCCCGTTTCTGACGGTAACGGCACGCGCCCGAGGCAACCCTCCGCCCACAGGGTCTGCATAAGTTGTATCTGACTTGACCCCCGTCCATGGACCGAGGATTCTGAACGCATCACGGACGCGTATTTAACACCTCGAAGCGGATGTCTCAGAGCCATAAACTCATAACCGAGCGACGCATCCGTGGAGCGCTTGCGGAGTTCGGCGCAGATGTGAGGCGCCGGAGATTTGAGTTGGATTTGACTCAACGCCAGGCGGCTGCCCGCGCGGGCATCAGTCAGAGTCACTGGTCGAAGATCGAGCGCGGCCTGCATGACTTATCCGTCGGCCAAGCCCTTCGGATCCAGTTCGCGCTGGGAGCAGAGTCAATCGAGGGGATGCTCGGGCGCCAGCCGAGCGCGCTGGTGCTCGACAGCGGACAGTCAGGGCCCAATGTGGCTGCAGCCGCGAGACCGGGCTAGAATGCTCGGGACTGGCCGAGCCGAATTGCGATGTGCCTGATCAGGCCCTTACACGGCGAAGCCACCCGCTTGACGACCGCGCTGCCCGCTCCGTGGGGCTACGTGTTTCGAGTCTTGGGCCGCCGCATCGCTTGCAACCCCGGCTCGGTAGTGGGCGATCCTGGACTCGAACCAGGGACCTCTTCCTTATCAGAGAAGCGCTCTAACCGACTGAGCTAATCGCCCTCTTTTGGCGTCGCTGCGCGGCTTCCGTCGATCGCACCTATGCCGGTACTTGCGCACGGTCCATAAGCGTCGGCCGCCGATTTCGTCGCTGCGTCGCTGCTTTATCGTAGCGGTGCACGGTCCGTCGGCGTCGGCGACGCGCCTACCGTTTTGCCCGTCGGCGGCGGGCGCGAGCTCGGCGCGTCGCACGACGCCGTTCGTCGCGGCTGAGTCGTACCGCGTCCCGCATTTCGTGCATCTTGAGACCCCACTCGGGGAGTCCCGCTAATGCACGGCCAAGGAGCGGCAAGATTAGCGCTGCTGCGGCGGCGGCAGCGATTACGACGGCAGCAGTTTTGCTTCCCGACAGAACCGCAACCGGCGGCGCACCGAGGAGCGCGAAGTTTGGCCGCATGGTCACGCACTTTCCTTGCGCCGACCCCCGATGCGCGCAACGCGGCCTTCCTGAACGGCCGCGCGCTCGGCCTTGCGTCGCCTGACCTCGACGATGTCGGGATCATCGCGCAGACGCTCAACCTGGTGCTCAAGTATGACCTTGACGAAATCGGCGAGGCTCTGATCGTCGTACATCGCGGCGATGGACAGCACGTCGAACCATTCGGGCGAGAGGCGCAAATTGAGCTGTTCGCGTTGGGCCATATGGTGGTCCGTCCGAGTCCGCTGGTATGTAGCGTGCTAGAGGCTACACCATGGGAAGGAGTTTTCAAGGCGACCTCGACGCGCTACAAGCGAGGCGGCGCGCTTGTTGGGGTTAGGCGGATCGACTCTCGCGACATGGCGAAGCGATCGGTCGGCGAGTCGTTACACAAGCCGCGCCTTCGGAACTCAACCGCGACGAGTTCTGTCGTGGGCCTCTAGCTGCCCCCACGCGGCCGCCGGAGCGCCGGTGGGTCAGCTTGCGGGAGCCACGCGCTCGGCCAGCTCCAGTGCCTCCTCGGGGCTGGCGAAGGCCATCTCGGCGCGATAGCCGGTGCGCGTGGGCCGGACCTTGACCTCCGCGCCGAGCGCCCGCCCCAGCGCGGAGGCGATGTCGGAAGCCGCCTGGAGCTGGTCGGGGTGCACCGCGCCGCCGCGCCGGGCGCCCTTGCCGGCGCTCGAGGATGCGTTGCCGTCCCGCGCCCGCTCCTCGAGCACCCTCACCGACCACTGCTGCTCGCGTGCTTCACGCGCCAGCCGGCGGCGCTCGTCGTGACCCTCGGCGAGCAGCAGCGCGCGGCCGTGTCCCTCGCTCAGGACCCCTTCTTCGAGCATCTCGATCGCCTCGTCGGGCAGCTCGAGCAGTCGCAGCAGGTTGCTGACCGCCACGCGGCTGCGCCCGATCCGCCGCCCCACCTCCTCGCGGGTCAGGCCGAGCTCCTCCACGAGGCCCGCGCAGGCCCGGGCCTCCTCGACCGGGTTGAGGTCCTCCCGCACCATGTTCTCGATCAGAGCCAGCTCCAGCGAGGCGCTGTCCTCGCGCGCGCGCACGAGCGCGGGCACGGTCGCGAGCTCTGCCAGCTTGGCCGCCCGCCAGCGCCGCTCACCGGCCACCAGCTCGTAGCGCCCTCCCGGCCGAGGACGCACGAGCACGGGCTGGAGCACCCCGGTGTCCCGCACGGACTCGGCCAGCGCCTCCAGCGATGCCTGGTCGAAACGCCGGCGCGGCTGCTGCGGGTTGGGCGCGATCAGCTCCACCGGCAGCTCCCTCAGCTCCTGGTCGGCGGCATCCGGGCTCTCGCCGGAGGCCGACAGGATCGCGCTCAGGCCCCGCCCCATCCCGGGCTTCGGCCTAGCCACGCGCCGCCACCTCCTTGGCGAGCTCGAAATAAGCGGCTGCGCCGGCGCTGTGGGGGTCGTGATGGGTGACCGGAAGGCCATAGCTGGGGGCCTCTCCCACCCTCACGTTGCGCGGGATCACGGTCTGGAAGACGAGCTCCGGGAAATGGGCCCGGACCTCCCGCTCGACGTCCTGGCCGAGGCGGGTGCGGGCGTCGTACATCGTCAGCAGCATCCCCGCGACCGTCAGACGCGGGTTCAACTCCCGCTGCACCAGCTCGAGCGTCTCCAGCAGCCCGGCCAGCCCCTCGAGCGCGTAGTACTCGGTCTGGACCGGCACGATCACGCGGTCGGCGGCCACCAGCGCGCACACCGTCAGCGGACCCAGCGAGGGGGGACAGTCGAGGATCACGTACTCAAAGGACTCCCGCACCTCTGCCAGAGCGTCCCGCAGGCGGTACTCGAAGCCCTCGATCCGGGGCAGCTCGATGCCGGCCGCGGCCAGTCCCTCCCCGGCCGGGAGCATCTTCAGCCCCCTGACCGGGGTGTCGGTGAGGGCGTCCCGCGCGTCCACGTCCCCGGCCAGCACCTCATACAGGCCCGGGGCCTGGGTCCGCGCGATCCCCAGCCCGACGGTCGCGTTCGCCTGCGGGTCGACATCAACCAGCAGCGTCTCGTAGCCGGCCTCGGCGATGCAGGCCGCCACGTTGACCGCGGTCGTCGTCTTGCCCACTCCGCCCTTCTGGTTGGCGATCGCGTAAACGGTTCCCACCAGCCGCAACGCTAGCGCCGTTCGCGCCGTCGCGCCGTTTCCCGAGCCTCCCGCCGGGTCCCGGGACGGCGGCCCCCGCGCGCCCTCCTCAACGCCCGAGTGGGCGCTTGCGGGCGATCCCGGGGCGTCGCGGAAAGCGCTCGGGCGTGGCCGACAGCTTGACCCACACGTGCAGGTGCAGGTCGGCGGCTCGCGGGTATGGCGTGACGGGGACGATCTCCCGGCGCTCCAGCCCGAGCAGCTCCCCCGCCCGCGCCGCGGCCAGCTCCTCCTCGGGATCGCGCCCGCCCCGCCAGTCCACGAGCACGCCCCCCAGCCTCAGCAACGGTGCCGCGTACTCGAGCACCAGCGGCTGGGTGCCGACGGCCCGCGCGCTCGCCGCGTCGTGTCGGCCGCGGCCCGCCGGCCACTCCTCGGCGCGCGCACACACAACCTCCGCGTTGCCGACCGCCGCGATCTCCAGCAGATCCCCGAGGAATGCGCACTTGCGGCGCTGGCTCTCCAGCAGCCGCACCTGGCAGCCCGGCAGGGCCACAGCCAGCACCACGCCCGGCATTCCCGCCCCCGACCCGATGTCCACGAGCGATTCCGCCGCCCTCACCTCGGCGAGCTCGGTGGCCACCAGCGAGTCAGCCAGGTGCACCTCCAGCGCACGCTCGGCCGCGCGGTCGCTCGTCGGCGCCCGCGGATCCCGCTCGAGCACGCCCAGCACGGCGCCGAGCTGCGCCTGCTGGGCGGAGCTCAGTCCGTAGCGCTCGGCCAGCTCAGCGAGCGCCGCCGGATGTTTCACGTTTTTCATGACGGTGAAACAACTTTTGGGTTGTTGACCGCCGCGCACCCGCGGAGATCGACCACGCGCGCGCCATGCACACAGGGACCCCCGGAGCGATCGCCCCTCGCCGCCGGATGTTTCACGTTTTTCATGACGGTGAAACAACTTTTGTCGCACCCTGCGCACCGCGCCTCGGCGTCAGCCAGCTGCGGGACGCGCACCTTCGGAGCCGCGGATCGGTACCGCCTCCTGACGGTGAAACAATTTCCCGCGTGGCCGATGCCCAGCAGAGAGAGCTCACCGACGCCGAGCGCGGCCTGGTGGTGGGCATCCTGATCGGGGAGGGCCATTTCGGGGGCGACGGACGCTATCCCCAGATCACGCTGCGGATGCACGTCCGCCACGAGACCCTGTTCCGCTGGCTGGAGCGCCTGTTCCCGCGCTCGCGGCTGTATGGCCCATACGGTCACGGCGGGCGCAACTACTACCAGTGGATGGCCCGCGGGGACGCCCTGGTCGAGGACGTGCTGCCGGTCGTCGAGTCGCTCCTCAGCGATGAGATCGACGCCCACGCGGCCCAGCGGGTGCGCGCGATGCGCGAGGACTACGCCGACTTCTTCCGTCGCCAAGCCATTCGCGGCAGGTCCCGCCGCCAGGGCGAGAAGGGCTGAGGCGCCCCACCCCCGCGGGCCGGAGCCGGATGGCTCGCAGCTCAGTCGCGCTTGGGGCTGACGATCAGGAAGCGGTCGGGTTCGTCACCCTCGCTGTGGGTGTCCACGTCGCCGCGGTCGCGCAGGTACTCGTGCACGATCCTGCGCTCGAACGCGGGCAGCGGGTCCAGCTCCACCGGCCTGCCGGTCGCGATCGCGTCCTCGGCCGCGTCGTCGGCCTGGCCCCGCAAGGACTCCGCCCGCCGCTCCCGGTAACCGTCGGCGTCGATCACGATCCGCACCGAAGAGGGTCCCTCGGGGAACACGATCCGCTGGGCCAGGTGCTGGACGGCGTCAATCGTCTGGCCGCGGCGGCCGATGAACAGGCCGAGCCCTTCGCCCTCCAGACGGCCCGTCAGCGTTCCATCGCCCTCTTCGACCTCGACGGTCGCGTCCAGATCGAGGGTCTCGAGGATTTCCTCGAGCAGCTCCTCCAGGGCCTCGGCGGGCTCAAGCTCCGCGTTGTCCTGCTGGTGCTCGGGGCTCGCGTCGTTCATCTACGCCTCCCTGATCGTTTCTTCTTCTTGCGTGGCGGCCGTGGCGGGGCCGCCGCCGGGGTCGCCGGCGAGGCGCTGCTCTCCGCGCCGGCGGCTGCGGCGCCCCCGCCGCTCGAGGCGCCCGCGACCTCGGGCGTCGGCTGGCCCGCGGCGCCCGCGAGCAGCTGTTTGAGCGAACTTCGGGGTTTCCCGTTGGGCGACGCCTTCTTGGCCGGGCGCGGTGGCGGGGGCAATCGGCGCCGGATGATCGACTGCTGGCCGATCGTCCACAGGTTGGTCGTGATCCAGTACACGAGCAGGCCGGCGGGGTAGCGGAACAGGATCACCACGAACACGACCGGTAGCAGCAGCATCAGGCGCCGCTGGTTGGGGTCGGCGCTGGCGGTGGCGATCAGCGTGGAGCCCAGCTGGGAGCCGACGTAGAGGACGATCAGCACGATCAGCACGATCCCGGTGGCCTTGTTGGTGATGTCGGGGATGAACAGGAACTTGGCCGAGTGCGGTTGGACTTCGTTGCAGCTCTTTTCCCCGACGAACTTCGACGGCACTTCGCCGATGTGCTGGACCATCTTGTGCGAGGCGTGGTTGTAGGCCGTGATCAGCCCTTCCGGGCAGATGTGCTTCTTCAGGTCCGTGCGCAGCATGTAGAACAGCGAGATGAACACGGGCAGCTGCAAGAGCAGCGGCAGGCAGGACGCCAGCGGGTTGATTTTGTTCTCCTGGTAGAACTTCATCAGCTCCTGCTGCTGGCGCTGTTTGTCGTCCTTGTAGCGCTCTTTGAGCTCCTGCATCTGGGGCGCCAGCCGCTGCATCTCCTGCATCGACTTCAGCTGCCGGTAGGTCAGCGGCACCAGCACCGCCCGGATCAGCACCGTCAAGAGCACGATCGCCAGGCCCCAGCTGCCCCCCACGAGGTGGTCGTGGATGAACACCATGATCCCTTCGAAGAGGCTGATCAGGGGCGCGAAGGCGTCCTGGATGATGTTCGCGAGGATCACGCCGGTCCGTCCCCGTGGGAGTGGGCGTGGCGGTGGGCGGCCTTGAAGAGATGCTGATCCTCGACCGGGTCAAAGCCGCCGTAGCTGAAGGGGTTGCAGCGCAGCAGCCGCCAGCCGGCCAGCACCAGGCCGCGGCCCACACCGAACTCACGGATCGCGTCCACCGCGTAGCGGGAGCACGTCGGCTCGTACTTGCATCGGCGCGGCAGCGCGGGCGAGATCAGACGCTGGTAGAGGACGATCGGCAGGCTCACGAGCGCGCGCACGAGACGCACGGCGGTCGCCGGCGGCGGAGGCTGGGCCGCCGTCGAGCTCATGGGCCCCCCGCCGCGACAGGCGTGAGGCCCGCCTTGCCCAGCAGCTCCGCGAGCGCCTCCTGCACGCCGGCCAAGCCGTCGCGCTCGGTCAGCTCGGCGGCACCCGGCCGCGCCACGATGACCAGATCGTGGCCGTCGCCGACCTGCTGGACGAGCGCCGCGAAGGCCTCCCTCAACACCCGCTTGACGAGGTTGCGCTGCACGGCACCGCCGACCTTGCGGGACACCGACAGGCCGAGACGGCTGGGGCCGGCGGTCGGACTGTCGAACACGTACAGCACGAAGTGGCGCGTGGCGCTCGAGCGCCCGTGACGGTAGACACGCTCGAACTCGGCGCTGCGTGACAGGCGCCCGCCGCGGGACGTGAGGCGCGGCCTGATCGCGTGCTCCTCGCTCACCTCGCGCGTTGCCCGCCGCGGCGTCTCAGGTGGATAGCCGCTTGCGTCCCTTGTCGCGGCGACGCTTGAGGGTCAACCGTCCGGCCCTCGTGCGCATTCGCGCGCGGAAGCCGTGGACACGCGCACGCTTGCGCTTCTTGGGCTGGTAGGTCCGCTTCATGCCGCATGGAGTATAGGGGTGTGGGAGGGCCTCAGTTCCGCCTGCGGTCCGCTCGACAGAGGCGCCAATAGGAGCCGGCGCCGGCGCCTGCCGGAGGGGCTCGGAGGGGCACTTGGAAAATTCCTCGCCAATTGCGAGCAGCCCTCACGGCGGCCTTTAGGCGTTGGCTATAGTCGCTGCTCCCGGGCCCTCGGGTCCTCTTTCAATCGTGATGTTGGCCGCTTCTGGGAAGGAGCCGCAAGACGCTGCCGTGAACCACGACCTCGAGGAGATTTGGTCGCACGTCCAGGCCCAGCTGGCGCTCGTGGTCGACGAGCCGACATACAAGATCTGGCTCGAGCCACTGCGAGCGCTCGAACTGCGCGAGCAGTCCGTGGTGGTGGCGGTGCCCGCACATGCCCGCCGCTGGATCCAGGAGCGCTACGGGCGCGCCATCCAGGCCAGCATCGAGCTCGACGCTCGGCCCCGACTGGCGGCTGGAGCTGGCCGAAGCATCCGAGCAGCCCGTCCGCGACGCCGGCGCCGCCCGCCCCGCCGCCGCGCCACCGCCTCCGCGGCCTTCGTTCCGAACCAGCCCGCTCGGCAACCCCAAGCTCACCTTCGAGCAGTTCGTAATCGGTGACAGCAACCGCCTCGCCCACGCGGCCGCGCTGACCGTCGCGGAGATACCTGCCCAGGCCTACAACCCGCTCTTCATCTGCGGCCCCCCGGGCGTCGGCAAGACCCACCTACTGAGCTCGATCGCCAACCTGCTCATGCTGCACGCGCCGGAGATGAGCGTCAGAGCCACCACCGGGGAGTCGTTCACAAACGAGTTCCTGGCCGCCCTCTCCTCCGGCGGTGTCGAGCGCTTCAAGGCCCGCTTCCGCGACGTCGACGTGCTGCTGCTCGACGACGTCCAGTTCCTGCAGCAGAAGACCCGCACCGAGGAAGAGTTCTTCCACACCTTCAACGCCCTGCACGACGAGGGCCGTCAGATCGTGCTGACCTCCGACCGCCCTCCTCACGATCTCCAGGCGCTGGAGGACAGGTTGCGAGAGCGTTTCGCGGCCGGCCTGATCGCAGACATCAAGCCACCGGACCATGCCACCCGCCTGACGATCCTGCGCAAGCGGGCCCACCACGACGACGTCCGCCTCGACGACGAGCAGGCACTCGAGGTGATCGCCGCCCGCGTCCACAGCAACGTGCGGGCGCTGGAGGGGGCGCTCATCCGCGTGGTCGCCTTCAGCTCGCTGAGTGGACGAGCGATCAGCCGCGGCCTGGCCGAAGAGGTCCTCGATGGCCTTTATCCCCAGGCACCGTCACCCGGTCGCCGTCCGCGCACCGTCGCCGAGATCCAGGCCGCCGCCTGCGAGCTGTTCGGCGTCTCCTCCGAGGAGCTCCTGTCGAGCTCTCGTGCCGCCCGTGTGGCGTGGCCACGCCAGATCGCCATGTACCTCTCACGAGAGATCACCGGCAAGTCGCTGCTGTCGATCGGCCAGGAGTTCGGCGGACGCGATCACACGACCGTCCTTCACGCCTGCAGGCGGGCCTCCGCCAAGATCAGCTCCGACGAGTCCTCCAGGCTCGCACTCCACCGTCTGTGCACAGCACTCGGCTGCGAGCCGCCGGCGACACCGTGAAGACCCCCGCGACCGCTGAGCCTGAGAGACTGCCCACCGTCGGTCCACCGGCTGTCCACCACCGCTTGCCGTCAGATCCTCGATGAACGTTGACTTCGCACATCTCCACAGCCCCTATGTACTTCTCGATATCTCTCTAGACAGATGAAGCTCACCCTCCCCAGCTCTGATCTCCTGAACCAACTTCAGGGCGCGGTACGCGTCGCTTCGACTCGCAGCGCCGTGCAGGCGCTATCGGGGGTGATGGTCTCGGCCCAGCCCGACAGCACGCCCGAGCTGCTCGCCACCGACATGGACGTCGGCCTACGGGTGCCGCTCAACGCCGAGGTCGAACGCCCGGGTGCCGCCGTGCTGCCGGCCCGGCTGCTGCTCGACGTGGTCCGCTCACTGCCCGCCGAGCAGCTGACGATGGAGCTGCGCAGTGCCGAGGGCGACGTCGAGATCATCAGCGGCCCGGCGACCTTCCACCTGCGCACCCTGCGGGCCGAGGACTTCCCGACGCTGCCGGAGCCGGAGGCCGACACCCGCGTGACGCTTCCGGCGGAAGCCTTTGTGGAGACCGTCAGCCGCGTGGCTCGATCGGCCTCCCGTGACGAGACCCGGCCGGTCCTCACCGGGATCCTGATGACGGCCTCGGGATCGGAGCTGCGGATGGTGGCCACCGACTCCTACCGTCTGTGCGTCAAGCAGACTGCGCTCGAGCCCGCCGTGCAGAGCGCGCTCGAGGTCAACGTCCCGGCGCGGGCGCTGCAGGAGCTGGTCCGGATCGCGTCCGCCACGGACGCCGACACGCTCTCGGTCAGCCGAGGGTCCAACCAGGTGATCTTCGAGCTCGGCGACACGGTGCTCTCCTCCCGCCTGATCGACGGCCAGTTCCCCAACTACCGCCAGCTGCTGCCCGACTCGGTCGATCACGAGCTGCGCATGTCGACTGCCGAGCTCGGCGAGGTGGTGCGGCGCATCAGCCTGCTGGCCCAGAAGAACGCCCCCCTGCGGCTCAGCTTCAGCGAGGGCACGCTCACCGTCTCGGCCCAGACCCCCGACATCGGCGAGGCCAGTGAGGCGATCCCCGTGCCCTTCCACGGCGAGCTGTTCGAGATCGGCTTCAACCCCGAGTTCCTCAAGGACGGGCTCGAGAGCATCGAGTCCCCGGAGCTGGTGCTGAAGCTGATCAGCCCGCTGCGCCCCGGCGTGATCGAAACGCCCGACACGGGCGACTTCGTGTACCTGATCATGCCCATTCGCCTGAACGTGTGACGCCGTGGCAGCGCGTGTCCTGTCCGTGCAGGTGCGCGACTTTCGCAGCTACACGCGCGCGGAGGCCGTCCTCGGCGGCTCCCTGAGCGTCGTCTACGGACCCAACGGAGCCGGCAAGAGCAACCTCCTGGAGGCCGTGTACTACGGCTGCACCGGTCGCTCGCCGCGCACTCGCAACGAGCGCGAGCTGGTCCGTTTCGGCGCCGAGGCGGCCCGCGTCACGGTCCAGCTGCTCGACGGCGACGAACCGCACGAGCTGGCCGTCGGCTTCGGCGCGGCCGCGGGTGCTGCCCAGCCCGCGAAGCGCATGAGCGCCGACGGCGCCCCCGTCGAGCGCGTCCTGGACCTCGGCTTCAGGCCGCTGGTGAGCGTGTTCCTGCCCGACCGCCTGGAGCTCGTCAAAGGGCCCCCCGCGCTGCGGCGTTCCCACATGGACCAGCTCGTGGCGGCCCTGTGGCCGGCGCGGGCGGCGGACCGAGGGGAGTACTCGCGGGCCCTGGCCCAGCGCAACGCCCTGCTGGGCGGGATCCGGGCCGGACGTGCCTCGCGGGCCTCGATGGGGGCATGGGACCAGGAGCTGGCCCGTGCCGGCCTGCGCGTTCGCGAGCACCGGGAGCGCGCCGTGGATCTGCTCGCCGACGTCTTCGCCGACCGCGCTCGTGGGCTCGGGGTGACCGGCGAGGTCTCGCTGCGCTACCGCCCCCGTGCCACCGTCGCCGACGCCGAGGAGTACGTCCGCGAGCTCTCCGAGCGCCTCGAGCGCGATCTCGAACGGGGCTTCACCGGCTACGGCCCGCACCGCGACGAGCTGGCCGTGCTGCGCGATGGACGGGAGCTGCGCGTGTACGGCTCCCAGGGCGAGCAACGGCTGGCCCTGCTGGCCCTGCTGCTCGCCGAGCGGGCGGTGCTCGCCGAGGAGCGCGGCCAGATACCGCTGATGCTGCTCGACGACGTGATGAGCGAGCTCGACGCCGAGCGCCGGGAGATGCTCGCGGGCGAGCTGCGTTCGGGCGGCCAGAGCGTGATCGCCACCACCGACTTCGGCCACGTGCCCGGAGCCGGCGACGCGGCCGTGGCACGCCTGCGGATCTCTCCGGGGGCCGTCATGCAGGAGGCCATCGCGGCGTGAGGCGCAGGGCCCCACGACCGATCTCCTCGGCCCTCGGTCCGCTCGTGGACCAGCTCGCCCCGGCGACTCCGCTGGCCCGCGTCCAGCAGGCCTGGCCGGCCGCCGCGGGCCCCGCGATCGCGTCCGCCGCCCGCCCCGTGGCCGAGCACGAGGGCGTCGTCACGGTTACCTGCGAGGCCGCCGTCTGGGCCCAGGAGCTCGAGCTGATGGAGGGCGCCCTCCTGGAGCGCCTCAACGACGCCCTGGGGGAGCCCGCGGTGCACGCCCTGCGATGCCGCACCGGGTAGCCGAAACCGGCTTCGTTTAGCCCGATTTTGCAGGGGTTTAGGCCCGCTCGGGGGCCTCTTACGGCACCCCCGCGTGCTACCATGATGACTACACAAGCCCCCGCTCGGAGCCGTGGACTTACAGCCCCGGAATCCGGGGCTCTTTCACGTCAACGGAGGGCAATTGGCATCACGCAGCGAACGCTCGCCTGAGGGTGGCGAGCCCGGCGACTTGAACCAGAACACGCCAACTGGCGGCTCAGCCAGCTACGACGCGCAGGACATCACGGTCCTCGAGGGCCTGCAGGCCGTCCGCAAGCGCCCCGGCATGTACATCGGCTCGACCGGTGTGATGGGCCTGCACCATCTGGTCTATGAGGTCGTGGACAACTCGGTGGATGAGGCCCTGGCCGGTTTCTGCAGCGAGGTGTCGGTCACGATCCACCCCGACAACTCCGTCACCGTCACGGACAACGGCCGCGGCATCCCGGTTGCGAACATGGAGAAGGAGGGCAAGCCGGCCGTCGAAGTGGTCCTCACCGTGCTGCACTCGGGCGGCAAGTTCGGCGAGGGAGGCGGCTACAAGGTCTCGGGCGGCCTGCACGGCGTCGGCGTCTCGGTCGTTAACGCCCTGTCCGAGGAGCTGCACGTGGAGATCCACCGCGACGGCTACGTGTGGACGCAGGACTACTCGCGCGGCGACCCGCTCGCGCCGCTGCAGCGGGGGGCGAAGATGGCCAAGGGCGAGCGCACCAGCAACACCGTCACCTTCCTCCCCGACGCCGACATCTTCGAGTCGCTCGACTTCGACTTCACGACGCTCGAAGAACGCCTACGCGAGACCGCCTTCCTGACCCGCGGGCTGAAGATCTCGATCGCGGACGAGCGTGCGGGCGGTCACTCCGTCTCCTTCCAGTACGACGGCGGCATCGAGGACTTCGTCGTCTATCTGAACGAGAACAAGGACACGGTGCATCGCAAGGTGATCTTCTTCGCCGGCGAGTCCGAGGAGGGGGCGGCGGAGGTCGCGATGCAGTGGAACTCCTCCTATCAGGAATCCGTCCACGCCTTCGCCAACAACATCAACACGCGCGAGGGCGGCTCCCACCTCAGTGGCTTCCGCTCTGCGCTCACGCGTACGGTCAACAAGTACGCCCGCGACCACGGCCTGCTGAAGGAGAAAGAGGACAACCTCTCCGGCGAGGACGTCCGCGAGGGCCTGACCGCGGTCGTCTCCGTCAAGCTCCAGGACCCCCAGTTCGAGGGTCAGACCAAGACCAAGCTCGGCAACCCGGGGATGGCCGGCTTCGTCGAGGCGATCGTCAACACGGGGCTGGGCGAGTTCCTCGAGGAGAACCCCAGCGAGGCCCGCGCCGTGATCAACAAGGCGGTGCAGGCCCAGCGGGCCCGCGAGGCCGCCCGCAAGGCACGCGACCTGACGCGGCGCAAGTCGGCGCTGGAGAACTCGACCCTGCCGGGCAAGCTCGCCGACTGCTCGGTCAAGGACCCCGCGCTGGCGGAGCTGTTCGTGGTCGAGGGCGACTCCGCCGGCGGCTCGGCCAAGCAGGGCCGCGACCGCAACACCCAGGCGGTGCTGCCGCTGCGCGGCAAGATCCTCAACGTCGAGAAGTCACGCATCGACAAGGTGCTCCAGAACGTCGAGGTGCAGGCGCTGATCACCGCCATCGGCACCGGCGTCCGCGACGAGTTCAACATCGAGAACGCCCGCTACCACAAGGTGATCCTGATGACCGACGCCGACGTCGACGGGGCCCACATCAGGACGCTCGCGCTCACGCTCCTGTTCCGCGAGATGAAAGAGCTGATCGAGGAAGGCTACGTGTACATCGCCAAGCCCCCGCTCTACAAGCTCGGACAGGGCAGCCGCGAGCGCTACATCGAGAAGGAGTCCGAACTCGAAGAGATCCTGCTGGCAGAGAAGTGGGAGAAGTTCGTCGTGCTCGACCGCCACGGCAAGGAGTTCAAGCTGACCGAGGCCCGCTGGCAGCGCTTCACGCGCCTGCTCAAGCAGTACGAAGGCTGGGCCCTGGCGCTGCGCGGACAGCACGGCTTTGACGTCGTGGAGCTATTGGAGGAGTCCTCGCTGCTGAGCGAGCAGGTGGGCGGCTCCGATGCAGCGATCGAGCTGCTCAGCCGCAATGGGGAGCAGGCCGACACCCACAGCCTCGAAGTGGTCGAGCAGGACCCGCTCGAGATCCGGGTCCGGTCCGTCGAAGCCAGTACGGGCTTCGCCCGCACCCACCGCATCCGCCGAGCCCTGTTCGACTCCAACGAGTACCGCCAGCTCGCCCGTGTGCACATGCAGCTGATCGAGCTCGCCGGCGTGCCCCCCTTCGACGTCACGCTCGGCGACGCGGGCGAAACGGCGGCGACCTTCGAGGCGCTCCACACCACCGTCATGAAAGTGGCCCAGAAAGGCGTCAAACTGCAGCGCTTCAAGGGTCTCGGCGAGATGAACGCGGACCAGCTCGGCGAAACCACGATGGCGCCCAGCACCCGTGTGCTCGCACAGGTGACCCTCGAGGACGCCGCCTCCGCCGACCGCATCTTCTCCAAGCTGATGGGCGATCAGGTCGAGCCGCGTCGCGAATTCATCGAAGAGAACGCCCGCGCGGTCGCCAACCTGGATGTGTAGGGGGGAGGTGATCGCCTGTGGCCAGCGCTGACGTGATCGGCGGGGGCAAAATCGAACCGCGGGCGCTCGAGGAGGAGATGCGCACCGCCTACCTCGACTACGCCATGTCGGTGATCGTCGGGCGCGCGCTTCCCGACGTGCGCGACGGCCTCAAGCCGGTCCACCGCCGCGTCCTCTACGCGATGAACGAGCTCGGCCTCGGTCCCGGCCGCTCCTACTCGAAGTGCGCGCTGATCGTCGGCGAGGTGATGGGCAAGTACCACCCCCACGGCGACTCCGCCATCTACGACACCCTCGTCCGCCTCGCCCAGGACTTCTCGATGCGCAACGAGCTCGTCGACGGCCAGGGCAACTTCGGCTCGATCGACGACGACCCGGCCGCCGCGATGCGCTACTGCGTCACCGGCGACACCCGCGTGGCCCTGCCCGACGGCACGGTCAAGATCTCCGACCTCGCCGCCGGCCTTGAGGCCGACGCTGAACGCGACGTCGACCTCGAGGTGCTCGACCGGCTCGGGCGACCCGTCCACGCCTCGAAGCTCTTCAACTCCGGCGTCCATCCGACGCTGAGGCTGCATACCCGAGAGGGCTACGAGCTGGAGGGCTCCCACAACCACCCGGTCCTCTGCCTCGTGGACATGGTGGGTGTCCCGCTACTGCTCTGGAAGCGCCTCGACGAGCTTTCGCCTGGCGACCGCGTGCTCGTAAACCGCGTCGCGCGAGCTGCCGAGGGCGAGACCCCCTCCGCGGACCGCTCCCTCGCGGTGCTCCTGGGAGCGTTCGTGTCCGAGGGCTGGATCTCCGAGCGACGGGCCGGGTTCAACAACGTCGACAAGGAGTTCTTCAACAGCGTCCTCGCCGCGTACGACGAGCACGTTGGAGGGACCCGCTACGTGAGCGAGCGGACCATCGCTTCAGGAAGCACGCTGTTCGAGATCGATGTTCAGAACACCGACGCTCTGCATCGCAGCGCCCTCGCGCCGCTGCGCGGCAGCCGCAGCGCCGCAAAGCGTGTTCCTGAGCGGGTCTGGCGAGGGGGCGCGGACTTCAAGCGAGCGTTCCTGCAGTCGCTCTTCACCGGCGACGGCTCGTCGTCGCTGCTACCGCGCAACACCATCCAGGTCTCCTACTCGTCCTACAGCGAGGGTCTCTGTCGCGACGTCCAGCAGCTGCTCTTGGAGTTCGGTGTCGTGTCCCGTCGCTGCGGTCCCACGAGCCGGGGCGAGCACAAGCTCGTAGTCACGAATCGCCGGGACGGGCGCCTGTTCGCCGAGCGCGTCGGCTTCCTCGGGCGCAAGCAGCAGAAGCTGCTTCAAGAGCTCTCCCGGATCCCTCAACAGAGCAGGGCGCTGAGCAGCGACCACGTGCCCTACATCGCCGGCTACATCCGCTCCGAGGCCGGTGGCAGCCGGGAAGATCGGGACTGGCTTCGCCGCCACAACGTCGATCGCGTGGAGCGCTGGGAGCAGGGGGGCACCGCGATCCTCGAGCGGATCGACTCGCGGGAGGTCAAGCAGGTCATCGAGCCGCTGCTCGACGCAGGCCACTACTACGCCCAGGTCACCTCGATCGAGCCCGCGGGCGAGCAGATCGTCTACTCGCTACGTGTTGACAGCGACGACCACTCCTTCCTGACGAACGGGTTCGTCAGCCACAACACGGAGGCCCGTCTGGCCCGGATCGCGATGGAGATGCTGCGCGATCTGGACATGGACACCGTCGACTTCGTGCCGAACTACGACGGCAAAAAGCAGGAACCGGTCGTGCTGCCGGCGCGCTTCCCGAACCTGCTCGTCAACGGCGGCTCGGGCATCGCTGTGGGGATGGCCACCAACATTCCCCCGCACAACCTGCGCGAGGTGATCGGCGCCACGATCGCCTACATCGAGGACCCCGACATCGACATCGACGGGCTGATGACGCACATCAAAGGCCCCGACTTCCCCACCGGCGGCGTGATCCTCGGCCGGGCCGGCATCCGCGACGCGTATGAGACCGGCCGCGGCCGCGTGCGCGTCCAGGCACGCGCCCACATCGAGCCGCTGAAGCAGGGCAAAGAGGCGATCATCGTCACGGAGCTCCCCTTCATGGTCAAGAAGGGCGGCGACGGTGGGCTGATCCAGAAGGTCGCCGAGCTCGTCAAAGACGGGCGCATCACCGAGATCGCCAACATCGAGGACCACTCCGACAAGCGCGGCATGCGCCTGGTCATCGAGCTCAAGCGGGACGCGATCCCCAAGGTCGTACTCAACAAGCTCTACAAGCACACGCCGATGCAGAACACCTTCGGCGTGAACATGGTGGCGCTCGTCGACAACGTGCCGCGCACCCTCAACCTGCGCGCGGTGATCCACAACTACGTGGCCCACCAGCGCGAGGTGATCGTCCGCCGCACCAAGCACGAGCTGTCCGAAAAGGAGGGCCGCGCCCACATCCTCGAGGGGCTGCTGACGGCGCTCGAACACCTCGACGCGATCATCGAACTGATCCGCGCCTCACGCGACCGCGACGCCGCCCGCGAGCAGCTGATGGAGCGCTTCGAGCTGAGCAACATCCAGGCCAGCGCGATCCTCGATCTGCGCCTCTCCCAGCTCACCGCCCTGGAGGCCGATGGCATCAAACAGGAGCACGCCGACGTGCTCGAGCGGATCGCCGAGCTGCGCGCGATCCTCGGCGACGAAGGCCGCGTGCTGTCTGTGATCAAGGAGGAGCTCGCCGAGATCGCCGAGCGCTTCGGGGACGAGCGCCGCACCGAGATCAGCCACTCCGAGGACGAAATCGACATCGAGGACCTGATCGCCGACCAGCAGATGGTGATCACGATCACCCAGACCGGCTACATCAAGTCACTGCCCCTGGCCACCTACCGCCAGCAGCAACGGGGCGGCCGTGGCGTGACCGGGATGGACATGAAGGACGGCGACTTCATCGAGCACCTGTTCGTGACGTCCTCGCACGACTACCTGCTGTTCTTCTCCAACCGCGGCAAGGTCTACCGCTCGAAGGTCTACGAGCTCCCCGAGGCCCAGCGCACCGCCAAGGGCCGGGCGCTGGTCAACATCCTGCCCCTGCGGGAAGGCGAGCGCATCCAGGCGGTCGTCTCCACGAGGGACTTCTCCGAGGCCCAGTTCCTCGTCTTCGCCACCCGCAACGGCACCGTCAAGAAGACCGAGCTGGCCGCCTACAACACGCCCATAAAAGCCGACGGCATCATCGCGATCAACATCCGCGACGACGACGAGCTGCTGGCCGTCCGCGCCGTCGACCCCGACGACGAGGTCATCATGGTCTCCAAGGCCGGCCTCACCGTTCGCTTCGCCGAGTCCGACGTGCGCGCCATGGGTCGCGACACCACCGGCGTCCGCGGGATGGACGTCGGCGCCAAGGGGAGCGTGATCTCGATGGACGTCGCCCGCGACGACATGGACCTGCTCGTGGTCACCGACAACGGCTACGGCAAGCGCACCCAGATCAGCCAGTACCGCAAAACCAACCGGGGCGCCAAAGGCGTCAAGACGATCGGTCTGACCGAGGCCAAGGGCGCCCTCGCCGGCGCCCTGGTGGTGCGCGAACACCAGGAGCTCGTGTTCATCAGCGTCGGCGGGATGGTCCAGCGCACGGCCGCCGGCGGCATCTCTCAGCAGGGCCGCTCGGCCACCGGCGTGCGCGTGATGAACCTCAAGGACGAAGACGCCGTCAGCGCGGTCGCGCTGGTCGTGGACACGGGCGAGAACGGCGACGATGAGCCCGAGGGGATCGAGCTTCAAGGGGAGCCGGGAGAGCCCGCGGAGCTCCTCGACGAGCCGGACGCAGAGCCCGACGAGGAGCAGGAGCCGACCTCCTAGCCCGCCGGTCGCCGCTCCGGCCCGGCCCTCTGCAATAGCTCGCCCACCGGCCCAAAACTCGGCCACGGCGCTCAAGGTCGCGCGGGAGGATCCGAAGAAGGGGGGGTGCAGCGCCGCCCAGCGCGTCTCCTCCTCGCCCTGTCCGCCGCCGCCCTCCCACTCGGAGCCGCGGCCGGCGCACAGGCCGACACCCATACCCGCTCGTGGATGCCGCCTCCGATCGCGGCCGGGGCTCATTCGCACGTACGGACCCACGGGCGCTGCGCGGCCGCCCGCCGCGGCCTGGGCCGCCACCACCGGTCAAGCCGCTCCTCGCAGGCCTGCACCAAGGGCAAGAAGGCACGCTCCCATCACGTCAGCCTGCTGCTGCACCGGAGCAAGGCATCCGGGCACGAACCCCGCGCCGGCATCCGTCCTCCGGTTGCCTCCGCGGGCGAAAACCGCCAGGCGATGATCGCCGCGGTGCTCGCCAAACCGTGCACCCAGACGGAAGTGAACCCCGAACCGGCGAACATCGCCGCCGTCCGCGAAGCCATTCTCTGCCTGATCAACCAGAAGCGGGCCACCGAAGGCGAGCAGCCCCTGCGCATCAACCCGAAGCTCCAGGCGGCGGCCGAATCGCACAGCAACGAATGCGTCGAACTCGACTACTTCGCCCACGTCTCTCCGTCCGGTCAGACGCCGGTCGAAAGGATCCAGGCCACCGGCTACGTCCCCTCGCCCTTCGACGGCTACGTGCTGGGCGAGAACCTCGCCTGGGGCACCTACGAACTCGGCACCCCGAGGGCGATCGTGGCCGCCTGGATCGCCTCTCCCCCGCACCTCGCGAACATCCTCGAAGCCCGCTACACGGAAACCGGGATCGGCGTGACCCCGGCCGTCCCCGCCTCCCGCGGCGAAGGTGCCCCTGGCGCCACCTACGCCCAGGAGTTCGGGGTCATCATCACCTGAACCGCTCCCAGACGGTCCGCCTCCGGTTTAGGCCGCGGGCGCGGACGGCTTCCCTGCGAGCCTCCTCCCCGCACGCTGCGGACGGCATTCCAAGGAGCCCGGCCCGCCGTCGCCAGGTTTCGCTAACCTGGCCAGACCAGAGAAAGGAGGTGGTCCTAACGTCTGACAGTACTTGCGGGACCCTGGAGGTGACCGGCCGTTAGGTCGGGAGGCTGGTCCGCTTAGCGGAATCCAACCCGGGACACCCCGAGACGGCCGCCGGTCCTGGTCCCTCCGGCGCGTGAAGGTCGGCCTCGGTCCATCCAGTCAAGAATCACCACGAGGGGCGTATGCCTGAGGGCTGCGCCCCTCGTGCGCATTTAAGGCCCGGGTTCGCGGGCCACCCGCGGAGGCGAGGCGGTCCCGGGGTAAGGGCCCCCGCGCAGGCGATGAGGGCCCCTGCGCAGGCGAGGCCGGAAGGAAGACGGGCTGCCGGGAGGCTAAGCCGCCTGCGGCAGGTACTGCAGCCAGGCCGCCGGAATCGTGGGGCTGGCGACGTGGATGAAGATCTCCGCCCGCGGTGAGCGGGGGGCGTGGCGGGGATGCATCCCCGCCTGGCCGGGGGTGCGGTCACCCTTGCGCCGGTTGCAGGGGGCGCAGGAGGCCACGATGTTCTCCCAGCTCGAGTTGCCCCCCTTGGATCGCGGGATCACGTGGTCCACGGTCAGGTTGGAGCGCGAGCCGCAGTACTGGCACGTCCAGCTGTCGCGGGCGAACACCGCCCGGCGGGTGATCTTGCGCCGGTGGGCGTCGCGAGGGACCCTCACATAGGTCACCAGCCGGATCACCACCGGCCGCGAGATGGTGGAGGACTCGGAGTGCAGCTGGGTGGGGCCCCGCTCGAGCAGCTCGGCCTTGTCCTTCAGCAGCAGCACCACCGCCCGCCGCACCGTGCACACGTTGATCGGCTCGAACGTGGCGTTCAGGACGAGCACCCGACCGCCCATCGCCGTGGTGGGCGATGAGGCAGGTCCGTGCCGCGGGTGCTGTGAGGACGACACGGACCCCACCGGCTCGGGTGGGACTGTGCTCTCCATTCTGCGGCCCGAGTCTAGCGGGGGTTCTCGGCCGGCGCCACCGCTCCGACGGGGTCCTTCGCCGCCGGATAGCTGCCCAGTACCCGCACCGCTTCGCAGATCTGCCCCAGACCCTCGAGCGCCTGGCGCACCCTCGGCTCCTCCCCCCGGGCGGCGAGGTCGGTGAAGAACACGTAGTTGCCGAGCTCCTCACGGCGGGGCCGTGACTCGATCTTGGTGAGGTTGATGTCACGCTCGGCGAACTCCTGCAGGCAGCGCACGAGCCAGCCGGCGTGCTCCGCGCCGCTGCCCCAGAACAGCAACGACGTCCGCCAGGCCGAGCTCTCGGTCCGCTCCAGCGGCGCCTCACGCCGCTCTCCCGTCCGAGCCAGCCACACGAATCGGGTCTCGTTGTCGTCGCGATCCTGGATCCCGTCGCGGACGATCGCGCCCCCGTATATGCGCGCCGCCAGCAGCGTCCCTATCGCGGCCCTCCCGGGCTGCGCGTCTGCGGCCACGGTCCTGACCGCCTCCGCGGTCGAGCTCGCCGGCAGGACTGTGGCGTGGGGCAACTCGGTGCGCAGGAACCGCGAGCACTGTCCGGGCACCTGTGGGTGGGTCAGAACGGTCTCGATCTCCGACAGCTCCACCGGCCCGGAGGCGATCAGCGAGTGGCGCACCCGCAGCAGCGCCTCGCCCACGATCTCCACGTCGGAGGCCTCTCCGGCGAGCAGGTCGAGGGTCACGCTGATCGACCCCTCGAGCGAGTTCTCGATCGGCACCACCGCCCAGTCCAGCTCGCCCCCCCGCAACGCCATCACCGTCTCGTAGATGCTGGATACCCCCACCGGCTCCAGCTCGCCTCGGCGGGCGCTGCCGAGCAGGGCCTCCTCGCTGAACGTCCCCTCGGGCCCGAGGTAGCCCGCCCGCGGCAGCTCCGTGGGTCCGTCAGTCGGTGGGGCCATCAGAGGCAGCCTGCCCTTCGCCGCCGCCGCCGGTGATCGCCAGGCGCACGGCCTCGGCCTCCTCGGGCGAGAGCTCGAGTTCGGAGCGGCCCTGCCGCACCTGCTTGCCGTATACCCGCGCCTGGTCTCGGTGGTGGATGCACGACAGCACTATCCCCGAGCGTTCGTCGTCGAGCAGGGCGATCGACATCGACTGGCGTCCGGAGAGCTCGTTGTAGGCGTCGTAGCGCACCAGCGCCCGGTGGGAGATGACCCCCCGGAGGTCCCGCTCGATCTCTCCCAGCCGTGCATCGAGTCGCCCACCGCTCGACCTCACCTCCTCTTGGACCTCGTGTAGTGCGGCTTGGACCGCGGCGGCATGGGCCACGAGGTCCTGTTCCCCGGAGGCCCCGAGCACGACCGTCTGGGCGCGGCGCAGCCGCCGCAGCGAGATCGCCAGGGCCACGCAACCGATCAGGGCCACCACGGCCGCCGCCCCGGCCGCGATCGCGATGATCCCGTGCGTGTCGGTCAGCGATGTGGCCATCGAGGGGAAAAAATAGCCCACCACGCGGGCAGGCCGGGCCGATGCCCGTCGCCGAGCCCGCACCCTCGGGCGCAAAGAGAAGGGCCCCGGGAGGTTTCTCCCGGGGCCCTTGCAAGACAACCTCAGCGGTCGTCCGTCCAGCGTCTGATCCCTAGTTGGGGAACGTCGGCTGCGGCGGTTCGATCGTGAAGTTGGTCGTGTATGTGGTGTACGGAGCGTTCTCGAGGCTCGCTTCGATCAGCGAGCTACCCGAGGCGCACGACGAGTTGCCGATGACCACGGCGAACGCGTTGCCGTCGTTGTCCAGGTAGAGCGTCCCTTCTTCGAGATCCTGCTCGGTCTCGGGGTAGCCCTCCGGGCCCATCACGATGGCTTCCGTGTGCGGCCACTCTTTGCACCGCGAGGTGAGCTGCGACCCGTTCACGTTCACCGGTTCCTCGGCGAACACGGGCGGGAACTCGACCTGCACGATGGTCGCCACGTCGCTGGCTTCCTCGCCCTCGATCTTCTTTTCCGGCGTCGCGTACACGCCGGGGGTCGTGGGCCGCGGCGGCGTCACCGTGAAGCCGGTGGTCACCGTCGTGTAGGGGGCCGATTCCAGGTGTGCGGCGATGAGGCTTTCGCCGGCCGCACAGGACGGGCCACCGATCACGACCGCGGTCGCGTTGCCGTCGTTGTCGAGCTGCACGGAGAAGCTCGGGTCGCTCGACGGCTCCCACGGGCTCTCCGAGTTCTCGTACGGGGTCCGCCAGTAGAGCTTGCCGTCGCAGCGGCTGTAGAGCTCGTTGGCGCTGATCCGCACGTACTTCTCTGCGTAGACTTCTTCGCACTCGACTTCGATGACGTCGGCGACGCTCGAGGCGGCACCGAACTCACCCTGATCCATGAACGAGCTTGGCAGCGCGTGCACGACACAGGTTTCCGGCGCGGGCGTGCTGCTCTGTGTGCCGGACTTTGCCCTCTTGTGGTGGGTCGCGTGCGCAAACGCCGTGCCGCTCAGCAAGAACAGGCTGAGGGCAAGAATCGCGAGCCCCGCGAGAAGGTTGCGTCTTTCCATGACTTCCTCCAGTTGTCTCCCCCGCCGCACGGGACCACGGTTTCGCTGCCCAGGAAGCACGCCCCCCTAATCCGAGCGGCTCCCCCTGGCGGGATTTATACCCTGTTAATACCGCTTTTGGGGCCGTTGCGCAAGTCCGGCGAGGCCCTCAACCGCCCGGCCCGGCCCGCCTGGGCCGGAAGGACCCCGCCACCCGGACCGTGTGCGGCGGACACCGGACGTGCCCCATCGCCCCGGGGCGATCGACCCGGCAGTCGATCGCGGGGCGCCCATCGTGCGCCGGGGACCCGTTAAAGCCCGAAGGCCCCGGAAGCGGTTGCTCCCGGGGCCCTCGGTGACAGTCTCACTGGTCTCCCAGCCTGTCCTTCAGGTTCCTCAGTTGGGGAACGTGGGGACCGGCGGTTCGACCGTGAAGTTGGTCGTGTACGTGGTGTACGGGGCCTCTTCGAGGCTAGCTTCGATGAGGGTCGTACCCGACGCGCAGGACGCGTTCCCGATGAGAATCATGAAGGCGTTCCCATCGTTGTCGAGTTTGAGCTGTTCGGATTCGCCACCCTTGGCGGTGTGCGGGTAACCGTTTTCGCTCATGGTGATCACTTCGGTGTGGTTGCCGTATTTGCAACGTGAGTACAGCTGTGAGAAGTCCACGTTGACGTATTCCTCGGCAAACACGGGCGGGAACTCGACCTGGACGATCGTCGCCACGTCGCTGTATTCCTCACCCTCGACCTTGGCCGACGGAGTGGCGTAAACGCCAGGCGTCGTGGGTCGCGGCGGCAGCACCGTGAAGCCGGTGGTCACCGTCGTGTAGGGCGCTTCCGTGAGGTGTGCGGAGATCAGGCTTTCACCTGCGGCGCACGAAGGGCCGCCGAGGACGACCACAGTGGCGTTACCGTCGTTGTCCAGCGTCGTTTCAACGCTCGACCCCTTGGTAAAGCCCCATGAGTTGCCATCCGGCTGGTTGCCGGTGGGCGTCCGCCAGTTCAGATCCTGGTCGCAACGGCTGTAAAGCTCGTTTGCGGAGATCCGGACGTGGTGCTCGGCGTACACTTCTTCGCACTCAACTTCAATGACGTCGGCGATGCTCGACGAAGCGCCGAACTCACCCTGGTCCATGAATGCGTTGGGCGTCGCGTGAACCACACAGGTTTCCGCTTTGCCCGAGCCGCCCTCAGTGCGCGGCTTCGCGCTCTTGTGGTGGGTCGCATGCGCGAACGCGGTCCCGCTCACCAGAAACAGGCTGAGCGCGAGGACAGCGAGCCCCGCCAGAAGATTGCGTCTTTCCATGACTTTCCTCCAGTGGTAGTACTTGAACCCGCCTACCCGGTGCAATCCATACTCCAGGTAGCCAGCCCCCATTCGGCGGCTATCCATGGCGGGACTACGGGTCTTATACAGGTTCGTCTAGCGGTGCGCAAGGGGCGCACCTCAGATCCCGCTCCCGCCGCGGGCGGCGATCCACGCAAAAGGGGCCCCGGACGCTGATGCGCCTCCGGAGCCCCTTTGCCGTTGCGGGTCAGAGACCCGCCCCCGCGATCCTCAGTTGGGGAAAGTCGGTTGCGGCGGTTCGACCGTGAAGTCGGTCGTGTAGGTGGTGTACGGCGCGCTTTCGAGGCTCGCTTCGATCAGGCTCGTGCCGGCTGCACACGAGGAGTTCCCGACCAGCACCACGAAGGCGTTGCCGTCGTTGTCGAGGTGCAACGTGAAATCTTCGCTGTCGGCGAGCGAGTGCACGTAGCCGTACTGGCTCACGAAGAGCCATTCGATGTGCGGCGAGTTCTTGCACCGCGAGAGCAGCTGCGAGGCGTTCACATCCACGGCTTCCTCGGCGAACACGGGCGGGAACTCGACCTGGACGATGGTCGCCACGTCGCTGGCTTCCTCACCCTCGACCTTGCTCGCGGGCGTGGCGTACACGCCCGGGGTCGTCGGCCGTGGCGGCAGCACCGTGAAGCCGGTCGTCACCGTGGTGTACGGAGCCGATTCCAGGTGTGCGGAGATCAGGCTTTCGCCGGCCGCGCACGAGGGCCCGCCGATCACGATAACGGTCGCGTTGCCGTCGTTGTCAAGCCGCACGCGGTAGCTGGAGCCGTGCCCTTCGCCTTCCCAGGCCGGCGTCCTCCAGTAGAGGCTCTGCTCGCAGCGGCTGTACAGCTCGTTGGCGCTGATCCGCACGTACTGCTCGGCATACACTTCTTCGCACTCGACTTCGATGATGTCGGCGACGCTCGAGGAGTTGTCGAACTCGCCCTGATCCATGAATGCGTTGGGCAGCGCGTGCACCACGCAGGTTTCCGCCGAGCCCGAGCCGGCGCCGGTCCGTGGCTTGGCCTGCTTGTGGTGGGTCGCGTGCGCGAAGGCCGTGCCGCTCACCAGGAACAGGCTGAGCGCGAGGACAGCGAGCCCCGCCAGAAGATTGCGTCTTTCCATGACTTTCCTCCAGTGATTGGTGGAATTCTCGCCCCGGTCCGTCCGTGGCGTCCTCCGGCGCCCGCCCCCCGGCGGGTTCTTACGAAGGCCTTCCACAGCGAAAGCTAGCAACCAACCCCGCTTCAGGCAATGGCTCTCGCGGGCCGGAGCCCGCGGAGACCTATTCGAAGATCGCCAGGAAGCTGCCCTTGTTGTTTTCGAGGTTGGTCTCCCCGGGCACCGCTTCGACCGATGCTTCGACTTTCGTGGCCGCGCCGGTGGGAATCCCCGTCACGGTCACCTTGGCCGGGGCCGTCTTGCCCGATTCGAGTGTTTCGATCGTGCCGGAGGACTTGTACTGCTTGCCCCCCGCCGACACCGTCACGCTCACCTTGATGTTGGTGGAGGTCGATTCGCCTGCGTTTTCAACCGACACGCTGAACGTCGGGCTGCCGCCGCCGCTGAGGTGGTTGAGAGCCGGTTCCGGTGCGAGTTCGGTGGATCCCACGCTGACGCCCTTCAGGGAGCTGCCGTGGGTCCCGCCGGTGGTGGGCTGACCCGCGGCGGTCGTGCCCGTGAGACGCGAGCTGACGGTGTTCGGTTCCAGCCAGCCGAGGTTCGGCAGGAACCGGGAGGGGCTCGTGGGGATGCCGTGCACGCCGTGTTCGGACAACGACTGCTGGATCAGGGGCGCGGCCCGCTGCGAGTACAGCACGTCGGAGGCCAGCAGGATCTGCATCGCACCGGCGATGTATTCGATCGACTGTTTTTCTTTGCCGCCGAGGGCCTTCGGCAGCAGCCCGGTCAGCTTCTCGATCGCTTCCACGCGCAGGTTGTAGGCCAGCAGCAGGTTGCGCTGAGCTCCCTGCATCTCGCTCGGCACGCTGAGGCCCTGCACCCGCGAGGCGAACCCTTGCGCCTGGATGCGCAACTGGTCCACCTGCTCCTCGACTTCCAGCGCCTGCTTGCTCGAGGCCGAGGCGAGGCTCGTGAACAGCGGCGTCGCCACCTGTTCGGCCGATTCCCGCGCGATCTGGCTGACGGACTGGTTGTAGTTCTTCAGCGCCTGGGTTTTTTCGCCTTTGACGCACCCGTTGACGACCAGCACGATCACGATCAGCAGCGCCACCAGCGCCCCCAGGGCAACCCGCCGGCGCACGATCAGGGTGTGCTCGTCCGCACCCCCGGGGCCGCCCGGGCCGGAGCCGCCGGCTCGCGGGCTACGGGGCTGCGGGCGTCGTGGCCGGGGCAGGCGCGCGGCCGGCTGCTGAACCGTCTCATCCCCGTCGTCGTCAAAGAACGACAAAAGTGCATTCCTTTTGCAGGCACTTCACAAGCAGGCGAAGTATGACTGGCGCTCCTGTCAGCCGGTTTTCTTGCAACTTCGCGCTCATCCGGACCCATTTCTGGGCCCACCCGGCAAGGAGTGCCGCCCGCCGCGGCGAACGCGCAATCCGGTGGACTCGCCACGGACACTGATCGCGCGCCGCGCACCTCCGGAGCCTACGCTCGAGGCCCCGACGCGGCGCATCCTCGGGGGCCCCGCCTCCGCCTCCCCGCCCCCGCCTGAGCTGGTGCTCGAGCGCTACCGCCTGCACCAGCGCCTCGGCGCGGGCGGCTTCGGCGTCGTGTGGAGGGCCTCCGACGAGCTGCTGCAGCGCGAGGTGGCGCTGAAGCGGATCCCTCTCGCGGCCGGGGACGACGGCGAACGGGCGATGCGCGAGGCGCTCGTCTGCGCCCGCCTATCGCACCCCGCGATCGTGGCCCTCTACGAGGCCTGCGTCCGCGACGGGGCGATGTACCTGATCTCCGAGCTCGTCGAGGGCTGCACGCTCGGGAGCCTGATCGCCGACGGGAGCCTGCTCCGACAGCCAGGTGCTCGAGATCGGCATCGCACTCTGCGGCGCCCTCGCTCACGCCCACGCCCGCGGCGTCATCCACCGCGACATCAAGCCCCAGAACGTGCTCGTCCCGGATCGCTGCGAGCAGCCCGCCCAGGCGGCGAAGCTGACCGACTTCGGCGGCGCGAGCCTGGCCGGGGAGGACATCCTCACGCGCACCGGCGACGTCCTCGGGACGCTCGCCTACATGGCCCCGGAGCAGTCCGAAGGCAAGCCCGCGGGCGAGCCGGCGGACGTCTACTCGCTGGCACTCGTCCTGTATGAGGCCTTCACCGGGGACAACCCCGTTCGCGGCGCAAACCCGGCCGAGACCGCCCGCCGGATCGGTCGTCCGCTCGACCCGCTGGAGCGCCGGCGCCCCGATCTTCCCGCCCCGCTCACCGACGCCATCGACGGCGCCCTGGCGCCCTCCCCCCAGGGCCGCTGCGGCCTGGGGCCGCTGCGCTCCGCGCTCCAGGACGCCCACCGGCACCGCGAGCAGGCCGCCACCCGGCCGCGCCCCGACGCGACCCCGGTGGCTGCGGCCGGCGCGACCCGGCCGGCAGCGCGCGGGGCCGCGCTGCGCGAGGCTGTCCGGCCCGCCGCCCGCGAGCCCTGGCCCGCGCCCCGCGAGCCGAGCCTGGAGGCCGAGCCCCGTGTGGTCGTGCATGCCGGCGAGACCCCCCGCACCGGCGCGCCCCGCAGGTTGACCCTGGCCGCCCTGATCGCCCTGTGCTGCTGGGAGGCGATCGCCGGGCGGGCCGGTCTGTCGCTGGTGCTGCTCGTCGCGCTGGCGCCCGCGCTGCTGGTGCTGAGCGGCCACGGGCGCAGCGGGCGCGTGCCCCTGGGCCGGGTCTCGTGCGGGCTCGCCCCGCTGCTCGGAATGGTCGGCCTGGCGGCTGCCTTCCCGGCACTGGCGGGGCAGGCCCGGAGCGCCTCCGAGCGGGCCCTGCGGGGCGCCCTCGGCTACTGGTGGCTGACGCTCGCGGGACCCCTGCTGGCGTCCCGGCTGTGGCTGCCCGCGCCGGCCGGCACCCCCGCGACGGGGGTGTGGGAGGAATCGGTCGGCCAGGCGACCACCCACGTCGTTTCCCCAGCACTCAGCCTGGGCGTGCTGCTGGGGGCGTTGCTGTGGGCCGGCGCCGCGCTGGTGCTGCCGTGGATCGTCCGCGGCCGCGAACCCCTGCTGGACGCGATCGCCGCCGGCCTCTGGGCGCTGGCCCTGGTCCTGTTCGGACCGATGCTCGATGCAGGCCTCGCCGGGGGGGCCCACACGCAGCCCCGGGGAGCCGTCCTCGGGGCCCTCCTAGGCGCCTGCGTGGCGCTCGCGGGACGCGCCCTGCGGGGCCCTGCGGCCCGACCTTACGCGTAGCATGGCTCCCGAGAGCCGGCGCCTTCGCCGGTCCTAGATCGCCCCCGCCATGAACCTGTTGAAGAGCGTCGAGACGACGATCGCCAACCTCGTCGAGGGGACCTTCGGGCGCATCTTCCGCTCCGAGGTTCGCCCGATGGAACTCGCCCGCAAGCTCGTCCGCGAGATGGACGCCCACCGCACGTTCTCGGTCTCCCGCGTGTATGTGCCCAACGAGTACGCGGTGTGGCTGTCGCCCGATGACCGGGCTCGCTACCGCGGGATCGAACAGGAGGTGATCGACGAGCTGTGCGGCTACCTGCTCGAGCACGCCCGCCGCGAGGATCTGATCATGGCTTCCCAGCCACGCGTGTCGTTCCACACCGACGAGGACCTCGCGCTCGGGGAATTCGGCATCCAGGCCAGCCTCGTGAGTCCTCCCGAGGCGGGCGAGAAGCAGCCCGTTCCGGCCGCCTCGGAACCGGCCGAGCACGGCAACACGATGATCTACAGCGCCTCCGCCCGCCTGCGGGGCCCGGTCCAGGAGGCCCAGGCCCGGCGCCCTCCTACCCGTGCCCTGCTGGCGCTCGACGGGCGCAGGCTGCTGGTGCCGCCCGAGGGTGGCACGATCGGGCGCAGCCGTGACTGCGCGATCGTGCTCGAGGATGCCGGCGTGTCCCGTCAGCATGCCGAGCTGCGCCCGGACGACGACGGCTGGGTCGTGGTGGACCTCGGCTCCACCAACGGCGTCCTGGTCAACGGCCGCAGAATCCGGGGGGCACAGGCACTGCAGGACGGCGACCGCATCGAGCTCGGCTCGACGGAGGTCGTCTTCGAACTTGGATGAACTCGGTTGAACCCGTATCCGTCGCCCTCAAGTTCGGCTTCCTGGCCGTCCTCTACCTGTTCCTGCTGTGGGTCGTCCGCAGCGCCCGCCGCGACCTCGGCTCGCGCTCCTCGTCTCCCAGCGGCCCGGATCCGCGTTCGATCCCCCCGGACGCCACCGGCATGTACTCGGCCTCCACGCTCGGCGGTGCCCAGATCGCCGGGCGCGCCCCCCGCCTGGTGGTCGAGCGGGCCCCAGGACACGACGCCGGCATGATCTACGACCTCGACACCCAGCTGGTCGTGGGCCGCGGCGACCAGGCCGAGATCCGAATCGACGATCCGTTCGCCTCCTCCCGTCATGCGCGCGTCTACGAGCAGGGCAACTCGGTCGTGCTCGAAGACCTCGGCTCGACCAACGGCACCTACCTCAACGAGGAGCTGCTCGAGAGCCCTCGGCCGCTGCACCCGGGCGACCGCGTGCGCATCGGCGAGAGCGAATTCAGCTTCGAGGTCGACTGACGATGCTCACGGTCGACGACTACTACACCGGAACCGACACCGGTCGCCAGCGCCGCGCCAACGAGGACTCACTGTTCGCCCGCACGCCCCTGTTCGTGGTGGCGGACGGGATGGGTGGCGCCCAGGCGGGCGAGGTCGCCTCGCGGATCGCGGTCGAGGCCTTCCAGCCCGGCCTTGCCGACACCGGCCACCCCGAGCAGGAGCTCGCCGAGCTGGCGCGTAGCGCCAACGAGCGCATCCACACGCTGTCCCACTCCAACGCCGAGCAGGCCGGCATGGGGACCACGCTCACCGCCCTCTACGTGGGCGAGCAGGAGGTCTCCATCGCCCACGTCGGCGACAGTCGCGCCTACTGCCTGCGCGACGGCAAGCTGCTGCGGCTGACGGACGACCACACGCTCGTGGACGAGCTGATGCGCCAGGGGAGGCTCACCCCCGAGGAAGCCGTCGAGCACCCCCAGCGCTCGGTCATCACACGCGCGCTCGGCCCCGAAGGAGCCGTCGAGGTGGACACCCGCTCCTTTCAGGCCCGCGGCGGAGACGTCTACCTGCTGTGCAGCGACGGCCTCACGACGATGCTCTCCGAGGAGGAGATCGCCGCCGCGCTGAACACCCATTCGCGCCTGCGCGACGCGGGCGAGGCGCTGATCAAGGCCGCCAACGACGCCGGCGGGCGCGACAACGTGACCGTGGTGCTGCTGCGCCTGAAGGAGGTGGAGGTGCCTGTTGGCGACGGCGCCGGCAGCGGGGACACGATCATCGGGATGCCCGCGGTCGGCGGCGAACCCGACACGGCCCCCCACGACACCGCGGGCGACGCGGACGCGGCGCCGCTCGCCGAGAACGGGTCGACCGCCACCGCCCTCGCCGACCCGCCCACTCCCACGCGCAGGCGCCTGCCCCGCCGGCCGGGGCCCGCGCCCGAGCGCCGCCGCCGGCGCGTGCCCCACCTTGGCGGGCTGGTGGTCACGCTGGTCGTGCTGGGGCTGATCGCGGCCGGCGCCGACATCGCCCTGCAGTCGGTCTATTTCATCGGCACCAACGCCCGGGGGCTCGTGACCCTCTATCAGGGCATTCCCTACGAACTCCCCGGCCACATCGACCTGTACTCCCACCAATACGTCTCCGGCGTGAGCGCCTCGACGATCCCCGCCGCCCGCCGCAAGACGCTGCTCAACCACCACCTGCACTCCGAAGCGGACGCCGGGTCCCTGATCCGCAGCCTCGAACTAGGCCAACTGGAAGGGGGGGAATAGCGCCCCGTGAACCGCCCCATAATGCGGCTCTTCGCGTTCGTGGCGGTGCTGTTCGCACTGCTGGTGGCGTTCACCTCGCGGTGGACGGTCTTCGAAGCATCCTCGCTGCGCGACAATCCGCTCAACGCCCGCCAGCTGCTCGAGCAGGAACGGATCAGCCGTGGTGAGATCCTGGCTGCCAACGGGACCGTGCTGGCGCGCAGCCTTCCGGGCCGCGAAGGCACCTACACGCGCACCTACCCGACCGGCTCGCTGTTCGCCCACCCGCTGGGCTACTACTTCACGAACCTCGGTGCCACCGGCCTGGAGAAGTACCGCAACGACGTGCTCGAGGGTCAGACCCAGAGCAATCTGCAGACCGTCCTCAACCAGCTCCAGGGAGTCAAACCGGCCGGCGACAAGGTCATCACGTCGCTCGACCCGTCCGCCCAGCGGGTCGCCCAGCAGGCGCTCGGAGAACACCACGGTGCGGTCGTGGCGCTCGACCCGCTCACGGGGGCGGTGAAGGTGATGGTCTCCAACCCCTCCTATGAACCGAACGCCCTGCGGCTTCCCGGGGGGCTCGCGCACGTGGCCACCAGCAGCTCCGGGGCGCTCGTCAACCGTGCAGCCCAGGACGGCTATGCGCCGGGCTCGACCTTCAAGGTGGTCACCGCCACGGCCGCCATCGACTCCGGCCGCTACACCCCCGAATCGACCGTCAGCGGCCGCGACGGGGTGCTGATCTCCGGCCTGCCGCTGTCCAACGACGACCACGAGAACTTCGGCCAGATCACCCTCACCGAAGCGCTCGTGCACTCCGTCAACACCGTCTACGCCCAGGTCGCCGTGAGCCTCGGCAAGCGCGTCATGGGGACGCTACATGCGGCGCTTCGGCTTCAACCGCGAGCCCCAGCTCGACTACCCAGCCACGGAAATGTCGGTCAGCGGCGAGTACTTCAACGAACGGCCGATACCGCCCACGAGCCCCCGGGTGGACGTCGGCCGCATGGGCATCGGCCAGGACAAACTCGAGGTCACCGCCCTGCAGATGGCCCAGGTCGCCTCGGCGGTCGCCGACGGCGGGCGCCTGATGGTGCCCCACCTCACGAGCAGGATCGTCGACCCCGAAGGCCGCACCGTGCAGACGATCGGTCCCCGGCTGCAGTCGGTCGTCATGAAACGCTCCACCGCCAGCTCGGTGGCGGGGATGATGCAGAAGGTCGTGGAAGAAGGAACCGGTACCCCGGCTCAGATCCCGGGCGTCGCCGTGGCCGGCAAGACAGGTACGGCCGAGACCCAGATCGGCAACGCGATCAACAACGTCTGGTTCATCGCCTTCGCGCCCGTCGGTGCACCGCGCGTGGCCGTCGCCGTGACGCTCCAGGGTGTCCCCGGGCAGGGGGCCTCGTTCGCCGCCCCGGTGGCCAAGGAAGTCATGGAAAGCCTGCTGCGATGATCGAGCCCGACACCATCATCGACGGCCGCTACCGGGTGATCTCGCGCCTGGGCTCGGGGGGGATGGCCGACGTGTACCTCGCCCAGGACCAGCTCCTGGGAAGGCACCTGGCCGTAAAGGTCCTGCACCACCACTTCGCCGAGGACCACGAGTTCGTCGAGCGCTTCAAGCGCGAGGCCTCCTCGGCGGCGGCCCTCTCGCACCCGAACATCGTCGGCATCTTCGACCGCGGCGAGTGGAACGGCACCTACTACATCGCGATGGAGTACGTGGCCGGGCGCTCGCTGAAGGCGATCATCCGCGAGGACGGTGCGCTCGACCCCGTGAACGCGATCGAAATCGTCGTCCAGATCCTGCGCGCGGCCCGCTTCGCCCACCGCCGCGGCGTCATCCACCGCGACCTGAAGCCACACAACGTGATCCTCGACGAAGAGGGCCGGGCACGCGTGACGGATTTCGGGATCGCCCGCGCCGGCGCCTCGGACATGACCCTCACCGGGTCCGTGATGGGAACGGCCCAGTATCTGTCCCCCGAGCAGGCTCAGGGATTTGCCGTCTCCAGCGCCTCGGACCTCTACTCGGTGGGGGTGATCCTTTACGAGCTGCTCACCGGGGTGGTGCCGTTCGAGGGCGAATCGGCCGTCGCGATCGCCTACAAGCAGGTCTCGGCGGCGCCCCGGCCGCCGAGCGAACTGAACCCTGTCGATCCCCCCCTCCTTGGACGCCGTCGTGATGCGGGCCCTGGCCAAGGACCCCGCCCAGCGTTACTCCGACGCCGACGAGCTGATCGTCGCGCTCGAACACGAGCGCGAGGTGCTGCGCGCCTACCAGGGCGCCGCCGTCCCCGCCTCCTATCCGGTCGCGGCGACCGCCCTGGCGGAGCCGCCCGCGACCGGCTCGATGCTCGTCGTGCCGCCCTTGGGACCCCCGGCCGAGGAGGAGCCCCCGGCCGAGGAGCGGGGGCGGGCGGAGGTGGTGGCTGTGGCCGGTGGTGGCGGCGGTCCTGGTCGCGGCGATCGCGGCGGTGCTGCTGCTCACCGAGGGCAAGAAGCAGGTCACCGTGCCGCAGGGTGGTGGGCGAGACAGAACAGGCGGCGATCTTCGCGCTGCGCCGCGCAGGGCTGCAGGCGAACCCCACTCTCGCGCCCAGCGTGCGCGTGGCGACCGGCCTGGTCGTGACACAGGCCCCACCCGCGGGCAGCGCCGCGAGCAAGGGCTCGACCGTCAAGATCGTCGTCTCCGGAGGCCCGGCCAACGTCTCCCTGCCGGACGTCCACGGGCTGCACGCCACCGAAGCCAGCGACCGCCTGCATGGCGCAGGCTTCATCCCTGAGATCCACAACACCGCGAGCCCCACAGTCCCCGCCGGGGTGGTGATCGGGACCGAACCGCCGGCCGGCACCGTCGACCGCCAGGGCAGCACCGTCACCGTGCTCGTGTCCAGCGGCCCGGCACTGGTGACCGTCCCCGACGTGGCCGGCGAGAGCCTCTCCTCCGCGCAGGCCTCGATCTCCAACGCCGGCCTGGCCAACGGCACCGTGACCCGCGAACCGTCCTCGTCGCAGTCGCCCGGGAACGTGCTCAGCCAGGAACCCAAAGCCGGCAGCGAAGTGCGCTCCAACACGAAGATCAACCTGGTCGTCGCGGAAGCCCCGAAGACCAAGAAGGTGGCTGTGCCCACCGTCGTCGGCCGCACCGAGCTGTCGGCCGAAGAAGCCCTCGAACGCGCCGGCCTCAGCTCCTCGGTCTCCTCGGTGGTGACGGGCGAAGCCGCCGACGTGGGCAAGGTCCTGCGCCAGAGCCCCAGCGGCGGCACCCACCTGCCCAAGGGGGGCACGGTGAAGATCTTCGTGGGCGTCTCCGGGGGCGCTTCGACCCCGACCACCACCACGCCGACAACCACCACCCCCACGACCCCCGGCCAGAGCGGGGCCCAGGCGCCGTGACCTCCACCAACGGACATCACCGCGAGCGCCCGCTGCGGGTCGCCGTCCTCGCCGGCGGCCGCTCGTCCGAGCACGAGGTCTCGCTGTCGTCCGGGCGGGCGGTGCGGGACGGGCTCCAGGACGCCGGTCAGGAGGTCCTGTGGGTCGAGATCTCCCGCGAGGGCGAGTGGCACTGCGAGGGCGAGCTGCTCAGCCCGACGCCGGGCCACGGACTGCTCGGGGCCGACGTCGCCTTCCCGGTGCTCCACGGCCCCTTCGGCGAGGACGGCACCGTCCAGGGAATGCTCGAGACGCTGGACATCCCCTACGTCGGCTCCGGCGTGGCGGCCTCGGCCGTGAGCCTCGACAAGGTGCTCTTCAAAGAGCTGATGCGCGCGGCTGCGGTTCCCCAGGTCGACTTCGTGGGCCTGTCCCTATGTAGCGATCCCGCCCGGGAGGAGGACGCCGGCACTGGCATCCTGGAGCGCCTCGGCCTGCCCGTGTTCGTGAAGCCGGCCCATCTCGGCTCATCGGTCGGGATCGTCAAGGTCGAGGCCCCCGAGGAGCTCGCGGCCGCGATCGAGCAGGCCTTCGCCCACGACGAGCGCGTGATCGTGGAGGCGGCCGCAGGCGGTCGCGAGGTCGAGTGCGCCGTGCTCGGTGGACCCATCGGGCCGCCTGGGGGTCCCTCGCATGACGCCCCGGCTACGCTCGCCTCCCCGCTCGGCGAGATCGTCTTCGCGGGGCAGTTCTACGACTACGAGGCCAAGTACTCGCCGGGAGGGATGCAGCTGATCGTGCCGGCCCGGATCTCCCCGACGGCCGAGCGCCGCGCCCGCGAGCTGGCCCTCGAGGTGTTCGCCGCCAGCGGCTGTCAGGGACTGGCGCGCGTGGACTTCTTCGTGGACGGCGAGGAGGTGCTCGTCAACGAGCTCAACACGATGCCCGGCTTCACGCCCACGAGCGTGTACGCGAAGTTGATCGAGGCGGCCGGCATCTCCTATGCGGAGCTGGTGGAGCGCCTCTGCCGGCTGGCGCTCGAGCGCCATCGGCGCCTGGCCGCGCTGCGCCGCTAGGCCTCAGCGGAACAGCGACACCTCGGAGATCGCTGCCGACTGGTGCCCGGCGGGGAGGGCCGTGATCCACAGCAGGTAGTAGCGGTAGGAGGCCCCGTCCAGCTGGATCGGGATCCGTTCGGAACTGACCACGTGGGGGGTCGACGCGACCGGACCCTTCCACCCGCGCTCGCCGAGCGGCACGGAGCTGCCGTAGGGGTAGTTGAGGTTGATGTGGTCGGCGACGTAGACCTGCATCGGAAAGCCGGGCGTCGGGGTCTGGACCTCGACCGCCCGCGCCGACAGCTTCGGGGCGGCGTCGAGGTACACGCCGAGTCCGACCCCACCGGGCTTTTCCAGCGTCCCCGAGTAGTACTGCTCGGTGCTCCAGGTGGTGTTGGGGTCGTCGTCGACCACGTTGCCGACGAGGTCGCGATTTTCCGGTCCCGTGCCGAAGGGGTTGTAGTCGTGGGCCGCGTCCTGGGCCAGGGCCACCTCTTCCAGACCAGTGCCCGGGGGCGTGGAGGCGGCGTCCCCGGCTCCCCGGTGGGTCAGCCCGAAAGCCGCCAGCAGCGCCCCTGCGGCGGCCGCGAACACCAGTACGGCCACCGCTGCCGTCACCCACCCGCGGTGGCGGACCCGCCAGGGCACCCGACCCCTGGCGTCCCCAGGCAGCGTCCGCAGGATCGAGGTCACCTCGCCCGTGGCCTGGCCCGAGCGCGAGGTCTCCAGCGCCAGCGCCTGCTCGAGGTCGGCCGCCATGCTGTCGGCGTCCGGATACCGCTGCGCCGGATCCTTGGCCGTGGCCCGCTCGACGACGGCCGCGGTCGCCGCCGAGACGCCCGGACGCAGGCGCTGGACGTCGGGAACCTGCTCGCGCACGTGCTTCATCGCGACCGCCACCGCGGACTCTCCGTGGAAGGGCACGTCCCCGGTGAGCATCTCGAACAGCACGATCCCGAGCGAGTAGAGGTCAGAGCGGCCGCTCACCGGCTCGCCGAGTGCCTGCTCGGGGGCGATGTAGTCGGTCGTCGCCAGCACCCTTCCGGGCATCGTCAGCGCCGCCTCGGTGAGCGGCCGGGCGATCCCGAAGTCGGTGATCTTGGCTGTCCCTTCCTCCGTTATGAGGACGTTCTGGGGCTTCACGTCGCGGTGCACGAGGTCGTTCGCGTGGGCCGCCCCGAGCGCCCGTGCGAGCTCCAGCGCGTAGGCCACCGCCCGCGGGATCTCGAGCGGTCCCTCACGCCGGATCAGGTCCTTGAGCGTCTCGCCTTCGACGTACTCGAACACGATGTAGGGGTAGGCCGAAGAGGACTCCGAGCCGCCCCCGTCCGGGTCCCCGGGCTGCTCGCCGGCGTCGATCACCGTGACCACGTGGGGGTGGCTCAGCCGGGCCACCAGGCGTGCCTCGCGGCGGAAGCGCTCGAGCTGGTCGGCGTCGGCCGCCACGCCGGGGTGCAGCAGCTTGATCGCCACCGGCCGCTCCAGCACGGTGTCCATTGCGCGGTAGACGGTGGACATCCCGCCACGGCCGATGACCGCCTCCAGCCGGTAGCGACCGCCGATCGACTCACCAAGGACAGGCATCGTTGCTGACCGTATTTTCCAGCTACCGTCCGGCGCGCGCCCGCAGCACCACCAGGCCGGCCAGCACCCCGCGGTAGAGCGCGAACGGCGCCGGCGGACACTCCCGCAGTGCGCGCTCCCAGCAGCCCCCCGGCGGCGAGCGTCGAGCAGAAGGCCGCCCCGGCCCCGGCGGCCATCGCTCCTCGCAGCCCCGCGGGCACCCCCCTGCGGCGCAGACGCAACCCCTGCAGCAGCCCCGCCCCGGCGATCACGGGCAGCGCCACGGCCCACGAGAGCCGGTACGCGTCCGCACGTGCGAAGCCCCGCCAGCGGGCCGCGCTGATCGGTGGCCCCGCTGCGCGATACCCCGGGGATCAGCGCGACGGCCTGGGCGAGCCCGACCGCCAGCCCGTCGCCCGCGCCGGCATCGTCCAGCCGCCGGTCCCGGTCGCGGCTGCCAGCCGGGTTCGGGTCCCCGTCGCGGCCCCGGCGGTCTCGTGCGCGGAGCTCGGCGGCCAGCATTCCGGCTGACCCCGCCGCGAGCGCCATTGCGATCGCCAGGGGCCCGCCGAGGTCACGTTCGATCGCCGGCCCGAGCGTCAGCCCGGCCAGCGCCGGGGGCGCGAGCGCGAGCGCCAGCACGGCCGGCCGCGATTGCCAGATCCGGCGTCCGTCGGCCACCAGCTCCCGTCCGGTCAGGAGCACCAGGGCCGCCGCCGTTCCGCCGTGCAGGGCCACCTCGAAGCCCTTGCGCAGCTCCTCGTCGAGCTCGTCGTAGCCCCATCCCGCGAGCCAAGGCAGGAGCGCCGTGTGCGCCGAGGAGGAGATCGGGAGCAGCTCCGTGGGCCCCTGCAGCAGGCCCAGGGCGACGGCGTGTCCTACCGGCAGCGCCCGCTCAGCCCGCCGCATCGGTGGCGGGGCGCCTTCGTTCCCGCCGGCGGCGCACGATCAGGTAGACGATCCCGACCACGATCAGGGCGACCAGCACGTAGTCGACCCACTCGAAGGCTTTGCGGGCCGTCTTCCAGTCGCTCCCCAGGGCTTCTCCGGCCAACGCCAGCGGGATCACCCAGAACACCGTTCCGATCAACGAGTAGACGGTGAAGCGGATCACCGGCATGCGCGCGATCCCGGCCGGCAGCGACACAAACGCCCGCACCACGGGGATCACGCGTCCGAACGCCACCACCGGGTCCCCGTGCCGGCTGAACCAGCGATCGGCTTTCTCGATCTGGGCCGGGCCCATGTGGAAGCGAGCCCCGTGACGTTCGAACAGCTCAAGCCGCCCACCCCTCCCCACGCCGTAGGCCACCCACGAGCCGACGATCGTGCCGAGCACCCCCGCCAGGATGATCCCGAGCGTGGTCATGTGATGGGTGGTCCCCGCCTGCGCGGGGTCGGCGACCGCGAACCCGGCGAACAGCATCACGGCCTCGGATGGGATCGGGATGCAGGCGCTCGACAGCGCCATCAGGGCGAAGATCCCGGGCAGCCCGGCTTCGCCGACGAACTTGGCGGTTTCGTTGACGAGCGTTTCGGAGACCGAGGCGAGTACCAGGGCGGCGGCCAGCACGGCGGACAACGATACTCGCGGCGGTCCTCGCCAAGGGCCGGATCCGGCCCCATGAACGGAAGCTCATCGAGCGCCGGGCGCCGCGGCAGCGGGACGGGCGGCTAGCTTGGGGCGCCATGCGCGTCTGGGTCGACCTCACAAACAGCCCCCACGTGCTCGTGATGCGCCCGCTGATCGAGCTGCTGCGCGCCGACGGGCACGAGGTCAGCGTGACCGCCCGCGACTTCTCCCAGACGCTCGAGCTGTGCGAGCGCTTCGGGATCGAGCACACGGCCATCGGCCGCCATCGCGGCGAGCGCATCAGCTCGAAGGCGATCGGCCTGACCTCCCGCTCGCTGGCGCTGATCCGCTGGGCCCGCCGCCGCCGGCGGCCGGGGGCCCCGCCCTTCGACCTCGCCCTCGGGCACGGCTCAAACGACATCAGCGTGGCCGCCGCCGCGCTGCGGATCCCCAGCGCGACGATGTTCGACTACGAGTGGGCGACGGTCCAGCACTCGATCAACTGCCGCCTCGCACGCGCGGTGGTGGTGCCCGAGGCGATTCCCCCCGAGCGCCTGGCCCGCTACGGCGCCACCCGCAAGCTGCGCCGCTACGAGGGCCTCAAGGAGGAGTACTACCTGAGCGACTTCGAGCCCGACGAAGAGGTGCTGCGCCAGCTCGGCCTCGACCGCGAGCGCCCACTGGTGGTCGTCCGGACACCGCCGGAGCTGTCCCTCTACCACCGCTTCGGGAACGACCTGTTCGCCGCCCTGCTGGAGCGCCTGGACGCCGCCGCCGTGGGCGACGGGCTGCAATGCGTGGTGCTGCCGCGGGCGGACTCCCAACGGGCAGCCCTGGCCGAGATGCACGGCCTGCTGGTGCCCGGCCACGTGATCGACGCCCAGTCGCTGTGCGCCTTCGCCGACGCGGTGGTTTCGGCGGGCGGGACCATGAACCGCGAGGCCGTCGCCCTCGGTACTCCCGCCTACACGACCTTCGCGGGCCGCATGGGGGCGGTCGACGAACGCCTCATCGCCGAGGGCCGTCTGCGCCCGCTGACGAGCTTCGAGGAGCTCGACCTGGGGACGCGTACGGGCAGGCCCGCGCCGGCACGCGTGCGCAGAGATCCCCGGGTGCTGCTCGAACTCGCGCTTAGTGCCCTCTAGGGCAGGCGGCGGAGCCCCCGCGATATTTGCCGTCTAGGTCGCCTCCTGGCCGTACAATCTGCTGCGATGCGCCGACGTATCCGTTCGGCGGCCCTTCCGCTCCACCGATACATGCTCGCGCAGCTGGCTGTCGATGGAGTGCTAGTCGGGCTCGCGTACTACCTCGCCTTCCAGCTGCGCTTCAACAGCGGGCCTCCGCGCTACTACGCGCACCTGCGCGAAGACACGATCTGGTGGGTGGTCGTGCTGAGCGTCGTGGTGCTGACGCTGTTCCGCGTCTACCAGCGCCGCTACCGCTTCGCCGGCCAGCGCGACTACGAGACGCTCGTCAAGGCCGTGATCGTGATCGTGCTGCTCACCGCCGTCGCGATCGAGGTGCTGCGCCCGGTGGACCGCTACCCGCACCACAGCACGGTGGCGGTGGTGCTGCCCAACGGGGTGATCGTCCTGTTCTTCCTACTCGCGATCGTGTTCCTGGTCGGCCTGCGGGCGCTCGTCCGCAGCATCTACGAGCGCCGGCCCCTGGCCGCCTTCCGCGGCGAAGCGCCGCGGCCAGCGTTCGGTCCTGATCGCCGGGGCGGGGGAGGGCGGGCGGATGGTCGTCCGCGAGATCCTCCGCAACCGCGAGCTCGGGCTGGCGCCGGTCGGGTTCGTCGACGACGACCCGCGCAAGCGGGGCCTGCGGGTCGACGGCGTGCCGGTACGGGGGAACACGGAGGGCGATCTGCCGCGCATACTCGACCGGGTCGAACCCGGCGAAGTGATCATCGCGATCCCCTCGGCGCCCGGCTCCACCCGCGCGCGCATCGTGCGCGAGTGCCGCACGCGGGGGATTCCGGTGCGGACCCTGCCGACGCTGTTCGAGCTCCTGCAGACCCGCGGGGCCCTCGCCCGGCAGGTACGCGAGGTGCGCGTCGAGGACGTGCTCGGCCGCGAGCCGGTGCAGATGGAGCTCGAGCGGGTGGGCGCCTATCTGACCGGGCAGGTCGTGCTCGTGACGGGCGCCGGCGGCTCGATCGGGTCCGAGCTGTGCCGCCAGATCGCCCGCGTGGAGCCCCACCGCATCGTGCTCGTCGACCACGCCGAGGACAACCTCTTCTCGATCCAGCGCGAGCTCGAGGACGAGCGCCACGTGCCGCCCTCGATGCTGGCGGCGGTGCTCGCCGACTGCAAGGAGGAGGAGCGCATGCGGGAGGTGATCACCGAGCATCGCCCTTCGATCGTCTTCCACGCCGCCGCCTATAAGCACGTGGGCCTGATGGAGGCCAACCCGGTGGAGGCCGTCCGCAACAACGCGATCGCCACCCGCGTGGTCGCCCACGTCGCCGGCCAGCTGGACGTGCGCCGCTTCGTGCTCGTCTCGACCGACAAGGCCGTCACGCCGGCGACCGTGATGGGCGCCTCCAAGGCACTCGCCGAGTTCGCCCTCGAGGCCGCCACGGCGCGCTTCGCGGGCACCCGCTACGCCTCCGTTCGCTTCGGCAACGTGCTCGGCTCCTCCGGCAGCGTGGTCCCCATATTCCGCCGCCAGATCGAGCGCGGCGGCCCGATCACCGTCACCGACGAACGCATGACCCGCTACTTCATGACGATCCCCGAGGCGGTGCAGCTGATCATCCGCTCCGGTGGGCTGATCGGGGATCCGCGACCGGTACCGGTACCGGATGTCACTCCGAGCAGGCTGGCCGCGCGGCGGATCTCCCCCCGCCCCGGCGCCGAGGTGTTCGTGCTGGACATGGGCGAGCCGGTCCGCATCGTGGACCTCGCCCGCGCCATGATCGACCTCTCGGGCCTCGACCCGGAGCGCGACATCGATATCGAGATCGTCGGGCGCCGGCCCGGGGAGAAGCTCACCGAGGAGCTCTTCAACGGCTACGAGCGGCCGGTGCCCACCGCCGCCGAGAAGATCCTGCGGGCCGAACGCGAGCCGCTGGCCGCCGAGCAGGTGGAGGCGATGTTCGCCGAGATCGGACTGCTCGTGCTCGAGGGCGACGCGGCCGGCCTGGCGGCCAAGGTCGCCGCCCTGTCCGCTGTCCGGCGTGAGCCACCCGAGCTGGAGACGGCGCCGTTGGCCGATGAGGAGATCCTCAGCCCAACCGGCAACGCGGCGCCTGTTCCACTCATAAACTCCCCGCGAGCATGACCTTCCTCCCGACCGCGCTGTCGCTGTCGAACTCGTTCACGAAGGTCGGGGCGATAGCGGGCTTCGTGGCGCTCCTCGGCATCGCGGTCCTGTCACTGCTCGTCTTCTCCCAGGCGAGGGAGATCAAGCGCCTGCGGGAGTGGGCCGGACGGGCCCCCGAGCGCGACGCCGAAAACGAGCAGCGCGTGGCCGCCGCCGCCGCGGTACGGGTCCAGCAGCAACACCAGCAGGTCACCGGCGTACAGGCCGTGCGTCCCGTTCCGGGCGCACCGCTCCCGCCCGGGCAGCAACCCAGGCCCACCGCCACCCCTGGCGCCCCGCCCCTTCCTCCACCGGCGGCGAGCCCGCTGGTGGCAGCCTCCGCCACCGCCGCGGGTCAGGCAGGCGCCGTGGGTGTCGGAGCCCCCAGCCAGCCCGGGGCGCCGGCATCGGCGCCGGGTGCCGTAGCCGCAGCTCCCGCTGCCGCGCCCACCGGCACGCATCCCCCGGGATCGGCCAACAACGTCCAGCCGGGCCAGGCAGCCGCTGGCGGCCAGCCCGCGGTCCCGGGCCAGCAGACCCCGCCGGGGCAGCCACAGGCACCCGGCCGGCAGCTCCTGCCGGGCCAGCAGGCTGCGCCCGCGCCCGCGTCCCCCGCGGGTGCCCCCGTCCCCACGCCCGCGCGACCCGGCGCCCCCGTCGCGGCTCCCGCTTCGGCGGCCGCCATGGCGCAGGCCTCACGGATAGCCGGCAACGCTCCCGCGCAGGCTCCGGGGGCCGCCGGCCAGCACACGGCCGATACCGCGGCCGAGATCCGCGCCGGAGCCCTCGCAGCCCGCTCGCCGGCACCGGCCACAGCCGCCGCCGTGGCGGGTGGTCCGGGTGCTCCCCCGCGTTCGCCGGCGCCGCCCCTGCGACCGGTCAACACTCCCGGGCCGCCGACCTCGGGGACATCGGCCGGGGCCTCGGTGGCCTCGCCCCGGAGCCCCGCCGACCCGCAGCCCGCCGGCAGCGGGCGCTTCCCACCGACTCCCGCCTCGGGCGACCCACTCGCGCGACCGGCCACCAGCGCGGCTCGAGAAGCCCCGCCCGTGACGGCCACCGGGGAGAAGGGGCCGATCACCCGCCACCGTGCGGGCCGTGGCGGCTCTGGGAGGTCCTCGGCCGGCAAACGGCTGCTGCTGATCGGCGCCCTGGTCGCGGGCATCGTCGTGGTGGCGGTGATCGTGACCTCCGCCGGTGGCGGGTCGAGCCCGCACCACGGCGCCACGGCGACCACCACCGTGACCCACGTCACCAGCGGCCACCATTCACACGGCTCGAAGGGCAGCTCCGGGCACTCGAGCCTGTCGGCCGCCGCCAAGGCCGCGATGACGGTGACCGTCCTCAACGGCACCGAAACGGAAGGCCTCGCCCACCGCACCGCCGAAGCACTGCAGCGGAACGGGTACTCCCAGGCCACTCCCCTCGGCGGCAAGCCGAGCGGCACCAATCCCGTCACCGTGGTGGAGTACGCGCCCGGCCAGCGGAGCGACGCCGAAGAAGTGGCTCGTGCCCTTTCCAAGAGCACCGTGCAGCCTCTCGAAGAATCGGTCTCAGCGCTCGCCGACTCGGCCCAGGTCGTTGTGATCATGGGCGCCGACTCGGGCGCCACGGGCCAATAGCCGGCTTCCTCGATATCCCCGACCGCTCGGTCAAGCCGCGCGAGCGCGGCATCACCCACGTGATCGACCGGGGTATGTCGGTGGCCGAGGTGGACAGCCTGCTGGAGGTCTCCTGCGCGATCGTCGATCTCGTCAAGCTGGGCTGGGGAACGGCGGTCGTGAGCCCCAACCTGCAGGCCAAGCTCGAGCGCTACACATCCGCCGGGGTTCCGGTCGTGCTCGGCGGGACCCTGACCGAGATCGCGATCCGCCAGGGGCGGGTGGAGGGCCTGGTCGAATGGATGCGCGAGCTTGGGCTGCGCCACGTCGAGGTCTCCGACGGGACGATCGCCCTCGACGGGGACGTCAAGCGTGAGCTGATCGAACGACTCGCGAGCGAGTTCACCGTGCTCTCGGAGGTCGGTAGCAAGGACGCGGAGTTCATCATGGCCCCGTATGTGTGGGTGGAACAGATCGAACGGGACCTGGCGGCGGGAGCCTGGAAGGTGATCGCCGAGGCCCGCGAGTCCGGGACCGCCGGGATCTACCGTGCGACCGGCGAACCGAGGACCGGGCTGATCGAGGAGATCGCCCACGCCGTCGACCCGGGGAGGGTGATCTTCGAGGCTCCCCAGCGCGAGCAGCAGGTCTGGCTGCTGCGTCACTTCGGCACCGAGTGCAACCTCGGCAACATCGCACCCGCCGACGTCCTCTCGCTCGAGACGCTGCGCCTGGGCCTGCGCTCCGACACGGTCGAGAACTTCGCGCGCGGCGGCCCCGATTGAGCAGCGCCGGCGCGGACGCAGGCCGTCTCGCTCCTGCACCCGATGGCGCCACGAACGCTCGCAGGGGTCCGCCCGACGCGCTCGCGAGCGTGGTGCTCGGGTGCCTGGTGCTGGCGTGCCTGGGGGCGTTCTTCCTGACCCAGCGGCTGAAGCACACGCCCACCGCCGTGCAGACCTTCGAGCTGACGCCCGTGTTCTCCCCCTACCCGGACTCACGCCTCAAACAGGAGGCGATCTCGTTCAAGCTCAAGCAGGCCGACTCCGTGACGGTGACCGTGATCGACTCCGAAGGCGACGTCGTGGCGACGCTCGTCCGGGAACGGCGGCTGCCGCGTTACAAACAGTTCTCGCTGCGCTGGAACGGCCGCCGCGGCGTCGCCCGCGTCCACCAGCTCACACGCACCGCCAGCGGGCGGCCCGTGGTCGTGGCCCTGCCCTCGGGGCCGCTGGCCAAGCCCGGTGACTACCGCGTCGAAATCCGCCTGCACGACCAGCACCGCACGATTCGCTCGCCCCGCAGCTTCGCGCTGGTGGCGCCGTGAGCGCAGACGCCGTGACGCTGGCCACGAAGCTGCCCTCGGCGGGCGTGCTGGTGCTCGCCGTGTTCGCCGCCGCCGTCGTGATCGGCGCGCTGGCGGTGCTGATGCGCCGCCACCAGGACGCCCTGCCGATGCTCGCCGTGTTCGCCCTGCCCTTCCGCGTGCCGATCTCCAGCGGGGGCCGCACGGTCAACCTGCTCGTTCCCCTGTACCTGGTCGCGGCGGCAGGCTTCTTCGCCGTCCTGCTCCCGGCCGTGCTCGAGGCGCGCCGCAGGGGGAGCTTGAGGGTCCCCCGGCCGCGCCGCGAACTGGCCTTCTGGGGTACGCCGGCGGGGATGACGTGGCTGCTGGGCGCCAGCGTGCTGCTGTACGCGCTGCAGAGCATCTACTCCAGCGACGCCGCCAAGGGGGGCGAGAACCTGCTCTTCTTCTACCTCCCCTTCGGGCTGCTGTTCGTGCTCCTGTCGATGGTCCGCTGGCGACGCGAGTTGCTGTTGCGATGCCTGGCCATCGCGGTCGCCGAGGCGGTCCTGTTCGCCGGGGTGGGGTTCGTCGAGTACGCCCGCAAGTCGCTGTTCCTGAATCCAAAGGTGGTGGCGGCGAACGAGTTCGACAACTACTTCCGGGTCAACTCGGTGTTCTTCGACCCCAGCATCTACGGGCGCTTTCTCGCGCTCGTGATGATCGCCGTCAGCACGGTTGTGCTGTGGACCGCGAACCGCCGCATCGTGGTGGCCGGCGCGTGCGTGCTGGCGTGGCTGCTGGCGGGGCTCGTGACCAGCTTCTCCCAGTCCAGCATCGTCGCCCTGCTGCTCGGGCTGGCGGTGCTCGGCGGTTGGCGCTACGGGCTGCGGGCGACCCTGATCACGGCCGCGGGTGTGCTCGTGCTCGCCCTGGCCGTCCTGCTGGCCGCGCCCAAGAGCCTGCACTTCGGCCTCAAGGGCGCATCGGGCTCCACCAGCAACGCCACCAGCGGGCGCTCCACGCTGATCGAAGGCGGGCTGAAACTGTTCGCCAAACGACCGCTCGAGGGCTACGGATCGGGGTCGTTCGAAACCGAGTACCGGAAGGTCTCGGAAACGACCAACCAGAACGCGGTCTCGGCGTCGCACACGATCCCCGTGACGATCAGCGCCGAGCAGGGCATCATCGGGCTGGCGCTGTACGTGGCCTTCCTGGTGAGCGCCTTCGCGGTGCTGTTCACGGGTGCCGGGCGCTCGCCCCCGCGGATCGCGATCGCGGCCTGCTTCGCCGCCCTGGTGCTCCACACCTGGACCTACGCCGACTTCCTCGAGGATCCGTTCAGCTGGACTCTGCTGGCGGTCGGCGGAGCGCTCGCCCGCGGCTCGGCCCCGCGCCCGCGGGCGCCCGTGGCGGAGCCCCTCGAGGCCCAGGCGGTGGGGCCGTGAGCCCGCCCGCCAGTAGCGTCTGAGGGGCTGTGCTGGGCTACCTCAAGCGCCTGGTGGTATCGGGCGCGGCCTATCAGTTCGGGGACATCCTCGCCAAGGGCCTGGCGCTGCTGACACTGCCGCTGTACACGCGGCACGTCAGCGCCGAGGGCTACGGGGCCGCCGAAACGCTGCTGACCGCGGTGATCCTCGTGAGCATCCTGCTGCGCGGCGGGGTGGGGGAGGCGTTCATCCGCTTCTACTTCGACGACGACGACGAGCAACGCAGGGCCCGTATCGCGCGCACCGCCACCGCCACGGTGGCGTGGACCACGACCGTCGCCTCGCTGGTCGCGGTGGCCTTCGCCGGTCCGCTCTCGGAAGCGCTGCTCGGCTTCCACGACCCGCTGCTGATCGACTGCGCGATCCTCGGCCTGTGGGCCTTCACGAACCTCGAGATGGCCTACGCCCAGCTGCGGGTCGACGAACGCCGGCGCACCTACCTCTACGCCTCGGGCGCCAACGTGCTGCTCAGCGTGGGCTTCACCGTCACGCTGGTCGTGTTCGCGGGCCAGGGCGCCCGCGGGCTGCTGCTGGGGAACTTCGGCGGCTCGGCCGTGATCGTGCTCGCCCTGTGGTGGGTCCTGCGCCGGCGCTTCTCGCTGCGGGGCCGCCTGGACGACCTGCGCGCGATGCTCCACTTCGGGCTGCCCACGGTGCCGGCCGACGCCAGCGTCTACGCGTTGCAGGTGGTCGATCGCTTCTACCTGTTCCGCCACTACTCACACAGCTCCGCGGGTCTGTACGCGGTCGCGATCAAGCTCGCCACGGTCGTGTTCGTGGCCGTGCGCGGCTTTCAGTACGCGTGGCCTCCGCTCGCCTACTCGATCGAGAGCGACGACGAGGCGGCCGGGCTGTACTCGCTCGTCACCACCTACTACACCCTCGCCACGGGGGTCGTCGTGTGCGCCGTCGCCCTGCTCGGCCGTTGGATGGTGAGGCTGCTGGCCGCCCCCGAATTCTTCGGCGCCCACCGCGCGCTGCCGTGGCTGGCGCTCGGCTGGTCCCTGTACGGGTTGTACCTCGTGTTCGTCGCGATCAGCGGCCGCGCCCGGGTCACCTCGCGCAACTTCCCCGCGGCGGCCTGCGGCCTGGCCGTCAACGTCGTCCTGCTGCTGGTGCTGGTACCAGCCACCGGGGCGGGCCTCGGCAGCGAGGGCGCCGGAGTGGCCCTGTGCGGCGCATACGTGGCGATGCTGGTCGTGATGTACCTGCTGACCCGCAACCTCTTCAGCGTTGCCTTCCAGTGGCGCCGGCTCGCTCAGCTGACGGGACTGCTGGCGGCGATCGCGGTCTCCGGTGAGCTGCTGCTGCCCACCTCGGGCCTCGGCGGGCTGGCCGCGCGCGTGGCTTGGCTTGCGCTGGTGCCGGCGTCGCTGTTGCTGACGCGCTTCTTCGAACCACACGAGCTGGCCGGGGCACGGGCGCTGCTCGCCGACACCCGCCGGCGGGTGGTCGACTTCCGGGCCGGCCACGGGGACCTCGAGGCCTACGCCGAGGACCCCTTGCGCGACGTGTGAGCGCTGCTCGCCGCGTTCACCGAGGTGGACCTGCAGGATTGCTAGCCCGGCGCCGGCGCGTCGGCGTCCGACGGCAGCGACGCGTTGAGGCGTTCGGCCGCCTCGCGCACGCCCTCGCCATCGCCGGGTCGCAGCGTGGCGCGGACGTGGGCCCAGTAGCGCCGCGCGCTGTGCCCGGGCGCCAGCAGCGCGAGGAGCGCCCGCTCGGCGTATCCCAGCGCGGTCAGCCAGCGCACCGCGCGGGCCGCGGCGGGGGAGTGGTGCTTGCGCATGTAGAGGTCGCGGTTGCGGGCCAGTTCCACGATCCTCGCCCGGCCGCCGACGGGGTCGTTGGAGAGCTGCTCGTGGTGGACCGCCTGCGCGCCGGGCACGTACAGGCTGTCCCAGCCCGCGTCACGCAGGCGCCGGGCGAAGTCGACCTCGTCGGAGTAGACGAAGAAGTCGGGATCCAGGTAGTCCACCTGCGCGGCGGCGTCGCGGCGGACGAGCAACGCCGAGGACTGGCACCAGTCGACCTCGCGGACCTCCCCGCCGCGGCTCTGCACGACCAGCAGCCGCTGCAGGGCCAGCGCGAAGGCGAGCGCTGCGGCGGGCGAAGGGAACCTCCAGGCACACGGCTGCCCCCGTCCGCTCGGGTCGAGCAGCTGGGCCCCGGCGAGGGCCGCCCGAGGGTGCTCCCGCAGGGCTCGCCAGAGGGCGATCGTGGCACCCGGGCGAAGCTCGGAGTCCTCGTTCAGCAGCAACGCGTAGCGGCTGTCCGCGCGTGCCAGCAGCTGTGAGTCGTTGGCACCCTTGCCCGTACGGCGCTCCAGCGCGATCGTCTCGTCGACCGCCGGATGCGCGCGGGCCAGCTCGGCCGAGCCGTCGCGCGAGCAGTTGTCCAGGACGAGCGTGCGGCTGGCGAACGGCAACGACTCGCGCTCGCGGGCGATCGCGTCCAGGCACCTCGAGAGCAGCTCCCGCTTGGCGGTCGCCACGACGCAAAAGGTCAGCTCTGGTTGGTCCATCGCCCATATTGTCCCGACCTCGGATGCGCGTCCACGTCGTCGACCCCTCCGCCTACACGCCCCCCTACGACCACGCGCTGTGCTCGGCGCTGGCCGCCGAGGGGGTGGATGTGACCCTCTACACGAGCCGCTTCGCCTACGGATCGGTTCCCGCCCCCAAGGGCTACGTGCGGCGCGAGAGCTTCTACCCGATCGCCTCGCGGGCACACTCGCCGGGCCCCCGCAGGGCGATCAAGCTGTTCGAGCACGTCCCGGACATGCTCGCCTACCGCGGCGCAGCCCGCTCAGCCGAGCTCGTGCACTTCCAGTGGCTCGCGCTGCAGCAGCTCGACGGCCTGCTGCTGCCGCGGGGGCGCCCGCTGGTGCTGACCGCCCACGACATCCTCCCGCGCGAGCCCCGGCCCGGACAGCGCCGCGCCCAGCAGCGCCTGTACCGCCGCTTCGACGCCATCGTCGTTCACTCCCGCCACGGCGCCAGGCGGCTGGTCGAGGAGCTGGGCGTGGAGGAGGCGCGCGTGCACGTGATCCCCCACGGCGCCTTCGAGCACCTCGCCGCGGAGCCGGCGCCGCAGCCGTACCTCGCGGCCGACGCCCGCGCAGGGGAGCGCCCGCCGGTGGTGCTGTGCTTCGGACTGATGCGCCCCTACAAGGGCATCGACCTGCTGCTCGACGCGTGGGGGGAGGGCCTCGGCGGGGCGGAGCTGTGGATCGTGGGGATGGCCCGGATGGACACATCCGGGCTGCGTGCCCGCGCGCCCGCCAGCGTGCGCTTCGATGAGCGCTTCGTCGCCGACGACGAGCTGCCGGGCCTGTTCGGGCGCGCCCAGGTCGTCGTGCTCCCCTACCGCGAGGCCGAGGCCTCCGGGGTGCTGTTCACCGCGCTGGCGTTCGGCACGCCGCTGCTGCTCAGCGACGTGGGCGCATTCGGAGAGCTGGCGGCCACGGGTGCCGCCCGCGTCTTCCCGGCCGGCCGTCCCGAGGCCCTGCGCGCCGCACTGCAGGAGCTGCTGGCCGACGGGATCGCGCGCGAGCGGATGAGTCACAGCGCCCTGGAGGCGGCACGCGGCCCGTACTCCTGGCGGTCGATCGCCAGGCAGACGGTGGACCTCTACGCCTCGCTGCTGAGATGACCGGCGGTCCGGCTCCAGGACGACCGGGCCCCGCTGCCGAGATGACCGGCGCGATGATCACCCCGATCACGCTCTCATGACCCTGCTCGCCTTCCTCTTCTGGCTCTCATGCGCGCTGCTCGTGTGGACGCAGGTCGGCTACCGGCTCGCGCTCGCACTCGCGGCCCGTCTGCGTGGGCCCGTGCGTCCGTCGCCGGCGGGGGCGGGAGCGGAGCTGCCCGCGCTGTCGCTGATCGTCGCCGCCCACGACGAGCAGGAGGTGATCGCCGCCAAGGTGGCCAACGCGCTCGCGCTCGACTACCCCCGTGAGCGGCTGGAGCTGATCGTGGCCTGTGACGGGTGCAGCGACGAGACCGCCGAGCGCGCCCGCCGGGCAGGCGCCGACCTGGTGCTCGAGCTCCCGCGCGGCGGCAAGATCCGCGCCCAGGACGCAGCCGTGGCACGGGCGCGGGGCGAGATCCTGGCCTTCTCGGACGCGAACTCCTCGTGGGATGCGGGCGCGGCCAGGGAGCTGGTCGGGGCCTTCGCCGATGACGAGGTCGGCTACGCCTGCGGCCAGGTCCAGTTCACGGCCGCGGACGGGGCCACCAACCAGGAGGGGCTGTACTGGCGCTACGAGCTCTCGCTGCGCGAGCTCGAGTCGCGCCTGTCCTCGATCACGGCCGGCAACGGCGCCATCTATGCGACCCGTCGCGACAGCTACATCGTCGTGGATCCGATCATGGGCCACGACCTGTCGCTCCCCTTCAACACCGTCAAGGAGGGGCTGCGGGCGGTCTACGTTCCCGGCGCCCGCGCCAGCGAGAAGATGGTCCCCTCGCTGGAGGGGGAGTTCGAGCGCAAGCGCAGGATGATGAGCCACACCTGGCCGATCCTGCTGCAGGGAGGGATGCTCTCGATGCGCGGCTACCCGCCCGGGTACGCGCTGATGGTGATCTCCCACCGGCTGCTGCGCTACGGCTCCCCGGGCCTGCACGTGGTCGCCCTGGCGTGCAACATCGCGCTGGTCGCGCTGGGGGCGGGGGTCGTTTACATCGTCACGCTGGTGCTCCAGCTGGCGCTGCTGGGCGCCGCTGCGCTGGCGGGCGCACTGCCGCTACGAGGGCTGTTGATCGCCCGCTACTACGTGCTCACCACGGCCTCCTGCGCCGCCGGGCTGTGGGACTGGCTGCGCCACGGCACCAGCGCCTCGTGGGAGGTCGCGGAGGGAACCCGCTAGAAGTTCCCCCCTTGGTGCGGCGCGCGATCGACATCCTGGCCTCCGCGGGGGGGCTGCTGCTGAGCAGCCCGCTGCTGCTGGCGGCGGCCCTCGCGATCCGCCTCGAGAGCCCGGGCGCGGTCCTGTACCGCCAGCGCCGCGCCGGGTTGAACGGGAGGCCGTTTGAGATGCTCAAACTGCGCACCATGGTGAGCGGGGCCGAGCACGTCGGGGCAGGACTCGCGATCAACGAGAACGACGCCCGCATCACGCGTGTCGGGGCGCTGTTGCGCCGCACCTCGCTGGATGAGCTGCCCAACCTCGTCAACGTGCTGCGCGGGGAGATGTCGCTGATCGGCCCCCGGCCGACCCTCCCGGCCCAGGTGGAGCAGTACACCGAGCGTCAGCGCGGGCGCCTCTCGGTCAAGCCCGGGATCACCGGCTGGGCCCAGGTCAACGGCCGGGCCTCGCTGCCGTGGCCGGAGCGGATCGAGCTCGACCTGTACTACATCGAACACCGCTCGCTGTCCTTGGATCTGCAGATCCTGCGCCGCAGCGTGACGCTGGTGCTGGGGGGCTCGGGCGTGTACAAGGGCGAGACCGGGGGCTGGGAGGGACGGATGTGAGCCCGCCCGCCGTGCTGCTCACCGGAGCCGGCAAGCGCTACGACATCGTCAGCTGCTTCGCGCGGCTGACGAGGACCGTGGTGGCCGACCCAGCCCCGCTGGCCCCCGCCCAGTACGCCGCCCAGGTGCGTGCGTCGGTGCCGCTGATCGCCGACGACGCCTACGTGCCGGCGCTGGCAGACCTGTGCGCCGAGCACGGCGTGGGGGCCGTGCTGCCGCTCACCGATCTGGACATCGAGGTGCTCGCGCTCGCCCGCGAGCAGGGGGTTCTGCCGGCGCTGGTCCCCTCCTCGCAGGTGGCCCGGGCCACCTACGACAAGTACGAGGCCCACCTGCTGCTCGGCCGCCACGCCCTGCCCTCGCCGCCGACCGCGCTGCCGGAGGAGGACCTCGAGGCGCTCGAGTACCCGGTGATGGTCAAGCCCCGCCGCGGCTCGGGGGCGCGCTCGATCCATCTCGCCCGTGACCCCGCCCAGGCGCGCTTCTTCATCGACTACGTGCCGGAGCCGACGATGGTGCAGCGCGCGATGGGCGGCCCCGAGCTGTCGATCGACTGCCTGGGCGACCAGCGCGGCCGCTGCCTGAACGCGATCCCGCGGACGATGCTCGAGTCGCGCGGTGGCGAGTCGATCAAGGGCCAGGTGATCCACGACGAGGAGCTGATCGAGCTGGGCCGGTGCGTGATGGAGCGCCTGCAGGTACGCGGTCCGGCCACGATCCAGGTGTTCCGCGACCCGGATATCGGCGTCGCCATCACCGACGTCAACACGCGCTTCGGGGGCGCCTTTCCGGCACCCGCCTACGCGGCGCTCCCCGGCCGCAGCTACCCGGAGCTGATCGTGGCGATGGCGGCGGGCGAGGAGCCCGAGCCGCACGTGGGGGAGTTCAACGCCGGCATGAGCTTCACCCGCTACTACTGGCAGCTCGAGCTCGACTCGCAGCTGCGCCCGACCGGCCGCGAGATCGTCCCGGACGGGCCCCCGCCGCCGAGCTGAGGAGGTGCGGCGCCGGGCCCGAGAGGTCCGCGGGAGGGGCCCCTCACCGTGCGAGCGGCTTACGCAGCGGGCCGCGCGGGTAAAATCCGCGCGTATGTCGACGCTCGTTGACGAGCAGCCGGCGGCTCCGGAGCGCGAGCCGCAGGCCGACCAGGCCGAGAAGGCCGATCGCGCCGCCACGCCCACCGGTCCCGTTGACGGGCCCGCCGGGGCACCGGCGACCCATCCGTGCCCGAACTGCGGCGCCCCGATGGAGTCGGGGCAGGAATGGTGCGTGCAGTGCGGCGCCGCCGCCCCGGGCGCGCTCGAGCGCTCTCCCTGGCGCTCGACGGGCCTGATCGTGGCCGTGATCGCAGCGCTCGGACTGGGCGCCGCCGCGGCGGCCGTGGCGGCGCTGAACCAGCACTCCCCGACCCAGCCGGCCGTCACCCACATCGTCGCCCAGGCACCGACCACGCCGCCCGCCACGACCCCGACGCCGGTCCCGGCCACGCCGCCGGCGTCGACCAAGACGCCGCTCCCGAAAGCGCCCGCGAAACTGCCGAAGGTCGCGACCACCCCAACGCCTATACCGCCGGCCCCGACCGCGACCACCCCCAGCGGATCCACCGGCGGCTCTCAGGGCTCCACATCGAACGGCAACGAAGGGTCCGGCTCGAACTCCAACCAGCCCTCCGCCCTGCTGCTCGACACCGACGCCGCCTCCACCTACAACCCCTACAACCTCCCCGCCAGCTTCTTCGGCGACCCGAGCCTCACGATCGACGGCGACCACACCACCTCCTGGACGGCCCAGGTCAACCCCGCCACCGCCCCGAACATGGCCGAGGGGCTGCTGATCAACCTCAAGTCGCTGAAGAAGCTCTCGGCGCTCGTGCTCGTGAGCTCCAGCAAGGGCATGGTCGTCCAGATCTACGGCACAGCCGAAACGCAGGCGCCGGCCTCGATCACCGACCCGGGCTGGGTCGCGCTGACCCATCCGCTGGCGATCAAAAAGGCCAGCACCCGCTTCAAGCTGCTCAAGCCCAAGGTCGGCTTCCGCCAGCTGGTGGTGTGGATCAGCAAGGCACCCCCGGCGGCCGTCGGCACCCCCACTGCGCCAGGCCACGTGAAGGTCGGCGAAGTGGAAGTGTTCCCGGCGTCCTAGGCCCGCTCAGCGGCGCGAGCTGCGAGCCCGCTTGGCGCGCGTCGCACGCGGGCTCTGGGCGCGGGAGGCGCTCCGCTTCGGCTGACCCGATGCCGCTTTCGCGCGGGAGCTGCCACGAGCGGCCCGTTTGGGGCCCCAGAGCTCGTCCAGGAAGGCGGCGATCTCGTCGGTGAGACGCTCCGGCTGCAGGCGCAGCTCGACCAGCGAGTTGGCTTCGATCAGACGCGCGTTGGGCATCTCCGCTGCCAGCATGCCCGCGTCGGAGAAGGGGTGAACGGGGTCGCGGGGATGGCCGAGCACGAGCGTCGGCACCTCGAAGGTCCGCCGCTCGCTCCGCGGCGGCGCCACGCGGCCGAAGAAGAGTCCCTGCAGCAGCGCTCCGCCCGGTCCCGGTTCCTGGCGGATCACGTCGAGCATCACGTTGCCCCAGCGGGGCAGCAGCGCTCGCGGTACGGCGCGGGTCACGCTCGCCACACGCTTCATCACCGGCTCTCCGAAGGTCAGCGCCACCAGCAGCGGCGTGAAGGCCAGCGCGCTCGCGAGCAGGCCGTTGTCGAGCACCGGCATCTCGATCACCATCCCGCGTAGTCGCTCGGGGTGCTGGGAGGCCACCTCCAGCGCCGCGTTCGCGCCCAGCGAGGTGCCCATCACGGCCGCCTGCTCGAGCTCGAGGTGATCCATCAGACCGACGATCTGCTCTCCGTAGATGGCCATCGAGTAGCGCCACATGTCTCGCGGCCGGTCCGAGCGGCCGTGGCCCAGCAGGTCCATCGTGATCACCCGGTTGCCGCGGCGGGCCAGGTCTTCGGCCAGCGGACGGTGCATTTCCTGGCTCAGCATCAGTCCGTGGAGCAGGATCAGCGGACGCCCCTTGGCGGCCTTCAGGCTGCCGTTGCTGCTCGCCCCCCGCCGCGCGGCGGCGCTCTTCGCGGCCACGGCCGGCGGCTTGACGTCGCTGGCGAATTCCGTGTAGTGGATGCGTTGACCCTGGTAGCGGAAGAACGGCATCGGTCACACAAGGGTACTGACGCCCCGATCGCACCCACCTCGCGTGCGCGCTAGGTTTGCTGGACGGCGGGCCGCAGCAGACCGGCCCGCACAGGGACAGACGCAAACTAGGAGAAGCCGATGGCCAAAGAGCCCCGCATCCTCGCCGGCGAGACCGCCGCGATCACCGGTGCCGCCCGGGGGATCGGGCGCGCGACCGCCGAAGCCCTCCTCGCCCAGGGCATGAAGGTCGCGATAGGCGACGTGGACTACGAGGCGGCCGCCAAGACCGCGTCGGAGCTGGGCGCGAGCACGATCGCGCTGCCGCTCGACGTCACCGAGCGCTCCGCCTTCTCGGAGTTCCTCGACGGCGCCGAACAGCAGCTCGGCCCGATCGACGTGCTTGTCAACAACGCCGGGATCATGCAGATCGGCCGCTTCATCGACGAGGACGACCTCACCGCCCGGCGCATGATCGACATCAACCTGCACGGGGTCATCCTCGGCATGAAGCTGGCGCTCGAGCGGATGATCCCCCGCAACCGCGGCCACATCATCAACATCTCCTCCCAGGCCGGCAAGTACGGGGCGCCCGGCGGGGCCACGTACTCGGCGACCAAGCACGCCGTGGTGGGCCTCACCGAGGCCGTACGGGGCGAGCTGAGGCTGATGGGGGCCCAGATCGACCTCAGCTACGTGATGCCGTTCGCGGTCAAGACCGAACTCGGAGCCGGGCTGGGTGACGCTCGCGGGATGAAACACCTCGAGCCTCGCGAAGTGGCCGACCGGATCGTGGAAGCGCTCCAGTACCGGATCGTGGAAGTGTGGGTGCCGAAGTCCGCCAGCCGCAACCAGGTGCTGTCCGCCGTGCTCCCCCGCTCGATCTCCGAGGGCTTCGCCCGGGCGCTCAAGGCCGACAAGGTGCTGGCGGGCGCCGACTTCGAGAGCCGCCGCAACTACGAGCTGCGCGCCTCCCGCTCGGAGCCGGGCCTAGAGGGCCCCCCGCCGCAGCCGCAGATCGGAGGCTCGGCGACGGCCGCCCCGCCCGCACCCGTCGCATCGGGCACCGGCCCCTACGAGGCCGCGGTCGAGGTCGAGGCCGAACAGCCCGGACTCGCAGGTCCCGGTGGCCCGGTCGAGCAACCGCCGGTCGGCGGCGGCTAGAACCGGCCGGCCAGAACCGCGCTCTCGGGAGCGTCCGGCCGCGCTGCCGCGGCTCGGCGCGCCTGCGCGGGCCCTACTGACTCGTCAGCCACTCGGCGATCTGCTCGCCGATCAGCGGCCCCTGGTCCTCCTGCAGGAAGTGGCTCGCGTTCTCGATCGTGCGCGGGCGCTCGCGGCCGATCGCCTCGGCGAAGCGCTCGCCGGTGGCGAGCGGGATCACCGGGTCGGAGTCGGCCCACATCATCAGCGTCGGGCGGCGGTCCTCACGCAACGCGTCCAGCACCCGTTGCCCGGCCTCGGCCCCGGGCGCGTCGGGGGTGGTCGGGAGCATCAGCGGGAACGCCCGTGCCCCCGCCTTCGAGGCGGCGTTGGGATAGGGCGCTTCGTAGGCCGCGATCACGTCGTCACCGGGGTCGGTCTTGCAGGCCCCTCGCACGAGCATCCCCACGGGCAGGTCCTCGGTCCGCTGCACGAAGTCGCGGAACGCGATCCACGCGTCGGTCATCTTCTGGTGTCCGGTGAAGAGGCCGGTGTCGAGGATCACCAGTCGCGAGACGCGGTCCGGGTGTTCGACCGCCAGGCGCATCCCGATCGGCCCGCCCCAGTCGTGGACGACCGCGGTTGCGTCCCGCAGGTCGAGGTCCTCCAGCAGCGTCCCCGCCAGCTCGGTGTGGCGGTCGTAGCTGTAGAAGTCGAAATCGGTGGGCTTGTCCGAGCGCCCGAACCCGGCCAGGTCCGGCGCCAGGCAGCGGAAGCCGGCATCCCGCACCGGTGGGATCACCTTGCGCCACAGGAACGACCAGGTCGGCTCGCCGTGGAAGAAGATCACCGGCGCGCCCTCGCCCTCGTCGAGATGGGCCAGCCGCAGGCCGCTCACCTGCCTGTAAGTGGACTCGAACGGGAAGTCCGGCAGGCCCTCCAGCGCCTGTGGCTCCGTCTGCACGACATCCTGGCTCACGCTGCTGCTCCCCCCGGTTCGTAGGCCCGGCGCAGCATACCCGCTAGTCCATCGGCTAGGCTCGCGCGCTGACGTGCACGCGCTGGCCCTGCAGCTGGCCCCAGTCCTGGCGGCCGAGAAGAGCAAAACCCCGTTCTACATCGTGGGCGGCGTGCTGGTTGTGTGGGCCTTCGGCCTGTCGCTGGGGATCGGCACCCTGCGCCCGGACTTCCCGACCAACTCGCGTGGCGAGCGGCTCGTGATCGCGATCACCGGGCTGCTCGTGGCGGGCACGCTCCTCGCCGCCGTGGCGACATCCGGCAGTCCCACGAAGACCGAAGCTGCAAAGGCCGCGGAAGCCGCCGTGACGGCGAAAATCGCGAGCGAAGTGGCCGCCCCCGAGCCGTCCCCACCCGGGACCCCGCCGGCACCGGCGGCGGCCGGTGCGAGCGAAGCCCCGGCGGCGGGGGCTACCACGGAAGCGACGACGACGCCGTCCAGGACGCCCGCCAAAGAAGCCGCTGCGGTCAGCAACCCGAATCAGCCGACCCCCAACCACACCAAGCTCGCGCTCAGCGTCCCCGGCCCCCAGTTGGCCTACAACACCAAGCTGCTGACCACGAAGGCGGGCTCGGTGACGATCACGATGACGAACATGAGCCCGCTCGAACACAACCTCACGATCGCGGAAGGCACCAAGGTGCTGGGCGCCACCCCCACCTTCACCGGCGGCACCAAGGCCGTGACCCTGAACCTGAAGCCGGGCAAATACACGTTCTACTGCTCCGTCCCCGGTCACCGCCAGGCGGGCATGGAAGGAACTCTGGTGGTCAAATGAAGCTATACGTCTGCTGGGGAACGTTCCCCACCCCCCGACCGGGCGGGCACCCCTGCGCGAACGCCGACCACGCGCTGCGCGACGCCGGCTACGAGCCGCAGGTCGTGAAGGCCTATGGGCTGGGCATGCTGCCCGGGGTCTTCAACCAGACCAGTGGCCGGCGCGAGGTTCAAGAGCTGACCGGCAACCGCATGGTGCCCACGCTGGTGCTCGACGACGGCACCGTGATCGACGAGTCCAAGGCGATCGTCGAGTGGGCTCGGGGCAACCCGGCCGGCGCGGCTTAGCCGACCGTCCGCAGCGGCCGCCGTCCGGGCGAGCGCCAGCACGACCGTCGCCCAGAAGGCGAGCAGCACGGCCGTCGCGGCTGCCAGATAGTCCAAGCCGGAGATGGAGTGGGCTTTCTGCGCCCACCGTCAGGCTCCTGCCCCCTCCTGCGGAGCGATCCTCCAGGAGAACAGCACGGCCGCCACCGCGGTCGCGAGGTTCAGGCTGGAGACCCCGTCGCGCATCGGGATCCTGATCAGCTGCTGGGCCCGCGCCGTGAGCTCCTCGCTGAGCCCGTGGCGCTCGGTGCCGAAGGCGAGCACCGAGCGGGGAGGCAGGTCGGCGACCTGGAGCGGAGTGCCGTCCGGATCCAGCGCCAGCAGCGGACGCGGGCCGTCCTCGATCTCCCGCAGGCTCGCCAGGCGCGCCACCGGCAGGGCGAAGTGCAGGCCGGCGGCGCCCCGTAATGCGTCGGGATGCCACGGGTCGTGTGTCCCCGTGGTCAGCACCCCGGCCGCGTCAGCGGCCGCGGCCACCCGCACGCAGGCGCCCATGTTGCCGAGGTCGCGGGGATCCTCGAGCAGGATCACGGGCGCCGGGTGGGGGCTCGCGAGCAGCTCCGCCACCGGCGTCTGGGGGCGCTCGGCGATCGCCATCACCGCGGTGCTGGGCGCCAGCGGGGAGAGCTGCTCGAACACCTCCCGGTCGAGCACCCGGGCCGCCGCCAGGCTCCGGCCGAGGTCGGGGGCGAGCGCCGCGGCCAGCTCCCGCAGTTCGTCGGCGTCGCTGGTGACGAGCAGCTCGAGCTTCGCGCCGAACCTGAGCGCGTGCTTGACCGGGTGGAAGCCTTCGAGCACCGCCAGTGCCGGGTCGCGCCGGGCGCGGCCGAAGCGCGGGATCAGCTGACCATCCTTCATGAGCCGATCATTCCAGCCGCAGCCCGCGTACTAGAGTTGGCCGCGATGAGGCTCGAGGGTGTACACCACATCACCGCGATCACCGGTGACGCCCCTGGGAACGTCGAGTTCTACACGGGCCTGCTCGGCCTGCGCATGGTCAAGCGCACGGTCAACCAGGACGACCCGACCGTGTACCACCTCTTCTACGGGGACGAGGAGGGCTCGCCCGGGATGGACCTGACCTTCTTCGAGTACCCGGGGGCGGCTCCCGGTCGCGCGGGCGCGGGCATGATCCATCGCATCCTCTGGCGGGTGGGCTCGCCGGCGGCACTCGACTTCTGGGAGGAGCGCCTCGGGGCGGCCGAGGTGGAGAGCCGGCGCAGCGATGGCGGGCTGATCTTCGCCGATCCGGAGGGCCTCGAGCACGAGCTGGTGATCAGCGACACGCGCGAGGAGCCGCTGCGGGCCGAGTCGCCGGAGATCTCCCCTGAGCACGCCCTGCTCGGCTTCGAGGGGGCCCGCGCCTACGCCGGCGATCCGAGCCACAGCGACGGCCTGCTGGAGCGGGGCCTGGGCTTCGAGCGGGCCGGCGAGGGCAGCTGGATCGTCCGCGGCGAGCAGCGCAGCGGGACCTGGTTCTATGACCCGCCGCCTGCGGGGCCCTCGCTGCAGGGAGCCGGCAGCGTGCACCACATCGCCTTCGCCTGCCAGATGGCCGACCACGACGCGTGGCGGCAGCGGGCGATCGAGGGCGGGGCTCACCCGACCCCCGAGATCGACCGCTTCTACTTCCGCTCGATCTACTTCCGCGAGCCGAGCGGGGTGCTGTTCGAGATCGCCACCATCGGCCCCGGCTTCGCCGTCGACGAGGACCAGGCGCACCTCGGGGAGGGGCTCTCGCTGCCACCCAGGTTCGAGCCCCTGCGCGAGCAGTTGGTGGACAGGCTCACGCCGCTCCCGTACCCCCCGGCGTGGCGACTGGCCGGCCGCACCTGAGCGTGCTGCGGCTCGTCACCATCCCGATCAGCCACTACTGCGAGAAGGCGCGCTGGGCGCTCGACCGGGCCGGGATCGGCTACCGCGAGGAGCGCCACGTGCAGGGCATCCACCAGCTGGCGGCCCGCCGCGCGGGCGGCGGGATCACCGTGCCGGTGCTCGTCACCCCGCAGGAGTCGATCGGGGAGTCGGCGCAGATCCTGGACTGGGTGGACGCGCGCACGGATCCCGCCCGGCGGCTGTTCGGCGGCTCCGATTCCGAGCGGCGCGAGACGCTTGCGCTGTGTGCCCGCTTCGACGAGCTGCTCGGGCCCGCGGGCCGGCGCCTGGTGTACGTGCACATGTTCGGCGGGGAGCGCGGGCTGATGCTGCGCTTCAACGACCAGGGCGTTCCCGCCTGGGAGGATCGCGCGCTGCGCGCCGGCCTGCCGCTGTTCGAGAAGCTGATCGAGCGCGTGCTCGGCATTCGCCCCGGAGTCGAGCGGGAGGACGAGTCGCTTGTGTGGCAGGAGCTCGACCGCGTCGCCGGGCTGCTCTCCGACGGGCGTCCGTACCTGCTCGGTGAGCGCTTCACGGCGGCCGACCTGACCTTCGCCGCGCTGTCTGCCCCCGTGCTGATGCCGCCGGGCTACGGCGTCGAGCTGCCGCAGCCCGAGCTGCTACCGGACCCCACCGCCCGCCTGGTGCGGCGCGCCCGCGAGCACCCGGCCGGAGCGCACGCGCTGCGGATGTACGCCGAGCACCGCCGCGCCCCCGCCGGGGTGCAGCCGGCGGCGGCCGCGCGGTAGGCGCAGGCCGTGAGCGCTCACGAGCAGCGCCAGGCCCAGACGCCCTATCTCGACGCCCTCCTCGCCTACGCCGGGCGCGACCCTGCGCGCCTGCACGTGCCCGGCCACAAGGGCGGCCAGGGCGCCGACGAGGGACTGCTCGAGGCCCTCGGCGCGAGGGCGCTGGCGCTCGACATCCCGGCCCTCACCTACGGCGTGGACCTCGGCCCCGAGCCGACGGCCTTCGCCCAGGCGCAGACGCTGGCAGCCGAGGCGTGGGGGGCGCGGCGGGCGTGGTTCCTGGTCAACGGCGCCTCGCAGGGCAACCTCGCGGCGGGCCTCGCGCTCGCCCATCGCGGCGAGAAGGTGATCGTGCAGCGCAACGCCCACTCGAGCACGATCGACGCACTCGTCCTGTCCGGCATGCGCCCGACGTTCGCCGCCCCCGAGCTCGACGCCGAGCTCGGCATCGCCCACTGCCTGACCCCGGAAACGCTCGCTGACGCGTTCGCACTGACACCCGACGCCGCCGGTGCGCTGGTCGTCTCGCCGACCTACTTCGGCGCGGTGGCGGACGTCCGTGCGCTTGCCGCCGTCGCCCACGAGCGGGGCATCCCGCTGATCGTGGACGAGGCCTGGGGCGCCCATCTGGCCTTTCACGAGCAGCTGCCCGAACACGCTCTCGCGGCCGGCGCCGACCTCGTCATCTCGAGCACCCACAAGATCGTCGGCAGCCTCACCCAGTCGGCCATGCTGCACATCGCCCACGACTCGCTGATGGGCGAGCAGGAGGTCGACCGCGCGGTCACGCTGACCGAGTCCACGAGCCCCAGCTCGCTGCTGCTCGCCTCGCTGGACGCGGCCCGCCGGGACGCCGTCACGGCGGGGCGGGCTGCGCTGTCGAAGACGATCGCCGCACTCGCCCAGGCGCGTGCGGAGATCCGCGAGATCGAGGGCCTGGACGTGCTCGACGAGCGCCTGGTGGGACGCCCCGGGGTGTTCGCCTACGACCCCCTGCGCCTGGCTGTCGACATCCGCGGCGTGGCCGCCACCGGCTACGAGCTGGCGCCGCTGCTGCGCGAGCTCGACGACATCAACCTCGAGCTCTTCGGCCAGAACGTGCTGGTGGCCGTGTTCGGCATGGCCGAGCGCTCGCTGGCCGAGGCCGGGCGCCTGGTGGCGGCGCTGAGGCGGGCAGTCGAGCGGGTCGGGGTCGAGCCCTCGGGCCTGGAGTCGAGCTTCGCCGCGGCACCCCCCTGGGGCGAGCTGGCGATGACTCCCCGGGCCGCCTACCTCGGACCCCAGGAAGTGGTGCCCGCCGAGCGGGCCATCGGCCGGATCGCGGCCGAGTCGCTGGCCACGTATCCGCCCGGGATTCCCAACGTGCTCCCGGGGGAGCGGCTCACGGCCGAGACGCTCGCCTTCGTGCGCAGCACGCTCGAGCAGGGGGGCAGCGTCAGGGGAGCCAGCGACCGCCTCCTGCACACGGTCCGCGTGGTCCTGGAGTGACTACACTCGCCCCGCCCAGCGACCTACAGGAGGCCTGATGCGCGCGGTGGTGATACACGAGACGGGGGATGTCGGGGTGCTGCGCCTCGAGGAGGTGGAGCGTCCGGTGCCGGACGCCGGCGAGGTGCTCGTTCGCGTGCACGCGACCTCCATCAACCCGATCGACTGGAAGCTCAGGCGCGGTCTGATGCCCAAGCGGCTGCCGGCGATCCTCGGCAGCGACGCCTCCGGTGTGGTCGAGGTCTCCAACGCGGAGGGCTTCAGCGCCGGCGAAGAGGTGTTCGGGTTGCTCGGCAGCGGCTCCTACGCGGAGTTCGGGATCGCCCTGCCGGCCACGCTCGCCCACAAGCCCGACCACCTCAGCCACGAGCAGGCGGCGGCGCTGCCCGTCGCCGGGCTGACGGCCTGGCAGGGGCTGTTCGAGCGCGGGGGCCTGGAGCGTGACCAGACGGTGGTGATCAACGGCGCCTCCGGTGGCGTCGGACACCTGGCGGTGCAGCTGGCCGCGGACGCGGGAGCGCGGGTGCTCGGGACCGGCTCGCCACGCAGCAGGGACTTCGTGCTCGGCCTGGGAGCACAGCGGTTCATCGACTACACCAGCGAAGACCTCGCCACGGCAGCCACCGACGTGGACCTCGTGTTCGACGTCGCCGGCCACGGCACCGAGCAGCTGCTCGGGACGATCCGCCCCGGGGGGCGCATGGTCGTGATCGCCGCCGCTCCCCCCGAGGGGGCGGCCGAGCGGGACGTGGACGCGGAGCTGATGATCATGAGCCCGGACGCCGGTGCGCTCGAGCGGCTCGGGAGGCTGGTCGCAGACGGGGTGATCCGGGTGGAGCTCGATGAGGTGCTCCCGCTCGCCGAGATCCAGCGGGCACACGCCCTCAGCGAGTCCGGCCACGCCCGCGGCAAGATCGTCCTGAAGGTCTAGTCCTCCGCCCTTCTGGGGGCGTTGCACGCTGTTTGCGTGACATTTCTTCGGCCAGGGTGAGTTTGTCCTCGCGCATTCCGGGAAACGGAGTGCTCGCGGCCGCCCAGCGCGAGTAACACTCACAAAAGTGGGGCCGCGCGTCGTGGACCGGATGACCGCTCGCGTGATTGCAAGCGAACGAACGACGATCGGGCCTTTAGCCACATGAGCTTCAACCCAGAGGAGGAGTACCGGTCCCGCCGGGACGGGGTACTGCTGACCGGCGCCACGGGATTTCTCGGTATGGAGATCCTGGCTCGGTACCTCGAACACAGCGATCGCCCCGTTTACGCGCTCGTGCGCGCGAGCGACCAGAGCGTGGCCACCCGCCGGCTGCGGCGCACGCTGCGCTGCCTGTTCGGCCCCGGGCACCCGTACGGCGAACGGGTGGTGGCCGTTCGCGGGGACCTGACCAAGGACGGCCTCGGCCTCGGGCGCCAGGCCTCGCCGCTGGCCGATCGCATCGACGAGGTCGTCCATGGCGCCGCCTCGGTGTCATTCGAGCTGCCGCTCGCCGGCTCGCGCGCGATCAACGTCGGAGGCACCCGCCGGATGCTCGAGTTCGCCGAGCTCTGCCAGGCGTCGGGGGCCGGTCTGAGGCGCTTCACCTATCTGTCGACGGCGTACGTGGCGGGCGAGCACGCGGGCACCTTCAGCGAGGACGACCTCGACGTGGGCCAGCGTTTCCGCAACCCCTATGAGCGCTCGAAGTTCGAGGCCGAGGGGATCGTCAAACGCTGGCGCTCGAGGATGCCCGTCACGGTCGTGCGCCCCAGCATCGTCGTGGGTGAGCAGGACACTGGCTGGACCCCCAGCTTCAACGTCATCTACTGGCCCCTGCGCGCCTTCTCGCGGGGGGCCTACCGGGTGCTGCCGGCCCGCGGCTCGGCCCCGGTGGATGTCGTTCCGGTCGACTATGTGGCCGACGCCACCTTCGCCCTCAGCCAGGCGCCGCACGCCGTCGGTGCAACGCTGCATCTGACTGCGGGGCGGCACGTGAGCAGCGTCGGGGAGCTGGTGGAGCTCGCCGGGACTTTCTTCGACCGCCCCGCCCCGCGGCTGGTCGACCCCGACGTCTACCGGCGGGTGCTGCACCCGGTGATGGTGCGCGCCAGCCGCGACGAGCGCCAGCGCCGGGCGCTGCGGCGGAGCGAGATCTTCTTCCCGTACTTCAACGCCCGGGTGCACTACGACGATCGCCGGACGCGGGCCCTGCTGCACGGCAGCGGGATCGAAGTGGCGCCGTTGTACGAGTACTTCGACACGCTGATCTCCTACGCGATGACCGCCGAATGGGGCAAGCGCGAGCTGCCGCGCTCCGGCCTCGCGCTGGGGCGTCCGCCGGCCCACCGCCGCCTGCCCGAGATGGGCCCCGAGCAGTGGCTGCGCCGGAGTCTGCGTCAGCCGCTGTTCGCCTGATGGCACGCCTGTCCGGGCTCGACGCCTCATTCCTCGCGGTCGAGACCCCGGCCGCACACATGCACGTCGGCTGGGTGGCGGTGTTCTCCGGCAGCCCCGGCTCCCCGCTGCCGTCCTTCGGCGAGCTGCGCGAGCACATCGAGCGGCGCCTCGTGCGGGCTCCCCGCTACCGCCAGAAGCTCGCCCGGGTTCCCTTCAACCTCAACGCCCCGGAGTGGGTGGACGACGAGAGCTTCACGATCGAACGCCACCTCTACTGGGCGCCCGGACCGCTGCCCGGGCTGGTGGACGAAGTCATGTCGATGCCCCTGCGGCGCGACCGCCCGCTGTGGGAGATGTGGATCTGCCAGGAACCGGAGGACAACCGCTTCGCGCTGATCGGCAAGGCCCACCACTGCATGGTGGACGGGATCGCCGCGGTCGAGCTCGGGTCGATGCTGCTGGACACCTCGCCCGAGGCCGACTCGCCTGCCCCGGAGTCCTGGAGCCCGCAGCCGGAGCCCGGCGGCGAGCGGCTGCTGGTGCGCGGGCTGCGGGATCTGGTGGCGGCCGAGGCCACCCTGCTGCGGGCCCCCCTGAAGGTCGCCACCTCTCCCGCCCGCGCCGCGCGTTCGGTGGCGGATGGGGCTGCCCGGGTGACGCGGGCGGTGGGTCATTCGCTGCTCAGCGGCGCACCCACGAGCGCCCTCAACCGGTCTCTCTCGCCGCTGCGGCGCCTGGCCTGGGCCGAGCGGCCGCTGGAGGACCTCAGCCGCATCAAGCAGGCCTACGGGACCACGATCAACGACGTGATGCTGGCGGCGGTGGCGGGCGGGATGCGGACTTACCTGGCCGAGCACGGCGAGGAGCCGGTGGCGCTGAAGGCGATGGTGCCGGTCAGCGTCCGCAGCGACGACGACGTGCTCGGAAACCACATCTCGTTCGTGTTCGCGGAGCTGCCCTGCGACATGCCGGACCCGCTCGGCCGGCTCTACCGCGTCCACGACACGATGAGCTCCCGCAAGCAGCACCGTGAGCCGGAGGGCGCCGACCTGGCGCTGAAGGCCGCCCAGCTGGGACCGGGAATCGTCCAGAGCGCCTTCTCACGCGTGCTCGCGAGCCCCCGCACCTACAACCTCGTCGTGTCGAACATCCCGGGGCCACCCGTGCCGATGTACATGCGCGGCTGCCGCCTGGAATCCGTCTACCCGGTGGTGCCGCTGTCGGACCGCCACCGCGTCTCGATCGGCATGACCACCGTCTGCCGCCGTGCCTGCTTCGGTGTCTACGCCGACCGCGAGGCGCTTCCCGACGCACACATGCTGGCCCACGACATCGACGTGGCGATCAGCGAGCTGCTGGCCTGCACCTGACGCCGGCGCGGGCCGTTCTCAGCGCACTCTGAGCTGGCCGATGCACGCTCGCTGGGCGGCGCGCACCTGGGGGGTCGGCTTGATCGTGCCGGACGGGAACAGGGGCCCGTTCCCCGTGGTGTTCGCTTCGGGGAAGTTGGGCACCCCGTTCTTGCGCATGCAGGCGGTGAAGCGGGCGAGCGCCTGGCGATAGCCCGGCCTGGCGAGCAGTTTGCGGCGCACCCCCGGGGTGGCACGCGGACTGCCGCTCCGCGGGACGAGCTGCGGGTCACAGTGCTTCAGCGCTTCCTGGAGCTGGCTCCGGGTCGAACCCTTCGAGCCGCTGGCGTGGGGCTTGATCCCGTTCTGTTCCAGGCAGCGGCGCAGGGTGGAGCCCTTCACGCGGCGGCCCGGGACAATGCCGGCCGGGCCGGTTCCCGTGGTGGCCCGCTTGACGTGGCGGCGGGGGATCTGGCTGGACCCGGTCGCGCCCGTGCTCGATGTTGCGCCGCCGCCGGACCCGGCGCCGGTGGACCCCGTGGTGGCGGATGCGGCGCTCGCGCCGCCGCCGGCGGTCTTCGACGCGGCCCCCACGCTCGCCGAGGTCGTCGGAGACGTGGACGAGCTCCCGCATGCGACCACGATCAGCGCGCACACCAGCAGCACGAGTCCGAGAAGGGCGCGGCCGGGTGTGCGTTTCGGGGCTGCTGGCAGGGGCATGGTCGCGTCCAGGCTAGCCGCCGCGCGGACGGTCCTGACGGCGGGCGGACATGATTCACCGGCCTCATAACCCGCAGATAAGCCGGGTCACGGCGCCGCCGCGAGCGGCCCCTGCGGAGGGCGGCCGGGGAGGATCACCCGGCCCCGTGGCGAAGTCCTACGCCGATGCGCCTGGCGCTACCCGTCACCTGCCTGCTCGCTTGCGCGGTCGTGCTGCCCGCCTGCGGCTCCTCCAAGCCCAACGGCGAACTGGGCTCTGGTGGCCTCTCGACCGCCCAGACCAAGGCCGCGATCGAAGCCAGCATCCTCAAGCAGCGCCACATCCACGCCACCGTCACCTGCCCGTCCGATGTGGTCAAGGAAAAGGGCGTCACCTTCCAGTGCCTGGCCGTGACCTCCAGCGGCGCCCGCACGACCTTCCACGTGATCGAGGTCAACGGCCGTGGCGCCGTGAGGTACTCCTCGCCCCCGGCGCCCGCGCCGACCGTCGAATAGCGCCGCTCCCGGGCCGCTCACGCGCGCCGGCGCAGCACGATCACGTGATGTAGCGCCAGCACCCGCCGGGCCGGGTGCAGCCCCCGCTCGATCGCCTTCAGCGCTCGTTCGCTGCGGCCGGGCACGAGCTGGCGGAAGTTGAGACCCCCCGACAGCAGGTAGCGGACCCAGTTGTCCAGGGGCTGGCTGCGCACCAGCTCGAGCCCGGGATGGTCCCGTTCGAACATGGTTCGGTCGCGCACGAACACGATGTAGGAGAGCGCCTGGTTGGCCCCCTCCATGCTGCCCGTGGCCGAGCTCTGCCAGCCGCTCATGTCCACTTCGAAGCTCTCGCTGGCGAACAGGTGCCGGTAGAGCTGCGAGGCGACGGGCCCGTAGTAGGGCTCGATCAGCACCACCCCGCCGCCGGGAGCGATCACCCTTTCCGCCTCCGCGAAAAACCGTTGCGGATCTGGGAAGTGGTGAAAGCAGTTCTGCCCGTACAGCGCCCTGACCGAGGCGTCGGGCAGGTTCATCGCCTGCGCGTCGAGCACGCGATCGAGCCCGGGTCCGTCCACGACGTCGGTGGCCAGCACGTCCGGGAAGCTCGTCGCGATCGGCGCCACGCCCGCCCCGAGCTCGATGCGCATCCCCGGCGTGGACCCGAAGGTGGCGCGGTCGATGTCCATCAGCAGCGCGTGGTCCTCACGGAAGAGCTCGAGCAGCATCGGCTTGCGGGCGAGGATCTGTTTGTGGACCAGCAGGCGCTCGGGGCCCTCGAGGTCGAGCCCGGTCGTTCCGGGTGCGGCGAGCAGGCGCTTGAGCATGCGCTTCTAGGCTGTCCGCCGCACGATCTCAATCCAGTCGAGCTCCCTGCCGCACAGCTGCCTTGCGTGTGACGGTGGGACTTCGAGCAGCCGACGCGGCGGGCGCACCGTGGGTTCCAGCGCGATCGCCGTGAGGTAGGTGAACTGGCCCCAGCCGCTACCGGGGCCGAGGTTGGCGCGGGGGTAGGTGAGTTCGATCGCGTGCACGCCGCGTTCGAGGAACATCTTTGCCACCGGGACATAACCGTTGAACGGGAGCAGCTGGTTGCGCACCGTGCCCACGTGCTGACCATCGACCTTGACTTCAAAGCCGCGTGAAAAACTCCCGGCGAGCCAGAGTTCATACGGTTCCGAGTTGGCCACCTGGATGTGGCTGGTCGCCGTGCCGGGACTGGTGGGCACGAGCGAATGTTCTTCGACTTCGTGCAGCCACCCCGCCGGCCACAGCGTCTGGTCCCCCCGCGCCACGATCGGGGCAGGACGCTGATAGGCCACGAGCCGGCCGTGCGCGGCCTGCGCCTGGCGACCGAGGGCTTCGACCCGGCCGCACGGGGCAACGCCCACGGGGTTGATCGAGCACAGCGGCTGATACGGCCCCCTCTCGGCCCGGCCGCAATAGGGCAGCTTCAGCGATTCACCCAGCGGCACGTGGGCCACAATCGTCTCTTCCGGTAGCGCCGGCCGGCGCCACAGCTGGTAGTAGCGGCCCCCCCAGACCAGGTGATAGGTGGACGGCGGCCGCGATTCCACGGGCGATCGCCGCGTGACGATCGACCGGTACGGTTCGAGCGTCGAGAGCCCGAATGAGTCAAGGTCGGCCCAGGCGGCCTCGGTGAGCGAAACGCCGTCACGCAGGGGCAGGGTGACGGTGCGGTACTCGGCCGGCTCGACCGGGGCACCTTCGCGCAGGAAATGACGGTCGGCATAGACTTCGTACTCGTTGACGAACGTCGGTCCCTTGCCGGCGAGCAGCCCGCCGATGTGCTGCAGCTCAGCGAGCGGGGCCCGGGGTGCGAGCGTGACGTCGTGGTAGGCCAGCGCGTTTGACCACAGCACCCCTCCGGCCAGGGCGGCGATCACCAGCGATCCCAGCACCCGCCGCCGCACGAACAGCACACCGGCGCCCGCCAGCGCAGCCGTCAGCAGGGCGGGAGAGGACAGCGCCATCGCCTTCCCCGTCACCCAAGGCGTGCCGCCGGCCAGGTACACGACACCGCAGCCGACGAGCGCGACGCCGACGTAGAAGGGGATGCCGAACCGGCGCCGGCGGATGCTTACGAACACGGCTCCCGCAGCCGCCACCAGCGCCAGCCCGATCCACAGCACCGAGGGGATCGTCGGAGCACTCAGGCGAAAGTCGCCGACCGGCCAGATGCCGACCAGTTGGAAGACGTTCAGCGGCCCGTAGAGGTTTCCGAGTTTCGTGTGGGCCGACTGGCCGCTGGAGAACAGCTGGTTGATGAGGTTTCCCTGGTTGGTGAGGAAGTCCGAGAGCACGATCCACAACGGAATGACCGCCACCGCCGTGAGCGCCGCCGCCCAGCCGAGCGAGACCAGGCCCGCACCGCGTTCGCCGGCGCTTCGCCGGCGAAGCAGCCACCCGGCCGCCAACGCCGCCAGCGCGGCGGCGATCCACCCGGCGGCGCCGACTCCGAGCGTCTGTATCAGCCCTCCGGCCGCGAGCGCCAGCGGGATCAGGGCGCGCCAGCTCGACGGGCGCTCCCGCAGCAGCACCGCCGCGAGCGCGGCCCCGAGGGCGAGCAGGAAGGCCGCCGTCAGCTCCTTGATCCCGCCCCACAGGCTGTAGCCGTAGAGCAGCGATGCCTGGGCGGCCAGGAACGCCAGCAGCGCCCGCAGCCGCGGGGAGGCGATCAGCGGGGCCGTCAGCGCGTGCACGCACATGGCCATCGCGGCGGCACAGCACGCCAGGTAGGGCTGGAACACCCATGCGATGTCGACTCCGGTGAGGGCCCGGCCGACGCCCGGAAGCATGAACGCCCCCAACGGGTAGGCGGGGTTCGCCGTTTCGAAGTTCAGGCGATAGGTCGAGGACGGCAGCTGCGCGACCGAGCGGCCGTGGCTGATCACGTTGTCGATCACGTTGAACCACGTCGCGGTGTCGTCGAGCTTGATGTATCCGGTAAAGGTCGCCTGGCCGGAAGCGAGCACCGGGGCCCCGTAGACGAGCAGCACCCCGAGCGCCGCCAGCAGGGCCCACCCGCCGGGCCAGCGGCGTCCCCTCCAGGCGAACACGAGCCCCACCACCGCGCCCGCGGCCACCACCGTGACGGCAGCCGGAGCGGTTGTGCTGGACGCCGTGATCGTGCCGGCGAGGACAAGCGCGGTGGCCAGTCCGAGGGGGATCAGGAGGGCCCGGTCGACCGTGGTGGCGCTGGCGCGCTCGGCGAGCGCTCCCCAGCCGAGGCCGACGGCCCCGAGCACGAGGGGGAACAGTCCCCAGGCGAGGATCAGCGACACGGCGCGTCCACCGGATGCCCTACGGTGAAGCCGCTCACCCGTCGATACCTTACTGGCATATGCCCGGGAAACTCGCGATAGTACCCGCGCACAACGAGGCGGGATCGGTGGCTCCAACGGTCGCGGAGATCCGCCGCTGGGCCCCGGATTTCGACATCCTCGTGGTCGACGACGGCTCCACCGATGCGACCGGCGCGCACGCCCGCGCGGCCGGCGCCACCGTGCTCGTGCTGCCTTTCAACCTCGGCATCGGCGGGGCCATGCAGGCCGGCTATCTCTACGCGCGCGAGCACGGCTACGAGGTGGCGGTGCAGGTGGACGGCGACGGCCAGCACGACCCCCGCTTCATCAAGGACCTACTCGTGCGACTCGAGTCCGACCCGTCGCTGAACATGGTCACGGGCTCGCGTTTTCTGGAGCAGCAGGGCGACGGGTATCGCTCGTCGACTGCCAGACGGGTCGGGATCCGTGTCTTCTCGCACGTCGTCTCGCTGATCACGCGCCGGCGGGTGACCGACCCGACGTCCGGATTTCGCATGACCGATCGGCGCGGCATCACGCTGTTCGCCCGGGACTACCCACACGACTACCCGGAGATCGAGGCGATCCTGCTGATGCACTCGCACCGGCTCGAGAGCTGCGAGATCCCGGTGGTGATGCGGCCCCGCACCAGCGGTTCCTCGGCGATCTCCTCCAGCCAGTCGGTCTACTACATGGTCAAGGTGCTGCTCGCGGTGTTCGTCGGCCTGTTCCGGGGCAAGCCGGCGCTCATTGTGCCGGAGGCCCCAGCCGTCGAGGCCACGGGCCGCGCGGATGACTGCCCGCCCGCGGTCGCGGAGCGTGCCACGTGATCCTGCTCGCCACGCACGTGAACGCCAACTCGCTCGAGCAGCGGGTCGAGATAATCGTGGTGTCGCTGGTGATGTGCGGGCTGATCTTCGAGCTGATCAGGCGCCGGCGCCTGATGGAGCGCTACGCGATCCTGTGGCTGCTCGCCGGCGTGACCGTGGTCGTGCTCTCGGTGGGACAGGACCTGCTCGTGAAACTCACCCACGCGGCCGGGATCTCATACGCGCCCTCGGCGGTGTTCGCGATCGCGTTCCTGTTCGTCCTGGCGATGCTCGTTCAGTTCTCGATCACGATCTCGCGCCTGTCCGACCAGAACACGGCCCTGGCCCAGAGGCTCGCGCTGCTGCAGCAGCGCCTCGAGCAGGGAGACGGAAGCGAGCTGCCGGGGTCCCTCCCCGGCCAGGAGCTCAGGTCTCCCACAGATCCCGACTGAGCGGGGGGAAGGGCCGCGACGGGCGCTCCAGCGCCGCCAGCTCATCGAGCGGGGCGGGGTTGACGAGCGAGAGCAGGCTGTCGCTGCGATAGGGGAGCCGCAGCCCGGCCGCCTCGGCCACCCGCAGCCCCGCCAGCACCGCTCGGGGGGCCAGGGGGACCAGCCGCACCTGCCTGTCGCGGCCCGCCGCTATCTGCTCCACGATCGCCCTCAGTGTCGTCGGCGTCTCGTGGGCCGCGAAGATCGTTCCCGACCGGCCCGGTGGAGCGCTCGCGAGCTCCGCGACGAGCTTTGAGAGGTGCCCGTCGTGGCTCACGAACAGGCGCTCGGATCCGCCCACGATGGGCATCAGCGACGGCCCCGAGGACGTCGCGACGAGGTTTCCGAACAGACCCCCGGCGCCGATCCCGAATACCAGCCCGGGGCGGACCGCGAGCCCGCCGTGGCGGTGAACCGCCTGCTCGAGCGCGTACTTGGCGGCGCCGTAGTGCGAGCGGGCACCCGAGAACGCGGACAGCGAGGAGATCAGCACGACGCGCCCGCCGCGGGCGGCCACGGCGTCCAGCAGCGGGAGGCTGCCCCGGACGTTGACCGCCTCGACCGCCCCGCCGCGGGCTGACGCGTCCCAGGCCGCGTGGATGACCGTGTCCACGTCCGCGAGGGTGCCCTCGGCGAGCGGCTCGCAGAGCGCGTAGCGCCGCGAGGGCCCCCCGCACTCCCCGGGACGGCGGACGAGCGCCAGCGCGCCGGCGCCGCCCGCGCGAAGGTTGGCGAGGATCCGCCCGCCGACGTACCCGTTTGCGCCGGTGACGGCGATCACGGCAGCCCGGCGGCCGCCACCGTGCTGGCGATCCGGTGGGCGTTGGCCATCGCCGTGAACGTGATCGCCCCGCCGGGGACCGACGGAAAGCACGAGGAGTCGACCACGTGGATCCTGCGCGATCCGCCCGGCCGTCCGAGTGTGTCGGTGGCGCCGTCGCCGCCGGCGCCACCGGCGCCGTCGCCGCGCATCGGAGCCGAGCCGCCGTAGTGGTAGCCCCCGCCCGGCGGAGCCTGCTCGGCGAACGGCGTCAGCGGGACGATTCCGATCGGAGCCAGCGAGCGCCGCAGCGCCCGCGTGAAGCGCCGGATGGCCGCCGGCCTGCCGTCGTTGACCACGGGCTCGAGCCGCCCGCAGTCGCTCGATCGATCCCAGAGGCTGAGGACGCGGTCGGAGTCGTCGCTGTGGAAGAAGCAGATCGCGACCAGCAGCCGGCGCGTGAGACCCTCGAGGGCGGGGCCGAGCAGCCGGCTGATGTGCGGGTGCGCGTCGCGGGCCCGCTCCGCCACGCCGCCGCTGTAGGTGTAGAACGTGAGGTGGATCGGGTTGCTCGCCACCTCCTTGTCGTCGAGCACCATCGTGACCTGGGCGAGGGTATGGCCGGCTTCACGACCGGTGCGCCCCACCCGGCCGGCCCACGCGAAGGGGACGTACAGGGCCTGGCTGTCGAGGACCTCCGCGCGCTCGGGCAGCAGCCCGGAGCGCTGGAGGATGACCGTGCTCGAGATCGCGCCGGCGGCGAGGAAGGCCCGCTCGGCCCGGAGGGTCACGCCGGCGCCGTCGGCGAGTGCGGTCGCCTCGACCCTCACCCCGCCCGCGTCCTCCACGACACGATCGACGTGCAGGCCGGGTCGGTAGTCGATCGCGCCCCGCTGGGTGAGCGCGGAGATGGTCTGGGCGGCGTTGTAGATGTGGCCGTAGGGGCAGCCGTCCAGGCAGTGTCCGCAGTAGACACATCCGTTCCAGGGCGCCGGGTGCCCGACGCGCACCGCCAGGCGGGGCGCACCGAACCGATAGCCGGCGGCGTCGAGGGAGTCGCGATGGCGGCGCAGGCGGCCGAGCAGCTCCTCGCCCGCGCGGGTGCGCAGCAGCGGGCCGTCGGGCGGCCCGTACAGCGGGTACCAGCGCGCGAGCTCGTCGTCCTCGCCGGCGAACGGCAGCAGTCCCAGGGCGGCCCGATAGCCCTCGGCGAGGTCGGCTACCGAGAGCGGCCAGTCGGCAACGTCCTGATCGGTGTAGGGCAGCAGGCCCGATCCCCAGACGTTGCTGAATCCGCCGGCCGCGTAGGACGGACGGGCGCCGACACCATCGGAGACCTCCAGCCTCAGCCTGCCGTCGTCCCTGAACGCGACGTCGGAGCCGAACAACTGCTTGTAGTTGGACCCGCGCCGGCCGTCTGCCGAGAACGACGTCAAGGCGAGGTCCTCGGGACGCCACTGCGCCGGGGTGCTCGCGGCCATCCTCTCTCTGGCCGCCTCGCGTTCGGGCTCCAGCGAGAGCCCCGTATCGACCACGACGACCCGCATGCCGGCGGCGGCGAGTGCGCTTGCCGCGGCCGCCCCCGCCGGGCCCGAGCCGATCACGATGCACGATCCTCCGCCGCTCATCGGCACCCTCATCCCCGAGAGTCCGCTCGGCGGATCAGGAGTGGCTCGCGTGTGGAACGTGGAAGATCCATCCGCGCACGACCAGGAAGCCGACGAGTGAAAACACCAGCGCGGTGATGACGAACACGAGCTGCTGGGATACCCCCAGGGCGTGGGGAACGGTGACGACGATGAGGCTCGTGAGCGCGTAGTTGCATGCCGTCACGAGCGTGTACCGCGCGAGCTGCGTCCTCGGCGGCAGGGCGAACGTGTCGCGGTCGAGAAACACGAAATGGCGCTGCATTGTGAAGTTGACGGCGATCGCGACCAGTAGCGCGAGTCCGATCGCAAGCACGATCGGAAGGCCCAGGGGACCCGACAGCAGCAGCGTGCCGCCCGTGTAGATGCCGAACACGAGCGCGCCCGTGAGCCCGAAGCGCAGCAGCTGGAGGGTGACCTGCCTGTACGGGGCCAGTCGAAAGCGAGCGGGTGGGCGCTCTGGCGAGGGAATCCCCACCTGCTCGATCATCGCTCAATGGTATGACGGTGCAGGATGCGCCCTGAAACCGACGCCGGCCGGGTGGGGGAGGCCTCGAGGTGCCGCTGACGTTGACATTCGACCTCGAGGACAACCGCTGCTCCGACGCTCAGGAGCCGCGCTACGCGGCGATGAGCCACCGCTTTCTGGACTACCTGCGGGAGCGCGGGATCAGAGGGACGTTCTTCGTCGTCGGCGAGATCGCCAGAGCCGATCCCGACCTGGTTCGGCGTGCGGCGGCGGAGGGACACGAGATCGGGCTGCACGGTCTGCGTCACGTGACCCTGTCCACCGTCGGCCCGGGCCGGCTGCGGGGCGAGCTCGAGGAGGGGCGGGGGCTCCTGGAGGATGTGGCGGGGGTTGCGGTGCGGGGGTTTCGCGCCCCGATCTTCTCCCTCACCCCGGCCAGCGCATGGGCCGTCGAGGAGATCGCGGCGGCGGGATTCACGTATTCCTCGAGCGTGCTGCCCGGACACAATCCCCTGCACGGATGGCCCGGTGTCCCGCGCCGGCCCTACCGCTGGCACAACGGCCTGCTCGAGCTCCCGTGCCCTGTGGCCGGTAGGGGAAAGCTCCTTGTGCCCTTCCTGGGGGGTATCTACATGCGCTACGTCCCGCTCGCGTTGTCGCGAAGGGTCCTGCGCCGCGGCAACGGCCCCTCGGTCCTGTGGAGCTATGTGCACCCCTACGACATCGACATGGAGGAGCCGTTCTTCGTGATGCCCCACGCCGGATGGGTCGTGAGCCGCATCGTCCACACCCGCCGGGGCGCCACTTTGCGGCGTCTCGATGCCCTGCTGGAGGCCTCCGGCGGCCCCGGTAGGCCGCTGGGGGAGCTCGCGACCGAGCTCGCGTCCGCGGAGCTGCCGAGCATCGCTCCGGGCGGGGCAGGGGGCGGCGGGTGAGCGACATCGCGCACACCGCGACGCTGCTCTCGGAAGTGTTTCCGGGCAGCCCGGTGGCGAGCGTCGAGTACCTGCGCTGGCTGTACGAGCAGTCGCCGTTCGGCCCCGTGATCCAGACCAACCTGGATGACGACCGCGGCCGTGCCGGGCATTACGCGCTCGTCCCGATCACCCTCGCCCGTGACGGGGAGGACTATCGGGGGGCACTGTCGCTCAACACCGCCGTCCACGAGCGCGCCCGCGGAGGGGGCGTGTTCGTGGGCCTCGGCGCGGGCACCATCGACGACGCGGCGGCGATCGGGGTCGAGACGGTGGTGGGGGTGGCCAACGCCAACTCGACCCCGGGATTCGTGAAGCGGCTGGGCTTCGAGCTGCTCGCGCCGCTTCCGGCGAGCGTGATCGTCCCCGTGCCCGGGAGCTCCTCGGGGATCCGCAGCCGGGACGTCCGCGGCGACTCCGGGGACGGCCTGCCGGACGCCGATGACGAGCACCTGCTCACCGTGCCGAGGCAGGGGGAAGCACGGCGGTGGACCCCCGAGACGCTCGCCTGGCGACTGCGGCGCCCGGGCGCGAGCTACGCGACTCACCGCGGCCGCGACGTCCTCGCGATCACGTGTCACGATCGCCGGGCGGGCGTGCGCGTGGCGATCATCCTGAAGGTGTTCGCGTCCTCGCCGCTGTCGGGAGCTCAGGCGCGCGCTCTGGTGCGCGCCGCCTGCCGGCACCATCGGGCACCGGTCGCCCTGCACGTGGGACTCAACGACCTGGTCGAGTTCCGCGGCGTGGCCCTGCCGAAGCGACTGCGCGACTCGCCGCTCAACCTGATCTACCGCAGCCTCGTCAACCCCGCCCGCGAGGCGTCGATGGCGCGCTTTGAATTCCTCGACTTCGACGCCTATTGACGGTGTCCCGACGGGTGAGCCGTGGATCCCGTGAACGTCTATCGTGGCTGCAAGGGAGTGCGCGGGTGCGCCTCCGTCGGCACGCGAGCGCGGGGGAGGCTGAAATGGCGGCCTGGAGCCTGAACGAGAAGGTCATCCTGATCACCGGCGGCGCCCGTGGGATCGGGGCCGGAACCGGCGCCGAGCTGGCGCGCAGGGGAGCCACCGTGGTGCTCGCCGACCTCGATGGGGACGCGCTGGCCGATACGGCGCGCAAGCTCACGCCGACCCCACTGACGATCGAGCTGGACGTGGCCGACACGACCGCCTGCGAGGGGGCCGTGCAGCGGGTGCTGTCGGAGCACGGGCGCCTGGATATGGCCTGGGCCAACGCCGGGATCGCCAGCTTCGGGCCGCTGGCCCTGACGGCGCCCAGCGCCTTCCGGCGCACGGTCGAGGTGAACCTCCTCGGTGTCTACAACACACTCCGTGCCGCTCTCCCGGCCGTCTGCGAGCGCCGCGGCTACCTGGCTGTGACGGCGTCACTGGCCTCCTTCGCCCACGCACCGGGGCTGTCGGCCTACGCGGCGACGAAGGCGGGTGTGGAGGCGATGTGCAACTCGCTGCGCAACGAGGTTTCCCACCTCGGCGTGGACGTGGGGACGATCCACCCGAGCTGGATCGACACCGACATGGTGCGCGAGGGCGACGAGGCGCAACGATCCTTCCAGCGCCTGCGCGACTCGATGAAAGAACCCTTCAAGCGCACCTGGCCGCTGGAGCGCGCCGTGACGGACATCGCGGCCGGCTTCGAAGCCCGCAGGCGCCGCATCTGCAGCCCTCGCTTCGTGGTGCTCGCGCACTGGCTGCGCCCGCTGCTGGCGACGGCGGCGTTCGAGCGCGACCAGCGCGAGGCGGCGCCCGAGATCACCCGCCTGTTCGAAGCCGAGCTCTCCGAACGCGGCGCCGAGGCCGCCTCCACCAGCGACCGCGTGGCCGAGCAGCTGAAGGCGAGCGAGCCCAGCGGCATCTCCTGACTCGCGGCGATTGGGACATCGGGGGAAGCTGCGACGCGCGCTTCGCCGCCGTCGGGGAGGCACTGCGGGAGAACATCGCCGAGCGGGGCGAGCTCGGGGGGGCGGTCGCGGTGATGCTCGACGGCCGCCCGGTCGTGGATCTCTGGTGCGGGTGGACCGATGCGGAACGCCGCCGGCCCTGGCGAGGAGACACGATCGTCAATACCTTCTCGGTGGGAAAGGCCTTCGCCGGCCTGGCCCTCCTGATGCTCGTGTCGCGGGGTTACGCCGACCTCGACGATCCCGTCGCCCGCCACTGGCGCGAGTTCTCGGCCGCCGGCAAGGAGGAGGTGACGCTGCGGCAGCTGCTCAGCCACCGCGCGGGCCTCGCCGCCATCAGGCGAGAGCTGCCCGAGGGAGCGCTGTATGACTGGGAGCAGGTCACGGCCGCTGTCGCCGAACAGGAGCCGTGGTGGCCGCCAGGGGAGGGGCACGGCTACCACGTCCACACCTTCGGCTTCCTGGTCGGGGAGCTCGTCCGGCGCCTCAGCGGCGAGCCGATCGGGGCGTTCCTCGCCGAGCGGATCAGCCGGCCGCTGGGGGCTCAGCTTAGCTTTGGGCTGCCCGAGCGGGAGCGTCCGCGGCGGGCCGACTTCGTGTTCGCCGAGGGCGTCGCCGAGCGCGCCCAGACACAGTGGAAGAAGGTCGCCGGCGAGAGCATGCGAGCCCGGGCCTACCTCAACCCGCCCGGAGCGATGGGGGTGGGGACCGTCAACACGCTCGCCTGGCAGGGGGCGGAAATACCGTCGGCCAACCTCCACGCCGACGCACGTGGCGTGGCAGTCGTGTACGCGGCGCTCGCGCGCCAGGATCCGGTGCTGCTTTCACCGGAGGTACTCGCCGAGACGACGAGGGAGCACTCCGCCGGTACGGATCTGGTTCTCGAACGCCCCTCGCGCTTCGGGCTCGGCTTCCAGCTGACACACCCCGAGCGCCCCCTCGGACCACACAGCGGCGGCTTCGGGCATTTCGGGGCGGGTGGCTCGGTCGGATTCGCGGACCCCACCGAGGGCCTGGCCTTCGCCTACCTGATGAATCTGGGTGGCCCCCAATGGCAGGACCCTCGCAACCGTGCCCTGATCGAGGCCACGTACGCTTCGCTGTAAATAGCCGATTCGCAACCCGGCGGGTTTGTGAAGTTAAGTGTCATGAGCTCCCAAAAGGTACGCAAAGCATGCTTGACAGCTCCGTGCCGGCGTTGCTACCTTCCCGCGGAATTCACATTGGGGGTGGCCTGGAGGGCGCTGTCCGTGTGACCTGGCAACGCAAGGATGCGGCGCCAGATATTTGACTACCACGGAGGGAGATTCGAACATGGACGTTCGGCCTGGGATCGGTTCGTGTAACCGCGGAAGCGACTGCACACATGCTGATGTACGCCCAGCCTCTCCCCGTGGTGGGTTTGGCAGGTACGTCGCGAGGGTCACATTGCTACTGGCGGTACTGTTGGTGTCGGTCTTTGCCGGCGCCCAGGCCGCTGGGGCGTACGAAGGAACCTCCCACAGTGAACCGACCAGCCTGAACAAGTCCGAAGGCTGCCCCGGAGACCAGGTCGAACTCAAAGGGTTCTTCGAAAACAACGGCGGCTCGCACCGTGAAGGCGACCAGGTCCTTTGGCACGCACCTCCGCGTGGCGGCAGTGAACACTGGCTCGAATACTGGAACATCGCCAACAGCCCGATCGAATTCCCGGCCACGGCAAAAGGCAAGACCAGCTCAACGGCAAGCGTCTACGTCCCCCTGTTCCTGATCCTGGAAGTCCCGAGCAAGGGCGAAGTCAAGGGGCCGCACGGGTTCATCGCGCCCTTCACCTTCAAGACCGTCACGGAATGCATGGACCGTGAAGGCAAAGAAGGCAAAGAAGGCAAGCAGGGCCCTACAGGTGCGACCGGCGCGACGGGTGCTACCGGCGCCGCTGGGCCGACCGGCACCGCGGGTGCCGCAGGTGCCAAGGGCGCGATCGGCGCGACGGGTTCGACCGGCGCGACGGGTGCGCAGGGCGAACGCGGTGCTACTGGCACGGCGGGCACGAACGGTGTCACCGGCGGCCAGGGCGAACGCGGTATTTCTGGCCCGACGGGTGCCACTGGCGCGCAGGGCGCCCAGGGCGAAGGTGGCGCCACCGGCACGACGGGCGCGAACGGTGCCACCGGCACGCAGGGCGAACGTGGTGCCACCGGCACGGACGGCGCGCAGGGTGAAGCTGGGGCCACCGGGGCGAGCGGAGCCCCGGGCGAACGCGGTGAAACCGGCGCGACCGGCGAAAAAGGCGAACAGGGCGTCCAGGGCGTGACGGGCGCCACGGGTCCGACCGGTGCGACCGGTGCCACAGGCGAACGTGGCGAAGCCGGCACGAACGGCAAAGATGGCGAACGCGGCGAAACCGGAGCGACGGGTGCCACGGGCGAACGCGGCGAAACCGGAGCGACCGGCGAACGTGGCGAAACCGGAGCGACCGGGGAACGTGGCGAAACCGGGGCGACCGGGGAACGCGGCGAAACCGGAGCGACCGGCGAAAAAGGCGAACAGGGCCTTGAGGGCGTGACCGGAGCGACCGGCGACCGCGGGGAAACGGGTGCCAACGGTGCCACGGGTGAACGCGGGGAAACAGGCGCCACGGGTGAGCACGGCGAAACGGGCGCCACGGGCGAAACCGGGGAAACCGGCGAACGCGGCGAAACTGGCGAAGCCGGCGCCACCGGCGAACGCGGCGAAACGGGCGCGACAGGTGAAAAAGGCGAAACTGGCCTTCAGGGCGTGACCGGCGCCACCGGAGCAACCGGCGCGACGGGTGAACGTGGCGAAGCGGGTACGGCCGGCGCAAAGGGCGAAACGGGTGCCACCGGCACAGCTGGCGCGGCCGGCGAAAAGGGCGAAACGGGTGCCACCGGCGCGACCGGCACAGCCGGCGCGACTGGCGAAAAGGGCGCAGCGGGCGAAAAGGGAGCGACCGGCGGAGCCGGCGCGACTGGCGCCACCGGGGCGACCGGCGCAAAAGGCGAAGCGGGTGCCGCGGGCGCCGCGGGTGCGAAGGGGACCACAGGCACCACTGGAGCGACGGGCAAAACCGGAGCGGGCGGCGCCAAAGGCGCGACCGGAGCGGCAGGCGCAGCCGGCGTGAAAGGCGCAACGGGCGCTACTGGGGCGACCGGGGCCACCGGCTCGAAGGGCGAACAGGGCGCTACGGGCGAAAAAGGCCTCCAGGGCGTGTCCGGCACTACTGGTCCGACCGGTGCCACCGGTGCGACCGGTGAACGTGGCGAAACCGGCTCGGCCGGCGCGAACGGTGCGACTGGCGCGAACGGCACAAACGGCGCACAGGGTGAAGCTGGAGCCACGGGGGCGACGGGCGCTACGGGCGAAAAAGGCGAAACCGGCCTTCAGGGCGTGACCGGCGCGACCGGCGCAACCGGAGCAACCGGAGCCGAAGGCGCCAACGGAGCGACCGGCGAACAAGGCGAAACTGGCGAAACGGGCGAAACGGGCGCGAGCGGCGCGAACGGCGCGACCGGTGCAACCGGAGCAACCGGAGCCGAAGGTGCCAACGGAGCGACCGGCGAAAAAGGCGAAACTGGCGAAACGGGCGCGAGCGGCGCGACCGGCGAACGCGGCGAAACGGGCGCGACCGGCGAACGCGGCGAAACCGGTGCGGGCGGCGCGAATGGCGCGAGCGGCGCACAGGGTGAAGCTGGAGCTACGGGGGCGACGGGCGCTACGGGCGAAAAAGGCGAAACCGGCCTTCAGGGCGTGACCGGCGCGACCGGTGCAACCGGAGCAACCGGAGCCGAAGGTGCCGCCGGCGCAACCGGCGACCGTGGAGAAACGGGCGCGACTGGCGCAACCGGCGAACGCGGCGAAACCGGTGCGAGCGGCGCGAGTGGCGCACAGGGTGAAGCTGGTGCCACCGGGTCGACCGGCGCAACGGGCGCGCAGGGCGAAACGGGCGCCACCGGCGCGACCGGTGAACGTGGCGCGACGGGCGAAACCGGCGCGACCGGCGACCGTGGCGAAACGGGTGCCTCCGGAGCGACGGGGGAAACTGGTGCAACCGGTGCAACCGGAGAACGCGGCTTGCAGGGCGTCCAGGGCGAAACTGGCGCGGGCGGCGAAAAAGGCGCCCAGGGCGCCCCGGGCGAAAAGGGTGAACAGGGCCTCGTCGGCGAAAAGGGCGAAAAGGGCGAACGCGGCGTCTCAGGCGAAGCCGGACCCACCGGCCCGACGGGAGTAACCGGCGCCACCGGCGGCAACGGGGCGACCGGCGCCACCGGCCCCACCGGGAACGAAGGCGCTGCGGGCACCCCCGGCACCCCCGGCGCAACGGGTGCCACCGGCCCGGCCGGCAGCGGCCCGATGTTGCTGTGGAGCACGACCGGGAAGGAAACCCTGCCGCCAGTCCACAACGTCGCCTGCATCGGCAACAACGTGGTCGACCCCTGCGTCGGCACCACCGACAAGTCCAATCTCGACGAGGAATTCGAGGTCGCCAGCGAAGTCACGTTCACGCACTTCGCATGCCGACTGAGCGAAGAACCGAACACGGGCCAGAAAGTCACCTTCCAGCTCGACGAAACGGAAAACGAAAAAACCACGGAAGTGGTCGGAAGCTGCGTCGTGCAGCCGGGCACCGTGAGCAGTTCGGTGTCGATGAGCCTCACGCTCAAGCCGAACACCTTCTACGTCATGAAGGCCATCAGCAGTCTCGGCAACCTGCCCGGCGCCCACGCATTCTGGAGCCTGGGCGAGTAGCTCCCGGGCGGGCTGGGGGTTCAGTAACGGGCGATGAGCCCCGGGGCACCGTTGCTCCGGGGCCGGAGGTCGGGCGCTCAGGCGACCGGCGGGGGTGACCCCTCGGCGCTGGCCAGTAGATGAGCGTCCCACTGGCACGCCAGGCACGCCTCGCGGAAGGTCGTGGTGGCGAACTGGAGGGCAAGGCCGTGGGGATCGTCCCGCTCGCGGATGTCGTTCCAGTCGAGGATGTACTCACCGAGCCCGGCCTCCCACCGCGCCTCCGGTGGCGCCACGGTCGCCTTCGAGAAATCCTCAGCCGCGGGGTGTGCGTATAAGTAGAAGGCGGCGGATTCATAGCGGCCGTCGCCGGGCCACCATCCGACCGCGACCTCCTCGGCGTCCATCGCGTTGCGCATGATGAAGTCCCGCGACGGGGGCTCGGCGGGGGCTCCGGAGAACAGGCTCACCGCGAGATCGAAAGATCCCCACCATGCGTTCACGGGGGTGGAGCGGCCTCTGTAGGGGGCCCGGAACGCGGCCAGAACGAGGGCCGCCTGGGTAGCCGCCGCGAAGTACCGCTCCACGGCCTCGGTGTCGTAGTGAGCGTGCTCGGTGTCCTCGTCCAGGGGCATGCTCCACGACACCTCCTGAGGGGTCGGATTGATCTCCACGGGACCGGCCAACTCGGCCGCCGCCGCCAGCAGCTCGCGCGTCACGTCGCCGACGGGACGATCAGGTGTGAGGGGGATGCGCCGAGGATCCCGATGGGTGTGCTCTACGACGGCCTCGTGGGTGCGCAGATCGAGTGCGGCAACGATCGCCCCGGAGCCGTCGGGCGCGGGCAGGGGGAGCGTCTCCCAGCCGCGCGCGGTCAGTCGCAGGGCGGCGTGTTGCAGCTCGGGCTCCGGTGGCGCCAGCGCGACCGCCAGCTTGCCGAGCACCTGCGTGTGGGCGTGCACGGTGTCGCAGCTCTCCTGCCATTCCCGATAGTCGACGGAGGGCCAGCTGGCAGACATCGAGGCCCAGGCTACCCGTACCCGCGCAACGCGTGTCCAGCCACCGTGGGGCGCTCCCACTACAGTCACCTGCGGTGATCGATCTGCACTGCCACGTGCTGCCCGGTATCGACGACGGGCCGCAGACGATCGAGGGGTCGCTGGCGATGGCGCGCGTGGCCGCCCGCGCGGGGACCAAGGTCCTGGTGGCCACGCCTCACGTGAACCGCCGCTACGACAACCGCGCGTCACGGATCGAGCCGTTGGTGGCCGATCTCAATCGCCGGATCCGGGAAGAGGGGCTCGAGCTCGAAGTTCGCCCGGGAGCCGAGGTGGCGCTTTTGGGCGTCGCAGGCCTGGACCCGGAGGAGCTGGTCCGACTTCGCCTCGGCGGCGGGCCGTGGCTGCTCGTCGAGCCCCCCACGGCTCCCGTCGAGGACGACGTGCAGGGGCTGGTGATGGCGCTCGTCGCCGACGGCCACCGCGTCCTGCTCGCCCACCCGGAGCGTTGTCCGGCGTTCCAGCGCGATCCGGGAGTGCTCGCGACGCTGGTGGGCGAGGGGGTGCTCGCCGCCGTGACCGCCGCCTCCCTTCGTGGCCATTTCGGCGAGGAGGTGGGCCGTTTCGCACTCGAGCTGTTGCGCTCGGAACTGGTCCATAACGTGGCCTCGGACGCCCACCATCACGAGCTTCGGCCCCCCACCATGCTCGGTGAGCTCGAGCGGGCCGGTCTGGGGCCCTTGGCGGAGTGGCTGACGACGAGCGTCCCGCGGGCGATCCTCGAAGGCGCCGAGATCCCACAGCGGCCCCTCGTCAGGGCGAGCCCCCAGACGCGCTCCGCCTGGGTCCGCCGCGAGCCGTCGATCAGGTCGAGCGGCGCCGGCTCCCGTCCAGCAACTCCTCCAGCGTCGCCCCGCTGAGCACCGACCGCGGCTGGTCGCGGACGATGTCGCTGCCCGAATGGGCGTGCTCGTCGCGACGCTTGATCAGCAGCCACTGCGGACGCCCGCCCGTGCCGGTCCGCTGCAGGGCGAATCCGCCGGACAGCTTCTCGCCGTGCAACACGAACACGGCGTGGCCACGCTCGAGAGCCTCGGGCCACGCGACCCTGCCTCCCTGCTCGTAGGAGCCTTGGTCCCACAAGATCACCGCCCCACTCCCACGGCTGCCCTCGAAGGTGCTCTGGGCGACGTCGTGGTCGGGGACCTCGACCGCCAGGCGCTTGACGGCCGGGTCGATCGAGGGCCCCTTCGGCACCGCCCACGAACGCATCACGCCGCCCACCTCCAGGCGCAGGTCGAAGTGGTGCGTGCTCGCGGAGTGCTCCTGCACGACGAAGCGGCCGGCGCTGATTCCACGGATCGCGAACTGCTCATGGCCCTCCGGGGGAACGTCGGCGCGGTCCAACCCGGCCACCCGCGCTCCGGGTGGCCCCTCGGCGAGGAACTCCAGAAGCCGGTCGACGGCCTCGGCTGGGCCCTCGGCATGCACTGCGACCGTCCCGTCGGGTTCGTTGCGAGCCCACCCCTTGATTCCCTCCGCGAGCGCCCGCTGCTGGATCGCGGCCCGGAAGCCGACCCCTTGGACGGCGCCGCCGATGCTGAGCCTGACGGCCCGCGAGGGCTCGCCGGTCAGGGTTCACCCACTCTCATCAGAGATGCCGCCGGCAGCTCCGTAGGCCCTGATCGCCGGCGCACCCGTGCCGACGGACGTTGGGGATTTTTTGCAGGGATTTTTGACCACCTTGCGGATTTCACCGGTTGGCCTCATTCTGTATGATCCGCGAACGTCAAAGCGAGGAACGCGGAGACACGGACGACGGACTGACATGTGCGGACTGGATGCCGCGCAGAGCAACCAATGGATTGGGGGCGCATGGAATGAGCACCGGCGGTGGGAAAAGGCGTTTCCGCCTGGGGGCCCGTCCGGTGGAGCATGGGACCGAGCACCAGCAGCGCGAGCGGGCTGAGGGCACCTCTCGCGGAACGATTCCGCGCCTGAGCCTGGCGGCGCTCAACGAGCCCGCACAACAGCTTTCACGGACGAAGCACAGCAACGACGGGTCTCCGAGCCATGTCGCTCACGACCCCGCCATCGCCTCGGCGGTCGAGCATGAGCGTCGGCGCATAGCCGCCGACGTCCACGATCTGATCATGCAGGACCTTGCCCTTGCGCTGGCCCAGGCGAGGATGCTCGCGGACGACACGCCGACGGCGCGGACGGTCGTGGATGCGGGCGAGCGTGCGCTCGCAAACGCTCGCGACCTCGTCGGGGGACTCAGTGCCCGCCCGACGGAGTCGATCGCGGGCGCAGTCATCTCCAGCGCCCACCGCGCCGCTCGTCATGTTCCGATTGCGGTGGTCGCCCAGGACGTTCCACCGATCCCCCAGCCCGACGCTCAAACCTTCAGCACGATCGTTCACATCGCACGGGAGGCGGTCACGAACGCCGTCAAGCACGGCCATCCCACGAAGATCGAAGTGACCCTCGAGTGTCCGGAGGAGTGGCGGCTACGCATCAGCGACGACGGCTGCGGCTTCGACGCCAGGCAGGCCGCCGACGGATTCGGCCTGCAGAGCATGCGCCGCCAAGCACACGCACTCGGAGGGCGCCTGCGGATCACCGGCGTCCCCGGCCAGGGCACGACCGTGGAAGCGATTTTGCCGTGAGCCTCGCGACGACCCAGGAGCTGCCGACGGTCGTCACAGCCGACGATCACCCCGCCACTCGACTGGGTGTGAGGATGGCGCTCACCCGCGGCGGCTTCCGGGTGACGGCGGAGGCCGCGGACTGCGACGGTGCCGTCGAGGCCGTGCTCGCTGAGCGTCCCGACGTGTGCCTGCTCGACGTGCGCATGCCGGGAGGGGGGATCGAGGCTGCCCGCCGGGTCAAGGAGTCCGGCGTCAAGACCTCGGTGGTGATGCTGACCGTCTCCCAGGACAGCGGCGACGTCCTCGCGGCCCTGCGCGCGGGCGCGATCGGCTACCTGCCGAAGGACACCCGCCCGGACCGCCTGCCGGCCGCGCTGGTCGGCGTGCTCACCGGCGAGGCCGCCCTTCCACGGGCGCTGGTTCCGCTCGTCCTGCGGTCGCTGCGGGCCGAGGGCGAGCCCTCCACCGCGCGCGTCCGCGTGCGCGGAGTCGAGCTCTCCGCGAGGGAGTCCGAGGTGCTCCGCCTGCTGCGCTCGGGAATGAAGACGGCGGAAATCAGCGAGGCTCTCTCGCTCTCACCCGTCACGGTGCGCCGCCACATCTCGGCCGGCGTTTCGAAGCTCGGCGTGGCCAACCGCGACGCCGCCATCCGCGCGCTCGGCACGACCTCGGTCGCCTGAGGCGGACCTACGCGAGATCGTGGCGGACCGCGTAGACGGCCGCCTCGACCCTGCCGTGTGCCCCGATCTTCTTGCAGATCGTGGTCACGTACTGCTTGACGGTGTGGCGGCTGATCGACAGCTCGCGGCCGATACCCGCGTTGTCTGTGCCCTGTGCCAGCAGACGGATCACGTCGAGCTCCCGTGGGGTCAGGGCGACGGCCTCCTGGCCTGAGCCCGTCCTCGTCTTCCCTGCACGCGCCTGGCCGGCCAGAGCGCCCGCCGCCTCGCGAGACAGCACGGCGTGGCCCGCCGCCGCGAGCCGGATCGCGGCCGCGAGCTCGTCGTGGCGCATGTCCTTCAGGAGATAGCTGCGGGCTCCCCCGGACAGTGCGGCGTACACATCCTGATCTGCCGCCGACACCGTCAGCACGACCACGTGGACCTCCGGGCTCGCACGCAGGATCTCCTCCAGCGCTGCCAGCCCGGGCGTTCGCGGCATGCCCAGGTCGAGCACGACGACGTCCGGGTGGTGCTCCAGGACCAGCTCGACGGCCTGCTGGCCGTCGGCCGCCTCGCCCACGACCTCCAAGCCCTCGGAGGTCAACATCGCCCGCAGGCCCTCACGAAAGATGTGGTGGTCGTCGGCGAGAACGACGCGAAGCGGCTCGACGGCGCTCACCCGGGCTGCACCGGAGGCTTCGGGTTTGGTACATCTCCGGGTCGGAGACTTGACCGGACAAGGAGGTCGTCCTCTCGGGCCGACGCTGAGTCCGTTAGTCCACGGGTGCGGTAGCCCCCCTCAAGTCGATCTTCACTCGCGCCGAAAGCACGGCTGTTCGACGGGGCAATCGCAGGACGAACATCGGGAGGTGGGCAAGTGGTTGGGCTGGCTGTGCTGGTTGGGCGCCGTGCTCTCATAGGGTCGGCTTTGCTCCTCGCCTTCGCGGGGTCATCGGCGATCGCGGTCTCGCTCGCGAATGCTGCGAGGACTAATTCAACCTCGCATCGGTCGCTGTCCGTCGCCCGGCCCTCTCCCCGCGCGGCGAAGGCCGCGGTCTCGGGGCAGACGGGCTCCCATCGCCACCACAAGCGCAAGCATTCCAGCACCCGGAACGCGGCCCACCCGATCGCGCCGATCCCGCTCGCGGCGCCGGGCTCGTTCCCGGTGCTGCTGGGCGACGCCGCCCTCGAGGCGCACCGCGACTTCGCTCCCGGCGGCCAGGCCACGGTCTTCCAGATGAAGACCGGCAGCGGCGGCGCCGGAGCCGTGATCCACGTCTACGTCGCCGCGGGCACCGCCGCCAAGACTCTGACCGTCGGGCTCTACGGCGACAGCCACGGCAAGCCGGGAACGCTGCTGGCCACCGCCGCGGCGCCGGTGGGCAGGACCGCGGCCTGGATGGGCGTTGACATCCCGCCGGTGGAACTGTCAGCGGGGCGCTCGATCTGGGTGGCGATCCTCGGGCTCGGCGGGAGTCTGGGATTCCGCGACCGCTGGCAGGGACCATGCGCGGCCGAGACCAGCGAGCAGACAACGCTCATCGGGCTTCCCTCCCACTGGCGGACGGGGGCCGTGAACCGCAGGTGCCCGGCGTCGGTGTACCTCACCTCGCTGGAACTGGCGTCCCCTCCGGAAGCCCCGAAGCAGCCGCCCACGGAATCCCCTCCGGGCTCCCAGCCGCCGCGGGCGCCGGAAACCCCCCACACGCCCGAACCGCCTCCCACGAGCGAACCGCCTCCCACGAGCGAACCCCCTCCCACGACCGAACCAGGGCCCGAAGCGCTGACCTCGCCGGCGGTCACGGGCTCCGCCGTCGAAGGACAGATCCTGTCCGCCTCGACGGGCACCTGGACGGGGAGCCCGACGACGTTCTCCTACCAATGGAAGGACTGCAACCCGGCCGGCGAAGCCTGCGTGGAAGCAAAAGGCGCGACCTCATCCACGTTCAAGCTCGGGGCCGGCGACGTTAACCACACCGTTCGCGTGGTGGTCACGGCCCGTAACTCCCACGGCTCGGCCGCAGCGAGCTCCGCGGCCACCGCCACGGTGCTCCCGCTCGCTCCCGCCAACGTAGCGGCGCCGTCGATCAGCGGCACGCCCACCCAGGGCGAACGGCTGACGGCAGGTCCCGGGACCTGGTCGGGCGGGGCTGCCTCGATCAGCTACCGCTGGGAGGACTGCAACGCGCTCGGGCAGAGCTGCCTGTACATCTCGGGTGCAGCCGCGTCGAGCTATGTCCTCGCCGGGACCGACGTCGGGGACACCGTGCGTGTGGTCGCAACCGCCACCAACGCCGCCGGCACCGCGTCGGCCAGTTCCGAAGCGAGTGCCGTCGTGACCGCCGTGCAGTCGACCGGGACGCTCCTCGGCAGCACGTCGGTCCAGTCCAGCACCGACCAGGCCGCGGCCGGCACCGCCGAAGCGTTCCAGTACACCGCATCGGCGAGCGGGGTGGTGAGGGCCATCTCGCTGTACGTGGATGCTGGCAGCGGCTCCACGCCGATCGTGGTGGGGCTGTACAGCTCGTCCGCGGGCAATCCTGGCGCCCTGCTGACGAGCGCCACGATCGCCTCACCCGCCAAGGGCGCCTGGAACCCCATCGCGGTGTCCCCGGTTTCGGTGGTCGGCGGCACGACCTACTGGCTGGCGGCCCTCGCCGCCCACGGCGTCCTCGACATCCGCGATCTTCCGAGCGGCGGTGGGCCGACGGTGAGCAGCGCCTCGGGTGTCCTCACGGCGCTTCCGGCCTCCTGGGCCTCCGGTGCCTCGTGGGCGAACTCGCCCGCCTCCTTCTACGCTTCCGGCGAAGCGCCCGCGCCGCCTCCTCCTCCGGCCAACACGGCCGTCCCCACGGTCACCGGATCTCCCGAAGAAGGCCAGACGCTGACGGCCACCACGGGCTCCTGGAGCGGCTCACCGACATCCTTCAGCTACGAATGGCAGCGCTGCAACACCTCGGGCGCGAGCTGTGGCGCGATCGCGGGGGCACACGCCGCGACCTATGGGCTCGTAGCGGCAGACGTGGGCCACACGGTGCGCGTCGTCGTGACGGCGGAAGGAGCGGGCGGCTCGGCCGCTGCGACGTCCGCGCACACCGCCGTCGTCAGCGCCCCGCCGCCACCGGAAGGCCCGCCCGTCAACACGACGCTGCCGGCGATCACCGGAACGGCCCTGGTGGGCGGATCGCTGAACGCGACACAGGGCGCCTGGAGCGGATCTCCCACGTCGTTCGCCTATCAGTGGGAACGCTGCGCGGGGGCGGTCTGCACGGCCATCAAAGCGGCCGCGTCCTCGACCTATCAACCGGTGTCGGCTGACCTCGCAGACACGCTTCGCGTGGTCGTCACGGCCACCAGCGCCGGCGGCTCGGCCGCCGCCACCTCGTCTGCCACGGCGGCGGTGGGTGAATCCGCCGGATCCGCGGAATGCAGTGCCACCTTTGGTCCTGGTTCGGGTTGGGGTGTGGTTGAAGGTGCGTTGCGGTCGGCTGGTGCGCGGGTGTGTTTGTCGGCTGGTTCTTATCCGGCGTGGAGTGTGGGTGCTGTGGGTCCGTCGGCGTTGAGTACGGTCTCGGCGGCTCCGGGGGCGCGGGTGGTGGTGGATGGGTTGACGTTGAATAATGAAGGCGCCCGGAATCTGGCGTTTGAAAACCTTGTGTTCACGGGGTCGGTGATGGTGAACAAAGGGAGTGGTTTCGTGATCGCGCATGATGAATGGCCTGGTGGTCCTGGCTCGGAAAGCGGTGTGGTGGTGTATGGGAACACGGCGGGCGCGCCGGTGCAGAACGTGCGTATCGAATACGACCGGATGCAGGACTTCCAGGAAAAAGCGGGCGGGGTCGGTAACTCGCAGTGCGGGACGTTCATCGGGGAATGGGAATACGTGACGTTCAGCCACGACGTGTGTGGCCCGTATTTGAGCGGCCATTTCACCCAGGACGGCGGCGGGAACCACCTGACCGAGGAATACGACACGTTCTTGGGGCCCTCCTACCGGTATGAGTGGAAAACCAAAGAAGGCAGCACCGAGGGCTATCACACGAACATCCTGCAGATCTTCCATCCCTCTGAATACGTGATGTTCGCGCATAACGTGATCCGTGACGCGGGCACGAACGGGAACACGATCCTGATCGAGGGCACCAAAGAAACGAACGCCCGCTATAACCACATCACGATCGAAGACAACCTCTTCGAACGCGCGGAGGACGGGCAGGGGCCGGGGATCTGCCCGCAGTCGAACTTCACCTACGCGTGGAACACGAACATCTACTCCAGCCCGGAAACCACGAACTTCGCAGTGACCGCGTTCTCCAGCAAAGGCGCCGCGGGGGAAAACGACAGCTGCGAAAGCGGGCCGAACGACCGCGTCGAACACAACATCATGATCGAAGTGCCGTGCACCCACAGCGTCCCGGGCTATGAGACCGGCTCGAGCCTCCTGGAAGTCCTCATCAGCCCCTGCCCCACCCACCACAACACCGACCTCGGCTGGGAAGCGGGCTCGGGCACCCAAGGCCCGTTCTGCGCCAGCGCGTGCAGCGTGGAATACAACGTCACCGAAGACAACACCGCCGCCTCGGGGTCCTCCAAGCACTACAAGACCGGCTGGCACCCCACCGGCAACAAAACCTCCGAATGGGCCAGCCTCTTCAACAGCACCACCGAAGGCGCCTACGGCCTAGAATCCCAGGCCTGGCAGCCCACCCAAACCGAATTCACCGAAACCAACGGCACCAACAAATTCAAAGCCGGCTACAAAGGCGACGGCGGAGCCCCCACCAACACAGGACCACAAAACTAGGGCTGGGCAGGTGTTGCGCGGGCCTCGTGCTGGTGCCCGCGCTGCTGGCATTGACGGGTTGCGGTGAAGCCCGCTCGCAGAGTGCAGGGGCCTGTACGAGCACCTTCCAGCCGGGTTCGAGCTGGACCTCGATCGGGTCCGCCCTGTCGAACGCCGGTGCCAAGGTGTGCCTCGGCGGCGGATCCTATCCGGAAGGGACGCTCGCGGACGTGGCACCGTCACACACCTCCACGCTGACCGCGGCGCCCGGCGCCACGGTGACCGTGGAAGGGCTGCAGATAGTCGGAGACAGCCCGGCCAGCGCCCATCTGATCATCGAGAACCTGCATTTCAGCGACCGCGTGGCGGTGAGGGAATACGGCACGCACATCGCCTTCCGCCACAACACGGTCGACGGCAGCGGCCGTGAAATCGGCGCCTTCGAGGTGATCGGAAGCGCCGCCGTCGGGGCGTCATACATCAGCTTCGAAGACAACCTCATGGAACACCTGGAATGTGGCCCCACGTGCCCGGCGCCCGTCGGCGCGTGCGGGACCTTCCTCGGGAACGTGAGCCACATCAGCTTCAGCCACAACGTCTGCGGCCCCTATATCAGCGCCCACTACACGCAGGCGGGCGGGATCAGATTCCTGAACGAGCAGTACAACACCTTTCTCGGACCCTCGGCTCGCTACCGGACCAAATCACCGGATGACGAAGAGGGCGTCCACCAGAACATCCTGCAGGTCTTCCACAGCTCCGAATACATCACGTTCTCCAACAACGTGGTGCGCAACACGGGTGCCAACGGCAACTCCATCCTGCTGGAGAACACCCCGGAACCGGGTGCCGGCCCTGCGTCCTTCAAGCACACCGTGTTCGAGAACAACCTCTTCGAACGTGACGCCGACGGGCAGGGTCCCGGCTTCTGCCCCCAGGAAGGCCTCACCTTCGCCTACAACACAGAGGTGATCTCGATCCCCGAAGCCAGCTTCGCGGGAACGGTGTTGAGCAAACAGACCAGCGCCGGCGAAACGAGCGGCTGCACCCCCGGACACGATTACAACATCGACCACAACCTGTTCGTCGAGATTCCCTGCACGCACATCGTGCCGGGGTTCATCGAAGGCGGGGTCAAACGGGAAGGGCAGCCCTGCACCGGTAGCTCGAGTGCGGACCTCGTCTACGGAGGCACCGGCCCGGGACTCGCCTGTGAGCGCAGCTGCCGCGTGGACCACAACGTGACCAGCGACCGCTCCGCTGACATCCCCGGCGCGACGCACTCGGTCGTGGACTGGGCTCCCGCCACCCCGGGGGGCTGGCGCGGGCGCTTCAGGCAGACCGAAATGGGCCCCTACGGGCTGCGCTCCCACGCCTGGCGGGCGGTCGGGCTGCCGTTCCGGGCGGGCTACAGGGGCGGGGGCGGAGCCCCCGCGGGGGTGGGGGCGCCCGGGTAGGCGCCCTCCTTCGCCTCTGGTCCGGCGGCCGGCTCCGCGGGCTCCCGCGGGCCCGGCGTGATCGCCGTCGCGGGTGGCTGGCCGAAGGGCGGGTCTTCGCGGCCCAGCAGCGTCCGCAGTGCCCGGCGGCCCGCCTCGCGGCGGTCGGCGCCGTGCTCACGGTCGAAGATCGAGGCGCCGGCTCGCACGAGGTGGCGCAGCCCCACGGCCGAGAGATAGGCACTGCGGTGCAGGGGGCCGAAGTGCTTCTCGGCGTACAGCTTGCGCGAGTAGGCGTCCTGGGCCACCATCCGCGGGCGGACCCCGCCCTTGCCCACGTGGTGGATGATCTTCATCTGGGGCAGGTGCGTCACCTTCCAGCCGCCGCGCTTGATGCGCAGGCACAGGTCGGGCTCCTCGGAGTAGATGAACGAGCGCTCGTCTAGCAGCCCGGCCGCCAGCAGCGCCTCGGCGCGGATCAGCATGAACGACCCCGAGGTCCAGTCGCACTCGCACTCGTGCTCATAGATGTCCATGTCGAGCACGCGTTCACCCGACCACGACGGGTGTAGCGGCCAGCGCTCGGAGAACAGCGCCTCGCCCAGCGCCCGGCCGGCGTTGGGGAAGCGGCGGATGGTGGGCGACAGGACTCCGTCGGCGGTGCACTGGCGCACTCCCGCCAGGCCCACGCCGGGACGCTCGTCCATGGCCGCGACCAGCTCGCCGAAGGTCCCCTCGACGATCTCCGTGTCGGGGTTGAGCAGCAGCTGGTAACGGGCCTTGGCGTGTTCCAGCCCGCAATTGTTGCCGTAGGAGAAGCCCCGGTTCAGAGAGCTCACGATGCGGGCCTGGGGAAACTCCGATTCCACCAGCTCGCGGGTGTTGTCGGTGGAGGAGTTGTCGACCACGATCACGTCGAGGACGGCTTCCCCGGCGTGCTCGAAGACCGTCGGCAGGCACCGTTCCAGCCAGTGGGCCTCGTTCGTGGAGATGATCACGATGGCGAGGTCGGCGATGGCCGAGTCGTCCAGGTACATGACGGCTCCCCGCTCGTCAGCGGGCGAGGCCGCGCGAGGCGAGCTCGCGCGCCGCGTCGTCCACGCGGTCGACGGCGTCCTGGCTCACCAGCCATTGCAGCAGCGCCCGCATCCCGTCCTCGAGCGACGTCTGGGCCTCGAAGCCCAGCAGCTCCCGGGCACGGCCCGGGTCGGCCACGCAGTGGCGGATGTCCCCGGCGCGGTACTGGCCGTTGAGGATCGGGTCCACGTCGATTCCGAGCCCGGCGCTCAGCGCCTCGGCGATCTGCAGCACCGTGCTCGGGCGCCCGGTGCCGAGGTTGATCGCGTGCCCGGCCGCCTCGTCGGACTCGAGCGCCAGCTTGATGCCGCGCACCACGTCGCTGACGTGGATGAAGTCCCGCGTCTGGCGGCCGTCCTCGAAGATCAGCGGCGCGCGGCCGTTCAGCAGCCGCGAGGCGAAGATGGCGGCCACGCCCGTGTAGGGATTGGAGAGCGCCTGGCCGGCGCCGTAGACGTTGAAGAAGCGCAGTGCGACGGCGGGGATGCCGTAGGCGGCTCCCGTCACCAGGCACAGCTCCTCGTGGTCACGCTTGGTGATGGCGTAGATCGAGGTCGGGATCAGCGCCTTCGTCTCACGCGTACCGACGGGGCGCAGCGCGGCTCCGCAGAGCGGGCAGGCGAGCTCCCACTGGCGCGCCAGCAGCTGCTCCTCGCCGCGGGGCGGCAGCGACATGCGGCCGTCCGTGGGGCACTCGTATTCGCCCTCTCCGTAGATCGACATCGAGGAGGCCACGACCATGCGCGCCGGCAGCGGCCGCTGCGCGACCACCTGCTCCAGGAACAACGCCGTCTGCATCGTGTTGCGCTCGGTGTAGCGGGCGATCTCGTACATCGACTGGCCCACGCCCACGGCCGCGGCCAGGTGCACGACACGCTCGACGCCCGCCAGCGCCCGCTGCGCGCAGGCCGGGTCGCCGACGTCGCCGTGGATCATCTCCACCTCCGCGGGCAGCTGGGGCTCGACGCCCTCGTGGACCTGCTCCTCGAGCGAGTCCAGCACGACGACCTCGTGGCCTTCGCTCAGCAGCGAGGGCACGAGGTGGCTTCCGATGAAGCCCGCCCCTCCGGTCACCAGCGTCCTCATCGCAGTTCTCCAGCCTCGATCCGATTCATCGTTCACGCACGCAACGAGGGCCCGGGGGCCGTTCTTGCGATCTCACGCGGTGGTGCAAGCCGGCGTGTACGGGTGGGCTGCCGCGGGAGCCGACACCTCGCGGTACCAGAGCTCGAGCATCAGCAGCGCCCAGATGCCGCGGCCGTGATCGGCTCGCCCGCTGCAGTGGTCCGCCAGCAGCCCCTGCACCCATTGCGGCCGGCACCACCCGCGGGAGACGCTCGCGGGGTCGAGCAGCACGTCGTGGACGTAGTCGCGCAGCTCCCCCCGGAACCACTGCGCGACCGGCACTTCGAAGCCCTGCTTGGGCGCCTGCAGGACCTCGTCAGGTACCCATCCCCGCACCGCCGAGCGCAGGATCCGCTTGCGCGAGCCGCGGGCGGCCTTCAGGTCGGCCGGCAGCGACGCCGCCAGCTCCATCAGCTCGTGGTCGAGCAGCGGTGAGCGGGCCTCGAGCGAGTAGGCCATCGTGGCGATGTCGATCTTCGTCAGCAGGTCGTCCGGCAGGTAGCCGCCGACATCCACGTCGAGCATCCGGTCGAGCAGCGAGGTAGCCCCCGAGTGTCGCCAGGGCTCGAGCACGAAATCGGCCGCCCGCGAGGGGCCGAGCAGCGCGAGGTACTCGCGCGTGTACATGTCGGCGCGGGTGTCCGCCGTGAATACCGAACGCTGGCTCAGATAGCGGCTCTCGCGATCCAGCGGGGCGGCCCGTGCCAGTCGTGCCAGCCGCCCCAGGGAGCCGCTGCGGCTGCGATCGCCGGCCACGTTCCCGCCCAGCCATGCTCCCGCGCGGCGCAGTGGACGGGGCACGCCGTCGAGCCTGGCCAGAAGGAGGTTCGTCGTGTATCGCTGGTAGCCGGCGAAGCTCTCGTCGCCGCCGTCACCCGTGAGCGCGACCGTCACGTGGCGCCGCGCGAAGCGGGCGAGGTAGAAGGACGGCAGCGCGGCGTGATCGGCGAACGGCTCGCCGTAGTGGCGTACGAGCTGCGGGAGCAGCTCGACCGCGTCCGGGCGCACGAGCAGCTCGTGGTGCTCGCTCGAGAGCTCCTGCGCCACGCGCCGGGCGAGGGGGAGCTCGTTGACGCTCGACTCCTCGAAGCCGATCGAGAAGGTCTTGATCGGCTGTGGGGAGCACTCGGCCATGGCGCCCGCCACCGCCGAGGAGTCCACGCCCCCGGAGAGGAACACCCCGATCGGCACGTCGGCCACCATCCGCCGGCTCACCGCCCGGCGGATCCCTTCGCGGACCTCCTCCGCGAGCTCGTCCGTGGAGGCGTCCGTGCGCTTGGCGGCGTAGTCGAGCTCCCAGTAGCGCTCGATCTCGACCCTGCCCTCCCGATAGGTCAGGGTGTGGGCCGGCGGCAGCTTGCGGACCTGGGCGAAGGCGCTCAGAGGAGCGGGGACGTAGCCGTAGGTGAGGTAGGCGTCGAGTGCGTGGTGGTCGAGCTCACGGGAGACCTCGGGGTCCGCCAGCAGGGCGCCGAGCTCCGAGGCGAAGCTGAGTGCACCCGCGCGCCGCGAGTAGAACAGCGGCTTCTTGCCGACCCGGTCGCGAGCCAGCAGCAGCTCGCCCTTGCGCCGGTCCCAGAGGGCGAAACAGAACATCCCGTGCAGCTCGCTCACGCAGGCGCTCCCGAGCTCCTCGTAGAGGTGCACGATCACCTCCGTGTCGCCGTCCGTCGCGAACGAGTGGCCACGCTCCTGCAGGCGGCGGCGTAGCTCCTGGTAGTTGTAGATCTCGCCGTTGAGCACGACGGTGACGGAGCCGTCCTCGTTGTGGATCGGCTGGTCCCCGGTCACCAGGTCGATCACGCGCAGCCGTTGGATGCCGAGGCCGACGCCGGGCTCGAGGTGCAGGCCCCGGGAGTCCGGCCCACGGTGCTCCTGGGCGGCGCACATCCGCTCGACCAGCTCGCGCTCCACACGTCCGCGAGCGGACCTTGCGATCCCTGCGATGCCGCACATCGCGGTTCAGGCTCCGTGACCGGCGAGCGTCCCGGAGCGCCGAGCGCCGATCGCCGAGCGTGCCCTCGAGCGCAGCTCTCCCCGGATGAACCCGCGGAAGGCGGGGTCCTCCACCCGCGGCACCGAGCGCAGGCCGGCGCCGAGGTAGCCACCGAGGTAGGCCAGCCCGGACAGTCCCCAGGGCCGCATGCCGGCTGTCTTCACGGCCCGCAGCGCGACCCACGGAAGCGGATAGTGGACGATGTAGGCGCAGCGCCCGTGCCGCGCCCGGCCGCGCAGGATCCCGTCGGCGCTGCCCCACATCCGGTGGTGCACGGCGACCAGCTCAGGGAAGGTCCGCGTCTCGAACCCGCGCATGCGAGCGCTGACCTCGTCGATCGTGTCCCACCCGAGCCGCTCGGCCATACCGCCGATCGCGACGAAGCACTGCAGCGAGTAGCACTTCAGGGCGCCCGGCACGTGGTGGCGCGTGGGCACGCTCTCGAGCCGCACGTGGTCCCCCTCGAGCTCGCAGCGGATCCCGCCCGCGAGTCCGAGCAGGGGCTCGCCGGCGAAGCGTCCGAGCAGCTCCTCGAAGTAGTTCGGCGGGAGCTCGGTGTCGCCGTCGAGCTTGGCGATGTGCGTGAACGACCGCCAATCGACGCTGTGCAGGCCGCGGTTGAAGGTCCGCGGCGCGGCGGCCGCGGCCAGACGATCCTTGACCGGCTCGGCGATGGCGGGCGCGGGATCGGTGTGGACGCGCATGAACGGCAGCTCGCGGGCCAGCTCTCGCAGGATCTCGGTCGTGCCGTCGTCGGATCCGTCGTCGACGACGACCCACAGGTCGACCGCACGGGTCTGTGCGGCCATGGCACGCGCGACGACCTCGATGTGGGCCGCCTCGTTGCGCACGGGCGAGATCACGAGCAGGCGCTGGTCCATCCCCCAAGTAACCCCTCCGGGCGACACCTGCTTGCATCGCCCGGGCTCCCCCGCAAGGCTTCGGCCAGGTCGCGAGCGGGCGTCAGCCGGGGCCCGGGCGGGCCCCGGCCCGCTCCGAACGGTCTCAGCTGGACGCGAGCGAGGCGAACGCCTTGCGCAGCACCTCCGCCGAGCGGCCCCATAGGAGCTCCGGCAGGCGCTCCTCCGCGTGCCGGGAGAGCTGCTCGCGGAGCCCCTCGTCGGCGGCGAGCCGGGCGATCAGCGCCGCAAATGCAGGCAGGTCGTCGCACGGCGCGTACAGCGCGGCGTCGCCCGCAGTGCGCCTCGTCTCCCGCAGCTCGAAGGCCACGATCGGCTTGCGGGAGGCCATGTACTCGGCGATCTTGACCATCGTCGAGCGGTGGTTGAGCTCGTTGCAGGGTGCCGGATCGACGCACACGTCGGCCCCGGCCAGCAGCCCCGGCACCTCGTAGTGGCTCACCCGACCCATCATCCGTATGCGCTCGCCGACGCCCAGCTCCGCTCCGCGCCGTTGCAGCGAGTCCCGGCAGGAGCCCTCGCCGACGACCGTCAGCCTCGCGTCCAGGCCGTGGCGCTCGACGACCAGCTTGAGGACGTCGGCCAGCGTCTCGACGCCGTCCTGGGGCTCGAGGCCGCCGAGGAACACGAGCTCGAGCCCCGCCCTCTGCACGGCGCCGGGGCCTTCGGCTGGCGGGATACCCCAGGGCAGATCCTCGCGCGGCCCGTTCCGCACCACCACAACCGAGGCCGGGTCGCGCGTCACCGAGCTGAGGACGACTTCCTGCTGGGACTCGTTGGTCGTGATCACGAGGTCCGGCGCGCGGAATGCCAAGCGCTGGAAGCGGCGCAACAGACCCGCCAGCAGGCGATTGCGGTAGCGCAGTTCGAACATCTCCGGGAACAGGTCGTGGTTGTCGAACACGGTCCGGCGGCCAAGCATGCGCGCCAGCACCAGCAGCACGGCCAGCGTGTCGGGCGGGTTGTTGACGTGCACGATGTCCGCTCCCGCCAGCAGGCGCATGAGGGTCAGGCGCGCGAGCTGGAGGTGCGCGACCGTGTACTCGCCGATGAAGCCCGCCGCGCTGCGGCCACCGAAAGGGTTCCAGAAGCGGACCACCTCGACCCCGTTGATCGTCTCCCGCCGAGCCCACCCGGGGTCCCGGTAGGGGGCCAGGACCGTCACGCGGTAGCCGGCCTCCACGAGCGTCTCGGCCTCGTGGCGAACCCTGGGATCGGTGGGGTAGCTCTCGTTCTCCAAGAGCATCAGAACCCACTGTGGACGGGTCTTGGCGCTGCCGTTCATCGGCCTGGCTCCTGGCGGCGGCGCACTCAGGGTTTCTTAGCAAGCCCTACGGCGCCACAAGGCGCGCGGGCAGGCGCCGCGCGTAGTACGTCCCGGTCTGGCGCATCAGCGCGAGACACGCGTGCGGCGGGGTCGCCCGCCCCGCGGACGCGCCGGCGACGACATTCCGCAGGCGGGTGCCGACGGCTGACCAGCTGTTGCGGTCGACCAGCTGCCGCCCGGCCGCCCGCGCCGCGGCCAGGGTCCCGGGCTCGTCGAGGAGCGCCAGCAGCTTGGCCGCCAGCTCCTCGGGCTTGGGGTCGGACACGAGCGTCGCGAAGCCCGCCCCGGCGAATTCCTCGGCCGTCTCGTCGCCGCGCCCGAGCACGCACGGCAGGCCACCTGACAGGTAGTCCATGTAGCGGGCCCTCACGGCCAGTCGGGCCTCGTCGCCCCGGCGGTGCAGCGTGAGCCCGACGTCGGCATCGCGGAGGTAGTCGTGACGCTCCTCGTAGGGGATCCACTCGTCGAGGAAGAGCACGTTCTTGCCGAGCACATCGAGCTCGGCGGCGAGCTCCCGCACGTCCTCGGCGGCGTTGTAGAAGCGCTGGGCGCCCTCGCGCGGCGCCCGGCCGGCGGTGATCACGAGCTTGATGTCGGGACGGAACGCGGCCAGCGCCGCCATCGCGCGCACGGCTGTGTCGGCGTCCAGCCAGCGCCACACGCTCCCCCACCACAGCACGACCTTGTCGCCGGGAGCGATCTGCTGGAAGTGCTCGCGCAGCGGGTGCCGCCCGGACGGCGCCGGGGGGTCGGGGATCCCGAACGGGATCACGGTTGGCTCGGGCCGGCCGGAACCGGGTCCCAGCAGCTTGCCGAAGCGTCGCAGAAGCTGCTCGCGCTGGCGCTCGCCGGCGCACAGCACGACGTCGGCGTGAGCAAGCTGGAGGGCCTGCATCGCGGCCCGCGTGCGCAGCTCGCGCCGGCGTTGACCGTCGCTCTGCTGCTTGGTCAGGATCTCCTCCTCGTGGGGGTCGTACTGGTCGGTGATCGCCACGAAGCGATGGACCGGCTTGGAGGCGAGCACGAACGGTGGCAGCGAGCACGACAGCACGGCGTCGTGGCGGGCCGCCTCACGGAGCAGACGAGGTCGGGTGGCCCGCACGACCGGGATCCCCAGGTGCCGGCCGTCGTCCCCCTCGCCCGCGGCAAGCGTCACCTCGAAGTCCTCCGCGAGAGCCCTGGCGAACTCCACGGCGCGGATTTCGGGGCCGGCGAGGTTCTCCCCCAGCGCCCCCGGGACATGGACGAGGACGCTCTGGACGCGGTGGGCGCTCACGTCGCGACCGCCGGACGTGGCCGACGGGCGACGCGGGTGAGCCTTGCCGCCGAGCGCTGCACGTTGCCCTCCGGCCCGGCCGCCGCGATCGTCGTCAGAGCGGCGACGATGAACAGCATGTAGGGCGCTTGCGGGAATGACAGCGCGTCGAACAGGGCGCTCACGACGAGGAACGCGACACAGCCGCCCGAAGCGGCCAGGGCAAGCGAGGCTCTGGCGGGATCTCGCGATTTGATCGCCCTGCGGGCGACCACCACGGGGGCGAGGATCATGGCCGCGTACGCGATCAGCCCGAGGATTCCGACTTCCCACAGGACGTCGAGATACTGGTCGTCGTTGATCCTGAACATCGCGGGTTCTTCCTCGCTCACCGACCCGTAGCCCCGCCCGATCAGCAGATGGGCATGGACGTCCGGTGAAAGGGCGCTGAAGTCGCCGCTGCGGTGCACGGTCGAGTTGCTTTCCACGTCGCGTCCGACGTTCACGATCGAGCCGATCGCCCCCGGCGCGAGCACATGCACGAACGCGAAGGCCGCGATCAGGCCGACCGGCAGCAGGCGCAGCATCTGGCGCGGGCGGTAGCAGGCCACGTACAGGAGCAGGGCCACGGGCACGAGCAGCGCGGTCTTACGGCTCGTGGCCATCGCGGCCGCGAACATCAGCACGAAGGCGATCGCGTTCAGCCAACGCGTGCGCCGGGTGAGGCCGTCGAACACGCGCACGAGCGCGAACGGCATCACGGCGACCATCATCGTGGTGGCGGCGAGCCCGTGGCGGGTGGGCCCGACCACGACCGGGCGTTCGCCCCCGCTGGGGTGGATCTGGGTCAGGGGGGGAAGCACCCGCGCGATCGGACTCAGCGCCGTTTGCGTCCATTCGAAGAAGAAGTTGTAGCCCGTGCGCCGCTCGATCAGCATCCAGAACGCGACGAAGGTGCCGATTCCGATCAGGAAGGTCGCAAAGCCCCTCACGTCCTCGAACCGCAGCGCGGTGAGGGTGAACCAGAACAGCACCAGGAACGACAGCAGCAGGGCGAAGTGCTTCTCCGACAGTTTCAGCTCGCCGAGCATCACGATGCGTTCGGCGCCGAACACGATGCTCGCGAATGCGAGCGCCATGAACAGGCAGACCGCGATCACGCCGAGCTTGGAGCGCTTGGTCCGGAGCAGCGCCCGCTGATCGCCGCCGAACACGAGCCAGGCGATAAGCAGGCCGACGACGGCGAAGCGGTCGACGTGGGAGTCCACGGGGAGGTGGACGCGGAGTTCGGTGGAGTCCACCGGGACGAGGAACACCATCGCCACGAAGGCCGTGAGCACCCATGGCAGCGGCCGGCGCGTGTGCGGGAAGCGGTCCCGCGGACCCTCCTCGGTGGCGTCCGCGCGTTCGCGCCGCGTGGGCTCGGGGCGTCGGCGCGAGCGCACATCGGCAGCTCCCGCGCCAGGGCCCGCGTGTGAAGCGAGGGGCTGCAAGAGCTACTCCTTGGCAGCCAGGGAGTCGCCGCGCCTCGAGTGCTCGGCGCCCTCGGTGCCGGCGCCGTTCTCGGCCGCCGCGTCGCCGGCGTTCGCGCCGCCGCCGTTGAGCTCCTCCGTGCTGGAAGGATGCTCGCCGCTCCCGGCCAGCTCGTGCTCGAGCTCGGCCACGACGCTGTCGTCGACGACCACCCGCGGCTTCATCCCCGGGTAGCGCTCCGGAAGCTCATCCGCGGACGAAGGATGCCCGCTGGGATCGGTGCCGTTGCGCTCCGCCGCGTCGGCCGGCGCCGCGTCGGGGCCCGCTGCGGGCGGGACCTCTCCCAGGCCGGCGGCGTAGTCGCCGCTCGAGCGCCAGTTGTCACGGAGGCGGGCGACGGCGAGCATCATCACGCACCAGAGGAACAGCACACCGAAGAACACCACGAGCGCCAGCGAACGGCTGAAGCTGCCGTCCACGACCCCGCCGTGGGCGGTCCCGAGCTGGCGGATCACGACCCGCAACGACGGCGGGACTTTCTCCTGAGCCTGCACCTGTTCGACGTACTGCTCGAGCCCGGTGCCAGCAGAGTTGGCGAGGGCCTCGGCCGTCTTGGTCGTCGGAGCCTGGGTGAAGACGCCGATTGTGGGCGCGCTGGTGGAGTCGGTGAAGGTCAGGCGGTAGGGGGTCGCTTCGCCGGTGATCTCGACGTTGCGCTTCGTAGCGGTCGGCTCCTGGATGGTCCGTGGCTCCAGTGGTTCGACCGGGCCGGCCGCGTAGAGCTGTTCGCCGTTGAGGCCGGCATGCTTGGCGATCAGGTCGACGATTCCGGGGCTGGCGAGGAAGTTCGCGTAGACCTGGGCACGATTGATCAGGGGCACGAATTCGGTCTTCACGTCGCCCAGCACGGAGGTGGGGGTGTCCACGAGCAGGATCGTGCTGGCGCTGGAGTACTGCAGCGTGCGCCGCTTGAGAGCGAAGCCGTCGACGTGGTAGACGCTCAGGAGGGCGACCAGGAAGGCCACGACGGCCCCGAGCGCAAGCATCAGCTTGCGCGCCCACAACTCACGGAGGATCAGCGCGAACTCCATCAGACCAATGAACGCTCGACCCGGGGGGTTTCTTCGCGCTCGCACGGAACCGTGCAGATAAAGATGTCGTCGCGCTCGAACAGCTCGCTTTCGCGCCTCAGGCCCATGCGCCGGATGTCCTCCGCCGGGAGCTGGTCGATGTACGGGACGGTTTCGACGGCGAAGCCGCACTCCGCCACCCGCCCGGCGAAGTCGCGGCCGTAGCGGCGGACGTGGTCGGCCTGCCCGAAGACGCGGGCACGATCGGCCGGCGTGAGGACTTCCTCATCTTCCAGCGTGCCGGTGCGGCGCTCGTCTATCGGGGACATCAGCACCGCGCATCCACCGGGGGTGAGCACCCGCCGGATCTCCGCCAGAGCGAGACGGTCGTCGCTGACATGCTCGAGCACGTGGCTGCAGAGGACGACGTCGAAGGATCCCGCCCGATAGGGCAGCGCCATCAGGTCGGCGTGGTCCTGCGCCAGCGGCGAGTCGAGGTCCACGGTGCGGTAGCGCAGGCTGGGCTGACGGCTGAGCGTCAGCAGCAGCGCGTGCTCGGGCGCTGCATGGAGCAGCTCCAGCGGTCGCTCGAGGATGTCGGTGCGCGTGGCGAGGAACATGAGCAGCAGCCGGTGACGCTCCAGCGACCCGCAGCGCGGGCACTTCGCCTGCGGGCGCTCGCGGTGGGCACAGAAGCGGTCGAAGCTGCCGCCGCAGCAGGGGCAGCGAACGGAGTCGCCGCGGTAGCGCAGCGAGCGGACCGCGCCGGCGAGCTGCGGACGCCGGCGCGCCGGGATCAAGGCCCTGACCGTCCGGCGCGCGACCGGCGGTGGCGTAATCATGCCGGCGCCGCCCGCGGCGGGGGGAGCCTGCTGCTGGGCGCGACCCATCACACCCCACCAACGCCCACCTCGGAGATCAACTTTCGCACCCGATGGGCGCCCGCTTGCGCGCGCGTGCGCACCCGTCGCACGCCCGCTTGCGCTCGCGTGCGTACCCCCGCGTGGCTCAGAAGAACGCCTTCGGAGGAGGCGTTAGATCGGGCGAGTGAGCGCCCGGATCCTGCACAGCTTTCCGCACAAGATCGGGGCCTCCCGGATCTGCGACACGGCCTGGCACGAGGTCGTCGGGGTGCACGAGGCCGGGGGCCGGCAACTCGTGTACACCGGGGTCGTCCACCGCCCGCTCCCCGACGAGGTCGAGATCTCCACGACGCTGTCGAGAGGCAGATGGCGGATCCCCTACCGGGTGATCGGTCACACGCGCGCGCTGATGCTCCACGACCGGATCGTCGCGCGGGCGCTACCGGGACTGAGCGATCGGATCGACGTGGTCCACACCTGGCCGCTGGCGGGCCTGGAGACGCTGAGGGTCGCCAAGCAACTCGGCGTGCCCACGGTCGTCGAGCGGCCCAACGCCCACACACGCTTCGCCTATCAGGCCGTGGACGACGAGTGCAAGCGGCTCGACGTCCGCCTCCCCTCCAACCAGGAGCACTCCTACAACGTCGAACGCCTGCACCGGGAGGAGCTCGAATACGAACTCGGGGACTATCTGCTGTGCCCGTCGGAGTTCGTCGTGCAGACGTTCCTCGACCAGGGCTTCGGGCCGGAGAAGCTGCTGCGTCACGTCTACGGCTACGACCCGGAGATCTACCAGCCCGCAGACCGCCCCCAAGCCGAGCGGGAGGGGCTGAGCGCGCTGTTCGTGGGCGTGTGCGCCGTGCGCAAGGGCCTCCACTACGCGCTCGAAGCCTGGCTGCGCTCACCGGCCTGCGAGACGGGGACCTTCAAGATCGCGGGGGAGTTCCTGCCCGCCTACGAAGACAGGCTGGCCCCGATGCTCGCGCACCCCAGCGTGGAGGTGCTCGGCCACCGCCGGGACGTACCCGACCTGATGCGCGAGAGCGACGTGCTGCTGCTGCCGAGCATCGAGGAGGGCTTCGGCCTCGTGTGTGTGGAGGCGATGGCCTGCGGCTGCGTGCCGCTGGTCTCGAACGCCTGCACCGAGCTGTGCGTGGACGGACGCAACGCGTTCGTCCATGAGGTCGCCGACGTCGACACGCTCACCGCCCAGCTCACGACTTTGGCGACGGAGCCCCGTCGCCTGGCCGAGCTTCGGGACGGCTGCCTCGCCGACGCGCCGTCGCTGACCTGGACCGCCGCCGGCGCCAGCCTGCTGGGCGCCTACGAAGAGGCGATCGCCCGCGGGCCCGGCGGAGCGCCCGCGCCCGCAGTCCAGCACGAGAGTGCTCCGGCGGCGCAGGCCCCGGCGGCGCCCGCCGGCGTTCAGTCCGCGTAGAGGCTCGGCGGCCCGCCTTCTTCCTGGGCTTCGCGGCCGAGCTCGAATTCGGTGCCGGGCGGTTCCTCCTGGAGCCACCCCTTGGTTTCTTCTTTGATCGTCTGGGCGGCGGGCGGCGGGGGCAGTTCTTCCATCACGCGGGCGTCGTTTTCCCATTCGTTGGAGTAGTTGCCCCAGGGCTTCAGTTCGCTTTCCCAGTTGTTCTTTTTGCCGTAGTAGACGTCTTCGCCGTTCTGGCGGGAGTGGACGACGACCGCCAGCCAGTACTGCGTCCCGGCCGTCACTTTGATGTTGAAGCCGGAGGCTTCGACCCATTCGTCGTGGGCGGGCTTGGAGAACGAGACGCTCTCGGCTCCCAGAAAGCGTCCGGGGCATTCCGGCGGCACTTCGGCTTCGTGGGCCTGCCAGTAGGCCGCCTTCTTGCCGTACGCCTCGAACGGTTCGGTGTAGGAGTAGCGGTGGTTTTCGTAGACCCCGAGTTCGGCCCCCTCCACGCCGGGAGCCGTGCTCGTGAGGATGTACATGTGGATTTTGGTAATCGTCCCGGTCGAGCGGGCGATGAACGGCCAGGCCAGGATCGCCCCGCGGTTCTGGTTGGTCTCGTTTGCCGCGAAGGCCGTGGATTCACCGATCAGGCCCTGCCCGCCCCCGCCGGATTCGCCGGGCGTGACGGTCCCGCTCGTCGCCGAGCGGTAGGGCCTTGAGGAGCCGGCGGCGTTCTTCGCCGTCACGAGCACCCTGAGGGCGTGGCCGACGTCGCTCCCCGACAGCAGGTAGGTGGATGAGGTGGCTCCGGAAATCGCCACGCAGCGCCCTCCGCTGGGCTTGCAGTCCTCCCACTGATATTCGAACGAGGTCGGTTCTTCGCGCCACCCGCCGGTCGAGACGCTCGCCGTCTGGCCTTCTTCGAGCGTTCCTGACACCGCCGGCTTTTCCCCGTGATGCCGTGGTGCACGCAGGGGGCGCGTACCTTTCGGCTTGCGGGCCGACGGCGTCGAGGCCATGTCCAGTGGCCGCCCCTGGCCGATCGCCGGGAATGCGCCCAGGGCAACCAGGACTGTGATGAGCGCTGCTCCGGTGTTGGCACGTCTCATTGTCTACGCCTCGCCTCTCGGTCTCCGTGGAAGTCGCCCTGCCCGCGTTCGAGCAATACCCGGGCCCCGCGCTCCCATTCCCCGCACGGGCTGCACCGCGACTCGGTGCGTGCAAACAACGCACGCCGACCCGCCGATCTTCCACCCCCCGTGGATGCCATCCCACCGCGTTCCATCATCCATGACGAACGGGGATCATACCTGACCGCGATCGTCCGTGAAAGCGCAATCTCCGGACGCGGACCGCGGCGTCACCCCGGCGGCCTCAAACGCGCCCTAGTTTTGTGGTCCTGTGTTGGTGGGGGCTCCGCCGTCGCCTTTGTAGCCGGCTTTGAATTTGTTGGTGCCGTTGGTTTCGGTGAATTCGGTTTGGGTGGGCTGCCAGGCCTGGGATTCTAGGCCGTAGGCGCCTTCGGTGGTGCTGTTGAAGAGGCTGGCCCATTCGGAGGTTTTGCTGCCGGTGGGGTGCCAGCCGGTCTTGTAGTGCTTGGAGGACCCCGAGGCGGCGGTGTTGTCTTCGGTGACGTTGTATTCCACGCTGCACGCGCTGGCGCAGAACGGGCCTTGGGTGCCCGAGCCCGCTTCCCAGCCGAGGTCGGTGTCGTGGTGGGTGGGGCAGGGGCTGATGAGGACTTCCAGGAGGCTCGAGCCGGTCTCATAGCCCGGGACGCTGTGGGTGCACGGCACTTCGATCATGATGTTGTGTTCGACGCGGTCGTTCGGCCCGCTTTCGCAGCTGTCGTTTTCCCCCGCGGCGCCTTTGCTGGAGAACGCCGTCACCGCGAAGTTCGTGGTTTCCGGGCTGGAGTAGATGTTCGTGTTCCACGCGTAGGTGAAGTTCGACTGCGGGCAGATCCCCGGCCCCTGCCCGTCCTCCGCGCGTTCGAAGAGGTTGTCTTCGATCGTGATGTGGTTATAGCGGGCGTTCGTTTCTTTGGTGCCCTCGATCAGGATCGTGTTCCCGTTCGTGCCCGCGTCACGGATCACGTTATGCGCGAACATCACGTATTCAGAGGGATGGAAGATCTGCAGGATGTTCGTGTGATAGCCCTCGGTGCTGCCTTCTTTGGTTTTCCACTCATACCGGTATGAGGGCCCCAAGAACGTGTCGTATTCCTCGGTCAGGTGGTTCCCGCCGCCGTCCTGGGTGAAATGGCCGCTCAAATACGGGCCACACACGTCGTGGCTGAACGTCACGTATTCCCATTCCCCGATGAACGTCCCGCACTGCGAGTTACCGACCCCGCCCGCTTTTTCCTGGAAGTCCTGCATCCGGTCGTATTCGATACGCACGTTCTGCACCGGCGCGCCCGCCGTGTTCCCATACACCACCACACCGCTTTCCGAGCCAGGACCACCAGGCCATTCATCATGCGCGACCACGAAACCACTCCCTTTGTTCACCATCACCGACCCCGTGAACACAAGGTTTTCAAACGCCAGATTCCGGGCGCCTTCATTATTCAACGTCAACCCATCCACCACCACCCGCGCCCCCGGAGCCGCCGACACAGTACTCAACGCCGACGGACCCACAGCACCCACACTCCACGCCGGATAAGAACCAGCCGACAAACACACCCGCGCACCAGCCGACCGCAACGCACCTTCAACCACACCCCAACCCGAACCAGGACCAAAGGTCACTTTGCATTCGACTTTTTCGGGCAGCGGCGGCGGTGGCGGCGGCGTGTACGGCGGCGGCGTGTAGGGCGGCGGGGTGGTTTCTCCGCCGGCCGGCGCTCCCGTCGACCCGCTCGATCCGCCCGCTTCCCCGCCCGTGCCGCCCGTGCCGGTCGTGCCGGTCGTGCCCGTCGGACCCGTCGCGCCGGTCACCGGCGGCGGCTTGCGCGGGCGTTTGTGTTTCTTACAGCGTCGCGGTTTGTTCTTCTGGTGGGGCTTGTGCTTCGTCGTGACGCACCGAGCGGTGTGCGACTTGGTGTGCGACCGCGAGCGTGCGGCGAAGCTGGTCAGCGCCCCGCACAGGACGAGTCCTGCGACGAGCGCGCAGGCGAACGCCACACGGAGCGTGTTTCGGGGGGACTGCGGGCGTGAGCGCTGTCGCGTGGCGCGTGTCAGCATGGAGCGGATTCCCGCGGAGGGGGAGGGCGGCGAGTCGCGGTGGGATCCACGTCGCCGGTCCGCAGGAGGGTCACCACTGTAATCGACGGACCCGCGAAGACCTTTAGATAGTCCGTTGCGGTTCGTCCTTACGTATGAGCGAAAGGACGACAGCAGTGTCGTCGGGAGCCTGTTCGTCCTTAGGAGCGCGCTCCTCATTGGTTTCACCCTTTCTCCGATTCAGCTGCGATTGGGGCGCCCTGTGCGGTGTGGTGCGCGTCCTGGGCGGCAGCGGCCGGTCGTCGTGACCGGGCGTTTGCGGTGGCCGAACTCGACCCCGTGTAATAGGGCTCCCCCTGTCGGGGCGCTCCCAAACACCTCGCGTGTCGGTATTGGCCCGTTCGACGCAGGGGCCGGCGCGAGAGAATGACCCCGACGTGGAAGTTGCGGGGCGTACGGCCGTTCGTTCACGGGGGACAACGTCTGTGCGCCAAGGAGCGGAACCTCTAGCTGCCCAAACACCGAGTCCGCGGCTGCGCGTCCGGCGCACGCCCACGGTCGTGGTCGTGGTCGAGAGCCAGCCCCTCTACCGGGTGGGCCTGGTCGCGGCCCTACGGGGGCGGGAGGGGCTTGAGGTGTTGGCAGCGGAGCAGGTCGAGGACTGGCACAGCGGACGCATTCCCGTCGACGTGGCGGTGGTGGGCGCGAACCCCCCGGAGTGCGAGGACCTCGAGGTCGTACAGCAGGTGTCCGAGAGCAGCCTGCACACGCGGGTCCTGGTGTTGGGCACGCGGGATGAGCTGACCGTCACCCGGGCGCTGGCGGCGGGGGCGGTGGGTTATCTGGTCAAGGACAGCAGCGGCGACACCGTATGTGAGGCCATCGAGCAGATCGCCGGTGGCGAGAGCGCGTTCTCGCCCGAGCTGCTCGGGATGGTCGCCCGGCAGCTGCGGGCGGAGTTCGAGCGCCCGAGCGAGCTCTTGAGCGGGCGCCAGCGGGAGATCCTCGAGCTGATCTCCAGTGGCCTGTCGGCAGAGGAGGCCGGGCAGGAGCTGGCCCTCAGCGTCAGCACCGTCAAGACCCACCTCGCGCGCGTCTACGAGAAGCTCGGCGTGTCGGGCGCCCCCGCCGCCGTCCGCGAGGCCATGCGTCGCGGCCTGATCGCCTGAGTCAGCCCCCTGCGGGGCTCTTCACCAGGCGCCCTTGGCGCCGAGCACGGCCGGGAGGGTCCGCAGCAGGATCCAGAGGTTGAAGCGCAGCGAGCGCCGGTGGGCGTATTCCACGTCGAGCCTCACCATGTCCTCGAGCGCGACCTCCGAGCGCCCGCTGACCTGCCACAGCCCGGTGATCCCGGGCTTGACCGCGAAGCGATCGAACCAGTGCAGGGGGTAGTGCTCGACCTCGTAAGGGATCGGGGGGCGGGGACCCACGAGGGACATCTCCCCGCGCAGCACGTTCCACAGCTGGGGCAGCTCGTCGAGGCTCGAGCGCCGCAGCAGCCGCCCGAAACCCGTCACCCGGGGATCGCTCATCATCTTGTAGTAGGGAGTGCTGCTGTCCTGCTGGGCCGGCTGCTTGCCGTGGATCAGGCCGAGCACGAACTCACGGTGGCGGTCATGTGCGGCGCCGTGGTGCATGGTCCGGAACTTGTTGGCCACGAACGGGACCTGGTTGCGCCCGATCCGCTGCTGGCGGAACAGCACCGGGCCGCGGGAGTCGAGCCGGATCACGAGCGCGATCAACGCGAACAGCGGGAACAGCACGACGAGCAACACCGCCGAGACGGCGACGTCCAACGCCCGGCAGCCGGCGTCGACGAGCAGCCCTTCGCGGGCGGGCAGCGCCACCGTCGGCGTGATGTTGTCGGCCTCCAGCGCCCCCATTCGTTGGTCGATTGCCTCGCTCGACACAACGGTTTAACGTCCTCTTCGCGGTTGGGCTTGCGCTGCGGCTCAGCCGCTGGCAGCCAGCGCCGCGTGGGCGCCCTCGTCGCTGCGTTGGCCTCGCCACCACTCGACCAGCCGGCGCAGGCCCTCCTCGAGGTCCACCGCGGCCGTGAAGCCCAGCAGCTCGCGGGCGAGCTTCGTGTCGGCAATCCGGCGCGGGACCTTGTTGACGGAGCGCTCGGGGCCGAATTCGATCGACACGTTCGAGCCCATCACCTCGATCAGCATGTGGGCGAGCTCGAGCAGGCTCGTCTCCGTCCCGCTGGCCACGTTGAAGACGACGTCGGTGGCCTCGGCCGTCGCGGCCAGCAGGTTGGACCGTGCCACGTCCTCGACGTACACGAAGTCCATGGTCTGCGAGCCGTCGCCCAGGATCAGCGGGGACCTCCCGCTGTCGATCCGCTCCATCCAGCGCACCAGGACCTCGGTGTAGACGCCGTGGATGTCCATTCGCGGGCCATACACGTTGAAGTACCGCAGCGCGACGTAGTCGAGCCCGGCCGTGCTGTGGAAGCTCCTCAGGAGCCCCTCGTTGAAGGTCTTGGCCGCCCCGTAGAGCGTGTCGTTGGCGTAAGGGTGGTGGGTCTCGTCGGTGGGGAACGCGACCGCCTGGCCGTAGACGGACGCGGAGGAGGCGGCCACGATCCTGCGCACGCCGTGCTCGAGCGCCGCCTCGATCACGTTGTAGGTGCCGTCCACCATCACCTCGAGGGCGAGGCGCGGTTCCTCGGCGCACTGCGTGATCCGCAGCGCGGCCTGGTGAAAGACGACGTCGATCCCCCGGCTCAGCTCGCCCACCAGGGCGCGGTCGCGGATGTCTCCTTCCACCAGCCGGACGGGGCCGTTGGCCAGCGCCCAGGACAGGTTGTCCGGCCGGCCGCGGACGAAGTTGTCCACCACGACGATCTCCTCGGCGCCGGCACGCACGAGTTCGTCGGCGATGTTCGAGCCGACGGCTCCTCCGCCGCCCGTGATCAGAACACGCCGGCCACCCATGCTGTTGGCACTCATCGCCTGTACAACGGGGCCCGGCAGCCGCTTTTTCCACGGCCCCAGGCGCCGCCTTCCTGTCACGCAGCAAGAACCGGTCGCGGCGTGTCGTTGATTTGGCGCCATGCCAGAGCAGGCCAGACCGTCCATCTCTGCGGTCGTTGCGACCTACCAGGCGGAGAGGTTCATCGGTCCGGCCCTCGAGTCGATTCTTGGGCAGACCCGTCCTCCCGACGAGGTGGTGGTCGTCGACGACGGCTCCACCGACGCCACCGCGGCGGTGCTCGAGCGTTTCGCCGGGCGCGTCCACGTGGTCCGCCAGGACAATCGCGGCTATCCAGCGGCGATGAACCGCGCCGTCGCGGCGAGCAGCGGCGACTTCGTCGCCCTCTGCGGAGCCGACGACATCTGGGAGCCGCGCAAGCTCGAGTGGCAGGAGCAGGCGATTCTGACCCACCCCGAGGTGGATGTCCTGTTCGGCCACGCGGTGCTGTTCGGGGCCATCAACGCCAACCACCCCGGCCCTCCCGGGGTCGGGGTGCTCGACAGCAGGACCCTGCTGCACTCCCTGTTCCGGCTGTGCCTGGTGTGCGCCCCGTCGGTCGTGCTGCGCCGCTCGCTGTATGACCGCCTGGGCCCGTTCCGGGAGAACTTCAACGGTGACGACTACGACTACTGGTTCCGCTGCCTGCGGGCCGGAGCGAGGTTCTACTTCGACCCCCGCAGGCTCGTCAACTACCGCCGCCACGACGGCAACGTCACCAACAACCAGCTCGCGGTGCGCAACGCGGTCCACGACGTGCACCGGTGGCACGCGGACATGATCGACGACCCCCGGCTGGTGCGGGAAGTCCACACCTACGACCTGTTCCGCATCGCTCGCCTGCTGGTCGAGGACGGACGGCCCCTGCAGGCACGCCAGGTCTTCTGGCAGACGCTGCGCTACGCCTCCACCGCAACCGCCTCCACGAGCCTGCGCGCACTCGCCTGGACGGTGGTGCTGAGCCTGCCCGAGCAGACTCGGATGGGCGCCGGATCGGCGCTGGTGGCGATCAGCCGGGCGGGTGAGCGCAACGGCATCGTGCGGCGCCCGGCGGTCCCATGAGCACGCCCACCGTCAGCGCGGTGCTGACCGTCTACAACGGCGAGCGCTACCTCACCCAGGCGCTCGACGCGATGCTCTCCCAGACGCGCCCGCCCGAGGAGGTCGTCGTGGTGAACGACGGCTCCACCGACGGCACCGCCCGCGTGCTGGAGGGCTACGGGAGCGCGATCCGCGTCGTGCACCAGCCCAACGCCGGCCACCCCGCCGGCTTCAACCGCGGCTTTCGCGAGGCTCACGGCGAGTATCTGGCCCGCTGCGACGCCGACGACATCTGGAGCCCGCACAAGCTCGAGTGTCAAATCGCCGCCATCGAGGCCTACCCGCAGACGGACATCTGCTTCGCGGCCGCCGAGACCTTCGGACGGACCGAGCAGCCGTTCGCCTCGCACCCGGGGTCGGGGATCCTGGCGCGTGAGGACTTCGCCAGGAGGCTCTACCGGCGCAACATGGTGTGCTCGTCGTCGACCGTGATACGGCGCGCCACCTTCGAGCGCCTCGGCCCCTTCTGCGAGCCGCTGATCACCGAGGACTACGAGTACTGGATGCGAGCCCTGAAGGCGGGGGCGGTGTTCTTCTACGAGCCCCGCACGCTCGTCTCATACCGCCTCCACGACGGCAACGTGACCAACAAGCGGCTGCGCTCCTACCGCTCCCTGCTGGTCTCACACGAACGCCACGCCGACCTCGTCGACGATCCTCGCCTGGTGCGGTCGGTGCTCGCGGCCGACCACTTCATGCTCGGTCGCTTCCTGGTGGACGAGGATCGCCCGCGCGAGGCTCGTCGCGAGTTCGCCCAGGCGCTGCGCCGGCGCCGCTCCGTGCGCAGCCTGGCCTGGATGGCCGTGCTGTGCTCGCCGGCCCGCGCCAGGCGGAGGCTCGGCGACGCCGCCGTGGCCCTCAAGCGACTTGTGCGTCCCGAGCCCGCCCAGCGGACGATGACCGGGCTATGACCGAGTCCTCTCCGGGAGACGCGCCCTCGAGCGAGGAGCTGCGTGAGGCGGCCGCCCACGGGGTGCGCTGGTCGCTGATCTCCCGCCCCGCCGTCGAGCTGATCCAGCTCGGTTCGATCGTCGTGCTCGCGCGGCTGATCGCGCCGGCGGAATTCGGGCGCTTCGCGATCGCGGTGATCGCTCAGGAAATAGCCTACGGCACAATCGCCGCGGGCCTCAGCAACGCCCTGGTTCAACGCAGGGCCGCCGACCGCGAGCACCTCCAGACCGGCCTCGCGCTCGCCCTCATGATCGGTTTCACGATGACCCTGCTGACGCTGCTGCTCGCGGGCGTGGTGGTGGTGCCCGTGTTCGGCGAGCAGACCGCCCACCTCGTCCGCATGATGGCTCCGCTTTGCCTGATCGCCGGGTTCACCGCGGTGCCGATGGCGACGCTGCGCCGGCGCATGGCCTTCCGGCGCGTGAGCGAGATGGAAATCGCCGGCACCGTTGCACGGGTCGTGGTGTGCATCGCGCTCGCCCTGGCGGGCCTCGGGGGCGAGGCGCTGGTGTTGGGTGTGCTCGTCGGAGCCGCTCTGACGGCGGTGATCGCCTGGGCGAGCGCTCCGCCGCCCCTACCGCGGCTGCATCGCCGGGCGGCCCGAGAGCTGATCGGCTACGGCCTGCCGGTGTCGCTGTCGGCGATCGGATGGCTCGGATTTCGGAACGTCGACTATGCGATCGTCGGCGCCCGCCTCGGGCCTGCAGCGACGGGCTTCTACTACCGGGCCTACACGGTGGCGGTCGAATACGAGAACAAGATCAGCGTCGTTATGTCGCAGGTGGGCTTCCCCGTGCTCGCACGCACACGCGATCACGCTGAGCTGACCCATCTGCACCGCCAGATGGTCCGTACGCTCACGATCGTCGTGTTCCCGCTGCTGGTCCTGCTCGCGATCGGGGCGCCCGTGCTGATCCCCTTCCTGTTCGGCTCCAGCTGGAGCGAGGCGGTCACGCCGGTGCAGATCCTCACCATCGGCGGGGCGGCGACGTTGGTAACCGACGCCGCCGGCACCGTGTTGATGAGCAAGGGCCGCACCCGGGCCCTGCTCGGCTACGGCACGGGGCAGTTCATCGTCTACGGCCTGGCCGTGCTCGCGGTCGTGCATTGGGGGATCGTGGCGGTCGCAATCGCCGCCGCCGTCGTACACACGGCGTTCCTCCTCGTGGCCTATGTGCTGCTCCTGCACGGGACCCCGGAACGTCCCTTGAAGCGCCTCTGGGAAGACCTCTCGCCCGCCCTCGTCTCATGCGCGGGCCTGGCCCTCGTCGCCCTGCCGCTGAGCCTCGGCATGACGGCGCTGGGCTTGCGGCCCCTGCTGTGGCTCGCCCTGCTGGGGCTAGCCGGGGCGTGCGGTTACGCCGCCACACTCCGGATCTGCTTCACCACGACGTGGCGCTCCCAGCTCGCGGTCGTCCGGCGCATCTTTCCGCTCGAGCGCCGCCTCGGCAATTTCGGCCGCCGCGCCGCGGCGCTGGCGGCGCGCAGCTCCGCATGAGCTGGCCAGCTCGTCCGCCAATTCCAGGAAGCTCTCGCAGACACGCGCCGCGGCGAGGTGGCCGCCGCCGGCCCGCTCGCGCGCCTGCTTGCTGAGCTCGGAGTAGCGGGCCTCGTCGGCGAGGATCCCCTCGACGGCCTCGGCCCACAGCTCCGCCGGGGCATCGGGTGCAATCAGGACCCCTCCGGCGACGGCCTCGGGAAGGCCCCCGATCCTGCTGGCCACCTGGGGAATCCCGTTGAGCGCCGCCTCGACTGCGACCCGGCCGAAGGCCTCCTCCCACTGGGAGGGCATCAACAGCAGCGCGGTCTCAGCGTACACCGAGGCGATGTCCTCGGTACTGGCGCGCAGGGTGACGTTCGGAAGCCGCCCCGTCAGGTGCCTCAGCGCGCCACGTTCGGCAGCCTCAAGCGGCCAGGATTCGAGAAATAGGAACTCGCGGTGGGGCAGCAGCCGCGCCGTCTCGAGCGCGACCGAGAGGCCCTTGAGTGCAACCGGGTTGATGAATGTGACGAACCTGCGTCGGCGCGGGGGTGCGACGCAGTCGCGAGCGTCGACCAGTGGGTACACGACGGGCGAGCGCAACCCGAGACGCTCCCGGACGCGCGCGGCGACGAAGCGGGAGTTGCTCACGACCGCCAGACGCGGGTCGCCCAGCCGCCCTGCCAGGCGGGGGTCCTCGCGGGCGAGGTCGGCGAGTTCGTCGACCCCTTCGGAGGTGACGATTCTGATCATCCCCGGGGTGCCAGCGGCCACGGTCGCCGCCGCCAGCTCCGCGACGCCCGTGCCCTGGAAGACGACGACATCAGGCGCCTCCCGCGCCAGCCGCTGTCCGAGCAGGTGGCCCATCATGTGAGCCGCCGTCCGCGTCACCGGGTAGCCGTTGCGTGTATCGGTGAGCGTAAGCGCCCGAGCCGGATGCAGCCGCTGACGGACGCGCCCAAGGGTCACCCGCCGCCGGGGCCTGAGCGCGGCGTAGACCTCCGGCAGGTGTCCCGCCGAGCGGAGTTGCAGCGACATGTGGTGGATGTCGGCGACGCCTCCTCCGGTGACGTCCGGGATGAACGGCTCCCTCAGCGCGAACAGCACCCGCACGGTGTCATCTCCAGAGCGGTCACGGCCACCACTCCCCAGCAACGAATGCCGCCAGGGCCGGCTTGCGTGGAGGCCGCGGCCTAACGCTACAGAAGTTCAAAGCCGGCCCCGGCGTTTAGCTGACAGGGCGCCTGCGAGGGAGGCCGGAAGCGGCGAACCTCCGGCCGGACCGCGCGGGCTCCGCGAGCAAGCAAGCTGATGACACCGCGCACCGACACGCCGACGACGCCCGGCCGACCGGCACGAGCACCGGAGCCTGGGGCGCACCCCACCAGCTTCCTCTCCACCCGGCCGCTCGCGATCGCCGCACACCTCGGGATCCCGGTGGACCCCGGCGAGGGCGTCGCGGGGCCCCTGCACAGCCTCCGTGCCGCCGGCGGCGGCGAGTTGCTGTGGCCGGCCGAGTCCGAGCCGCGTCCTGACCTCGCCGGCGTGAGCGTGCACACGCGCGAGCTCACGATTCCGCTGTTCGCCGGCGTTCTCGACGACGGCCGTGTCCGCGAGCTGCTCTCGCAGCGCGACTCCGCGTGGGAGCCCGTGACGCCGATCGTCGGCGAGGGCGAGGACCGCGTGGGCTCGATCTGGAGGGACGAGCGGGGGAGCGTGCTGTTGCCGTTCGACCCCGACGACGTCTGCCGGTACCTGTGGAGCGAGGGCTACCAGGAGCTGCTGCGCAGCGGCGCCGGACGTGCTCGCCACCGGATCGCGATGCGCACCTACTACGCGGTGCGCACCCTGCTGCCGCGCCCGCTGCAGATCCGCATGCGGCGCCTGTATGCGCGGCGCCAGGCCGCCGTGAGCTTCCCGCGCTGGCCCGTGGAGAGCGCCCTGCACGACTTCCTCGACCTCTTCACCGCGATCCTGGCGGACGTCAACGGCGCCCCGGTGCCCCGGATCGCGCCGTGGCCGGACGGACACCAGTGGGCGCTGGTGCTGACCCACGACGTCGAGACCGCCGACGGGCTGGCGGCCCGCGAACCGGTCCTGGAGCTCGAGCGGGAGCTGTCGCTGCGCTCCGCCTGGAACCTGGTGCCGCGCCGTTACGAGGTCGACCCCGAGCTGGTGCGCGGCCTGCGTGAGGAGGGCTTCGAGGTCGGCGTCCACGGCCTCTACCACGACGGGCGCGACCTCGAGTCGCCTGCTCGGCTGCACGAACGGCTGCCCGGGATACGCGCCGCCGCGGAGCGCTGGGGAGCGGTCGGCTTCCGCTCCCCGGCCACCGTGCGCGCGTGGGAGCTGATGCCGCTGCTCGGCTTCGACTACGACTCATCCTCACCCGACAGCGACCCGTTCGAGCCCGTCGCGGGCGGATGCTGCAGCTGGCTGCCGTTCTTCAACGAGGACCTCGTCGAGCTGCCGCTGACGATGCCCCAGGACCACACCCTGTTCGTGATCCTCGGCGCCCGCGACGAGCGCACCTGGATAGAGAAGGCCGAGCTGCTGCGCAGCCGCGGCGGGATGGTGCTGCTCGACACCCACCCCGACTACCTCGTGGAGGACCGCATCCTGGCCGCCTACCGGCGCCTGCTGGAGCGGCTCGCTCCGGACGCGACCGGCTGGCAGGCGCTGCCACGCGAGGTGAGCGCCTGGTGGCGGCGACGGGCTGCATCGCGCGCAGTCTTGGAGGAAGGAACCTGGACGGTGACGGGGCCGGCCGCCGGAGAGGCGACGGTCGAACTGAGCAACGGGAGGCAGTGGACGTGAGCAGTCTGGGCGTAGGACCCGCCGACATCGAGGCAGCCGTCATCGGAGCCGGGCCGCACGGCCTGGCGGCGACGATCCTGCTGCGGCGCGCGGGCGTGGAGACGAGCGTGTTCGGGGAGCCGATGGGCTTCTGGAAGGCGATGCCGGAGGGCATGATGCTGCGCTCCAACCTGTCCGCGTCGAACATGGTCGAGCCCTCCGGGCCGCTCTCGCTGAGCAGCTTCGGGAAGGCGACGGGCATCGAGGTCGACCACCCCGTGGCGCTCGAGGACTTCGTCGATTACGGCATGTGGGTGACGCGCCAGGCGGTCCCCGACGTCGAGCAGCGCATGGTCTCCCAGCTGACCGCGGCCCCGGGGGGCTTTCGCCTGACACTCGCCGACGGCGAGCAGCTGACCGCGCGTTCGGTGGTGGTGGCCGGGGGGATCGCGCCGTTCGCACACACCCCGGCGGGTTACGAGCAGCTCCCCTCGGAGCGCTTCTCGCACAGTGCCGACCACAGCGACCTGAGCGTGTTCGCCGGACGCCGGGTGGCCGTCGTGGGGGGCGGGCAGAGCGCCTTCGAGTGCGCTGCCCTGATGGTCGAGAGGGGTGCCGCCGCCGTCGAGGTCCTGGTCCGCGACGAACGCGTCGTGTACCTGCGCGGGCGCGCCGTCAAGCGCGTGCTCGGGCGCCTCGGTCCGATCCTCTACGCCCCCACCGACGTTGGCCCGCTGTGGTACAGCCGGCTCGTGTCGGTGCCCGACATCGCCTTCCGCCGCCTGCCCCGTCTGACCCAGGACCGGATCGCCGTGCGCTGCATCCGGCCCGCCTGCTCGCACTTCGTGCGCGTGCGTCTCGGGGGCCTGCGCATCACGACCGGCGTCCGGCTGGCCGGCGCCCGCGAGCGCGACGGCGCGCTGCGGATCGAGCTCAGCGACGGCGGTGAGCGGGAGGTCGATCACCTGATGTTCGCCACCGGCTACCGCGTCGACGTGGCGCGCTACCCGTTCATCGCCCCGGAGCTGATCGCGGGGGTCCGGCGCCACAACGGCTATCCGATCCTGGGCCGTGGCCTTGAGAGCTCGGTCCCCGGGCTGCACTTCAGCGGAGCCCCGGCGGCGTGGAGCTACGGGCCGATCATGCGCTTCGTGTCGGGCAGCTGGTACGCGGCCCGCACGCTCTCCCGCGAGATCGCCCGCGACCGACCCCGGGCGCGCGCCACGGCGGCCGCCGGGGCCTGAGCCGCGAGCAGGCGCTCATGGCCGGGGCGGTCGTCATCGGCGGCGACTATCAGGGGCTGGGAATCGTGCGCAGCCTCGGACGCCACGGCTGCCGCGTGCTGGTGGTGGACGACGAGCGCTCGATCAGCCGCCACTCGCGTTTCGCCACCAACGCCGTGCGCGTGCCGGACCTGCGTGACGAGCAGGCCACCGTCGAGGTGCTGCTGGAGCTGGGCGAGCGGTACGGGCTCGACGGCTGGGTGCTGTTCCCGACGCGGGAGGAGACCGTTGCGGCGCTGTCGCGCAACCGCGAGCGGCTGCTGGAGCGCTTCCGCGTCCCGACCCCTCCGTGGGAGGTTGTCAGGTGGGTGTGGGACAAGCGCAACACCTACGAGCTGGCGGCCGAGCTCGGGATCCCGACACCGCGCACCTGGACGCTGCACGGCGACGATCCCGACGAGGTCGTCGATGGCGATGGCCCGTTCGCGGTCAAGCCGGCGATCAAGGAGCACTTCCTCTACGAGACGGGGCTGAAGGCGTGGCGCGCCGACACCCGCGAGCAGCTGCGCGAGCGCGTGCGCGATGCCTCGAAGCTGCTCGGTGCCGAGGAGGTGATCGTGCAGGAGCTGATCCCGGGTTCCGGGGAGACCCAGCTGGCCTACTGTGCCTTCTTCCGCGACGGCGGCCCCGCGGCCAGCATGGTCGTGCGCCGGCTGCGCCAGCACCCGCCGCTGTTCGGCCGCGCGAGCACCTTCGTCGAGACGATCGAGCAGCCCGAGCTCGAGGAGCTGTCCGAGCGCTTCCTGCGCCGCATCGGCTACTACGGCCTGGTTGAGGTCGAGTACAAGCGCGACCCGCGGGACGGTCTCACGAAGCTACTCGACGTCAACGCCCGCACCTGGGGCTACCACAGCCTCGGCCAGCGCGCCGGCGTGGACTTCCCCCACCTGCTGTTCGCCGACCAGCTCTCACAGCCGGCTCCCAGCGGCCTGCGTGCCCGTACCGGCGTCAGCTGGATCAGGCTGGCCACCGACGTGCCCACGGCGCTCATGGGCCTCGCGCGCGGGACGCTCGGCTGGCGCTCCTATCTGCGCTCCCTGCGCGCGGCCGACGTCGAGTCCGTGTTCACGCGCGACGACCTGCGGCCGGGGCTGGCGGAGCTCGCCCTGATCCCCTACCTGGCCGTCAAGCGGGGCTTCTAGTGTCCGTGCCCGTCGAGGCCCTTGAGCGCGATCCCGAACAGCGCCACGCCGTCGTCGGCGCGGGCCACGAGGCTGGGGGTGTCTGCTCGCGCGTCGACGAAGTCGCCGAACCCGTCGTTGCGCTCGATGTCGTCGGCGAGGACCGCTCCGCGCGGCAGCGCACCCCAGGCGCGCTCGAGCTCGAAGCGCACGTTGCGCGTCGTGTGACTGCTGTCGTGCACGAACAGGTCGATCTGCCCGAGCTCGGCGAGCAGCGGCGGCAGACGTTTGCGGCTGGTCCCTTCCAGGTACCTCCAGCGCGCCCGCAGGCCCTCCGGCACGGCAGCGCCGATCTGGGCGTGCAGGGCGGGGTCGAGCGCAGGCAGGTCGATGCTGTAGAGGGTGCCCGCGCCGTTGCGCTCGAGCGCCTCGAGGATCACCCGCGAGGTGATGCCCCGCGCGACCCCCGTCTCGAGCACGGTCGTCGCCCGGAGATGCCGGCACAGGCACCACACGCCCCGCGCCAGGCCCGGGTCGCCGTCGTCCCAGCCGCCGTAGGCCGCCCGCCCCGTTGCCAGACCCTGCTCGTGCAGGCCGGCCGCCGTGCGCTTCCAGACGGCCTCGAACTCGGCGTGCTCGGGGCACGGCCAGGGCGCTCCCAGGCGCCGGTGCAGCAGCTCCTCCCAGTTCGCCACGGCCTCGTAGCGGTGGCGCACCACGTTCCCCCGGCGGACCAGGCCGCGGATGCGCCCGAACGCGCGGTCGAGCCCGTCGCCGGGCTCGCGCAGCGTCAGACGGGCCGCTCCGGCTGCCCAGCGCAGCCGCGCGGGGAGCGTTCTGCGGTCCCCGCTCGTGGGTTGAAGCTCGGCCGTCGCCATTGGATCGTCGCTCTGCTTAACGATCTGGCGGCGCCGTTACTGCCGCGGCCCGCCGCGGCGACGCCGGCCAGCGGGGGCAGGTGTCGATGACCGCGAGCAGCGGATCCGCGGCGCACACCGCCGCCTCGCCCGTCGGGCCCCTTCCAGGGCGCTTGGTGGTGCTGCGCGCGGGCTCGCCGGCGCAGGCACCCGTGCTGTGCGTGCACGCTGCCGGCGGGGACGTATCGCTGTACGAGGAGCTGGCCCGTGAGCTGCCGGCCGGGCCGGCGATCCTGGGCGTGCGTCCCCCGGCCGCGGGGGACCTCGTCCCTGGACCGGCGCCGGCCGCCGCGGGAGGCGGGCTCGAGCAGCTCGCGCGCGAGCAGGTGGCGGCGATCAGGGTGGCCCAGCCGCACGGCCCCTACCGCCTCGTGGGGGAGTGCACGGGGGGAGCCCTGGCGTACGAGATCGCCCGCCAGCTCGAAGCCGCCGGCGAGCCCGTGTCGCTGCTCGCGCTGATCGACGCGCTGCCGCTGTGGGAACCCCCGCTGCGGAGGTTCCTGCCCCGCGGCGCCTATCGCACGCTGCACCGGGGACGCATCCTCACCACGCACGCGGTCAACCTCGTGCGCCTCGGCCCGGGCACGAGGGGCGCCTACGCGCGCGCCAAGGCGCGTCGTGCGCGCGCGGCCCTGGCGGCGCGGCTGCCGGGGCCGTGGCAGCGGGCCCGGGACAGATCACAGGTGGAGCGTCCCGGGATGAAGGCGGCCTTCGCGGGCTACCGTCCGGCCGCGTGTGCCCTCCGGGGAGTGCTGTTCCGTGCCTCCCGGCTGCCGTGGGGCCTGCGCGCCGGTCCCGATCTGGGTTGGGCGTCGCTGCTCGGGGAGCTCGAGATGGAGGTTCTCGACGGGTACTTCACGACCGCGATCTCAGAGCCCGGCGTGCACGCGCTCGCCGAGCGGCTCTCGCGCCGGCTGTAAGCGCTCAGGCCGGGAGGCTGCCGAGCGCGGCCGAGGCGAGCCTGGTGCCGACGGTGCACGGTGCGGCCACGCTGAGGGTGTGACCGCCGCCGAGCGGCACGAGCACGAGCTGCTGGCCGTAGAACCCGCAGTAGGCGGTGCGGCCCCCGGCCTTGACGGCCGTGCGCTTCTGCAGGCGCCTGACATCGCCGGCACTTCCGCTGGCCAGCGAGATCGTGATGAAGCCCTTGGACTTGCGGGGCTGGTAGATGCATGTCGGCCCGAGCGGGGCGTACTGGGGCGCCGACACCGGCTGGGCGAGAATCGCTTCCGCCTGCCGGCGCGTCACGAGCGCGCAGGGGTTGAGCACGCCGGCTGTTTTCTGCTTGGCCCCGGTGTCCGCCCCTCCGGGGTTGTCGTCGTTGGCTTCGGCACCCCCGGTCCCCGGGTAGGGCTTGTGCACGACCGTGGGCCCGACGATGTCGTTGCTGTGGGGAGGCTTCCCGGGGGCGGTCGTCGCCGTTGTTGGCGTGGCGCCCGCGGCCGTGCCGGCGTCGGCGCTCGTGGTGGAGGACGATGCCGGGGAGGACGAGCCGCAGGCCGTGGCGAGCGCCGTCACGGAAACCATCACGGACGCGAGCAGGAGGTGTCGCAGGCGCGGAGCGCTCATGGCCCGAGATCGACGTCGACCCAATAGTTGGTGGCTTTGAACGTGCTCGTGGGGAACACGCTGGTGGCGCTGTAGGAGTACACGCCGTTTGCGCTCACGGTGTTGGCCAGCGCGGTCAGGGGACCGTTGGTCACACCGACCGAGGTGAACGCCGCGCTCGTGTCCGCGTAGTGACCTTTCGGGGCCAGGTACGCGGCCACGTAGGTGGTGTTTGCCGAGATCGCCACGGGACTCGAGAAGTTGACCTGCTGCCAGCCCGACGCGGTCTCGCCGCTGAACGTCGCAGACGCGAGCAGTGTACCGCCGGCCGTCCACAGGCTTGCAACGTGCGTCCCGGTGTTGGTGGCGGCCTTGTAGAAGCGGATCCCGGTGATGTGGCCGGCCACTTCAGAGGTGAACTTGACTCCCAGCTCGGTGGACTTCGTGTCCCCGGAGTCCACCGTCGACGGCGTGCCGAAGTCGAAGATGGTCTGCGCCGGGGTGACAGCCGCCGAGGCCGCGGAGGCCGCCCCGGTTCCGGCGAGGTTGACGGCGCTGACGGTGAACGTGTAGCTGGTGCCGTTGGTCAGCCCTTTGACGATCGTGGAGGTGCTCCCGGCCCCGACTTCGGTGACCGCCTGGGCGGTCGAGCCGATGAAGGGTGTGATCTTGTAGCCGCTGACCGCGCTGCCACCGTTGCTGGCCGGTTCGGTCCAGCTCACCTGCGCCTCAGAACTTGCCGCGGCGGCGCTCACCCCCGTCGGCGCCGACGGGGCGACGAAGGCGGCGGGGGTGACGGCGTTCGACGGGCTCGAGACCGTACCGGCGCCCGCCGCGTCGAGGGCCTGCACCGTGAACGTGTAGGCGGTCCCGTTTTCCAGACCGGTCACGGTCGTCGTGGTGGCGGGCGGAGTGCCTTTCAGCACGGTGGCTTTCCTGGCTTCGGAGCCGACGTAGGGCGTGATCACGTATTCGGTCGGCGTCCCCCCGCTGGCCGGTGCGTTCCAGCTGACGGCCGCCGAAGACGGGCCCGCGCTCGCGCTTACGCCGGTGACCTGTCCCGGCGGGGTCGGTGGCGAGGGTTCGAAGTCCACGTCGACGAAGTAGTTGCTCGCGTCGAAGGCGTTCGTCGGGAACACGGTCGTGGCGCTGTAGGAGTAGACGCCGTCGGGCGAAAGCGAGTTGGCCAGCGCGGACAGGGGAGCGTTGATGACGGTGCTCGCGAGTCCCCCGAGCGTCGCCGAGTAGTGGCCTTTGGGGGCGAGGTAGGCGGCGATGTAGGTCGTGTTGGCGGCGATCGCCACGGGGCTGGCGAAGCTGACCTGCTGCCAGCCGGAGGCGGTCTCGCCGGTGAACGTGGCGGAGGCCAGCAGGGTCCCCGTCGATGTCCACAGGCTGCCGATGTGGGTGCCGGTGTTGGTGAAGGCCTTGTAGAAGCGGATACCGGTGACGGTGCCCGCCACTTCGGAGCTGAACTTGACGCCCAGCTCGACGGAGGAGGGGTCGTTTTCGGCCGCGGTCGACGGCGTGCCGAAGTCGAAGATCGTGTCCTGCGGAACCACCGTCGAGGACGGCGAGGAGGGCGTGCCCGCGCCCACCGAGTTGACGGCCGTAACGGTGAACGTGTAACCGGTTCCGTCGGTGAGGCCTTTCACCGTCGCGGAGCTCGCACCGGCGGACGCTTCGGTCGGAGCGAGTGGGTTGGGGCCGGCGTAGGGAGTGATGCGGTAGCCCGTGATCGCGCTGCCGCCGGTGCTCGATGGAGCGCTCCAGCTGACGAGCGCCTGACGGGTCGCGCCCGCGGCGGTGACTTCCGCGGGGGCCGAGGCGACGGTGGCGGGCGTGACGGGCGCCGAGGCGGCGGATTCGGGCCCGCTACCGACGGCGTTGGTCGCCTTCACGGTGAACGTGTAACTGGTTCCGTTGGCGAGGCCGGTGACGGTTGCCTTGGTGAGTGGCGGCGTGCCGCTGACGACCGTGGCGGCCTGGGCTGCCGAGCCGATGAAGGGCGTGACCGTGTAGGAGGCGATCTGGCTGCCGCCGTTGCCGGGGGCGCTCCATTCGACGGTGGCGGAGGCGTTGCCCGCGGTCGCGGTCACCGACCCCGGGGCTTCGGGTGTCGCATTCCTCGGCGTGACCGGGGTCGATGCTTCGGATTCCGGACCGGTTCCGAGCGCGTTCGTCGCCGCCACCGTGAAGGTGTAGGCGGTGCCGTTGACGAGGCCGCTGACGTGCGCGCCGGTTTCCGGCGGCGAGCCGTTGACGACCGTCGGGGCCAGGGTTTCCGCACCGGCGTGGGGCGTGACCGTGTAGCGCACGATCGCGCTGCCGCCGCTCCCCGGGGCCGTCCAGGTCACGTTCGCCGCGCCGTTGGCCGCAGTGGCGCTCACGTTCGTCGGCGCGCCGGGCTGGGTGGCGGGCGTGACCGCGGCGGAGGGCGCCGATTCGGCGCCCCTACCGACCCCGTTCGTCGCCGACACCGCGAACGTGTAGCTCGTGCCGTTGGCGAGACCGGTGATCCTCACGCCGGTTTCCGGCGGCGAGCCGCTGACGGTCGTCGCCGGCTGCGCTTCGTTGCCGGCGTACGGTGTGACCGTGTAGCCGGTGATCGGGCTGCCGCCGTTGTTGGGCGCCTGCCAGCTGACGGTGGCGGCGGCGTCTTCGGGGCTGGCGAGGACTTCGGAGGGCGCCGAGGGCTTCAGCGCCGGCAGCAGCAGTTCGTAGGGGCTCGAGGCAGGCCCGCTCCCGTTGGCGTTGAGCGCCTGCACGGTGATGGTGTAGGTGTGGTTGTCGGCAAGTCCCGCCAGCGTCGTGTGGGTGAGCGTGCCGGGGACGGTCTTGGACGCCTGCACTTCACCGCCGCTGGAGGCCGTCAGGCGGTATTCGGCGACCGCTCCACCCGTCGAGGGCGCGTTCCAGGCGACGCTTGCGGCTTCGGGTTCGGCGCTGGCGTTCACGTTCGTCACCTGGCCCGGCAGGGGCAGCGCTGCGAAGTCCACGTCGACCCAGTAGTTGGCGGAGTTGCCGGCTGTCGTGGGGAACGTGCTGGTCGGGCTGAGGGCGTAAACGCCGTTGCTGGAGAGCGGGCTCGCGAGCGCGCACAGCGGGGGGGTGCAGAAAGGTCCGGAGGCGAATTCGAAGGCGTTTTCGGAGTAGTGGCCGCTGGGCGCGAGGTAGCCCGCCACGTAGGTCGTGCCGGCCGCGATCGACACCGGTTTGGCGAAGCTCACCTGCTGCCAGCCGGAGGCGCTCTCGTTGGCGAAGGTGGCCGTGGCGAGCAGTTCGCCGGCCGAATTCCACAGGCTGCCGACGTGGGTGCCGGTGTTCGCGGGGGCCTTGTAGAAGCGGACCCCCGTGATCGACCCCGCCAGTTCGGAGCTGAACTTCACGCCGACCTCTGTCGATTCGCCCGAGCCGGCATCCGCCACCGCGGGCGTCCCCAGTTCGAAGATCGTCTCCTGCGGGGTGACCGCGGCCGTCGCCAGCGACGGCGGGCCCGCTCCGACCTCATTGCTCGCCGTGACCGTGAAGGTGTAGCTGGTGCCGTTGCTGAGGCCCTTCAGGACCACCGAGCTCTGCTGGGGTTCGACTTCTACCGGGGTCTGGGGGCTCGAGCCGATGAACGGCGTGATGCGGTAACCGGTGATCGGGCTGCCGCCGTTGCTGGCGGGTTCGCCCCAGCTCACCTGAGCCTGCCCGTTGGCGGCCGCGGCGCTCACGCCGGTGGGGGTCGAGGGCGCGGTCGACCCGGTCGGTTCGACGGCGTTGGAAGCTGCCGAGTAGACCCCGCCGCCGTTGGCGTTCAGAGCCTGCACCACGAACGTGTACCGGGCCCCTCCGGCGAGCCCCGGGACGGTCGTTTCGGTGGCCGGCGGGCCACCCTTGACGGTCACCGGCGGCTGCGGTTCGGAGCCGATGAACGGCGTGATTTCGTATTCGCTGACCGGTCCGCCTTCAGCGGGCGCGTTCCAGGACACGCTCGCCGAGCCCGAGGTGGCGCTGGCCGCGACCCCGGTGACCCGGCCGGGCAGGGGCATCGGTTCGAAGTCCACGTCGACCCAGTAGTTGGTGGCGTTGCTGGCGGTCGTGGGGAAGCTGCTGGTGGCCGTGTGCGAGTACACCCCGTTTGAGCTGATGGGGCTGGCGAGGGCGTCGAGCGGACCGTTGCTCGTGCTCACGAACGAGAACGCCAGCGGTGTGGTCGAGTAGTGGCCGTTCGGTGCCAGGTAGCCCGCCACGTAGGTCGTGAACGGCTGGATTTCCACCCGCGGGGAGAGTTTCACGTGCTCCCAGCCGGAGGCGGTTTCGTTGCTGAAGGTGGCGCTTGCGAGCAGTTCGCCGGAGGAGTTCCACAGGCTGCCCACATGTGTGCCCGTGTTCAGGGACCCCTTGTAGAAGCGCAGCCCGGTCACCCATCCCGCGAGCTCCGAGCTGAACTTGACGCCCACCTCCGTCGAGCTCGTGTCGCCGCTGTCGATTACGCCAGGCGTGGAGAAGTCGAAGATCGTGTTCTGGGGGACGATCGCGTTCGAGGCGGGCGACGGCGGGCTGGCGCCCTGCGCGTTGATGGCGGTGACGGTGAAGGTGTAGCTGGTCCCGTCGGTGAGCCCGGTGACCGTCGCGGAGCCCGCTCCGGCCGCAGCTTCCACGGGCGTCAGCGCAGTCGCACCCGCGTAGGGGGTCACCCGGTAGCCCGTGACCGCGCTGCCGCCGTTGTTCGCCGGTTCGCTCCAGCTCACCAGTGCCTGGCTGGTTGCCGCGGACGCCCTCACGGCGAGCGGTTCCGAAGGGGCTTTCAGCGGCGCCGGCGTGACGGCGTTCGAGGCTGCGGACGCCGGGCCGGCGCCGTTGACGTTGACGGCCTGCACGGTGAACGTGTAGGTGGTGCCGTTTTTCAGCCCCGTGATCGTGGCGGCGGTGGCCGGGGGAGATCCCTTCACGATCGTCGCGGTCTGGGCTTCGGTGCCGATGTAGGGGGTGATCTTGTATTCGGCGACGGGGCCGCCTTCGGCGGGCGCACTCCAGGTCAGACTCGCGAGTTCGGGACCGCCGGTGGCCACGACGTGGGTGGGCTGGCCCGGCGTGGGCGTGGGCTGGAAGTCGACGTCGACCCAGTAGTTGGTTGCTTTGAAGGAGCTGGTTGGGAAGGTGGTGGTGTTGCTGTAGGAGTAGACGCCGTTGGTGGCGGTGGTGTTTGAGAGCGCGGTGAGGGGCGCGTTGGTGACGGCGCTGGAGAACCCGTTGGGGGTCGCGGCGTAGTGGCCTTTGGGGGCCAGGTAGCCGGCCACGTAGGTGGTGTTGGCGTTGATCGTGACGGGACTGGCGAAGTTGACCTGCTGCCAGCCGGAGGCGGTTTCGTTGCTGAAGGTGGCGCTCGCGAGCAGCGTCCCGGTGGAGGTCCACAGGCTGCCGACGTGGGTGCCGGTGTTGGTGGTGGCCTTGTAGAAGCGGATGCCGGTGATGGTGCCGGCCATTTCAGAGCTGAACTTGACCCCGACCTCGACCGATGAGGAGTCGTTTTCGCCGGCGACCGCGGGGGTCGCGAAGTCGAAGATCGTGTCGCGGGGGACGACCGCCGCCGACGGCGCCGAGGCGGGTCCGCTGCCGGCCGTGTTGAGGGCCGTGACCGTGAAGGTGTAGCTGGTGCCGTTGGCGAGGCCTTTGACGGTGGTGGAGGTCGAGCCGGCGGGGGCTTCCACGGGCGTGAGCGCGGTGGTGCCCGTGTAGGGCGTGATGCGGTAACCGCTGATCGCGCTGCCGCCGTTGCTCGCCGGTTCGTTCCAGCTCACCAGCGCCTGGCTGCTCGCCGCCAGCGCCCCCACCCCCGTCGGTTCCGACGGAGGGTTGCCGGCCGTGGGCGTGACCGGGTTGCTCGCTTCGGACGCCGCCCCCGCGCCCTTCGAGTTGATCGCCTGGACCGTGAAGGTGTACGTTTTGCCCGCTTTCAGGCCCGTCACGGTCGCGCTCGTGGCGGGCGGCGTGCCCGTGATCGTGCTCGCGGTCTGGGCTTCGGTGCCGATGTAGGGGGTGATCTTGTATTCGGCGACGGGGCCGCCTTCGGCGGGCGCGCTCCAGCTGACGCTCGCGGCGCCGGCGAGCGCCGCGGCGGTGACTCCGCTGACGCGCCCGGGGGCGGTCACGGCGCCGGGCTGGAAGTCGACGTCGACCCAGTAGTTGGTTGCTTTGAAGGAGCTGGTTGGGAAGGTGGTGGTGTTGCTGTAGGAGTAGACGCCGTTGGTGGCGGTGGTGTTTGAGAGCGCGGTGAGGGGCGCGTTGGTGACGGCGCTGGAGAACCCGTTGGGGGTCGCGGCGTAGTGGCCTTTGGGGGCCAGGTAGCCGGCCACGTAGGTGGTGTTGGCGTTGATCGTGACGGGACTGGCGAAGTTGACCTGCTGCCAGCCGGAGGCGGTTTCGTTGCTGAAGGTGGCGCTCGCGAGCAGCGTCCCGGTGGAGGTCCACAGGCTGCCGACGTGGGTGCCGGTGTTGGTGGTGGCCTTGTAGAAGCGGATGCCGGTGATGGTGCCGGCCATTTCAGAGCTGAACTTGACCCCGACCTCGACCGATGAGGAGTCGTTTTCGCCGGCGACCGCGGGGGTCGCGAAGTCGAAGATCGTGTCGCGGGGGACGACCGCCGCCGACGGCGCCGAGGCGGGTCCGCTGCCGGCCGTGTTGAGGGCCGTGACCGTGAAGGTGTAGCTGGTGCCGTTGGCGAGGCCTTTGACGGTGGTGGAGGTCGAGCCGGCGGGGGCTTCCACGGGCGTGAGCGCGGTGGTGCCCGTGTAGGGCGTGATGCGGTAACCGCTGATCGCGCTGCCGCCGTTGCTCGCCGGTTCGTTCCAGCTCACCAGCGCCTGGCTGCTCGCCGCCAGCGCCCCCACCCCCGTCGGTTCCGACGGTGCCGTCACCGTCGACGGCGTCACCGGTGAGGTGTTTTCGGATACGGGACCGGCGCCGTTGGGGTTCACGGCCTGCACCGTGAAGGTGTAGGGGACGCCGTTTTTGAGGCCTTCCACGACCGTCGTGGTCACCGGCGGGGTGCCCGTCAGGATCGTCGCGGCCTGGGCTTCGGTGCCGATGTAGGGGGTGATCTTGTATTCGGTCACGGCGCCGCCGCTCGCGGGGGCGTTCCAGCTGACCACCGCCGAGCCGCGGCCCGCAACGGCGTGCACGTTGCCGACGGCGCCCGCGGCGGCGACGGGTGTGAACACGGGATCGACCCAGTAGTTGGTGCCGTTCAGGCTGCTGGTCGGGAACGTGCTGGTCGGGCCATAGGAGAAGAAGCCGTTGGCCGAGGAGAACGCGCCGCCCGAGGGGGCGGCGTTCGCCGGCGTCGCGTGCAGCGGCGGACTGTCGAGCGTGTGTCCCCCCGTGGCCGGCGGCGTCAGGAAGTACGTGTTGTTGGCCGAGTAGTGGCCCGTGGGCGTGAAGTAGGAGGCGACGTAGGTGGTGTTGGGGAACACGTCGACGGGGTTCGAGAAGGTCACCTGCTGCCAGCCCGATTCGCTTTCGTTGCTGAAGGTCGCGCTCGCCAGCAGCGTCCCGCTCGAGGTCCACAGGCTGCCGACGTGGGTGCCGGTGTTGGCGGCCGACTTGTAGAAGCGGATCCCGCTGATCGTGCCGAATGTTTCGGTGGTGAACTTGACGCCCAGGGTGACCGCGTGGGGATCGCCGGAGTCGATGATCGCCGGCGTGACCGCGTTGCCCCAGATCGAGCACGGGCAGGAGACGTTCACCTGGACTCCGGGCGAGGGCGTCTCGAGGTTGGCGCTGTCATCGACGGCCCGGGATTTGATCGTCGTGGCGGGGTAGCCGTGGGCGGCCCACGTATAGGACCACGACACGCTCGCCCCGTCGGGGCTCGTGATCGATGCCGGGTGCCAGGTGCTGCCGTTGTCGGTCGACACTTCCACCCCTGCCACGACCCCGCCGCCGGTGTCGGTCGCCGTCCCTGTGATCGTCGTCTGGCTGCCGTCGCTGATCGTTTCCCCGGCGGTCGGGCTCGTGATCGTCGATTGAGGGGGGGTCGTGTCGGTGGACGCTTCGCCGGCCTGGAGTTCCGGCTGCAGGGTCCCCGGCTGGGCGCCCATTTCCGCCAGCAGGTTGACCGTGAACTGCTCCATGTTGGGGTCCGGGGGGTTGTTGGAGGGGTCGGTGGTGCCGACGGCCCAGGCGTTGACGTCGGCCAGCCCCCACGACCACTGCACCGTTCCCGCGCCGAACACCAGCGCCCCGCTGCGGGCCCGGTAGAGCGTGAGGTGATGGGTGCCCGTCGCGTTGGAGTTGACGGTGCTGCCGTAGTCGGTGAACGACTGCAGCCCGCTGACGGTCGTCGAGGAGAGGTCGAGCTCGCCCGCCGGGCGGTAGCCGTTGTCGACGTCTTCGTCCCACTCGTAGCCGAGCGTGCCGGTCCCCGGGGCGAGCGTCAGCGACTGCCCGGCTCCCAGCGATTCGACGCCCGTGTGGCGCCACAGCCGCAGTTTGCTGTACGTCGAGGGGACGGTGATGTCGGAGGTCCCCGAGTTGACCTCGAACTGCTGGCCCGTGAGCGAGTTGGCGGGCTTGCCCCCGTCGGCCGCGGGCCCTCCGCGGGGGTCGCTCCAGGCGCCGGTCCAGGTCGGCGGATCTTCGGGGTCCTGGGGCCCTTCGAAGTGCGTCTCCTTGTAGGTCGTGAGCGTTCTGTAGGGCGTGTTCGAGCCGTCGATGCTCGGTCCCCAGCGGGTCTTCCAGAACAGCTCGTTGCCGCTGAAGAAGGCCAGGTTCACGCCGGCTTCGCGGGCCGCTTCGACGTTCGCGCGCTGACCCGCCGACCAGTACTCGTCGTGGCCGCTGGACATGAACACCTTGTGGTTGTCCAGCAGCGACCCTTTGTTGTCGACGGCGGCCTCGCTGGTGTAGCTGACGTTGTAGCCGTTCTCCTCGAGCCAGTAGATCATCTGGTATTCGGCGTACCACAGGTAGGAGGCGCCGCCGTTGATGGCGAAGCCGCCGTTGAAGGGGCGGTTGTAGGAGACCGAGTAGGCCCCCTTGTAGGTGCTCGGGTTACCCGGTGGGCAGGAGACGGTGCAGCTGTAGAGGCTGTTGCCGCCGTAGGTGTTGTACGCCTCCCACGTGGCGTCGGAGGTCTGCAGCAGGATTTCCGCGTGGCTGGAGTCGTTGCGCACGACGAACGGGATCTCGCTCGAGCCGCCGGTGTCGTCGCGTTCGAGGTGGGCGAGGTACACGCCCGAGACGGCGTTGCTCGGAACCGCCCAGGAGGCCGACACCGACCAGTTGCCGCAGTCGATCAGCCCGGTGGACGCTTCGTGCATGCATTCGGGCTGCACCTGGGGCAGCTGCGCGGTGGGCAGGATGTTGGAGGCGACCACCCTCGCCCCGTCACCTCCGTAGTAGCCGAGGCGCAGGATTTCGATGTGGTAGGCGCTCGCGTCGGTGTTGATCTTGAAGGAGACGGTTTTGCCCGCGTTGACGCTCATCGACGTGGCGTACCCCTGGATCGACGGATCTCCGGCGCCCCGGATCTGCCAGTCCTGCGGAGGGTCGCCCGGGAGCTGGTTCTCGCAGGCGATCGGGTTGGGAGTCGAAGCGCATTCGTCTTCCCCGCCCGCGGCGGCGGTCGGCGAGGGTGAGGCGAACAGCCCCAGCAGGCTCGCGAGCAGCACCGCGAGCAACGCTGCAGAGGGCATGCGGCGGCGTCCCGCCGCCGCGGAGGAGCTCATGGCGCACCACGACTGCTAGGCAGCGCGGGCGCCGCCTGCCATAGGACTGCGCGGCCCTGCACAACCGAGCAACGCTTCGCTGTCTTCGAGACTTCCGGACCGTCGCTGGCGAGCAATTGAGGAGCCCGGAAAAGCTAGGATTTTGCGGGAATCACGGCGATTCGAAGTCCACGTCCACCCAGTAGTTGGTGGCCTGCCAGGTGCTCGTGGGGAACGCGCTCGCGGCGGTGTAGATGTACAGGCCGTCGGCACTGACCGAGTTGGCAATGGCCGCCAGCGGCGCGTTGGTGAGCGCGCTGGAGAAGCCCGACACGGCTTCGCTGTAGTGGCCCGCGGGCGCCAGGTATCCGGCCACGTAGGTGGTGTTGGCGGAGATCGCCACGGGGGTTTCGAAGTTGACCTGCTGCCAACCGGAGGCGGTTTCGTTGCTGAAGGTGGCGTTCGCGAGCAGCGTCCCGGTGGAGCTCCACAGGCTGCCGACGTGGGTGCCGGTGTTGGTCGCCGCCTTGTAGAAGCGGATGCCGGTGATTTTTCCGGCCACTTCGGAGCTGAACTTGACGCCCAGCTCGACGGAGTGGCCGTCCCCGGAGTCGGGCACGGGGGGCGTTGCGAAGTCGAGGATCGTGTGACGCGGGACCACGGTCGCCGACTGTGCGGAGGCGGTGCCCGGCCCGCTGCCGTTGACGGCCGCCACGGTGAAGGTGTAGGCGGTGCCGTTGGTGAGGCCTTTGACGATCGCCGTGGTGCTGGTGGCGGGGACTTCGGTGGCCGTCTTCGCGGCGCCGGACACGTACGGCGTGATCTTGTACGCGCTGATCGGGCTGCCGCCGTTGCTCGCCGGTTCGCTCCAGCTGAGCTGCGCCTGGCCGGTGGCGACGGCGACGGACTGGATCGTCGGGGCGGACGCCAGACCGGCGGGTGACGGCGTGACTTCGTTGGAGGCACTCGAGGCGGTGCCCGCCCCGTAGCTGTTCAGCGCCTGCACCACGAACTTGTAGCCCGTCGCTGCTTTCAGCCCGCTGATCGTGGTCGTGGTCGCGAGCTGCCCGCCGGTGAGGGTGGTCGCCGTCTGGGCCTGCGTGCCGATGTAGGGGGTGATCTTGTATTCGGTCACGACTCCGCCGCTGGTGGGGGGGCTCCAGCTGACGGTGGCCGCGGCTGCGCCCGCCGTGGCGCTGACTCCGGTCACCTGCCCCGGCGGCGTGAGCGGGGCGGGTTCGAAGTCCACGTCGACGTAGTAGTTGGTCGCCTTGTAGGAGCTCGATGGGAAAGTGCTCGAGCCGTTGTAGGCGTATAGGCCGTTGGCGCTGTTGCTGTTGGCCAGCGCTTCCAGCGGAGAGTTGGTGACGCCGGCCGTGGCGAAGCCCGACAGCGATTCCGAGTAGTGGCCTTTGGAGGCGTAGTAGCCGGCCACGTAGGTGGTGTTGGCGGCGATCGCCACCGGGGTTTCGAAGCTGACCTGCTGCCAGCCGGATGCGGTTTCGCTAGCGAACGTGGCCGAGGCCAGCAGCGTCCCGCTCGAGCTCCAGAGGCTCCCGACGTGCGCACCGATGTTGGTGGAGGCCTTGTAGAAGCGGATGCCGGTGATCCTTCCCGCCACCTGGGAGGTGAACTTGACGCCGACCTCGACGCCTGACGCATCGCCCGAATCGATCGTCGGCGGCGTGGCGAAGTCGAAGATCGTGTCCTGCGGGGTGACCGCGTTGCTCGCTTCCGAGAGGACCCCTTGGCCGTTCGCGTTGAGCGCCTGCACCTTGAAGCTGTAGGCGGTCCCGTTCGTGAGACCGGAGACGAACGTCGAGGTGATCGTCGGCCCCACTTCCGTGGCCGTCTGCGCGGTCGATCCGATGTAGGGCGTGATCCTGTAGCCGGTGAGGGCGCTGCCGCCGTTGCTGGGAGGTTCGCTCCAGCTGAGCAGCGCCTGGCGCGTGGCGGCCGCGGCGGTCACGCTCGCGGGCGCGCTCGGCACGCCCGGCGGGCTGGGGACGACGCCGTTGGACTGGCTCGAGACCGGGCCGGCGCCGGCGCTGTTGGATCCCTGCACGGTGAACGTGTAGGTGACCCCGCTGGTCAGGCCGGTGATCGTCGCGCTCGTGAGCGGCGGGTTGCCGGTGATCGTCGTCGCGGTCTTGGCGACGCCGCTGGCATAGGGGGTGATCTTGTATTCGGTGACCGGGCCGCCGTTCGTCGGCGCGCTCCAGCTGACGGTGGCCGAGGTCACGCCGGGCGCGGCCGTCACGGAGACCGGCTGGCCCGGAGGCCCGGGCACGACCGCGTTCGATTCCGCCGTTGGGCTGGCGCCCTTGCTGTTGAGGGCCTGCACGGTGAACGTGTAGGTGGCCCCGTTGGTCAGGCCGCTGATCGTCGCGCTCGTCGTGGGCGGGTTGCCGATCACGATCGTCGCCGTCTTGGCGACGCCGTTGGCAAAGGGGGTGACCTTGTATTCGGTCACCGCGCCGCCACTGTTGGGGGCGCTCCAGCTGACGGTGGCCGAGCCCACGCCCGCCGTCGCGGTCACGTTGCCCGGCGCGCTGGGGGGCCCGGTCGAGTTCGCGTTGGGCACGAACACCGGATCCACCCAGTAGTTGGTCGCGTTTTCGTTGTCCACCGGGAACGTGCTTTCGGCGCCGTAGGAGTAGAAGCCGTTGGCGGAGGAGAATTCGCCGCCCACCGGCGCCGTGTTGCCCGGCGTGGCGTGCAGGGGCGCGCTGTTGAGCACGTGGCCACCCACCGGGGGCGGGGTGTAGAAGTACCATTCGGTTTCGGAGTAGTGGCCCGCCGGGGTGAAGTACGAGGCCACGTACTTGGTGTTGGCCGAGATCGTCACCGGCGTGGCAAAGCTCACCGACTGCCAGCCCGAGCCGCTTTCGCCCGTGAACGTGGCGCTGGCGAGCAGCTGTCCGCTGGAGCTCCACAGGCTGCCCACGTGGGTCCCGGTGTTGGCGGCGGCCTTGTAGTAGCGGACACCTGTGATCGTGCCCGAGACTTCGGAGCTGAAGCTGACCCCGAGCGTGATCGACCTGGGGTCGCCGGAATCCACCACCGCGGGGCTGTAGCTGCCGCCCCAGATCGAGCACGGGCAGGCCACGTTGACGGTGGTGCCGGCGGCCGGTTTCTCGACGTTCCCGCTGTCATCGACGGCCCGCGATTTGATCGTCGTGGACGGGTTGCCGTGGGCAGCCCACGCGTACGTCCAGCTGACCGTCGTCGCGACCGCGGTCGTGAGCGTCGCCGGGTGCCACGTGTTGCCGTTGTCGGTGGAGACTTCGACGCCGGCGACCACGCCGCCGCCGGTGTCGGTGGCGGTGCCGCTGACGGTCGTGGAGGCCCCGTCCTGGATGTTCGCGCCGGCGACCGGGGTGCTGATTTTCGACGTCGGTGCGGTTGTGTCGGTGCTTTTTTCCGCTTTCACCACGCCGCTGCTGAGGGTGCCCGGCTGGACTCCCATTTCCGCGAACAGGTTGACCGTGAACTGCTGCATGTTGGGGTCCGATTCCTTCTTGTGCGGCTCGGTCGTCGGGTAGCTCCAGGCATTGATGTTGGCCAGGCCCCAGCTCCACTGGACCGTCCCCGCCCCGAACACGAGCGCGCCGCTGGGCGCGCGGTAGAGGGTCAGGTGGTGGGTGCCGGTGTCATTGCTGGTGGCGACGGTGCCGTAGTCGACGAACGCCTGCACTCCGCTGACGACCGTCGTGGAGAGGTCGAACTCGCCCGCCGGGCGGAAGCCGTTGTCGACGTCTTCATCCCACTCGTAGCCGAGCGTTCCCTGCCCCGGCGCGAGCGTCAACGTCTGTCCCGAGCCGAGCGTTTCGGCAGCCGTGTGCTTCCACACGCGCAATTTCCCGAACGTGGACGGCACGGTGATGTCGGAGGTGCCCGAGTTGATCTCGAACTGCTGTCCCGTGAGCGAGTTCTGGGGCTTGCCCCCGTCGTCGGAGGGGCCACCGCGGGGATCGGCCCAGGCGCCGGTCCAGGTGGGAGGGTCGGCGGGGTCCGAGGGCCCTTCCCAGTGCGTCTCCTTGTAGGTGGTCAGCGTCCGGTAGGGCGTGTTCGAGCCTTCCGTACTCGCTTCCCAGCGCGTCTTCCAGAACACCTCATTACCGCTGAAGAAGGCGAGGTTGACCCCCGCTTCGCGGGCCGCTTCGACGTTCGCGCGCCCGGCGGCCGACCAGTACTCGTCGTGGCCGCTGGAGACGAACAGCTTGTGGTTCTTCAGCAGCGCGCCGTTGCGGTCCACTTCCGCCTGGCTGGTGTAGCTGACGTTGTAGCCGTTTTTCTCCAGCCAGTAGATCAGCTGGTATTCGGCGTAGTACAGGTAGGACGCGCCTTTGTCTTCGTTGAAGGAGCCGTCGAAGGGGCGGTTGTAGGAGACCGAATAGGCACCCTTGTAGGCTTTCGCCTTGCTTTCCGGGCACGCGACGGTGCATCCGTAGAGACTGTTGCCGCCGTAGGCGTTGTAGGCCTCCCAGGTCTCATCGGAGGTCTGCAGCAGGACTTCCGAGTGGCTGGAGTCGTTGCGCACCACGAACGGGATCTGGCTCGAGCCGCCCGTGTCGTTGCGCACCAGATGCGCGATGTACATGCCCGAGACGGCGTTTTTCGGCACCGTCCAGGACGCCGAGACGCTCCAGTTGCCGCAGTCGATCAGCCCTGTGCTCGGGTGCTGCAGGCATTCCGGCTGGGTCTGGGGCAGTTTCGCCGTCGGCTGGATGTTGGAGGCGATCTTGCGGGCGCCGTTGCCCTGGTAGTAGCCGAGCCGCAGGATGTCGATGTGGTAGGAGCCGGCCGGCGTCTTGATCTTGAAGTTGACGGTTTCGCCCGCGTTGACGCTCATCGAGGTGGCGTAGCCCTGGATCGTGGGGTCGCCGATGCCTTCGACCTGCCAGTCGCTCTGGGGGTCGCCCGGGAGTGCGTTTTCGCACACGACCGGGTTGGCGGCGTTGGCACATTCGGTTTCTGCGAGCGCCGGGGCGTCCAGCCACAGGCAGCCGGCGGCACACACCAGGATGGCCAGCACAAACACCCGCGGGAGTCCCCGTCGCATACCTGGGCAACGGACGGGCGCTGCAAGAACTTTTGCACCCGCGGATCCTGGGAACCTGCTTTCAACGGCGACGCCTCGGGCGACGCGCCCCGCAGGCTCAGGCGGCGCGCGCGAACATGCAGGCCGACAGCCGCTCGATCACGCGGTCCTGCTCGGTCTCGGTGAGGCTCGGGAAGAGGGGCAGCATCACGGTTTCGCGGGAGGCGGCCTCGGTGTGGGGGAGCGCGGGACCCTCCGCTGCGTAGGCCGGCTCGAGGTGCGTGGCCATCACGCCGCGGCGGGTCGCGATCCCGTCTTCCAGCAGCAGCCCCATCAGCTCGCCCTGGTCGAGGGGCGCGCCGGGAGCCAGGCGGACGCAGTAGGACTGCCACGTACGGCTCGCGTAGGAAGGTTCGTACGGGGTCTGCAGGAACGGCACGCCGGCGAGCGCCTCGGTGTAGCGCTCGGCCAGTTCGCGGCGGCGCTGCAGGATGTGGTCGAGCACCTCGAGCTGACACAGGCCGATCGCCGCCTGCATGTCGGTCATGCGGTGGTTCCAGCCCCGCTCGGGGTAGGACTCGACGACCACCTTGCTGGAGTTGTGGCGGGCGAGGTCCGACATCGACATTCCGTGCCCGCGCAGCCGCCGCATGCGCTCGGCCAGGGCGGCGTCCTGCACGGTGATCATGCCGCCCTCGCCCGTGGTGATGACCTTGCGGGGATGCAGCGAGAAGCAGGTCGGGGGCCCCAGCGAGCCGATCGGCCGACCCTTGTAGCGGGCTCCGATCGCGCACGCCGCGTCCTCGACCAGCGCCAGGTCGTGCCTGCGGGCGATCTCCAGGAAGGCGTCCATGTCGGCCGGCAGCCCCACCTGGTGGACGGGCATGATCGCCTTCGTGCGCGCGGTCACGGCCTGCTCGGCAAGCTGGGGGTCGAGGTTGTAGGTGCGCGGATCGATGTCGGCGAACACGGGCGTGGCGCCGCAGTGCCAGACGGCGTTGGCGGTGGCGATGAACGAGTGCGAGGGCACGATCACCTCGCTTCCGGGGCCCACGCCGCTGACGTGCAGGGCCAGGGCGAGCGCGGTCGTGCAACTGGTGGTGGCGACCGCGTCGGCGGCGCCCACTCGCTCGGCGAAGGCCTGCTCGAAGGCTCTTACCTTCGGCCCCTGGGAAAGCCACCCCGAGGCGATCACCTCGGCCACCGCCGCCTGCTCGTCGCCGGTGAGGAAGGGGCGTGTGATCGGGATCTCGCTCATGACGCTCCCAGGCCCGTGTTGGCTTCTGCGCCTTCGGTGGCTTCACCGGTCGCGTAGAAGCTCGGCGGGCCGCCGTCTTCCTGTGCTTCGCGACCGACCTGGAATTCGGTCCCGGGCGGTTCCTCCTGCTGCCACCCCTTGGTCGATTCCTTGATCTGCTTGACGGCCGGTGGTGGGGGCAGTTCTTCGATCCGGCGGGCGTTGTTTTCCGCTTCGTTGGAGTACACGCCCCACGGTTTTGACGCGACCGTGCCCACTTCGGTGCTGCGCTTGCCGTAGTACAGGACCTGCCCGTTCGCGTTGGCGTGGACGAGGATCGCCAGCCAGTACTGCTTGCCGGCTTCGACCCTCACGTTGAAGCCGGGCACTTCCCGCCATTCGTTTGCTCCGGGCTTGGAGAAGGAGGCGCTCTTGATTTCCAGCAGGGCGCCCGGGCATTCGGGTGCCAGCCCGCTTTCCTGCCAGTACAGGCCGTTCTTGCCGTACACCGAGAACGGTTCCTGGTAGGAGTAGGTGCGGTTCGCGTACACGGCGAATTCGGCGCCTTCGACCCCGGGGGCGGTGCTGTTGAAGATGTACAGGTGCATCGCCGTCAGCGTTCCGGTCTTGGTGGCCGTGAACGGCCACGCCAGGATCGCGGCGCGGTTCTGGGGAACCTGGTTGGAGTAGGCATGCGTTTCACCGATGAGGGGTTCGAGCTTGGGCGTGAAATCGACATCGACCCAGTAGTTGTTGCCCTTGAATGTGCTCGTCGGGAACGCGCTCGTGTTGGTGTAGAGGTAGACGCCGTTCGCTGACGTGGTGGTGGCGGGCGCCTGCAGCGGCGGGTTGCTGACGCCGGTGCTCGCGAAGGCGCCGCTGGTGACCGAGTATTCACCGCGGGGCGCCAGGTAGCCGGCCACGTAGGTGGTGTTCGCGGCAATCGTGACGGGCGTGGAGAAGCTGACCTGCTGCCAGCCGCTGGCCGTCTCGTTGGTGAACGTCGCCGAGGCCAGCAGCGCTCCGGCGGCGCTCCACAGGCTGCCGATGTGGGTGCCGCTGTTTGCGGGGCCCTTGTAGAAGCGGATGCCCGTCACCGTCCCGGCCACCCGTGAGCTGAACTTCACGCCCAGCTCGACCGAGTGCGGGTCGCTGGCGGCGAGCGTCTTGGGGGTCGAGAAGTCGAACAGCGTCGCCTGCGGGGACATCGGCGCCGACGGGGTGGAGGGCTGCGAGCTGCCGGCGGCCGTCAGCGTCGTCACGGTGAACGTGTAGCTGGTCCCGTCGCTGAGGCCCGCGACCACGTCCGAGGTCGCGCCTGCGCCGGCGTACACGGGCGCCAGCGCGCTGCCGCCCGCCGAGGGCACGATCTCATACCCCGTGATCGGACTGCCCCCGTTGCTGGACGGCGCAGTCCAGCTGAGGAGTGCCTGACCCGAGGCGCCGATGGCGCTGAGCGCGGACGGCGCCGTCGGAGCGCTGGCGGGCGTGACCGCGGGCGAGGCTTCCGATTCGCCGCCGGCGCCGTTGGCGTTCAGCGCCTTGACGGTGAACGTGTAGGCGTGCCCGTTCTGCAGGCCGGCGACGGTGGCGGTGGTCAGCGGAGGGGAGCCGGTGACGGTCGTGGGAGCCAGCGATTCCGCGCCGAGGTGGGGCGTGATCCGGTATTCGGTGACCGCGCCGCCGCTGGTCGGGGCGCTCCAGGTGACGGTCGCGGAGGCGTTGCCGGCGCTCGCGCCGACGTGTCCCGGCGTTCCCGGCGCCGAGCTGGAGGGAGCGGGTTCGAAGTCGACGTCGACCCAGTAGTTGGCGCCCTGGAAGCTGTTCGTCGGGAACGTGCTCGAGGCGCCGTAGCTGTAGACGCCGTCCGGCGAGGTGGCGTTCGCGAGGGTCGCGAGGGGGCCGTTGCCGACGACGTTGGAGAGGCCGCCGCTGGTATCGGAGTAGTGGCCGGCCGGAGCCAGGTAGCCGGCCACGTAGACCGTGTTGGCTGCCACCCGCACCGGCGTCGAGAAGCTCACCTGCTGCCAGCCGCTGGCGGTTTCGCCGCTCGCTGTCGCGCTGGCCAGCAGCGTGCCGGCGGAGCTCCACAGGCTGACGACGTGGTTGCCGCCGTTGAGGGGGGCCTTGTAGAAGCGCACCCCCGTGACCAGACCTTCGGCTTCGGAGCGGAACTTGACACCGAGCTCCACCGAGTGGGCATCGCCGGCGTCGACCGTGGCAGGGGTCGCGAAGTCGAAGATCGTGTCCGCGGGCACGACCGCTGCCGAGGGAGGGGACGCGGGGCCGCTGCCGAGGCTGTTCAGGGCGGTCACCGTGAACGTGTAGGAGGCGCCGTTGGTGAGCCCGGCGAGCGTCGCGTGCGTGGCCGTGGCGGGGACCGTCACGGCGAGGGCCGGGAGTGGCTGGCCGCCGCTGTAGGGCGTGACCTTGTATTCGCTCGCCGCACCGCCTTCCGGCGGGGCGCTCCAGGACACGCTCGCCGAGTGGGTGGCGGCACCGGCGGTCGGGGCGGGAACCTGCCCCGGGGCGGCGGAGTGGGCGGCTTCGAAGGCCACGTCGACGAAGTAGTCGGTCGCCTTGAAGGAGCTGGTCGGGAAGGTGCTCGTGGCGCTGTAGCTGTACAGCCCGTTGGGGCTCGTGGAGCTGGCGATGCCCGTCAGCGGAGCGTTGGACAGCGGGGTGTTGAAGCCCCCGGCCGTGGCGGAGTAGTGCCCGGCGGGTGAGAGGTAGGCGGCGACGTAGGTGGTGTTGGCGGCGATCGGCACGGCGGAGGGGAAGTTCACCTGCTGCCATCCGCTGGCGCTCTCGCCGGTGAAGGTGGCGCTTGCGAGCAGCGACCCGCTCGCGCTCCACAGGCTGGCCACGTGCGTCCCGGTGTTCGCGGCGGCCTTGTAGAAGCGGATCCCGGTCACGGTGCCGGGAACTTCGGAGCTGAACTTGACCCCCAGCTCGACCGAGTGGGCGTCGCCCGCGTCGGCCACGGCCGGGGTCGCCGAACCGTGCAGGGTGCGGGCTTCTTCGGCCCCGGCCGAGGCGCTGGAGGCGACGCAGGCCGGCAGCGCGAGGGCCACGGTCAGCACCACGCGGCCGGCCCCCCGCTGCAGCGGTCGCCGCCCCGCCCTCGCGGCTGCGGGCCCGTCCACGTTCATGCCGGGAGTGAGGCGTCGGCGAGCTCGAGGACTTGCTGGCGCCTCTCGCCGAGGTCGTCTGTCGCGGACAAGGAGCGGATCACCCTCGCCGGGTTGCCGGCGGCGACCACGAACTCGGGCAGCGAGCCGGTGACGACGCTGCCGGCGCCGATCACCGAGTGGCGGCCGATGCTGACGCCCTTCAGCACCAGCACGCGGTCCCCGACGAACACCTCCTCGCCGATCTCGACCGCCGCCATGCGGGGTTCGCCGCCACGGTGGCGCCCGGGCCGCAGGTCGTGGAAGTCGCTGTCGTAGATCGTCACCCCCGAGCCGATCAGGGCGCCCCGCCCGATGGTTATGCCGGGTCCCTCGCTCTTGATGAAGGCGTCGTTGTTGATCTGGACACCGTCGGCGATCTCGATCCGCGACTCGTCCGTGCTCGCCTCCAGGTGGCAGTACCCGGTGTGGAACGCCTTCGAGGCCGGCCAGCCGAGTTCGACGTGCTCGCCGAAGGCGATGCGGCCCCGGCCGAGCAGCAGCACGGGCTGCAGGCAGCGGGGAGAGCCGCTGACCCGGCGGCAGTCCGACAGCGCCCGGTACTTGAGCGCCCGCACCCGCTGGCAGAGGGGGCCGAGCTGGGTCCGGGAGATCAGCACAGCGCGACCTCGGCCCCGTCGCCGACGTGCAGCCGTAGGGCTCGCGGCACGGAGAAGTCCCGGAACACGCGCGCCCGGCGACCGACGACGCTCCCCACCAGGCGTCCTCCGACGTGCAGCACGTCCGCCTCGGCGAGCACGATCGAACGCTCGAGCTCGGAGCCTTCGATGCGAACCCGCTCGGCGATCGAGGTGTGTGGTCCGATGTAGGAATCCACGATCACCGCGCCGGCCCCCACGATCACCGGCCCGACGATCACGCTCGAGCGCACCGTGGCGGTCGGATGGATCGCGGTCTGTCCCTCGAAGTGGTTGCTCTCGGCGTTGTCCATGGTTTCGGCTTCGAGCGCCTCCAGGACGGTGCGGTTGAGGTCGAGCAGGTCACGGACGTCGCCGTCGAAATGCCGCCACTTGCGGGCCGTCCTCACGCCCGTCCGCGCTCCGCTGCGCGGCAGCTGGGTCGCGAGTGTCCCGAGGCTCAGGCCCTGTGCGGTGACGTGGCCGGGCACGTCCGCGAGCGCTCCCGGCGCGAGCATGCAGACGCCGACGGTCGCCGGCGATGCGGGCGTGGCCTGCGCCGAGGTGCCTCCGTTGCCCGCGCTCGAGACCAGCTCCAGGTGGGGCGGCGCGTCGCTCTGCCGGGCCGCCACCAGCACCAGCGCCCCCAGCGACTCCTCCTCGCGGAGCTTGGCGTAGGGGAGCAGCTGCTGTCCGAGCAGGCCGTCCGCTCGATGCAGGATCGAGGGGGCGTCTCCGACCCACTCGGCGACCGCCTCCCAGGCGCTGGCGCCGTTGTCCGGCTGCTCCACAGAGATGCTGTGGACCTCGATGCCCGGCGAGCCTTCGCTGTGCACGCAGGCGGCTATCTCCCGGGCGGCGTCGGGCGGTGACACGATCGCGACGTCCGTGACCCCGGCCTCCTGCAGGGCCGAGAGCACGTGCCAGACGATCGGACGGTTGCCCACCCGTTGCAAGGCGCTGGCACGCGTCGCGCTCAGCCACGGCCCGCTCAGCAGGCTCGGGCTGGGTACAACAACGACGCCCTTGGCAAGCACGCAGACCAAACGCGCGGCGCGGTGCTCTACTCGCGCCCGGGGTTGGCGGGCCGGCCCGCGTCTACGGGCCTGGAGCGGCCGTGCGCCCGGCGCTGGCATGCGCGACCTCGGCCGTCGCGGATGCTCAAGCGACGGCCGGCTCGACCCAGGGCGCGAACTCGAGCGGAACGCCGTTTTCGCGCATCGAGGCCTGGGCCATCTCGACCGCGGCGACGATGTCGAGTCCCAGTGACACGTTGGAGCGGGGCTCCTCGCCGGTGCGGATCGAGTTGGCGAAGTCCTGAAGCTCCAGCGCGAGCGGCTCGGCGGCTTCGACCCGGGGAATCACCACGTCACCGGTGCGATAGACGAGCTGGTGCTCGCCGAAGCTCGAGGTGGGGCCGTGGTCCATCCCGCGGTCATACACGCGCACCGGTTCGTCGGAGGCCGTGTCGTCGTACTGGACCATGCGCTTGCGTCCGACCACGATCATCTGGCGGACCTTGCGCGGGGCCAGCCACGAGAGTTGGACCGAGGCCGCGATCCCGCCGGCGAAGGTGAGGGTCAGGAAGGCCGTCTCGGGGACGCTCTGGTGGTGCACGCAGGAGCCCGACGCGGCGACTTCGACGACCGGCTGCTCGAGCCAGTACAGGAGGATCGACAGGTCGTGGGGGGCAAGGTCGCAGACCACGCCGTCGCGCTGGTACTTGCCGAGGTTCATGCGCGAGGAGGTCACGAAGTGGATGTCGCCGACGACGCCCTCCCTGATCAGGTCGCGCACGGTGTTGACGGCCGGGCTGTAGATGAACGTGTGTCCCGGCATCAGCACCAGGTCGGAGTCGTGCGCCAGCGCGGCCAGCTCGCGGCCGTCGGACAGGCGCGTGGCGAGGGGCTTCTCGACCAGCACGTGCTTGCCGGCCTGCAGCGCCCGCATCGCCAGCGGGTAGTGGGTTTCCGGTGGCGTCGTGATCACGACGGCCTCGATCGAGGCGTCGCCCAGCATGTGGTCGTAGTCGCGGTAGGTCTTCACGTCGGGGTGGCGGCGCCCGAGTGAGCGCAGCGGCTCGGGGTCGCGGTCGCACAGCCCCCGCAGGTCGAAGTCGTTGACTTCGGCCAGGTTGCGTGCCAGGTTCGGACCCCAGTACCCGCAGCCGACTACTCCCGCTCCGATCGGGGCGGACCGGGGTGCAAGCGTGCGTACCCGACGCACGTCCTTGTGCGCCCAACCGTTGTGCACTACTTACCCCCGGTCTTTCTCGCGGCCCCGTGCCGGCGGCGGGAGGACGTCCCCGTCCGCTGCGGCCTGATGGCCGGCAGTGACGCTCTCGAGGTTGTCACCGAATCGCCCATCCGCTCCATCAACGGCCGAGGCGCGCTGCTCTTGCGAGAAGCCGAGGACCGCCTCGGCGACGCGTTGCAGCTCGGTCTCCCTCATTCCCGGGAACAGGGGGAGCGAGCAGATCTGTCCCGCCAGCCGCTCGCACTCGGGCAGGGTGCCCGCCGCCAGCCCGAGCGGCGCGTAGGCGTCGGTTAGGTGGATCGGGTCCGGATAGTGCACCGCCGAGGCCACGTCACAGCGATTGAGGTGGTCGCGCAGCGCGTCGCGCTGCTCGCTGCGCACGACGAACAGGTGATACACGTGGTCGGCGCCCACGAACGGGAGTGCTGTGGGGCTGATCGCCCGCGGGCCACCGTCTGCGGCGGGAGCCAGTGCCGCGCGAAGTGCCTGAGCGAGCCGGCGGCGGTCCTCGTTCCAGCCGTCGAGCCGGGTGAGCTTGCGCCGCAGCACGGCCGCCTGCAGGGCGTCCATGCGCGCGGTGCCGCCGATCAGGCGGTGGTGGTAGCGCGGCTTCTCTCCGTGGGCGCGCAGCAGGCGCACCCGCTCCGCCAGCTTCGGCTCGGAGGTGACGACGGCTCCCGCGTCTCCCCACGCGCCGAGGTTCTTGGTCGGGTAGAAGCTGAAGCAGCCCATCACGCCCAGGCTTCCCACCCGCCTTCCGCGGTAGAACGCTCCGTGGGCCTGACAGGCGTCCTCGACCACGTGCGCTCCGGCCTCGCGGGCGAGCTCGACGATCGGGTCCATGTCGACGCTCGCGCCGAACAGGTGCACCGGAATCACGCAGCGCACGCTCGGACCGAGGTTGCGTTCGACGATCTCCGCGGTGAGCAGATGGGAGTCGGGGTCGACGTCCACCAGGCGCGGCGTGGCGCCCACGGCGCTGACGGCCTCGGCGGTGGCGATAAACGAGTTCGACGGGACTATCACCTCGTCGCCAGGGCCGATCTCGAGCGCCCGCAACGCGAGTGCGAGCGCCTCGGTCCCCGACGACACACCGACGGCGAACTCCGTCTCACAGTAGGCCGCGAACTCCCGCTCGAAGCCCTCCACGGGCTCCCCGAGGGTGAACGCGCCACGCTCGGCGACGCCGCGGACCAGGGCCAGCAGCTCCTCGAGCAGTGCCGGGTCGGCGTAGTCCAGACGCGTGAAGGGGACCGGAGCCCTATCCGGTCCCTGTTCGGCAGCCGCGCCGCTCATGCTGCCTTCACCGATCCGGCCGTCGACGGAGCCCACCCGAGCTGACGAAGCTCGTGCTGGACGGCGCGGCGTCCGCGGTGGTGAAGTCCGTGGATCGAGCTCTCCGAGCGTCCCATCCGCTCGGCGATCTCCGGCGGTGACAGCCCGATGACGTGGCGCATGATCATCACGTCACGCTGCTCCTCCGGAAGCCCCGCCAACACGGCGTGCAGGTCCCGCGCGCGGTCACGCGCGCCTTCGTCGGCGTGCGTGTCGGCGCTCACTACCTCGTCGGTGAGCGTCGGGCGGCGGCGGCGGAGGTGATCCAGCGCGACGTTGCGCGCAAGCCTCAGCAGCCAACCTGAGAACGGAACACCGCGATCGTTGTACTTCACGATCACCGTGACGAGCTTCAAAAATACGTGCTGCGTGAGGTCTTCGGCCTCACGATCGTCTCGCACGATGCTGCGAACGTAACCGTATACATTGTCTGAATAACGCAGATACAGCACACGCACCGCGTCTCTGTCGCCCTCCTTTGCGCGGGCGATCGCGAGGCGTACTTCCCTTACTGTCTCCGGTGATTCATCAAGTGTCCTGCGGCTGCGAAATCCTGCCTGTTCATCCGTGAAACCGGGATCGCGCACGGCTGTCTCTGCCCCCATTCGTTTATATGTGGTTGGGTTCGGGTAGTGGCGATGATTCCGAGCGTCCGACGCTTTGGCAATAGCCCGACGTTCTCGATCGGTGTTCAGAAAGTGAACGCCCAGCTCCCCCACATGGATGGGGGTCCCGGCGCCCAAACGGCCCGTCGCGCTGCGTGAGGGCGCGCAAGTTCGCGGCCGTCAGCCCCGTTGGGTCAGCAACCATCGATCAGGAGTTCGGGGGCGTAGAACTGCGGTTGGGCAAGGTCTCGTGGGACCTGCCCCCCAAAAGCGTTCTTCGTGTGTCTCGCTTCGCGCGGCCACGGAGGCGAGAGCGAGGCCCGTGGCGGTGGCGCGACTGCCACGGGCCCGCAGCTCAGCCGAGCCGTGGAAGTTGCCTCCCGGCAGGGCCGTTTGGTTCAGCAACGCCCGTACCCGGAATCAAGGAAGAGAGTGTGAATACGGTCATGAGGTCCCTCATCAGGTTGTCGTTGCTCGCCGGACTGCTGGCGGCGCTATTGACGTGCGCGGCTACGGCGGCGGCAGCAGAAGGGCCCGACCTGGCCGTCGCGAACATCGGCGGAGGCAGCATCTTCGGCGGTGTGCAGCCCACGGTTGCGAGCTCCACCGACCCTCACGCCGTCGAGCTCGGGGTGCGTTTTGAATCCTCGACGCCACTGGCGATCGACGGCATTCGCTTCTTCAAGGGGACCAAAGACACGGGCACCCACATCGGCCACCTGTGGAACAGCGAAGGGGCGCTGCTCGCGAGCGCGACCTTCACCGAAGAATCCGCATACGGGTGGCAGTCTGTGCGGTTCCAGAAACCCGTCCAGATGGAACCGCACACCGTCTACATCGCGTCCTACTACGCGCCCAACGGCGGCTACGCCGAAGCAGAACACTTCTTCGAAAGCGGACCGGTCGTCAACGGCCCCCTGACGGCGCTCCAGGGAGTGAACGGCGTCTACAAGTACGGCACGACCAGCGAATTCCCGACCGAAACGTATCGCTCGAGCAACTACTACGTGGACGTCATGTACTCGACGGTCATCACCGCGGGTCAGCAGGCGAGCTTCACGTTCAACGCGGCCAACACGGGCACGTCCACCTCGGGCACCGCCACGCTGAAGGCCCCCCTGCCGGCCGGGCTCTCGTGGTCGCAGGACGACCCGTCCCAGTGCTCGATCGAATCGGGAGCGCTGGTGTGCAACTTCGCAACTCTGGAACGGGGTGCCGAACGGAAGGTGCACCTCACGGCCACCACCAGCAGCGCGAACTGCAACCAGGTGACGCGCACGGGGACGCTCGAAACCACGGCCACGATCGCCGACTCGAGCTCCGAAGACACCGACACGCTTCAGAAGTCGGCAAGCTCGAACCTGATCCTCAGCTGTCCGGTCGCCAAATGTCCCAAACAGACAACGAGCTACCCGACGGTGGAACCGAGTTCGCCGTTCGCCCTGTTCGCCATGAACGCCGGCAACGGCAAACAGCAGGGGACTCTCTCCGGGACCACCATCAACGGCAGCGTGGCCGTGGCATCCGGCGCCACCTTGCTGACCCAGTCGCCCTCGAGCGTGACCGGGAACCTGTACCTGAGCTCCGGGGGAACGTTCACCGGTCCCCTGACCGTGTCGGGCGCGACCCAGACCGGCGTCAACCTGACCGCCACGCGACTGATCGCAGGCCTCGTGAACGTGATCGCGGGCGTGCTGAGGCCGAACTTCAGCTACGCCGGTGTGACCTCCAGCACGACCGTCACGGGCGTAGCCGGGCTGAACGTCGTCGACGTCAGGGGGAACATCAACCTGGCCAACGCGGCGCTGACGCTGAGCGGCCCGTCGAACGCCTACTTCGTACTCAACGTGAGCGGCTCGATAACGCTCTCGGGCACGGGCGCGATCAAGGTCGGCGGCTCGGTGCAGAGCTCGCGGGTCCTGGTCAACATGACCGGCGGCGGTGCCATCAACACCGGGTCCGGCGACATCGTGGAAGGCACCCTGCTGGGGCCGACGAGTGGAGGGTCGCTGGCCGGGGGCTTCGGCGACCTGTTGCTCGGCGCCAACTTCAGCCTGATGCCTGGCTCACAGGTGGGACTCCAGTCCTGCTCGTAGCCGACGGACGAGGGGCCGGGGCCTGACCCCTCACGAGCTCCGGTCTCCGATCGCCGAGACCAACGGTCCGGTGTCCTGATCCACCGGGGGACTCGGGGGCCGGTCTTCGGGCCGGCCCCCGGACTATTTGCCCCGGCGGCGTCGGGCCATGGCGGACCCCCGGTCCCGGCCGGGCACGAGCGCCGAGCCTGCTCAGCGCGGGTCGCCGAACGCCTCGCGGGCGAGGCGGCCTCCGTCGGCGGCGCGAGCGCTGTAGCCGTAGGTCCCTTCCGTGAGCAGCTCGCGTGCGGCCTCACCGGCGGCTGCGAGGGCCGCGAAGGCGAAGGCGCCCCCCACCGAGACGCGCTTGACGCCGATCTCCGCGAGCTCCGCCACAGGCGGCACGGTCGCCCTCGCGAGCACATTGACCGGCTGCTGCAGGCCCGACACGATCGCCGTGATCTCGGCCGCGCTGTCCACCGCGGGCGCATACAGGACGTCGGCTCCGGCCTGCTCGTAACGGCGCAGGCGCTCAACGGTGTCCTGGAGGTCCGTGCGCCCGCGCAGGTGGTTCTCGGCACGCGCGGTGAGCACGAGCCCGCCGCCGCCCTCGTGGGCCGCAGCGGCCGCGGCCGCTACCCGCGCGACCGACTCCTCGAGGTCGTAGATGCGCTGCTCGGAGGGACACCAATCCTCGATCGAGCAGCCGGCGAGGCCCGCGTCGCGTGCCAGCCTCACCGTCTCGGCCACGCCCTCGAGGTCCTCGGCGAAGCAGTTCTCGAGGTCGGCCGACACGGGCAGCTCGCTGGCCGCGACCAGTGACGCGGCGTGTACCAGAGCCTCGTCGCGCGTGACGCCGTAGTCCAGTCGCCCGAGCGTGGCCGCATAGCCGCTGCTGGTGGTCGCGAGTGCCTCGAAGCCGAGCGAGGCGAACAGGCGCGCCGAGCCGGCATCCCACGCGTTGGCCATCAGCAGGGGGCGCTCGCGACGGTGCAGCGCGAGGAACTCTGCGGCCTTCTCGGCGGGGTCGGACATGGGGCTCCTTTCGGGTGGCTGGCGTGGCTGCAGGGATAACGCAACGGCGACGCCGAGCGTGAGGCGCCGCCGCGCCGGGACGTCCGTCGGCCCACGTACGTTGTGGCCGTTCGGCCGCCGGCGACCTCCACGCACGGGCCGAGGAACGGCCCGGCGGGAAAGGAGCACCACCCATGTATCTGATCTCGAGGCTCGACGAGCTGTGCCGGGACAACAACGTCCTCGAGCACCCGTTCTACATTCGCTGGAGCGCCGGCGAGCTGACCCGTCCCGAGCTCACCTGTTACGCGGGGGAGTACGGCCACGCCGTCCACGCGCTCGCACTCCTCTCGCGGGCGGCGGCGCAGGAGGCTCCCGCGCCACGGCGGGCGGACCTCGAAGCCCACGCCGACGAGGAGGACGCCCACATCGGTCTCTGGGAGCGTTTCGCCGGCTCCGTTGACTGCACCGGGGCGTGCATGCCGCTGCCGTTGAGCGCCCGCTGCGCGAGCTCGTGGACCGCCGGCAAGACGCTGCTCGAGCACCTGTCGGTTCTGTATGTGATCGAGGGCACCCAGCCGCGGATCAGCACGACCAAGCTGCAGGGGCTGGTGGAGCACTACGGCTACCGCCCGGACTCGCCGGCGACCGAGTACTTCCGGGTACACGCCGAGCGCGACGTGGAGCACTCCCGCCAGGCCCGCGAGCTGATCGAGGAGCTGTGGGCAGAGACCCCGCAAGAGGCCGGCGAGGGAGAGCGCATGCTGGCCTGCGCCGAGGCGGCGCTGCGTGGTAACTGGCTCCTGCTCGACGGTGTGCTGGAGGCCATGCCCGCGAGCGCCCTCACCTAGCCAGGGCGCACCCGCCGCACCCGGCGCAGGAGGTCACCGTGTCGCCGGCCGTCGAGCCGTTCACCCGCCAGGCGCAGGAGCTGCTGCGTGCTCCGGGCCACTTCAACTGGTCCACGGTCACGCTGCTGGCGCTGGTGGTCTACGTCTACTCGGTGGAGGTGCAGCGCGGCGACTGGAGCGCGATCCTCGCCGGGCTGACCTTCTGGCTGATGGACTGGTTCAACGAGATCGTCAACGCACTCGTGTTGCACGCCAACGGCGACGCGGCGCTGTGGACGGTCACCGGCTCCAGCAGCTTCGTGATCCTGATCGGGCTCACGGTCGAGATCTCGCTGTTCTTCGCGATCAACGGGATCGTGTACGTGAAGCTGCTCCCGGCCGATCCGCGGGTTCGCATCGCCGGCATCCCCAACCGCTGGGCGCTGGCCATCGCCCTCTCGCTGGTGTCGGTCGGCGTCGAGCTGCTGCTGCACGAGCTGGGGGTCTTCCACTGGCACTACTGGTGGTGGAACACGGCCACCTTCCCGGTGATCGTGGTGTTCGGCTACCTCACCTTCTACGTCATGACGTTCATCGTCTACGACTCCCCGAGCCGCTCACGCCAGCTGGCGATCGTCGGCTCACTGGCCGCCCTGGACCTGGTGCTGGGGTTGACCTTCGGGCTGATACTCGGCTGGATCTAGCGACTCGGCGCGGGCCGCGACGCTGCTACAGCGAGGCGTTGCGATTCCACTCCACCCACGCCACGCCGTCACGCCCGTCGGCGGTGCGAACGCTGCACAACGCGCGGGGGAACTGCGAGGTGCGCCCGTCGGGTGAGGTGAGCAGCAGCGGGCCGAAGGCCAGCGGGCGGACCTCCACCTCGAGCCCGCCGAAGGCTATCCGCGCCTGCTCGATCAGACCCTCTGCCGTGGGCTGCTCCTGCGCCCGCACGAGGTCGAGCTCGACCACCCCTCCCTCCGGGGGCTGGGAGTAGCCGATGCCCACCGGCGGCGCTCCGGGCAGGCGGAACTCCACGCCGTGCAGGTGCGTGCCGTCCTCGAGGTGCGCCGCCGCCCACATCCACTCGGCCGACCACCAGTCCCGCACCCCCCACGAGTGGTCGCGCTGGCCCACGCCCGCGAACTCGATCGTCTCCTCGCCGCAGCGCACGGTGCCGCTCACCCGGCAGGGGATCTCGTAGCGCGTCGTGGCCCGGTAGGCGTATGGCTCTCCCGTCGTGTCCCAGCGCAGCGCGAGTGCGAGCTCGAGCGGGTCGCCGTGCTCGGCCCGCAGGATCGCCGCCGCGTCCTGGAAGCTCTCCGCGCTGCCCTGCAGGCGCACCTCGAAGCTCTCCAGGGGCTCGATGCAGATGTGCTCGGCGCGCAGATGCTCGGAGCTCAGCGACAGGTGCCCGCCCTCGGGCAGCGGGGCGGCGAAGTCGATCAGCGCAAGCGTCGGTCTGTCGGGGCCGCACACGAACGTCGTCATCCACGAGACGCCGAGGTTGGGGTACAGCCCGAGGCGCGTGTACACGCCGAGGCGCCCGTCGGAGGACACGGCATCGAAGTACCAGCTCTCGTTCCACAGCTCCTCCGAGCCGGGCTCGTGGGGAGCCTCGTCCTCGCCCTGCGGGCGTAGCGCCGGCGGGCGTCCGCTGCCGGGCTCGGGGAGCAGGTCGAGTGCCTCCAGGTCGAGCACCTGCTGGGCGTAGCGGGCGAGCGTCACGAGGAACATCTCGTCGCCACGCTCGGTGCGCTGCACCAGCATCGCCGGAGCCACGGTCATCAGCACGCCCAGGAACGCCTGGCGGCGGTAGCCCTCCCAGCACTCCTCCCAGCCGAAACCGCGGACACCGTGCTCCTGGAGCGCGTCGTGGTACTCGTGCAGGAGCTGGAGCTCGTGGGCCCGCCGGTCCTCGAGCGTCAGCGAACCGCCGAGGAAGTAGGAGGCGTCGGTCATCACCTGGCCCCATCCGACCGTCTGCCAGTCCACCACCGCGAAGGCCCGGGGGGCGTCCTGCTCGCCGAAAAGCATGTTGTCGAGCCGGTAGTCGCCGTGTACCAGCCCGAGCGGCGGGCGCTGCTCCTGGGCCCAGCCGTCGAGGCTCGCCACGAAGCGCCTGCAGACCTCCAGGTGCTCCTCGCCGACGCGCTCGCCGTGGCGCTCGACAAAGCCGTCCAGCAGCTGTGCCACCAGTGCCTGGGTGAGCACCGACCCCTGGTTCAGCCACGGCGTCGCGCCCAGTTGGGGGTCCGCGAACACGGGCGCGTGCAGCCGCGCCAGCGAGCGCATTGCCAGGCCTGCCTGCTCGGCCGAGCAGCCGGTGATCTGGTCGCCCTGGGCGGCGGGCTCCAGGTCCTCGAGCACGATCGTGAAGGAGCCGTCCCCGCCGGCGGCGGCGAAGTGGCAATCCGCCAGCGGGCCACCGATGCGCGGCGCCAGCTCGCGGTAAAAGCGCACCTCGCGCTCGTAGATCCCGAGCCCCACCCCGGTGGCTCGGCTGCCCTCGTCGGTGGAGGCTGTCTTCAGGACCACGCTCGCCGGTCCCGGGACTCCGCCCGCGTAGGCGATCCGCACGCGGGTCGTCTCGCTCATCTGCCCGGTGCCCACCGGCGCCAGGGTGAGCGACTCGATCGGCCCGCTGTCAAGCGCCGCGGCCAGCCACTGCGCCGTCAACTGGTCGGGTGTTTGCAGTACCTGTAGCTCGGCGGTCACCCCCGGCATCACACCAGAGAACGCCGGAACGTGATAGGAGCATGTCTGTGCCGAGCATCGAGCTACCCGCGGGGCTCGCAGAGGAGACCGAGCGCCTGGCCGCGCTGGCGGGCGAGCAGAGCGCCGGGAACGAGCAGGCGCGGAGGCTCTCGCCGGAGCTCGTGCAGGGTCTGCGCGAGGCCGGTCTCCTGCGCGCCGGCGCGCCCGCCAAGCTCGGCGCGCTCGAGGCTCCGCCGGCGGTCACGCTCGCGTGCGCGGAGCGGATCGCCCGCGGCGACGCCTCGGCCGGATGGTGCGTCTCGATCGCGTGCACCTCCAGCCTGCTGGCCGGTTGGATGCCCGAGCCGGGAGCCGCCGCGGTGCTCGGCTCCGCCGACGACGTGGCCGCCGGGGTGTGGGCGCCGCGCGGGCGCGGGACGCCGGTTGACGGCGGGCTGCAGGTCAGCGGACGGTGGGCCTTCTGCAGCGGGATCTCGCACTCCGACTGGCTGTTTGCCGGCTGCGTGCTCGAGGGCGGCGAGGGCGAGGACCCGCAGCTGCGCGTCGTGGCCCTGCCGACCGCGGAGCTCGAGATCCTCGACACCTGGCACACCGGCGGGCTGCGCGCGACCGCCAGCAACGACGCGGTCGCCGACGACCTGTTCGTCCCATCGGAGCGGGTGCTCTCGCTGCTCGCCGCCGAGCCGCGCCTGGACGAGCGCCTGTATCGCTTTCCCGCGTTCGGCTACTTCGCCCTCTCGATCGCCGCCGCGGCACTGGGCAACGCCCGTGGCGCGATCGACGATCTGATCGAGCTGGCGCTCGGGAAGGTGGGGCTGGGGCAGACCCGGACACTGGCCGAACGCCCCGCCACGCAGGGCGCTGTGGCTCAGGCCGAGGCAAGTCTGGAGGCGGCCCGCTCGCTGTACTACGAGGCCATCGAGGCGGCCTGGGCGGCCGCCGCCGACGGTCCCGTCGAGACGAACCTGCGCCTCGGCCTGCGCCTCGCCGCGACCCACGCCGTGCAGGCCTCGGCCGAGGTCGCCCGCTCGATGTACGACCTCGGCGGCGGCAGCGCCATCTACGAGCGCTCCCCTCTGCAGCGGCGCTTTCGCGATGCCCACACCGCGACCGCCCACTTCCAGGTCAGCCTGCCGACCTATGAGCTGATGGGGCGAGTGCTGCTGGGGCTGCCGGCCCGCACCGAGCAGCTATGAGGGCGCCCACCGGCGCGGTCAGCTGCTGGTGACGTTGGGGTTGGGGCCCGCCGGGCTCGCGCGCTGACCCTTCTCGGCCACCTTCGTCCGTTCCAGCAGCAGCGAGAACAGCTCTTCCTCAGCCCGAGCCGGGGGCGGGATCGGCACCCCGCTGACGAACAGCGTGACCTCGTTGGCCCCGGACACGAAGCCGAAGATGTCGAAGTAGACCGCGAGCGTGATCCCGTGCGCGGTGATCGGCATCGCGATGCGCCACGCGAAGCTGCCGTCGGCGCCCGGGGCGGAAGGAGTCCGCTGCACCACCGACGCGGCACCGAAGCTCGCCCCGGAATGGGTCTGCGAGCGAGCCAGGAGCTGGATGTAACGCGAGACGCACTGGCGGGTTCGCCTGGCGCGCACCTGCGTGAGTTCCGCGGCCGCCACCGCCGCGCTCGAGGCGACCGTCACTTCCGACTGCACACTCGCGATGGCGAGCCCGGATTGGCGCTGGAAGCTGGGCGAGCCGGCTTCGGCGATGGGGGTCGCCGTCTTCGGATGCACACACGCGTTGAGCTTTCCCCTGTACCGCCTTTCGGCCGGCGATTCACCTTCCTTCTGCTTGCCCAAGGCGTGGAAGCCGGGCACGTCCGTTGGCGTCAGGTTTACCGCCCGCGCGAGCGCCAGCGCACTGGCACGCTCGGCGCTCGAGCCGGCGGCAGCGCGCTTGGCCGTCGACGAGGACGGGTCGGCCTTGCCACACGCTGCCAGCAGGCCCATCGTCGCGAGTAGCGCGAGAGACCGCGCGAGCCGGGTCATCCGCCACTCATTCTCGCAGGGAAGGAATCGGCGCCTCGGGCGCTACCTCGGGGGCCGGTCCGCCGCAGCCGTTGCCAAGATGCGCTCGTGGTCGCGGTCCTGGTTGCGCTCGCGGGCGCGGGCGGAGTCCTCGCCCGCTATGGCATCTCCTCCGCCGTCCACGGCGAAGCGCTGCCGTGGGCGACGTTGGCGATCAACGTCGTGGGCTCGTTCCTGCTGGGCATGCTCGTGGTCGCCCACTGGGCCTCGCCGCAGACGCGATCCGTCCTCGGCGTGGGCTTCCTCGGCGGGTTCACGACCTTCTCGACCTTCTCGGTGCAGGCGTTCCTCGACGTCCGCGCCGGCGAGCCCGTCAAAGCCATCGTGCTGGTGGGCGCCTCCGTGGTACTCGGGCTGGCCGCCGCCGCCGGCGGCTACTACCTCGGCCGGGCTCTCGGCTACTAGCCGACAGCCCGCAGCGAATACGCTGCCCATGCGATGGCCAGCTTCTTCGTCACCGGCGGCTCCGGCTTCATCGGTGGGCGCCTGATCGAACGGCTGCACCGCGAAGGCCACTCGATCCGTGCGCTGGCTCGCTCCGAGACGGCGGCCGCGGTCGTGACGGAGCGCGGGGCGCAGGCCGTGGCCGGGGAGCTCGGAGACGAGGGCTCGATGCGCGCCGGCGCCGAGGGATGCGAGTTCGCGGTCCACGGGGCGGCGACGCTCGGGGACTGGGGCGAGCCCGAGGAATTCGAGCGGGGCAATGTGACCGGGACCGAAAACGCGCTGCGCGCGTGTGCGGACGCGGGCGTGCGCCGCTTCGTCCACGTCGGCACGGAGGCTGCGCTGATGGCGGGCCGGCCGCTGGTGAACGTGGACGAGACCGCCCCGCTGCGCCCCGACTCGCCCGCCCTCTACAGCGCCACCAAGGCACGCGCCGAGCAGGCCGTCCGGGGCGCCAACCGCGAGGGCTTCGAGACGGTCGTCGTGCGCCCCCGCTTCGTGTGGGGCACGGGTGACAGCACGCTGCTGCCCTCGATCGTCGAGCTGGTTAAGAGCGGGCGCTTCGCGTGGATCGCAGGCGGGCGCCATCTCACCTCCACGACCCATGTGGAGAACACGGTCGAGGGACTGCTGCTCGGCGCCCACCGCGGCCGTGCGGGCGAGGTCTACTTCGTGACCGACGGCGACCCGGTCGTGTTCCGCGAGTTCGTCACGCAGCTGCTGGAGACCCAGGGCGTGGAGGCGCCCTCGCGCAACCTCCCGAGCCCGCTCGCCGGAGTGCTCGCCGGCGTAGGAGAGGGTGCCTGGCGGCACCTGCCGCTACCCGGCCGCCCGCCGCTGACCCGCTTCGCCTACTGGGTCTCCTCGCAGGAGTGCACGATCAGGATCGACAAGGCGCGCGCCGAGCTCGGCTACGTCCCGACCAAGAGCATCCCCGAGGGACTCGAGGAGCTGCGGGAGTCTGCGGTCGCCTGACGGCGCCCGGCTTCAGTGCGGTGCGGACGTTGCGCAGCGCGCGCACCGGACCCGCGAAGAACATCGTGCCGAAGCGCGAGAAGGCGACGTCATAGGGCCCTCCGAGCGCGTCCACTTCCACGTCGAGGGCCCGGAAGGCGGCATTGCTCGCCCCGCCCTCTGCGGCCTCGCGGGCAGCGAGCTCGATGAAACGCGGGGACACGTCGACGCCGCTGGCGGTGCCACCGGGGCCGACGAGCGCGGCCAGTTGCCGGGTTGCATCCCCGAAGCCGCAGCCGATGTCGAGCACACGCTCGCCGGGCTGCGGGTCGAGCACCGCCACGGCGGCGTCCCCGTGGGCACCGAGGCCGGTGGTGACGATCTCGCGGAACTGCACGAAGCGGTCGAACAACGGCCCGTCCCAGGCCGCGGTCGCCTCCGCGTTGCCCGCAAGCTCATCGCTCACCGGCGCCGGCGCGTCCATCCTCGTCAGGCCCTTGCTTCGAGGATCAGGTTGAAGGGCGTCTCGGTCGCACGCCGCACGTGCGTGAAGCCACCCTCTTCGAGCGCCTCGGTGAGGCGCGCCTGACCCGCCTGCGCACCGAGCGCCAGGCCGACCTCCTGGTCGAGCGAGGCCGGTGTGCAGATCACCGTCGATGCGCCATAGAAGATCCGGCCCACGGGGTTGAGGTTCTCCTGCACGCTGTCGCCGGCGAACGGCTCCACGATCATCCAGGTGCCGTCGTCGGTGAGGGTCTCGCGCACGTGCCGGGCCGCCCCGACGGGATCGCCCATGTCGTGCAGGCAGTCGAACATGCACACGAGGTCGTATTCGTTGCCGGGGAAGTCCTTGGCGGCGGCCACGCCGAAGCTGATGCGCTCCTCCACGCCCGCCTCCCGGGCCGCCTCACGCGCCCGTTCGATCGAGGGTGCGTGATAGTCGAAGGCGAAGAACTCCGAGTTCGGGAAGGCCTCGGCCATGATCACGGTCGAGGCGCCGTGGCCGCAGCCGACGTCGGCGACCCGGGCGCCCTTTTCGAGCTTCTCCTGGACCCCCTCGAGCGCCGGGATCCAGGCGTCCACGAGGTGTCCGCGGTAGCCCGGCCGGAAGAAGCGCTCGGTGCCTCGGAACAGGCGATGGTCGTGCTCGTGCCAGCCCATGCCGTCGCCGCTCTTGAACGCGTCGAGCAGCTTCTCCTCGTCGGCGTACAGCGAGGCGATCAGCTCGTACGCGCCAAGGATGTAGAACGGGCTGTCCTCGTCGGCCAGCGCCAGCGCGTGCTCGTCGGGCAGCGTGTAGCGGTCGGTGTCGGGGTCGTAGGTCACGTATCCGCCCGCGGCCTGGTTGCCGAGCCACTCGCGTACGTAACGCTCCGCGGTGCCCGAGCGCTCGGCCACCTCGGCTGCCGTGAGAGGCCCCGCGTGGGCCATCGCACGGTAGAGGCCGAGCTTCTCTCCGATCAACATCAGGGGCGCGCTGATGTTCGCCCCCATGTCGGTCACCATCTGCCCCATGAAGGCTTCGAGCCTCCCCTCGTCGATACTGGTCGCGCTCATCGCACGCTCCTTCTGTCCGGGTGAGGGCCCGAGGCGGGCCCCGGTCGATCAAGCAAAGCACTTCGCGTGCCGGCGTGTGCGTGCGTTCGTCACACAGGCCACCCCGGTGACCCGATCGGACCCTCAGCCGAACAGCAGCGCGGGTGCCTGCTCGAGCGCCTCGCGGGCGGCCGTCCGCCCCGCCTCGCGGGCCGCGTCGAGCTGGGTGAACTCGAGCAGCCCCACGCCCTCGGCGCGGGGTTTGATGATCAGGTCCGCGTGCCTGCGCGCCTCCTCTGATGTGTTGGCGCTCCCCAGCAGCAGCACCCGCGTGAGCGTCTCGCCCAGGCTCGGAGGACGCTCCGAGTGCCGCCGCGCGCGCGCGGCACCGTTGGACTCCGGTCCGGCCGGCGCCCCCTTGCCGTCGGGTGCCGGACGTTCGAAGCCGGCCTTCACGTCCACCGCCACGATCGGCCCCTCGCCCATGTCCGCCATCGCCTCGACGGGGAGGTTGTTGACCAGCGAGCCGTCGATGAACAGCTCGCGCCCGCGCGTCTGGGGGGGCGCGATGATCGGCAGGCACATGCTGAAGCCGACCGTCTCCCACAGGGGGCCGTGTCGGGCGAGCATGAAGCTGCCGCTGCGAAGCTCCGTGTAACCGCACATGAAGCTGCGTGGCAGCTCCTCGATCGCGCACTCGCCGAAGGTCCGCTGCATCATCGCTTTGGCGCGCTCGCCGCGGATCAGCGAGTAGCGCGGGATCGTGTAGTCCCCGAGCGGATGGCGCTGGACCCACTCCTCGAAGCAGCGCGCGTCGATCTCCTCGATCTCCAGCCCCATCGCGAACAGGGCGCCGACGTAGGCCCCCATGCTGACGCCGAGGACGCGATCGACCGTCACCCCGGCGGCGAGCAGTTCCTCCAATACGCCGATGTGCGAGAAGGCGCGGGCGCCGCCGCCCGACAGAACCACCCCGACCGACCTGCCGGTGAGCCGCCGCCCGATCCGCGCGATGTCCCCCTCGCACTCGTGCTCGCGCACGACGTGACACTCGCTCGCTCCGAGCACCGCCGCCCACCCCTCGGCCGCCCGCTCGCCGGGGACGACGTCGTACAGCACCAGGTCGCAGCCCTTCAGCTCGCTCCGCTCCCGCAGCGACTCCGGCACCTGTCCGCCCGCCGTGAAGGCGAGGATGCGGTCGGCCTGTTGCAGGCAGAACTCGGCCCAGGGGCTCCATTCGAGCAGTTCGCCGGCGTCGAGCAGGACGAGCTCGTGCCCCGACTCGGCGCGGTCAAGCAACGGCGCGAAGACATTCGCCGGCTCGCCCGCCGCGGCGGCCTGATCGAGCTCGCCGCCTTCCAGCAGCTCGGTGTCGAGTTGACCCTTCAGGGTCGCGGCGAGTTGCCGTGAGAGCTCTGTGAGCGGTACCCGCTCGTCAAGCGACAGGAGCGCCACGGTCGCCGGGCGCGGTCTGGCCGCGCTCGCCGCCGCCTGGCTGGTGCGCAACTGCTCGCCGAGGATCCGGTTCAGCGACCGCGAAAGTGCCGGGGAGCTCTGCAGCAGCTCCTCGAAGTGCTCGCGGTCGATCACCAGCAGATCGCTGGTGCGGGCGGCCCGCACCGACGCCGAGCGCGGTGAGCTCGTGAGCAGCGCCAGTTCGCCGAGTGCGTCGCCCCGTCCGAGCTCGCGGACGACCACGTCGGAGGCTCCCGCGACGACCTCCAGCCGGCCGGCCCGCACCAGGTACATCGCATCGCCGGGATCGCCTTCGCGGAACAGCCACTCGCCCGCCCCGAGGCGCACCGGTCGCGAACGCTCGGCCAGCTGCTCGAGCAGCCGGGGCTCGAGCCCGGCGAACAGGGGGGAGCGAGCGAGGAACTGCGAGGGCTGCTCCGGTGCGGGAGGCCCCTGCGTAGGCGGCCCGTCAACCTGGATCGCCCGCCGCGCGCGAGGCCGCGGGGGCGGCGGCGCCGCCGCGGGCTTGCGCAGCACCATCCGCGCGGCCTCCCCGAGCGAGGGCGCCTGGGCGATGACGCGCCCGACCAGGAGGCATCCGATGCCGGCGACGAACAGGCACGCAGCCGCGAAGCGCCAGGCGTTGTCGAACGCGTGCAGTGCCTGTAGCGGCGAGGGCGTGCCGATGATGGCCACGATCACGGCCACGCCGAGGGCCGCGCCGACCTGGCGTGCGACCGAGTTCAGGCCGGTAGCGGTGGCAAAGCCCTCCCCGGGGGCCGACGCCACGGCGACGCCAGAAAGATTTGGGAACAGCGTGCCCGCGCCGATCCCCAGCAGCACGATCCCCGGCAGCCACTCGCCGAGGAAGTCGGGCTGCACGCCCACGCGCTCGACCAGCCACATCACCGCCCCGCCCCAGATCAGCCCTCCCGCGACGAGCACCGGCCGCGGGCCGATCCGGTGCGCGATGCGACTCGTCGGACCCGCCACCGCGGCGGCCACGAACGGACCAGGCGTGAGTGCGAGACCGGCCTGCAGGGCGCTGTATCGCCACACACCGGTCAGGAACAGGACGTTCGCGAGCGTGTAGCCGTAGAAGCCGGCAGCGGCGATGATCGTCATGCCGTTGGCGGCGCTGAAGGTGCGGTTGCGCAGCAGCCCGAGGTCGATGATCGGCGAGCGGTGCCAGCCGCAGCGCCAGACGAAGATCGCTCCCAGCACCAGGGCCGCGGCGAAGGCGCCGAGCACGCGCGGGCTGCCCCAGCCCCACTCGGAGCCCTTCACGACTCCGAGCACGAGCGAGGCGATCGCCAGCGCGAACAGCAGCGCTCCCACCATGTCCGGCATCCGCCGCCGTCCCGGCGCGCGGCTCTCGATCAGCTGCCGGCGGGCCAGCACGACCGCAACCACGCCGATCGGAAGGTTGACGAGGAACACCAGGCGCCAGTTGGCCGCCGACACGAGGATCCCGCCCAGTGACGGGCCGAGCCCGGCGGCGGCGGCCGCGACGGCCGACAGCAGCGCCACGCCGTGGGCGCGCCGCTCCGGAGGGAACGCGTTCAGCACCAGGGCCAGCGAGGCGGGGACGAGGAAGGCGGCACCGAGCGCCTGCACGATCCGGAAGGCGACCAGCGTGCCCGCCGACGGAGCCGCCGCGCACAGCACCGAGGCGGCGGTGAAGAGCTCCAAGCCCAACACGAACATGCGCCTGCGCCCGAGCAGGTCTGCGATCCGGCCGGCCGCCACGAGGAAGGCGGCGAACACGATGTTGTAGGCGTTCAGCACCCACGACAGCGAGCTGATCGAGACCCCGCTGAAGGACTTCTCGATGCTGGGGAAGGCGATGTTGACGATCGTCGCGTCCACGAACGCGACCGCCGCCCCGAGCGACGCGATCGCCAGCACGCGCGAGGGAGAGGGAGCCGTGCGCCGAGCCGCCCGTGGTCCGGGCGGCTCGGCTGTGGGCGCTGTCAGTAGCGGCTCTGACATGCCCGCGTCAGGCCGCCACCCGCGCCGGCAGCCCGGGGTCGGCGGCGAGCGCTTCGCGGGCGGCCCGGCGCCCCAGCTCGCGCGCGCGGTCGATGGCGCGCCATTCCATCAGCCCGATCCCGTCCACGGCCGGCGTGATCACGAGCTCGGCGTGCAGCCTCGCCGCCGCCACCGTGTCGATGCTGCCGACCGTCAGCGTGCGCACGATCGTCTCCGCCAGACCCGGGAGCTCCGCCTCGCTGCCGGTGAGCATGCGGCGCATTGGTTTGGACAGTCGGGCCAGGCCCGGGCGCTGGTTCTGCTGGAAGCGGCCCATGCCGCCGGTGACGTCGACGGCGATCACCGGTCCCTCGCCGGTTCTGGCGATCGCCTCCACGGGCAGGTTGTCGAGCACGCCGCCGTCCACGAGCAGACGGCCGTCCGGTCTGGCCACCGGCGGGAACACGCCCGGGATCGCGAAGCTCGGGTAGACGGCATCCACCACGCGCCCGGTGCGGTGCACGACGACCTCGCGCTCCATCAGGTCGCAGCTCAGGCAGAAGAAGCGCAGCGGCAGCTCCTCGATCCGCCGCTCACCGAAGACCTCCTGCAGCAGTTGCCGGGCCCGCGTTCCCCGCAGCAGCGAGAACGCGGGGATGGTGAAGTCGTGGGCGGGGTTCGTGGACCGGAAGCTTCGCTCGAAGGTCTCATACAGCTCCTGCGGTGTGAGACCCATGGCCACGCCCGCCCCCACCAACGAGCCGAGGCTCACACCCGCCACGCGGTCGAAGCGAAGTCCCGCGGCGGTGAGCTCCTCGAGCGCGCCGAGATGGGCCAGCGCCCTGGCTCCTCCTCCGGAGAGCACCAGTCCCAGCGAGCGCCCGGCGATCCGCCGCGCCGTCGCCTCCAGCGCGGGGCCGCGGCGTGACTCGACGGCGATCACCTGGACCTCACGCGGCTGCAGAGCCGCCAGCGTCTCCTCGTCGACGCCGGGGCCGAGCACGATCAGCTCGCAGCCGCGCAGCGCAGGTGCGTGCGCGAGCCAGGTGCGATCGGGCCGCCCGCCGGTGAGGGCGATCACGAGGTCGGCCTCGTGCACGCAGGTACGTGACCAGGTCTCCTCGGGGTCGGCTCCCGCACGCAGAACGACACGGTCGGCGTCCCGCTCGGCCTGGTCGATGGTCGCCAGCTCGCCGCCGTCCAGGCGCGCCACCAACCCGTACCTTTCGAGCGCCACCGCCAGCTCGGCGGCGACGGCCTCCACGGGAACGGCGCCGTCGAGCCCGACCACCGCGATCGTGTGCGGCTCCGGAGCGTAGGCGACGGGCGTGTGGCTCGCGGCCAGCTGGGCCCCCATCGCGCGGGTCAGGCCGAGCGCGAAGCTCGGCGCCTGGCTGACCAGGTCCTCGAAGCCGGCACGGGGCAGCTCCAGCAGTTCCGTGTCGCGCCGGGCGCGTGCCGAGGCCGACCGCGTTCCTTCCCGTAGCAGCGCTAGCTCGCCCAGCACGGCGCCCCGCCGCAGCACCCGGATCAGGGTCTCGGGCGGGCGCTCGTCCACGACTTCCACGCGACCGCCGGCGACGATGTAGACGCTCTCGGCGACCTCCCCCTCGCGCATGATCCAGTGCCCCGCCTTCACCTGCACGCGCGACAGCTGCTCCACGAGGCTCTCGAGCAGCTCGTCAGGCAGCCCGGCGAGCACCGGGACGTTGCGCAGCAGGTGCGTCGGGATCCGCGAGTCGGTGGCGCTCACGCGGGAACGCCCTGCACGCGAGCGGCGCCGCCTGGGCCGGCACGCCGGTCACGTTGAAGCTCCACAGTCTGTGCCACCTTCTCCCCTTCACTCCCCGAACGGGCGAGCGAGCCTACCACCGCGCGGCGCTCGCCGCGGGTGCGGTCACCGCCGTGCACGAGTCTTCCCGGGCGGCCCCGCCGCGTCAGGGACGAAACGGCTCGCCGGTCGCCTCAGGGATAGGTGACGATCAGCTTCGCCGAGGGCGAGAGTTCGACGGTGTCTTCGCCGAACTTCGGCACCCCGATGTAACACGTCCGTTCTGTGATCTCTTTGCCGGGCATCCCTTCGGGACACACTTCGGCCTTCATCGTGGTGGCGAAGTGGCCGCCCGCGTTCGTCTGCACGGTGACCGAGTTGCCGCACGGTTCTTCGGGCACGATCCAGAACGTGCGGCCGCACTCGAGCAGCGTGATCGACGCCTTGTGCGCGAACCCGGATCCCTTCACCTGGACCGAGGTGTTCACCATCACGTTGTTGGGCTTGACCTTGATCTTGCCGTGGTGTGCCCCCTGGCCCGCCTGTGCGAGCTGGGCCCCCATGGCAAAGAACGCTACGCAGGCGACCAACGTGACGGCGACCGTGGACTTGCGGCTCATGATCCCTCCCTTGCGCTGTTAGGAGCCGACTGTACTCCCTTCAGGGCGACCCGGCCAGGCGTTCGCCCTCACGCGTCGTTGCACACCTCGCAGGCGCCGTGCAGAACAATCTCGTGGTCGTCGACGTGCATCGGCAGGCGCCGGCTGAGCCGGCGGATCGCGTCCTCGAGTCCCTCGTCGGTGAACGGGGTGACGGTGCCACAGCTGTCGCACACGAGATGGTGGTGGTGGCCCTCGCCGCTGCGGACGGGCTCGTAGCGGGCCATGTCTCCCCCCACCTGCACGCGCTGCACCAGGTGCAGGCGCTCGAGCTCGTCGAGGATCCGGTAGATGCTGGCCCGGGCGACCGGACGGCGGCTCTCACGCAGCTGCTCTTCGATCTCCAGCGCCGACAGCGCGCACGGTTGCGAGTCCAGCAGCTCGAGCATCGAGCGCCGCGCCTGCCCCGAGTGGCGTCCGTTCTGTGCCAGCACCTGCTGCGCGTCGGCGGCCCAGCCTGCCTTCCCTGCCTCGGCCATCGACGCCTCAGTCTAGTCCTCGTGTGTCTACGCCCGTGCGGGTGTGAGCTGTCCTCGCGGCAACCGGCGCCGTTCGGGGGCGACCGCCTCCCTCCGGGCGCCGGCCGAGCAGCAACGCCAGCAGGAAGCTCGCGGCTGCCACCGCGACGATCGCGCTGCTGGGGGGCAGGCTCGGGATCCAGTAGCTGAGCGCGAGCCCGAGCCACATCGCCACCAGCGCCAGCAGCGCCGAGAGCCCGAGCCCGAGGTAGGGGTTGGCGGTGATCCGCTGCGCAGCGCCCGCGGGGGCGGCGAGCAGGCCGAGCATCAGCAGCGCCCCAACGGCCTGGGTGGCCTCCGCCGCGGTCGCGCCCAAGAGCGCCAGGAACGCGAGTCCCAGGGCTCTCACGCGGACTCCCCGGGAGCTCGCCACGATCGGGTCGACGCTCGCGAACAGCAGTGGCCGTGCGAGCGCAATCACGGCGACGGCGATCGCCGCCCCGACGGCCGCGGCCAGTCGTGCGTCGGCGCCGTTCAGGCCGAAGATCGACCCGAACAGGGCGCGCGCACCGAGCACCCCGTTGCCACCGGAGGAGCCGCCGCTGAACAGCGCCAGGAACAGCACGCCTAGCCCCAGGACCCAGGCGAAGAGGACCCCGATCGCCACGTCTTCGGCCCCGGCGCGGGGGCCGATCGCCCCGAGGATCAGCGCGACCGAGATCGTGGCCGCGAACAGCCCGACGCGCGTGTCGAGGCCGGCCGCCGCCGCTCCGATCGCGCCGGTGAAGGCGACGTGGCTGAGGGCGTCGCCCGCGAACACCTGTGCCCGCAGCACGACGAAATAGCCGACGAGCCCGCAGGCCAGGGCGACGAAGCTGCCCGCGAGCAGTGCGTTACGGAAGAACTCCTGCGCGAACATCAGGCGGAGCGGGGAGCGTCGATCGCCGCCCGCAGCAGGCGGGCGAGCACGTACATCGCGAACGCGACCGTGCTGATGTAGAAGCCGACGGGGTATTCGTAGAAGTAGGCGAGCGCGAGGCCCAGCCAGGTCACCAGCACGCCCAGCACCACGCTCAGGGCCAGGCCGAGCCCGGTGCGGGCCGTGAGCAGCTGGGCGGTCGCCGGTGGTGCCACGAGCAGCGCGAACACGAGCAGCGCTCCGGTGATCTGGGCGGTCTCGGCCACCGCCATTCCCAACAGCAGCAGGAAGCCGATGCCGAGCGCCCGCGTGGGCACGCCGCGGGCCCGGGCCACGCCCTCATCGACCGACGCGAACAGCAGTGGGCGCCCACCCACGGCCAGCAGCAGGATCGCGACCGCGGCCACCCCCAGCAGCGCCAGCACCTGTCCCGCGGTGATGCCCAGGAAGCTGCCGAACAGCAGGCTCTCGTAGTTGCCGAGCACGCCCTGATAGAGGCTCAGGAACAGGAACCCGCAGCCCAGACCCACCGCCTGGACCGTCCCCGTCACGGCGGACTCCTGACCGCGGTTGCCGCTCTGGCGCCCGGGACGGGCGGCGCCGATCGCGAGCGCGGCCACAGCCGAGAAGGCGAAGAAGCCGGCCGACGCGGAGAGCCCCAGCAGCAGGGCCGCGGCGGCGCCGGGGAAGGCCATCACCGAGAGCGTGTGCCCGGCGAACGTCTGCCGGCGCAGGACCATGAACCAGCCCATCAGCCCCGACATCACCGCCACGATCGTTCCCGCCAGTAGCGCGTGCACCATGAATGGATAGGCAAGGAGTTCGTGCAGGTCGGACACCAGGTTCAGCGAGGGTCCGCCCGCCGCCAGCTGCGTTCTGCCCGCCAGGTGGGCGCCGGCCGCCAGGTGGGCGCCGACCACCTCAGTGGGCATGGCCATGGGCATGGCGGTCGCTGTGATGGGCCGGCGCCTCGGGCGCTCCCACCACCACAAGCCGCCCGTCGGCGCTCTGGAGCACCTCGACAGCGACCCCATACAGACGGCTCAACACGCCCGCCTCGATCACCTCCCGAGGCGCTCCCACCACCGCTCGCCCGGCGCCGAAGTAGACGACACGGTCGAGGTAGGCGAGCAGCGGGTTGACGTCGTGTGCCACGAGCAGGACCGCGACCTGCTGTTCGCGCGAGATCCGCTCGAGCAGCGCCGCGACGGCGCTCTGGTTGGGCAGGTCGAGGCTGTCCAGCGGCTCGTCCAGGATCAACAGCCGCGGCCGGCTGACGAGCGCCTGGGCGATCAGCAGCCGCTGCTGCTCCCCACCGGAGAGCGATCCGATCGGACGGCCGGCGTACGCCTCGGCTCCCACGAGCTCCAGCACCCGCTCGATCCGCTCGCCTCCGGCGCGGCGCAGCGGCAGCCCCCAGCGCGCCCCGTCGAGGCCGAGGCGAACGAGATCGATTCCGCGGATTCTCGTTCCCGGCTCGAAGTGCCGGCGCTGGGGCAGGTAGCCGATCTGCTGCTTACGGGCCCCGGGAGGACCGCCCAGCACCGATGCGCTGCCACGGGCGAGCGCCAGCTCTCCGAGCAGGACCCGCAGCAAAGTCGTCTTGCCCGATCCGTTGGGTCCGAGGATGGCAGTGAACTCACCCTCGCGGATCTCGATGTTCACCTGCTCCCAGATCATGCGTCCGCCGACGCGGACCTCGCCGTCCACGACCGAGACCGCCGGGGGCCCGCCGGCTGCGGCTCCCTCGGCGCCCGCACGCGGGACGGCGGGGGAGGGGACGCTCATTTGCCCGTGGCCCGGTGCAGCGCCCCGATCAGGCTCCTCAACTGGGCGCTCTGCCACTGCTCGAAGGTATCGGAGGCCGGGGAGAGCGTCTCGGTGACGGTCGTGACCGGGATGCCGGCTTCGCGTGCGAGCTGGTTCACCCGCTGCACGTCGGGTGTGGCGTTCTGGCTGTTGTAGACCCACACCTTGATCGCGTGCGATTGCGCCTGCTGGTCGACCGTCTGCTTGTCCTGGGCGCTGACGTCGGTTCCCTCGGCGATCGCCTTGGCGAAGCTGTAGGGGGTCATCAGCTTCAGTCCGAGGCTTTCGCCCAGCGGCCGGAAGATGCTCTCGGAGTAGCCCACGGGAACGCCCGCGAAGCGCCTCCGGATCTCGCTGCGCAGACGGTCGTATTCCGCCAGCGAGGAGGTTTCGAACTGCCCCCGCCGGCGCTCGAAGTAGGCCCCGTCGCCCGGGTCCAGACGCCCGTAGTCGGCCGTGATCTGCGCAACCACCCGGCGCACGCTCGCAGGCGAGTACCACTGGTGCGGGTTGTCCCCCTGTGAGAGCCCGAGCAGCGATCCGACATCGAGCACGACGCGTCCCCCGGAGGGGTTGGCGGCGAGCAGCTTCGAGGCCCATGCGTCGTAGCCGATGCCGTTCACGATCGCCATCCGCGAGCGTGCCATCGCGACCCCGTCCGCGGCTGTCGGTTCGTAGGAGTGCGGGTCGGTGTCGGGGTTGACGATCACGCTCGTGACAGCGACCTTGTCGCCTCCCAGCTGGGCAGCGATGCTGCCCCAGAAGTTCTCCGCCGCGGTCAGCTGGATCCGACTCCCGGCCCCGCCGCTGGAGGACGGGCCCGAGCGGCCGCACCCGACCGCGAGTAGGGCGAGGAGCAGCGCCGATGCCGTGGCCACCCTCAGTCGCGGCCCGATCCGCCGGTGCGTGCTCGCGGTCTCCATGCGTCGCCGACGCTATCACAGAATAGGACTTAGTCTTGTTCCCACGCGATTGGGGGCTGCCGTCGAAACCGAAGGCGGCGAGCGAAACTGTTGTGCCTGAGCACCACGACCGCGCTCAGGCGCCAACTCGACCCGTTCGAGCAGGCGGCGGCCCACTAGGCTCTGTACGTGGAGGTCGGAATCATCCTGACGGTCGTGCTCGTCGGCCTGGTGGCCGGGGACATCGCGCTCGTACGCGCGCTGAGCAAGCGGCGCGGCCGGGACGAGTAGCGCGTGGATCCGCTGGGGATCCTCGCCGAGGCCAGGGGGCGCAGCGGCGAAACGCTCGAGCTGGCCGCGCGCCACCTCGACCCGTCGCTCGTGGACGTGCTGCGGATCATCGGCTTCGACGAGGAGTACGTCTCGGCTCGGGGCTCATATCTGTACGACGGCGCCGGGCGCGCGTACCTGGACATGCACAGCGGGGAGGGGTTCGCGAGCCTCGGTCACAACCACCCCGACGTGCGCGCCGTGCTGCAGGCGGCGCTTGGCGAGGACCTCCTCGACGGCGTCCAGATCCACTACTCGGCGCTGTCGGGGATGCTCGCGCAGGAGCTCGCGGCGCACCTGCCGCGGGGCCGCGACGCGATCTTCTTCGCGAGCACCGGAGCGGAGGCGGTGGACGCGGCGATGAAGTTCGCCCGTGCCGCCACCGGCCGGACGCGCTTCGTCTCCTGTGAGAGCAGCTTTCACGGGGTCACGCTGGGGCCCCTGTCGATCGTCGGCGACGAGTTCTTCAAGGAGGGCTTCGGCCCGCTGCTGCCGGGATGCGAGCTGGTTCCCTTCGGTGATCTGGAGCGCCTCGAGGCGCAGCTGCGCAGGGGCGACGTGGCCGCCTTCGTAGTGGAGCCGATCCAGGGTCGCACCGTGGCCTCCGCGCCGGCCGGCTACCTGCAGGGTGCCCAGGAGCTGTGCCGGCGCTACGGCACGATGTTCGTGCTCGACGAGATCCAGACCGGCCTGGGCCGCACCGGCAGGTGGTTCGCGCTGGACGAGTGGGGACTGGAGCCCGACTTCGTGCTCGTCGGCAAGGCGCTCAGCGGCGGCTACATGCCTGTCGCCGCGATGGCCACCACCAGGGACATCTTCCAGCGGGCGGTGGGGACGCTCGAGCGTTCGTACGTGCACCAGTCCACCTACGGGCGCAACCGCCTCTCGATGGCTGCGGGCCTGGCCACGATCCGGATCATCGAACGCGACGGCCTGGTCGAGCGCTCGGCGGAGGTGGGTGCCCTGCTGCAGGCGGGGCTGGCCGAGCTGCAGGGGCGTCACGAGATCATCAAGGAGGTTCGTGGCCGTGGTCTGATGATCGGCATCGAGCTGGGGGCGCCCCAGGGTGCCGTCGCGCGTGTCAGCTGGCGCCTGGTGCGGGTGGCGGCCGAGGGCCTCTATCCCCAGCTGATCGTGATCCCGCTGCACCGCGACCACGGCGTCATCACCATGGCGGCTGGCAAAAACGACGTCATCAAGCTGCTGCCCCCGCTGACGCTGTCCGAGGCCGAGGCCGAGCGCTTCCTCGAGGCGTTCGCCGTCGTGCTGGCGGACTGCGAGGGGTCGACGTCGAAGAACTGGGCGGTCGTACGTGACATCGCCAAAGCGACCCTCGGCCGGCGTGGCCGGGAGTCCGCCGGGGCCGCTGGCGCAGCCGAGCCGCGAGCCGATCGTGGGATCTCAGAGAAGGGCGCCGCGCCGGCGAAGGATGTCTCTCCGGCGACGGACATCGCAGCCCCCGCGGCCAGGACGGGGGCGAGCGCGAACGGAGGTAGCGCCAACGGCGGGGGCGTGTTGATCACCGGAGCCACGGGCTTCATCGGTGGGCGCCTCGCGCGGAGGCTGGCCGCAGAAGGGCGCCCCGTCCGCTGCCTGGTGCGCGAGCACAGCGACACCCACTCACTGGAGGAACTCGACGTGGAGCTCGCGGTCGGCGACCTCACGAGCGGAGGGTCCCTGCCCGCGGTCGTGGACGGCTGCGAGTTCGTGTTCCACTGCGGCGCGCTGGTCTCCGACTGGGCCACGACCCAGGAGATCACGCGCACGAACGTGACGGGCACCCGCAACCTGCTCGAGGCGTCGGCCGGTGCGTCGGTGCGTCGCTTCGTCCACTTCAGCACCACCGACGTCTACGGTCATCCCGGCACGGCCGCGGTCGAGGAGACCTACACGTCGCGTCGCTTCAGCAACTGGTACGCGCAGACGAAGCTCGACGCCGAGCGGGAGGTGCGCCGGATGGAAGCGTCCGCCGCCTTCGATGCCGTCATCCTCCGCCCGGCGACGGTGTACGGGCCCGGCTCCTCCGAGGTCGTCGGCGGGATCGCGCGTGCGATCCGCGACCGCAGCATGCTGCTGATCGACGGCGGTCGTTCCGACGCGGGCCTGTGCTTCGTGGAGAACCTCCTCGACGCGGCCCTGCTCGCGCTCGAGCACGACGAGGCGCCGGGGCGAGCGTTCAACCTGAGCGACGGCCTGGGCGTGACCTGGAGGGAGTTCACCGACGCCCTCGCCGAGGGCCTCGGGTGCTCGAGGGTCAGGTGGAGCGTTCCCTACTGGGCCGCCAACGTGGTGGGCACCTCGCTGGAGCACGGCTACCGCCTGTTGCGGCGGACCACCGGTGCGACGGTACGGCCGCTCCTCTCCCGCCAGGCGGTTCAGGTGCTCGGCCGCGATCAGAGCTTCAGCAGCGCCAAAGCCAGGCATCTGCTGGGTTGGGAGCCCCGGGTCGACTACGTCTCCGGTCTGCAGGCCACGCTCACCTGGCTGAAGAGCGAGTACCTGGACTGAGCATGCAGATCGGGCCTTTCGCGATCGAGCGCTTCTACGAGCGCTGGGAGTTCCGCGCCGAGCTGATGCTGTCGAGCAGCGACTGCGAGTCGCGCACGGTGGACGACCTGCTGGCTCTCGAGCCCGACGCACGCGAGCGGCTGCCGGCGATGCGCCTCGGCTACACCGAAGTGCCGGGCTCCGAGGAGCTGCGGCTGGCGGTCGCCGGCGGGTACGAGCACACCGGCGCCGAGGACGTGCTCACGCTGGCGGCGGCCGAGGAGGGGATCTTCCTCGTCTACCACGCCCTCGTCGAACCCGGCGACCACGTGATCGTGGAGGCGCCCTGCTACGGCTCGGCGATCGAGGTGGCCCGCAGCGCGGGCGCACGCGTGAGCCTGTGGCGGCGGCGCCACGAGGACGGCTGGGCACACGACCTCGAGCAGCTCGAAGGCCTGCTCGCCAAAGGTGCACGGCTGATCTACATCAACAGCCCCCACAACCCCACCGGCATGCAGATGACGCGAGCGACCTACGACCGCGTGCTGGCGCTCGCCGCCGAGCACTCGGCGATCGTGTTCAGCGACGAGGTCTATCGCGGGCTGGAGCACGAGCCGTCCGACAGGCTGCCGGCGGCATGCGACGCCTACGAGCGGGCCATCTCGTTGGGCACGGTGTCCAAGGCGCACGGCCTACCGGGGCTCAGAATCGGCTGGCTGGCAGGTCGCGAGCCAGGGCTGCTGGAGCGCGTCAGGGAGCTGAAGCTGTACACGACGATCTGCTCGAGCGCGCCGAGCGAACTGCTCGTGGCGCTGGCCCTGCGCCACGCGGGCTCCCTGATCGAGCGCAACCGAGCCCTGATCCTGGACAACCTGCCGCTGCTCGACGACTTCATCGCCCGGCGCGGCGAGCTGTTCCAGTGGCAGCGTCCGGTCGCCGGTCCGATCGGCTTCGCGCGGATGTCCCAGGAGTCCGACGTGCAGGGCTGGTGCGAACGGACGGCGGAGCGCTGCGGGGTGCTGGTGCTGCCCGGCTCGGTCTACGAGCAGCCACACCACGTGCGCTTCGGGTTCGGCAGGGCCAACTTCCCCGAGGCCCTGGAGCGCCTCGACAGCTACCTCGGTTGACGCGGGCCGCAGGGCCCGTACGCGCGGCCGCTACCGCTACAGCACCTTCGACAGGAACGCCTGCGTGCGCTCGTGACGAGGCTTGTCGAGCACCTCGTCGGGAGGTCCGGTCTCGACGACCGCGCCCGCGTCCATGAACACGACGCTGTCGGCGACCCCCCTCGCGAACCCGAGCTCGTGGGTCACGACGATCATCGTCATCCCGTCGCGGGCGAGCTGCTGCATCACCGCGAGCACGTCGCCCACCAGCTCCGGGTCGAGCGCGGACGTGGGCTCGTCGAACAGCATCAGCTTCGGTTCCATCGCCAGGGCACGCGCGATCGCCACCCGCTGCTGCTGGCCGCCGGAGAGCTGCGCCGGATAGCTGTCGGTCTTGTCCGCCAGCCCCACGCGCGTGAGCAGGTCGGTCGCCTGCAGCAGTGCCCGCTCGCGCGGGAGCTTCTTCACTTTGGTCGGTGCACAGACGACGTTGTCGAGGGCGGTCATGTGGGGGAAGAGGTTGAAGTGCTGGAACACCATCCCGATCTCGGCTCGCTTGCGTGCGATCTCGGAGTCGCGCAGCTGGTGAAGCGCGTCGCCCTTCTCGCGGTAGCCCACAAGCTCTCCGTCCACCCACAGGCGTCCGGAGTTGATCGGCTCGAGGTGGTTGATGCAGCGCAGGAACGTGGACTTGCCGGACCCCGACGGTCCCAGCAGGCACATCACCTCGCCGGGCGCGACCTCGAGCGAGATCCCCTTCAGCACCTCGTTCCGGCCGAAGCGCTTGTGGACGCCTTCGGACTTCACCATCGGCTCTGCCATCAGTAACCGTGGCGGAAGGAGAGCACGCCCACACGCACCCGCTGCCAGATCGTGGGCAGGCCGCCGTCCCGCCCGCGACCGTAGTAGCGCTCGAGGTATCCCTGCCCGACGTACAGCACGCTCGTGCATATGAGGTACCAGATGCTGACGGTGATCAGCAGCGGGATCTCTTTGTAGTTGACCGCGTAGATCAGTTCAGCCGAGTAGAGCAGCTCCGTGACGGTGATCACGCTCGCGAGCGAGGACGTCTTGAGCATCGAGATCGTCTCGTTGCCGGTTGGGGGGATGATCACGCGCATCGCCTGGGGGAGCACGATCGTGCGCAGCGTCTGCAGGCGCGACATCCCCAGCGACAGCGCCGCGTCGGGCTGGCCCCTGTCGACCGAGATCATGCCGGCGCGCACGATCTCGGCCATGTACGCGCCCTCGTTCAGCCCCAGCGCCAGGATCGCGGCTCGGAACGGTGTGATCAGGGTGTTCGCGTTCGCGTGGATGACCGACGGTCCGAACGGGATCCCGAGGTCGATTTTCGGGTACAGGGCTGCGACCGCGTACCAGAACAGCAGCTGCACGAGCACCGGGGTGCCGCGGAAGAACCAGATGTATAGCCAGCTGGAACCCGACACCAATGGGTTCGCCGACAGTCGCATCACCGCGAGCAGCACCCCGAGCACGATGCCGACCGCCATCGCGATCACGGTCAGCTCGATCGTCACCTTCAACCCTTCGAGGATCCGTTCGTCGAACAGGTATTCGCCGACGATCCCCCATTCGAAGCGCGGGTTGCTGACGACCGACCGCACGAGTGCGAGGCCGATCACGAGGATCACCGCCGCCGCCACCCAGCGGCCGGGATGGCGGACCGGGACGGCCCTTATGTCGTCCGGCCGTCTGTCGCTGTCGGTGGCCCCCGACGAGGTCACCGCGCCGGGCTCAGCTCTTCGCCTGGTTTATCCCCGGGTTGCTGATCGCGCCGTTTTGCACTCCCCACTTGGTGAGGATGCGCATGTATTCGCCGTTGGCCATCAGCACTTTCAGCGCGGCCAGTGTCGGCCCGGTCATGCCGGTTCCTTTCGGGAACGCGAGCCCGTATGGCGCCGAGGCCAGGGTCGGCCCCACGACCTTGAGGGCCCCGTTGGACTGCTTGACCGCGTACGCGACCACGGGAGAGTCCGCCATGCCGAGTTCCGCGCGCCCGCTGGAGACCGCCAGGTTGGCGCCGTTCTGGGTCGGGAACACGAGCAGGGTCGGTGTCTTCTTGCCTTCTTTGCTGCACTTGGCGGACTGCGCCTTGACTTCTTCTTCCTCGGTGGTGCCCTTCTCGACCGCCACCGATTTGCCGCACAGGTCCGAGAGCGAGCTGATCGTCGGACTCGACGAGCTCTTCGCGTAGAACGATTCGCCGGCCGTGAAGTAGGTGACGAATTCGACGGTCTTCTCGCGTTCCTTCGTGTCGGTGAACGAGGACGCGCCGAGGTCGTACTTGCCGGCCGCCAGCCCAGGGATGATCGTGTTGAAGGTCGCGTTGATGATCTGCGCCTTCAGTCCCATGACCGTCGCCAGGGCGTTGACGAGGTCGGGGTCCATGCCGATCACGGTGTGGCCGTCGGAGGCGATGAACTCGTTCGGGGCGTAGGTCGCGTCAGCGGCGACGGTGAGGGTGCCTTTCGATTTGATCGCCGAAGGCACCTGGGCGGCGATGCTCGCGTCGGTGGTGACCGTGGGGGACGTCGAGGAGCTGGTGCCGGTCGTCGAGGTGCTGTTGCTGTTGCTGCTGCCGCATCCCGCCAGAGCCAGCACGGCGAGCGCCATGGCACCGACGGCGGAGAAGAGCTTGGGCATGGTCGCGGACCCCCTGGTCGTGGATATGGGCACGGGTGGCGGAGCGCCGGGATTATACGTCCGCGAACGGCCGGGATTGCGCTGTATGGCGGCTCGCGGGCATTGCCGCGCCCGGCGGGGGCGATCGATCTGCGGGCTGGGAGTCGAGGCGCAGCGTGGTCGCCCCGGCGGCGTCAGCTCGCGCCGACCTCGGACAGGTCCCGGGTGCTCGCGATGTGGTGGAACTTGACGTCGGGCGGTGCGGTGATCGTGGCCTGGATCGCCTGCATGAACTCCGCGATGTGGGACGTGCGGAAGTGCTGCTGGAGGGCCTCCTCGCCCTCCCACTCCTCGACGAACACGAACCGGTTGGGCTGCTCGGTGTCCTCGAACACGCGGTAATCGATGCAGCCGGCCTCTGCACGGGAGGCCGAGGCGACCTTCTGCGCTACCTCGATCAGCTGGGCCCGTTTCGAGGGGTCGGTGATGACCCTTCCGACGACGACGATCATCTCACCGCTCTCCTTCCGGTCGTGGACAGACGCACGCGCGCGCGTGCGTGACAGACCCTATCGGCGTCGGCGCCTCCCGAGCTCGGCCCTGACCGCGAAGGCGACTGCCAGCATGCCCCAGATCACAGCTACGGCGAGCAGGCCCTGCGTGGCCGCGAGGACAGTTATCAGGAGCGAGCCGAGTCCGGCGCCGATCGAGAAGGCGATGTTCGCCATGAAGGGATGATCGCGCCGGGCGGGAGGATCCGTACGAACTCCGGCGCCGCGCCGCCTCGGACGTCCCCCGCGAGAATGGTCGTTCGAGGTTCACCGGCAGCGCCTAGAGTTGGCCCATGAGCGGCCACCTGATCGGCTCCTCGGGGCCCCATATCTCGCTCGCGCGCAAGCGGCCCGCCGAGCGCGGTCAGCTTCGCATCGGGCTCGTGCAGGAGCGCTGGCACCCGGATCCGCAGGAGCACCGGGCGGCGCTCGCCGCCGGGATCCGCAGCGCGGCCGGTGAGGGTGCCCAGCTCGTCTGCCTGCAGGAGCTGACCCTGAGCCGCTACTTCGCCGTGGACCCGGACGGGCCGACGGCCGCGGGCGCGGAGCCCGAGGATCTCCCCGGCGGACCCACCTACGAGTTCGCCGCGCAACTCGCCGGGGAAACCGGTGTTCACATCCACGCGTCGCTGTACGAGCGCGCCGTGGACGAGCACGAGGACGGGCTCGGCTACAACACCGCGATCATCGTCGCCCCCGATGGCGAGCTCCTGGCGCGTACGCGCAAGCTGCACATCCCGGTCACCGCCGGCTACCACGAGGACCGCTACTTTCGACCCGGTCCCGCGGAGGGTGATCCCTACCCCGTGATCGAGCTGCAGGATGCGCGGCTGGGGCTGCCCACGTGCTGGGACCAGTGGTTCCCGGAGGTCGCGCGTGCGTACAGCCTCGAGGGCGCCGACGTCCTGATCTACCCGACCGCGATCGGCTCCGAGCCCGACCACCCCGACTTCGACACGCAGCCGCTGTGGGAGCAGGTGATGCTCGGCAACGCGATCGCCAACGGCGTGTTCATCGTGGCCGTCAACCGCATCGGCGAGGAGCCGCCGCTGCGCTTCTACGGCTCCTCTTTCATCTGTGATCCATACGGACGCAAGCTCGTGCAGGCTCCCCGCGACGAGCCCGCCGTGCTCGTCGCCGAGCTCGACCTCGACCAGCGTCGCGACTGGCTCGAGCTGTTTCCGTTTCTCGACACGCGCCGCCCCGACGCCTACGGCCGGCTCGCCGAGGGCCCGGCCCGCGAGACTCGCCGCCGGGGGTAGCTCGGCGCCCCGCCCGACTTCGACGACAAAGAATGCCGGAGGTGTCGATTTCGGTCGACCTCGTTCGACGTGTGGGTAGAAGTCACCATCAACGACAAGGAGACACAAATGCGCTTCATGGTTCTGGTCCCCGGGAGCCCCGAGTCCGAGGCGGGCGTGATGCCCAGCACCGACGCCCTGGGGGCGATGACGAAGTACAACGAAGAGCTCGTCAAGTCAGGCGTGATGCTGGCCGGCGAGGGCCTTCACCCGACCTCGAGGGGCGCCAAGGTCCGCTTCGACGGCAACGAGCGCACCGTGATCGACGGCCCGTTCACCGAGGCCAAGGAGATCGTCGCGGGCTACTGGGTGTGGGAGTGCGCGTCCCGCGATGAGGCGATCGAGTGGCTCAAGCGAGCGCCGTTCGGCGGCGGTGTCGAGATCGAGCTTCGCCAGATCTTCGAGGCCGACGACTTCGGCGAGCAGCTGACACCCGAGCTGCGCGAGGCCAACCAGCGCCTGCGCGAGCAGGCAACGCAGAGCTAGGCGCGTGACAGAGTCGGCCACCCATCGTGCAATCGACGCCGTCTGGCGGATCGAGTCAGCCCGGTTGATAGCCGGGCTGACTCGCATCGTTCGCGACGTGGCGGTTGCCGAGGATCTGGCTCAGGATGCGCTCGTAGCCGCGCTCGAGCAGTGGCCTGAGTCGGGGATCCCGGACAAGCCGGGCGCGTGGCTGATGGCGACGGCCAGGCACCGGGGCATCGACGCCCTGCGCCGACGCGTCACGCTCGAGCGCAAGCAAGAGCTGATCGGGCGCGAGTTGGAAACGCTGCAGCAGCTCGACCGCCCCGACCTGGCCGCCGAGGTCGATGACGTTCAGGACGACGTCCTGCGCCTGATCTTCATGACCTGTCACCCGGTCCTGTCTCCGGAGGCACGCGTCGCACTGACGCTGCGTCTGCTCGGCGGACTGTCGACGCCAGAGATTGCACGCGCGTTCCTTGTCCCCGAGGGGACGGTCGCGCAACGCATCGTTCGCGCAAAGCGCACGCTCTCCGCGGCCCGTGTCCCGTTTGAGCTCCCGGGCATCGACGAGCTGGGCGAGCGTCTGTCGGCGGTGCTCGCGGTGATCTACCTGGTGTTCAACGAGGGCTACGCGGCGACCGCCGGGGAGCATTGGGTCCGTCCAGCCCTATGCCAGGACGCCCTGCGCCTCGGCAGGATCCTCGCCGCGCTGATGCCCCGCGAGGCCGAGGCCCAGGGCCTGCTCGCCCTGATGGAGCTGCAGGCCTCAAGGCTGCGGGCCCGCGTCGGGCCGGACGGGGAGCCGGTGCTGCTCGGCGACCAGGACCGGGCGCGCTGGGATCACCTGCTCGTCCAACGCGGTTTCGCCGCGCTGGGGCGGGCAGAGCGGCTCAGCGGCGCACTCGGCCCCTACACCCTGCAGGCTTCGATCGCCGCCTGTCACGCGCGGGCGGTGAGCGTCGAGGAGACTGATTGGCCGCGAATCGTCGCGCTCTACGACGGGCTGGCGGCGCTCACCGGCTCCCCGGTCGTGGAGCTCAACCGCGCGGTGGCCGTGACCATGGCCTTCGGACCCGAGGCCGGGCTCGAGCTCGTCGATTCGCTCGCCGGGGAGCCCGCATTGCGCAGCTACCACCTGCTGCCCAGCGTGCGGGGCGACATCCTCGTGCGCCTGGGTAGGCATGCCGAGGCTCGGGAGGAATTCGAACGGGCAGCCGACCTCTGTGCCAACGATCGCGAGCGCGGGCTGCTCCTCTCGCGGGCGGTCGCATGTAGTGCCTGAGAGCCGCTTTATAGAGCTAGCCCAACTCGAACCGGCTAGCTCCTGGATGCGATCCGGAGGTTTCGTCCGTGCAGGTAGCCGGCCACGACGATGAGCGGAACGTGGATCGCGGGCAGGTTGCGGGCGAACCAATCAGGGAGGTAGATGTCGGTAACCGCGCCATGCTCCGCGCCGACGCGTTCTGCGAGCTCGGTGAGCGGACAGCGAAACCGATTTGCGGCAAAGATCAGCGTCTCGCCCGCAACCACGGCCGCCGCGATCGCGACGCGCCGGTCAGTCCGTCTGGCGAAGCCCGCCCAGATGACATACGCCATGCAGGACTCGATCGAGCACCAGATGCCGGTGTGGATCAGCTGGATCGTCGTCAGAGCCGCTCGACGGCAGGCCCGCGGACAGTGCCCGGTGCCCGTCACGTGGGCAGCGCCGATCGCTGGCCGGCGATCGGCGCCGAGACGACCGCGATCATCAGCGCCGTCGACCTGGGCTCGCTCACTTCGAGCACCGATTGGCGAAGTGAATGCCTCATATCGCTCAGCTCCTCCTGCGCGCCAGCCGCCCTACGCGTACCGCAGCGCGTCGCCGGGCTTGAAGCGCACTGCGCGGCGCAGCGGGATCTGCATCACCAGCAGCGCGAGGATCAGGGTGCCGACCAGCGCGATCGGGATATTGACGGCCGGAAATGCGAACAGCAGGTGCTCGTTGAAGACGTTCTCGGCGAGCGTGACGACGGCATGTGCAAGGCCGAACCTGAGCGGGATGCCGATCAGCCAGCCAACGAGCATAACGGTCAGGCCCTCGGTCGCGAAGATCCCGCGCACGTCTCGGCCGCGGGCGCCGATGCAGCGCAGGATGCCGATCTCCCGGGTGCGCTCGACCACCACCATCGTGATCGTGTTGATCAGCGCGACCATGCTGATCGCGACGATCAGCAGCCCGAGCACGGTGATCGCGGTGGTGACGCCGCGGTAGGCGGCTCGGTCGTTTTCCGCGCCGATGTACTCGACCTGCGTCCCCATCTGCAGACCGTGCGCGGCGAACGCGTCTTCGAGCCGCGTGTTGGTCTGGTCGATCAGGTGGTGGTTGGCGGAGGTTGTCTGGATCCAGTACTCGTTGACGGCGCCAGGGGTGTGCAGCACCGACTGCATCGTCTAGACCCTATGACGCAGGTTGGCCGTCGGGCTGGCCGCCGGGGTAGGTAGGCCGGACACTCCTCGCGGGGGTTTGTCTGGCCGGAGAACGGCTCCGGCTGACCCCAGAAAATTGAGGAGGTCCGGCCGTGACTGGAATTGTGACGTGGGCGGGGCTTGATGTCCATGCGCGCTCGACGCATGCAGCGGCGATCGATGTCGCGACAGGGGAGCTGGTGCGTGCGAGGTTTGGCCCGGGCATCGAGGAGCCCGTGGCGTGGCTGGGGGGTCTCCCCGGCCCGGTGCGTGCTTGCTATGAGGCAGGGCCAACCGGCTTCGGGCTCTATCGCGCCGCGAAGAGAGCTGGCGTGGATGTGCAGGTCATCGCGCCTGGCAAGACACCACGGGCTTCCTCTGACCGGGTGAAGACCGACCGCAAGGACGCCGAGCTACTCGCGCGGCTACTGCTCGCCGGCTCTTTGACGGCGGTCGTCGTCCCACCGGTCGAGATCGAGTCCGCCCGCGAGCTGGTGCGTGCCCACGATGCGTGCAGGCGGGATCTGATGACTGCTCGTCACAGGGTCTCCAAGATGCTGCTCCGGCACGGCCGGGTCTATCCGCAGCCGAGCACCTGGACCGTGGCTCACCGACGCTGGCTCGCCAGTCAACAGTTCGAGGAGTCTGTGAGCGACCTTGTGTTCGCTGATTTGATCGCGGCCGTCGACGGGCTGAGCGCACGCAAGGCACAGATCGCCGAGCGACTTTCGCGCTTGGCCCAAGACGAGTCGTGGTGGGCGACGGTCGCGAGGCTCAGGTGCTTCCGGGGAATCGACACCCTGACCGCGTTCGCGCTTCACCTCGAGCTCGGCGGCGACTGGCAGCGCTTCGAGCACGCGAACGCCCTCGGTGCCTGGCTTGGGCTGACCCCATCCCTTCACCAGTCCGGCCAGTCAGCCCATCACGGCTCGATCACGAAGACTGGGTCCGGGCTCGCGCGGCGGCTGCTGGTCGAGTCGGCCTGGCACTACGGACGCCCCCCGCGCATCGGGGTGACCCTCCGAAACCGCCAGCAAGGCCAGCCCGACCACGTCTTGCAGATCGCCAACCGTGCCCAGCAGCGACTCCACCGCGTCTATCACCGCATGCGCGCCCGCGGCAAGCCCCACAACGTGATCGTCGTGGCTTGCGCCCGCGAGCTGGCGTGCTTCCTCTGGGCAGCCGCGACAGCCGACTAACCCGCCCCGACAGCTCCACCGGTCGGGAGGCCGGGGCGCCGGGCCACCAGCGGCCGGCACGCGCGATCTCCCTATGGGCAGCACCCAACACGAGTGCCACGCCCGCTCCTAGAGAGCGCAAGCCGGCAGCACGAAACCGGGCCCTGGGGTACCCAACCCCCGCATCATCAGACTGGCAACGCCGACACCGAGCCCGACGCCCCGGCCTCCCGACCACAACCAACGCCCATCAACCGGGCGAGATCAACCCTGCCCACTTGACAAACGCCACGACATATCAGGGACCGCTGGAGAGCGTGAAGATCCAAGTCGACGTGTAACCCCCGGCGTGCGCAGTGGCGGGCACACTGAGCGTGAAGGTCGGGGTGATCGTCTGACGCCCCATCCCGCTTCCGACCGCAGCGTTAACGAGCTTCGTTTCGGTCGGTGCCGAGGACCCCGCGGGGAGCGTGTACGGATACGACACCGAGTCGGTAGGCGCCGTGCATGTGAAGCCACCTGCGCATCCCGAGGACGGGGCCGAAGCCACTGTCGTCGCCGTCGTCGGCAGCGTGTTAGCCCCGGATTTGAACGTCGTCGAGGTCGCGGCGATGTTCCAGCCGTTTCCGCCGCTGTTGTCGGTGACTTCGAAGGGCACAGCCACGCTCGTCGTCTGGTTGAGTCCGTTGAGTGTGACTTCCGGGAACGAGGCAGTGCTGGGAGCGGTCGTCGATAGGCAGTTAACGCTCGCTCCGTCGCAATAGTGGACCTGTACCCGTTGAAGCGACAGCGCTGTGGGGTAGATGGCGACCTCATCGATCGTGCCTTTGAGGAAGTAGCTCGTGGGCGTCGAAGGCCAGCCGGCGAGCAGGTCGTAGCCGACGCGCCAGTAGCCGGTGTAGCTCTGTGCCGAGGTGACAGTGGCGTTGCTGGCCACCAGCGCACCGTCAACATAAAGGAACATGCCCGCGCTTGAGAGCGTCGCTACCACGTAGTGGGATTTGTTGTCGTTGTAAGCGGTGGCGGAGTTGATGCTCTTGACTTCGCCGGGATAGACGCCGAAGACGAGCTCGCCGTTGTTCGCCATGTAGAGGTGGCGGTCGTTCGGATTGCTTTCGCCGGTCTGCGAGCCGCCGAACCCCGCGATCTGCCCACCGGAGGTGGTCGCGGTCTTGAACCACGCCTCGATCGTGAAAGGGTTGGGATTGGTGTAGGAGGCGTTGCTGTAGGCGTACTGGCTCGAGCCGTTCAGGGCAAGTCCGGTGTCGGTGTCGGTAGCCAGCAGGCCAGCGCTGCCCTGGGTCGGCGCGCCGACCTCGGTGCCCGTCTTTGCGTTCCCCGAGGAGTCCAGCGCGGTGGTGGCGGCAGTCTCGTCGAGGCGAAAGTAGAAGGTCGGTGAGTCAGCAAGAACCGCGGACGTGTACGGAGTGGTGATGCCTGTGGGCGTGATGGAGGTGGAGGTCACCGATGATCCGTTACCTTCGGCGTTCGCCGCGTAGACCGAGAACTTGTAGGCGGTTCCCCCGGTCAGACCGGTGATGGTCGTGGTCACGGAGGAGCTTGGGATCGCGGTCGTGTTGCGGGCCAGGGTGCCGCCGCTGAGGGCCGTGATCACATAGAAAGTCGGGGCTCCTCCGGTGCTCGGCGCTGTCCATTTTACTTTTGCCTGGTTCGCGCCCGTCGTAGCAGTGAGGCTTTTGACCGGGCCAGGGACGGACGCGATCGCGGAGCCCGGCACCAGCAGCAACAGCAGCGCAGCACCTGCCAACGCCAAAAGGACGCCGCGCCCGCCCGCGGCTGATTGCAGACCGCCCAAGGGGCTGTGCGACACGCGCGAGATGACTGAGGGGCAGTTGGGCATGGTTTGCTGGCGATGTCGGCGCAGGCAACGCCCGCTTACCCCCTTGTTGCACAACATTGTGCCATCTCCTGCTCGCCCAAAGCGCGCTTTGGGCGATGGCGGGGAAAGGTTGGAGTTGGCCAAGGCCGCCGACACGGCGCCTCGCAAGCACGTCGCCGTTTTCAGGGGATCGCCTCATGAGTGGAGCTACTCAAGGTTGCCGGCCACGCCGCCGATAGGTGGCGAAGACACGATACGAACGAGCCAGAGCGACTCGTGGCCCCACGGCCACTGCGGAGTTCCCGCGGCGCTCGGAACAGACGATCAAGGGGGCCAGGCAAAGTGAGCATTCTCAGGAAGCGGATTGTGTGGCTTCTCGCGCTGTCAGCGCTGGCGAGCGCGGCCACTGCGGCGCTGCCTGCCGTTTCGCAGGCGACGACGGCGGCATCGGTGACACTGAAAGCCGGGGAACTCAAATTCATAAACAGCACGCCGGCAGCCACTATCACGTTTCCCACGACGACGCTGAACGGCACGAACCAGTCGCTCACTCAGACGCTCGCCTTCGATATCGGCGATGCCACGGGGTCGGGGTCGGGCTGGGATGTGACGGGCACGTCTACGACCTTTACGTCAACGACCCACACACTGCCGACGGCCGCGACGACGATCCAGTCGGTACCGACCGCCTCGTGCGATGCCGGGGCAGAAGGATGCACCGCCGCCACGACTAGCGTCAGCTATCCGTACACGCTACCGGCGGCCGCGTCGGCGCCAACCGCGACCAAGCTCTTCAACGCATCGGCAAACACGGGCATGGGAAACCAGACGTTCACACCCACCTGGACGCTCGCGATCCCCGCAAGCGCCGTTTCCAGCGCGACCGCCTACACCTCGACCTGGACGTTCACGCTCGCAAGCGGCCCGTAGTCGAGAAGACTCCTGGCAAAGGGCTCGCCTACCGTGTTCAGAGCAGACAGCGAAGGGAACTCGAAGTGTACATCTCGACGAAGCACCTGGCGGGCCTTGCGGCGGCGTCAGTGCTCACATGCGCAGGCGTTGCCGGGTTGCCTGCACGTGCGCCGGCAACGACAGAAGCATCGGTGCTGCTGAAAGCCGGAGGCCTGGCATTCATCAACAGTACGCCGGCGGCCACGATCACATTTCCCACGACGACGCTGAACGGGACAAACCAGACGGTCGCCGAAACGCTCGCCTTCGACGTCGGCGACTCGACGGGCTCGGAATCGGGCTGGGACGTCACCGGCACCTCGACGACGTTCACGTCCACGACCCATACGCTGCCGACGGCCGCGACCATGATCCAATCGGCGCCGACCGCCTCGTGTGATGCACTCTCAGAATGCACAATCGCCGCGACCACCGTCAGCTACCCGTACACGCTACCGGCGGCGGCGTCGGCGCCAACCGCAACAAAGCTCTTCAATGCGTCGGCAAACACGGGGATGGGAAACCAGACGTTCACGCCGACCTGGACGCTCGCGATCCCCGCAGGTGCCGTTTCCAGCGCGACCGCGTACACCTCGACGTGGACGCTCTCGCTCGCTAGCGGCCCGTAGCCGATGCGCACGCTCGGATTCAAGCACCGTGTCCGGCTGATCGTCGCCGTCACGACCATCACCCTCGCTTTTCCAGCCGTCTGCGTTTCGGCGCCTACGATTGGTGGCTTCGGTGTGCGTCCCGCGCACCCCAACCCCAACATCGCGGCGACACGCGCCTACTTCATCATCAACGCAGGGCGGGGGAGCGTGCGGAAGGAAACCGTGGTCGTGACCAACGACAGCGCGAAGCCCCTTGTGCTCGCGGTCGACGCGGTAGATGGGCTGACCGGAGTTACCTCCGGCGTTGTCTACGCCAACCGAGGCGTGCGCGTCCACGGTGCTGGAGCCTGGGTGACGCCAGCGGCACGGCGGGTAACCGTTCCGCCGCGAAGCTCAATCAACGTTGGCTTCACCGCCAAGATTCCGAAGGGCGCGACGACTGGCGACCACGTCGCGGGAATTGCCTTCCAAGCCCTGAACAAGCGAAAATCTAGGGGCCACTTCTCGGTGACCGTCGTTGAGCGAACGGTCGTTGGGATCGAGTTTGAGGTCCCCGGCCCTGCGGCACAAAAGATTCAGCTCTACGCGCTGGGCCTCGCTCCGCTCCCGGGAACTACCGTCCCGTCGGCCGTAGTGACGCTCGAGGATGTCGGTCGTAGGCTCTGCCAGCCGCGACTCGCAGTGGCAATCAAGGGTCGAGCCCGAGCGACCAAAGCGACGCGCGCGCTGGAAACGATCCTGCCCGGCGACAAGATCGCCTACCCCTTCCGATGGCCCGGCTCGCTTCGTGAAGGGAGCTACGACGTGAGCGCGACGACCACGAATTGCGGCCCACAGGCGGTCATGCACGCGGTCGCCACCTACCTGCCCGCGCATGGGTCCGCGAACTATCCATCGACCAATCTGGGCCCGACGGCACCGCTTGCGCGCAACGGCTGGTCGTGGTGGCTCTATGGGCTGATCGGCCTCGGCGCCCTTCTGCTGCTTGGACTTCTCCTGCGATACGCCCGACGCTCAAGCGGCTGCCCTCCTGGCATGGGCGAGGAAGGTTGAGGGCGCGCCCGTGACGGAGTAGTCCCACCCGAGGCACGTTCACTCATCCAGCAACCTCCACGTTCCGAGAGAACCCACGATGCCATCCGGTGCCTCGATCACAAAACTGAGGGTGTAGTATCGAGAGGCGGGCCAGGAGTCGCCGCTTCGCCACGACGCGGAGCCGTACCACTGTGCCGTCGCGCCGCGGGTTATCGACATAGCGCGGGGCATAGGTGCTCGGGTCGAAGTAGCCGACCAGCCCGTGTGGCAGGTCGATCTTGTACAGGGAAGCGCCGTCGATGACGACCGTGCCGTTGACCTGCGCCTGCCCGCTCGCGAACTCCTGGCGAACCTGCGACCGGGTCGGTGAAGGCCGGCGGCGCGGACGAGTCTGGGTGTTCGTAGATCGTGGCGGGGTCACGGCCCGAAGCGCATGGTGGATGATGGCCGCGTCCGCCACACCCGGCCCACCGGAACTGCCGGCCCCGATCACCGTCACGAGCGCGACCGCCACCGCCGCGGCCACGGCGGCGCTCGCACCAACCGCGATCCGCGTGGGCAGACGCCGCCGCTGCCGACGCGGGCGCAACTGGGCAGCGTTACCCGGCTGCTTTGTTCAGGCTCTCGTCTGAGCACGCCTCGACGTGGTGTCCACCGCTGGCCGCTGTGTGGTCGCGGTGGTCTGCTTCGCGTCGAGGGCTGTTGCGGGGAATGTGACTTCCACGGTCAGCCCGCCGCCTGGGCGCTTAGCGCTTAGCAGGTACTCCGAATGGAGCTAGCCGGACTCGAACCGGCGACCTCCTGGGTGCGATCCGCCCACTCTCCCGCCAGATTCTGCGCTCGAAGGTGCCAACCCGCGGATGCGCGCGGATTATCGGCGACTACCCCCGATTCAGGCACTTCTGGCGACAAGTGCCTGAACGGCTCTCGGCTGCTGCGGCGCGTGCGTACCACGCGGGCGCTGGGCGATCGTATCCGCCATCTGCCAGGGCATTATCCGCCGATTGCCGCTAGACTAACCGCCATATGCCAGCGCCAAGATCGCCATCGGCCGGCGGGACATCCCCATCCTCGAGCCTATTCCCTCGGTCCGCACGAGCGCTGATCCTCGAGGCGCTCGCGGACACCCGGGTCGTGTTCGTTGGGGGTGCGCGGCAGGTGGGCAAGAGCACGCTCGCGCGGCAGATCGCCGCCGGCCAACATCTGGCGAGCGAGTTCAGCCTCGACGTCCGGGCAACGCGAGAGGCGGCGCTTGCGGATCCAGAAGGCTTCGTCGCGGGCTTGGATGGCCCTGTGCTCATCGACGAGGTTCAGCGTGCTCCGGAGCTGCTGTTGGCGATTAAGGATGCCGTGGATCGTGATCTCACCCCGGGCCGTTTCCTGCTTACCGGCTCTGCGAACGTTGTCACCTCACGCCGGGTCAAGGATGCGCTCACCGGGCGGATGGAGACGATCCGCCTGTGGCCCTTGGCGCAGAGCGAGATCCGCGGCGCGAGCGGAAACTTCGTGGATGCGCTGTTCGCCGCGGCGCCTCCGCGCGTCTCCGGAGCCGTGGTCGGGCGTGACGCGTTCGTCGGCGTCGCGGCAGCCGGCGGCTACCCAGAGGCTCGCACACGCTCGGGGCGCCGTCGGGAGCGTTGGTTTGCGAGCTATCTCGAGACCACGCTCGACCGCGACCTTCGCGATCTCAGTGACGCCCGACGGCTCGCAGAGGTGCCCCAGCTGCTGCGCCTACTCGCCGCCCAAGCCGCAAACATCCTCTCGTATCGCAGCCTCGCCTCGAGGACGAGCCTCAACCACGAGACGGTGAGGGAGTATGTGACGCTGCTCGAAGGGATCTTTCTCGTTCGTGTCCTGCCAGCCTGGCGCCCGGGGATCGCCGCGCGGGAGGTGCATGCCCCCAAGGCCTATCTGGTCGATTCCGGACTGCTCGCGCACCTGCTCGGAGCCGACGAGGATCGCATCGCCTCAGACGACCAACTGACCGGTAAGGTCCTTGAGAACTTTGTCGTGACCGAGATCCTCAAGCACGCCGAGTGGGCGAACATCGCGACGAGCGCTTACCACTACCGCCAGCGTGAGGAGGAGATCGACCTGATCCTCGAGAGCCGCGCCGGCGAGATCGTGGCAATCGAGGTGAAGGCTGCGGCCACAATCGACCGCAGGGATGTAAAGCCGATCGAAAGGCTGCGCGACGCACGCGGGGAGCGCTTCAAGGCTGGGGTCGTCTTGTCCACCACCGGTCAGACCACGCCGCTCGGCGACCGCCTGTGGGGCGTGCCGATAGCAGGACTATGGGCGTAACAACCACCGCCTGATCGACATGGCGCGCCACCAGCGCCCGATGGGTGCTGCTCTGCAGAGGCGGGGCACCTGGCCGTTCATCGCGGCGCACAAGCGAGCGGCGGCGAGTGTCGTAGCCGGCCGGGTCGTCAGGCAGGTTGGAGCGCGTGGGCCGAGGGAGGTCACGCTCACGGTCGCTCAGCTTGTGATCGCCCGCGAACTCGGGTTCGCGAGCTGGCCGAAGCTCAAGGCGGGCGTCGAATCGCAAGCCGGAATCACGCAGCGGCCCGCGGCGTTCGTGGCGGCGTCAGTCGAGGATCGGGAGCGCCGGGCGCGGACCCTGCTCGAGGATGATCCGGGTCTGGCACGGGTGGACATCCGTACCGCGGCTGTGCTCGGCGACGCGCGCTTGGTCCGCAAGCTGCTCGCGGCCGACCCCTCGGCGGCGAACGCGGTCGACCAAGAGCGCGGCTGGCCGCCGCTGTTGTACGTCTGCTACTCGCGCTGGCACCGGATCGACCCCGGCCGCTCGACCGGCCTGGTGGAGGTCGCCCAGCTGTTGCTGGACGCCGGCGTCAGCCCGGACACAAATAACGGCGCCGGACCCCACCATGGCTACCGGTCCGCCTTGCACGGTTCGGTAACAGCGAATAATCCCGGCATCACCGGCCTGCTGCTGGAACGGTCGGCCAACCCGAATGACGGCGAGTCGCTCTGCTAGGCCGCCGGACATCGCGACCACGAGTGCCTGCGGCTACTGCTGAACCATGGCGCCGCCGTTGCCGGCAGTTGGGCGGTCGATGTCGCGGTCGGCGGGAACGATGCGGAGGGTGTCCGTCTGCTGCTCGACGCCGCCAAGCGGCAGACCCCAGAGCGGGTGAGCGAGCTTGCGAGCGGGCTGCTTGCCCGCGCCTGCGCAGCGGGTGCCGCGCCCGTGGTCGAGGAGTTGCTCGCGGGTGGTGCCAAGCCGAGCAGGCTTGATCAGGACGGGCTTTCGCCGTTGCGCCGAGCGGTGCGGGCTGGCCATCGGGAGGTCGTGGCCGTGCTGCTCAGCCGGGGCGTGATCGACGACGCCACCCCCTTCGACAGATTCCTCGGCGCCGGCGCCCGTGGCGATCGGGCCGGTGCCGAGCTGCTTCTGTCCAAACGGCCAGATTTATGCGATCGCCTCGCCGCCAGTGACCGTTCTGCAATTGTCGAGGTAGCCGGCGGCGGCGCCGCGGCAGACGCCGTGCGCCTGATGATCGAGCTCGGGTTCTCCCCAAACGCTCGCAACGAATTCGGAGAGACACCGTTGCACGCCGCGGCGGCCGCCGGGGACGCCGAGACGGTACGCCTTCTGCTCGAGCATGGCGCCGAAATCGACGCCCGAGACGCCAACTTCGATGGCACACCCCTCGGATACGCGGCCGTCGCGAGCGGCGAACTCCCCACCACGAACGGCGACTGGGTCGCCACCGTCCAACTCCTGCTCAACGCCGGCGCGGACCGAACTGCCGTCTGGGTCACCGGCAGGCCACTGAGCGAAGACGTCGCCGAAGTCCTGCTGAGCCACGGCATCACCAGCGACGAGACGCGCGCTGCCCCAAGCGAGTAGTGCTCGACAAGCCACGCGAGGTCGGTCCCAGTTGCTGCGCGGTGCGGAGTCCTCGCATCAGCGCTGGAGCACTCGCTGCTGTAGGCATGAGTCTCCTTTCGACTCCTCGCGGAGGAGTCGGCTCGGGGCAAATCCGATGCCCCCGCGCCCCCACGGCCCATCTCTGATTTAGGCACCTAAGCCGCTTAAGCGCCTGAAAATGACGACCGCTTGGAAACCGCCGAGGCGGTCGGCCCAACTGCAAAAGCCCTACAAATCGGTACTTTCGTGTCGACGGCCTGAAATCGCGCTCGTTGGCGGCAACCGCAGGCTGCACAACGTCAATAGCCCTGCAAATCCGTGCGAATTATGGAGCTAGCCGGGCTCGAACCGGCGACCTCCTGGGTGCGATCCAGGCGCTCTCCCAGCTGAGCTATAGCCCCGGGGTTTCCCGGCTTCCCCGCCGAGGGTCCGGGTGGCAAGAGTGTAGTGGCCGCCCGCGAGGGCATTCGCACGGGCCGCCCCGAGCATTCGCAGGCGCCCCGCCCGGGGGGCATCCGCGGGCTCGTGCTCGCTGGAGCGCGGGCCCGCTCCGGGGAGGCCGTCCGACGCGTCGCTAAGGTTTCGCCCAGGTTCATGGGATTGCTGGAAGAGGCCATCCGCGACCACCTGGAGCTGCAGCGCCGCCGAGGTGGAGACCCGCGCCAGATCGCGCTTGCCGAGCGCGAGGCGCTCGAGCCGCTGGTGCCCGGACAGACACCCGACTGGGCCCAGGGCCCGGCTCTGTTCGATCACGAGGAGCCCGGCCGGCCTGAGCCGCTGCCCACCGGACGCCCGCTGGTGGAGCCCGCCCAGCAGCCGGCCCAGCAGTTCGCCGACGAGTTCGTCGAGTCGGTGGCGCCGCTGGTGGCCCAGGCGACCGAGACCGTGGACCGTGCGCCGGCCTTCGAGGACCCCGCGCCGCACGTGGCCGGGGCCGGGAGCCTGGATCAGGAGACGGCCGAACTGGACATGAGCGCCGTCCTGGGCATGGCCGAAGGGTCGGCCGAACCCCAACTCGATCGTCTCGTGGGGCATGCGGGCGTGCCGGAGTTCGGACCCGTGCGCGCCGAGCGGATCGTCCCGGACCCGGCCGCCCCGGTGGCGGTCGCCGAGGACTTCGAGTGGGAGATCCCGGGCGTCACGCGCTCGCCCGGCTCCGGCGCCTGAGCAGCCGGCCGCCCGCAGCGCTCGTTTACAGCCGCCGGGGTTACGGGTAGAGCCAGGTCTGCGCCGGCCCCGCTGGCGGCATCCCACAAGGGGGGAGTGCAGGCGCTGATCGGTCCAACCGCCGCCGCGAAAGGTGCAGAAGATGATCCCTTCCGTGACACAGGGCTCCCGGCGAGCCCTGCTCGCTCGACAGCGGCGCCGGGCGTCAGCCGTGTTCCTCACGTCCACCCTGATCGCCTCGCTGCTCGCGATGGCGCCGACCTCAGAAGCCCTGGCGCGGACCCGCAAGCACGTGCCGAAAGTGCTGCTCGTGGGCGAATATCACGGCAAGAAGGGCAATTACAGCTCGATTCAGGAAGCCGTGAACGTGGCCAGGGAAGGCGACTGGATCCTGATCGGCCCGGGTGACTACAAAGAGGCGGGTGCCCAGACGGTCGCCGGCGGCATGGGCGACGATCGGGCCCCCGCCGACATCCTCGTCACGACCCCGAACATCCACATCCGCGGGATGGATCGCAACACCGTGATGATCGACGGCACCAAGCCCGGCTCTCCGGAGTGCAGCTCGGCCGAAGCCGATCAGATCTTCGGAGCCCCCCAGGAAGGCGCCTACCAGGGCAACAACGGCGTGGTCGTCTACAAGGACAGCGGGGTGTGGCTGCAGAACTTCTCCACCTGCAACTTCCTCGGCTCCAACGCCGGCGGCGACTCGGTCTGGTTCGACGGTGGAGGTGCGACCGGCAAACAGGAGATCGGCTCCTGGTGGGGTGAATACCTGAGCTCCACCTCGACCTACTGGGGCGGGGTCGAAAAGCCCTCCGACGAGTACGGGATCTACGCCTCCAACACCACCGGACCCGGCTCCTTCGTGCACACCTACGCCAACAACATGTCCGATTCGGGCTACTACATCGGCGCGTGCCCGGACTGCAACGCCACCATCGACGACAGTACCGCCGAAGGCAACGACCTCGGCTACTCGGGCTCGAACTCCGGCGGCCGTCTGGTGATCGAGAACTCGCTCTTCAAGGACAACGAGGAGGGCGTCGCCACGCAGAGCCAGAACAACGACGACGCACCATCCCCGCAGGACGGACTGTGCCCGGAAGGAAAGGACAACCCGAACCTGCCGCTGGGCGCCCAACGCAAGGACATCTGCTGGGTGATGATCCACAACCGCGTGATCGACAACAACAACGGCGCCACACCGACGAGCGGCGGCGCCCCGGGCTTGGTCGGCACGGGCATGACGATCGCGGGCGGCCGCAACGACCTCGTGGCCGAAAACACGTTCGCCGGCAACGGCGCCTGGGGCATCCTGCTGCTCCCCTATCCGGGCCTCAAAGAAGTGCCCCCACCCCAGATCCCCGCCGAAGACGACTGCCGCGGCGGCATCAAAGCGGGCGAAGGGGAAAATGAAACCTGTGACTACGAGCCCTACGAAAACGAGGTCGAGGGCAACACGTTCTCCGCCAACGGCGGCTTCGGAAACCCCTCCAACGGGGACATCGGCGAAGTCGCCGACCCCGTGCCGGGTACCGAGAACAACTGCTGGCACGGCAACGTCGAGGAAGCGGGCGGGGAACCGAACAGCGAACCGCCCCTGATCCAGGCCACCCACGGCACCTGTGAACAGCCGAACACCGGCGGCGAGCCCACCACCAGCGTGCTCGCCGTGCAGGCCGCGTGTGACTCGCAGCTGGTCACGAAATGCCCTTCGGTCCCGGGAGAGGAATACCCACGCAGCGAAGACGTGCGCCTGCTCCCGCTGCCCGAACAGGAAACGATGCCCAACCCGTGCGAAGGGGTTCCACGTCTGCACAACCGCTGGTGCCGGCGAGGGAAACCCATCCGCGAACGGTAGGCCGCAGGATCCGCGCCGGCGCGGCGACCCGAGCCCCCGAGGTCACCGCGCCGACCGCCGCCGGGCTGGATACTTGGGCGAGTGTCCGAGCGCAACGTGGACGTCGTTCAGCGCCTGTACGAGGCCTGGCGGCGCGACGGCTTCGGGGTCGTGCCGGAGTTGATGGACCCGGCGATCGAGTACGTGAACCCGAGCTACGCGGTCGAGCCGGGCACCCGCCGGGGCTATGAGGGCTTCGCGGACGCGGCGAAGGCCGTCACCAGCGTGTATGGCGACTTCGAGGTCAACGACCCCCAGCTGCAGGACCTCGGCGAGCGGGTGCTCGTGCGCGGCATGGTGAAGACCCGCAGCCACGGCAATGCCGTCCCGATCGAAGCCGAGCGCGGCTACGTGTTCGACGTGCGCGACGGCAAGGTCTTCCGCTTCGCCTGGTTCAACGACCCGGCCGAGGCGCTCGAGTACGCCCGTCGCTGAACGAACGAGCGAAGCGACGAGGGCGCCCGGCGGGGCGCCACGTCGGGTATGCTGCCCGGCGGCGCACGCTCCGGCTTCGCCCTCGGACGAGTTGGAGCCGATGCCGATCTCCACTTGGGCAGGGAGGCCTGGACGGAAGGGATGGAGTCGGAGGGGCTTGGTGTCCGTGCACAGCCCGAGAGGGCCCTTCGGGTGCGGACGCCCAGGCTCCCTGCCTTTTTCGTGGCTCGCTGAGCGGGTTCACCGTTGTAGTGGTGAGACGTGCTTGCGCGCGCGGCATGCGTCCAGCTGCGCAACTTCGACGCCGGTGGGCGGGTTAGCGTTTACATCCGCCGACCGTGGCGGGCCACCCAAGACACAGGGGGGAGCACATGCGTCACCTGATGCGTCGATCAAGCCTGCGCGGACTCATCGCGATTGCGAGCGTCCTCGCCGTAACAGCAGTAGCGGTTGTTCCCGGGCTCAGCTCGGCGAACGTGAATGTGAGCAAGTCCGGATGGGCGTGGGCAAACCCCACCCCCCAGGGCAGGACGCTCTTGAACATCGCCTTCAACGGCGGCGCCGGCTATGCCGTGGGCCTTGGCGGGACGGCGCTGACGACAAGCGACGGCGGCCAGTCCTGGACCGGTCTCACCACCGGTACCTCCGCGGACCTCGAACGCGTGCAGGTGCTCAACCCGAGCACCGTCGTGGTCGGTGGTGGTGAAGGGTGTGTGACGCGGATCTCCGAAAACGGAGGAGCGCTGTTCAGGCGCATCTTCAACGTCGCGGAATCGAGTTGTCCAGAACCGGTTGCGGCGTTCAGTTTCACCTCACCCAAAGAAGGCTTCCTGCTGCTCAAGAACGGCTCCCTCGAGGTGACAACCGACGGCGGTGAAAGCTTCGCCCGCCGGACCGGCATTCCCGGCACCGCGGCGTCGAGCAGCCCGGGCTCGCTCGGCGGTATCGACGTCCACTTCTTCAGTTCGACCAAGGGCATCGCCTTCGTCGGCGCGCCGGGCGGGGGCGCCTCGGCCTACACGACGCCGGACGGAGGCGTTTCGTGGACCGCGGTCACTCTGCCCGCGAACTCGATCGTCACCTCGGTTCACTTCGTCAACGAACAGGTCGGTTATGCAATCGGCCCCAACACCCTCCTGCGCACCACCAACGGGGGTCAAAAGTGGGAAGCCCAGCCGATCGCCGGCGGGAACTCGTTCAGGACGATCGACTGCTCGAGCGAAGAAACCTGCCTGCTCACGGTTACCGGCGGCAACCAGCTGATCGAGACCTCCGACGGCGGCAAGACCGACACCGTCAAGACCACCTCGAGCTCCCTGATCTACGCCACCGCCTACGCGAACGCGATCAGGATCGTGGCTGTGGGGGAGAGCGGGGCGACCGTGCTGTCCTCGGATGCGGGGGCCACCTTCACCTCCGCCAGCGCGGACATCGGCGGCCAGTATGGCCGGCTGCGTGCGGGCCCAGGCCAGATGTTGCTGGCGCCGGGGGCGAACGGTGACGTAGCGATCTCGACCAACGACGGACAGACCTGGCAGGTGCTCTCGACACAGACCTCCCAGGAACTCGTGGACGTGGCCTTCGGCACCCCCACCCTCGGCTACGCGCTCGACGCCGGCGGCGGCCTGCAGCGGACGGCCAACGGCGGTGCGAGCTGGCAGACGCTCAGCCCGGGAACCAGCCGCAAGCCCTCGGCGGTCGCCGCCATCGGCGAAAAGACCGTCCTGTTGCTGGGCCCGGTGGGCATCAACCGGGCCGTCGGAGGCGGTGCCTTCGAACCGGTCACGGCACCGGCGGCCAGCCGCGCGCCGGTGTCCGACTACCAGCTCGTGGGCAGCACCATCTTCGCCTTCGGCCCCAACACCCACACCCTGATCCGGTCCACCGACGAAGGGGCTCGCTGGAGCGCGATCCCGATGCCGTTGTCCCATAAGAAGAACAAGGCGAAGAAAATCAAGGCGAGCCTCGGGGTGTCGATACGCAGCGTTGCCTTCACCAGTGCCACCGGCGGGCTGCTGCTGGACAGCCAGGGGCGCCTGTGGAGGACAGCGAACAGCGGGCGCAGCTGGAGCCAGCTGAACACCGTGGGCACCGAAGCGGGCATACAGCTGGCCTTCGCGAGTCCCACGGCCGGCTTTATGAGCGTGTCCCCCTACGGCGGCGACAACAAAGACGCCTACGTGCTGAGGACCACCGATGGCGGCCTCACCTGGCACCCCCAGGAGATCACGATCGGGTCCATCCCCGGGGGCGGCCTCGTGGCGAGCAGCGCGAACAACGCAGCTGTCCTGGTCGACGGAACGACGGTGAAGGGAGAAGCGATCCACCGCCTGCTGTTCACCACCCAGACCGGTGGTGACGTCGCCGGGACCGCCGGTCCGCTGCTGCTCAGCACGCCGATCCACGCGTTCACCGCAAAGCGCCTGAAGAAGCTGCGGGGCGCTGTCCGGGTCAGCGGTGTGCTGAAGGGCGCGATCGGCGGAGAGACGGTTGTGGTGGCCCGCCGCAACCTCGCCGGCGGACCGTGGCAGGAACAGCGGGTCGTCGTGGGTGCCAACGGCGGCAGCTTCGCCACCACCTGGCACATCAGCGGAAGCTCGCTGTTCGTCGCCCAGTGGAGCGGGGACAGCGGACGCCCCGGTCAGGGCTCGCAGGTGCTGACCGTGAAGGTGACCCCGAAGAAGAAGAAGTAATCGCGGACGGGGCGAGGGTGGGGCATGCGACCCGCCCTCGCCTCGAGCACCGCCGGCCACGGCCGGCGCGCGGGTGCGACCTGAGACCCCGCACGCCGGCAGTGGACCGGGGGCCGAAGCAGGTCCGCACGCGCCAGGTCGACTCGCCCGCAAGGACCGGGCCTCCTCCATGGGGTTTTCTTGGCGACTCCGCCGGAATACTCCCGCGCCACCCGAAGGACGGCCTAGAATCGGGCCTCTGGGGCCATAGCTCAGCTGGGAGAGCGCCTGCTTTGCAAGCAGGAGGTCACCGGTTCGATCCCGGTTGGCTCCATGCGAAAAAGGCCTGTAAGAGCGCCACTTTCTGAGCACGATGCGAGCTTAGAGGTCTCAATCCTTCGGGCAGCGGCCCCATTCTGCTGCCCAAACACCGATCGATCCGGGTTGCGAAGGCCTGGGATTGCGGCCCGCCTCGCTTGATTCGACTTCCTGCTTTGAGCAAAGAGGTCATTGGCTCTGACTCCTGCTGTTCGTCCATCTCGGGAGTCTCGGCGGTCTCCACCGACGCGGTCGCGTTCGGGAAAGCACTCGCGTCGTCTCCTTTCCGACGTCGGTCCCACACCAAACGCCGGCAGGTGGGCCAGAGCAGATACCCAGCTGGGACGAGCAGAACCCGCAGGTTCGCCGGCTGACCGACGCCTGCTTCCGCATGCGGCTGCGGCGCCGGGCAGCCCGATCGTCACGCTTGCGGCTCGTTCTCTGTGGCAGGCAGATCTGCCGTAGCGCCGGCTATAGCCGCTATCGCGACGATGGCGGCTTCGGGCAGGAAACCGCGCTCACTTCCGTCACGACGATGGAAGTGCCGCTGTGCACGATGTAGAGCTTCTCGTGCGGCCCGATGCGACTCGGATCAACTACGAACCGGCTGACCGTCACGTTCGTGGCGCCCTTCGCCGCGGACATATGCACCTGGATCGTTGCGTTTTCGCCGGCTTCCCCGGCGCCCGGCGCTGTGCCCCGTGGAACCCTGGATTCGGACTGCGCGAGATGGCGCGTTTCGTTTGCTTCGTCGCCAGCGCCGGCCTTTTCGGGAGATGCGTTCATTCCAGCGGCGACCACGCACGGGCCCGCCTTCGTAGCTTCAAAGTCGACGACCGCGGGTACGCCTGCGGCTTGAAGGCTGCGTTGCAGCGCCTTCGCGTCGCCGAGCCTGTAGATCGAGACCGCCACCCTGCCGTCTGGGCGAACCTGGATCGCGTAGGCGCTGGCCGTTCTATTGCCGGCTCCACTCGCGACTGCAGCGATTGCGACGACTGCGATCACGAACGCAGCACCGGCACCGGAAAGCACCAGACGGCTGCGACCTCTCCGGCTGTGAGTGGGCTCGCGAGAATCTTCACGCTCAGCGACGACGCGCCGAAGTTGCACGAGCAGCCGGTCCTCGAATACCTGTGGTGCGTTCATGGTGATACCTCCATTGACCTCGTTCTAAGTTGAGCCTCCTTCGGTGCAAGTTCCCTCCGCAGGGTGTGGCGCGCGCGATGTAGGCGGACCCGTGCGGTGACAGGGCGAATTCCAAGCGCCCTAGCTGCCTCCGTCGCGCTGAGTCCGTCGAGCGCACTGAGCTCGAACACTGCGCGCTCGGTATCAGTCAGTCCGTCGAGCGCTGCATACAGCTCGCGAGACTGCGCCTCGGCGTCGATCCGTTCCTGCGCTCTGACGATGTCATCGTCGGCGAGCAGGCGCCGCCCCTCAAACCGCGCGTTCACTTGTTTCTCGCGTGCCACGCGGCGGAACTCGCTGTTGACTACGTTCCGCGCTACACCGAACAGCCACAACGCCGGCGCGCCACGACGAGGGCGATAGGACGCAGCCGCCCCGATTGCGGCGAGGAACACTTCCGCCGTGAGGTCTGCAGCCAGATGTGGATCGGCGACGCGTCGCGCAACGAAACGCTGTACGGCGTCAACGTGCTCCCGGTAGAACACCTCGAATACGTCGGGATCGTGAGCGATCCGCGCCACTTCATCGGGCCTCATGTCTCTACTTGGTATCAACCGGCCGAAGCGTTACATCGCACACCGGGCACTCTCGGGCTTGTGCTTCGGCCGCTGAGCAGGCGTCTGAGCGGCGACAGTCGTCTCGCTCGCTGAGGACGATGAGCGGTAGCCGTGTCTGAGGGAGCACCCGTCTGGAAGCGGCTGCCGGTCTTTAGGCAGCAGCCGGATTCCGCTGCCAACCCCAGCCCAATCGCGCCTAATCCCGCCGTATGCAAGGCACGGCGTGAAGGCCACAATCCCGCGTAATCGCCCGATAGCTTGGGCGATTACGCGGTCCAGCAGCATCGCTTTGCAAGCAGGAGGTCACTGGATCGATCCCGGTTGGCTCCACTGACGGAAGTCCTGCAAATGGGCATGTTTGGGATGCAGGGGCTAAAGCGGGGGAGGGGCCATCCCGAGGCCTGGCAGCCTCGGCCTTCTCGGCGATCGGACGGGCGGGCTTGAGGCACCGCAATGCGGCGAGGTCGGCGTCCTTCTCCTGAGGCCGCTCGTGGCTTTCTACGGGTGGGTCGCCGCCCGTGGGCCGCTCGGACCTAGTAGCGACCGGGAACAGACATAACTGCAGCCTGTTCCGACGAACAGCGCCCAGTGGCGCGCCGTCATATCGAGCCGGCCCGAGGCACGAGAGGAGCACTGGAAGAGATGAAGCATTTCAAGGTCGCGGGGCTGTGCCCGCCCCGCGCCGCGAGTATTGTTGCTCGACCACCAGCGCCCCTCGTTGTCGCGGTGTGGGCGCCGTCGACCAAAGGGGGCAGATATGAGACGACTCAAGATCATTGGTTTGGCGTTGTTCGTACTGATGGCCGTTGGCGTCATGCAGGCTGGGTCGTCCGCTGCCTCCAAGCCGGGGGCCGCCGAATACGAGTTCTGCGTCAAGCGCATGCCTAAGAAGCTGCGCTACAAGGGACAACCGGCGCACGTCCGCACTGGCTGCCACGCGCATTTCCTGATCTTCAGTGCGACCGAAACGTGGGAAGTCGAAGGAATGCTGGGTTGGAGTGGGGCGTACGTCGTATCCTCGCCCGGCGAAATATATGTCTTCAGCGGCAACAACGACCCGCTGTGCGGGCTCGCGGGTGGGAAGACAGAAAGCGGCGGGTACGGCGGCTTGATCTTTCTCAACGAAAGCACCCAGCCGGGCACGATTGACTGCGTCGAGCAGGCCGAGACTTGGTACACCAAGGCCGTTCGTTCATAGACCTTTCAGATCTGCATTAGCACTAGAAGACGGGGCGAGTTCGTGATCCCGCCGCGTCGCGATCAGCCCGGAGTGAGCCCTAACGCCCGGCGCAGCTCGTGCGGCGCGAGTCCTTCGACGCGGACTACCTTTTCGCGAGAGCGTTGACCGCGAATCACGTTCACCCGTCCGCGGGCTATGCCAGCGCGCTTGGCGATCAGCTTGCACAGCGCCGCATTCGCCTGGCCGTCGACAGGTGCCGCCGCGACACTCACGTGCAGCACGCCGTCACGCTCAGCCACAAGCGTGTTGCGTTTCGCACGGGGCTGTAGTCGGACCGCGAGATCTGCGTCGGGCATCAGGTGCATTATGGGCCCGCATAGCCTCGAGGAGCGGTAGCCAGCCCTTGCCGACAATCCCGTGGCGTCCCAACGTAGTCTGCCGCGATGGGGCAGCGCGGCTCAAGGGCGGAACCTTCGCTGGCCGAGGTTTTGCGCCAGTGGGGACGGATAGGCTGCATCGGCTTCGGCGGCCCGCCGGCGCATATCTCGTTGCTGCGCGAGTTGTGCGTGCAGCGGCGTCGCTGGCTGAGCCAGGGCGAGTTCGAGGACGCGCTGGCCGCGTGTAATCTGCTCCCGGGGCCGGCGTCGACGCAGCTGGCGATCTTCTGCGCATGGCGGGTCGGGGGTCCGCTCGGCGCGCTCGTGGGCGGCATGGCCTTCATCCTCCCGGGGCTGGCTCTGATCCTGGTGCTCGCAGTCGTGTTCCTGGCCGCCTCGCCGCCCATCTGGGTACGTGGTGCGGGCGCTGGGGCCGGGGCAGCGGTGGCCGCCGTGGCTGTGCGCGCGGGAGCGACTCTGGTGCCCGCCAGCTGGCGGCGCTCGCCGGCTCACCTGCGCTGGCTCCTGTATGCCCTTCTCGGCGGAGTGTCGGCGGCGACGCTCGGCCCGTGGCTGGTGTTGGTGCTTCTTGCGTGTGGGCTCTGCGAGGTGGTCTGGGGCCGCCGCGGCCACATCCATGCCGGCTCGATTTCTGCAGTCGCGTGGCCGCTGGCAGCTACCGCTGGAGCGGCGACAGGGGGTCTGCTGGCATTGACCTGGGTGGCTTTCAAGGTTGGGGCGCTGTCCTTTGGCGGGGGCTTTGTGATCGTTCCGCTGATGCAGGCCGAAGCGGTCAATCACTACCACTGGATGAGCGCCGGCCAGTTTCTCAACGCCGTCGCGCTCGGCCAAGTCACTCCCGGGCCTGTCGTTCAGACGGTCGCGGTCGTCGGCTACGCGGCCGCCGGGATAGGCGGCGGATTGCTGGCCGCGGGAGTCGCATTTGCTCCCTCGTTCCTGCTTGTTCTCCTCGCGGCCGAACGCTTCGCCCGCCTACGAGCCAACCCTCGCGCTCAGGCCTTCTTGGACGGCGCCGGTCCGGCTGCGATCGGGGCGATCGTGGGTTCAGCGGGCCCGCTCGCCGCGGCCCTGCAGGAGACCTGGCAGTACGTCGTGCTCGCTCTCGCAGCTATCGCTCTGCTGATGCTGCGTCGCAGCATCGTCGTGACCCTACTTGTCGCCGCTGTGGCCGGTGCGCTCGCGGGGCTTCTCGGTGCCCCGATTCCGCATTAGTGTGCACCCGCCCTCGGCAGAGGCAGGCCAAGGCAGGCCATGATCGACGGGACCTCCGTAGTGGCGCCCGTGACCCGCGGACCCCATCGCCGGCTTACCCCGTGGCGCGGAGCTCGATGGCCTGTGACTCGAGGATCGCGGTCGTGGTTGAGAGGGTGGCTGCGTGGGGCAGGCCCAGAGGGTCGAGGAGTTCGAGTTCCTGCTGCCCGGCGCCGAATTTCGCTTCGCCGGTGGTGGTCATCGTGTTCAGGGGGACGGTAAGCGAGCCCGCGGTGGCACCCGCCAGCGCGTAGACGGCGCTGCCGCAGCTGAACGCCGCGATCGGGTTCCCGGCGAGGACCTTGTAACTCCCGTTTTCTTCGAAGGTGTAGGTTTCCAATCTGTTCGTGGCGATCGTCCCGGGCGAGGCGCCCACGCTTGTGCATTTCGTCGCGTTCGGCTGCTGACAGCCGGTGAACGTGATCGCTTCAAAGCCCAGTTTGGAGTCGGTCAGCCTGCCCGCGGAGGTACTCGCTTGGCATTCAACGCTCGCCAGGCCACTCACTTCGAGCTTCGCATGCCCGCCGGAGGTGGTAAAGGTGCTCGTGGCCTGTTCGAAGCCGCCGGTGCCCTTGCCCTTCTTGCTTTCGCTCTTCTGGCTGCAGCCTGCGTCAGCGTAGTGGCCATGCTTCAGGGGGAAGCATTGGACCTGCTCGCCGTACCATTCATACTTGCCCTTGTAGCTCTTTACCCCTCCCTTTTCGCTGGACTTTTCTTTCGTGCAGCCCCCATCTTCGAAGTGACCGTGCTTCAAGGGCTCACATTTGCCGAATTCCTGGGTGGCGCTGGGGCCTCCCACGTGCCGCGGATCGGACAGCTGGGCGATGCTCGGAGTCGTGCTTTCGGTCGCCGTCACCGTGATGCAGTGCGTGGCTTCGCTGTACACGGCCGTCGGCGCTGAGATCGGTTCCCAGCCCGTGGAGGGGTTATCCCACCAGATCGCCTTCGCCCCGTCGAGTTCGCAGTCCTTGTATTCGATCGTCTTAAAGCTCGACCCCTCGCTGTGGTAAACCTGGAAGTACGCGCCTTTGGACCTCGCCAGAGGCGGACCGCCGATGTCCCGGCCATAGGGTCCCACCGTGACGCTGCCGGTGCCTTCCGTAGCCTTCGCCGACAGCCCGTGGTCTTCGGCCTCCGCCGGCACCGCTGTTTCTTTTGTGCTGCCCGTATCGGAGTTCGCGAGTGTCGTAAACGTTTGGTCCGCCCCGCTGCTGGTGCCGGCTTCGCCGGTCGCCGCGAGCCGGAAGTGGTAGGTGGTTTCTGGGGCAAGTTTCGTCAGCGACGAGGACACCGCCACCGGGCTCGCACCCGACCCCGGCAAAGCAGAGCACAATTCGCTCACTTCATATAATTCCGTGGTTCCGTATTCGAACAGGCATTTGCTGACTTCTGTGCCCTTGGGGTTAACCGTGCCACTCACCGTCGCCGAGACCGCTGTCACTTCAGACGCAGAGCCCGTGACGACGACCGGCGGCACCGCGTAGGTGATTGTGACTGACGGCGGCGAACTGTTTTCATCCAGCGCGGCCGACCCGCCGACCGGGACCAGGCTCGAGCCGCCGCCGCCACCACCGCTCCCGGCCACTTCGGTTATGAAGCCGCTACCGCCGCCAAATCCGCCGCTGCCGCCGCCATATAGACCGCCGCCGCCGCCGCCCCCGGTGTGCCCGGTGCCACCGAGGCCCAGAGTGCCCGGTTCTCCGTTGTATTCGGGGTAGCAGCAGTTGGTCCCGGTCGCTCCGCCGGATTTTTCCGTGCCTGCGCGACCGCCCGTGGGAGCCGGCCAGCCGCAACTCGACCCGTTGGAGCCGTTTTTTTCGGCATCCCCGCCGGCCCCACCCGCACACACGTTTTCGGATCCACCACCGCCACCCCCGGCTGCGACGATCAGACGCGATTCCAGCGTTTTGGGTTCGATCCTCGCGATCGTGCGAACGTCGGAGGCCCCTCCGCCCCCTCCACCAAAGGTGCCGTTGACCTGGCCCCCGCCGCCGTTGAATCCGCCCGTCGTTCCCGCACCGGCTCCCCCGACCTCAACGTCGAGGGTGTGGCCTGGCGTAACCGTCACAGTTCCCCTCACGACGGCGCCACGGCCGCCGAGGGCACCGCCGGCAGGCGCCGTGGCTCCGGCGCCCCCAACCGATTCGACATGGACGTGCGTGACCCCGGCAGGAACCGTGAAGGTCTGCTCCCCACCCGTGTATTTGAACGTCGCGGTTTCCGCGAAGGCGCTCGCGCTGACGCCGAGCACCCCCCAAAGCAACAGCACCAACCCAACAGCCAAACCAAAGAAGCCACTCCGTGGCCGCATGCCGATTTCCCCCTTGCCTGTCAACCCCCGAAGGCTCGGGGCCGGTCAGCGCCTAATTGCGCCTGGCGAAAGCTACCATGCCGGCCGACCCCCGATAAGCGTGCGCAAAGCTCACGAAGTGGCGGCCCCTCGGGCGTAAAGGCCGTCGCCGAGTTCCCACGGCCCGGCCTTATACGCCCGCCCCATCAGTGATGCTCCACCTCAGCCGCTGGAAGCGACCGCTTCCAACTCGGCGACGTCGCGGATCTGGCCCAGCCGGATGCTGTTGCCGGAGGGGTCGCGGAAGCCGGAGTCGATCCCGTACGGACGCTCCTCCGGAGGTTCATGGAACTCGACGCCGCGGGCCTTCAGCTCTTCGTAGGTCTTCTGGCAGTCGTCGGTCGTAAGGAACACCGTTCCCGCGAAGCCCTTGGCCATCAGGGTCTCGATCTGCTCGGTGGTCTCGTGGTCCATGATCGGCGGACCGGGGACCGCCATCAGCACGATCGATACATCCGGCTGGCCGGGGGGCGAGACAGCCAGCCAGCGAAAGCCCCCCAACTCGGGCAGCGTGACGTCTGCGGCTATCTCCATGCCGACCTTCTCCGTGTAGAACGCCAACGCCTCCTCCTGGTCCTGGACCCACAGTTGGGCGTTTGTGATTTTGAACATCTGGCTCTCCTTTCAGCTGGGAACGATGCAGACAAGCTAGACCGGCTGCTCGCTCCTGTCTTCTCGAAAAGTGCGCTTCTGCGGCCGGCCGTAGGCCCGGACGATGCACCCTGGAACCAGCGCCAGATCGGCGGCCGGCGGGAAGCGCTCGCGGTAGGCCGCCGGAGACAGCCCAAACGTGCGCGTGAAGCTCGTCGTGAACGAGCCGAGACTCGTCAGGCCGACCGACAGGCAGATGTCGGAGATCGAGCGGTCCGTGCTCCGCAGCAGCGCGGCGGCTCGCTCCAGGCGCCGGGTCAGCAGGTAGGCGTAGGGCGATTCCCCGAACGCCCGCCGGAACTCGCGGCTGAAGTGCGCCTTCGAGAGCCCCGCGGCGGCCGCCATCTCCGGGACCCCCAACGGTTCGGCGTAGCAAGCGTCCGCGAGATCCCTTGCGCGCAACAGGTGGCGGGCGGGGGGAGCGAAGGCCATCGCGCCAGTATTGCGCTCCGCGCATTCTCCGGCGCCCGGCTCCGCCCCAACCCGACAGTTTGAAAGGGCGGCCACTCCGCGCCTCGTTTTGGCGTAGTCACCGGCGCCTGATGAAGGCAATCGTGCCTGGCCGCCCGCTCCACGGGCGTGGCGGGGCCGACTCTTCCGAGAGCGGGTTCGAAGGGGGGGCCAGCGGGCGCCGGCCCCCCTCGCGGCTCAGGCTCCGCCTTCGTAGCTACCGCCAGCCGGTGGGCCGGGTGGGCCGGCCTGTCCGTTGGGAGCGGCACCAACCGGGCCTTGGACGACGTTGAACGAGCTGTCGAGGTGTACCTCGACCTTCGTCCCATCGGCCTTCGTCACTGTCGTCTCGTAGCCAGTTTTTGTGCAGTCGGTCGTCACTGGGCCGGCGGTGCCGCCACCGACCGCCTTGACCGCAGCAGTCTGAGCTTTGGCGGCGGCGTCACCGGTCACGGGCTTCTCCGCGTTCTCATGCGCGGCGGTTCCATGAGCTGGGGCGTTGAATGCCGGCGGAGCGGGGGTGGTTGATGCGCTCTGCGTAGCGGTGCTCGTGGTTGAGGAGGAAGCTGCGTCTGCGATTGCAGAGGCGCCGAGCGCGAGCGCCGCGAGCACCGCGACGCCGGCGAGCACCTTCGTGATCGATCGGGGCATGAGTACGTCCTTTCGGGTCTTTGGGGTGATCCGGTCTCACCTGCCACGATGCGGCGGCCGTGCGAGAGGGGTCCTCCGAAACCTTGAGAACTCCCTGAGAATCCATTTGGGCAACCTTCCTCACCAAACTCCCAGCAAGCTCTGGTGCCGTCCACAGGCCAATGCCATGGGGTAGGGGTTGCCCAGCGGCCCCCCTGACGGGCCGCACCCCGCAATGAGAGGATCCGAGAAGGATGGTCAAGCTACCTGGACACCCGAGCAAGAAGCGAATGGCGCTGCTTGTCGTCGGTGGGGGCTTCACACTCATCGTCGTCGTGTTCCTCCTCGTCTACTTCGTCGTGTTCCCCACCTCCTCGCCCAAGCCGTTCAAACTTGCCACCTCCACCGCGACCTCGACCGGCAACACGAGCTCCGCGCCCCCCTCTACCGTGAGCACCGGCGGGCGCTGGAGCGTCTCCACCGGCTCGGAGGCCGGCTACCGCGTCCGTGAGAAGCTCGGGTTCTTGCCCGCGGAGAGCGACGCGGTGGGGCGCACCTCATCGATCACCGGCGCAGCCGTGCTCACCGAGTCGAAGGGCACGATCACGATTACCACTGCGTCCTTCGATGTCGCGGTGAACACGCTCAAAAGCGACCGCTCGATGCGGGATGAAAAAATCCATGAAATCGGGCTTGAAAGCAGCCGCTATCCGACGGCCGCGTTCGTGCTTGCGACTCCCGTCACGCTCACTGAGAACGCACTCGCCGGCCACGTCATGCGGGCCTCGGTGACCGGCGTCTTCAACATTCACGGTACCTCCAAGCGCGAGACCCTCCCGGTCGAATTCACCCTGGCGGGGTCGACACTCGAGACCGCCGGCTCATTCACGTTCCCTTGGAGCGAATTCGGGATGACCGCCCCGAGCGTCGGCGGCTTCGTCAACGTGACCGGCAAAGCGACCATGGAATTCGACCTGCGCCTGCAGCGGGCGTAGGGGAACCATGCCCGACAGTCCGAGCACTCATTGCGTACCTGGGGATCCCGTGGGCTTGCCGTGCCGCTCCGCAAGCAGGAGGTCGGCGGTTCGATGGTTGGCTCCACTGCGATAAGGGCCGGCTAGACCCGTTTTGGGGCTTGAGGCTCAGCTGACGTCGGGGCGCCTCGTCACGTCAGTGGCCCTACGCCGCCGCCGACCGGCCGTTGCCGATCACGGCCCGGTTGAGTCTGCCTTTATGTTGCGCCAGCAAAGTGGTCCGCGTGCAGGCCGAGCGCGCCATTGAGACCTCGGGCTTGACGAAGCGCTTCGGCGCGCGTACGGCCGTCGACGGCGTGGACCTGGTGGTGCCCCGCGGCTCGGCCTTCGGCTTTCTCGGTCCCAACGGCGCGGGCAAGACGACAACGATCCGGATGCTGCTCGGGCTCACGCACGCCAGCGACGGGCAGATGAGCGTGCTCGGTCATCCTGTTCCGGCTGAGCGCGGGACCGCGCTCCAGCGGGTCGGGGCGATCGTGGAGGATCCATGCTTTCACCCGTATCTATCGGGCCGGGAGAACCTGCGCGTGGTCGCGGCGGTCCGTGGCCCCGAGGCCGCAAAGCGAATTGCCCCAGCACTCGCGCGCGTTGGCCTGTCCGAGCGCGCCGACGAGAAGGTCAAGCGTTACTCGCAGGGCATGCGCCAGCGTCTGGGAGTCGCCCGCTGCCTGCTGGCGGATCCGTTGTTGCTGATCCTCGACGAGCCCACCAACGGCCTCGATCCCGGCGGGATCCAGGAGTTCCGCGAAATGATCCGGTCGATGGTCGAGCAGGAGGGGCGGACCGTGTTCCTCTCCTCCCACCTGCTCGACGAGGTGGAAAAGATCTGTGACGCGGCGGCGATAGTCGACCGCGGAAAGATCATCATGCAGGGGCCGATCGCCGAGCTCGCGGAGGGCGGCACCCGCCATGAGCTGATCCTCGGCGTGGACGACGTCGAACTCGCGCTCGGCGCTCTCGCGGGTAGCGAGCTGGTGCGCGAGGCCCTCAGATCTGACGAGGGCATTCGCGTGGTCCTCTCCGGAAGCACCCGTGACGCGGCTCAGATCAACGCGATGCTGGTGCGTGCCGGCGTGGGCGTGGCCCGCCTGGAGCCGGTGCGGCACAGCCTCGAGCAGCGCTTTCTGCAGGTCACCTCGCGGCTGGACGCTCCCGTCGAGCACCAAGAGGTGCAGGCATGAACGCGGCGATCGCGATGCAGATGGTCGGTGCCGATTTCCTGAAGCTGCGAAAGCGGCGCGGCGTGCTGATCTGGGTGCTCGTCCTGGCACTGCTCCCCGTGATCATCCTCTTCACTGTGAAGGCAATCCAACACTCCTCGAACGCTGTGAAATACGAACCGGCCGGCGGTACCCCGGGCTTCACCGACGGTCTGCGCCTGCTGTGCCTGTTCTTCGGCCCGCTCTCGGCTGTCCTGATCGGCGTGGAGGCCGGAACGGGCGACGCGTCAGCCGGCGTCTTTCGAGACCTCGTCGTGACGGGACGCTCACGACTGGCGCTATTCGCCTCGCGTGTGCCCGCCGCCCTGGCGGCCTGCTGGTCGGTGGTGCTGATCGGCTACGCCCTCGTGCTCGTGGGCACGTTCGGGTTCGCCTCCAATCTGCCGACACCCGATGGCGCGCTGGTCATCAACGGACTCGCCTTCGCGCTGCTCGCGACAGGCGTGGTGTGCGCCGTTGCGGTTGGGTTCGCGTCGCTGATCACCTCAAAGCCTGCAGCGATCACCGCGCTGATCGGCTGGCAACTGGTGGCCAGCCCCCTGATCGCGAACATCAGCTCGCTCGGACGCGCACGCGACGGCGTACTCAGCCAGGCGCTGGTGCACTTCAGCCCTGTGCACGTCGGTGGTAACCGCGGTGCCACGGTCGTGATGTCACAGGGCACGGCGGTTCTCGTTGTGGCTGCCTGGCTCGCCGTGTTCCTCGCCCTCGGGGCGTGGCGCACTCGCACGATGGACGCCTGACGCACACACGGTTGCCGTGGCGGGCACGGACGTTCGCCGAGGTCCTACCGGGCAATAGGGTGGTGTCGTGGTTGGCCACTACGAGAGCTTCTTCACCGCAAGCGCGGGCGCGTCCGCTGCCATCTTGGGGTTGCTCGTGGTCGCCGTGTCGGTCGTCAACGCGGACGACGCGGACCCCAGAACTCGGGAGTTGCGCACAGTGTTGGCCGGGAGCGCGTTCGTTGTCCTGGTGGACATCTTCTTCGTCTCGATTGTGGCGTTGACCGGAGGTTCCGTTGTCCTCGGGCTGGCAAGCATCGCGATGGCAAGCGTTGGCCTCCTGGCCACCAGGCGGCTTGTACCGAGGGCAAAACGGGCCGGCAATTTCTCCTCCAGCTCTCGGAACAGAAACCTGAATCTCGCCTTCGCGTTGGTTTCGGTCGTGGGCTATTCGGTACAGCTCGGCCTCGGCGTAGCGCTCCTGACGAACACCCACAGCGCCGGACTGCAACGTGCTCTGGTGCTCGTCTTGGTCGTTTTCTACGGCAGCGCCCTTGCCCGGGCGTGGGAGGTCACCGGGATAACCCGGCGGGGATGAGAAGCAACCGCGGGCCCGAGGGCGAAGCGGTCCCCCGGGTCCGGCGGGTCTAGGGGGATGCCCTACACCAGCACCCGGCGGCGGAAGTTGCGCAGGCCCAGGGCGAGGAAGGCCGCGCAGAAGCCGATCAGCGCCGGGTAGATGACGTACAGGGGCATATGCGAGGTGTTCGTGAGGGCTGCCCGCATTCCCTCGGCGACGTAGATCAGCGGGTTGACCAGAACGATCGCCTGAAGCCAATGAAAGCCGTCGAGCGTGACGGGAGAAAGCCGGGTCCACTGGTAGTAGGTACCGCCCAGGAAGGTGAGCGGAAGCACCACGAATCCGAACATCAAGCCGATGTTGCGGGCCTCGAATGTGGTGCCGAGGAGCAGGCCGAGCGACGACATCGCTACGCACGCCAGCGGGATCAGCGTCAGCACCACCGCCCAGTGGATGTCGAGGTGTGCGTGTACGCCCGGCGCGTGGACCACGGCGGCGATCGGGAACACGATCACGGCTGCGATGCCGCCCTGTACCGCCGCCGAGAGCACCTTTGAGATCGCCACCAACCAGAGCGGACACGGGGCCTGGACGCGGTCCTCGATCTCGCGTGTGTAGCCGAACTCGGTCGCCAGCGGCATGGCGACGGCCTGGATTCCCTGGAACATGATCGAGATCGCGACCACCCCGGGGACCAGCACGGTGGCGAAATGGGACTCGGCCACCGGCCCGGCGCCTGCGCCGACACCCTGGCCGATCCTCGGGAACACGTACAGGAACACGAACACGAGCAGAAACGGCTGGATCAGGGTGCGCGCGACGAACTCGCCGAAGTGCTTGCGCAGCACGACCAGGTCACGCAGGATCAGGGCGCCAAGGGCGGTGCGGCTGGCGGCGAAGGTTGAACGCGTCGGCTCGAGCGCGATCGCCGCGGGCCCCCGCGCGGCCACGACGGGGGTCGCGGTGTCCGTCATTCGCGCAGCTCCTTGCCCGTCAAGTTGATGAACACCGTCTCGAGCGTCGGCTCGGTCACGCCGAGATCGATCAGGTCGAAGCCTCCACTCTCGGCCGCGGTCACGACCCGCGGCACAACCCGGTCGACCCCGGTGACGTGCAGCTCGACGCCACCCTCGACCAGCCTCGTGCGACTGACCCCATCGACCACATCCGCGAGGTGCTCGGCCAGCGGCCCCGGGTCGCCCCCCGTCTTGACCGTCACGATCGTGTCCGCACCGACCGAGCGCTTGAGCTCAGCGGGAGTGTCGAGCGCCAGGATGCGGCCGTGGTCCATGATCGCGACCCGGCTGCAGAGCCGATCTGCCTCCTCCATGTAATGGGTCGTGAGCAGGATCGTCTGGCCCGCGGCGTGCAGGTCACCGAGGATCTCCCACAGCGCGAGCCGGCTCTGGGGATCGAGTCCCGCCGTCGGCTCGTCCATGAAGAGGACCGCCGGCCGATGGAAGATCGAACGCGCGACCATCAGGCGCTGGGCCATCCCGCCCGAGAGCGCGAACACCGACGCCCGGCTCCACTTGCTCAGATGGAACTGCTCGAGCAGCTCGTCGGCGATGCGGCGCGACTCATCCGCCGGTACGCCGAACAGCCTGCCGTGGAAGTACAGGTTCTCCCACACCGTCAGCTGACGGTCGAGTGTGTTCGTCTGCGAGACCACCCCGATCAGCTGCTTGGCCAGCGCAGGATGGGCGATCACGTCGACCGACCCGACGTAGGCGCTTCCCGCGGTTGGGATCACGCGCGTCGTCAGCATCCCCGCGGTGGTCGTCTTGCCCGCGCCGTTGGGCCCGAGGAGCCCGAAGATCTCGCCTGGCGCGACCGACAGATTGAGCTTGTCGACGGCCGCGAAGTCGCTGCCCGCGTAGACCTTCGTCAGGTCGATGGTGCGGATGATCCCCGGCGTCGAGCCGTCCTCGCCGGAGTACGCGAGCGGGTCCGTTTCGGTCGTGTCCATGGCGGCACGCCAATCATCGCTGATCGTCTCTGAGCCGGCCTACGAGGCGCTCGCGCCGGCTCGGCTCCTTGGCCGTCCGGCCGCCCGACCACAGCTGCGCTCACACCTCCGGTGGCGCTGCATCGTGGGCCGCAGGGCCGAGTGCGTGCAGGAGTAGGGCCATTGGGAGCAGGAGATTCCCTCGGGCCAGAGAAAACTAGGGCGTCGGGCTCTGCGGGGCGATGCGCCGTGTGCCCGTGCCCGTGGGAGCACCCCCGCGGTGCGGTTGGACACACAATTAGGGACAGACCGAGAGGAAGGCGCCCAGTGACGCGTTTGATCAGGAGCAGCGGTGTTCGGCTTGGGGTCGTGGCGGTGATCGCCGCGTTCGGCTTGATCGGCTCGGGGGTGGCACAGGCAGCCCCGCCCGATCCCAACAACGAAGGGTTCGTGACGCTCAGCAACATCGAACTCAACGGCATACCCAGCACGATCATCGAGGCAGCGCCTGGAGAAGACGTGACGCTCACGGTGAATTGGTCCGACCACAATGGCTGCGGAGGCTGCGTCGACAACGTCCCGGTGGGATTCGCCGGGCAAGCCCAAGCCGGCTGCTTCGAGGAATTCGGCTTCAGCGGAGAATCGGGGTCAACGACCATCGACCTGGGGCCCGCGCCGAGCACCCCGGGAACCCACAGGGTGGTGTTCCTCGACGAAGAGACCTTTGAATGCGGCGAAGATTGGAACGCCTCGGCATCGAACGGATACTCAGCCGCCGTTGCCGATGTGCGTGTCCTGAACTTACAGGGAGGTCCCACGGGACCAACGGGTCCCGAAGGTGCCACGGGACCGACCGGACCTGGGGGTGCGACGGGCCCCGAAGGTCAGACCGGCCACGAAGGTGAAGAAGGCGAACCGGGATCGACCGGCCCCAGTGGCGCGCAGGGGGCCACGGGAGCGACGGGCTCGCAGGGTAACGCCGGCTCCCAAGGCGTGACCGGCGCCAGCGGATCCGAAGGCCAGGCGGGGCCGGCAGGACAAGGTTCGACAGGCGCCACCGGGCCCACGGGCCTGGAAGGGGTCCATGGGGCGGCGGGCGCGACCGGCGCAACGGGCGCAACGGGCTCCGTGGAGCTGATCACCTGCGAACGGGCGACGAGCAAGCATGGTCAGATCGCCCAGACGTGCAAGACCTCCGGGACGAGCTCGCCGATCAAGTTCGCGCTAACGGGGGTGAAGCTTTCAGCGGTGCTCTCGCGCGGCAGCGTCACCTACGCCACGGGCTTCGCGTTCGGCGGCTCCAGGACGCGGCTCGTGCTCAATCCCCGCCGGCCGATCGGCAAAGGCGCTTACACGCTGACGATCAACCGCGGCGGCAAACGAGTTCGCGAGACGGTCACGATGAAGTAGAGCCCCTGACTCGCCATGTTCCTCGCCCTCGGCGCGTCGCGCACCGCGCGATGGACGCGTGACGCGCCGTCGGTTGCCGGGCCAAGCAGTGGCCAGGTGTGCCGTGCCCGCCTGGGGATGGCCGGTGGGCGGCAGATCCGAGGGTCGTTCTCGCGTAGTCTTCGGGGGGTGGGTGTCGAGTCGGCTGCGAATGGGAACGGCGGGGATCCGCAACGGGCCGACGGGGGCGGCAAACGGCCGTCGGTCGCGATCGTAGGGGGCGGGTTCGGTGGGGTAGGTGCCGCGGTGATGCTTGTTCGCGCCGGCTACCGCGACGTGACCATCTTCGAGCGCGGTGAGCGGGTGGGCGGCGTGTGGGCCCACAACACCTACCCGGGGGCGGCCTGCGACGTGCCTTCCCACCTGTATGAGTTCTCGTTTGAACCGAACCCGCGCTGGTCGCGGCGCTATGCGCCCCAGGCCGAGATCCAGGAGTACATCGAGGAGGTCGCCCGTCGCCACGGCGTGCTCGAGAGCGCCAGAACCGGTACCGAGGTTACACGCGCGGAGTGGGACGAGGCGCGGGCGAAGTGGCAGCTCCAGACGAGCGCCGGGGCCTTCGAGGCTGACGTCCTGATTACGGCCTGTGGCCAGCTGTCGATCCCGAAGCGGCCCACGATCAACGGCCTTGACAGCTTCGCCGGCCCCGTCTTTCACACCGCCGAATGGAGACACGATGTCGACCTCACCGGCAAGCGCGTTGCGGTCATCGGCACCGGATGCAGCGCGATTCAGACGGTCCCTGCGATCCAGCCGGCGGTCGAGCGGCTAGACATCTACCAGCGCTCGCCCGGCTGGACGATGCCGAAGATGGACTTCGAATACTCCGAACGCACCAGGCGGCTGTTCGAGCGTTTCCCCGCCCTGCAGCGTCTGGACCGAATGGCGATTTTCGCGTTCATGGACATCGGGGCTGCGGGGATGACGAGTCAGCGGTGGCTCCTGGCCCCGTTCCGCGCTGCCGGCCGCCAGCAGATCAAGAAGGCGATCAAGGACGGTGATCTGGCAGCCAGAGTCACCCCGGCCGACGAGGTCGGCTGCAAGCGGATCATGCTCACGGACGAGTGGTATCCGACCCTCGAAAAGCCCAACGTGGAGCTCATCACCGAACGCATCGAACAGGTCACTCCGACCGGCATCAAATCCGAAGGCGGCGCCGAGCGGCCCGTCGACGCGATCATTCTCGCGACCGGCTTTGAGAGCCACGCATTCGTCGCGCCCATGGAGGTCGTCGGCGCCGGCGGGCGCACCCTCGCCGAGGAGTGGGACCCTGTCGCCCGCGCGTATCTCGGCCTCAGCGTCCCGGACTTCCCCAACATGTTCCTGCTCTACGGGCCGAATACGAATGGTGGCACCGGTTCGGTCATCTACGTGATCGAGGCGGGGATGGCGCACGTGATCGCGGCACTCGACGCGCTCCAGCGCACGAAAGCGGACCGCATCGAGGTCCGGCGCGAGCGCCTGGACGCGTTCAATCGCGAGCTTCGCACGGCCCTCGGGGGCACGGTGTGGCACACGGGCTGCACGAGCTGGTACGTGGATCAGAACGGCAACGACCCCAGCCAGTGGCCATGGACGTGGAGTACCTATCGCCGCAGGACCCAGCGCCTGGAACCGGGCGCCTACGCGATCGGGCGGGCGGCCAGCCCCAGCCCGAGCGCGTGATGAGGCCATAGCGTCCGGCCGCGCTCACCCTCGGCTCACAAAGCTCCTCAAAGCTGGGCTCGCGTCGAGCTCGGTTGCCGCAGAACGGCTCGCCGCGGGGCAAGGGAGTCCAACGTCCGTCGAGATCCTCATGTATGCCGATTAGGGCAGCCGATGTAGTCCCAAACGGGCTCCGACCCCCGGAGCGCTCTCGACAAGGAGGTCCCCCAATGAAGAAGTTCTACGTCTACCGTGTGATCGTCGCGGCGTCGGCGATCGCTGCGCTTGTGGTCGCTTCTGGAGCAGCTCACAAGTTCTAGTTCCCCGTTCGCGGGCACGCACCGTAACTGAGTGGTGCGTGCTCGCCGTGGACCGCCAGTGCACGCACGGTTGAACACCCGACACTACTGCGAGGCGATCTTCGTCCTCGGCTGCGCGGCCGCCGTCGCGCTGTCGGGCCACATGGACGTCGGTTACATCACGGCGCATCCCTACACATTCGCGGTGTTGGCGGCCGGCGTGGTGATGGGCGAGCTGCTGCCGGTCAAGATCCCGCGCCGGGACAGCGACGAGGAGATCGTCCTCTCGACTTCGTTCTCGATCGCCCTGCTCCTCGCGGGCGGCCTGGGCCCGGCGCTCATCGCCCAGGGGGTGGCCTCGGTCATCCAGGACACACACGCACACAAGCCGTGGTGGCGGGTTCGTTTCAACCTCGGCCAGTACACGCTCTCGATGGTGGCGGCCTATGTGGTCATGCGGCTGCTGTCCGTGGACGCCCACCCGGGCTCCTCACATCCCTTCACGAGCTCCCAGCTTCCCGCTGTACTCCTCGGCGCCGCGGCATTCATGCTCGTCAACGCGTTGATAGTGAGCGTCGCCGTGGCCCTGCACGAACAGGAGCCGGTTCTGCGGTACCTGCGAAACGACCTCTTCTTCGTCGTCGTCACCGGTTGCGTGCTGCTGTTCCTGGCGCCGATCGTGATCGCCGCGATGGCCTACTCGTCGCTGCTGCTTCCGCTGTTCCTGGCGCCGATGCTCGCGATCTACAACACGGTCTGGCAGGGAGCGCGCAGCGAGCACGCCGCCCGGCACGACTCGCTGACCGGGCTGCCCAACAGACTTGCCTTCCACGACTCGGGCACCGAAGCGATCGGTGACTGCGAGCGAGGCGCGATGCTGCTCATGGACCTCGACCGCTTCAAGGAGGTCAACGACACGCTCGGGCATCACTACGGAGACCTGTTGCTCCAGCGGGTCGCGGATCGCATCCGTGAGGACATGCACCCCGATGACGAGATCGCCCGCCTCGGCGGGGACGAGTTCGCGATCTTCAGCCCCGGCAGCGACAGACAGGCGGGACTCTCGCTCGCGCGACAAATAGCCGAGTCGCTGCGGACCCCGATCGAGCTCGGGGACATCGTGCTGGATGCCCCCGCCAGCGTTGGGATCGCGTTGTTCCCAGAGGACGGCACCGATGTCGCCACGCTCCTGCAGAAGGCCGACGTCGCCATGTACCGCGCGAAGGAGACGCACGCCGATCCGACGCTCTACGAGGAGTGCTACGACCACCACAGCCCAGCCAAGCTCGCGCTCACCGCCGACCTGCGAACGGCTGTGGACAGCGACCAGATCGTCGTCCACTATCAGCCCATGCTCGACCTCGGCACCTCCCAGGTCAAGTCCGTCGAGGCGCTCGTGCGCTGGCAGCACCCGGACCTCGGGCTCCTGCACCCGGGGTCGTTCCTCAACATCGCCGAGCAGACAAGCCTCATCAAACCCCTCACCCAGCGCGTCCTCGAGACCTCCCTGCTCCAGGCGGCGCAATGGGCCGAAGCCGGGGTCGAAGTTGCCGTCGCAGTCAACATCTCGACGCGTGTACTCAACGACCCGCACTTCGTGCAGGGCGTGACGAGGGCCCTCGAGGACGCCAACGTCCCCCCCGCCCGCCTCAAGCTCGAGGTCACCGAGAGCACGCTGATGGCCGACCCCGCGCTCGCGCGCTCCGTCCTGCAGGAGCTCGCCGAGCTGGGCGTCACGATCTCCATCGACGACTTCGGCACCGGCTACTCCTCGCTCGCGTACCTCGCCGATCTGCCGGTGGCCGAGGTGAAGATCGACCAGTCATTCGTGCGCCGCATGGCGGCCGGCTCGCGAGAGACGATCATCGTCGCCTCGACAATCGACCTCGCCCACAACCTCGGCATGCGCGCAGTCGCCGAGGGTGTCGAGGATCCCGGACTTCGTCCTCAGCTTCACGCCCTCGGGTGCGACTCGGCGCAGGGCTTCGCGATCAGCCGCCCGCTGCCCGAGTTCGAAGCGACCCGCTGGCTCCTCGGCTCCCAGCAGTTCGACTCCAGCGACCGTCTGGTGAGGCTCGCGGCGTGATCCTCGTGCTGCTGGCGGGCCTCTGTCTGGCGAGCGTGCCGCTCACCGGCGGAAGCGTGCGCCGTCTCGGCGACCTGCGTTTGCGCCTCACGTGGACGGCCCCAGTGGCGCTCGCCCTTCAGGTTGTGATCGTGACGATCGCGCCCGACGGTCACAGGTCGCTTCATATCGCGATTCACATAGCCAGCTACGCGCTGATCGCGGCCTTTCTCTGCGCCAATCTCCGTCTACCGGGGATGAAGCTGGTCGGCTTGGGGGCCGGAGCCAACACGCTGGCAATAGCTTCCAACGGCGGCGTCATGCCCGCCGCGGCCGCGGCGCTGCGGATCGCTCACCTGAGCGAGCACGGCGGTTTTCAGAACTCTGCGCCCGTCCTCCATCCGACCCTGTTGTGGCTCGGCGATGTGATCCCCGTCCCGGGTCCGCTCCCCAACGTCCTCAGCGTCGGCGATTGCCTGATCCTCCTCGGCACGCTCGTGTTGCTGCACAGAACCTGTGGTAGGCGGTCACGCCCGAGCGTGACGGCAACGGCTCCGGCTGTCAATCCCGCTCCGCAGTCAGGGGTAGCTCTGTTCGGCTAGACAGCTCCGGGGTGCGGTGGCCGCAGGAGGGCCCGAACGTTCGGCAAAGGCCAGTCGGCGTCGAACGGGCTGGGTGCCAGTGGTCAGGGGCGGGATTTCCTAAAGCACGCGGCTCGAATATCCGATTAATCCAGATGCCCGCGCGCGCGCTCAGTGGGTCACGCATCCGTGTCGCCTTTTCGGTGCTTCTCGCAGCCGTTCTGATCAGCGGCTGCGGCGGCTCGGGCAAGCCCGGGAAGTCCGGCCCGTCGGTGGTACCCGTCAGCGAGGCCGACTTTCACATCAGCGCCCCGGCGAGGCTGAAGGCGGGGGAATACACCTTCCGGGTTCACAACCAGGGCGCGACCGATCACGAGTTCATAATCGCGCCGACCAAGAACGGCTCCCTGCCGCTGCGTCCCGACGGTCTGACGGTGGATGAGGAAGCGGTCGAAAGCCAGGAGCCGGGCTCGTTGGAGCCGGGTGCCGCGGGGGCGGTCCGCGACCTGACGGTGACGCTCAAGCCCGGGCGATATGTGCTCTTCTGCAACATGGAGGGGCACTACATGGCGGGCATGCACTCGGAGCTGGTGGTGCAGTGATGCTGGGTCGCACAAAGGCGATCAAACCGTTTGCCGTGGGCGGCTCCAGCCGGGCCCCGATCATCGCGATCTTCGTGACCTTCGCGCTGATCTCCGCCACCACGATCGCGCTTTCGGTGACCGCCACGAAAGCCTCTCAGCACCGCACGAACGTGATCCAGGTGGCCGCCCGCCAGCGCACGCTCGCCGAACGCTACTTCGAGGAAATCCTGCTCGTCCGCGCCGGAAAGCAGGCCGACCCGACCTACACCGCCGGAGTGCTCGCCGCCAGCGCCGCGGCGCTGCTGGAAGGCGGCAAGGTGCCGGCGGTCAAGGGCGATGACGACGAAACGACGCTTTCGCCGGCCGAAGGCCACGTGCTTCGCGCCCAGTTCGTCCAGGAGCAGCACCTGGCCGCGGACCTCGCGGCGGCCGGTGAAGCCGTCCTGCGGCACAGGTCGATGGTGAACCTGCCCGAAACCGCCCACGAGCACGTCAGCGGGCTCGAACCGATCCTCCGTCTGCGCGTGCTTGCGGCACTGACCTCGAGCATCGCGTTCAGGGCGGCCCAGGAAGTCGGACGCGACGACGAATCCAACCTCAACAGCCTCCTCACCAACCAGGTGCTGCTCGGCGTGGGCGGCCTGTTGATCACGCTCCTGCTCGCCTCCATGCTGCTCCTGACGACCCGCCGCCAGAGCGCCCACTTCCGCAGCCTCGCGCTGTCCTCGAGCGACCTCGTGGTCGTGCTCGGCGCGGGCGGTTGCCGCTACGCCAGCCGCTCTGTTGGGGCCCTGGTGGGCAGGTCCGAGCAGGACCTGCACGGCAACGGACTGCTGGCGTTCGTCCACAAGGACGACCGTGCCCTGATCGAGCAGGTACGGAGCACGGGCATGCCGCCGGAGTTCAGCTTCCGGATGCTCAACCGGGCCGGTGAGTGGCGCCACCTGGAGGCTCGGACGACCGACCTGCGCACCGATCGCAATCTCCGTGGCGTGGTGCTCAATGCCCGCGACACCACCGACCGCGTGCAACTCGAGGGCCAGCTCACGGCCCAGCTGCAGAGAGATGGCTTCGCCACCCGCCTCGGCGAGGCGCTCGAGATGGTCGACGAGGAGCACGAAGCGTTCAACGTCGTCGAGCGTGCCGCGGTGGAGATCTCCGAGCGCACGCCGATGGAACTGCTGCTGTCGGATTCCAGTCGTGCCAACCTGGCGCGGGTGGCTTCCAGTCCCGCCGTCGAGCCGCCCGGATGCCCCGTGAGGTCGCCCTTCTCCTGTGTGGCCGTACGCCGCGGCTCAGCCGTGGTGTTCGAGTCCAGCGAGTCGCTGAACGCATGTCCCCACCTCCGTGGCCGCCCTTCGGGTCCGTGTTCGGCGGTGTGTGTTCCGGTGAGCTTCATGGGCCGGGCCCTCGGCGTTCTGCACACCACCGGACCTGAGGATCACGCGCTTTCGGGCGAGGCCGTGTCGCAGCTTTCGGTGCTCGCCGGCCAGGCCGGGTCTCGGATCGGAACCGTGAGAGCCTTCGAAAAGACGCAGCTGCAGGCCTCGACTGACGGGCTCACCGGGCTGGTGAACAGGCGCACGGCCGAGAAGGAGCTGCGCGCCCTGATGAAGGCGGATCGCCCGTTTGCGGTCGCGTTCGCAGACCTGGACCGCTTCAAGCAGCTCAACGACACCCATGGGCACGAGGCCGGCGATCGGGCGCTGCGGCTGTTCTCCCAGATCGTCGACCGTGCGCTGCGTGACAGCGACGTGATCGCACGCTGGGGCGGCGAGGAGTTTGTGATCGTGTTGCCGGAGCTCGACCGCTTCCAGGCCGTCGCCGTGCTGGAGCGGATACGCGAGGATCTGGCCGCGGCCCACTCAGGGACCACGCGTCGCTTCACCGCGAGCTTCGGGGTGGCCGACTCGAGTCAGGGGAACAGCCTCGAGGAACTGCTGAGCATCGCCGATGGCGGGCTTTACGCCTCCAAGGAGGCGGGCCGCGACCGCGTCACGCTCGGCGACCCCGAGTCCGCCGAGGAGGCCAGGAGGGCCGAACGCTACGCGGCCGACAGGGACGGAGCGCTGGGTGAGCCGCCCCTCGATGGGAGCGAGGTCGTGGCGTGGCGTCGCGGGCGGGCCTCGACCCACGAAGCCGCCTACGAGGAGGAACCTCCTCCCAGCGGTATCGAGATCCGCTGATCACCGCGGCTCGGCCGGAGCGCTTCGCGTCGGGTCACAGGTCCAGCACGATGTCCCCGCGCGGCTGTGAGCAGCAGATCAGCACGCTTCCGTCCGGCGGTGGCTCGACGGGGTCGGGGTTGTAGCCGACGCCGCCGGCGATCAGCGTCGTCTCACAGGTCTGGCAGACGCCCGTGCGGCACGACCACCGCACCGGTACGTCGCAGGCCTCGGCGAGTTCGAGCAGGCTCGCCCAGTCCTCGCTCCAGGGGATCGCCAGGTCGCTGCGGGCGAACTCGATCGTCGGCCCGTTGCCCGCCTTGCCGGCCGGCGGGTGGGGCGCCCGCGCCGGGGTGGCCGCGATCCCGGGCGTCTGGCTCGGTGCCGGCCCGAACGGCTCGGTGTGTATGTGTGAGGCTTCGATCCCGACGCTCGCCAGGGCGGCGCTGATCTCGTCCATGAAGGGCACGGGTCCACACAGGTATGCCTGCGCGTCGTGTGGCGGTTCGAGTTCGGCGAGGACCGGGCCGCTGAGATGGCCCTCGGCGTTGAAGTCCCGGCCCTCCACGTCGTCCGGGCCCGGGCGGCTGTAGTACACGTGGCCGTGCGCGCTCGGGAGCCCATCGAGAAGCGCACGGGCCTCGGCGGCGAACGAGTGCTCGCGGCCATTGCGAGCACCGTGAAGCCACCAGATGTCCCTCTCCGAATGCTCCGCCGCCAGCGCCTGGAGCATGGCGATAACGGGGGTGGCGCCGATCCCGGCACTGAGCAGCAGCACCGGCGCGTCCGTGCGGTCGAGGATGAACGTGCCGCGCGGCGCTCCGACGTCGAGCTGGTCGCCGACCGACAGGCGAGTGCACAGATAGCCGCTGGCGGCGCCATCGGGTTCACGCTTCACGCTGACCCGGTAGTAGGCCGCCGCGGGGGGTCCGGAGAGGGAGTAGTTGCGCAACAGCGACCGTTTCTGCTCGTCGGGTTGGACCCGCAGCGTGAGGTATTGGCCCGGGCGGGCGGGCGGTAGGGCAGCCCCCGCAGGGTCCTCGAGGCGAATCGAGATCACCGCCTCGCTCTCGTGGGTGATCGCCGTCACGGCGAGCGTCCGAAAGCCCAGCCAGGCCGGCGGAGGGCTCGGTGCACCGAGGCCGGCGTTGCCCGCCGACGGGTCTTGATCGAGCAGGGCCCTGAACGAGGCCTGCCAACCCGAGCTGAGAGCGGGGATCCGCAGCGCACGGAGCAGCTCTTGGCGGCCGTGCCCGGGGAGGTACAACAGCCCGTCCACTTCGGCGACCGGCATCTGCTCAGGTCCCGTTGACAGCTTGATGATCTCGTCTCCCGCCTGGACCTCGCCCTCTTCGAGCACCCGGAAGTAGAAGCCCGGGCGGCGGTGGGAGACCAGCAGGGCTGGAATCCGCGGGTCGTTCATGCGGATCCCGACGCGATAGCAGGTCACCCGCGGCTGGGTCACCTCGAAGCACGCGGTCCCGATCCGGTAGCGGTCCCCGACACACACCTCGTCGTCGGCAAGCCCATCCACGGTGAAGTTCTCACCGAACTGCCCGTTCACGAAGTCGTCTCGTCCCAACTGGTGTTCCCAGTATCGGTAGGAGTCGATCTGGTAGACGAACACCGCACGCTGCTCGCCGCCGTGCCCCTTCAGGTCGCCCTGGCCATCGCCGTCGACGTTGAGCCTGCCGACCCGCCGGCGACCCTTGACGGGCTCCTTGTACACGCCGGTAAAGACGGTTCTCCCCTGCCACGGCACGTCCTTCGGCATACCGACGTTGACCGACACCAGGCTCCCGACCCGCTCACCGGAGGCCTGGTCCGACTCGCCGGGCTGAGACCTCGCCACCGCGCTCACAGCGCTACCGTGGCCCGCGATCGAGTCCCACGAGCTCGGCGAGGAAGCCCTTGCCGAGCACGCTCAGGCTGAGAATCGAGCCGAACAGCACCACGGCGTCGATGCTCTCTCGCCCCTGCTTGGTCCAGTAGTCATCTGCGAGGTTGAGCCACAGGGCGAACTCGTCCAGCGTGAGTGCCGCGCCGCTCCCGTATGCAACCGCGGTCACACCCGATGTCAGGCGTTGCTCGTTGATGCCGATCTCCAGCAGCCACAGGTAGCCGACCGTCAAGAGGCCGAGGATTCCGAAGGTCATGTGGTGGATGTGGCGCCCGCCCGGGGTGATGTTCTTGAACGGCCCACGTTCGGCCCGGATCGCATGGGTGATGCCCCGCACGGCCGCGAAGGTCACGAAGAACGACCCGGTCGAGAGCAGTTGGCGCTCCTTGCGGCGGTCGCCGAAGTGCTTGCGGTAGAGCGCGCGCACGTCGCGCTCGCCGGCGGTCCAGGTGAACCTCCCGCGCGGGCGCCGCGACGAGGAGGGCGGAGGGCTCGCGCCGGCCATCGGGTCCGTCACCTTAGCTACTCCGATGTCTAGGGATCGGGACGGGGCTACGCTGGCGGGGTGTTCGACCACGTGGCGATCCGGGTCTCCGACAGGGCTCGCTCGGAGCGGCTCTACGGCGCGGTGCTCAAGACGCTGGGGGTGGCCCCGAGCCACCGCGACGAGCGGTCGGTCGCCTGGGACGATCTCGTGATGCTGGGCGCCGACGGCGAGCACCCGCCCACCCGCCATCTCCACGTCGGCTTCGTGGCCCCGAGCCGCGAGGCGGTGCGAGAGTTCTGGCGGGTGGGTCTCGAGTCCGGCGCGAGCAGCGACGGCGAGCCCGGTGAGCGTCCTCAGTACACCCCCGGCTACTACGGGGCCTTCCTGCTGGACCCCGACGGCAACAGCATCGAGGCGGTCAGCCACGACGACGTGCGCCGTGGCGGCAACGTCGACCATCTGTGGATCGGCGTTCGCGATCTGGATGACTCCGTCGCCTTCTACCGGGCCCTCGCCCGCCACACGGGCCTGCGAGAGGGCCGCGTCTGGGAGGCGGGCAAGCAGTTCCGGGGCGCCTGGGCGACGTTCTCGCTGCTCGCCGACGGGCGGCCTGCGACGGAGAACATGCACCTCGCCCTTCCCGCTCCGGATCGCCAGACCGTGCGCGACTTCCATCGATCCGCCACCACGGCGGGCTACCGCGAGGCCGCTGCTCCCGGCGAGCGCCACGCGGGCGGATACGGCGCCTGCGTCGTTGATCCCGATGGGACGACCGTCGAGTCGATCGCACGCGAGTTCGGCGCAGCGTGAGCCGAGCGCCCGTCGCCATGTTGACCACCGCGGCGCTCGTCCTTGCGGCGCCCTCCGGGGTGACCGGACTGCTCGGCTCGGGGCAGGCGCTGGCTGCTCCCCTGGAGCTGGTCCCGGCCTACTTCGCCCCGGAAGGCTCGCCCGATCCCTGGCAGACGATGTGCGCAGCCGCGCCTGCCGGTTCCACCGTGATCCTCAACCCCAACAACGGGCCGGTGAAGCGCGAGGCGAAGGTGTACGCCGGAGCGATGCGCACCTGCGAGGAAGACGACCAGCGTGTGATCGGCTACGTGTTCACCAAGTACGGCAAGCGGCGACTGGCCGCGGTGGAGAAGGCGATCGCCCACTACTACGGCTGGTACCCGGGCGTCGAGGGCATCTTCCTCGACGAGATGGCCGAAGTGCCGAGTGCGAAGGTGGAAGCGTATTACGTCCAGCTCACCGCCTACGTACACGAAAAAGGCGGCTTCGTGGTCGGAAACCCAGGTGACACGGCCACCACTCCGTGGCAGCTGGGGGCGGTCGATGAGGTCGTCACCTTCGAGGGGCCGGCCGCCGCCTACGCCGGCTACTCACCCGCACCGTGGGTGCTCACGGCGGCATCCGGGCAGATCGCCAACATCGTCTTCGGGGCCTCCGAAGCCGAGATGGAAGCCGACTGCACCAAGGCCGAAGCGGACAACGCCGGCTCGCTCTACGTCACCGATCTGCCGGAAAGACCCAATCCCTACGCAACGCTGCCCTCCTACTGGACCAGCGAGACGGCCCGCTGCTGATCGGCCCGCGGCGCTTCGGCGCCCGCAGTCCCCGACCGGGTCCGCTACAGCCAGTCGGCACGGCGGAAGGCCCAGTACAGCGTCAGCGATCCGAGGGTGATCAGGGCGGTCGAGAACCAGAAGCCCCAGTGCGTCGCAAAGCCGGGGTAGGGGAGGTTCTGCCCGTAGAAGCCGGTGATCGCCGTGGGGACCGCGATGATCGCCGCCCAGCTCGTCACCTTCTTCATGATCAGGTTCATGCGGTTGCCCTGGATCGTGAGGTTGGTCTCGAGAATCGTCGTCACCAGGTCCCGCAGCGACTCGGTCCATTCCGTGGCTCTGAGGACGTGGTCGTAGACGTCCTGGTAGTAGGGAACCATCCCCTCGTCGAGCACGTGCAGGTCGCGGCGCATGAGCGAGTTGACGACCTCCCGCATCGGCAGCACCAGCCGCCGGAGGAGAACGAGGCTCTTGCGGAGCTGAAACGAGCGCCGCTGCACCTCGGGCTGGCGCGGGCGGTCGTCGAACAGCATGTCCTCGAGCGACTCGATCTGGGTGTCGAGCGACTGCACCGCTTCGAAGTGACCGTCGACGATGTGATCGAGCAGACCCCAGAGCAGATACGAGACGCCGTTGCCGGCAAGGTCGCTGCAGTCGTCCCAGCGCTGGGAGACCGCGTCGATGTCCGGCCGGTCGTCGTCGCGGACCGTGACGAGTGCGTTATCCATCACGAACGCGTCGATCTCGCTGGCGCTGAGGATTCCCGTCTCGGCGTCCAGATGGACCGCATAGGCGCTGAGGAAGAGGTGCGAGTCGTAGCGGTCGAGCTTCGACCGCTCGTGGTCGGTGACGGCATCCTCGACGGCCAGGGGGTGCAGTTTGAACTCCTCCGCGATCGACGCGAGGTCTTCCCGCGTGGGAGAGCAGTAGTCCAGCCACACATAGGTTCCCCGCTCCTTGAGCAGCTCGGAGATGTCCTCGACCGGAAAGTCTTCGGACACGAGCTTCCCGTCGCGGTAAAGCCTCGTCCGGGCCATGGGCCGGCCACGATACGGGCCGGTCCGGATCACGAGATGCCGTAGGATCGCGAGCTGTGTCGAGCACCGCTGCCGCCGCCGCCCTGGCTCTCGTTCCCTCCCACGAGGAGACCCTGCTGAGAGAGGCCGTGGCGGGCATCTGCGCCGGCTTTGGTCGCGACTACATGCAGCGAAAGCGTGACGCCGACGAGCCGCCGAGCGAGCTCTGGGAGGCGCTGGCGTCGAGCGGATATCTGGGCGTCAACATCCCCGAGGAGTACGGCGGGGGCGGCCTCGGGATGACGGCGCTGTCGTGGGTCGGGGAGGAGATCTCGGCGGCCGGCTGCGCCCTGCTGCTGATCGTGGTCTCGCCGGCGATCGTCGGGAGCATCCTGACCCGCCACGGCACCGAGGCCCAGAAGGACCGCTGGCTGCGGGGCATCGGCCGGGGGACGACGAAAATCGCCTTCGCGATCACGGAGGCCGGCGCCGGCACCAACTCGCACAACCTCGCCACCTCGCTGCGGCGCGAGGACGGCCGCTTCCTGCTGAACGGGCAGAAGACCTTCATCTCGGCCGTCGAGGACGCCGACGCCGTGCTCGTGGTCGCGCGCACGCGCCTCCCCAGCGGGGAGCTCGGACTACCGTCGCTGGCGATCGTGGACGTCGACGCCCCCGGCTTCACGCGTCAGGCGATCCCGATGGCCGTACGCGGAGCCGACAAGCAGTGGACGCTGTTCTTCGACGATGTCGAGCTCGAGGAGGAGCGCCTGATCGGGGGCGAGAACGGTGGCCTGGGAGTGGTCTTCGACGGCCTCAACCCGGAGCGCATCATGGGTGCCTCGATCTCGATGGGGATCGGTCGCCTGGCGCTCGAGCGGGGCGCCGCCTACGCCCGCGAGCGGGAGGTGTGGGGTCAGCCGATCGGCGCCCATCAGGGGGTGGCCCACCCGCTGGCCGAGGCGAAGATCGAGCTCGAGCTCGCCCGCCTGATGACACAGAAGGCCGCCGCCCTCTACGACGCCGGCGTCCCGGGGGCGGGCGAGGCGGCCAACATGGCCAAGTTCGCCGCCGCGGAGGCAGGGATCAAGTGCGTCGACCGTGCGATCCAGGCCCACGGTGGCAACGGCTTCGCTCTCGAGTACGGCCTCAGCGACCTCTGGTGGGGAGTCCGCGTGGCGCGCACCGCGCCGGTATCCCGGGAGATGGTCCTCAACTACGTGGCCGAGCACTCGCTCGGGCTGCCGAAGTCCTACTGACCGTAGGGCCGCCGTCAGGCGTGGGAACCGACCGCGACCGGTGACGCCGTCGGGTCGGGCAGCAGCCGGTCCATGGCGCGTCCGGCGGGCCGGTTCGCCAGCTCACGGTCGATGTCGGGCCGGTAGGAGAGCAGCGCCAGGCTGGGAGCGATCGTGAAGTCCGCGACCGTGAGGCTCTCAGCGCAGAGCACTCCCTCCTGCACCCACTCGTCGACCGTGTCCAGCAGCGGGGGAATCGCGGCCAGCAGGTCATCGATGTTGCGGTCGCTCGCGCGGAACACCAGCCCGGCACGCCGCGCGAGGATCCCCCGCAGCCAGTCTGACTTCGCCAGCAGCGGCCCGAGCCGCCCGCGGGCTCCGTCTTCGCGGAGCTCTGAGACAGGCGTGGCCAGCAACAGGCGCCGGGCCGCCATCTGCAGCTCCTCATCACCCCACCGCTCAGCCTCTTCGACCGCCTGACGACGCTCCGGCTCGACCGGGAACAGCGGCGGATCCGGGCATACACGCTCGAGGTGGCGGGCGATCTCGTGGTTCGTCTGGATCTGCTCGCCGTCCATCAGCAGCGCCGGCACGGTGCCGAGCCGGTCGAGCGTCGCGAGCCGGCTGTGCGTGCTGCCGTCGACCGTGCGGATCGGCGTGCTGTTACCCGGGAAGCCGGCAGCCCGGACGAGCATCGGATGGAGACCCGTCGGCAGCACCGTGACGCGGTAGGGGATCCGCTTGTGCTCGAGCATCAGCGTGGCCGTCCGGCACGCGTGCGAGCCGCGGATCACGTACACCGTTGCCGCCATCGCCCGATCCTCCCACCAAACGCCTGCTCGCGTCGCCGAGCCGACGGCACCGGTGGGGCGGTGCGAGCATGTCCCGGATCGCGGGCGACGCCGAGGTTCGCCCGCACGTCAACGGACTGGGGTATGCGTGATGAGGACCTTGATCGAGTTTCCCGCCGATGACCCGGTACGCGCCAAGCGTTTCTGGACGGAGCTGCTCGGGGTCGAGCTGCGGGCGCGCGAGGCCTCCCAGGGCGAGGGCTGGCAGACGGGCGCGGAGGATCTGAGCCTCGGCATCCATGAACGGGGCCGCGGGCCCGGGGACACGTTCTCGCTGCCCTACTTCACCGTCGAGGACATCGCCCATGCACTCGAGCAGGTGCCCGCGCTCGGCGGCACCGTTGTGCATCCCGGAGAGCGATGGGCGATCTGCCGCGATTCCGAGGGCAGCCCGTTCGGGCTTACCCAGGAGCCGGCAGCCGAGTAAACACCGGCGCCGGCCTCAACGGGCCGCGCGGGGATCGCACGCCGAACGCGCACAGGGGATACTGGACCGGTGAGCGACAAGAAGCGCTACGGCGACCCCCGCAAGCAGCAGGCGCTGGAGGACTCCACGCGCGTGGCAGGCCGGTCCAAGCGCGAACTGTCGGTGGGCTTCATCTTCTTCGCCTGGGCGCTGTTCTTCCTGCTTTGGCTCGTGGCGGGGAGCCTGGTGGTGGCCGCCGTGGTCTGCGGCCTTCTGCTCACGGGCGCGATCGCCGTTCTCAACGCGAACTGACGCATCTCGCCGGCGCGGGTCGGTAGCCCGTGTTCGCCCGCGTCAGCCCGTCAGGCGGTACACCGGCCCGCCCAGCGAGGTGATGTAGATGTGTCCGCTGGCGTCCTGGCCGAAGGAGGACGTTTCGCTCACGCTCAGGCCCGTCGCACGGAGGTCCGTGGCCCTGCCGGGGCTGAGCTTGACCGACTCGATCTGCGGGCGGCAGTAGTCGCCGAACAGATACCGGCCGTAGAGGCCGTGAAGCGAGCGGTCGCGGACCACGAAGCCGCCGATGATCGCGCAGTAGCCGCTGCTGTGCCGGGCTATCAGCACCGGGAACACGGCGTGCCGTGCGGTTCCCGGCTTGTTGCGGCGGTCTCCCTCCCAGATGCTCCAGCCGTAGTTGGCGCCCGCCCCCGTGCCGGCCGGCGCGAAGTCGATCTCCTCCTGCAGGTCCTGACCGACGTCCCCGACGATCAGGGCGCCGGTCGAACGGTCGAAGGAGAAGCGCCACGGGTTGCGCAGCCCGTAGGCCCAGATCTCCGGGCGCCTGCCCGCCTGCCCCGCGAACGGGTTGCCGGCGGGGATCGAGTACCCGCCACCCGGTGACGGGTCGATCCGCAGGATCTTGCCGAGCAGAGTGTCGGTGTTCTGGCCGTTGTTTTCGGGGTCCTCCTCGCTGCCGCCGTCGCCCACGCCGATGTACAGGTCGCCTTCGGGTCCGAAGGCCAGCTGGCCCCCGTTGTGGTTGGTGTACCTGTGGTGGTCGATCGTCAGCAGCACCCTGGCGCTGGCCGGGTCGGCGACGTTCGGGTTCGTGGCCGAGCGCCGGTATTGGACGATCCTGATGTTGTTGCCGGGCATCGTGTAGTCGACGTAGAACAGTCCGCTGCTGGCGTAGTTCGAGGGGAACGCCAGCCCGAGCAGGCCCTGCTCGTCGCTGCCTTCGGAATAGACCTGGCCGCCGAGGTCGAGGAACGGCTTTGCCTGGGTGTGGCCGTTCAGCACCAGCACCACCTGTCCTGGACGCTGCACGACGAAGACCCGGCTCGGTTCGCCCGGCGCGCCGGTGACGCCCACCGGCTGGGTGAAGCGCCCGACCTGTACCAGCCGGACCTTCGACGCCGACGCTGGCGCCGGCCCCGCCGACGCCGGTCTGCTCGACGAGCGGGCCGTGCTCGCTGCACCACTGGACCCGCACGCCACCAGCGCCACGGCCAGGGCTGCAACGAGAAGTCGCGCGGCGCACCTCACCGCGCAACATCGTGGCACGTCGGCCCCCGGTGGTGGACGGACGGCACGAGCCGCGGCCGGCCCGACTCGCAAGCGATACTGGTGCTGTGGAGGATCGCAATGTGCTCGGTGGCGAGCTCGAGCCGTGCGGCACCGACCCGATCACCGGCTTCTTCCGTGATGGGTGCTGCCGGACCGGCCCGGAGGATCGGGGCAGTCACACGATCTGCGCGGTGGTCACGTCCGATTTCCTGGAGCATCAGCGTCAAATCGGCAACGACCTCACGACCCCGATACCCACGCACCGCTTCCCCGGGCTCCAGCCCGGCGACCGCTGGTGCGTGACGGCGTTGAACTGGTTGCGCGCCCACGAAGACGGAGCGGCCGCCTACGTCGTGCTCGCGTCCACCCATGAGCGGGCGCTCGAGGTCGTTCCTCTCGCCGCCCTGCAGGAGCACGCCGTGGACGTCCCGCCGGACGCGGCGCCCTTTGGAGCCTAGGTCGCTCAGCAGTCGATGGTCAGGGGCGGGAGGCGCTCATGGCTGATGCCGCTCTCCAGGCACGCCAGATAGGCGATCCCGCGGTGCGTTCCGTCGATCAGGTGGACCTTCCCGTCGAATTCCCCGATTCGCATCACGAGGCCCTCCCGCCAGCTGCCGCTCGCCATGTCGCGGATGAAGCGGTTCACGCGCAGGTCGTCGTCGGCGTCCTCGCCGGCCGGCAGCGCCCCGCAGCGCTCGCGGTAGATCGCCAGCAGCTCGGCGACGGTCCGGTGGCCGGTCCCCGTTCGGCCCATGAAGCCCCTGAACAGGGTGTGGGTGTTCGCTAGATCACGCGGCGATAGTGCCTTCAGCGCCATCTCCCAAATCGTCGCTCCGAGCCCGGCAACGTCGATATGGACAGCGGTCCAAAGACCCCGTCGCCGGCCTGGACGGGCGCTGGGGCCGGTCGAGTGCCACCCGGCCGACTTCTGCGGGCCGCCCACGCGCGCCCGGCCGGGTGCAGCCGGCTAGGAGCCGTCGATCACGACGTGCTCCTCGCCCAGCCACAGGGGAGAGCGGGCGAGGTCGATGAAACGGCTCTCGTCCTCGAGCAGGGCCCGGCCGGCGATCAGTCCTGGCTCGCTGGTGGCGGCCGCCACCAGGTCCTCGAGGCTGTCCCACCACAGCTCCGCCACGCCGTCGTAGAAGCGCGGCTCGCTGCCCCGTGCGCCGGAGATGGTCTCGTCCATGTCCGTGTCGCGGGCGTGGGTCTGGACGTAGCGGCGGATGCCGAGGGCGCTCGCGTGGCGCTTGACGAGCTCGGCGTGCTCCTCGCGCCAGTAGCGCTGGAACTCCTCCCGCGTCATGCCCTCCCTGCGGTGGATGGTGAAAACGAGCTTGATCATGGGCCAACGATAAGACCCCGCGGCACGCCTTGCGGCCGATATCGCCATCCCGTAGAGTCGAAGCCAGACCGATGAGCGATGCCCGTGCGTCCCGTCCCGCAGGACCCAGTGTGAGAGGGGACGTCGATCGTCGCGCCCGGGGGCGTGGTCTGTGAGCGCCACCGAGGCCACCCGGCCGAGCTGGGCCACGCACGAGGTCGCCAACCAGCCGCCTCCGCTGGCGGACTACGACCCCTTCTCGGCGGACCTCGCCCTGCAGGAGGCGCTCGATCGCGAGGGCGGCGGCTGGGGGCGCGAGCGCACCCGCGAGCTGGCGCTGATCCTCGGCTCGTCCCAGGCCCTGGAGCACGCCAAGCGTGCCCAGCGCAACATCCCGGTGCTGCGCACCCACGACCGCTACGGCAACCGCGTGGACGAGATCGACTACGACCCCTCGATGCACTGGATGCTCCGTCTCGGCGTCGAGCGGCAGGTGAACACGCTGCCCTGGCAGGAGGCGCGCGAGGGAGCACACGTGGTGCGGGCGTGCATGTTCCACCTCTTCAACCAGCTCGATACGGGACCGTGCTGCCCGTTCGCCATCAACTACGCCGCGGTTCCGACGATGCGCCAGGATCCGGTGCTCGCAGCCGAGTGGGTGGAGCGGATGACGCTGCCCGACTACGACCGCTTCGCACAGGCCGGGATGGCCTTCACCGAGAAGCAGGGCGGGTCCGACCTGCGCGCCAACTCGACGATCGCCGAGCCGGTCGGCGACGGCTGGTACGAGCTGACCGGCCACAAGTGGTTCTGCACCCACCCGGTCTTCGAGGTCTTCTTCACGACCGCCCAGACCGACGCCGGGATCACCTGCTTCGTGGCCAACCGGCCCCACCCGGGCTTTCGCATCCAGCGCCTGAAGGACAAGCTCGGGGGCCGCTGTCTGGCCTCCTCGGAGGTGGAGTACGACCATCTCCCGGCGCGGATGCTCGGCGAGGAGGGTCGCGGCACCGCGTTCATCGTCGAGCAGCTCGTCTACACGCGCCTGGACACACTGATCGCGGTCACCGGACTGATGCGCCGCGCCGTCGCCGAGGCCGTGTGGCACGCCCGCCACCGCAACGCCTTCGGCGCACCGCTGGCCGACCAGCCGGCGATGAGGAATGTGCTCGCCGACCTCGCGCTCGAGTCCGAGGCCGCGACCGCCGCCACGATCAGGCTCGCCCGTGCTTTCGACGACGCCTCGGGCGAGGAATCGGCCTTCCGGCGGCTTGCCCTGGCGGTGCTGAAGTACTGGGTCTGCAAGCGGGGTGCTCCACTGGCCGCCGAGGCGCTCGAGTGTCTGGGTGGCAACGGCTATGTCGAGGAGGCGCCTATGGCGCAGCTCTACCGCGACATCCAGCTCGGCACCGTGTGGGAGGGGTCGGGCAACGTGATCGCGCTCGACGTCCTGCGTGCCATCGCCCGGGAACCCGAGTCGGTGGCGGCCTTCCTGGCCGAGTGCGAGCTCGCCGTCGGCACCGACGCGCGCTATGACGCCCACCTGTGCTCGCTGCGTGAGCGCCTGCTGGAGCCGCCCGCCGCCCTCCCCGAGGCCGAATGGCGCGCCCGGCGTCTGGTCGAGGACATGGCGCTGGCACTGCAGGCATCGTTGTTGCTGCGCCACTCACCCGGGTTCGTGTCCGCGGCCTTCTGCGCCGGTCGCCTCGAGCACCGCGGCCTGGCCTTCGGCGACCTGCCAAAGGGCGTCGAGGGCGAGAAGATCGTCTCGCGGGCGCTCGCGCTCTAGGCCTTGCAGGCGGCTGAGGAAGCGCTGCTTGACAATCCCGTCGAGGCGGCGCTGAGCGGCCCTCACGCGCGCTTCGCTCAGACTCGCGGGCGCGTAGGCCGTTACCCGCAGGACGTCGCACCGTTCATGGCGATGCCGTCGTTGCCGTCCGCGCAGGACTGGGAGGACGCCGCCACCCTCCTCGCCCCCGGGAGCTTTGCCGCCATCCGCCACACCGGGATCGACCTGCCGGATGGCTGGCAGGCACTGCAGGCGTTCGAGCTCGTCCAGATGGTCGGAGAGCAGCTGAGCGGATCCCCCTACCCGGAGGCGCTCGCGCTCGGGAGTGCGGACGTTCCCGAGATGATCGAGCTCGTCCTCCGCACCGAGCCCGGGCCGTTCCTGCCCAGGACGATCGAGCTCGGGGACTACCTGGGGATCCGCCGCGGCGGGGCGCTGGTGGCGATGGCCGGCGAGCGCCTGCGGCTGCAGGGCTGGACGGAGATCAGCGCCGTCTGCACCGATCCCGACCACCGCGGCCAGGGGCTCGCGTCGCGGCTGATGGGCGCCCTGATCGCGGCCATCCAGCTCCGCTCCGAGCGTGTCTTCCTACACGTCCTGGCCACCAACACGGGCGCCATCCGGCTCTACGAGGAGCTTGGCTTCCGGGTCCGGCAGACGGCGACGCTGACCGTCGTGACGCGAACGGCGTGATGCAACGACGGCGCTGGGCGCGGCCCTCCGGTGCCGTGGCCTGGCCCCGGAACCTGCCGCCGTGGGTTCCTCGCGCGGCCCGCGCCTACGGCCCCGGCGCCACCAGGAAGGTCCGCAGCTTCTGCGCCTTCGGGCCGCCTTCGCTTGACAATTTGAGTTCGTACAGCACAGGTTCCAGCGGCTTGCCGTAAAGCTGGCCGAACACGTACCCGTCGAGGCCTTCCGCGTTGGTGTATTCGGCCGTTACTTTGCGGCCTTCGCTTTCGGCTTTGACGATTTCACTCGGTGCGGTGGTTGCGATGCCGCGGGCTTCGCCTTCGTGGCGCGCGGCCACCTGGGCCTCGAACTGATAACCCGCGTCTTCTTCGGTCAGCGGGAACTGTTCGCCTTTGGCTTCTTCGCCCCGCAGCCAGGGAGTGACCACCGTGCACTTGCCGTTCTTGCACCGCAGCCAGCGGTATTCGTAGCTCAGCGGCTGTGTCCCGCTCCAGTTGCCGGGGGAGGTTTCAAGGATCTCCCCCACGGCCGTGGCTCCGCGGACGACCTTCTTTTCGCCTTCCACGTATTCGATCACCCGCAGGCCCGGCAGGGTCGTGTTCGTCGGAGGTTCTCCCACTTCTTCGACTTCTTCGGCTTCAGAGCCTTCTCCTTCGAATTCGCCTTCGGCCACTTCGCTTGCCCCGGCGTGTTCCCAGACCCGTTGTGCGACGCGGTTGGGGATTTCGGCGCCCGGAAGTACCCACTGCAGCTTGACCGAGCGGGAGCCCGCTTCGGTCTGCACGATCGGGAGCGGCGGCGAGGCCCCGGCGCCGACGAGCGCGGTCACATCTTTCAGTCCGGCGGAGATCGCCTGCACGTCTTCAAGGCCGGGAACGGGGTTCCACGCGCGGCTGTAGCAGACGTTCTGGTAGCCCATTTCGCCGCCTTCGTTTTCGCACTTGGGCCCGATCCCGAGCTCGCCGTAGGTGTTGGTTCCCACCGTGTACACGCGGCCTTCGCTGCCGAGCACGGCGGCGAACCCGTTGCCGGCCGCGACCTGGGTCACGTCGATGCCGTTCAGCGCCGTGATCGGCGTGGCATACCTGTCGCAGGGCCAGGTTCCGCCGCCGCTCTTGTGTTCGTGGCCGCACGTCCCGGCTGCTTCCCCGAGCGAGCCGTTGGCCGCCTCTCCCCAGCCCACCACGCGACCACCTTCCTGCAGCGCGAGCACATGGTTGGCGTTTGCGGAGACCGCCACGACGTGCCGCAGCGGTTCGGTTTCACTGGCCATCACGCGCCCGGGGCGGGTGAAGGCCGTGTGGGCCCCCGGTTCGAGGGTCTGTCCGAGCTGGCCCTTGCCGTCGTTGCCCCAGGAGAGCACTTCCCCGTCGGTCAGCACGGCATAGGCCGATTCAGCCGAGGCGGCGACCTGCACCACGTGTTCGAGTTCGCGTTCACCCGCGCCTTCGCCTTCGGTCACCGGCTTCGGCAGCTTGCTGCACTGTTCCGGGCCGACTTCTGTCCAGCAGAGGTGTTCGGCCTCTTTTTTGCCGGGTTCTTCGCTCGGCTTCTTGGCGTTCGGTTCGCAGGTCTTGCGCTTCTCGCACTGTTCGGGCCAGGCGATGCCGAGCTGTCCGCGGTTGTTGTGGCCCCAGGCCATCACCCTGCCGCCCGGCAGCACGGCGAAGTTGGCGCCCCCGCCGGAGGCGATCGCGGTGACGCCGGCGCCGTTCAGCGCGCGGACTTCTTTCGGCACCAGCTGATTTTCGCCGGTTTCTTTTTCGAACCCTCCCGTGCCGTTGCCGAGTGTGCCGTAGCCGTTGTTGCCCCACGCCTCGACGTTGCCGTCGTCGAGCAGCGCGAGGCTGTACTCGGCCCCGGCGGAGACCGCCCTGACTTCGCTCAGCCCGCTGACGGTGACGTGGCTCTTGCCCTGTTCCCAGCTCGCTTTACGTCCCCCGTCTCCGATCGAGCCGTAGTAGCCGGCCCCAGCGGCCGTGACCGTCCCGTCGCCGTGGAGCTCGAGCGTGAAGCTCCCGCCGGTGGCGATCGCGGCGATGTTCTGCTCGCCTTCGGCGGCCACCGGGCTTTCCTCCCAGCCGCTCCTGTAGATGGTGCCGAGCTGGCCGCGGGCGTTTTCACCCCAGCCGACGGCGAAGCTTTCTCCTTCGCCGATGACGGTCGGGGAGGCCACCGAGCTCGCGCTCGCCGTGCCGAGTTTGTTGTGCGCGCTGACGACCAGCTTCACCGTGTCGCCGGCGCTGCCGGCGCCCAGCACGTAGCTCGAGCCGGCCGCATGGGTGCAGCCCCCTTCGGGGTTGCAGGCTTCCCAGGAGTAGCCGTATTCGATCGGCCCGGCCCCGACCCAGCGGCCGGTGCTCGCTTCCAGCGTGCCGCCTTCGCGAAGCCGGCCCGAGATGGCGGGGAAGCCGATCGGCACCGGCGGCCCGTAGGTGACGATCGCCGTGGGCGCCGAGGTGGCGCTCCTGCTGCCGGCCAGGTTCTGGTCGGTCACCGAGGCCCGCAACGTGTCGCCGACGTCAGCCGCGACCACGCGGTAGCTGGCGGCGTTGGCGCCGGCGATTTCGGAGCATCTTTTCCCCGCGCAGCGTTCCCACGCGTAGAGGTAGCTCGAGGCCACCGTCCCGCTCCAGGCGCCGGAGCTGACCGACAGCAGCTGCCCTTCCTGGGCCGGCCCCGCGATCGCGGGAAGTTCGATGTTCTTGGGCGCCACGCCGACGATGGCAGCGGTCCGTTCAGTGAACGCTTCGGTCGAGCCGGCGCTGTTCGAGGCCGTCACGAGCACGCGCAGGGTCGAGCCGATGTCGACGTAGCGCGCCGTGTATTCGGAGGTCGTGGCGAGCGGGATGTTGGTGCATTCCAGTTCCGGTTCGCAGCGCTGCCACTGGAACGTGTAGGCGATGCTCCCGCCGCTCCATTTGCCTTCTTTGGCTTTCAGCGTGATCCCTTCCTGGGCTTTCCCGGCGATCGTCGGGGGCGTGGTGTTGACCGGCTTTTCGATCACTTTTTCGGCCAGCGCGGCGTTCGCGAACACGAGCAGCCCCGCAATCGCTAACGCGAGCAGGCCGGCGATCCTCGCCGGCGGCGCGATCCGCGCGCGAGGTGTGCCGAGCGGCCGTCGCGGGGATCCGCAGCCGGCCGAAGCGCCCCGCATGTTCAGGTGCCTGAGTCCCATGACCCCCAACCTTCCTATGTTGCTCACACCCGCCCGCCGCGGGTCGCGATCCCTGTGTTGCCAGGGCAGCCACCGCCGACCGGGCGAGCCCCCGCCCACAAGCCGAAGCTATCCGCCCGGACCCCGCCGCGTCAAGGGCGTCCGGCGATGGATTTCAGGCAGTGGCGAGCGCGGGCCGTCGCTCGGCCCAGGGCTCGGCCCGCTCGAGCGCCGCCGCCAGCGAGATCAGCGTCGCCTCCTGCCACGGTGCCCCCGTCAGCTGGACCCCGACGGGGAGGTTCTCCTCGGTGAAGTGCAGCGGCAGGCTCACCGCCGGCTGGCCGGTCACGTTGCCGAAGGCGGTGAACGAGACGCTCGCCACCACGTCGAGCACCGGTGCATCGGGCGTGGCGTGCTGGGCCTCGAGCACCGAGCCGGCGATCGGCGGCAGGATCGCCGAGGTCGGCGTCAGCAGGACGTCGAAGTCTCTCCCCCAGCGGGCGAGCTCGCGGCGGCTGAGCCGCTCCAGCGCCTTGGCCGCCAGCCCGTAGTCGTAGGCGCTCGTCTCGCCCGCGGCGGCGCGTCCGTGGGCGACGTGCGGCTCGACCTTGGACCAGTCAACTCCGTCGTAGTCGGCCAAGCCCGCCTGCGTGAGGACGATGAACGGCGGCACCATCTCCTCGGAGATGGTCGGCACCTCGACCGGCTCGACGCTGTGGCCGAGTCCTTCCAGCAGCTCGGCGGCGGCCTGGGCAGCCTCGACACAGGCGGGGTCGGTGGGGAGTCCCAGCGGTGCGTTGGCCATCAGCCCGATCCGCAGGCGCGGAGTGTCTGCCTGCAGCTCGGCGGAGAAGGGCCGCGCCGGGGCGGGGGCGTTGTACCACGAGCACGCGTCCGGCCCGCTGGTCGCATCGAGCACCGCGGCGGCGTCCTGCACGCTGCGCGCGACGACCCCCTCGACCACGGCTCCGAGCCAGCTCTGGGAGAGCCGCGGGACGCGCCCCCGGCTCGGCTTCAGGCCCACCAGGCCGCAGTAGGAGGCGGGGATGCGGATCGAGCCACCACCGTCGTTGGCGTGTGCGATCGGAAACATGCCCGACGACACCGCCGAGGCCGCCCCACCGCTCGAGCCACCGGGAGTGCGCTGCGTGTCCCAGGGGTTGCGGGTGATGCCGTAGCGCGAGGTCTCGGTCGCCGTGATGACCCCGAACTCCGGCGTGGTCGTGCGTCCGCACAGCACAAAGCCCGCGCGCACCAGCGCGTCCACGACCATCTCGCTCTCCTCGCTGGGGCCCTCCGGCGCCCCGTTGGAGCCGAACGTCACCGGCCAGCCCGCGACCGGGGTCAGGTCCTTGATCGGGATCGGGACCCCGAGGAAGGGAGCGTCCTCGCCGGCCGCCAGCCTCCTGTCGGCGTCGGCCGCGGCGGCTCGCGCCTGGTCGTCGTTGCGCAGCGCCATCGCGTTGAGCGCCGGATTGCGCTCGTCGACGGCCGCCAGGCAGGCGTCGAGCAGCTCGCTGGATGAGATCTCGCGGCGGCGCAGTGCGGCAGCGAGATCGCTGGCTGTGGAAGACGGTCCGAGATCGCTCATCTCGCGACCGTATCACCGGCAGCGAGGCGGGCGGCGTGCCGGGCTACCCGGTGGCCGGGATCGTGACCAGTGCCGCGCTCGCGGCCGGCATCGACAGCCCCAGGCGGCCGCCGCGGTCGTCGAGCGCCGGCAGCGGCAGCTTCGGGCGCCACTCCCCGGAGGCCGCGACTTCCTCGCCGCCCAGCTTCACGCCCGTGGTGGCAAGCACCGCCGGCGCGGTCAGGCGCAGGATCGTTCCCCCCTGTGCGCTCCCGCCGTGGAGCCCGAGCGTGACCCGGGTTGGCCTGCTCCCCGCGAGATCGAAGTTCACGAGCAGCAGCTCGAGGGCTCCGTTCGGCCCCTGGAACGCCTGGGCGGTCGTGTTCGCGCCGGCGCTCACGGAGGTCGGCAGCACCCTCGCCCCCTGCAGCGCGTGGGTCAGCAGCAGGGCGTACCACTCGGGGTTGGGGTGCAGCGAGGCGCCTTCACCGACGAGCGCCGTGTAGGACTCGGGGAGGTTCAGCAGGGTGTGGAAGTCGACCCCCCGCAGCCCGGCTCTCATCGTCCGGGCGATGTAGTCCGCGGCCCACAGCGCCGATGCGAAGGTGTTGCTCACGCCCGCCTGCCCCTTGCAGGAGATGTCGTTGGTCTCGTCCAGCTCCAGGGGCGCCCTCGCGGTGCGCTGGATATCCGCCAGGGTGCTCAGCATGACGGTCTCCTGGAGCCTCACTTCGGGGCTCAGCAGCTGGGTGGCGGTTGGTTTGTGGCCACACGCGGTCAGCGGGTAGTAGTGGTCGGTGAGGATCGACGGGCGCAGCCCGATCGATTCCCACACCCACGGCAGCGGCGGTTCCCCGGTGGACACGTCCGGAATCGCAACGCGCGTCCCGGGCGCCGAAGCCGCGATCGCGCCGCGGTAGGCGGCGAGCTGCTGGGCGTACTGGGGGAAGCCCCAGGTGGAGCTCCGCAGGCCGAACTCGCCGAAGCGGTCGGGCTCGTTGCCGATCGCGATCCCGGCCAGCGCGCTGTTGATTTCGCGGTGGGCCGAGGCTGCCTCCTCGGCTGCGTCGCCGGGTTCGTAGTGGGCCAGGTTCAGGGTCAGCAGCACCTTCCAGCCCGCTCTGTGGGCGAGCGAGCCGAGCGCTCGCAGGTCGGCGGGGGACACGGGGTGGCTCGCCCACCGCGGCCGTTGGGCTCCGGGCTGCTGGAAGGCGACGTACCTGTTCACGGACCCTCCCCCGAAACGCAGGGTGCCGTGCCCGAGCGAGCCCAGCAGGCGGGCCATGGTTCCGCCCTGCGTGAGGCTCGAGAAATCGGTCAGCGTGGTGGCCTCGAACGAGAGCCCGAGGAAGTCGGCGGGCACGCGATCGCCGGGGTCCCGGCTCCAGACGCCCACCGCCGCGGCGCCTTCCGGGCGGGCGGGCGGGCCCGTGTGCAGCGGAGCCCAGCCGCCGCCCGGACTCGCGACCCTCCTCAGGAGCGCGAGCTTGGCCGCGGGAGCGAGGCCTTCGAGTTCGAGCGTGCCCTGCGCCGGGGCGCTCGGGGGGGTCGCCCACGCCAGGCCGGCCGCAAACGACAGCGTCAGCATCAAGCAGGCGAACAGCCAACGCCCGCTCTGCGCTCCGCGCCGCAGCTGTTGTCGATCCGATCGATTTGGAAGCGGCATCGCTCGCGCGAGGCCGGCGCTCGGGTGGGCTATTCGGCCTGCGCCGGCAGCTGGGAGACGCGCTCCTGTGCCCTGAGAAAGGCGGGGCGCTCCCGCAGACCGACGACGTACTCTTTCAGAGCCTCCGGCAGCAGCTCCGGAAAACCCGCCCGCGCGCTGAAGTTGAGGGCCGTGCTGACCATCACGTCGGCCACGGTCAACCTGTCGCCCACGAGGTACTCGCCATCGAGGGCTGCTTCCACGGCGGCCACCCTGAGACTGAAACGCTCCTTGGCCTTGTCCGCCCGCTCCGGGTCGGACTGGCCGTAGATCGCGGCCTCGACCACGTACGGCTCGATCTCGGCCGGCGCGAACACCGACCACTGGTAGGCGAGCGCCCGCTCGTGCGTCCCCAGCGGCGGCATCATCGCGCCCTCGGGATACAGGTCGGCCACGTGCATGCAGATCGCGGCCGACTCGAACACGTAGCCCTCGTCGTCCTCGAGCACCGGCACCCGACCGAGCGGATGGCGCGCGAGGTGCTGCTCGCTCTGGCCCTCCTCGTGGGTCATCACCTCGAACTCGTAGGACTGGCCCAGCTCCTCGAGCGTCCACAGAACACGCAACGGGCGCCCCGTGTGTTCGCGGTGATAGACGCGCATCGCAGCCTGACCATATCGTCGCCGGCGAGGCGGTGCGTTCGTCCGCCGCCGAGCGCAGATGCTTCGGGCGGCCGACGCGACGACGCGCGATCAGCGCCGGGCTTATCCTGATCGCATGGATACGGACACGAACACGATCGATCACGAGGTCTCGAACAAGGTCGATCACGAGGTCATCGTGATCGGCGCCGGCTTCTCCGGGATCGGCGCCGCGATCAAGCTCGACCAGGGCGGCTTCCCAGACTTCCTCGTGCTCGAGGAGGGCGACGGGGTGGGCGGCGCCTGGCATTGGAACACCTACCCGGGGATCGCCGTGGACATCCCCTCCTTCAGCTACCAGTTCTCGTTCGAGAAGCGCAGCGACTGGTCGCGCGTGTACGCCCCCGGACGGGAGCTGAAGGCCTACGCCGAGGACCTCGTCGACAAGTACGGCGTGCGCGACCGCATTCGCCTGAACACGAGGGTCGTGGGCGCGACCTTCGACGAGCAGGCCAGCGTCTGGCGGATCGAGACCGCTGCCGGCGCGCGCCTCACCGCGCGCTTCGTGATCGGGGCGACCGGCGTCTTCAGCCAGCCGAAGCTGCCCGACATCGCGGGCGTCGACGCGTTCGCCGGGGACACGATGCACACCTCCCGCTGGGATCACTCGGTCGACCTGCGGGGGAAGCGCGTGGGCGTGATCGGCACCGGCGCGTCGGCGATCCAGGTGATCCCGGCGGTCGCCCCGGAAGTGGAGCGGTTGACGGTCTTCCAGCGCACACCGATCTGGTGCCTACCCAAGCTCGACGCGCCCATGAGCGCCCGCGCCCGGCGCATGCTGCGCTGGATCCCGGGGGCGATGCTTGCCACGCGCTGGCTGAGCCAGGCGTTCGTGGAGCTCACCTTCGTGATCGCCGCCCACTTCGCCGGCATCTTCCCGAGTCTCAGGGCCCTCGGGGAAGGAGCCGCTCACAAGCTGCTGCGCGAGGTCGAGGACCCGGCCGTGCGCGAGAAGCTGACCCCGCGCTACAACCTCGGCTGCAAGCGGCCCAGCTTCCACAACGAGTACGTCCGCACCTTCAATCGCGACAACGTGCTGCTCGAGACCGCTGCCATCGAGGAGATCACGCCGACCGCGGTGCGGACCGCCGACGGCGTCGAGCACCCGATCGACGTGCTGGTCCTGGCGACGGGCTTCAAGGTCTTCGACAGCGGCAACATGCCGCCGTTCGTGACGCGCGGCGTCGGCGGGGTCGCGCTCGAGGAGTGGTGGGGCGAGAATCGCCTGCAGGCCTACGAGGGCGTCAGCGTGCCGGGCTTCCCGAACTGGTTCTCGATCCTCGGGCCCTACGGCTTCAACGGGCAGTCCTACTTCGGGCTGATCGAGACCCAGATGCGCCACATCGTGCGCTGCCTCGCCCGCGCGCGCCAGGACGGGGCCAGGCGTGTCGAGATCACACCCGAGGCCAACCAGCGCTACTGGGAGTCGATGCTCGGCCGCCGCCACAACCAGATCTTCTTCCAGGGCTCCTGCTCGAACTCCAACAGCTACTACTTCGATCAGCACGGAGACGCCCCCTTCAGGCCGAGCCTCAGCCTCGAGGCGGCATGGCGCAGCGCCCGCTTCGACCTCGACGACTACGCCTTCGTCGCGTGAGCCGCGTGAGCCGCGTGAGCCGCGTGAGCCGCGTGAGCCGCGAACCCCGGCCGCGATGAGGGCCGTGAGCTGCCGCGAGGGGCGGCTCGAGCTCGTCGAGCGGCCCACTCCCACCCCGGGCTCCGGTCAGCTGCTGATCGACGTTCTGCGGTGCGGCATCTGCGGCTCGGACCTGCACGCCCGCCACCACTGCGACGAGCTCGCCGAGCTCGCCCGGGAGGCGGGCTACGAGGACTTCATGCGCTCCGACCAGGACGTGGTGATGGGGCACGAGTTCTGCGGCGAGGTCGTCGAACGGGGCCCTCGCACGCGCGGGTCGCTGCCCGAGGGCACGACCGTGGTGGCGATGCCGCTGCTGCGGGCGGGCGGGGGGGTGCACGGGATCGGTCTCTCGGCCGTTGCCCCGGGCGCCTACGCCGAGCAGATCCTGGTCCAGGAGTCGCTGGCGATCGCGGTTCCCAACGGACTGCCCGCGCAGCTCGCCACCCTCACCGAGCCGATGGCCGTGGCCTGGCATGCCGTGCGCCGGGGCGAGGTCAAGAAGCGCACCGTGGCGATCGTCATCGGCTGCGGCCCGATCGGCCTGTCGGTGATCTGCATGCTCAAGGCGACCGGGGTGCGGACGGTGATCGCAAGCGACTTCTCGCCCGGGCGCCGCGAGCTGGCCCGCGCCTGTGGCGCCGACGTGGTCGTGGACCCGATGGTCGAGTCGCCCTACGGCTCGGGCGCCCAGCACGGCCACCTCACGACGCTTCCGGCCGTGCTCGACACGGCCGTAGGAGCGATGGAGAAACTGCAGCGCCTGCCGCTCCCCTGGCACCGCGTCTGGCGCGCCGCCGAAGCCTTCGGCGCGACCACGCCGAAGAGCCCTGTGATCTTCGAATGCGTCGGGGTTCCGGGCGTGATCGACCAGATCATCGGCAGCGCTCCCCTGTTCTCGCGCGTGGTCGTGGTCGGCGTCTGCATGGGCGCCGACCGGATCCGCCCGGCGATGGCGATCAACAAGGAGATCGACCTGCGCTTCGTGGTCGGCTACACGCCGCTCGAGTTCCGCGACACGTTGCACATGCTGGCCGAGGGCAAGGTCAACGCCGCGCCCCTCGTCACCGGGTCGGTCGGGCTGGGCGGGGTGGAGGACGCCTTCGGCGCCCTCGCCGATCCCGAGACCCACGCGAAGATCCTCATAGATCCCAAGAGCCCGGCAACTGCGCCCGGGCCGGCAACCGCGTCCGCGGCGGCAACCGCGTCCGAGGCGGCAACCGTGCCCGGGCCCGCGACCGCCGCCTAGGCCGGCGTCGCCAGCAGGCCGTCGGCGTGCAGCTCGTGCACGTTGACCTCGAGCACTTGGCCCGCCCCGGCGGCACCCGCCGGCAGGTAGCAGCGCGTGTAGTCCTCGGTGTAGCCGGAGCACTGCGTGTCGGCGACCTTGTCCACGAGCACCCGCTCGGTGCGCTCGAGCTTGTGGGTGCGGTGGTGGCGTGAGCGCACCTCCGACAGCCCCCGCATCGCCTGCGAACGGCGCTTCTTCTCGGCCGGTGCGATCAGGTCGCCGAGCGCCTCTGCGGCGGTGCCCGGGCGGGCTGAGTAGGAGAACGTGTGCACGCGGCTGATACCTGCCCGGGCGACCACGTCGAGGGTCCGCTCGAAGGCCTCCTCGTCCTCGTTCGGGAAGCCCACGATGACGTCGGTCGTGAGGTTGATGTCAGGGACCGCCTCGCGCAGCTCGTGGATCGTCTGCAGGTACTCCTCGGCGCAGTAGTGGCGGCCCATCGCCGCGAGCACGCCGTCGTCCCCGGACTGGAGCGGCACGTGCAGGTGCGGGCACACCTTCGGCTCGCGGTGCAGCGCCTCCACGAGCGAGTTGCGCACGTGGATCACCTCGATCGAGGAGATCCGCACCCGTTCCACCCCGGGCACGCGGGCCGCCTCCACCAGCAGCTGTCCCAGGTCGAGCCCCTGCTGCCGATCGCGGTAGTCGCCCACGCTGATCCCCGTCATCACGATCTCGCGCTGGTTCTGGGCCACCCGGCGGCGCACCTCGTCGAGGATCGCCGTGGCGGCCCGCGACCGTGCGCTGCCACGCACGGTCGGGATGATGCAGTAGGCGCAGTGGCAGTCGCAGCCGTCCTGCACCTTCACGAACCCCCGCGTGCGGGTTCCCGCCCACGAGTCCGTGGCGGCGCGCGCGGCGCGGCCGAGCGGGACCTCGTGCTCGAGGTCGACGCACGCTCCCGCATCGTCGTCGGCTGCCCGGTCCGGGGTCGCCATCCTGACTGCGACGTCCTCGGCGGTGCCGGTGAAGGTTCTGACCCCCGGGTCGATCTCCGCGAACTGGGTCTGGTTGAGGTTCACCGCGCACCCCGCCACGTACACCTCGCTCGCGCTCTGCAGCGAGCGCCTGACGGACTGGCGCGACTTCGCCTCCGCCTCGCGCGTGATGCAGCAGGTGTTGATCACGTGCAGCTCGGCTTCCTTCTCGGCGACCTCTTCATGGCCGGCCTCGAGCAGCTGGCGGCGGGCGAGCATCGCGTCCGCCTGGGAGACCTTGCAGCCGAGGAACTTGACCGCGAAGCGCATGGGCCAGTTGAGGTTAGCCCGGCGCTTCGCCGCGGGCGGCGTCGGCCTGCAGGTGCTCCTTCGCCACCGCGTCGATGCGCTCGCCGATGGCCGGAAAGCGCTCGCGCGTTTCGCGCATGAAGTGCGCGGTGAACACCAGTCCGCAAAGGGGGGAGGTGGCGGTCACGCTCGCGGTCCTGGGGGCGCCGTCGTCGAGCACGGCGAGCTCTCCGAAGAAGGCGCCTGCGCCGAGTTGGTTGATCGGCCGCCCATGCCGGGTCACCTCGGCGCTCCCCTGCTCGAGCACGATGAACTCGTATTCGGAGACGCCCTCCTGCATGATCGTCTCGCCCTCCTCGCAGACGATTTCGTCAACGAGCCGGGCCAGCATCCGCCGCTCGCCCACGGTCGTGCCGGCGAACAGCTCGAGCCCGCCCAGCCGATCGGCTCCGTCTGATCCGAGTGAACGCCGCTGCACTCTCTCCCCCCTTTCTCCGCCCGCTGTCCGAGGCGGCGGATACTAGAGCTACCGCTCGTTCCAGACCCGCTCGATGCGGCTCAGCATCGAGGGGTAGACGATCAAATGGCGGAAGGGACGGATTGCCGCCATGTAGGCGCGCCCCTCGAGGCCGTTGGGCTTGACCAGGATCGCCATCTGTCCCCGGTATCGCCCGTCCCCGACGGGCACCCAGCCGAGGTGCAGCACGCCGTGCATGGTGCGATTGGCGATCTCCGCAGCCCACTCGTTCGGGAGCTGATACACGGTCTGGAAGTCCAGCGATCCCTGGGAGGGCGGGTCCGTCGCGGCCGCCACGTCCGCGGGCAGCCGCTCCTTCAGCGTCTGCACCCTCGCGCCGACGCCGCTCTGAGGGTCGTCCAGCCCCAGCAGCGCGCCGAGCTGATGGCGGATCCTCATCAGCGTCCGCGCAGCCGTCGCAGAGCCGCCGGCGGGATCCCGCGCCGAGAGCGTCTTCACCAGCCGCGGGAACTCCTCCCGGCCGCCTTCGGCGGGGAGAGCCCAGACGTCCTCCAGACGGAAGTCGCGCGTGATCTCGTGCACGCGCCACGGCTGGGCGTAGTGGGCGCTGGGAGGGAGCGTCGCCCGCGAGCGGCTCAGGGTGCCTCCAGGACGTACTCGAGCCTCACCGGCCGGGCCTGGGCAACGGCGTCCAGCAGGGCTCCGCGGTCGCCGAAGCCCCCGGCGAGCAGGCGTCCCTCGCAGTGCACCCGCACGAGGTCCGCGGCGAACGGCCAGGGGTCCAGTAGCCAGCGTCCTTCACCCCGGTCGTGCAGCTCGAGATCGACCAGGCCCTCCCGGGCGGGCACGTCGTTGGCGGTGAACGGCTGCCAGCCCAGGCACAGGGCCAGCGACAGGCTGTCCCAGGTCCACATCTGGCGGCGGGTGCGCTCGGCGTGCGCCTCGGACATCCCGAGCCGTTCGCGCAGCCGGGCCTGCCGGGCCTGCTCCTCGGCAACGTGCTCGTTGAGCAATCCGGCCTCCTCCGCCCCCGACACCGAGGCCCTCAGCTGCGACAGCGAGCAGCCGTGCATCGAGACCACCAGCGCCGCGTCGAGGCTCTGGGTGGCCAGCCGCTCAGGGGCTCCCCGCCAGATCGCCAGGTGCTCCTCGACGGTCGTTTCCAGGAACCCACGCGGCAGTCCCGTGTCCTCGTTGAGGCGCGGCTCGAGGTCCACCAGCGCCCAGCCGATGTCGTGCTGGACGGCTCCCAGCACCACCTCCTCGAAGGGTTCCGCCGCCACGAAGCGCTCGTTGCCCCACGCCCGTGCGAGCTGACCCGCCAGCCACGAGTGCGACAGCTGGCCGATCGCCAGCGCGCCACCCTGTTCGCTGCGGACCAGCACCCGCCGGACCCTACCCCAGCGCGTCGCCCCCGAGCCCGAACACCTCGGCGGCGGAGGATTCGACGGCCACCGCTTCGGAGACGGCCGCGTTCCAGCCGCCGGCGTTGACCGCCGCTTCCCTGACGGCCACGGAGAAGCCGGCATCGGCCGCCGTGAGCTTGTAGGTGTGGGCCGTCGCGCCTTCGATCGGGTGGCATTCGCCGGCTTCGCAGCGCAGCCAGTTCAGCAGCAGTTCTTTGGTGGCGTTGCTCCACTGTCCGGCCTGTACCGTCAGCGTCTGCCCGACCTTCGGCGTCCCGAGGATCTTCGGGGCCGCCAGGTTCTGCGGCGCCCCCGGCACAACCGCGGCGGTGGTGGCCGAGCCGGCGGCTTTGCCGGGGCCGGTCGCGTTGGAGGCCGTTTCACTCACCGACAGGGTCGAGCCCACGTCGGCCGTCGTGGGCGTGTAGCTTCGCGCGAGGGCGCCGGAGATCGGTTTGCATTTCTTCCCTGTCGCGTTGCACCGTCGCCACAGGTAGGCGTAGCCGCTCGGTTCGTTGCTCCAGCTGCCGTGCGCCGCGGTCAGCGTCTGGCCCTGCTGGACGTTGCCGTTGATCGTCGGCGGCGCAGATGCCACCGGGACCGCCCCGGCGACGAGTGCACTCGGCTTGGAGTCGCCCGCGGTCGACCCGGCGGCGTTGGTCGCTGTCTCCAGCAGCACGATCGTGTGCCCGACGTCCTGGCCGGTGAGCTTGTAGGTGGCGGCGACCGCGCCAATGATCGGCTGGCAGCCCTGGCCGGAGTGTTCGCAGCGCAGCCACTGGTGGGCGAAGGCGAACGGCTGGTTGCTCCAGCTTCCCTGCACCGCGGTCACGAGGAGGCCCTGGGTCAGGGTCCCGGTGATCTTCGGAGCCGTGGTCAGCGACGGCGGCGCGCCGGGGGGCGTGGGCACCGCCTGGGTTGCCGCCGAGCTGACGGGCTTGCTGCGCCCGGCGCCGTTTTCGACCGTTTCGCTGACCTTGATCGCGTGGTGCACGTCTTCGGAGCCGAGGGTGTAGGTGGACGCCGCGGCGGATTTGATTTCGGTGCAGTGGCCGCCCGACTGGTTGCAGCGCAGCCATTGCCACCGCGGTGCCTGGGGTGCGTTGTTCCACGTGCCCGCCTGCGCCGTCAGCGTCTGGCCCTTCTGTGCGATCCCCGTGATCTGGGGCGGCGTCACGTTGGTCGGCGGCGAGGGCGAGGCGATCTGCACCGCGAGCGACACGGCGAGGTTCCAGCCGCCGGTGTTTGCGGCCGTCTCCTGGTCCTCGATCCACAGCCCGACGTCTTCGGGGCCGGTCACGTAGGTGTTGCCGGTCGCCGGTTCGGATTTGCCGGTTTCGGGGTTCTTGTGAGTGATCGCCTTGCAGGTGCCGCCTGTCCCTTCGGGGTTGCGCCCCTTGCAGCGGAACCACTTCTCTTCATAGCTCAGCGGTTCGTTTTCCCAGACGCCGCGGTGGGCGGTCAGCTGGCGACCTTCGACGGCCACGCCGGACAGCGTCGGCGGGGTGATGAACTGCGGTGGCGGCGGTTCTGATTCTTCGCCCCGCCGGAGCACGAGTTCCGGTTCGGAGCTCGCGATGCTGAAGCCGTGGGCATTGGTCGCCCGCACCTCGACGGCGATCGTGCCGGCGACGTCGGCCGGGCCTGGTTTATAGGTGCTGGTGGTGACCGGCGTTTCCTCCGGGCCGCTCGTGATCGGTTCACATTCGGTTCCCTCTTCTTCGCTGACGCCGTTTTCGCCGAGGCCGCTGCAGCGCAGCCACGCGTAGGTGAAGCCGGTCGGGTGGTTCGTCCAGCTGCCGGGTTCGGCCGTCAGCGTCTGGCCTTCGTCGAGTTTGCCGGTTTCGGTGGCGGGCGAGCCGCTCAGCGTGGGCGGGGAGGTGTTGACGGGAGCACCCTGCGCCGGCAGCGGCGTGCTCTGCAGGTGGCGGATCTTTTCCCGCCCTTCCCGCCCTTCAGGGGTCTTGAGCGTGACTTCGTAGGGTTCGGGTCGCAGTTCCGTCAACTGCGCTTCGCAGGGCGCGTGGCAGTCGGCTTCTTCCGGCGAGCTGAATTCGCGTGTCCCCGCGGGGCGGTAGCGCAACTTGTAGGCCGAGGAGGGCACGCTCCAGGTGACATCGAGGCCCTGCTGCACGGGCGTCGCGCTGAGCACCGAAGGTGGTCCCGGGCTGCTTTCCAGCAGCACCCCGGCGGTGGTCGAGCTGAGGCTCAGCGAGCGCACCGGGCCGAGGCTCGTGATTGGCGTGGGGGTGGCGGTTTCTTCGTAGGGAAGGTTCCCCAGCCCGAACAGTTCGTAGTGGCCGGTGGAGCCGAACGAGTAGACCACCCTGGCAGCGTTCTGCCGTTCCTCGAGCACGAGGCTGGTGTTTTCGGCCGGCGCGACCTGGACCACGTGGTCGAGCGCGTACACCTGCTGGGGGATCGTGCTGCAGGCGGCTCCTTCGCCGCAGCGTTCCCAGGCTTCCTCACCGGCCGCGAAGCCCAGCTGGCCGGCGTTGTCCGCGCCCCACGCGTACACCTGGCCGTTCGCGAGCCGCGCGAGCACGTGGCCGGACCCGCCCGCTATTTCCACCACCGGGGAGCCCGGTTCGAAGCTCGCGCGGACCGGCGAGGGACTCGGGGCGGTGCTCGCGTTGCCGAGCTGGCCTCTGAGGTTTTCGCCCCAGGCGAGCACTTCCTCGCCCCCGGACCGGACTGCGTAGGCCGATTCGTCCCCCACCCCGATCCGTTCGACGCCGGCGAGCGGCATGCCCGGCGAGGCCATCACCGGGCGCGGGATCGTGCTGCACGGGATCGGCGTGATGGCGTGCGTTTCACCGAGGCATTTTTCGCTTTCGCCGCTCTCCTGGACGCCCAGATCCCCGCCCCGGTCATCGCCCCAGGCCATCACTTCGCCGTTTTCCAGGAGCGCGAAGTCACGCGTGCCGCCGGACGCGATCTGCCTGACGCCGGTGAGGCCCGGCACCTGCGTGGGACGGTCCCGCGGCACGAACCACGGTTCGCTGTCGCGGGCCACACGTTCGAAGCCCCTTTCACGGTTGCCCCGCTCGCCGAATTCCGCCGCCCCCCAGGTCCACACGGTGCCGTCGTAGAGCAGGGCCATCGAGTGGGCGTTGCCGACCGCGACTTCCTTGACGTCGGTGAGCCCGAGCACCGGCACGGGGTGGTTGCGCGCCTGCTGGGTCCCGTCGCCCAGCTCCGCCTTGTTGTTGGTTCCCCACGCCTGCACGGTGCAATCGCCCATCACCGCGAGGTGGAACTTGAAGCCGCTCTTGAGCTGCCTCACGCCCTGAACGCCCCGCGCGGTCATCGGGGTGTTCTCGTAGGCGCTCCTGAAGCCCGCAGCCAGCTGTTCGGCTCCGTCGACACCCCAGTCGGTCGCCGCCGGAGCTCCATGAACCGGCTGGCACTGCGGCGGGGCGGCTCCGGCGGACGCCGGCGCCAGGCATATGACGAGCGCCAGCAGTCCGGTCAGCAGCGCGCAGGGGAGGACCGCCCACCGGGGCGTGGTGTCCCGGCGGTGGTCAGACAGGGGTAGGGGCCTCCATCTGCAGGAGACGGATGGCGCGAACGACCCCTGAGACGAGGGCGTATTCCTCTCCACAGCGCGCTTGCAACATACGCTCGTCCCACGTGCTCTGCGCCGGTTCCGCCCGCGCGCCCCGCGACGGGTTCCCCGATGGTGAGCCAACGCCTGCAGGGTAGACCGCGCCCCGGCGGGCGCCTACGGCCGCTGCCCGGCCGCTCAACGACGAGGGCCCCGGAGGTGTCTCCGGGGCCCTGTCGCTACTGACTACTTGTTACTGGGTCGTTACCGACCGGACCTCCAACTCGTCAGTCTTCTGGCGCTGCTTCCGGGAACGTCGGCACCGGAGGCAGGATGTTGAAGTCGGTCGTGTAGGTCGTGTACGGAGCGTGTTCGAGGCTCGCTTCCACGAGGCTCGAGCCGGCTGCACACGATTCACCGCCGAGCGCCACAACGAAGGCGTTGCCGTCGTTGTCGAGCCCGAGGCCGGTGAGTTCACCGCCGTAGCCCAGCACCTGACCCTCGGGGCCGACCCACGTCAGGTCGCCCTTGTGGCAACGCGAGTCCAGCTGGGAGGCGTTGATGTTGACCGGTTCCTCAGCGAACACGGGCGGGAACTCGACCTCGATGATCGCCGCCGCGCTGCTGTTTTCCTCGCCCTCAACTGCGCCCGCCGAAGGTTCGGCGATGACGCCGGGTTCGGTCGGCCGCGGTGGCAGCACCGTGAAGCTCGTCGTCACGGTCGTGTAGGGAGCTTCGTCGAGGTGGGCCGCGACGAGGCTTTCGCCCGCTGCACAGGAGGGGCCGCCCCAGAGGACCGCGCCGCCGTTGCCGTCGTTGTCCAGCCGCACCGTGTAGCTCGGCTCCGACTTGCTCAGATCGAACGGTGCCGCTTCAGACCAGTACAGGCTCTTGTCACAGCGGCTGTAGAGCTCGTTTGCGCTGATCGTCACGTAGTGCTCGGCGTACACCGGTTCGCACTCCACCGACACGATGTCGGCGACGCTCGACGATGTACCGAACTCGCCCTGGTCCATGAACTGGCCCGGTTCCGTGTAGACGACGCACGTTTCAGGTGCAGCGGTCGTCTTCGGCTTGGCCTTCTTGTGGTGGGCAACGTGGGCGAATGCCGTGCCGCTGAGCATCAGCAGCCCAAGCACGAGCGTCGCCAAGCCCGCCGCGAGATTACGTCTTTCCATGACTTTTCCTCCAGCAATGATGGTTACGCCCCGCCCCGGTCATTCCCCCGAGGTCAGACCACCCCCCACGGCAGTCGGGCCCTATAAGCATTGTTTATCACCCGGGCGGCCCATTGTCCAGCAAATCGCCTCAGGGGCTGGCGGCGAAGCGAGTGGCCCGGTTGTACCATCGCTGTTGTGAGCAAGGGCCCTGACGACGATCTCTTCGGGGCGGAGCACGTGAGGGTGTACCGCGAGACCGACGGGCAGCGCGGCAGCCACTGGCGGGGCACCGAAGTCCTGCTGCTGAGCACCCGCGGGCGGCGCTCGGGCGAGACCCGCACGACGCCGTTGATCGAGCGCCCGGACGGCGAGGGCTGGGTGATCGTGGCCTCCAAGGGCGGCACCCCCGAGAACCCAGCCTGGTACGAGAACCTGCTGGCCGAGCCGGAGGCCGAGATCCAGGTCAAGGCCGACCGCATACCCGTCCGCGCGCGCACCGCCGAGGGCGAGGAGCGCACACGCCTGTGGCAGAAGATGGCCGAGGTCTGGCCCGCCTACGACGAATACCAGCAGCGCACCTCACGGGAGATCCCCGTGGTGGTGCTCGAGCGCCGCTAGTCCTCTCGGTTAGTCGCGGGCGCCGACGGGCGCGCGGGCGGCTGCGCGGGCGCTTCTCACCGCCTCACCGGCGGTCGCGGCCTCGGTGCCGGAGATGGGCGCCCGCCGGCGAGCCTTGCCCACGACGCGCAGTGCCTGCCGGACGAGGGCGTTGACGCGCCGGGCACCGAGCTGGCCTTCGCCGATTGCGAGCGCGTCGCTGAAGCCCTCGCACTGCCGCGCGGCCGACGAGGAGGGCGGGCAGGAAAGGAAGCTGTCGGATACCTGCAGACGCCAGCCGCGAGAGTGCCGCGGGGAGGAGATCGTGAATTCGTAGCGCGGGCCTTCTCTGCTCCCGGCCGCTCCGTAGCTCCAGTTCGGCCCGGTCGGGAAGAACGTGACCCCCACCGAGACCAGGAACGATCCCCGGCGCCGGACGGTGAGTTCGTAGGTGCCGTGCCACGGAAGCCCGCTGCGCGGGCGGGAGCGGTAGTAGACGGCGAGCGTCCTGTGCCCGCAGCAGCGGATCGTCACCACGCCGGCGGGGCTCCCACGGCCCGCCATGTGGGCGCTGTGGCGGACGATCCCCGCGAGCATGTGCGCCGAGCGCGAGAGGACATGGCGTTGGGCGTGGCGCCGGCCGTGGGCGGCCTGGGCCGGCGGACACAGCTGCGTGATGGCCGAGCCCAGCGTCAGGATCGCGGCCGCGGTGGCGGCGCGCGCCACCAACCGCCCCGCCGTGCGTGCACGTTCCGTTGACTGCATCCGGGCCCGACTCCTTGCTCTGAGCGATTGAAGGCGACCGCGAGCATAGCCCGGAAACGGCGCGTGTTCGAGGTGGAACTGTTCGCAGAGAGCGGCGGCGTCCGGCCGGCGCCCAACGCGCGGCTCAGCCGCTGACCTCGCGGTAGTCGACTGCCGGCAGGATCGTCAGCAGGCGCTTCACCTTGCGGCGGCGGGGACGCGAACGCTCGGCGTCCCCGACGGCGGCCTGCAGGCGTCCCATCAGCTGCAGCCTGGTACGGGCGTTGCTGACGTCGGATACCTGTATGTCGGGCTCCTCGAGGACGGTCTGGCGGTCATCGGTCTGTACGACGATGCGGGCCATCGCTTGCTCCTTTCGCTGAGCGGGTGGTGCGTGCACGGGTGGGGGGTTTCCGTGCGATGGCCTTGGGCTCGTGGGGGTTCCGCGCCGGCTGGCCTGTGGACTGGAAGAACGTGATCATCTTCCGACACGCTCCTAACGCGCAACGAAATTCGGCGTAAGAATCCATTCACCCCGGCCTGAGGACTCCGTCCGGGCCGCGCGAGGGCTGCTCGGCCGAGCCCTTCGGCGCGTGCCTACAGCACCGGGTTGATCTCGACCGCTTCTTCGTTGGTCTGCGTCAGGGCCAGCTTCAGCGCCGCGCGTTCGAAGCCGGTCGTGGCGGCGCTCGCTTCCAGGTAGGCGGAGGCCGTCTGGCCTGCGGCGGTTTCGTATTCGGAGATTTCCTGGACGCCCTTGGTGGCGGCGAACTTGATCGTCTGGGAGCTGACCATCGAACCGGATTTGACCGGCACGACCACGCCGCCCTTGACTTCCACGGCGCTCGTCCCGCACTGCATCGCGAGCAGCGCTCCGCTCTTTTCGGGACTCAGCAGCAGGGCCACGCTCTTGCTCGAGCGCTGTTCCCAGACGAGCGTCCCGGACAGGGCGGCGCTGCGTAATTCCCCGCTCGCCGCGCCGGCCGAGGTGCACTTCTGGGCCGCCAGTTCGCAGCCCGCGAAGGTCAGCTGCCAGGAGGATTCGCGGGGCCCGGTGTAGGCGCCCTGTCCGCCCGCCGACGTGCAGGAGACGATGCGGTGGCCGATCGTTTCGATGCTCGCCGTTTTGGCGCTGAGGCTGAAGCCGCCCTGGACCGTCTCTGGTTCCCATTCGAAGCTGGACTTGCTCCCCGATGCCGCACACGCGCCCGTCGCGAAGGCGCCTCCCTTGAGCGCCGTGCAGCGGCCGAGTTCCGGTGCTTCGCGACGCAGTGCACGGACGACCACAGCCGTCGCTCCAGAGGTGGCGGCGCTCCAGCCGCCCGCGTTGCTGGCGGTTTCCCGCACCGCGATCGTGTAGCCGAGGTCGGCCGCCGTGGGTGTGTAGGTCTGCGAGACGGCGCCTTCGATGGCGGTGCAGGTGCTGCCTTCGCAACGCAGCCAGGCGAGCTTGCGGGTCGTCGGGCTGTTGGTCCAGGCGCCGGCGTGCTCGAGCAGCGACTGCCCTTCGACGGCGAAGCCGGTGATCGTGGGGTTGGCCGTCGCGGCGGGCGCCGCCGGCAGGATCGGGGCGCTCGCTGCAGAGGTGGCCGGGGCTCCTTCGCCGCTTGCGTTGCCGGCGCTCACGCGCACGCGGATCGTCGTCCCCACGAGCGCGGCGGTGGGGGTGTAGGACGAGCCGTCGGCGCCGCCGATCGCCGCGCACGCCGATCCCGCCGGGTTGCACTGCAGCCACTGGTAGGCGTATGCGGTCGGTTCGTTGCTCCAGGTGCCGGTGTTGGCGCTCAGCTGCTGTTCCTGCTGGGCCGGGCCCTGGAGTTCGGGCAGCGCGGACACGACCGGGACAGCGCCGGCGACCGTGGCGCTGGCGGCGGAGTTGGCGATCGTGGAGCCGCCGGCGTTGACGGCTGTTTCCTTGGCCACGATCGTGTGCCCCACGTCGGCGGAGGTGAGCAGGTAGGTCTGCCTGGTGGCGGCGGAGATCGCTTTGCATTCGGTGCCCGTCGGCGAGCAGCGCTTCCACGCGTAGGAGTAGCCGCTCGGTTCGCCGCTCCAGCCGCCGGCGTGCTCGGTCAGCGTCTGCCCCTGCTGGGCGGAACCGGTGATCGTCGGCAGCGAGGTGCTTTCGGGCGCGGGCGGCGGAACCGGGACGGCGAGCGTCGGCAGCGAGGTTGCGGGCGCGCTGCGCCCGACGGCGTTTTCGACCGTTTCGCTGACGATCAGGGCGTGGCCCACGTCTTCGGTTTCGAGCTTGTAGGTCTTCTTGGTGGCTCCGGCGATCGCCGTACAGCCGCCGCCGGCGGCGCTGCAGCGCAGCCACTGCCAGGCGGGCGCTTTGGCGTTGTTGGTCCAGGTGCCTTCACGCACGGTCAGCGTCTGACCCTGCTGGATCGTGCCGGTGATGGCCGGCGCAAGCGTGTTGACGGGCGCTTCGGGCGGGATCACTTCGAGGGCTTCGGAGCTCGAGACGTTCCAGCCGCCGCTGTTGGCGGCGCTCTCCTGAACCTCGATCCACATGCCCACGTCTTCGGCGCCGAGCGTGTACGTCTGTCCGGCTGCGCCCGGGATCGCCGCGCAAACCGAGCCGCTGCCCTGGCTGGTGCGTGCCTTGCAGCGCAGCCACTTGTATGAGTAGGCGCCGACTTCGCCTTCCCAGCCGCCGTGGTGCTCGGTCAGGGTCTTGCCCTGCACGGCCACGCCGGTGAGGGTGGGAGCCGAGACGCTTTCCGGCGCCGACTGGAGCGCTTCTTCGCCGGGCGCGAGCACCACTTCGGGCCGCGACACGGCGAGGCTCCAGCCGGCGGCGTTGGAGGCGCGCACGGTGACGCGCAGCGCGTGGCGTGCGTCGGCCGCCTGGGGGGTGTAGGCGACGGCGGTGGCGCCTTCGATCGGTTCGCATTCCTGGCCAAGTTCTTCTTCGCCGCCCGCTTCGCCGTAGCCTTCGCAGCGCAGCCACTGGTAGCCGATCGCCGTCGGGCTGTTGGTCCAGGTTCCGGGGGAGGCGGACACGCTCTGACCCTGCTGCGGGGGCCCGCCGATCGCCGGCGCCACCGTGTTCAGCGGGGCTCCGGGCGCCGGCGCCGGGGTGCCGGTTATGTAGCGCGACTTTTCGTGGGTCGTTTTGCCTTCGCTCAGCTTCGCGTCGACGAGGTCCACTTCGTAGGGCTGGGGGCCGAGACCGGAGATCGTCTGCTGGTAGGCGCAACCCGCTTCGGCCGCACAGCCGCCTTCTCGTTCGATCAGTTTGCTCCACGGTTTGGTCCCCAGCGGCCGGTAGCGCAGACGGTAGGCGTCGGCGGGCGCGGTCCACCCGACTTCGAGCGCTTCGGTTGCGCCCCCGAGCGACAGCAGCGGCGCCGGCGGTGAGCCTTCCTGCAGGTAGGCGATGGCGATGTTCGAGCTCGCCGAGACCCCGCCGACCGAGGGCAGGCCCTTGATCGGAGTGGGGGTGGAGGAGGCTTCCGGCGCGGATTCGCCTAGGCCGAGCATTTCCTGCAGGCCGTTGCGCCCGAAGCTGTAGATCACCCGCTGCCCGCCTTCTTCTTCTTTGACGGCGAGGCTGCTGGCTTCGCCGGCGGCGACCTGGACGACGTGGCTGAGCGAGGGCACGAACGTGGGCATCACCGCGCAGGCATGCTGGCCGCAGCCTTCGCCGCCTTCGGGGGCGGACGGGAAGCCGAGCTGGCCGGATTCGTCCGAGCCCCAGGCGTAGACCTGCCCGTTCTGCAGGCGCGCGAGCACGTGGCGAGCGCCGCCCTCGAGTTCCACCACCGGCGAGGGCGGGGTGAACATCACCGGCTTGGGGGTCGAGTGCCGTTCGCTGTCGCCGGTCCCCAGCTGGCCTTTGGAGTTCTCCCCCCAGGCGAGCACTTCGCGGCCGCCGTTGCGCACCGCGTAGGCCGATTCCCCGCCCGCGGCGATCCGTTCCACGCCCGTGAGGGGGTGGCCTTCGAGCTTCACCCGCCGCGGGATCGTGCTGCAGGGGACGGGCGTTCTGGAGTGGTTTTCCCCGTAGCACTGTTCTTCTTCGGCGCCCGTCTGTTCGGTACCGAGGTCGCCGTTCTGGTTTTCGCCCCAGGCCACCACTTCGCCCCCGGCCACCAGCGCGTAGTCGCGCACGCCCCCGCTCGCGAGCGCCACCACGTGTTCCAGTCCGGGCACCTTCAGGGGTTCATCGCGCGTGCGGGCGATCTGCGGTTCGCTCGCCAGGGCGGTCCGTTCGAAGCCCTTTTCGCCGTCGCCCCGCTCGCCGAATTCCGAGGCGCCCCAGGTCCAGACGGTGCCGTCGTAGCGCAACGCGGCGCTGTGGGCGTTGGCGACCGACACTTCCTTGACGTCTTCGAGGTTCACGACCGGCGCGGGCCGGTTCTGGGCCTGCAGGTGGTTGCCGTTGCCGAGCTGGTCCTTGTTGTTGGACCCCCAGGAGACGAGCGTGCAGTTGCCGGTCAGCGCGAGGGCGAACTTGAAGCCGGCCTGCACGGCGCGCACGTTGCTCAGGCCGAGGACCTGGTTGGGCGCTCCCTCGTGGACGCTGCGAAAGCCGGCGGCCAGCTGTTCGGAGCCGTTGATGCCCCACTCCACGGCGCCACTGCCGCCGTGGCCGGCGGGGCAGCCTTCGCTGCTCGCCTGCGCGGCCGGGCAGGCCAGGGCGAGCATCAGCAGCAGGATCGAGACGGTCAGCGCGGCGCGAGTGCAACCTCCAGATCGCATTGATCGCGATCGTGGCAGCGGGTCTGACTGCGCACTGCCGGTTCCCCCCGCATTCCGCCTACCTCAGTTGTGCGATCTGGCCGACGCGCGACCTGTCTGCTGTACGGGCTGAGGACCACCGCTGCCAATAGACTCGAAATCCGGATGTTCTCCGCGGGTGGAAGCACGGTCGAGGCTCCCGGGAGCGGGCCGACTGCGCCCGCTGCCGGCGCCCCGGCGGCCGTGGCCCTGGACGGCATCCGCAAGACCTACGGCGACGTCGTGGCGATCGAGAAGCTCTCGCTGCAGGTTCGGGCGGGCGAGTTCTTCACGCTGTTGGGGCCGTCGGGCTCGGGCAAGACCACGACCCTGCGGGTGATCGCCGGCTTCGAGCTGGCCGACTCGGGCACGGTGTGGCTCGATGGCTCGGACGTGACGAACACGCCGCCGTACGAGCGCGCGGTCAACACGGTCTTCCAGGACTACGCCCTGTTCCCCCACATGAGCGTGCTCGACAACGTCGCCTACGGCCTGCGCGTGCGGCGCGTGCCCAAGCGCGAGCGCCGCGAGCAGGCCGAACGGGCGCTGGAGATGGTGCGCCTGCCCGGTGTCGGGGAGCGCAAGCCGCTGGCGCTCTCGGGTGGCCAGCGCCAGCGCGTGGCACTTGCAAGGGCGCTCGTCAACCGCCCCCGCGTGCTGCTGCTCGACGAGCCCCTGGGCGCCCTGGACCTGAAGCTGCGCCAGCAGATGCAGCTCGAGCTGAAGGCGATCCAGCGCGAGCTGAGCGACGCGATCACCTTCATCTACGTCACCCACGACCAGGACGAGGCGCTCACCATGAGCGACCGCATCGCCGTCTTCTCCGAGGGTTGCATCGAGCAGGTGGGCCCGCCCGGTGAGGTGTACGAGCGTCCCGCCAACGAGTTCGTGGCGGGGTTCGTGGGCACCTCCAACGTGATCGACAGCGGCGGCTCGCGGCTGCTCGTGCGCCCCGAGAAGATCCGCATGGCGGACGCCGGGGCCGGCGCCCAGGGTGCGCTGGTGGGCGTCGTGCGCGACGTCGCCTACCTCGGCTCGGTGACCCGCTACATCGTCGACACCGATGACGGGCGTACGCTCACCGTCCTACGCCAGAACGCCGACACCTCCGCCGAGCAGGCCCGCGCCGAGCGCGGGCGCAAGGTTGCGCTCAGCTGGCGCGAGGAGGATGCCTACAGGCTTGATGGAAACAAGGGAGTCGACGCAGGCGGGCCCTCCGGGGCACTCGCCGAGGCCGACCCCGGCACACCCGACCATGAGGGGAGTCAGAAGCGATGAAGCTCGCAAAGATCGACTGGGCGCTGGCGGCACTGTGCAGCGCGTTGGTTCTCGGGGCCGCCGCGTGCGGTAGCTCCAGCAACAGCACCTCCGCGAGCAACCTGCCGACCTCGATCGGCAAAGGCGAGGGGCAGCTGAACCTGGTGGCCTGGGAAGGCTACGCCGAATCCAAATGGGTCAAGCCCTTCGAAGCCGCGACGGGCTGCGTGGTGCACGCCAAGTACGCCGGCTCATCCGACGAAATGGTGACCCTGATGCGCCAGAGCGGCGGCCAGTACGACATGGTCTCCGCCTCCGGCGACGCCAGCCTGCGTCTGATCAGCGGCGGCGACGTGGCGGCGATGAACGTCAACCTGGTGCCCGAATGGAAGAACTTCATCCCGCAGCTGCAATCCCCGCCGCACAACACCGTCAACGGCGTCCACTACGGGATCTCGCTGCAGTGGGGACCCAACTCCCTTCTCTACAACACCAAGTCGGTGACCCCGGCGCCGACCAGCTGGGCGGCGATCTACAGCCCTCAGTACCGGGGTCTCGTGACCGTGCCCGCCAACCCGATCCAGATCGCCGACGCGGCCCTGTATCTGTCGAAGGCCCAGCCGAGCCTCGGGATCACCGACCCCTACGAGCTCACCGAAGCGCAGCTGGACGCGGCCGCCAAGCTGCTCAAAGAACAGCGCCCGCTGGTCAAGAAGTACTGGACCGGGGCGGCCGACGAGGTGGAACTGTTCAAGAGCGGAGACGCCACCATCGGAGCCGCTTGGCCGCTGCAGACGAACACGCTCGAAGCGGACCACGTCCCGGTCAAGGAAATCATCCCCTCGGAGGGTGTCACCGGCTGGGCCGACACGTGGATGCTGGCGACCCACGCGAAAGACCCCAGCTGCGCCTACAAATGGGTCAACTGGGTCTCGACCCCGAAAGTGCAGGCCGAACAGGCGCTGTCCTTCGGAGAGACACCGGCCAACACCAAGGCCTGCCCCTACATGGAAGCGATCCAGAAGGGCTCGTGCGAGAAGTACCACGCCAACGCTCCGGCGAGCTACTTCAACAGCATCAAATTCTGGAAGACGCCGGTGAACGCCTGTGGCAACGGCCAAAACGACTGCATGGACTACACCGCCTGGCAGCGCAAGTGGACGGAAATAACGGCCTAGCCGCGCGCTGGTGAGCGCCACCGCGAGCGCTCCCCCGCCGGCTTTCCGCAGCCGGGTCTCGGCGGCCCTGTTCCGCCGGCCCTGGCTGCGGGCAGGGCTGCTGCTGTCCGCGCCGGGCGCGTGGTTCGTGCTGATCTACCTCTCCGCGCTGTTCCTGCTGTTCCTGTCGGCGCTGTGGAGCGTGGACGCCTTCAGCGGCAAGATCGTCCACAGCTGGACGCTGGAAAACTTCGAAACACTGGTCAAAGTCCCGGCCTACCGCACGATCGCCCTGCGCACGATCGGGATCGCCGCCGCGGTCACGCTCACCGACATCGTGCTGGCGGTCCCGTTCGCCTTCTTCGCCGCCCGCATCGCCCCCCGGCGCCTGCGGGCGGTTCTGTTCGTGGCGATCCTGATCCCGCTGTGGTCGAGCTACCTCGCGCGCGTGTTCGCGTGGCGGCTGATCCTCGCAAAAGACGGGATCCTCAACTACTTCTTGGGAAAGATCGGCCTCGGGCAGATCAACGTCGGCTACTCCAACTGGGCGATGTGGATCGTGTTCAGCTACATCTGGCTGCCGTTCATGATCCTGCCCGTGTGGGCCGCGATCGAGCGGGTCCCCGACTCCTACCTGGAGGCCTCCGCCGACCTCGGGGGACGCGCCTGGCAGACGATCCGGGCGGTGCTGCTGCCGCTGATCCTGCCGGGCATCGTGGCCGGCTCGATCTTCACCTTCTCGCTGACGCTGGGCGACTTCATCACCCCCACGCTGGTGGGCGGGTCGAACTCGACCTTCATCGGCAACGTCGTCTACCAGGAAGTGGGCATCTCCAACAACGTCCCCTTCGCCGCCGCGTTCGCCACAGTTCCGCTGGTGGTGATGGGGATCTACCTGCTGATCGCCCGCCGTCTAGGCGCCTTCGAGGCGCTGTGATCGGCGCCGGGCGCCTGTCCCGCTTCGCGCTCGGCCTGTGGGCCGCGGCGATCATGCTGTTCCTGTTCTTCCCGATCGTGATCATCATGCTGTACGCGTTCAACCCCTCGAACGTGCAGAGCTGGCCGCTGGAAGGGCTCTCCACGAAGTGGTTCTCCTCGACCTGGCACAACCAGGAAGTCAGGGAAGCGCTGTGGCTGTCGCTGCGGGCCGGGTTTTTCGCCACCACGATCGCGGTCGTGCTCGGGTCGCTGGCCGCCTTCGCCGTGTCGCGCTACCGCTTCTTCGGCCGTGAAGCGGTGTCGCTGTTGCTGGTGCTCCCGATCGCGCTGCCGGGGATCATCACGGGCATGGCCCTGAACTCCTTCATCACCTTTACCGCCCTGTCCTTCGGGCTGCTGACGATCGTGATCGGCCACGCCACCTTCTGCATCGTCACCGTCTACAACAACGCCCTGGCCCGCCTGCGCCGCACGCCGACATCGCTGACGGAGGCCTCGATGGACCTCGGCGCTACAGGCATGCAGACGCTGCGCCTGGTCACCCTGCCGACGGTCGCCACCGCGCTGGTGGCCGGCGCCCTGCTCGCGTTCGCCCTCTCGTTCGACGAGATCGTCGTGACGACGTTCACCGCCGGGGCGCGGAACACGCTGCCGATCTGGATCTACGCCCACATCCGCAACGGTCAGCAGCTCCCCCAGGTGAACGTGGTCGTGCTGTTCGTGATCATCGTCAGCGTGATCCCCGTGACCCTCGCCCAGCGCCTCACGAGGGACACCGGCATCATGCGCCAGGCGGGTGGAGCGCCCACCACAAGGGCGGCGGTCGCCGGGGCCACGGCCGGCGGCGGCGGGGCGGGGTAGACAAAAACGGGGGGCCCGGAGGCCCCCCGCGTACTTCGTATTTCTTACGAGCTAAGAGCTAGGAAAAGTCGCTCGACCTTATTCCACCTTGAGCTCGTAGCTGCCCTGGAACTTGATGGTCTGCGTGAACACCAGCGAGACCGCTTCTTCTTCTTCTACTTCGGTGAACGGGTTCGGGAAGACCGCCACCAGGTTCTGCGTGCCCACGGCGCTGCTGAATTCAACCCCGCCCTTCTTGCTCGGCACGTTTTCAGTCTGGAGGTCCTTACCGGCGAGCGTCCCGTGGACCTTGTACAGCGTTTCTTTGCACTCGAATTCGGCAAAGATTTCTTTTTCGTTCCCCACGTCGCCTTTTTCTTTGCCGTCAAATGTGAAGACGGCTTCTTTGGCGGCTTTTTCGGTCAGCGACCCGATGAGCCCTTTGGTCGTCTGGATTTCACCGGCTTCTTTGCCGTGCGTGCTGCACTTCTGGTTTGCGGATTTGGGCTGTACGCAGCTTTTGAAGTCGAACTGCGCTTCAAGCGTGCCCGGCCCCGTACCACCACGCACCGTGCCGGCGGCTTCACTGCTCTTGCATTTGACTTCCAGTTCGCCCAGCGTGAGCTTCACTTCCTTGCCCTTGGCAGTGAAGGCCGGGTTCGGGGCGCCCCCGGGTTCGAAGTTGTACTTGTTCGCTTTGCCGCCAATGCCGATTTCTTCCGGCGAGGCTGCTTCGGTGCAGTCCTTGTTCTTGAAATGACCTTTGTAGCCCTTTCCGCCTTTCACAGTCTTGACGCACTGCCCGATTTGGACGCTGGCCTGGGCGCTCGCGACGGCGACCGCGCTCAGCGCGAACGCCACCATGAGGCACAGCCCCACGATCCTGATCCGTCTCTCCATAGCTCCTTCGCCCTCCATGAGTTTCCGTAGACATAAGGCGATCCATCGCCCCCATTCGGCGATGGGAAGGCCCCGATTTCTAAAGCCACCAGTCGCCGCGGAATACCCCTCCGGCGCAGGCGTTGCTCGGGCTAGGTTGGCATAAGGCCGCGGGTGCGTCAAGCGGTGACCGGCGCTCTGCGGAGCGGCGCCGCCCGGCGCGTAGAGCGTCTTCATGTATCCGCCCGGCGCTACGGTAGCCCCGTGCGGCTGGCGACCTGGAACGTCAACTCGGTCAAGCAGCGCATCGGGCCGGCTGCTGCCGTGGCTGGAGGAACGCAGCCCCGACGTGCGTCTGCCTGCAGGAGACCAAGCTCGCCGACGAGGCCTTCGCCGAGCTGCTGGGCGAGGAGCTCGCCCGGCGCGGATACGAGGCCGCCCTCTATGGGGAAGCCCAGTGGAACGGGGTCGCGATCCTCTCCCGGGTCGGCCTGGAGGACGTCGAGCGCGGCTTCCCCGGGCCCCGGGCTTTCCCCACCAGGAGGCCAGGGCGGTGTCCGCCACCTGCGCCGGCGTGCGGGTCCACAGCGTCTACGTGCCCAACGGCCGCGTCCCCGACTCCGACCACTACCGCTACAAGCTGCAGTGGCTGGCGGCGCTCGGCGCGTCGCTCGGGAACGACCCCCGCCGGGCGCTCGTGTGCGGGGACGTCAACATCGCGCCCACCGACGCCGACGTGTTCGACCCCGCCGCCTACGAGGGCCACACGCACGTGACCCCCGGCGAGCGCGAGGCGCTCGGGAGCCTGGAGGCGCTGGGGCTGCACGACGTGATCCGCGAGCGCTGGCCGAGCGAGCGCGTGTTCACCTACTGGGACTACCGGGCGGGCATGTTCCACCAGGACCTCGGCATGCGGATCGACCTGGTGCTCGCCGGCGAGGCGTCAGCGAGCGCGTGCAAGGCGGCCTGGGTGGACCGTCAGGCCCGTAAGGGCTCGCGCCCGAGCGACCACGCACCCGTGATCGTGGATCTCGACGAGGCCCCCGACGGCGACATCGGTCCCGTCGTCCCGCCGCCCTCCGCGCCCGCCCGCGGGCGCAAGGTCAAGCTCCCGCAGTCGGACTGACCCCGCAGCCGCCGGCCCGGGTCAGGCGCCCGCGGTAGACGTTCATGTCGGCGTGGTCGAAGTCGGAGTGGGTCTGGGTGCGCAGCGAGGGCACGTCCTCGCGGTGGTAGGGGCTCGAGAGGCTCTCGTTGTGGCCGATCACGTCGCGTATCGGGATGTGGTAGCGGCAGCGCAGCCAGCGCACCAGGCGCAGGCTGGCGCTCATCTGGCGCTTGTCGTCGAGCACTTCCCAGTCGCTGTAGCCGACGTGCTCGATGCCGATCGCGGTCCAGTTCAGCCCCACGGTGTGCCGGCACATGATTTCCAGCGGCACCAGCTGATGGATCACCCCGGCCCGGTCGATCACGAAGTGCGCGCAGGTGTTCGGCAGCTCGTGCAGCTCGGGGTCGGGGATGTCGGGGGCGAAGGTGTTGTAGGTGGCCTGGAAGCTCGGCGTCTCGGTGTAGTGGATCACGATCACTTTCGGGTTTCGCAGCCGCCAGGTCGGCTTCATGAAGCTGCCGTAGTGCAGGCGCACGTAGGCCACCATCTGTTCCTTGCGCTTCTGCCCGAAGGGGATCGGATCCCACGCGATCGGCGGGCGCGCGGGCGCGGCCGCGGGGGCGGCGCTGCCGGACGCGTGGTCGTCGCGTGTGAGGGGGACGACGCGCACGCAGCCGCGGCGGAGCCCGCGATCAGCAGCAGCGCGAGCCGGATCGTGCGCTCACTGGCCGACGTAGCGGACGTGCCCGTGGTTGTCGGTCTGGGTGACGAGGAAGGGGTAGTGCGTGGGTTTGCCCGCGACCACTGCGGTGCACTTGAACGCGATCCCCGCTTTCTGCAGCACCTCCGCGGGGCACGTGACGCTCGCCTGGAGGTGTCGCTGGCTGGCGATCGAGGCCGCGATCGCGTTCTCGACTTTTTCGATGTTGAGGGCGATCAGGGGAGCGTGGTTCTCATAGCGGACGTGTCCCTTGGAGTTGGTCACGACGACCGTCACCGGGTAGGTGCCGACGTCGAGCTTGGCGTTGCACGTGAACGAGTAGCCCGCCTTCATGGGGAACGTTCGAAGGGCACGTGACCGTCGTGCGCAGGCCCCGCTGGGCGAGGATCGAGGCGGACACCGCACGCTCGACCCGGCCGGTGTCGAGCGTCGATGAGCTCGAGCCGCAGGCGCCCAGCAGAGCACCCGCCGCGAGCGTGAGGGCGAGCAGGCGCCAGCCGGCGCTCGCGCGCCGCCAGGGAGCAGCTTGGCGGCGTGTGCGGGCCACGATCAGGCGCCCTCAGCGCCGTCCGCGGGCAGCCGGTCGATCACGGACGCCGGATACTAGTGTCTGCCGCGGCCGACGCCGGCGGGTTCCGCGCCGGGGCGATATGCGTCGTTTGCGGCACATTGCATGAATCGTCGGGGCCCTCTGGGGGTACAGTAGGTCCCCACATGGAGTCAGGGGACGCTGCGATCGCAGACGCTGCGGGAAGCTCCAGGGCAGTCTCCGTGCCGTTGGGGGAAGAGGGCGGCGACCGGGCGCCCGACACGAGTGCTCAGCAGGCCATCGCCGAGGCGAGCTCGGGCTCGGGCTGGCGTCTGTCGCGCGCGGCGGTCCTGACGTTGTTGGCAGGGCTGCTGATCACGGCAGGGTTCGCGGTGGCGGCGCGCGTCCTCTACAACCACAACGAGACCCGCCTGCTGCGCCTGCGCGCGCGTGAGCTGAGCCTCGTGCTGAGCACCGCGGTGCCGACGCTGCAGACGCCGCTGGCCTCGGCGGCCGAGCTCGCCAACGCGACCGGGGGCAGCCCCGCGAAGTTCCGGGCCTTCGTGACGCCGCTGGTGGGAACGGGCCGGGCCTTCACCTCAGCTTCGCTGTGGCCGGCCGAAGCCTCGCCGCCGGCCCCTTCCGTCGTCGTCGGCGCCCCTCCGGCGCTGGCCTCCCAGCCGGCCGAAGCAAGACGCCTGTTCGCCCAGGCCAGGCAGAGCGGGCAGCTGGTGCTGACCAACCTGCTCCCCGGCACCGTTCCCCGGCTCGGATACGCCTTCGCGGTGCCGAGTCCCCACGGCGGCTACATCGCCTACGCGGAGAACCCGCTGCCGGCCAACGGGCGCTCGCAACTCGCCGAAAGCACCGGCTTCGGCGACCTCAACTACGCGCTCTATCTGGGTCGCTCCGAGGACGCGAAGGCCCGGCTGGTCACGAACATGACGCACTTCCCGATCACGGGCCGCCAGGCGAGCACCGTGGTCCCGTTCGGCAAGGGCGCCTTCACGCTGGTGGTGACACCGGCGCGCTCGCTCGGCGGCTCGTTCTTCGAGGACCTCCCCTGGCTGATCGCGCTCGTGGGGGCGCTCATCTCGATGGCTGCGGCCGTGATGACCGAGCGGATCGTCCGTCGCCGCGCCGACGCCGAGCGCCTGGCGGGTGTCCTCGACCGCGTGGCGAGTGAGAACCGCCAGATGTACACCCAGCAGCGGGGGATCGCCCAGACACTCCAGCACGCACTTCTGCCCGAGGCCTTCCCGAAGCTGGACGGGCTCGCGACCAGCGCCAGCTACGTGCCGGCCGCCTCCGGGATCGACGTGGGCGGGGACTGGTACGACGTGGTTCCGACCGAGGATGGAGGCGCCCTGGTCCTGATCGGCGACGTCTCCGGACACGGTCTGCGGGCGGCCACCACGATGGCCTCCCTGCGCCACGCCGCCCTCGCCTACGCCGCCGAGGACACGGCTCCGGCATCTGTGCTCTCGAAGCTCTCGAACTTCGTCAGCTCGAGCTCGCCGGACTATTTCGCCACCATGTTGTGCGTCCGCGTCGACATCGCCGGGCACCGGGCCACGATCGCCAGCGCCGGACACCTTCCGCCGCTGCTGATCGCCGACGGCGAGGCGAAGCTGCTCGAATTCGAACCCGACATGGCGATCGGGGTGGCGCCCAACTGGGAGTACCGCGAGACGGAGGTCTCGGTGCCTCCCCGGGCGATCCTGATCGCATACACCGACGGGCTGGTGGAGCGGCGGGGCGAGCTGCTCGACGAGGGACTCGAGCGGCTGCGCCGGACCGCTGCCTCCGAACCCCCGCTGCTCGATCGGCTGGTCGCGAACCTCGCACGCGAGCTTCCCGCCGCCGAGCACAGCGACGATACTGCGATCGTGGGGATCCAATGGCGGACCTGAGCCGGCCGGCAGAACTGCGCGTCGAGACCAGCAACGAGCAGCCCGGGGTGGCGGTGCTGAGCGTCAGCGGCGAGCTCGACGTCTCCAATGCCGAGACCCTCGAGTCGGCCATCGCGCGGGCCTGCGAGGGACGGCCGGAGGAGCTCGTGTTCGACCTGCGCGAGCTGAGCTTCATGGACAGCGCCGGCATCGCGGTGCTCCTCGGGGGAGCGCGGAGGGTTCCCAACGTGCGCCTGCGCGATCCCACTCCCGCCGTGCGGCGGGTGGTCGAGGTGACGGGGCTTACAACGGTGCTGGGGCTCGGTGACGCATGACGGTCGAGCGCGAGTTCCCCTGCAAGCCGTCGTCGGTCACCGCCGCGCGGCGATTCGTGCGTGAGCTGCTCAGCGAGCAGCCGCGGGAAACCTCCGAGCTGGCCGAGCTGATGAGCTCCGAGTTGGCCACCAATTGCGTGCAGCACGCCCGCACCCCGTTCGAGATCAGCGTCTCGGTCGGCCGCGAGATACGCGTCGAGGTCCGCGACCGCGGTGCCGGGGCTCCCCGCCGGCTGTCACCGGCGCCGGCCCAGCCCTCGGGGCGGGGGCTGCTGATCGTGGACGCGACCGCCGAGCGCTGGGGGGTCGTCGACCAGCCCAACGGCAAGACCGTCTGGTTCACGCTGCCGGTGGCCGAGCCGGAGGCGCCACGCCGCGGACGCCGGCGCGTGTCCTCCTCCTGCCGCGGCTGACGTTTCCGCTGGCTGACTGGCTGACGACGCGCACGATCTACCCATTCGCGGGGTCCCGCTAAACGTCAGCGCCGCGCCGCGGCAGGAATCACCGCCGGTGAGACGAATAGGTGAGGGCGATGGCTGCGTGGGACGAGGTCAGGGAGCTGAAAACGGTCGCCACGGCGCTGCTCGTGTTCGGTGTCATCACCCTCGCCGTGGGCGTGTTCCTGGTCGCCGACCCCGAAGAAACACTGAAAGTGTTCACGGTCATCTTCGGGATCTTCCTGCTGATCGACGGCATCCTGGCGATCGCGGCAGCGCTCCTCGGACGCGTGGAGAGCCGCGCCCTGCTGTCGGTGGTCGGGATCGTCAGCGCGATCGCCGGACTGATCCTGATCAAGAAACCGTTCCAATCGCTGACCGTTCTGATCGTGATCCTCGGTATCTGGCTGGTGGTCGCCGGTGGCGCGCGCATCGTGTATGCCTTCACGGCCCCTGAGGGCCGCGGCGTGTACCTGCTCGTGGCAGCCATCGACCTCATCGCCGGCATCGTGATCCTGAGCTGGCCCCACCCGAGCCTGAAGACGCTCGCGGTGATCGCCGGGATCGTGTTCATCGTGCGCGGCCTGATCTACATCTGGGCCGGCTGGCGCCTGCGCGGGATCATCAAGGCCGATCCCGGCGGCACCGCGCTCGCGAGCTGAGCGACCGTCCGCGGACGGGGGCTAGGACGCCGCGGCGTGGCCGGATGGCCGCCCGGCGATCAGCGCCAGAGCGTGCCCGAGCGCCGGGGCGATGGCGGCACCGGCCTGCTCGATGCTCGCGGGGTTGCCGGGGAAGTTGACGATCAGGCTGGAGCCGCGAATGCCGGCCTGCGCGCGCGAGAGCATCCAGTTGGGGGTGTGCGCCCGGGAGGCCTCGCGCAACGCCTCTCCGATCCCAGGGACGTGGCGCTCGATCACCGCCAGCGTGGCCTCGGGCGTGACGTCGCTCGGCGAGACCCCGGTCCCGCCGCTGGTGAGAATCAGCTCGCACGCGTCTTCGTCGCTGTAGCGGCGCAGGAGCTCTTCGATCCGCCCGCGGTCGTCGGGGGCCAGCTCGAAGGCGTGCACCTCGACCCCGACGGCGGCGGCGAAGCGCTCGAGCGCCTCGCGGCTGCCATCGGCGGCGGTCCCCGCAGACCGCGAGGTGCTGATCGAGATCAGCGCTGCTCGGGGGACCGCCATCACGTGTCCTCGCGGCGCCAGTCGTGGCGCCCGCCGGTCTTCTCGAGCAACGCCACCTCCTCGATCACGACGCCGCGCTCGAGCCCCTTGACCATGTCGTACACCGTCAGCGCCGCCACCGTGGCGGCCGTCATCGCCTCCATCTCGACGCCGGTGCGGTCGAGCGCGTGGGCCTCGGCCACGAGCTCCACGACCCCCTTCCCGACGTCCACGGCGGCGAGCACGTCCACGAACGTCATCGCCACCTGGTGGGCCAGCGGTATCAGCTCGTCGGTTCGCTTGGCGGCCTGGATGCCCGCCAGGCGGGCGACGCCGAGCACCTCCCCCTTCGGCCCCTGGCCGCTCTCGACGGCCCGGGCGGAGTCGCTCGACATGCGCAGGCGCGCCCGTGCGCGCGCGACCCGCAGGGTGGTGTCCTTGCCGGCGATGTCCACCATCCGCGCGCGTCCCTGCTCGTCCAGGTGGGTCAGGCGCGGCTCGCTCACGCGCCCTCCTGCGAGTCTCTCGGCCCGCGTATGCGAGCCCCCGGCGCGGGCGTGCCGGGCACGGACCGGCTGGCGCCGTGCTCGTCCAGCTCCCGCTTCCAGATCGGGGCCTCGCGCTTGATCCGATCGATGATCTCGCGTGCACCGGCGAAGGCTTCGTCGCGGTGGGCGGCCGAGGCGGCTACGACCACGCTCGGCTCGCCCAGCGGCACCCTGCCGACGCGGTGCTCCGCCGCCGCCGCGCACAGACCGTGGGCGCCCACCGCGTCCTGCAGGATTGCCGCGATCCGCTCCTTCGCCATCTCCACATAGGCCTCGTACTCCAGCGCGGCCACCTCGCGCGTGACACCCTGGAACGACACCACCGCGCCCGCGCGGTGGTCGTGCACCGCCGCCGTCACGGCCTGCAGGCTGAGGGGCTCCTCGCCCACCTCCACGTGCGGCTCGGAGCCTCCGCTGAGCGGGGGGATCAGAGCCAGCTCGTCGTCGGCGTGCAGCTGTGTCTGTTCGGATGCGTAGTCGCGGTTGACGGCCATCTGCACCGACAGCCGGCTCAGCGGCTGGGCCAGCTCGGGGAGCTCCGCCAGCGCCGCCAGCGCGTCCGCGACGGTGGCTCCCTGCTCGAGCTCGAGCTCGACGCTGTCGCGCCCGGACCGTTCTCGCAGCACGGCGAACAGCCGCACGACCACCCTCACGGGCACGCCCCCCGCTCGCCCAGGAGCTCGAGCTCCACCGGCTCGCCGGCCCTGATCCGCTCGGTCGCGGCGGGGATGATCGCGAGCGCGTCGGCGTCCAGCATCGTGCTGAGCACGTGCGAGCCCTGATGGCCCGTGGGCGTGGCGCGCAGCCCTGACTCGTCCACCTCAAGGCGGCAACGCACCGCGTGGGCCCGGCCGGCGGGCTTCTGGTAGTCGCGGGAGAGGGTGCCGCGGGCCTCGTAGCGGACCTCGCCGGCACCCATCATCGCTCGCAGGGCCGGGGCCACCAGCAGCGCGAAGGTGACCATCGCCGACACCGGGTTGCCCGGAAGGCCGAACACCAGCTGACCTTCGCGCGTCCCGAACCAGGTCGGCTTGCCGGGCTTCAGCGCGATCCCCCAGAAGCGTTGCTCGGCTCCGAGCCGGGCGAGCGTCTGGCGCACGTGGTCGTGCGCCCCCACCGACACTCCGCCGCAGAGGACGAGCACGTCGCTGCACCCGAGCGCCCCGGCGATCACCCGCTGGGTCGCCTCGGGGTCGTCCCCCACGGCGGCGGTCGTGGCCGTCAGCGCCCCGGCTCTTCTCACCAGCGCCGGGACCGCGTGACCGTTGGAGTTGTAGATCGCGCCCGGGCGGGACTCGGCTCCCGGCTCGAGTAGCTCATCGCCGGTGGCGATCACCGACACGAGCGGACGGCGCCGGCAGTGAAGGCTCGCCCGACCGAGGGAGGCGGCCACGCCGATGGCGGCCGGGCCCAGCGTCCTGCCGGCGTCGAGCACCACCGTGTCCGGGCGGATGTCCTCGCCGCTTCTGCGGATGTCGGCTCCCGCGGGCACGGGCTCGCGCAGGTGGACCTGGCCGTCGGTGGTGACGGCGCGCTCGAGCGGCACGACCGCGTCGGCGCCGTCGGGGATCATCGCCCCCGTCGAGATGGCCGCTGCCTGGCGTGGTCGGAGCGACCCGCCCATCGGGTGCCCGGCCCGCGACTCGCCCACCAGCTCGAGCGTCACGGCCAGGTCCTCCCGGGCCGCATCGAGGTCGCCGCTGCGAACCGCGAACCCGTCCATCGCGGAGCTGTCGAACGGCGGAACCGGCGCGGTGCTCTTCAGCTCGCGGGACAGCACGCGCCCGAGCGCGTCATCCAGCGTCACGGCCTCCTCCTCGAGCGCGCTCGAGGACTCGAGCACCAGCTCCCGGGCACGGTCGATCTCCAGCAGCGTGGCGGCCATCCTGCGAGAGAGCGTATATCCGTGGGTGCGGGGCTAAGCTGGCCGTGAATGGGCGAGGCGTGGGACACACTCGGGAGGCCGCTTCGGGATCTGCGTATCTCGCTCACGGACCGCTGCAACATGCGCTGTGGCTACTGCATGCCGCGCGAGGTGTTCGGCGAGGGGTTCGAGTTCCTACCCCGCTCCGAGCTGCTGTCGTTCGAGGAGATCGCGCGGTTCGTGCGCGTGGCGGCCGGGCTCGGCGTGCACAAGGTGCGACTCACGGGGGGCGAGCCGCTGCTGCGTCGGGACACGCCACGTCTGGTGGAGATGCTGTCCTCGATCGAGGGCATCACCGACATCGCGCTGACCACCAACGGCCTGCTGCTGGCTCGACACGCTGCTGCGCTGAAGAGCGCGGGGCTGGACCGCGTGACCGTCAGCCTCGACACCCTCGATCAGGACCTGTTCGCGTCGATCGCCGACACGCGGGCTCCGCTGGCAAGCGTGCTGCTCGGCATCGAGGCGGCGGGCGCGGCCGGCCTCGAGCCGGTGAAGGTGAACATGGTCGTCCGCCGCGGCGTCAACGACGGCTCCGTGCTCGAGATGGCCGAGCGCTTCCGCGGACGCCCCGAGATCCTCAGGTTCATCGAGTTCATGGACGTGGGGGAGAGCAACGGGTGGCGGCGCGAGGAGGTCGTGCCGGCGAGGGAGATCCTCGCCACGGTCTCACAGCGCTGGCCGCTGCGGCCGATCTCAGGCGGACCCCGGGAAGGCGTGGCCGCGCGCTGGGCCTACGAGGACGGGGCGGGTGAGATCGGTGTGATCAGCTCCGTCAGCGAGCCCTTCTGCCACGGCTGTACGCGCGCCCGGCTGTCGGCCGAGGGAAAGCTCTACACCTGCCTGTTCGCGAGCGGCGGGAGCGACATGCGTGCGCTGCTTCGAGCCGGCGCCGGCGACGAGCAGCTCGAAGCCCGCCTGGGCGCGATCTGGGGCGCTCGCGGAGACCGCTACTCGGAGCTCCGCGCAGCCTCCGAAGGCGCCGCCGCCGACGCCACCGCTGCCGGTCCCATCACCCGGCGCCCGCCACGGCCGCGCTCGGAGCGCCGGCCGCGGGTCGAGATGTCCTACATCGGCGGCTGACTCCCGCTCACGGCCGCCGCGGGAGCACCGCGACGGTGCTCGGACAGATGGCCATGCGGGGCAGGATTCCGCGTCCCGACGGGGAATCCCGCGCTGAAGGTGTTCCCCAGGGCCATGTCGCGGCCTGCGTCGCCGGGCGTCACACGCGCCCCCGCGCCCCTTGGCCCAGCCGTGACGCAAGGAGGTTTCCATGCCGTTTCGCAAGCCGTTGCTCGCCGTCCCGATCACCCTCGCTGCGCTGCTCGTGCCGCTCATCGCGAGCGCGCCCGCCCAGGCGAGTGGTGAAATGGTGACTCTGAAAATCACCCACGTGGGCTCGCAGGGAGAAGTCGAATGCTCCGTCGACAAAGGCGTGACCTTCGAAGAATGCGAACCTGAAGAGGAATTCGAAGAGGGCACCGAAATCGTGCTGCACGGCAATCCTGCCCCAACCGTGGACTTTCTCGGCTTCGGCAACGGCACGGGCTCCGCAGCCGGATGCAAAGGCGCCGGTGACTGCACCTTTGTCATCGAAACGAACAGCACCGTCGAAGCGACCTTCGTGCCGATGGTGAAACTGGAAGTCCACGTGGAAGGCCAGGGGGAAGCCGAATGCGAAGAAGTCGAAACAAAACACATCGGGCCATGCAGCTCGGAATATCCGATCGGCACGAAACTGACGATCGAAGGCGACGCTGAAGAACACTGGATGTTCGAGGAATTCGGGGCGAGCACAGGGTCGGCGGCAGCATGTGGCTCCACGACGCTCTGCACCTTCACGCTCAATGAAGAAAGCTCAGTCACAGTCGTGTTTGTACCCAAGCCGAAATACGTGCTCAAGGTGAACCACTGGGGCAAAGGCACAGTCACCTCGGCGCCTGCCGGTATTACCTGCGGGACCATGTGCTCGGACGAATTCGAAGCGGGATCCGTGGAACTCGTGGCCACCCCCGAAACCGGCTACGAATTCGTGGGCTGGGTCGGGTGTCCCGGCAGCGAACCCAAATGTGAACTCAATCTCGCCGGACCCACGGAAGTCACGGCCGTGTTCCTGAAGGTCGCAAAAGAAGGCGAAGAAGGCGAAGAAGGCAAAGAAGGCAAAGAAGGCGAAAAAGGTAAAGAAGGCGAAAAAGGTAAAGAAGGTAAAGAAGGCGAAAAAGGCAAAGAAGGAGCCAAAGGCCTGAAAGGCGAAGAAGGGCTACCGGGCGCAGCGGGCATTCCCGGCACCGAAGGCAAAGAAGGCTCCAGGGGAGCCCCTGGGCTGCAGGGACCCGAAGGCCCCGGAGGTCCCTCCGGCCAGACCGGGCCGGCCGGGTCACAGGGCCCCACCGGAGCGGCCGGGCCCAGCGGTCCGGCGGGCGCCGCGGGGGCACCCGGGAAGATCGAGCTCGTGACCTGCACGGTCGCCAAGAAGAAGGGCAAGAACGTGCGGGAATGCAAGACCAAGGTGGTCACCGGGACGGTCAAGTTCACGGCCACCGCCGCCTTCGCGCACGCGGCGCTGCGCCGCCACGGCGTCGTCTACGCGATCGGCTTCGCCGCCAGACGCCACGGGAAGGTGAGGCTGCGCCTGGCGGCGTTACACAGGCTTCGGCCCGGCCGCTACAAGCTCACGATCGGCACGGGTAAGGCTCGCCACGCCGAGACCGTCACGCTCGGCTGAGGCGGATCCGGCACGCGGCCGGGACTGTCTGACCAAGGACCGTCCCGGCCGCGATGCACGGTGGAGATCAGTTCGGGCTGACGCCCGACCGAAGCGCTGGGTTCCGATGGGCTCGCGGGCGATCGCCCGCCGCTACACCCCGGCGAGGAACTCCAGCAGCGCCGCGTTGACCTCCTCCGGGGCCTGCTGCTGGACCCAGTGGCCGGCCTTGGGCACGACCACCCTGGACCTCAGGTCATCGACCCGGTCGGCCATCGTGTCGCCCGGGGCGAACAGCCGCACGAGGTCGCGCTCACCGGTGAGGAACATCGCCGGAGCCTGCACGTGGCGGTCCGCGATGGCGGCCGTGAGCTCCCAGTTGCGATCGAGGTTGCGGTAGTAGTTGAGCCCCCCGGTGAAGCCTGTGCGCGCGAACGTCTCGACGTAGACCGCGAGCTCCTGCTCGCTCAGCCAGGCCGGCAGGCGCGGCTGCTCGTCGGCATCCCCGGCCCACTGGGCGGTCCACTGCTGGGGGGTCGTGAGGGTCCGGCGCACGTCCTCGGCCAGCGCCCGGTCGGCCACGCCCGGCTCCTGGAACCACACGATGTAGAAGTCCTCGCCGATGTTCCGGCGCATGATCTCGGTCGGCGGCGCCGGTGCTCGCGGCACGAACGGGACGCTCAGGCCGGCCACGGCCCTGACCCGCTCCGGTGCGAGCAGGGCCAGGTTCCACACGACGATCGCGCCCCAGTCGTGCCCGACGAAGATCCCGCGCTCCTCGCCGAGGGCGTCGAGCAGGCCGGTCAGGTCGCCGCACAGAGAGACGATGTCGTAGGCCTCGATCTGCTCGGGCGCGGAGCTGCGTCCGTAGCCGCGCATGTCCGGTGCGATCACCCGATAGCCGTTCGCTGCCAGCACTCCCAGCTGGTGGCGCCAGGAGAAGGCCAGCTCGGGAAAGCCGTGGCACAGGACCACCAGCGGACCCTCGCCCTCCTCCACGATCGCCAGCTCGATGCCGTTGACTGCCACCCGGCGCTCAGCCACGGCCGGCCACGATAGGGACCATGCGCGCGCGGCGTCATCCCGGGTCGCGGCCGGGGATGGGGGTGCCGGCGCCGGCCAGCAGCGCGAGTACCTCCTCCTCGCTCACCGGCGAGAAGTCCTCATACCAGTGGCCCACGCCGAGCATCCTCGCGGGGACGGTGTGGCAGACGACCTCGTCGGCCTCCTCGCGCAACCGCCGTACGGCCTCGACCGACCCGACCGGCGAGGCGACCACGATCCGTGCCGCCCGGCGGGAACGCAGCGCGCGCACGGCGGCCAGATCGGTGAGCCCGGTGGCGAGCCCGTCGTCCACGACCAGGACCGTGCGCCCCTTCACCTCGGCGGGCGCGAAGTCATCGCGGAAACGCTCCACCTGGCGTCGCAGCTCGTGTTCCTCGCGGTCGAGGATGCGCTCCAGCCCGCGCGCCCCGAGACCGATACGCGCGGCCAGCCCGCGGTCGACGATCGCGGTCCCGCCTTCGGCCAGCGCCCCGACCGCGAGCTCGCGGTTGCGAGGGGCGCCGAGCTTGCGTACCACCAGCACCTCCAGCGGTGCGCCCAGCCCCCGCGCCACCTCGGCCGCGACCGGGACCCCGCCGCGCGGGAGGCCGAACACGAGCGGACGCAGATCTGCGAGCTCGAGCAGCTCGGCGGTGAGCTCGCGCCCGGCATGGGTTCGGTCCGCGAACACCATTGTCACCGTCAATCCTCGCCTACCGCGACATAATCGGCCGATGTCGCACGACCCCTCGGGCTCGGCGGTGCGCGACGTGCACGTCACGGAGAAGCTCAGGGATGGATCGAGGGTGGACATCAGGCGCCTGGCGCCGAGCGACGCGCCCGTGCTCGCGGAGGCCTTCGAGCAGCTCGGCTTCGAGTCCAGGCGTCTGCGCTTCATCGGCCCCAAGCCCTCGCTGAGCCCACGCGAGCTGGCTTATCTGGTCAACGTCGACGGCCACGACCACGAGGCGCTCGGGGCCAGCGACCACGCCAGCGGCGCGGGCGTGGGGGTGGCGCGCTTCATCCGTCTGGCCGAGGAGCCCGAGATCGCCGAGGTTGCGGTCACGGTCATCGACGCCTGGCAGCGCCGCGGGCTGGGGACGCTGCTGCTCGAGCACCTCGCCGATCAGGCCCGCTCGCAGGGGATCACCCACTTCAGCGCGTTGATCTCGAGCGAGAACACGGGTGTGCTCGAGGTGCTCCGCCGCGACGGCGGAGAGATCGTGCCGACCGCCGCCGGGGCGGGGGTGGTGGAGTACCGCACGGCGCTCGGCAGCGCGGGCATCGGCCGCGACCTCCGCGACGCCCTGCGTTCGGCCGCCAGCGGCCGGCTGCGGCTGCCCAGACGCCTGGCCTCGCTGCTCGGAGCGCTCGCGCAGTCGGCCCACTAGGCTGGGTCCCATGTGCAGAAACATCAAGCAGCTCCACAACTTCGATCCCCCGGCCAACGACGAGGAGGTCCACGACGCGGCGCTCCAGTACGTGCGCAAGATCAGTGGCTCCACAAAGCCCTCGCGGGCCAACGAGGAGGCCTTCGAGCTTGCCGTACAGGAGGTCGCCGAGGCCACCAGGCGCCTGCTCGACGGGCTCGTCACGAACGCCTCCCCGAAGAACCGCGAGCTGGAGGCAGAGCGTCGCCGCGCCCGTTCCGCCCAGCGCTTCGCGGCCTAGGGCGAACCGGGGGCAGGGCCCGTGAGCACGAGCGAGACCGCCGGCGCCCCCGGCGGCGCCGACCCGCAGGGTGAGGCCGTCGCATTCGCGCGGATCGACCCGACGGGCGGGGAGCGCTTTCAGACGCTGCGCCGGGATCTCGGCGTCAGCGGCTTCGGGCTCAACGCGCTGATCCTGGCGCCGGGCCAGCGGGGTCGGGTGCACAGGCACGAGCACCAGGAGGAGGTCTACCTGGTGCTCGAGGGCGAGCTCACGCTCGTGCTCGAGGACGGCGAGCACATGCTCGGCCGCTACGAGCTCGCACGCGTGGCGCCGTTCGCCCGCCGCCAGCTCGTGAACGCCGGCGGCGAGCCGGTCGTGCTGCTTGCACTGGGGGGCTCCGGCGAGCACCAGGGGCGCGACGGTCGTGCCTGGGGTTCGTGGGAGGAGCAGGGCGAGGGTCGGTCCCCTCAGGAGGTCCCGCTCCCCGAGGACCTGCCCCCGCGCTCTTAGCCGCGCAGTCGCACGCCCCAGCGCATCCTGAGCGCCTCCTCCGGCGCGAGCCGCAGCAGCCCGTCCCCGCTGCGGAAGGCGTTCGGGGCGCAGCTCATCGGCTCCAGGCCGAGGCCCGTGCGCCGGCGCCCGGGGGCGAGCGTGTCGCCGCTGAAGACCTCGAGGAAGGGGTAGTGCTCGTCGACCCACAGCTCGACGCCGGCGCCGTCGGGGCACCCCAGGCGGGCGTGCGAGATGCCCCCGTCGTCGCGGACGAGGTCGGTGAAGGCGTCGTCGATCTGCTGTTCGCCGATCAGTCTCGGAGTGCGGAAGTCATAGCCGGTGCCGGCCACGGGCTCGCGCCCGACCGGGACCTGGTGGCGCTCCTCGTTCAGCAGCCGGGTGGCCGCACCGAGCTGCAGCGTGCAGCCGTCGATCGGCCCCTCTCCGGGTGACACGTACGGGTGCTGGCCGACGCCGAAGGGGCACTCAACCTCGCCGATGTTGCGGGCGCTGGTCGTGACCGTCAGGCCGTCCTCGCCGAGCTCGTACGCGATCGACACCTCGACCGAGAACGGGTAGCCGGGCATCGCCAGCAGCCTCGCCCCCACGGTCACGCGATCGGCGCCGTGGTCGAGCTCGCTCCACGCCCGCCAGCGCAGCAGGCCGTGGATCGCGTTGTCCTGCTCGGGCTCGTCGATCGGGAGCCGATGCTCGCTGCCGTCGAAGCTGTAGCGGCCCTCGGCGATCCGGTTCGGCCACGGGATCAACGGTGTCCCGTGGGCCCCGTCGCACATCTGCCCCACCGGATAGGCCTCGAGCACCGGGCGCCCGGCCACGCTGTACTCGCGGATCCCCCCGCCGACCTCCACGATCACCGCACACTGCTCGCCCCGGCTCAGCTCGAACTGCCTGCCCGATGGGGGCGTGCTCATCGTCTGCGCGCTGCGGGCTCCAGGGCGGGGTTCTGCCAGCCGCCGTCCGCGGGGTTGACGTTGCGCCCGGGAGGCACGATCTCGTCGATCCTGTCCAGCACCTCGTCCGAGAGGAGTACCTGCTCGGCACCGAGCTGGGACTCGAGCTGCGCCATCGTGCGCGGGCCGATGATGGCGGCCGTCACCGCGGGGTGACGGATCACGAACGCGAGCGCGAGGTGAATCAGCGAGATCCCGGTCTCCTCGGCCAGGACGGCGAGCGCGTCGGCGGCGTCGAGCTTGTGACGGTTGGCCTCCAACGACAGGTCGTAGCGCGCCGGCAGGCGCTGGGCGCGGGTGGAGTCCGGGGGGTCCTGGCCCTTGCGCCAGCCGCCCGACAGCCAGCCGCCCGCCAGCGGGCTCCACGGGATCACGCCCATCCCGTGGCGCAGGGTTGTGGGCAGCAGGTCCTCCTCGACGCCCCGTACGAGCAGCGAGTACGGCGGCTGCTCGCACACGAACCGCGCCAGACCCCGCTCGCGGGATACCCACTGGGCCTCCACCACGGCCGAGGCCGGGAAGGTGGAGGAGCCGACGTAGCGCACCTTTCCCTGTTGGATGAGGTCCGTCAGCGCTCCGAGCGTCTCTTCGACGTCCGTCTCGGGTTCGGGGCGGTGGACCTGGTAGAGGTCGATCCAGTCGGTGCCCAGCCGGCGCAGGGAGTTCTCGACCTCGCGCATGATCCAGCGGCGTGAGTTGCCGCGTTCGTTGGGGTCCTTCCCCATCGTGGCGTGGAACTTGGTCGCCAACACGACGTCGTCGCGTCGCCCCTTGAGCGCCTCCCCGACGATCTCCTCCGACTCGCCCGCGGAGTAGATGTCGGCGGTGTCGATGAAGTTGATCCCCGCGTCGAGGGCGGCGTGGATGATGCGCACCGAGTCCGCGTGGTCGGGGTTGCCCCAGGAGCCGAACATCATCGCCCCCAGGCACAGCGGGCTGACCGAGACGCCCGTGCGTCCGAGCAGGCGACGGTCCATCAGCGGCGGGCGGACGGCGCGGTCATCCTCACCACCCTATCCACCCGCGGCGGTTAGTCTCCAGCCCGCGATGGCCCGTATCCCGCCCCTGCCGCTCGAGGACGCCGAGCCCCAAGTGCGCACCGCGCTCGAGCGTCTGCCGCAGCTCGCCGTGTTCGCAACCGTCGCCAACGCGCAGGGCTCGTTCGTGAACTGGCTGCGCTTCGGCGGCGACTGCCTGAACCCGGACCTGTTCGATCCCGTGCTCCGCGAGCTGGCGATCCTGCGGGTCTCCCGCATGACTCCGGGCGCCGCATACGAGTGGGCCCAGCACGTGCCGATCCTGCTCGCCGTCGGCGGCACCGAGGAGCAGGTCGCAGCGCTCGAGGGTGACGAGCTCGACGCGCCGGCGCTGGGCGAGGACGGGCGCCTGGTGGTGCGCTTCACCTCGCAGGTGGTGAGCGAGTGCACTCCCGACGAGGCCACCTATGCAGCCATGAGCCAACGCTTCAGCACCGACGAGATGGTTCAGTTGCTGCTCGTGATCGGCCAGTACATGATGGTCGGCCGGATCATGGCCACGGCCCAGCTCGAGGTGGATGCCGTGCTCGGCGGCGACGTGCTCGAGGGCGTCACGCAGGCGCAGGCCCGCCGTCGCCGGGCCGACTAAACCGGGCCCGAGAGCTCCGTCCAAAAACATCCGTCGGACGCGCGCGCTGCGGCGCTCGACGGCGACAGCGCTCCTGTATCGTGGCGGCACGGGTATTAACGGGGAAGGGAGCGGGGATGTACGACTACGTGGTTGTCGGCGCCGGCTCGGCGGGGTGCGTGATCGCCAACCGCCTCAGCGAGGATCCCGACGTGAGGGTTCTGCTGCTCGAGGCCGGGCCGCCTGACACGAACGAAAACATCCATGTCCCGCTCGGTTACCTGCAGCTCGGGGGCACCGAGGTCGACTGGGACTACCACTCCGCACCCGAGCACGAGTGCCTGCACCGCCGCATCACCCTTCCGCGCGGCCGCGTGCTCGGCGGCTCATCCTCGATCAACGCGATGGTCTACATCCGCGGCAACCATCTCGACTACGACGAATGGGGCGTGCCCGGCTGGAGCTGGGCCGACCTGAAGCCCTACTTCCTGAAGGCCGAGGACAACGAGCGCGGCGCCTCGGAGTGGCACGGCGCCGGCGGCCCCCTTCCCGTCAGCGAGAGCCGCACCGGCAACGTCATGTCGCAGGCCTTCGTGGAGGCCGGCGTCGAGGCCGGTCTGCCCCGCAACCCCGACTTCAACGGCGCCGAGCAGGACGGCGTCGGCATCTACCAGGTCACCCAGCGCGGCGGCCAGCGGGCGAGCACGGCGGTCGCCTATCTGCACCCCGCGATGGACCGGCCCAATCTCGAGGTGATGCCCTACATGGACGTCCACCGGCTGCTGTTCGAGGGCAACCGCGCGGTCGGCGTCGTGGCCAGCAAGCTGGGCGAGGCCCAGGAGCTGCGGGCGGAGCGTGAGGTGATCCTCTGCGCCGGCGCCTACAACTCCCCGAAGCTGCTGATGCTTTCCGGGATCGGCCCGGCCGAACACCTGCAGATGCGCGAAATCGAGGTAATGCTCGACCAGCCGGCGGTGGGCGAGAACCTGTCGGACCACCCTGCCACGCAGGCGGTGTGGACGACCGAGGAGCCCTACAGCCTGCTGCTCGCCCTCGAGCCCGAGGCGCTGCAGGAGTACGAAGCCACGCAGACGGGCGTGTTCGCCTCCAACCTGGCCGAGGCGGGCGGCTTCACGCGCGTCGGTGCCGGCGCGCCCGCGCCGGACATCCAGTTCCACTTCGCCCCAGTGCACATCGTCGACGAGGGCATGAGCGACCCCGAAGCCCACGGCGTGTGGCTGTCGGCCTGCCTGCTGACCGAGCAGAGTCGCGGGACGGTGCGCCTGGCCTCTGCGGACCCGACCGCCAAGCCGCTGATCCACAACAACTTCTATGCCGAGGGCGAGGACATGCGGCGCATGATCGACGGCCACCGGCGGTTGCTGGAGATCGCGGGGCAGCCGGCCCTGAAGCCCTACGCCGCCGAGCCCTTCAACGTCCCCGACGGCGACAGCCCCGAGGACCTGCGGGCGCACGTGGCGCGCACGACGTTCGCGATCTACCACCCGGTCGGCACCTGCCGTATGGGCAGCGACGCGGCCGCGGTGGTCGACGAGGAGCTGCGCGTCAACGGCGTGGAGTCGTTGCGGATCGTGGACGCCTCGGTGATGCCGGTCGTGCCGCGCGGAAACACCAACGCCCCGACGATCGCGGTGGCCGAGCGGGCCGCCGACCTGATCCGAAACGGTGCCGCGATGGCCGACTCCGCCACCGCCGGCGCGGCCAGCGGGCAGCCCGCCGCCGTTTGAGCAACGCCGATGACATGCTGCGCAACGCGCGCTCGCGCGAGGCGCAGCTGGCTGCCCCGGGACTGAGCCCGCGGCCAGGGCGGCAGGTCGCCGTGCTCGCCTGCATGGACACGCGCCTGGACCTGTTCGCGATGCTGGGCCTGGTCCCCGGGGACGCGCACATCATCCGCAACGCGGGCGGGCTGGCCACCGACGACGCGATCCGTTCGCTGAGCGCCTCGCAGCGACTGCTCGGGACGGAGGAGATCGTCGTGCTGATGCACGAGGGCTGCGGCCTGAAGGGAGCCTCCGAGGACGACTTCGCCGCCGCCCTGGCCGCCGACGGGGTTCTGCCGAGCTGGCGACTTGGAGCCTTCGAGGACCTCGACGCGACACTGCGCGACAGCCTCGCCCGCCTGCGCTCGAGCCCCGAGCTGAGCCACCGGGACCGCATCCGCGGCTTCGTCTTCGACCCCGAGAGCGGGGCCCTGCGAGAGGTGGCAGATCACCCTGCAGGGTCCTCCAGCTAGGCTGGCCGCGAGCGATGCGTGCGGTCACCTTCCAAGCCCCGGGCGTCGTCACGGTCGAGGAGCGCCCCCAGCCCGAGCCCCAGTCCCCGACCGACGCCGTGGTGCGGATCGAGCTCAGCGGCGTGTGCGGATCGGACCTGCACATCTACCACGGGCGCGTCCAGATCGAGCCCGGCTTCACGATCGGACACGAGTACGTCGGCACGGTCGTGGCGGCCGGCGATCAGGTCAAGGGCGTGGCCGTCGGGGACCGCGTGCTGGGCTGCTTTCAGACCGCCGACGGCGACTGCTTCTTCTGCCGCCGCGGCCTCTACCACCGCTGTCAGAACTCGCGCACGTTCGGGCACGGGGCCGCGCTCGGGTCGCTGCAGGGGACCCAGGCCGAGATGGCTCTGATCCCCAACGCCGACCTCGTGCTGCGGAAGGTTCCCGAGGGGATGAAGCCCGAGGTGGCGCTGTTCGCCGGCGACGTGATGGGCACCGGCTTCCACGCGATCGACGAAAGCGGCATGCGGCCCGGCGACGTGGTGGCCGTACTGGGGCTCGGACCGGTGGGCCTATGCGCCGTGCAGGTCGCGCGCGCCACCGGTGCGGCCCACGTGTTCGCGATCGACACCGTCCCCGAGCGGCTGGCGGTCGCCGAGTCCTTCGGCGCCCAGCCCCTGCACGCCACCGAGCAGGATGTGAAAGGGGCCGTCAACGAGGCGACCGAAGGCCGCGGCGTGGACGTGAGCGTGGACGCGGTGGGGGACCCCCGCGTGCTCGAGACCGCGATCCGCATCACCCGGGCCTGCGGGGCGATCCAGTGCGTCGGTGTGTACGCCGAGCGCGCGGAGGTGCACCTGGGCCTGCTGTGGCTGAAGGCGCTTACCATCCGGGGCGGCCAGGCGAACGTGCTCGGTCACGTCGACCGGGTGCTCGCGATGCTGTCCGCCGGAGTGCTCGACCCCTCGCCGCTGGTGACCCACCACATGACCCTGGAGGATGCGCCCGAGGCCTACGCCGTCTATGACCGCCGCGAGGCGCTGAAGATCGTGCTCGCACCCTGAGCCTCCCGTTCGTGCGCCGCGCCGGCCCGATCCCCGTGCTGCTCGTCACCGCCCTGCTGGCCCCGGTGGCCGCGGGTGGTGCCCCGGCCGGATCGCCCACCGGTCAGGCCCCCCGCGGGCGGCGCCCGCAGTCGCAAACCACACCCTCGGCGCCACCCTCCTCCTCCCAGCCCCTATACCGCATCAGCGGCTGCCGCAGCACCGGGGGGGTCGCCTACCGGAGCGGCCCGCCACGGCGGGAGGTGGCGATCGGGTTCGACGACGGCCCCGCACCGGACACCTCCGCCTTCGTGAAGATGCTCGAGGCCGCACACGTGCGGGCGACCTTCTTCATGATCGGCGAGCAGATCAGCGCCGAGTACCGCAGTGTGACGCTGCGCGAGCTGCGCGACGGCGATGTGCTCGGCGACCACACCTTCACCCACCCCGACCTGACGACGGTGGCGAACGTGCGCGAACAGCTGCAGCGCACGATCGGCGTGATCCGCTCGCTCACCGGCTACACGCCGTGCGTGTTCCGGCCGCCCTACGGGGACTACGACGCCAACGTGCTGCAGACGGCCCGCTCGCTCGGCCTGGCGACGGTGCTGTGGAACGTGGACCCCATCGACTGGGCCCAGCCCCCCACCCAGACGATCGTCTCGCGCGTGCTCGAACAGGTGCAGCCGGGGTCGATCATCATCTCCCACGACGGCGGCGGGCCGCGGGGGAACACGCTCGCCGCCTACCCGCGGATCTTCGCGGCCCTGCACCGCCGGGGTCTGAGGATCGTGACGATCCCCGAACTGCTCGGCTTCCGCCCCGTATACGTGCACTGCGTGAAGCTGTGCGACGGGCTCGGCGTGACCCGCTCGAAGCTACCGAGGAACGCGATCATCGCCCAGGCCCCCTGGCCGGCGGCCGGCGCGCAAGCGGCCTTTCAGCTGGTCGCGCCCGTGCCCTGGGGTGCGTAGAATACGGTCTCCCGGCACCTTCGACCGGGCACAACAGCAGCATCGAGCGCCCGTAGCTCAGTGGTCAACGGGACTCTTCGGGGTTCCAAAGAGCAGCGGTCTTTCAAGCCGCAGGCCGAGGGTTCGATTCCCTCCGGGCGCATCGCAGGAAGGCCCTGTAAATGGGCTAGTTTTGAGTCGCAGGGCCGGTCCGGTCGAGGGGTGTTTTGAGGTTTGGGTAACACCCTTGGGTAACAAACGAGCGGCTCATTGCGGCCGCGAGGGCCCCGTCTCGTCGAGCAGCGTCGCCTCGATCCTCGGCCGGATGTAGAGCCTGCGGCGGCCGATCTTGACGCTCGGCACGATGCCGCGCCGTCCCCAATCGGCGACCGTAGAGACCGGAACGCGCAGGAGGTCGGCAACCTCGGCCACGGTCATCACGTCGGCCGCCGTGAGGCGCTGGTGAGCTGTCGAGCCCGAGTCACGCGCTCTCGGCGAGTATGTGCTCATCGCAGCTTCCTGCGCTGCACGCCGCGGTGGACGACGGGCAGCTCGCTATTGACGTAGCAACCGACTCGCTCGGCGGCCTGGCCCAGCGACTGGGTAGCCTCCTGCTGCTCGAAGGCTGGGCGACAAACGGCACGACGGCGACGCCTTCCAGTTCCACCACGCTCAAGAGCGCTAGTGCCCATCATGGCCAAATTAGCAAAAACACTGCGCTATCTCAACTCAGAGGTACGGGGCTCGTCGTCCACGAGGCCAAGACCCGCTCTGGACTCGGGCCGGTCCGCCTGAGGCGCAAAACGGAGGACGCGGTCGAGATTGCCGTTTCGAGTCAAAAGCAGGCGCCGAGGCGCAGGCGCTCTACGCACTCGCCTATCGTCCATCGCGCTCGTCTGCGTTGGGACAGCGCGGACGGTTGCTCGGCTTCGCAATGCGGGCGCGCCAAGTGTCCAAAATGGGACAGTCTCGCACGCGACGGGTCGTTTACACTGACGTATTGCCGCAGCCGGCGCACGGCGTCCGGTCACACTAGCCAAGGGGGCATCGATGCGTCAAGGTCAGCTGCTTCGAGTGGGTGCTGTGCTTTTGGTCGTCGGACTGCTGCTCGCCGCGACTACCTCTGCGCAAGCGGGCGTCACTGCGTACGTGGTCAACGGCGCCGACAACTCCGTCACGCCGATCCAGGTCGCAACCAACACGGCCGGCCCGGTGATCCCGGTGGGTTTCGCCCCGAACGCGATCGCGATTACGCCCAACGACAAGACCGTGTACGTCGTGAACGAAGAAGGAACGGTGACCCCCATCAACACGGCCACCAACACGACCGGGCCGGCGATCCCGGTCGGCGAACGTCCGGATGGGATCGCTATCACTCCCGATGGCACGACGGCTTACGTGCTCAGTAGGAACGCTCACACGGTGACGCCCGTGGCACTCGCCACCAACACTCCCGGCGCCCCGATCAGCATCGGGGGCAATGGCGACGCAATCGCAATTACGCCGAACGGCAAGTTCGTCTACGTAATCACCTCCTTTATCACGGCGCCGCGAGGAGAAAACCGCGAAGGCAGGGGCTTGACGCGGATCGAAACCGCGACCGACGAAGTGGACTCCACCGTTGAACTCCCTGAACAGACGAGGCGGATCGCGATCTCGCCCGACAGCGAAACGGCCTACCTCACAGAGCCCGAAACTGTCTGCGCGTTCGAAGGCCCGGTCGAAGGCGGTGGGCTCGCGACGGTAGCAACCGCGACCGACACTTTCGGCCCCCAGATCGGCAGGGGCGGGTTCAGCTGCGAACCTTGGGCGGTAGCGATAGCTCCCAACGGCGCGACTGCCTATGTGGTGAACACCGCGGGCCCGGTGACGCCACCAAAATATGAATCTGGAAACGGCAGCGTCACTCCGGTCGAACTCCCGGCGGGGACGCTCCGCGCACCGATTCGCGTCGGCCAGGGCGCGCGGGCCATTGCCATCACGTCAGACGGGAAAACCGCGTACGTAGCGAACACCAACGGTGGCACGGTGACTCCGATCAACCTCGTCTCCGACGTGGCTGGTCCGGAAATCAAAGTCGGCACGGCACCGAACAGCATCGCGATCACTGCGCACGGCGCTCCGTCGGCTTCGATCGCGTCTCCCGCTTCGGGTGGCGTCTACGCGGTCGGGCAAGTGGTCGGGACGAGCTTCTCCTGTGCTGAGGGCGAAGATGGCCCGGGCCTGGAAGGCTGCATCGACTCCAACGGCGCCACCTCCGGAACCGGTGCGCTCGCCACCTCAGCCGTGGGGTCGCACAGCTACACGGTGACCGCCACCAGCAAGGACGGACAGAGCGCCACCTCAACCATCACCTACGAGGTCGCGAAAGCCCCGTCGGCTTCGATCGCGTCTCCGGCTTCGGGTGGCGTCTACGCGGTCGGGCAAGTGGTCGGGACGAGCTTCTCCTGTGCTGAGGGCGAAGATGGCCCGGGCCTGGAAAGCTGCATCGACTCCAACGGCGCCACCTCCGGGACCGGTGCGCTCGCCACCTCAGCCGTGGGGTCGCACAGCTACACGGTGACCGCCACCAGCAAGGACGGACAGAGCGCCACCTCAACCATCACCTACGAGGTCGCGAAAGCCCCGTCGGCTTCGATCGCGTCTCCGGCTTCGGGTGGCGTCTACGCGGTCGGGCAAGTGGTCGGGACGAGCTTCTCCTGTGCTGAGGGCGAAGATGGCCCGGGCCTGGAAAGCTGCATCGACTCCAACGGCGCCACCTCCGGGACCGGTGCGCTCGCCACCTAGCCGTGGGGTCGCACAGCTACACGGTGACCGCCACCAGCAAGGACGGACAGAGCGCCACCTCAACCATCACCTACGACGTGGTCCCGTGTGTTCCGTAAACAGCGGGACGTTGAGGTTATCCCCGGGCCTCTCGGGCACTCCCGTGAGCCAGGCCGTCAAGGTCTCCGGCGTCCTCAGTGGCTGCACAGGCGAGGCATTCACCCAGGTGAAGTACACCGCCACGCTGAAGACCGCAAACCCGGTCGGATGCTCGCTGCTCGATGGAGCCGCCGAACTCGCAACCGGAGCTGTGAAATTCAAGTGGACCCCCAAGGCCAAGTCCTCGACGGGCGGGCTCACGTTGAACGTAACCGAAACGCCAGATGCTGAATTCACCGGCGAAGTGATGAGTGGAGCGTTTTCCCCGCAGCGCTACGCGGCGACGGTGTCCGAGATATACACCGGCGCGGCGGGTTGCGGGGGGCGGAAGGCGATCAAGAAGGGGTCGTTGTCGGGTCTGCAGTGACGTTCGGGTAGTCGGGGCGCCCGTTTGGTTTCAGCCCAGACGATGCCGAGCTGCGCCGCTTCGCCTACTGGTCGACGCCAAGACACCCGGGCTCCGCTCGCACCGCGGCGTGGCAAATGGTTACCGGCCGAGAAGTCGCGTCCGAATCCGAAGGAGCACGGGCGCTAACTCAGCCAGGACCTGCGACGCCGGCCGTGGTTCTTCCCGTGATCCCTCGACGCGCGAATCTCAGGTGACACCAGAAGATCTGAGAGCCCGTCACACGGCCTCAACGACCTCAGAGGACGCGCGGGACGTAGTTCGGGCCCAAGCACCGCCCGTTGCCATAACTTTACAGGGGTGGTGGCCCCCTCCCGCAAAGGCGCGGCGGCGACACGCGCTTCGACGGCTAAGGGCAAGGGCCTCTGCGGGACGTCAGGACGCTCGCTTCTCGTCCAGACCAGCAGCGGTGACGGACAGCCTTCGGCCCCTAGGAGACAGCGTTCGGCGGTGCCGTAGCGCGTGCTCGGTAGGGATTCACGAAGTAGTCTTCCTGATTCCCATCTTTTGCGTAGAGCGCTGCAGATACGGTCTGTGTCTTTTCGCAACTCTTGGGGCTCAGCTTCTTTTGAAGCTTCGCTGTGCCGAACACGTCTACCTTGAAGTATTCCCCGAACGAAGCTTTTCCTTCGAGCTTCTTTACTTCGTAATGACATTTTGCGGAGGTTTCGACGGTTGCGATGAGGGAGACTTACGGTTGCAGAGACATGCTGCTTCCCTTGACCTGAACACTCTTGATCGCGATGGTCCCATTTGTAGGTTTGCTGAGTGTTGAGGCCCGCGATGCAGGTCTTGAGACTGACTTCGGCGTCGCTTCCGCTGATCTTCACCGTGCCGCTCGGGTTCTTGCCATCTTAGCGAAGTCAGCTTCGCATTCACTACACCGTCACTGCGCTCCGAACCTGATGTCGGCAAAAAGGTAGGAGGTTTCGCTTCTGACGCCGGTTTACCGCTTCATGTGTCAGTTCCACGGCGGCTGCTCCGCTAGGAGCGAGCCCGCCGCTGTTTGCATATTCGCTAACGCAGACACGGCGCGCTTGTCGCTATAGAAGCTTCTTTCGGTGATGTTGTGTAGCGGCAGTTTGAGCTTTGAGCAGGCGAATCGTCTCGGAGCTTACTGTACTGGTACTGGCGTAAGGCATTCGCGGCTCCCAGCTTGTCGCGCTGTAGCCGACGCGCGTCGGCGAGGGAATGCGATCGCCGGCGCCGGCGCGGCGATCAGCGGCGCCGCAGCCGAGGCGAAGCGCTAGCGCCTGCCAACGCATCTCGCGTTCCTGGCCACCACGCACCCGGAGCGGCCGGGTGCGCGGGCGTGCCACGCAACTCGACAGCTCGATCCGCCGCGCTTACGTGCTTGCGCGCGACGAGCGCGTTGCGCCGGGAGCGAGCGCCTCGGCGGATGACCTTCACGCCGCTGGTCGGACAGGACCAGGCGTGAAGATCGCGCCTGCCAGCTATCGCAATGCCGCTAAAGCGGCAGCTACGGGACCGCGCTGAAGAGCAAGCTCGAACGCTCGCCAGCGCGGGCTAGCTTGCTTCACCGGCAGGATCGAGATGCTCGTGCCGTCCAGATCGACGGCTGTCGGCCAGCCTCGCGGCGGCGGTAGGGCATCCCAGGGTCTCGGGAGCCAGAGGTCGCGACGGGTTCCAAGGGGAGCGGCTTGCCCCGGTGTCGGCGCATCATCTCGGGCGAACCATAGTGCCGCTCAGAACCCGATCCCGAGGTCGACGTCACGCTCGGCCTCGACGTCGCGGCCGAGCTGCCGCTGGTGCCGCGCGATCGCCTTGCGGGCTCGCTCCCAATCGCGCTGCTGCTCACGCTGCTCGGGCCGTGGCCCGAGAGCGTCGCTTGGATCGGTGATGTCGTACTCCAGCGCGGTAGCGCGCGGCCTGGCGAACACCTTTCTCCCACACCTCACGCGGCCCGCGACCCATCGGGGCGCTCACCGAAGGTGTCTCGCACCCATGCGCCGGGCGCGTGCAGCTCGCGCTCGGCGAGCTCGTCGCGGACCTGCGGTGTGTTCCTGGGTGGACTGCGTGATCGCGCGTTCGAGCCCGTCGCGCTCGGCACGCATCTCGACTGGGTCGCCCAGCTCACGCTCGAGACGAGCTGCGCTGTGTGAGCACGGCGTCAAGCGTCGCGCTCGTCGGCCTCGCAGCGCGCTGGTCAGATCGGCGCGCTCGACGGCGTGGGGATCCTGCTCGCGTCCGAACCGCCGTCGTGGCTCTGGCAGCTCCGCGAGCTGCTCGGCGAGCTGCTCGCGCTGGGCTGCAGAGCGTGAGCGCGCGTGCGTCGAGGTCCTCGATGCGCTGCAGCTGCGCGCTCGGCAGCGCCTCGAGCTGTGCCTGCAGCTGCTCGATGCGCTCGCGCAGCTCCCGCAGCCGCGCCGGGGTCGCCGCGGCCGGCGGCGTGGGCTCTGCGCGCGCGGCCGCCCGCTCCTGTGGAGGCTCGGTCGCGAGCGCCCGGAGCCGGCCAGCTCGGGGTCGTCCGCGCGACCGGCGCCGGGAGCTGCTCGATCGCGAGGTCCTCGTCGTCGCGCTCGAGCATCCGCCGCTGCACGCGCGCGAGCAGATCGCCGCGCGCGGCTGTCGGAGTCTGGTCTGCGGGTGCGAACTCGCTGCGCTCCTGCGGCGGGCTGGTGCGTCGTGGATCAGCAGCCGCGTCTATCCGCGCGCGCGGGAGAGCGCGGTGTAGCTCCAGCCGGCGGTGAGGTCGCGCGGAGAGGCGACGACGATCGCCGCCTCGACGGTCCCGCCCTGCATGCCGTGGCCGGTCAGCGCGTAGGCGTGCTCGAGGTGCTCTGCGACGTAGGCGGCGGGCAGCTCGCGCACGAGCCCCGTGTCGGTGTCGATCACGACGCGATCGTCGTCGAGGTGGCGGACGGTCCCGCGCATGCCGTTGTCGACGTCGATGAGGCGGTCGTTGCGCCGGCAGATCACGCGGTCACCGACCGCCAGCTCACGGGGCCGTAGGCGCGCTCCTCGCCGAGCAGCCCGAGAGCCCTCCGACAGCTCGCGGGCTGCGCTGTTCAGCGCTGCGCGCGTGTCGTTGTCGCGGGCGATCATCACCGCCTGCGCGAGCCCGACCGCCGTCGCTCGCGCGCTGCCCACTCGCCGAGTGCCTGCTCGCACGCGCCGGCCGGGTCGCCGAAGGTCTCGATCCGCCCAGCCTGCTGCGCCCAGTCCAGGTAGCGCCGGGGATGCGGTCGTGCAGGGCGCCGAGCGCGCGGCGCTCGGCCGGGTCGCGCTGGCGCATCACCTCGGTCAGCCGCAGCGCACCGAGCTCGCGGCCGACGGCGCCCAGCCAGCCGCCGGCCTGCACCGAGGCGAGCTGGCCGGGGTCGCCGATCGCGATCACCTTCGCGCCCGCCTGCTCGGCCGCCTCGAGCAGTCGCGCGCTGGCGCGGGTGGCCGCCATGCCGGCCTCGTCGAGGATCAGAACACAGCCCCGCGGCAGCTCGTCGCCGAGCTGCTCGAGGTCGATCAGCAGCCGGTCAAGCGTGCGCGCCGGGATCCCGGCCTGCTCGGTGAGCTCGCGCGCGGCGCGGCCCGTGGGCGCGACACCGAGCACCTCGATAGCCGGCGCTCTCGTAGACCTCGCGCAGCACGCCGGCGGTGTAGGTCTTGCCGGTCCCGGCGAGCGCCTGGATCACGTCGACCCCATGCCCGCTGCTGACCGTCGCGCGCACGGCCATCGCCTGCTCGGCGGTCAGCGGCCGGTCGGCCGCGGCGATCGCGCGCTCGACGAGCGAGGCATCGACGATGCCGGCCCCCTCGCCGGCACGGCCGACCGCGGCGGCGATCAGCCGCCGCTCGCAGTCCACGAGCTCGGCGGTCGTGAACTCGCCGCGGCTCGGTCGCGAGCACGTCCGCGCGCCCGGCGAACCGCTCGGCCTGGCGCGCGGACCTCGTCGACCAGGGCACCCTGGCTGGCCGCGGCCGCGAACTCCTGCAGCACCGCACGCTCATCGAAGGTGTTGCGCGCTCGGTCAGACCCTCCGGGCTCGCCAGCTGATCGCCGAGGGCTCTGCTCGTCCGCCTCGCTCGCGCTCGGCGAGGCCGCTGCTCGAGCGCGTTCGCGGCCGGCTCTGAGCAGCTCGGTCAGCTCGTCTGCGCCGAGCCCGAGCTCGCCGGCGCGGGCCCGGACCTCCTCGCGCCAGGTGTGGGTCTCGACCCCGTACTGCTTGCGCTCGCGGGTCGCGAGCGCCGCGCTCTCCGCCGCCGCCTTCGGTCCCAGACTGATCCCGCCACTGCTCGGCCTCGCGCAGCATCTCCTGGCGGCGCTTTGAGAACTCCTCGAGCACCGGCCGCGGCACGCCCGCGAGCTCGGCCGCGCCGTTGCGCACCTCCCCCCACTCCAAGCCCGAGACGCTCGCTGACCAGCGCGCGCAGGTGGGCCTGGTAGAGATAGCCGGCGGTCTTCGCGGCGCGGTACAGCGGCGCGCCGTGCAGCGCCGTGAAGCGGCCGTCGCGCCCGCGCGTCAGGTTCGCCGCGACGACGTGGGTGTGCAGCTGCGGGTCAAGCGCGCGGCTCATCCGGTGCCGGTAGGCCGCCGCGATCAGACCCCCCGCCCGCTCGACGCGCTCGCCGCCGTGGCCGCGGCGCACCATCACCGCCTCGTCCTCCAGATAGCCCAGCGCGGCCCTCACCGCCTCGTCGTGGCAGGCGACCAGCTCACCCGCGACCTCGCTCGGGCGCGACGGCGAAGAGGACGCTGACCGACTTCGGCGCCGAGAACGTCAGATCAAGCGCCGCGACCTTCGGGTCCCGCGCCGAGGCCCGCAGGCGCACGCTCGGGTCCCGCGGATCGAGCCCCGCGATCAGCGCGCCGAACTGCTCGCCGCTGACCCGCCCGGAGAGCCCGAGCGCCTCCGCCCCGGCGCCCACCCACTCGCCGGGCGCCTCGCCCCGGCCCGAGTAGTAGTCGTCACCGCCGCCGCGCGACCTGCTGCTCGTAGTAGCGGTGCTGGCCGAGCGCGATCTTGCCGATCGAGAGCATCCGCGACGCAAAATAGCAAAAACAGCATCTTAGGTGCAACTGTGTGCTGCGAAGCGGAGCGCAGCGACGCTGAGCGGCAGGGATGCCTTTGTGGACAGCCAGGAAGCCTGTCGTGTGCGGTGATGCTGGAGCGCCGGTAGGCGCGTCGTGGGCGGTTGGGGCGAGAGCCGGATGGGCTCGGGTGAGGCTCGGGGCTGTCGGCGAGCGAAGCGGGGACGGCGGTGTGCACTGGTGGCGCGGGCCGCATGATCGTCGGGCAGGTCAGCGCGAAGCGACGAGCACCGATGCCCCGCGTACGCGTGCGCCGGCCATTCTCTCGCGCTCTTTCGGGCGCTGTTGGACCGATCCCCGTGGGTACGTGCTAGCCTTGGCGCGTCGTCGAACGCCGCGTTAGCCGAGGTCGCAATCCCGACGGACGTTTGGTCGGATGGACGATAGGGCGTGGAATCATGTGCTCGAGCAGCATGTCGAGATGAGCGAGTACCTTGCAGAGACGATGGCGGTGATCGAGACACCCGACTACCGCAACCGGACCACGCGCTGGGCGCGAGCGCTACTTTCGCGCGGAGGACTTTGGGCTGGATTCGCGTGGTCACGAGTTCAGTGGCGGCGTCGATCGCGTCGTGACGGCATTTCCGCAGTCAACGATCCGAGAGGGAGGGTGGACACGGTGAGCGTACGTGGGTGCATACGAGTTCGACACGTCTCTACGACAACGACGGCGACGTGCTCTATCTGCGCCGCGGCGAGCGGCAAGCCGCAGCCGACACATTTGGAACGCCGGAGGGCACGCTGTGCGGCTCGACGAAGACGGCGAGATCATCGGGATCACGATCGTCAACCGAAATGGCTATTGGAGCGCGATGGCCGTCCAGTCACCGCACCGAGCCTGATCGAGACGAACGCCGCCGAGCTCGCGGCGGCTTTGCGGCGGCGTGAACCGGCTGGATTGCGTCTCCTCGCATACGTATCGCCAGCCGGACCGTAGGCGCTTCGATCACGACGCTACTCGCCTGCACGAGCGCTCGAGCGCTCTCGGCCTCGGGGGTGATGAACGAAAGGCGTGCGTGAACACGTGTGCCTGCTCGGTAGCCGGGCGCGCGTGAAGGTAGATCGAGGTCGTCGCCAGCGCGCTGTGTCCCATCGCCGCTTTGATCGCGACCACATCGACGCCGTCGCCGCGAGCAGCGAGCCGAAGGTGTGGCGCAGATCATGGAAGCGCAACGGCCGCACGCCGGCCGCCGCCTGTGCGCGCCGGTAGCGCTTGCGCAGCGCCGAGTCGTCGAGTGCTCGGCCGAGCACGTTGCAGAACACGAGATCGTCAGGGCTCGTGAAGTGATCGCGCCGGCTCAGGCGATCGAGCGCCGCCGCCGCCTGGTCGGCGAGCGCACTGGCGCCCCGCCGCTCTTGGTCGAGGACTCCACGCCGCGCTCATCGCACGCGCCACGGTGATCGCCGAGCCGGCGAAGTCCACGTCGCTCCAGCGCAGCGCCAGCAGCTCGCCCTGCCGCAGGCCCGCATAGGCGGCGAGCCTGACCAGTTGGGCGTCCCCGTGATCCTCGGCCACCGCCGTTCGCGTTCGCCTGCGGCTTGCGCGGTTTCGCCTCGGTGCCGGCCCTCCTCGAACGCGCGAGCGATCGCCTCGACCTCCTCGGGTGTGTAGAAGAGCAGTGCCCCGCGGTATGGCTCCTCGCGCTTGTCGGCGTATCGGGCCGGGTTCGCGGCAACGCAAGCGTGGATGGTCTGCACCCGTAACTGAAGGCCGCGGCGATCACGCTGCGGTACTTGTTGACCGTGCGCGGCGAGGAACCGGTGGCACTGATCCTGGCGAGCAGCGCCTCGATGTCGCGTGTTGTGACCTTCGACGCGGGCCGGTCTCCGAGCGCCGCCATCACGTGGCCCACGCAGAGGGCCCGCGGCTGTTGTATTCGATGCCTGCTCGCGTAGCACGTAGCCGTGGTCGCGGAGCGTCGCTGGCTTGGCCCGCTTGACATCCCCCAGCCAGCGCAGGTACTCGTGGGCGAGCTCGCGGAAGGTCACGCCGCGGGAGCGGCGCTCGCGCTCGACGCGCTCCGTTCGCGGGCTTCGGCGACGTATGCGCACACGATCCAGTCGCGAGGATGCGTCGGCCCCGATCGTCATAGTTGACCAGTCAGGAACCGCCCGCTTGCCGCCGGTCCCACAGGCCGTCGCGGGGTTCTTCTCCAGCCACGCGGGGCCGACGCGGCGTTTGACCAGCGCACCAACGTAGCGAACATCGCGTCGTAGAACGGCCGACCGCGGTGCTCGCGGACGTGGAGGGTGGCGCTCGGTTGCTGTCCTGACATCGGAGCGTGTCGGGGCCGCCGTGGTCCCGCGTTCCCATCCGACGGGAGAGGTTCCCGTGGACGGTCGACGCCACTCTACAGCCTTGGGTAACACTTGGGTAACAGCGTCAGGTGAGACCGTCCTTGGGTAACACTCTGGGTAACAAACGGGCCTGATTCGCACTGATAAAGCCATTCTGGGGACCACCCAACCGCCCTAAATGCTGGACTCGGCGTGCCGCCCGAAGGCTTTCAAGCCGCAGGCCGAGGGTTCGATTCCCTCCGGGCGCACTTGTAGCCGTCAGTCCCGCGCTTCGCGGGGCCGGCAAGCCCGAGCCAGAGCGAGGCAGCGGAGCCGCGGCGCGCCGGCCGACCGCCGGGGGAGCCGGCGAGCACACCGCCGCCGAGACAGGAGGCAGCGAGGACCCGCGGGCGCAGACGGAAGGGGCCGCGCCCCCGCGCGCGCCAGGACAGCGGCGCGCCCGAGCACGCACACGCCCGAGCAGCAGGAAAGCCCGCGCGGCCCGCCGCCGCAAGGAAGGGGGCGCGCACCCCGCGCGCCCGCCCACGCCGGCGCCGAGCGCGCCGCGAGCGCCCGCACGCGAGAGCACGGCGACGCCCGCCGCCCGCGAGGCCCCCCGGGGCGGAGGGGGAAGAGGGGACGGCAACGGGCTCGATATAGATCAGGTCACTCAGTTGAACGTGATCCAGAAGTTCGTATCGACGTTTTTCCCGCCGCTCCTGGTCTCGACGATCACCGTGGTCCCCGCCGGGCACAGTTTCGCTTCGATCTCCAGGGGTACGATGCTGGTGTTCGCGCTGACGAAGGTTTCATCCCCGGAGAAGAGGTCGGCCATGGCGGTGATGTTGCTGAAGGGCACAGTCGTCGTCAGGCAGTAGACGCCTTCCTGCGGCTCGCTGGCCGCCGACACGTTCTTCGAGTTCGCGGAATCGAGCGGGGCTTTCGGTTCACCCGCGCCGAGGATGCGGGCGAAGGCGACCGCGCTGCCCGCCGGGCCCGCCGGGCCCGCACCGCCTTGTGCGCCCTGCGCACCCTGGGGGCCCGTGGCGCCTTTCGCCCCAGCGTTGCCCTTGCCCTTCAGCTTCTTGAGGATCGACGGCTTGATCTGTTTCGTCGAGCTGATCAGGTAGTGATTCGCGGCCATCGCCCCGCCGGTCATCGAGAACACCAGCGCGAGCGTGGCCGCGACGTTGGCGTAACTCAAGCGTTTGCGCATTGGAAAGCCTCCTGTTTGGGTTGAGCGCGACGCCACCAGCGCCCGCGCGATCGATCCGTCCCTGCCTACGGGCCATCCGCCCACGCGACGGGCAGGGGATCAGGACCGAATCAACTGTAAGGAGGTCCGCGGACACCCCGAATCCGCTGTGGACACCTTGACCCCGTGACAGCTCGCGGCGCGTCTATTTGCGGCTCGTAGATCCTCGTCGACGGCGTCAACGAGGAAGCGGATGCGACAAAGCTGAGAACCATTCCCCGACCCCATTGACAATCAGGCGCTGAGTGGCTTTCATATCCCGATCGGGACGAGAGGGCCCGGTCGCCTTTCCGGAAGAACGGCGGCGTTGGAGCAGCGAGGGATGGAAGGACCGGAGGATGCCGAGGTCAAGCAGGAAGCGAGACCGAGTAAATGTTGACCGTCTTGGCTGCGAGGAGCGCCGGACGGGCAGAGGTCTGAAGGTTGCGGCGCGATGAGAGCGTCCGCATGCGAGACACAGCGGATGCTGAGGGTCCTGCACGGACGCTGGCCCTACCGCCGCTCTCACTGTCGCCATGACCTTCACTGGCTGGTGCAGGTGCAATCGCGCCGCATCGTCTGCCCGGGCGGGCGCCGACACTCCCAGACCGGCCTGCTGGCTTACAGCAGGCGGCGTTAGGGGGGTCCAGGGGAGAGAGCGCGGGGGAAGCCCACTCCTACAGGCCCGGAACTGACGGGGGGGCCTGTAGGGGTGGGACGCTCTCGGCGCTGGCGTCGGCGCGGCGGGCGTGCTGGGCGATGGCGTCGATCAGGCGCGGCCAGATCGCACGCGGCAGGTCGTGGCCCATGCCCTTGATCATCATCAGCGAGGCACCCGGGATCGCACGGGCGGTCGCCCGCCCACCCGACGGCCCGACCAGCCGGTCGGCGCTGCCGTGGATCACGAGCGTGGGGGCGTGGATGCGATGCAGTTCCTGTGTGCGGTCGCCGGAGGCGATGATCGCCGCCAGCTGACGCCCGGGCCCCCGGGGGTCCTGGTCGCGATCGAAGCTCTCGCGGGCGAGCGTTCTGATCTCCTCCAGATCGCGCGGGAATCCCGGCGAGCCGATCGTGGTGAAGACCTTTTCCATGCGCGCCACGAACGCCTCCTTGCCCTCGGCGGGGCGCCTGAGGAACAGCGGGTACAGGCGCGGCGATGGCTGACCGCTTGTCAATTTGCCGGTCGTCGACATGATCGACACCAGCGAGCGCACCAGCTCCGGCCGGCGGGCTGCGAGGGTCTGGGCGATCATCCCGCCCATCGAGGCGCCGATCACGTGCGCAGGCTCCAGATCGAGCTCCCGCAGAAGTCCGGCCGCGTCCTCGGCCATGTCGGCCAGGGTGTAGTGAGCGGCGCCGCGGGAACGTGTCAGCAGCTGGCGGGCCGTGGGTGGCGCGCCGGGCACGTGGGTTGAGTGACCGACGTCACGGTTGTCGAAGCGCACGACGTGAAAACCTGCGTCGGCGAGCTGGTTGCAGAATTCCTCGGGCCAGCCGAGCATCTGCACGGCGAGCCCCATCACCAGCAGTGCCGTCGGCTGCGAAGGGTCGCCGAAGGTCTCATACGAGAGTGTCACCCCCCGCCCCACATCACAGAATTGCTCGTTCACGGCCATCCGACTCTACCGGCCACGCCGCTAGGATCGGAGCGATGGCAGCGACACGCCAATCGAGTGGCGGTGCGGTCGCGGCGCCAGCCGCCCACGAGCAGGAGGTCGCGCGGCTCTCGATCGACACCGTCCGGGCCCTCTCGATGGACGCCGTCCAGAAGGCCAACGCGGGCCATCCGGGAACGGCGATGGCGCTCGCCCCCCTCGGCTACGTCCTGTTCCAGAAGTTCCTGAACGTCAACCCGCAGGATCCCTCCTGGCCGGACCGCGACCGCTTCGTGCTCAGCGCCGGACACGCCTGCATCCTGCAGTACTCGCTGAACCACCTGTGCGGCTGGGATCTCGGGATCGAGGACCTCCAGCAGTTCCGCCAGTGGGGATCGCGCACGCCGGGCCATCCGGAGCGCGGGCATGTACCCGGGGTCGAGATCACGACCGGGCCGCTCGGGCAGGGCGTCGCCAACGCGGTCGGAATGGCGATGGCCGAGCGCTTCCTCGGCGAGCGCTTCAACCGCCCCAAAGACGAGGTCGTCGACCACCGCACCTGGGTGATCTGCTCCGACGGGGACATGATGGAGGGGGTCAGCCAGGAAGCGGCTTCGATCGCCGGGAACTTCGCGCTCGGGAAGCTGACCGTCTGCTACGACGAAAACCACATCACGATCGACGGCACCACCTCGCTGTCCTTCGACGGCGAGAACCACGCCGCGCGCATGGCGGACGACGGCTGGCACGTGCAGCGGGTGGCGGACTCCGAGGACCTCGACGCCCTCCATGACGCGCTGCTGGCGGCCCGCGAGGAAACCGAGCGTCCGTCGTTCATCGCGATCCGCTCGCACATCGCCTACCCGGCGCCCCACGCCGTCGACACCGCCAAGTCACACGGTGCGCCCCTCGGCGAGGAGGAGGTCGCGGCCACCAAGCGGGCGATGGGCTTCGATCCCGACGCCCACTTCCAGGTGGACGAGCGCGTGTACGAGCACATGTCGCTGCGCGAGCAGGGCGCCGCCGCTCAGCGGGAGTGGAGCGAGCACTTCGAGCGCTGGCGCGGCGCGCATCCGGAGATGGCCGAGGACTGGGACAGGGCCTGGTCGGGACGTCTGCGCGACGGCTGGCAGCAGGCGCTCCCCAGCTTCCCCGCCGGTCAAGTGCTGGCCACCCGTGCCGCCGGCCAGAAGACGATGGCGGCCTTCTCCCGCTTCGCGCCCACGATGATGGGCGGGGCCGCGGACCTGGTGGAGTCCACCAAGACGGTGTTCGAGGGCGCCGGCCAGTTCGGCGCCGTCCACGCCGGGCGCAACGTGCCGTTCGGGATCCGCGAGCACGCGATGGGCTCGATCGTCAACGGCACCGCCGCCCACGGGGGGATCGTCAAACCGTACGGCTCGACGTTCCTGATCTTCTCCGACTACATGCGCGCGGCCGTCCGTCTGTCGGCCCTGATGGAGATCCCGGTGGCATGGGTGTGGACCCACGACTCGATCGGCCTCGGCGAGGACGGTCCCACCCACCAGCCCGTCGAGCACTACGCGGCGCTGCGCGCGATCCCCTTCCTGTGGGTGATCCGCCCGGCCGACGCCAACGAGACCGCCGTCGCCTGGCGGGTGGCGCTGGAACGCCACGACGGACCGGTGGCGCTGCTGCTCTCCCGCCAGGGGATCCCGGTGCTCGACCGCTCCCGGACGGGGTCGGCCGACGGGCTGCAGCGGGGCGCCTACGTGCTGTGGGACTCGCCCGCGACCGACGGCGCGGCCGGCACGCCGGAGCTGATCCTGATCTCGACCGGGGCGGAGGTCACACAGACGCTCAGTGCCGCCGAAGAGATCGCCGCCGAGGGCCCCCGCGTGCGCGTCGTCTCGATGCCCTGCATGGAGCTCTTCGAAGCCGAGTCGCAGGAGTACCGCGAGCAGGTGCTGCCGGCGGCCTGCACCGCGCGGCTGGCGATCGAGCCGGGGGCGAGCATGAGCTGGTGGAGGTGGGTGGGAACCTACGGGGACGTGCTGGGACTCGACCGCTTCGGCGCCTCGGCACCGGGTACCACCGTTCTGGAGAAGCTCGGATTCGGAGTCCCTCACATCGCCGAACGCGCGCGGGCGCTGCTCGCGCGGGACAACAACTGAAGGAGGCACCCAGATGCCCAGCCCCAGCGACGGCCCACTGCAGCGACTGAGCGCCCTCGGGCAGAGCGTGTGGCTCGACTTCCTCTCCCGGGAGATCATCCGCGGCGGGCACCTGCAGGAGCTGATCGACGACTACGCCGTCGTGGGGGCGACCTCCAACCCCTCGATCTTCGAGAAGGCGATGACCGCCGGGGATGCCTACGACGAGCAGATCCACGAGCTCGCCGACCGCGGCTGCGACGCCTCGCAGACCTTCTGGGCGCTGGCGGAAGATGACATCCGCGACGCCTGCGACCTGTTCCGCGGCGTCTGGGACCGTGGCGTCGCGCGCGACGGCTACGTCTCGCTCGAGGTCGATCCAGGTCTCGCCTACGACTCTTTGGAGACCTTCCAAGAGGCGATCCGCCTGCACGAGGCGATCGACCGTCCCAACCTGCTCGTGAAGATCCCCGCCACCAAGCCGGGCCTGGGGGCGATCGAGGACGTGATCGCCAAGGGACGCTCGGTCAACATCACTTTGATCTTCTCCCTGCGCCGCTACGCGGAGGTGGCCGAGTGCTACCTGCGCGGCCTCGAGCGGCTCGTATCCGAGGGGGGCGACCCGACGAAGGTGGCCTCGGTGGCGAGCTTCTTCGTCTCGCGCATCGACACCGAGGCCGACCGGCGCCTGGCGGAGCTGGGCGCCGAAGAGCGCCTGCAGGGCAAGCTCGCGATCGCCAACGCCCGGCTCGCCTACGCCCACTACCTGGAGACCTTCACAGGGCCTCGTTGGGAGTACCTCGCCTCCAAGGGCGCCACGCCCCAGCGCGTGCTGTGGGCGTCCACCTCGACCAAGAACCCCGCCTACCCGGACACGCTGTACGTCGACGAGCTGATCGGCCCGGACACGGTCAACACGATGCCCGAGGAGACGATCATGGCCTTCCAGGACCACGGCCGGCCCCAGTCGCGGCTGCAGAGCGGCCTGCCCGAGGCCCACCGGGTGTTCACCGACCTGAAGGACGTGGGCGTGGACTACGAGGACGTCACCGACACGCTCGAGCGCGAGGGCGTTGAAAAATTCGCGGACGCCTTCGACGATCTGATCGGCTCGCTGCAGGCCAAGCGCGAGGCGCTCGCCGTCGCCTGAGGCCGGGCGCGTCGGGGCTCACGCCGGCGCTCGGTCTGACACTCGGCGTCTCCGCCTGACGGCCGTGGCGGCCTGCCCGGCGCGCTACAGGCGGGCCGTGTCGCGGATGTAGACGCGGCGGGCCAGCAACGTCAGGGCGACCGTCCAGCCGAGCACCACGAGCCATCCCTGCGCGTCCCAGGCTTTGCCCCCGAGCGCCACATGGCTGGCCTGCACCAGCCAGTAGGAGGGGATGTACTGGGCGATCGAATACAGCACGCCGCCCGAGGTGAGCGGGAACCAGGTGCCGCCCACGAACGCCAGCAGGGCGACCCCTCCGCCGAGCGCGGGGCCGATCGAGTCGGGCGTCAGCAGGTGTCCCAGCGTGATCCCCGCGGCCGCGAAGGGGGCCAGGCCGATCAGGATCAGGGCCGTCATCTTCAGCCACTCTTCGGCCGGCAGATGGACCCCGAGCGAAGCGCCGCATATGAACAGGACGACCATGCTCAGCAGCGCCATCATGTAGGCCGTCAACACCTTCGCGCGGAAGTAGGCGCGCGGAGAGAGAGGGCTGATCCGCAGCTGCCGCGTCCAGCCCGCCGCCCGCTCGGTGGCGATCCGCGCACCGCTGGAGAGCATCGCGCTCATGGTGCCGAAGGCGACCATGCCGACCATGTAGTAGAGGGGAGCGGAGATGCCGCTGCCGAGGAGGTTGTGGTTCGAGCGCTGCGGTCCCGCGATCAGGAAGTACAGGATCACGGGGAAGCCCAGCGAGAGGATGAAGAAGCGGCGGTTGCGCAGCGTCCGCTTGAACTCGAAGCGGGTGTAGAGGAGGGCGCTCACGACGCTCCCGTGGACGCCGGCAGGCCGCTCACGAGGACTCCGTGGCGGTCAGCTCGAGGAAGGCCTCCTCCAGCCCGGCCGCGGCGATCTCGATGTCGCGCGCCTGCGGAAAGCGCTCCAGCAGCGCCCGGATGGCGAGGTCGGAGTCCGAGCAGCTCAAGATGATCGCCCTCCCGTGGCGGTCGGCGGCGCTGACCCCGGGCAGCTCGGCGAGCTCGCTCAGCTCCGCCTCCGGCAGGGTCGCCCGGATCGTGCGCGCCCCCACCATCGCCTTGATCTCCGTGGTCGGGCCGTCCGCCACGATCCTGCCCGCGGCCATCAGCACCGCCCGGTCGGCGTAGGCGTCCGCCTCCTCCAGGTAGTGGGTGGCGAACAGGATCGTCTTGCCGCGCGAGGCCAGCTCGCGCATCGTCCCCCAGAAGGAGCGCCGCCCCTCCACGTCCATCGCCACCGTCGGCTCGTCGAGCACCAACAGCCGCGGGTTGCTGACGAGCGCCACGGCGAAGCGCACACGCTGGGTCTGTCCTCCCGACAGCTTCTGCGTGCGCTGCGAGGCGGTCTCCTCCAGGCCCGTCAGCGCCAGCGCGTCGGCGACCTCGAGCGGCTCGGGGTACAGCGAGGCGACCATCGCGACCAGCTCGCGTACCGTCAGGTCGCGGATCAGGCCTCCGCTCTGGAGCATCGCCCCCACGAGGCCGCCGTCGATCGCCTCCGCGGGGGAGCCGCCGAACACCGACACGGCGCCCCCGTCCGGGCGCGAGAGGCCGAGGATCATGTCGATCGTGGTCGACTTCCCGGCTCCGTTCGGGCCGAGCAGTGCAACGGTTTCACCGGCCGCCACGTCGAGGTCGATGCCGCGGACGGCTTCGATCGATCCGTAGCTCTTGCTCAGCGTGCGGGCTTCGATGGCGGCGGACGTCTGCAAGTGCCTTCCCGGCACATGCAAGCAGCTCAGGGCGGCGGATCTGCGATCACAGGTAGGGGTTGGGGACCAGGACCCTGATCGTGAGCGGGCCCGAGGGGAAGGCTTCGGCCGCGATCGTGAACACGGTGTAGTCGTGCCCCTGGTAGGTGTAGGGGCCGCTCGCCGGGATCGGGCCGGTGACCGCGCCGAGGCTGTTCTTGACCACGTGTCCGCCGGCGCTCATCACGACATGCACCCCGGCCAGCCGCTCGGCCAGCCGCTTGTAGCCCTCGTCGTCCTGGATCGAGAGCTCCAGTTCACCGATGCGGCGGCCGTTCATGCTCAGCGGCGCCCGCAGCGGGGCCAGCACATAGGGTCCTCCCACATCGGCCAGCAGCGCCCCCTGGGTGCTCACGCGCAGTCGCACCACGTGCTTGTTCAGGAGCACGTCGATCGCCCTGCGGGCCGCTTCCGGGTCGCGGTTGGCGACCGCTTCCTGCAGCGGCCGGTCGGCCTGGACGCGCTGCACCTGCAGCCGTGCCCGCGGCCCGGACTCGCCCTTGTAGATCAAGATCGCGACGCCGCGCAGCGTCTGGGCCACGGTTTCTTCGCGGGTGGCTCCGCACAGCGGCGGCAGCGAATGCCTGGTCCGGAAAACCTCGACCGTGGCCGTACCGGCCGGGAAAGCCCGCACGGGGAAGGCCACGTACTCGTAGTGCACGCCGCCGCTGGTGAGCTCCCCGACGCCGTGGAGTTCGTGGGCGCCCAGCGTTGGGTTTCCGGCTTGCACCCGGCCCCCGGCGCGGACCGACACCTGACCCTGGGTGATGCCCTTCGCCTCGCTGACGAAGGTGTGGTCGCTGAACAGGGTCGCCAGGTAGCCGCCGATCACCGTCCCGTGGGAGTCGGCGAGCTTACCCTGCAGCGGCGCCATCGCCGGTTCGCCGACGCTCGCCAGCACGCGTCCGTTGCGCTCCACCAGCAGGTCGGTCATGTGTTTGGTCCCCAGCAGCTTGGCCGCGGCCGCGTGCACCGCGGACGCGTCGCCGCGTTCGACGGCTTCGTGCAGCGGCGCGTTGCGTTTGATCAGGTCCCGCGCGGCCAGCACTTCTTCGCTGAGGACTCCCTCGTCGTAGATCCGCTGGAGCACCCGCCCGAGCGTCGCCAGCACGACCGCCGGGCAGTCACGCCCGGACGGTGCTGGGATCGGCTTCAGCAGCGAAGCCGGAACGGCGGCCGGTGCAGGAGACCCGGCGGCGGCGTTCGACGAGCCGCTCGACCCGCACGCGCTCAGCGCGGCGAGCATTCCCGCGATGGCCACGAGTGTCACCCCCGTACGCGTGCTCGCCACGACGCCGAAGACTGTAGCCCGCGGGTGGGCGGGACGGCGCCGCTTCGGATAACGTCGCCGCCGTGCCCACGGTCCTGATCACCGGCGCCTCGAGCGGGATCGGCCGCGCCAGCGCGCTGCGCCTGTCCCGTGCGGGCTGGACGGTGCTCGCCGGGGTGCGCGCTCAGCAGGCCGGCGAGCAGCTGGCGGCCGAGGCCCCGCAGGGCCGGATCGAGCCACTGTTGCTGGACGTCACGAGCGAGGAGCAGATCGCGGCCGCGAGAACGCTCCTCGACGCCGACGGACAGGGACGCCTGGACGCGCTCGTCAACAACGCCGGGATCGGCGCCGGCGGCCCGATGGAGATCCTCTCGAGCAACGAGCTGCGAAGCCAGTTCGAGGTCAACGTGTTCGGCCCGATGGCGCTCACGCGCGCGCTGCTGCCGGCGCTGCGCCGGGCGCGGGGGCGGATCGTGTTCGTGTCCTCGATCGGGGGCAAAGTGGTGATGCCCTACACGGCGCCCTACGGTGCCTCCAAGCACGCCATCGAGGCGATCGCCGACTCGCTCCGGATCGAGCTCGCCGGCTCGCACATCCAGGTCGCGCTCGTGGAGCCCGGGTCGGTGTCGACGCCGATCTGGGACAAGAGCCGCGAGGAGGCCTCCCGGCTGCAGATCCCGCCCGAGCTCGAGCCCGTCTACGGAGAGGTGGTCGAGAAGATGGGCCGCGTGTTGGAGGAGACCGCCAAACGGGGGGTCTCCCCGGACGTCGTGGCCGGCGTCATCGAGCGCGCGCTGGGCTCGCGCCGGATGAAGGCCCGCTACCTCGTGGGTCGTGACGCGCGCATGATCCTCACCTTCCGGCGACTGCTCCCGGACCTGTGGTTCGACCGCATGATCCGCCGCGGCACGGGCCTGTAGACGGGCGGCTCGCCGCCGCTGCTCAGGACTGCGCCGGCGGCGAGTAGACCGCCAGCCAGGCGAACAGGCTGGTGGTGGCCGCCTGCGTCTGCAGCATCCCCGGCAGGGCGTCGTTCGTGGGCAGCACTTCGCCGTTCCAGGACAGCAGGTAGAGGCCTTCGCTGTTGAGTGACCGGGTCTGCGCGTCGCGGGCGTTGTCGGCCGCCAGCTCGTACAGCGTGCGGTCGCCGTCCAGGCCGTAGACCGCCAGCATCCACTGCAGGTAGATCGCGTCGTACTGGGGCGAGAAGTCCAGCAGGTAGCCGAAGCGGGTGAGCGAGGTGTGCGTCAGCTGGGCGGCTCGTTCACACAACGCCGCCGAGCCCTGCAGCCGGCAGAGCAGCTCCTGCGCGTAGATCAGGGGGGCCTCGATGTAGTCGATCGGCGTGGCGTTGATGTTGCTGCCCGCATACAGCCCGTTGGCCTGGCTGAAGCCGGTGGTGTTGGCCCAGGCGAGGTACTTCTCGGCCTGTGCGAGGGCGAAGCTGGAGTGCGTGTCGGCGTACAGCAGGGTCGCCAGCAGGGTGCCCGAGGCGAGCGCCTCGCCGGCCTTGTAGGGGTGGTGCGTGTTCCACCAGATCCCGCCGCCGTTGGGGTCCCATCCGACCGCCGCGATGTAGCGCAGCGCCCGTTCGGCGTCGCGCAGATAGCGCCGCGAGCCGGTGGCCCGGTACGCGTTCACGAACGCGAGCCCCCACCAGCCGTTGTCGTCGAACCAGGTCTCGGTGTCGGCTTCACGGTCGCCGGGGTAGGGGGAATAGCCCGCCCGTGGATGCAGGCCGTGGTTGAGGTAGCCCTCGGCCCCCGCGGCGAAGCTCCGCACCGCCGCCAGGTTCTGCGCGCTCGGCTGGGCGATCGCGATCGCGTCGATCGACTCGAACAGCGGCACGATGTCCCAGATCGTGGCCAGGGGGTAGCGTTCGCGGTCCCCCAGGCGGGCGTCGTACCAGTTCCGGTGGGCGTCGCGGAAGCGCTGCTCGGCGCGGGCGACCCCGGTCTCGGCCAGCGCCAGGTAGCGCGTCTGGGCGGCGCTCAGTTGCGAGGCGGCGGGAGCTGTCGTGGGGGCCGGCGCGGCGGCGGCAAACGCCGCACCGACGCCGGCGCCGACGGCCGGATCCGAGCCGGCGCCCGACGCCGACTCCACGCCGGCGGCGCCCGACAGGGCCAGCAGTACGCACGCCAGCCACAACGTGCACCACGCGCTACGGGGGGCTCTCCTCGGCCTGGACATCAGCGGTTCTAACCCGTCAGGGGGTGGATCGTCGCGCTACCCTCAGCGCCGGTGAGCGCCACGGAGGAGCAGACGCAGACGAAGTACGCAGGGACGCCCGCTCCGCCCTCCGAACGCGGCGCCTGGCTCCTCGCGGGCGGGCTCGTGCTGCTGGGCCTGGTGGCCCTCGTGCTGGCCCTGAGCGGCGTCCTGGAAGGCTTCCGCGCAGCCCCCCCGCCGATCGTGGTGAAGGTGGCAACCCCCGCCCCGGCGCCGGCTGGTAGCGCCGCGGCGAGTCCCTCCGGCGCCGCCCCCAGCGGTGGGCAGGCGAGCGCGACCGGCCATGAGGCGATCGTGCAGCAGCCCTCGGCGGGCGAGCAGGCCCAGGACCCGCGCCGTTTCGCCGCCCTCACGCGCGTGCACATCTCCCGCCGCTGGATGGAAGGCTTCTACCCGATCTACGCCACGGCCCAGTCCACCTTCGCGGTCAACTGGCTGCTGCTGGCTTCGATCCACATGCAGGAGAGCGCCTTCTCGACGGCGCCGGGGATCTACCACGGGCTCAACTTCGCGCACTGCTGCGCGGGGCCGATGCAGTTCAACGTCACCAATGGGCCAGTGAGCACGTGGGATCTCATGCGCGACTCCTACCGCTACGCGCGCCGGCCGGCCGGCTACGACCACCGCACGGCCAAGCACCCCTCGGTATACGACGACTTCGACTCGATCATGGCGGCCGCCCACCTTTTGTCCACCGACGGCGCCGGCTATGCGCTCGAAGGCGCGGCCTGGGACGCGGCCTATGACTACTACGGACACGACGCCACCGGGGTGCTCTACGCCGACCAGGTGCTGGCCCGGGCGATCGGCTGGTCCCAGCACGGCTTCTGCATCAACTGCGGCCTCGACGAAGGACTCGTCCAGGCCGTCGACGGCGCCTACGGCGCTCCGGTGCTGGCGGCGCTGACACGCGAAGAACAGGCCCACCGCACGGCCGCCGCCAGGCGGGCCGCCGCCAGGGCGCGGCGCCGGGCCCGCGCCCCCACGCCAGGCCGGACGGGCGCTCGCGCGAAGAGCCGCGCGTCGGCGAGCGCCGCCGCGGCCGGCTGAAGTTACGCGGCCTGCGGTGAGCTGAGCAGCTCCCCGGCCACGCGGTCGGTCGCGCCCCCGGTCCCGCCGAGCAGCCGCCGTGAGAGCTGCGCGCGGCGGAAGTACAGCGGCGCGTCGTGCTCCCAGGTGGCGCCGATCCCTCCGTGTACGGAGATCATCGTGCGCGAGGCCTCGTCGAGGGCCCGTCCGCCCACCGACCGTGCCGCGCTGGCGGCGAGCGGAAACTCATCCGGAGCCCCCCGCCGCGCCCAGCCGGCGTAGTAGAGCAGCGAGCGCCCGTTGTCGAGCTGGCGCAGGACCTCGGTGAGGCCGTGCTTGACGGCCTGGTAGGAGCCGATCGCGCGGCCGAAGGTGAACCGCTCCTTGGCGTAGGCGACGCTCACGTCGAGCGCGGTTTCGACGCTGCCGAGCGACTCGGCCGCGAGCAGCGCCTGGGACAGGTACCAGGCTGCCGCGAGCGACTCCTCGGAGATCTCGAGCGCCGTCGCCGGTGCGGAGGAGAGGCTGACGTGGGCCAGCGACCGGGTCGAGTCGTAGCGCTCCACGGGCTCGATCGTGACCCCCTTGGCGCCCGGCTGGATGGCCACCCCCACCGGCTTGCCCTCGCGCAGCGCGACGCCCACCAGCAGGTCCGCGCCCGGCGCGTCCGGGACGAAGGCGAGCTCGCCGCTCACCAGCAGCTGGCCGTCCTGCTCGCTGGCCTGTGGCGCGGGTGCCCGCTTGAGGCCACGGCGCGGGTCCGCCGTCCACTCCGCATGCAGGTCGTCGGGCGGGCTCACCGGCAGGTAGGCGGCCCGGCGCTCCCCGCTGGCGAGCTCGGCGAGCATCGGCGCGCCCTCGCCGGCGTCGTTGAGGATCGCGCTCGCGGGGAGGTGACCGAGCAGGTTGATCCCTGCCAGCACCCGCCCGCACTCGCCCATCACCAGCATCGCGTCGAAGGCGTCGAGGCCTGCTCCGCCGTGAGCCTCGTCGATCAGCAGCCCGGGCCAGCCGGCCTGCTTCGCGGTCGGCCAAAGGTCCGGCAGCGCCGACTCCTCGCCGTCGAGCGCCTCGCGGGCCGCTTCGAGGGTCTTGAAGCGCGACAGTGCCCCGCGGGCGGCCTCGCGCAGGAATTCCTGCTCGTCCGAGAGTGCCAGGTTCATGCCGGCGCCCCTTCCTTGGAGCGCAGCTCCGAGAACGGGATCCCCTTGTCCAGCCGCGGCTCGGGCGGCAGGCCGAGGACACGCTCGCCGACGGTGTTGCGCAGGATCTCTTCGGTGCCCCCCGCCGACTTCAGGCCGGGCAGGAACGAGATCATGTAGGCCCACTCGCTCTCCTCGCCGAGGGCGTCCGGACCGAGCACGTCGCCGATCAGGTCGCCCGCCTGGATCGCGCCTTTGACGATCGTGACCTTGGCCAGCCCCGCCTCGGGGCCGGGGATCTGGCCTTTCTGCAGCGCCGTCAGCGTGCGGTAGCCGGTGAAGCGGACCGCCATCAGCTCGCTGGCGATCTCGCCGAAGCGGTGGCGGATCTCGGGGTCGCGCCGTGCGTCGGGGTCGGCGGCCAGCGCGGCGGCGAAGCGCGTCGAGCTATAGCCCATGCCCTCGCTGCCGAGGCCGATCGTGACGCGCTCGAACATCAGCGTGGTCAGCGCGGTGCCCCAGCCGTTGCCGACCCCGCCCACGACCGCGCCCTCGTCCAGGGCCACGTCGTCGAAGAAGACCTCGTTGAACTCGGCCTCACCGGAGATCTGACGCAGGCCCCGAACCGTGACGCCCTCCGCGTCGATCGGCACGATGAACATGGTCAGCCCCTTGTGCTTGGGCACGTCGGGGTCGGTGCGGGCGAGCAGCAGCCCGTAGGAGGCGAACTGGGCGTTGGTCGTCCACACCTTCTGTCCCGACAAGCGCCAGCTGCCGTCCTCCTGCTGGCGCGCACGCGCCTGCACGGCCGCCAGGTCGGAGCCGGCGGCGGGCTCGGAGAACAGCTGGCACCAGACCTCGTCACCGTGGAGCATCGGGCCGAGGTAGCGCGACTTCTGCTCCTCGCTGCCGTGGGCGATGATCGTGGGACCGAGCATCCCGATCCCGATCGCGTCGAGGATCCCGGGGACTTTCGCGCGGCCGATCTCCTGGTTGCAGACGACCTGCTCGATCGGGCCGAGGCCCTGGCCGCCGTACTCCTTCGGCCACGTCACTCCCGCCAGGCCGCCCTCGGCGAGCTTGCCCTGCCACACGCGCCGAGCGGCGATGTAGCCGGCCTCCTCGCGCTCTCCCTCGGCTGCCCGCGTCTGTACGGCGGGGGCTTCGGAGGCGTGCTCTTCGAGCCAGCTGCGCACCTGGGCGCGGTACGCGGCCTGCTCTGGTGTGTCGTCCAGGTCCACGGGTCCTCCCTTTGGCTGATTGACCAGTCAATCTGGTCGTGGACAACGGTACTCCACCGGACCGGGATCCGTCGCAAGCCCGGGCCGGGCCTGGACGCTCAGGCGCCCGGGGGGAATTCCGTTTCGGGCACCGGCGGAAGGTGGTAGATGCCCTCGAAGCCCCGGTTGAGCAGCGCCCGGGCCTGACGGCCGGGTTCGGTGGAGTGCAGTACCACGACACCGAGGCGCACGCCGTCGCGTTCGGCCGTGCCCACCAGGCAACGACCGGCGGCTTCGGTGAAGCCCGTCTTCAGGCCGGTCGTGCCGGGATAGTGGTAGATCAGCAGCGGGTTGTTGTTGTAGAGGAACAGCTTCCCGCCCTTGATCGGGAACGGAAGCGCCGCCGACAGCGTGCGTGTGACCCGCGCGATGCGGGGCTGCATCAGGTCCTCGCGGGCGAGCATCGCCAGGTCCGCTGCGCAGGAGTAGTTGTCGTGGTCGTAGTAGCCCGACGGCGAGGAGTAGCGCGTGCAGCCCATCCCGAGGCTTGCGGCCTCGGTGTTCATGAGATGCACGAACGTGCTCACGCGGCGAGCTACGTGTTCGGACAGGGCCACCGCCGCGTCGTTGCCCGACGGCAGCAGCAGGCCGTACAGCAGGGTCTCGAGGCGGATGTGGCGCCCGACCGGGAGCACGCCCACCTTCGATCCGGGCATGTCCACCGCCCGCCTGGTGATCAGTACCGGTTCACCGGGCGTGGAGTGCCTCACGATCAACAGCGCCGTCATCATCTTCGTGAGGCTCGCGATGCGGACCTTCTCGAGCGGGTCGCGCTGCCACAGCACCTGGCCGGTATTCAGGTTGAACAGCAGCCCGGAGCGGGGCGGCGTCGCGAAGGCGAGGTGCACGGGGTCCAGCAGCGGCGAGCTCAGGCCGCTCAGGGTCACCGCGGGTGTGGCCAGCGGCAACCCGTCGGCGGACAGCTTGACGGGCTGGGGGGCCGCAGCGTGATGGCTCGCTGCGCGCTGGGCCCCGCGCGGTTCGCTGTTCCCGCCCACGAAGGCAATGCCCAGCAGCACCGCCACCACCACGACCGTGACGGCCGCGGCGGCCAGGAACGCCCGCCGGCGCCGGCGCCGGCGCCGGGCGAGCAGCCTGCGCTCCTGCGACCGGCCCATCTCGGTGAACAGGGGACTGCTCATCAGCTGGGAGGATTGCGCAGGGCGCCGATGACGCCAACTCCGAGCAGTACGAGAACGACGACCGACACCAGGGTGGCGAGCGTAACGCCCTGTTCGGCCGCCGCTGCGATCGTCAGGGCGGCGAAGCCGACCACGAACAGCAGCACGACGGCCAACACCAGCGAGCGGGTCATACGGAAGTGACGGGCCTCGCGCGGCTGGCTGCCGCTAGAGCCCGAACCGTCCCCGATGGCCGCGCATGACGAGCAGGCGGATCACCAGCAACCCGAACACGAAACCGCCGATGTGGGCGAAGTAGGCAACCCCTTCACTACCCCCCAGCGGCGTCGCGGTACCGGCGAGGCCGAACAGGAGCTGCAACAGGAACCAGAAGCCGAGCAGCCCGACGGCCGGCACCTCCACGAGCGTGACGAAGAACACGATGAAGACGAGCGTGATGATGCGGGCACGGGGATACAGCAGTATGTAACCCCCGAGGACGGCCGCAATCGCGCCGGAGGCGCCGATCGTGGGGCCGGTCGAGTCGGGCGACACGAGTATCTGGGCGCCGAGCGCGATCAACCCGCCCAGCAGGTAGAACGCCAGGAAGCGCAGGCGGCCGATCCTGTCCTCCACGCTCGGCCCGAAGACCCCGAGGAACACCATGTTCCCGAGGATGTGCAGGAAGCTGCCGTGCACGAACATCGAGGTGAAGGCGGTGATCCAGGTCGCCGGTTGGGAGCCCGGGCTGCCCACCACTCCCGCCTGCCCCTGGCAGGCGACCGCGCCTTCTCCTGAGGGGAGCGAGACGAGCCCGCAGTGGTCGCCGGGGTGGGTGAACTCGTAGGGAATGGCCCCGTAGCGGACCGCGACCTTGTCGGAGGGCCCGCTGAAGAAATGACCGCCGTGGCGGATCTCCAGCAGGTAGGCGACCACGTTGACCGCGATCAGGCACACGGTCACGAGCGGGAACCGTGCGAGCGGGATGTTGTCCTTGAGCGGGAACACCTTCCTCGCCCTCCGCGTGGCTAGCCCCGGGCGGAAGCCCGGGGCCTAACGTCCGCGGGCGTCCGCCGGCGCGGTCAGCGCGACGTGCTCGTCGGCGTGGTAGGAGGAGCGCACGAGAGGGCCCGCGGCGACGTGGCGGAAGCCGAGCGCCAGCGCGTCCTGTTCCAGCTTTCTGAACTCGTCCGGGTGCCAGTAGCGGACAACCGGGAGGTGCTGCTCGGACGGGCGCAGGTACTGGCCCACGGTGAGCACCTCGACGCCGCTCTCGCGCAGGGTCCCGAACGCGTCGAGCAGCTCCTCGTGGGTCTCCCCGAGCCCCACCATCAGGCCCGACTTGGTGATGACCTCGCCCGCTCCCAGCTCGCCCGCCAGCCGCAGCACGCGGCAGGAGCGGGTGAACTCCGAGCCGCGCCGGGCGAGCGGGTACAGGCGGGGCACGACCTCGACGTTGTGGTTGAAGACGTCCGGCCGCTCGGCGATCACCTTCGCCAACGGCATCTCCTGGCCCTGGAAGTCGGGCGTCAGGACCTCGACCAGGCACCCCGGCGCCTGCCTGCGGACCTGGCGGATCACTCCGACGAAGGCGCCGGCGCCCTTGTCCGGCAGGTCGTCGCGGTCGACCGACGTGATGACGGCGTGGCGCAGGCCCATGCGCGCGATCGCACGCGCCACACGGGCCGGCTCGAGCGGGTCGTTCCAGGTCGGCCTGCCGGTCTTGACGTTGCAGAATCCGCAGCGGCGGGTGCAGGTGTCGCCGAGGATCATGAAGGTGGCCGTGCCCCGTTCCCAGCACTCCCCGACGTTCGGGCAGGCGGCCTCCTGGCAGACGGTGTGAAGGCCCTCCGCGCGGATCAGCTCGCCGAGCCGCCGGTAGCCCTCCCCGCCGGGCGCCGGCACTTTGAACCACGGCGGCTTGCGCTCGCGCAGCGGGCGCACGTCGGACCCCAGGACGCGCACCACGTCCATGCCGCCGGGGTTCGCCCGTGAGCGGGTCGCGCTCACGCCGCCACCGACAGATGCCGAAGCTGCTCGGCCGCGAGCGACCTCGGGGCTCGCTGGAAGACCTCGCAGAGTCCGTCCAGCAGCAATCCTCGAAAGCCGTCGATCGAGGGCGAGTCGGTTCCGAGCTCCCGCTGCAGCGAGGTCATCTGCACGCCCTGCAGGCCGCAGGGTGTGATCCAGCTGAACGGCTCCAGGTCGTTGCTGACGTTGACGGCAAGGCCGTGCGTGGTGACTCCGCGCTGGACGTGCACGCCGATCGAGGCGATCTTCCGCTCCTGCACCCACACGCCGGTGTAGTCGGGCCCGTCCTCGGCACGTCCGTGGGCGGGCAGGCCGGCCCGCGAGAGTGCGATCACGATGGCATCCTCGAGGGCGCGCACGTAGGCGACCACGTCGGCGACGGCGAAGATCGGATAGGCGACGAGCTGGCCGGGACCGTGGTAGGTGACGCGCCCGCCGCGGTCGCTCTGGTGCACCTCGATACCGCGCGCCCGCAGCTGCTCCGCTCCCAACGGAAGCTCCGCCGGCTGCGCTCGGCGCCCGAGCGTGTACACGGGGGAGTGCTCGAGCAGCAGCACGGTGTCGGGCATCTCGCCCACCTGGCGCCGGGCCCGAACGTCCTCCTGCAGCGCGCGCGCCTCGCGATAGCCGACCGTCCCCAGGTCGTAGACCCACAGCTCCTCGGGGGATCGCTCAGGAATGCTCATTCGCCCTTTCCAGAGCAGCCTAGCTACAGCGTCAGCGAGGTCGGCGTCTGCAGCAGCTCACGAATCCGGGCGAGGAAGATCGCCGCGTCGGCTCCGTAGAGGATGCGGTGGTCGCAGGCGAGCGTGAGAGTGAGCATGTTGCGTATGCGCAGCTCCTGGCCCTCGGCCACCGCGCGCGGCTGCAGCTCGCCGACCGACAGGATCGCCGCCTGCGGCGGGTTGATGATCGCGGTGAAGCTGCGAATGCCGTACATCCCGAGGTTCGAAACGGTGAACGTGCCTCCGCCGAGCTCGGGCGGGGTGATCGTGCCCTCGCGCACGCGTGCCACCAGCGCCCGTGCCTCCCTCGCGATCTCGCCCAGCGACTTCTCGTCCGCGTCGAACACGCTCGGCACGACCAGCGCGTCGTGAGCCGCGACGGCGATGCCCACGTTGACCCGTGAGTGCAGCTGGACCTTCCCGTCGCGGTAGCTCCCGTTGGCGCGCGGGTGCTCGCGGAGCGCCAGGGCCGCCGCCTTGACGATCATGTCGTTGTAGGTCGGAACGCTCATGCCGGCGCCCGGAGCCCCGCCGCTCGCGTCCCCTTCCGCGGGGCCGGCGGCCTTCGGCGCGAGTCCCTTCAGCTCTGAGCGCAGCGCCACGCAGGCCTCCATGTCGACCTCGATCTGCAGCGAGAAGTCGGGGATCGTCGCCTTCGACTCCGCCATCCGCCGCGCGATCGTCGCCTGCGTTCGGTTGAGCTCCACGACGGTGGTCTCTCCCTTTGCCGTGGCCACCCCCTCGAGCACCGCGGCCTGGTCACCCTGGACCTCGCCCGAAGGTGCGCTCGCCGTCGTGCTCACGGGGGGACCGGGCGTCTGGCCGGGCGCGGCGGTGGCCGGGGTCGCCGGTCGCGCGTCCTCGGCCGCCGATCCAGGCGTCGAAGCGCTTTCGACCGCTTCCACGTCGGCCTTCACGATCCGCCCTCCGGGCCCCGAGCCCGCCAGCGTCTGGAGATCGACCCCGCTGTCCTTAGCCAGCCTGCGCGCCAGCGGCGAGGCCCTGATCCTCGTGGTCTCGACGGCGCGTGCGGCGGACACGGGCGGAGCGCCGTAGCCGGCCGGTGGCGCGGCCGGCGTGGGCGGAGCTGCGGGCATCTCGGGCACGGGCCGTGGGGGCTCCTCGATCGTTCGCTGCCCGTTCGCGGAGGGCTCGGCGGACGGGCTCACTCCCGGGCCCACGCGGGCGATCACCTCGCCGATCGGAAGCGTGGCGCCCTCGGGAGCCACGATCTCGAGCACGCCCTCCAGGTCTGACTCGTAGGTCATGGCGGCCTTGTCGGTTTCGATCTCCACCAGCTCACTGCCCCGCTCCACCACTTCCCCGTCGGCCTTCAGCCAGCGCAGGATCGTCCCCTCCTCCATCGTGTCCGACAGCCTCGGCATCACGATCTCGCTCATCGGCCCGGCCCCGAAGGCGCCCCCACGGGCTGGGCTCCGAGCGTGCCGAGGACAGCTGCCACGACCTGTGCCTCGTGCGGATACGCGAGGTCCTCGAGAGGCTTGGAGTAGGGCATCGGGACGTCGGCGCCGGTGACCCGCGCGACGGGCGCGTCGAGGTCGTCGAAGGCCTGCTCTGTGATCAGCGCAGCCAGGTTCGCGCCCACGCCTCCGTGGGGCCAGCCCTCCTCCACCACCACGCAGCGGTTGGTGCGGGCGACCGAGGAGAGGATCGTGTGCAGGTCCAGCGGGCGCAGCGTGCGCGGGTCGATCACCTCGGCCTCGACGCCGTGCTCGGCCGCCAACGTGTCAGCGGCGCGCTCGGCCGTGAGCGCCATGCGGGAGATGCCGACGATCGTCACGTCGTGTCCCTCACGTGCCACGCGGGCCTGTCCGAAATGCACCAGGTGCTCCCCGTCCGGCACCTCTCCCCGGATCCCGTACAGCGACTCGTGCTCGATGAAGATCACCGGGTTCTCGTCGCGGATCGCGCTCGTCAACAGGCCCTTGGCGTCGGCGGCCGTCGACGGCACCGCCACCAGCAGGCCGGGGACGTGCATGAACAACGCCTCGAGGCAGTGCGAGTGGGTGGGGCCCAGCTGGTGGCCGGAGCCCTGCGGCATCCGCACCACCAGCGGCACCTTCGCCTGGCCGCCGAACATGTAGTGGATGTGGGCCGCGTGGTTGACGATCTGGTCGAAGGCCAGCAGCGCGAAGTTGATCGTCATCAGCTCCACGACGGGGCGCAGGCCCGTCATCGCCGCGCCCACGCCGACCCCGACGATCGTGTTCTCGGAGATCGGGGTGTCGCGCACGCGCGCCTCGCCGAACTCCTCCAGCAGCCCTTCGGTGACCTTGAACGCGCCCCCGAACACGCCGATGTCCTCGCCCATCAGCACGACACGCTCGTCGCGGCGCATCTCCTCGCGCAGTGCATCTCGCAGCGCCTCCCGGTAACGCAGCTCGGCCATCAGCGCGAGGACTCCGCCTTCTCGTGTCCGTCGTCGGCGGCGGCCAGGGCCTCGGTCAGCTGCTTGGGGATCTCGTCGTTGGCGGCGGGCTCGGGCTCGGCGGCGGGGCCCCCGCGGGAGGCGCCGGCGCCGTCCCCGGCCGCGGTCGGCGGCCCCGCGCGGTCCTCCACCGGATCGGACGCGTAGGTGCCGCGCACCTCGCCGTCGAGCACGTACACATCGTCGTAGAGGGACTGGGGTGCGGGGAACGGCGAGCTGTCGGCGAACTCAACGGCCGCGTCCACACGCGCGAGTGCCTCCTGGTCGATCTGCTCCCGCTGCTGCTCGTCGATCACGCCCTCCCGGATCAGCTGGCGCCCGAATGCGCCGAGCGGGTCACGTTCGCGCCAGCGCTCGACCTCCTCGCGGCTGCGGTACTGCTCCGGGTCGGCCATCGAGTGCCCGCGGAAGCGGTAGGTCACCGCCTCGATCAGCAGCGGCCGGCGCTCCTCGCGCACACGCGCGAGCGCATCACACACGACCGAGTAGGTATCGACCACGTCCATCCCGTCGCAGCGCATCCCCGGAACCCCGAGGCTCTCGCCCTTGCGCTGCAGGTCGGTGACGGCCGAGTGACGGCGCAGCGCCGTTCCCATGCCGAACTGGTTGTTGGTCACCATGAACAGCACCGGCAGCTTCCACAGGGCGGCCAGGTTGAGCGTCTCGCCGAAGGTCCCCTGGTTGGAGGCCCCGTCCCCGAAGGTGCAGAGGGTCACCTCGTCTAGCCCCTGCAGGTCACTCGCCAGCGCGATCCCGGCGGCGATCGGGAGGTTCCCGCCGACGATCCCGTAGCCGCCCATGAAGCGACGCTCGAGATCGAACATGTGCATCGACCCTCCCCGCCCGTGGGAGCATCCGTCGACACGGCCGAACAGCTCCGCCATCACGTTCTCGGGCGGTGTTCCCCGCACCAGCGCGTGCCCGTGGGAGCGGTAGGTGGAGATCAGGTAGTCGGAGTCCCGCAGCGCCCTCGCGCTGCCGACGATGGTGGCCTCCTCGCCGATCGAGAGGTGCAGGAAGCCGCCGATCTTGGCCCGCGCGTACATCTCGCCCGCGCGCTCCTCGAAGCGCCGGATCAGCGTCATCGTCGCCAGCCACTCGCGCCTGCCGGCTGCGTCGGGGAGGGCGTCCATCACTGATCCACGGTAGCCCAGCGTGAGAGGAACTCCTCGGGGCTGAGCAGGCCGAGCTCCTCGCGCACGGCGCGCGCGCGGCGACTGGCCTCCTGCGGGCCCAGATCCCAGAACAGGACGACTTCGCCGCTGCCGATCTCGACGATCTCGACGTGGTCCACGCGGTGGGGGTCGGCGAACATCGCCGGGGCGATGCCGCCCCGCCTGACGATCAGCCGGTAGGCGTCACGCGCCTTCACGACTCCGTCGCCGGTCGTTCGCTCAGGTTCCGCATGCAGGCGGCCGCCTGCGCCAGCGAGGACTCGCCGTGGAACACCGCCGACTCGCCCGACTCGCCCGCCCCCGGGACGAGTACGGCCGGCACCGCCTTCACGCCGTCGCTGCGCGCCTGCGCGGTGGCCTCGTCGAGCTCTGCGATCACCGACCGCAGGCTGGCTCCGAGCAGCACCGCCGCCGGGTGCATCTCGCAGGCCGCCGCGGCGATCAGGACCGAGTCCTCATCGGCCAGCGACCGTCCCCCCGCGAACGCCTGCCGGAAGGCGGCCTGGGTGAACGCCACCACCCGCCCGATCTGGCGGGCGTAGGTGGCCACGCGCATCGCCAGCGTGCTGTCGAAGGGGAACGGATGTGGCCAGCGCAGCTCCTGTAGCCCGAGCTCGCGGGCGCGGCGCTCGATCAGCTCCCGCGGAGGGTCGCCGGCCTCGTCGCCGAGCCCGTGCGCCAGCACCGGCGTCCACGCCGCCGGACCCGGGAGCTCAGCGAGGACACGTTCCGCCGCGATGTACGCGTCCGGGCTTGCGAGGTCGAAGTAGAAGGCGGCCGTCACCGGGGCAACCTCCCGTGCGCTCCCGCCCTACCCGTGGATCAGCCAGCCGTCGGCGGCCCGGCCCGCTTCCATGACAGCCTCGGAGAGTGTCGGGTGTCCGTGGATGATCCTTGCGAGCTCCGGGAAGCCCCCCTCCAGCGCGCGGATGTTGACGAGCTCTTGGATCATCTCGGTGGCCCGCGAGCCGACGATGTGTCCGCCGAGCAGCTCCCCGTAGGTGCTGTCGCCGACGACCTTCACGAGGCCCGTGCGGTCGCCGTAGACCGTGCCGCCGCCGACGGCCCCGTAGGGGACCTTGCCGACGACCACGTCGTAACCCCCCTCGCGGGCCTGCGCCTCGGTCAGCCCGAAGGACCCCACGTTCGGCATGCAGAAGGTGGCCCGGGGGATGTCCACGTGGGCGATCGGGTGGGTCGGCAGCCCGGACATGTCTTCGACGGCGACGATGCCCTCGTCGGAGGCCTTGTGTGCGAGCGCGGGCCCGCTGACGAGGTCGCCGATCGCCCACACCCCGGTGCGGCTCGTGCGCAGCGCTCCGTCGACTTTCACGAGTCCCCGTTCGTCGAGCTCGACACCGGCCTCCCCGAGCCCGAGTCCCTCCACGTCGGCTCCCCGTCCGGCTGCGATCACCATGAAGTCGACCTCGGCCCGCTCCTCGCCGTAGGAGAAGCTGACCTTGTGCTCGTCGCTGCTCACCTCGGATACCGGGGTGGACGTGTGGACCTGGATCCCCTGGCGCTTGAGGCCGCGCTCGACCAGCCTCGAGATGTCGGCGTCCTCGGCCGGAAGTACCCGATCGACGGCCTCGAGCAGCAGCACCTCGCTGCCGAGCCGGGCGAACGCCGAGGCGATCTCGGCGCCCGAGGCACCGCAGCCCACGACCGCGAGGCGAGGGGGCACCTCGGCCAGCGCCCACGCCTCCTCGGTGCCGATCACGCGCCCGCCGAACTCGACCCCGGGTATCGACCGCGGCAGCGACCCGGTGGCGAGCACCACGCCCTGCGCGCCGTAGGACTCCCCGTCGACGGCCACTGAGCCGTCGGGCTGCAGCGAGCCCGAGCCCTCGAGGACGTCGATCCCGTGTTTGCGAAACAGTCCCCCGACGCCCGAGGTGAGCGTGTTGACGACCTTGTCCCGGCGCGCCCGGATCGCCGCGTAGTCGACCTCGATCGAGCCCGCGTTGATGCCGAACTCAGCTCCCTCGCGCATCTCGGTGAGCAGGTCGGCCGAGCGCAGCACCGCCTTCGCCGGGATGCAGGCGTAGTTCAGGCAGCGCCCGCCGAGCTTGTCGCGCTCCACGACCGCCGTACGCCGTCCGAGCTGCGCCGCACGCAGTGCGGCCACGTAACCGCCTGGCCCCGAGCCGATGACTATGCAGTCGTAGGAGCTCTCGGCCATGCGGGCTGCAGCCTAGCGAAGCTCCCTCGGGCGCTCGCCCGCCTGGATGCGGCCCATCACGCGCACGAGCTTCCAGAACAGCCAGCCACCCAGCCCCAGCGCCACCAGGCACTCGCCGGCTGCCACGAACGTCGAGGCCACCGTCAGCGCGAGCGCGGTGACGAGGATCTGGAAGGCCAGCAGGGCCTCGAAGCCGAGCACCGCCCAGTAGCGCCGGCGCGCCATCCCGACCGCGAGCGCCACCAGCACGCCCGCCAGCAGCACCCCTCCCGGCAGCGACCCGCCGTGGCGGGAGAGGTCGTGGACCGTCAGCGCGCTCACGACCACGCCCACGGCCAGCAGCCCGCAGACGACGATCGCGACCCGCAGCGCGGGCGGGCGCTCGTCCGGCCCCAGCGGGGCAAGCTCGGCCCGGGCCTGCTCGTCGCGGCTACTCACGATTCGGCCTCGTCAGCTTCGGCCTCGGCGGCATCGCCGTCCTTCGCGTCGGCTCCACCGGCGTCACCCTTCGCCGCGGCGGCCTCGTCGAGGATCCCGCACAGCTCGCGCGCCGCGCGCTCCGGCTCGGCGGAGCCGGTGATCGCGCGCAGCACGCACACCCGCCTCGCGCCGGCGGCCACCACGTCGGCCAGGTTGGCGGCGTCGAGGCCTCCGATCGCGAAGAACGGAACGGTCGCGTTGGTGGCCGCATAACGCACCAGCTCGAGGCCCACCGCCGGACGGCCGGGCTTGGTCGGGGTCTCGTGCACCGGCCCCACCCCGATGTAGTCGACGAGGTCCGGATCGACCGCGTCGATTTCCGCCGGGCTGTGGGTCGAGAGCCCCACCAGCACGTCGGGGCCGACGATCTCGCGCACCTCCGCCACGGGCAGGTCGTCCTGGCCCACGTGGATCCCGTCGGCCCCGGACTCGGCCGCCACCCAGGGGCGGTCGTTGACGATCAGCAGCGCTCCCAGCCGCCGGCACAGCGCTGCCAGAGCCGAGGCCACGGCCGTCAGCTCGTCGTCGGGGAGGTGCTTATCGCGCAGCTGCACGACGTCGACCCCGCCTTCCACCGCGGAGCGGACCAGGTCGGGGAGCTCCAGCCCCTCGCGCCGCACCCCGTCCGCACCCGCCGCGCACACGAGGTACAGGCGCGCGCGCTGGAGCCGGTCACGACGCTCTGTCTGAGGGGTGGAAACCACCAAAGGCCTCTCCGCGGGAGTCTCGCAGAGCCTCGCTCGGGGACTAGCATCAGGCCATGGCCGCCGGGGAGCGCTTCGACGTCGTGATCGTGGGCGGGGGGATCATCGGGCTCGCCGTCGCCTGGCGCGCCCGTGAGCGCGGCATGTCGGTCGCGCTGCTGGAGGGCGACAAGCTCGGCCGCGCCGCCTCCCACGTCGCCGCCGGGATGCTCGCGCCGGTGGCGGAGGTCGAGTTCGGCCCCGTCGCGCGTCGTTCGCTCGCGCTCGGTCTGCGGGCCGCCTCCGCCTGGCCCGGCTTCGCCTCCGAGGTGGCGGGCGCGAGCGGGATCGACGTCCCCCTGCGCACCAACGGCACGCTGCTGCTGGCGAGGGACGAGGACGAGGCGCGCGAGCTGGAGCGCCAGCTGGAGCTGCGCCGCTCGCTGCAGCTGCGCGTCGAGCAGCTGCTCCCGAGCCAGGCGCGCGAGCGCGAGCCGGCGCTCGCGCCGACGCTGCGGGCGGCCCTCGAATGCCCGGAGGACCACTCCGTCGATCCCCGGCAGGTGCTGCTCGCGCTGAGGAGCGCGTGCCGGCGCAGCGGCGTCGTGGTCCGCGAGCACACGCCGGTCCAGGGGCTCGAACGCGATCCCGCGGGCACACGCGTGACTGGAGTCACGTGCGCCGGGGGTGAGCGCCTGCAGGCCGGCGAGGTGGTACTCGCAGCCGGGGCCTGGAGCGGCGAGATGCTGGCCGCTCTCGCAGGCGAGCGCATCCCGGTGCGCCCCGTGAAGGGTCAGATCATGCGGCTGCGCGATCCGGCGGGCCCCGGCCTGCTCACGCGCACCGTGCGCTACGAGGGCGGCTACCTGCTCCCTCGGGGCGACGGTCGCTACGTGCTCGGGGCCACCGTCGAGGAGCGGGGCTTCGAGCTGACCCCCACGGCCGGGGGCGTGTACGAGCTGCTCCGGGACGCCCACGAGCTGGTGCCCGGCGTGACGGAGCTCGAGGTCGAGGAGGTCTCGGTGGGGCTGCGTCCGGGCAGCCCGGACAACGCTCCCCTGATCGGCCGGGGCGCGCTGGAAGGACTGATCCTGGCGACCGGCCACCACCGCAACGGGATCCTGTTGGCGCCCCTGACCGCGGAGCTGGCGCTCGGGCTGCTGGACGGCGCCGCACGCGCCGAGGACCACGACGAGCTGCTCGGGACCTGCGACCCGGGGCGTTTCGCGGGCGCCGCTGGGCGCGGGGGCGAAGCCGCTCCCGGCGCATCTGCCGCAGCGCCGGCGCCGGCGACCGGAGCGCGCACGTGATCACCCTCAACGGCGAGCGCGCCGAGGTGCCGGGCGGGGCCACGGTGGCGAGCGTGCTGGCCGAGCTCGGGCTGCGCCCGGACGGACGCGGGGTGGCCGTGGCGGTGGACGGCGAGGTGATCCCGCGGGCGCGGTGGGAGTCCTTCGCGCTGGGGGCGGACGCACGCGTGGAGGTACTGACCGCGATGCAGGGAGGCTAGGCCTCGTGGAGCCCCAGCTGGGAGCAGCGCTGGACGAGCGCGACCAGGCGGCCGCTGCCGGCGCCGACCCGTTGATAATCGCCGGGCGCGAGCTGCGCTCGCGGCTGCTGCTCGGGACCGGGGGCTTCCCCTCGCTGGAGCTGCTCGCCCAGTCGATCGCGGAAAGCGGCTGCGAGCTCGTCACCGTCGCGCTGCGGCGGCTCGGGACCGGCGGTGCCCGTCAGAGCGGGTCGCTGGTGGAGGTGCTGGCCGAGGCCGGGGTGACGCTGCTGCCCAACACCGCCGGCTGTTACACCGCTCGCGACGCGGTGCTGACGGCGCGGATGGCGCGCGAGGCGTTCGAAACCGACTGGGTCAAGCTCGAGGTGATCGGCGACGAGGACACGCTCATGCCCGATGCCCCGGAGCTGCTGCGCGCCGCCGAGGAGCTGCTCGCGGATGGCTTCGTGGTGCTCGCCTACACCACCGACGACCCGGTCCTGGCGCGCCGCCTGGCGGACCTGGGGTGCGCGGCGGTGATGCCGCTGGGCTCGCCGATCGGCAGCGGCATGGGGATCCGCAACCCGTACAACATCTCCCTGATCCGCGAGGCCGTGAGGGTGCCGGTGGTGCTCGACGCGGGCATCGGCACGGCCTCTGACGCGGCCCTCGCGATGGAGCTGGGGTGTGACGCCGTGATGGCCGCCTCGGCGATCTCACGGGCGGGGGATCCGGTTCGTATGGCGCACGCGATGCGCGACGCCGTCAGCGCCGGGCGCCTGGCCTACCGCGCGGGGCGGATCCCGCGGCGCAACTACGCAACGCCCTCCACCACCCACGCCGGCCTGCCCGAGTTCTGAGCCAGAGGCACCGGACCGCTGCTCGGGATAATGACCAGCGTGCGACGCGTACCCCTGCTGGTCGCGTTCTTGATCGCGCTGGCCTTGGCCGCCGCTTGCAGCGCCGACGCGCTGGTCGTTCACCTGCACGGCCATAACGTCTCGATCCTGCCCACGCCCGCTGCGACCGTCGCCACGCTGGGGGCGCAGCCATTCGCCGCCGCCACCAAGCGGCCTCCGCGCAACGGCGTCCAGTACAACGGCGGTCCGCTGATGCCGTCCAACACCAACTACGCCCTCTACTGGGCTCCGCCGGAATCCCCCTCCTACCCGGGCGGCTACCAGACGGGGGTGAACCGGTTCTTCGAAGACCTCGCCCACGACAGCGGCGGGCTCGAGAACGTCGACTCGGTGTTGATCCAATACGAAGCCGGCGGGGCCCTACCGAACTACGACTCCCACTTCGGCGGAGCGCTGCTCGACACCGACCCCTACCCGGCGAACGGATGCGCGCGGGCGACGATCTGCCTGACCGACGAACAGATCCGGGCTGAGCTGGCCAAATACGTTCAGGCCAACCACCTGCCGGAAGACCTCGAACACGAGTACTTCGTGCTCACCCCGCCCGGCGTGGAAAGCTGCTTCGAAGCAGAAGGCGAAGTCTGCTCGGGGGGTGTCCCCAACCCCGAAGGCTATTGCGCCTATCACGACTTCACCGGCAACGGCGCCGACGTGATCGTCTATGCCGACGACCCATACGCCGGCGGGACCGTGTGCGACACGCACGAATACCCGAACGAAAACGTCTCCGATGCCGAGGTCGCCGGAGGGCTCTCGCACGAGCACGCCGAGTCGGTCACCGATCCGGAGATCAGCGCGTGGTTCAACAGCCGCACCGGCGCGGAGGTCGGGGACCTGTGCCGCACCTTCGAAGATGCGACCGAATACGGGACCCCGCTCGGCACGGCTCCCGACGGCGCCCGGTACAACCAGCTCATCGACGGTGACCGCTACTGGTACCAGCAGGAGTGGAGCAACGAAACCGACGCGTGCGCGCAGCGCGCGCCGCAGGCGCCGACCGTCACCAAGGTCTCGCCTCGGTCGGGGTCAACGGCGGGCGGCACGCACATCGTCATCTCCGGCCACGCGTTCCTAGGCCCAGTGAGCGTGTACGTGGGCGGAGTCCCGGCCGGCGAAGTCGTCGCCAACTCGTCGACCTCCGTGTCGGCGACCGTCCCGGCCGCCGCTCAGAGCGGCGCGGTTGACGTCACGGTCAGGTCCCTCCAGACGAGCGCCACCAACTCGAAGGACCGCTTCCGCTACCACCGCTAAGTACCTGCGCGCCGGCTCATCGACTGGGCCCGAGGCGCCCGCAGCGTGGGTTCAGGACACGATTTCGATCGTGGCGTTCATGGTCGTCGGGTAGCTGGTGCACACGTAGTGCAGGACACCCGGCTTGCTCAGGACCACCTGGAAGGTGCCGCCCTGGCCGAAGTTGCCCGAACGCACCTGCTGGGGACCGCTGAGGCTCGTCACGTTGTACTGGAGCGGGTCGTAGTTGGTCCACTTCACGGTCGTGCCCGCCTTGACCCGGATCGCATCGGGGGCGATCGAGACGTTGCGCATCGCGATCTGCACGGTCCCGCTGCGCACCGGCGCGCCTGCAGGGGGCGAGGCGAACTTGGGGATCGTGTCGATGTGGATCGACGCCGGTGAGCTGGAGCCCGTCGAGCCGGAGCCGGACGAGGAGCCGCCGCCGCTCGAGGAGCCCGCGCCGCCCGAGGTGCTCGTCGCGCCCGAGGTGCTCGTCGCGCCCGAGGTGCTCGTCGCGCCCGAGCCCCCGCCGCTCCCCGAGGAGCCGCAGGCAGCGAGTGCGAGGACCAGACACGCGAGTGCTCCCGCCGCCGCCACAGCTCTCATCTGAAGCGATGCTACCGGCGGGTGGTGGATCCCGGGGCAGCACCCGCGGCGGGCTCCGGAGGGTGGGCGGGTAGCACCTACACTCACCGCTCTCAGCCATGACACCTCACTTCCTGACCGGCGCCGAGCTGACCGCCGCGGAGCTCGACGAGCTCCTCGCCCGAGCCGAGGAGCTCAAGCGCGAGCCGCTGCGGTCAAACGCACTGGAGGGACGCAGCGTGGCGCTGATCTTCCAGAAGCCCTCCACGCGCACGCGCCTGTCGTTCGAGGTGGGCGTTCACGAGCTCGGCGGCCAGCCGCTGATCCTGCGCAGCGACGAGATGCAGCTCTCGCGCGGGGAGGCCCTGCGGGACACGGCGACCGTGCTCGGCCGCCACGTCGCGGCGGTCGGCCTGAGGACGGGCTCGGAGGAGACTCTCCAGGAGCTGGCCCGCTGGAGCCCCGTACCGGTCGTGAACATGCTGAGCCCCGAGCACCACCCGTGCCAGGCGCTCGCGGACCTGCTGACGCTGCGCGAGGCCTATGGGACGCTCGCCGGCCTGCGGATCGCCTATGTCGGCGACGGCAACAACGTGGCCCGCTCGCTGGCGGTGCTGGGGACGCTCGCGGGCGTGCACGTGGCCATCGCATCACCGCCCGGCTACTCGCTGCCCGAGGACCTTCCCCTGTCGCCCGAGGCGACCGGGACCGTGACGTTGTACGAGGATCCACACGCCGCCGTGAGAGAGGCCAATGCGGTCTACACCGACGTCTGGGTGAGCATGGGCGACGAGCTCGAGGCCGATGAGCGCCGCAGCGCCCTGGCCGACTACAAGCTCGACGACGAGCTGCTGGACGAGGCCGCCGAGGGCGCCTTCGCGCTGCACGACCTGCCGGCCCACCCCGGTGAGGAGATCTCGGCCGAGGTCCTCTACGGCGAGCGCCAGCGGATCTGGGACCAGGCCGAGAATCGCCGCCACGCACAGAAGGCGCTGCTGGAGCTGCTGATCGCACGCGCGCAGCGAGCCGGCGCGGGCGCCGGGGGGTCCTCGTGAGCGAGGCGCCGCAGGATGGAGCGCTGGCGGCGCCCCCGCGGCCGCGGCCCGGCGACGAGCTCGAGCTCGAGGTGCAGTCGCTCGCCTTCGGCGGCGAGGGCGTGGCGCGCCTCGGCGAGGGCGGCTACGTGGTGTTCGTGGCGGGTGCCATTCCCGGCGACCGCGTCCGCGCGGTGGTGCACAAGCGCAAGCGCTCCTACGCCCACGCCCGCACGCTCGAGGTGCTTCGTCCCAGCCCCGAACGGATCGCCCCGAAAGCGCACCACCCGGGGGTTCCCTGGCAGGTTCTCCCCTACGAGCGCCAGCTCGAGGTCAAGCGCGAGCAGGTCGGCGAGGCGCTGCGGCGGATCGGGGGCCTGGAGGGCTTCGAGCTCGAGCCGATCACGCCCGCCTGCGCGCAGTGGCGCTACCGCAACAAGCTCGAGTACTCGTTCGGGAGCGATCCCGCGGGCGAGCTGATCTGCGGCTTCCACGACTCCGCCGGAGCGCGCAGCGTGAGCTCGATCGACGACTGCCTGCTGGCATCCGAGCGCGGCAACCGTGCGCGCGAGCTGGTGCTCGGGTGGTGTCGCGAGCAGGGTCTCCAGCCGTGGGAGCGAGCGCGCTCCGAACGTCGCGGCGAGCCCGTCGGCCCGTCCGCCGACGGGCGCGTACGGCTGCGCAACGTGGTCGTCCGCGAAGGACGCCGCAGCGGCACGCTGCAGGTGCGCCTGGTGACCACCGACGGGGAGCTCGAACCCTCGCCGCTCGCCGGAGTGCTCTCGGAGGGTCTCGGGGCGGAGCTGGCGGGGGTGCTGTGGACGCGCTCGGGCAGGCCGGCCGAGACGACCGCCGGGGGCGACACGGAGCTCCTGTGGGGCGAGGCCGAGCTGGCCGAGCAACTTTGCGGTCTCGACCTGCGCATCTCTGCCGAGGCCTTCTTCCAGACCAACACCGAGATGGCCGAGGTGCTCTACGGCGTGATCGGCGAGTTCGCGGCCCTGAAGAGCTGGGAGCGGGTGTACGACCTGTACTGCGGCATCGGCTCGATCGGCCTCACGCTCGCCCCCCATGCCGGCGAGCTGTGGGGGATCGAGCTGCTCGAACCCGCGGTCGCCGACGCGATCGCCGGCGCCCGCCGCAACGGGATCACCAACGCCCACTTCTTCGCCGGCGACACCCGCACGGCGCTGCCCGAGCTGGTGCAGCGGGCCGGCCGACCCGACCTGGTGGTCGTCGATCCGCCCCGCGCCGGGCTCTCGAAGAAGGTCGTCCAGCGGATCATCGAGTCGGCTCCCAAGCGGGTCGTGTACGTCTCCTGCAACCCCACCACGCTGGCCCCCAACGCGGCCGAACTGGTGGCCGCCGGGTTCTCGCTGCAGAGGGTTCGCCCGGTCGACATGTTCCCCCAGACCCACCACATCGAGAGCGTCGCGCTGCTGGAGCGCAAGTAGGGTTCGGAGCACGATGCGGGCCGCGACGATCCGGGAGCAGGAGATCCTCGTCGAGGACCATCCCGACCCCGTCGCGGGCACCGGTGAGGTGCTCGTGCGCGTCCACGCGGCGGGCTTGAACGGGGCCGACATGATGCAGAAGCGCGGGCTGTACCCGGCGCCGCCCGGCTCGCCACAGGACATCCCCGGCATGGAGCTGGCGGGCGAGGTCGTCTCGCTGGGAGCGGGCGCCGAACGCTTTGCCCCCGGCACGCGTGTGATGGCGATCGTCGGCGGGGGAGCCCAGGCCGAGCTGATCGTCGTGCCCGAGCGCGTGCTGATGGAAGTCCCCGACTCGCTGGACTGGGTCGCCGCGGGCGGACTGCCGGAGGTGTTCACGACCGCACACGACGCGCTCTTCACACAGGCGGGGCTGCTCTCCGGCGAGCGCCTCCTGGTCCACGGGGGCGCCGGCGGAGTGGGCACCGCCGCGATCCAGCTGGGGCGTGCGGCCGGCGCCGAGGTGACAGCCACCGTTCGCCGGCCCGAGCTGCGCGATCAGGTCGCCGAGCTGGGCGCCGAGGCGATCGACTGCGAGGGGTTCGCCGAGCACGGACCCTTCGACGTGATCCTCGAGCTCGTCGGCGCGCCCAACCTGCCCGAGAACCTGCAGGCGCTCGCCACCGGCGGACGGATCGCCGTGATCGGCGTGGGGGCGGGGGCCAAGGCCGAGCTGAACCTGCTTGCGCTTATGGGCAAGCGGGCCCGGATCCACGGCTCGACGCTCCGCGCCCGGCCGCTGGAGGAGAAAGCGATCGCCGCCAGGCGTCTGGAACACGAGGTGCTGCCGCTGTTCGGCCGTGGCCTGCTGCGGGTGCCGGTGGCCGATACCTTCCCGCTGGACCGCGTCGCGGAGGCCTACGAGCGATTCGCCGCGGGGGCCAAGCTGGGCAAGGTCGTCATCGAGATCTGAAGCTCGCGTGGGTCGCGCTGTTCGCGCGCCCTAGCGATGAAAGCCGGTCAGCTCGATCACGCGGTAGGGGCTGTGGACGCAGAAGCCGGCCGGGTCCTCATTCGCCTCGCGGAGCACCGCGACCGCCCGCTCGCAGGTGGCCTCGTAGGTGCCCGCCCGTTCGAGCGTCTCCCGGCGGGCCGGGCTCAGCGGGTGGTCACGCTCGCCGAGCTCCAGATACGCCGCCGGCGAGGAAGCGGTGATCCGCAGCCGCTCCTCGTGTGCGATCACCCGGGCGCCGCGCGCGGCCGCGAGGCCGGCGAGCGCTTGCGGCTCGTGCCAGGGGAAGCGCTCCGGGAGCGGGCGCCCGGTCGCCTCGGCGAGCGCCCGCGCGAACACGGCGAGGTCCGCGTAGATCGGGCCCTGCGGAAGCCAGGCCGTCAACAGCGCGCGCCCGGTCGGCTTCAGCGCACGCGCGATCGCGTCGAGGGCTCGCTCGGGCTCGGATGTGAAGATCACCCCGAAGGAGGACAGGACGAGGTCACAGGACCCCGCCGGCACGGGCGGGTCGAGCATCTCGCCGGGCACGAACTCGACCTCCAGCCCCTCGGCAGTGGCCCGCGAGCGGGCGACCTCGAGCAGGCGTGTCGCGGAGTCCACGCCGATCACCGAGGCGCCGGTCCGCGCCGCCGCCAGCGCGGCGTTGCCGGTGCCGGTCGCGAGGTCCAGCACGCGCTCGCCCGGAGCCGGTGCGGCCAGCTCGACGAGGCGCTTCGCCGCCGGCTCCAGCTCGTCCGCGAACGTCTCATAGCGGCCACCGCTCCAGTCGGGCTGCCCGCTCGCGCTCACGGGCTAACCCCCGGCACGCTGTACGGACGGTGTGCCCGTTGCGCCGAGCTGATCCGCGGCCGCGCCTCGCGCAGTCAATAGGGCGGCAGCGCCTGATACCAGCTGCCGAGCACCCGGAAGGCCGTCCAGAAATCGCGCTTGGCGTCCTGCTCGTCGAGCGACTCATCGAGGTTGGGGACGTACAGCGCGTCGATCGAGGGCGTCAGCTGCTGGACCACCCCGAGGCGGGGCTCGAGCTCGTGCGCCAGCGGGATCTCGATCTCGCCGAGCGTGGTCAGCGCGTCGGGGCCCATCGCGACGATGATCTTGGGCTGCACGATCGCGATCTCCTCCGCCAGCCGCGAGACGCAGGCGAAGTCCGCCAGCGAGGCGTCGCTGAGCGGGCACTTCACGCACAGCGTTCCGTACACCGCCAGCGGGTCGATCGTGAGGCGCTTGAGCGACTTCATGATCGCGCTGCCGGCGCGACCGTAGAAGGCGACTCCCTCCTCGATCTCGGACGGCATCGCCGAGTACTTGAGCAGCATGATGTCGGCCTGCGGATGACCGGAGCCGAGCACCGGCATCAGGTTGCCGCGGGGGCAGTGCTCGCAGCTCTGCAACTCGCGTGTGAGCTGGTTGAGCTCGCGTATCGCCCGCTCCAGATACTTCTCGCGGATCTCGTCGTCGGTCACCGGCATCGCCGCGGAGGGATTTGACGGGGCCGCTGCTTGTCCTTGACGGTGCATCGCCCGTTGCGCGCGATCAGCGGGCACGACGGTCCCCCGCGCGGCTCAAACGACGCAGCCGCCGGGCCCTGCTGGCCCGCCGCGCGGAGGGCGGCGTGGCCCGCGTCTGCAGGAACTTCAGCGCCTGCACGTACAGCAGCGACGACGGCCTGGTGAGGATCTCGGCGTCGCGCAGCGACCCCAGGAACTCGCGCGGCCCGTCGAAGTCGGCCATCCGCACGCGCACCGAGCCGAGGCCCTGGGGGACGTGGGCGTCCGAACCCGCCCCGGCGGGGATGCGGTACTTGGCCGCGAAGCGGTCGGCCTCGTCGTTGAAGGCGCTGATCGCAACTCGCGGGTTGAAGATCTCGATCGCATCGACCTGATCGAGCACCGTCATCAGGTGCTCGTAGTCGGGCACGGAGTGCATGCGGTCGAAGGGGTGGGGCACGTACACGACCCCTTCCTGGCGGCGGATTCGCTCGATCGTCTCCGCCAGGCTCAGCCCGCGCGGGATCTTCTCCTTCAGGAACAGCCCGATCACCTCACCCTGGCCGTCGGTCTTGACCTCCTCTCCGACGATCACCCGCACGCCGAACTGTGCCGCCTTCGCCTGCGCCTCGAACGCGCCGGAGATCTCGTTGTGGTCGGTCACGGCGATCGCGCCGAGGCCGGCGTCACGGGCGCTGGCCAGCAGCACCTCCGCGGGGGTGGCGCAGTCGTAGGAGTGGTCGGTGTGCATGTGCAGGTCGACCTCGATCCGCGGACGCCCGGCGAGCGCCTGCGCGAGCTCCGCGTCTCCCGGGCCGTGCCGGCGGGCCGCGACGCGCTGATAGATCTGCTCGAAGGTCTCCGCCGCCTGCCCGTCGTCCGCGACCAGCTCGTAGTCGGCCGGGAAGGCGCGCCCCATCAACTCGACCGTGGCCGGCAGCGTCGCGGTGCGGGCGTCCAGGCGCCCGAAGAAGCTCTCCACGAAGCGACGTGCCAGAAGCGTCGAGAGCAGTCGCTCGCTGGAGGAGTGAAACGAGCCCACGTTCAGGGAGCGCGAGTGGCGCAGCGCCGCGTTGGACGTGGACGGGGCGAACGGCTCGTGCACGTGCACGAAGTCCAGCGGCACTCGCGTCAGCACTTCCTCCACCGTCCGTGCGACATCGATCGGCAGCGCCGGGGCACGGCGGCGGGCGCCGGGGGCGACCTCGAGCACCTCTCCCACCGCGATCACGCGCGCGCCGCCGACGTCGGCTCCCTCGAGCAGCCGCTCGGGAGCGCCCCGCGCGGCACGCAGCTGCTTGCGCGACTCGCGCACGCGCTCCTGCGAGCGCGACGGGGCGAGCACCAGCACCCGGTGCCCCCGTCGCGAGAGCTCCTCCGCCGCGCGCGCGACGTGGCGGTTGACCTCGTTCTCGACCTCCCACGGATACGGCGTGACGTGGGCGATCGCGAACGTGGGGGCCATCGGCTCCTGATTATCGCGCCCCCGCGCCGGCGCGGCGCTCCTCAGTGACGGGCGGCCGTGGCGGTCAGCGGCTGGCGCGGGCAGCTGCGGTGCGGCTGCGGGTCCCGGACCCGCCGGCTTTCGTGCCGGCTTTGGTGCGGGCTTTGGCGGCACGTTTCCCAGTCGCCTTCGCCGGCGTTCCCGGGCGCTTGGAGTAGGTCTCGATGAAGCCCTCCGTGTCGAGCCGGGCCTGCTCGTCGGGGCGCTGGCGGTGGGGCGACTTCATCAGGTAGGAGGAGGGCCCGTCGAGCTGCCCGCCGAGACCGTGGTTCAGCGCGAGCTTGCAGCAGCGCACGGCGTCGATCACGATCCCGGCCGAGTTGGGCGAGTCCCAGACCTCGAGCTTGAGCTCCATGTTCAGGGGCACGTCCCCGAAGGCCTGGCCCTCGATGCGGATGTGGGCCCACTTGCGGTCGGTCAGCCACGGCACGTAGTCGGACGGCCCCACGTGGACGTCGCCGGCGGGCAGCTCGTGGTCCATGACCGAGGTCACCGCGTTGGTCTTGGAGATCTTCTTCGACTCCAGGCGCTCGCGCTCGAGCATGTTGAAGAAGTCCATGTTCCCGCCGACGTTGAGCTGTGAGGTCCGCTCCACCTCCACGCCCCGCTCGGCGAACAGGCGGGCGAGCGTGCGGTGCACGATCGTGGCCCCGACCTGGGACTTGATGTCGTCGCCCACGATCGGCAGCCGGGCGGCTTTGAAGCGCCGGTCCCAGTAGTCCTCGCGGGCGATGAACACGGGGATGCAGTTGACGAACCCGCAGCCCGCCTCGAGCACCTGCTCGACGTACCACTTGGTCGCCTGCTCGGAGCCCACCGGCAGGTAGGAGACGACCACGTCGGTGTGGGTGTCGCGCAGGATCTTGACGATGTCGGCGGTCTCGCCGGGCGCCTTCTTGATCTTCTGTTTGAGGTACTTGCCGAGCCCGTCGTGGGTCATCCCGCGCTGGACCGGCACGCCGAGGCGCTTGGGGACCTTGGCGAACTTCATGGTGTTGTTCTGCCCGGCCCAGATCGCGGTCCCGAGGTCCTTGCCGACCTTCGAGGCGTCGATGTCGAAGGCGGCCGTGAACTCGATGTCGCGAACGTGGTATCCGCCGAGGTCCACGTGCATCAGGCCGGGGACCCGCTCGGCGGGGTCGGCGTCGCGGTAGTAGTGGATGCCCTGGACGAAGGCCGATGCGCAGTTGCCGACGCCGATGATCGCCACCCGTACCTTGTCGGACTGGTAGCGGGCCGCCCCGTTGGTGGAGGCCGAGCCGTTGGAATGGGTGCTGCCGTTGGTGCGCTGCTTGATCACAGATCCGATCCTTCGTGTGGCGAGAGGGCAGGGCGGGGACCGCGTTGGGGCCCGGGCGCCCGGACGCAGCGGCCCAGGCGACGGAAGAGACTACTCCGCAGGGGCTGGAAGGTCACACCGGCGGCGAGGACGTGAGCACCCTGCGGACGTGCCAGATGCGCTGCAGCACGGTGACCACGCTGAGCACGGCGAGCACGTACACGGCCGGCTTGAGCAGCTCGAAGTTCCCCAGCGAGGCGCCCTTCGCGAAGATCAGGCCGATCGCGAGGATCACCACGCGCACCGGCCGGGTGGCGATCCCGACCTTGCATTCCACGCCCAGCGCCTCCGCCCGGGCGCGGGTGTAGCTGACCATCAGCGAGGCCAGCACGGCGACCACGACCGCGGCGGTGGCCACGCGCTCGCCCTGCAGCGCGAAGTACCCGGCGACGGCGGCCAGCACGATCCCCTCCTCGATCCGGTCCAGCGTGGAGTCCAGGAACGCCCCGAAGGGGCTGCCCTTGCCCGACATGCGCGAGTAGCGCCCGTCGAGGGTGTCCATCACCGAGCCGACCACGAACGCCACGCCGCCGAGGAAGAACTGCTGTTCCCACACCAGCACCGCCGCCACCAGGTTCAGGGCGAAGCCCGTCAGCGAGATCGCGTTGGGGGTCAGGCGTGACTCGATCAGGCGGTTGCGGACCAGCTCCCGGCGGGCCCCGGAGCCGATCGGCGGCCGCGTGCGGGCACGCCCGGCGCGGTGTGAGCCGCGGCCACGGCGGGCTGGCGCACGCTGGCGGGGAGCCATCGGGTCCGGGCGCCCTACGCGCTCGCCCCGAGGCGGGTGCTGGGTACGCCGGAGAAGCGCCAGGCGTTGGGTCTCGCCCGCGCCAGCCAGAGGGCCCCGTAGGCGGACACAGCGGCCGTCATCGCCCCCAGCAGGGCGTCGAAGATGAAGTGGTTGGCGGTGACCACGATCACAAACGCCATCAGGAACGGATACAGCACCCAGAGCACCCTCACGACCTTCGGTTTTACCAGCCGTGCGAGCGTCCACCCGGTCATCAGCGCGAACGCCACGTGCATCGACGGCACGGCTGCGTACATGTTCACCATCGCCGTCATCGAGCCGCTCTTGGCCGACACGTGCATGCCGGTGAAGTCCGACACGGTGTCGATGAAGCCCCACTCGGGGAAGAAGCGCGGCGGCGCGGTGGGGAACACGAGGTAGCCGACCAGCGCGATCGCCATCGCGATCATGAACATGTTGCGCACGAAGTAGAAGCTGCGGTTGTGGCGCAGGTAGAGGTACACCAGAGCGGCCACCGTGACCGTCGTCTGGGCGTTCACGTACACCCAGCTGGCGCCCACGATCAGGGCGTGGCTGCCCGAGGCCCAGGCCTGGATCGAGGGCTCCACGAACACGTGCAGACCCCGCTCCAGCGAGATCAGGTCGCGGGCGTGGGCGAAGGCCTCGTTGGCCTCGCCCTCGACGAGCCCGCGCACGAACCGGTAGGCGAGGTACGCGCCGAAGAACAACAGCAGCTGCCTTAGCGCGTCGAGCCATCCCCGGGGCAACAGGCGCGCTTGCATCACACGAGCGCGGGCGAGCATCGCGGGGAAGCCTAGACGATGGGTCAGGTGCAACGAGGCCCGTCCGCCAGCATCCGCCCGAGCGAGAAGCCGATGCCCAGCTCGAAACGGCCCGCTACCCGCGCACGCACGCGGGTCCAGTCCCCGGGTGCCCGTTCCACGCAGCCGTTCCCGGACAGGATCTGCCAGTAGGGCGTGAAGTGAAGACGCAGCAGGTAGCCGCCGGCACGCGGCAGGACCAGGTCCGCGCGATCGGTGGAGACGCTCCTGAGGATCCCGGGGCTCGACAGCAGTCGGCTCGGATCCGTGACCGCGAACAGGCGCCAGTGTGGCGAGCGCCAGATCTCGCGCAGATACGAGGGCGGCCCCCGGCGTAGCAGCCGCGCCTCGGCCCCGCCGGAGTAGTCGAGCGCGGCATTCGGCAGCGCCACCAGCGAGACGCCCTGTTCGAGCAGCCAGGCGTGCAGTTCGGCGGCATCGGGGCCTGAGGATCCGTAGAACAGCCCGTTGCGCTCCTGGTCCAGCTGGCGCTCCCAGCCGCGGGCCAGCATCACGTGGGGTGCGACCCAGCGGGCCTCCCAGTGGGCTCCCGTCGGCACGACCTCGATCCGCGCCGGACGGGCGCCGTAGCCGACGCCCAAGCGCCGCAGCTCACCCAGCAGCGGGGCGTAGAAGGAGGCTCTCACCGACGGCTGGTCCTGGACCGCGCGGAAGTCCGCCAGCGGGGCGTTGATCTGCCAGAAGATGAGGAACGGCGCCAGCGCCGCCAGCAGCCACAGCCGTCCGCGGGCGAAGCGCCCACGCTCGCGCCGCAGCAGCACCAGCGCCGCCACCGGCCCCCCGAGCAGCGCTCCCAGGCGCTCGGCGTTCCCCCCCACCGGGCTCGGCACCACGTAGGCCGCGATCAGCACCAGGGCGTACAGCACGGCGCCGGTGCGCAGCAGGCGCTGCTCGCGGCCGGCCATCAGCGCCAGCAGCACCACGGCCGCCAGGGGAGCCCAGAAGGCCGACAGCACGAACGGCTGGGTGCCGCCTTCGGGGAACAGCAACGCGAGTGCCCCGATCGGCACCAGCGCAGCCAGCGCCATCCACGCCGCCCGTCTCCGGTGGGAGCCCTCGATCGCCCAGGCGAGGAGCGCCAGCGCCAGGAAGGCCCCCGCCACCGGGCTCGCCAGCGAGCACAGCGGGCACAGCACGAGCGCCACGGCCGGGCGGGGGCGGGCCAGCAGCAGTGCCCCCAGCCCGATGGCCAGGCCGAGGTCGTAGGGCACGCGGCTGGACAGCAGCGCGAAGCCGGCCCCGAAGGCGAACCACCACGACGCCACGCGGGCGGGCGTGCCGGGCGTCTCGCGGGCCAGCAGCCGTTCGAAGATCACCGCCTGCGCCACCACCGCCAGCGCCACCAGCAGCCGCGGACCCAGCAGCGCGCCGAGTCCCGGCGCGAGCAGCGAGTAGGCGGGCAGGTGGTGGCCCCCGTACCAGGAGTTGTCCCACAGCGAGAAGCCCACCCGGGAGAAGAGGTCGCTGCGATAGCTGGCCGCCGCCAGGTCGGGACTCGCGGGCGCCAGGATCAGATAGGTGACGGCCATCGTCGCCGCCAGCAGCCAGGCCGGCGGACGTCCCAGCCAGCCGGCCGCGCCCCGCGAGGGGGCCGGTGCCCGCGGTGCACCCCGGCGTCGGGGACCGTGGTCCGCGAGCGGCTCGCCGAGCGCTGCGCCGCTCATCGAAGGGGTGTCGCCGCCCATGGCGGGACTCCGAGGGTCATCCGCGGGCCAGGAACTCGTGCACGCGGGCCGGCAGGTCGGGGCGGTCGAGCCAGGGCCAGTGGCCGGCGTCGGGCAGCTCGAGCAACTCGGCGTCCGGGAGCACGTGGGCGTACTCGCGGCCGAACCGCTCGGGGATGTAGGGGTCACGGGTGCCCCAGGCGACGAGGGTCGGGGCCCGCACGTCGCCCAGGTGCGCCCCGGCGGCAGCCAGGCGCTCGGGCGGGGAGCTCCGGTACAGGCGCAGGATCGCCCGCTCGGTGCCCTGGTCGAGGTGGTCGATGATCGAACGGCGCATCTCCTCCGGGAGCGGCCCGGGGGTGACGTTGGCCTCACGCGAGAGGATCTTCAGCGTGAACCCGACGGTCACGCCCATGGCCATCTCTCCCAGTACCGGCGTGCGCCAGATGCGGGCCGTGCGGTGCCAGCGGTAACCGGGGAGGAAGGGCACCAGGTTCATCAGCGCCATTCGCTGCACCCGCTCGGGGCGGCGCTGGGCGAAGGCGAGGCCGACGGCTCCCCAGTCATGCATGACCAGCCGCACCCGCTCGATCCCCCGCCAGTCCAGGAAGCGCTCGATGAAGGCGTCGTACTCCTCGATCGTGTAGTTGAGCGAGCCGGGCTTGCCGGAGCGCCCGAAGCCGGGCAGGTCGACGGCCAGGCCGCCGGTCAGCGCCAGCCACGAGGTCCAGTCGTCGGAGTTGGTCGGCACACCGTGCAGATAGAGCACCGGCGCCAGCTCGGTCTCCGGGTCGGGAGCCGGGGCTTCTCGCCAGAAGATCGGCAGGCCCTCGAGATACTCGGTGTGCTCGCTCGGCTCGGGCACGCCGGGCGAGGTTACCGAGCGGCCACGGCCCGGACGCGGATACCGTGCCCGGCGTGCGCGCCCGTCGCCAGCTCGCCGAGCCGCCGAGCCGCCGGCGTGTGGCCGGCATCCGCCGGCGCCTGCGCCGCGTATACGGGATCCCGGCGATGGCCCCCCACGGGCACCCGATCGCCGAGCTCGTCCTGACCGTGCTCTCGCAATCCACCAACGACCGCAACCGCGACGTCGCCTATCTGCGCCTGCGCGAGCGCCTGGCGAGCTGGGAGCGGGTCAGGGACGCGCCGCTGGCGGAGGTCGAGGAGGCGATCCGCCCCGGGGGGATCTCGAAGGTCAAGTCGGGCCGCCTGCAGGCGATCCTGCGGGCGATCACCGCCGACGCCCGCGACCCCGGCCACGAGCTGTCGCTGGACTGGATGGCCACAGCCCCGATCGGTGACAGCCGTGACTACCTCGTCGGTCTCCCCGGCGTGGGACGCAAGACGGCCGCCTGTGTGCTGCTGTTCGCGCTCGGCAAGCGGGAGGTCCCGGTGGACACCCACGTCTCCCGTGTGGGCACCCGCCTCGGCCTGCTGCCCGCGGGGGCACCCTTCGAGGTGCTGCACGACCGCATGCTCGCCCTCACCCCCCGCGGAGCCGAGCTCGAGCTGCACGTCAACCTGCTCCGCCACGGGCGCCGCACCTGCCACGCCCGCCGGCCGCTGTGCGAGCTCTGCGCGCTCGAGCCGGTCTGCCCCAGCAGCCTGCTGCGCCGGCCGTAGGGCCCGAGGAGGCTGTCCGGCGGTCAGCCGTGGGGCAGGACCGCGAAGGCGATGACCGCGTACTGCAGGGCCGCGGCGGCGACCACGAGCGCGTGGAAGACCTCGTGGTAGCCGAACACCTTGGGCCACGGATTAGGCCGACCGCTCGCATACACGACCGCCCCCAACAGGTACAGGAGCCCTCCGGTGGCGAGGCCCGCCACGCCCAGCCAGCCGATCGCCGCGGGCAGTTCCCCGAACACGGCCGCGGTCACCAGCCCGAGTGCGACGTAGACGCCCGCGAACAGCCACTTGGGGGCGTCGATCCACAGCAGCTTGAACAGCACACCTCCGAGTGCCCCCGCCCACAGCACGATCAGGATCGCTTTCCCCAGCGACCCCTTCAGCGCCAGCAGGGCCACCGGGGTGTAGGTCCCGGCGATCAGCACGAAGATCATCGAGTGGTCCAGGCGCCTCATCCAGCGCCGCGCCTTGGGCCGCCAGGTGACGCGGTGATAGAGGGCACTGGTGCCGAGCAGCCCCGACACGGCGACCGCGTAGATCACCGCGGCCACCCGCGCCCTGCCGTCGGAGGCGGCCAGGATCAGGGCGAGGCCACAGCCGAGGGAGATGAAGAAGGCGTACTCGTGCAGGACCCCCCGCAGCTTTGGCTTCAGCGGCGGCAGGTTGGGCTTGGTCAGCACCCCCAGGTCGTTCATCGATCTCATAACAAACGGTAGCGCCGTGGGATGATGCGCGCGTGCGCAAGGCGGTGTCGATCCCGCTCAGCCGCGGCGGGGAGCTGGACGGCGTTCTCGCCCTGCCGACGGCGGACACACCGCAGCCTTTCCCCGGCGTGATCGTGCTGCACGAGATCTTCGGCGAGCAGCCCGAGATCCTCGAGGTGGCCGACCGCTTCGCCGAGCACGGCTACGGGGCCCTGGCCCCCGACCTGTTCAGCTCGGGGATCCGCCTGGCGTGCCTGACCCGCGCGATGGTCGAGTCCAGTCGCGGCGGGGAGGGAACCATCACCCGGGCGATCGAGGACTCCCGCTCGTGGCTGGCCTCGCGCCCGGAGATCGACGCCGAGCGCCTGGCGGTGATCGGCTTCTGCCTCGGCGGCGGCTTCGCGCTCACCTTCGCCGCGGGTGGCCCCCCAGGCCTGCGCGCGGCCGCCGTCAACTACGGAGCCGTCCCGCCCAAGGCGGACCCGCTCGCCGGCAGCTGCCCGATCGTGGCCTCCTACGGGGGTCGCGATCGTGTCATGGGCCCCGGCGGGGAGCGCCTGCGCGGACACCTCGAGCAGCTCGGGATCGAGCACGACGTGAAGGTCTACGACCAGGCCGGCCACTCGTTCATGACCAACGGCCATCACCCGGTCGGCAGGATGGTGTTCCTGCCGATGCGGATCGGCTACGAACCCCGGGCCGCCGAGGACGCCTACGCCCGCGTGTTCGACTTCTTCGAGCGTCAGCTCGCCCCCCAGGGCGCCCCTCCGCCCTCCGCCGGCTGACGCGCCCCGCTGCTCTCGCGGCCCCGCGAGGCCCCTTTTGGCAGCCCTCCCCACGCGGCCGCGTGGTCTCCAGACCTACCCAAACCTACGCAAAATGCGGAAAAACCGCCCTTGAACAGCGGCAGGAAATCTGCGACAATGCCACTTAGATTTACACAGCGTATCCATAGAAAGGTTTACAGTAATGGCCAAGACCATAGGCATCGACCTCGGCACGACGAACTCGTGCATGGCCGTGCTCGAGGGTGGCGAGCCGACCGTGATCGAGAACGCCGAGGGCGGTCGGACGACCCCGTCGGTGGTCGCCTTCACGGCCTCCGGTGAGCGCCTCGTCGGCACGGTGGCCAAGCGCCAGGCCGTCACCAACCCCCAGAACACGATCTTCTCGATCAAGCGCTTCATGGGCCGCAAGGAGGGCGAGGTCCGCGAGGAGGAGTCGATCGTCCCCTACAAGGTCGTCGCCGGGCCCAACGGCGACGCACGCGTTGAAGCCACGGGCAAGCAGTACTCCCCGCCCGAGATCTCCGCGATGATCCTGCAGAAGCTGAAGGCGGACGCGGAAGCGTACCTGGGCGAGGCCGTCGATTCGGCCGTCATCACCGTCCCGGCCTACTTCAACGACGACCAGCGCCAGGCGACCAAGGACGCCGGCAAGATCGCCGGCCTCGACGTCAAGCGCATCATCAACGAGCCCACCGCGGCCTCCCTGGCGTACGGGCTCGACAAGGAGTCCGACCAGACGATCCTCGTGTTCGACCTCGGCGGCGGCACCTTCGACGTGTCCGTGCTCGAGATCGGCGACGGCGTCTTCGAGGTCAAGTCCACGGCCGGGGACAACCACCTCGGCGGCGACAACTTCGACAAGGCGATCGTGGACTGGCTGGTGGCCGAGTTCAAGAAGTCCCAGGGCATCGACCTGTCCGCCGACCCGATGGCCCTCCAGCGTCTCTACGAGGCGGCCGAGAAGGCCAAGATCGAGCTCTCCACGACACAGGAGACGCAGATCAACCTGCCCTTCATCACCGCTGACGCCTCCGGGCCCAAGCACCTCGACACCCGTCTCACACGGGCGAAGCTGGCGGAGCTCACCTCCGACCTTCTCGACCGCGTCGTCGGGCCGGTCAACCAGTCCATGGAGGACGCCAAAAACAAGGGCGTCAAGGAGATCGACCACATCGTGCTCGTGGGCGGCATGACCCGCTCGCCCGCGGTCCAGGAGAAGGTCAAGGAGCTGACCGGCAAAGAGCCCCATCGCGGGGTCAACCCGGACGAGGTCGTGGCCGTCGGCGCCGCCATCCAGGCGGGCGTGCTGGCCGGTGACGTGAAGGACGTGCTGCTGCTCGACGTGACCCCCCTGACGCTCGGGATCGAGACCAAGGGCGGCGTGATGACGAAGCTGATCGAGCGCAACACGACGATCCCGACCCGCAAGGGCGAGGTCTTCTCGACGGCCGAGGACAACCAGCCGTCGGTCGAGATCCACGTCCTCCAGGGCGAGCGCGAGATGGCGCAGTACAACAAGTCGCTGGGCAAGTTCCAGCTCACGGGCATACCGCCCGCGCCGCGGGGGATCCCGCAGATCGAGGTCGCCTTCGACATCGACGCCAACGGCATCCTGAACGTCTCCGCGAAGGACCTGGGGACCGGCAAGGAGCAGAAGATCGAGATCAAGGCCGGCTCCGGCCTCGCCGAGGACGAGATCAAGAACATGGTGGCCGACGCCGAGACGCACGCCGACGAGGACCGCCGCGCGCGGGCCCTCGCGGAAGCTCGCAACAACGGCGAGAACGCGGCCTACCAGGCCGAGAAACAGCTCGTCGACCTGGGCGACCAGGTGGACGCGGACTCCAAGTCGCGCATCGAAGAGGCAGTCAAGGCGGTCCGTGAGACGCTCGAGTCCGAGAACGCGGAGGAGATCAACGCCAAGTCCGAGGAGCTGCAGAACGCCTTCCACGCGGTCTCCGAGGCGATGTACCAGCGGGCCCAGGAGCAGGCGTCCGGCGCCGGCACCAACGGGGCTGCGGACGGCGACGCCGGCGGCTCGTCCGAGGACGAGGACGTCGTCGACGCCGAGGTCGTCGACGAGCCGAAGGTCTAGGCGATGACCGACACCGAGGGCACAGTCACCCCCGCGGGCGACCCCCGCGCGGCCGACCACGAGGGCGCCGGCGAGCCCGGCGAGCGTGACCTCTTCCCCGACCAGAAGGTGTCGGGGGAGGGGCCCGCGGTGCCGGCCCACGCCGGTGCCGCCGGCGACGGCGAGGACGGCGACGAGGCCTCCGAGCTCGCCGGGGACCTCGACGAGCTGGTTCGCACGGCGGCCCAGCGGGACGAGTACCTCGCGCTCGCCCAGCGCACCCAGGCCGACTTCGAGAACTACCGCAAGCGCGTGGCCCGCGAGGCCGCCGCGGCACAGGAGCGGGGCTGCGCGACGCTGGCCAAGGAGCTGTTGCCGGCGCTCGACAACCTCGACCGGGCGCTGGAGGCGGCAGCCTCCGACGATCCCCTCCTGGAAGGGGTGAGGCTCGTCAGAGCGGAGCTCAACGCCGCCCTCGCGCGGGCGGGCATCGAGTCCTTCTCGCCGCTGGGCGAGGTGTTCGACCCGTCCCTCCACGAGGCCATGGCGACACTCCCCCAGCCGCCCGAGGGCAACCCCAGCGGGACCGTGGTCGAGGTCTACCAGCCCGGTTACCGGCTGGGCAAGAACATCATCCGACCGGCTCGCGTGGTCGTGGCGGCCTAGAGGCACACCGATGGCGGCACGTTCCGACTACTACAAGGCCCTCGGGGTCGACAAGAAGGCCAGCGCCGAGCAGATCAAGAAGGCCTACCGCAAGCTGGCCCGCGAATACCACCCGGACCGCAACCCCGGGGACGAGAAGGCCGAGGAACGCTTCAAGGAGATCTCCCAGGCCTACGACGTGCTCGGGGATCCCGAGAAGCGCAAGCAGTACGACAGCGGCAGCGGCCCCTTCGCCCAGGCGGGCGGCCCGGGTGGCGGCTTCGGCGGGTTCGGCAACTTCGACTTCGACGCCTCCTCGATGGGGGACATCCTGTCGAACCTGTTCGGCGGCGCCGGTGGCGCCGGCGGGGCCCGGCGAGGGCGTGGCGCGTCCGGAGCCGAACGGGGAGCCGACCTCGAGGCGCAGGTGTCGATCACCTTCGACCAGGCCGTCTCCGGCGCCCAGGTGCCCCTGCAGGTGCCGATGCGGGCCACCTGCGACACCTGCCACGGGACCGGCGCGGCCCCCGGCACCTCTCCCACCATCTGCCCCCGCTGCGAAGGCCGCGGCATCGAGACCGAGGGCCAGGGGATGTTCTCGATCTCCCAGCCGTGCTCCCAGTGCGGCGGGTCGGGCACGATCATCCAGAACCCCTGTGCGACCTGTGGCGGCTCCGGCACGGTCCGGACCGTCAAGCGCCTGCGCGTGAACATCCCGGCCGGGGTCCGCGACGGCAGTCGCATCCGCCTGGCCGGAAAGGGCGAGCCCGGACTGCGGGGCGGGCCACCGGGAGACCTGTACCTGATCACGAAGGTGACCTCCTCGCCGGTGTTCAAGCGCAAAGGCGACAACCTCGAGGTGGAGGTCCCCCTGAGCATCCCCGAGGCGCTGCTCGGCGCCGAGGTCCAGGTGCCCACGCTGACCGGCACCAAGACGTTGCGGGTACGTCCCGGCACCGCCCACGGGACGGTCCAGCGCCTGCGCGGCGAGGGCCCCCCGAAGCTCGGCAGCTCACCCCCCAAGCACGGGGACATCCACTACCGCTTCGTGATCGACGTCCCGAAGGAGCTCAACGACGAGCAGGAGAAGGCCGTCGAGCAGCTCTCCAAGACACTCGGCTCGGACAACCTCAGGGAGAGCCTTTTCAGCAACGGGGCCGGTCCCCGTCCCCGCGCGGGGACGGCCAGCGGGAAGGCGTCTGACAGCTGATGGCCGGCTCGAATGGTGAAACCAGAAGGACGCTCACGCGGGTCAAGCTGGCGACCGACCGCGGCGTCTTCATGATCTCCGTGGCGGCCGAGCTGGCCAACCTGCATCCCCAGACGCTGCGGGTGTACGAGGCGAGGGGCCTGATCGAGCCCCAGCGCTCCTCCAAGGGCACCCGCCTGTACTCCCACGAGGACGTCGACAAGCTCAGGCGCATCCAGGAGATGACCGCGGACCTGGGGCTGAACCTCGCGGGGGTCGAGCGGGTGCTGCACCTGGAGCAGGAAATCGAGGACATGCAGGCCCGCATCGAGGAGATCGAGCTCGAGGCCCTGCAGGCGCAGGTGCGCCTCGCCGAGGAGCTCGAGGAGGTGCGCCGCTCCTTCCGCGCCGAGCTGGTCCCCTACCGGGGCAGCGGGGAGCTCGTGCGGGTGGCCGACCTCATGAAGTCCTTCAACCGGCCCGTGAATCTCAACAGACCTCGAAAGGGGAACGCCGATGTCACCTAACGGAACCCCGCCTGCGGGCGCCCAGCCCGTCCAGCCCGAGGAGCAGCAGGCTCCCCTGGAGCGCTTCGGGCGCGACCTCACAGAGATCGCCGAGCAGGGCAAGCTCGACCCGGTCATCGGCCGCGACGACGAGATCCGCCGGGTGATCCAGGTCCTCAGCCGGCGCACCAAGAACAACCCCGTCCTGATCGGCGAGCCCGGCGTGGGCAAGACGGCGATCGTCGAGGGCCTGGCCCAGCGGATCGTCGGCGGCGACGTACCGGAGTCGCTCCGGGACCGCCGCGTGATCGCCCTCGACATGGGCGGCCTGATCGCGGGGGCCGCCTACCGGGGTGAGTTCGAGGAACGGTTGAAGGCCGTCCTGAAGGAAGTCGCCGACGCTCAGGGCACGATCATCCTGTTCCTCGACGAGCTCCACACGATCGTCGGCGCGGGCGCCGCCCAGGGGGCCGTGGACGCCGCCAACCTGCTCAAGCCGATGCTGGCCCGCGGAGAACTGCGGGCCGTGGGTGCCACCACCCTCGACGAGTACCGCCAGCACATCGAGAAGGACGCCGCCCTGGAGCGGCGCTTCCAGCCCGTGTACGTCGGCGAGCCCACCGTCCAGGACACGATCGCGATCCTGAGGGGGCTCAAGGAACGCTACGAGGTCCACCACAAAGTCACGATCCAGGACAGCGCCCTGATCGCGGCCGCCACGCTCTCCCACCGCTACATCGCCGACCGCTTCCTGCCCGACAAGGCGATCGACCTGATCGACGAGGCCGCCTCCAAGATCCGCATCGAGATCGACTCCCTGCCGACGGAGATCGACGAGGTGGACCGCCGCATCATGCAACTCGAGATCGAGCTCACCTCCCTGCGCAAGGACAAGAGCGACGCCGCCAAGGAGCGCCGTGAGGCGCTCGAGGGGGAGCTCGAGGAGCTGAAGGGACGGTCCGCCTCGATGAAGGAGCAGTGGCAGCGGGAGAAGGACGCCATCCAGGGCGTCTCCGAACTGAAGGAACGCCTCGAGCAGGCCCGCATGGAAGTCGAACGGGCCCAGCGTGAATCGAACCTGGAGCGGGCCGCGGAACTGCAGTACCGCGACATCCCCGAGCTCGAGAAGGAGCTCGCCGAGCGCGAAGCGGCGGCCCGGGAGACCGAGGACGAGGGCCCCGTGTTCCTGAAAGAGGAGGTCGACGCGGACGACGTGGGAGAGGTGGTGGCCCGCTGGACCGGGATTCCCGTGAGCCGGCTGCTGGAGGGCGAAACCGAGAAGCTGCTCCACATGGAGGACCGCCTCCACGAACGGGTCGTCGGCCAGGACGAGGCGATCGAGGCGGTGGCCACCGCGCTGCGGCGCTCGCGGGCCGGTCTCTCCGACCCCGACCGGCCGATCGGCACCTTCCTGTTCCTCGGCCCCACCGGGGTCGGCAAGACCGAGCTGGCGAGGGCCCTGGCGGAGTTCATGTTCGACACCCAGGAGGCCATGATCCGGATCGACATGTCCGAGTACATGGAGAAACACTCCGTCTCCCGGCTGGTGGGTGCACCCCCCGGCTACGTCGGCTACGAAGAGGGCGGTCAGCTGACCGAGGCGGTCCGTCGCCGCCCCTACTCGGTGGTCCTCCTGGACGAGATCGAGAAGGCCCACGGAGACGTGTTCAACACGCTCCTGCAGGTGATGGATGACGGGCGCCTCACCGACGGCCAGGGACGCACCGTGGACTTCAAGAACACCGTCCTGATCATGACCTCGAACATCCCCGTTCCCGAGGGGCTGGCCGATGCCGAGCTGCGCAGCGCCCTGCTCGAGTACTTCAAGCCCGAGTTCATCAACCGCCTCGACGACGTCGTCCGCTTCCACGCCCTCGACCGCGAGCAGCTGCGCGAGATCGTCGACCTCCAGGTCGCGCTCGTGATCGAGCGGGTGGCCGAGCGGGGCATCCAGGTGACTCTCACCGATACCGCCCGTGTGCTGCTGGCGAACCTCGGCTACGACCCCAGCTACGGAGCCCGGCCCCTGCGCCGCGTGATCCAGAAGCAACTCACCGATCGGCTCGCCCTGGCACTGCTGGAGGGCGAGATTCACAGCGGCGACGCCGTCACGGTGGACGCCTCCGACGGTGAACTGGTGTTGGAGAAGGGCCCCGTCGCCGCAGCCACGGTGGCCTGAGCGCTCACGCCCACCCGCGCGGCGCGCGTTCTGTCACTCCGCCTGGATGCCGCTCGTCGACCTCGCAAATCCGTCCAGGGTCCATGCCCGTGACTGGAAATGCGGGCAACTACGGACGAGGAAAAGTCGTCCGGGGCTCGAACTAGAAGTCCCGTAGCGCCCGATTTCCGGGCCCGGCGCTGCTGCCGGTCTGGCGGACGCACCGGCCACGGACGGCCTTGACAGATCGACCACGAAGGCCCGTTCCCAGCGGCGGGCCACCTTGGAGGAGCTGCATGCGCAGAGCATCCGAACGGCGAGCACAGTGGGCAGTCATCATCCTCGCGCTTTTCTTTGCGCTGGGAGGAAGTGCCGTTGCCGCCAAAACCTTCCTGATCACGAGCACCAGCCAGATCAAGCCGAGCGTCCTGGCGAAGCTCAAAGGCAAAAACGGCAAAAACGGCGCTGAAGGCCATCCGGGCATCTCCGGGGCCACCGGCCCCGCGGGAGCGAACGGCTCAAACGGCACCGGAAAAGAAGGCGCCGCCGGTAACGCAGGCGCTACAGGTAATGAAGGCGCCACCGGTAAAAACGGCGTCACCGGAGCCGCGGGTGCCACTGGAGCCGCGGGTGCCACCGGGGCTGCGGGGGCCACCGGCGCGGCTGGGGCCACCGGTGCGGCTGGGGCCACCGGTGCGGCTGGGGCCACAGGCGCGACGGGGCCGAGCGGCGGCCCGACCGGGCCGGCGGGCGCTACGGGTGCGACAGGCGCAACCGGCGCTACGGGTGAAGGCGAAGAAGGCGAAATCGGCGCTACCGGCGAAACGGGTGCCAAAGGCGCGACGGGGGCTACCGGCGCGACCGGAGGAACCGGCGCGACTGGAGCCACCGGCGTCACTGGTGCGACAGGGCCGACGGGTGCGACCGGCGCCACGGGCGGGACCGGTGCGACCGGTGTCACCGGAGCTACGGGGCCGACGGGTGCTGAAGGTAAAGAAGGTCACGAAGGTCACGAAGGTCACGAAGGCCCCGAAGGTCACGAAGGCCCCGAAGGTAACGAAGGTAACGAAGGTCACGAAGGTCACGAAGGTAATGAAGGTCACGAAGGCTTCGAAGGTCACGAAGGCCCGACCGGACCTACCGGAGCGACAGGCGAAGGATCCACCGGGCCCACGGGACCGAGTGGTAAAGACGGGGCGGTGGCTGGGTTCAGTGCGACTCAGACCAAAACTGTCGAACTCCCAGAAGGAGCCGGCCCCACGCTCGTGACCGGACTCGAAAAGGAACTACCGCCCGGGTCGTACATTGCAACCGCAAACGTCGGGATCATCGCCGCGGCCGCCAAATCGAAAGAATACGCCTCAGCGAAGTGCGTGCTGTCGGGTAACAAGAACGGCTCCGCTGAAGGGCTGTGGACTGATGAAACAACCGCTAGTCTTCCGACCCCGAGCGTAGCGGGCGAGATAACTCTCACAGTCCCCGTGGAATCAGCCGAATCGAACACGTTGACTGTGCACTGCGAAGCGGTCACAGCGGCGTCTAAAGAAGTGAAAATTACGGCAGTCAACGGGTCACTCGTCGCCGTCCAGACCACCAAGAACGAATAATCACCTGAAACACCAGCGGCCGGCCCCTTCGCGGGGGCCGGCCGCTGTATTTAATGCTCTCGCGCTTGGTCGCTGGTGGGCCGACAGGTGCCGTAGACCTTTCGGTCAGTTCACGGTCACGAAGAAACCCTGCGATTCGGGTTTTTCGGCGAGTTCCCCTTCTTCCAGCACCGCTGCGGAGGTCTCCACCGTCACCTGGGTCCCTTCTGGGCAGGTTTCTTCGCCCGTTCCAACTGTCGCACTGATGTCCGACAGTTGGACGGCTTCGTTGTAGTCGATCGTCGCGTCCACGGTGTGGATCGTCCCGGTGATCCCGGAGAGGCAGAAGATTCCTTCTCCTTCTTTTGCGACCAGTTCGACCTTTTCCAGGTTCTTGTTTTGGGCCAGTTCGCCCGTCTTGCTTACATGCGCGTACGCGAGGGCGCTGCCATTTTCTCCGGTTGAGCCGGTGCTGCCCGTTTCTCCCGTTGCCCCCGCGGCGCCGGTCGCGCCCGTAGCGCCCTGCCCGCCGGTGGTGCCCTGTTTGCCTTCACCACCCGGTTCGCCCTGTTCTCCTTTGGGGCCCGTTACCCCCTGAGTCCCCGTCGGCCCGGTCGGTCCCGACGCTCCCGTCTGCCCGGGTTCGCCTTCGACGGTCTGGCCAGCGGTGCCCTGCCTGCCGGTCGCTCCGGTCGCCCCAGCGGCGCCGGGCGACCCTGCGGCGCCTGCAGGTCCGGCTGCTCCGGCTGCTCCGATCGCTCCCTTCGGGCCCTTCGCCCCCTTCAGGGCTTTCAGGACCTTCGGGTTGATCTGCTTGGTGGAGTTGACCAGGTAGTGGCTCGCCGCGAGCGCACCCCCGGTCATCGAGAAGACGAGTGCAAGCGTGGCGGCGACGTTGGCGTACGTGAACCTGCGGGTTAGGTTGGACATGCGGGCAATATATGGACGGCATCCGACCAGTCTGCGACGTCGAAGTTCGCGCCGTCCACCGAGATCCTGTAGAACCGCGGTGCGCTGCGCGCGAAGCAACTGCCCTGTACGTCCGAAGAGGAGCGAAAGCGTTGCCCACCTACATCATGCTCACGACCCTCACACCAGAGGGGGTTCAAACGGTCAAGAACAACCCCGAGCGGATCAAGGAGGTCAACAGCGAGGTCGAACAGCTGGGGGCGAAAGTTCTGGCGCAATGGGCGACCCTCGGCCACATCGACTTCATCTCGGTGGTGGAAGCTCCCGACGAGGGTGCGATGGCACGCATCTCCCTCGAGTTGGGCTCCCGTGGCACCGCCCGCTACGAGACCCTCGCGGCGATCCCGATCGATGACTTCATCTCCTCGTTGTAACGTCCGTCCCGTCTCCGCACTGCCCGAACACCAGAGCCCATGACCGCGACCGAAGCCGACGGACCCGCCGGCGCGAATCGGGGCACCCGCGGGGAGGGCGAGGGCTCCCCCAGCGACCGGCCCTCGGGCGCTCACGGGATATCGCTCGTGCCCGAGCCCCTGGAGGAGTCCGAGGTGGAGGCCGAGCTCGAAGGCCTCGACGTGGACGCTCCCCGGGTGGGGATCGTGATGGGCTCCAAGAGCGACCTCGACACGATGCAGAAGGCCGCCGACGAGCTCAAAGAGCGGGGCATCCTGCACGAGATGCGGGTGATGTCGGCACACCGCGAGCCGGACCTCGTCGCCGAATACGCCAAGAACGCACGCATGCGGGGACTGCGGGTGATCATCGCCGGCGCCGGCATCTCGGCGGCCCTGCCGGGTGCATGCGCCGCCCACACGGACCTGCCCGTGATCGGGGTCCCGTTGTCCGGGCGCCTCACCGCCGCCGGCGGACTCGACGCGATCCTGTCAATCGTGCAGATGCCCCCTGGGGTGCCGGTCGCGTGCGTGGGTCTCGACAACCCCCGCAACGCCGCCATCCTCGCGGCCCAGATCCTCCAGGCATGATCGCCCGCTACACGCGGCCGGAGCTCGGCCGCCTGTGGAGCGACGAGGCGCGCATGCAGGCCTGGCGGCGCGTGGAGGTGGCGGCTGCCGAGGAGCTTCCGTTCCTGCTCGGCTCCGACGGGCCCACCGAGGCCGAGCTCGAGGCGATCCGCGGCACGAGCTTCACCGTCGAGGCGGTCCAGGAGCGCGAGCGGGTCACCGATCACGACGTCGCCGCCTTCGTGGACGTGCTCGGCGCCTCCGCGGGGGAGGCCGGGCGCTGGATCCACTTCGGGCTCACCTCCTCGGACGTGCTCGACACCGCCCTCGGGCTCCAGCTACGCGATGCCGGAGAGCTGGTCCTGGCCGGCGCCGGCGGGCTGGTGCAGGCGCTGGCCGCTCGTGCCCGCGAGCAGATCGGCACCTTGGCCGTGGGAAGGACCCACGGCGTCCACGCCGAGCCCACGAGCTTCGGCCTGCGGCTCGCCGGCTTCGCCTTCGAGGCCCATCGCAACCTCGGCCGGCTACGACGTGCCTTCGAGCAGGTGAGCGTCGGCGCGGTGTCGGGCGCGGTGGGCACCTACGCGTCCACCAGCCCCGAGTACGAGGCCCGCGTCCTGGCCCGTCTCGACCTCGCCCCCGAGGACGTCTCCACGCAGGTGGTCCCCCGTGATCGCCACGCCGAGCTGCTGACTTCGATCGCCCTCGCCGGCACCGGGCTGGAGCGCCTGGCCACCGAGCTGCGCAACCTCCAGCGAACCGAGGTCCGGGAGGTCCAGGAGCCCTTCCGGGAGGGCCAGAAGGGCTCCTCCTCGATGCCCCACAAGCGCAACCCGATCAAGAGCGAGCAGATCGCGGGGCTCGCGCGGGTGCTGCGGGGCAATGCGGTGGCGGCGCTCGAGAACGTCTCCCTCTGGCACGAGCGTGACATCTCCCACTCCTCGGTCGAGCGGGTGATCCTGCCGGACTCCACGATCCTGCTCGACTACCTCCAGCAGCGTGCCATCGCACTGGTCACCGACATGCGCATCGACGCGGCCCGCATGCGCGAGAACCTCGAGCTGACCTACGGGGCTCTGTTCTCCCAGCGGGTCCTGCTGGCGCTGGTGGAGGCCGGAAGCACCCGCGACGACGCCTACCGCATCGTCCAGGAGCTGGCCCAGAGGGCCTGGGATCAGGGGATCCCGCTGCGAGAGCTCCTGGCCGCCGATGACCGCGCCGCCGGGCTCGACCTGGACGACATCTTCGACGCCGATCACTACCTCCGGCACGTGCCCGAGGTCCTCGCCCGCCTGGACCGGATCGCCTGATCTGGACCACCTCCGCCCCCCGGGGGCGCTGGTAGCATCGCCCTACGTGAGCCCCCTCGCCGACCTGCCCCTCATCGCCAGCGGGAAGGTCCGCGAGATGTACGCGCTGGGGCCCGGGGAAGACGGCTCTCCGCGGCTGCTGATGGTCGCCAGCGACCGCATCTCCACCTACGACGCGGTCCACCCGACGCCGATCCCCGACAAGGGCAAGGTGCTGGCCGGACTGTCGGTGTTCTGGTTCCAGAAGACCAGCCACATCGTCGCCAACCATCTGCTGTCCGCCACCGAGGACGTCCCCGAGTCCGAGCGCGGGCGTGCGCTGGTGGTGCGGGAGCTGCAGATGCTCCCGGTCGAGTGCGTCGTCCGCGGCTACATCACCGGATCGGGCTGGAAGGACTACCAGGCCACCGGCAGCGTGTCCGGGATCAAGCTGCCCGAGGGACTGCGCGAGTCCGAGCAGCTGCCCGAGCCGATCTTCACGCCCAGCACAAAGGCCACCGAGGGCCACGACGAGACGATCGACTTCGATCGCGCCGCCGAGCTCGTGGGTGACCGCCGGCTGATGCGCAGGGTGGCCGACGTGGCCGTGGAGCTGTACTCGTTCGCCGCCGACCACGCCCGCGCGGCCGGGGTGATCCTGGCTGACACGAAGTTCGAGTTCGGGCTCGGCGAGGAGGGCGAGCTGGTGATCGGCGACGAGGTGCTGACGCCCGACTCCTCTCGCTACTGGCCGGCCGATGACTACGAGGTCGGCCGCGGCCAGCCGAGCTTCGACAAGCAGTACGTCCGCGACTGGGCCTCGGCCCAGGGCTGGGACAAGAAGCCGCCCGCCCCTCCGATTCCCGACGACGTCGTAGCCGGTACCCGCGCCCGCTACGTAGAGGCCTACGAGCGCATCACCGGCGAGCCCTTCGAGGCCTGGCTGCGCAGGAGCTCCGCTTGAGGGCACGCGTCCTGGTCCGGCCCAAGGCCGGCATCCTCGACCCGCAGGGGGCGGCCGTCGAGCGCGCCCTGCCGGCACTCGGGTTCGCCGGCGCCGCCAACGTCCACGTCGGGCGCCTGATCGAGCTCGACGTGGCCGACCCTGAGCAGCTCGGCCCGATGTGCGAGAAGCTCCTCGCCAATCCCCTGGTCGAGGACTACGAGGTCCAACTGCTGGACGCGCCCGCCTGACGCGCACCTGGTGAAGTTCGCCGTCATCCAGTTCCCGGGCTCCTGCGACGACCGGGACGCCGCACACGCTGCCGGCATGGTGGGCGAGGCGGAGCTCGTCTGGCACGCCGAACGTGACCTGCACGGGGCCGACGCGGTCATCGTCCCGGGCGGCTTCTCCTACGGCGACTACCTCCGCGCCGGCGCCATCGCCCGCTTCTCGCCCGCCATGGAGGCCGTGATCGAGTTCGCCGCCGACGGCGGCCTCGTGCTCGGCATCTGCAACGGCTTTCAGGTGTTGTGCGAGGCCCACCTGCTCCCCGGCGCCCTGCTCGTCAACGCCAACCGCCGCTTCACCTCCCGCGAGGTCTCCCTCGAGGTGGTCCGGGGGGACACCGCCTTCACGCACGGGATGCAGGCGGGCGAGGTGCTGAGGATCCCCGCCAAGCACTCGTGGGGGCGCTACCACGCCGATGCCGAGACGCTCCAGAAGCTCGAGCAGAACGGTCAGGTGCTGCTGCGATACGCGCCCGGCCACAACTTCAACGGCTCCCTGCAGGACATCGCCGGCGTCCGTAACGAGGCCGGCAACGTGTTCGGGCTGATGCCCCACCCCGAGCACGCGGTGAACGAGCTGACGGGCGGCTCGACCGATGGGCTGAGGATCTTCCAGTCGATTCGTCTGGCCAAGGAGGCAGCCGTTGCCTGAGAGCACCGCAGTACGCCCTCCTGCCGGGATCCCGACCCTGCAGGACGCCCTCGCCCTCGGCCTGACGAGCAGCGAGTACGAGCTCGTGTGCGAGAAGCAGGGCCGCCCCCCCAACCAGGTCGAGTTGGCCGTGTACTCGCTGATGTGGAGCGAGCACTGTGCCTACAAGCACTCCAAGCTGCTGCTCCGCACGCTCCCCACCGAGGGCGAGCACGTGGCCCTCGGGCCCGGCGAGAACGCCGGCGCCGTGAACCTCCCCGGGGGGCTCGTGTGCGCCTTCAAGGTCGAGTCCCACAACCACCCCAGCGCGGTCGAGCCGTTCCAGGGGGCAGCCACGGGAGTGGGAGGGATCCTGCGCGACATCTTCGCCCTCGGCGCCCGCCCGATCGCGGTGCTCGACTCGCTGCGCTTCGGGGAGCCCTCGGCGGCGGTCGGCGACCGCGGCCGCTACCTGCTCGACGGGGCCGTCGGCGGGATCGGTCACTACGGCAACTCGATCGGCGTCCCCACGATCGGCGGGGAGGTGTACTTCGAGGCGCCCTATGAGCACAACTGCCTGGTCAACGCGATGGCGCTCGGGCTCGCCCGCTGCGAGCGGCTGATCCGCAGCGCCGCCAGCGGCCCCGGCAACCTGATCGTGCTCTTCGGCGCCTCCACCGGACGCGACGGGATCGGCGGCGCCTCGGTGCTCGCCTCCGCCGAGCTCGCCGGCGAGGAAGGAGCCGCACCGGACATGCGCCCCACCGTGCAGGTGGGGGACCCGTTCGAGGAGAAGAAGCTGCTCGAGTGCTCGCTGGAGCTGCTCGAGGCGGGGCTGCTCGTCGCCCTCCAGGACCTCGGCGCCGCGGGCCTCACCTCCTCGGCCTCGGAGATGGCCTCCAAGGGAGGCGTCGGCATCGACATCGACGTCGCCGCGGTGCCGTTGCGCGAGCCGGGCCTGGAGCCGTTCGAGATCATGGTGTCCGAGTCCCAGGAGCGGATGCTGTGCGTGGTGGAGCCCTCCGCCCTGGAGCAGGTCGCGGCGGTGTGTGCGCGGTGGGAGCTCGCCTGCTCGGCCATCGGCCGGGTCACCGAGTCCGGGCGCCTGCGGGTCCTGAGCGGCGAGGAGCTGCTCGGCGACATGCCCGTCGAGGGTCTCGTCGACGACTGCCCCCTCTACGAGCTGACGCCACGCCGCCCACAGGCCGGCATCTACCCGGCGCCGATCGGGACCCTCGCTCCCGAGTCCGATCCGGCCGAGACGCTGTTGGCGCTGCTGGCGAGCCCCAACCTCGCCTCCCGCCGGCCGCTGTTCGAGCAGTACGACTCGATCGTCCAGTCGCGCACCGTCCGTCGCCCCGGGGAGTCCGACGCGGCCGTCCTCGCTCTGCCCGACGGCTCGGCCCTGGCCGTCAGCATCGACTGCAACGGCCGCCGTGTCGCGGCCGACCCCTACCGCGGCACAGTGGAGGCGGTCCTGGAGTGCGCCTCCAACCTCGCCTGTGCCGGCGCCGAGCCGCTGGGGACGACCAACAACCTCAACTTCGGCAACCCCGAGAAGGAGCACATCGCCTGGCAGCTGACGGAGTCCGTGAGGGGACTCGGCGATGCCTGCCGGGCGTTGCGGGCGCCGATCGTGGGCGGCAACGTCTCGCTCTACAACGAGGGCCCGAGCGGCCCCATCTACCCGACGCCGGTGATCGGGATGGTGGGCCTGCTCCCGGACGCCTCCCGTGCCGGGCGCCTCGGCTTCCAGCAGCAGGGGGACGCGATCGCTCTGCTCGGTCCCTTCGCCCCCTCGCTGGCGGCCTCCGAGCTCGAGAAGCTGCACGGACGCCCGCTCCCCGAGGAGCTGCCCGCGTTCGAGCTGGACGCGGTCCGGGTCGCCCAGAAGGCCGTCCGCTACGCGGTCCGCGAGGGCCTCGTCTCGAGCGCCCACGACATCGCCGAGGGCGGCCTCGCGGTGGCCCTGGCGGAGTGCTGCCTGGCGGGAGGTATCGGAGCCGACGTCACGATGCCCGCCGAGCAGGAGCTCACGAGCGGCCTGTTCGGCGAGGGGCCCGGCGGCTTTCTGGTGAGCATCCCGTCGAAGCTGGTGGGGCGCGTGGTCGAGTGCACCGGCGCTCGCGTGATCGGCGTGGTCGGCGGCGCCGTGCTGCGAGTCGGGCTCGCCGGGCCGGCTCCCGGTGACGCACAGGAGGTACTGCGGGTCGGCCTGCAGGAGCTGCGTGACGCCGGCGAGAGCCTCAGAGCTCTTTTTCCTTGATGCTAGCTTTAGGTCATATGCGTGAGGGACCGCGCGACGAGTGCGGAGTGTTCGGCCTGTACGCGCCCGGTCACGAGGTGTCGAGGCTGTCCTACTTCGCTCTATATGCGTTGCAGCATCGAGGCCAGGAGTCGGCGGGGATCGCCGCTGCCGACCGCGGCGGGAACATCGTCACCCGGCGCGAGCTGGGCCTGGTCAGCCAGGTGTTCAGCGAGAACGACCTCCGCACCCTCGCCGGCGACCTCGCGATCGGCCACGTGCGCTACTCGACCACCGGCTCCAACGCGTGGGAGAACTCCCAGCCGGTGCAGCGCTCGGAGGGCACAAACGGCTCACGGCGCGAGGTGGCCCTGGCCCACAACGGCAACCTCATCAACGCCCTCGAGCTCCACGACGAGCTGATTGACAAGGGCGTCACCTTCAGCTCCAGCTCCGACTCGGAGATCATCGCCGCGATGATCGCCACCCACCCCGCCGAGCAGGTCGAGGACGCGATCGCGGATGTCCTTCCCCGCCTGCGGGGGGCGTTCTCGATCGTCGTCATGACCAAGGACCGCGTGGTCGCCTTCCGCGACCCCCTCGGTCTGCGCCCGCTCGCCCTCGGCACGCTCCCCGGCGACGGTCGGGAGCGCCACTGCGTGGCCAGCGAGTCCTGTGCCTTCGACATCATCGGCGCCAACTACGTGCGCGAGGTCGAGCCCGGGGAGATCGTGACGCTGTCGGAGGAGGGGCTGCAGAGCCGCGCCACCGCCGCCGCCCCGCGCCGCGCCTTCTGCCTGTTCGAGTACATCTACTTCGCCCGCCCGGACTCGCGCATGAACGGCCAGGTGCTGCAGGTGGCCCGTGGGCGGATGGGCGAGATCCTGTGGAAGGAGGCCCCTGTCGAGGCCGATGTGGTGATCGCCGTGCCCGACTCCGGCAACCCGGCCGCCCGCGGGCTCGCCCGGGCGGCGGGGCTTCCCCAGGATGACGGCTTCGTCAAGAACCGCTACGTGGCCCGCACCTTCATCCAGCCCGGACAGGAGCTGCGCAAGCACGGCCTACGGCTCAAGTTCAACCCCCTCCCGGAGGTGGTCGCGGGCAAGCGCCTGGTGGTCGTCGACGACTCCATCGTGCGCGGCAACACCACCCGCCAGATCGTCCAGATGCTGCGCGACGCGGGCGCTGCGGAGATCCACATGCGGATCTCCGCCCCGCCCATCAAGCACCCCTGCCACTACGGCATCGACATGTCCTCGCGTGAGGAGATGATCGCCCACGAGCGCACCACCGAGCAGATCGCCGCCGAGCTGGGCTGCGACACGCTGCACTACCTGTCGCTGGCGGGCGTCTACGAGGCCGTCAGGGGCACGCGCTCGAACCACTGCGACGCCTGCTTCACCGGCGACTACCCGCTCGCGGGCACCCAGTCCGCTGCCGGGAAGTACTCGCTCGAGCAGCCCGCCGAGACCCCTGGCGCCCCTGCCGACGCGCCCGTCGCGGGCGCAGGCGAGGAGCCGGTCGTCCCGATCCTCACCGCGACCTAGGCCGGAGCCTCAGCGCTCGAGGTTTCCTTCGCGGGCGCCGGTGGCGTCGTTGTAGAGGTTGTTGTAGGGGTGACGGACGATCAGCTCGCTGTCGCGCTCCGGGCGGAATCCGTAGCCGAGAGCAACGATGATGATCAACGTCACGAGGATGGCTAGCAGCATGTGGCTCGTCCTTTGCTCTTGGGGATCCGTAGCTCCCCTCCACCCTCAGCTTGATTGAAGAAGGTGCGGCCGGCCCTCTGTGTGACGTGGGTCACAGCTATGTTGCGGGCGCGTGCCCGAGCAACTTCCCATCGCGGTCCTCGTCTCGGGCACGGGGACGAACCTGCGGGCCCTGCTCGACACCGTCCACGAGCGCGAGGCGCGGGTCGTGGCCGTGGCCTCCAGCACGGCCGACGCGCCCGCCCTGGAGCGCGCGCGTGAGCGGGGAGTGGCGACCGAGGTCTTCAGCCGATCCGCCTACAACGACCGCGACGCCCGGGACGAGGCCCTGGCCGAGTGGCTGCTCGAGCGTGGCGCCGGCCTGGTTGTTCTGGCGGGCTACATGGAGCTGCTGGGGAGCGTCTTCCTGGATCGCTTCCCCCGCGCGGTCATCAACGTCCACCCGTCATTGCTGCCGGCGTTTCCGGGTTTGCACGCGGTCGAGCAGGCGCTCGCCTACGGCGTCAAGGTGTTCGGCGTCACCGTTCACTTCGTCGACGCCGGCGTGGATAGCGGGCCGGTGATCCTGCAGCGGGCCGTCGAGCTCCCCGATGCCCGCGACCCCGGCGAGGTACTGGCCGCGCTGCGGCCGTTGGAGCACTCGCTGCTGCCCGACGCCGTCAGGTTGTTGGCCCAGGGTGCGGTTCGGGCCGACCAGCAGAACCCCCGCCGGGTGCTGGTCGATCGCGCCGGCGGGATAGGCTCTGCCGGTGGCCTCATCGGGTGAGCTCATCGGCGAGAACACGGGCGTGATGGAGCGCACGGCTCCCAACGAGGTACGCGTTCGCCGGGCGCTGCTGTCGGTCTCCGACAAGAGCGGCCTGCTCGACTTCGCCCGGGGCCTGCAGGAGCTCGGCGTCGAGCTCGTGTCCACCGGGGGCACGGCCCGCGAGCTCGCCCGGGCCGACGTCGCCGCCCGCCCGATCGAGGACTTCACCGGCTTCCCGGAGATCATGGACGGGCGCGTCAAGACGCTGCACCCCAGCCTCTATGCGGGGCTGCTGGCCCGCCGCGACGAGGACTCCCACCTGCAGGCGGCCGAGGAACAGGGGATCGAGCCCGTGGACCTCGTGATCGTGAACCTGTACCCGTTCGAGCAGACCCTCGCCCGCGGGGATGCCTCCGATCAGGAGATCATCGAGAACATCGACATCGGCGGCCCCACGATGATTCGCGCGGCGGCCAAGAACGCCGCCTTCGCCGCGGTTGTCGTCGACCCGAGCGACTACCCCGCCGTGCTGGCGGAGCTGCGCGAGAACGACGGGCGCCTATCGGCCGCCACCCGCTCGGATCTGGCCCGTAAGGCGTTCGCCACCACCGCCCGTTACGACGCCGCCATCTCCGGGTGGTTCTCACGCTCCTCGGAGGGCTTCCCCCCGAGCTGGTCGGAGGCCTACGAGAAGGTCCTCGACCTGCGCTACGGCGAGAACCCCCACCAGCAGGGCGCCTTCTACTCTCGCGCCGGGGGAGGGCCCCACCTGTTGGAGGGCGTCAACCAGCTGCACGGCAAGGAGCTGTCGTACAACAACCTGCTCGACCTCAGTTCCGCCCGCGAGCTGGTCGAGGACTTCGAGGAGCCGGCCTGTGCGATCGTCAAGCACAACAACCCCTGCGGCTGCGCGGTCGCCGACAGCGCCGAGCAGGCCTACGCCCGCGCCTTCGCCTGCGACCCCCAGAGCGCATACGGTGGCGTGATCGCGCTGAACCGGCCCGTCGATCGGGTCGCCGCCGAGAAGCTGTCCGGCCAGTTCATCGAGGTGCTGCTCGCGCCGTCCTTCGAGCCCGCCGCGCTGGAGATCCTGCAGACGAAGAAAAACGTCCGCCTGCTCGAGCTGCCCGACTGGCCCACGCGCAGCGAGCGCGTCGAGGCTCGCGCCGTGCTCGGCGGCCAGCTCGTCCAGACACACGACGAGGTCGCCGAGACGCGCGAGCAGATGCACGCCATGACCGCCGCCGAGCCGGACGACCAGCAGTGGCAGGACCTCCTGTTCGCGTGGCGCGTTTGCCGTCACGTTCGCTCCAACGCGATCGTCATCGCTCGCGGTCGGGCCACGATCGGAATCGGCGCCGGCCAGATGAGCAGGGTGGACGCCGTCCGCATCGCGATCGAGAAGGCCCAGGCCTTCCAGCCCGAGCTGCTGGCGGGCTCGAGCCTCGCCTCCGACGCCTACTTCCCTTTCGCCGACGGTCCCGAGCTTGCCCTGCAGGCCGGGGTCACGGGGATCATCCAGCCGGGCGGCTCGGTCCGCGACGAGGAGGTCGTGGCCGCCGTCAACGCCGCCGGGGCCTCGATGGTCGCCACCGGCACCCGCCACTTCCGCCACTGAGAGGCACCTCCTCGAAGGCCCGTCCGGCGCGCCCGAAGGACTTCGGACGCGAGCTGTTACGATATATCGCGTAGTTACTCAGATAGCTCATGATAGGAGTTCAGAATGTTTGGAAGTTATTCAAGGGAGGCCGGGCCAGGTTGCCACGGCCACCAGGACAGAGGTCCTCGTCACGGCGGCGAGCGGGGACGCGCCTTCGGCTACGGAGGGCGCGGTGACTGGGGCGGCTTCGGCCCGGGACCACGCGGACCACGGGGCCGCGGGCGCAAGGCTCGCCGCGGCGACATCCGCACCGCCGCCCTGCTGTTGCTGGCCGAGGAGCCCCGCAACGGCTACCAGATCATGCAGGAGGTGGAGGAGCGCAGCGAGGGCGTCTGGAGCCCCAGCCCGGGATCGGTTTACCCGGCGCTCGCCCAGCTCGAGGACGAGGGCCTGATCCGCTCCGAGGAGATCGACGGGCGCAAGCTGTTCGTGATCACCGACGCCGGGACCTCGGTGCTGGCGGAGCGGCCCGAGGACCGGCCGGCTCCGTGGGAGGAGATGAGCGGCTCGGTCAGCGACCGCGCCCACGAGCTCGGACGGCTGATGCGCGAGGTCGCCTACGCCTTCGTGCAGGTCATGAAGACCGGCAACGAGGCCCAGGTGGCCGCCGCCCGAGAGGTGCTCGTCCGCACCCGCAAAGACCTGTACACGATCCTGGCCGACGGTGAGGGCGGTGCCGATACGGTGAGTGAGGACGCTTGAGCCAGCAGGCCACGACAACCGGCGACGCACAGGAGGCGCCCGCTGCGGCGGGCGCCTCCGGCGCCGTGTCCGTGACCGGCCTGACCAAGAAGTACGGCGACCTGGAAGCCGTGCGCGGCGTGGACTTCGACGTCCAGGTCGGGGAGACGTTCGGCTTCCTCGGACCCAACGGCGCCGGCAAGTCCACCACCCGACTAGCTCGGGCGGCGTGCCGCGGGCGGCGGGATTGCGCGCGGGCCACCCGGCGGGGTACCTTCAAGTTGTGAGTTCCCGGTCTCGCAAGTGGGCCTTCGGGACAGCCGGCCTGGTGGTCGTGGCCGGGACCTGCTGTGCGGCCTTCGTGTCGGGGATCGCCGGGGAAGTCCTGACGATCGTGCTGATCTCCGGCGGCCTGTGCGCGGCCCTGCTGCTGTTGTTCCTGGAAGTGGGCCTGGACGAGGAACGCGAGCTCGAACGCGAACGCCGCAGCCGCGAGTCCAAGGACCGGCGCACGCTCGAGCTGCGCCGGCGCTCGCGGCTGCCCCAGCGCCCCCGCCGGCCGCAGTGACGAGCCGCTAGCGTTGGCCGCCGTGCTGCTGGGGGACGTTCAGGTCGTGGAGTCGGTGCTGCGTACGCCCCACGGGCTGCTGGAGGCACCGCGCATCGGACCCGGCGGTGAGCTGGTGTTCAGCGACGTGATCGCCGGCGGCCTGTGGGAGTACTCGCCCGGCGATGGGACCACCCGCGAGCTGCTGCCGAAGCGCCGCGGGATCGGCGGCGCGGTGCCCCACGCCGACGGCGGCTGGGTCATCAGCGGGCGCACCGTGCTCCACCTCGGCCCCGCCGGTGAGCAGCGGGAGCTGCTCGGAGCCGAGGGGGTGTGCGGCTACAACGACCTCGGCAGCACGCCCGACGGGCGGCTGCTGGCGGGTGCACTGCGCTACCGGGCGCTGGCCGGCGAGGACCCCCGGCCGGGGCAGCTGCTCGTGCTCGAAGGAGACGGGCCGCGGGTGCTGAGCGAGCAGGTGACCTGGCCCAACGGGGTCGGCTGCTCGCCCGACGGCGAGACGATCTACCTCAGTGACTACGCCGGCCGTGTCGTGCTCGCGATCCCCATCGAGGGCGGCGAGGCGGTGGAGTTCTGCAGATCTCCGCGCGGCTCCGCCGACGGCCTCGCGGTGGACGTCGAGGGCGGCGTATGGGTGGCGCTCGCAGAGGGAGGAGGGGTGGCGCGCTTCCACCCCGACGGCAGCCTGGACGGGCTCGTCGACCTGCCCTCGACCCTCGTCTCGAGCCTCTCCTTCGGCGGCCCGGACATGCGCGACGTGCTGATCACCACCGCCGACAACGAGGTCGACCCGCAGCTGGGGGGAACCCTGTTGCGAGCCCGCAGCGAGGTGGCCGGCCTGGCCGTCACCCCGGTAAGGGGTGACCGGTGAGCTCACCGACACCCACGAAGCGGGGCGCCCGGCGGCGCGATACGCTGGCCCGCCGATGAGCACCGAGCTGAGGATCGTCGCCACCGCCGCCAACGAATTCGAGGCCGAGCTGATCTCCGGCGTACTCACCGAGGCCGGCATCGAGTCCACCATGGAGCTCGCCAACACCGGCATGGGCGGGCGCTTCGGGGGCGGCGGTGCCCGCGACATCTACGTCCGCGAGGAGGACGTGGAGCGCGCCAAGGAGGCGCTCAAGGGGGCCGAAGATCCCGGCGTCGAGGGCGACGCGGAGGACCCCGAGGAGGACTGAAGCGGGCCGCCGCTCAGCGCGGAGGCTCGTACAGCGGTCGCGCCCCGGGAGGCCCAGTCCGGCGACCCCACGGACCCGACCTCGACGCGCCGCCCGCGGGAGCAATACCCTGCCCGCAGGGGGCCGGCCTGTCTGGACAATGAAAGCGCCGGGAGCTCACCCGCGCATGGCCTGCCGCTCACTGCTGCTCTGGGGGTCCGAGCACGACGCTCGGTCTCCGCAACCAAACGAACGAAAGGCAAACATCGTGGGAATCCGAATCAACGGCCGCGCGCTCCTGGGCACCTTCGCCGTGGCGCTGCTGGCCTCAGCTGTCTGCGCGCTGGGGGCGCAGGCGGCCACGCTACCGACCATGTCCATCGCCATCACCCCGACCTCGGCGACCGTAACCGGCGCCCCGACGAGCGCGGGCGCCGTCAACGTCGCCATAACCGACAAGGGCGTCAAAGAAGGGATCGCGATCCTGTTCCGCCTGAACCCCGGCAAGACCGTGGCCGAAGGGGAAAAATTCACCGCGGAAAAACGGGGGGGTGACCCCAACAACACCGTCGAACTGGGCACGATCGCGTTTGACGCCGAAGCGGAAACCGGCGTCACGAACGAAGCCCAGACGGTCCTGCAGCCCGGCACGTACGGCGTGCTGATCGGCGGCAGCCACGGCGAACCGGCGTTCCGTGACAGCTTCACGGTCGGCCCCGCCACCTCCGCGGCGCTCGCGCTGCCCGCCGCGCAGGCGACCGAGAAGACGATCGAGTTCGGCTTCAGGGGCCCGACCACGTTGCACGACGGGGAGCTGGTGCGCTTCGAAAACGAAGGCTTCCTGGTGCACATGGACCTGGCCTTCCCGGTCAAGAACATGAAGGCCGCCCACGCGGCCGTGAAGGACCTGCTCAGTGGCAAGGAAAAGGCGCTCGAAAAGCTGATCGCCGGACCGCCGGTCGGCTTCTACGGACCCATCTCCCACGACGCCTTCATGCAGGAGACGATCACCGCCAAGCCGGGCATCTACGTGCAGGCGTGCTTCATGGAAACCCAGACCAAAGTCGACCACACCCGCCTCGGGATGGAGCGCATCATCAAGATCACCAAGTAGCGCGGAGCTGCCGATCAGGCCCGTCCCTCGCGCGCGTGCGGGGCGGGCCGCGGCCCCCGCGGCGACGGCCTCAGCGCTCGGAACCTCCGCGCGCTGAGGCTGCCCGTCGCTCAGGCGCCGGCGAGCTGGGCCGCCTTGATGATCAGGATGATCACCGACACGATCAGGTAGGCCTGCAGCCCGAGCATCGCGACCTTGCGGCCCATCGACCACTCGGGCCTGCGAAGCAGAGCCAGCGGCGGCATCGTCCACTGCTCGCGGGGGACGTCGTCCGCCTCGGGCGTCGCTGACGCGGGCCGCGGCGGCTGGCGGCGACGGCGGCCCAGGTACACGAGCCCGAAGGCGAGCAGCGCGGTCGCCAGGACGGCGCCTCCGATCAGCGCGACCTTGATCACGTCGACGCTCGGGAACACGGTCGTGATCATCAGGATCAGCGAGAGCAGCACGAGCACCGACACGATCACGCACGCGACCGCGTTGAGCCACGGCCGGTTGCGCCACGGCCCGAGCACCTCCGGGTCGTTGCACAGCAGCAGCAGGAACACACTGGCGGAAGGCAGCAGCACGCCGGCCAGCGCCTGTACGGCCTCCGTGATCACGCCGAGGGGGGCGCCGGGGATCAGGACGATCGCGGCCGCCCCGGCGATCATGCCGGCGAAGATCGCGTAGAAGAGCTTCGCGTCGCTGAAGCGGCGGTGCAGCGAGGACCGCAGGCCGAACACGTCGCCGAAGGCGTAGCTGGTGGAGAGCGTCAGCGCGCCGGCCCCGATCAGCGATGCGTTCAGCAGGATCACGGCGTAGAAGGCGCCGGCGGTCGAGCCGAGTGTGTGGTCGAGCGCTTCGGCTGTCGCCCCCGCGTCGGTGAAGTGGCCGAAGTAGGGCGTTCCCGCGAAGGCGAACGCGGACACGCACAGCAGCGCGCCGGCGCCGATAACGACGACGGCGGCTCCGATCAGGGTGTCGATGCGCTCGTAGTTGATCCAGCGCGGCGTGATGCGCTTGTCGATCACGTTCGACTGCTGGAAGAACAGCTGCCAGGGGGCGACCGTGGTTCCGACCATCGCGATGATCAGCAGCACCGAGGTGGAGCTGGCGCCGCCCTGGATACCCGGCACGACGAAGTCGTGGGCCACGGTGCTGCCGTGGGGGTGCGCCATGAAGAACAGCGGGATCACCAGCAGGTTGGCGAACACGAAGGCGAACATCGCGCGCTCCCAGGCCCGGAAGCTGCCACTGACGGTGATCGCGACCAGCGCCACCGCGGCGATCGGGACGGCGACGTAATCCGACACGCCGAGATACCCGAGCGAGAGGCTGACGCCGATGAACTCGGTCACGATCGTGAGGAAGTTCAGGACGAACAGGTCGCCGACCGAGAACCAGCCCCAGAAGCGCCCGAAGCGCTCGTTGATGAGGCGTGCGTGACCGACGCCGGTGACCGCCCCCAGGCGGACCACCATCTCCTGGTTGACGATCAGCACCGGCACCAGCAGCAGCAGCACCCACAGCAGGCTCGTGCCGTAGTTCTGGCCCGCCTGTGAGTAGGTGGCGACGCCACCGGCGTCGTTGTCGCCCACCATCACGATCAGGCCCGGGCCGATGATCGCCAGCAGGGCGAGCATCCTCGAACGCAGCCCGTGCCGGCCCTCCTCGTGCTGGCCGATCGTGCCGAAGGCCCCGCGGATGTCGCCCACGTGCGCCGAGTCGAGCGTGAAGCGCTCGCGCGCCGCCGCCGACTCCTTCGTGGGGTTGCCAGCCATCTGCTCGACCTCCTTTCAGCGCGCAGCCGTGCCGCGGCCGCCCATGGAGGCCCTCAGCCGGCTAGGTCAAACAGCCGGCGAGCGAGGGCGCGCCCAGAACGGCAGCCGCGGTCGTACTACTTCGCGGCAGCTCTGGATCTTGATGTCTCGTTTGATCGCCCATCGCGTGAAAACGTGTGTCGCCGCCCCTTATGAGCGGCGTCTTCAGGGTATCAGCGGGGGGCCGTCGGTCCCGCTCCCCCGGGGCCCGCGCCGCCGCGCCCGCTCCCTGCGCAAACGGCCCCTCGCGCGGCGTCCGCGCAGCCCGCGGAGCCTAGTCCCGCGCCAGCCCGAAGCGCCGGCGCCAGTCCTCGGGCAGCATCAGCTCCAGCACGTCGTCCACGGTCAGCACTCCGATCGGCCTCCCGTCGCCGTCCACCACCGGCAGGGCGGTGAGGTTGTAGTCGGTCATCACGCGGGCCACTTCGGGCACGTCGGTCTCCGGTGGCACGGACGGGCTGTTCTGCTCGGGCAGGCTGCCGACGGGTTCGTGCAGGGGGGCTTTCACGAGCGCCGCCACCGACACCGGGCCGGCCAGACGCCCCTCCTCATCCACGACCACGATGTGCTGGGTGCGCTCGGGCGGGGTGTCGCTGCGGCGCACCAACTCGAGCGCCTGCTCGACGGTCGAGCGCTCCTGCACCAGGACGAAGTCGGGGTTCATCAGCCCGCCGGCCGTCTGGGGGTTGTAGCCGAGCAGCCGCTGGACCTTGATGCGTCTGGGCGCCGGGAGCCGTTCGAGCACAGGGACGCGGCGGTCCTGGTCGAGCTCCATCAGCAGGTCGGCGGCGTCGTCGGACTCCATCCGCGCGAGCACTGCGGCGACCTGCTCGTCGGAGCGCTCGCGCAGGAACTCGAGCTGGTGCTCCTCGTCGAGCTCCTCGAAGATGTCGGCCTCGAGCTCCTTGTCGGCTGCCACGGCGTTCATGATCTCCTCGCCCTCCTCGTGGGAGGCGGCCTCGACGAGGTCGGCGATCTGGGCGGCGTGCAGCCGTCCCAGGCGACGGTGGGTCAGGCGCAGGCGCGAGCTCGGTACGTGCCCCACGAACGGCTCCAGGTGGGTCCACTCGACGAGCTCTCCGTCCGCTCCCGGGCGCCCGCGGAAGCGACGCGGCAGCAGCCGTCGCAGCCTGGCCGCGAAGCTGGGGTCGATCCCGGCCACGCGCCAGACACCGTCCTTGCAGCTCAGCTCGACCTCCCGCGCCACCACCAGCCGGGCCGTGTCGACGTTGATGAGGCTGTGGCCGAGGACATCGGCCTTCAGGAGCACCTCCCCGGGGCGGCGCTCGAACTGGGCCAGGTTCAGCTTGGTCGTCGAGGTCCTCGCGGCAGCGACCTCGAGGCGGTCGATGCGTGCGGCCGGGACGAACAGTTCGCGGCCGCCGATGCGCGCCTTCAGGCCGGACACGAGCGGGAGCGCGTCTCGACCGTCCAGGCGCACGACGACGTCCTGGACTCGCCCCAGCTTCGCCCCCGATGAGTCCAGCAGGGGACTCCCAGCCACGGAGGAGAGATGCACGACCGCATCGGACATGGCCTGCCCAAAGGCTATCTCACCGCCCCCCGGCTCCGGTCAGGGCGCCCGCCGAGCAGCCGGCGTCAGTCGCGAGCCGGCGGCCCGTGACCGCTCAGAACACGGGGTTGTATGGATCTCCGATCAGCGCGGCCTCGGCCTCGTGGTAGCGATCGTTCATCGCGGCGGTCTCGAGGAAGGTCATGAACAGCCTCGACACGGGCACGCGCTGACGTGCGAGCACGGCCGCGTCGGCGTCGCTGTCGAAGTGGGAGGTCGCGACCTCGCGAGAGAAGGTTGCGGCAACCAGCGAGGCGGGGCTCCGGGCCTCGAGGGCGTCGCTGAGGGCCGAGCCACGGTAGAGCTCGACCACCGCCAGGTCCAGCAGCGAGGCCAGCTCCTGGATGAACGCCATCCGCAGCAGGATGTGCCGGCGGCGATGATCCCTGGCTCCGTCGCCCTCGAACAGGGTCTCGTCGCGGACGGCCTTGCCGGCATAGGGGCACAGCCCCATCTCGGCGATCACGATCGCGTGGCCCTTGACGACCTCGCCGGAGCTGGGGTTGGAGACGTAGGTCTCGGTCAGGGACCGCTCGAGGCTGGCGAGCCCCTCGGCCGCGAGCAGCTCCTCCAGCGCCGCGGCGGCATCGCTGGAGCCCTCCCGGGCCCGGACGCAGCGCTCCAGCTCGATCGCCCGCAGGGCGGGCCGGCGCGTGAGCTGGGGGCGAAGGCGCTCGCGTTCCTGGGCCAGGTCCTGCAGTGTGCGCTCGCGGGCCTCGGGCTCGACGGGGACCTTGATCCGGCGCGCGAGCCTGGCGACGAGCTGTTCGAGCTCCCGGACCTCCTCTGCCGCAAGGCGCTCGCTCCCGCGGCCGAACTGGAACCGCGAGACGTCCTCGACCGGTAGCTGCCAACGCGCCCCGGTGTCCTCGAAGGCACCGACCTCGAGCTCGAACTCGCCCCGCACCCGGTCCACGCCGATCACCGTCACCGGCGTGCGGCGAGGATCGAGCATGCGGGCACGGCTACCCGCGATCAGGTGGGCGAGCGTGCCCGGCTCGAAGTCCCCGTCTCCGGGGGAGTCGGGGTCGTGCTGGTAGACGTGGCCGGCCGGGGGCACGTGCGCAGTATGGGGCCACCGGGGGCGGCAGCCAGGCTGCGCTCAGCGGTCGTGGAGACGCTGCTCCCCGGTGTAGACGTTGACACTTCCCCGGCGGGCGAAGCCGGCGAGCGTGATCCCGCGGTCGGCCGCCAGCTCGATCGCCAGCGAGCTCGGTGCGCCAACGCCGACGAGAATCGGGGCCCCCGCCATGGCCGCCTTCTGGACCAGCTCGAAGCACAGCCGCCCGCTGACACAGAGGATCCCCTCCCCGAGGGGAAGCAGGCCGTCGAGCAGGGCACGCCCGAGCACCTTGTCCATGGCGTTGTGGCGGCCCACGTCCTCGCGTACGAGCAGCAGCTCGCCCTCGGCGTTGAAGAGCCCGGTGGCATGCAGTCCTCCGGTGCGCTCGAAGGTGGGCTGGCGCAGGCGGTCGGGCAGTTCCGCGAGCAGCTCACGGGTGATCGAAGGTCCCCTGCCGACGACCGGGGCGATCACGCTGAGCTCCTCGAGGGCCCCCTTCCCGCACACGCCGCACGACGAGGTCGCGTAGAAGCGCCGGGCGGCGGGGTCGCGCAGCAGCGGCCCGCCGACCTCGACGATGTTGGCGGCGAAGTCCTCGGTCGGCCCCGCGGTCCGCGGCCCGTCGATCAGGCCCTCGCCGTAGAGGAACCCGAGCGCCAGCTCCTCGTCGTGGGCGGGCGTGCGCATCGTGATCGCCAGCGGGGCGCCGTCGACGCGAATCTCCAACGGCTCCTCGACGACGACCTCGTCACGGCGGCCGTCGTGGGTGACGGTGACCAGCGTCCGCGCGGTGAGCGCGTCCGTCGGGTCGGTCACGCCTCGGCCAGGGCGGGGGTCGCGGCACTGCGCTCCGGCATCGGCCGCACGTCCACGGCCACGACCTTGTACTCCGGGCAGGAGGTGTTGACGTCGGCCGAGGATCCAACGAGCAGGTTCGTCCTGGCCTCGGGGAAGTGGAAGCTAGTGAACACGTGGCCCGGCTCGATGCGGTCGGTGACGCGACCGTAGAGCTCGACCCGCCCCACGCGGCTGCGCACGGCCACCAGCTCGCCGTCCTCGATCCACAGCCGGGCGGCGTCGTCGGGGTGGATCTCAAGCCAGTCGCGGTCGACCAGCTCCGCGTTTCCCGTCCGCCGCGTCATCGTGCCCGCGTTGTAGTGCTCGAGCACACGGCCCGTCACGAGGATCAGCGGGAACTCCTCGTCGGCGGCGTCGCCGGGCGGCTTGAAGGGGAGGGCGGCGAACCTGCCACGCCCGCCCGGCTGGGCGAAGTGCTCCCGGTAGAGGACTTCGCTGTCACTGCCGTCGGCGGCGACGGGCCACTGCAGGCCACGGACGCCGAGCCGCTCGAAGCTGACGCCGGCGAATTCTGGGGTCAGCGCGGCGATCTCCTCCATCACCTCGCTCGGGCCGGCGTAGCCCATCTCGTGGCCGAGCGCCTGCGACACGGAGGTGATGATGTGCAGGTCGGTCCTCGCTTCGCCCGGGGGCGCGAGCACCGGCCGTACGAGCTGGATCCGACGCTCGGCGTTCGTGAAGGTGCCTTCCTTTTCGAGGAAGGCCGACGCCGGCAGGATCACGTCCGCGTAGGCGGTGGTCTCGTTGGGGAAGATGTCCTGGCAGACGAGGAAGTCGAGCGACTGCAGCGCGTTGGCCACGTGCGCACTGTCGGGGTCGGTCTGGGCGACGTCCTCGCCGAAGATGTACATCGCCTTCAGCTCGCCGGCGACGGCCGCGTCGAACATCTCCGGGACCTTGTAGCCGGGGAGTCGCGGCAGCTGCACGCCCCAGGCCGCCTCGAAGCTGCGGGCCACCTGCTCGTCGCCCACGGGGCGGTAGCCGCTGTGGGTGTCCGGCAGCGCGCCCATGTCGGAGGAGCCCTGGACGTTGTTCTGGCCGCGCAGCGGAAGCAGCGCCGAGCCGCGCCGGCCGACCTTGCCGGTGAGCATGGCGAGGTTGCAGATCAGCTGTACGACCTCCGAGCCGTACTTGTGCTCGGTGACCCCCAGGCCCCAGACGATCGACGCCTCGGCGGCCTCGCCGTAGATGTGGGCGGCGTGCTCGATGTCCGTGGCGGGGATGCCGCTGATCTCCTGGACCGCTCGCGGCGTGTACTGCTCCAGGAGCTCGAGCGTCGCCGTGCTGCCCTCGGTGCGCTCGTCGATGAAGCGCTCGTCGAGCAGGCCATCGGCCACCAGCACGTGCGCCAGCCCCAGCAGCACGGCCGCGTTCGTGCCCGGCCGCGGCGCCAGGTGCAGCTCCCCGTAGTCGGCGAGCTCGATCCGCCGGGGGTCGATCGTCACGAGCTTGAGGCCGCGCAGGGCGGCCTGCTTGATCCTCGCTCCGACGACCGGGTGCGCCTGGGTCGGGTTGGCGCCGATGATGATCGCGGCGTCGGCCGCGTCGATGTCCGAGAACGACCCGGTCGCCCCGGAGAGGCCGAACGAGCGGCGCAGCGCGAACGAGGTCGGGGAGTGGCACACACGGGAGCAGTTGTCGATGTTGTTGGTGCCGATCGCGGCTCGCATCAGGCGCGCCATCGCGAAGCAGTCCTCGTTGGTCGCGCGGGACGAGGCGAGTCCCGCGATCGCGTCCGGGCCGTGCTCGTCGCGGATCGCCTGCAGGCGGGTGGCGATCGTCTCGATCGCCTCCTCCCAGCTGGCCTCACGCATCTCTGAGCCGGACCGGATCAGCGGCTTGGTGAGACGGTCGGGGGAGGACACGAAGCGGTGGGCGAAGCGGCCCTTCAGGCACGCATGGCCCCTGTTCGCCGGCCCCTCCCGGGACGGTGTGATCGAGAGCAGCTCGCCGTCGGCCACGTGGGCGTCCAGGCGGCATCCGACGCCGCAGTACCCGCACGTGGTCGCTACCGGGGATTCAGGCCGCTGACCCATCTTCTCGCTCCCGCTCAAGTGTAAGAAGCCGTCGCTCGATGATCGCGCCGGTGGGGCAGGTGTCCGCGCAGGCGCCACAGGAGACGCAGCTGGAGTCCCGAAAGCCGCTGTCCAGGCCGGCGGTCACGTTGCTGTGAAACCCCCGGCCGGTGACCGTCAGGGCGAAGGCTCCCTGGACCTCGTCGCAGGCCCGCACGCAGCGCCCGCAGGAGATGCACAGCTCGTGCTGGAAGGCGAGGTAGGGGTGTCGTTCGTCGAGCGAGACCTCGTGGGTGGCGCCCTCGAAGCGGCCGGCCTCGCCGCGTCCGGGGTCGAGCCCGAGCGAGGCGGCGACCCGGGCCAGCTCGGTGGTCGGCGCCGGCGGCCGGTCGAGCTCCGAGAGCACCAGCTCGACGACCGTCCGAACGACCCTGGCGGCGGTCGCGTCGTCGGTGTCGATCACCATGCCCTCCCGGCAATAGGTGGTGCAGGCCGGCACGGGAGCGGGCGCCCCCTCCACTCCCACCAGACACGTGCGGCAGGCCCCGAACGGCGCCAGGCGGTCGTCGTAGCAGAGCGTCGGCAGCCGGCCACCGGCCTGCTCGACCGCCTCCAGCACGCTCGCGCCCGCCGCGACCTCGAGCTCGACACCGTCCACCGTCACGCGCATCAGCTCAGCCCCAGCTCCTCGGGGAAGTGCTCCAGCAGGCTGCGGATCGGCGCCGGCATGCCGCCGCCGTGGGCGCACAGGCTCGCCACCTCCAGCGTCTCCAGCAGGTCCTCGAGCAGAACCCGATCGACGGGTGAGTCGGCCTCGAACATCTCGTGTGCCCGTCGCAGGCCGATCCGGCAGGGAAAGCACTTGCCGCAGCTCTCGTGGGCGCCGAAGCGCAGCAGGTGGCGCGCCAGGGCACGCATGTCGGTGCCCTCGTCGAAGCCGACGATGCTGCCGTGCCCGACCATGCAGCCCACAGCCGCGAGCGCGTCGAAGTCGAACGGCGTGTCGAGCTTCCACGCCGGCAGGATCCCGCCGAGGGGGCCGCCGATCTGGACCGCCTTGATGCCCCCGCCGATGCCTCCCGCGAGGCCCTCGCAGAGCTCGCGCAGTGTCTCCCCGAAGCGCGCCTCGTACACCCCCGGGGAGGCGAAGCGCTCGTTGAAGCAGACCAGCTTGGAGCCGGCCGAGGCGCCCGGACTCAGGTCGCGGTAGGCGTCTGCCCCCCGCAGCGCGATGAACGGGATGTTGGCCAGCGTCTCGACGTTGTTGACGACCGTCGGCGCGCCGTACAGGCCACGCTCGGCCGGAAACGGCGGCCGTGCCGACACGGTCCCCCGCAGTCCCTCCAGGCACGCCAGCAGCGCCGTCTCCTCCCCGACCACATACGAGCCCGCCCCCTCGAGCACCGTCACGTCGAAGTCGAAGCCGCTGCCGGCGATGTCGTTCCCGAGATGGCCCGCGCGGCGGGCGGACTCCGCGGCCCGTTCCAGCGCGGGCTTCGAGCGGGGGTACTCCGAGCGGGTGAGGATGAAGCCGTGCTCGGCGCCCACCGCATACCCCGCCAGCGCCATCCCCTCCAGCACGAGCTCGGGGTTGCGCTCCATCAGGTACTTGTCGATGTAGGAGCCGGGATCGCCCTCGTCGCCGTTGGCCACCACGAACTTCTGCTCGCCCGCGGCCGAGGCGGCGAAGCGCCACTTCTCGCCCGCCGGGAAGGCGGCCCCGCCGCGACCGCGGACCTCGCCGGCGAGCACCTCGCCGAGGAGCTGCTCAGGGGTCATCTGAGCGAGCGCCCTGGTGAGCCCGAGCCACCGTCCGGGCTCGGTCAGGACCGGCTCGGCCAGGGTGCTCTGCCAGTCCGGCTCGGGCGCCTCGCCCGTGCTTTCCGCCAGCGCCCTCTCCACCGCACCGGCGCCGGCATCCACACGATCCCCCTCGCGTACGGCGGGAGAGGAGTGACAGAAGCCCAGGCAGACCGTCTCGGCCAGCGAAACCGAGCCGTCTGCGCTGCGCTCCCCGAGCCCCACCCCGAGACCGCCCTCCAGCTCCCGGATGTGGCGGTCACCGTCGGCGGCGAAGCAGGCTGTGCCGGTGCAGACCCTCAGGTGCCGGCGGCCCCGGGGCGCCAGCAGATCGTCGTAGAAGGTCGAGACCCCGTACACGGACGCCTCCGGGAGCCCGGACACCTCCGCCGCCCGCAGCCGGTCCGCGTCGGTGATCTCGCCGTGGTCCTGGACCGCCTCCTTGAGTACCTCCAGTGCCGTACGAGCGACCGGCCCGTGGTGGCGGCGGATCAGCTCGACGAGGTTGCTCGACATCGTGTCCGCAGCCTACTTCCGGGCGGCGCGCGGGCGGCCGAGGACCCGACGACGTGCTGCTATGCCCCGTGCGAGACTCGAACTCGCCCCACCGGATTAAAGAGGGTCCAGAAGGCGGCTTCTCAACTGAGATCGCGCGTTCCACCGGCCATCAGCTCTGGCGAGATGGTGTCCGAAATGCTGATCTCGCGACCAATTTCGCGACCAATTTCGGGCCCTGCTTGCGAGTTCAGCTGCCTGGTTTACGAGTTCGTCGCTGCCCCCGCGGGGACGAAGTGCTCGACCGCCACGTCGTCGCGCTCGAGCGCGAAACGGATGCCCTCCTCGGCCAGGCGGTGCGCTTCCTCGTACGTGTCTGCGGCGGCAGTCCACTCGGGCACGTCCGGAGACTCGGCCCACCAGCTGCCGTCCTCGTAGTGATGGATTACCCGGATACGGTCCACGACAGCTTCAGACTAGCCTCAGCGCCTCGTCTCGGGTGAGGCCCACCTGGTGGACGAGGATGTGGCGGACGTGTCCGGGAGCGACCGTGGCGCGGTCGTCGAAGGCGAAAGTGACGCTTGGTCGCCCGGGAGCTCGTAGCGTGCGATGTGAACCGACTTGGCGAGCGACGCGATAACCCAGCGGCTCTGCTTCGAGGACTCTTCGCAGCTGTCGGGCCTTCAGCGAGGGGAACTGCGTCACCTCGGCTGTGGCCGGTCGTCCGTTGCTGCCGGTCGCTCGAGCTCCTCCGGCTCTGGAGCGAATGCCTGGGTGAGGCGCTTGGCTGCGTCGGCCTTCGACTTGTAGTGCAGGTAGCGCATCGTGGTCTGCACGTTGGCGTGGCCCATCCACTCCTTCAGCTCGAGGATCGAGTCGGCCTGCTGGACCGCGAGCGTCCCGAACGTGTGCCTGAGGTCGTGGAATCGAAGCTCACGTAGGCCGGCGTCGGCCAGCGCCGCCTTGAAGGCGGCGCGGACGTCTTTGGAGTCGAGGTGCCCGCCCGCCATGCCGCCGAAGACCCGATCCTCGTCGCCGACGAATCGCTCACGCTGGCTAAGACGCGCCAGCGCCGTGGCGACCTCGTCGATCATCGGGACCGAGCGGGCCCTGCCGGACTTCGGGCTCGACTCCCCTCCGATCGTGAAGCTCCGTACGACGCGAATCGTCTGCGCAGGGAAGTCGACGTCACCCCAGCGGAGCGCCAACAGCTCGCCCATCCGCAGGCCGGCGAACGCGGCGGTCAGCAGGATCGCGCGCTGCAGCTCGTCCGGCGTCGCCCGTAGCAGGGCGCGGAGCTCGGGTGCCGACAGCACGTCGATGTCGCTGCGCTGGCGTACCCGTGGCCGCTCGACGAGTGTCATCGGGTTGGCCGGCAGCCCGTACACCTTCATCGCCCGCTTGAAGACCCCGTTGAGCACGATCAGGTACTTGTGGACGGTGCGGTTCGAGCATGAGAGGGCCCCGCGCCAGCGTTCGATCCGCTCGGCCGTGATCCGCTCGATCTGCATGTCGCCCAGCTCCCGGTCCAGGCGCCCGACCATGTGCCGGTAGTCGGAGAGGGTGCTCGGCTTGACGTCGCGGTCGTGCTCCACGTACCGCAGCCACTCCGCTGACGCATCGGCGAAGGTCGTGCCCGGCGCCGTGATGCCGGCGAGCGTGCCCCGCCGCGCGTCGGTCAGGGCGGCCTCCAATGCGTCCCGCGCCATGCGCGCGGTGCAGTAGCCGGCCGGGGGCCTTCCGCGCCCGCTCCACGCCCTACCGAGTCGGCGTTTGACGTGGCGGCCGTCTGCGAGGCGGTACCTCAGGTAGTAGACGCCGCCGCGGTGCCCGCCGCGGAGGAACACCTGGCCGCTGACCCGTGCGGTCAATAGCTGGCTCATCGCGAGCTGCTCCGCGCGGGACTGCCGTTGCTCTCAGCTCCGATCCGGTTTGCGTCGAGCCACTCGCGCAGGTCCTCCGCGCTGAAGCGCACGTAGTGGCCGAGCCGGTGATGCGGTATCCGACCGGCGCGCGCCTGTGCGAGAAGCCAGGTCGGTGGAACGCCGAGCAGGCGGGCGGCCGCCTTAGCGTCGAGGAGGGGCGCGAACGCTCCCTCCTTGGTGCCGCGAGCTCTGCGGAGGACGCGGGCCACTTGGGCCTGGACCCCGTCGCTCCGGCGCGGCACCTTGGGCCGGAAGCTCAGTGACCAACTCATAGTGAGGCCTGGCCGACTCGTCGGCAGGGCTCTCCCTGCCGACCTGATCGACTTTCAGCGCGGGAGACGGCGGCTGTCAAGCCGGAGCGACACAGTGCCCGCGACCGCCGTCCGCAAGGCTTTACTGACGACGGCTCCCGTGCTAACGCCACCGACGCTGGGCCCGCCGCCGGCGGCCCGCGCCGGATTGACGAGCCACGCTTGAGTCGCAGGTGTCGTCGTAGCCGTTCGCAACGCACACCGAACCCGCCTGTAGAAGACATCCGTCCGCTTCTCCGACGAGTCCGCGTTCTCCGGGACACCTCAACGTCCTACTTGGCACCCGCCGCGTCGACGCGCTCACCACCACTTCCCGTCGGTCCGTCAACCCTCCACCTGCTCAGCCCTGACACGCCCGAGTTCTGGCTCCAAAACCCGTCCCTAATCAGCCTCCCTTCAGCCGCTCTGCCCTCCTCTCCTATACGCCTTAGTTTGGGCATTGACCATCCGCATCGAAAGCGAAGCTGAGAGGGGGGTGGTCAATGCCCATTCCCATGCGCTCGCGATCACCCACGAGGGGGGCAGAGCGGCTCCACAGAGCCGAAAATCGCCGTCGATCGGTGTCCGAAACGTGTCGTCATCCGTGGCCTCGCCCTGGACACGCTTCGGTCACCGCGCGGACACTCAAGGGGTCGGCGGCGAAATCCGATTCGGTTTGACGTGGTGATGCCGCCGTGATCTTGCGCCTCGGCGTTCGCATTGGCATCCGATCCGACGTGTTTTCTCGGCTTGTCTTGCTCCACCGCGCTTTGGGCTCCCGGCTCGCGATCGCCACGGCAGTCGCCGCGGTGACTCTGGGCGCTGCTCTACCGAACGTCGCAGGCGCTGCGCCCACGCTCCTCACCGATCATTACTGGCTTTCCGGCTACCTCGACGGCGGTCAATCGCTCGCTGCGGTAGGGGCCGACACGCTGGTGGGAAGCGAGGAACCGAAAGGAGACGACGTCGTGCTGGCTTTCCCGCCGGCGGGGCCGGCGACGGTGATCGCGCACGTCGGCCCCATCGCGGGGGGCCCCGGGATCGTTAACGTCGCTGCCTCGCCGACGCGCCTCGCGGTCTTCCAGAGAGGCAGCAGATCGGGCTATAAGGGCTGCTGCTCGGTCTCCTACGAGCGAGTGCTGGCAGGGCCGTTGTCAGGGCCGCTCCAGGAACAGACCGCGGGGTGTCAGCGCGTGCCGGGCCTCGAAGGATCGGCCAGCGGCGAAATCGGCCCCGACGCGCACTACGCGATGGCCCTCGACGGCGACCTCCTCGCTTACGACAGTCTCGAATGTGTCGTGGTCGAGGACCTGGCCTCTGGTCTGCAGCGAGTCATCCACCTCGAAGCCACGCTCGAGCCGCACCTCGGCACCGTCATCTGGCACGAACCGACCGTGCTCGCCGTTGCAGGGCGGATGGTCGCCTATAGAGCCAACCAGGCCGGTGGAAAGGGCCCCGCCGCGATCATTGTGTACGACATCGACAGCGGGCAGGAGCTGTACCGGGTACCCGTACCCGGGCCCTCATCGACCAGCGCGACGAGCTTCGCGCTGCAGTCCGATGGAACGCTCGTGGTCTCCGAATCAGGCGACTGCCAGGCGAGCGTCAGCACCGTCGCCGAACCCGAGCCTCGTCCCCTGGGAGTCCCCGCGTGCGCCGTCTACGGTCTTGCAGAAGGTCGGCTGCTGCTTCGAACGACCACAGAAGACAAACACGAGATCCTGGGATGGGCAACCCTCATGGGGTCGACATCGCACCCCATCGCCGACCTCGGACTGCTCGGCGACCACGAAGCGGCGAGGCCGGTGCTCGCCGGCGACGAAGTCGTCTACGCCCTGTCCGGCTGTCGAGCCCCGAGCGTTTACCGTGCGCTCCTCGAAGAACCGGGGACGCCGACGCCTCCCCCGTCGAGCTGCCCGATCTCCGCGCTCTCCGGTGCCGCGGTCCTCAACTCGAGGTCCCTGCGTGTACGACTCCACTGTCCCTTCGGGTGCGTGGGCCAGCTCCGGGCGCAGGTCGGAGCGCCCAGCCAGGCCCGACGGCCCAACGGCGGCCGGGCGATCGTCGAATACGAGCCGGTCTCGATCCTGCGGGGAGGGTCGGCGACGTTCACGCTGCTGAGGAACTTCGTCGGCGAACCCAGCGAACGAAACCTCACAGCGAAGGGCCTCCTGCGCAGACTGCGCGGCGGACACCACCTCGACGTGCGTCTCGAAATGGACATCGAGACGCCCGCGTACGGGCGCGGCAACGAGCGCGAAGCTTATGAACTGGGCGCGCCGTTGGAAACGTACCCAAGCATCGTCGTCCCGATTCGCCTGCAATCCACGGCACGCCGACGCGAAGGCAACCACGGACACCGCTCCGCGGGTTGACGGCCAAGCGCGACTGGCGGCTCATCCGTCGACCGAGATCTTGTGCTCTCTGTGTAGCCTCCACCACCTCGCCGTAAAGGCGGGGCCTTCGACCCGCGCTCCGCGCGCCTCTGACGAGGCCGCCTTGACTACGAGCCGGCTCCGGCTCGTTCTGCGCTCAGGTCGGCTGTCGCCGACGAGATCGCAGGGTCCTCGCCTTGGCATGATGCTGCCCGTGCGGCGCTTTGTTGGGAGCTGGGTCGTGCTCGGCGTCGCGGCCGGGGTGCTCGCGGGGTGTGGGAGCAAGTCTCCGAGCACGGCGGCGAGCTCGATCAACCTCCGAGGCGGCGACGCCCCGGGGTTCGCCGCAAGTACCGTGCCCGGGCGTCCCGTGACGTACGGGCCCATCGGCCGGTGTGACGGCGGAATCGCCGCATCGCATGGAGTACCTGGATACCCCTCGCGGCGACTGAACTACATCTACGGGAAGGCGCCCTCCCAAGCCCGGACGCCTGGAGTGACGGAATTCGACGGCGGATCGGATGGGAAACTCACCACGGCCCGCTCGGTCGTGTACGTGTTCGACAGCCGATCTGCTGCGCTGCGCGAGCTCGGCGCGCTCAGCAGCGCCCACGCGCAGGCGTGCATCCTGCGCCAGATCCCAGCGGCCCGGCGCGAGGGAGACGTCGCAGAGGGCGTCGCAGGACATCCCAACGAAGCCCATCCCCCGTCGATCGTCGTCGAAAAAGACGCCCGGATCTTTGCCGCCCCCAACGGAAGGGCATTCGGGTTGCGCGAGATAACTAGGAACTCGCCGCTCCCGGGCCACCCGAGCCACGTCTACGAAGAACACTTTGGTTTCGTGGTCAGACGAACTCTGGTCGAACTCGACACGCTCGCGATACCGCAGCCATTCCCCCGGGCGATCCAGGAACGCCTACTCGCCCGTCTGCACCGCCGAGCCGAGGAACACGCCCTCTAGCACCTACTCGCGTTGCGCTCCCGTACCGCGCGCCGATGTCGAGAACCTCGCCCCCGAGGGGCGCCGCTCGCGACCAATTCGCGACCAATTTCGTTCCGCAGCCCTGGAGGCCGGGCTGAAAGGCGCCGGTTTCCAGGCCTTCTAAAGATGCCCCGTGCGAGACTCGAACTCGCCCCACCGGATTAAAAGTCCGGCGCTCTGCCAGATGAGCTAACGGGGCCCAACCGGCGAACAGTCTAGGGCTGTTCGCCCGAGGCCACCTCGAGTAGCTGCTCGATCCGCGTCAGCTTCACGCGGGGGCGGCCGGCCTGCTCGCCGAGCTCGCGCTCGCGGCGGTCGATCGCCTCCCAGCCGCTGTAGGTGACCAGTTCCGGCTGGCGCGAGCGGAGCAGCTCCTCGACCTCCTCGGCCGCGGCCTGACGGGGGATGTGGGGGTCGACCCCGCTGCCGTTGCTGGAGGCGGGGTCGAGCACGGGCGCGAGGTCGGACAGGATCGCGTCCACCGTCTCCTGGGCGTCCTTCTTGTTGGTCCCGATCACCCCCGTGGGTCCCCGCTTGATCCAGCCCACCACGAACTCTCCCGGGATCGCCCGGCCGGTGTCCGGGTCGATCACCCGCCCGCCCTCGTTCGGGATCACCGCCGTGCGCTCGTCGAAGGGCACGTCCGGCAGGGCGACGCCGCGGTAGCCGATCGCCCGGAACACCAGGCCCGTCTGCAGCCTCTCGTGCTCCTCGGTGGCGCGTGCACCAAGCCGGCCCTCCTCGTCGGCGACCAGCTCGTTGCGGACCAGCTCTATCGCCCCCAGGCGCCCAGACTCGTCGGCGGTCAGCTCGGTGGGGGAGAGCAGGAAGCGCAGCACGATCCGCTTCGGCCGGCCCTGCGGCTCGCGGGAGGCGTAGTCGCGCAGGATCTCCACGTTGCGCCTGGCGGTCGTCTCCACGTTGGGGTCGTCCACCGCGAGGGCCCGCTCGAGTTCGCCCGGATCGACGATCACGTCGGCTTGCTCGAGGTCGGCGAGCTCGATCAGCTCCGGGTTGGTGAAGGCCGCCTGGGCCGGTCCCCGGCGCCCGAGGACCTGGACCTCCCGCACGCTGTTGCGGGCGAGCACCTCGAGGGCGTGGTCGGCCGTGTCGGTCGGCGCGAGCTCCTCGGGGGCCAGCACCAGCATCCGCGCCACGTCGAGTGCCACGTTCCCGTTGCCGATGACCACCGCCCGCTCGGCCGCGAGCAGATCGACCTCGAGGTCGGTGAAGTCGGGGTGGCCGTTGTACCAGCCCACGAACTCCGTGGCCGCGTGTGAGCCGGGCAGGTCTTCGCCGGGGATCCCCAGGGCGCGGTCCGAGGGCGAGCCGGTCGCATACACGACCGCGTGGTAGCGATCGAGCATCTCCTGGCGGGACACGTGCTCCCCGAAGGTGACGTTGCCGAAGTAGCGGAAGCGTGGGTGGGCGGCGGTCTTCTCGTACACCCGGGTCACGGACTTGATCTTCGGGTGGTCGGGCGCGACGCCCGAGCGGACCAGCCCCCAGGGGGTCGGAAGGCGCTCGATCATGTCCACCTCGAGGCGATCGCCGGAGGCCTTCAGCAGGTGCCCGGCGGCGTAGAACCCGGCGGGGCCGGATCCGATGACGGCGACGCGGATCGGTGTGTCGTTGCTCATGTGACGGCGTGGCGGAGGTGGGCGCGGCCCGACTCGAACGGGCGACCCCCTCGGTGTAAGCGAGGTGCTCTAGCCAGCTGAGCTACGCGCCCTGGCGGGGCTAAGGCTAGCGGCAGGCCGCCTCTCTGCCGCGTAGCTTCCGAGCCGCGATGACCCGCCGGCGCCACCTCAGCCTGCCATGGCTGCTCCTCTACCTGGCTTTGGCGGTGGTGGTGTTGCTGGCCCTCGCCCAGCTCGTGCTGCCCCGCATCGCCGAGAGCCGGATCCGCTCCCGCCTGGAGCCCTACGGCCAAGTCCACAGCGTGAAGGTGAGCGCCTGGCCCGCGATCGAGCTGCTGTGGGGGGACGCCGACACGGTTCATGTCCAGGCCGGGGCCCTCGCCCTCGGCACCTCCCGGGCCACCACGCTGCTGCACGAAGCCAAGGGCATCTCCCACATCTCCTTCACGGCCTCCAGTGTCCGTCTGGGGAAGCTCCGGATCACCCATGCGACGCTCCAGAAGAGTGACGACAGGCTCACCGCCGCGGGGCTCGTGAGCGGTGCCGACGTGCGTGCGGCGCTGCCCGCGGGCGTGACGCTTCAGCTGCTAGGCAGCGAGAACGGCAGGGTGATGGTGCGTGCCGGCGGCGCCCTGTTCGGGTTCGGGGCCTCGCTGGACGCAGTTGCGGAACCAAGCTCCGGACACCTCGTCGTGCGCCCCGCCGCCCCGATGTTCGGCGCCGTGCGCCTGACGCTCTACTCGGATCCCCGGATCTATGTGCTCGGCGTCTCGGCGAGGGCCGTATCCGCCGCTTCGCCCGCCTACCGGGTGGGCCTCGCCGCTCTCCTGCGCTGAGCGCCCCGCCGGCGACGGGAGGTCGACTTCCAGCGTCCGGGGAGGACCCTGGGCCGTCCTCGCCCGCAGCCGGTTCTGCTCAGGCCGCCGCGGGAACGTCCGGCGCGGAGGTCGCGGTCGTGGCCGCTGTGACGCGCATCGGCACGCCCTCCCGCGGGCTGATCGTCGGCATCTGGCGAATCGTGAGCCTGAAATCCGGCGGCAGCGAGAGCGACACCCGGCTCACGAGCAGCGTCGCGATGGCCCGCACCTCGAGCTGGCCGAAGCGCATTCCGATGCAGGTCCTGGAGCCGCCGCCGAAGGGGACGTAGGCGCCCTTCGCGAGCACCGCCTTGGCCTCCGGCGTGAAGCGCTCGGGGCGGAAGGCGTCCGGGTTCTCGAACACGTCCGGGAGGTGGTGTGAGGCCCACGAGCTGTAGTTCACGAACGCGCGGGCGGGAACGGTATGGCCTTCGAACTCGAACTGCTCCACCGCCCGGCGGGGCCCCACCCAGGCTGGCGGGTACTTGCGCAGCGTCTCGTCGATGACCATCTCCAGCTCGGGGAGCTCCCCGCCCAGCAGCTGGGAGGCGCTCGGCCGGCCGCCGTCCAGCAGGCGCTCCTGCTCGGCCACCAGCCGGGTGCGGATCTCGGGCTGGCGGGCAAGCTCGTAGAACATGAAGGACACCGTCGAGGTCGTGGTGTCGTGGCCCGCGAACAGGAGCGTCATGACCTCGTCGCGGATCTGTACGTCGCTGAGTGTGTTGCCGTCCTCGTCGTGGGCGTCCAGCAACAGGCTGAGGATGTCGTGGCCCCGCCGGCCGTCCCGTCGCCGCGAGGAGATCTCGCCGTAGATCATCGCGTCGAGCTTGCGGGCGGCCCGCTGCATGCGTGCCCACGGGCTGCGCCTGTCGCGGCGCACCCGCAGCAGGTACTCGCTGGCGTAGAAGGCGAGCGCCTCCTCGAAGGTCGCCGCCGCGTCGATCGAGCGGGCGGTCTCGCCGTCGGGGTCGACCCCGAACAACGCCCTCATGGCAACCCTCATGGCGAGGTGCCTGGTCCAGCTGTAGAGGTCCACGGTCGTGCCCGGCACGAGCTCGCCCACGGCACGCTCGGTCTCCTCCAGGACCGTCTCGACCGAGGCCTCGAGGTGCTCGCGGTGGAAGGCCGGGAGCATGATGCGCCGGGAGTTGCGGTGGAAGTCGCCGTCGATCGTCAGCAGCCCATCGCCCATCAGGCCGATCAGGTCGCGGAAGTGACCCTCCCGCCAGAGGAAGTTGGAGGCGTGGGAGACCAGCATGTAGTGGTTCGCGGCGGGCCCGAGCATGAACACCACGTTGCTGTGGAACAGGCGGACCGTGAAGATCGGCCCGTAGCGCTCGTAGCACTCGAGCAGGATCTCCAGCGGTTCGTCGGCGAAGCGTTTCGTCCTCGCCAGCGACAGCCGCGTCTCGCCCGGCGGGAACGGCACCCGGGCCCGGCGCTCGTCGCGCAGGTCTTCCAGCAGCACCCCGAACGGGTTGACGTCCACCATCGGCGGGGGACCCTGAAGCTGCATCGGGCCTACCCTAGAGCAGCGACTGGCCGCCTGGCCAGTCGGTGGGCCGCGGGCGGGGTCACGGGCCTCGGCGGCTCGCCTGCGTAGCTCCCCCCGACGCCGCTACGATGGCCTGGCAACGCGACGCCCGCGGGGGCGTAGCTCAGCAGGTTAGAGCGCTGCCCTGTCACGGCAGAGGTCGCGGGTTCGAGTCCCGTCGCTCCCGCTTTTTGCACCGAGCTTGATCCGACAGCGGCTTTCTTATACCCTCGGTTACCGGCGAGGAAGGCAGTCGACGGGGGAGGTATGACATGAGACCTGTACGCACGGTCGCCGTGGTGGTGCTGGTGGTCGGGGGTTCGGCGCTGCTCGGAGGTGCGGCTCAGGCGAAGGGTCCCAAGCCGGTGATCTCGGGCTTGGTCGCCATGCCGGCGGCGGTTTCCTCCGACGGCGCCACGACGGTGACGGCTTCTGTGTCGGGCGGGACGGAATGCGAGTTGTCCTCCAACAAAGCTGTGACGGGCTTGCCGGCCAAATTCTCATGCGAATCGGGCACGGTTGAACAAGCGCTCGTGATGCCCGTCGACACGAGCACGAAGCTTGCGGCGTACAAGCTCACCCTCACCGCGACGGGCGCCGGGGGCAAGGCGAAGGCCAAGGTCGTCGTCACCGTTGAGCCGCTGGCGCCCGCGAACCCCGTGCTCGGCCTAAGCGCCGGCGAAGCCACTAGCTGCGCGGTGCGGTCGGGTGGCGTCGTCGACTGCTGGGGCAACGTTCTCGGCATGTTCGGGACATCGGACACGCCGGTTGAAGTGCCGGAACTGAGCGGCGTGACCGGAGTCGCCAGCGGCGGCAATCACACCTGTGTGCTGCTGTCGAACGGCCACCTTGACTGCTGGGGGGAAGGCGACTGGGGGCAGCTCGGGGACGGCACCACCGTCGGGTCGGAATCGCCCGTTGCCGTGCAGGGCATGACCGAGGCTACCCAGGTCAGCGCCGGCACCAGACATACCTGTGCGGTGCTTTCAAGCGGTCAGGTCGACTGCTGGGGTGCGGGTGAGTCCGGGCAGCTCGGGGACGGCACCACGAACAAATCGGACACGCCCGTGAAAGTGATGTCCGTGTCCCATGCCGTCGCAGTTACCGCCGGCGACGAGGATGCCTGCGCGCTGCTCTCCAACCATGAAATCGACTGCTGGGGTGCCGACGGCGAAGGGGAGCTCGGGAACGGCACCACGAAAGAAACGCAGGACAAGCCCGTCAAGGTGAAGGGCATCAGCGACGCCATTGGGGTCAGCGCTGGCCACGAGCACACCTGCGCGCTACTGCCGGGGGGCCACGTGGACTGCTGGGGCGACGACGAGTTCGGGCAGCTCGGGAACGGCTCCACCGAACCTGATTCGGACGTGCCCGTTGAAGTGCGGGACATCAGCGACGCCACCGAGGTCAGCGGCGGCAGGGAATTCACGTGTGCGCGGCTGTCCAGCGGCCACGTGGACTGCTGGGGTCACAACTCTGAAGGGGAGCTCGGCAACGGCACCACGGAAGACACGGACACGCCGGTCGAAGTGCCGGGCATCACTGAAGCCGTCAGCGTCGTCGCAGGTTGGGCTCACACCTGCGCACAGCTCGCGAGTGGGCACGTCGACTGCTGGGGCAACAACGACCGCGGACAGCTCGGGAACGGGACCGAAGAACCCTCGCTGACGCCGGTAGAAGTCCAGGGCCTATAGCGCTGGGGCCGCCGCTGCATGGGCCACGCCGGGCTGCGATCCGGCAGGGGATAGAGTGGAGGTCGTGAGCACAGATGCGACAGGCGCGCTCGTGAGGCGTCTTGCCCGTCCTCATGCGTCTGGGGGCATGGTGATCGAGCGGTCGGTGATCCTTGCCGAGGGCGCCGACTCGGCAGCGATCCTGACGTGGATCTTCGACCACGATGGTGTCCCCGACTCGGTTGCTCCGACCACGCCCAGCAGCGGCCTTCACGGGTCGCGGACGATGGTCAGCAGCTCCGCGGGCCCGGTACGTCGGTGGGTGTTGCCGGCTCGCGCGTTTACCTCGGTCTGAACGGTCGAGCAGCTGCCACACCGTCCCTCTGGAGGTAGGCCCGATGGAGATTGAGTGGTACGGCCAGTCGGCCCGCGCGAGCCACGCCCATCGCGTCGATCGCCCCGCCTTCGAGGTCGCTCAGCTACCCGCCCAGGACGCGCCGGTGGTCGTCGTTCCCGCCGTTCCCTAGCTTCGCGCGGTTCGGCGGGGGAGAGCGGCCATGCCCACCCTCCCCCGCCCGCGCACCGTCCGTCAGACGGCGCAGTCTCCGGAGCGGAGCACCCGAGATCCGGGGCCCGTTACTGGATGACCCTGCCCTTGCCGTCAAGGGCGTACCAGTAACCGCCAAAGGCCAGAAAGCCGATGTAGGAGGTTTCGCCTGGGCCGGCGTCTCTGCTGTACGTGTACAGCGGGTGTCTTTTGTAGGTGACCTGTTTGGCGCCGCCCGGCAAAGTGGTCGTGCCGAGAAGCTTCGACTTCAGGCCTGTTCCGGCGGTCGGCATTTCGCCTTCGGCAACCTCGAGCGGCGGCCAGATGGCGGGGCAGTTGCCGTATGTGCCGGTCATGAGGATGCAGTGGTCCTGGTGTTTCTTGTCCGCGGTGAAGATGTAGAGCGTGAAGCCCGCTTCGTTGGTGATGATCGGCCCCCGCATCGTTTCCCGCAGTTCGACCGTTGCGGCCTGGGCGCCGATCGGCATGGTGGCCAGCGCCGCAAGACTCGCTCCCGTGACCGCCGCACAGGCCACCAGCATCGTCAGTCTCTTCATCTGCTCCTCCCTCGCTTGCTCGTGCCGCCCGGAAGTGGCCCTCCGGGCGGCCCACAATCCCCTCGATGGGGCTACCTGACGGTCTTGCCCTTGGCGGTCAGGGCGTACCAATTGCCGCCGAAGGCGAAAGCCCCGACGTAGTCGACCTGGCCGGGCATCGAGTCGCCGACGTACGTGTACAGCGGTTTCTTTTTGAAGGTGACCTGTTTGCCGCCGCCGGGCAGCGTGGTCGTGCCGAGGGACGTGGCCTTGATGCCTGCCCCGGCCGTGGCCATGCCCATGACTTCCAGCGCGGGCCAGAAGCTCGAGCATTTCTGGCCCATCACTTCGATGCTGACGCAGTGGTCCTGGTGTTTCTTGTCGGCCGTGAACGTGTAGAGCGTGAAACCGGCTTCGTCGACGAGGATCTTGCCGATCGTTGTTTCCCGCACTTCGACCGTGGCGGCCTGGGAGGCCATCGGTGCTACAGCCAGCATCGCGAGGCTCGCTGCCGTGAGAACCGTGCTCGCCAGCAGCATCTGGATTCGCTTCATCTTTCTTCCTCCGGTGTCTTCGGTTTGAGCCCGGACTGTGCCCCCCCGGGCGGCGGACACAAGGCCCTCCTAGGACAACGAGGACTCCGCCGCTGCGCAGAACTTCCCGGCCCTCGATCCGGCTCGCGTCCAGCCCCTCGATCCGGCCTGTGCGGTGGCCGCAGTTTGCGGGCCCTAGACGGCCGGCGCGGCCCGCAACGGTTGACGTCCGGTTCGCTGCCCTCGTAGATTGGCCGCCTGGCGTCCGGGGGGCGGGCGTGACGCGCGGTGCCCGCCCCATGGGCGAAATCGCACTCGAGGGGAGAACCAACGATGGGAAGCACCAAGCGCATCATCGCGACGCTCGTATTCGGCCTGGGGCTGCTGCTGCCGGCCGCCGCGGCCGCGGCCGCACCCCAGTACGTCGCGCTCGGGGACTCGTACTCCTCCGGCGTCGGCACCCGTGTCTTCTACGAAGAATCGGGGGAATGCGACCGCAGCCCCGACGCGTACGGGCCGAAGATCGCCGCCGCCAAGGGTTACTCGCTCAACTTCGAAGCCTGTAGCGGGGCCAAGACGCCCGAAGTCAACTCCAAACAGCTGGGCCACCTGAGCGCCACCACGAGCCTCGTGACGATCACCATCGGCGGCAACGACGCCGGCTTCAGCAACGTGATCATCAACTGCGCCCTCTACTACTTCACGTGCGGGAGCGCGATCAGCGAAGCCAACGAATTCATCAAGAACAAACTCCCCGGACTGCTGGAAACGACCTACAAAGACATCCGTGCGAAGGCCACGACCGCGAAAGTCGTCGTGCTGGGCTACCCGAAGCTATTCACGGCTGAAGGCAAGACCTGCAACGTCAACTTCCTCACCTCGGGCAACGAGAAGAAAATGAACGAATCGGCGGTGCTACTCGACAGCGTCATCAAGGCGCGTGCCGAAGTCGCCAAATTCACCTTCGTGAACCCGACGAGCGCCTTCGAATCGCACGAGGTCTGTTCCTCCTCGGAATGGCTCAACGGCCAGTCGAATCCGCTGTCGGAAAGCTACCACCCGAACGTCTCCGGACAGGCCGAGTTCACCACACTCGTCGAGGGCGCCATCTAGGAGAGAACTCAGCGTCGCGCCCGCGGGACCGAGCGTCTCGCGGGCGGGCGCGCCCTAGGTTTCGATCGAGACCAGCGTCCCGATCGGCGTGTATTTCCAGATGTGTGCGGCGGCTTCCAGGGGAAGCTCCACGCAGCCGAGGCTCTGCGGGGTGCCGAAGGAGGCGCGGTCGAAGTTGTGTAGCGCGTCCCCTCCGTTGAAGTAGCTGATCCACTTGATCCCCGGGTCTTGGTATTTGGACCCGTCCGGGTTGGTCCCGCTCATCGTCCCTTCGGGGATGTGCTCGAACACCGGGTAGGTGCCGAGCGCGGTTTCGGCTCCCGAGATGCCCGTGTTGGCCGCCGAGACGAGGACCGTGTGGCCGGCGGACCAGAGCGTGGCGGTCTCCGGGATTTCGCGGTGCACGTACACGTAGCTGTAGCCTTCGGACAGGCGCTTGTGGGCCAGCGAGTCGGCGATCAGCCGCCGCCAGACGGTGGCCCCGGCGACACCGTCGGCGGTCATTTCGTTGACGTTCTCGAACTTCATCACGGCGCCCCGCACGATCGTGTTCGCCTGACCGGGCGCCCACAGCGCCTCCAGCTGGTGGGGGGTGTTGGAGTAGCGCCAGTGGAAGCTCCCCGCCGGCGGTTCCACGGCCGCCTGCACCTGTGCACGGGCGGTGTGCGCCACACGGTGGCCCGACGGCGTCCACGTCAGCGGCAGGTATCCCTGCTCGGCCAGGAGCTGCTGCAGGCGCAGCATCGACCCCGGCGGGACGGTCCACTGGATCTGGCTCGTGTCTTCCAGGCCGGAGCCCGAGCCCGCCGTGACGCTGACGCGGTGGGGGATGTGCATCGTCAGCTGGGCACCCAGCGGCGCCCCGAAGCCGGCCGGCCTGAACACGAGGGTGTGCGAGTCGGGTTCGCTCCAGCTGCCGGGGGTGGAGGGGGACAGTGTGGGGTGGTGGCCGCCGAGCACCTCCGAGACCGGCTTGGAGAAGGTCAGGTAGATGGCTCCCGCCGGCGTGATCCTGCTCGATGGAGACGGATAGGTGGCCATCACCGGGTAGTGAGACGGCGGAAACCAACTGACCGCAGTGGGAGCGCCAACGGACTCCCACGAGCGCGGCGCGGCCGCCACCTGGGCGGTTCCGGTGGATGGCTGTGAGCCGAGGGAGACCGAGCGCGATCCGCCGGGAATGGTGCGTCGCCTGAGGCCGTCCGGCCCGCGGTAGACGACTTCGCTGACGGGTTCCTGGAAGGCGACCCTCACGTCCGACCCTCCGTGGACGGTCATCCACTGCTGGTTGACGGTCGCCACCGGAGTGGTGAGCGTCAGGTGAACGGTGTGTCGCTTCCCGAGCGCCCAGCCGATCCAGCCCGGCCGCTGGACGGTCACCAGCACCGTCAGAGGTGTGCCCGGGGCCAGCTTGCGCAACGGCGTCAAGCGTCCATCCTTGACGGCGATCGGGATGTGTCCGCCGTGGGGGCCGAGCGCTTCGAGGTGCTCGATGGTGCCACCGAGCGGCTTCACGTCTACGCGCGCCAGGGCGGACGCGTCGCGCGCCAGAGTCACTCCGGAGAGCAGGAACACAACCACCACCAGCGCGATCAGGAGCGCCAGAACCGTCAGCAGCGCCGCGATGAGCGTGCGCCGCGGACTGCGGGCGGGGGCTGAGTGGCGCTCTGGGGATGCGACCGCCATCGGCAGAAAGGATACGACCGCCGGGCCCGGACCCACGCTGACAGACCGGGCCGCCGCTGGTTTGCGGCGGCCCGGACGATCATTTGGCCCATCGGCGGCCGGAGTGGCCGGCGGTCAACCGACGTGTCCCCGGCGCGCCGCCGGCACTGTCAGGCGCTCGGCGGAGCGGCCCCCGGCGGCGGGCCGCCGTGACCAGGACCTTCCGGGTGGAAGGAGGAATCGGCCGCGAACACGGTCGTCCCTTCCGAGGATGAGGAAACGCTCACGTGGTCTCCGGCGGCGAGGCCTTCGAGTGAGCTGGTCTTGCCATCGAGCATCACACTCGACCCCGACGGGATCGTGAGCGTCACCGTCTTGTAGGTGACCGAGTTGGCTTCCTCGGTGACTTCGATCGTGCCCGCGCCGGTGTCGATCGACTTGATCTTGCCGCTGTCGGTGGTGACTGTGATGAAGGCGTCACCTTTCTTGTTGAGCACGACGCTTTCGGAGTGAACCCCACCGCGCCCTCCTCCGGGCCCACCTCCGGGCCAGCCCCCGGGGCCGGGCGGGCCACCCGGCCCCGGGCCTTCACCGGTCCCGCTGGCCGTGCCGTGGCGGATGGCATGGTGGGTGGTGCTTCTTGATTTCGAACTCCCCGCCGCGAGCGCGGTGGCCACGGCGGCCAGCGCACACGCTGCGGTCACTGCGACAACGAGGATCAACCTTCTCGGCATGTCTACCTCCGTCTGGTTGTGGAGCGGGGCCGTCGGGCTCCGCCGTCTGCCCATCAGGCTCGGGCCACGGCCTTACACCAGCGTTCGAGGAGTGTGTGAGTTGTGCGCGAGCCCGGCGACCTGACCCCGCCGGTGCGCTAAGGGAACTTTCAGGCTTCGTGTAGGAAGCGCTTAGGGAGACCCCTCACGATGTGTCTCGTGTCAGTCCCCGCGACCGATTCCCTCTCCGAAAGCGCACCCGCCGTCGCAGGCGCCCCCGTTCCGGCGCGGCGACGGCGGGCAGCGCCCAACGGCGCGAACCTGAGCCTCGTTCCGGCACCCGCGGGCGTGGCCGTCGAGGTCGTGATCCCCGTCTACAACGAGGAGCAGGTCCTCTCCGCATCGGTTCTCGCGCTTCACGAGCACATGGCGCGGGAGTTCAACTTCCCTTTCCGGATCACGATCGCGGACAACGCGAGCGTCGATGCCACCCCCGCGATCGCCCGTTCGCTGGCCAGCCGGCTCGAGCAGGTCCACAGCCTGCGCCTCGAGCGTAAGGGCCGCGGGCACGCGCTGCGGGCGGCCTGGAGCGCGAGCGAGGCGGACGTGCTCGCCTACATGGACGTCGACTTGTCAACCGACCTCAGCGCGCTCGGCGACCTGCTCGCCCCGCTGCTGGAGGGCCGCGCGGACGTGATGATCGGCTCCCGCCTGGCACCGGGCGCCGAGGTCACCCGCGGCCTGCGTCGGGAGGTCATCTCGCGCTCCTACAACATCCTCCTGCGGGCCTCCCTGGGGCTCGGCATCTCCGACGCCCAGTGTGGTTTCAAGGCCATCCGCAAGGAGGTTCTGACACCGCTGCTTGACCTCGTCCAGGACGACTCCTGGTTCTTCGACACCGAGCTCCTCTACCACGCCCGCCGCAGCCGCCTCGCCATCCACGAGGTCCCTGTGCGGTGGGTCGAGGACACGGATTCCCGCGTTCAGATCCTCGCGACCATGCGCGAGGACCTGGAGGGCATCCACCGTCTGCGCCGCGCGCGTCGCCGTCCCCCCTCGGTGGCGCGCGCGGCCAGCCCGCTCACTGCGACGCTGGCTCGACCCAGTCGAAGGACCGCGTGACCGCCTTCTTCCAGCGCGCGTAGCGGCGTTCGCGCTCGGTCACATCCAGCTGGGGCTCCCAGCGGCGATCCTCCCGCCAGCGCTCCCGAAGCTCCTCCAGGTCCTTCCAGAAGCCCACCGCCAGGCCGGCCGCAAAGGCCGCCCCCAGGGCTGTCGTCTCGCTGACCATCGGCCGCACCACGGGCACCCCCAGGAAATCGGCCTGCAGTTGCATCAGCAGCGAGTTGGCCGTCATCCCCCCGTCCACCCGCAGCTCCGCCAACGGAGAGCCCGCTGCCGCGTTGGCCTCGTCGACCACCTCCCGGCTCTGCCAGGCGGCTGCCTCCAGCGCCGCCCGGGCGATGTGGCCGCGGTTGGCATAGGCGGTCAGCCCCACGATCACGCCGCGGGCGTCTTCGCGCCAGTAGGGGGCGAACAGGCCCGAGAAGGCAGGGACGATGTACACGTCGCCGGTGTCCTCCACGCTCAGCGCCAGCTCTTCCACGTCGGCCGCGCTCGGGATCAGGCCGAGCCGGTCGCGCAGCCACTGGATCAGGGCTCCCGTGACGGCGATCGAGCCCTCCAGGGCGTAGTGGGCCGGCTCCTCGCCGAGCCGGTAGGCGACGGTGCTCAGCAGCGTCTCCGAGGAGGCCCGCTGCGCGCCGGTGTTCAGCAGCACGAACGAGCCGGTCCCATAGGTGTTCTTCGCCTCCCCGGCCGCAAAGCAGCACTGCCCGAACAGCGCCGCCTGCTGGTCGCCGAGGATGCCCCCCAGGGGGCGGCCGGCCAGGGCGCCCTCGCGGACCTCGCCATAGATCTCGCTGGAGGAGCGGATCTGCGGCAGCAGCCCGCGGGGCACCCCCATCAGCTCGAGGCTCGGCTCGTGCCAGTCGAGACCCTCGAGGTCCATCAGCAGGGTCCGGCTGGCGTTGGTCACGTCGGTCAGGTGGATCCCTCCCCGGGGCCCTCCGGTCAGCTTCCACACCAGCCAGCTGTCGATCGTCCCGAACGCCAGCTCCCCCCGGTCGGCGCGCTCGCGCGCCCCCGCAACCTGTTCGAGCAGCCACGTCAGCTTGGTCCCGGAGAAGTAGCCGGCCAGCGGCAGGCCCACCCGCGCCCGCAGCCGATCCGGACCACCCTCGGCGGCCAGCCGCCTCACGATCGGCTCCGTGCGGGTGTCCTGCCACACGATCGCGTTGTAAATCGGCTCGCCGCTCTCGCGGTCCCACACAACCGTCGTCTCGCGCTGGTTGGTGATACCCACCGCCTCCACGTCCTCGGCGCCCACCCCGGCGCGCGCCAGCCCGGCCTCGATCACCTCACAGGTCCGTTGCCAGATCTCCAGCGGGTCGTGCTCCACCCAGCCGGCCCGCGGGTTGATCTGCTCGTGCTCACGCTGGTCGCTGGCGACGACCCCGCCGTCGCGGTCGAAGAGCATGAAGCGGGAGCTGGTGGTGCCCTGGTCGATGGCCCCGACGTAGCCCGGCATCGGCCCCGTACCCGCCCCTAGGATCCGCCGTCGGGGGAAGGCCGGGAAGGCGGGTCGTCGCCGTCGCCGTCCCCTCCCGTCAGTCGCGCCCACGGGTTGGGCACCGGTCCCCGCGGCTCCACCGCCCAGTCCGCGTACGCCTCCGCGGGGTCGTCGGTGGAGATCTGCACGGACGCGTCGTACTTCGCGGCCAGCTCGTTGACCGGGTAGTGCGGGCGGTCCTCACGGCGCGAGCCGATCATCAGCACGGCGGACGGCCCCTCGCCGGCGCCCACGAAGACGTGCTCCGCTCCCGCCGGGCAGTGCACGAAATCCCATTGCCGCAGCATGTGCTCCTCACCGTCGAGGATCACCCTGCACTCACCGAACAGGACCAGGAAGTCCTCTTGGACGGGCTCGGAGTGATAGCGGCAGGCCGGTACTCCCGGCTCCATCACCTGGATGTTGACGCCGGTGTCAGGCCACGTGAGCCGCTCGCCCTCGAAGTCGATCCTCGTCCCGCGGCGTGGATGGCCGATGGCCAGGGCCTCGGATGCGTTGACGATGAACGCTCTGTCCACGCCGCCAAACATACCCGCGGCGGGCCGACCGGCCTCCCCCGGCGGCGGCACCGGCGAGCTCCTCGCGGCCGGAAGCCCGAGCCCGCAGCGGGCGAGATAGAGTCGCCCTCCGATGGACTTCGGAGTCGGTTACTTCCCCACCCACGACGGTGTCGACCCGGCAAGCTTCGCCCGGCTCGTCGAGGAGCGGGGCCATCGCTCGCTGTTCTTCCCGGAGCACACCCACATCCCCGCCAGCCGCGAGACCCCCTACCCGGCGGGCGGGGAGCTGCCCCGCGTCTACTCCCACACCTACGACCTGTTCGTGTCCCTGGCCGCGGCCGCCACCGCCACCAGCTCGCTGCGAATCGCCAGCGGCATCTGCCTGGTGATCGAGCGCGACCCGATCGTCACCGCCAAGGAGGTCGCGAGCGTCGATCACCTCTCCGGCGGTCGCCTGGACTTCGGCGTGGGCGCCGGCTGGAACCGCGAGGAGATGCGCAACCACGGCACCGACCCCCGCACCCGCATGGAGCTGATGGCCGAGCGGGTGGAGGCGATGAAGGCGATCTGGAGCCAGGACGAGGCCAGCTACCAGGGGCAGTACGTGAACTTCGAGCGGATCTGGAGCTGGCCCAAGCCCGTTCAGCGCCCGCACCCGCCGGTGCTGGTCGGGGGCAACGGCCCCACCGTGCTCGACCGCGTGCTGCGCTTCGGCGACGGCTGGATGCCCAACAACACCGGTGAAGACCTGATCAGGCGCGCCCAGGAGCTGTGGGCCCGCGCCGATCGTCCGCTCGAGGTGATCGTGATGGGAGCCCCCGCGAAGGCCGAGCAGCTCGAGCAGTTCGAGCGGGCCGGGATCGGCCGCGCCGTGCGCTGGATCCCCTCGACCGCCCTCGGCCCGGCCGAGAAGGCGCTCGAGCGCTGGGAGCTCGCGATGGCCGAGTTCCAGGGCACCTAGGTGTAAGACCCGAGGAGGTTGTTCCCGTCTATGCGGCTGACGGGCGGGTGGCGGCCGCCCGGCCGCCGCGAACACGCGCAGCGCCTGGGCGCCTGCCTGGACGCCCCGGATCGTCGCGCCCCGGCCGCTATAATGCTTGCTGGCAAGCAAGTAATTTTGGGAGCGATCACGACGGCAGCGACACGATGACCAACGGCAAATCCTCAGCCGCGAAGAGGGCTCCGGCGGGGCCCGGGCGGCAGGAGCGCAGCGACCGGCTGCGAGCCGTGATCGGCCGGCTCTCGCGGCGCCTGAGGGGCACCTCCGCCGGTGCGGGCCTGACCCCCTCGCAGACCTCGATCCTGTTCACGGTCGTGCGCAAAGGGCCGATCGGTCTGTCCGAGCTGGCCGAGCTCGAGAGCATCAACCCGACGATGCTCTCCCGCATCACCGCCCATCTGGCCGAGCAGGGTCTGCTGCTGCGCACCGTCGACCCCGCCGACCGGCGGGCCGCGAGGGTCGCCGCGACGGCCGCCGGGCGGCGCCTGCGCGAGCGCATCCACCGCGAGCGCACCGAGGCGCTGGCATCGCATCTACAGGAGCTCGACCGCGACGAGCGGGAGCTGCTGTGGCGGGCTCTGCCGGTGCTCGAGGAGCTCGCCGAGCGGCTCGGAGAGGTGGGGTCATGAACCGCGCCCGTGCGGCCGGCCGCACGACCTTCGCGGCGCTGTCGGTGCCCAACTACCGGCGCTACATCTCCGGTCAGGCGATTTCGCTGAGCGGCACCTGGATGCAGATGGCGGCCCAGTCGTGGCTGGTGCTCACGCTCAGCGGCTCGGCCACGACGCTTGGTGTGATCGTGGCTCTGCAGACCCTGCCGGTCCTGCTGCTCGGCCCCTACGGCGGGGTCGTCGCCGACCGCGTCGACAAGCGCCGCCTGATGATCGCCCTGCAGGCCGCGATGGGGCTGCAGGCGCTGATCCTGGGCCTGCTCACGATCAGCGGCGCCGTCACCCTGTGGGAGGTCGGCCTGCTGGCGGCGCTGCTCGGGCTCAACAACGCCTTCGAGTCACCCGCACGCCAGGCCTTCATGCTCGAGATGGTCGGTCCGGGGACGCTGCGCAACGCGGTCAGCCTCAACTCCGTGCTCGTGAACGTCGCCCGCGTCGTCGGCCCGGCGCTGGCCGGGATCCTGATCGCGCTCAGCGGCGAGGGGGTCTGCTTCCTGCTCAACGCCGCCAGCTTCGCGGCCGTGATCGCCTCGCTGCTGACGCTCGACCGTGCCGCCATCAACCCGACCGCGCCGAGCCCGAGGAGCCCCGGGCAGCTGCGGGAGGGCCTGCGCTACGTCGCCGGGGTCCGCGATCTCGCGGTGCCGCTGGCGATGATGGCGCTGGCGGGAGCGCTGGCCTACGAGTTCCAGGTGACGCTGCCCGTGATGGCGAGGGCGCTGCACGCCGGGCCCGGCGGCTTTGGCTTCATGACCGCCGCGATGGGGCTGGGGGCGGTCGCCGGCGGGCTGTTCGTCGCCGCCCGCGGGCGCACGGGCCTGCTCCCGCTGACGCTCGCCGCGGCTGCCTTCGGGGTGCTGTTGCTGGGCGCCGCGGCCGCGCCGTCGCTCGGGGTCGAGCTGCTGGCGCTGGCCCTCGTGGGGGGCGCGAGCATCTCCTTCATGTCGACCGGCAACTCCACGCTGCAACTCACCTGCCGGCCGAACATGCGCGGCCGGGTGATGTCGCTGTGGTTCGTCGCCTTCCAGGGCTCGACGCCGATCGGCGGCCCGATCGTGGGCTGGGTGATGGCCCAGGCCGGCGCCCGCGCGGGCCTCGGCCTCGGGGCGATGACCTGCCTGCTGGTGGCCTGCGTAGGGGCGCTGGCGATGCGCCGCGGCCGCCCGGCGAAGCTCGCCCCCGAGCTCGCCGCCGGCGGATACTAGCCCGGTGCACGCGCCCGGGCCGAGCATCTGCTGGACCGACGAGCAGCCCCTGCTGCAGGCCGCCTTTGCGCTGCGCGAAGAGGTCTTCTGCGACGAGCAGGGGGTCCCGCGCGAGCTGGAGCTCGACGGATACGACGCCGGCGCTCGCCACCTCGTCGCGGTGGACGGGGAGTCCGGCGAGGTGATCGGGACGCTGCGGCTGCTGCGCGACGGGGAGACGGCGAAAGTCGGCCGCGTGGCCGTGCGGGCCGGCTTCCGGCGACGGGGCGTGGCCTCGCAGATGCTGCAGATGGCAGTCGAGCGGGCCGCCGCGGAAGGCTGCACCCGCGCCCGCCTCGCGGCTCAGACGCAGGCCACCCTCGTCTACGAGGGCGCCGGCTTCGCGGTCGAGTCCGAGCCCTTCCAGGAGGCTGGGATCGAGCATGTCTGGATGGGACGCGAGCTGGCGGGTCTAGCCTCGCACTGAACGGCTCTCGGGGCGCCATCGCGCCGGTAAGCTCGGGCGCCGTGGACGGCCCGGAATGGATCGCGCAGTTCGCCGCCGAGGCGGGTGTCAGCGCACCGACCGAGGAGGAGGTCCAGCAGCTGCTCGCGCTGGCGGGCATCGCGGCCCACGCGTCCGAGCGCACGGCGGCTCCGATCTCATGCTGGATCGCCGCCCGGGCCGACCTCAGCCCGGCCGACGCCCGCGCCCTCGCCGCCCGCCTCGCGGACGCGGCGGGCGAGCAGTAGCGCCGCGCGCTGGAGCTCCTCGGGGCGGTTGACGTTGAAGCACAGCTCCTGAGGGGCGCCGAAGGCTGCGAGGTCTCGCTCGTCCACGATCCGCGGTTCGAGTGCCACGATCGCGTCCGTCAGCGACCGCTGCAAGAGCAGCGACTCGCGCAGCTCCGGCAGTTGCGAGCAGCGCACCCGGGCGAGCGCCGGCTGGGGGCGCCCTTGCAGCTGCACCATCGCGGTCCCCGGCAGCTCTGCCAGCCAGCGCAGCAGGCCGGGCGTGAGGAGCGGCATGTCGCAGGCGATCACCACGGCCGCCCGCGCGCCCCGTTCGCGGGCGTACTCGAGCCCGCGCACGATCCCGCAGAGGGGGTGCTCGGGCAGCTCGGGCTCGTAGCGGACGCGGCCCGCCAGCGAGGGCAACCGTGAGCTGCGCTTGGCCACCACGATCGCCTCCAGACCCGCCTCCCGGGCGGCGGCGAGCGGGTAGCTGATGAGCGCCTGCCCGCCCAGCACGGCCAGGGCCTTGTCTCCGCCGAGTCGCGAGCCGCGCCCACCGGCGAGCACGGCGACGATCGCCGCACGCTCGTTCATCGCCTTCAGTCTGGCACTCAGCGCGTGGCGCGGGAGAGCGCGTCCAGCGGCTCCAGCTGCCACGGTTCGCTCGGCCCCGGCGGTGCGTCCAGCCAGGCCCGTGCGTCGCTGCGTCCCATCTCCACCAGCCCGTTGATGAACTCGGGGTCGAAGAACAGGTAGCTGAGCAGCTCCCCGTGGGTGGGGCTGTTGCGCCCGAGCAGCCGGCTGAGAGCCGTCAGGTCGAGCGAGCGCAGCGCCTTCAGACCGCCGTAGCGGGAGTTGAAGCAGTCCATCGCCAGCTCGGCGATCGCGGACGGGTGGGACGGGCCGACGAAGATGTAGGGGATCGCGCGGTACCCGGGGCGACCGCGGGACTCGCGATGACGCAGCGCGGTGGCCGAGCTCGAGCCGTTGGCGTAGAAGGTGTTGATGTCGCCGAGTTTGCGCAGGTCCTCCACCAGCGGGTCGCCGAGCGCCCCCTCGAGCAGGTGCAGTGCGCTGACCCCGAAGTCGGGCGCCGGTGCGTCCTGGCGCCCCTCGTGCTTGGGGACCGGCGCCACCGAGCCGGTGCCGATCACGACCACGCGCTTGGCCCCGAGGTCGATCGCGGGCTTGATCGGCGTGTTCAGGCGGGTACCACCGTCCACGTACCAGCCCGCGGCCGCGGCGGGAGTCGTGACCCGCACGGGTGGGAACAGGATCGGGATCGCGGCCGAGGCGCGAACGTGTGTCTGCCCGATCTTGGCGGCCACGTAGTCGATCACGTGCGAGCTCCGTGCCGTACCGCGCAGCTCGCCCTCGACGAACGCGACCGGCCGTCCGCTCCCGGCCGCCGTCGCCACCACCCCCAGCGAGCGCACCGCCCCGCCGGCGACGTTGCGGTGGAGCTTGGGCCAGTTGATCCAGCTCTTGAGGTTCTGCTCAAGCGGCGAGGGGTCGAGCAGGCTCTGCAGGCGCACACCGGGGATGCCCAGCATCCCGCCGGCAAAGCGAAGCGCGGTCAACGGCAGCCGCTGGATCACCGGGCGGATGACGGCGGCGCGGTTGATCTGGCCCCAGCGCTCGAGCTCGCGCTCGATCGACCGCTGCGCCGGCAGGTGGGCGGTGGAGGCGAGGGCCGCGGCGTTGATCGCCCCCACGCTCGTGCCGACCAGGATCGATGGGCGCTGCCCGCGGGCCTCCAGCTCCGGCAGCAGCACCGACAGCACCCCCACCTCGTAGGCCCCCCGCGCACCGCCCCCCGAGAGGACGAGCGCGGTCCGGTCGCTGGCGCTCATCGGCTCAATTCAAGCGGACGGCCAGGCGGGGCTCGCAACCGTATCCTCGCGCCGTGAGCTTCGGAATCCTCGCCGTGGTCGTCCTGGCGGGCCTCGGGGGGCCCCTGCTGGGGGTCTCCGAACGCCGCTTCGTGCCGGTCGTGGTCGGCGAGATCCTCGCCGGCATCCTCGTCGGCCCGGCCGTGCTGGGGGTCGTGGACCCACATGGGGCGACGATCTCGTTCCTCTCGGAAGTGGGCTTCGCGATGTTGATGCTGACCGTGGGGATGCACCTGCCGCTGCGCGACAAACGGCTCGCGAGCGCGCTGCGGGGAGGTGCGCTGCTGGCGGCGCTGGTGGGCCTGCTGGCGGTCCCGGCGGGGCTGCTCGCGGCACAGATCTCCGGCGACGGGCACGCGGCGATCTACGCCGTCGTGCTCGCCTCGGGCTCGGCCGCCGTGCTGTTGCCCGCGATCCAGGAGAGCGGCCTCGGTGGAGCCGAGGTGCTGACCGTGATGGCGCAGGTCACGATCGCCGACGTCGTCACGATCATCTCGGTCCCGATCGTGCTGCAGCCCTCCCGCACCTGGCACGCGGTGCTGGGAACAGCCCTGGTCGCCGGGGCCGTGGTGGCTCTGCGCCTCGCCGCCCTGCCGCTGCGCGGGCGGGCCTGGGTGGAGCACGTGCGACGTCTCTCCAAGCAGCGCCACTGGGCGCTCGATCTGAGGCTGTCGCTGCTGATCCTGTTCGGGCTCGCGTGGCTGGCCCAGAAGGGCGGGACGAGCATCCTGATCGCGGGCTTCGGGGCGGGTGTGACGGTGGCGCTGATCGGCGGCCCGAAACGCCTATCCACCCAGGTCCGGGGCGTCGCCGAAGGGTTCTTCGTGCCGCTGTTCTTCGTCGTGCTGGGCGCACAGCTCGATCTCTCCGGCCTGTTCGACGAACCCGCCATGATCGGCCTGGCGGCGGCCCTGGTGGGCCTCAACGTCCTCATCCACCTGCTCGCCGGCCTGGCGACCCGCACATCGGTGCCGGCCGCGCTTGCCGCCACCGCCCAGCTCGGGGTGCCGGCCGCGGTGGCCGCGCTGGGGCTCTCCCAGCACGTGATCTCGCCCGTGGTCGCAACCGCGATCGTCGTCGCGGCGCTCCTGAGCCTGGGCGTCTGCACCGCCGGCGTGCAGCTGCTCGGCAAACGGCTTCAGACGGTTGCCGGGGCGGGCCTTTCGCCCGGCAGCGGGACTTCCGCCGCGCTGTAGGCGTCGGGCGCGTCGAGCGTCTCCTTGTCCAGCAGCGCGCGAGCCAGGCGCTCGAGCTGCTCGCGGTGCTCGCCCAGCAGCTCGGTGACTTCGTGGTGGGCGGTTTCGATCATCTTCCGGACCTCTTCGTCGACGAGGCGGTGGGTGTGCTCGGAGGTTTCGCTGACGCCCGGAAGGAATGGGCCGGCCCCGTCCTGGGGCAGGACCGCCACGGGACCGACGGCGTCGCTCATGCCCCAGCGCCCGACCATCTGGCGGGCGATCATGGTGAGCTGCTGGATGTCGGACTCGGCACCCGTCGTAAATGTCCCGTACACGACTTCCTCCGCCACGCGGCCGCCGAGCGCGACCTTGATCTTGGCCTGCAGTTCCTCCAGCGTGATCGACACGCGGTCGCTCTCTGGGGTCGAGAGCGTGACCCCGAGCGCCATCCCGCGGGGGATGATCGAGATCTTGCGCACCGGGTCGGCACCGGCCGTGAGCATGCCGACGAGCGCGTGCCCGGACTCGTGGTAGGCGGTGCGCTCGCGGTCGGCGGGCGTGAGCACGATCCCCCGCGGCGCGCCCAGCAGCAGCTTTTCCAGCGAGTCGGTGAAGTCGCTCATCTTGACCGTGTCGTGCTCGCGCCGAGCCGCCAGCAGGGCGGCCTCGTTGGCGAGGTTGGCGAGGTCGGCGCCCACCATCCCCGGTGTGGTCGAGGCGAGCGCCTCGAGGTCTACGTCGGGATCGAGCGGCAGCGAGCGCGTGTGGACGCGCAGGATTTCCACGCGCCCTTTCTGGTCGGGGGCCTGCACGGTGACGCGGCGGTCGAAGCGCCCGGCGCGCAGCAGCGCCGGATCGAGCACGTCCGGCCGGTTGGTGGCGGCCAGCACGACGACCGCCTGCGAGGATTCGAAGCCGTCGATTTCAGTCAGGATCTGGTCGAGCGTCTGCTCGCGCTCGTCGTTGGCGCCGGTGACTGACACCGACCCCTGGCGGGAGCGGCCGATCGCGTCGAGCTCGTCGATGAAGATGATCGCCGGGGCCTCCTCCTTGGCCTTGGCGAACAGGTCGCGCACGCGCGCTGCGCCGACGCCGACGATCGCCTCGATGAACTCCGACGCGGAGATCGAGAAGAAGGCGGCGTGCGCCTCGCCGGCCACGGCCCTCGCGAGCAGCGTCTTGCCGGTGCCGGGCGCCCCGGACAGCAACACCCCGTGGGGCATGCGCCCGCCCAGGCGCCCGTAGCGATCGGGAGTTCGCAGGAAGTCGACGATCTCGGACAGTTCCGCCTTGGCCTCGTCGATCCCCGCCACGTCGGCGAACGTCACCCTGATGGTCTCGGGGTCGACCTTGCGCGCGCGGCTACGGCCGAAGGCGCCGAGCGCTCCCATTCCCCCGCCCGCCCGGGCGGCGCGTTTGGCGATCAGCACGAACAGCCCGATGATCAGCAGCGTGGGGCCGAAGCCGAGCAGCAGCTCGGCCAGCACCGAGGTTTTCGTGGAGGTCGCTTCGGCGTTGATCTGGACGTGCTTTTCCTGCAGCAGCGCAGACAGCTGGGCGCCGTTCCAGAAGGTCGGCACCTCGGTCGCGAACAGTTTGGTCGAGGTCGCCTTTTCGTCGTTGGGCGGGTAGCGGAGCTTGACGGTGTAACTGCCCTCGACCGTGTTGCCCTTGGTGTTGATGTTTTTGACGTGCCCGGTCTTCACCTGTTCGAGGAAGTAGGGGCTGAACGGGACCGTCACCCGCTTTTCGCCTTTTTCCTGCATGCCGAAGACGAGCACCAGCAGCCAGTTGAAGGCCAGCAGGGCGATCACGAACCACAGAAAGCCGCGCGTACGGTGAGCCGGCGGGGGCGTATCGGCGTGTTCGGGCATGCCGCGCCCGTCGGGCGAGGGCGACACCTGCCATCCGCGCTTGTCCCGCGGCAGCGGCGGATGGGGGTCGCTGCGGTCGCTGTTGGCGGCCTGCGCCTGGCTCCGTTCCGGCGGCTGCGCCTGCTGCGCCGGCTGCATCTCCGGGGGCTGCCCCGGCTGCGGCTGTGGGGACCGGCCGTCGTCGGACATCGCCACCATGCTACGGCTCGCGAGCGCTCCGAACCGCCCGGGTGCCGGCGCCGGGTTTCCTCTCGGCGGCTCCGGGAAAGCGCCTCGGCGGCGGTCCGCACGCCGTGGACCGGGCGAGACCCGCTATACGATGGCCCGCATCTAGCCAAGGAGAGCGACCGTGTTCGAGAACGTGCTGGTTGGGGTCGACGGCAGTGCATCGGGCCAGGACGCCGTCGCGCTGGCGGCGGCCCTGCTCGGAGACGAGGGCCGTCTGACACTCGTGCACGTCCACCACGGCGGCCTGCACCCGTCGCAGGTGATCACGGGCGACGGCGAGCAGGAGCGCGAGGCATCCGAGAAGCTGCTCGCGTCCGAGGCAGAGCGTGCCGGCGTGCCGGCCGCGCTGGTGAGCGCCGCGGGAGGCTCGCCGGCGGGGACGCTGCACGAGCAGGCCGAGGAGCGGGGGGCCGACCTGCTGGTCGTGGGCTCCTCGCGCCGCAGCGTGCTCGGCCGGGTGATGCTCGGCGACGATGCGCGCAGGGCGCTGAACGGGGCTCCGTGTGCGGTGGCGGTTGCGGCCGCGGCGTACGCCCAGAAGCCGGAGCCGCTCGCCCGCGTCGGGGTGGGCTTCAACGAAAGTCCTGAGAGCCATGCTGCGCTGGAGGTGGCCCGCTCGATCGCCGCGCGGGCCGAGGCCCAGCCCCGGGCGCTCGAAGTGATCACGATCCCCACGTACGCGTACACGGGCATGATGTCGCCGGCGGTCGGAGAGGAGATCGACACGGTCATGCAGGAGGCGAATGAGCGCATGCGGGCGCTCGACGGCGCCGAGGGCCGTGCGGTCTACGGGCTCACCGGCGAGGAACTGGCGGCCTTCAGCGACGAGCTGGACCTGCTCGTCGTGGGCTCCCGCAGCTACGGCCCCGTCAAGCGGCTGGTGCTTGGAAGCACCTCCGACTACCTCGAGCGCCACGCCCGCTGTTCGCTGCTGGTGCTGCCGCGCTCGGCCGCGCACGACTCGGCCTGAGCGCACAGGCCGGGTCCCGGCCGGGCGGCTGCTGCGCACCGACCCCCGGCGCCCGCACGGGGGCTGCCGCCGCGCGTCAGCTGTCGGCGCCCGGCTGGGCGGTGGCCTGGTAGTGCTCGCGCCAGATCAGGCGGTAGATCGGGATCCAGCGGGGGATCCTGTTGATCACGGGGATGAAGGGGATGGAGATGAATGCGAGGCTGAGCAGGCCCATGATCAGCAGCACCTGGATGTCGGCGTTGGGGGAGTTCTTCATCGGTTCGACCTGATACCAGAGCGAGTACAGCCACAGCCACGGCTGGCCCGGGTAGCTGCCGGTCTCGTTCATCAGCCCCCACTGCTCGCCGAGCAGGTGCTGCGCTTCGGCGCGTTCGGCGAGCAGGCCTCCGTCGGCCATCAACAGCAGCGGCTTGGTGTAGTCGGTCTGGAAGAACTGCCTGCTCGACACGAGGCCGCCTTCCAGGCCGCCGCTCTGAGCGAGGCTCTGGAGGCTCGTCATCATGGTCGGCACGGGGCCGGCGCCGCTGGTCTTGACCGTCACCGCGCCCGTGCCCGTGTTGACGACCACCGCGGCCGGCAGGGGCTTCTTTTCTTCCACCGCCGTCGCATATTCTTCCAGCGGCTTGGCGTAGGCTGCGCTCCATTGGAGTTTCTGCTTTTCGGGTGCGGCCTTGTATTCGGCGAGCGCGCTCCGCAGGGCGGGGTCGTTGGGGATCGTTTCCAGCGGTTTGACCACGTAGTCATCCGCGGTGTTGATCGGGTGGCTGACGCCGAGCCAGCGCTGCGGGTGAAGGAACAGGAAGTGCTGCACGCTGCCCGAACTGTGGTTGTACGGGGGCCCGTATTCGGCCGTCCCGCTGGTGCCGGCGAGCTCCTCGGCCGCCGTCGTGGCGAAATCGGCCGGAAGTTCGTGCGACCACTGGCCGATCGTGCTCGGCTTGTCGTCCGGTGAGGAGAACAGGACCGTCAGCAGCACCGCCAGCAGGCCGATCACGCCAACCGCGACGCACAGCTCTTTGACGAGGTCGTAGGGGTAGTAGCCGCCCGTCCACGGTCTCGTACCGTCGCGCGGGCGGTGGGGGCTCATGCGGTCGGCCCCGGCGAGCTCCCCGTCCCCGCCGAGCCCTGTCCTGCGACAGAGGCCGGGCCGCCGGCCGCCGCCGGGATCTTGTGCTCGAGCTCGATCGGCGGGACGACTCCGTGGCGGCGCACGAGCAGCACGTGCGCGGACACCAGCAGCACGACCGCCGCCGGCAGCAGCAGCACGTGGTAGCTGTACATCTGGCCGAAGTTAGTGAGGTTGAAGAAGGCGCCGGCCCCGACCGAGTTCAGCGCGTCCTTGGCCTGCGTGGAGATCCACTGGGCGTCGAAGTTCTGCTGCGAGACGTAGCCGGTGAGCGCGGCCGGGACCGCGACCAGGAAGGTGATCGCGCCGGTGACCCACACGCGCCCGCGCCCCCCACGCCAGGCCGCCATCCAGTACTTCCCCCACAGGTGCACGACCATCACGAAGAAGAACAGCTCCACCGACCACATGTGGATGCTGTTGAAGAAATGGCCAATGCTCGTGACGTGCCACCAGGCGGGGCCCTTCAGCGCGAGGATGCAGCCGGAGGCGATGATCACGATCAGCGAGGCGATGCTGGCCACGCCGAACACGTAGATCCACGAAGCCACGTACGTGGGCTGCCCGTCGGGCAGGAGCTTCTCCGGCGGGAGCGCGGCGACCGCCCGGCGTCGCAGTTTGACCGTCCAGGAACGGGAGTCGGCTCCGGGGGCGCCTTCCCCCGGCTGCGACGCCGCGGCGCTCAAGAGGATCGGCCTCGCCGCTTTGCGGCGCCCGGGAACGGGAGCAGGATCGCGAGTGCGAACACGACCAGCATCAGCCCGATGACCACCACGTTCGCCACCGACAGGTGGATGAAGTGCCAGTCCACGGTGTGGGCGGGGTGGTTGAGGTTGAAGACGGCCCCCAGAACGGCTGTGCTCGCGAGCGACGACACTGTGGCCCGAGGCTACGGCTCGCGGCGGACCTATCGCATCCGTAATTCTCCGCGCGACGATGGAGGATCCCTCACATTGCGGGAGCGGGTGGGGCCAAGCGTGGGGTTCCGGCGCTAGGCTGGGCGCCGATGCGCGCGATTCCCACAGCGCCCGTCGCGGCCGGCGCCCTGATCGCCGGCTACGCGGTCGCCGCCACGAGCGGCTCGCGGCCGCTCGGGGGCCTCGTGCTGGCCGCCGGCGGGCTGTGGTGCCTGCGGGCGTGGGACCGGCGCAACGGTCGCCGGACCGCACTCACGCTGGGCTCCGTGGGTGCGGGGGCATTCGTGCTCTCGCACGTGCTCGCGCCGCAGATCGGGGCCTGGCCCTCGGTGCTGACGGTGGCCGCGGCCACCGGGCTGGCGGCCGCCCTGCTGTCCGACCGGCGCGTGCCGGCGGCGACCGCCTAGCCGCCGCGAGCCGCTCCAGCACAGCCGCCGGGCGCCGGCGGGCGCGCACCGTGATAATGCCGCCGATGCGCGCCGTGCAGATCGTCAACGAAAACGGGCCCGACGGCGCCCTCGAGCTGGTCGACCTGCCCGAGCCCGAGCCGTCGCACATGCTCACCCCCGGTGAAGGGGTGCTGGTCGAGGTTCACGCCGCGGGCGTGTCCTTCCCCGAGGTGCTGCAGACCCGCGGCCAGTACCAGATGAAACCGCCGATGCCGTTCGTCCCCGGCAGCGAGGTGGCGGGCGTGGTGCTCAGCGCCCCGGCGGGCGCGTCGGTGAAGGAGGGCGACCGGGTGGCGGCCTTCTGTGCGCTCGGGGGCTTCGCCGAGACGGCCGTGGCGCCCGAGTTCTTCACCTTCGAGCTCTCGCCCCAGCTCGACTTCGCGCAGGGCGCGGCGCTGATCCTCAACTACCACACCGCCTACTTCTCGCTGGTCATGCGCGGCCGGCTCAAACGCGGTGAGACGGTGCTCGTGCACGGCGCCGCCGGCGGGGTCGGGACCGCCTCGCTGCAGGTCGCGAAGGCCTCAGGGGCGCATACGATCGCGCTCGTCTCCACCGAGGAGAAGGCGCGGGTCGCCGAAAAGGCGGGCGCCGAGCGCACGCTGGTGATCAGCGATGACTGGAAGGACCAGGTCAAGGAGCTCTCCGGCGGTGGCGTGGACGTCGTGCTCGACCCCGTCGGGGGCGATCGCTTCACCGACAGCCTGCGCTCGCTGCGCGAGGACGGGCGGCTGATCGTGGTCGGCTTCACCGGCGGCTCGATCCCCGAGGTCAAGGTCAACCGGCTGCTGCTCGGCAACACCGAGGTGGTGGGTGCGGGGTGGGGCGCCTACGTGATGGGCAAGCCCGAGCTCAACCGGCGCGTGGGGGCGGCGATCGGGGCGATGGTCGGCGACGGCTACATACGCCCGCCGGTGGGCGGCAGGTTCCCGCTGGAGCAGGCGGCGGAGGCGCTCAAGATGATCGACGAGCGCCGCGCCACCGGCAAGGTCGTGCTCGACGTGCGCCCCTCCCAATAGTCGCCCACCCCGGGGTGGGACCGCGCCGGCGGCCTCCCGCGACCGCGATCGGGCGGGGCTCCTAGCCCGGCAGCGTGCCCGAGGTGCCGAGCACGTTGCCGCTGCCGTCGATCGCCTGCACGGCCACGTAGGCCGGCTGGCTGGAGGCGTTGATCGTCGTCTCGAAGCCCGTCTTGGGGACCATCATCAGCGGCGTGAGAGCGTTCGGGGAGGAGCCGCCGAGCAGCCGCCAGCTGGCCGTGCGGGTGTCGCCGTTCCAGCTCGCATAGGCGGTCAGCGTGGTCGGTGAGGGCGCCGTCACCGCCAGTGCCGGGCCGTGGGGCGGAGCGCCCGTCCACGGGAAGCGGTAGCTGCGGTAGGACTGGTAGGAGCCGTGCCAGTGGGCGTCGTAGACCAGCTGGCCGGCGGCGTTGAATTCGGAGAAGTACGGCTGTGCGCCCCAGCCGATGAAGAGGTTGCCGTTCGAAATCGGCTGGGCGTTGCCCTGGCTGCCCGACGACAGTGGCTGGGGGTGGACGTACTGGGCCTGCACCGACTCGGTGTTGGTCTTGGCGTTGATCGACAGCAGCAAGGCGCGCGACTGCTTGTGCACGACGGGCACGGCGCCGTTGTCGAACACGCTGATCAGTCCGTTGCCGGCCGAGTTGGCGTCGTGCTGGAAGGCGGTTGCGGCCCCGCTCGTCAATTTGATCGTTGAGTGCCTGCCCCCGAGGCGTGTGATCACCTGACCGGTGAGCGTGTTGAGTTCGTACAGCGCCCAGGTGTTGCGGGCCGAGATCAGCGTGCGTCCGTTGGGCAGTTCGGCGATCGAGTTCAGGTGGAAGTAGTCGAACGGCCATTCGGGATCCGCGTGGGTGGCCGTCGAATACGATTCGCTGAGGCCGACGTGGTCGATGCTCGTCCATTCGCGGCGCACCAGGCCGGTGGCGATGTCCACTTCCTGGAAGGCGGTGTTGGTGACCGCCCCGCGGTGGGGACCGCCGAGCGAGGAGAGGTCGCATTCGATCGGCTCGAAGACTGTGAACAGGGCCGTGCCGTGGTCGGTGATTTTGAATTCGTGCAGGTCGGCCAGGTAGCCGTTGCCCGCGTGCACCCGCCCGACCTGCTGGTAGGCGTTGTTGACGATCACCTCTTCGCCCTGGCCGAAGCCCTGGGGGGTGACCGTCCCCTGCCACCAAGTCAGCACCTGGCCCGGCCCGTACTGCTGGACCTGCAGGTTGGTGGCGTCGAGCTGCCACGGCAGCGGGTGGAACCACACGAGGTTGCCGCTTTCGTCGAAGATCATCGGCCCCGACGCCCCCGGTCCCGCATAGGGGGCGCTGAACAGGTAGCCCGGTGAGGTGCCTTCGTTGTGGACCGTCACTTCCAGGACAGGTGGCGTGATGTTGGTGGCCGAATGGAAGTGCTGCATCTCGGAGAGGTCTTCGTGGGGCTTGACCGGGGTGGACCGGAACAGTCCCTCGTCGGGGTGGGAGACCACGAACCGGAAGGCGAAGCTGTGGGGAGCGGCGCGGAGCTTGGCCTTGACCAACACCGTCTCGCCCGGGTCGAAGGCGCGGCCGGGGACGAAGCTCGCCCCGTCACCCTGGGAGTAGGCCTGCAGCGACCCCGCGTGGGTCCCGCTGGAGGATCCGCTGACGCTGATCGAGGCGATCGCGGAGCGGGGCACCCCGACGATGCTGATCTGGGTGTAGGGAGAGGCGTCGTAGGAGTTCGGCAGTGGCGAGACCGCGATGTGGCTGCCGGGCAGCACGTCGGAGACGTTGAAGGAGTCGGGCTCGCAGCGGGGGACGGTCGGGGAGGCCCCGAATGCCGCCTGCTCGGCTTCGATCCGGTGTGAGGCGATCGACAGCGTCGTGACGCTCGCGAGCACGACGATCAGGCCCCCGAAGAGCAGGGACTTGTGTAGGAGCGACAGCGACACCCGCGGCCGGAGGCGGCGGCCGGAGGCCGATTTGGAGCGGGTCATCTGATCCCTTCTAGCGGCACCGTTAGGTGTTGACGCAGCAGCATCCTAGAAGTTGCGCGCCACGGAACCGCCGCTGGGAGCTCGCTGAGGAATCGCTGAGGCGTGCTCAGAAGACCGGCGACTCGGTGTAGTCCCCGAATACCTGCTGCAGGGAGGCCACGATCTCGCCCTCGCTGGCGTTCGCGCGGGCACACTCGATCAGCGCGTCCATCAGGTTGCGTCCCTCCTCGCCGGCGTCCTCGCGCAGGCGCGAGAGCGTTGCCTCCACGGCCTGGGTGTCGCGAGCCGCGCGGGCCGACTGCAGCCTGTCGAGCTGCTTGCGCTCGAGCTGCGGGTCGACCCGCAGGGTCGGGATCTGCTCCTCGTTGGAGGCCTGGAAGCGGTTGACCCCGACCACGGTCCGTTCGCCGGAATCGATCTCCTGCTGCAACTCGAAGGAGGCGTTGGCGATCTCGCGCTGGGGGTAGTTGCGCTTGACCGCTTCCACCATCCCCCCGAGCTCGTCGATCTTGGCGAAGTACTCGTACGCGCTGCGCTCCATCTCGTCCGTGAGGGCCTCGACGAAGTAGGAGCCTCCGAGCGGGTCCACGGTGTTCGTCACGCCGGTCTCGCCGGCCAGCACCTGCTGGGTGCGCAGGGCGACGGTGACGGCCTCCTCGGTGGGCAGTGCGAGCGCCTCGTCGTAGGAGTTGGTGTGCAGCGACTGGGTTCCTCCGAGTACGGCAGCCAGCGCCTCGACGGCGGTGCGGACGATGTTGTTCAGCGGCTGCTGGGCGGTCAGGCTCACCCCTGCCGTCTGGGCGTGGAAGCGCATCTGCCAGGAGCGCGGGTTGCGGGCGCCGAAGGTCTCGCGCATCTCCCGCGCCCAGATCCGGCGCGCCGCGCGGTACTTGGCGATCTCCTCGAAGAAGTCGATCTGGGCGTTGAAGAAGAACGACAGCCGCGGGGCGAAGTCATCGACATCCAGGCCCCGTTCGACCGCCTGCTCGACGTATGTGAGCCCGTCCTTGAGCGTGAAGGCGAGCTCCTGCTGGGCGGTCGAGCCGGCCTCGCGGATGTGGTAGCCGGAGATCGAGATCGGATGCCAGCGGGGCATGCGATGGGAGCACCACTCGATCATGTCCCCGCACAGGCGCATCCCTGGGTCCACCGGGAAGCACCACTCCTTCTGGGCGATGTACTCCTTCAGGATGTCCGCCTGGATCGTCCCCGACAGCTGCTCGGGGGGCGTCGGATGGGCGGGGTCGCTCTCGGCGGCCACGACGTAGAAGGCGAGCATGATCGCCGCCGGGGCGTTGATCGTCATCGACACCGAGACCTCGCCGAGGTCGATCCCGCCGAAGAGCGTGCGCATGTCCTGGGGCGTGTCCACGGCCACGCCCTCCCGCCCCACCTCACCCAGCGAGCGCGGGTGATCGGAGTCGTGACCCATCAGGGAGGGCATGTCGAAGGCCGTCGAGAGCCCCGTCTGGCCGTGGTCGAGCAGGTAATGGAAGCGGGCGTTGGTCTCCTCGCTGGTGCCGAAGCCGGCGAACTGGCGCATCGTCCACAGCCGCCCGCGGTACATGCTGGCGTGGATGCCGCGTGTGAAGGGGTACTCCCCGGGGAGCCCGATCGGGTCCTCGGGGCCACCGGCGCCCGCGGGCAGATCGGTGGCCGTGTACAGCTCCTTGATCGGTGCGCCGGAGAGCGTGCGGAAGCGATCGTTCTCGTTCTGGGCGTCGTCGTCCTGCCCGGAGGCGGGTTTGGCGGTCACTGCCATGGCCGACACAGATGCTACTTGCAGCCCCAGGGTGTTCCGTCAGGGTTGTTCGAGCACGCGCGCGCGTGCTCGCGCGCGCCCCAGACGGCCGGCGAGGGTCTGCCCGTTGAGCTCGAGGGTTCCATGCAGCCGTCCGGCGACGGTGATCCGGCCCCTCGGAGTCCCTCCCAGCACGATCGAACCGCTGAGGGCCACGCCGGCCACGTCCACGGTCCTCCGGAGACGGACGTGATCGCCGCGCACGGCCCAACGGCCCGCCTCCAGTCCGCCCCCGGCCCCGCCGGGCTGGCTGAGGATGTCGTCGAGTGTCATTGCCGCCGCCTCGGCCACCCTGCCCGCGAGGTGGCTGGAGGAGGAGGCGGGTCTCACCTTCGCAAGCGTCGAGGGCGGCAGGGGAAGCACCTGCGGTTCGCTCGGGGGTGGACAAGGGCCCGGCGCCTGACCGCTGGCGAGGAAGTTGCTCATCGCGTCGATGGCGCACCTGCTCGTGGAGATCGTCGAGTGGCCGGTGGCGGGGATCTGGAGCACGTGGACGTCGCTGTAGCCGGTTGCCACCCGGAGGGACTGTTCGTAGGGGGTGCGCAGGTCGTCGACACCGGACAGGATCAGCGTCGGTGCCGGCGAGGTGCCGGCGGGCGGCGGGGGCGCCGGCCTGGTCGACGGCCAGAAGCTGCAGGCCAGCAGCGGGCTCAGCGCCGAGGCCGCCGGGACCGTGAAGGGTGCCGTGGTGGCAGGGGGCACACTCTTCAGGTACCGCTCGAGGATCGCCCGTCGCGTGTCCGGAGGGGATTCTGCCGACCACGGAAACGAGTCCTCGCTGCAGGAGGTCGCGAGGAACAGCAGGCCGCTCGTGTCACCGGGCGTGCCCGGCGCGGGTTCCTCTTCGAGCAGTCTCGCCAGCGGCGTCAGGTGCCCATGTGCGGCGGCGGCGATGTCGGCCGGTGCGACCCGCCGCAGGCCCGGGTCGACGTCGGTGCCGGCGAGCAGCCCCAGCAGTTCTAGTTCACCGATGAACGTCTCGGTCAGGTGGCCGCGCTGGTCGACGAACTCCGCCTCGGCCGGGTGCCCGCGAAGCCGGGCGAGGAGACGCGTCAGATCGCCATAGAGGTTTGCCGTGAAGCCGCTGCAGGCTCCGCCGCCGCAGATGCCTTCGTCGAGCACACGCGGAAGGGCGTGCAACCACGGGGTGTTGATCGGTTCGGGCCCGGTCATCGTCGAGGGCGAGTCGAGGACCAGGTGTGCGATGTCTTCCGCGTGCTCGTGCGCGTAGAGACCGGCGACACGCCCCCCATACGAGACGGCCACGAGCGAGATCTTGCCGCCACCGAGGGCTTCGCGCAGCGACTCGATGTCGTCCGCCGAGTCCTGGCTCGTGTAATCCGACAGTGCCGGCCCGAGGGTCTTCGCACATTCCCCGAGCAGGCCTTTCGCCGTTCTAGCGCGAGGGTGCTTGGGGCACTGCAGCTGTCCGGACTGCCCGGTCCCCCGCTGGTCGAAGGTCACCAGTTCGAACGCCCGCAGGGCGGTGTCCTCCTTCGCGAGGGCGAGGAGGTAGGGATCGTACGCGGGGATGGCAGCCTGTCCCGGGCCACCCGCGAGGAACACGATCGTGCCCTGGCGGGGCGCGCTCGCCGGAATCCGCTGTACCGCGACCGTGACGCTGCCGATCTGCGGTGCCGTGCGGTCGAGCGGGACCCGCAGCGAGGCGCACTGGAACGCCGGCGAGTGGACGGTCGGGAGCTGCCCCGGGCGGCAGGGGACGAACGCGAGGGTTTCCGCGCGGGCGGAGGCCGCCACCGAGAGGGCTAACAACAGCACCGCCACGATGCCCACCGCGCCCACACGTCCCCTCGCGAGCCTCCCCCTTCGTCCCATCGCTGATGCTTATCACGTCGGCGGAACCCGGCCCTGCACTAGCCTCGCGGGCAGAGAGATGCCCGCAGCAGCCAACCGCATTGTGCCGACGGGCCTCGTGCGCGAGCTCTCCACCCTGATCGGCCCCGAGTACGTGCTCGAGGTTGGGCCCGAGTCGGAATACAACCGCGACCTGTCCCGCCGGCGAGGGGTCGAGGGGCGGGCCGACGCGGTCGCCCTCCCGGGCACCCCCGAGGAGGTGCGGGCGCTGCTGGCCTGGTGCTACGAGCACGACGTGCCGATCACCCCCCGGGGAGGAGGCACGGGCCTGACGGGCGGTGCGGCCCCTGTGGAGGGCGGCGTGGTGTGCTCGCTGGAGCGCCTGCGGCAGGTGCGAGAGATCGACCCGCCGCTGTGGCGGATGTTCCCCGAGGCCGGCGTCCGGACCCGCGAGGTGCAGCGCCTGGCCCGTGAGCACGGCCTCTTCTTCGCTCCCGATCCCGGCGCGGCCGAGCAGTCGCAGATCGGTGGGAACGTGGCCACCAACGCGGGCGGTCCGCACGCGGTCAAGTACGGCGTGACGGGCTCGTGGGTGGCCGGGATGGAGGTCGTGCTGGCTCCCGGGGAGCTCGTGGCCGTCGGCGGATGGGCGGCCAAGGACGTGTCCGGCTATGACCTGCGCAGCCTCTTGATCGGCTCCGAGGGCACGCTTGGGATCGTGACCGCCGTGCGGCTGCGGCTGCTGCCGGCGCCCGCAGCCACCCTGCCGCTGGTGCTCTTCCTCGACAGCCGCGAGGAGGGCTGCTCGGCGGTCGACCAGATCCTCGGGTCCGGTCTGCGCCCGTCGGTGCTCGACTTCCTCGAGGGTGAGGCGGTGACGCTGCTCAGCCCGTCCTATCCGGGGAGCTCCGGCGTCGGCGGCGAAGCGGTTCCCGCCGGAGCACGCTTCGCGCTGATCGTGGAGGTGGACGGCAGCCGCGAGGAGGTACAGGCCCAACGGGGAGAGCTGCTCGCGGCGCTCGACGGTCTCCTTGTCCAGGTGGACGAGCCTCCCGACGCGGGCGCCCTGTGGCGTTGGCGGGATGGGGTCAATGGCGTGCTGACCGGGGTCCGCGGGGCGAAGGTGAGCGAGGACGTCGTGTTCCCCCGCGAGCGCCTCGCCGAGGGACTCGAACGCTTCGAGCGGATCGCCCAAGCCCACGGCCTTCGGAGCTGCTCGTTCGGTCACGCGGGGGACGGAAACGTCCATGCCACCGTGCTCGTGGACCCCGCCCGGGGAGAGGAGCTCGATGCGGCGGACGCCGCCGGGGAGGAGCTGTTCGAGCTCGTCGTGGAGCTCGGCGGCTCGATCGCCGGGGAGCACGGGGTGGGCTGGTCCAAGCGGGGTCGCTTAGAGTCCCAGTGGCCGCGGCGGGCGGTGGAGCTTCATGAACAGATCAAGGGGGCCTTCGATCCGAAGGGACTCTTGAACCCGGGGAAGAAGCTGGCACGGTACCCTGCGCGCTCGCCGCTACACAAAGCGAGAAAGGAAGGCAGATGAACAAGTCGCAGTTGATCGAGGCGGTCGCGGCCGACAGCGGGCTCAGCAAGGCTGATTCCTCGCGGGCTCTCGAGTCGCTCATCGGAACGGTCACCAAGACACTCAAAAAAGGTGACGAGGTGAGCATCACGGGGTTCGGAAAGTTCTCCGTCGTCAAACGGGCCGCCCGCCAGGGCGTCAACCCGCGCACTGGTGAGCGGGTCAAAATCAAAGCCTCCAAGGCCCCCAAGTTCTCGGCCGGGGCGTCCCTGAAGCAGGCCGTCAGCCCGAAGAAATAGCTTGACCCTCCCGCTGAACTGACGGCTCGCTGCGGGGATGGCGCTCGTCAGCGAGCTGGACCTGCCCACCTTCGACGGCACAGAGCCGTCGATGAGGGGCGAGCGCTTTCACGAGGCAATGGGTGAGCTGCGCGGGCACGGCTGGCTCGCGCAAGCCCCGTTGGGCTACGTCGTGCTCGATCGTGAGTCGGCCGAGTTCTTCCTCCGTACGAAGGCGGCGATCTTCCCCGGCATGAAGATCGCCGAGATCTTCGGTGTCTCGGAGGGCCCTCTCTACGAGCAGATGGAGCACAACATCCTCCAGGTCAACGGGTCCGACCACTCGCGCCTGCGGGGGCTGGTGAACCCGGCGCTCTCTCCCCGGGCGGTCGAGCGCTACCGGCCGGCGATGAAGAGCTTCCTCGATGAGCTGCTCGAGCAATCGGTCGCCGCCGGCGGGGACGGGCCGAGCGTCTCCTGTGAGTTCGTGGAGGCCTTCGCCAAGCCGTACCCCTCCCAGGTGATCGCCGACGTGATGGGCGCCCCCCTCGAGGACGCTCCCCGGCTTCACCACTGGTCGAACTGGATCCAGCGCCAGTTCGACGCCGTCAGCATGGCCACCGAGGTCGAGCTGATCGAGCAGGCGGTGGAGGAGTTCTACGAGTATGCCCGTGCGCTCCTGGCGGCCCGCCGCGAGACCCCCGGGGACGACCTGATCTCCAAGCTGATCACGGCCGAGCAGGAGGGGGACAGGCTGTCAGAGAGCGAGTGCATCAACCTCGTCTTCAACGTCCTCGTGGGCGGCGTGGACACCAGCCAGAGCCAGCTGGCGCACACCATCAGGCTGCTCGCCGAAGACCCCGATCAGTGGTCCGCCCTGTGCGCCGATCCGGGCCTCGCCTCGGCGGCCGTGGAGGAGTCGCTGCGCTTCGAGCCCATCACCCCCTTCACGGCCCGCATCCTCACCGAGGAGGTCGTCCACCGTGACGTGACCTTCCCCGAGGGCTCGGTGGTGATCGTGTGCGCCTTCACCGGCAACCGCGACCTCGACGACGAATCGAGCGCCGAACGCTTCGACATCACCGCCGGCGAGCGGACCGCCGAGGGCCGCGCCGCTCGCCCGCTCACCTTCGGGGCCGGGATCCACTACTGCCTCGGAGCCAACCTCGCCCGGGTGGAGCTCAACGAGGCCCTGGAGTTCTTCGCCCGCCGCCTGGACCACCTCGAGCTCGACGGCGAGCCCGTCTTCGAAGGGCCCAACGGCATCTACGGCCTGGCCTCGCTGCCACTGCGCTTCACCCTCGCCTCCGGCGGGTAGCCGGAAGCCGGGCCCGCACCGGCCGGCCGTCCCTGGAAGAATCCGGGGAGGGTCTTCACCCACCTCGAAGCGACACAGGGGTAGGAGATGCTGCCGTTCGAACGGAGATCGAACAAGCCGACGCAGCCGGGAGGGCTCGCGCTCCCGGTGCTGCCGCTGGTGCTCGCCCTCGTCGTCGCGGGCGCGTTTGCCGCCGAGTCGGCGTCGCCGGCATGGGCGGGCCGCTACCACGTGTACTCGTGCCGGGCTCCGAACGGGGCGCCGATCCCGGCGGAAGGGTGGAAGGGGACGGAGGCGGGCGTGGGAGCCGTCGCGTCGAACACATGTCGCGAAGGCGGGGCGTTGCTGGCGGCGTTGCAGAGGAGTCCTGGGCGAGTGGCGAACACGGCTAGCGCGGTGTGGGAATTCTCGCCGCCGGCGGGGGATGAGCTGGTGGGCGCGAAGCTGTGGCGCGCGGGGGACGCCGACGGGGGAGCGACCGACTGAAGCCTCGGATCTAGTGCGGATCGCCGGCCCCGGGCCGTCCTTCACGCTCGACTTGTGCGATTACGCCGAAGGTTGCGCCGGTCTTGGGTCGGAGAGCGGTCCCCCGTTGGCCGAACTCAACTACATCACCGCCAGCCCCGCCAACCTCGGCGGCAGTCTCTACGCCACCGCGGCGTGCTTGGGTCTTGAAGCCAAACCCTGCGCCGAAACCGGCAGCGACGCCAACGGGTACGCCGCCGCCATCTACCTGTACGCCGCCGACCTCGTCCTCGAACAGCAGGCCGGCCCTTCCGCCGGTGGGGTGGCGGGCGACCTGGCGAGTGCAGCCACCGTGGGCGGGCAGTCCCCGATCAGCTTCACCGCCAGCGACCCGCTGTCGGGCATCTACGAGGTGGTCTTCTCGGTGGACGGCCAGGTGGTGCAGAGCACCGTTCCCGACGAAGACGGGGGCCGATGCCGGAACCTGGGGCAGACGAGCGATGGCCTGCCGGCCTTCCTCTCGGCCCAGCCCTGCCCCCAGGCCGAGAACGTCCAGGTCGCCCTCGACACCACCAAGATCGCCAACGGCACCCACGAGCTCGCGGTCAGCGTGCTCGACGCCGCGGGCAACTCGGCCCCCGTGCTCGAACGCTCGATCACGATCCACAACGTGGTCCCCGGACCCCCGAACGGGACCAACGCCACCGCCCAGGCCGCCCTGTCGGTGAGGTGGGCAAGCACCCCCAAGCGCCGGTTGGTGGCCGGCTTCGGTCATGCCGTCGAGGTCCAGGGACGGCTCACGACGGCGAGTGGCGTGCCGATCGCAGGGGCGAGCATCGACGTGTCGGCGGTGCCCAGCGCGATCGGGCGCTCGGGCGGCGGCGATGCCGGCGGCCAGGACGAACGCCTCCGGACGGTTCACGGTGACGGTGCCGGGCGGCGTCTGCTCGCGGACGCTCCGCTTCGCCTACCGCGCCCGACTCGACGAAGAGGGGCCCGCCGCCTCCGCGAACCTCACCCTGGTCGTGCGAGCCGGCATCACCATGCACGTCTCGCCGGCGGTGACGAGCGTCGGCGAGAGCATCCACTTCAGCGGACGCCTGCGCGGCGGACCGGTCCCCGCCGACGGCAAGCAGCTCGTGCTCGAGGCCCGCTCTCCGGGTGGCCCCTGGATCCAGTTCGAGGACGTCCGCACTGGCCGCCGGGGACGCTTTCACGCGGGCTACCGCTTCAAGTTCCCGGGACCGGCCCGCTACCAGTTCCGGGCCGTCTCCGAACCGGAGTCCGACTACCCCTATGGCCAGGGAGCCTCGAACGTGGTTGGAGTGCTCGAGCGCTGACAGCCGCCGCGAGCCGCTCCGCGCTCGGTGCCGGCGTGAGCCGCTACGCGCTCAGCGCAGCGGCGGAGCGCCTGGTCCGTTCGACCTCGTGCTGGAGCCGCTCGAGCACGCGCACCACGCGCAGGCCGCTGTGGCCGTCCGAGCGGGGCGTGGCACCGGCCCTGACCGCCTCGAGGAAATGTTCGCACTCGAGCCTCAGCGGCTCGACGCTCGGCACACGCGGACTGAACATGTCGCCGCTGCGGGCGATGTACTCGCCGTAGGAGCGGGTGTCCTCGTCGAAGCCCTTGTCGTAGATCGTGAGCTTGCCCTCGAGGGCCATGTCGTCGAAGGTCGCCATCCGCTTGGAGCCCACGATCGTGAAGCGCCGTTCCTTGTGGGGATCGAGCCACGAGAGATGGAGGTGGGCGGCGACCCCCGACGGGAAGCGCAGGTAGCAGAACACGACGTCCTCGACCCCCTCGCGCACATATGACTCGCCGTGGGCGGAGACCTCGTAGGGCTCTTCCTCGACGATGTGCAGGAGCACCGAGACGTCGTGGGCTCCGAGGCTCCAGAGGGCGTTCTCGTCGCTGCGGATCTGGCCCAGGTTGACGCGGTTGCCGTACACGCAGTAGATCTCTCCGAGCTCGCCCTCGTCCACCAGCGACTTCAGCATCCGCACGCCCGGGGTGGTACTCGAGCAGGTGGCCCGACCATCAGCGTGCGCCCCGTCCGCTCGGCGGCCGCGACGACCCGTTCGGCGTCGGCCACCGACTGCGCCAGCGGCTTCTCCACGAAGCAGTGCTTGCCCGCCTCCAGCACCCGTACCGCCAGCTCGGCGTGGGTCGGCACGGGCGTGGCGAGCACGACCGCGTCGAGCTGCTCGTCCTCGAGCAGGTCCTCCAGGCGGGCGGTCATCGTGGCCCCCGGCACCAGCGGGGCGAGCCGCTCGCGGGCGTCCTCCGAGGCGTCACAGCACCACACGAGCTCGGCACCGGGCAGGGCGCGGAAGTTGCGGGCCAGGTTGGGGCCCCAATACCCGAGGCCCACCACCCCGAGCCGGACGGCGTCGTTCATCCGGCGTGATGATATCCCCGCTCCCGGCCCGCGCTGCCGAGATGGGCTTGCGAGCTCGCCGCCGCCGGGGAGGGCGTGAGATCGCCTTCGGGGCGCCCCCTTGCCCTATCCCGAAGCGACCACGAGCACGTTCGCGCGCATCCGCCGGAAGTCATATGCAGCGTCGCGCACCGTGTTGATGTCGACCTCGACCCACTCATTGTCCGAGCCGACCCGTTCCATCCCGGACACGTGCCTGAAAGGCAACCCGCCCTCCCTCACCAGCCCGTCCAAGGCGGGGTTGTAGCCGAGGGGAAACGTGACGAGCATTTCGCCCCCCGCCTTCAGCAGGCCCGACAGATGCGCGATCGCGCGACCCACCTTCTCAGGATCGCCGACTCGATCTCGACCAACCCGCATGTCCTCGTCCCAGCCGATGTGCTCGACCGTTGAGATGCTGACGATGAAGTCATAGGGGTCAGCCGTGTAGTCGACGATGTCCACCGCTTTCACAGACTCGTCGAACTTGTCGACGACGTCGTGCTCGACGGGTGTGTAGAGGCCGAGGACATTGCCCACCTCGAGGATTCGCTCTCCTCGATGGCGCTCGAGCGCGCTCATCGCGATCGGGATCTCGATCGTGCGCTCGTTCCTCCACGTGCGGTTACCCGGATGGATCAGATACTCGTAACTCGCCCCGTCGTACGTGAACCGACGTGACCCGCGTCGCCGGCGTACGACGGATGCCACGAGCGTCCGCCACCAGAACTGAACCCGGATCCTGACGCGAAACCACAACACCGGTGGGCCGACGCGCAGGACGTACCACAACCCCTTCTCGCGGATCACGCTCACCGGCCTCACGGTTCGCGGCAGCCTAGATCACGTTTCGGTTGGCCGGCTGAATGCCCTCCGCCTGCTCGGCGAGCAGCTGATCGAAGCGGGAGGCACAGTTCGCCCAGCCCCACTGCTGCACGACGTTTTCACGGCCGGCAGCACCGAGGCGAGCGGCCACTGCGCCGTCGGAGAGAACGCGTGCGATCGCGCCACCGAGAGCGCCGCTGTCGCGCTCCACCAGCAGACCGGTGCGGCCGTCCTGGACCGTCTCGCAGAACCCGCCTTCGCGCACGGCGACAACCGCCGTGGCGCACGCCATCGCCTCCAGAGGCACCAGCCCGAAGGGCTCACGAACCTGGGCACAGGCGACGACGCCGGCTCGCCGGTAACAGGACACGACCTCTGCCAGCGGAAGCCTGCTCAAGACCTCCAGCTGCACCCCCAGCGCCCCGGCCAGCTCTCGCAGCTGGGCCTCCGAACGGCCGCGGTCGCCGATCACGACCAGGCGCGGACGCGGGGGCGGGAGCGTCGCCAGGGCCCTGATCAGCTCGTCGTGGCCCTTCAGGGGATGGAGCGCCCCGACCGACAGCACGAAGCCCTCGCGCCGGCCCGCGCCCGGAGTGAAGGTCTCCCAGTCGACGCCCAGCGGGACCACCTCGCTCGACACGCCGTAGATCTCGCGCAGCGTTCCCTGGGTGAAGCGCGAGTGGGTCACGATGCGCTGCGCTGATCGCAGGTAGCGCCGGTCCAGCTGGCGGCGGCGCAACTCGATCGGGTTCAGGCCCCGACGGGTGAGCTCGCCCCGCCAGCCGCCGGGCAACTCGCGCAGTCGTGGCGGCTCATATGCCGAGCGCAGCGGCTCGGGGGCGTAGAAGATGTTCGGCGTCTTCAGGAACGGCAGCACGTCGATCGCCTGGGTGAACGAGCTCGCAAAGCAGAACACGACGTCGTGGCCGGAGCGATCGATCTCCGCGGCAAGTCGCGCTCCCTCGGCGGGGGAGCGGGCGAGGCGGACGATCTCATCGAGGGCGCCGTCTCCCGGGCGCAGGGGTCGCTCGATCACGTTCACCCGGTCCGGTAAGGGCGCAAACTCGTGCACCGACGCGTCCCGTGTGTAGAGCGTCAGATCGGAGGCTTCGGTTCGCCGCAGCCACTCGGCCATCACGCGGATAGCCCCCCCGGAGGGGAGCTGGTGGACGACCCCTACGTTCATGCCTTGCGGAAAGCGAGCAGCCGCCGCAGCGGCAGCAGTGCCCACAGCTCGGAGGGAAGGGTTCGCAGAGCGCTCGCCGCTCCCAGCGCGACGGCAGCCGTGGCGACGGCCTGCAGTACGGGCCCGGTGCCGGACAGCGCCGCCGCGGTCCCGCCGCCGAGCAGGACGACGAGCGCGATCCGCGCCGAGGTGCTGCGTGCGGGAGCGAAGCCCGGTGAGACCCGTGCCAGCAGTGCGGTCGAAGAGAGCGCCACGAGCGTCTCGCAGATCGCCAGCGAGAGCGCCGCTCCGCGCGCTCCTGCACTCGTTGCCAGCAGCAGGGTCAGCGCCACGTTTACCGCCAACGCGCCGACGTTGACGAGCAGGATCGCCCGATGCTCGCGAAGCGCCAGCAGTGCGAACTGGGAGGTGGCGCCCAGAAACGAGAAGCCCAGCCCGACGCTGAGGATCGAGAGAGCTTCCACGGCCGGCGCCGCTTTCGCGCCCACCAGGATCCGGATCGCCAGAGGTGCTGCGCCGATCATGCAAACGGCGGTCAGCGTCCCGGCCGCGAGTGCGCCCTCGAAGGTCTGCCGCAACCCGGACCGCAGCCGCTCGCGGTCCGTAGCCGCCGCTCGGGCGAGGATCGGGAAAAGCGCGCCGACGAGCAGCACGGGAACGCCCATCAGCACTTCGGTCACCCTGAAGGCGGCCCCGAAGTAACCGGTCTGCAGCGCGCCCGCGACCAGCGAGGTGATGATCACGGTGGTCCGCAGGTACACGACCCCGATCGCCGATGCGGCCGCGAACGGGAGTGTGTCGCGGAGCAGGTCCCACCACGCCCGCGGATGGATCGACGGGCGCACGAGCCCCTGCGAGGAGGCCCTGATCACCACGGCGGCCGCGCACAGCCCGGCGGGGATCGCGGTGGCGAGGAAGGGCACCAGACCCGCCCCTGCCGCGATCAGCAGCAGGATCAGCCCGACCTGTACGGCCTGACGGGTGATTTCGGCGGCCGCCACGCGTCCCTGTCGCAGTTCGGCCTGCAGCGGGACGGCAAGCGCCTCATAGGAGGCGGTTGCGACCAGCCCCACGCAGGCCACGGCGGTTCCGGCGAGGCGCACGGGGCCGTATCCGGCCAGGAGCGCGAAGGCGAAGGCCGCCAGGCATCCCAGCAGGGTGAGCGTCAGACGCGCACCCCACAGGCTCGCGAGCAGCATCCGGCGCTCGCCGGGGGGCCGGATCGCCCACTCGCGTACCCCGACGGAGGTGATCCCGATGTCGGACACGCCGGCGGCGACGGTGACCAGCGCCGTGATCGTCACGTATACGCCGTAGTCCGCCACGCCGAGGTGGCGGATCAGCAGCGGTGCGGACAGCAGCGACAGCCCGATCGCGACCGCATATCCGCCCGAACGCAACGCGCTGCCGCGCACCGCCGTGGCTCCGGCCTCGGGTGCATCCAGCACATCGGGCTCGGCCGAAGCTCCAGACATCCGCTCTAGGATGGCGGATCGCGGTGGACGGAAAGGCCGACCAGAAGCGCCCGGACGTATCTGTCGTCGTGGTCAACTACCGCAGCGCTGAGCTGACCGTGACGGCGCTGGAGGCGGCGGCGAGCGCCGCCGGGGGGCTGGCGCTCGAGGAGATCGTGGCGGACGCCGATTCTCCCGCCGTGGAACTCGAGCTCCTGCGCGCGCGCCGACCTCAGGCCCGGATCCTCGAACTGCGCGCCAACCGCGGGTTCGCGGCCGGGAACAACGCCGCCATCGCCGTGGCCGGCGGCCGCTACCTGCTGCTGCTCAATCCCGACGCGTTCGCGCAGGACGACGCGGTCGTGCGGCTGGTCGCGCACCTCGACGAGCATCCCGGCACGGGCCTGCTCGCGCCGCTGCTGCTCAACGAGGACGGCTCCCCGCAGGACAACGTGCACCGGCGCTTTCCCTCGCTGCTCACGCTGTTCGTCGACTTCTGCGCCCCGGTCGCGTTCCTCGTGCGCGGGGGCCCACTGGACGTCCATCACATCCCCCGTTCTCAGCTGAGCGGCCCGCGCCGATCGCTCACGCGACGGGCGCGGCGCTGATGGTCCGGGCCAGGCTGCTGCCGGCGCCGGGCCCCTCGACGAGGGCTTCTTCATGTACCTGGAGGAGACCGAGTGGCAGCGGCGGATGGCGAGGGCCGGGTGGGCCCGCGAGGTACTTCCGGACGCCCGCTTCGTGCACCTCGGCGGTGCCAGCAGCGACGGCTACGCGTTGGCCTCGCCCCACTACCTGGCGAGCATCCGCCGCTACTACCCCCATCCCCGTGTCGCCCTCGCCGTTGTCGCGCTCGCCTCCGTGATCTCGCTGCTGTCGCTGCGCCTGGCCGTGCTCCTCGGCGCGGGCTCGCCGCGCACGCGCGGGCTCGCCGACGCGTTCGGCCGTGCTGCGTCAGCTCTGCCGCCTGCCGCGCGGTCCAGCGCCTCCAGCGTGACGTCCGCGAAGCGCTCCCAGGAGAACTCCGCGCGAGCGCTCCAGCGCCAGGTGCGAGAGCCGCGCGCGGTGGGCCTCGTCCGACAGAGCCCGCTCCAGTGCCGCCGCGATCTGCTCCGTGGAGCGCGGATCGACGTAATCCACGGCGTCGCCTCCCACCTCCGGAAGCGAGGAGAGATCGGAGGTGATCACGGCGGCCCCGGCGGACATCGCCTCCAGCACAGGGAGTCCGAAGCCCTCCCCGAGCGACGGGTAGCAGAACACGGCGCAGCGCCGGTAGAGCTCGGCCAGCTCCGCGTCCTCGACGAAGCCGAGCACCGAGCAGCGGTCTCCGAGCGAGCGCAGCGCGCCGATCGTCTCGCCGGTCTCCCATCCGACCTGCCCACGACGACCAGCGGGTGGTGGGCCTGCAGCTCGCCCGTCCAGCCGCGCGTAGGCGTCGACCAGGCGCGGCAGGTTCTTGCGCGGCTCGAGCGTCCCGACGGCGAGCACGAAGCCCGGCGGCCGGCAGCGAGGCCGCCTGCTCGGGGGTCGGGCGCCTCCAGGGAGTCACCCCGAGCGGGGCCACGACCGTCTTTCCGGCGGCGGCGGGAAAGTGCTGTTCGAGTGCCGTGGCGGTCGCCTGGGAGATAGCGAGCAGCACCGCCGAGCGGCCGCACGGCCGGGCCGAGGGTGACCCGCTCGATCGCCACCGAGCGGCGCATCGGGCGCATCTCCGGCACGAAGTGGTCAGGTCGTAGACCACGGTCACCGCGGGGATCCGCAGGAACAGCACCGTCAGGTAGGAGTTGCTCGAGAGGAACACGTCGCAGCGGCGGCTGGCCGTCCGAGCGGTGCGCACGTGCCACGACGGGTCGCGCGCCGAGATCAGCCGCCAGCTGAAGCGCCGTCCAGGCTGGCGCCGCTCCAGCGCTCGCGGGCGAACAGGACGAAGCGGTGCCGTCGTCGGGGAGCGAGGAGAGCGTGCGCAGCAGCTCCCGCACCACGCGCCCGCGCCCGGCCCCCTCCTCGGCTGCTGCGCGTGCGTCGATCCCGATAACCGGTGCTGGGGGCGGGCTCAAGCGCCAGCAGGGTTGCACATCTGCACTAGCCTCCCCGCTCGCCGTGCATGTGGGCCTCAACCTGATCTTCCTGGTTCCGGGCGAGACCGGCGGAATGGAGATCGCCGCGCAGGAGCTGATCGCGGCGCTGCTCGGCGCGGCGCCGGCAGGCTACCGCTTCACGGCCTTCATCAACCGCGAGACCGCCGCGGCCAGCGACTGGCCGCTGCGGGACGCGCTGCCGAGCGTGCGCGTGCCCGTAAAGGCCCGCCGGCGCGCTCAATGGGTGCTGGGTGAGCAGGCACTGCTGGCGCCGCTGGCGATGCGCGCGCGGGCGCAGCTCGTGCACAGCCTCGCCAGCACGGCGCCGCTGTGGGGCCGCTTTCGGCGCGTGGTCACCGTCCACGACCTCATCTACGCGCGCTTTCCCGAGGCCCACAGCGGCATCCGCGACAAGGGCATGAGGGTGCTCGTGCCCGCCGCGGCCCGGCGCTCGGACCGCGTGATCGCCGACTCGCAGAGCACCCGCGATGACCTCGTCGGCTCCTGCGGGATCGACGCCGAGCGCATCGACGTGGTGCCGCTCGGCCTGGGGGCGGTCCAGCGCGACCGGCCCCTGCCCGAGGCGCAGACCGCGCGCGCTTCGGCCTCGGCGAGCGGCCGGGTGCTGCTCAGCTTGTCGGCCAAGCGCCCCCACAAGAACCTCGCCGCGCTGATCGACGCACTCGCTCTGATCGACGCCGAGCGCCGGCCGCTGCTCGTGCTGCCGGGCTACCACACGTCCCACGAGGAGGAGCTGCGCGAGCGCGGGCGCGCCGCGGGGCGTCGAGGACGACGTGCTGCTGCCGGGCTGGATCTCCGGGGCCGAGCTCGAGGGCCTGTGGGCGCTCGCGACGGCGTTCGTGTTCCCCTCGCCTGTACGAGGGCTTCGGGCTGCCCGTGCTGGAGGCGATGGCCCGGGGTGTGCCGGTGGCCGCTCAACGCCTCCTCGCTGCCCGAGGTCGCGGGCGACGCTGCGCTGCTCTTCGATCCGCGCGACACGCGGGCGATCGCGGCTGCGATCCAGCAGCTGCTCAGCGACCCCGGGGAGGCCGAGAGGCTGCGACGGCTGGGGCTCGAGCGGGCAGTGCGCCTTCACCTGGCGGCGCGCGGCGCAGCTCACGCTCGAGGCCTATGGACGCGCCTGTGCTCGGCCCGCGCGCTAGCAGGCCGGCGAGCTCACGAGGTCCGTTTCCGCGCGCACCGGATCGCGGCCCAAGAAATCGGCTGATGCTCCATTCTCTGCTTGCGTGTTGAACTGGCTGGTTCGCTATGCGCCCGTTGCAGCAGACGTCGAGATCGCCAGGTCAAGCGTGCTGGACGTGGGATCGGGGCCGATCGGTTTGAGCTGCGTGTTCCCGGAGGCTCGATTTGCCGGACAGGACGTGGCATTCCCCACGCCTGTCGCCCGGGAGATGTTCGCCGTGCGCACCGATCCGGGGCGGTTCCCGTGGGCGGACGGTGCGTTCGACACGGTCGTGTGCCTGGACGTCCTCGAGCACGTCGCGGCGGACCAACGGTCGTCGCTGGTGGCCGAATGCGCGCGCGTCGCGTCGCGGCGCGTCCTGCTCGCGTGCCCGACGGACACCGCCGTCAACGCGGACGAGTTCTTCGTCGAGCTGTACCGGTCGAGGGGCGAGGCGCCGCCCTCCTGGCTGAACGAGCATATGGAGCTCGGGCTCCCGACCAGTGTGGAACTCGAGGCGGCATGTGCCGTACCCGGTTTCCGCCACAAGCACTGGCCCCAGGTGAACGGGCTGCTTGCGAGCCTCGTGGTCGTGGGCGACCTGCACCCGTTCTTCGCCTCCGGCGCGGCGAGCGAATACAGCAGAAGGCAGCCCGATTGGATCGCCGCGCTCCAGGCTTGCCGTTTTGGCGACGGTGTCCGCCAGGGCGTGGAGCTGGAACAAATCGACGCGCGTCAGCCGATCGCGGATCCGCAGCGGTTCGACGAGACGATCGCCCAGGCGCTGGAGTGCCCCGGGTGTCGTGGGTTCGTGCGCTCCGATGTGTCGGGTGTGCTCACGTGCTCGAGTTGCGGACGCATCGCAACGCGTGACGAGGCCGGAGCGCTAGACCTGCGCCGCGACGCCCTCACTGCGCCCGGGAAGCTGCGGCGGGCGCGCGACCGGCTGCGGCGTCGCTGACCTGCGGTCCCCCGGCCGTTCAGTCGCTGCCGTCGGACGCGGACGCCTGGCGCCGCAGCCGCTCGAGGTGCAGCGCGGTGCTCTCGTTTCGGGCGTAGAAGTAGTAGTCGCCGACGGCACGGTCGAGGAAGGCAAATCGCACGCCGGCCTCCCACAGCCGTCGGCCGAGGTTCCAGTCGCCGGGCTCCCCGGCGAATCGGGCCCGCTCGTCGTAGGGAAAACGCGTCAGGCCGCGGTGGTAGAGCGAGGCCTGCCAGACGAACTCACTGAGGCGTGGGGGCCATTCGCCGATCGACCCCAGCACCGAGCCATCCTCCCCGTCGAGCAGCCGTAGTCGTCCGTAGACGACCTCGGCGCGGGTGCGGCGGGCCTCTGCCAGCAGGACCTCGATGTGGTCGGGCACGAAGGTGTCGTCGTGGTCGAGCGGTGCGATCCAGTCGCCGCGTGCCTCCGCCAGCCCACGGTTTGCGGGCGCTGTCCCCGCGATCAACCAGCGCGCACTCGGCGCATCTGGGTAAGGCCCGCGGAACGAAAGGTTCACGAAGCGAATGCGAGGGTCCTCGAGTGCGGCTACTCGCGCCTCGGTGTCGTCCGTCACAGCGTCGCCGACGACGATCGCCTCCCACTTCTCATACGTTTGCGCGAGGACTGACGGAAGCGTGCGCTCGCACAGGATCTGTGCGTTGTTGTAGGTGGCGATCCGCACCGTAACGAGCGGTTCACGCTCCTCCCACGGTTGCTCGTAGTCCTGCGCTGCCCGCAGCTCAGCGAGCTCGGCCGGCCACTTGAGCGCGGCCTCATAGGCACGAGCGGACATCGCCTGGACGTCCACAAGCCGCTGGTTGAGAGCTTCGAGGGATGCCCGCATGGGGGCGAGCTCACCGAGCGAAGCCGGCAGGGCGGCGAGCTCATCGACTGACGCTCGCAGGGTGGCCAGCTCATCGACTGACGCTCGCAGGGCAGCGAGCTCGCCCATCGATGCCTGGAACTTCGCGTCGACTTCGGAGCGGACGCTGTCGAGCGCAGCGTCGACGTCCTCCCGCAGCGCCGGGTTGCGGCCGCGCGCCCTTTCGACACGGTCCGCCAGCGCAGCTGAGCCCGCGACGATGCGCTTCCCTGCCGCGTCACGCAGCCTGCGGGCGAGACTCATCAGTCGTCCCGCGCCTCGTCCTCCAACAGCTCTTGCTCCCACGCAAGGATGCGCTCGCTCGGGCGCGTGCGGACCGGACGGGCGGGGGATCCGACCGCGATCGTCCATGGCTCGATGTCCTCAAGGACGAGGGAGTCGGACCCAACGTCGCGCCATCGCCAATCGTCACGTTCTGATGCACAACGACGTTGGTGCCGAGAACTGCGTGTCGGCCCATGTTGATGTGCCCCCGCTCGACCGAGCGCCAGCGGGCCGGGATCGTCGGCCCGGTGAGTCCCGAGCCGTCGAATCGGTCGCTGCCGCTGACCAGGCGGCTGCCGGCCGATATGCCTGCGAAGTCGCCAACGACGATCTTCCCTCCGCCCATCAGGCTCGCGTACGCGGCAATGTGGACATGTGAGCCGATCTCCACGCCGCCGCTGCCGTCGATGAACACGAAGTCGTCGATCACGACGTGCGAGCCGACCGTGATCCGCTCCGGCTCGACGATTCTGACCCACTCGTAGATCGTGACGTCAGCGCCGCAGGCGCCGAACGCAAGGCGCCTCTCCGAGACCGTCACGGCGACCCTTTCGAACCGGCCAGCGCCCGCTCGGCTGTGGCCGCGCCGAGGCACGCGACGATCCTGTCCCGCGCCTCGGGGGCGAGGTCATTTGCCATCGGTAGCGACAGGATGCGCGCGGCGAGCGTCTCGGTCGTCCCGAGGCTGCCGGCGACGTCATGGCGTGCGAACCCGGGCATGGTGTGCAGCGGCGGATCGAAGTACGTGCGCAGCTCGACGGCGCGAGTCCGCGCCGCCGCGAGTGCACGCTCACGCATCCCCGGCCCCTCGGCGAGCACCGGCAGGAACTGGCCGGCCGCCGTCTCGCCCCCGGATTGAAAGGTGTATCGGTGCCCTGCAAGCGACTCCCGCATCGCCGCGAGATGACCGCGCCTCGCCGCCAGCACGTCGTCGAGCCGATCCAGCGCGGCGAGCGCGGTCGCGGCGTGCCACTCGTCGAGCTTGGCGTTGATCCCAGGCTCCCCGCTGACCACGCGGTCCTTGTCGAATCCGAAGTTGGAAAGCTCTGTGATCCGCGCCGCGGTGGCGGGGTCGCGCGTCGTCAGGAGTCCTCCCTCCCCGACCGCGAGCGGCTTTGTCGCATGGAACGAGAACAGCTCGACGGCGCCCTGGCGGCCGAGCGGACGGCCGTCCTCGTCGATTGATCCGAAGCCCGCCGCAGAGTCGACCACCAACGGCACACCGCGGCCGCGCGTAATTCGCTCCCACGCGAGGGTCGTGGCTCGCGGAGGAGCGGTCCCGAACGTCGAGCAGGCGATCACGGCTGCGAGGCGCTCTCCACGTTCGGAAATCGCGTGTTCCAGCGCCTCCGGGTCGAGGTGCCAGCCGTCGCCGTCAACGTCCACGAACACGGGCTCGAAGCCGGCCCAGACGACGGCCGACGCGGTCGCCGCGAAGGTGAACGAGGGCATGATTACCTCATTGCGGTCGCGATCGGCCCGTCCGGCGAGGGCGCGAAGCGCGAGCATCAGACCGAGCGTGCCGTTCGCGACGGGAATGGCGGTGACCCCGCCCCCTACGTACGCCGCCGCGCGCCCGGCGAGTTCGCGGTGGCAGGGCCCGCCGTTCGAGAACCAGTGCGCGTCGCGAGAGCGGGCGAAGTAGCGTTCAATCGCCGGCACGGGCGGCAATTGCGGCTTGAGGAAGCGAATCACAGTGGCAGTACGATAGGCGACGCGTGTGCCTTAGCCCGCCGGCGGGGCCCAACTGGTGGACGGTGCGCTCGGTGTCCCGACTTGCGCCACGGGACACGCTACCCTCGGCGCGATGCGGATCGATGACCTGGTTGGGCAACTGGCGCCACAGATGGCGCGTATGCGCGCCGCGCGTGCGGAGATCGGCGACGGCATCCCCTGGTATCCGTATGACAGCCTGGGGAACGTGGTGCACCTCAACAACCTGCTCTCAGGTGACCATCGCGACCTGGACCTGCTCGCGTACGGAATGCCTGTTGCCGACATCGGCGCAGCGGACGGGGATCTCGCGTTCGTGCTCGAGGATGTCGGTGGCTGGCAGGTCGACATTCTCGACACGCCGGCATCGAACATGAATGGTCTGCGGGGCGCACAGGCCCTGCGGGATCACCTGCACTCCAAGGTCGAGATCCACGACATCGACCTGGACCGTCAGTTTCGGCTTCCGCGTGAACGCTATGGGCTCGTGTTCATGCTGGGAATCCTCTACCACCTGCAAAACCCTTACTACACGATGCGAGAACTCGCGGCGCACTCGACTCATTGCCTGTTGAGCACCAAGGTGGCGCGCTTCGCAGGGCCCACGAAAACACCGATCGCGGACCTGCCCGTGGCGTATCTGGTGGGACCTCACGAGACGAACAACGACCCGACCAACTACTGGATGTTCTCGCCCGCCGGGATCGGGAGGCTCGCGGAGCGCGCCGGCTGGAGTGTCCTGGATGTCCTCAACGTGGGTGACACGGAGGAATCCGACCCGTCCAGCGCGGAGCACGACGAGCGCATGCTGATGCTCCTGCGCAGCGAGGCGCGCTGAGCCGTCAGCCGCGCTTTCGCAGCAGGACCAACCCGTCCCAGATCGTCATCGACTCGATCTCGAGTGTCTCGCCGGCCGCGTCCGGCTGCACGGCACCGATTGTTCCTGCCCCGGCGTGATCAATGAGCCGCTTGACCAGCCCGACCATACCCAGGTCGTGGCTGGGCATGGGGATCGGCGTGGCGTCCTCGCGGGGCGAGACCGGCGAGTCGGCGAGCGTCTCGGTGGCAACGGTCGAGGTGATCTTCCCGCCGTCGTGCCAGGCCGGCATGTATCCCGTGCCCCAGTCCTCGATGAAATAGAGGCCTCCAGGTCTCAGGTATTCGGCGAAGAGAGCCTTCAACGACAGCGCCGTTGTCACGCCGAGGTGTGACGCGTCGTCTACGACGACCTCGAAACCGTCCGGCGCGTACCGCCGGCGAATGTCACTCATCAGCTCAGCGTCCGACTGATCTCCCTCCAGGATGTGCACGCGGTCGCCCAGGTCCAACTGCGGCGGCGAGATGTCGACGCCGACGATGAAGGCGCGGGGAAAGGCTTCGCGCCACATCCTCAGCGACTCTCCGCTCCACACTCCGAGCTCGAGCAGCGTGAATCGTCTTCGCCGCAGGTGCTCGAGACTGGCTTCGTAGATCGGTAGATAAGGTGCCGGCTTGACGACCGGATCCGCGGCGGAGCCCTGCGGCAACTGCAGCCAGGGTCGGCTTCCGAACCAGCGCCTGGGCAGACCGCCCGTCACCGTGATCGAGCCCCGGCGGGCGCCGGGCTCTCGCTCCGATCCTGTGGCGCCGGCGAGACGAAAGCGGCAAGGCGCCCGGTGATCACCCGGTGCGAACACGTCTCCCCAACGAGCAGCTGGCCGGATCGGGACGCCCTGTTCCATACGTCTTGGTCGCGATGCAGCTTCACGGCGAGTGCCGCGAGTCCCTCGTCGTCGTCGGCGACGAGAATGCTCTCGTGTGACCCCTCGATGCCCTCGGCCCCCACGTCTGTCGTGACGACGGGCAGCCCCGCTGCCAGACACTGCACGACTTTGCCCTTCATGCCAGCGCCAAAGCGGAGCGGCGCCAGCATCAGCCTGTGCCGTGCGAGCACCGGGTCGAGATCCTCGACCCAGCCGGCGACCTCGATGTGCGAGGAGGCGAGCCCGCGTATCTCGGAGGGGGGCTCCGCGCCGACGATCGTCAGGTGTACGTCTCCGAGCTCCCGCAAGGTGAGCGGCATGATCTCCGACACCAGCCGTTTCGCCGCGTCCACATTGGGGCGTGCTCGAACCCGCCGAGAAAGAGGATGCCGTTACGGCCCTCGAAGGGCGGCACGTGGGCCGCGACGTCGTAGACGGTCGGTAGGACGAGGACGTCCGCGCCCGGCACCTCTTCTTCAACGATCGCCCGCTCGTGCTCCGTCGTGGTGATCGTGATGTCCGTCGCGCGGATCATCGCGAGCTCGAGCTCACGCAAAGCGTTTGACTTCTGCACGATCGCAGCGGCCGGCACCCCACTTCGGCCATGCGATCCTGCTCCCGCTGCGGCCACGGATCCGCGCCTGGATTCCCGTAGCCAGTGCAGGTCAACCGTGTCGTAGGCGACCGTCGCACGCGGCGCATGCTCGCGCACGGTGTCGAGCCAGTGGCTCGCGGGATGGGGCCGTGAGAGGATCGCGAAGTCGATGCTCGCGCCCGTTTCTGCGAGTTCGCGAGCCACGTCGCAGGGTTCATACATGACCTCGATGCCCATCCGCTCGAGGTCGGTCGTGTACGGGTCGCAGCGCGAAACGTTGTCCGGCAGCAGCGTCACCCGCGCTCCCAGCGAGATCAGCGACTCCATCATGCGCAGCGTGCGGAGAGAGCCTGCGTCGCGATCCCACATGGGCGTTCTGTGGTCCACAACCAGCACGTGCTTGCGGCGGTTGCGGTCGGCGGCGAATCGCCTCGACGCGACGTCCGGTACCAGGTGATCTCTGTCGAGAGTTGCCTTCCACTTGCGCACAAACTTGTGTCTGTTCTCCTCCTGATGGCGCTTGTGTCCCGACGTGGGTCCGTACCGGCCGACGCCCCCTCGACGTGCACGATCGTGGCGTTCGGCTCGTAGAGCACCCTGTAGCCCGTGCTCGCGTGCTTGAAAGCACAAGTCGACATCCTCGTAGTACATCGGCAGGAACTCCTCATCGAAGCCGCCGACGGACCGCCACAGCTCGGCCTTGACCATGAGCGCAGCCGCGGATCCGTAGTCGACCTCACGCCGGTACTCGTAGCGGTACAGGGTCGTCTTATCGCCGCGCCCGTAGTTGACTCCGGTACCGTCGCGCCAATGATCCCGCCCGCCTCATTGAGGCTTCTGTCGGGATAGATGTACTTCGGTGTGACGATGCCGACGTCCGGCGCCGATCGTGCACAGTCGAGCATCGCGCCGAGCCAGCCGCGTGTGACTTCGGTGTCGTTGTTGAACAGCACAAGCCAATCGCCGCGCGCAACCGCGGCGGCGCGGTTCACGCCGCGCAGGTAGCCGATGTTGGTCTCGTTGCGTAAAACGGTCGCCCCGCGCACGCGCTCGAGCAGCGCTTTCGTGTCCCGGTCGGCAGCGTCGTCGATAAGGATCACCTCGTAGCGTCCGTGTGTCGTGTGGTCGCGGATCGCGTTCAGGCACGCCGTTGTCAGATCTGCGCGCGCATAGAGCGGGATGATCAACGAGACCTCTGGGTGGTCGGCGCTGTGCATGTCGAGGGCCTCGGCGGCCGCCGAGGGCTGCGGCACGGCGGCCGCCGGGGTGCCGCGCCCGCGGCCTGTCCACAATCGCCCCGAAAGTCGAAGGCCTGCGTGCAGGGCGGTTGCCAGCATCGAGCGCTCGCCTATGGCGCCATACACGCGGCCACGCAGTTGCTGAAACGCCTGCCAGGTGACCGACTCCTCCACGCGCCTATTCGAGAGCTGTGCCGCGTGTAGCTGCTGTTCGAGCTCGGTCAGCCTCGCGCGCATTGCTGCGAGTGCCTGCTCCCGGCGCTCGACGGCCTGGTACTGTCGCGCGAGATCGCTGTCGCGCTGCTCGAGCTCACTTCTGAGACTCGCCTCGCTGTGTTGGGCATCGGCGAGGGAACGCTCGAGGCCAGCCGCCGCGTCTCGGCTGTCGCCCGGCGTCGCGGGGGCGCCGGCTGGTCGTCTAACGCTCATCGGCACCCAGGCCGTTTGCGGGCATGGCGGAAGAGACGGTGGGCTTGGCCATCGGCGGCATGATAGGCCGAGCCTCGCGTGACGGCCGCACTGGCGAGGATCTTCCTTTCCCTACGCTGACGCACCGATGCACATCTGCTTTGTGAGCACGCGCCGCGGCAGCCCGTTCATGACGGAGCTGCTGCAAGCGGTTTCGGATGCAGCCGCGGCGGCGGGGCATTCTGTGGAGCTCGTCGCTGATGCTTTCCCGCCGCTGCGATCCGACGGCGTGTACGTCGTCATCCCGCACGAGTTCCTCGCCTGGGCTGATCCAGAAGGTTTCCCTGATCGTTCCCAGCGAGCGCGCACGATCGCGCTCTGCACCGAGAATCCGGGTACTCCCTGGTTCGAGGAGACGCTCGCGCTGCTCCCGGAGCTTGCTGTGGCAGCGTCGATCAACCTCTCGAGCGCGCAGGAGCTTCGGCGCCGCGGGATTCCATGTGAGCACATCCAGCTCGGCTACTCGCCGGCGTGGGACGGCTGGAGGGGCCGAGCATCCGCGGCCGATCGACGTGCTCTATCTCGCGGCCGCCGATCCGCGCCGGGATCCGCTGTTGGCCGGCATCGGCACCGAGCTCTGGCACCGCCGATGCGAGTTTCTCGTGCCACCGCTCGAGCCGCGCACGGCCCCACGCCCGGATTTCATCCTCGGCGCCGAGAAGTACGAGCGGTTGCGCGGCGCGAAGATCCTGCTGAACCTCCACCGCACCACATCCCGAGCATTCGAGTGGATGCGCTTCCTGGAGGCCATCTGCAACGGCTGCGTCATGGTCTCCGGGCCGTGCCTCGACAACGAGCCGTTGATCGTGGGCGAGCATTTCCTGACAGCTGAGGTGGACGCTCTACCGCGGCTCGCCGACGGGTGACTCGAACAACCGCAAGAGCTCGAGCGCATCCGCTCGAGGTCCTACGCGTTCGTGAAGGAGTCCCTGCCGATGGAGGCTGCCGTTGAGCGCCTCGTGATGCTCGCATCCATGCTGCCTCGAGAACCGCAGAGGCCTGAACCTCGATGCTCGTCCCGCGACCGAGGCCCACCGGCGCAGCGGAGCGTGCTCCTGACATCTCGCCTCCACGGACTGGCCACTCCGGGCAGCGAACCGGGAGGCCGGACAGGCCGTTGCGGACGCTCCAGCTGTACGCCGCAAACGGGACCTGGTCGGTGCGCCATCGCCGTCCGTGGGTCAGCTCCCGGTCGTTCGCCCGCGCGCAGCCGGAGATCTCCTTGCTGTGGGTGCCGAAGCCCGATGGTCACGGCGCGCTCGGGCGTGTGATCGCCGACACCTCCGCGTTGCAATTTGATCGGCCGCATGAGCTGCTCGTGAGCGGCACGGCGGAGTTTGAAGAGGAGTGTCTTGCCTGCGCCCGGGAGGCCTCATTGCAGACGGCGTCTTCATCGGCCGTGCCGCTCCCCGCGCGCGGCGCTGAACCGGCTGCTCGTGCGTGCGCGCGCCGAGCTCGTGCTCGTGCTGAACGCTGCGAGGGGGCTGTACCCGTCCGCGCCCGCACGCCTTGCCGCGCGGCTCGAGGACGACGCCGGTGCGACGTTCGCCTACCCGATGGCTGCCCGCCTCGACGGGGCCCGCGTGGTAGGCCTCGCGGGCTCGCTTCCGTGGGAGCCGGCACGACTGCGCACGGGCGACTACATCGGCCCGGTGGCACTGATCCGGCGACGGCACCTCGTGCGCCTCGGTGGCTTCTCAACGGACCCGCGGCTCGCGGGCTGGGAGTTCTTCGACCTCTGGTGCAGCTGCGCAGAAACGGGCCGCCACGGAGTCCACATGCCCCAGGTCCTCGCGTGGCGAGGTTCCAGCGAGGGCGAGGTGACGCCCGCGGCATGGCAGCTCTTGCGTCAGCGTCACCCGCGTCTGCTCGGTGTCACGCCGAGGCCCTCCTGAACGGGTGGATTGCATCTTGCGGCTCTGCGCTGGGCCTAAGCGCGGGCAGGGCACGCGCTCCGATGCTGGCGAGCGACGCGACATGCGCCGCCGGCGAGCGGGCTGATCGTCACCTGAGCGGCGACGGTGTCCGGTGGCGCGGTTGCATAGATGCGTTCACGTGAGCCGGGTAGGGCTTCTCCGGGCTGAACGCTCGTTGCCGGATTGCCGCCGATCAAGTGGATCGACAGAGGCGTCGGCGGCCCTCCCGGCGCCTGCTGGACGCTCAGCGCGATCAACTCCCCCGGACAGGCGCTGACGGTGCGCGTCACACTCGTGGTGAGGACGGGCCCCGCCGGCACCCCCCAGCAGCCGCCGATGCCGGAACGCTGCGCGTCGCAGGCAGACAGTGCGCGCGGGCCCGCCGGGCGGGGCACCAGACGGTAGAGGTCCCAGCCCTCCTCGCTGAGCACCGGCTGTCCATGGGCAGTGAGCAGTTCGGAGAGGTAGCCGGGCTGGAAGAGGTGGCGGTCGACTCCAGTCACATGCGCCCATTCGATTCCGAGTTTGTGTAGGGCTGTGAACGCCTGTGCGCCATTCAGCGAAGCACCTGCAGCTCGATCAGCGTGGGCACTTCGTAGTGAAGGCTGTAGAGGTCGCGTTCCGGCCTCAGCCAGACGCGCTCGTATGCGTCAGAGATCATCCTCGCATGCCTCGGGCTAAGGCGGTTGAAGGCGAGGATTGTCGGCCGTTCGGTAAAGCCGTCACTGAGGTAGCTTTCTTCACTCCAATGGCCGACCGCGCGTGACCGGCGGCTTGCGGGTGGGTACGTTCCAGTACTGAGCGATTGCCACGGGGAACGCGGCGACGGCCAACACCGCGACCGCGGCAAGAAGCAGCCAGCTGGCGCGCCTGCCCAGACGCACGCCGGAGGTCACCATCACCATCAGCGCGATCGCGACAAAGCACGCGGGGAGCAGGTAGCGCAGATAGCGGAAGTCCACCACCAAAACACGGCAGCGCCCACCAGCGCGATCCACAGCACCCGGGTAGCACGCGTCCGGTCTCTCCCCGCCCAACCGAGAGCAGCGCGAGCACCACCGCGGCGATAAGCCGGCCGTAGGCTCCCGGTGGGATGACCTCCGCCATCAGCTGTGGTTCGATGATGGCCTTCCAGATCGCCCGCAGCGGACCGAATGTGCCCGGGTGCCTCCAAAAAGGGAAATTGAACGTTTCGTTCACGGGCAGCCAGGACTTGCTGTGAAAGATGTTGTTGTAGGCCGGGAGTACCGGATTGCCGGCGTCTATCCAGCGCAATGCCAGCGGCGGACCTGCGGCCACCACGGCGCCGATCAGCGCGTAGCCGAGTCTTTTGCCCGCCGTCCTGGTCTTGCGCCCCGTCACGATCCAGCCGAGCAAGAGCAGCGTGAAGAGCGGAACCAGATGGAGCTTGAGCGACGCTCCGGTACCCCCCATCAACCCGAGCGCGAAGGCGGTCCCCTTCCCGCTTTGAGCGCTCCCCGGTTTCAGCGACTCGGTGATCGCCACCGCAAACGCGAACGCGGCGACGGCGAGGAGGACATCGTCATCTGCTGTGCTCGCCTGCCAGAACAGGATCGGGGTCAGTGCCACTGCTGCTGCCGCAACCGGTCCGAGCGCGCCGTGGCGCCGTCCCCACCACCAGACCGTGCACACCGCCATGATCAGTCCGACGAACTGCATGTAGCGGCCGACGGCTGTCGCATCGAACAGATGGCCCGGTGTCGCGAGTATCTGAAACCAGCCGACGACCGAGTACTGCACGTGTTCGAGGATCGTCGAGATGTGACCGGTGCGGGCCCACAGTTCGGGCAGGTACGCCTTGGCGTACAGGGCGTCGAACTGGATCTCGGGTGCGGCTGTGTAGATCGCGATCCAACTGAGATTCAGCAACGCCACGCCGCAACACACGAGCGCGAGGGGCGACGCAGTCACGGCAGCCACAACGGTGGCTCGCCGGTCGGCCATGCGCCTGCCCAGCCGAACCGCGCCGATGACACCGACGACCAATAGGGCGATGCCGAGTGTCCACCACTTGACGAGGGACAACCGCCCGAGCACGGTGATGCCGAGTGCCCAGGGCGCGATCCCGGCAAGCCAGGCGACGATCGCGATCTGCGACAGATGGGAGGCACCGAGGACCCGCAGCAGGCGCTCGCCGGTATCCCACAGCGCCGCCATCAACAGGACCGCAAGGACGATCGCGAGGAACTGGCCGCCCGGTATGGCTGTCGCGATCAGCACCGCGAGCAGCACGGCCGCAGGGGCGAGCACCGCGAGGCGGCGCAGGCGTGGCGGCGCAACGGTCGCCGCCAGCACGATCAGACCCACGCCGACCGCGTTGAGCCACACGTAGTGCTTCGCGGCGAGCGCCGAATACAAACCGGTCGAGTGCAGGACATTCCAGCCCGATTCGACCTCGGCGATCAGGATCGCGATGGCTGCCAGCGCCAGCAGCGCAAGCAGCCAACTCGGCCTCGAGAAGCTGCGGGCGTCCGCATCCGCGGCCGCCCCGGCTCCGGGAGCGCCCTGCCCTGCCGACCGTTCAGCGGTCATATTCGCGACTCAAGCTAGCGGCCCGGAGGGAAGGTGAAGGACGACAGCGCAAAGCCAAGCGTGCGCGCCTCGGCCCACAGGCCCGGCTCGCTCCCGTCGGGATTGGACCACGTGCGTTCGGCTCTGATCGCGAGCACGTACTCGCCTGGGCTGAGATCGAGCTCGAGGGTGTGCTCCTGCCAGTCGCTGCCAAGCTGCACGCTCGTACTCGAGAGGGTCCCCCGCCCGTCGCGTGGGTGCACGCCGATGCTCACGGCGCCCGGTTCGCCGGGCGGGCTGCGGCACACGATCCGGGCCGCCTGCACCCGCTGCTCCAGTCGCACCAGCGCCCTCGCCTCCGCTCCCGCCCAGCGGTAGCTGCGCCCCTCGCCCTGCTCCGCTTCGAACCAGCCGCTCACGAGCTGCTCCTCGACGTCCGGGTGGCCCATGTCCAGTCCGCCACCCGGCAGCTCGACACGCTCGAGGAACGCGACGCTCGCGAGCGCGAGCGCCAGCGAGCGGGTCTCGCCCGGCGGGTGCGACCATCCGCGAGTGGCGCTGAACAGGAGTTCGTAGTCCCCCGGCGGGAGCTCCAGCGGGTGGTTCTCGACCGAGCGCGCGATGTACTGCCAGCCAAGCCTCGTGCGCCATACGGTTTCCGACGGGTCGGCGTTGTCGGGACTCCGTAGCTCGACCTCGACCCCGCCGAGGTCGACCGGGACGTGCCTGAAGTCGAGGCGCACCAGCCTCGCCGGCCGTTCCAGGCACGCCAGCACGGCCGCGCGGGTCGTCGCCCAGCGGTAGCGGCGCCCGTCGCTGCCCTCCGGCGGAAACCAGCCGTACGGCAGCAGCCCAGCTGCGGTCTCGCCGGACGCGTCCAGGCGCTCCCCGGCGAGCTCCGGCTGTGGGTGCACGCGCGGCGGCACACCCGCCGGGAAGGCGTCCCCCCAGGAGTCCTCGCGCAGCCGCTCCGGCACGGCCCCGGAGCCGGCGTGGGCCCGGCGGTAGGCGAGCACGCTCGCCAGATGACGCACGTTCCACACGAGCGCCCGCAGCTTTCGCCCCCGCACCGCCCGCCCGGCTCGCCGCGCCGAGCGGAGCTCGTGGCGGCCCCAGGCGCGCAGCTCGCTCGCCGGGGCGTGCTTGAGCACGACCCGTGCGCGGTGGCGCTCGCAAAGCAGCGGACGCTGCGCCGAGCCGGCCGGTCGAGCGGCTAGCCGCCCCGGGCGGAGCGCCGTCGCCGGGCGCGCCGCCTCCGAGCGCGTCGTCCGCGGCACCGTGGTCGATCCACGCGTCCGGGGCCACCACCACGCGCAGTCCGGCCCTCCACACTCGTATGCCGTAGTCGACGTCGTCGTAGTAGTTGCGCATGCGGTCGTCAACGGGCCGACGCGCTCGAGCGCATGGCGGCTGATCGCCATCCCGCACCCATCGGATACAGCACCTCGGTTGCGATCTTCGCGTCCTCGTAGGAGCGGTTCATCGACAGGTCCGCGGCCCAGCCCTGGCGGTTGACGGTCCCGCCGGCGCCATTCAGCACGAGCGGGTTGTCGGCGTAGAAGACCGTCGAGGCGACCGCCCCGACGCCCGGGTCGCCCTCGAACGGCGCGCACACGCGTCGCAGCCAGTCGGTCGCGGCGAAGCCGTCGTCGTCGATGAACGCCACGATCTCCCCGCGGGCGTGCTCGAGTCCGAGGTTGCGCCGCCGGGCACCCTCGATTGCGGGCGCTTCTCAGGAGCGTCAGCGAGTGCTCCGCAGCGGCCGCCTCGGCGATCGCCGAGGTCCCGTCCCGTGAGCCGTCGTCGACGACGATCACCTCGTAGTTGGTGTGGTCCTGCGCGAACAGGTGCTCCAGACAGCGCCCGAGCACCTTCTCGGAGTTCCAACAGACGACCACCACCGACACGAGCGCAGCGCCTCGCGGTCCCGCACCGCCGTCCGCGGCCTCGCGGCGTTGCTCGCGGGCGAGCTCCCGGATGCGCCGCTGGGCGCGCTGCCACTCCTCTCTACGCAGGGCGGACGATCTCCAGCCAGCGCAGGCGTCGGGAGGAGTTGCAGAGCTGCGGCAGCGCGGCCAGCGGCGCATCACGGACGGGCTGTATCGAGGTCCCGCTCGGGTAGATCACCAGCGGCCCGATGGTCCGGCTGAAGGCGTCGAGGCCGTTGCCGTTGCCCGGATGGGCGCTCGTGCCTCCACGCCTGAATTCGATCCTGTGGACGCCCCGGCTCAGGTAGACGGTCCCCTCGAGGTCCCACTGGTCCGGATAGCTCTCCTGGTAGGCGGCGGTGGCGACGTGGCGGCCGTCCACGTACACGTCCACCGGGCGGCCGAAGGAGCCGTTGAAGAAGAGTTCATAGCGCCCCGCATGCGGAACCGGCTGCTCCCGTACCGCCCTCCCGGGCCCGGGGGCGAAGATCGTGCCGCTCCCTCCCGGTAGGTACCGGGTGGTGATCATGTTGCTGCCGTCCACCTGGAGGTAGCCGTGGGGAGGAAGGGTGTAGGCGATGCTAGCCCGCGGTCCGGCCTTGCGCGCGGCCACGGTCGCCTCTCGGCACAGGCTCTGCTTCGTGTCGGCGGGCTGGTCGGCGAAATGGAGGTGGGCCACGACGCTCGAGGCCGGCGCGCTGCGCTGCCATACGAGGTAGTAGGGCGAGCTGTACACGAGCCTGTAGTTGCTCGGCGGGCGGCTGGCAAGGGGGTTGCGCCGCATCACGATCGTGCGGAAGCCCTCCACGAACGGGAGGGGGTACTCATCGAGGTCGTAGGCGAAGATGCCGCCGGGTTCGGTTTCGCGGTTGACGCCCGGGCGCAGGCTCAGAGCCGGTCCGTTGACCATGCTGTCCTGGTCGTCGTCGCGCAGGTAGTACTCCGCGTACTGATCGAAGTCGGGTGTCAGCGTCGGTCCCTGTCCGGCGAAGCGTTCACCGATCTGCTGGAGGTCGCGAAGGCGCGCGTACGGGGCCAGCGACGTGTCGTGGTAGGTGAGGGCGTTGCCGGCGAGCACGGCTGCGACGATGACCGCGCCGGCGAGCAGCCCGACCACGCGAGCGGCGGTGGCGAGCCGCAGGCGTCCGGCCCGCCCGCCGCGACGGGCCCTGAAGGCTTGCCCGAGACCCCCCACGCCGGCGAATGCGAGCAGCAGCGCGATCGGCGCGGTGATGCAGTCCGCCTTGAACTGGATCCACGGCCCGTAGCGGTGGGCGATGAAGAAGAGCGTGACCGCGCGGCGGCCCCGAGCCAGGCGACGTTCCACTGGCGGCGGCGAATCGCCCATACGAGCCCGCAGGCGGCGAGTACGAGCACGACGATGCCCACGGCTTCGCTGAGCCCCTGGTGAGCGTGCTGGGGGAAGCGCACGTCGCCCGTGATCCACACGCCTGCGGCTGAGATGCCGGGCACGGGAGCGGAGAGGTTGCCGAGGTCCACGGGGCCCGCCCCGCTGACGATCGGCAGGAGCCTCAACGCCGCCCCCAGGGTCGGAAGCGCCAGCACGAAGGCGATCACCGCCATCTGCAGGCAGCCGAGCAGGGCCCTCATGCGTGCGGGTGCGAAGACAACCGCCGTGGCGCACGTGCCCAGGCACAACACCCCGACCCACGGCAGGGTGGTGAGGGAGAACGACGCGACCGTCGCCGCGAGTGCGACCGGCACCGCGAGCAGGCCGCGACCCGGTCGAAGCCGCGCTATCACCGGACCCAACACGGCTGCTGTCAGCAGCAGGAAGCAGCTGGTCGAAAGCTCCTTGATGCCTCCCTCGAGCACGTACGCGTAGAGCACGTTCGGGAGCGCCGCCACGATCGCCGCCAGCGGCCCGCAGGGCCCGTCCGGCGAGCAGCCGCGCGAGCATGAAGTAGATCGACAGCGCGCTCATCCCCGCGAGGAACGCGAGGAACGGCTGGTACAGCCAGGAGAGGTCGACCGGGGTGAGGTTGGAGAGCGCACCGAGCGTCCACGGCCCTCCGCCCGGGTATCCGCTTCCGAGGTACTTTTTGAGGACGACCTGATAGCCGGAGGTGCCTGCCGCGGGGATGCGGCGCCCGCTGTGGGCGAAGTGGACGGCGAGGTCCAGCTCGTAGGAGATGTCGACTATGCGCCCGTAGCCCGTGAAGCCGGGCTTGCCGGTCAGGACGATCGGGGCTGCCACCAGCGCCCACGCGCCGAGCGCCGCGACGAGCGCCCACACGTCGATCCCGCGCGCCCGGTCTCTGACCGCGCGGGCGATCGACCGGCGTCCCAGCAGCAGTCCCGCGACCCCGACGACGGCCAGCGCCGGCCCGGCGAGGGGAGCCGTGGCGGAAGCGTCGCAGAGGATCCCCGCCACGACCACCAGCACCGCCAGGCCGAGCGGCACGATCAGGATTCCGGGCACGCTCGCCGCCCCCGCCGCCGCCCGAACCAGCAGCCCCGCGCCGAGAGACAGCACCAGCATCAGGGCCGGGAACACGACCCACGCGAAGAGGTAGATCCCGATCATCCCCGCGCCACTGCCGGCCCGTGACGCGGGCCGTCACGAGCGGCGAGGTGCTCGAGCCGCGCCCGCATGCGTCGCCCGGTGGCCGCCGGGGACAGCGGCCGCGCGATGCCGCCCCGGCCCGTGCGCCCAGCCGCGCCGCGTCCTCGCTGCCGCTCGTAGACGCTCCGCATCAGCTCCGCTGCGTGCTCGACGCTCGGCTCCGCCCATTCACCCTCCGGCGGGTAGATCTCGTTCCGGGCCCACCGACCGATCTTGTAGTCGACCAGGTAGCTGTTCTCCTCGGTCATGAAGTCGAGGTTTCCGGAGTAGCCGGTGCCGATCACCGGCTTGCCGATCGCCATCGCCTCGGCGAGCGTCAGCCCGAAGCCCTCGGAACGGTGCAGCGAGACGTAGCAGTCACAACCCGAACATCAGGCCTTCTCGTCGCGCGTCTCGAGCGAGCGGTCGATCACGTGGATGTCGGCGCGGCCTTCGGCGGCCCACAGCACCTCCTCCTCCGCGAGGGCCGCAGGGGCGCGTTGATCGTCTTGATCAGCAGCTGGGGCCCTTCGCCGGGGCGAAGGCACTGCTTGAACGCCTCGATGAGCCCGACGGGATTCTTGCGCTGGATCGTGCTCAGATAGTCGAACACGAACAGGAACAGGAACCCGGGGGAACACCCAGACGGATAGCAGAGCCCCGAGTGCGTCGCGCCGCCTGCACCGGTGGCGGAAGCGCGACGACCGGCACCGGCCGACGCGCCGATATTCCTCGCCATGAACCTCGAGTACACCCAGATCTCGTCCACCATCGCGAACGCCTTCTTCCAGCGCTCGGGGATGCGCGTTGGTCTCCCACCCCCATACGCCGATTCCGGGCCCTGGGAAATAATCCGCGCCCGAGCCTGATGATCGATTCACCTGTGGCAACTCGTCGGCATTAACAAATATCAACTCGAACCCGTGACCACCCTCGTCCACGACCTCCTGGATAGGAGTGCTGTCCGTACTCCGCTCTGCGAGCGCTTACCGGTGCCTGAAGGTGGTCGAGCGGGATCGCTGACCGTGCTTAGCGCCACTCCGGTCACACGCAGGCCCTCGGCATAGCCCACGGGCGGCCGAGCCGAGCCCGAGGACGTGGCCGAGGTACCCGGTCAGGCGCACCCCGAGCTCGGCCCCGGCGCTAGCCTGCTCGTGGCTGTCTGCAGGCCCCCCGGAGGGCTCCCGCGCAGGCACGGAGGGGGCGTCGGGGGCGTCCTCGGGAGGCGCAAGCGCCGGCTCCGGTGCGGGCGGGCCCGTCTCGGCGACGCTGCCATACCCGTGCGCGCGCAGGCGCGGCGCCCGGGGCGGGCGGCATGAATTCGGACGGGGATGCCGAGCTCCTGCTGGCCGAACGCCCAACACCAGCGCACGAAGTCGGGGCCGTCCTCGCCGTCGAGGTCCGGATAGGTGCGCAGTACGTCGGGTCGCTCCCGGGAGACCCTGTAGAGGAGGTAGCGGTTGATGCCATATCGCGCGCCCCTCGGGCTCGGCCTCTGCCAGCCACGAGAGGAAGGCCGCGCTGCCGTGCTCGCTGAAGATGTCGCCGAACTGCTCCCCCAGCGCCAGCGCGCGGCCGTAGATCGAGCGCAGCGCGTCGTCGTAGACAAGTCCGCCCGCGAGCCGCCGGCCGACGTCGTGGCGGTGCTCGTCGTCGTTCCAACCGGCCTCCCGTAGCTCCTGGGCGTACGCCTCGCACAGCGGCCGCAGCACCGGCGAGCGGCTCACCCGCGCACGGCTCGCATTGGCCGCCAGGCGGTAGGGCCGGTCGGGGTCGAAGCCGGGGAGGTTGAGCAGTCTGACGGTCCGGCCCCCGTCGGCGATGAGGCGACCGTGCTCCTGTGTCAGGACGTGACGATCGAGGTTCCACAGGCTCAGATCGAACTCGGCCTCGTCGAGCACCCCGGTTCCAAAACGGGCGGGCGCCAGCTCCAGGAAGCGCGCGAGCCAAGGTTGGTCCTCCGGCCGGTAGCCGACGCTCATACCGTCGAGGGAGCCGAGCGCCTCCAGCGTGTGCCTGCCCCACCAGGTCAGGAACTCCGCCGCCGCGACCCCGGCGTCGACCCCGATCAGGGTCGGGTCGATGCGACCGGCGCGCTCGAGCTGCTCAGCCGAAGGTTCGAGCCCGTCCCGAGGGAGCGCCTGCGCGGTGCGCGGGGCCAGCACCACGCCGTGGAGCTCGAGCAGACCCTGCAACGGCTCCAGCTCCGCGAGGATCCAGGCGCTGCTCGGAAGATGGATGACCGGTTGCGGAGCCTCGGCCAGCAGGCGAGTGAGCACGTGCGGAAGCAGAAGGACCGTGAGCGCCTCCTCCTCGTGACGGGCCAGCAGCGCCTCCACGTCGAGATCCAGCAGCGACGAGACGGATCGCACGGCCAGCTCGGGTTCCGCCGCGGCTGCGGCGCCGACGGCGCGCCGGCCGCCGACTAGCATGATCTCGATGGTCCACTGCGGCGCCCGACGGGCCAGCGAGCGGGCCAGCGCGCGGGCACGCGCCAGCGTCCGCATCGTCGCGATCGTTGCTACCCGCATCAAACTCTGTCGAAGGGCTCTTGTGCTGGGAGCTGCCGGCGCAACGCCTCGACGGCGAGTACCAGCTCACGGACGAGATCCTCGAGGCGCTCGATCTGTTCGCCGTGCCGTTCATGGAGTCGCACGAGCTCCCGCTCCAGGCCGTCGAGCCGGCCGCTTGCCGCGATCCTCCGGGAACGTCGGCGCGCGTACCCGGGCGCGAGTCGCCACAGGGCACGGCGCGCGAGGGCCCGCATTGCTCGTCGGTCGGCCGGCGCCCCGGCGCTCGGCGTCCCGGTGTGATCGGTGGTGCTCATCGACGTGGTGCCTTGCCCGATTATGCCCCAGACGACCCCCGTCAATCCCCGGCTGGCGGCCGGATGCGGCCGCCTGAACCTCTACGCTGCCAGCCCGGCCCGGTGATGAGGAGATGAACGAGCTGCCGAGCAGCGAGCCTGCAGATCGGCCGTCCGGTCCGGTCGTGATCCTCGCGATCGCCGCGGTCGGCGAGCTCTCGAGCGCGTGCAGGGAGTCGCTGCTCGCGAATCTGTCGAACGGGGCATCGCTACTCGAGGTCGCCCCCGAGACGTCCGCCGTGAACGGCGCGATCCGGCAGGCCGCACGTGCGGACGTGGTCGTCGTCGATGCGCCTTGTGTTGTCGCCGTCGGCTGGATCGAGCGCCTGCGAGACGCTGCCCACGCCGATACGAACATAGCCTCCGCGAGCGCGCTCGCCGATCGCGGCACCGCGCTCGCGGTGTCCGGTGATACGCGGGAGGAGGGAGGGCGCGATGCGCTCGCCGCCCAGGTGGCGGGCCGCTCGGCGCGATTGCGTCCACGCATCACCCGGGCCGTCGGGCCGTGCGTGTACCTGCGGCGCGACGCGCTCGACCTGGTGGGCGGCCTCGACGAGCAGTTGGAGCTCGGCCCGGCGCTCGAGCTCGATCTCTCGCAGCGGTGTGTGTTCTCAGGACTCACCCACGTAGCTGCCGACGACGTGGTCGTGGGGTTGGCGGACGGGACTCGCGCTCGCACTTGGGGGCGCGACGGGGAGCCTGTGGCACTTCCCGCCCGACTGCGTGAGCGCTACCCGTATCTGGAGCAGATGCCGCTGGCGGACTCGGCCATGCTGGGTCAGGCGCTTGAGATCGTCCGTGAGCCCCCGGAGCGCATATCGGTCACCATCGATGCGCGCCCGCTCGAGGGCGCGGTCACGGGTACTCACGTGAACATCCTCGAGCTGACCCTTGCGCTCGCGCGCTCGGCGGCGCTCGAGCTGCGTGTGCTCGTCCGTGGCGCCCGGCTAGACGGCGACACCAGGGACCTGCTCCGCAGTCTGCCCCATTGCGAGCTGCTGGCCGCCGAGCAGGTCGGGCCCTCGACCGGTCGCACGGCCGTCTTCCACCGCCCGCTGCAGACCTTTTCGCCGGAAGACGTCTCGCTGGCGCTCCAGCTCGGGGAGCGCTTTGTGCTCAGCCAGCTTGACCTGATCGCCTACCGCAACCCTTCCTACTTCGAGGATGGGGCCAGCTGGGAGGACTACCGGGCCGCCAGCCGCCACGGCCTCGCGGCCGCCGAGCGGGTCATCGTCTTCTCGCAACACACCCGCCGCGAGCTGCTCGCGGACGCGCTCGTGGAGGAGGCCCGCATCCGGGTCATACCTCCCGGCCTCGATCACAGCGTCATCGCGGCGCCCGCCCGCCCGGCCGTGCTCGCAGCGGACCCCGTTCCCGAGCCGTACCTGCTCTGCCTGGGGACGGACTTCCGCCACAAGAACCGGCTCTTTGCGCTACGCCTGCTGCGGGAGCTGCGCGAGCGTCACGACTTCCGGGGCGGGCTCCTGTTCGCCGGGACGCACGTCCCGCGCGGCTCCTCGCGGGAGCTGGAGGATGCCTACCTGGACGAGCACCCGCAGCTGCGCGAGAGCGTGCGCTCGCTGGGCGCCGTCGACGAGAGCGGCAAGGGCTGGCTTCTGGGGCACGCGCTGGCCACCGTGTATCCCTCGGTCTACGAGGGCTTCGGACTGGTGCCCTTCGAGGCCGCCCTGGCGGGAGTGCCGTGCGTGTTCGCCCCCCAGGCCTCGCTCGCGGAGATCGCGCCCGGCACGGCCACGATCGTGCCCTGGGAGCCACGGGCAAGCGCCCAGCTCGTGCACGAGCTGCTTACGGACCGGGATACCCGGGAGCGTCACGTCAGCGAACTTGCCGAGCAGGCGCGCGCGCTCACGTGGGATGCAACGGCGAGCGCGATGGTGGACGGCTACAGGGAGGCCGTGCGTGCGCCGGTGCGCGAGGCGGCGACCCTCAGTCGCGATCTCGTCCGCCGTGAAGCCCGGCTGAGCGTGCAGAGCCGCCAGGAGATCCGGCGTCTCGTCGGCGAGCGCGAACACGCGCGGGGGATGTACGACTCCCTGAACCGGGAGGTCGGCTCCGGGTTGAGCTTGATCGGGCCCAACGGTTCGCTTCCCGACGGGCTCCAGCGGGCCCTGCTGGCGCTGAGCGCAAGTCCTTCCCTCGGCCGGCCCGTCCTGTGGATGCTCTCGAGTGCGTTCCTGGCGGTTCGATCGCTTGCCCGTCTCAGCCGTCGTCTCGGCGGCGGGGGCGGGTGAGGCGCGTCCGCGCTGTCTCTACCCTTGACGCGATGTCAGCGCCGAGCGCACCGGGCCGCCCTGCCCTCGCTGCACAGGGCGTCAACAAGCTCTTCCGCATCCCGGAGGAGGCGAATGCACACGTTCAAGGAGCGCGCGCTGCATCCGCTGCGGCGTAGCGGCCACCACCAGTTCAAGGCGCTCGAAAACGTCTCGTTCGAGCCGCGACGGCGAATTCTTCGGCATCGTCGGCCGCAACGGCACCGGCAAGAGCACCCTCCTAAAATGCATTGCGGGGATCTACGCGCCTGGACCCCGGCACCATCTGCGAGCGCCCGGCCGACACTCCCCGTTCATCCAGCTGGGCGTCGGCTTCAACCCTGAGTTTACCGCGCGCGAAAACGTCGTCCTAAACGGGGTGATGCTCGGGCTCACACCGCGCGAACACCCGCCGCTACACCCACGTGATCGAGTTCGCGGAGCTCGAGGAGTTCCAGGAGCTGAAGCTCAAGAACTACTCGTCGGGAATGCAGGTCCGCCTCGCCTTCTCCGTCACGCTCGAGGCCGACGCCGACGTGCTGCTGATCGACGAGGTGCTGGCGGTCGGCGACGCCGCCTTCCAGCAAAGTGCGCCGATGTCTTCACGCGCCTTCGTGACGAGGGCAAGAACGATCGTCCTCGTCACGCACGATATGGGCGCCGTCAGTCGCTTCTGCCATCGCGCGATCCTGCTGGAGCGCGGCGAGCAGGTGATGATCGGGGAGCCGGATGATGTCGCCGATCGTTACCTGGAGATCGCCTTCGGCCGCGACGTCGGCTATGAGCAGTACGAGGTCGCCACGCCGCGGATGGGGGATGGTGCCGCGCGCGTGAGCGAGGTCTGGCTGGGTGACGATCGCTCCGAAGGGCGCACGATCGCGCGCCAGTCCGAGCCGCTGACGCTCAACGTGCTGGTGAGGTTCAACGAGGATCTCCTCGACCCTGCGGTCAGCGTCACGCTGCTCAACGAACACCGCCAGCCCGTCGTGGTCGCCACTACCAGCGACGACCGCGAGGAATCAGGTGGCTTCAAGGCGGACGAGCTCGCGGTGTTCAGCTTTTCGATGCACAACATGCTCGCCCCCGGGCGCTACCACCCGATCGTGACCATCACCCACCGCGGCGAGGGCCTCGACGTGATCGATCGCTTCACCCGCGACATGTCGTTCGTGGTCACGGGTCTGGCGGCGAGCGGGGGGATGGTGGAGATACCCGTGGAGACGTCCGTGAGCCGCTGGGGGATCCTGCCCCCCGACTACGCAGAACCGGCGCGCAACCGCTGATGGGCGTCTCGACGGGCGTGTCGACGAGCGCCGAGCCGCTCGGGCAGCCGATCCAGGGGCCGCGTGCCCTCGACGACAGCTGGAGGCGGTTCGGGCAGACTCACGTACCACATCGCGCTGAGCGAATTCAAACTCAAGTTCTTCGGCTCGGCGCTCGGCTACCTGTGGCAGGTCATGCGGCCCCTGCTGCTGTTCGGGGTGCTGTACGTGTTCTTCGTGGAAGTGGTCCACGTCGACAAGGCCCCGGGCGCCGCGGGCCGCTTCTACGGCGCCCAGCTGCTGGGCTCGATCGTGCTGTTCACGTTCTTCTCCGAAGCCACGAGCGGTTCGGTGCGCAGCGTCGTGGATCGCGAGACGCTCGTCCGCAAGATCCAGTTCCCCCGCCTGGCGATCCCGTCCTCCATCGTCCTGCTTGCCGCGTTCAATCTGGCGCTGAATCTGGTTGTGGTGCTCGATGTTCGCGGGCATCGAAGGCGTGCGCCCGATGGTGAGCTGGCTCGAGCTGCCGCTGATCCTGGGGATGCTGTTGCTGGTCTCCGCGGGCGTGGCGATGCTGCTGTCCGCCATGTTCGTGCGCTTCCGCGACATCTCAGCCGATCTGGGAAGTGGCCAGCCAGATCCTCTTCTACGCCTCGCCGGTGATCCTTCCCGCCGAAGCCGTGCACCGCGAACTCGCGCACGGCGGTGTGGACCAGATCCTGTACCGGATCTACACGTTGAATCCGCTGGTCGCGATCTTCCAGCAGTTCCGCCACGCAATGATCAACAACGACGTCTGGAGCGCGGGCCAGGTGATGGGCAGCTGGCTGTGGCTGCTGGCGCCGATCGGGATCGTGTGTTGCACGTTCGCGCTGGGCTTCTGGTACTTCAACCGCGAGGCGCCGCGGATCGCCGAGGACCTGTAGGCGTCGGCGCCTCCCCGCCGAGCGCCATCCGCCGGGCGCCGGCCACCGCCCGGAAGAAGTCCTCGAGGGTGTCGATGCGGCGCTCCCAGGCGTAGTCCGGCGGCCGTCTCGATGCCCGCGCGCCCGCGCGCTCGCAGCGCGGGGTCGGCGAGCAGCCTCGCCAGCGCGCGCACCGCCTCCCGGTCGGCTCGCCGGCATAAGGCAGTTTTCGCCGTCCACGCAGAAGTCGCGGTTGCCGTGGGCGTCGGTGCAGACGACCGCGGCGCCGGTCGCCATCGCCTCGAGCGGCGGTAGCGCGAAGCCCTCGTGGGTCGAGGTCTGGACGAAGATCGTCGCCTCGTTGAACAGCTCGTTGACGCGCTCGTCCCACGGGGACTCCACGTAGCGGATCCCCTCCTCCGCCAGCTCCGGCTCGATGCCGAACAGGCACAGCTCCGGACGCGGCGCGGGCAGCCCGCGCCAGGCGTCGAGCGTGAGCGGCAGGTTCTTCAGCGGGTTGGTGCGCCCGAGCGCGAGCACCATGTCCGCGCGGCGCTCGACGCCGGGCAGCGGCCTGAACGTGCCGAGGTCGATGCCGGGCGGGATCAGCTCCGCATCCAGGCCGAGCTCGCGCAGGCGATCGCGGTTCCAGGAGGAGATCGTCATGAAGCGGAACTCCGGGCGGTAGGAGTCGATCACCGCGTGGCGCGCCGACTCGTCGTCGGGGTAGTAGGAGGTCTCGATGTCCTGCACGAAGTAGACGGGGATGCCGAGCAGCACGCTCGCCAGCCAAACCGGTGCGGCCGTGTTCCACCAGGTGGCGACCTTGATCGCCTCGAGCGGGGCGAGCGCCTCGATGAGTTCGTCGTAGAACTCGAAGCTGTGCACCGGCGCGCGCAGCGGGAACCAGTCGGGCGGGTCCCCGAGCGTGAAGAGCGAGACCTCGTGGCCGCGATCGGCAGGCGGTTGAGGTGCTCGAAGATGTCGCGGTGCCCGCCGCCGATGCCGGTGTCCTCGGTCACGTAGACGACCGCAGCTGGCCGCCGACGGGCGGATCGCGGCGTGCGCACCTCGCAAAATTTGCGGCTTTCTCTGTGCGCACGTTGCGCGCGTCGAAGAACTCGTCCCAGCGCTCCCAGAACAGGCGCTGGGACGCGCGCTCGCGCTCGCCGACGTCGGTGCCGCGGGTGACCGACTCGTGGTGGACCAGCACGCCGCCGGGAAGTAGATGACCCGATAGCCCGGACTGCCAAGCGCGCAGGCAGTAGTCGACGTCCTCGTAGGCCATCGGGAAGCGCTCGTCGAACTCGCCGACCCGCTCGATCAGCGCGCGGCGCAGGTACATGCATGCGCCCGTCACGGCGAGCACCGGGCCGGGACGCGCGCGGGCCCCCAGTAGGCCGGACTTGAAGCGGTAGCGATGGTCGAACCACTGCGGGCGCGCCGAGGTTGCGCACGGTGCCGGCGAACTGGATCCGTCCGTCGGGGTAGAGCAGCTGGGCCCCCACGATGCCGATGTCCTCGTCGCGGGAGGCCGCGTACTGCAGGCACGCGAGCCAGCCGCCGCGCGCCTCCACGTCGGAGTTCAGGACCACGACGTCGCGGCTCGGGTCGCGCGCAGGCCGCGGTTGACGTTGGCGGCGAAGCCCTCGTTGTGCTCGCCCCGAGGACCTCGATCCCTCGATCGCGCGCAGCGCCGCCACGTGCTCGGGACCGCTCGCGTCGTCGGCGACGATGATCGCGCCACCCGCGCCGGCACCGTCTCGCGGATCGAGCGACCAGCGTCCTACGCGATCGGCGTCGCGGTAGCTCGGGATCACGATGTCGACCGGCGCCGTGCTCGCGATACCACGCAGCGCGCGGCGTCGCGTCCTGGTCGGGGCGAGCGCAGCCGCAGCCGCCGCCCCAGCGGCGTGAAACGCAGCGGGAAGGTGAGGATGCGGAACAGCAGCGTGCGCCAGCCCAGGTAGCGTAGGTGAGGTACATCGGCGCAGGCCGGCAGCGGGCCGCTGAACTGGTCCAGAGGCCGCCTCGATCGCCTGCGGCGAGGAGATCGGCGGCGTGCACCGCTACGCGGCGTCTGGTCGCTCATCGGCTCGATCGGCCGCCGGCGCGGGCCGTCCAGCCCGAGCGGCTCGAATTCCGCGCGGCGCTCGAGCGAGAGGTGCCGCGCAGGCGGGCAATCGTCGGCACGCGATCCGAGCAGCGCTCCGGCGAGGCGCGCGAGCCGGTGCGCGGCGCCCCCCAGTGCGCCGGCGCGCCGCGGCAGCGGGCATATCTCCTCTTGGAGCTCGCGCCCGGGCGTATCCGAGCTCGCCACGCAGCGCCGAGCAGCCGCCGGGCAGCGGCCGGCTCGCGCCAACCGTAGACCTCCCGCAGCGCGCGCCACTCGTCGAAGCCGCGCCTCAGCTCTGCGAGGGCGAGTAGTCGTGGGAGTGCACGACCGCTGCCTGCGGGCAGGAAGGCCTTGGCGAAGCCGGCACGCATCATGTCGATCGCGAGCATGCGGTCCTCGGCATATCCCACCGGCCGGAACGGTACTCGCCGCCAGCCGCGCGCGACACGCAGGCGTTGGCGTCGGTGAAGAAGCCCCGGCGGCCGACGAGCGCGGCCGGGGCACCCGGAGCCGCTCGGGCTCGGCGAGGCGCTCCAGCGTCGGCGGCCGTCGGGAGCGAGCGAGGCGAACCAACGCTCCAGCTCGATCCGCACCGCCAGCGAGGCATCGGCGCGGGGACGTAGGGACCGTAGACGAGCCCCACGTCGGGCGCGAGCGCGAAGCCCTCGAGCAGGCGCTCGAGCCAGCGCGGGTCGGCTGGTTCTGCGTCCTGTGTGAGGAACGCCACTCGGCGAGCCGGACGCCTCCACGAGCAGGTTGCGCGTGGCGCCGTGGCTGAACTCCGCGCGGGCGATCTCGAGCACGCGCGCCCGAGCGGCGGGCGAGCTCCGCCGAGCCGTCGCTCGAGCCGGAGTCGCAGACGAGCAGTTCGTGCTCGACCGTCTGCGCGGCGAGCGCCCGCAGCACTCCCCAGCAGCGCGCCGCCGTTGCGCACCGGGATCGCGACGGTGACGGCGCTCATGCGTAGTAGCGCGTAACCGTCAGCACCTGCCCGTAAATGTCGTGACCGAAGGCGAGGACCACCAACGCCACCGCCAGCGCCGGCGCCCAGCGCCGGCCGCCGGCGCGGACCGCGAGCGCCACGAGCGCACCGTAGAGGCCGAGCAGCGGCAGCAGGTAGCGGGGCTGCTCGAACACCCCGCCGATGCTGACGACGGCGTCGTAGGACTGCACGCCGATCACGACCGCGAGCCCGACGGGACCAGCACGTACACGGCCGCCTCGGCGTGCGCGCAGCAGCGCCGGCGCCTGCGCAGCAGCTCGACCAGCGCGAGCGCGACCACGATGATCAGCAGCGCCAGCGCGAGGTCGTCCACCCACAGCGGGAATTCGTAGTCGAGCCAGCCGAAGCGCCCCACCAAGCCAATGAACCAGGTCTTCCATAGCGGGAAGTAGCTGGGGAACTGGGGCGCATCCCGAGGTCGGGCAGGAACAGCTGCCAGATATGGCTGAGCTCTTCGAGGCGACTGAAGTGACGCCCGACGCGCTCGACGCCGGCCTGAGACCGCCGAGAGGTGGTGCGGTGCCAGACGAAGCGGTTGATCGCGTAGTAGGCGACGACGGCCCCCGCCGAGCCCGACCGCCCACGCGGCGCCGGCGAGGACGCCGGGCTGGCGCCGGCGCAGCCCCGCGCCAGAGTAGGATCGCCACGGCGGCCGCGACGGCCGGCACGAACGCCAGCAGCGTGAACTTGGCGATCAGCCCGATGCCGAGGAAGCGCCGAGGAGTGCGCCGTTGGCGGGCGTGAGGCCGCTTTGAAGACTCGCGCGATGCCCCACAGCACACCGGTCGCGGTCAGATAGAGCAGCTCGTCGTTGTTCACGCCCGCGGACATGAAGGCGAACAGCGGCTGCAGCGCCGCCACCAGCGCTCCGGCGCAGCACGCGAGCGGAGAGCCGGGAAGCAGCTCGGAGAGGAACAGATAGACGAGCAGCACCGTGATCGCGGCCATCAGCACCGAGAGCATCCGCATCGCTGCGAGGCGGTCGAGGACCGACCCGCCGGCGGCGCCGGCGAGCTTGTAGGGGACCGTCTGGATCGCGTAGTACAGCGGCGGGTTGTTCGTCGCGGTGAAGGCGTTGCCGTTGCCGGTGGTCCGCAGGTGCAGGTGTTCGACGTTTTCGATCCCCTGCTGCTGGAGCGTGGAGAAGGGCGCGGGGTTGTGCGGCCGGCCGACGATCAGGTAGAAGCCGATCGCGCCCAGCGTGCCGTCCTCGGCCGGCGAGAAGAAGCCTTCCGGCGCGACGGCGCGGGGCAGTTTCCCGCGTTCGGCGAGCTGCTGGACGTAGGCGTAGTGGGCGTTCTCGTCGGGGACCTCGAAGGGCGGCGTGATCAGCGACCACGCCAGCCCGTTGAGCAGTGCGACCGCCGCGCAGGCCCAGGCGACGCGGGGGACCCGTGCCAGCGGTCCCCCGCGGGGGAGCCGTGCTCGCCACGACGGGCGCTTCATGCCCGCCGTTCAGACGCCTCGACGCTCCGCAGCGCTGTGCGGAGCGCCAGGAACGCGGTGGCGAGCACGAGCGCCAGCGCCGCCACCCACTCCCAGTCACGCAGGAAGCCGGCCTTCGCGATCGAGAACCGATGGACGATCGTGGGCAGCAGCTGATACCACGATTCGCGTCCCGGCCGCATGTAGTCGAGCCGCACGCGCACACCGGGCAGTGTTTGCCCGGCGACTTCCATCGCGTAGCCCGGCGCGGAGTTGCCCGCCAGCGCGATCGCGGTGGCGTGCGGACCGGCGGGCACGCCAGGCACACGCGCGCGCCTTCGGTCGCGGAGCGAACCGTCCGCACGGGAATCCGGACAGTGCCCTGGCGCCACCCCGCCCCCAGCCCTCCCCGCGTGAGGGCACGGCCGTCGGGGCCCGTCACCGTCAGTGTGAGCGGCGGCCCGGGCGTCCGAAGGTGTCGATCGTCACCTGCACGGCGGCGGTATCGGCCGGCAGGTCCTCGCCCGCCTGGCAGGCTTCTGTCCGGGACCCGGGCCCGAGACGAACGTCGCCGGGCCGTGTAGTTGGTTCCCGACAGCCGCGGTCCGCGCGCCAGCAGGGCGATGCCGAACGTCACCAGCAGGGCCAGCACGCCCACCGCGGCCACCCAGCGGGCAGCTCTCACTAGCGGCGGCGGAGCCCGAGTATCGACAAAAGGAAGGAGGAGAAGAAGATCTGGATCCCGACGATGAACAGCGACGCGGCCACGACCGCCATGTATTCGTGGGCCAGCGACCCGAAGCCATGGTCGATCCAGGTGACGAGGATGTATACGCCCAGCCCCACGCCGGCGAGTGCGAAGACCCCGCCGAGCGCAGACCGTCCTCGAGTCTGAAGCGCGCCCGCATGCGGTCGAACCAGGGGTCTTTCTCGCCCATGAAGTACGTCCCGTAGGCGTGCGCGCAGAGCCCCAGCGCCAGGACCTGGGTGCCGACGATCATCAGCAGGGCACCCCCGATCAGGGCGTGCATCCCCCAGGCGCGGCCGAAAAGGTCCAGCCCGGAGACGACGAGCGCCAGGATCAGCGTGCCGAAGCTCGCCATCACGGCGCCGGGGAGGATGAACAGGTGGTTGGGGCTGTGGACGAGCAGGAAGCGCAGGTGCCGCCAGCCGTCGCTGAAGGTCGAGAGTTTGCTCTCGCCGCTGCGGGGGTGGTATTCGATCGGGAACTCGGCGATCCGCAGTTGCTCCTTGGAGGCTCTGATCACCATCTCGGAGGCGAACTCCATCCCCGTTGTGCGCAGGTCCAGCCGCGGCAGCACGTCGCGGCGCAGCGCCCGCATGCCGCAGTGGGCGTCGCTGATGCCGGTACGGAAGAAGAGGTTCAGCAGCCCGTCAGGATCGGGTTGCCGACGTACTGGTGCAGCCACGGCATCGCGCCCGGCTGGATGTTGTCCATGCGGTCGCCGATCACCATCTCGGCGCCGTCTTCCAGCGCGGCCACGAAGCGGGGGATCTCGTCGAAGTCGTAGGTCAGGTCGGCGTCGGCCATCACGATGTAGCGGCCCCTGCGAGGCGGCGAAGCCGGCCAGATAGGCGCTTCCGTAGCCACGCCGGGGTTCGACGACCACGCGGGCGCCCGCCTGTTCGGCCAGGCGCGCGGAGTCGTCCTCGGAGTTGTTGTCGGCGACGATCACCTCGCCGGTGACGTCCATCGCCCGATCGCCTCGAGCGCGGCGCGCACGCAGGCCTCGATGTTCTCGGCCTCGTTCAGGCACGGGATCACGACTGAGACCAGCGGAGTCTGTCGCTCAGTCGGGCGTCGCGACGGGCGTGCTTGTTTGCTCGAGTGTGCTGATGAGGGGGCTCCTGGGAGGATCAGGCTTGGCGCCCTACGGGCGCCTTGGGATCGCTCCCCTACGACACGTCCCTTATAACTCGGGGAGCGGACGGAAAGTGGCGCTCTCGAGTGGCGCACGAGCGAGATGAGATCCTAGCGCCATGCGCATCTGCATCGTTTACGACTGCCTGTACCCCTACACCATCGGAGGGGGAGAGCGCTGGTATCGCGACCTCGCCGAGAGGCTCGCTGCCGAGGGCCACCAGGTGACATACCTCACCCTCCGCCAATGGTCCCGCGGAGAGCGCGTGGAGATCGATCCGCGCGTCGAGGTGGTCGCGGTCGGCCCTCGGATGGGGCTCTACACCGAGGGAGGGGGGGCGCCGGCGGATCCTGCCCCCGCTCGTGTTCGGCATCGGCGTGCTGTTCCACCTGCTCCGCCACCGCCGCAGCTATGAGGTCCTGCACACCTGCGCGTTCCCATACTTCTCGCTGCTCGCGGCTGCGCTCGTGCGCCCGCTCGCCAGCTATCGCTCGAGATCGACTGGTTCGAGGTCTGGAGCCGGCATTACTGGCTGGAGTACCTCGGTGGGCCCGGGGGGCGAGTCGGGGCGTTCGTGCAGCGGCTGTGCGCAAGGGTGCCGCAGCGGGCCTACTGCTTCTCGGAGCTGCACGCCCGGCGACTGCGCGAAGAGGGCCTGAACGGGGAGGTGACGGTGCTCCGAGGCCTGTACGACGGCGCTCGGGCGTCGCCGCGGTGCCGCCCGGACCGGCCGCGAGCGTCTCGAGTACCCGCTGGTCGTATTCGCCGGGCGGCTGATCGCCGAGAAGCGGGCCACGCTGGGCGTGGCCGCGATCGCCCTCGCCCGCGAGCGGATTCCGAACCTGGGAGGCCTGTTCTGGGCGACGGCCCGGAGCGTGGAGCGCTGCTGGAGGCGATCGCGGCGGGCGGTTTGGAGGGGGTCGTGCGCGCGCCCGGCTTCGCTGACAGCGAGACGGTCGATCGCGAGATGCGGCGGGCGCTGTGCCTGCTGCTGCCCTCGCGCCGGGAGGGCTACGGGCTCGTCGTCGTCGAGGCGGCAGCCCGTGGAACTCCGAGCGTGGTGGTGGCAGGGGAGGACAATGCCGCCACAGAGCTGGTCGAGGAGGGGGTCAACGGGGCAGTCGCGCCTCAGGCGGACACACGGGCCGTGGCGGACGCAATCGAGCGCGTCGAGGCCGCCGGAGAGGGCCTGCGCGAGCGCACCGCGGGGTGGTTCGCGGCCAACGCGCAACGTCTCTCACTCGAGTCCTCGCTGCGGACGGTCCTTACGAGATACGGCCACTCGTGACATCAAATGCGCCATCTCGTCGGTTCCCGTCTGTACGGTGAGGGCCAACATGAAGCGGACGGACACACTGCCGGCAGCGCGGGCCCAGGTTCGGGCGCGGGGGCTCCTCGCGCTGCTCGCCGCTTGCGCGGCGGCCCTGCTCTGCCAGGGCAGCGGCGTCTGCCGCGATCACGACGATCGGCAGCCCGCTGTCGGGCCCGGCGACGTACAACACCACCGAAAACCTCAACTACCGGGGCACCGACACATCGCTCCCGCCGGGGCCCGAACTGCCCCTCGGAGGCTCGATTCACACGTACCACTCCGGCGCTGACACGGCCATCTGGAACACGGCGCTGCATAGCGGCATGGCGGCTGCGCCCAGTGCAGGGCAGGCGCTGCAGGTCAAGCTCGAGGGCTGCGCCGAACCGGCTGCTGGTGGACCGGCGCCGTTGACGCAGATCCACCTGCAGGACATCACCCCGCTTCCCGGCGGCAGCGCGAAGGTGGACCTCACCTCCCAGCCATTCGAAGTCCCGGTCTGCGGGCAGAACGGCGCCAGCGGGTCGACGGTGAGCACCTACAACCCGATCAACCTCTGCATGGCGCAGGGGGACTACATCGACTTCAACGACGAGGGCGGCTTCGTCGAAAAGTACTACCGCAGCGGCGTCCCCTACCGCGTGCTCGCCCCGGCCCCGGGGTCCTCGGCCGATTCCTTCATCAAGGGCGGCGGGACCAACAACGGCGCCACGCTGTCCAGCGGCGAAATGTCCGCGATGGAAGGCTTTGCCGTCAACGCCAACACCGAACTGATGCTCCAGGTCCAGTTCGCCACCGGCCCGGACGAGACCCACATCTGCGGTGGCGGCACCAAGGGGATCCCGCCGCCGCTGCCGGCGATGCGGATCAGCAGCCAGAAGGACGGCGTCAACCACTCGCGCATAACCAACGTTGCGATCTTCTGCAGGCAGAAGCCCCAGTGCAAGGGCACCGCGACACTGACCTACAAGGGCAAGTCGGTCGGCAAGAGCGGCTACGCGCTCAAGGCCGGCACCACCTCGCACGTGCCGGTCAGGCTCAGCTCCAAGTTCTTGAAGGTGCTACGCAAGCACCACAGCGCCCAGGTGCTCCTGACGGCCGTCAACGAAGGCGTGACGTTCACACAGACGATCACCGTCGGCATCTTCTGAGCCGGGCTCCGTAGGCCTCGGATACCAGCGCCACAAGCTCACGCTCCCCGGGGCAGCGTCGAGGGCGAGCGTCCCCGCGGCCGCGGTTCCGGTGGCCAGCTCGAGCGTCCAGAGAGCCCTTAGCGGGTGCTCGGCGGCTGCCAGGCCCGTGCCCGCGCACTTCACCTCGGCCTCGTGCCGCGTCCACAGGCGCAGGAAGGCGACCTCCCGCTGCGGGAGGGGGAGGGCCTCGAGCTCGCGGGCACGCTGCGCGCCGAAGGCCCGCCGCGCGAGCGAGGACACCCGTGGCAGCGACCGCGGGAGCTCGAGATCCACGCCGACCCGCCGCCGGCGGGCGATCGCCAGCAGGGCGGTTCCGCGGCAATGGGCGAGGCTGAAGTCGAGCTCGGCCGCCAACGTCGGGCCCGGCTCGAGGCCGGCATCGAGCACGAGATGGGGCTTGCCGTGTGGCCCGGTCTCGAGCTCCAGACGGCCCGGGTCGACGCCCAGGTAGCGGCCGAGCAGCTCCCGCAGCAGCGTGTGGGAGGCGGCCCAGCGCCGGCGCCGGGAGGGAGAGAGGATCCGCTCGGCGCGAGCCCACTCGGACGGGCTCAGCGCGCCGGTAGGGGGCCGCCCGACGTCGTCCAGCTGAGCCGACCAGACGTGGACCTCCCCCGCCTGCAGGACCGGATTCCGCGGTCCTGGTCTCCAGTGTTGGGGCTCGGCGCTCACCTGCCCCCTAACCTAGCCGCCGCGGCAGTCGCCGGTCCTGCTCATAGCTAGGCTCCCGCATTCGATGCAGATCCAACCCACACCCGTGCCGGGCCTCGTCGCGATCGAGCCCGACCGCCACGCCGACGAGCGGGGCTTCTTCGTCGAGACCTACCGCCGCAGCTGGCACGAGCAGGCCGGGATCCCGCCCGCCGAGGCATTCGTCCAGGACAACCACTCGCGCTCGACACGCGGGGTGCTGCGGGGACTGCACCTGCAGCTCGGTGAGGGCGTCGCCAAGCTCGTGCGCTGCGCGCGGGGGCGGATCTTCGACGTGGGGGTGGACCTGAGGCGGGGCTCGCCGACCTACGGGCGGTGGGCCGGTGTGGAGCTCGACGACGAAGGCCTGCGTGAGCTGTACGTCCCGGTCGGCTTCGCCCACGGCTTCTGCGTCCTCAGCGAGGTCGCCGACGTGATCTACAAGCAGAGCGGCTACTACGACGCCGAGCTCGAGCGGGCGATCGCCTGGAACGATCCCGAGATCGCGATCAGCTGGCCCCTGCCGGCCGGCGAGCTGATCGTCTCCGCCCGCGACCAGGCCGCCCCGCGCCTGGCCGAGATGGCCGGAGAGCTGCCCTTCAGCTGGCATCCTTAGGGCGCGATGCACGAGCTCATCGAGCGGGCGCGGGTGCGCACCGATGGCTTCACCGTCACGCCCTCCCAGTACGTAACGATCACCTACGTGGCGCTCGCGGCGCTGACCCTGATCGTGTGGACCGGGGCCGCCGTGAGGCTCTCGGGTTCGGGCCTGGGCTGTCCCACCTGGCCCAAGTGCTACGGCAGCTACTACCCGCCGCTGAACTCCCACGCCGTGATCGAGTTCTCAAACCGGCTGATCACGGTGCCCGTCGTGATCGCCGCCGGGCTGGCCTGGGTGGGCGCGCTACGGCGCCGCCCCTACCGGCGCGACCTGGTGTGGCTCGCGGCTGTGCTGCCGCTGGGCGTGATCGGCCAGGCGGTGCTGGGAGGCTTCACCGTCAAAGGATCACTCGACTACGGCTGGGTGATGGGTCACTTCGGGCTGTCGATGCTGATCCTGGTGGCGGCCGTGCTGCTGGTCTTCAGGGCCTCTCGCGAGCGCGAGTCGGCCGCCGACGCGGGGCAGGGAGATCGCACGCTCGTGCGCTCGCTCCGCGGCCTGGTGGCCCTCGGCGCGCTGGCGATCTTCGCCGGCACCGCGGCCACCGCCTCCGGCCCGCACGCAGGGGGCTCGCCCGGGCAGAAGATCAACCGCCTGAACCTCGACGGCCGCGGGACGATGGACTTCGTGATCCATCGCCACGCCGAGATCGCCCTCGTGTTCAGCCTCCTGGCCGTGGGCATCTGGTGGCTGGGCCGCCGGCGGGGCGCCGGGCCGGCCGTCCAGCGCCCGCTGACGGTGTTGTGCGTGCTGCTGGCCGTCCAGGGTGCGGTGGGGCTCGACCAGTACGAGACCCACCTCCCGACCGAGCTCGTCTGGGTCCACGTGGTGCTCGCCTCCTGCGCCTGGGTGGCCGCGATCTGGTCCGCCGCGGCCGCCGGGGCACTCCTGCCGAGGAGGGCCTCCGAGCCGTCCCAGCGACCCCTCGAACGGCCCCTCGTGCCCTCCGAGCCGCTGCGCTTCCCCGGAAATTAGGGCGCTTCTGGGCCCGCGTGGGCCGACGCGGCGGGCGCGTTGTCCTGGCGAGCGGCTAGCCTGCAGCGCAGCAATGACACGCAAGAAGGGAGTCGCATGACCAAGAACGATCTCGCCGACGTGGTCGCCGAGCGCGCCGGACTCTCCGGCAGCCAGGCTCGCCAAGTCGTCGAGGCAACGATCGACGCGGTCTCCGACGAGCTCGCCCGAGGGGGAGAGGTCTCGCTGGCCGGGTTCGGGAAGTTCAGCGTCAGCCAGCGTGCTGCGAGGGAGGGTCGCAACCCTGCCACCGGCGCAACGATCAAAATCGCCGCATCGAAAGCCGCCAAATTCTCGGCTGCCTCGGCGCTGAAGAAGCGACTGAACCCCTGACCGCTCCCGGCTTCCAGCCGGGGCTCACATCACGATGATCGACTAGGAACGGGTGCCCTGGTGGCGCTCTAGGCCGTCGTCCGGTATCCGCTCCCAGGGCGCCGCCGAGGCCACGAACTGCCGGAACTGGGGTCGGATCCCGGGATCGCCGTCGAGTGTGCCCAGGCGCACGGCGACCTCGGGGTCGCTCAGCGGCTCTCCGCTGAACAAAGCCGAACCACATACCGTGCAGAACAGCTTCGGCACGCCCGTCGGGGGCTGATATGGGCGCAGCTGGCCCTCTCCGCTGAGCAGCCGGAATCCAGCCCGGGGGACGCGGGCGTTGGCCGAGGAGCCCGTGCCCGTTCGGCGCTGGCAATGGGTGCAGTGGCAATAGCCCGCAGAGAGGAACGGCGCGGTGATCTCGTAGCGGACCGCCCCGCATAGGCAGCCGCCCTGCAGGGGCTTCTCGGGGGACGGCGCTGACGGGTCCTCGGGCATGTCTTCGGCCAGCTTAGGCGGGCCGACGCGCTGCCGGCCGCGCGCGCCCTCGGCGCTCCACTTGAGCTCGGGGGCTGAGCCGGTCGCACCACGTCGTCCGAGCCGTGGCGCCTTTTCAGCAAATTCCGCATCTTGACGCCTTTTTCAAGCTCTGGTAGCGTCGCGACAACATGAGTTGGGGGCCGCCAAGGGGGGCTGGCGTGAATTGCGCGCGAGTGCTTACGACGAGCCTGACGGGCGGTCGGTCATCCGGCCGCCGCCGATTGTCTCGGAGCGTCGCCTGGCTTGAATCTCAATGGCAAGGAGAGTCCATATGACCGACCCAGCAACGTTGGTGTCGCGCAGCTCTCGCTCGAGCGCCGGACTTGTTGGCAGCGCCCGCACCTCGCTCGTGGGTGCGTTGCTCGTCGCGCTCTTCGTGATGCTGATCGGAGCAACCGCCGCCTCGGCGACGCCGGTCTGTATCAAGGAAGGCAAGCCCGTCAAATCCCCGAAAGCCGGGGTCTGCCCGAACGGCTACACGAAAACCGAAATCGGGGAAGGCGCAACGGGTAAAACGGGCGCCACGGGCGCTACGGGCCCCCAGGGCGTGAAAGGCGAAACCGGCGCCCAGGGCGCTACCGGCGCCAAAGGCGAAACCGGCTCGACAGGCGAAACCGGAGCGACCGGCCCGAAAGGCGAAACCGGCTCGACAGGCGAAACCGGAGCGACCGGTGCGACAGGCGAAACCGGCTCGACCGGCGAAACCGGAGCGACAGGCGCGAAAGGCGAAACCGGAGCGACGGGCGGAACCGGTGAACAGGGAGTGAAAGGCGAAACCGGCTCGACAGGCGAAACCGGCGAAACCGGCTCGACAGGCGAAACCGGCGCCACTGGTGTGACGGGAGCGACCGGTCCGATGGGCGCGACCGGCGGCCAAGGCGAAACCGGAGCGACAGGCGAAACCGGTGCGACCGGCGCGAAAGGCGAAACCGGTGCGACAGGCGAAACCGGTGCGACCGGCGCGAAAGGCGAAACCGGTGCGACCGGTGAAACCGGCGCGAAAGGCGAAACCGGTGCGACCGGCGAAACCGGCAGCCAGGGCGTGAAAGGCGAAACAGGCGCCACTGGGCCGACTGGTGCAGGAGCGACGGGTGCCACGGGAGCGACCGGTGCTCCGGGCGAAGAAGCCGCTCTGACCTGGGAAGCGGCCGAAAGCCTCCACGCCGGCGTGGAAGCGAGCGAAGCCGAAGAAAGGGCACCGTTCCGCGCGGCAGCGAGCGCAAACTTCATCCACCTTTCTGGCTGGGTGAAGGGTACGGTCGCGATAAAAGTCGGCGAAACCATGCTGACGTTGAAGCCTGGGGACCGCCCGGCCAAGAGGCACGTCGCCGTCGCGGGGTCCCTCTTCGGCACCTCGTTCGAAGTGCGACCAAATGGCGCCGTGATTCCGCGTCAGGAAGTCGCCAAAGCCAGCATGGAAGCGGGAATCGACTTCTCAGGCTCGATATCGGTGAACCACTGAGAAGGAGTTCTCAGCGCTCGCCCGTGATGGGCGCGCGGTGATCAGAAGCAGCAACGGGGGAGGCCTTCGGGCCTCCCCTCTTTTCGCCCGCCCCGCGGACGCCCGGGCAGGGCCGGGCGCGCTTCGCGCCGGGATCATGGCGAGCGGCTCCTCGCTCAGGCGAGCTGGGCGGAGGCCACCTCGCCCCGCTCGAGCTCTCGGCTGCGCCACTCCAGGTAGCCGGGCCCGGTATTCAGCAGGTAAGCGGGCATCACCGGCGTGGCGGCCCGTAGGGCGCCGGCGAGGGCTCGCAGCTCGAGCTCCCGGCCCCGGCCCCAGCGGATGCCGAAGCGTGCCCGCAGGCTCGCCGGCAGCAGTCCCGCGGTGGCCAGCGAGGTGACGTGACTGAGCTGCCTGGACGTGAATGACCACAGCGGCCGGTAGGCGCGCGAGAGCTCCGGGGGGGCGGGACGGGCGAGTGCGTCGAGCACTTCCCCGACGGCCGCCGTGGGCTGGAGAGTGTGCTCGACGGTCCGCTCGAAGTAGAGACGAAACTCCGACCACGTGGGCGGCAGGTCGCGATCACGGATCCCGAGCAGGCGTCCAAGCGAGCGCCACTCCGCCCACAGCTGCTCGCGGTCGGACCCCGAGAGGCGCAGGCCGAAGCGCTCGTGGGCCCGCACGATCCCGGCGGCGAGGGTGGCGTGGACCCATGCGTAGGCCTCGGGCTCGAGCGCGTTGTAGGGCACGCCGTCGGGCCTCACACCGCGGATCTGCTTGTGGAAGGCGCGGATCCGCCGCCCCATCTCCCCGGCCTGCTCGGGTCCCCCGTAGACCATCGTGCAGGAGTAGTCGAGCGTTCGCAGCAGCCTCCCCCAGGGGTCGGTGCGAAAGCGGGAATGCTCGCTCACGCCGGCTCCCACGGTGGGGTGGGAGACCTGCAGCAGCAGCGCATACCCGGCCGCCAGCAGCACGCGCACGTCTCCCGCCCGGCGCCAGGTGACCGTCTCGCTGCCGGGCACCAGCGAGTCCCACTCGCTGGATGGGGGCATGAGCTGCTCGCCCATGTGATGAACATTAGGTGGACCGGCCCGGGCGACTAGCATCTGCGGCCGTGAGCGTCGGGGATCAGGCGGGGGTGCGCTGCGGGGAGCGCTTCAGCAGCTACGAGGAGGTCTTCTCCGGAGCCCTGCGTGCCGCCACCGGGCTGGCCGCGCTGGGCGTCGGCGCAGGCGATCGCGTGGCACTGCTGTTGCGCAACTCGATCGAGTTCCTGCAGTCCTCCGTGGCCACGGTGCCGCTCGGAGCGAGCGCCGTGCCGATCAACTGGCACTGGCGCGGGGAGGAGGTCTCCCACGTGCTCAGCGACAGCCGCGCGAAGGTGCTGATCGTGCACGAGGACCTCTGGCCCCACGTGGCCGAGGCGGTTCCCGGCGAGCTGACGGTCGTGCTCGTGCCGGCCCAGGACGCAGCCTCGACGGTGCCCGCGCCGTCGATCAACGGCCGTCGCCTCGAGAGCTGGCCGGAGTGGATCGCCGCGCAGGAGCCCTGGTCACAGGCGCCCGAGACCGGGCCGGTGAGCATCATCTACACCTCCGGCACGACCGGCAGGCCGAAGGGCGTCGTGCGCAGCCCGTCGACCGAGGAGCAACGCGCCGGCGCCTCGGAGCTGCTCGCCGAGCTGTTCCAGCTGCAGGACGGCGAGCGCACGCTGATCCCGGCGCCGATGTACCACACGGCCCCGAACGTCTACGCCCTCTCGAGCGCGGTGCGGGGGCTCGACATGACGATCATGACGGGCTTCGACCCGGAGGAGTTCCTGCGCCTCGTGGAGGCCCACCGGGTGTCGGTGGTGCAGATGGTGCCGACGATGTTCGTGCGGCTGCTGGCGCTGCCCGAGGAGGTCCGTGAGCACTACGACGTGTCCTCGCTGCGGTGGGTGGTTCACGCGGCCGCCCCCTGTCCCGCGGACGTCAAGCGGGCGATGATCGAGTGGATGGGGCCGATCGTGGCCGAGTACTACGGCGGCACCGAGACCGGCCCGGTCACGTACTGCACCAGCGAGGAGTGGCTGACGCACCCGGGTAGCGTCGGGCACGCACTCCCGGGAGCGGTGGTGAAGGTCTTCGGCAAGGACGGCGAGGAGCTCCCGCCGGGCCAGTCCGGCGAGGTCTACATGTGGCACAGCGCGTGGCCCGACTTCACCTACGAAGGCGACGAGGAGAAGCGCCGCTCGGTCGAGCGGGACGGCCTCGTCAGCTGCGGGGACATCGGCTACCTGGACGAGGACGGGTACCTGTACCTGAACGACCGTGCCAGCGACATGGTGATCAGCGGCGGCGTCAACATCTACCCGGCGGAGATCGAGGCCTGCCTGCTGTCGATGCCGGGCGTGCGCGACTGCGCCGTGTTCGGGGTCCCCGACGACGAGTTCGGGGAGGCCGTGGCGGCCCACGTCGAACTGGACGAGGGACACGAGCTGAGCCAGGATGAGGTGCGCGATTACGTGCGGGAGCACCTCGCCTCCTACAAGACACCCCGGGTGGTCGAGTTCAGCGACTCGCTGCCGCGCGAGGACTCCGGCAAGATCTTCAAGCGCCGTCTGCGCGAGCCCTACTGGGAGGGACGCGAGCGGGCGATCTGACCGGCGTGGCGTATCGTTGTCCGTAGAGCGATCCGGGAGGCGCCGCATGACCCAGACGATCAACCGCCAGTGCACGCTCTGCGAGGCGCACTGCGGTATCCGAGTGGAGGTGGACGGGGGGCGGGTGCTGCGCATCGATGGCGACCCCGACGACGTGCTTTCGCGGGGCTACATCTGTCCCAAGGCGGCCGCCCTCGCAGACCTGCAGAGCGATCCCGACCGCCTGCGCCGGCCGGTGAAGAAGGTCGGGGGGCGTTTCGTGGAGATCGGCTGGAAGGAGGCGCTGTCGCTGGCCGCGGACGGCCTCCGAGGCGTCCGCGATCGCCACGGCGTCGACGCGGTTGCGAACTACCTCGGCAATCCCGGGGCACACTCCTCGGGGATCCTGATGGCCGTGCTGGTGCGCAAGCTGCTCGGGTCGCGCAACAACTACTCGGCCACCTCCGTCGACCAGCTTCCCCAGTACCTCAGCTCGCTGGAGATGTTCGGCCACTACGCGGTGCTGCCGATCCCCGACGTCGAACGTACCCAGCACATGCTCGTGATCGGCGCGAACCCGGCCGTCTCGAACGGCTCGATCATGACCGCTCCCGCGATGCGGGAGAAGATCAGGACGATCCGCGCCAGGGGCGGAAAGGTGGTCGCGATCGACCCCCGCCGCACGGAGACCGCGAGGCACGCCTCCGAGCACGTTGCGGTCCGCCCCGGCGGCGACGCGTACCTGCTGCTGGGGATGCTCAACGTGATCTTCGCCGACGGGCGGGTACGCCTCGGCCGGCTCGACGGGCGCTGCGACGGCCTGGCCGAGCTTCACAGCCTCGCCGGGCAGTGGTCCCCGGAGCGCGCCGCCGTCCATGCGGGCGTCGAGGCCGGCGAGATCGAGCGCCTCGCCCGGGAGTTCGCGGATGCTCCCAGCGCAGTGGCGTACGGGCGTGTAGGGGTGTGCCACCAGCAGACCGGGTCGCTCACGCACTGGCTCATCAACGCCCTCAACACCGTCACGGGCAACATGGACAACATCGGCGGCGCGATGTTCCCGTCCTCGCCCTTCGACCTCGTGACGATCACCGAACGAATGGACGGCAAACCCGGCCGGGGCGCCTACCGCCAGCGTGTGAGCGGGCTGCCCGAGCTGGCCGGCGAGCTCCCCGTGGCCGGGCTCGCGGAGGAGATCCTGACCCCCGGCGCCGGCCAGGTGCGGGGAATGTTCATCTACGCCGGCAACCCGGTGCTCTCGACGCCCGCCGGCTCACGGCTGGACGAGGCCATGGAGCAGCTCGAGTGGTGTGTGGCCGTGGACATGTACGTCACCGAGACGACCAGGCACGCCGACGTGATCCTCCCGCCCGTGGCCCAGCTCGAGCGCTCGGACGTTGACCTCGTGTTCCCGTCCTTCTCGGTCCGCAACCAGGTCCGCTACAACCCGGCCGCGCTGCCCAAGCCGGTGGGCGGCAAGACCGATTGGGAGATCCTGCGGGAGCTGGCGGCCCGCCTCGGCGCCGGCCGCACCGGAGCGGCCACGAACGCCGTCCTGCGTGCGGTCGGTCCTCTGGTGACACCCGAGCGCGTCGCCGACCTTGTGATGCGGATCGGTCCCTATGGCCGGCTGCGCTCCCCTCAGCGCCTGGACATGGGCAAGGTCCGGCGCTCCCCTCACGGGATCGATCTCGGGCCGCTGAGGCCGAACCTCGTGCGACGGCTGCGCACGAAGGACAAGCGGGTGAAGTTGGCCCCGCCCGTGCTGGTGGAGGAGGCCGGGCGCCTGGCTGAGCTCGCCGCCGAACGCGAAGCGGCGCGCAGCGAAGGCTTCGACCTGACCCTGATCGGGCGCCGCTCGTTGCGGTCGAACAATTCGTGGATGCACAACAGTGCCCGCCTGATGAAGGGCGCCGACCGCTGCACCGCGATGCTCCATCCCGACGACGCGGACGCACGCGGGCTTAGCGACGGCCAGCTCGTGAAGGTGGCCTCGGCGGTGGGGACGATCGAGGTGCCGCTGGAGGTCAGCGACCAGATGCGCGAGGGTGTGGTGTCGATCCCCCACGGCTTCGGCCACGGCCGCTCGGGCGTGGGCTGGAAGCTCGCGGCCGCCCATCCGGGGGCCAGCGTCAACGACATCACCGACCCCTCGGTCGTGGATCGCCTCACGGGCAACGCCGCCTTCAACGACCTGCCCGTGAAGGTCGAGGCGGTGCCGGCGTCGGCGGACATCGAGCCGGCGGCGCCGCTGGCCGTGGGGGTCTAGCTGCGCTGACAGCCTCGCAAAGCCCTGGACAGCGGCGCAGCTGAGCCTATAGGTTGCTCGCAGATGCACTGCTGGCGCTCAGGCGGCAGGCGAGCAATAAGAAGGGGGCAACCGATGCGCGGTAGACGGATCGTCGTAGCGGCGTTGGCGATGGCCGCAACGAGCTGGGTGCTCGTGCCGGCGGCGGCACAGGGGAGGGCGATGCGCCTCGGTCTGACCTGGGAAGGCGAGGGCGGGCCGGTCCACAAGCTGGAGCCTGGCGAACTGGTGGACCTGCTGCTCTCGCGCTTCTCTGTGCAGACACGTTCCGGCGGGATCGAATGCAACCCTGACTTCGGGGTGGCACCGGGCCTCGGTGGCCGGGACGAGACCAACGACGAAGTCACCGACAAAGTCGGGCTCGATGTCGTGGAGGGCGTGATCGCCGGCGAATACCCGTGCGCGGAAAGCGCTCCACCCGACTTTCCGCCGGTGAGGGTGTTTCTGGAACCGGGCGAATCGATCCTGAATCTGTCCGGCTCTATGCGCAGAGCGACGATCAAAGCCGCCGTGCCCACCGAGCCGATCACGCTCGCGCTCGAATACTCCGGCGGACTTGTGTGCCTCTACGAGGCGAAGAAGCTCGCAGGCACCCTGCAGCTCCCGCAACCGCAGCCCGCCGGTCTCTCGCTGGTGTTCGACAATCAGAAGCTGAAGCTAGAGCAGCCGGACACCGCGGCCGGGTGCGCGCGAACCGTCTCGGTCGACGCGAGCTTCAGTCCGCTCGTCACCACCGAAGGTGTGTCCTCGTTCGAAGGTGGACCGACGATCTTGGGCCAGCTGGAACGCTAGCTACGGCTGCGGCTCGCTAGCCGCAGCCGGTGTTGTTGCCGCAGCTCGAGCACGTGTAGCACGAGCCCGTGCGCTGCATCATCCCGCCGCACTGGTTACAGGCGGGACCGAGGTCCAGGCCCTGGAGCCTGGCCGGGACGACCGGAGGCGTTTCCGTGAACGAGGCCGTTGCGGGAGCGCTGCCGCCATTACCGCCGTTGCCACCGTTCCCGCCGCCCTTGCCCTGCGGCTTGTCCTCGGCCTGCGGCTCGCCGCCGACACCGGAGTCGCCCTCGACACCCGTCTCGGTCGACGGTCCGGCGGTGTCGGTGGCGGAGACGGCGAGGACCGCGTCCTGGGCGGCTTTGCGGGCCCGGACGGCTGGGGTGAGGATGCCGAGCTCCTCCTGGGCGTCCACGTCCAGGAAGCGCGAGGCCAGCCAGCGCATGATGTAGTCGGGCATCGACTTGGCGAACGGGATCTCCGGGTTGCCGGTGATCCCCTCGGGCTCGAAGCGCATGTAGCTGAACTTGCGCACCAGCGTCTCCAGCGGCACGCCGTACTGCAGCGCGATCGAGATCGCGGTGGCGAAGGAGTTCATCATCCCCCGCAGCGTCGAGCCCTCCTTGCCGATATCGGTGAGGAAGATCTCCCCGACGGAGCCGTCCTCGTACATACCCGCGGTGATGTAGCCCTCGTGGCCCGCGATCGAGAACTTGTGGGTGATCGACTGGCGCTCACGGGGCATCCGCTTGCGCTGCGGGCCGACTTCGGCGATCGCCTTCGCGACCGCCTGCTCGACGATCGCGTCGACGTCGGCCGGCTCGGCCTTTTCCTTCTGGGCGTCCGTACGCAGCGCCTGGGCGGTCTTCGACCCGTCCCTGTAGATCGCCAGCGCCTTGATCCCCAGCTTCCAGGCTTCGAGGAAGGCCTCCGCGATGTCCTCCACGCTCGCCTGCTCGGGCAGGTTGACGGTCTTCGAGATCGCGCCCGAGATGAACGGCTGCACCGCCCCCATCATCTTGATGTGGCCCATGTGCGAGATCGCCCGCTCGCCGACCGCGACGTCGAACACCTCGAGGTGCTCCTCGGCCAGACCCGGCGCCCCAACGACCGTGCCGTGCTCGGCCAGATGCGCCTCGATCTGCTCGACCTGCTGCTCGGAGTAGCCGAGGTTGGCGAGCGCCAGCGGGACGGTGCGGTTGACGATCGTCATCTGCCCGCCGCCGACGAGCTCCTTGAACTTCACCAGCGAGAAGTCGGGCTCCACGCCGGTGGTGTCGCAATCCATCAGAAAGGAAATGGTCCCCGTGGGGGCCAGGACCGTGGCCTGCGCGTTGCGGTAGCCGTGGCGCTCGCCCAGCTCGACCGCCTCGTCCCATGAGCGACGCGCGGCTGACAGCAGCTCGGAGTCCTCGCAGGTGTCATCGGCGATCGCGTGGGAGGCGTCGCGGTGCATGCGCATCACGCGGTTGTGGGGCTCGCGGTTCTCCCCGTAGCGCTCGTAGGGTCCGATCGCCGCGGCGACCTCGGCCGAGCGCCGGTAGGCGCGGCCGGTCATCAGCGCCGTGATCGCGGCGGCCGTTCCGCGGCCGGAGTCGGAGTCGTAGGGGACGCCGTCGGCCATCAGGTAGGCGCCGAGGTTGGCGTACCCGAGCCCGAGCTGGCGGAAAGCGCGGGCGTTGCGCCCGATCTCCTCCGTGGGGTAACTGGACGGGCCGACGACGATCTCCTGCGCAAGCAGCATCACGTCGACGGCGTGCTCGAAGGACTCCACGTCGAGCGTCCCGTCGGAGCGGCGGAACTTCATCAGGTTCAACGAGGCGAGGTTGCAGGCCGAGTCGTCGACGTGCATGTACTCGCTGCAGTTGGCCACGACGATGCCGTCCACGATGTAGGAGTGGTGGAGGGGCTCGGTCAGGTTGTAGACATGCTCCTGGCCGTCGGGCTCGCGACGCGATGAGCGTGGTGGCGGCCTTGGTGGCGTAGCGGCCGGTCTCCGCGATCAGGCTCTCCAGCGCGGCCTGCTTGCGTGGGCACGAGAGGCCGATCTGCTCGGCGAAGCGCACGAGGTCGCTGCCGGTGATGCGCAGGTCGAAGCCCTCGCGGGATGAGTATTGGACGGTGGTGCCGTCCTTGCGCGTGTATTCGAAGCGGGTGCCGTCGCCCTCGGTGATCCGGTAGATCCGACCGCGGATGCCCCACGCGGACAGTAGGCGCTGGACGTCCTTCAGCAGCGCCTCGCTGCGGCTCCCGAGCCCGGCGTAACGGCTGGCCTTGCCGCCCTCCACACACGAGAGGCAGCCGTCGGCACCGAACAGCCCGCGCAGGAATGCGCTCTGCACCTCTGGGGGCGCAAGGAAGATCGAGTGCGGTACCCGCTTGTCGTGCGCGCGGGCGGCATGTACGCCGATGCCGCGGAAGAGCTCCCGCACGGCGCCGCTGCCGGCCCGTAGCTGCACCGTCCCGTTGGGCATCTCCTGGCGGCTGATGCCGCCGACCAGCTCGTGCAGCAGTCCCTCATGTGCGTCGAGCAGACCGTCCTCTATGTCCTCGCCGCCGTAGACCCAGCCCGTCTGAACGTCGGTCAGCCAGCCGTCGCCGACGAGGTGCCCGGTGAGCTCGGCGAGCCCCTCGCTCCAGCGGTCGGGCAGCTCCTGCTCGTGCGCCTCACCGCCGCGAACCGCGGATCGGGCGAGAGTCTTGACCTTCACCGGCAGCGCCCAGTCGGCCCGCTCGGCGGGTGTGGGCGAGTCGTTGAGCAGCACCTGGTCCTGCTCGGTCAGCTCCTCTGCGCGCACGTAGCCGCGGTTGGTCGTCCATACGCGGTGGTTGGGGGTGCAGCGCAGCTCGCCGCCGTTGGCGAAGCGCAGTCGCACGATCGGCTTGACCCCGTTGCGCATCAGGGCGATCGGCTGGGTGGCCGCGACGCCCTCGCCGGGCTCCTGTGCGGTGGCGCGGTGGGTGTACACCTCGAACTCCTCGCCCGCCTCACCGCGCTCGACGAGCTCGTCGATCGGCAGCAGGCCGAGCGTCGTGTGCACGCGCGCGTCCGCCGGGAAGCAAGGGTTAGACGCATTGATACGCCCGCTGTTCGGCGACGTGTGCCAGCGGTTGATGGTGGTGTCGTACTGCACGCCCGGGTCCGCGCAGCGCCAAGCCGCTTCGGCGATCTCCTGCATCAGCTCCCGGGCCGGGATCGGCTCCCCGATCGGCTGTCCGGTGGCGCGGGCCACGAGGTGCCAGTCCTCGTCCTTCTCCACCGCGCGCATGAACTCGTCGGTCAGGCGCACCGAGTTGTTGGCGTTCTGGTACTGGATCGACTTGAAACCCTCGCCGTCGATCGACATGTCGAAGCCGGCGTCCCGCAGAGCCTCCGCCTTGTCCTCCTCCTTGGCCTTGCACCAGATGAACTCGCGGATGTCGGGGTGGTCGACGTCGAGCACGACCATCTTCGCCGCCCGGCGGGTCTTGCCGCCGGACTTGATCGTGCCCGCCCAGGAGTCCGCCCCGCGCATGAAGGACACGGGCCCGGAGGCTGTACCGCCCTTCGCCAGCGGCTCCATCGAGCCGCGGATGTTCGACAGGTTGATCCCCGACCCGGACCCGCCGCGGAAGATCATGCCCTCCTTGGTGTTCCAGTCGAGGATCGACTCCATCGTGTCCTGGACACTGAGGATGAAGCAGTTGTGGACGGCGACGTTGTTGGTCAGGAACTCGCCCGATTCGGTCTGGATGTCGTACACGTCCATCGTCCCCGTGGGCTCGATCGAGACGATCTCCTCCTCGCGCAGGTCGCTGCAGTGCTTGGGGTGGCGCAGGCACAGCGAGCTCAGCAGCTTGCGCTGCTTCTCGTGGGAGACGAAGCCGACGAGCTCGGCGAAGCGGGCCCGCTCGGAGCCGATCGCCAGCCAGACCTCGAACAGCTCGTTGCGACCGTCGCGCTTCTCGCGCCTGGGGTTGCGCCGCGAGTAGATCCCGAGCGTGCCCAGCAGCAGCTGCACGTCCTCGCTCCAGCGGCCGCTGATCGTGGCCACGCCCACGCGCGCGCTTTCGTAGCCGCCGGAGTGGCGCAGCGAGACGTAGCCGCCGGCCTGGAAGACGCTGCGCAGGTAGGCGGTGATCTCCTCGTGGGAGGCCGTGTAGAGCCGCTCCGGAACGCGCGCCTCGGTGCCGCACGCGAGCAGGCCCCAGCGCTCGGCGTAGCCACGAAGGGCGTCACCGTGGAGGCTGATCCTCCGCACCTGGGTGCTTTCCAGGCTGGCCTCCGCGACCTTGCGGGAGACGTGCGGAAAGGCCACGTCGAGGTGGCTGCTGACCCAGTCGTACTCCTCCGCTCCGGCGACCTCGAATTCGAGCGCCAGCGTGCAGCCCTCCGTGCTCTGGCGCTCACCGACGAAGCCATCGGCCTGTAGCCACCCCGCCAGCGCCGCCTCGGCGACCGCCGTGCGGTCGGTCTCGTCGATCAGCTCGAGCGCCGACTCGCCCCCGGGGCCGCCCACCGTCACGCGTACGGGGTCGGCAACCTTCGCCTTGTGGGGGTGCAGGTGCATGCGCATGCCGGGCTGCAGCTGATCGACCCGCAGCCAGGCCGGCCGGCTGCCGCGCTCGGCGCTCGCCTTGACGACGTGGTCGGCGGTGGCCTCGACGAAGCTGCCGTTGCGCAGGCCCACCCGCCACACCGGCCGGCGACCGTTGTGCTTGACCGCCACCACGCGCGTGGAGCCGCCCGAGTCGTAGACCTCGGTACCGACCATTTCGCCGTCCACCAGCTCGCCGATCGGGACCATCCCGGCGGGCGTCGAGACGAGCGCGTGGCCGGGCAGGCAGGCCGAGCACTGCGGCCGCTCCTCGAAGCCCACGTTGAACCACACGGGCGAGTTGAAGGCCGCCATCTGGTTCAGCAGGATGTGGGTGAGCTCGTGCTCGAAGGCCTGCGCGTCGAGCTCCGCGTCGAAGTAGCCGCCCTCCCGGCCCCAGCGCGTGATGGTGCCCGCCACACGCCCGATCATCTGCCTCACCGAGTGCTCGCGCTCGGGCGAACCGAGCTGGCCACGGAAGTACTTCTGGGCGACGATGTTGGTGGCGTTCTGGGACCAGCTCGCGGGGAACTCCACGCCCGGCTGTTCGAAGGCCACGCGCTCGCCGTGGCCGATGCGGGCGTCGCGAACCTCCCACTCGACGGCGTCGAACGGATGGGTCTCACCGTCAGTGAAAAAGCGGGCGATCTTCAGCGCCTGGCCACGGGCTGCGTCCTGCGGGGCGATGGGGTTCATGGGCGGGTTCATCGGGCCTTCCTCCTCTGCTGCGCCGGCGCCGTGACGCTATGGAAATGAGCTCTTCTCGGGCCGGTTATCCTCGCGTGCGGATCGGATAGAAAAGTGGCGAGGGATGCGGTCGACGACACCTTCAATTTTAGGTGCCCGAGGCCGCTTTTTCAGGGCTTTTTCAGACCTCGGAGGCATGCCCGATGTGCTAGCGCCCGAGCCTCGCCCAGTCCTCGAATTCCCGCCACGTGGCGGAGGCCCGGAAACCCGCCTCGGTGATCGCGTGGCGCAGCGCCAGCGACCACCTCGGCTCCCACGCCCGCGCCTGGGCAAAGCCCCACACCGCGCACGCCAGCAGCAGCAGGCCGGCGAGCACGATCAGCACCACGGCGGCCGCCGGGAGCCCGCCGGATGAGGTGCCGTGGGCCGTCGTCGCCGTGGCTGCGAGGAAGTTCCTCATGGGCCCCATGCTAGGCCCCGGGCTGGTCGCCGGGGCTAGGCCGCCCGAGGCGGGTCGCCGAGCAGTTCCGTGACCGCTTCGAGGGCCTCGGCGAGAACCTCTTCGGGCGAGCGTCCGGCGTCGATCACGCGCACGCGGTCGGGCTCCGCCGAGGCGATCTGCTCGTAGGCGGCGGCCACCCGCTCGAAGAAGTCCTCGGCTTCGCGCTCGAGCCTGTCGGGGCTTCCGCTGCGACCCTGCTGGCGCGAGCGCCCCAGGCCCGGGTCCACCCTCAAGAGCAGCGTGAGGTCGGGGCGCAGGCCTCCGGTGGCGAAGGCGTTGATCTCCGCCACCCGCTCGACACCCAGGCCGCGGGCGCCGCCCTGGTAGGCCAGGGAGGAGTCCACGAAGCGGTCCAGCAACACGAGCACACCACGCTGGAGCAGCGGTCTCAGCAGCTCCTCCACGAGCTGGGCCCGGGCGGCCGCGTACAGCAGCGCCTCCGCCCGCGGAAGGACCTGCAGACGGGGGTCCTGCACCAGCTCCCGGATTCGCTCCGAGGCCTCCACGCCGCCGGGCTCGCGCAGCAGCTCCACCTCGGTCCCACGAGCGGCGAGCTCGCGGGCCAGGCCCTGCGCCAGCGTCGACTTGCCCGCCCCGTCGAGTCCCTCGATGGTGATCAGAGCGCCCGCCACGAACGGCCACCGTACACGCGCCGTGCGGCGGCCGTACGGTAGCCCTCACCGCGCCCGGCGGGCCGCCGCGGGGTTGCGCGATACTCGGCCCTCGATGGCACAGGCCCCCGCAGCGCTCGACGAAGTCCTCCGGTCACAGCCCCACGCCCGCGCCGTGCTCGGGCCGCTGGCGGAGAACCCCGCAGGCGCCTCACACGCCTACCTCCTGTACGGGCCGCCCGGGACGGGCAAGCGTGCGGCCGCCCGGGCGCTTGCGGTGAGCCTGCTGCACAGCGGCGCCCGCAGCCCGGACACCGTGGCCGAGCGGGTCGCCCGCGACGCCCATCCCGACCTCACCTGGGTGTCCCCCTCGGGTGCCTCGGAAATGCTCGTGGCCGACATCGAGGAGCCGGTCGTGGCCGCGGCGGCCCGCACCCCGTTCGAGTCGGCCCGGCGGGTGTTCGTGATCGAGTCCGTGGAGGCGATGAACGACCAGTCGGCCAACCGCATGCTGAAGACGCTCGAGGAGCCGCATGACTTCGTCCACCTGCTGCTGCTCAGCGACCGCCTCGACGACGTGTTGCCGACGATCGCCTCACGCTGTCAGCTGGTGCGCTTCGACCCGCTCGGGGCGGATCGCGTGGCGGCAACCCTCACGGGTGTCGACGAGCACCGTGCCCGGGCCTGCGCACGGCTCGCGCTCGGCGACGCGGGCCTGGCCGCCTGGCTGGCGGGCGAGGAGGGCGATGGGCTGAGGCGGGCTTCCGAGGCGTTCATACGCGGGGCGATCTCTCAGAGCAGCGCCTCGCGGGCCTGGTTGGTGCTGATCGAACAGGCCGCGGCGGCCGGCTCCGGCGCCTCCGAGGCCCTCGCGGCGGCTGCCGAGCAGAACCTCGAGCTGCTCCCCGCCCGGGAGCGCAAACGCGCCGAACGGGAACTGCTGGAGTCTCGCCGGCGCAGCGAGCGCCGTGCCAGGACCCGCATGCTCGACCTCTCGCTGCGACTGGCGGAGCTGTGGCTGCGGGACCTGATGTGCGCGTGCGAAGGGGCACCCGAGCTGCTGCACGCGGTCGATCGCCGCGATGTGATCGAAGCCGAAGCGCAGGGCCGTGACGGGCGCTCGCTGAGGGACGCTCTGGAGCTCGTCGCCGAGACCCGCCTGAGCCTGTCGGCGAACGTCTCCGAGGAGCTCGCCCTGGAGGCGCTCAGCTATCGCCTCGAGGCCACGCTCGCCCAGGGCTGACCCCGGGTGGGCCTAGGAAGCCCCGATCGGACCGAGGTTCGGCTCGAGCCCGTAGGTGTCGAACGCTAGGAAGCTGTGGAACTGGGGATTCTCAGGACCGTGGTAGTCGGCTGAGCCCGTCTGCAGCAGCCCGAGCTCCGAGCAGCGGCGGGCGAGCAGCTCGGTCTGCTCGCGGGTGTGGGTGATGTAGAAGACCTCCACGCCGTCCATCCCGAGCGCCCTGAAGCGCTCGATGGTTTCCAGGACCTCGTCCGGATCGGAGATGTCCCAGAAGGGGTGCGCCCAGACGGCCACCCCGTCGGCTTCGTGGATCGCCTCGACGGCCTCGGCGACGGTCGGGGTCTCGCGCATGCGGAAGGCGGGCTTGCCCTCGATCAGATAGCCGCGGATCAGGGCCCCGATGTCGCCGATCTCCTCCGCCTGCAGGCGGGCGGCGTTGGCGGGCGCAGACAGGACCGCCTGCGCGAGGTGGGGACGGCCGATCGGCTGCTCGGCGGCGATCCGCTGCCGGATCTCGGTTTCGTCGAGCTCGAAGCCGGCTTCCTTCAGCGCTGCGGCCATCCGCAGGGTGCGCTGCTCACGGTCGCCGAGAAATTCGGTCAGGCGCTCCACCAGCCGGGGACGGGTGTGGTCGATGTTGTAGCCGAGGATGTGCAGTTCCCGTGGCGTGGACGCCCCGTCGTCCACCGCGGAGATCTCCACGGCGGTGACGACCCGCACGCCCAGACGCTCACCGGCGTCCAGAGCCTCGGGGACGCCGCTGATGGTGTCGTGGTCGGACAGCGCCAGCAGCTCCACGCCGGCCTCCGCCGCCCGCGCGACCACCTCTGTGGCCGGGAGCGCGCCGTCGGAGTGGGTCGAGTGCGACTGCAGGTCGAATCGTGGCGCCATCGGCGCCGGAGCCTAAGCGATGGGCTCAGAGACCGGCGGGCTCGCGTGGCGAGGGGGGCGAGCCGAGGTGGGTGATCCGCCGTACCCGCACCTCCACCGAAGCTCTCAGCCGCCGCACGGCCGCGTTGTAGCGGCGCGCCCGCTCGGAGAGCACCGGGGACGCGCAGCCCGTGGCGCCGAGTGCCTCGAGGGCGGCGTCGGTCTCGGATGCCCGCCGGCGGGCATCCACCCACAGGACCTCCAGATAGGCGAGCGCGGCTCCGAGCTGCTCTTCGGGGATCTGTTCGGGGGACTCGAGCTCACGCACCACCGGCAACAGCTCGCTGGTGATCCAACGCTGCTCGGCGTAGGCCCGCAGCAGCAGGCACATGTCGGAGGGGTGGGAGAGGCTCGGGGGGTGGTTCATCGGCTCGGACCGTGCGGGGGGAGGCGGTCCAGGGCTTTTGGCTTCGGCCGGCCTTCGGGCGTGCTTTAGACGCCGCCCGTCCAGCTCCACCTTTGGCCGGTCAAGGCGTGGAAGGTTTTGCCAGCACCCTCAAGGAAAGGCTGCCTTTGAGCCGATGCGGTACCCACCAGACCAAGGACCGCCCAATGCCGAGAGAAGCGAAGGATCCGACACGACGCACCCCCGGACAGTACGCGCGTGCGACAGTCCGGCGGTTGCGCATGCGCACGCTCGTGTGGCTCGGCGCGCTGGCCGTGGCCACCGCCGCCCTGGGGCGAACCTTCGGCCTGCACGACTGGCGTTTCCTGGCATCGGAGATCCTGCTGCTGGCGAGCATGTTCGTGATCTCCCACTACGTGCTGCCGCTTCTGGCCCGTCGCGACCGGGGGGCCAGCGGGGAGGAGCATGTGGGGGGGCTGCTGGACTGCTTCTGCGAGAACCGCTGGCTGGTGATCCACGACGGAACCGTGGGCCGCGGGAACATCGACCACATCGTGATCGGCCCGGCCGGGCTCTTCACGATCGAGACCAAGAGCCACCCCGGGCCCGTTCGGGTCTCGCGGGTGCATGGTGCCACCATCGAGCAGGCCCGAGCCCAGCGACGGGCGGTCGAACGGATCACCGGGATCGAGGTGGAGCCTCTGATCGTGTACAGCCGTGCCTGGGTGGACAGGCCGCTCGCGCGGCGCAAGGGCGTTCGCCTGCTGCCGGCGAGGATGCTCCTCGGTTACCTGACAAAGTGTCCGAGGAGGCTCTCGGGAGAGGAGATCGACGCCGCCCACGAGCAGCTCACCCGAGCCCTCCGCGAGGAGCACGAACACGGCCTGATGCGGGAGCTCTGGCACGTCGCCAACGAACCCGCCCTGACGGTGCTGGCCGAGGTGGCGCGGCGTCCCGTCACGCTCCCGGGCTCCTTGCCGCGGCGCTCGGAGTCACGAGCGGCCCGCTCGGGGTAGCCTCAGGGTGTGGCTACCGCTGCGCAGCTGAACGGACGCGAGCTCGGATCCACCCGTCAGCCGGGCCCCGTCACGGGTCCTGCGATCCCGCCCGGGCCCTCCCTGCCGCCGCTCGCCCAGACGCTCCTCTGGACACTGGCTCCGACCTGGATGATGGACCAGTGCGCGCGCAGGCTCGGGTCGGCGTTCACGATCACCTTCGCCCCCAGCGGCCGCCAGCTCGTGTACGTGAGCGACCCGCAGGCGGTGAAGGACGTGATGACCGCTCCCGGGGATGTGGCCCCCTCGGCCGCCGGTCAATCCCCGGTCGTGCCGATCATGGGCCACAACTCCGTGATCGTGCTCACGGGACCCGAGCACATGCGCCAGCGCAAGCTCCTGCTGCCGCCCTTCCACGGCGAGCGGATGCGGGAGTACTCCTCGACGATCGTGGCGGCCACGCGCCAGGAGATGGCCGGATGGACGCTGGGCCGGCCCATGCGCCTGCACCCGGCAACCCGGAGGATCACGCTCGAGGTGATCCTGAGCGCCATCTTCGGCGTAGACGCAGAGCGCATGGATCCGCTGCGGCGGGCGATCGGGAACCTGCTCAACCCGGGACAGACGCTGATGCTGCTGAAGGTCGCACTCTCGAGCCCCAACTTCGACACGCCGCCCCGCGCGCTGGCCGACACCCTGCAGCAACTCGACCGGCTCGTGTATGCGGAGATCGCCATGCGCCGCGGGCAGCCCGACCTGGACGAGCGCACCGACATCCTCTCGCTGCTCCTGCAGGCCCGCGACGAGGACGGGGAGGCGATGAGCGACGAGGAGCTCCGGGACGAGCTCGTGACGCTGCTGCTCGCGGGCCACGAGACCACCGCGACCTCCGTGGCGTGGGCGATCGAGCGCCTGGTGCGCCACCCCGACAAGCTCGAGCGACTGCTGGCAGAGATCGACGAGGGCGGCGAGGAGTATCTGGAGGCGACCGTGAACGAGACCCTGCGGGTGAGGCCCGTGGTGCCGATCGTGGTGCGCGTGCTGCAGCACGACCTGGAGGTGGGGGACATGCTGCTCCCGGCCGGCACGAGGGTGGCCCCGTGCATCTACCTCACCAACCGCAACCCGGAGGTCTATGAGCAGCCGCAGGCGTTCCGTCCCGAGCGCTTTCTGGGCACCACCCCCGACACCTTCGCCTGGATCCCCTTCGGGGGCGGAATCCGCCGCTGCATCGGCGCCTCCTTCGCGCAGCTGGAGATGAAGGTGATGCTGCGGACGATGCTGGGCGAGCTGCGCCCCCGGCATGCTGGAGCCCTGTGGCGACACGGCGAGTGGACGCGCCGGCGGGCGATCACGTTCGTGCCCGCAGCCGGTGCGAGAGTGGCGTGGGAGCGGAGGGGCGACAGCCGCAGCGGGGGATAGCTTCCCGGCGGCGATGTCGAGTAGCTCAGCCGCGGCGATGACGCTGCCCAGGGTCAGCGCCCGAGACCCCGAGGCGCTGCTGGAGGGCTTCGGCCTATCCTCGTTCCGCCCCGGCCAGCGGGACGCCGTGGTGGCGGCGCTCGAGGGCAGGGACAGCCTGGTGGTGATGCCGACAGGCGGCGGCAAGTCGCTCTGCTACCAGCTCCCGGCCCTCGCCGGCGGCGGGCTGGTGCTGGTCGTGAGCCCTCTGATCGCCCTGATGGCCGATCAGCTCAGGCGTCTGCAGGAGGTGGGGGTGCCCGCGTGCATGCTCGCCTCCGGGATGGGCGAGGGCCACAACGAGCGCAGCCTCGCCGAGATCCGCGAGGGTCACGTCCGGCTTGCCCTGGTTGCGCCCGAGCGCTTCTCCTCGGCGGCCTTCCGGGCCGCGCTGGCGGACACGACGGTCGGGCTATTCGTGGTCGACGAGGCGCACTGCGTGACGGAGTGGGGTCACGACTTCCGCCCCGACTACCTACGTCTGCACGACGCCATCGCGGCGCTGGGCCGCCCGCCGGTGATGGCCCTCACGGCGACCGCCACGCCCCGCGTGGCGGAGGAGATCGAGCGTCGGCTCGGGCTGAGCCGGCCCGTCTCGGTGCGCTCCGGCTTCGACCGCCCCAACATCGCCTTCGACGTCGTGGGGATGGAGGGGAAGGGGGCGATGGCCCGCAAGCGTGCCGCCCTGATGCACGTCCTCCGGGGCGATGGGTGCAGGCCCGCGATCGTCTACTGCGGCACCCGCAAGGACACCGAGTCCGTGGCCGAGCTGATCAGGGCGGGCGGGATCACCGCCGGCGCCTACCACGCCGGCATGTCCCCGCAGCAGCGGACGGACAGCCAGAAAGCCTTCATGGACGGCCGCGCCGAGGTGATCGTGGCCACCAACGCGTTCGGCATGGGCGTGGACAAGGCCGACGTGCACACCGTGGTGCACTGGGCGCTGCCGACGAGCCTGGAGGCCTACTACCAGGAGGCGGGCAGGGCCGGGCGCGACGGGCAGCCCGCGCGGGCGGTGCTGCTGGCGGCCCGCGTGGACCTCGGCCGGCTGATCCGGTTCATCAAGGAGCGGGAGACGAGCGTCGAGGACGTGAAGCGGTTCGTGGGCTCGCTGCGGGCCAGGTCCGGTGATTGCGGGGTGATGCTGGCCCACGGGGAACTCGACGAACGCTCGCGGGTGTTGCTGTCGATCGCCGAGCGCGCCGGGGCCGCCGAGTTGGCCCCGGGTATGGGTGGGGGACTGCACGTGACGCTCACCGGCCGGGGGAGCACCCGCGAGGCCCAGGTGGCGATCCAGGTGGCCCGCAACCGCGTGTGGGAGGCCTACCACTCGATCGAGCGCTACAGCTCGTCGTCCGCCGTCTGCCGCCGTCGCCAGATCCTCGAGCACTTCGGAGATCGCGAGGGAGGCTCCCCGCTGGGTCGCTGCTGCGATGTCTGCGACCCCGACCCGGCGCTCGTCGCGGCGCTCGAGCAGGACCCGTTTCCGCGACGCGGATCCCGGGCCGCCCGTGCTGGACGCGCCCAGCTCGCGTCGAGCATGCGACCCGGGTCGGGAACGCAGGCGATGTCGGGCGAAGAGGACGAGGATCCCGTGGACGAGACGCAGTTCGACGAGCTCCGCGCCTGGCGTCTTGGGCGGGCCGAGGGCAAGCCCGCCTACACGGTCGCAACCGACTCCGCCCTGCGCGGGGTCCTGCGGCGCCGCCCCCGGGAGCTGGGGGAGGTGATCGAGGTCAGGGGTCTTGGCCGGGCCTTCTGCGAGAAGCACGGGGAAGCCCTGCTTCAGCAGCTCGCGGGCATGGGGCTAGGATGACGTTCTCGCGCCGACGTAGCTCAGCTGGTAGAGCACTTCACTCGTAATGAAGGGGTCCCCGGTTCGAGTCCGGGCGTCGGCTTGGCGTTGTGCCTGCAAAGCGGCGGGTTCTCAAGGCGACGGACCGCTTACGAAAAGTAAGCGTGTCCCGAATATGTCCCGAGCATCGGCGGTTCGTCGGAGGTTCGGGGCATGCAGGAGCGCGGTCTCCCTGCCACCGCTGACACCGCTCTAAGGCTCACTCGCGCGCGGCCGGCGCTGCCCGTCAGCGGGCACGTGTTTCGCGTCGAGCGCAAGCGGGGACCGGTCTGGTATGCGAAGTACCGGCTGCCCGACGGGCGCCAGGTGCAGCGCAAGCTCGGGCCCGCCTGGACCGGACGTGGCCGGCCAGCCGCCGGATACCTGACAAGGCGCCTAGCCCAGGAGCTGCTTGAAGACACGCTCGCCCAGGCGCGCAAGGGCACGCTGCCGGGCCTGATCAGGACCGAAACCACGGTTCGGGAGGCGGCGGCCGAGTACCTGCGCTACATCGAGCACGACCGCGAACGCAAGCCCTCGACGGTGAAGGGCTACCGCTGGCTGATCAACGCCCAGATCCTGCCCTCGCTCGGCGAGCTCCAGATCGAGGACGTGACGACCGAGCGGGTCGAGGCGTGGCTGGCCTCGCTGGGTGGGCGGGCGAGCAGCCGCCGAAAGACCCTGGTGCTGCTGCACGGGATCTTCAAACGCGCTCGAAAGCTCCACAAGCTGCCGGTCAACCCGGTCGCGGACGTCGAGAAGCCGAGCCAGCCTCGAGGAGGTGAGATCGAGGTGCTGAGCCCCGAGGAGGTCTGGGCGCTGGTGCGCCACGCGGCATCCGAGAAGGACGCCGCGGTCTTCCTCACGGCTGCCTTCACGGGGCTGCGGATGGGCGAGCTGCTCGCGCTGCGCTGGCGCGACGTCGATTTCCCTGGGTTTGCGCTGCGGGTGCGAGCGAGCTACTACGCCGGCGCCCTCACGAGCCCAAAGTCGGGCAAGGTCCGCTCGGTACCGCTGGCTCCCGAGGTCGCCAAGGCGCTTGCGCGGCTCTCCCAGCGCGAGATGTTCACCGGCGAGGACGACCTGGTCTTCGTCGGCGACTTCGGCAACTTCCTCGACGGCTCGGCGATGCGGCGCCGCTACAAGGCCGCGCTCGCGCGGGCGGGGCTGCGTCAGCTGCGATTCCACGACCTGCGCCACACGTTTGGCACGCGCATGATCGCCAAGGTCGACATCCGACGCGTGCAGGAGTGGATGGGCCACGCCGACGTCCAGACGACCATGCGCTACCTGCACTACGCGCCCCGCGAGGAGGACGCGCGGCTGGTCGCGGAGGCGTTCGAGGTCACGGAGCCCGTCGACGCGCCGCCCGTCCCCGATCCGGCAGGGCATGCCGAAGAAGTACCGCGACGTCCGTAAGGCCCTGGCCGAGGCCGGCTGGACCGTCGTGCGCCGGCGCGGGTCTCACGAGGTGTGGGCTCACCCCGAACGCCGAGAGCTGGTCGTCGTCGCGGGCAAGTCCGGCGCGACCGTTCCTGCGGGGACGCTGGCTAGCATTAGGCGGGCGAGCGGTTTGGAGCACCTGCGATGAGCGAGTACGTCGTTATCTACGAGCAGGCCGAGGACGGAGGCTGGGGGGCGTACCTTCCGGATCTTCCTGGCGTCGTCGCCCTGGGTGACACGCGTTCGGAGGTGTCCGAGCGCATCCAGGAGGCGCTCAGCGCCTACTCGGAGGAGCTGCGCCGACGAGGCGAGAGTCTGCCAGCGCCCCACCACGCTGCCGGCATCGTCGCGTCGTGACGATGCCCGTGGCGTGAGATCACCTCATATCACCCTTCACCGCGCGTGTCAGCCTTCTAGCGTCGTTTCCAGCGGGAAGCCGCCGTTGTCCGTGAGGGTCACGGTGAACGTGGGCTCCTCTTTCTTCGGGCAGGCCTTGTTCTCGTGTTTGCCTTCGCTCTTGGCTACGCCTGTCACGACCGCCTTGCCGGCTTTCCCGAGCGCCGGAACTTGGAATGTCGCTTTGGCTTTGCGCAGCGTAAAGTGGTAGTCGCACTCTGTGCCGGAACCGAACATTCCATAAATGGCGATGCGCATAAACGCTCCGAGGTTCACCTTCCCCTTTGACGAGAGCGATATTTCCAACACTTCAAAGTGAAGATTGTCGCTTTTGCCTTCGTATTCATCCGTGCAGGATGCTTCCTCCACCTCGTGGCCTTCGAGGCCGTGGATGGTGTCGGTCGGGAGGCCGTTTTCCCTGACTTCGCCGGGAATCGGAGTCGGGGTGGCACATCCTCCCAGCGTGGTTTCAAAGCTGGTTCCGACAGGGGCGCCGACTGGGAGAACCGGATCTAGGCCTTCGTAGGGATGTTCGCTGCCTTCCCGAAGCACCAGGTTCGCTTTCTTGGCGCTCGCCGCAGTCGCAGACATCGCCCCGACCGCCAGCACGGCCACGAGCACCAACCCCATGATCTTCAGTCGCCTCATCCTTGCCCCTCCGTTCGAGAACGCCCTCCCAGTCGGGCAAGACTACTCGGATCGCGGCCGCGCGTCGAGGTCTAGGGACAGCCGCTGGCGCGACCGGCCGACCCCCAGCTGCTCCTGGTCCTCGCGCACGCTTCGGCTCCATTTCCTCGCTCGCGCCTTCGCTCCTCCCCGATCGCTTCTTTCCTCTCCTTGTCGCCTTCTGTTTGCGCCGCCACGGCCGCCGTCTTTTCTTTCTTTCTTTCTTTCTTTCTTTCTGTCTTCTTCGTCTCTGTTTCTTGTCTTCGCTCGTCCTTGTCTTGTTGTTTTCTTGTCTTGTTGCTTGCTTGCTTATTGCTGGCTTACTGCTCGACCCCGAGCACACGAAGTGGGGGTGGGGTCGAGCAGCAAGCCAGCCCACACGCCCCCGGAACGCGGCCCTTTGGTTCGGATCCGGGATCCGGGGTCAAATCCGAGGCGATGGGACTCAGCTCAGCTCGGCGTCCCGTGCTTAGTTGCGGGCCCGGTGCTCCCTTGTGAGTATCGTCGCGACCGAACTTGGGTTGACGCTGCCGCAGCGCTCTGCGAGAGTCCCGTGCGGGGTGCCCTGGGGATGAGTCGCGAGCTTCAGGGCCGGGCGTCCGCGGCGTCGGAGGGGTTCAGGGGATGAGAGAGACCGGGAGTCTGCGGCGGAGCGTCGCATTTGGGGTGCTCGCTGCCCTCGCCGTGTGCTCGTGGAGTGTCCAGGCTGCCTTCGCGGGCGGTCCTAAGCCCGTGATCTCCGGGCTGGCCGCGAGTCCCGCGACTGTGTTCTCGGGCGGCACGACGACGGTGTCCGCCTCGGTCAGCGGCGCGACATCGTGCACCTTGTCTGCCAGCAAAGCCGTTTCGGGCTTGCCCGCTACGTTCGCCTGCGAAGGCGGGAGCGTTAGCCGCGAACTGACGATGCCGACCAACACGGGGACGAAGTCGGTCAAGTACAAGCTCACCCTCGCGGCGACGGGGGCGACGGGAGGGCCCAGCAAGGCGAAGATCACGGTCACGGTCGGTGGCCCGAAGGCTGTGGGTGTTACCGCAGCCGAACATGACACTTGCGCCCTGCTGGCCAATGGCCACATCGACTGCTGGGGCGAGGAGCGCGATGGCGCGCTCGGGAACGGCAAGACGTCAAAGAAGCCGCAGGACACCCCTGCCGAAGTGCAAGGCATCACTGACGCCGTCCAGGTTTCCGCCGGGCGGGAAGACACATGTGCCGTGTTGTCCACCGGTCACATCGACTGCTGGGGCGAAAACGTAGTCGGGCAACTCGGAAACGGAACGCACGGGCCGACGCCGCAGGACACCCCCGTTGAAGTGCACGGGATTACCGACGCAACCGAGGTATCCGTCTTCGGGGAACACGTGTGTGCGTTGCTATCAACCGGCCACATCGACTGCTGGGGGTCTGAATCGCACGGAGATCTCGGAAACGGCTCCGAAAAAGGCGAAAAGATCGATCTTCCTTTCGAAGTCCCAGGCATCAACGAAGCCACGCAGGCCGCCACATGGGCCGCGTCGTGTGCGTTGCTTTCTAGCGGGCACATTGACTGCTGGGGGGACAACGAATTCGGCCAGGTCGGGGACGGCACCGACACGAACAAAGACACGCCAGTCGAAAACCCGGAGGTCACAGAAGCCGTCCAGGTTGCTCCCGGAAACCAAGCGACCTGCGTGCTGCTGCCAAGCGGCCACATCGAATGCTGGGGCGGAGCCGAATGGGGCGAGCTTGGGACAGGGACCACCAGCGGACCGGACCCGTGCGAAGAACAACACTCGCTTTGCGACTTCACGCCCGGTGAAGTTGTCGGTATCACAGATGCAACTCAAATAGCCGCCAGCCCCACCAACTGCGCGCTCCTCTCTACGGGCCACGTCGAATGCTGGGGCCGCGGTGAAGACGGAGCGCTCGGGAACGGCAGCACCCCCAGGGCCCAGGACGCGCCCGTCGAAGTGGCGAACCTCACCGACGCAACCCAGGTGGCTGCCAGCGAATCACACGCGTGTGCCCTGCGTTCGGGCGGCCACATCGACTGCTGGGGCAAGAACACCGAAGGACAACTCGGGAACGGCACACTGGTCGCGTCGGACACCCCTGTCGAAGTCGCCGGGCTCTAGGCAAACCTCCTCCGGCTTGCTGCAGTCTCCAACGGACTGGGGGGTCCGGCCGCTATGACGCCCCGTCAGCTGTCGCGGAACCCTCGTAGACAGCACTTAGTCGGGCGGCAAGGCTCGGCGTGGGCTGGGTCGCCGTTTAGGCGATCCGCTCCGCGGTCGAATAGCGGCGCTCCCGACATGCCCCCGGGTCCGCCGGGCTCACGGCTCCCGCCAGAACACGGCGCGGATTTGCCCGTCATGCCGCCCGTGGCCGTTGAGGTTTGCCCGGCCTGGCACTGAGGGGTGCGAGTGTGGAGGCGAGCTCGGCGCCGGCTGGGTCGCTCGTGAGGCAGCCGGCGGAGCCTTGAGAGGTCTCGCTCCCGACGAGCGCCGGAACTTTCTCACGGTGCGCCTCAGCAGATCCTGTGTCACCAGAGTCGGCTCTGCCGACCTGATCGATCCATGCCGGAGCCGACGCGGCCAGTCAAGCGGCCGCAGGCCGCGACCCCGAAGGGGTTGACGGGCCGGGGCGGCGTAGGCACCCGCCGCGTGTTCGTGTCCCGAAACGTGTCCCCGACTCCGCAAATCGGTATCGTCCGAGCCCTGTTCAGCTCGGGTGAATTTCGCTCAACCATGCCGAATTTGGGCTCCAGGGCGCCCCTCGTAATGAAGGGGTCCCCGGTTCGAGTCCGGGCGTCGGCTCTTCCTTCGCCTGCAAGTCCCCGCGGTGGGGGGTCCGGCGAGGGTGGGATCAGGACTCCTCCTGCTCGGCGTCATCGCGGCAGGAGAAATCAAGAAGGAAGGCGCCATCGCGGGGCTGGCGAGCTGAGTACAGGACGACCCAGATTCGTCGGATCTGCGAGTGCGCGGGAATCGAGGCACCCTGCCCTGTCGCCTAGTCGAAGGAGACTGCTGACCCTTCGAAGGTGCCCTTCTTGACGGCCTTGGCCTTCTTCTTGCCTTCCGCGACCCCGCATTTATCGCCGCCTTCATAACTCTCGCTCAATGTCCCATCGAGCGACAGCGGCGAATAGGTGCCGCTCGCCAGACCGCCGGACAACGCGACGGACGTGGTTTCGGTCAGCGGCAGCGTGAGCGTGCCTGTGGAGGGCTTCGCCTTCGGAGTCCACTTGAACTTCGCGGCCCCAGAGGCGCCTTCGCCCGCTTCTGTCAACACCGAGCACGACACTGCCCCGGTTGTTTTCAGGGTCGCGCTGTAGGACGCGCTCGTGAAGCCCTCACCGCTGCAGCCCGAGAGAGCCCCCTTGATCTTCACCGTCTGCACGGCCGCAGCTCCCGTCAAACCCGGCGAGAGCTTCAGCGTCCCGCTGTCACCTGTGCAGACCGCAACGGGTGGTGAGCCGACCGCGGGAATGACGGGGTCTTCGATGACGCCAAGGGCCGGGTCGGTGTCGCCCGCTCCGTTGTCGGTCAGCTCGAGCGTGACTTCGTTCCCATTGATTGTGGCGTTGTTGTATTTCGAACAGGTCGGGGCGCACTTGAAGACGCTGCTGGGGGAGACGCCTTTCGGGACGACCACGGTGACGTCGATGGTTGCGCCGGGCGTCACGCCTTCGAGCCTGAACGACAGTTCACCCACGGGTGTGCTGAAAGTGGGCGGAACCCTGTCTGTTGCCGGGGCGGCAGAGAAGCTGCTCACCGTCAGCTCGTCCGGTACCAGGAGTTCCACTCGCCCCGACGCAGTGCCTTGCGACGCGGTGTCGACGCCGTTCCGTTTGTTGTAGAACCACACCGCGTTGTCGCCGGGCCCGCCGAACAGCGCAGTTTTCCCGTCTTCGGAGACAGCAACGCTGTTGCCGAACTGGGCGTAGCCGACATCGTCAGTTGGCTGCAAATATTCGTCCGGGTAGTTCTGCACTTCCCACACCTGCCCGTGTTTTTCATCGAGGCCACAGCCGGGACATGGGCCTTCTTCGGGGCTGCCAACCAGCTTTACCTGGCCGTTCCCGGAAATCGCGACGCTTGACCCATAAAGGAATTCGAGTGCTTCGGGATTTTCGAAAGGGTCTTCAAGCAATCGTGTGAAGTTGAACTGGCCGCCCGCAAATGTGGATTCAGTGACACATCCGGGATAACCCTCCTCCGATCCCCCACTTTCGGCCAACGGTGACCCCACCAGAGCGGTCTGACCGTCACCGGAGAGGGCTACGGGGTCACCGTTTTCCGAATACTCACACCCTGAGGCAAGCGGCGAGCCGAGCTGCGACCAAGTAGTGCCCGAGCGCGTGTAGGCAAGCGCGCTATCGTCGACGTGTTTTTCTCCGGCCTGGGCCCCCACGAGCGCGATGTCGCCACTGCGGTCGAGTGCGACACCCGATCCGAACTCTTCGGCAACCTTCGTCGCTGGGGCTAGTTCTTCGTCGGCGGCTCCGTTGAGGAACGTGTATGCCCGCCCTTCTCGGTAGATTTCATTGGCTTTGTTTTCTTCTACGTTGCCTGTGGGGGCGCCCACGATGGCCCATTCCCCGTCGTCGCTCAGCGCGACACTCCTGCCGAAGGATTTCGCGCCGGCGGGCGCGGAGAGCTGATGCCGATGGACGAATTCATCCCCGGACCGTTCGTAGAGGGTCGCTTCACCGAGGCCTCCGGCGGCCGCGGGAGCGCCGATCAAAGCGTGCTGTCCGTCTCCCGAGATCGCTAGCGCCTTCCCGAATTCCCCGCCCAAGCCCGGAATCTTTTGCTGCTCGATCCAGGTTGTCGAATCGCCCGCGAGGGTGAAGACCCAGACCGCACCCGTGCCGCTGCCGTCCGTCGGGCCACCAACCAAGGCGGTTTCTCCCTTGTCATCGACGGCGACGCTATAGCCGAAAGAGGCATTCCCGCTCATCGGGAAGATGCTCGGCGTGATTTTGCTGCCCAGCTGCCGAAACTGGGGATCCACCCGCACCGGGAATACAGCCCCGCGGACGCTGGCGCGAAGCAGGAGATGATGACCATGCACGGCAAACCAGCTGTGAAGAGCCGTTCCTCGGGCATCCACGACCCGCAGGCCCGAATAGCTGAGAAGCTCTCCCGCGCCACTGAGCAGAACAGCCTGACGGCCGCGAGCGAGTGCCAGGTGCGCATTCGGGGAGATGGCCAGCGACAAAGTGAGCGGGCCATGCGCCCCAGCCGCTGGCGCGCGCGCGATCGTGAAGCCCTGCTCCAGCCCGCCTGGGCCGTTCGCATACCACTCGCTTAGCCGGCTCCGCCGATAAGTGATGCGGTTCGCCCGCGCCGTGGGGTTGGCATGCCCGGCCGGCAAGAGCACCGCACCGTAGCCAGCCGCACGAAGGTTCACGTTTACCCGTAGCGCACCCGCACCGACGGTCACGCCAGACGGCCCGAAAAAGGTGCTCAACCCTTGGGCAGGGTTTGCTGCGCGGAAGCCACCAGCCACGAGATGAGCCGAGTACCCGCCCAGCGGCCCCGAGGCTCCACCCTGTAGGCCAGCGGCCACAGGAGAGGAAGGAGCGTACGCGCGATCGCGATGAGCGATCGCGTATCCAAGCGTCGTCAGTCCAGCCGCGATGATCACCACCGCCGCGGGAAGCCAAGCCACGTGCAACGACGTCCGCCGCCCGCCGACCTTGTCACGGACCACGTGACCAAACGAGACCGCCAAAGACACGCTCTGCTCACTCATGACTCCCCCTTGATTCAGTGCTTCGAGCGGCACCAACACCGTCCTACAGATGTTGGTCGCTTAATACACGACAGACGGAGCCATGTCAACCTCACGTTTCCCCGAGGCGACGCGGTTGACGGAGACGGCCGCCCGGATCCCCTCGCTGCTCGTAATGAAGGGGTCCCGGTTCCAGTCCGGGCGTCGGCTTAGTCTGAAACGGTGCGCTGAGACCAAGAAGAGGAAGCCTCTGCCCTTTGGTCGATTCCGTCGGGACGGAGGGTGCTCTCGCCTCTGCGCCGTGTACCCCCGAGCAGCTCTAGGCGCGCGAGCGCTGGCAGGAGCGTTAGACCGCCGGTGCGTGGGAAACCAGTTCGGTACCGCCAAAGGCACGGGGATGCAGGTCAACTACCCCACCTCCATCGCCGTCGATTCGCCTCCGGCCGCGATGACCGGCGTCGCGTCGCTACGGGCGGCGGCCCGAACACCGCGAGGGGCAAGGCGACGAGGAAACGATGTTGAAAGACGTGAAGACGAGGCCCTAGCGATGTTGCGCGCCAAGAAGCAGCCGCTCGTGCCCAATTCTGGACTCACAGGCGTCCAAGGGCGGGTTGTCGCGAGTCCACCCGTTGAGGAACATCTCGACCGTATGGCGCCGAGAATGTATGGTGTGTCGTCCGGCCGCGGGCCCGTCTGGGGCCCGTACGCCGAATGGGAGCCTAGGGAGTTGGGACAAGGGGGCGGAGCATGATGGCTGGACCGGCAACTCGTGTGGTGGCTACTGCCGATGTCGCGCCACACGCGGACAGGTCGCTGTGGGCGGGCTTGGCGTCGGGACGGCGAACGTGGTGGACAGCCGGGCTGCTGTCGTTGTTGGTGCTCACAGCGGCGCTCTACGACTCATTCGGCGGGAGTCGCACGGTGGTCGTGCCGGTCCGCGCCCACAGACTTCAACACCAAGGCCTGCGCAGCCTGCCGCTCGCCGCGCGGGGACCGGTGTCGACGGTCCTGGGGCGCGAAAACGCGGCCTACCAGGTTGGGGTCGCGGGGGGTGCTCTTCACGCGGCGAATCCTGCTCAGCGGCTGAGCAGCAGCTTCGCCAGCGGCGGGGTGTCCGTCAGCTCCGGCGCCTCTACGGTCACGCTTGGATTGCGCGAGCTGGGTTACGGTTCCTCGCTGAGCTCGGTCGGCGCCGCTGCGCCCCGAGCGCACGCCAATCGCGTCGTGTACAGCCGGCCCGGCCTGAGCGAATGGTACGCCAACGGGCCACTGGGCTTGGAGCAGGGCTTTGTGATCGCGAAGGCTCCGGCCCGGCATGCGCCCGGTCCGCTGACGCTAGTGATCGGACTGGCGGGCAACGTGCGGGCCTCGCTGGACGGTGCCGGCAAGGAGGTAGCGTTCACCAGCGCCGGCAAGACGGCTCTGCGCTACACGGGTCTGGCGGCCAGCGACGCTCGCGGGCGGCCGTTGCACGCCAGCATGCGCCTGGACGGTAGCCGCCTCGAGCTGCTGATCGATGCGCGCAATGCTCGCTACCCGCTACGGGTCGACCCGTTCGTACAACAGGACTCCCATTACAGCCAGACCGGAGAAAAGTTCACCGCCGAAAGCACGGGCGAACTGGGCAAGAGTGTCGCGGTCTCCGCCGACGGCAGCACTGTGATCATCGGCGCCCCCGCGACCAGCGGCAAAGTTGGCGCGGCGTACGTGTTCGAGCACTCCACCGAAGGATTCCCCGCGGAATGGTACCTGCAGCAGAAGCTGACGGGCGCCGGTGAGGCCGCGGGAGGGCGCTTCGGCGAACGCGTCGCGCTCTCGGCGGACGGTAATACGGCGCTGATCGGCGGTCCTGGTGACGGCGGAAAAAACGGCGGCGCTGCCTGGGTGTTCACCCGCTCGGGGGAAACCTGGACTCAGCAGGGCGCCAAGCTCACTCCGGCGAAAGGTGAAGAGACGGCCGAAGGCTACTTCGGCCAGAGCGTCGCTCTCTCTTCAGACGGGAACACCGCCTTCATCGGATCGGCGAATGACAGCAGTGGCGTGGGCGCCGTCTGGGTGTTCACCCGCTCGGACTCCACCTGGGCTCAGCAGGGATCGAAGCTCACGGCAAAAGCGGGTGAAGAGGTGGGCGGCGGCAAATTCGGCGAAAGCGTAAGCCTGTCCGCCGATGGCAACATCGCCCTCGTCGGCGCGCCCGAAGACAACGCAGGCGTTGGGGCCGCGTGGGTGTTCTCCCGCGCAGGAGGCAATTGGAGCCAGCAGGGCTCCAAGCTGACGGGCGGTGAAGAGAGCGGCAAAGCCGGCGTCGGCTACAGCGTCGCCCTATCGGCCAACGCGGCCACGGCGCTGATCGGTGGGCCCGACGACAACAGTCGAGCGGGGGCGGCGTGGGTGTTCACCCGCAGTGGCTCGAGTTGGAGCCAGCAGGGTGCGAAGCTCACGCCGGCGAAAGGGGAAGAGGTGGGCGAAGGCTTGTTTGGTTTGACGGTGGCTCTCACCTCGGACGGCGACACCGCGCTGATCGGTGCCCCGAGCAGCAGCGAAACCAAAGGCGCCGCCTGGGTGTTCACCCGTTCGGGCTCGAGCTGGGCCCAGAACGGCGGAAAGCTGACCGGATCGGGTGCCACCGGCAAAGAAATCTACTTCGGATCCGCCGTCGCGCTGTGCGCCGATGGCCACGTCGCCATGATCGGCGGCTCGGGCGACAACAGCTCCAAAGGCGCCGCGTGGGTGTTCGAACCCAAGTTTGCCGCTGGGGCGGAAGCGAGCGGCCTGAGCCTCTTCGGCCACAGCGTGGCGCTGTCCTCGGACGGCAACACCGCGCTCGTCGGCGCGCCCTACGACGGCTCGGGAGGAGCGGCGTGGGTGTTCACCCGCTCGGGGTCGAACTGGAGCCAGCAGGGACCGAAGCTGACGGTCAAAGGCGCAGAAGGATTGGGGTGGAGCGTGACGCTGTCAGCCGACGGGAACACGGCGCTCCTCGGCGCGCCCTTCGAGAGCTCCGGAAAAGGAGCGGCGTTCGTGTTTACACGATCGGGCGGGACATGGACGCAGCAGGGCGGAGCGATCACCGGCGGTGAAGAGACCGGCACCGCCGAACTGGGCTGGAGTGTCGCTCTCTCCTCGGACGGCAACACCGCTCTCGCGGGTGGGCCTAACGACAACTCGGAAAAAGGGGCGGCGTGGGTGTTCACGCGCTCGGGTTCGACCTGGAGCCAGCAGGGCGGGAAGATCATGGGCGCCGGCGAGACCGGGGCCGGTGCGTTCGGGTACGGCGTGGCGCTGTCCTCGGACGGCAACACCGCGCTGGTCGGCGGCCCCTACAACGGGGCTGCATGGGTATTCACGCGCTCCGGTGGCAAATGGACACAGCAGTACGAGCTCACGGGTGCGGGCGGCGACGCGGTTGCGCTCTCGGCCGATGGCAACACCGCGGTGACCGTCGGAGAAGGCGAAGGGGTGACAACGTTTGTGCGCACCGGGGAAACGTGGGCTCAGCAGGGTGAACCGCTGACCATCTCGTCCGGAGGCAGGTTCGACAAGAGCATTTCGCTCTCCTCGAGCGGCAACATCCTCGCGGTCGGCGGGGACGACGACGGCGCCGGTGCTGCCTGGACCTTCACGCGCACAGGGTCCACCTGGACCCAGCAGGGCGGGGCTCTGCAGGGCGCCGGGGAGGTAGGCGAAGCTGAAGAAAGCGGCAGCGTTGCGCTGTCCTCCAACGGCGGTACGGCGTTGCTCGGATACGGCGAAGAAGGCTTCAACTTCCCCGGTGCTGCGTGGGTGTTCGTGAATCCTCCTGCGGTCACCACGGGGGCAGCATCGGAACCGACGGAATCCTCGGCCACGGTCGAGGCGACCGTGAACCCGAACGGCGTGCCCGTGAGCGAATGCAAGTTCGAATACGGTCCAACGCCGTCCTACGGCTCCAGCGTGCCGTGCTCAGCCTCGGCGGGATCCGGCCTCACACCGGTGACCGTGTCCGCGCCCCTGAACGGTCTCAGCCCGAACACCCGCTACGACTTCCGCATCGCGGCGCGCAACGAAAGCGGAGTGAGCTTTGGTGAAGACGAGACGTTCACGACTCCGGAAACGAGCAAATTCAAGAGCGCTGGCAGCCCGTCCGAACCGGCCACCGCCACCGACGGGCAACTGACGGCGACGGCGAGTGGCGGCATAGGCACGGTCACGGTCGGGCACTACGCGGGCAATCCGGTCACCGCCACGCCGTTCACGAGCACCGGTGATTTCACCGATGTGAGTCTCAGCGCGGGCAACAGCTTCACAAAACTCGAATTCAAGGATTGTGAACTCAAAGGCGGCACCACGCTGTGGTGGTACAGCCCTCTGCTGCACTGGGAGCCACTGTTCGATCCGCCGGCGGAACACAGCGAAGCGCCCGCATGCTTCACCGTGAAGATCACAGAAGCGACGACGCCGAGTCTCGCGCAGATGTCGGGTACCGAGATCGCTGCAGCGACCCCGGCGCCGCGCCACGTCGGTCACCATGAAGCGGTGGAATATGGCCGTTGCGTGCCCGAGAAGAAAGGATACTTTTCGGACGAACGCTGCTTGGTGGGCGACGAAAGCAGCAAGGGTAAGGGCAAGGGCACTTTCGAATGGTATGCCCCCGGCGAGGCGGAATATCTATGCTTCGCAAAGAAGCACGGCTTCTACACGGAAGGCACCTGTGCGACAAAGAAGGAAAAGAAGGGGCAGCCCGTCGAAAAGGGCAAGGATGAAGCCGCGACCAGCAAGTTCAGCAGCACGGGCACGCCGAACGTGAAGATCGAAAGCGCACTCGGGCCTGTGGAATGCAGTGGCGGCGGCATGGAAGGCCAAGTGCGCCTGGTCAAAGCGGCGACCCTCACCTTCAAATACACGGGCTGCGACTGGGGTGGGTACAAATGTAAAAGCACGGAACCCGCGGAACCAGAAGGCACCATCAAGACGCCCGAACTGTTGAGCGTGCTGATTGAAGAAAACAAACATGTGCTTGTCGAAGTAAAAGGCAATCCGAGGATCCCTGGCGAACCGCTCATGGAGTTCAAGTGCGGTGAACATGAATTCAAACTGAGCGGCACGGTGACCGGCGAAGCTTCCGGCGGGGAGATCGACACGATGAGCGAAGCGATGGAACTAAAATTCGCCCCGACGACTGGCTCCCAGACGGCTCTTGTGCTCGCAGACCCGCTCGGTACCGTCTCGCCGGGAAGCACCAACCTGGGCGGCGTGCCCGTTGAGAGCACGTTGACGACGTCGATTGCGACCATGGCTGAACAGCGGCCGTGGGCCGAATCAAAGCAGGAGATCTACGCGGAAGGCCTGGCCCCGTGAAGGCCCCACGCGCGCTCAGGTGCGGTGTTGCGAACGTGCGCCGGCGACCCTGTCGGCGATCGAGCGGCGCTGCGCGCTGGGCCTGCCCCCCAGCGACGAGTGATAAGTCAAGGAGGCCGAGACTGGTAGCCCATGGCGCTCGGCCTGGGCGCTGACCAGCGCCTCGCGAGCTGAGGCCGTGGGCAGGACGGTGAAGCGGACCGTCCCGGGAGCGGTGAGGCTGGTGGCCCCGCGGGCGAACACCATGATGACGGGGAGGCACCTGCCTGCCAGCTTGATTTCGTGCTCCAGGCACGTACGTCGTCGCCGGGCACCGAAGGCTCCGAACCTCGCATTCGGGAAGGTCAGCACCCAGGTGAAGATCCCGGGATCGGCAACGGTGGCCGTGAACGTGATCGCGCCGCTCCTGCGGTCGACGTGTGGCTGCCCGAGCAGCTGAAATGAGCTGTTCGGCGTCGGGATCAGCGAGCCAGGAAGGGAGGACGTGAACGACAGCGCGGCGGAGGAGCCCGTCCCCGTCGTGGATGTGGGTGCCGCGGCGGGGGCAACCGCGAATGACTGCGAGACCATTTGGGCGGGGGCGTATTCGCCGTCGCCTTGCTGGACCGCGTCGATCGTGCACGTGCCGGCGCCGATGAAGCTCACGGCCGATCCCGACACCGAGCAGACCGACGGCGTCGCTGTTGATAGGCCCACCGGGAGGGCCGACGACGCGCTCGCCGCGATCACATAGGCCGCGCCGCCGACGATGGCCCCAGTGGGTGCCACGGAGCTGAACTGGATCAGCTGTGGCCTGCGTTCGACCACGATCGACTGCGACACCACAGCGGCCGCAGCGTATTCGGGGTCGCCTTCCTGGCGGGCATTGATCACACAGGCGCCGGCGCCGACGAAGCTCACCGTGTCGCCCGACAACGAGCACACCGACGGTTTCGCGGAGGAGAGCTCCACGGCTAGGCCCGAGGATGCGCTCGCCGTGACCGTGTACGGCGGGCCGCCGATGACCGCCACTTCGGGCGGGGTCGAGGCGAACTGGATCAGCTGGGTCTTCTTCACATGTGCGCTCGGCAGCTGGAAGGCGCCAATGTCGTCAGGGGTGCCGAGTCCGGATGGCCCGTCGTAACCGGCGCCGGCCACGCAGATCGCGCGTTCGGAGCAGCTTGTCGCCGCTTCGGCTGGGGTGCACCCCAAGAGGGCTTGTCTTTCGAGCGGCTGCGGACACGGACCGTTGGACCCTGTCGTGACGTCGTGGAAGGACCCTGGGAAGAGGACGCTGTCTTCGTACATCGTTTTCGCCGGGTATTCGACCCCGGCTGCCCCACCGGCGAGCGCAAAGGCCGCGGCGATGATCGGCGAGGCGACGCTGGTCCCCCCAGCGGTCGTCCAGTTCGGGACCCTGCCCTGGTCGCGCGTGGAGTCGTACATCGCCATGCCGGTTTGGGGGTCCGCGTCGGCTGAGATGTCCGCAACGGCTCGGTGCCCTTCGCAGCCGAGCAACGACCAGTCCGACAGGGCCTGCTGCCAGGGAGGGGCCATGAAGTGTTCACTGCACCCGCTGCCTGTGGCTTCATCATTGCGATCCCACACGCTCTCGCTCTTCCACGTTCCGGTGGAGCCGTTCAGCACGAGATGCGTTCCGCCGACCGCGACGACGTGCGGAGAGGAGGCAGGATAGTTGGGGCCCCGTTCGGAGGGTTCGAGTGCCGCGTTCAGATAGCCCCAGTCACCGGAAGCCGCTGTGATCACGATCCCGGGGTGGTTGAAGGCAGGGCTATCTTCGGAGGGCTCGGCGGGTTCGACTCCGGTACTGGTTGGTCCCACCACCGTCCAGGAGTTCGAGATCTCCGTCGCTCCCATCGTGACCGCGCGTTCCTCGGCCTTTTCCAGATCCTTGACGCGGTCCGATCGGGCCTCTACGAGCAGAATGCGACAGTTCTGGCATATTGCGTGCGCGGCCTCGACGTCCATCGAGATCTCAAACGCCCATTCACCGTCCGCTTTCGGCAGGCCCTGAGGCTTACCCCCCTGGTTAACCTTCACAAAGCAGCCGTTTTCGCTCGTGCAGGCGGGGAGCTCCATTTCTTCGTCAAATACCCTCAGATCGCTTTCGGCGGTCGGGTCGTCGTAGGCGTCGACCAGCGCGACCGTCTGGGTGGGCGACGCTTCGACGGCATCGGGCAGGTCATAGGCGTTGTGCAGGTCCTGTGGACGCAAGCCGACGCAGCCTTCCCACGCAGGCCGCGCGCTGCAGAGTTCATCCGTCCCGTCGGCGGTGCGCGCCACGGCCAACGGGTGGGTGAAGGAGCGCGCGGCAGCCGTCTCGGGCACCAGCTGCAGCGCGAGGCAGATGGCATCACCACGGGCGGCCGGCGGACAAACGCGGCGCACGGAGTAGTCCGAGGCCGGCAGCGGCGAGACGACGTGCGCCGGTTCAGCGCCGACCGCGGGCGCCGGCGAGATGCATGGCAGCCACAGCAGCAACAGCAATCCGCCAACTGATACCCGTCTACGACGGGAGCTCCCGCGCAGCGTCTCGATCATCCAGTTCCCCGAGTCGAGGCTCCCTCGCAGCCCAGCTACCATACGAGCGGCCTCTTTCCCCCTGTTTTTTGAGCAAAGAACGCTACCACGGCTCGTCACCAGCTACACCGGGAGACTCCGCCGGGTCGCGAAGCGATGACCCGCGAGCCCGAGTCGTTTGTGGAAGCCTTATGGAAGCGTCCCGCACCCGGATAGGACCCGCGGAGATCCGCAAACGCAGCCCGGATCCCCCGGATTTTCCGGCGAGACCCGCGAACCGTCCGCAGCCGCCCGGATCCGCCCGCTCCTCGTAATGAAGGGGTCCCCGGTTCGAGTCCGGGCGTCGGCTCTGAAAGAGGTGGCTTTGAAGGCCATTTCTGATCCAGCTCGCGGGCCGACCGCGCGAGCCGTGGGCGAAAGCCACGTGGAAGCGTGTCAGGGCCGGTGACCGGGATGCTCGCACCTGCCGCTGAGGCGTAAGCTCGACACGCCTCGTGGGTGCGTCTTGGGGTTTTGGGACGCACTGCCGGTGCGACACCCGGCGACAGACACGGATCGCTTTACGAGCAGAGGAGATCCCCATGATTACGAAGTTCGCCCTGGCCTTGGGCGCCGCCCTTTCGGTGGGCGTCCTTGCAGCAGGGTCGGCCCAGGCTGGGCCGACTCCGCATTGGTTCAGCGACGGGATGCTGATTTCTGGCAACCCCGTGCCCGTGAAGACATCCGGCAAGCTTGAATTCGACTTCACACAGTTCGGCGTGACGGTCACCTGCAAGGTGGCCGATGCCGAGACGATCCAGAACCCCGCGAGCGGTGGTCCGGGAACCGATGAACTCACGGCCTTCAGGGTGTCCATGTGCAAGGAATCACGTGGCGCCCCGGCGCCCCTGTGCAAGGCTCCCACGAAGATGGAAGTGGTTGCGCTCGGCCTGCCTTGGAAGTCGCACCTCGTCTCCGAAGCACCCGTCGTGCGCGACGTGATCGAAGGCGTCGTCCTTGAATTCAAGTGCACCAAAGGCGGAATGAACTACGGGCCCTACACGGGGACTTTGAGCCCAAAAGTCGGCAACAGCGTGCTCGAATTCGAAGGAGGGGCGGGTCTCAGCGGCACATTTGGAACGGTCCTCGTAAAGGGCAAGGACAAGATGACCGGGCCGAAGGGTGACAAGAAGATAACTGCTGAATAACGAGTCTAGAAATGCCCGGACGGCATCGTCTGCATGCCGTCCGGTACGGGGTCCGGCGAGCGCGGGATCGGAGAACTCCCCTGTTCGGCGTAACCCTGCCGCGGGAAGCTACACCGCGGGTCTGCGAGCGGCGCTCCGACGCGCCTTCGGACAGTGTGCTCGTCCAAGCGCGCGCGGTGATCACCGAGGCGAGCGTCTGGCGAGCTTCGCCTCGGGCTGTCGAGCGGGAACGTGCGCAGGGTCACAGACAGGGGCCCGGTTCAGTGCGATCGTCTACGGCGGCAGCGAGATCGGCGCACACGTCCCGAACGGGGGTTGACTCGATGAGCACGGTTATCAGCAGAGAGCAGGCAGTTGGTGGGGACGGGCGGAGGCTGGGTCTTGCCATGGCAGCCCGAGTGGACTATGTTGTCGCTCGCGTCGGGTACTTCGGCAACCGCCGAGACTCGCGCGGGGGATTTGAAACCGCAGGGGATGCCATAGCGATGGCTGCACGAGGCGCGACCCTCGAGGTCCCTCCGGGGCCGCAGCGGCTTGCTCGTCGCACTCGTGCGCTGCTTGCAGCGGCGCTGCTTTCGGTGGCCCTCGCGGCGACCGCGTACGCGGCGCTGAGCGCCACGGGCACGGCGGGCGGGACGGCCGCCTCGCGAGGGTTCAGCCAAGCGGGGCTGTTGTCGCTTCCCCTCGCGGCCCGCGGTCCTGCGTCCGCGGCGATCGGCAGCTATCAGCCTGGCTACGGCGTCCGCCCGCACGGCTCCGGGCTGACCGCTTGGTCGGCCGCGCAGCGGCTCTCGAGCGGTTTCAGTTCGGCGGGCGTCTCCGTCCGCTCGGGGCGGGCGAGTCTGAACATGCGACTGGCGGGCGTGGGCTACGGCACGGCGCTTCGACCGGTGCCCGCAGCCGTCCCGCGTGCCAGCGACAACCGCGTCACCTACTCCCGCCCCGGGCTGCAGGAGTGGTACGCGAACGGCCCGCTCGGGCTGGAGCAGGGCTTCACGCTCGCTCGCGCTCCCGCCGGGGCCACGGGAGGGCCGCTAACCCTCGCGCTCTCCCTGGCCGGCAGCGCTCACGCCACCCTCTCGTCGGATCGGCAGAGCGTCAAGTTCGGCTCCTCGCCGAAGATGTTGCGCTACGGCGGGCTGTCGGCCGAAGATGCCAGCGGGCGCCGGCTGCAGAGCTGGCTCTCGCTCTCCGCCGGCAGGCTGCTGCTGCACGTGAGCACCGCCGGCGCGCGCTACCCGCTGCGGATCGACCCGTTCGTGCAGACGGGCGAAGCCTTCAGCGGCACAGGTGCGACCAAAGAAGACGAATTCGGCCACAGCGTCGCGCTCTCCGGAGACGGGAAAACGGCGATCGTGGGCGCCTACGTGGACGGTGAACACAATCCGATCAAAGGATGGCCGGGCGCGGCGTTCGTGTTCATACGCAACGGCTCCAAATGGGAACAGCAGGGTGCAAAGCTGACGGCCAGCGGCGGCGAAGAACCCACCTACTTCGGAAACAGCGTCGCGCTCTCTAAAAACGGCAACACCGCGATCGTCGGGTCCTACGGGACGAACGGCGGCAACGGCGCCGCGTACGTCTTCACACGCACGGGATCGACCTGGAAACAGCTGGGCGAACCCCTGCTCGATAGCGAAAAAGACGCAAGCGCGTATTTCGGCTGGAGCGTCGCGCTGAACGCGGAAGGCAACACGGCCCTCATCGGCGGCCCCGACGCGAACGGCTTCCACGGCGGCGCATGGGTCTTCGCCCGCTCGGGCGAAACATATGCCCAACAGGGCGCGCCGCTGACCGGCAACGAAGTACAGAGCGAATTCGGCTACAGCGTCGCGCTGTCCGGCGACGGGCTCACGGCGCTGATCGGCGCCCACGAGGAAGAAGTTGTCAAATCCGTGCACTCCGGCTCCGCGTACGCCTACCGGTTCGTGGCCAGCAAATGGACGCAACAGGCGAGGCTTGTGGCCCCCGGCGGGAACATCCAAAAAGAAGATGCGTTCTTCGGCACCAGCGTTGCGCTGTCGGAAAATGGCAACACCGCGCTGGTGGGCGCGGAATGTTATGAATGCGGCAGCGAGAAGGGCGGAGCGTTCGTTTCCACGCGCTCCGGCGAAGAATGGAAAGAAAAGCAACACATCGAAAGCCCCGGGACGACCGCCTTCGGCGGAGCCGTTGCGCTGTCGGCGAACGGCACTACCGCACTCGTCGCGCGTGGCTTGGGGGCCAGCGGGGTGTGGGCGTACACGCTTTCGGGCGGCGAATATAAATTGATCGAAAAACTCGAAGGCAAAGGCGGGAAAGGCCCCTTCGGCGTCGCGGTCGCGGTCTCCGAAAACGGCGAAACCGCGCTCGTCGGCGGAAAGGAAGCCGCCTGGGCCTTCGGGTTCGAAGGGCCAGGCCCTCCCCCCGCGGTCGTCACGCAGGCCGCGTCGGAAGTGACCTCCAGCAAGGCGCACCTCAACGGGACGGTGAATCCTCACGGGAAAGAAGTCACCGAATGCAAGTTCGAATACGGGACCACGGCGAGCTACGGCTCGAGCACGGCCTGCTCTTTGCTTCCGGGTAAAGGCGAAGCGCCCGTCGCGGTGGCCGCCGCTATCGGCAGCCTCAGCGCCAACACGATCTACCACTTCCGGGTCGTCGCCACCAACTCGGGCGGCACCAGCCAGGGCGAAGACGACACCTTTACGACGCTGATGACGAGCGCGACCGGTGAAAGCACCAAAGAAGGCGAACCGGCGAAAGCGAAAGACGAAGGCCTCTCCGTGCAGGGCAGCGAAGGCACGGGCAAGGTGACGATCGGCCCCTACGGCTCCAACATCGGCGGACCGCCGCTTGCCGACGGCAAAGGCACGTACGTGCAGGTCTACCACTCCGAAGGCGCCAGCTTCAAGAAGATGGAATACGAAGACTGCGAACTCGGCGGCGCGAAGGCGATCTGGTGGGAAAACCCAGCCACCGGCTGGGAAGCGATCCAGGAACCGGTCGCCGTCTACGACGAAGAAACCAAATGCATCAAGGTCACCGCCACCGAAAGCACGACGCCCAGCATCGCCGAGCTCTCCGACCCGCGGCACGTGGGCGGTCCGTCGGCGAAGGAGCAGTTCGGGAAATGCGAGGCCGTCAAGCACGGGCACTTCGCAGACGAACTGTGCCAGCACGAAGACTACAAGGAAAAGGGCCAAGTCAAGTCGTACAAGGGCAAGTACGAATGGCTACCTGCGCCCGTGGGATGCTTCGCGATGAAGCACGGAAGGTACAGCGAAGGAAACTGCCAGACCGAAGATCTAAAGAAGGGGCAGCCGAAGGGCAAGTACGAAAAGGGAGTCAACTCCTTCAAGGTGGCGGGTGGCTCGGTCGTGATCGCCGTCCCGAGTCAGTCGAGCGTGCAATGTCTGGGTAGCAGCAGCACCAGCGGGCTGCTGCGCGGGGTCAATCAGGGTTCGGTGACACTGACCTTGACGGGCTGTGAACGCGCCGGGGTCAAATGTGCGAGCGCCGGCGAAATACCCGGCACGATCGTCAGCCAGCCGCTGGAAAGCTACAGCTATGAAGAAGGTGATGAATACTTCACGACATTGGCCGGCAAGAAGGGGATGATGACCTTCTCGTGCGCGACCACCGAATTCAGGCTCTCCGGGGCGGCGGCCGGCCTGTGGAAAGTGAACCTGAATGCGCCGACCACGAGCACCGAAGCGACGTTCTCGGAAGAAGTGGGCGCGCAGGAACTGGAACTGGAAGAAACAAGAACCCAGAGCCGCTATCCCGTGACGCTGACCACCAAAACGACCACCACCACCGAACAGCCGGTGGAGCTCAAAGTCAATACGTAGGCCTCGGGCTGCTGCGGGCCCTCGGCGGCCCCGACCGGGCAGTCAGGCTGTCGCGGGGGATCGTGGCTCTGCAGCCCTGGGAAGCCATGCTCGGCCCCGGCGGCGCCGCCGGGTGGGGACCCTGAGGGGCAGACCCGCTTACCGCTCGGTCAGCCATACTCTGGAGCGATCGGATTTGTAGACGCACACCCGCCTGTGCGGCTGGGCTCTTGAGGCATCTTGAGACTGGCGACCGGGGTCCGTGAGAAGCGGAGCAGCCTGATCTCGGTGGCACCAACCGCAGCAGATCGAGGTGGCGCGCGGGAGAAAGGGGTTGGCCGTGTCACGAGACAATGTCGAGGTCGTCCGACGCGGACACGAGGCCCGTTCCGCGGGCCGGGTCCACGAGTGGATCGACACGCTCGATCCGGACATCGAGTGGGACATCTCCGGGTATCCGCTGCCTGACTTCCCGGAACATGGGACCGGCCGCGGCGCTTTCGTCGCCCACGTCACCAAGTACTGGTCGCGCTGGAACGACTACGGGCAGACCGTCGAGAGGACGATCGAGGTGGGAGACGACGTTGTCGTGATCCTCCGCGAGCGGGCACGGAGGCGAAACAGCGACGCGCTCGTCGACCGCGAAGTCGCAACGATCTGGACCGTCCGCGACGGCGTGCGCGTGCGGTTTCGGGCGTTCGAGCGCCCGGCCGACGCGTTGAAGGCGGCGGGCATCGAGGAGTAGCCACGGCTGGCGCCGCCGCTCAAGCGCTCGTGGGGAGAGCCGCCCTGAGTTGCGTGGCCCTGTCCGGCGTCAGCCGGCGCCGAGCGTGGTGGTGCGATCCACCGTCCAGGTGCGCATGTCCCAGCTGGCCGCCTCGTCAACGGCCCGCTCCCCGTTCGGGGACAGCTCCTGCCGGCGGGCGACCGCGCCGCCGCGGAAGGCGTCCTGCCATACGTACGTCGGCTCGAAGCCCGAGCCGCGCAGCCAGCCCTCCAGCGCCACCCGGCTGGGTGCCCACTGCGAGGTGGGATCCCTGCCGAGCATGTCGCCCGGGTAGTACTGCACGAGCGAGAGTGCGGGCAGGTCGGTATGGAACTCGCGCAGTTGGTGGAAGTCGCCGTCCGGGGTCACCACCCCCTCGTCGATCATGTGCGTCTCCAGGACGAGCGTGGCGTCGGGAGCGGACACGTCGTGGATGCGGTCCAACGCCAGTAGCGGGTGGCGCAGGTGGTAGATGACTCCGAGGAAGAGGACGAGGTCGAAGCGGCCGAAGCCGGCCGTGCTCAGCGAGTAGACGTTCTCGGTGACGTATGTCGCCCTGGAGTCGAGGAGCCGGGCGGCGATCGAGAAGCCCGTGTGGTCGGGCGGCTCGTTGTCCAGTGCGATCACCTCGCGAGCGCCGCGGCGCTCGGCCTCGAAGGTGAAGAAGCCGTCACGGGCGCCGATGTCGAGCACCCGCATCCCCGTCATGTCCTCGGGCAGGTGCACCTGCTCCAGCAGTCGCTGGGTGTCCTGGAGGCCGGGTGTCCACACGCCCGGGGCCACCTCGATGCGGTGGTGCCACTTGTCCTGGCGGGCGATGGCCGCCTGCGCATCGGCGGTCCGGTCGCCGGGCATGCGCGGCAGTCTACGGCGGTTGGGGGGCGACGGGCAGATCGACGAGCCGCCACTAGGGTTGGGCGTTATGACATTCGTGATCCGGCCCTCGCGGGTGTCACGCTGAGCGAGCAGCGCGATCTCACCGCCCGGGAGTCGCGCATCTGCTCGCAGAACGGCGAGGACGGGGTGATCGCCGAGGTGCTTCGCCGGATCGGCGCCCCGGGGCGCTTCTTCGTGGAGTTCGGGATCGAGACCGGCGTGGAGGGCAACTGCGTGCAGCTCGCAACGGAAGGCTGGAGCGGGCTCTTCATCGAGGGCGAGCCCGATGCATTCGCTGGTCTCCAGGAGCGCTACTCGGGCAACGTACGGGTCAAGACGGCCCACGCCCAGGTGCTGCCTGAGAACGTGGAGCAGATCTTCGATGAGCACGGGGTTCCGCGGGAGCCCGATGTCCTCAGCATCGACGTCGACGGGAACGATTTCTGGATCTGGCGGGCGCTGGTCTCCTTCCGCCCGCGACTGCTCGTGATCGAGTACAACGCGGGGCTCGGCGCCGATAGGCTGCTCGTGCAGCCCTACTCGCCGGACTTCCGCTGGGACGGAACCGATTTCTTCGGAGCGTCGCTCGCGGCGCTGCGCGCGTTGGGTGACGAGAAGGGCTACACCAACGTCCACAACGAGAGCGCTGGCGTGAACGCGTTCTTCGTCAGGACCGATCTCGCGGGACGACTGCCGCCCACCGATCGAGTGCCGACCCCGCGACCGTCATACGGCCCCACGGGCGACGGCCATCCACGCGACCGGCTCGGCCGCACCTACGTGGACCTGCGGGAGGCGGGCCTCGCCGGCGACTGAGCTGCGTGCACCAGTCGCGGTGCCAAGGGAAGTCCCTGCACGCAGCGGCACTGCCCGCGGTGCTATAAGCCGTCTCGCCCGGCCAGGACGAACGCCGGACCCGGGGAGCGCGGGGCTTGCGCCGACCGGCAACCATCGAGAGGAGGATCGATGAGGAAGTATCTACCGTGCTTGGTGTTGGTCGCAGCTATAGCCGTCGGGAGCTCGACCGCCGCCGCCGACCCCACCGTCGGGCCGAAGATCTGCTCGAGCGCCGGGACGTCCCTGTCGGGCACCGTCGGCAACCTCACCATCACCGGCAACGCCTACGTCCCCGCCGGCTCCACCCTTACGGTCCGGGGCAACCTGACGCTCGCCCAGGGGTCGTGCCTGGACGCCTTCACGGTCGCGACCGTGGACGTGACGGGGAGCGTGAACGTGGGCCGGGGCGCGATCCTGGGGCTCGGTTGCAGCCCGGGTGCGATCGGACCTGAACCGCCGTGCGGGACGACCACCACCGACGACGTCGTCGGCAACGGCATCTCCGCCAGGGAAGCGCTGACGATGTACCTCACGGCCGTGACCGTGCACGGCAACGTGACCTCGATCGGCGGAGGTCCCGGACCGACGCTGAACCCCTACATCAACTTCCCGATCAAGGAAAACACGATCACCGGCAACCTGGACGTCCAGGGCTGGCACGGGGCCTGGTTCGGCGTGCTGCGGAACACGGTCCGTGGCAGCGTCGCCCTGTACAACAACGTGGGCGTGACCATCGGCGGCCTCGGCACCCCGGACTCGACGGAGATCGTCACGAACACGATCTGGGGCTCCCTGGCCTGCTTCGGCAACTGGCCGGCCCCGCAGACGGGAGACTCCGAAGGAGCACTCAACACGGTGCTCGGCGGAAAGCTCGGACAGTGCAAGGCCGTGTGAGGGAGCTCTCGGCGCGGGAGCGCTGAAGGCGACCGCGGGCGGCGGGGAGCAGGCAGCTGTGCTCCCCGCCGTCACGATTCCGCCGCCCGCACGAGCCGGCCGGGTTGCGGCCGAGTTGGACCCGCCTGCGGGTGGGCGGTCTCGGCGAGTTCGCGCTACGTGCGATCGGCCAACTGCGACGGCCCGGTGGTGGTAGGGTCCCACCACAGCTAAGTCCCCGCCGCTCGTGTGTGCGTGCTGGATTGGCACCCGCCCGTGAGTCTGGAGAGTGTGGGGCACGGAAACCAAGGGGTGCTCAAAATGGGTAGACGCTCGATTCTAGTCGGTGCGATGTTCGCACTGCTTCTGCTGCTAACCGGCGCGTCCGTCGCGTCCGCGGCCGAAACGGAAGTCCATGTCGGCGGCCACATGAACGGCTGGATAGGGCAGACCAACGCGTCCGAAAACGATGCACCTCACGAATTCGGCGAACCCCTGGCCCCACACGAACCCTTCTGCGGTGGGTCGGTGAGCCTGGTCCCCGGACCCGCCGTGCCGCCCCTCGGCAGGGGCAGTGCCGAGCTCAAGACGGGCAACGGCACCACCGGCGGTGAATGCGCGGCCCAGATCCGTAACGGCCTGTATGCCGGCGACAAGCTGAGCGAAATGACCGCGCTCGAATACTCCACCTACCTCCAGGAACACACCGCCAACGAACAGCAGGACACCTTCCTGACGCTGTTCGTCAACAACGAGGGCCGCAGCCACGGCGCCGTCGACGATGAGCTGTTCTTCGAGCCCCCCTACCAGACCCACGCGAGCGGCAACCCGTCGCTACCCGAACAGGGCGCGGTCGAACTCGGGAAATGGCAGACCTGGAACGCAGACGAGGGTGGCTGGTGGGACAACAACGAAGAACTGGGCACCCCCGGAAGCGGAGTACAGGCGCTTTCGAAGTACGTCGAAGAGCACCCAGAAGCGGTGATCGTCAACAGCAGCCGCGGCGGGGGCGTGCGTGTGGCCGTCGGCGAGGCCGAAGAAGACGCGAAATTCGTCAGCTACGTCGACGACTTCACAATCGGCTTCACGGCGGCGAGCACGACCTACAACTTCGAGCCGAGCCCGCCCACGGCCACCATCAAATCCCCGGCCACGGGCGGTGTGTACGACAAAGGCGCCTCGGTGCCCACCGAATTCTCCTGCGCACCGAGCCCCGAAGAACCCGGCTTCGAATTTGGGGAGGCAGGCATCGAACCGGGCAGCCCGATCACGTCCTGCAAGGACTCCAACGGGGTGGAAGGCAACCCCGGCACGGGAGCGCTCCACACGGGTGCCCTCGGCACGTTCTCATACGGCGTCACAGCGAAGAGCGAAGACGCAGAAGAAGGGACCTCGGAAATCAGCTACCAGGTCGTTGAGGCTCCCACCGTGGTGACCGGCATGGCCTCGTCCGTCACCGAAACCGAAGCGACCTTCAACGGCACCGTCAATCCGAACGGGTCCAACGTCAGCGCCTGCCGCTTCGAATACGGCACCTCGATGTCCTACGGGTCGAGCACACCGTGCTCGACCTCTCCCGGCTCGGGCACCAGCCCGGTGCCGGTGACCGCGAGCGTGAGCGGCCTGGCGGCGGGCAAGACGTTCCACTTCCGCCTCGTGGCCACCAACACGGCCGGTACCAGCTTCGGATCCGACCAGATGTTCAGCACCCCGGCAACGCCGCCGCCCCCGACGATCACGAAACTCTCGCCCAAACGGGGGTCCACGACGGGTGGCACGCCGGTGACGATCACCGGAACGAACCTCACCGGAACCACGGAAGTCAAGTTCGGTCCCTACAACGGCACAGGTGTGGTGGTCCACTCTCCCACCTCGATCACCGTCACCTCGCCGGCGGGGATGGGCACCGTGCATGTCACCGTGACGACGCCCAGCGGCACCAGCCCGGTTAGCGGCAAAGCAGCGACGAAAACAAGATTCAGGTACGTGAAAATGAGAGGCTAGCGGCCGTCCGCCTTCTGCTCGGGCGCACGAGCAGAAGGCTCCGGGGGCCGGATCGAGACGATCAGGGGGACGGAAGATGGCCTTGTTGAGGCTTGCAGGGCGGCAGTTCGCTTTCGATGCCGGGTTGCTTCGTTCGCGCACGCTACCCCGGTGGGGGATGCTCGCCGCGGTGCTGCTGGCCGGCGCCGGCGCATTCGCCGCCACGCGCGGCCGCTGGAACCCGCCGGCCCAGGCCGGGCGCGCTTCGGCCGTCGCCCAGGGCTGGGCACGCCTGCCCGTCGCCCTGCAGCCGCTCGCCTCGGGGAACGCCGGCGCGGGCGACCATGCCTACGCGATCCACCCGGGCGCGGAGGCGCTGTCTGCGTCCAACCCCGCGCAGGGGCTGAGCGAGAGCTTCTCGCCGTCCGGGCCGCTGGTGTCCGACGAAGGGGCTCACCTGGGCCTCGAGCTGGGCGCGATCGGGATCGGGTCTTCACTCTCTGAGGTCGGGCCCGCGTCACCGCACGCGCGCGCCAACCGCGTGAGCTACCAGCACCCGCTGGTGGACGAGTGGTACGCCAACGGACCCCTCGGCCTCGAGCAGGGCTTCACGGTCCCGCGCTCGCCCTTTCCGTCGGCGAGGGGCGCGCTTACGCTCGACCTGAAGGTGTCGGGCAACGTGCACCCGCAGCTGAGTCGCGATGGCCTCAGCCTGATCCTCAGCCGCGCCGGCGGTCCGTCTTTGCGATACGCGGGCCTGTTCGCGACCGACGCGCGGGGTCGCCCGCTGGACGCGTGGCTGTCACTGCAGCCGGGCCGGATCCTGATCCACACCCAGACGGCCGGCGCGCGCTACCCGATCCACATCGACCCGTTCGTGAACTTCGCGCCCCTGGGCGCCGGCGGAGAGACCGCCCACGGCTCCTTCGGGGGGAGCGCGGCGATCTCGGGCGATGGCAACACGGCGATCGTGGGCGGGCTCAACGACAGCGAATCCAAGGGCGCTGCCTGGGTGTACACGCGCACCGGCCGCAGCTGGGCCCAGCAGGGGACCAAGCTGACGGGCACCGGCTCGGCCGCGGGAAGCACGTTCGGCTCCTCCCTCGCGCTCTCCGAAGACGGCAACACCGCGCTGGTCGGCGGGTGGGGCGACAGCAAAGACACGGGCGCGGCCTGGGTGTTCACGCGCTCGGGCGGCAAATGGACCCAGCAGGGGGAAAAGCTCACGGGTGCCGGTGAGAGCGGCGAAGGTCTGTTCGGGTATCACGTCGCCCTCTCCGCGGACGGCAACACGGCGCTGATCGGCGGCCCCAACGACCACAAGGGCACCGGCGCGGCGTGGGTGTTCACACGCTCCGGAAGCAGCTGGACCGAGCAGGGAAAAAAGCTCACCGGGGCCGGGACGGTCGGCGAAGCGTTCTTCGGCGACGACGTCGCGCTGTCCGGCGACGGCAACACGGCCCTCATCGGCGGGCCTCTCAACAACGGGCAGGTCGGCGCCGCCTGGGTGTTCACGCGCAGTCAGGAAAAGTGGGCGCAGGCGGGGGAAAAGCTGACCGGCGCGGGTGAGACCGGCGAAGGCGGCTTCGGCGCGAGCGTGGCCCTGTCGGGCGACGGCAGCACGGCGCTCGTGGGCGGCGGCGCCGACAACGGAAGCGTGGGGGCCGTGTGGGTCTTCACCCAGAGCGAAGGGAAATGGTCCCAGCAGGGCTCCAAGCTCACGGCCGCTTCAGAGATCGGCAACGCCGCCTTCGGTGACAGCGTCTCGCTTTCCTCCGACGGCGACAAAGCCCTCATCGGCGGCTACCTGGACGAATCCGCCGAAGGCGCCGCCTGGGCGTTCGCCCGTGCCGAAGGCCAGTGGTCGGAAGTGGCGAAGATGACCGACGAATTCGAAACCGAGGAAGGCCAGTTCGGTGCGGCGGTGGCGCTCAGCGGGAACGGCTCCTTGGCCCTCATCTCCGGCGGCAACGGCAACTTTCAGGAGGGGGAGGCGCGGACCTTCTTCGACCTCGAGCCGCCGACCGTGACCACGGAAGCGCCCGCCGAAGTCACGACCAGCGCCGCGATCCTGAAGGGGACCGTCAATCCCCACTACGAAGAAGTCACCGAATGCGAGCTGGAATACGGCACCACCACCGGGTATGGGTCGAGCGTCCCCTGCTCGCCCGCGAAACCCGGCGGGGAAAACGGAGAACCCGTGCCGGTGTCGGCGTCGATCGAAGGTCTGACTCCCAACACGACCTACCACTTCCGCGTCACCGCCGCACAGTTCCAGGGAACGAGCCACAGCGCCGACCGTACGTTCTCCACGCTGCAGGTGATCGCGACCGGGAAAAGCAAAGCTCCGGCGGAACCGGCGGAAGCCGTCACCGGCGGGCTGTCCGTGAAGGCCACCGGCGGGACCGGCGAAGTCAGCATCGGCCGCTACGGCGCGTCGATCGGAGGGCCGGCGCTGGCGCGGGCCAAAGGCGCCTACTTCCAGGTCTTCAAGCACGAAGAATCGAGCTTCACGAAGATCGAATACAAGGACTGCGAACTCGGAGGCGCCAAGACGATCTGGTGGGACAACGCCAAGGCGGGCTGGGAGCCGATCCGCGAACCGACGGCCGTCTATTCGGAAGCCGAAAAATGTGTCACGGTGACCGCCACGGAAGCGACCACGCCGAGCGTCGCCCAGCTGTCGGACCCGCGCCACGTCGGCGGTCCGTCGGCGGGCGAGCAATTCGGCAAATGCGTCGCCTTCAAGCACGGCCTCTACAGCGACGGCGGCTGCCTGACCGAAGACACCAAGAACGGCCAGCCGAAGGGCAAGTTCGAATTCGTCACGCTTCCCTCGCGCTGCTACCCGCTCAAGCATGGCCGCTACGCCGACACTGCCTGCACCGGGCTGGACGAAAAGAAGGGCGCCCCCAAGGGCAAGTATGAAGCGGCCTCCTACGGCGCCACCGGTGCCGCTGGAAGCGCGATCCTCGGCGTCCAGGGGTCGCCGTCGATCGAATGCAAAGCCGGCACCGCCACCAGCGAACTGCTCGCGCCGAACCTCTATGAACAGACGATGACCTTCAGCGAATGCCTGCGCGAAGGGGTCAAATGCTCGAGCCCCAACGCCGCCGCCGGCACGATCGTCAGCGAACCGCTCGAAAGCTACACCTACGAAGAAGGGTCGGGCGCGTATGCGAGCGGCCTCGCCGGCAGGCAGGGCGCGATGATGCGCTTCAGCTGCTCATCCGCCGGCTTCGTCCTCAGCGGCCTCGCCGCGGGCTCGTTCAAAGCCACCTTCAACACCACCATCACCTCGACCGAAGCGGTCTTCGGGGAAGGCGTGGGGTTCCAGGAACTGGAACTCGAAGAAACGAAAACCGCGACTCGCCACGCCGCCACGCTGACCACGAAACTGGTCACTAAACCGAATCAGCCGACGGAGATCCGGGCCAAAACCTAGGCGGCCGCCGGTGGCACCGGGGCCGGCCGGTTCCCGCCAGCCGGTGGGCGCTGCGAACGGTCCGGTTCCTGGGGCCGGCTAACCCGTCGCCAGTGGCGCGGCGCCGAGGTCCGCCGGGGAGACCTCGTCGGGCAGGTCGGCGGGCGGCAGCGCCTGCCAGGGGAAGCCGCGACGGCGGTGGCGCAGGGCATAGGAGAGCCTGCCGGTGGCGTTCATCCAGTGCCAGGCCGCTTTGGTCATCAGCGACATCTCGGGGATCCAGAAGCGGTCGAGGATCTCCTGCGCGGGAGCGGGCGCGGCCGTGATGTCGATGTCGGCGGCGACGTGGCCCTCGCCCTGCTCGAGCGTCAGGCGGGCCAGCATCGAGCCGTCGCGGTCGCAGATCTGCGACTCGCCGATCATCACGGTCGACCACGCGACCCCCGGCATGAGCGGCGTTTCGCCGGTGATCGGTCCCACGTGTGAGGCATGCGCCACGGGCACTCCCGTGAGGCGGGCGACCTGGCCGGGCAGGTCCGCGGCCTGCTCGCGCCAGCGATCGTGCTCGGTCCGATTCAGCCGGCCGGCCGCTCCCGGCCAGTCGGTCGGCACCGAGGGCCAGCACATGCCCCCGATGACGACCCGTGCTCCGGCGTTCCTGACCCTCGCGGTGGTGCGGTAGCGCGCCCACTCCCAGCCCGACATCAGGCCCACGGTGCAGCCCAGCCTTCCGCAGGGGACCGTGCCCGGGTCGTCGCCCCCGCGGTAGAAGTACTGCTCCCAGGCCGTCGGTATGTCCTTGTCGTGGAGGTGCAGCGATCCGTCGGGCTCCGCCAGCACGTAGGTCCCGAACGTGTGGCGGCCTCGGACCGCGACGAAGCCTCCCGCGAGCACACAGTCGAGCTCGCGCGCCAGGCGGGTGAGCAGGTGCAGGGGCTGTCCGTCGATCGGGCCCGGGGTGGACCGCAGCAGCTTCGCGTACACGTTCGGGCTCGCCATCGCCTCGGGCAGCACGATCACCTCGGCGCCGTGCTCGCGGTGGGCGTCGCGGACGAGGTCCTCGACCCGGGCGAGGTTCGCCTGGACCTCACCGAGCGCCAGCGCCGGCTGGATCACCGCCACGCGGGTCATGCGACGCCCGCGACGCGGGTCATACGGCGATTGCGAGGTGGCTCATACGGCGATCGTCTCACGTGCGGGCTCGGAAAAGGGTGCCGCTGCCGGAGGGTTGGGCCACTCCACGCCGGGGTGCTCGGATCCGCGCACCGGAGTCGAGGAGCGAAACCGCCTCGAGCGCAGCTCCGCCCGGATCCGCAGCTCGGTCGCGAGGTCTGCGAGACCGGTGCGCAGCTCCTCGCCGCGCCGCCCACGAGCTGCCGTGAGGGCGCGCGCAAAGTTGCGTCCCAGCCTCGGCAACGTCGCGATCTGCTGTTGCGTACGGGCGCGGCCGAACAGGTCTGTGATGTCGGGCTCTTCGGTGCGTCCCCCTTCACGGACCAGCTCGCGCAGGACGAGCGGCTGACGGCGAACGATCGTGTCGGTGTTCGCGAAGTGGTAGGCGGGCAGGCACTCGGCGTCGCGCTCGAACTCCCACTCGCGGGTGGCTCGATCGACGGCGCCCGGGTCGTCGAGCTGGGTCAGCACGGCCTCCCCCAGCGTGCGACCCGCGAACATCGCATCGCGCATCCCCTGTCCGGTGACGGGATCCTTGAAATGGCCCGCGTCACCGGTGAGCACCCAGCCGGGACCCGAGGAGGCGCGGAAGAAGGCGGGCGTCTCGGCGGTCGAGCGCAGCTTGCCCATGTCCGTGGCCCCGGCCGTGCGTCGGCGCAGGTCCAGATGCTGCCCGAGCTTCCGCTGCCAGTAGGCCTCGGGGTCGCTCCGCGCTTCGCTGACCTCGCTGCGGTCGCCCATCAGCAGGATCAGCAGGCGGCCTTCGGGTGTGGTGGGAAAGGCGAAGGCCATCGAGTCGCTCTCGCGCCATTGGATGTACGTCGCCGCCTCCTCGCTGCCCGCGAGCGGGTCATCCATGTAGCGGAACACGAGGCCCCGGCCGTTGCGCGAGCTGCGATAGGGCCGCCACGCTCCCACCAGTGCGGACACGGTCGAGCGGCGCCCGTCGGCGCCGACCACGAGCCCGCAGGCGACCTCGTGTGGTTCGCCCTCTGCGTCCCGGTAGCGCACGCCGCAGACGCGGCCGGCTCGCCACTCCAGCCCCTCCACCGAACACCGTTCACGCACCTCGGCGCCCTGGTCGCGCACGCTCGCGACGAGCTCTCCATCGAGCAGGTCCCGCGGCACGCAGACGCCGTAGTCGATCCCGCGGTCGGGGCGCAGACGCTCACGACAGGCCGCCCCGTCGACCTCCACGAGGACGTGGCGCACGCGCGTCGGGCGGAGCGCGAGGACCCTCCCGAGCGCGCCCATCGCCGCCAGCTCGGCGGTCCCTGCCGGCAGCAGGACATGCGTGGAGAGCTGGTCGGAGGGGAACGCCATCCGGTCGAGCACCAGCACCCGCCTGCCGCTGCGCACCAGCGGGGCTGTCGTTGCACACCCCGCCAATCGCGCACCCACGACCACGACATCGAACCGCTCCACAGAGACGGACTCTACGACTCGGCGGATCCCCCCGCTAGACCAGCAACCGTGATCAACGTCGGGCGAGGGGAGCGGTGGGCCCGCCGCCCGCTCGCACGGGCTTTCTCGAACGATTCCAGCTACTACGGTCGAGCTTGCGCGCCACCCCCCGAACCTCGGGTTAGAGCACCGGCCTTTGGGGTACAGCCGGTCACGAGCGGCCCCCAGGCCGCAGTTCCCCCGTCCCTGGAGAATGGAAATGTCAAGGCAACTCCGGCTGCTGTCCGCTGCAGCCTGCGCGACCCTCGTCACCCTGCTCGTCGCCTGCACAGGCGCCATGGCCCTCAGCGGCGCGGCACCCGTGCTCGGCCGGGGCTCCACGTCGCTCGGCCCCGCCCAGGGCGAACAGTCGGTCGTGCTCACGCTCGTCCCCCGCCACGGCGGCGCGTTGCGCGCGCTTGCCGCCGGTGGAACAGCAGGGCGTCTCAGCGGTGAAAAGTTCCTGAGCACCTACGCGCCGGCGGCGGCCACCGTCAGCGCCATCTCCAAGTGGGCCGCGAACAGCGGGCTGACCGTCTCCTCGGTGTCGCCCGACCGCCTCCTGGTACGGCTCAGCGGGCCGGTCTCCGCTCTCGGGGCGGCACTCGGGACGAGCTTTGAGCGCTATCGCGCGTCCGCGGGCAGTGAATACGTCGCAGCCGCCACGACAGCCGCCCTGCCGGCGTCGATCGCGAGTGACGTGACGGCGGTCACCGGCCTGTCCGGCCTCGAGCGCGTCCAGGGCTCGCTCGCCCGGCCGTCGGCGACGGAAGTACCGGGGGCCATCGACTATCCGAGCAGCTACAACCCCCAACAGCTCTGGTCCCTCTACCACGCCCCCGGCAGTCAGGCCGGCGCCGGTCAGCAGGCGTCGGTGATCACCGCCGGGAACATCTCCGGTGTGGAATCGGACCTGCGCACCTTCGAGCACTCGTTCAACCTGCCCGAAGTGCCGTGGCGGCAGATCACCGTGGGCGCGCCGGGCACCGAAACCGAAGGTGACGACGAGTGGGACCTCGACACCCAGTACTCCACCGGCATGGCGCCGGACGTGAGTCAGCTCAACGTGTACGTCGGCAGCTCGATGGAAGACAGCTCGATCGTCGAAACGATCGATCGTTGGGTCACCGAAGGCGCCAGCTCCCAGGCCAGCTTCTCCGCCGGCGAGTGCGAGCTGCTGGCCGACGCGGCCGGCTTCACCAGCTCTCTGGACACCGTTCTCGCCGAGGCCGCCGCGGAGGGCAAGACGCTGTTCACCTCGGCCGGTGACACCGGCTCGCAGTGTCCCGTGCTGATCGGGGAGAACGGCCTGCCGCTGGGGATCCCGGGCGCCAACTACCCGGCCTCCAGCCCCTACGCGATCGGCGTCGGGGGCACGAGCGTGCTCGGCGGCGAAACCGAAATAGGTTGGTACTCGGGCGGCGGAGGTACCAGCGTCGTCGAGTCGGCACCGGCCTGGCAATCATCCGCCGGTGGCAGCTACCTCGGCCAGATGCGCGGCGTCCCCGACGTGGCCTTCGACGCGGACCCGAACAGTGGCGTGGTCGTCGTGATCGCCGGCAAACAGGAAACGATCGGCGGCACCAGCGTCGGCGCGCCGGCCTGGCAGGGCGTGTGGGCGCGTGTCGAGGGCGCCAACGCCGGCGCGATCCCCTTCGCCGGCCCGGTCATCTATGGCGAGCCCGAAGGCGCGTTCAAAGACATCATCACCGGCGACAACACGATCTACCCGTGTACGCCCGGCTGGGACTACGTCACCGGCAGGGGCACGCCCCAGATCGAAGCCCTGATCGCCGGCGCATAGACCGATCGCCGGGTCGCGCGGGCTCTGGCCTCGGCCACCGCGCGACCCTATGATCGCGGCCGTGCTGCTGTACGACTCCCGCGTCTCGGGCAACTGCTACAAGGTCAGACTGCTGCTCGCCCATCTCGGCGCCCACTACGAGCGCCGCGAGGTGGACGTGGTCGACCGCTCCGGCCGGCTCGAGCTGCTCGGAGACCTCAACCCGGGTTTGCGGGTGCCCACCCTCGTGCTCGACGACGGTCGCTCGCTGGGGGAGTCGAACGCGATCCTCTGGTACCTGGCACAGGGCACGCGCTACCTGCCCCAGGACCCGTTCGAGCTGGCCAAGGTGCTGCAGTGGATGTTCTTCGAGCAGTACAGCCACGAGCCCAACATCGCCGTCGTCAGGTTCTGGGTCGCTATCGCCCAGGCTCCCCCGCCCGAGGGCGAGGTGGACGCGCGGCGCAGGGCCGGCTATCTGGCGCTCGATGCGATGGAGCGCGAGCTCGCGGTGCGCGAGTTCCTGGTCTCCGACCGTTACACGATCGCCGACATCGCCCTCTATGCCTACACGCACGTCGCGGGCGAGGGCGGCTTCGATCTATCCGGCTATCCGGCGATCCTCGACTGGCTCGAGCGCGTCCACGCCGAGCCGGGCCACGTCTCGATCAACGCGTGAGCGCCCCGCGTGGCTCGCGGGTGCGATCGGCGCCCGACGGCCCCGTCAGTCCCCGGGCAGGGGCACCTGGCGCCCGGCGGCGTCGGTGCTTTCCCTGACGACCCAACGCCGCTCGAGGATGTCCCGGCGGTATTCGCCGTCGGGCCCGATCCAGCGGCGGACGCATTCCTCATCGCCAGGGTTGGTGACAACGAATGAACCGTCGTCCGTGCTGACTTCAACCCCCGTCTTGAGGGCCAGGGTCAACATCCGCACCAGCTCGTTCGTCACCTGGGAGGCGTCGGTGTCCTCAAACTCGATAGCCATCTTCATGGGTCCTATTTCGGCACCGATCCCGCGCGCCTTGAGAACTCGGGTTGCACGCGTACAACCCTCTGCGAGGACCGATCCGCGCCGCTACGGCGGCGGCGACCGGCGGGCGGCGGAAAACTCGTGCGCGGCGGGCGCTCGATGGCGGGAGCAATGCTGCGATTATCGCCCCGGTCCCGAGTTCAGCAAGCATTGGAGGTCCGCACCGTGAGTACCGACACCAGCAGCGCCCGCACGGCGGTCATAACGGGGGCGTCCTCGGGCATCGGCGCGGCCACTGCCCGAGCCCTGACCGCGGAGGGTCACCGTGTCGCCCTGCTCGCCCGCCGGGCGCAGCGCATCGAGGCTCTCGCCGGGGAGCTCGGTGACGGCGCCCTGGCGATCGAGGCCGACGTCACCGACCGCGACTCGCTGGTGGCAGCCGCCGAGCGCGTGCAGGGTGAGCTCGGAGGTGCCGACATCCTCGTCAACAACGCGGGTGTGATGCTGCTCGCGCCGTTCTCCTCCGCCCAGCGCGCCGAGATGCACCAGATGCTCGAAGTCAACCTCCAGGGTGCCATCACCGCGACCGAGGTGTTCCTCGACCAGCTCCGGGACGGGGGCGGAGACCTGGTGAACATCTCCTCGGTGGCAGGGCGCACCGCACGGGCCGGGAACGCCGTCTATGCCGCCACCAAGTGGGGCATGAACGGGTGGTCGGAGGGGCTGCGCCAGGAGCTGCTGCCCGACGTCCGCGTGATCGTGATCGAGCCGGGCGCCGTGGCGACCGAGCTGACCGACCACATCACCGACCAGGAGACCAAGCGCCTCACCAAGGAGTTCGTCGAGGGACTCGCGATCACCGCCGAGGACATCGCGGAGGTGATCGCCTTCGCCGTCTCCCGCCCGAGGAGGATGACGCTGAACGAGATCCTCGTGCGCCCCACCTCCCAGCGCGCGTAGCGGGTGAACGCAGACGGTGCGAGGAGCGCGGAGGCGATCCGGGCGCTCGCGAGCGAGCGGTTCGGATTCTCGCGGCTGCGTCCCGGTCAGCTGAGAGCGGTCGAATCGATCCTGGCCGGGCGCGACGTGCTCGCCGTGTTGCCCACCGGGGCGGGCAAGTCGGCGATCTACGAGCTCGCCGGCCTGCTCACGGGTGGACCCGCCGTGATCGTCACGCCCCTGATCGCGCTCGAGAACGACCAACAGGCGCACCTGATGGCCGCTGGTCTGCCCACCACGGTCCTGAACTCGAGCCTCTCCAGGAGGGCGTGGTCGGCGGCGCTCGAAGCCGCCCGGCGTCCCGAGGCTTTCGTGTTCGTGTCACCCGAGGAGCTCGTCAACGTCGAGGTCGCGGGAGCCCTGCGCGGCGCCCGGCTGGGGCTGTTCGTCGTGGACGAGGCGCACCTCGTCAGCCAGTGGGGCCAGGACTTCCGCCCCGACTACCTGCGGCTCGGTGCCCAGGCCGACGCGCTGGGCGAGCCGGTGCGTCTGGCGCTGACCGCGACCGCAGCCCCGCCGGTCAGGGCCGAGATCTCACGGCGCCTGGGGCTGCGCGAACCCGACGTGGTCGTCGGGGACTTCGATCGCCCGCGCATCGAGCTGTCCGTGCAGCGCCTCGCCACGGCCTCCGACAAGCGCCGCGAGCTACAAGCGTCCGCCGCGCAGCTCGCCGGGCCCGGGATCGTGTATGCGGCCACGCGCGCCGGCGCCGGGCAGGCGCGGGACGTACTGCTCGCGGCCGGAGACCGCGCCACCCTCTACCACGCAGGGCTCTCCGCCTCGGAGCGCACGGCGGCGATGGAGGCATTCCTCGACGGCTCGGCTCGGATCGTGTGCGCCACGGTCGCGTTCGGGATGGGCATCGACAAGCCGGACGTGCGCTGGGTCCTGCACTCCGACATACCGAGCTCGCTGGATGCCTACTACCAGGAGTTCGGCCGCGCCGGCCGCGACGGGGAGCCGGCCCACGCCCGCCTTCTGTATCGCCCCACCGACCTCGCCCAGGCACGCCATCTCACGGCCCGTCCCGTCCCCGAGAAGACGCTCGCGGCGGTCGCCCGCCGGCTCGAGGGCGCCCCGGGTCAGACGGACCCGTCCGGGCTCTCGCATGCGCTGGGGCTGAGCCCTCGGTCGGTGACCCTCGCGACGGAGCGACTCACCGATCTGGGAGCCGTTCGCCGGGGCCAGGACGGGAGCCTCGGCTGGAGCGGGGCGCAGACCGTCCCCGAGGTCCTCGCCGCCTCGGGCGAGGAGAACAAGCGCGGCCAGGAGGTCGAACGCTCGAGGCTGGAGATGATGCGCCGCTATGCCGACACGACGGGCTGCCGGCGCTCGTTCTTGCTGACCTACTTCGGCCAGCATTTTCAAGGGCCGTGCGGGGCGTGCGACAACGACCTTCGGCGCCCGCCTTCGCCGCCGGCCGCAGAACCTTTCGGTGTCGGTGAACGGGTCACGAGCGAGCGCTGGGGGGAGGGGACCGTGCAGCGCTACGACGGCGACCAGGTGACCGTCCTGTTCGACGACCACGGCTACCGCGACCTGCTGGTCGGGCTCGTCCTCGAGCGGCAGCTGCTGCGTCCGGTCCGCTAGCTTTTGCTCGCAGATGGCCCCCATCTCGCGTGGGTTCTCCGGTCGCAGGCGCACGGGCGCCGATCCGTCACGCCTGCCGCCCGGCCAGTATCTCACCCCCGACTTCCCTGTCCTCTCGGCGGGGCCCACCCCGCACACCCCGCTCGAGCAGTGGAGCTTCACGATCGAGGGCGAGGTGCAGCAGCCCGTCTCCTGGACCTGGCGGGAGTTCCTCTCGCTGCCGGCCGAGGTCGTGACCAAGGACATCCACTGCGTCACCAAGTGGTCCAAGTTCGACACCCACTGGCGGGGAGTGTCGCTGGACACCCTGCTCGCTTCCGTGCCCACCCCGGCCCGCTACCTGACGGCCTGGTGCGACGGGGGCTACACGACGAACCTGGCCGTCGAGGACGTGACCGGCGGCAGGGCCTGGGTCGTGTACGAATACGAGGACGAGCCGCTCGAGCCGGAGCACGGCGGACCCGCACGGCTGCTGGTGCCCCACCTGTACTTCTGGAAGAGCGCCAAGTGGCTCCGGGGGCTGCGGCTCACCCTCCAGGACCAGCCCGGGTTCTGGGAGACCTACGGCTACCACGACCACGGTGATCCATGGCTCGAGCAGCGCTACCAGGGAGACTGAGCTGGCAGCTGGGGACGGTCGTGGACATCGTCCGGGAGACCGAGCGGGTGCGCAGCATCGCGCTGGAGATGCCCGACTGGCCCGGCCACCTTCCGGGCCAGCACGTGGACGTGCGCCTCACCGCCGAGGACGGCTACCAGGCTCAGCGCAGCTACTCGATCGCCTCAGCCCCCGAGGATGCCCACCTGATGCTCACGGTCGAGCGCCTCGACGACGGCGAGGTCTCCGGCTACCTCGTGGGCGAGCTAAGGGTGGGGGACGAGCTGGAGCTGCGGGGTCCGATCGGCGGCTACTTCGTGTGGGAGGCAACGTCGCCCGACCCGCTGCTGCTGGTGGCGGGCGGCTCGGGCATCGTGCCCTTTCACGCGATGCTCCGGCACCGGGCTGCGGCCAACAGCGAAACGCCCGTGCGGCTGCTGTACTCCGCGCGCTCGCAGGAGGAAATCATCTACTCCGGCGAGCTCAGCGAGCTGGCCGAACAGAAGGGCGTGGACATTCGCTACACGCTCACGCGTCGCCCGCCGCCCGGTTGGGCGGGCTACACCGGACGCATCGATCGGCGACTGATCGCCGAGCTCGCATGGCCCGTGGGCGAGGGTCCCCTGAACCTGGTCTGCGGTCCCAACGGCTTCGTAGAGACGGCTGCCGGCGTGCTCGCCGACATCGGCCATCCGCAGGGGCGAGTCCGCACCGAGCGCTTCGGGCCGACCGGGTGACGATCGTGGCGCCCGCGCTCGTCGCCGGCCGCACTAGCCGCCCGACAGTCGCACCGAGCCGGCCACGCCACATCCACTCCAGCCCGCTCGCAGCTGGGCGCGGCTCGGGGGATCGTCGCTCAGTAGCTGCGGCACGCTGACAGCGCGCAGGTGCCGGCGCTGCAGGGCCGCGAAGATCGCGAGCATCGCCCTGACGGTCTGACCGTGGTTCTCGTGCATGAGGATGATCGCCCCCGGCTTCATCCCCGCGATCACGTTACGGGCGATCTTCGCGTAGTTGGCGCCGAGTGAGTCTTCGCTGTCCACCGTCCACAGGATCTCGAGCAGGCGGTGGCGCCTGGCGATCTCATCGACGGCCGCATCGTGGGCCCCGTAGGGAGGTCGGAACAGGAACACGGGCCCACCCGAGGCCCGCTCCAGCGCTCTCTGGGTGCGCACGATCTGCGCTTCGGCGGCGGCCGGCGCGAGCGCGGTGAGCAGTGGATGGGTGAACGTGTGGTCCCCCACCGCGCCGATCCTGCGCTCCGCCCGGACGGCCCCGGGGATGAGCGGGATGTTCCTGCCGACGACGAAGAAAGTCGCCTGCAGGTGGTGCTTGCGCAGCTTGGCGAGCATCAGGCGCGTATACGGCCCCGGCCCGTCGTCGAAGGTGAGCGCCAGCTCATCTCCCCGCCGCCCTGCGCAGTAGATCGGCTTGCCCGTGCCAATCAGCCGGCCCACCTCCGGCGGCGGACCACTCGCGCCCACCGCCGACGGTGGGACGGTTGCCGTAGCGGGCCGGGACGGCGCCCGCCGCGCAGCTGCGGGCGCCCGTGCGTGCGCCTGCCGACGCGCACCCGAGCCGCCCACGAGGACCGCCACACATACCCCCAGCACGGCGAGTGCGAGGACGGCAAGGAGCGCCCATCGGTGTCTCCTCACCGCACGCCCTCGTTGCTCGGCGGCGACGTGGAAGGTCCCCTTCGGGGTCGGCCGCGCCGGTCTGCTGGCACCGCTCCGGGACGCTAGCGAACCGCGCCTGTGCTAGCTTCCGGCCGCTTCTCGGCGCGGGCTGCGAGCAGCCGGGCGCGCCGGGCACTCGGCACAAAGGCAACGGATTTGCAGGCTCACGGAAGGAACGCCAGCAACGGACCCGGGAGGACGCCCCGGCGGAGCGACCGTCGGCGCCCGCGGCCGTCCGCGCAGCGGCCGGCGCTCGCCGCCGTGGTCCTGTTGGCGGGCGCCATGCTCGCCGGCGGGGGGGAGGGCGTCGCCGGCGGCGCGACGGGGTCGCCCTCGGGTGTGGCCGCGCCGTGTGTCTTCTGGGGTGAAGCACATACCTGTCAGAGCACCGATCCGACCGTGACCCTGGAAGTGATCAACCAGCACGAAACCTCGCAGTGCGAGTTCCACGAAAGCTGGACCTGGGGCGACGGAGGTCCCGGGGGCGAAGCGACGCTGAGGGGCAGCATCGAAGGCAGCACGCAGCTCCTCGAAGCTCACACCTACGCTCAGCCCGGCACCTACAGGATCAGCGTCACCGGCAACGTCGTCTCAGAAGAACCGGGCCTGGACTTCACCTGCGAAGCGCCGCCGGTCGAATACGCCTTCACGCTGCTGGCCGGCTCGCAGGGATCGGGCGTGCTCGGCGTGAAGGAAGCCAAGGAAGCCTCTGCGCCGCCGGTCATCAGCGGCTTCACCCAGAGCCACCCCTCCTGGCGCGCCGGCCCCGCGCTCGCCCGGCTCGCTGCCTCCGGCGGGCATGCGGTAGGCCCGCTGGGAACCACGTTCTCGTTCAACCTCAACCAGAAGGCGGCCGTCAGGTTGTCGTTCGCTCGCGAAAGCGCCGGCCGCCGGGTCGGCGGTCACTGTGCTCCGGCCAGCCACGGCAATCGGGCGCGCCCCCACTGCCGCCTGTCACGGTCCGTCGGAGCGCTCTCCTTCACCGCCCATCCAGGCCAGAACCGGGCCTACTTCGACGGACGTGTCTCGGTCTCGCAGGCACTTGTACCGGCGGCCTACGGCCTCACCCTTACGGCCACGAACGCCGCCGGCCTGCACTCCGTGCCCCGGGCACTGCATTTCACGATTCTCGGGTAGGGCTCGGCCCTATGCCGGGGGGTAGTGTTCTCCCGGCAGGAAGGCAGAGGAAATCGAGTCATGAACAGGATCCGCGGTGCCGCTGTGCTCGGGCTGATGGCCGGATTGGCCCTGCGGCCATTGCTGCGCCGGGTCCTGATGGTGCGCCTCGGCCGGGACGTGGGGCGCATCAATGAGGGCGACTATCACCCGCTCCTCGACGCCTACGCCGAGGATGCCGTCCTGCACTTCAACGACGGCGAGCACCGATGGGCCGGCGACCACCGCGGCAAGCCGGCCATCGAGGGCTTCCTGCGCGACTTCGTGGCGGCCGGCCTGAAGGTCGAGCTGAAGGACCTGTGGCTCAGCGGGCCGCCCTGGAACATGACCGTGATCGGCCGCGTCGACGATCAGGCCAGAGCGCCCGACGGCCAGCTCCTGTACTCCAACCGCGTGGTGCTCCTACTGCGGACCCGCTGGGGCAAGATCGTCCGCCACGACGACTTCTACGAGGACACCTCGCAGATGGCCGCCTTCGATGTCGCCCTGCGCGACCTCGGCATCGACCCGGTGGCCGAGGCGGGGCAGCTGTGAAGGGCTTGTTTCTGCTGTAGCGGAGGGGTCGAGGCTGGGGTACACTGACGCTCCCAAATACGGACGACGGGACTGGGAGGGGATCGGATGCGAGGGGTCTTGGAGGCTGTTGGCGTGCGCGCAGGCGGGCGCATGTGGATCAGGCGAAGCGCGAGCCCGCGCTGGCTGCTGCTGGCTGCGGCGCTGGTGTCGCTGGCCCTCGGCCTCGCCGTCAGAGAGCTCGCCGGTACAGGATCGGCCACGAGCCCGCCCGCGCCGGCCACGCACATGCTCCCGGCCCGTGCCCTGGCGGCCCTGCCCGCCGCGCTTCGCGGTCCGGTATCGGCGGCCATGGGAGCCGACAACCCCGGCTATCAAGTCGCGACCGCCGGCCGCGGGGTCCTCACCGCGCGCACGCCCGCCGAGCACCTGAGCTCCAGCTTCGGGGTGTCCGGGGTCACGGTTGCCTCCGCCCGGGAGCGTCTGTCCCTCGGTCTGCGGGCAGTCGGCTTCGGCGCCGCCCTGGCGCCGCTGGCGCCCGTCGCCCCGCAGGCGCAGGGCAACCGCGTCGTGTTCTCGCATCCGGGTGTCAGCGAGTGGTACGCCAACGGCCCAGCCGGGCTCGAGCAGGGCTTCACGCTCACCCACGCCCACGCCCCCGCCGGCCGGCAGGGCGAACCGCTGACGCTCGCGCTGAACCTCTCGAGCAGCGCGCCGGCCAGGCTCACGCCCGGCGACAAGGGCTTCACCGTCGGCGGCCCCGCCGCGGGCTCGATCGCGTACACCGGCTTGAGCGCCGTTGACGCTCGCGGACGCGTGCTTGCGAGCCGCCTGCAGATAAAGGGCGGACAGCTGCTGATCAGCCTGGATGCCAACGATGCGATCTTCCCGGTGAAGGTCGACCCCTTCTTCGAGCAGGCCGCCCTCACCGGCTCCGGCGCGAGCGGGAACGCGCGCTTCGGGGCCAGCGTGGCCCTTTCGGCCGACGGCAATACGGCCCTCGTCGGCGGCTGGCGCGACAACACCGAAGCCGGGGCCGCCTGGGTCTTCACCCGCACGGGTGAAAGCTGGACCCAGCAGGGCTCGAAGCTGACGGGCTCGGGGGAGACCGGCGCCGGGCGCTTCGGCGCCAGCGTGGCGCTCTCCGACGACGGCAACACCGCCCTGATCGGCGGGTACGCCGACAACGCGAGCACGGGCGCTGCCTGGGTCTTCACCCGCTCCGGCGTCAGTTGGACCCAGCAGGGCTCGAAGCTGACGGGCTCGGGGGAGACCGGCGCCGGGCGCTTCGGCATGAGCGTGGCGCTCTCGGACAGCGGCAACACGGCCCTGATCGGGGCCAACCGCGACAGCGTCGACAAGGGCGCGGCCTTTGTCTTCACCCGTTCCGCGGAAACGTGGACCCAGCAGGGCGCGAAGCTGACGGGCAGCGGTGAGAGCGGCGAAGGCGGCTTGGGCACCAGCGTCGAGCTCTCCGGCGAAGGCAACACGGCACTGGTGGGCGCCCCGAACGACAACAAAGTCGGTGCGGCCTTCGCCTATCGTGCTCTCCGAAGGGGTCTGGAGCCAGCAGGGCTCGAAGCTGACGGGCAGCGGCGCCATCAAATTCCCCGAATTCGGCACCAGCGTGGCCCTCTCCGACGATGGCAACACGGCCCTCATCGGCGGCTCCAACGACAACAACGGGGTCGGGGCGGCGTGGCCGTTCACCCGCTCCGGAGAAGTCTGGAGCCAGCAGGGCGCCAAGCTCCTGGCCTCCGACGAGGCCGGCAACGGCCGCTTCGGCGAAAGCGTGGCTCTTTCAAGCAACGGCAACGCGGCCATCATCGGCGGCAGCGGCGACCACGGGGAAAGCGGCGCCATCTGGTCCTTCGCGCGCTCCGGTGAAAGCTGGGTGCAGTCGGGGCCGAAGGTGCTCGGCGGGGAAGGCAACGAAGAAGAACTCGGGGACAGCGTCGCGGTCTCCGCGAGCGGCACCACGGTGCTGGCGGGAGCACGCTTCGCGCACTCGGGCGCGGGCACGGCGTATATCTACACGAACGTTCCGCACTCGCCCACCGTCGTCACGGGCTTCGCCTCCTCGGTCGGCCCCACTTCGGCCACCCTGGAAGCGACGGTCAACCCGAACGCCGAGGAAGTAACCGAATGCAAGTTCGAATGGGGGACCACGCTCGCCTACGAAAACAGTGTTCCCTGCAGCTCCTCGCCGGGCGCCGGAGAAGCACCAGTTGAAGTGTCCGCGAGCCTGTCGGGTCTGGCGACCGGCCAGCACTACCACTTCAGGATCTCGGCGACCAACATCTCGGGCACCGCCCACGGCGATGACCGCGAATTCACGCCGGAATTCGGCGTCACGCCCACGGTCGCGAAGCTCTCGGCCAAGAAGGGCCCCGCCTCGGGTGGGACCTCGGTGATCGATCACCGGCACCGGCTTCACGGCCCCCTTCACGGTCCACTTCGGCGACCGTTCAGGCGACGACGACGCACCTGAACTCGCCGACCTCGATCACGGTCCTGGCGCCCCCCAACACCTCGGAAACGGTCCCGGTGACCGTCACGACCGAAACCGGAGGCACGAGCGCGCCGAATTCGAAGGCGGTCTTCAAGTACGAAAACCCGAAGGTAACAAGCGTCAGCCCGGCGCACGGACCGCTTGCCGGCGGCACCTCGGTCACCGTCACCGGCAGCGGGTTCGCGCTCGGCAGCAACACCGCGCTGCTGTTCAAGACGACACCGGGGACGGAAGTGAACTGCACCTCGACCAGCGAATGCACGGTCACCTCGCCGGCGACCACCGCGAAGCCCAAGAACGGCGTCGTCGTGGTCGACGTGGTCGCCGAGATCGGCAAGGCCAAGAGCAAGAAGACCAAACCCGCGGACGTCTTCACGTACGAATGAGCTAGCCCGGACGGGCCCCCTCGGGCGATCCCGGGAGGCCCGCGCTCGTTGTCGAACGCGGCGATTCCGCATCGTGGAGCGCCGTGTCTGGAACCGTCAAACGCAGCGCCTGCGACCGCCGCGCACGGCGCCGCTGATGGTGCTAGCTTCAGCCGGGCGTTCGGACCCCCGCGCCAGGGGAACGGCTCGGGGGGATGACCTCGGGTGCCGCTGCGGAGCAGAGGCACCCGACCGAGACCGCTGCAGCGGTCGCCCAACCGAGATAGCCAGCTGGAGGAACCCATGGCGCGTGTTATGGAAAGACGCAGTCTTCTGGCAGTGGTCGCGGTCTTCGCCCTCAGCCTGTTCGTGCTGAGCGGGACCGCCGCTGCCCACACCACCCGCCACAAGCGGGCCGCGACGCCCAGCGAGGGACCGGTCGGAACGCCCTCACCGGAAACGTGCGTGATCCACACCCTGCCCGACTCCTTCATGGATCAGGGCGAGTTCGGCACCTCTTCGAGCGTCGCCGATGTCATCGAAGTCGAGTGCGAACCCGTGTACGCGGAGAAGATGGTCAAGATCAGCGCCACCGAGCTCTACAGCCGCTGTGACGACAAGCTCTACTGGACGATTCCGACGAAACCGTTCGACCTGTTGACCACGAAAAGCGGACCGAGCTTCTCGGTCGAACTCGACAACGACGGCAACGCCACCGCGGTCGTGCTGGGCGGACCCTCGTGTGCGGCCGGGGAAAGCCTCGTCTCCGCCCACCTCGAAGTCGCGCCGTTCACGACCGTGACGACCGGGTTCACGGTGCTGCCACCACGGGTCACGGAAACCGGCGTGCGGGCGACCCCGGGAAGCAAGGTCGAGGGCGAGGAGTACAGCGACGTCGCCACGATCGTCCAGGTCGAGTTCCCGCCCGTGTTCGCGGAGGAACCCGTCAACATCAACGCCGCGCAACTGTACGCGCGCTGTAAAGAGGACTACCGTCTGGACTGGATCGTGATGGGTCCCGACGGGCCCAAAGCGCTCGCTACGCACGCCGAAGAAGCGAGCGTGTCGCTCGACAACGACGGCAACGCCTTTGCGGTGCTGTTCGGCAACTACTCGTGTGCTTCGGGCACGAGCATGATCGAAGCCAGCCTCGAAAACGCTCCGTACACCACCGTGACGACCGACTTCACGGTGGAAGCGCCGAGGCCGACGTTCCCCGAAGCCCCTCCGGAAGACTGAGGATCAGCCGTCAGAGGCCCGGGGGCGACCCCGGGCCTCTCCCGTCTCAGGGGCCCGGGGGAAACCCCGGGCCCCTGTCGTCTCGGGCGCCGCGCGGCCGCTCGGAGGACGTTCCCGGGCGGGTGGGGCCGTATCGGGTCATGCGTTTGGGGTGACCTCCGAAGTCCGCTCCAGGCACTATCCTCGCCGCGGACCGCCACTCGGCGGGCTCACTCACCAAGGAGGCAGACGCCGTGCTCGCAACCAGCTACCCGTTACTTGAAGTGTTCTGGACGATGTTGATCTTCTTCGCGTTCTTCATCTGGATCTGGTTGCTGATCACCGTCTTCATGGACATCTTCCGCCGTCAGGACATCGGCGGATGGGGCAAGACGGGATGGATCATCTTCGTGATCATCCTGCCCTACCTCGGCGTGTTCGTGTACCTGATCGCCGAGCACAAGGGCATGACCGAACGGGCCATCCAGGGTCAGCAGGAAGCCAAGTCCCAGATGGACGACTACGTCCGCTCGGTGGCCGGCCCGAGCGACCCGGCCTCCCAGATCGCCAGCGCCAAGGACCTCCTCGACAAGGGCGCGATCACGCAGGCCGAGTTCGAAACGATGAAGCAGAAGGCGCTCGCCGGCGCCTAGCGGCAAGCACGCCCTGCCACGCTGCCCCGAGGCGCCACCGAGACGGTGGCGCTCCGGGGCCATGATGACCCTGTGGCCGGCCCATCGGCCTGCGCCCGCCGGCTAGGCTTCCCCCGCCCGTGGCAGGTCAGCCGGCCCGGGCGCGCGCGTGGCAGCCAACCTTGGCGGCCCCGGTGCGTTATAAGGGTGTCCGGCAATTCTGGGAGGAGGGGGAACACAGCCGTGCGGGGGTTGGTTGCAGGGTGCCTGGTGGCGCTTGCACTGTCGGCATGGGCCGTTCCGGCCGCCTCGGCGGCTGAAGAACAGTGTCCCGGGCTGCACGGAGGCACGGCCGTTCTCGACTGGGGCTTCAATGCCTCCGAACAGATCGGCGCGGGCTTCTCCAGCAACTACGAGAACTCCCCCCAGACCGTCTCCGGGCTGACGGGGGTCACGCAGGTCAAGGCGGGCTTCAAGTTCGGGCTCGCGGTCCTGTCCAACTGCAGCGTGGAGGCCTGGGGGACGGGTAACAAGGGCCAGCTCGGCAACGGCGAGCAGCTCACCGAGAGCCATCCGGTACCGGTTCTGGAACTGTCTGAAATCAAGGAAATCGCGGTCGGCAACGCCCACGCGATGGCGCTCGGCTACGACGGCACGGTATGGACGTGGGGAGCCTCTGAATTCGGTGAGCGGGGCAACAAGGAAAAGGGCTTCGAACGCGTCGCCCGGCAGACCGAATCGTGGTTCAAGGCGCGCGACAAGCCGACCAGGGTTCCCGGCCTGACCGGCGTCAAGCAGATCGCGGCCGGTGGCAAACGCGACTACGCGCTGCTCTCCGACGGACAGGTGATGGCGTGGGGTGAAGATCGCGACGGGGATCTCGGCGTCGAAGAGAACGGGTCCGAAGAAGAACTCTGCCTCGGGGAAGTCCACGCCATCACGCCGGTCCAGTGCAGCACGATCCCTCGAGCGGTGAAGGTCAAGAACCTGGGCAAGCTGTCCGGCGTGGAACGGATCGCAGCGGGCGAAGAAACCGCCTACGCGATCGGTTCCGGCGGCAAAAAGGTCGCCGCCTGGGGCTCGGGCGGCAAAGGCCAGCTCGGCGACGGTGAAGCGGAAGACAGCCCCTCACCGGTCCGTACGCAGCTCGAACCGGCATCTCCGGTGGTCGAAATCGTGGGCGGGGCCACACACGCGCTGGCGCGACTCGCGAACGGCGAACTGTACACCTGGGGATCGGACGGATCCGGGCAGCTGGGTTTCGAAACCGGCCCCGAACCCGATGAACAGTGTGGCCACGACGCCTGCAGCATGGTGCCCGAACCGGTTCCCTCGCTCGAGCACGTGGTGGCGCTGGGCGCAGGGGAAGGGACGAGCTTCGTCGTCGAGGAAGAAGAAAACGCGTCCAAGGTGATGTACTCGTTCGGCGGCAACGGACCGTATGAACTGCTCGGTCTGGGAAACGTCAACCTCACGACCACGGCGACGCCGACGCCGATCGCCGGTCTCGGTCCGATCCACTCCGTCGCCGCCAGCACCACCACCGCCGTGGCGATCCTTGAAAGCGGCTCCGAGCGAGTACCTCCGATCACGCTCGCGTCCTTCGAAGAAGCGCTCACGCCCGAATGGGACGTCGGCGTCGAAGCCTACAAGCTGCGCGACCGGCCGGTGGGCACCAGAGAATTCGGGAAAACCCTGGAAGGGAACTGCAAAAGCCCCTGCACCCTGCCCCTCGCCGGCCTCAAAGCGCAGCCCTACGAAGTCACGCTCAAGAATCCCGAAGGCAAAGAAGGCCGCGAAAAGATCCGCAAGATCATCGGCACGCCGAAGTCCGGTAAAGGCTGGCCCACCAACACCGCAGCGCCCACCATCAGCGGCAGCCCGGGCATCGAAACGGGCAAACTTCGCCTGGGCCAGACGCTCACCGTCACTCAGGGCACGTGGACGAACAGCCCCAACCAGTTCTCCTACCAGTGGCTGCGCTGCGAAGGCTACGGCGAAGCCGGGGCGTCCGAAGAACTCGGCACCGAATGTGAACCGATCACGGTCGGAAAAGAACTGGCCACCCACCAAACCTACGAAGTGCAATCCCAGGATGTGGCCCACACGATCATCGCAACCGTGGAAGCGCGCAACGCATCCGGAGTCAGCACTGCGGTGACGACGCCCGAAGTGATCCTCGCGTCAGGCGAAGAAGACGAACCGCCCTACCCGACCTTCACGCAGCGGCCCACGATCACGGGAGCGGCGGTCCAGGGCGACACGCTCACGGTCCACAGGGGGGTCTGGGAAAACTCGCCCACGAGCTTCCAGGACAAGTGGTTCCGCTGCCACGGCCGGAACGAAGAAGGGATCGGCGCCACCTGTGCCCCGATCATGGTCAAAAACGGGATGGGTGAAAACGAACCGTACACCGGGGAAACCTACATTCCGGGTGCCGAAGACATCGGCTTCTGGATCGAGGTGCAGGAGGTGGCGACCAACCCCGGCGGGTTTGAACTAGTGCCCTCGCTGGCTGAGCAGATCGCCACGCCGGCGCCGCCCGGCAACGTCTCGCCGCCGACGATCAGCGGCTCGATCGAACAGGGACAGACGTTGACGGTCGACGAAGGCTCGTGGACGAACGCCCCGTCCAACCCTCGCTGGCAGTGGATGCGCTGCTCGGACTCGGGCCAGGAATGCGCCGCGGTGTCGAAAGCGACCAAGCAGACCCTCAACATCACCGCGAAGGACGTGGGCCACACGCTGGAGGTGTCCGAATCGGTCGAAAACGGCTTCGCCCGCAGCCAGGCGGTGGACTCCACCGCGACCGTGGTGGTCCCGATCCCGCCGCCCGACCCGCCGTCGACGAAAAGCCCGCCGACAATCACGGGGGCCGACGAACAGTCGCGCTTCCTCACCAGTCACGCCGCCCCCTGGGTGGGCGAACCGAAGAGCTTCGAATACCAGTGGCGGCGCTGCGAAAGCGGAGGCCTGAACTGCCACCCGATCAACGGCGCCAACAGCAGCAAATACCTGCTCGTCGGCGACGACGTGGGCAAGGTCCTCGAGCTGCGGGAAACGGCCACCAACGCGGCCGGGTCGGGGGTATCGGTCTCGGCCACGACCGCCACCATCGTCGCTGCCCTGCCGGTGAACGAAAAGCCGCCGAGCATCAGTGGCGCCCCGGAGGTGGGTCAGGGCCTGCGCGAGTTCCACGGAGAATGGAGCAACGAACCGAAACGAGTTCTCCTATCAGTGGGAGCGCTGCGACGGGTCCGGCAACAACTGCGAAGCCATCTCCGGCGCCAACTCCCGCAACTACGCGCCCCGGGGCGGCGAAGTGGGGAAGACCCTCAGGGTCCAGGAGCGGGCCACCAACGCGGCGGGAACCTCGGCGCCGGCAACGTCGGAGGCGACCGGCCAGGTCGAGCTCACGCCGCCGCAGAACACGAAACCCCCGACCGTCACCGGGAACCCGCAGAAAGGCGAAACGCTGACCGCTCACGAAGGAATGTGGAAACCCAGTCCCACCCACAAATCCCTCCAGTGGCTGCGCTGCGAAGCCACCGAATGCCGTCCGATCACGGGTGCCACCAAAACCACATACCTGATCACGCTCGCCGACGTCGGCTTCTCGATCGCAGTCAGGGAAGCGGCCGCCGACAGCAGCGGGTGGGAAGCCGCCGACTCTGAAGGCCTCGCGGTCGGGGGCAGCCCCACGCCCTTTATCACCTCCCTGGAACCCTCCGCCGGATCCGTGGACGGCGGCACCTCGGTGCTCATCAGCGGCGGGAACTTCGCCGAAGCCGGCGCCGTGTCCTTCGGCGGGGCCAAAGCCGGCTCCTTCGAAGTGCTCTCCGCGAGCGAGATCAAGGCCGTGGCCCCAGAACACGCGAGTGGGACCGTGACGGTCACGGTCACGACCCCGAAAGGGACCAGTCCCGCCAATCGGGGCTCGCAGTTCACCTACGGCGTGCCGCCGTCGCTCACCCAGATCGAACCCGACGAAGGGCCCGAACAGGGTGGCGCGGTGGTCACCATCAAGGGCACCCAGCTGGAACTGGCCAGCGAAGTGAAATTCGGTGCCGTAGCGGCGGAAAGCTTCGGCGTGCAGTCGTCCGGCACGATCATCGCCGTTGCGCCCCCAGGCACCGGCACGGTCGCGATCACGGTGAAGACGCCCTTCGGTGTCACCTCCCCGGGCTCCGCGAGCCAGTTCACATACGTCAAAACCGGCGTCCCTCCGGAAGTCAAGAAGCTGTCCGTCAAGAAGGGCCCGGCCAGCGGTGGGACCCAGCTGACGATCACCGGCGCCTTCTTCACCTACGCGACGTCGGTCAGCTTCGGGCAGGTACCGGCCGCCAGCTTCAAAGTCGTCTCCCAGACGGAAATTGCGGCCACCTCGCCGCCCAACACCGCGGGCCTGATGGACGTCACGGTGACCAGCCCGTACGGCACGAGCGAACTCTCGGGCAAGGATCGCTTCCGCTATGAAAACCCGATCATCACGTCCGTCTCGCCGGAATCGGGCCCGCTAGCCGGAGGCACGAAGGTTACGATCACGGGCAGCGGGTTCGCTCCCGGAGAAGGGTCCACGGCGTTCAAGTTCAAGAGGGAACCTGCAGCCTTCGTCGAATGCTCCTCGACCACCGAATGCACGATGATCGCTCCGCCCGACACCAAAGAACAGACGGTCAAAATCAAAGCCACCGCCAACGGGCGCAACAGCTCGGCCAAAGACCCGGGCGACGAATACACCTACGACGAATAGACCCACCGGCCCTGACTTTGGCGCTCAGCGTGGCGGCCGTAGCGGTGCTCTCTATAGGGGTAGCCGGCTCACCGGCCGCGGGAGCCGCCGACGCGCCACTGCACGTGCACCTGGCGGTCTCCGTCGAAGGCCTGCCCGGGGCCCTGAACCGTATCGCCACGACGGTCACCTCGGCCCCCGCCGCGCGCTGCGGGCTACAAGTCGACGAAGCCGGGCGCCGGCGCTCGTTCGCCGGCTCGCGGCCCGGCTCGGCGGTGTGGCGCTGGATCAGCTCGGTCGCCGGGAACCGGGGTCCGTGGGTGTTCCTGGCGACCTGCCGCCAGGGATCTCGCTGGGCCTGGTGGCGGTATCGCACCGAACCGGGCCTGCCCCGGATCGGGGGAGCCTTCGTGAGCGCACCCGGGATCGCCGGCGCGGAGCCCGCGACCGCGATCGCGCCAGGGACCGGAACCTGCGACGAGCAGGGGATCTGCTTCACCGCCAACCCGAACCCGGTCGGCCAGTGCACCTGGTACGCGCTCGGCCGGCGCCCCGAGCTCGCGGGGATCGTGAGGGGGAACGCCTCCCAGTGGCTGGAAGCCGCGGCCGGCAAGGCCCCCGAGGGCACCCGTCCGGCGGTCGGCGCGATCGCGGTGTGGGCCCCCGACACCGGCCCGGCCTCCGCGGTGGGCCACGTCGCCTACGTCGCCGCCGTGCACGGCTCGAGGCTGCTGATCGACGACTCAAACTGGCGCCCCACGCCCCAGAGCCCTCTGCTGGAGGTGCACGAACACTGGGTTCCGGCGGCTCCGGTGGAGGGCTACATCTACCCGCCCGCCGTGACGGCGCTCGGCGCCGGCGGGTCCTCCCGCACTAGTGCAGGAGGTTGATCTCCAGCTTTTCCTTGAGGGCGAGTTCGAACGTGAAGATCATCCCGGCCTGTTCGAGCGGCCCGGCTCCGATTTTGACCGAGAGCACCGTCTTCGGTTCGTTTTCGAACGATTCGATGCTCTGCAGGCCTTTGTCCTCGAGGAATTTGAGCTTCGTCTTCTTCAGCAGCCGGTCGGTGAGTTTGAAGGGCAGGATCGCGGAGCCCTGGAACACGTACATCGTTCCGCTGCATTCGAATTCCATGAACGTCCCGTTGCCGGGGGCTCCCACGGCGAGGCCGACCTGGTCTTCTTCGGGTTTGGGTTCGACTTTCACGATGCCCAGCTGGGCGGTCAGGGTAGCGGTCGTGATGTTGCCGGCTTTCCCGTTCACGTTCTGGCAGGTGCTGGGATTGCCGTTCTTGCAACCGATGAAGTGGATACTGATGTTCGAGATCGTCTTCGCGTCCATGATCTGGCCGGTCAGCTTGCCGCCCTTGGTGGCACATTCGAGGAATTTGCCGCCGACGGTTTCGAACTTGATCTGTTCGCCCGAGACCTCCTTGCCCTTGACTTCGGTCTTCGGGCCGGGGCCCGGCAGCCATTCGAACTTGCCCTTCGATTCGGGTTCCAGCTGCAGGCACACGTTGTCGACGAACTTGCCGGTGCCCTGCCCCGCTTTCTTGGACACCTTCGCGCAGCGTCCGATCTCCGGCGGCGAGGCGCTGTAGGTGAACTGGTCGGCGGGCGTCTTCGCACTGATCCCGCCCGGGCCGACGAGTGTTACGTCCACCGTGCCCACCCCAGCCGGTGACACGGCCGTGACTTCGGTCGGCGATTCGACTTTGACGTCGGTCGCCGCGGCGTTGGCGAACTTGGCTTCCGTGACGCCTTCGAAGTTGGTCCCCTGGATCACGACTTTGGTGCCGCCTTCCTGGGATCCGGCCGCAGGGCTGACGCCGGTGACGACCGGGGCGTAGCTGAAGTCGCTCGCCGGGGTCGCAGCGCTCGTCCCGCCGGGGATCGTCACCGTGACGGGCACGACGCCGGTGCCGGCGGGGCTCACCGCGTGGATCGTGGTCCCCGATTCGATCGTGAATTCGGTGGCGCTGTTGGAGCCGAAGTGCACCGCGGTGGCGGTAGTGAAGTTGGTTCCCGTGATCGTCACGTGGGTGGCGCCGGTGGAGGGCCCCTCGACCGGGGTCACGCCGGTGACCGTCGGCAGCTGCGGGCCCGCGACGATCATGTGGGCGCCGTGGGCGCTGATCTGGCTGACCTGGTGGATGTCGGTCACCTGCACGGGGCTGAGGATGCGCACGGGTTCTTCGCTGCCGGTCCCCGACTGCCCTTCGCCGTTGGCCCCCCAGGTCCACACGTTGCCGCTGGTCTGCAGCGCGGCGCTGGTGTTCGTCCCCGCCGCCAGCGAGGAGACTTCGGTGAGGCCGCTGATCAGGACCGGGATGTTGCTCGGGGTCTGGCTGCCGTTGCCCAGCTCGCCGGCTTTGTCGGAGCCCCAGGCATAAACTTCGCCGCCGGTCAGCGCCGCCAGGCTGTGCGTTTCGCCGGCGGCGATGGCGTGTACGCCGATCAGGCCCTGGACGGCGACGGGCTGGTCGGCCGTTTCAACTTCGGTGCCGTTGCCGAGCTGGCCCTGCTTGCCGGCGCCCCAGGCCTCGGCGGTGCCGTTGGTGAGCAGCGCCATGCTGTGGAAGCCGCCCGCGGCGACCGCGCTGACGCCACCGAGTTCTTTCACTTCTACGGGCGTCTCCTCGCCGTTGTTGACTTCGCCGTTACCGAGCTGCCCTTTCTTGTTCGAGCCCCAGGCTTTGACCCTGCCGTCGCTCTGCAGCGCGAGGGAATGTTTGCCGCCGGCCGAGATGGCCGTCACTTCGCTGAGGCCGGTGACTTCCACGGGCACGTTGGAGTTGTTGATGCTGCCGTCGCCCAGTTTGCCTTCTTCGCCCTGTCCCCAGGCCATCACGTGACCGTCGCTGAGCAGGGCGAGGCTGAATTCGCCGCCGGCTGCGATCGCCGTGACGTTGCTGAGGCCGCTCACCGCCACCGGCAGGCTGCTGGGAGTGTTGTTGCCGTCACCGAGCTGGCCGGCGCCGTTGGCGCCCCAGGCCATGACGGTGCCGTTGGAGAGCAGCGCCAGCGAGTGGTTGGTGCCGGCCGCCACCGACAGGACTTCTGTGAGGCCGCTGGCGAGGATCGGCGAAGGGCTGTTTTCGGTCGTGCCGTCGCCGAGCTGGCCGGAGCTGTTCTGTCCCCATCCGGAGACGGCCGGAGAGGCGGCCGATGCGCCCGTGGCGCCGAATATCGCGGCCCCGAGTACGCAGAGCAGGCAGAAAGCCAAGATCCTGATCCGTCGCATGCTTGCTACCCCTCCTCCGATTCCGGCCTAATCCCTTCGGTCGAGCCACGATAACGCCCCCCCGGCGCCTTCGCAAACACGAACGAGATCGACCACAGCTCCGCCCGGCGAGCGTCCTGGAGGGCGATTCGCGGGCGTCCGTGGCCCTCCGTCTGAAGATGCTAGCGGCTATCCGTGCCCGCGTGCGACGGATCGGCCCGGTCGCTACCTGAGAGCTGGGCCCGCCGCTGCTCCAGCCAGCGCCTCAATCCCACCGCGCTGGGGCGGGCGAGTGCCACGAACATGTAGTCCTCCACCGCCCCCTCGGGGAGGCGCTCGCGCAGGTAGGACTCCAGCGTGGACATGAACGCCTCCTCGCCCTCCGCCGCCCAGCGCTCGTGGCGGTCCAGCGCCTTGCGCATCGCGTCGACGTGCTCGGTGGGACGCTCAACGAGGCCGTAGTGGGCGAGCGCGAGCGCGCTGGGTTGCCACCGTTCCAGGCGCACGAGCGAGTCCCGCCAGGCGTCGAGGTCCACCTCGGGCGGGGGCGTGGGGGGGACGACCACGCCCCCCTCCAGGCGCACGCCCGCCAGATCGCCACAGAAGGCCACACCGCTGTCCGTTTCGAAGAAGGCGACGTGATGGGAGGCGTGTCCCGGGGTCCACGCGCACCGCAGCGCACCGATCTGTTCGCCGTCGGCGATCGTCCGCAGGTTGGCCTCGGGGACGGGCAGGACCTCCCCGAGCAGCTCCTCCAGGCGCTCGCCGAACACCCTCCTCGCGCTGGCCACGAGCCGGCCGGGGTCGGCCAGGTGGGGGGCCCCGCGGGGGTGGATGTAGACCGGTAGCCGGGGCCAGCGCTCCACCAGGGCGCCGGCTGCGCCGGCGTGGTCGAGGTGCACGTGGGTCAGCAGCAGCGCCCGCGGCGGGCGATCGCCGAGGCCCTCCAGCAGCTGCGGCAGGCCGGACCCGGGTCCGCAGTCGATCAGCACATCCCCGCACAACCACGCCCCGACCGTCCGCGGGCGGCCGTCGTAGCCCAGGTCGATGATACGCGCGTCCATCTTGCTCACCGCCGCGGTCGCGGCCGGCTCACCCTACCGGCCTACCGACCGGCGTTTGGCAGCGGCTCCGGAAGCTATCGTGACGGCCGCTCCGTAGAGCCCCCGCCGCCGAGCATGAAGCCCCGCCTAGCATGAACCCCCGCCGACAGATCGCTGCCCTGGTGCTCGCCTGCGCGAGCGCCGCGGCCCTGCTCGGGGCCTGCGGCAGCGGCTCTTCGCCCGCCACCGGTCTGCTCGTGAGCGCCACCGGTCATGAGGCGGCGAGCAATCCGGTTGCCGTCTCGCCCCAGCCGGGAACCCCGGACGCCTCACCCTCGACCCAGATCAGCTTCCTCGGGGCGGCGGGGATGACCGTCACGAACGTGCGCGTGGTGGGCTCCGGCACGGGTGCCCACACGGGCGTCCTGAGGGCCTACTCGACCGGCACCGGGGAGAGCTTCCTGCCGAGCCGGCCCTTCAGGTCGGGGGAGCACGTCACCGTGAGCGCCCAGGTCAACACCGGCGGGCACACGGGCACCGCTGTCACGAGCTTCACCGTCGCCCACCAGGCGACCGTCAGCCAGCAACAGTTCCCGACCAACCCGGGCGATCCCAGGGCGGTCCAGCACTACCATTCGGCGCCGTCGCTGACCCCCTCCACGGTGGACATCACCGTCCCGGCCCATCAGGGTGCCGCGCCGGGGGATCTGTTCCTGGCTCCGTACCAGGGCATGGGCACGGCGGGGCCGATGATCGCCAACCAGCAGGGGGGGCTGGTGTGGTTCCACCGGCTGGCACCCGGCGAGTCCGCCACCAACTTCCAGATCCAGCAATACCAGGGACAGCAGGTGCTGACGTGGTGGCAGGGGCACATCCTGCAGGTGGGCTTCGGGGAGGGCGAAGACGAGATCTTCAACGGCTCCTACCAGCACATCGCCACCGTGCGGGCAGGGAACGGCTACCACGCCGACCTGCACGAAATCCGCCTGACCCCCGAAGGCACCGCCTGGATCGACGCCTTCGATCCGATCCAGTTCAATCTCAGGAAGGTGCACGGCGTCGCCAACGGCGTGCTGACCGACTCGGTCGTGGAGGAGGTCGACGTCAAGACCGGTCTGGTGATGTGGGAGTGGCACGCGCTCGGCCACGTTCCGATCGGCGAATCGTTCAACGCCGTCCCCGGGGTCGCCTATCCCTGGGACTACATCCACATCAACTCGGTCGACCCTGGCAGCTCCGGCGACGTGCTGCTGTCGGCCCGCAACATGTGGACGCTGTACGACGTGGACCTGCGGAGCGGGCTGATCCGCTGGCGCCTGGGCGGGCCACACAGCAACTTCAAGCTCGGACCGGGGGTCCAGTTCTACTGGCAGCACGACGCCGAATTCCAGCCGGGAGGCCTGATCTCGGTGTTCGACAACGGCTCTGACCCGCCGAAGGAGAAGCAGTCCCGGGGCCTGCTGCTGAGCGTCAACGAAGCAGGCCGCTCGGTGAGTCTCGTGAAAGCCTTCACCAACCCCTCGAAAACGCTGCTCGCCTCCAGCCAGGGCAACACCCTGAGCCTGCCCGCGGGCAACTGGCTGATGGGCTACGGGGGGCTGCCGAACTTCACCGAGTACGACGCCGCAGGCCATGTCCTGCTGGACGGAACGCTCGGGCGCAACGTCCAGGACTTCAGGACCTACCTGGCCCCATGGAGCGCCCACGGGGAAGGCTCCCCGGCGGTGGCCGCGCGTGCCGGCTCGGGGGGCACGCTGTCGGTGTCGGCGAGCTGGAACGGCGCCACCGACGTGGCCAGCTGGCGCGTTCTCGCGGGTGCCGGGCCGGCCTCGCTGACGGCCGCCGCCACGGCCCCGAGCAGCGGCTTCGAGACCACGATCTCGGTCCCGGCGGCCGCGGGCCCCTACGTCGCCGTGCAGGCGCTGGACTCCTCGGGGACCTTGATCGGCACCTCGGCGCCGGTCAAGGGCTGAGAGCGAGGAAGCTGGATCGATGCCGCGGCTGGGCCGGGCGTGGGTCGCGGCACCCGGGGGGTTGCTGGCCGCGCTGATCCTGCTCACCGGCGGGGTCGCCCGCGGTGCCGGCGGCGCGCCCTTGAGCGCCGCCGCGGGAGCCTCGAGCTCCGCCGGCGTGTCCTGCGTGCCCGCCAAGCCGGATGTGTCCGCCTCGCTCGCGGGCGGGCGCCTCACCGTCTCGCCGGCACCCGAAAGCCGGGACGCCTCGGCGACCACCCAGATCAGCCTGCTCGGGCAGCCCGCCGCCGCTATCCAGCAGCTCGTCGTGCGCGGCTCGCGCACCGGTGTCCACACCGGTCGGCTGGCGCCCTTCTCGCAGGGGGACGGCGCCAGCTTCGTGCCCGCGCGGGCGTTCGCCGAAGGCGAGACGGTGAGCGCCGTGGCCCGCCTGGCGGCCGGCCACGGCGCGGGCCCGGTTCCGGTCTCCTGGAGCTTCACGGTCGCCGTCAGGGACGTGCCCGGCACCGGCGCGGGCAGCATCTTCCCGGCCCTCGGACGCGGCCTGCACCAGAGCTTCGTCTCGCGCCCGGATCTGCGCCCGCCGACGGTGACGGTGACCCAGGGGGCCAGCCAGGCCAGCGGGGACCTGTTCATCGCCCCCTACTCCGGAGCGGGTCAGTACGGCCCGATGATCCTCGACGAACACGGTGGGCTGATCTGGTTCGACCCCCTGGCGCCCGGGGCGCGGGCCGGCGACCTGCGTGTGCAGAGCTACCGCGGCCAGCCGGTGCTCACCTGGTGGCAGGACCCGCTCGTGGCGGGGGGCAGCCGCTCGGCCGGGGGGGTGATCGCCGACAGCTCATACAGGCAGATAGCGGTGGTACGGGCCGGCAACGGCTACCAGGCCGACCTGCACGAATTCCGGCTGACGCCCGACAACACGGCCCTGGTCACTGTGTACGACGCGATTCGCTGTGACCTGAGCGCGATCGGGGGGCCGCGCGAAGGCGCCGTCGCGGACACCCTGTTCCAGGAAATCGACCTCGCCACCGGTCTCGTGCGCGTGGAGTGGCACTTCCTCGACCACGTGCCGATGTCGAGCTCCTACTACTCCGGGGCGGGAGCCACCCTCGCCGCGCCATACGACCCCTTTCACATCAACTCCGTGGAAGTGGCGCGCGACGGCAGCTTCCTGGTGGACGCACGCAACACCTGGGCCGCCTACGACGTCGATCCGCACAGCGGCCAGATCCGCTGGCAGCTGGGGGGAAAGCACAGCAGCTTCAAGCTCGGCTCCGGCGCCGGCCCCGCCTGGCAGCACGACGCCCGCGAACAGCCCGACGGAGCGATCACCTTCTTCGACAACGGCGCCTCCCCCCAGGTTCACTCGGCCTCGCGGGCGATCGAAGTCGCGCTCGACCCCGCCGACGGGACGGCGACGCTGGTGCGCTCCTACCTGCACCCCACGCCGCTGGTGGCCGACAGCCAGGGCAATGTGCAGGCGCTTGCCAACGGAGACTGGATGATCGGCTGGGGGCAGGCGGGTTACTTCTCGGAGGTCGAACCGTCGGGCAAGCTGCTGTTCGACGCTCATCTGCCGTCCGGGTGGGAGTCCTATCGCGCCTATGCGCTGCCCTGGAGCGGACGCCCGCTGGTGCCGCCCAGCCTGGCCCTGCGACGTGGAAGCTTCGGCGGCGTGGTCGCCTACGCGAGCTGGAACGGGGCCACGGGCGTGGCCTCCTGGCGGGTGCTCGGCGGAGCCTCCCCGAGTGCCCTGGCGCCACTGGCGAGCGCGCCGCGGACGGGCTTCGAGACCACCATCGCCCTGCCGGAGACGGCTGCGGGCGTGCACTACGTCGAGGTGCAGGCGCTCAACGGCGAAGGGGTCGTGCTCGCCGGCTCAAAGCCCGTCAAGGCCCCCGGCCCCTAGCCGGGGAAGCGGGCCCCGCGTGCCAGGGCCGTGGCGGCGACCGGCCCTACTGGTCGATCAGCGGCGGGTGCTTGAGGCTGGATATCCCCACGATCCCCGCTTCGGCCCGGCGCTGGCGGCGTTCCACGGCGACCGTGGCGGCGTGCTTCGCCGTCAGGAAGTAGTCGGCGAAACCACCGGAGTGGGCCGGCTGCAGGCGCCCCGGAAGGGCCTCGCGGAGCTCGTGCCTGAAGGCGTGCTCGTAGAGGGCCCGCATGCGATCTTCGAGGCCGTTGCGTTCCGCGCTGTTCTCGATCTCCAGGCGCCCGTCCTGGGATCGGTAGTCGTAGAGCTCGGCTTCCCGGCCCTGGTCGCTGGGCGCGATCCCGTCCTGGGGCCAGTTCGAGTAGGTCGCGTACTTGGCGTCGGGGGTCCGGATCGCGATCACGTGCAGGGGGGCGTTGGCGGTGTAGGTCTCGACTGCGTACTCGGTCACGATCTCGTCGGTCGCGTGCAGGACGTATTCGCGCCCCGGAGCGCCGGGGTCCTTCAGCAGCTCGACCAGGTCAAGTCGTTTGGCCAGGTGGGCGTAGTGCTTTTCGTGGCGCCAGGCCGAGGATCCGCTGGCGATCGTCAGCAACATCGGCGCCACGTCCACGCTCGAGGTCAGCTGGGTGCGGGTCTGGGCGGGGGCCGCGGTCAGCTGTTCGCGCGGATCCTTGACGATCAGAGGGACCCGCAGGGCCTCCTCGTAGGCGCTCGCGCCCTTGCCCCTGAGCCCGTGTGAGGCGCCGTACTCGCCGTGGTCGGAGGTGAACACGATGACGGTGTTGGCCTCCACCTCCGGGCGGCTGTGGAGCGTCCGCAGCACGCGCCCGATGTGGTTGTCGACCTCTCTCTGCAACTTGATGTAGAGGTCCAGGAATTCCAGCCATTTCCCGGGCACTTCGGGCCCCGTGAATGGGACCGCCCCGAAGGACGCGGCCGCCGTTTCCTGGAAGGAGCGCTGTAGCCGGGGCTTGCGGCGCTGCGCCAGCATCTCGGGCGTCTCGTAGTTGGGCGGCAGGCGCCTCGTGAGCGGCTTGGATGCGGCCTCGGCGGGGACTCGATCGCTCCACAGGTACCACCACGCGATGTCGTGGGGGTTGACGAACGACACCGTCGTGCACCACGGCTGGACGTGGTTGGCGCCCTTGAACCATTCCGCGAACACGTCGGCGATCTGGGGATCGCGCTTCCAGCCCTGGCCGGGAGCTCCGTCGGGGGACGGGTACACGCCTCCGCCGAACCCGTATTCCTCCAGCGCCGCGCTGCCCGCCTGTGGCGTCCAGCGGTTGTCGCGGTGGGTCAGGTGCCACTTACCGAACCAGTGCGTGTGGTAGCCGTGCTCGCGGAGCATCGTCCCCCAGGTCGGGAATCCGGGATCGAGGGTGCTGCCGCCGGTGATCATGCAGCCCGTCTGGTGCGTGTAGAGGCCCGTCAACAAGGTCGCGCGGGCGGGGGTGCAGTCGTTCGACGCCGTGTAGTGGTGGGCGAAGCTGACGCCTCCTTCGCGCAGCTTCTGCAGGTTCGGGGTGAAGCCGAGCCCGAACGAGCCCGCCGATAGCCACTGCGGGTAGCGCAGCTGATCCACCACGATCACGAGGATGTTGGGGAGTCCCGAGGGCCGGATCGGGGTGGTCCGCCCGATCGCCACGCCCTGGGGCTTGGGTGAGGGCGGGACCGTGCCGGCCGAGTCGCTGCTGGCGTCGGCCATCGCCCGGATCGCGACGCCGGCCCCGGCGACCGCGCCGCCGGCGATCAGCCCGCGTCGCAGAAACGTCCGGCGGTCGACGCGCTTGCCCTGTTTCTCGTCGTTGCTCGCCATTGGCCCAGTGGCTCTGCGCTGCCCGGCCCTGTCGGCCGGGCGCGATCCGAGCTTAGCGACCGCGTCGGTAGATCTGCATCATGTGCCTCATGGGTCATGGTTTTGGGGCGATTCGCCGGCCGTGGGCGAGCCGGACCGCCCGCGTGCGGGGGGCGAAATGCGCCCGTGCGGGAGCGCTCGTTGCGCTTGCCACGATCACCGCCGGGGCGTTCGCGCCCGCCGCCACGGCGCAGCCGACCCGGGCCAGCGTCTCCGCGGGCTACGAATTCCTGGACGAGATGATGGACCGCTACGCGTCGGGCCCCGAACTGCGGCTGGTGCAGAGCTACAGCGGCGGGACGCTCGAACGTCAGGGCGTGGACGACTCCTTCACCTACGACGACGCCCTGATCATCGACGCCCTGCTGGAGCGGGGAGAACCCGAAGACCTCGCCCGGGCACAGATCCTGGGCCAGTCGCTGCTGTACGTCCAGGAACACGACCCCGCCGGGGACGGGCGCATCAGGGCCGCCTACGCGCCCACGCCGCTCGCCTCGCCCGCCGACGTGAGCGCCACCGATGCCACCAGCGACGTCGGCAACATGGCGTGGGTGGGCCAGGCACTCGTCCACCTCTACGAACGCACCGGCACCCCGGCCTTCCTCACGGGCGCCCAGGAGCTCGCGCGCTGGATCCAGACCGAGGCCTTTGACGAACGCGGCGCAGGCGGCTACACGGGCGGCGAGGAAGCCGATGGCACCCGTATCGCCTGGAAGTCCACCGAGCACAACATCGACCTGTACGCCTTCTTCAGCCTGCTGGCCGCCGCCGGCGGGGAAGTCGCCTGGAGCCAGGCCGCGGCTCACGCCAGGGGCTTCGTGGAAGCCATGTGGGCGCCCCCGAAGGGCAAGAAGCACGGCGACGGGATGTTCTGGGTGGGGACGGGCGAAGACGGGGTGACGCCCAACCGCGGGCTGCAGGTCGAGGACGTCAACAGCTGGTCCTACCTGGCCCTGAGGGACGGCGCCTTCGCCTCATCGCTGGACTGGGTCGCGAAGTACCTGGCCGTCAGCAAGAAGGGCTTCAGCGGCGTGAGCTTCTGCCGGCGCTCGCGCAAGGGGGCGTGGTTCGAGGGCACCGCCCACATCGCCGACGCCCTGCTGGCGCGGGGCGGCCCGGGCGACGAGGAAGCCGCCGAGCGCTACCTGTCGGACATCGAACACGCCCAGCTGGCAGGGCCCAACAACGACGGGAAGGGCATCATCGCGGCCTCCCGGGACGGGGTCGGCGACTGCGAAGGGGAAGCCTATTTCGCCTCCCTGCACACGGGTGCCACGGCCTGGTATCTGCTCGCGGCCCAGGGCGCGGACCCGTTCGAGGCGTTCCCGGGTCCTAGGCCCATCGGCTGACATCGGCGCCGCTGTACTCACGCGCACGCCTGAGGGGTCGATAAGGCCCGTAAACAAATGGTCGGGAACCTCAATTTCGAAGAGCAGGAGTCCCTCGCGGACACGTTCCGGCGCGCCGGAACGGAGTTCACGCTGCGCGAACGGCTGATCGAGCTGCCCGTGGCGGTGGGGTTCTTCGCCGCCGTGGCCGTGATCTGGGCCGCTTGGCCCCCGCACGACTTCCAGCTGCTCCCCTGCCTGCTGTGCCTGCTGGTGATGGCGGTCGCCTCGGTGGTGCGGTTCGACACCCCGCTCGGCTTCACGGCCGCGACCCAGCTCGCCTTCGTCCCCCTGCTGTTCGCGATGCCGGTGGCGGTGGTGCCGCTCGCGGTACTGCTGGCGCTGCTGCTGGCCGGCGGCTTCGAGGTCTGGCGGGGAAACCTGCGGCCCCTGCGGCTGCTGCTGACCCCCGGCAACTCCTGGTTTGCGATCGGTCCCGTGGCGGTGTTCGCGGTCGCCCACACCGAGCCGCGCTATGCGAGCGCCGGCCTCTTGCTGATCGCACTCGCGGCCCAGTTCGCGGTCGACTTCAGCATCTCCACGCTGCGCTTTGCAGAGGCCCGCGGAGCGGGCCTGGTGACCCAGCTGCGCGAATCGTGGGTCTATCTGATCGACATCGCCCTCACCGGAATGGGCCTGGTGGTGGCCGAGCAGGTCCACGAACACCCGCTCGTCGCGCTCGCCCCGCTGCCCCTGCTGGGGCTGCTGGCATGGTTCGCCGGCGAGCGCCGCCAGCGCCTGGTGAGCCTGCTCGAGCTGAACAGCGCCTACCGCGGGACGGCACTGGTGCTGGGAGACGTCGTCGAGGCCGACGACGGCTACACAGGCGTCCACTGCCGGGGTGTCCTAGGCCTCGCCCTGGCGGTCGCAGAGGAGCTGAAGCTGAACGCCGAGCAGCGCCGGAACCTCGAATTCGGAGCCCTCCTGCACGACGTGGGCAAGATCGCGATCCCCAAGGAGATCGTCAACAAGCCCGGGAAGCTCGATCCGGACGAGTGGCAGCTGATCAAGACCCACACGCTCGAGGGGCAGAACATGCTCGACCGGATCGGGGGCTTCATGCACGACGTGGGCCTGATCGTGCGCTCCCATCACGAGCGCTGGGACGGCGGCGGCTACCCCGACGGCCTGGGCGGCGAGGAGATCCCGCTCGAGGCTCGGATCGTGACCTGCTGCGACTCGTGGAACGCGATGCGCACCGACCGCGCCTATCGCAAGGCGTTGGCGCCGGAGGTGGCACTTGAGGAGCTGAGGGCCAACGCCGGGCGCCAGTTCGACCCCCACATCGTCGAGGTGCTCACGACGATCGTGGGTCGGACGGCCGAGACCTCCAAGCCGGCCCCCGCGGCCGCCGCGATCCCCCAGCCGAGCCCCAGCCTCGTCACGGGCTGAGGTCCGGGCACCCGCCGGGGAACCGGCGGGGCGTGTGGCCCGCGCGGCCCACGGTCGCACGGTTACCTGCAGTAGCGGCCCCGCAGTGCCTCTATCCTGGCCCGAGAGGGTAGAGACGAGCTTTTGTGAGGGACGAGTTGCGGCGAGGATGGATGCACGGACGCGGGCCGAGGCTGGGCATTGGAGCCCTCGTGCTGCTGGCCGTGCTGGTGGCCCTTGCGTGGGCCTCCACCGCGCTTGCCGGCGGCTCGAACCCGTTCCCGGTCACGACCGAACCGGCGCAGGAAGTCACGAAAACCACTGCGAAGCTGGCCGCCACCGTGAACCCGGAAGGCGGCGTCGTAACCAAGTGCGAATTCAAGTACGGCACTACAGAAGGGGCGCTGGCCTCAAGCGCGCAGTGTTCTCCGACCCCGGGGCCCGTCAGCGAAGCGGTCGACGTGTCAGCCGTCGTCGAAGGTCTCACTCCTCACACCACCTATTACTTCCAGATCGTCGCGTCCACGGAAGGGGCTGGGACGGCCGAAGGCACGGTCGGCTCGTTCAAAACGGAAATCGCCAACGCGCCCGTGGCCACCGCCGAAAAAGCGGGCAATGTCAAGCTCACGAGCGCGTTGCTGGAAGGAACCGTGAAACCCGAAGGCGTGCCCGCGACCTGCGAATTCGAGTGGGGGACCAGCCGGGGCTCGCTTACGAAACTCGCACCGTGCTTCCCCCAGCCGGGCTCGGGGCCCGGGGTAGAAGCGGTCACCGCGGCGTTGACCCAACTGGCGCCGAACACGACCTACTACTTCCAGCTCATCGCCCACGGCGAAGGCGGGAACGGCGAAGGCGTCGAAAAAGAATTCACGACCCCAGCCGACGAACTCACGGTCACGACCGGCGAAGCCTCGGGCAAGACCAAAGACAGCGCGACGCTGAACGGCACGGTGAACCCAGGAGGCTTTCCCGTCGAAAGCTGTCTCTTCGAATACGGGACCACGAAAGGCTCGCTCAATAAAACGATCCATTGCTCAGCCCTTCCCGGGGCGGGCGCCGTTCCTGAAAGCGTGTCTGCGGACATCACCGGTCTGAAATCGAACACGACCTACTACTTCAAGCTGGTGGTCGAAAACGAAGCCGGAGCGTCCCCGCTGCCGGCCGCCGAAGTCTCGTTCACCACCTCCCGCAACCCACCCGCGGTCACGACCGGCGAAGCGACCGCCGTGACCCAGACCTCCGCCACGCTGCCGGGCACATTGAACCCAGAGGAAGAAGAAGTCACCGGCTGCGCGGTGGAATACGGCACCACGCCCTCACTGGGCAGCAGCGCAGTCTGCCCCACGCTCCCGGCGGTCGGGAAGACCCCGGTCGAAGTGGCCGTTCAGCTGACGGGCCTCTCGCCGGGGACGACCTACTACTACCGGGTGGTGGCCAAGAGCGCCGGCGGCGAAGAAGTGGGCAGCGTCCTCACGTTCACCACGCTGCCCGCCACGCAGCCACCCCCTCCTCCACCGCCGCCGGGCGGGCCGACCACGCCCAAAGGCCCCGAACCGGCCCGGCCTCCGGTCATCAGCTCGCTGAGTGAGAGCAACTCCGTATTCCGTGTCGGGCGTACGTCCACCGCGCCTGCTGGTCGGATCAGCCGCGTGTCGCCGACGGGGACCGTGTTCTCGTTCGTGCTCGACCAGCCGGCCGTCGTCACCGTGGCCTTCGTCAGGGAAGAAAGCGGCCACCGCATCGGCAAGAGCTGCGTGGTGGGCCGCCGGGGCGCCGGCAAGCCGGCGTGCGTCCGCACCTATGTGGCGATGATGCTCGGCCGCCGGGCCCGCAACGGCCTCAACAGGCTCCTGTTCACCGGCCGCATCAGGGGCAGGGCGCTACAGCCCGGCGCCTACCGCGCGACGTTCACCGGCGAAAGCCTCGCCGGCAGCTCCACGCCGAGCACGATCGCCTTCCGGGTCGTCTCTCACTGAGGCTCGACCCGCGGCTCGGCGGCCGCCGAGCCGGCGAGGGGATCAGGTAGGCGCGGTGCCCGCCTCGTCCGCCAGTGCCACACGTGCGTGCAGCCTGCGCAGCAGCCGCGGCGAGAACCAGCTCCAGTCGCCGAGCAGGCCCATCAGGGCGGGCACCAGCAGTGTCCGCACGACGAAGGCGTCGAGCAGCACGGCTGCCACCGCGCCCACGCCGATCTCCTTCAGGAAGACCACGTTGGAGGTCGCGAAGGCACCGATCGCGACGGCCAGCAGCACGGCCGCGGCGGTAACGATGCGCCCCGTCCGCTGGAGTCCCAGGGCGATCGACTCGCGCGTGTCCTGGCCCTCGTCGTGTGCTTCCTTGATGCGAGTGAACAGGAACACTCCGTAGTCGGTAGAGAGCGCGAACGCGATCGCGGCCAGCACGAGGTAGTTGCTCTGTTCGATGCCCCCCTGTGAGGTGTAGGCGAGCGGTCCCTGGAGGCGGCCGTCCTGGAAGATCAGCACCAGCAGGCCCGTGGCCGCGCCAACCGTCAGAAGGTTCATCGCGAGCGCGATCACGGGCAGCACCGCCGAGCCCGTCATCAGCCACAACACGATCAACGTTCCTCCCACCAGGATCGCAAGTGCCAGCGGGAGCGAGTCGGCGACGGCAGCGCGCTGATCGGTGAATTCAGCGCCCGCCCCACCGAGCTCCGTCGCCAAGGGCGCCGTCACCGCCCGCATCGCGGAGATCGTGCGCTGGGCGGAAGGGGCGATCGCCTCGCCGGGGAGGGTGGCGTTGATCTGCCAGGTCCGGTGGCCGAGGTACCGCGGCGTGCTCACGGCGGCGACGCCCTGCACGCTCGCCAGGCGGTCGCGGTAGGCACGTACGCCGGCCGCCTGGCCGGCCCCCGCGCTGACCGCGAGGAAGGCGGGGGTGCTGCGGTCGAGCGGGTAGTCGCGGCGCAGGGTCTGTTCGACCTGGCGCGCGCTCGTCGACGCCGGTAGCACGCGCGCGTCGACGCCCGTCCAGCGCGTCCCGAGGGCCGGCAACGTGAGTGCTATCAGCGCTCCCGTGCAGAGCAGCGCGACCATTCCCGGGTGTCGCAGCACCCGCTGCGCGTGGCGGTACCAGCGGCCCTCACGGGCCGGCCCCGGCCGTGTGCGGCCGAGGCGTCCGCCGAACAGCACGAACAGCGCCGGCAGCAGCGTGAGCGCGACGGCGGCCGCGGTCAGCGCGGTGATCGCCCCGCCGATGCCCATCGACTGCAGGAAGCGCAACGGGAACACGACCAGCGAGCACATCGCCACGGCCACCGTGATCGCGCTGTAGGCGACGGTACGGCCGGCCGTGGTCATCGTCCTCAGCACCGCCGAGCGGGTGTCCCGGCCCGCGCCCAGCTCCTCGCGGAAGCGCGAGACGAGGAACAGGCTGTAGTCCACGGCGAGCCCCAGGCCGAGGCCGATCACGAGGTTCAGTGCGAACACCGACAGGGGCAGGGCCACGTTGACGACCCGCAGCAGCGCGAAGGCGGTGAAGACGCTCGTGGCCCCGACCGCCACCGGTAGCAGCGCCGCCACGCCGCGGAAGATCAGGAACGCGAGCAGGGCGATCAGGGGGAAGGCAAGGGCCTCCGCCAGACCCAGGTCCCTGGATGCCTGGGCGCCGACCTCCCGCCCGGCAATCGTGTTGCCGCCCAGGAGCGCATCGTCGTCGCCCGCGAAGCGCGTTTTCAGATGTTCGGCAGCGTCGTGTTCATCGACACCCGCCCGCAGCGTCGCCGCCAGCAACACGCTGGCGCCGCTCGCCGAGCGGATCGGAGGGGACACGGCTGCCACCGCCGGGTCCCCGCGCAGGAGGGCGTCCGCGTGGGACACCCCGGCCTCGCCCGCGCGGCTGTTGACGAGCACGAGCACGCCCGCCGTCGGATCGGCGCCCGTGGCCCGCTCGATGGCCTCCCGCGCGTGCGTCGAGGCCGAGGACGGGTCGGAGAAGTCGTTGTGAGCGTCGAGGCTGTTGGTGGCGCTCGCCCCGAACACGAGGCCCACCACCAGCACCGCCGCGACCACGCCGGCCAGTCGGCGCGGGTGGGCGGTGGCGATGGAGGCGATCCGGCTCAGCAAGGGGGACTTCTGTGTGGCTCGACTCGGCGGGGTGACCGGGCGACGACCGGACCGGACGCCGGCTCGTGTTTACGATCGTATATATACACATGTACATGAACATCTGTCAACTTGAATTGTTAGGCTCGTTCTGAGGTGGGTGCGACCGAGGATGTGCGCCGGCGAAACCCCCGCGGGGAAGGGGACCGGCTGCGGGCTGCCCTGATGGAGGCCGCCGCGGAGCTGCTGCTCGAACACGGCTCCGTCGGTGGCCTCTCGGTGCGCTCGATCACCGCTCGCGCCGGGGTCTCCCCGACGGCCATGTACCTGCACTTCGCCAACAAGGAGGAGCTCGTGCGGGCCGTCTCGATCGCCTGTTTTCAGGAACTGTGGGACTTCCTGCGGGAGGCCGCACAGGCGCACGAGGGCGACCCCCGGGCCGAGCTGAGGGCGCTCGGCGCCGCCTATGTCGACTTTGCCCACCGCCGGCCGGGCCACTACCGGATCCTGTTCGTGACCTCGGGCCGGGTGGCTGTCAGCGGGCCGCCCGGGCCCCCCGAGGAGGACCCGGGGTCCGCCGCGCTGGAGCTGCTCGTGAGCGCAACCGCGCGCTGCCTGGAGGATGGGCGCGATCCGGAGTCCGTCGCCCAGCAGCTGTGGATCGGCGTGCACGGGTTCGTCATGCTGCGGCTCGCGCTGCCCCACCTCGACTGGCCGGACGCCGAGGATTTCCTCGCGGACCTGTTCGTCGCGCACCTCGGCGCGGGTTAGCTCACGAGCGAGGCCCGCTCCCGCAGCGAAAGCCGATGTGACGGGGCCGGTGTCGGATTCAAATCAGTCTCGACTGGCCGGTCACGAGCGTGTAGTGTCGTCTTCGATCTCGGCGACGCGGGATGGCCGCGCCGGAGCGTAAAGGGAGGTCGGGGCGATGAGGGTGCTGATGTCGCGGATGGAGGACGGGATGGCCTCCACGAGTTCGCGTAAGGCTGCGACGGCGGTCGTATTGGTGGGGCTCCTGGTGTTCTGGTGCGGTACTGCGTACGCCTCGGCGTCGCCGTCGATCGCGGGTTTCACGGCTGCTCCGAACCCCGCTGCCTCGGGAGGGACGGTGACGGTCTCCGCCTCCGTGAGCGAAGCCGGCGAATGCACCCTCTCCGCCAACAAACCCGTGACCGGTCTGCCGGTGAGCTTCTCCTGTGAATCGGGCAAATTCAGCCAGGGAGTCGCAATGCCGGAAAACACCAGCGAAAAGCCCGTGAAGTACAAGCTGACACTCACGGCAACGGGGCCGGGAGGTCACGCGAAGGCTCATGTCAGCGTGTCGGTCGACCCGTTCAGACCGGAACCGATCTTCACCGGCGCCGGCTACTACTTCAAGCCGTGCGGCGGTCGAAGGGTCGTGATGTCGGGCGACGGCACGAGCGCAGTGTGGGGTCACTGCACCTACAGCTTCAACGGCGAAAAGTGGGTCCATGTGGGAACCCTTCCCGAACTGGGACGGCCGGCCGCGATACGCCCACTGGCGATGTCGGGCGACGGGCGCACGCTCGTCATGTATTACGAGCCCAATCTCGGCGAAGAGGTCCTCGACGTGTTCACGCGTTCGTCCGAGGAAGAAGAATGGACCCTGCAGACGATGCTGGTTCCTCCGGATGAATACGACATTCCGCCGGAAGTGGCGCTCTCCGGCAACGGCAACACGCTGCTGATTGGCGCATTCGGCTACGAAAGCGGCGCCAAGCCCCTGCGAGAGTTCGACCGCACGGGAGAAACGTGGACCGAAGGCGTGCCGCCTGCGACCGGCGCAGACAGGTGCTTCGGGGTCGCGTTGTCGGGCGACGGCCAAACGGCGTTGCTCGGCTGCAACGGCGGCGGACACGAGGATCTGGCGTTCGAACGCTCCGGTGGCAGCTGGGTGCAGCTCGGCCCCCCGCTGAAAGGCTCCGGTGAATCAGAAATCGGCACTCGTGTGGCGCTTTCCGCCAACGGTGACACCGCGCTCGCGGGAGACCAGTACGCAAACAAGGACAAGGGCGAGGCCTGGTTCTTCCAGCGCGTCGGCAACGAATTCTCCCAGCAGGGCCCATCCGTCACGCAGCCGGAAAAGAAGACCGCCGCCCTGCTGGGCTACGCGCTCGCCCTCAGCGCCGACGGGAACGAGGCCTTGATCGGAGCTCCGGCGATCGTGCTCGTGAACCGGGGCGAAGGCCACGAACCGCCGAAGAAGTACGGCGCCGTCTACGTGTACACGCGCTCGGGCGAAACCTGGGCGTACATCCAGAAGATCCAGCCGATCGAACGAGGCGATGAATTCGGCGACGACCTGGCGCTGAGCGAAAGCGGGACGATGGCCTTGATCCCCAGGTACGAAGGCCTCTACATCTACAGCGGCTGATCGCGGCGGCGAGGCCCTTCGGGGCCCGCCGCTCGCGGGATGAAGCCAATCAACGAAGCGGAAGGGCCGGGATTCGAACCCGGGAGACCGCTCACGCGGCCTAGCGCCTGATCTTTGGCCTCTCTTGTATCGAACGTAGCAAAGTGATATTAGGGACGTATCTGAAGTCGAGGCTCGGCCTCGGTCTTCTCCCATCGGTGGGGACAAACGGATTGGAGGCAGGAATGCCCAACGCGGACGCTGCAACTGCCGGCCTCGATTCGGCCAGCGCCGGCGGGGGCCCCGAGGTCTCAGCGCCAAACGAGGTTCGGGCGCTGAACGCCCTAGCCTTTGGCGAGCTACGCAGGTTTCCCGGGGCGATCCGCGACATGCACCTGGGCATAGCCCAGCGCGCATTCCGTGGTGTGGGCCCAGCGGCCCTGCCCGTGAAGCTCATCCACGACGCGCTCTCGAGCCGCGCCTACGGCGTAATCGGGGCGGGAGCCTCGGGGCTCGGCAAGGCCGTCGATTCGGCGATGGAGCGGCGCGGAGTCGGCGAGCAGGTTTCGCTGTCCAGCAGCCAGCAGGGAAGTTTCGGGTTGGCTGTGCTCAACGGCCTGATCGGAGACCGGCTGGAGCGCGAAGGCAGCGCGCTCGCCCAGCCCACCTCTGTGCGGGTGCACGGAAAGCGAATCAAGATGCAGAAGCCCTCGGTGCGTGGTGCGTTCCCGCAGGCCACTCCTGCTCTGGCGGTCTTCATACATGGGCTGACCGGTGACGAGTTCTGCTGGTCCTGGGGTGCCCACGACCCCTACGGAGAACGGCTGGCGGCGGACCTCGGCTACACACCTGTCTACCTCCGCTACAACAGCGGCCTTCACATCTCCGAAAACGGCCGCAAAGTAGCGGCACTGCTCGACGAGCTTGTAGAGGCGTGGCCGGTCGAGGTGCAACAGGTCGCGCTCGTCGGCCACTCGATGGGTGGCTTGGTCGCGCGCAGCGCCGCCCATCAGGCCGATGAGCAAGATCAGATGTGGGTCGCGCACGTCCGGCACGTCGTCTCGCTTGGGACCCCCCATATGGGCGCTCCGCTGGAGCAGGGAGCACACCGGGCCGCGGTGGCGCTCGACAAGCTGCCCGAGACTCGGATGCTGGGCAGCTTTCTGAAAAAGCGCAGCGCCGGCATCCGTGACCTGCGCCACGGATCGCTGGTCGACGAGGACTGGCGGGGCCGCGACCCCGAGGCGCTGCGCGCGGTCGCGTGCAAGGAGGTTCCGCTGCTGCCGTGGGCAACCCACTGCTTCGTCTCAGCAACCATCACCCGCGACCCGAAGCACCCGCTCGGGCGCCTACTCGGAGACATCCTCGTCTTGAAGCCCAGCGCCAGCGGCCACAGTAAGACCCGGCGGATCCCCTTCCGCGAGGAGCACGGACATCACATAGGCGGCACCCACCACCTTGCGCTGCTCAACCACCCCGAGGTCTACGAGCGCCTGCACGGCTGGCTGGCAGCCGCGTCCGCGCGCTCGCCGCTCCCGTCTGACGCGTACGCGGAGCACGGCCCTAGACGGCGCTGAAGTCGGCTGAAGCACCGGGCCGTTGCGTGAAGGACTTGCAGCGGAGCTGTCGTGCTATGGCCGGTTGCGCCCGTAGAGGTCGTGGGCCTGGACCCGTGCTCACGACCTACGCCGACGATGAGTCGCTTTTCCCCGCCCTAGAGGCCGGCGCTCGCGGCTATCTGGCCAAGGACGCGAGCGCCGAGGAGATTGAGCAGGCCATCAGAGCTCTCGTCGCCGGTGAGACCCACCTCGACCCGATCGTACAACAGCGGCTCGTGGCCGCCGTCTTCGACACCAAACCGATCCCCGACGCGCCAGTGCAGTTGCTGCCCGATGACCTGACACCTCGGGAGGCAGAGGTGCTCAAGCTGATCGCGAGTGGGCTATCGAATGCCGAAATCGCCGAGGCTCTTGTTGTCAGCCAGGCGACCGTGAAGACCCACGTCAACCGACTCTTCTACAAGACCGGTGCGCGCGACCGTGCGCAGGCCGTGCGCTACGCCTATCAGCATGGAATAGCCTGACCTCGCCTGCGCCGCTAAGAAGTATTAGCGACACGCGCTTCGCTATCGCGAAGGCGCTGTCTCCGATCAGGACGATCGCTCGCGGAGGCAAATGACAAACACAAAAGCACACAAATCGCTCAAAACGTCCACAAAGCGCGCGTGCAGGCCTTGCCGCTTTATACACGTGTGCCTATGGTGGACCTATGGCCAAACGGAAACGTACGTTCAGTTATGCGAACGTCACCGCCACGCTCGCGCTAGTTGTCTCGATGAGCAGTGGAGCGCTGGCCGCGAACCACTACCTCATCAATTCCGCCAGCCAAATCAACCCAAAGGTGCTCAGGACGCTCAAAGGTAACTCCGGTGCTCCCGGGCCGCAGGGCCCTGCTGGGCAAGCAGGCAAAGACGGCACAGCGGGCAAAGAAGGCGTAGCGGGCAAAGAAGGGCTTCCAGGCAAAGAAGGCATGGCGGGCAAAGAAGGACTGCCCGGCAAGGAAGGCAAGGAAGGCAAGCAGGGGCCCGAAGGCAAAGAAGGTCGAGAAGGCAAAGTCTCGACCAAGAGCCTGACGATATGCGTTTCTCAAAAGGCCGGGAAGGCGATAAAGGCGCCCCCCTGCAAGAAGCAGTTCCAAGAGATCGAAGTCGCCGAACTCTGACGGACCCCCGGTGGCTGCCGGGCGCCGGAGCGCAGTGAATCACCGATCAGGGAAGTGTCAAGGTAGGGCATGCTGCGAGTGGCCGCCGTGGGCCAGACGAAGTCCAGGCTCTCTGACGTCGACTACCTCGTGTACGACAGCGTGCGTGGGGTCCGATGCGGCCCCACGCACGCTGTCACTACATGCTGCGGTTGCTGCGTCTAGCTGTGGATCTCTCGACCCCCATCTAGACGCTTAATCGATTACTCGCCTTCGGCCCCACCGACCTCGAAGCCCTTTGGTAGGGCTGCGAGGATGATTTCGTTGGTGCCTTCCTGAGCCGACGCGCCCGTTTCGACTTTGTTTTCTTTCAACGGGTTGACGAACGTTGTCTGCAGGTCCTGTTCGCCGCCTGCTTCGGTGAAGGCGACCTTGAAGGTCGGCTTGCCGAACTTCCAGCCCTTGCCGGTTTCCTTGCCGCCCTTGCCCTTCTTCAGCTTGGCGTTGATGTACGCATGTTCGACGACGCCGCTCATCGAGCCGCTCACCGCGAACGGGATCCCTCCACATTCGAAGTTCACGAGCCACGGCCCCGGGCCGAACACAGGATCAGTGGTGGTCCCTGCGGCGGTCTCCTGCTGCCACACTTCGCCTTTGGCGGGTTCCTTGCCGCTGAGGCCTTTTTCACCGTTGTCGATGAGCGTGCTGGCGAGTGAGTTCGTGACGATTTCGCCTTCTTTGGCGCCATAGCTTTTGCAGACGAGTTCGAACGGCTTGAGCTTGCAGCCGATGAACACGAACACGTCTTTATCTGCCTTCGCACCTTCGAGCGTGCCCGAGTCCGTCGCGCGTTCGCACGAGATTTCGCCGGCCGCGCCCTTCAGGTGGGTTGGGCCGCCTTCAGAGGTGAACGGGATGTTCCCCGCGTTCGCCACCCATTCGTACTTGTTTGCCTTGCCTTCGGTTTCCTGAGCTCCGGTCGCGTGCACCCCGCACAGCTTGTCGGTGTAGTGGCCCGTGTAGAGCTTGCCGTTCTTCGCGGCCTTCACGCACGTACCGAGCTGGCCGGCCTGCGCGCCAGACGCCATGACCGCGGTGAGCGCGAACACAGCCACCATGCAGAGCCCGACGATCCTAAATCGTTTCATCTTCTCCAGTGCTCCCTTCGTCCTTCGGGTCGGCTTGAGCGACGGCCCAGCGATCGGGCGCGGCGCGAAGGAACAGCCAGCCGCTGATCCTGTTCCCCGTGTCCTTCTACGTCTACCGGGTAGCGGACTGCGATCCGCCCGTATAAACCCGCGACAGGCCTCAGAAGAAGGACGCTGACCTCGCCTCGCCCCCGCGCGAGGGGCGCCGGCCGAGGAGCTGGCCAATCTGCGGCGCCCCCTGGAGGGGCGCCGCAAGCAGACCAAGACCTGTAGCCCAGCCCACTATTGCCGGTTGCGCCCGTAGAGGTCGTGGGCCTGGACCCACTCCTCGGCGAGGATCGCCCAGCCCAGGGAGACCTCGCCGCAGAGCACCGTGGCGGCGATGATCTCGGCCAGCTTCCGGACCTTCCCGGCTCCGTAGCAGCCGAGCAGCTCCAGGCACTCGCGCTGCGTGGCCAGCCCCGTACCGCCGCCGTAGGTCGCGACGATCAGAGATGGGATCGTGATCGAGACGTAGTAGTCGCCGTTGGGGAGCAGATCGCTGAAGTTGAGGGCTGCGGAGCACTCAGCGACATTGGCCGCGTCCTGGCCCGTGGCGATGAACAGGGCAGCGATCCCGTTGGCCGAGTGCAGACCGTTGTTGTTGACCCCTGACATGAAGCCGCCGAGATTCGACACCTGCCGCGCCCGAAACAGGGTTTCGCCGCTGGTGTGCATGTGCCGCTCGATCAGCGCGGCGGGAAGCGTGGCCTCGGCGACGACCCGCTTGCCGCGAGTGCGCAGAACGTTGACCTGGGAGCTCTTCTTGTCGGTCGCGAAGTTCGACTCCAGATAGAAGTTGGTAATGCCGTCGTAGTTGGCTGTGATCCACGCACAGGCGGCGGCGGTCGCCTTACCCGTGAGGTTCTGGCCTGCAGCGTCGCCGGTCGTGTAGTCAAAGCGCGTGAACAGGATCCGGCTTGCCGAGTACTGCTCGATGCGGCGCAGCCGACCGATCCGCGTCGTGCTCTCAGCCACCTGCTTGATCTCAACGAAGTGCTCGGTCAGCCATTCCCCGAAAGCGCGTGCTCCGCGGGCGCTCTCGAACACGAAGGCAGGGGCGCGCTGCATGGCGTCATCGAGGATCGTGGTCTTCACGCCACCGACCTCCCAGAGCATCTTCATGCCGCGGTTGTAGCTTGCGACAAGGGTGCCCTCGGTGGTCGCGAGCGGCACGTAGAACTCGCCCTGCGCGTGCTCCCCGTCGACCAAGAGGGGCCCGGCGATGCCGATCGGCACCTGCGCTACGCCGGTGAAGTGCTCGACGTTCCCGGGGAGACCGGATGGGTCCAGTGAGTAGTGAGCGAGGTGCTCCAACGCTACGCCGGACTGCTCCCGAAGGAAAGCACGGCGGGCCGCTGCCGCCGCTGGCGTGTAGTCGTCGCCACGATCGCGCGGAATCCGCTTACGGGGCGGTTCGGGTACGGCCTTGAGCTCCGTGCCGGCGGGGATGGGCTTGTCCGACATCGCTTGCAAGTATCCCGTTGACTGTCATCGCGTGTGGCCCGGTTATCGCGAGCTCGTCGACACTCTGGCGGGTAGCGTGGTGGGTGTATGCACGGTTCGGGCCGACCCAGGATCGGTTTGGTATTGGGTGCAGGTGGCGTGCTCGGTGGCGCGTGGCTCACGGGAGCGTTGCACGCGATCGCAAATGAGACGGGCTGGGATCCTGGGAGCGCCGACTGCATCGTGGGCACGTCCGCGGGCTCAATGATCGGCGCGCTCGTGGCGTGTGGCGTGCCCCCGTGGTTCATGGTCGCGCATTCTGCCGGCGAGGAGTTCGGAGGACCACACGATGCCCGGGGCGAGCCGGCTTCCGCGGCCGACCGCTCTGCCGGCGCGGGCTTCCGTCTGCATCGGGGTGCCCCGGCGTTTGGGCCCGGCTCGTGGCGGTTGGCGGCCTCCTCGCTCGCGCGCCCGTACAAGTACTCCCCGGCCGCGATCCTGGCCGGCTGGCTGCCACTCGGCCTAATGTCGACCGAGCCGCTCAAGGACACCATTCGCCGCGTCTGCCACGGGCCATGGGCACCGCACCCGAATTACTGGGCAATGGCGGTCGACTACCAGACCGGGCACCGTGTCGCGCTCGGTCGCGCAGGCGCCCCGCGCGCAGAACTGCCCGACGCAGTGGCGGCCTCCTGCGCGATACCCGGGTTCTTCAGAGCAGTGGAGATCGAGGGCCGCCGATATGTCGACGGAGGCCTGAGCTCGGCCTCGAACCTCGATGTCCTCGAGGGCGAGTGCCTCGATCTCGTGGTCGCTCTCAACCCGATGTCCTCGCTGCACGTCGATGCTCCGGCTACGCTCGGCGAGCGGATCGCATTCGCGATACGTCAGGCATCGGGGCGGCGGCTCGGAAGCGAGGCCAAGCGCCTGCGTGCGGCCGGCACCGAGGTTGTGCTCTTACAGCCGACAGTTCACGATCTCGATGCAATGGGGACGAACCTCATGAGCCGCAGCCGGCGCCACGGAGTGATCGAAACAGCCGTTGAGAGCATGACCGGCCATTTGCGTGACTCGCCCGCCGGCGAGCGGCTGGCGGAGTTGCCGCCCGGACTCCCGGCGCTCGTGAAACGACCCGATGGCGAGCTTCCGGCACGGCCGGATTTCTCGGCGCTCGCTCGTGCTCGCCGTCGATCCGTGGCTCGCAAGTAGGAGCACGTGCGTCGCTTGAACGCGACTACCGTGTTCACGGGTGCCGGGGTTGCGGTGAGCGCCCGCTCAGCCGATCAACGGCAGCGTGCGTGCCTCGTCGAGCACGTGCAGGGCGTCCTGCATCCGCCCCGTGACGAGCTCATAGCCCTCGTCGGGATCGCCGGAGGCGCCGCCGAGTTCCTCGCTCAGGTCGATCGGCGGGAGCACCTCGATCGAGATCTTCGCGGGCAGGGGAACGCGTCCCGGGAGGTCGAGCACCGTGACGCCCCACGGGGGCGCGATCTGCACCGGCAGGACGTCGATCCGCAGCAGCCGGTGGAGGTGCAGCAGTCTCGCGACGTGTTCGCCCTGGCCCAGGAAGAGCGCCGTCTCCTGGCCTCCGATCGAAACGACCGGGACGATTGGCACGCCGTACTTCAACGCGAGCGCCACGAACCCGCTCCGGTGGGCGAAGTCGATCTCGGCGGAGTGCCAACTAGCCCGGTAGGTCTCGTGATCGCCGCCCGGATAGACGAGCAGCGCTGCGCCGCGCGCGAGCGCACGCCGCATGTTCTCAGGCGAGGCCGGCACCGTTCCGTACGGCGTGAGCATGGCCCGGATGCCAGGCACCTTGAACACGAGGTCGTGCGCGAGCTGGAAGAAGTCGCGCTCGGGGCCGAAGCGGTCGTAGAACGCCTGCGCAAAGATGAACGTGTCGGCGATGAGCGTGCCGCCCGAGTGGTTGCCGACGAGCAGCACTGGCCCTCGCGGCGGGATGTTCTCCAGCCCGCGCACATCGGCGCGGAACCAGACCTCCGCCACAACGCGCAGCGCGGGGAGCGTACGCGCGATGTACTCGGGGTCACGCAACTCGAAAGGGTCGGCCGCCGGTGGCCTGCGCGCGAGATGGCGCGGGTCGGCGGCGTGAGCGATGTCGACCGATGCGGCGCTGAACATGCGCGCGTCCGCGGAGACCGCGTCGAGCATCCGTCGCATCCCGCTGCCACTGCGATCGGGCGCGACCATCGGAAGCACGGGATTCTGCGCGGCCTCGCCCCAGGTCTGTGGCATGGAACACCTCCTTGGTCGCCTCCGACCTTACGGGCCGGGGTCGGCGATGCACATCGGTACCGAGTACTGAGTGCGAGTCAGTATCCGGCGATCTGCGCAGAGGGACGCCGAGATATGTACGCATGCCGCGAACAGCCCTGCTAGCGGAAGGGCCGGGATTCGAACCCGGGAGACCGCTCACGCGGCCTAACGGTTTTCAAGACCGCCGCATTCAACCGCTCTGCCACCCTTCCACGGGTGCCGTCGGCGGGCGTCCCAGGCCTTCCGCTTCACGCCGGTAGCCACGCCGAGGGTCGGCCCATCGTAGAGAAGCCGCCGGGAGCCGACGCGGCCGGCCCGGGCGTACTCGCCCACCGCCTCCGCCGCGCCCCTGCCACGCTCTAGACTCCATGCCTCTGGCCCGGGAGAGGTGGCCGAGTGGCTGAAGGCACTCGCCTGCTAAGCGAGTATGGGGTTTATCACTCCATCGCGGGTTCGAATCCCGCCCTCTCCGTCAGTCTTGCCCCTCTAGAACGGGGCGCAAGCTCGGTTCACGCGCCCGTTTCCAGCGCCGGCTCGCCCGTCCTGACCTGCCCGCCCGTAGCCGCCGGCGAGCGGTCGATGGCCAGTTTTGGCAGGCGCTGCTCGAGCCATGCCGGGAATACCCAGGTGCGCCGGCCGAGCAACTCGAGCACCGAGGGGAGCAGAAGGCTCCTCACGACGAATGCATCAAGGAAGACAGCCGTCGCAAGGCTGAGTCCGAACAGCTTCAGCACGCGTTCGTCGCCGAGGGCGAAGGAGGAGAACACGCAGATCATGATCGCGGCCGCAGCAGTGATCACGCGGCCGGTCGACGCCAGACCGCGGTTGACCGCGTAGGAGGCATTTTTGCTGCGTCCCCATTCCTCGTGTATGCGAGACACAAGGAAGACCTCGTAGTCCATCGAGAGGCCGAACACGATCGCGAACAACATGACCGGGATGAACGCCTCGATCGGGCCGCCCTTGACGTTGAAGACGCTGCCCAGCCAACCCCATTGGAAGATCGCCACGACCACGCCCAGCGATGCGCCGATCGAGAGCAGGTTCATGACGGCGGCCTGAACCGGGATCACCAGCGAGCGGAACACCACGAGCAGCAGCAGCGCGGAGAGCAGCACGACGATGCCGATGAACAGGGGCAGCTTGCTGGACAGCACGCTCGTGAAGTCGATCGTGGTGGCCTGCTGGCCCCCCACGAGCAGGGTCGTGCCGGTGCTGCGCGCAACCGGGGGTAGCACGGTTCCGCGCAGCGTGTGCACGAGTTCGGCCGTGGCGAGCGATTGCGGCGAGCTGCGCGGGTAGACGTTGAACACGGCCGTCTGGCCGCTCGGGCTCAGGCGCGCGGGCGAGACGTTCGCCACGTTCGCGGTCGCCTTCAGCTTGTCGGCAACGCTGGCCAGGGCGGCGCTGTCGCCGGCGCGGGGGAGGCCCGCGACGACCGCCAGGGGACCGTTGGAGCCCGGTCCGAAGCCCTTGGCGATCAGGTCGTAGGCCTGCCTGGTGGTGTCGCTGGGCGGGTTGTTGCCCGCGTCGCTGTTGCCCAGCCGCAGCGCGAGCACCGGAGCCGCGAGCACGAGCATGATCGCGAGCCCCGCGACGGCCCCGGGCCAGGGATGACGTTGGATCGTGTTGGCCCAGGAGGCCCAGAAGCCGCGCTGCCCGGCGCCGGGCTCCGGCGGGTGCTTTCGCTCGCGGCGGCTCGGGCGCGCGATTCGCGGGCCGATCCGCGACAGCGCGGCGGGCAGAACAGTGAGGGCGGCGAGCATGGTCATCAGCACCGCGAGCGCCGAGGCCACAGCAAGCCCGTACAGGAAGCTCACGCCCAGCAGGAACTGGCCGAGCAGGGCGATGATCACGGTGACGCCGGCGAACACCACCGCCCGTCCGGCCGAGTCCATCGCGTCGTCGATCGCCGCCTGCAGCTCGGCGCCCGCGCGAAAGTTCTCCCGGAAGCGCGTAACGATGAACAGCGCGTAGTCGATGCCCACGCCGAGCCCGATCATGGCCGCGAGCTCGATCGCGAAGCTCGGCATGCCGATGACCTGCGAGGCCAGCCCCGCCAATCCGATGCCGGTGCCGAGCCCGAGTAGCGCGGTCACGATCGGCAGCCCCATCGCCAGCAGCGAGCCGAAGGTGATGAACAGGATGATCATGGCCGCCAGCAGGCCCACTGCCGTGGCCGTTCCGAGCGAAGGCTTCTGCGCCTGTTCGATCGCCTCGCCACCGAGCTGTACCTCGAGCTCGTTCGAACGAGCCCGCTCGGCCGTCGAGATGACGTTTTCGATCGACGTTTTGGGCAGGACGTTCGCGCGTTTGTCGAAGTTGAGCGTGGCGAACGCGATCTGCCCGTCGGCGGACACCGCGTGGGCGCCGGCGGGCGAGTAGGGGCTGACCACGCTCGTCACGTGGGGCAGCGCCGCGACGTTCTTCAGCATCCGTTCCACCTGCGCCCGCACCGCCGGATCGGTGATCTGGCCTTCGCGCGCCCGCATCACGATCTGGTCGGCGTCACCCGACTGGGCCGGAAAGTCGCGTTTCAGCAGGTCCGTCGCACGCTGGGATTCGGTGCCCGGGAGCGAGAAGTTGGTGCTGTAGTTGGTCCCGACGGCGCCCGAGATGCCCAGTGAGCCGACGAGCAGCACGATCCAGCCGACCAAGACGATGCGGCGGTGGTGCGCCGCCCAGCTGCCCGCCCGCGCCACGGTTCCCATCCGGCGCGCCGGTGTCGTCGTAGAGCTCACGTCAGACCTCCGGGTATGCTTTGGGGGAGCGAATAGTTCTGTTTGCGAATAGTTCGCAGATCGAATTAGGCTAGCATACGAACCATGCACGTCGAGAGTAGTCAGAAAACCGAGACGCCCCAGGCCGTCAAGGACGATCTCGCCGAGCTCACCGCGGTGCTGCCCGTCACGCTCCACGACCTCAAGAGCGCGGTTCCCGCGCCCATGCCGATGCGGGATGCGATGGAACGCTCCTCGCTCGGCAAGCGTCACGCGAGCGCGCTCCTGGCGGTTGCCGCCGTGGAACCCATCGGGGTCAGTGAACTGGCCAAGCGCCTCGGCCTGCTGCTCTCGAGCACCAGCACGATCGTGGGTGAACTCAGCCGCGCGGGGCTGCTCGAGCGCACCGAGGACGACCAGGATCGCAGGCGAACGATCCTGCGCGTGCACGAGGACTACCGCGATGCGATGGAGGGATGGCTGGAAGTAGCCCTGGCGCCGGTTCGCAACACCCTCCAGCGGCTCTCACCGCAGGCACGCGCGCACTTCATGGAGGGCTGGCGCATCCTGCAAGAGGAGGCATCCCGACTCGCATCCGACGAGGACCAAGGGGCCGACTGCCAATAGCGCCGGCGCGTCGCTGCGAAGGACGCGGCCGGCCCTCAACGGGGCGCAGGAACGGAACGCGCACGCAAGGCCCGCCCACAGGCGCGCCGCGCTCAGGACTGCTCGGGTGCGGCGACCGCGAAGATGACGTGTCGGCGGGCGAGGCTCATGTACGCGTGCAGCTCGACGGGGCCGCCCTCGAGTGGTTCGACGGTCACGTCGGTGAGCGTGATGAAGTCCCGCTCGGAGGCGTTGAGGACGTCGGAGACGCGGCTGCGGTAGCCGTCCCGGGCGAGCGTCAGCAGGCCCTCGATGCGGTGGCGTCCGGTCTCCAGTCGGACGCGCTCGCGCCGGTGGTTGATACCGGGCAGATCCTCCTCGGCGAAGAGCTCGTCGCTGGCCACGCCGCCATTATCGAGGTTTCGGGCCGAGGCCGGGCGCCCTGCAACTAGCGGGTCAGGTGGAAGGTCCGGCTGAGCAGGGTACGCCTGCCGGTGGGCCCGGCGGCGATCACGCTCACCGCCGCCCTCAGGCCCCGGCGCCGGCCGAGCTCGCGGAGCAGGCCCCCCAGCGTGCGTGGCCCGACGCGCAGTTGCACACGCACCGTGCGGGCGGCGGCGAGGGGTGTGGCGACCGACACCAGGGGCAGGGCGCGGTGGCCCGGTGGCCCCACCCTGGCGCTCACGAGGATCTTGCAGGCCCGCTGGCAGCCCACCGCCAGCGTCAGCGCCCGTCGCGAGAGGAGCCCCTTCGGATGCGCGAGGCTGACGTGCAGAACGGGAGCCACGTCCAACGGCGGCGGCCACGAGCTCGCCGGCACGCATCCCCCGGCGGCGGGCGACACGGGCATGAAGCTCTGGACGCGGTTGTTGTGGGTGTCGGCGACGTACACGGCCCCGCTGCAGCCGACCGCGAGCGCCGTCGGCTGGGCGAATTCCCCCGGTCCGACCCCGCGCTCGCCCCACTTGGCCAGGAAGGTCCCCGTGGAGGAGAACACATCGATACGGTCGTTTTCGCGATCCGCGACGAACACCCGGCCGGCGGCGTCGACGGCGATCCCGTCGGGGGTGCGCAGGTGCCCGTTGGCGATTCCCCGCTCGCCCCAGGTGGCCTGCACGGCACCGGCGGAGGACAGGGCGACCACGCGGTCGTTGCCGGTGTCGGCCACGAACACCTCGCCGCCCGGTCCCACCGCGACCGCCGCGGGGAGCACGAACTCACCGGGCCCGCTGCCCGCGGCGCCGTCGCCTTCGCCCGCTCCCCAACGTGCCAGCAGGGAGCCGTCGGGCGCGAACACCAGCACCCGGTTGTGAAGCGTGTCGGCCACGTAGGTGTTGCCGCTGGCCGGATCGACCGCGATCGAGCCGGGTGAGGACAGCTGTGCGCCACCCAGCTGCAACGGTCCGCCGAGTTCGCTGAGGAACGTCCCGTCGCCCCAGATACGGGTCACGCGGGCGTTGCCGCGGTCGGCCACGTACACCGCTCCGCGAGGGTCCACGGCGATCCCGGCGGGGGCGTCGAAGGAGTTGAAGTGACCGCCCGAGCCGCCCCACTGGCCGAGGTATTCGCCGGCTCCGGAGAAGCGCTCGAGGCGGTTGTCCCCCGTGTCGGACACGAACAGCGACCCGGTGGGATCGACGGCCAGGCCTTCGGGGGCCACGAGCTGGCCGGGGCCCCGTCCGGAGGTTCCGATCGTCCGCAGGAGGTTGCCTTCCGGATCGAACACCTCGACGCGCCCGTTGGCCGTGTCGGTCACGTATGTGTCCCCCGCGGGGTCCGCCGCGATCGCCCGGGGGAAGGCGAGCTGTCCGGGTTTCGATCCCTGTCCACCCCAGGCGCCGAGGAAGGCGAGACTCGGGGACAGCTTCACCACGCGGGCGTTGATGTTGTCGGCCACGAACACATCGCCGGCGCCGTCGAGGGCCACCCCGTAGGGGAAGCTGAACTGGCCCGGCCCGCGGCCGGGTTCACCGGCTTCCGCCTCCCAGGCGCCTTCGGGGCTGAACTTCTGGATGCGGTGGTTGTCGTCGTCGGCGACCACTACCTCGCCTTCGTTGGCCGCGACCCCACGAGGGTCTGCGAACAGGCCCGGGGAGTTGCCGTAACTCCCCCATTGCGTGGCTTCGCCGCCTTCGAGGTTGAAGCGCTCGATGCGATTGTTGAGGGTGTCGGCCACGAACACGTGGCTGCCCGCCACGGCGATCCCCCCGCCCGGAGGCTGGGTCGGGTTCTGGGAGGAGCCGAAGTGGAATTCCCCGAGTCCGGTGCCGCGGTGTCCCCAGGCTCCGATGAAGGCCCCGCCGGGGGCGAACTTCTCGACCCGGTCGTGGCTGGAGTCCACGACGTAGACGTTGCCGGCGGGGTCCACGGCGATCGCTCCGATCGGGCCGAACTGGCCCGGGCCCGCCCCGTAGGAGCCCCACTCGGCCAGGAAGGTGCCGGCCGGGCTGAACTTCTGCACCACGTAGCTGAGCTGGTCGGCCACGTACACGTTGCCTTCGCCGTCCACGGCCACGGCCTCGGGAAAGCGCAGGACACCCTCCGCCCGCTGGCCGATCACGCTCACCGAGCTGTAGGGGCAGGCTCCCGGGCCCTGGCCCGGGCAGCCGGCGGCGGCCGCGGGGCCGGCCGCCGTGCACCACAGCGCGACCGCGCCGAGGGCGGCGAGCAGCACGCCCCTGGTGCGAGCCGGCCGGCGCGGACGGTGCAGGTCGGGGTCCATGTGCGCCGGAACACGCCCCCGCCGCCGGTGGAGCGGTTGATCGTCGGATTGGACCCGGCCGCGGCTCACCCGGGTGTGGTGGCTGTGTCGGGTCGCTTCGCGGTCGGGTCCGGCGGGCGCTCGCGGGCCGGGGCGGTTCAGCCGATCGGCTCGCGGGCGCGGGCCGGCAGCCCGGCGCGGACGCCTTCGGTGGTGCGCATCCGGGAGGACCCGGAGGGACGGTTGAGCTCCTCGCGCACGATGTACAGGGGGCGGTGCTTGACCTCGTCGTAGATGCGGCCCACGTACTCGCCGATCACGCCCAGGGCGATCAGCTGGATTCCGCCCAGCAGCAGGATCGCGATCGTCAGTGACCCGAACCCGGGCAGATAGGAACCCGCCAGCTTCAGGATCAGCACGATCGGGATCGCGATGAACGCCACCCCCGCCGAGACGATGCCGGCGTAGGTCGCCAGCTGTAGGGGCAGGTGGGAGAAGGAGGTGATCGCGTCGAGCGAGAAGCGCAGCATGCGCCGCACCGTGTACTTGGTCTCGCCCGCCGCCCGCGCGTCGCGCTCATAGGAGACGGCCGTCTGGTTGAAGCCCACCCAGACGGTCATCCCGCGCAGGAAGCGGGAGCGCTCGGTCATCGTCAGCAGCGCGTCCAGAGCACTCCTGTCGAGCAGCCGGAAGTCGCCGCTGTTGGGCTCGAGGTCGACCTGGGCGAGCTTGTCGAAGAGCTTGTAGAACCACTTCGCCGTGGCCAGCTTGAAGGCCGTCTCGCCCTCGCGCTGGTCGCGGACCGCGTACACCACGTCAGCTCCCTGGCTCCATTGGGCGACCATGTCGGGGATCAGCTCCGGGGGGTCCTGGAGGTCGGCGTCGATCATCGCCACGGCGTCACCGGCGGCGTGCTCGAGGCCCGCCGTGAGGGCGGCCTGGTGGCCGAAGTTGCGCGACAGGTGGATCACGCGGACACGCGGGTCTCCGTGGGCGAGGCGGTCCAGGATCTCGGCGCTGGCGTCGGAGCTGCCGTCGTTGACCAGCACCAGCTCGTACTCGAAGTCGGCGACGGCCGCACGGGTGCGGTCCACGAACTCCTCGACGAGCTCCTGCTCGTTGTAGATGGGGGCCACCACGCTCAGCAACGTGGGGGTCCGGAGTGGTCGGTCTGACATCTCGGGCTGGGGCGAAGGGCAGTCTGTAGGACGGACCTTATGACGATTCTCGGTCAAAATCCTAAGCCGGGGCTCAATCTATCGTTCATCCTGTAAGCGATGTCCTCCAGTCACACCGATCAGCAGGCCGGCGGGACCGCCAGGAGGCTCCTCCAATCCCGTTACCCGCTGTTCGTCCAGTTCATGAAGTTTGCGCTCGTCGGTGTGTCCAACACGCTGATCACGCTGCTCGTCTACACCTTCCTGCTGAAGGTCGTCGGCATGTGGTATCTGGCGGCGTCGGCGATCGGCTTCATCGTCGGGGCCACCAACGGCTTCCTGCTCAATCGCCGCTGGACCTTCCGTGAGCACGTCGGCGACGCCCTCACGCCCGTGCGCTGGGCGGTCGTGCAGGGCTGCGGCCTGGCCGTCAACGAGGGCATGCTCTACGTGCTCGTCCACGACGCCCACCTGGAGAAGATCCTGGCCCAGGTGGCGGCCACCGTGATCGTGACGATCACGACCTTCCTCGCCAACCGCGCGTGGACCTTCCGCGCGCACACTCCCGTGGCGGTCGCCGGCGGCCCCTCCGCCGGCGGCGACGGTTAGGCGCGGAACACGGCCAACAGCGACAGCCCCGCGGGGATGCTCCCGCCGCGGGCGATCACGGCGGCCTCGATCGAGAGGGGCCGCTCGAGCAGCCAGTTGAAGGGCGCCGGCGGCACCCACAGGTCCAGGCTCGACTCGGTGGCCTTGCGGTTGAAGCGGTCCAGCACCCGCAGCAGGATCGCGACCGGGAGCAGGAGCGAGTTGAAGTAGGTGGCACGCACCTGCCGCCAGCCGGCCGCCTCGGCGACCCGTTTGAGCGATCGGCGGGTATAGCGGCGGCGGTGGTGGTTGAGCTCGTCGTGGCCGCTCCACAGCCACTTGTAGGCGGGCACCGTCACCAGCAGCGCGCCACCGGGCACCACCACGCGGCGCAGCTCCTGCAGGGCCGCGAGGTCGTCGTCGAGGTGCTCGATAACGTCGAGGCTGACGGCGAGGTCGAAGCTGTCGTCGGCGAAGGGCATCTCCAGCACCGAGCCGGTGATCACTTCGCCGGCGTCGCGCTCCCGGGCCAGCGCAGCGCTGGTGGATGAGAGCTCCACGCCGGTCACGTCCCCGTGGTGGCGGAGCTCGAGCATGTTGCGCCCGCTGCCGCAGCCGGCGTCGAGGATCCGCGCCCGCGCGGGTAGGTCGATGCCGCACAGGACGCGGTCGATCACGGTCCTGCGCCCGCGATACCACCAGTGGCGGTCCTCGGCCCTATGGGTCTGCAGCTCGTAGTCGCGGTCCACCGAGGGGATCCTTTCCTAAGACGCGCCCGCCCCGCCTGCGGCGGCGCCTCCCCGCGCGGTCCCCGAGGGGCCCGGGGGGCTCGCCGGCCGGCGGGGGAGCCTTAGCCGCCCAGCGCCTCGCGGAGGAAGCTCAAGGTCCGCTCCCACGCCAGCTCGGCCGCCTCGGCGTCATACGTGCCCAGGCGGTTGGTGTCGTTGAAGAAGGCATGGCCGGCGTTCTCGTAGAACTGGAAGCTGGCCCGCACGCCTGCCCCCCGGAGCTCCTCTTCGAGCGCCTTGGCTTCGTCCACGGAGACGAATTCGTCGGCGGTCCCGAAGTGGCCCAGGAGGGGCCCGGAGATGTTCGAGAAGTCGGGCTTGCCGTGGGGCATCACGTAGTAGAAGGTGACCGCCGCCCCGATGTTCGGGCAGCTCGCCGCGGCCCACACCGACAGGCCACCTCCGAGGCAGAACCCGACCGCCCCCACCTTCGCTCCCTGCACGCCGGGCTGCGCGGCCAGGTACTCGGCGGCCCCGCACATGTCCCGCTCGGCCTCCTCCATCGACAGCGCCATCATCTTCTGCTGGGCTTCGTCCGGACCCTCCGCCGTCTCGCCCCGGTAGAGGTCGGGGGCCAGCGCGAAGAAGCCGGCGGCCGCGAAGCGGTCGCAGATCGAGCGGATGTGCGAGTCGAGCCCCCACCACTCCTGAAGGACGATCGTGGCCGGCCCCTGCTCGCCGGCCGGCGATGCGAGGTAGCCGGGCGTGGAGCCGTGGCTGGTCGGGAAGTCGATGTCTGGCATGTGGCGCTCCTTGTGGTTCGGCACTACCCGCGGGCCTTGGCGTGAGGCGACATCCTCTCATGGCGCCGAGCGGCGCGCCGCCGGGCCGGGACGGGGAGGCCGGCCCGACGCCGGGGGGCCCGTGGCCAAACGAGTCTGCCCGCTGTGTGAGACTGGCCGTCCGTGCACGCAGGAGCTCCCCGCATGGCCGTCGTCGGCCACGTCGAGTGGGTCCAGTTCGCCCGCGTGGAGCACGTCCCGAGGGCGGGCGAGGTGGTGCACGCGAGCGACCCCTTCGAGGAGCCGGCCGGGGGAGGCGCCGTGGCGGCGGTCCAGCTCGCGCGGCTGGCCGGGGAGGCGACCCTGATCACCGCCCTCGGCGATGACCTCTCCGGGAGGCGCTCGCGAGAGCGCCTGGCCGAGCTCGGCGTGGAGGTGCACGCCGCCGCCGTCGAGCTCCCGACGCGCCGCGCGGTGACGCTGCTGGACGAGCGAGGGGAGCGGACGATCATGACCCTTGGCCAGCGGCTGGACCCGCCCGCCGAATTGGTGCAGGAGGCGCTGGGCGGGGGCGCCCACTTCGACGGCATCTACTTCACCGCCGGCGGACCCGGGGCGCTGCGTCTCGCACGTGGGGCTTCCGGCGTCCTCACCGCCAGCCCGCGGGCCGTGCACGGGCTCGGGCACGGCGTGGAGCTCGACGCGCTGATCCTCAGCAACCGCGACGAGTACGAGGTCGGCGTGGCCGCCGGCGTGGAAGGCGAGGCGGCAACGGTGGTGCGCACCGAAGGGTCAAAGGGGGGCAGCTATCAACGGCGCGGGGCGGACCCCCAGCGGTGGCAGGGGAGCCCTCCTCCGGGGCCGGTGGCGGACGGCTACGGCTGCGGGGACTCGTTTGCCGCCGGGCTCACCTTCGGGCTGGCCAGCGGCCTGGAGCTCGGCGCCGCGCTGGCCGTCGCCGCCCGCTGCGGAGCCGTGTGCGCGACCGGTCACGGCCCCTACGAGCGGCAGCTGCGCGGCCAAGACCTCTAGGCTCCCGACCCACATGAGCTTCGAGCAGATCATCTACGACCTCGACGGCGGCATCCTCACGATCACGCTCAACAGGCCCGATCGCCTGAATGCCTGGACGGGGCAGATGGGGCTCGAGCTGAGGGAGGCGTTCGACCGCGCCGACGCGGATGACGAGGTCCACGCCGTGATCGTCACGGGGGCCGGCCGGGGCTTCTGCGCCGGGGCCGACCTGGGCGGCGGGGGCGAGACCTTTGACTACCGCAAGCGCGGCGAGTCCGACCCTGTGCCGCGCGACAACGGCGGCGAACTGACGTTGCGGATCTTCAACTGCACCAAGCCGGTGATCGCGGCCATCAACGGCCCCGCGGTCGGCGTGGGGGCCACGATGACGCTCCCGATGGACGTGCGGCTGGCCTCCGAGGAGGCCCGCATGGGCTTCGTGTTCGCCCGCCGGGGGATCATCCCCGAGGCCTGCTCGAGCTGGTTCCTCCCGCGCGTGGTGGGCATCAGCCAGGCGATGGAATGGGTTGCCACCGGCCGCGTGTTCTCCGCCCAGGAGGCGCTCGAGGGCGGCCTCGTGCGCAGCCTCCATGCACCCGGGGAGCTGCTCGGCGCGGCCCGCGCGCTGGCGCAGGAGATCGCCGAGAACGCCGCTCCCGTGTCGGTGGCACTGGCCCGCAGGCTGATGTGGAGGATGCTCGGCGCCGAGCACCCGATGCTCGCCCACCGGGCGGACTCCCGTGGCATGCTCGCCCGCGGGCAGTCGGCGGACGCGGTCGAGGGCATCACCGCCTTCCTGGAGAAGCGCCCGGCGAGCTTTCCCGACCAGGTCAGCGCCGGGCTTCCCGACGTCATGCCCTGGTGGCAGGAGCCCGACTTCTCGTGATCAGCGGCTAGACCTCCGGCAGCTCCTGCACGACCGACAGCACGCCGGCGAACAGGTCCCCCAGGCGCCCGATCCGCTCGAGCGCCTGCTCGGGCGTGAAGATCAGCCGCTCCGGCTCGCCGCTGTCGAGCGCCCCCGAAACCTCGTCCCATTCCAGCGGGGTGGACGCCGCCGGCATCTCGATGGCCCGCAGCGAGTACACGCACACGGTCGTCTTGCGGGCGTCGTTCTGGCTCCAGTCGATCAGCACCTTGCCGGCGCGGCGGGACTTGGTCATGCGCGCCACCACCAGCTCGGGCTCGCTCTGCTGGAGCAGCTCGGCGACCGTGCGGGCGAAGGTCTTGGTCAGCTGGTAGGTCGCCTCGGGCCGGTTCAGCGGCACGTACACCTGCAGACCCTTGGAGCCGGACGTCTTGGCGAAGCTCTGCAGCCCGAGGCGCTCGAAGGTCCCGTGCAGGGTCAGCGCCACCCGGCAACACTCGATGACGGTGGCGGGGGCGCCGGGGTCGAGGTCGAAGACCATGCACGTCGGGCGCCCCATCTCCGGAGCCCGAGCCAGTGGCGTGTGCAGCTCGATCGCAGCCAGGTTGGCGAGCCATACGAGCGTCGCCAGGTCGTCGGCCAGCACGTAGTCGATCGGCTTGCGCTCGCTGGCGACCCTCGCCGTGGCCACCCACGGCGGCCGGTGAGCCGGGGCCTGCTTCTGGAAGAAGGACTTGCCCTGTACCCCGTCGGGCCACCGGGTCACCGTCAGGGGACGCCCGGCGAGGTGGCTCAGCAGCACCGGCGCGGCGGCCACGTAGTAGTCGATCAGCCCGCCCTTGGTGAGACCGCTGTCGGGGTACAGCACCTTGTCGAGGTTGGAGAGCTTCAGCTCGTGGCCTTCGACGTGGGCGATGGGGGCGCCGGAGCGCGTGCGCTCGACCTCCAGCCCTGCGGGCGCGGGAAGGTGATCGTCCGTTCCACGGCGGCTGGGGCGGGCCGGCGCCCGCGCCGGGGTGCCCGCCGGCTCCCTCACGGGCTCGTCCTCGCGCACGACCTCCCGTGCCGGCTTGTCCTCACGCAGGCCGAGGTAGACGGGGTGGCGCAGGCTCCCGTCCGGGGTCCACTCGCTGAAGGACACCTCGGCCACCAACCGGGGCTCGCAGAAGACCGACCCGCGCGGGGGACCGGCGCCGGAGAAGGGGGAGCTGTCGCGCACCAGGGGCTCGAGCAGGGCGCCCAGACGGTCGAGCTCGCGCTCGCGGAAGCCGCTGCCTGCGCGCCCCACGTAGCGCAGCGAGCCGTCGGCCTCGTACACCCCGAGCAGCAGCGCGCCGATGCGCCGGCTGCGGTTTCCCCTGCCGGGGACCCACCCCCCGACTACGAACTCCTGGCGGCCGGGGCGCTTGATCTTCAGCCACTCGCCGGTGCGCCCGCCGGGCTTGTAGGAAGAGCTCATGCGCTTGGCCAGGACACCCTCGAGGCCCTGCTCGGTGGCGGCCTGCAACAGCTCTGAGCCGTGGCCCTCGAGATATTCGGGGACCTGCAGGCTCGAGCCCGTGAGCTCGAGGCCCGCCAGCCGCTCGCGCCGGGTGCTGTAGGGCTCCTCGATCATTGAGTGGCCTTCCAGCCACAGCAGGTCGAAGATCACATAGGTGACCGGTGTGGCCTTCATCCTGCGGCGCGCCTGCGCGGAGCCGGAGACCTGCATGCGCTGTTGAAGGGCGGAGAAGCTCGGCCGCCCATCGGCGTCGAAGGCCACGATCTCCCCGTCGAGGATCGCGCTGCGGGACCCCAGCGCTCGTGAGAGCTCGGTCAGCTCCGGGTACTTGTCGGTGATCTCGATCAGGTTGCGGCTCTCCAGGCGCAACCGGCCGGGCTGGCAGTAGGCCAGCGCCCGCACGCCGTCCCACTTGATCTCATAGGCCCAGCCACGGTCCGGGCGCGGGAGCTCGCCGGCGCGGGCGAGCATCGGCACGATCCCCTCCGGCATCGGCTCGCGGGCCGGGTCCGAGGGTGGGTCCATGCGGTGGATCATCCAGTCCTTGGGCGAGTCCCCCTGCTCGATCGGGAAGAGCGCGTAGCGGCCCTGCACGCGGCTGCCGTGGAGGGCCACCTCGACCTTCCGCGGCTCCCACTTCAGGCACTCGTAGGTGCCGGTGTCCCAGACCGTCATCCGCCCAGCTCCATAGTGACCGCGCGGTATCTCCCCCTCGAACTCGAGGTACTCGATCGGGTGGTCCTCGGTGGCGGCGGCGAAGCGGTTCTCGCCGGGTGCCTCCGGCAGGCCCTTCGGCAGCGCCCAGCTGGCAAGTGCCCCGTCGCGCTCGAGACGCAGATCCCAGTGCAGACGCCGGGCGTGATGCTCCTGGATCACGAAGCGGGCCGGCGGCCGCTCACCGTCCCCGTCGGGCGTGTTCGTGTCCTCCCCGGGGAGCGGCTCCGGGGTGGCGGCGAAGTTACGTTTGGCCTCGTAGGTGCGCAGCCGCTCCGCGCCGGCGCTCGCCTTGCCCCGCACGCGCCCTTGCGGCACGCCCGACCCCGGCGGCTAGCGCCGCGAAGGCGCGGCTTTTTTGGCGCGCGGTTTGGCGGCGGCCTTCTTGGGGGCCGCTTTGCGCGCGGGTTTCCGGGGGGCGGCGGCTTTGCCGTCCTCCTCGTCGTCGCGGGCGCGGACCGCGTCGAGGCTCGCCTTCAGGGCGCTCATCAGATCGGGCGCCGGTGCGGCGACCTCCTCGGGAGCCGGCTGGACGGCGATCTCCTCGCCCTGGGCCTTGCGGTCGATCAGGTCGAGGACTTCCTTGCGATAGGTGTCGTGGTACTTCTGCGGTTCGAACTTGGCGGCCAGCGAGTCGACCAGCTGGATCGCGATCTCGAGCTCGCGCTTGGTCGTCTTCACCTCCGTCGTCTCGGTGACCTCCTCGAGCCGATCGGGCGGGGTGACTTCGTCGGCGAAGATCATGGTCGCCATCCCGAGCGCGTCGCCGATCGGCCGGATCGCGACCAGCGACTCCTTCGAGCGGATCACGACGCGGGCGATGGCCACTTTGCCGGCCGCCTTCATGGCCTCGTGCAGCAGGCGGTAGGGCTTGGCTCCGCCGGGGCCGGGTGCGAGGTAGTAGGGGTGGTCGTAGTAGACCGGGTCGATGTCCCCGAGGTCGACGAACTCCTCGATCTCGATCGTGCGCGACTTCTTGGGCGCGAGCGCATCCAGCTCGGCGGGCTCGATCACCACGTAGCGTTCGGGCGTGATCTCGAAGCCCTTGACGATGTCCTCGTAGGGAACCTCTTCGCCGGACTGGGGATCGACCCGCTTCTGGGAGATGCGCACGCCGCTCTTGGAGGACAGCTGGTGGAAGCGCACGCTCTTGCGGTCGAGAGCGCTGTAGAGCTTCACGGGGACGCTGACCAGCCCGAAACTGATGGCGCCTGTCCACATCGCGCGGGGCATAGACGCAAGTAGTACCACGGCGGCGCAGACAGCCCTGCAAACCGGAGCCCCCTGCAATCCGGCCTGCCGGCAGGGCGAGGCGGCCCGCCGGGAGTAGATCGGCCCCGCGGGACGCAAGGCGCAGGCGGGCTGGGACTCGGCCGGCGCGATGCGTCGGCCGGCGGCTCAGGCGATCGCGGGTGTCTCCGGGAGCCTGCCCAGCGCGTCCGCCATTTCCTGCTCGGAGAACTCGGGGTCCTCGAGCTCGCCGGCTAGGAAGGCGTCGTAGGCGGAGAGGTCGAAATGACCGTGGCCGCAGAGCCCGAACAGGATCACCCGCGGCTCGCCGGCCTCGCGGGCGGCCTCGGCCTCCTCGATCACCGCCCTGATCGCGTGGGCCGGCTCGGGCGCCGGGATGATGCCCTCGCAGCGGGCGAAGCGAACGGCGGCCTCGAAGGTCTCATTCTGACGGTAGGCCCGCGGCTCGACGACCCCGGCCGCCACCAGCGCGGAGACCACCGGCGAGTCGCCGTGGTAGCGCAGGCCTCCGGCGTGCACCGGGGGCGGCACGAAATCGTGGCCGAGCGTGAACATCGGCATCAGCGGCGTGAGCCCGGCCGTGTCGCCGAAGTCGTAGCGGTAGGAGCCGCGGGTGAGCGTCGGGCAGGCGCTTGGCTCGGCGGCCACGAAGCGGGTCCTGGCGTGTCCTCGCAAGACCTCGCGCATGAACGGAAAGGCGAGGCCGCCGAAGTTGGACCCCCCGCCGACGCAGGCGATCACGACGTCCGGCTGCTCCCCGGCGAGCTGCATCTGCGCCTGGGCCTCCTGGCCCATCACGGTCTGGTGGAGCAGCACGTGGTTGAGCACCGAGCCGAGCGCGTAGTTGGTGTCATCGCGCGAGGCGGCGACCTCGACCGCCTCCGAGATGGCGATCCCGAGCGATCCAGTGGGGTGCTCCTGCTGGGCGGTCCCCGATTCGGTGAGCGTGCTGGGAGAGCGGTGGACGGTCGCTCCCCACGTCTGCATCATCGAGCGGCGGTAGGGCTTCTGATCGTAGGAGGAGCCGACCATGAAGACCTCGCACTCCAGACCGAACAGCGAGCAGGCGAAGGCGAGCGAGGAGCCCCACTGGCCGGCTCCGGTCTCGGTGCTGAGGCGCTTGACCCCCGCGCGGGCGTTCTCGTAGGCCTGGGCGACAGCCGTGTTGGGCTTGTGTGAGCCCGAAGGAGAGACGCCCTCGTACTTGTAGTAGATGTGGGCCGGGGTATCGAGCTCCCGCTCCAGGCGCCGGGCCCGGTACATCGGGGTGGGGCGCCACAGCCGGTAGGCGTCGAGCACCGCCTCGGGGATCGGCACCTCCGCCTCGCCGGAGACCTCCTGTTCGATCAGCCCCATGGGGAAGATCGGGGTCAGGTCGGCAGGGCCCGCGGGCTGCATCGTCTGCGGGTTCAGGGGCGGCAGAGGGTCACCCGGGAGGTCGACGAGCAGGTTGATCCACTGCCGCGGCAGCTCATGTTCGCTCAACAGGAACTTGACCGGCGCCTCACTCATCGGGGGCTCCTTTCCGGGTCTCTGGCGGGAGGCCCACCCTAGCGCCGGGGATCTGCGGGCGCACGTTCCGAGGAGGACCGACCAAAACTGGCCAGCCGGCCAGTACGCTGTCCGCAGGCAGGCCATGTGGCGAGCAACTACGGAGGTGCCGGGCTGATGGCAACCGTTGGACGGGACATCAAGAGCGTCGAACTCACCGAGAGAGAGCTGTGGGAGGACGGTCCGCCCCACGAGACCTTCGAGCGGATGCGCGAGGAATGCCCCATCCACTGGACCGAGAGCTTCGAAATGTTCCCCGAGGAGGCCGGCTTCTGGTCGGTCACCACGTGGGACGACATCCACGCGGTCAGCCGCGACTGGCAGACCTACTCCTCCGAAGAGGGAGGCGTGATCCTGGCCGCCGGGGGCTTTCCGATCGAGCTCGCGCGGGCGATGTTCATCGGCATGGACCCGCCCAAGCACGACCGCCTGAAGGCCCTCTTCCAGGCGGGCTTCACGCCGCGGCGGATCGCCGACCACGAGGAGCGCATCCGCCAGATCACGATCGAGGTCCTGGACCGCCTGGAGGGTCGCGAACAGGCCGACCTCGTCATGGATGTCGCCCAGCCGGTGGTGGCGCGCGTGATCGGCAGCTTCATGGGCATCTCCGAGGACGAAGACGAGGGCTGGGCGAAACTCATGAACTCGGTGCTCGGGGCGATGGACCCCGACCTCAACCCCGGTGGCGTCGAGGGCGCCGTCGAGAAGGACGTGCCGGAAATCTTCGAGCGCTGCCAGCGGCTGATCGCGGAGCGTCGCGAGCGTCCCACCGACGACCTGACGAGCGTGTTGGTGCACGCGGAAGTCGACGGCAGCCGCCTGGAGGAGCACGAGATCGTGATGGGCTTCTTCCTCCTGATGGCCGCCGGCAACGACTCCACCAAGGCCACCTACTGCAGCGGGATGCGGGCCCTGATGGAAGACCGCGAGCAGATGCAGCTGCTGCTGGACGACCCCTCCAAGATTCCGGCTGCCGTGGAGGAGTCGCTGCGGATGTTCCCGGCGTTCGCCCACTTCCGCCGTACGGCCACGTGCGACACGGAGCTCCACGGGCAGAAGATCAAGGAGGGGGACAAGGTCGTGATGTGGTACGTGTCCTCCAACCGCGACGGCTCCCGGTATGAGGATCCAGATCGCTTCGACCTGCGCCGCGACCCCGAGCACCAGGCCTTCGGGGCCGGGGGACGGCACTTCTGCCTCGGGACCGCCCTGGCACGGCTGGAGCTGAAGATCCTGCTCGAGGAGACCCTCCGTCGCTATCCGCAGATCAGGCTGGCCGGCGATCCGGTGTATGTGCAGAGCCTGTTCATCAACCAGCTCAAGACGCTGCCGGTCGCCCTGGGCGGCTGAGCTCAGATCACCCGTCCGGCCCAGGCGAAGCTGCCGGCCGGCCCGCCTGAGTTCAGCGGCAGCACATACACCCGGCGGACACCGTGTCGAGCGGCGCCGGCCATGTGTCCAGAAGCGGACTCCGGGACGTCCCAGAGTGGATGGACGGCGGCTCGCGGCGGGGTTAGAACGTACCTACAGCGTGACCCCTCAACAGGCCGCCTCGGCCGATCCGCTTCCGTCTCGTGGGTCGGTCGGGCGGGCATACAAGGGGGGCACGCCGTCGCCCGGGGACCCGCAAGGGGGTTGCGGAGGTGCGTGGAGGCAGGGAGCTTCCACGCACCTCTGTCGATGGCGGGCTCGGCCCGGGGGAGCGGTCAACGGCCCGGAAGAAGGCTCCGTCCCGGCTGGGGCCTCAGCGCAGGACCGTGGTCAGGCTGCGGTCCGGCTGGACCACCTCCGCCACCGTGAACTCCTCGAGCTCGGGCAGGTCGGGTATCGAGCCCGCCGGAAAGGCCCGCGAGGCGGCGAACCGCTCGAAGGCGTCGTGTGTCTCCCACACGTCGAAGATCGCCCATCCTCCCTCGACCGGGCCGGAGGCGTGGAGGATCAGGCCCTCCGGCGGATCGGTACGGACGTTCAGATGGGCGTCGATCGATTGGTGCTGGCGGGGCGTCCCGCCGTCGAATCTGAGCCGCGTGCAGACTGCCATGGCAAACCTCCCATCGAGGGTGATTGCGCAGCGTTTGGGGTGTTCTCGCAGTGTGCCACTTCTCGAGCCCTCCGAAACCCCAATCGGAAATCCGTCGGATTCCGGTGCCTGGTGTAGCCGCGGGGGCTAGTCCGAGTAGCAGACGAACTCCACCAGGGAGCCGTCGGGGTCGCGGAAGTAGACGCTCCGGGCCATGCCCCGGGCGGCCTGGACCTCGGCGGGGCCGTGCTCGATCCGGACCCCGTGGGCGCGCAGGTGCTCGGCGGCCTGCTCGACCGGCCCGGGCCACGCCAGAGCCACGTGGGAGCTGCCGGGGGCCACCTTCCCCGGCGGGTTCGGGGTTGCTCCCGGGCCGTGAACGGTCACCTGCTGGTCGCCGAACCTGTACGCCCATAGGCCGCGCGGGAGCTTCACCAGCTCCGCGCCGACGACCTCGCTCCAGAACCGGTTGGCGGCCTGCCAATCAGACACGCCGATCGCGCAATGGTCGAGCCGCACGCCGCTCACCCGGGTGCCCCGTGCACGAACAGCGTTCCTTGCTGGCGCCCGTTGAGGCCGAGCTCGTGGACGGCCTCCCTCACGCCCGGGAAGTCGGGATGGGTGAAGTCGTCGAGAATCACCAGTGCGCCCGGCGCGAGCGCCGGCTGCCAGGCGTGCAGCTCCTCGACTGTCTCGCGGCGTCCGTGGGCGCTGTCCACGTACAGCAGGTCCGTCTCCTGTTCGTCCAGTGGCCCGCTCGATCCCGGGGCCTGCACGAACGTGACGCGCTCCCGCACGCCCGGGTCGACCAGCTCCAGGTAGTGCTCGCGCTCGGCCCGGTAGACAGGGTCGTAGGTGACGACCTCGCGCCGCGGGTCATGCAGAGCCAGCGCCAGCGCGGTCCAGCCGGTGCCCGTGCCCAGCTCGACCACGCGACGGCGGCCACGGGCGAGCCTCAGCAGCAGCCCGAGATCTCGTGGGCGTGTGGCGGAGACGAGGCTGAACTCGTCGCCGATCTGCGCCGCCAGGCGGTGGGCGCGCCAGTCGAACCACGCCACGCGCCGGGGCAGCACGCGCAGGCCGACCAGATAGCGCAGCTCGCGTCTCACGGATGACCCACTCCGTGAAGTCGCCGAATGGGCCGCCATCTGTAAGGGGCATCGTATGTCAAGCCGACGCGTGCCCGCGACCGCGACGTGAGCTGGCGCGAATGGGCTCGTGTCGGGCCCAGCCGCGGACGGTGGCGGCCTATCCGCCGCCCACGGGCCGTCGTGACGGCGGAGCTGGTCGGCGGAAGTGCGTGTGTGCGGAACCTGGCGGGCCCCGCACACACGACCGCAGCAATCTACAGCCGGGTCATCCGGACCCTACGGGTTGTGGGCTTCGATCAGCGACGGCGCCAGGTTGTCGAAGCCGGTCACCGGGACACCACTCAGCGTGCCTGTTGCCAGGGTGAATTCGAGTTGGTTCGGATTCACCCAAGGGGACAGTGTTCCCGAGAGGGTGAACAGAGGTCCTGTTTTTTTGCAGGTGAATTCCAGTTCGATTCCTGAGATTTGATCCGCGATCGGCGGCACTTCGACCAATCTGGAAGCCCACGGGAGTTTGAGCGCGTTCACTTTCAGGGCGCCTGCAACCCCGGCGGAGTTGACGGGGCATGGATTGGGTCCGCACGAGGTGACTTTGAAGGCTCTCATGAGATCAACGCCGGGGCCACCCGAGGCCGGGTTTTCGATCGTCTCGACGTCCTTGACCTTGCAGGAGACCGTGATCGTCGTCCCCGGGATTGGCCCGATGGTGAGGCCGGCCAGGGTTTTGATGGTCTTTTTTTTGACCAGCGGTGTGCCGTTGAAATACCAGTGTGGTTCGGCCTGAGCCGCTGCTGGAATCGCCACGAATGCGACGATTGCGAACAGCGGTACGAGCGCAGACAGAAGCCGCCTGTTCATTACGTCCTCCCTTTTTTGGCGAGCACAGGCGAGGGGCGCAGCACCCCTCCAGCTTTGAGAGCGCACCCCACCTGCAGAGAGCACCACGCTAATCCCCGGCGGCGCCGCGTGTCAAGAGGTTGTAAAGAGCCAAATGCCGGTTTAGCGCGACAGGGCATGGTTAGGCCTCGCAGCAGCGATATGCCGGAGTTCGCCCTCCTGGGTTGAGCTAACCAGCTGACGGTTGGGATGGACTAGGGGATCATCCCGGAGCCCTCAAGCGGGCTTCTCACAGCGCAGAGACAGGTTGGCGTCACCGCGGATCGCGTGTCTCCACCAGAACCGGCCGACGCGGTAGTGGCGGAGCATCGCTCGCCCGCCCCGGGACCTCCCCAGCAGGCCCCGCAGCCTGCCGCGAGCCGATCGCGGATCGGGTGCGCCCGCCGGCTGCGGAACAGCGCGGGCGTCGGTGAGCCCCGTCAGCTCCACCTCAAAGCCGGCGGCGCGAACGGCGCGCCGGTACTGGTGCAGAAAGTACACGTGCTCGTTGCCCTCGAATTCCGACACCTCACTGGCGTGCCGGCGCTTGGGCCGTAGCGGGAAGCGCAAGGGCTCGTTGAGCACGAGCAGGACGCCTCCCGGCCGCAGCACTCGGTCGATCTCGGCCAGCGCCCGGTCCAGGCCGCGACGATCGTTGTGGTGGAGAACCTCGCAGCAGAAGACCCAGTCGAGGGACTCGCTCGCCAGCGGCAGCTCGAGCATCGAACCGAGCACCCGCTCGAAGTAGACCTCCCCACCGATGAAGTGCTCGGCGGTGCGCAGGCCCTGCAGCTCGGTCGCGCTGATGTCAAGTGCGATCACCTCGAGTCCGCGGGCGGCGAAGATGTTGCTCGCCCAGCAGGTGTTGCTGCCGACATCCAGCAGCCGCTGGCCCGCTTGCAAGGCCGTCGTCTCCAGCAGCCGGCGCATGCTCCTCGCCTGCCCGATCCAGTAGGGGAGGTCGATGTCCGGGAGTTCGCGGATCCGCTCGCCGTCCCAGCCGTCCCGGCGCATCACCTCGGCGAACCGCTCCAGGCCCGCCGCCTCGCGCAGGATCACCGCCGACGGCTCGTATAGAAGGTCCACGATCCCCTCGCTCACCCCGCGGCGCAGTCCGCACCGAGTGCAGCCGAGCGTGCCCTCCCGCAACTCCGTACCGTCGTGCGCACCGGCCTCCACCGCGAAGCTCCCCTCCGCGTGGCAGCCGGGGCACCGCAGCAGTGGCACCAACGCCTCTTGCACTCCCAGTCCCGGTCCCCTCTACCCGCTGCGAGGGCCGCTCAAGCGGTGATCCCGCGGATGTCGAGCGCTGCGACCAACTCTGGGTCGCTGAAAACGTCGATCACCGCCACGCGATCGGCGATGACCGTGAACCCGACCACTGCGAACGGCCGCTCGCCGCGGAACGCGACAGCGCCCGCGGCGCCGTTGACCAAAGCCGGGCGCACGTACGGCGCCAGATGCCTCGCCGTGATCGCCCCGCGCGCGACCCTCGCGGCGCCACGCCGCTCGAGTGGCTTGCCGTCGCGGCGGTGGCCGCGGAGTACCACATCCGGATGGAGCACCGCCACCAGCGCCTCCATGTCACCCTCCCTCGTCGCCACGAAGTAGGCGTCTACGACCGCCCGCTGGCGCGCCAGGTCCGGGTCCGGCGACGGCGCGGCCTCGCGCACACGACGCCGTGCGCGACTGGCGAGTTGACGGGTGGCGTCCGGGGAGCGGTCGACCATCGCCGCGATCTCGTCGAACGGCACGGCGAACATGTCGTGCAGCACGAACGCGAGACGCTCAGCCGGGCCGAGCGTCTCCAGCACGACCTGAAGCGCGATCCCGACCGACTCGGCCAGCAACGCCTCGTGCTCCGGATCGGTCGCACCGCCCGGGTCGTCGATGATCGGCTCCGGCAGGAAGCCGTCGAGCGGCTGCTCGCCTCGCGTCCTACGCGCGCGGAGCATGTTCAGGCAGATGCGCGCAACGACCATCGTCAGCCACCGCTCCAGACTTTCGATCTGCTCAGCGTCAGTCCGCCGCAGCCTCAGCCACGCCTCCTGCACGGCGTCGTCGGCGTCGTTCAACGAGCCGAGGATGCGGTACGCGACCGACCGCAACCGGGGCCGCTGGCAGTCGAACCTGTTCGCTAGCTCGCGTTCGTCCATGTCACACCGCCCTCGTCTCGCGGGTCATACAACATAGACCCGCGAACGCCGGCCCATGTGACGAGGCCGGCAATCGAACCGGGGTCGATCTGATCCGCGACACGAGGAGTGAACATGCCCGGCTCTTCCACCCAGGGAATCAAGACTATGCTGCATCCCGTTTCCGACTTGGCGATCGCCAGGGAGCTGTACGCCGCCCTGCTCGGTGTAGCGCCGCAGACCGAAGGGCCCTACTACGTCGGCTTCGACGCCGCCGATCAGCAGATCGGGTTGGTGCCGGGCGGTGGCCCGCAGGGCATGACCTCACCGGTGGCCTACTGGCAGGTGCCGGACATCGAGGCCAAGCTGGCCGAGGTGACCGCCGTCGGCGCCACCGTGAAGGAGCCCGCGCACGACGTCGGTGGCGGCCGGCTCGTGGCCACCGTCACCGACCCCGACGGCAACGTCCTCGGGCTGCTTCAGGACTGATCGGTTCCCCCGCTCACCAGAACCGCTCGGCTGAGCTGCGGACGCTCAGGCGAGAGTTTCATCCGCTTCGAGTCCTCACAGTTGACGACCACATACTTGAAAGGAAGTGAGACCCGTGAAGACAATGACGTGTAGACAATTGGGTGGACCATGTGACTTTCCCCACCGTGGCAGCACCGCCAATGACGTCATAAAGGCGCAAGACAGACATCTCAAGGAGATGGTCGCGGGGGGTGATGAAACGCACAAGAGCGCTTTGAGTGAGATGCAGGGTAGGTGGAAGCATCCCTTGTCGGGAATGGGGTGGTACAGGAAAGCCAAGCGTGATTTTGCTGCTCTTCCCAAGGACGGCGCGGTCACCGAGCCATGAGCAAACGGTGGCTCGAGCGCACGCGTACCGGCGAGATCGGCGGTGCCTCTCGCCGATCAAAAGCTCCGTTGGGAAATGGACTATGGGCGCGGCGGGTTTCGAACCTGCGACCTCTCGCGTGTGAAGCGAGCGCTCTCCCACTGAGCTACGCGCCCTGGACGGTCGAGTTTAAAGGACGCCCGGCCCGGCCGCGCGTGCGGCCATCGTTGGCCCCGGATCGAGAAGCCGTGGCGGGTGCGCCACGGGCCCGCGTTGGTACCCTCGCCTGCGCACGATGGCGACCTTGGAGCGGACATACGACGAGCTGCTGCGCTCGCCCGTGCTCGACCACGATCCGTGGAGCCGGCCGAATCTGCAGACGTTTCGCCCCCGCCACGAACTGCTGTGGCGGGCGCTGGAGCGCCATCTGCAGGCGCCCACCGACACGATCGCCGACATCGGCTGCCACAACGGCTTCTTCCTGCGGCTGGCCCGCGACCTCGGCTTCAGCTCCTTCATCGCGGTCGACTACTTCCCGCTCCCACCCGAGCGCTCGTTCCTGACCGAGCTCCCGGGCGTGCAGACGCTGCGCACGAACTTCAACGCCGATGACTTCCTCGCCGAGATCCCGGACGGATCGGTCGATGCGGTCGTCTCCACCGAGGTGCTCGAGCACCTCTACAACCATCCGGCCGGCTACCTCGCGGAGGTGTGGCGCGTCCTGCGCCCGGGGGGCGTGCTGCTGCTGAGCACGCCCAACCCCGGCACCGTCACCAAAGCCGCCAAAGCCCTGCGGGGCAAGCCGGTGATGTGGGGGGATCTGACGTTCGCGCGCACTCCGAAGATCGTGGCCGAGTCCGGCGAGCCGCTGGCCGTCTGGGACATCCACTTCCGCGAGTACCAGCCCGCGACGGTGAAGACGCTGCTGGAGGAACTCCCCGGCGCGGCGATCCGGGAGTCCGGCTTCGTCGCCACCGCCCCCAGCTCGAGCCTGTCGAGGGCCGGACGGCTCCTGCGGACGTTGACCTGGCGCACGGGCCTCGGCCACATGCGGATCCTCTCCGCGACGCAGTACCACGTCGTTCAGAAGACCGCCTGAGCCACCGCAAACCCTGGTGGTGGGCGGGGCGGACCCTCTTCGGCGTGCGGCGTGCCCTGCCCGGGACCTACGGGGACGGCGCGACCACGTACACCCGCACCTGCGGGGCCGCCAGCCACGAGAACACCCAGCGTCTCTGCCCGCCGATCCGAACACTGCCTTCCTGGGGGAGGTGGCGGGGCGGACTACCGCCGGCCAGCGGGTGCCCGCCGGAGAGCACGAACACCGACGCCCCGCCGGTCGCCCTCACGACGCCGACGAGTTCGTGGTAGCCGGCCGAGTGCAGCGCCAGGCGGGCGGCGATGTGCATCGCCACCGAGCCCCAGGTGTCGGCCCACAGCTGCCCACAGCTGAGCGCGGCGAAGGCACGCGTGGGTTGGGGCACCAGCAGGGCGACGTTGAGCGTGCCGGACGGGAAGCTGCCGGCCGCGAAGACGCGGGCCAGGTATGTGCTGTGGCCGGCTGCCACGCTCGCTTCCGTGTGCGGCAGCGACGGCGGCGGCTGCAGCGTGCCCATCAGGTAGGAGCGGCCGCGGTAGAGCTCCACGGGCACGCCCATGAAGCGGCTGACGAGCTTCACGTAGCCCGTGTCGTCCTGGACCGACATCACGTAGCGCCCGAGCGTGCGGCCGTGCTGTGAGAGCGTGCCGCTGACCGGGGCGATCACGTAGGGGCCGCCGACGTCGGCGAGCACCCGAGTGCCCTGCATCACCCGCAGCCGCACGATGTGCCAGTGGGGCGTGTAGACGATCGCGGCCACCGCCGCGTGGATCGCGGCGGCGTTCCCCGATGAGAGTGCGTTGAGCAGCGCCTGCGAATGGCGCACGTGAGCCACGTCGGTGACCGTCTCACGACCCGAGAGCTCATCGGCGTAGATGCGCTGGGCGACCTGCTGCTCGACGTCGGCCACGGTGGCGGCGCTCTGGACCCCGCACGCCCGTGTCGTGTCGAGGGCAGCTTCGCGCCTGGCCGCCGCGGGCGAGGGCGCGGGGTGGGCTGCCGTCGAGACGGCGGCGGCTTGCGCCGCAAGCGGGGCGTCGTCGTCGTCTGCGTCGGCCGCACCGCCGGCAAGCGCTACGGCTACTCCGACGAGCACGAGCGCGGTGGCTGCGCCGATCGCCCGTCGGACGCCCCGGCTCCACGGGAATCCCATGCGGGAAGTATCAGCCGCGACGATAAGCGCTACGTCAGCGGCGGGTGAGAGCCCTCATATCGGCAGCGCGGCCGCCGCCCTCGCCGCCGGCGGACGAGGGCTCAGGCCGCAGCCAGCTGCACGGCCAGCAGTGCGGCGATGGAGCCGAAGCAGAACAGGTGCTGGCGGCAGACCGCGCGGGCCAGATCGCTCTGGCGGGCCGGCGGATCGGCCCTCGCGCCGAGGCGCACGGCGCTCGGGACGGTGCGGGCGCCGGCCACCCCGATCGGCGCCGCGGCGAGTGCCAGCGAAGCCCACCCGGCCCACGCCGAGCCCTCGCCGGCGGCGATCTGGGCGATGATCGCCGCGAGCGTCGCCAGCATCACGGCGGCCACCAGCCGGTTCATCGGCGCCGCCGTGGTGGTGACGCGCCGGTAGTAGGCGGCGATCGAGGCGAGCACCGGCTCCGGCAGCTCGCCCGCGGGCCGACGCAGGACCTGAACGTCGAACATCAGGTCGAACCACAGCACCGCGAGTAGAAAGCCGGCTCCGGCACATACGAACGGCTTCACGATCCGAGCTTCACCTGCTCCTTCGGGGAGAGCTCGTCGCGTTCCTTCGAGTAGCGCGCCGCAAGCTGCTGGATCTGCGAGGTCGTCAGCGAGCCGCCGAAGGTCTTCTGGCTTCCCAGCTTCTCGTAGGCCGCCAGCAGCTGCTTGCCCGTTTCCGCCAGCGTGAACTGGGCGTCGTAGATGCCCTCGATGTACAGGGGCAGGTTCTGGCGGGCGAACTCGGCCTGCGAGCGTGAGCCGTGTTCGATCTCGTCGAGCGAGCTTTCCAGCAGCTGCCAGCTACGCGCGCCGAGTGTCTGGAAGGAGCGAAACCGGCTCGCCAGGGGAGAGGCGGGGCCCGTCAGCTGGGCCGAGCCTTCTTCGGTCATGAGCGTCGGAAGCCGAAGCGCGGCGGCCCGCTTGGCGGCGAGGAGGACCTTCGTCCGCGTCCCCGCGCTCGGGCGTCCCTTGACGCCTCCGAGGATCGCCGGCCAGGCGCCCTTCGTGGCCGCCACCTCGGCTTCCACCTGGGGAGCCGCCGCGGCCAGAGCGGCCGTCACGGCGACGAAGTCTTCGTTCTCGAGCTTCGCCTCGGCGGGCGTGGCCGCCTTGTGCCTGCCGCAACCCGCCAGCGCCACGGCAGCGCCAAGGGTGAGCGCCAGCGCGAGCAACTGCAGGCGCGAGGACGGTCTGGCGGAATGGGCGGGCGGCGGAGGGCCACCGTGGCCGTGAGGGCTCGTGGCGCTAGGTGCCCAGCAGGTCTACGACGAAGATGAGCGTTTCGTTCGGCGGGATGCTCGGCGGGGAGCCTTTCGGGCCGTACCCGAGCGCGGGCGGGATCACCAGTTCGCGGCGGCCGCCCACCTTCATCCCCGGAATGCCTTTTTCCCATCCGGCGATCACCGATTTCTTGCCGAGCGTGAAGGTGAAGGGTTCGTTGCGCTTCCACGAGGAGTCGAATTCCTTGCCGCTCTTCCAGTTGATGCCCACGTAGTTCATGGTCACCGTCTGGCCGGCTTTGGCTTCGGCGCCCGTCCCCACGAGCAGGTCTTTGATGACCTCTTTGTTCGGCGGCGTCCCGCCGGGCGACTTCACGACCGGCTTGTACGCCAGCGGCCCGCTCGACGGCGTCTTCGGCACGTTCGAGCTGGTTTCGCTCGGTTCGCTCTTGCCCGTCGACTTCAGCAGCGCGTTGTCGGCCTTGTTCTCGTTGCCGACCGTGATCGTCGAGGAGCCCCCGGAGCCGCAGCCTGCGAGCACGGAGGCCGTCAGCAGGCCCGCGAGGAGCAGGGCGGTCGGGAACCGGCGGCGGGTGGAGGTGAGCGTCTTGAGCTTGATCACGGTGGGGCAGCCTAGCGGAAGTGCAGGCGGCGGTGCGCTCGTTGTTAGGATCGACGCGGACCGTGCTAGGCGGGGAGGTAGCGGTGCCCTGTAACCCGCAATCCGCTCTAGCGGGGCTGAAGTCCCTCTCGAGGGGCACCGGCCCCGGTCGCTCCCTCGCCAGGGGCGTTGATGGTTCGGGTCCCGCGCGATGTCGGCTCGCGAACCAGGTCAGATCCGGAAGGAAGCAGCCTTAAGCGATCACCGCCAGGCGCAGCGGGAGTTCCCGGGTCGGAGTCGGTGGTGAAGGTAGGCGCCGGGTGCCGAGCGTCCCGGAGGAGGGTGCACGGTCCATCATCGCCGGCAGCGCTCGAGCACCCGCCAGGAGGGGTCCGCGCGGGTCTCGACGAAGCCGGCGGGCGGGCGTCCCGCCGAATGCGGGTCGTGGCGGTCCAGCACGTAGTCGCGCAGCGCCCGTGGGCTCGCCTCCAGGAACACGCCCCTGGCTGATCTCGCCGGCCTCGGGGCTGACGATCCTCGCCGGGCTGGTCTTCATGTACAGCGCCAACAGCGGGATCGGGGCGTGGTTGGGCACCCCCACCGGGCCGCACAGGAGCGTCACCGCGTCCTGTTTGACGAGCGTCAGGAGTTCGTCTTCGATGCCGTGCTGGGCTGCCAGTTCGTCGAGTTGGGAATGGGCCGATTTGACGGTCGCGGGAACGTAGGCCACGAGCGCAACCGCAACCACCAGGGCCGCGATCTGCCAGCTGCGCCGATGCGGGTCCGAGCGCTGCAGCAGTTGCCAGCCGAACACGCCGGCCCCGCAGAAGATGCACAGGAGCGCGTCCGCGAGGAAGCCGTAGCGGGTGTTGATCGGCAGCCCGGCCGTGGCCAGGGCGGCGAACACCAGCACCGCGAGCACCCCCGCGGCGGCCGCCAGGGCCGCTCGCCGGCGCAGCCACAGCAGCGACAGCACTCCCCCCACGGCGGCCCCCAGCAGGACCGGTGGGCGCAGGACTTCGCCGATCCTCCTGGGGATGTACTCGGGGACGTTCCCGATCCCCGTGACCCGCTGCAGCGTGGTGGCCGTATGACGGGTGTTGGTGAGCGACCACAGCGGGTTGCCCGTGACGGCGAGGTCGCCGATCAGCCACACCAGCGGCGCGCTCAACGCCAGCGCCACGAGCCCGGTGAGCTCCCGCCGGCCACGGCGCGGGCCCGCCTGGGCGGGCGAGCGCTCGGCGACCACCAGGTAGATCACGTACAGCCCCGAGAAGACCCACGCCTCCGGACGCAGCAGCCCGGCCACCGCCAGCAGCACCAGGACCGGGGCCCCCGCCCGGCGCCGGCGGGTCTCCACCAGCAGGGCTCCCAGCACCGCCAGCAGGTAGGGGATGTCGACGTAGGCCCTCACGCCGTAGGAGATCACCGGTACCCGCGTGAGGAAGATCAGCGCCGCGAGGGCGCCCGCTGCCCGGGTGAACCATTCCCGCCCCAACAGGTAGATCACCCACCCGCACCCCGACAGGGCAAGGAAGCCCAGCGCCACCGTCACGTCCTCCACCGCATGCGGTCCGAGCGGGTACAGGACGAGGCCCACCAGCTCCACCAGCGGGTGAGGGGTGGGCGCGATCGGGACCCCATAGGCGGGTGTTTCGCCCCGCGCCAGCTGGCCTCCCCAGGCCAGCGCATAGAGCGTGTCGTAGTTGGCGAAGGCGACGCCGTAGATCACCCTCAGCAGCAGCGCCCCGCCGACGATCGCCCCCGCGGGAGCCGCCACGCGTGCGGCCGTACGCTTCGTGGCGGCCCACATGGGCGCGGACGCTACCCCCTCGCGTAGTGCGCCCGCGGAGCGCTTCGGGGCTGCCTACCGGCGTGGGTAGACTCACGCCAGGGTGTCGCCAGAGGAGCTCTCACTGCCCGGACAGTCGCTTTATCGCAGGCATCGGCCGCGTACCTTCGCCGAGGTCGTGGGTCAGGAGCCGGTCACAAGGACGCTCCGCCACGCGGTCGAGCGGGACAAGGTCCATCACGCGTACCTGCTCGTCGGCTCCCGCGGCACGGGCAAGACTTCGATGGCGAAGATCCTTGCCGCCAGCCTCAACTGCGCCGAGGGCCCCACGACCGAGCCCTGCGGGCGTTGCGAGTCGTGTGTGTCGATCGCCCGTGCGAACTCGCTGGATGTGCTCGAGATGGACGCGGCCTCGAACAACTCCGTCGAGGACATCCGTGAGCTGCGGGAGAGCGTGGCCTACGCGCCCGTCAGCGGACGCCGCAAGATCTACATCCTCGACGAGGCCCACATGCTCTCGACGGCGGCCTGGAACGCCTTTTTGAAGACCCTCGAGGAGCCTCCGCCGAACACAGTGTTCGTGCTCGCCACCACCGAGGCGGGCAAGATCCCGGCCACCGTCGTGGACCGCTGTCACCGCTTCGACTTCCAGCGCCCCACGGTCGAGCAGATCAGCACGGTGCTGCGCCGGGTGTCCGAGGCGGAGTCGATCCAGATTCCCCCGGAGGCGCTCGCCGCGATCGCTCGCTCGGCCACGGGCAGCTTCCGCAACGCGCTCGGGACGCTCGAGCAGCTCGTCACCTACAGCGGCAGCGAGATCGTCCTCGAGGACGCACTTGCGGTGCTCGGGGTGGCAGACGCCGGCTTCTTGCTCGAGACGATCGACGCCGTCGCCCGTGGCGACGCGCCGGGTGCATTGCGAGCCCTCGAGCAGCGTGCCCAGCAGGGCAACGACCCGGCCTCGCTGGCCCGCGACCTCGAGGCGCGTGCCCGCGAGCTGCTGCTCGTGCAGGCACTCGAGGAGGTCCCGCCCGAGCTGTCCCTCACCGCCGAGGCCGACCAGGCGCTGCGCGAACAGGCGGCCCGCGTCGGTCACGACCAGGTGCTGCGCCTACTGGAGCTCCTGGGCGAGGCGATGGAGGGCATCCGTGCCGGCGCCGACGCCCGTACGCGGCTGGAGCTCGCGCTGGTGAAGGCCGCCCGTCCCGAACTCGACGGCTCGCTGAAGGCGCTGCTGTCCCGCATCGAGCGCCTGGAGGCGGGTGGCTCGCCGGCGTCCACACCGGCACCGGCGCGGCCGCCGGCGGCTCCGCCGCCGCCCGCGGCAGCTCCCCCCGAGGTCGCCCCCGAGCCGCGCGTGATCGAGCCCGCCCAGGACGTCCCCTCGGCCTCGGACGCTCCCGTTGGGGCGAGCGACCCGGCGCCGGCCGCGGCGGCTGCCTCGGCGCCGGACGGCGCCATCCCGGACAGCGAGGCGTTCGCGGGCGATCTGGACTCCCTGCTGGAGATCTGGCCGGCCGTGGTGGAGCTCGTGCGGGGCGAGCACGCGATGCTGGGTGCGGTGATCAAGGACGCCCGCCCGGTGGCGCTGGAGGGCTTCGACCTCACGCTCGCCTTCTCCTCCACCGCCCAGTTCCTGCGCAAGAAGGCCGAGGATCCCGCCAACCGGGCGATCGTCGGCGAGGCCCTGCGTTCGCTCGCGCCCGGCCGCTGGCGGCTGTCCTACGAGCTGCGCGACGTGCCCGGCGGCGAGGGCGATGACGGCGGAGAGGAGCTCACCGAGGACGAGCTCGTGCGCCGCTTCATCGAGGAGTTCGACGCCGAGGAGGTTCCCTCCGACTGGCTCCCGGACGGTCAGGCCGCCGAGCACAGCTCCGACGCCCTGGCCGCGGGCGAGCTGGGGGCGTGATGGCCAAGCCGCCGCGGAAGGCCAACATGCAGCAGATGATGGCCCAGGTCCAGAAGATGCAGCGGGACATGGAGCTGGCCCAGGAGGAGCTGGCCCAGGAGGTCGTCGAGGCGACCGCGGGCGGCGGGGCGGTGCTCGTCAAGGTGAGCGGAGATCTGCAGGTGAGGGAGGTGCGGATCGACCCCGCCGCGCTCGATCCCGAGGACGCCGAGATCCTCGGTGAGATGGTGCTGACGGCGATGAATGACGCCCTGCGCAAGGCCCAGGAGCTGGCTGAGCAGAAGATGGGCGGTGCCACCGCGGGCCTCGACCTGGGCGCCCTCGGTGGACTGGGCCTGCCGGGTCTGTGAGCGACGCCTCCTACGCGCCGCCGGTGCGGCGGCTGATGACCGAGCTGGCCAAGCTTCCGGGGGTCGGGCATCGGACCGCGCAACGACTGGCCTTCCACATCCTGCGCGCCTCGCCGGAGGATGCGGCGGGGCTGGCCGAGGCGATCGTCGAGGTCAAGCAGAAGATCACCCTCTGCGAGCGCTGCTTCAACCTCACCGACGAACCCCGCTGCCGGATCTGTGCCGACGCGCGCCGCGACCAGGCCCTGATCTGCGTCGTGGAGGAGCCCAGCGACGTGATCCCGATGGAGCGCACGCATGAGTACCACGGCGTCTACCACGTGCTCGGCGGCGCCCTCTCGCCGATCGACGGCGTCGATCCCGAGGACCTGAAGATCGCCGAGCTGCTCGACCGCGTGACCACGGCGGGCACGGAGGGCACCCCGGTGCGGGAAGTGGTGCTCGCCACCAACCCCACCACCACCGGCGAAGCGACGGCGCTCTACATCGCCGAGGAGCTGCGCGCGCGAGCGCCCCAGGTGAGCGTCACCCGGCTGGCCAGCGGACTGCCGGTCGGCTCGGACCTGGAGTACGCCGACGAGGTCACGCTCGGCAAGGCGTTCGCCGGCAGGAGGGCGCTGTGAGCGAGCCGCTGGTGGTGATGAAGTTCGGCGGCACCTCGGTGGCGGACGCCGACCGGATCAAGCGGGCCGCCCACCGGATCGTGGCCACGCGCGAACGAGGCCACCCTGTCGTCGCGGTCCTGTCCGCCCGCGGCAAGACCACCGACGAGCTGATCGCGCTGGCGGAGGAGGTCTCGGCGGCGCCCGACCCCCGCGAGATGGACATGCTGCTGTCCTCGGGCGAGCGCATCTCGTGCGCCCTGTGCGCGATGGCGATCCACGACCTCGGCCATCAGGCGATCTCGCTGACGGGCTCCCAGGCCGGCATCGTCACCGACGAGTCCCACACCAAGGCGATGATCCTCGACGTCCGCGCCGATCGCATCCAGGCGGCGCTGGAAGAGGACAACATCGTGCTCGTGGCCGGCTTTCAGGGTGTCTCGGCCGACGCCCACAACGTCACCACGCTCGGTCGTGGCGGCTCGGACACCAGTGCCGTGGCCCTGGCGGCAGCGCTCGGCGCCGACGTGTGCGAAATCTACACCGACGTCTCGGGTGTCTTCTCGGCCGACCCGAGGATCGTTCCCGACGCCCGCATGCTGCCGGTCGTGTCCTTCGAGGAGGTGCTCGAGATGGCCGCCTCGGGCGCCGGCGTGCTGCAGCTGCGCTCGCTCGAGTACGCCCGCAACCACGGCGTGCGCATCCATTGCCGCGCATCGTTCGACGAACAGCCCGGTACCTTTGTGGTCGCCGAAGGAGAAGCCATGGAGCAACCCCTCATCACCGCCGTCACCCACACCACCAGCGAGGCTCGCGTCACGCTCACGGGCGTGCCCGACGCGCCGGGGGCGGCGGCCCGGATCTTCGGCGCCCTCGCCGAGGCGAACGTGAACGTCGACATGATCGTCCAGAACGAGCCCGCCTCCGCCGGAGGGGCCGCCGAGATCTCCTTCACCGTCCCCCGCGAGGACCTGCGTACCGCCGGCGCCGCCCTGGAGCCGCTCGCCGGCGAGGCCTTCGAGGCTCTCAAAACCTACGAGGAGATGGGGAAGGTCTCGATCGTGGGAGCCGGGATGCGCTCCCATCCGGGGGTCGCGGCGAAGGTCTTCAGCGTGCTCGCCGAGGAGGGCGTGAACATCGACATGATCTCCACCTCGCCGATCAAGATCTCGTGCGTGATCGACCGCGACAGGGTCGAGCGCGCCGTCGTCGCTCTGCACAGCGCCTTCGAGCTGGCGGGCGAGGGCACCGTCGGCGTCGAGCAGCCGTTCGGGTAGCGGCCACACCCGGGGCGGCCCCGCCGCCGGCCGGGCCGGTGAGGTAAGTGCCGGTTCTCACATAGTCCGATAGGATCGCCGCAGGGGTCGCGCGCCACATCGGGTGCGGCGCCTCAGCAATCGGGGAGCCAGCGAATTGGGGGAGGTACGCAGGATGCATCGACCGCGTCTAGGGACGGTCGTGGCGCTCGTGGCGCTGTTCGTCGCGCTCGGGGGAACCGCCGTCGCCGCCAACCACTATCTGATCACGAGCACGAGTCAGATCAAGCCGAGCGTGCTGAAAACGCTGAAAGGGGCACAGGGTGCTCCCGGTGCCTCCGGGAAAGCGGGGCCCTCCGGAGCCCCCGGAGCTTCAGGTTCGCCCGGGCCTGGCGGGCCTGGCGGCAGCACCGGCCCCGGCGGGGCTACCGGTCCGGCCGGGCCCACTGGTCCAGCGGGCGTGAAAGGTCTCACCGGGAGTGGCGGAACCCTCAGCGCGCTCACTGAAGTGGAAGGCCCGAAAGTAGAAGGCGAAGAAGAAGAAGAAATATTCGTGGCAGTTTCGGAAGCCAAATGCGGCGCCGGGGAAAGCGCCGTCAGCGGTGGCTCACTCGAGGCCTTCGGGGAAGTCGTCGGGAGCCGAAAACTCGGCGACACCTGGACCGTCGTCGCCCTCAGCGAAGGCCCGAACGTCGTGCAGGCTTATGCCGACTGCGCTCGCGAAGGCGAGGGCGTGTCGGCGGCGCTCACGTCTCCAGCCGTCATCGCCGCCAAGATCGCTCAGGTGAAGTCGCAGCTGGTCGCCGAGTTCAAGAAAGGGCGAACGAGGCGTCGTTAGGAAAACGCGGCCGTAGCGGCCGCAGCATGTCAGCTCGGATAACCGTCAACGCCCCCGGCTTCGGCCGGGGGCTCGGCGGCGGCGCAACGCCCCCGCGGTAGGGCGCCGCTCACAGCTCCAGGATCGCCTGCACGCAGCGCTCGGCGGCGTGGCCGTCCCCGTATAGGGGCGGGTGCTCGGCCGGGGGCCGACGCTCCAGCGCCGACAGCGCCGCGGCCGTGTCGAGGTCCACGAGCGTGTTCCAGCCGCTGTTCACCGTCTCCACCCACTCGGTGTTGGCGCGCAGGGTCACGCACGGCACGCCGGCCAGGTAGGCCTCCTTCTGGACACCGCCCGAGTCGGTCAGCACGGCGCTCGCGTGAATCAACAGCGAGGCGAACTCCAGGTACCCGAGAGGCCCGCTCAGGGTGAGGCCGTCCCGGCCGCGAAGCCGCTCGATCAGGCCGCTCGCCCGAAGCCGCTCGAGCGTGCGCGGATGTACCGGAAACAGCACCCTTCCCGGGAGCGCCACCACCAGCTCGACCAGCCGCTCCAGTCGCTCGGGGGGGTCGACGTTGCCGGCCCGGTGGGCGGTCAGCAGCAGGTAGCTCTCGGGACGAAGGCCGTAGGCCTCCAGCGCGGACTCGTCGGCCCGGGCGTGCTCCTGCCAGCGCAGCGACACGTCCACCATCACGTCGCCCACCACTTCGACTCGCCCCGCGACCGACTCGGCCCGCAGGTTCTCCGCCGCCGTGTCGCTCGGGCACAGCAGCAGCTCGGCCAGGTGATCGCTGAGCACGCGGTTGAGCTCCTCCGGCATCGAGCGGTCGAAGGAGCGCATGCCCGCCTCCACGTGCACCACCCTCACGCCCGCCTGGGCGCCCGCCAGCGCGCCCGCCAGTGTCGAGTTGGTGTCCCCGTAGACGAGCACCGCATCCGGGCGTTCCTGCGCCACCAGCGCCTCCAGCGCGGCGAGCATCCGTGAGAGCTGCGAGGTGTTGCTGCCTCCGGAGATGCCGAGCTCGCGGTCCGGCTTCGTCAGCCCCAGCTCGCGGAAGAAGATCCCTGAGAGGGTGTCGTCGTGGTGCTGGCCGGTGTGGACGAGCAGCTCCTGGGCACGCTCGCGCAGCGCTCCCGAGAGGGCGGCCGCCTTGATGAACTGAGGGCGGTTGCCGACTACGGTGAGGACGCGCACCGGGGAAGGCTACGGTCGCCCGGCGGGCATCGCCCCGGCCGGGTCGATCAGGCGGCCGCGGCGACGACCGCGGCGGACCAGTCGATCACGGAGCTCGGGCGCACGACGTGGCGGCTCATCCCGAGCTCGTGCGGCTCGAGCCCTAGCGCCAGGCCCACGAGCTGGGGCAGGTGCAACACCGGCATCTCCAGCTCCCGGCCCACGGCCCGTTCCGCCAGCGGCTGCTGCAGGTCGAGGTTCAGATGGCACAGCGGGCACGGCGTCACCAGGCAGTCGGCGTCCGCGTCGACGGCGTCGCCGAGGTGGCGCCCGGCCTGCTTGAGCGAGGCTTCCTTGTTCATGGTGATGATCGGAAAGCCGCAGCACTTGCGCATCCCGGCGTACTTGATGACAGTTCCTCCGAGCGCGTCGATCAGCATCTCGAGGTAGTGGTCGCGGGGGTGCTCCTCGTCGATCCCCAGTCGCTTGCGCGGGCGGACGATGTAACAGCCGTAGAAGGGGCCCACCTTGAGGTTCGTGAGCGGGCGCTTGACCAGCCCGCGCAGGCGCTCCAGGCCGATCTCCTCCACCAGCAGCCAGAGGAAGTTCTTGTTGGTCAGCCCCCGCTCGTAGCTGAGGCCCTCGCCCGCGAGCGTCGAGTTGACCTGCGAGCGGTACTCGGCGTTCGCGTCGAGCCGTTCCTGGCACTCGCTCTGGGCCCCCTGGCAGGTCGAGCAGATGTTCATCATCATCTGCGCCCCGTCCACCTGCTGGGCCAGCGCGAAGGTGCGTGCGTTGAGCGTGTCGGCGAGCTCCTGGTTGTGCTCGGCGATCACCCCGGCGCCGCAGCACGCGCCACGATCCAGTTCCACCAGCTCGATGTCCAGCAGCGGGGCCACCTTCGCCAGCGAGCCGTGCAGCTCCGGGGTGAAGCCGCGACTGACGCATCCGGGCCAGTAGGCGACCTTCATGAGCTCGTCTCCACTTCGGGACTGGACGCGGTGTCTTCCTCGCGCGTGGTCTCGGCCGCTTCGGTGCCAACCGCATCCGGTTTCGGCTCTTCGTCCTCGCCGACGATGTACAGGTTCAGCTCCACCCGCTGTTCGCGGCCCTCGACGGTGTCGTAGATCGCCTGCACGGCCTTGCGGTCTGCCGCCGGGATGCGGTGCGGTTTCAGGGCCGCCTTGAGGGTCACCTTGCGCCGCAGCAGGCCCCTCATGATCGCCGGCAGCGAGCTCAGCAGCTCTTTGCCGGCCGCCGGGGCGAATTTGCCCCACCACGAGTTGCCGCCATAGGAGCGCGGCAGCAGTTCGGCCTCCCACAGCAGGCCGTTGTCGCGCACCAGCGTGGTGAAGGCCGCCTCGTGGCGCTTGCCGTTGTTGGGGTCCTTGATGTGGAAATCGCCCGTCGCGATGCGGCGCTGGCGCATGATCTGGCCCATCGGGTTGACGTCCTTCGGGCACGCCTCCACGCACTTGAAGCAGTGCGTGCAGTCGAAGATCCCCAGGGGGTCCTGGGCGAGGTCGTTGAGGCGCTCGCGGTGCTCGTCGTCGCGGGGGTCGCCGACGAAGCGGTAGCTCTTGGCGAGCGCGGCCGGGCCGATGAAGCCGGGGTCCACTTCCATCGACAGGCAGTCCGAGACGCACGCCCCGCACTGGATGCAGGCCATCGTCTGGGTCACGTCGACCATCGCGTCGCGGGGCACGAGGTACTCGCGCTCCGGTACCGGCTGCTTGGGCAGCAGCCACGGGGTGACGCGGCGGATCTTCTTCCAGTGGACCGCGTCCATGTCCACGATCAGGTCCTTCAGCACGGGCATGTTGCCCATCGGTTCGACCTCGATCACGCCGCCCCGGCCCGAACCCTTGGCCGCGTCGAGGTGGGTGTGGCAGGCGAGCGCCGGTTCGCCGTTGATGCGGACCCCGCAGGAGCCGCAGATCGCCTGGCGGCAGGAGCAGCGGATCCCGATCGAGCCGTCGAAGCGGTCGCGGGCCTGCAGGATCGCCTCCAGCACCGAGCGGTGGGGCTCGAGCTCGACCGTGTGCTCGTCCCAGTACGGGGCCTCGCCTGAGGCGGGGTCGTAGCGGCGCAGGCGCAGCGTGAAGGGCTCGGGGGGGCGCTCCCGGATCTCCGCCATCAGCGCTGCTCCCCGCGTGTGCCCGAGCGCCCGCCCGTAGGCCGTGCCTGGTCGTGCATCAGTATTTGCGCTCCTCTGGTTGCCATTGGGTGATCGTGACAGGCGAGTAGCTGACCTCCGGCTTGCCGTCGCTCAGCGTGAGGTCGATGTGCTTGAGCCACTGCTCGTCGTTGCGCTCGGGGAAGTCGGTCCTGAACTGGGCCCCCCGGGACTCCTTGCGCTCGATCGCCGCCACGACGGTGGTTTCGGCGCAGTCGACCATGAAGCCGAGCTCGATCGCCCCCAGCACGTCCTGGTTGAAGACGGTGCCGCGATCGTCGATCCAGGCCTTCTCGGTCTCCTCGCGCAGCCGCCGCACCGTCTCGAGCGCCGCCTGCAGGCCCTGTTCGTCGCGGAACACCGCGGCGTGGCGGTTCATCAGCTCGCCGAGCTCGTTCTTGATCTCCGACACGCGCCGGCCCTCGCGGGGGCGGGCGATGATCTCGGCGATGCGGTCGGCGTCCTGGCGCAGGTGGGCCTTGCCGTTGGCCGTGGGCATGCCCATGCGGGCGGACCGCTCGGCGGCGTGTTCGCCGGCCCGGCGGCCGAAGATGAGCGTGTCCAGCAGCGAGTTGGCGCCGAGGCGGTTGCCTCCGTGGACCGACACGCAGGCCACCTCTCCGGCGGCGTACAGGCCCTCGATCGGCGTGCGCCCGTCGACGTCGGTCTTGACGCCGCCCATGATGTAGTGCTGGCCGGGGCGGATCATGATCGGTTCGCGGGTGATGTCCACGCCGGCGAAGTCGCGGCCGAGGTTGACGATCTCGCGCAGCGCCTCGAGCGTGCGCCGGCGTGGGACGACGGTCACGTCGAGGTAGATGCCGGCCCCGTGGGGGCCCACCCCGCGGCCCTCGTTGATCTCGATCTGCTCGGCCCGCGAGACCACGTCGCGGGAGGCCAGCTCCATCTTGTTGGGAGCGGATTTCTCCATGAAGCGTTCGCCCTGGGCGTTGAGCAGGTGGGCCCCCTCGCCGCGGGCGCCCTCCGTGATCAGGATGCCCGTCTCCACGAGACAGGTCGGGTGGTACTGGACCATCTCCATGTCCATCAGCGGGGCCCCTGCGCGATACGCCAGTGCGATCCCGTCGCCGGTCACGATCAGCCCGTTGGTGGTCGGCTTGTAGGCCTGCCCGGCGCCCCCGCAGGCGAGGATCACGTTCTTGGCCGTGAACGCTTCCATGTGCCCGCTGCGGATCTCGCGGGCGATCACGCCGCAGCAGCGACCCTCAGCGTCTGTCATCAGCGAGGTCGTGAACCACTCCTCGAGGCGCTCGACGGTCTCGTGGTGCTTCATCAGCTGCTCGTAGAGCACGTGCAGCAGCGCCTGGCCGGTGATGTCGGCCACGTAGGCGGTCCGCTTCAGCGACGCTCCCCCGAAGGCCCGCAGGTCCATCTCGCCGTCGTCGTTGCGGTGGAAGGGGACGCCGATATGCTCGAGGTGCATGACCTCGTGCGGAGCTTCCGAGCACATGATTTCGATCGCGTCCTGGTCGCCGAGGAAGTCCGAGCCCTTGACGGTGTCGTAGGCGTGCGAGCGCCAGTCGTCGTCCACGCTGATGGCGGCGTTGATACCCCCCGCGGCGGCCACCGAATGGGAGCGCACGGGGTGGACCTTGCTCATGATCGCCACGCTGGCCCCGCGCTCCGCGGCAGCCAGGGCGGCACGCTGGCCGGCCAGGCCCGCGCCGATGATCAGTACGTCGTGTGAAGGCACCGCGCGCGGGCGCTCCGCTGGTTGTTCCAGGCCATTGCGGCGGAGAGTCTATTACGCGCCGTCGGCCCCACGACCGCCCCGATCCCGGAGGACTGGCGCCTCGGCCGCTCGCGCGGGGGCCCCGCCGGCAAGCGCGACTCAGCCGGCCGGATGGGCGGGCCGCAGCGCCCGGCGCACGTGGGCGAGCGTGACCACGCCCTGCAGAACGCCCTCGCTGTCGACCGCCATCATCGCCCCGAGCTGGCCCATGCCGTCGGACCCCAGCAGCGATTCCAGGGGCGCCTGGGGGCCGATCTGCACGGGCAGGTCGGGCTCCAGCACGTCCGCCACCGAAAGCGCCGGGCGCCCGGCGGCGATCTCGGCGGCGACCCGCTGCTCGCGGACCACCCCGAGGAAGTGCCGACCGGCGTCCACGACCGCGAACCAGGGCCAGCGATAGCGCAGGAAGAACTGCTCCTGGGCGTCCAGCAGCGTCACCTGGGAGGGGATCGTGACTGGCTCCCGATCCATGATGTCCCCCACGGTGACGTGCTCGATCCGCTTGGCGAGCTCGCCCTGGACCACGGCCTGGGCGGCCGCCTGGTGCAGGAAGAACGCGAGCAGCAGCGTCAGCACGCCGAGGAACGGTTCCGTGCTGAACAGGCCGATCACGCCGAACAGCCCGAGCAGCACGGCGAATGCCTGGCCCGCGCGGCCGGTGATCAGCGTGGCCCGGTTGCGGTCGCCGGTCCGCCACCACACGAGCGCCCGCGCGATGCGGCCGCCGTCGAGGGGGAAGGCGGGGACGATGTTGAACACCAACAGGGCCCCGTTGATGAACGCCAGCCATCCCACCAGGGCGAGCGCCGGGGTGGTGGTGGTGCCTTCGCGGATCAGGACCGCGTCGCTGAGGCTCGAGCCGTTCGCGAACACCAGCCCGAGGGCGATGCTGAGCAGGAACAGCCCGAGCGTGACCAGCGGTCCCGCGACCGCCACGGTGAACTCCTCGGAGGCGCTCTGGGGCTGGCGGCGCATGTGCAGCAGCCCGCCGAAGAACCACAGGTCGATGCCGACGACGGGGATCCCGACCCTGCGCGCGGCGAGCGCGTGGCCGAGCTCGTGCAGGACCAGCGAGAGGAAGTATCCGAGCGCGCCCGCGACGGCGATCGCGTAGGCGGTCGTGGTCGAACCGCCGATGATTTCGTGGAAGCGTTTCGAGAGCCAGTAGATCAGGAAGAACAGGACGAACAGCCAGCTCCCGCCGGCTCCCACGCGAATCCCGAAGATGCGCGCAAGCTGCAGGTTCCCTCGCCCCGGCATCAAGTCAATGGTAGGCCCGAGGAGTGTCCGCCCGCGGCGGCTATGCGACCGGGCGGCTGCGCTCGATGATGGCCTCGAAGTCGGTGTCCGCGGGAAGCGTCCCGTACTCCAGGCCGCCCTCGCCGGCCAGCCGCGAGGCACAGAAGGCGTCGGCCACGGCCTGGTGGCCGTTGCGCACCAGCAGCGAGCCCTCCAGGCAGAGGGCCATCGATTCGACCACCCGCCGGGCGCGCGACTCCAGCGTGGCGGCGTCCTCGAACTGCGTCTTCAGGTCGTCGATGCGGGCGTCAAGGCGGCGGTCGCCGCCGCGGGCCAGTTCGACCTCGGCGAAGTAGACCTCGAGCGATCTCGGTGAGCTCCTCAGGGCCCGCAGCACGTCGAGGCTGATGACGTTGCCCGAGCCCTCCCAGATCGATGCCAGCGGGGCCTCGCGGTACATGCGCGGCATCCCGGACTCCTCCACGTAGCCGGCTCCGCCGAGGCACTCGAGCGCCTCGAAGCAGTGGTTGGGGGCGCGCTTGCAGGCCCAGTACTTGCCCACCGCCGTTGCCAGGCGCTTGAGCAACTGGGCGTCGCTGCCGTTGTCGCCGGCCTCGGCGTCGGCGTGGGCTTCGTCGTACGCGCGCGACAGGCGCATCGCGAGCGCGGTGCTCGCCTCGGACTCGACGCACAGGTCGGCGAGCACGTTGCGCATCAGGGGCTGGTCGATCAGGAGCTTCCCGAACGCCTGCCGGTGGGCGGTGTGGTGGGTCGCGTTGACGACCGCCGCCCGCATGCCCGCGGCCGCCCCGATCACGCAGTCCAGACGCGTGTGCCCGACCATCTCGATGATCGTCGGCACGCCCCGTCCGGGCTCGCCCACCATCCGCGCCCAGGCGCCGTGCAGCTCGATCTCCGAGGAGGCGTTGGAGTGGTTGCCGAGCTTGTCCTTCAGGCGCTGGATGTGGAACTCGTTGCGGCTTCCGTCGGGCAGGATCCGGGGCAGCAGGAAGCACGACAGCGCCGGGGGATCGCAGTCGGTGGCCTGGGCCAGGACCAGGAAGAAGTCCGACATCGGGGCCGAGCAGAACCACTTGTGGCCGACCAGTTCGTACTCGCCACCGCCGCCGCCCTCTCCGAGCGGGATCGCCCTCGTGGTGTTGGCGCGGACGTCCGAGCCGCCCTGCTTCTCGGTCATCGCCATCCCCGCGATCGCCGAGCCCTTCTCGGCCGCGGGCACCGAGCGCGGGTCATAGGCGGTGGCTGTGACCAGCGCCTCCCACTCCGTCGCCAGCTCGGGCTGGGCACGCAGTGCCGGCACGACCGCGTAGGTCATCGTGATCGGACAGCAATAGCCGGCCTCGGCCTGCATCGCGGTCATGTACAGGGCGGCCCTGGCCGTGTGTGCGAAGGGACGGTCGGTGTTCCACGGCAGGCAGTGCAGTTCGTGCTCCACGCCCATCTTCATCAGCTGGTGCCAGGCGGGGTGAAACTCGACCTCGTCGATGCGGTTGCCGTAGCGGTCGTGGGTGCGCAGCACCGGCTTGTTCTCGTTGGCCAGGCGACCCCACTGCTGCTGGGGCTCGCCGCCCACGAACTCGCCGAGCTCCGAGGCCCGCTCCAGCACCCACTCGGCGCCCTCCCGCTGGGTGGCCTCGACCAGCGGGCGGTTGCTGGTGAAGACGTTCACGTCCACCAGCGGGGGCACCTGGTTGGCCACCGTGTGCGTCTTGAACGGCGCCCGTCCCCCGAGTTGCTGCGTCACCGTGCTGGCCATCGCTTCCCCACCAAGTGAAGCAGAGTTTGGCGGCGGGACGGTGCCCGCGGGGCCAGAGGCCGGGCCCCGGGGTTCAAGCGCCCGCCCGCCGGGACCGATGAGAGCGGTGGATGCCGACAGGCGATCCGGGTAGGGGGCGGTGGCGGAAGAACCCCACGGGGAGCTTCCGCCCCGCCCCGGCATCCGCCCAAGGAGCCGTGCGGCGCTCCCGCGTCGATAGCATCGGCGGCTCCCCGTGCCGGGCGCGTGCTCCTGGGCCGCTCCCACCGGACCCTGCGGACGCGTGGAAGGATGGGCCTCCGGGCCACACCCGTGTGCGGGAACCGAGCCCTGGCGGCGAGTCCGCCGCCCGGCAACCAGGAAGGACAGATGACAAAGATCAAGGTGAAGAACCCGGTCGTCGAGCTCGACGGCGACGAGATGACGAGGATCATCTGGTCGTTCATCAAGCAGCAGCTGATCCTTCCCTATCTCGACGTCGACCTGAAGTACTACGACCTCGCGATCGAGAACCGGGACGCGACCGGAGACGGCGTCACGGTCGAGGCGGCGGAGGCGATCCTGCGCTACGGCGTGGGCGTCAAGTGCGCCACCATCACGCCCGATGAGGCGCGGGTCGCCGAGTTCGGGCTGAAGGAGATGTACCGCTCGCCCAACGGCACGATCCGCAACATCCTCGGCGGGGTCATCTTCCGCGAGCCGATCGTGATCTCCAACGTCCCGCGGCTGGTGCCCGGCTGGACCAAGCCGATCGTGATCGGTCGTCATGCCTTCGGCGACCAGTACCGCGCCACAGACCTGGTCGTCCCGGGCGAGGGGACCCTGACGCTCACCTACACCCCCACCGCCGGCGGCGATCCGATCGAACTCGAGGTGTACGACTTCCCCGGCCCGGGCATCGCGCTGGCGATGTACAACCTCGATGCCTCGATCCGCGACTTCGCCCGTGCGTCGCTGCGCTACGGGCTCGAGCGCGGGATGCCCGTCTACCTCTCGACCAAGAACACGATCCTCAAGCGCTACGACGGACGCTTCAAGGACATCTTCGCCGAGGTCTTCGAGGCTGAGTTCGCGGCTGACTTCGCGAGCGCCGGGCTGACCTACGAACATCGCCTGATCGACGACATGGTGGCGGCCGCGCTGAAGTGGGAGGGGGGTTACGTGTGGGCTTGCAAGAACTACGACGGCGACGTGCAGTCAGACACCGTCGCCCAGGGCTTCGGCTCGCTCGGGCTGATGACGAGCGTCCTGATGAGCGCCGACGGCAAGACCGTCGAGGCCGAGGCGGCCCACGGAACCGTCACCCGCCACTACCGCCTTCACCAGCAGGGTAAGCCCACCTCGACCAACCCGATCGCCTCCATCTTCGCCTGGACCCGGGGGCTATCGGCGAGGGCGCGCATGGACGGCACGCCCGAGCTCTCAGAATTCGCCGAGACGCTCGAGCGCGTGTGTGTCGAGACGGTCGAGAGCGGCAAGATGACAAAGGACCTGGCCCTGTTGGTGGGGCCGGATCAGCCCTGGCAGACCACCGAGGAGTTCCTCGGCTCGGTCGAGGAGAACCTCCGCGCCGCCCGCGCCTGAGGAGGGCCGGGCTCCCGTCAAAACGAACATCACCGAGGAGAAGACAGCTCGTGAGCAACCCCGTACGTGTCACCGTCACCGGAGCGGCAGGCCAGATCGGTTACAGCATCGTGTTCCGCATCGCCGCCGGCGAGCTGCTCGGTTCCGACCAGCCGATCGACCTGCGCCTGCTCGAGATTCCCCCGGCCATGGGGGCGCTGGAGGGGGTGGCGATGGAGTTGGTGGACTGCGCCTTCCCGCTGCTGAAGGGACTCGACCTCCACGACCGGCCCGCCGACGCCTTCGAGGGCACCAACATCGCCCTCCTGGTGGGCTCCCGTCCCCGCACCAAGGGCATGGAGCGGGCCGAGCTGCTGAGCGCCAACGGCGAGATCTTCACGGTCCAGGGCAAGGCCCTGAACTCCGTCGCGGCCGCCGACGTGAAGGTTCTGGTGGTGGGCAACCCCGCCAACACCAACTGCCTGATCGCGATGAACAACGCACCCGACATCCCCCGCGAGCGTTTCACCTCGATGATGCGCCTCGACCACAACCGGGCGATGGCCCAGCTCTCCTCCAAGCTTGCCGTGGGAGTCGACGAGGTCACCCAGATGGGGGTATGGGGCAACCACTCGCCGACCATGTACCCGGATCTCTACAACGCGCTTGTGAACGGGTACCCGGCGGTCGAGGTCGTCGACGACGAAGAATGGATCGAGAACGACTTCCTGCCCAACGTCGGCAAACGCGGTGCCGCGGTGATCGAGGCGCGTGGCGCCTCCTCGGCGGCCTCGGCGGCCAACGCCGCGATCGAACACGCTCGCGACTGGGTCGCCGGCACGTCCGGTGACTGGGTCTCGATGGGCGTCCCCTCCGACGGCTCCTACGGGATTCCCGAGGGGCTCATCTGCGGCTTCCCGTGCACGTGTGCCGGTGGTCAGTACCGGATCGTTGAGGGGCTCGAGATTAACGACTTCTCACGTTCCAGGATCGACGCCTCGGTCGCCGAGCTCACCGGCGAGCGCGACACGGTCGCCGGCGCCGGGATGATCTGAAGCGACCCGAGGGATGCGCTGAGCGATACCTCGGCGCCCGGCTCAGCGACACATCGGGCGCCCGGCTGAGCAACACGTCGGCGCCCGGCCGGCCGGGTCCAGGAGCGCTCGAGCGGGGCTGGCTTTGGGAAAAAAAGGGGGCCCTCCTGACGGAGTGCCCCCTTTGAGTCAGTCGGGTGTGTGGCCGGCGCCGCCGGGCACACTCAGCGCTGGGTGCGTCAGCCCCGCGGGTACCAGCCGCGGTCTTTCTTCTCGACCTTTTTTTCGGACTCGAGGCCCGGGAGCACGCGGTAGAGGTAGTTCTGCTTGATACCCATCTTGGCGGCCAGCTCGGGAATCGTGATGCCGGGCTGACCCTGCACGAAGGACAGTGCCTCGGCCGCGCGCGTGCCACTGCCTTTGCGGCGCCCAGCGCGACGTTTGGCGGGCCGGCCCGGTTTGCGGGCGGTCGCCGTCGCTTTCGGTTTTGCGGCTGCTCTTTTGGCTTTGCGGCGGGTCCCCGTGGCGCGCGTGGCGGTGGCGGTGGACGTCGTCCGGGCGGTTGCTTTTTTGCGGCCACCTTTGCCCCGCGGGCGACCGGGTCCGCGCCCCCGCGTGATCGCGGCACCGGCGCCCGAGGCCGCCGATCCGACGACGCCAGCGAGGGCGGACGCGGCCTCCTCGAGACGGTTGAACTCGTCCACGAATGGCTTGAGCTCTTTCAGCCTCTCCGAGATTTCTCGGCGCCTGTCGTCAAGAAAATCGTTCACTGGTAGTCCTCTTCGCTCGTGGTGTCGCGAATCTTCGCTGGACGGTGCCGCGAATTAACGCATGGCAAAACGGCACGCCGACCTTACACTAATTCCCCGTACGTGCCGGTTGGAAGTGAGCGCAGAGCTTATCCAGTGTGCGATGTGCCTCACGTTCGGGCATACCCCCGACCAACGCACGGCTCACGAGTGTGCCGATCGGACCCAGTGGGGGACGGAACTCGTTCTGATAGTCGAACCGGGTCCCACCGTGCTCGGCTGTGAGCATGTACTCGGTGCGGGCCCGCGAGCGTGCCGGGCCCCGTCCCTCCCACACCGCCAGCTCACAGGGGCGGCACTCCACCAGCCGCCAGTGAACCTCCAGGTGCACACCCCGCATGTGGAGCTGCTGATCCATCGTGAAGCCGACCCTGGGTGGGCCGTCGTCCGCGCGTACGAGCCGGCGGTGAATGGTGACCCACTCCGACAGGCGGTCGGGATCCATCACCATCTCCCACACCTGAGCTGGCGTCGCATCGATCCGGGTTGAGGCGGTCACGAGGCTCATCTGATCGGCGCGCGGGTGGGGTGGCGCCCGCCACACCGTAGCCGCTGGCGTCTAGCGTGCCGCCAGAGGTTCGCGCAGCTCCCACTCCCGCAGGGCGTGCTCGACGGCGGCGTCAAAGGAGTGCAGGCGCACCTGCAGGAGCTCGGCGGCGCGGTCCTCACGCGCGATCAGGTCGCCCTGCAGGCCGGCCATCAGCGCGCCCACCAGCTCAGGGTCCTCGCCGGCGATCGCCGCCGCGACACGGGATGTGAAACCCGTCAGGTTCACACCCAGACCGACCGACGGGCGCCCGACGATCATCAACTCCGCGATCCGGGACAGCATCTCGCCGTAGGTGAGAACCTCCGGCCCACCCACCTCGAGCGTGTTCTCGGGCAGGCGTGCCTGCGCACACGCGGCCAGCATCTCGATCACGTCGCGCTCGTCGATCGGCTGGGTCCTGTACCTCTGCCACGCCGGCAGGGTCAGTACCGGCATGCGCTCCACCAGCCGCACCAGCAGCCTGAACGAGCGCGAGCGTGCACCGATCACGATCGAGGCCCGTAGCGCGACCGAGTCCGGGACCGCGGACAGCAGCACCCGCTCGACCTGCTCGCGGCTGGCCAGGTGGCGGGATGCGGCGGCCCGGCGACCGCGCCCGGTCGTGTCCCAGCGCGGCACGAGCCCGCCGAGGTACACGATCCGCCCGACCCCCTCCGCAGAGGCGGCGCGGGCGAAGTTCTGGGCTGCCCACAGCTCCCGCACCTCGAACCCCGGCGTGCCCCGCGGGACCCTCTCCATCGAGTGGATGAGGTAGTAGGCGACGTCGATCCCCTCCAGCGCCTCGCGCAACCCGGAGCCAGCGACCGCATCGCCGACCGCGAGCTCCACGTCATCGGCCCCCGAGCCCATCGTCAGCTCGAGCGCTTCCCGTAGGCGGGGCCCGTCCCGGCCGACGGCGCGCAGCGAGTGCCCGTCGCCGGCCAGCCGTGCGGCCAGCCCGGAGCCCACGAAGCCGCTGGCGCCGCTGACGAGGATCTGCACCCGATGATGATTGCGCGGCGACGGCCCGATGCCCGGGGAAGGCTCGCAAAATGCCCGCTGAAATCGGACATCGTCACACGGAAGTGACTCCTCGACGGCTATTTCCGGCTAGCCAACGGTTTTCGCTGCGATTTGCGCCATGGCGCTTGAGCGGCTCCCGGCGGGTGCCTATGATCGCTGCCGTCCCGACGCAGTAACAAACCTCTAACACGAGCGGGGGTCGCAATTGCAGGTGGCCAGTAGGCAGAGCGAGCGTGCGCCCAAACGCGCCGCCGCGAAGGTGACGTGTGAGGATTGCTTCTTTCGCGCCAACCTCCTCTGCGCCCTCGCCCTCGAGGAGCCGTGCGCGACCTTCCGCCCGAAGGACGCCCAGCTCAAACCGCCGCGCCAGCTGCGTCTCGTCTTTCGCCAGGAGCGACGCACCCGCGCCGCCTGGTCGTTCCCCTCCGCCCAGGAACAGGCCGCACTGCACGTGTAGCTCCCGCCCGGGGTCGCATCGACCGGGCGTCCACCCCCAGCTGGGGCGCGAGCGTCCCGAGACGGCGCTGCGGGTATATTGGTCGCCGGACAGCAACCTTTCGGAGGGCGGTGCCAGATGTCAGCGAAGGGCAGGTTGAGCAGGGCCGAAGAAGCCGCTCGGGCGGCTCGCAGCAATCAGTACCTCCAGCGGCTCGTCGAAGACGAGCAGCTGCGTTCGAACTTGATGTCGGCCTACGGGTCGGCGCGGAGCGCCTACGGGCGCATGAGCAACGGCAAGCCCGCCGGGCGTGCCCTGCTCGAGGACCGGAAGCTCCAGCGGGAGCTCTCCGACGCGGTGACGTCGCTTCGCGACGTGACCTCCTCGCTGCGCGAACCGCCTCGCCGCCGGCGCCGCCGGCGGGGATTGGTGCGGATGCTCACCTTGCTCGCCGTCGGCGGCATACTCGCGCTGGTCCTCAGCGAGGGTCTGCGCTCCAAGGTGCTCGACATGATGTTCGGGGCCGAGGAGGAATTCGACTACAGCTCCACCACCGCCCCGGCGACGCCGGCACCGGCGCCGGTGAGCTAGCCGCAGCTGCGCCGAGGGGCCTGCAGTGAGCGCCCCAGACGGCGCGGCCGGGGGGGTCGCGCAGGAGCAGAACGGATCGGGCGACGCCGGATCGGGTACGACCCGCTCCGGAGGTCGCTCGCTGGAAGGTGAGAAGGCCCAGCGGATCATCGACGCGATGCGCTCGAGCGTGGCTCGTCGCGGCAGCGCGGGATCGACCTTCGACCACGTCTCGCGGGAGGCGGGCGTCTCGCGCGGGCTGCTGCACTACTACTTCGGCACCAAGGAGCAGCTGCTCGCGGAGACCGTCCGGCGCGACTGCGAGCTGCGCCTGGAGCGCCTCGAGCACCAGCTCTCCACGGCCAGGACCTCTGATGACTTCATCAGCCTGATGGCCCAGACCCTGAAGGAGACGATCTCCGAGGACGCGGAGTTCATCGCTCTGATCTTCGAGCTGTTCACACTTTCACGGCGCAACCCGGAGATAGCCGCCGAGTACGAGGATCTCATCCGGCGGACCCGCGAGCACGTCACTCGGATGCTCGCGGCGGCCGAGCGCGACGGCGTCCTGAGGCTGCACGAGGAGCCCGAAGCGGTGGCCGAGATCCTGTTCTCACTCGGGGACGGGATCGCCCTGCGGATGCTCAGCGAGCCGGGGCGGGATTACACCGCCACGATGCGCGCCGCGGTCACCTGTGCGCGTGCGCTGCTGAGCGATTAACCCCCTCAGCGCCCGCTCGGCACCCCCCTATAATCGGCGGCCGATGCCGATCTATGAGTACAGGCGACCCGATGGGAGCACCTTCGAGCTACAGCAGTCCTTCAGCGACGCCGCGCTGACGGCCGACCCCGAGACCGGCGTGCCGGTCGAACGCGTGCTCCACGCACCGGCTGTTCACTTCAAGGGCAAAGGCTTCTACAACACCGACTACGGCAAGCGCAGCCGGGGTCGCTCCAGCAGCGACGGCGACTCGTCCGAGAGCGGCGGCGAGAGCTCCTCATCGTCCTCGGACACCAGCTCCAAGGACGGCGGTTCAAAGGACGGCAAGGCCGCCAAGGACGGCAAGGGCGGCTCCTCCAAGGATCAGAAGACGGTCACCACCGGCAGCTCCGGCGGCTCGGGCGGCTCCGGCGGCTCGGGCGACTAGCCGGCCAGGAAGCGGGCGACCGCGGCCCGGCGGGCCGCTTCGGACACCGTCAGGCCGTCTTCGCCCGAGGGCAGCGTGATCGTGCCGGTCGGGTACAGGACCCTCGTGGGAGGCGTACCGCCGATCGACAGGGCCGCGAACAGGCCGAGCAGTTCCGCGCCGCTCATGTCGGAGATGATCGCCGGCGGGGCGTTCCACGCGATCAGGGGCAGGCGCAGGAAGCTCGACGGTGACAACAGCCGCGACTTCATGTCGTTGAACAGGGCCTGCTGGTGCTGCTCGCGCTGGATGTCGGTCTCGTTGGGCTCACACAGGTTCTCCCGCGTGCGCGCCAGCGCCAGTGCCTGCTTGCCGTTGAGCTGATGGGTCCCGGCGGGCAGCCGCAGCGTGTAGCCGCCGTTGCTGAAGCCTCCGTCGAGCCGCGAGACGATGCAGCCGCCCGTGTAGCTGACGCCGCCCATGGCGTCGATCAGCTGGGGGAAGTTTTCGAAGTTCACTTCCACCAGGTGGTTGATCGGAATCCCGAGCCAGTGCGAGATCACCGAGATCGACTCCGCCGGGCCGCCGAAGGCGTGGGCCGCGTTGATCTTCTGCAGGCCGTGTCCCGGGATTTCCACGACCGTGTCGCGGGGGATCGACAAGCGCGCGGAGTGACCCGCACCGGTCCGGATCAGCATGATCGTGTCCGACCGCCCCGGGCCCGTGGTTTCCGCTCCCGGTTCCTTGCTGTTCTTCTGCCGGCGGTCGGATCCGAGCACGAGGATGTTGCTGGCGGAGGTGAGCGGAAAGCCCGACGGCGCCAGCGCCGCCTCGACATCCGAAGGCGGGGACGTGCGCTCGAAGTGGGAGCTCAGCAGGAACAGGACCACCGACAGCGCCAGCCACGCGAGGACCACGGCGCCCAGCGTCAGCAGGACCCGTTTCGGCTTCGTCCAGCGGCGCCAGCCCTCCCGCTCGGGGCCGCTACCCGAGCCCCGCCGGGAGCGCGGAGCCCCCAGCACGCGTGGGTCGCCGGGAGCCGCCTGCTCCCCTCGTTCCGGGATGAGCCTGCGACGGCTGCGGTAGCGCGTGTACCGCGGTGTTTCTTCGTGGTGCTCTTCAGGCATCCCGGGGGCGAACAGCCGCAGCCTATATTTGCGCGATGACCCAACCCGGGGCGCCAGTTGGGCGGTTGGTCGTGTGTCCGACCCCGATCGGCAACCTCGACGACGTGACGATTCGCGTCCTGGCGACGCTCGCCGACGCGGACCTGGTGGCGTGCGAGGACACCCGCCGCACCGGGCGGCTGCTCGAGCGCCACGGGATCCGCCGGCCGCTGGTCAGCTATCACGAGCACAACGAAGCCTCCCGTGCGAAGGAGCTGATCGGGCGGATCGCCGAAGGCCAGGTTCTCGCGCTCGTCAGCGACGCCGGCACGCCCCTGATCGCCGACCCTGGCCACATGCTCGTGCAGGCGTGCATCCACGAGGGCCTGTCGCTGGAGGTCCTGCCTGGGGCGAGCGCCGTGGTGACCGCGCTGGTGGTCTCAGGGCTGCCCGCCGCGAGCTGGCGGTTCGTCGGCTTCCTGCCGAGGAGGCGGGCCGAGCGCGAGAGCCTGCTGGTGGGCACGCCGGAGACGGTCGTGGCCTTCGAGTCCCCCCAACGGCTGGCGTCCACGCTGGAGCTCCTCGCGGGGCGCGAACCGGGGCGGGCGCTCGCCGTGTGCCGTGAGCTCTCCAAGCTGCACGAGGAAGTCGCCCGCGGGAGTGCAGCCGAGCTGGCGGAGCGCTTCGGCGGCGAGGCTCCCCGAGGGGAGATCGTGCTCGTCTGCGGGCCCGGCGAGCAGCGCGCCGGCGTCGAGCACGAGACCGCGGTGCAGGCGCTGAGGGAGCTGATCGACGCCGGGGCGCGCCCGCGGGCGGCGGCGGGGGCGCTGGCGCGCCTGACCGGGGTGCCGGCGAACGAGCTCTACCGCGCGCTCACCCGCGAGGGCGGGGACGGCGGATAGCCTGCAAGTCACGGAGCCGCGATGTCCTTCTACGTCACAACCCCGATCTATTACGTCAACGCCGAGCCCCACCTCGGTCACGCCTACACCACGATCGCGGCCGACGTGCTGGCCCGCCACCACCGCCAGCGCGGCGAGGAGGTCTTCTTCCTCACGGGCACCGACGAGCACGGAGAGCCGGTCGCCGATGCCGCCCACGCGCTCGGGGTGAGCCCCCAGGAGCTCGCCGACCGCAACGCCGAGCGCTTCCGCGCGCTGGCCCCCCGCCTGTCGGCGAGCAACGACTTCTTCATCCGCACGACCGACCCCCAGCACGAAGCCAAGGTTCAGGAGATCCTCAGCCGGGTCCGCGACAACGGCTTCGTGTACGAGGGCACCTATGAGGGCTGGTACTGCCCTCGGTGCGCGGACTTCAAGGCCGACAACGAGATCGACCCCGGCAACCTCTGCCCGATCCACCACATCGAGCTCACCCGTGAGCGCGAGGACAACTACTTCTTCAAGCTGTCCGCCTTCCAGCAGCCGCTGGAACGGCTGTACGCCGAACGGGACTCGTTCGTGAGCCCGGTCACCCGCCGCAACGAGGCGCTCTCGTTCATTCGTTCGGGGCTGCGCGACGTGCCCCTCACGCGCAAGCGCCTGACCTGGGGCGTGCAGGTTCCCTGGGACCACGAGCACGTCTTCTACGTGTGGTTCGACGCGCTGCTCAACTACGTCTCCGCGCTCTCCTATGCGCGCGAGGGCGAAGACCTGTTCGAGCGCCTGTGGCCGGCCAGCTACCACCTGATCGCCAAGGACATCCTGCGCTTCCACGCCGTCTACTGGCCGGCGCTGCTGATGGCGGCCGAGATCGAGCTGCCCGAACACATCTTCGTCCACGGCTACCTGCTGATGGACGGGGAGAAGATGAGCAAGTCGCTGGGCAACGTGCTCGACCCGTTCGCGGTGATCGACCGCTTCGGAGCAGACGCCCTGCGCTTCTACCTCCTGCGGGAGGTCCCGTTCGGGCAGGACGGGTCGGTCTCCACGGCCTCCTTCGAGGTGCGCTACGAGACCGAGCTGGCCAACGAGCTCGGCAACCTCGCCTCGCGGACGGTGGGGATGCTGTGGCGCTACCGCGACGGGCAGGTGTCCGATGGCGAGCTCGATCCCGTACTGGGGAAGGATTTCGAGGGCCTGACCGAGCAGCTCTGCGCCCAGCTCGATCGCGCCGAGCTGACTCCGGCGCTCGAGCTCGTCTGGCAGCGCGTCAGGAGGCTCAACCGCTACGTCGAGGAGCAGGCCCCGTGGACGCTGGCCAAGGACCCCGAGCGGGCGCAGGAGCTCGACCGGGTGCTGCGCACGCTGGTCGAGGCCCTGCGCTCGGTGACGGTGCTGCTGTGGCCCTTCATCCCCAACGGCGCCGAGCGCCTGCTGGCGGCGCTCGGGGCCCCGGAGCTGGCGCTGTCGCAGGCGGCCCTGCGCGGGGGGCACGTGCGCCGGGTACAAGAGATCGGGCCGCTGTTCCCCAAGGACGCACAGCCGGCCCAGGCCTGAGCCACCGGACGGGCGCCGGGCGCAGCGATGATCGACTCACACACCCACCTCGACCTCTGCGAGCCTCCCAACGCCGAGCTCGTGGCAGCGGCCGAGCAGGCCGGCGTGAGGCGCATCCTCACGGTCGGCATCGACGGCGCCTCCTGCCGCTCGGCGCTGGCCGCCGCCGAGGACTTCCCTCAGGTCTACGCCGCCGTCGGACGCCACCCGAACTCCGCCCGCGGCTTCGACGACGCCGACCTCGCCGAGCTGCGGGCGCTGGCGGCCCACGGCCGCTGCCTGGCGATCGGCGAGACGGGCCTGGACTTCTACCGCGACTACGCCCCCCACAGCGACCAGCAGCGGGCCTTCGCCGCCCAGATCGCGCTGGCCGCGGAGCTAGGCAAGCCGCTGGTGATCCACACCCGCGAGGCCTCCACCGAGACGCTCGAGCAGCTGGCCGCCGAAGCCGACGGGGTGGAGGTGGTGATGCACTGCTTCTCGATGCCCGAGCAGCTCGATGAGTGCCTGGCGCGCGGCTACTGGATCTCCTTCGCCGGCAACGTCACCTACCCGAGCGCCCGCGAGCTCGCTGCGGCCGCGGCGCGTGTGCCCGAGGATCACATGCTGGTCGAGACCGACGCTCCCTACCTGACCCCCCAGGTCGTCCGCAAGCACCGCAACCAACCCGCCTTCGTGGCCCACACGGTGAGCTTCCTGGCGCAGCTGCGCGGCGTGGACGAGGCGCTGCTCGGGGAGGCGCTCGAGCAGAACGCCGCCCGGCTGTTCGGCTGGGCATGAGCCCTTCCGGGGCCGCGCCGGCCCAGCCGAGCCTGCGGCGGCTGCAGCGCTTCGGCGTTCGCCCCGACCGGGAGCTGGGGCAGAACTTCCTGATCGACTCCAACATCCTCGGGGTGATCGGGCGCGAGGCGGCGCCGGCGCCGTCGGACGTCGTGCTCGAGGTGGGCGGTGGCCTGGGCGTGCTGAGCGAGTACCTGGCCGAGCGCGTGGCCCACCTGCACGTGGTCGAGGTCGACGAGCGGCTGCGGGAGGCCTTGGAAGACGCCCTCGCCGGGCGCGAGAACGTGTCGCTGTGGTGGGCCGATGCGATGCGGCTCGACCTGGGCGCACTGGAGCCCGCACCCGTCAAGGTCGTGGCCAACCTCCCGTACGGGATCGCGGCCGGCTTCGTCCTGCGCTCGCTGGAGGAGCTCCCGACGGCGACACTGTGGGTGGTGATGGTCCAGCGCGAGGTGGGCGAGCGGCTGGCCGCGAGTCCCGGCAGTGGCACCTACGGGCTGCCCTCCGTGCTCGCCCAGCTCGCCTGCGAGGTGCGCGTCGTTCGGGCGATTCCCCGCACCGTCTTCTACCCCGTGCCGAACGTCGACTCGGTGCTCTTGCGGCTGACTCGCCGCTCGGCGCCGGCCGGCCCTGCGGGCGAGCCTCCCGATCCGTCCTCGCTGCGGGCGCTGGTGGCGGCCGGCTTCGCCCACCGGCGCAAGACGCTGGTGGGCTCGCTGCGGCTCGCGGGCGGGGGCGAGGGCTCGCAGGGGTGGGAGCGTGAGCGCGTGCAGGAGGCGCTCGTCTCGCTCGGACTGGAACCCGATGTGCGCGCGGAGCGCATCTCCCCCGGTCAGTTCCTGCAGCTGGCGCGGGCGCTCGAGCTGTGAGCGTGCTGCGCACGCTGGCACCGGCGAAGGTGAACCTCGGGCTGTTCGTGGGGCCCGTTCGCGCCGGCGACGGGCGGCACGAGCTGGTGAGCGTGATGCAGTCCCTGTCGCTCGCCGACGAGCTCACCCTGGAGCCGCTGGCGGGCCCGGACGACGCCGGCGACGAGGTCGTCTGCCCGGGGGTGCCGGGGCCGGCCGCGGACAACCTCGCCAGCCGGGCGCTGGCCGCCTTCCGCCAGGCCAGCGGCTGGCGGGGACCGCCGGTTCGCCTGCACGTGCACAAGCGGATCCCGCTGGCCGCCGGGCTGGCCGGAGGCTCGGCCGACGCGGCGGCGACCCTGAGGCTGGCCGCCCGCGCGGCCGGGGTCGATGACCGCTCGCTGATGCTGGAGCTCGCCGCCGGGCTCGGGGCCGACGTGAGCGCACAGCTGAGCCCGGGGCGGTGGCTCGCCGACGGGGCGGGGGAGCAGCTCGAGCAGCTGCCGGCGCCCTCCGGGGAGCTCGCCGTGCTGCTGCTCCCCTTCGAGGAAGGCCTCGCCACCGCCCGCGTCTACCGCGAGGCGGACCGGCTCGGTGCCCCGAGGACGCACGCCGAGCTCGCCCGCCTACGGCAGGCCTTGAGGAACCAGCTCGGGTGGGGCGCGACGCTGCCGAGCGAGCCGCGGCTGCTCGAGAACGACCTCCAGGCGGCCGCGATCTCGCTGTACCCGGCGATCGAGCCCGCGCTCGCGGAGCTCCGCGACGCCGGCGCGCAGCACGCCTTCGTGAGCGGCTCGGGGCCGACCGTGGTGGGGCTGTTCGCGGGACCCCCGGCGGGGCCGGCGCTCGAACGGGCCACCCGCTCGCTGGGCTCGCGTCACCCGGCGGTGATCGCCTGCACGCCGGTTGACGAGCGCGCGGGGGCGGTGCTAGAGAGCCACTGAGGCCCGCCGCACCGGGAGCGGCTCCCGGGAACGGCCACTCCGGGGCCGATCGCCGACCGGCCGGGGGGACGACCATCCCACGGCGCGACGGCCGCGTGCGCAACAATCTGGCGCGGAAGGCCGCATGAGTAGATCGATGATCAACGACCTCGTCCTGGGCGCCGCCGGGTTTCTCGGGTTCTGCCTGTACCTCGTGTACATAGCGGTCCCCGCCTGGACGTCCTACTCGCGCGTGTGGGAGCGCCTGGCCGCCACAGTGCTGTCCCTGTACGTGCTCGGGGTGCTGGTCGGCGTGGGTGCCGGCGCCGCCCTGGCGGCCGTCTATTTCTGGGGCTGACCCCGCCGTGTCGGACCTCGCGGCGCTCGAGGCGATCACGGAGGCGGTCGAGTCCGGAGCGGGCCTGCCGGAGGTCGTGCGCGCGGCCGCCCGCGCCCTGGACGCGAGCCTGGCGGTGACCGACGCCACCGGCGCGACCCTGGCGGTCGCGGCCCGCTCCCCCGCCGAGGAGCGCACGCTGCTGTCCCAGGGCGACGGCGTCGAGAGCGCTCCCCTGAGGGTCGCCGACAGCGTCGTCGGTACCCTCCACATGCGCGCCAAGAGCGAGCCCAGCGTCCCCATGCGCCGGCTGCTGCTGACGATGATCGCCTCCGAGGTCGAGCGCGTGCGGGCGCCCGAGAGGATCTCCGAAACGGCCTCTGCGGACTTCCTCAGGGCCGTGCTCGCCAGGGGGCTGAGCGGCGAGGAGATCACGGTCCGCGCCACCGAGCTGTCGCTGTCGATCGAGGAGGGGGCCTGCATGATCGTCGCCCGTGCCCATCCCCAGGCCCCGACCGAGGAGGGCTGGCGCGGACGCGTACGGGCGGTTGCCGAGCGCGGCGCCCGGGCGGTCGCGAGCCATTCGATCGCGGCCCTCTCGAACCGTGACGGGGTGGTCGGCGCCGAGGTCCTGCTGCTGGTCCCCGGTAGCGAGGAGGCGCTCGCCGAGCGGGCCGGGGACGCCGTCCTGCGCGAGCTCCAGGCCACCCTGCCGGGCTACACGTTCGCCCTCGGGCGCAGCCGCGTCACCCACGAGGGCGGCGAGCTGCCGCGCGCGGCCAGCGAGGCCCTGCTCGCCGCCAACGTCGCCCAGGGATCCCGCGAGGACGCCGCCCTCGCATTCGAGCAGACCGGGGCCTACCGGCTGCTGCTCTCGACGATGAGCGAGAACCCCTCCGAGCTGCAGCGCTTCTACGAAGAGACCGTCGAGCCGCTCGTCTCCTATGACGAGCAGTACGAGACGGATCTCGTGCTGACGCTGGAGACATTCCTCGAGGCCGACGGCAACGTGGCCGGGACCGCCCAGCGCCTGTTCACCCATCGCCACACGATCTACTACCGCCTCGAGCGGGTCCGCGAGCTGTGCGGGCTGGACGTGAGCTCGAGTGACGGCCGCGAGAAGCTGAGCCTGGGTCTGAAGGCGATGCGGGTGCTCGGTATCGCCTCCTCCGGCGGCCCGGCCTCGGAGGCCGGGGCCGAAGGCGGGCGCGTCCCCCGCCGCCAGGGCCGGCGCCCGTAGTCCTCGCCGGAGCCCGCTGCCGGTAGCCGTCCCTGCGAGGATGGTGCCGCGCTTGGGGAGTGGGGTAATGGCAGCCCGGGAGACTTTGGCTCTTCAAGTCCTGGTTCGAGTCCAGGCTCCCCAGTAGCGCGCCCGTCCATCCGCTGTCCGGCTTCGGCGGGGTGCTCCAATACCATCGTCGACAGCTGTGGCCGCCCCCACCGTCCTGATCCTCGCCGCCGGCCAGGGCACGCGCATGCACTCGCGCACGCCGAAGGTCCTGCACGATCTGTGCGGCATCCCGATGCTGCTGTGGCCCGTGCGGGCCGCCCGCGAGGCGGGCGCCGAGCGGGTGATCGTGGTGGACTCTCCGGCGCGTGCGCTCGAGCCCATGCTCCCCGACGGGGTGGAGCTGGCGATCCAGCCGACGGCGAACGGAACCGGAGGGGCTGTCAGCGCCGCGATGGAGGTCCTCGAGGGCTCCACGGCCGGTCTCGAGGGGGCCGTCGTGATCCTCTCCGGGGACGTCCCGCTCGTCAGCCCCGATGCGATCGCCGAGCTGGTGGGCGCCCACGAAGCCTCGGGGGCCGCCGCCACGATGGCGAGCACGGTGCTCGAGGACGCGGGCGGCTACGGCCGTGTGGTGCGCGCGGCCGACGGCTCCGTGGAGCGGGTCGTCGAGACCAAGCGGCCCGGCGACGCCAGCGAGGCCGAGCTCCAGATCCGGGAGGTCAACACCGGCATCTTCGCCTTCTCGGTGCGGGCCCTGCACGAGGCGCTCCCGCGGCTGACCGCCGACAACGCCCAGGGCGAGCTGTATCTGCCCCAGGTGCTCACGCTGCTGAGGGACGCCGGCGAGCGGATCGAGGCGAGCATCGTCGAGGACGACCGCCTGGTGCTGGGAGTCAACGACCGCGTGGCCCTCGCATGGGTGCGGAAGCTGGCCCAGGCCGCGATCCTCGAGCGCCACATGCTCGCCGGGGTCTCGATCGTGGACCCCGACAACACCGTCATCGATGTGGACGTGGAGATCGGCCAGGACACCGTGATCGAGCCCTTCACGACGATCCGCGGGTCAACCCGCATAGGCCGCGAGTGCACGATCCGGCACTCCTACCTGATCGACTGCGTGCTCGAGGACGGTGTCAACGTGGGCCCGTTCGGCTATCTGCGGCCCGGCGCGATGCTGCGGCGGGGCTCGAAGGCGGGGACGTTCGTCGAGATCAAGAACTCCGATATCGGCGAGGGCACCAAAATCCCGCATCTGTCCTACATCGGGGACGCCGACGTGGGCGAGCGCTCGAATCTCGGGGCGGCGACGATCACGGCCAACTATGACGGCCACGCCAAGCACCGCACGACGATCGGCGCCGGGGTGCGCACCGGGGTGGACACCACGCTGGTGGCGCCCGTCGAGGTCGCTGACGGCGCCTACACCGGGGCCGGGTCGGTGATCACCGAGGACGTCCCAACGGGAGCCCTCGGCATCGCCCGTGAGCGCCAGCGCAACGTCGAGGGCTACGCCGAGCGCCGCTCCAAGGAGTGACCGGGCGCCCCGCCGGGAGTGAGGCTGCGGGCGGCTCGCCCGGGACGCCGCCCGAGCCCTCCGGCAATCGAGCTCCCGGCCCGCGAACCTGCGGGAGGGGGCTTTACACTTCTCCTGAGATGAGCGCGATGGACACGCGGGCCCAGTCCTCGCGAGCGAGCCTCCCGATCGATTACAACAAGCGCCTGATGCTGTTCAGCGGGCGCGCGAACCCGCAGCTCGCGGTCGCGATCGCCGACAGGCTGGGGGTGGAGCTCGGGCCGGTCACGCTGAAGACCTTCTCCAACGGGGAGGCCTACTGCCGCTACGAGGACTCGATCCGGGGGGCGGACGTCTTCATCGTCCAGTCCACCTGCGGCAATCCCGAGACGGGCGTCACGGCCAACGACTCCCTGATGGAGCTGATGCTGATGATCGATGCCGCCGTGGGCGCGTCGGCGCACCGCGTGATAGCGGTCACGCCCTGGTTCGGGTACTCCCGCCAGGACAAGAAGTCCTCGCCGCGGGAGCCGATCTCGGCCCGTCTGGTGGCGCGCATGCTCGAGGCCGCGGGGGTTGATCGGGTGCTGACGATGGACCTCCACGCGGGCCAGATCCAGGGCTTCTTCCAGAAGCCGGTGGACCACATGACCGCGCTGTTCATGCTGACCCAGTATTTCCTGGACCTCGGCCTGCCGGACCTCGTGGTGGTGGCACCGGACGCGGGCCGGGTCAAGCTGAACAAGAACTTCGCCTCCAAGGTGGGCGCCGAGCTGGCCATCCTGGACAAGGAGCGCCCCGCCCAGCAGGTCGCCGAGATCGGATACGTGATCGGCGACGTGCGGGGCAAGACGGCCGTGATCGTGGACGACATGATCGACACCGGGGGGACGCTCGCGGCGGCCGCCAAAACGGTCAAGGAGGAGGGCGCCACGCGGGTCTTCGCCGCCGCCACCCACGCCGTCTTCTCGGGTGACGCGTTCGCCAACCTGCACGCGTCGGAGCTCGAGGAGATCGTCGTGACCGACACGATCCCGGTCGGCCCGGACCGCCCGGAGAACGTGCGCGTGCTGCCCTGCGCCGAGCTGCTGACCGACTCGATCCGCCGGATCTTCGTGGACGACTCCGTCAGCGAGGTCTTCGGCGGCGAGAACCAGCTCTTCTAGCCGCTAACCCGACGCGCCGTCGGTACGCGGCACGACGCCGTCGACGACCCCTTGGAGTTTCCGCTTGATGTCCTCCATGTCGGCGTCGTCGGTGATCTCCAGGCGGATGTGTGCGTGGCTGAGCTTTGCGTCTTCGACCGGGCCGCCCACCACCTCGATCGTGACCAGCGCGGTGGCGAGCGATTGCCTGGTGCCCTCTTCGAGCGACTCCGGAAAGGGCACGTCCAGCCGCCGCGTACGGTCGTCGACCGGGTGGAACTTGGCCCGGTCCCAGTCGAGCGTCAGTGACACGAGGGTGTAGTGGCCGCGGTGTACACGCGGCCAGAGGCTAACGAGTTCGTCGCGGTGGGCGCGCGACGGCCTCGCGCGGGGCGTCCGGGCTCACGGGGCGCGCGCCTTCTAGGGCTTCAGCGCGGCCATGCCGATCAGCACGTGGGCCGGCATCAGCTCGGGGGTGGTCCCGCTCTCGATCAGCGCGGCCACTCGCGAGAGCGTGGCGGCCCGTTCCGGTTCCTCCAGGGCCGCGATCCAGCTCATCGAGCCCACGTGGGCCACCATCCGCTCGGGGGTGGCCTCCCGCCACCAGGTGATGCGCAGCTCGCGCGGCTCTGCGAAGTGGCCGCTGTCGCGCAGCAGCTGCTGCCACGGGGGTCCCTCGAAATGCGGATGGGCGGGACGCAGCCCGGCGAGCAGGCCGCCCACCTCCTGCGCCCAGGAGGCTCCGCTCCAGTCGGGAATCGTCGTCAGCACGGCGAGGCTCCCACCGTCCGTGAGCACGCGCGCGATCTCCGCCAGGGCCGGGGTGTGGTCGAACCAGTGGATCGCGTCGGCCACCGTCACCGCCGCCGCCGAGCCGTCGGCCAGCGGGATCGACTCCGCCAGCCCCTCTCGGGCCCGCTCTGCGCCCACGCTCGCCGCCAGTCGCTCGCGCAGCGCCTGCTGCGGCTCGACCGCGACCACGTCGAGGCCGGCGGCGAGCAGCGCCCGGCTCAGCTTCCCGGTTCCCGCGGCCAGGTCGAGCACGGTGGCTCCCGTCCCCAGACCGAGTTCGGCCGCCAGCGCTCCCACCACCCCGGCCGGGTACTCCGGGCGCCCGAGCTCGTACTCGTCGGCCACAGAGGCGAAGCGATCGGCGAGCGGGTGGAGCGTCATCTCGCCGCAGTCTAGGTCCGCAACGCCCGCCGCGGCCTATCGTCTGGGCCGTGACGGAAGCCTCTCCACCAGGGCCGGCGAGCCACGCGCCGAACTCCAACGGCACACCTCCCGGGGGATCCGGCACGCCCCTCGGAGCCCCTCAATGGCCTCCGAGCCCCGATGTGCCGCCGCGCTCCAGGAGCCCCTGGCTGCGACCCAAACGCGTGCTGCTGATCGCTGTCGGCGTGCTCGTGTTCCTGGCGATCAGCACGGTGCTGGCGCGTTTCTTCTCGGTCGACGACCTCGAACGCGACGACGACCTCGAGCTGATCCAGGCGGAGGCCCGCGGCGACGTGGCGGGGATGGCCTCCCACCTCAGCGGCTGCTCGCAGCGGCCCGTGTGCGTGGCCCGGCTGCGCGAGATCGACTCCAACCCGCGCGTACGCCGGCCCGGGAACATCAAGATCCTCGACCTCGAATCGGCCACCGGCGACACGCTCACCGCCAAGACCGGACCGAGCCGGGTCGCCTGGACGGTGATCGGGACGCTCCCGGTGGTCCAGTGCGTACAGGTCAGGCGCACCGGCAACTTCCTCACCGGGATCGACGTGCAGCTGGTCTCGATCAGCCCGCCGATCCAGAACGAAGCCGAATGCTAGAGTCGATCGGTCCCTGCCGATGGCCTCTTCGACCACCAAACTGAACGTCACCAGCCGCGCCGCCGACGGCTCGCGGGCGGCCCGCCGGCTGCGCCGCAGCGGGCGCGTTCCCGGGATCGTCTACGGCGGCGGAGCCGAGGCGATCGGGATCGAGGTCGACGCCCGCGAGCTGCGCCACGCCCTGGCCGGGGCCGGAGCCGTCCTCGACCTGTCTGTCGACGGTGGCAAAGCCACGCCGGTCGTGCTCAAGGACGCCCAGCGCAATCCGGTGCGCGGCGAGACCAGTCACGTGGACCTGCTGCGGGTGCGCCTGGACGAGAAGATCCGCTCGGTCGTGCCGATCGAGCTGGCGGGCGTCGAGGAGTCTCCCGGCGTCAAGGCGGGCGGTGTGCTCGAGCAGATCACCCGCGAGCTGGAAGTCGAAGCTCTCCCGACCGCGATCCCCGAGTCGATCGTGCACGAGGTCGGGGAGATGGACATCGGCGACACGATCACGCTCTCCGCGCTGGCGGCACCCGAGGGCGTGACGCTCCTCGGCGACCTCGAGGAGACCGTGCTGGCGACCCTGTCCCCGCCCAAACTGCAGACCGAAGTCGAAGAGGAAATCGAGTCCGAGACGGAGGTCGTGGGCGAGGCGGAGGGCGGCGAGGCGGCCGAGGAGGGCGCCTCGGAGGGCTCCTCCAGCGAGGAGTAGCGGCCGCTGCGGCGCCCCTTCGGCGGTGGCGGCGGGACGGTCGACTGGCTGATCGTCGGACTCGGCAACCCGGGTCGCGAGCACGCCGGGACCCGACACAACGTGGGCTTCCTGGTGGCCGATGAGCTCGCCGGGCGCTGGCAGCTCCCGCCCGGCAAGGAACGGTTCCGGGGACGCCTGCGTCAGGGGCGCCCACCCGGGCCACTGGCGGATGGCAGCCGCCCGCCGTCGGTCGCGATCCTGAGTCCGCAGACCTACATGAACGACGCCGGGCGCTCGGTCGGCCCGGCCCGGGGGGCGCTGAAGGTTCCCCTCGAGCGCGTGCTCGTGATCCACGACGAGATCGACCTGCCGTTCGGGCAGCTGCAGACCCGCATCGGCGGGGGCCTGGCCGGCCACAACGGCCTGAAGTCGCTCAAGCGCGAGCTCGGAAGCCCCGAGTTCCGGCGCCTGCGGGTCGGCGTCGGACGCCCGCAGTCCACCGATCCGGAGGTCGTCTCCTCGTGGGTGCTGGGCCGCTTCGCAGAGAGTGACGCTGAAGTCCGGGCGCTGGTGGGCGCGGCCGCGGACGAGGTGGAACGTACGCTGCTCGACACCCCGGCCGGCGAGCCGGTGGGGGCCTGATGGCCGTCGCGGGGGGCTCGCTGCGCTCGCTCCTGCGGCTGGCGGCCGACGACGAGCAGGTGCTGGCGCTCGCGCGCGACGGCGGCCACGCCTTCGTCTCCTCGTCGCTTCGACCCTACGCCGTGGCCGCCCTCGTGGACGTCGACGAGCAGGCCCGGGCGCGGCCGACGCTGGTGGTGGTGGGGGACGACCGCGCGGCCCGCGACCTGGCGGCGGACCTGCGCTCCTGGCTCGCTCCCCGGCGGGTGCGTCTGTATCCCTCACGCGGGGTCGCATACGAGTCCCATCTGGCGCCGCCGCCGCACCTCGTCGGCCTTCGCGTGGCGGCGCTCGACGCGCTGCTCGGCGCCGGCTCCCCCGCCCAGGAGCCCGAGGGCGATGGGCCGGTCGTCGTGATCAGCGCCGTGGCCCTGTCGGAGAAGGTCCCCGACCCGGAGCTGAGGCCCCACTCCTTCACCTTGCGGGTGGGCGAGCTGATCGACCTCGACGAGTGCGCCTCGGCGCTCGTCGACGCCGGCTACGAGCGCGTGGAGCAGGTAGAGGAGCGCGGGCAGTTCGCGCTCCGCGGGGGGATCCTCGACATCTTCGGAGCGACCGAGGAGCGGGCCGTGCGGGTGGACACCTTCGACGTCGAGATCGAGTCGCTGCGGTGGTTCTCGACCTTCACCCAACGCTCCCTCGGGGAGGTCACCGAGGTCGAGCTCGCGCCCGCCGCCGAGCTGGCCGTCGAGCATCGCGAGCTGGCCGAGATCGCCGCCGCGACGGGCGCCTTCCCCGGCGGCCAGGCGGGGGAGTCAGACCGGGTCGACATCGCCGAGCTGCTGCCGCTCGAGCGCTTCGGCGCCCTGCTCGACCTGCTCGGCGAGCGAGCCGAGGTCGTGCTCGCCGCCGAGGAGGAGCTCGAGCCGGCCCTCGGCGATCACTGGAGCGACGTCTGTGCGGCCTTCGGCGAGGCCGACGCCGGGCATCTGTATGTGCCCCCGGAGCGGATCCGCGAGGCCCTCTCCGAGCGCACCCGGATCTGGCTGTCGGCGCTGTCCTCCGGGCAGCAGATCGAGCTGCGGGCCCAGGCCGCGGACTCGGCCGCCCGCTCGCTGGCGGAGGCCGAGCCCGAGCTCGAGCGTCTGGTGCGCTCCGGCTACAGCACCGTGGTCGCGTTCCCGCGCCGTGGCGAGGGCGAGCGCGCCGCCTACAACCTCGCCCGCCTGAAAGCGGACTGGGTCGAGGACCGGCCGGCGTCCAACGGCTCGGCCGCAGCGGCCGCACCGAGGGGCGAGCTGAGCTTCGCGGCGGCCTCGCTGCGAGAGGGCTTCATCGCGCCCGGCCTGAAGCTGGCGGTGTATCCCGAGCAGCGCCTGCTGCGCCGGCGCCGGGCCGAGCGTCCCGCTACCGGAGGGCGCTCCCGACGCGGCGCCCTGCGCTCGTTCACGGAGCTGCGCACCGGCGACATCGTCGTCCACGAGGACCACGGCGTCGCCCGCTTCGCCGGCTTTGAGACACGCACGGTGGCGGACGTCACGCGCGACTACCTGTACCTCGAATACGAGGGCGACGACCGCGTCTTCGTCCCCACCGACCAGCTCGCCAAGATCTCCCGTTACGTGGGGGCCGGTGGCGCCCACCCGCCGCTCAGCAAGCTCGGCGGGAGCCGCTGGGACACGCTCAAGGCGCGCGCCCGGCGGGCCGCCCAGGAGCTGGCCGGGGAGCTGCTCGAGCTGTACGCCCAGCGCCGCGTCCGCAGCGGCCACGCCTTCGGGCCCGACGGCGACTGGCAACGGGAGTTCGAGGAGCGCTTCCCGTTCACCGAGACGCCCGACCAGCGCGAGGCGATCGAGCTCGTCAAGAGCGACATGGAGTCCGAGCGCCCGATGGACCGCCTGGTCTGCGGCGACGTCGGCTACGGCAAGACCGAGGTGGCGCTGCGGGCCGCCTTCAAGGCCGCCGCCGAGGGCAAGCAGGTGCTGATGCTGGTCCCCACCACGATCCTCGCCCAGCAGCACTACGGGACCTTCAAGGAACGCCTGGCCGACTACCCCTTCACGCTCGACCACGTCTCCCGCTTCCGCACCCAGGCCGAGCAGAAAGAGGCCGTGCGAGGCTTTGCCGAGGGCCGCGTCGACATCCTGATCGGGACCCACCGCGTGCTCTCACGGGACGTCCGCGCAAAGGAACTCGGCCTGCTGGTGATCGACGAGGAGCAGCGCTTCGGCGTCAAGCAGAAGGAGCTGCTGCGCCAGCTGAAGCTCAAGGTGGACGTGATCTCGATGTCCGCCACGCCGATCCCGCGGACGCTGCAGATGTCGCTGGCCGGCCTGCGGGACATCTCCGTGATCGAGACCCCCCCGGAGGGCCGCCGTCCGGTGAGGACGTTCGTGGGGGAGTACGAGGAGCAGCTGGTCAAGAACGCGATCGAGCGCGAGCACGGCCGCGGCGGGCAGGCGTTCTTCCTGCACAACCGCGTGGAGTCGATCGAGCAGACCGCCGAGCGCCTGCGTGCGCTGTGCCCCGGTGTGCGCTTCGCGGTGGCCCATGGTCAGATGGGCGAGGGCGAGCTCGAGGAGGTGATGATGGACTACCTCCGCGGCGGGGCGGACGTGCTCGTATGTACGTCGATCATCGAGTCGGGGATCGACATCCCCCAGGCGAACACCCTGGTCGTCGAGCACGCCGACGCCTTCGGGCTGGCGCAGCTCTACCAGATACGTGGTCGCGTCGGGCGCAGCCGCGAGCGTGCCTACGCGTATCTGCTGTACGACTCGGCGGCGGCACTGGCGCCCGAGGCGGCCCAGCGGCTGGCCGCGCTGTCGGACTACACCGAGCTCGGTGCCGGCTTCAAGATCGCGATGCGGGACCTCGAGATCCGGGGCGCCGGAAACCTGCTCGGAGACGAGCAGTCGGGGCACCTGGCGGCGCTCGGCTTCGAGCTGTACATGCAGATGATCGACGAGGCCGTCCGCGCGGCCGAGCCCGAGCTCGACGGCGAGGAACCGCGCGATCCGGTGCGCCTGGACGTCAACGTCGACGCCTACATCCCGGCCGACTACGTCCCCTACGAGCAGGCCAAGATCGAGATCCACCGGCGCGTCGCGGGCGCGGTCGAGATCGCCGAGCTCGAGGAACTGCGCGAGGAGCTCGCCGATCGCTTCGGCGAGCCGCCCGCTCCGGTCGAGAACCTGCTGGCGCTGCAGCGCGCCCGCATCAAGTTCGGCCAGGCCGGCGCCCAGACCGTGAGCTTCAGGGGTGAGCGCCTGGCGGTGGTCCCGATCGAGCTGGACTCGCGGCGCGCCCGGCGCCTGCGCGAGGAGCTGCCCGGGGCGTCCTATGAATCGGGCCGCTCACAGGTGTCCGTGCGCGTGCCGCGTGACGCCGAGGAGCGCTTTCCCACCGTGGTCCGGGCCGCCGATGCGCTGCTGGCGATCATGCGCGAGGCCGCCTAGCGGCCGACGAGGTCTTATGAACCCTTAAGCGGTTCTTTGCCTCAGCCGTAATCTCCATACGGTACAGTGCCCGCGTCGTGCACAAAGTCATTCGTCCCATCGCGGCGCTAGGCGCCGTTTTGTTTGTAGCCGTCGGCGTGTCCGCGTGCGGCGGCATCCCCAGCAACGCCGTGGTCCAGGTTGGTGGCACGCCGATCACCAACGAAGCCTTCAAGCACTGGCTAGGCGTTGCCGCGGCGTCCTCGCGGGCCGGCGGGACGGGCACACCGGTGATCCCCGAACCGCCCCACTACACGTCCTGCATCAGACACCTCGAAGAAGAAGAAGCGAAAACCGCCACCAAAGGCAAGAAACGCACGGCGACCGAATTGAAGACCCAGTGCGAACAGCAGTTCAAAACGCTGAAGACCGAGGTGCTCGGCTTCCTGATCTCCTCCAACTGGGTGATCAAGGAAGGCGAATCGCTCGGGGTGAAGCTCTCCGACGCCGAAGTCAAGAAGCAGTTCAACAAAATCAAGGCCGAGCAGTTCCCGAAGACGGCGGAATTCGAAAAATTCCTCGCCAGCTCGGGCCAGACGCTCTCCGACCTGCTCCTGCGCGTGAAGCTGAACCTGCTCTCCCAGAAGATCCAGACGAAGATCTCCAAGGAGAACCCGAACGTCAGCAAAGCCGACATCGAAAAGTACTACAAGGAAAACAGCTCCCGATTCGGCACTCCGGAAAAGCGCGACGTTCGGATCGTGCTCACCAAAGACCAGGCCACGGCTGAAAAGGCCAAACAGGAAATCGAATCCGGAAAGAGCTTCGCCAGCGTCGCCCAAGCCCGCTCGACGGACCCCGCGAGCAAGGCCAACGGCGGCCTCCTGAAAGGCGTCATCAAGGGCGAGGAGGAGAAAGCCCTCGACGAAGCCATCTTCTCCGCCACGCCCCACCAGCTTGGCGGTCCGGTGAAGACGCCGTTCGGCTACTACCTCTATGAGGTCGAAGGCACCACGCCCGGCAACCAGACGCCGCTGAAATCCGTCGAAGCGTCGGTCAAGCAGCAGCTGGTCGCGACGCAGCGCCAGAAAGCGCTGACGGAATTCATCAAAAAGTTCAAAACCAAGTGGCAGGGCGAAACCGAATGTCGCGGGGAATACGTGGTGCCGGACTGCAAGGAGTACAAAGCTCCGAAGGGCAGCACCGGAACTACGGGCACGGCGACCCCGTAGCGAGAGCGCGGCCCGCCGTCGGCACGTGAGCGCGATCGAGCGAGTCCGGGCGCGTCAGATACTCGACAGTCGCGGCAATCCAACCGTCGAGGTGGACGTCGCCCTCAGCTCCGGTGCACGCGGCCGTGCCGCGGTCCCGTCGGGCGCCTCCACAGGCGAGTTCGAGGCGACCGAGCTGCGCGACGGCGCCGTCGCCTGGGGAGGGAAGGGCGTCAGCCGCGCCGTGGCCAACGTCAACGGCGAGATAGCGAGCACCCTGGAGGGCTTGCAGGCCAGCGACCAGCGGGGGCTGGACCGGGCCCTGATCGAACTCGACGGCACGCCCAACAAGTCCCGCCTGGGCGCCAACGCGATCCTCGGAGCCTCGCTGGCCGCCGCCCAGGCCCAGGCAGCGGAGGAGGGCCTGGCGCTGTGGCGGCATCTCGGGGGCGAGGCCGCTCGCACGCTGCCGGTGCCGATGATGAACGTGCTCAACGGCGGAGCCCACGCCGACAACCGGGTCGACTTCCAGGAGTTCATGGTCGTGCCGCTGGGGGCTGACAGCTTCTCCCGCGCCCTGCAGATGGGCGCCGAGGTCTACCACGCGCTCAAAGGCACCCTGCATGCGCGCGGCCTGGCCACCGCCGTCGGCGACGAGGGCGGATTCGCGCCGGACCTCGACTCCAACGAGGCTGCCCTGGAGATGCTGATGGAGGGCATCACGGCGGCTGGATATGAGCCCGGCGTGGACCTCGCGATCGCGCTCGACCCGGCCACCAGCGAGCTCTACTCCGAGGGCGCCTACCGCCTGCAGTACGAGGGCCGCACGCTGAGCGCCGCCGAGTTGACCGCTTACTGGGCGGAGCTCGCCGCCCGCTACCCGATCGTCTCGATCGAGGACGGGATGGACGAGGAGGACTGGGACGGCTGGAAGCAGCTCACCGAGCAGCTCGGAGGCGGCCTCCAGCTGGTGGGGGACGACCTGTTCGTCACCAACACCGAGCGCCTGGGCAGGGGAATCGAGGCCGGGGTTGCCAACTCGATCCTGATCAAGGTCAACCAGATCGGGACCCTCACCGAGACGCTGGCGGCGATCGAGCTGGCCCACCGCAACGGCTACACGGCCGTCATCAGCCACCGCTCGGGCGAGACCGAGGACGTGACGATCGCCGACCTGGCGGTGGCGACCGGTTGCGGCCAGATCAAGACCGGGGCTCCGTCCCGGACCGACCGCGTGGCGAAGTACAACCAACTGCTTCGCATCGAGGAACAGCTCGGCGACGAGGCCGTGTTCCCGGGTCGCAGCGCCTTCCGCGCGCTCTAGAGAGCGGATCGCCGCCGGCAGGAACTTCCGCGGCGGGGACGAATGCCGGGCTTATGCCCTCGGTGGCCTCTCCTCGCGTCGGCCGGCGCGCTGCCCCGCGCCCGTCCCCGCGGAGGGTCTCGGGGCCGCGAACGGGCTCCCGCTCCGGCGCCGTCGCGCCGTTCGGGGCCGCCGTCTCGAGGCTGCGCTGGGAGCAGCTCGGGCGCCTGGCGATGCTGGCCGTGATGGTCGCGCTCGCGTACCTGTACCTCAGCGCCGGGGTGCACATGTTCTCGACCTGGCGCCAGGCCCGCCACGACCAGGCGGCCGTGCACGTGATGCAAGCCGAACACCGGCGCCTGGTGGCCCAGCACGAGCTGCTGTCGAACCCCGAAACCGTCGAAGGCGAGGCACGGCGGCAGGGGCTGGCCAGGCCCGGCGAGCGCCAGTATGTGGTCAGCGGGCTCCCGGGCAACTAGGCCACCGGCGGTGCTAGCCTCGGCGCGTGAGCTTCGAGACCGCCCTGTACCAGTGGCAGCAGGGCGAGCGGCGACTGAACGCGGCCCCAGCGGAGCACACGCGGACGCTCGAACGGGTCGTCGATGCGCTCGTGTCGGAGCTCAGGCGCCGGCTCGGCGGCCGCTTCACCGCGCAGGAACTGGTCGACCTCTACGAAACGGGCACCAGCTGGTCCCTGCAGGTCGCGATGAGGGTCGCGCCCGAGGATCCGTGGGCGTGGGATGCCGCCGTGGTCGTGGACGCGGCCTTTGCGCGCTACCTGCGCCAGGCGGCCGACTTCGCCGGCGGCCGGCGGGAGGTTGGCGAGGTCGCCTAGTCGTCCTCGCCGACGACCCGGCGGATCACGATCCGGTCCTCCTCCACGGCGACCTCCACGGGCCGGTGCCCGGCCCAGTGCTCGGCGTAGACGGGGTTGTCCTGGATCGCGGGGTCGAGCCACAGCCCGTACCCCTCCTCGCCGTGGTCGAAGGTGCCCTCGAGCGGAGGTGTGCTGCGCGTGGAGCGCCGCCGCCCGCCACGCCGGCTCCTGCGGGCGCGGGCCGGGCTCTCCTCATCCTCGGCGTCCTCCTCGCCGGCGGCGGGGGACTCTTCGCGGATGCGCTGCGCTTCTGCTTCGGCGGCTTCGAGCTCGGCCGCGATCAGCGCGTCGTCCTCGGCTCTGAGGTCGATCTCCTCGGGGTAGTCGCCCGCGGGCGAGCCCTCGCCCGGCTCCTCCTCGCCGAGCAGGTCGTTCTGGCGCTTGAACTGTTCGATCTCCTTGACGCTCACCTCGAGTTGGTGGGCGACCCAGGCGTCGGTTCTCCCCTGTCGCACCCAGGTGCGGATCTGATTGAGGTGCGGACGCAGGGATTTCCGGGCCATGGACGGGTCGTGAGACTACCGCAAAGACTCCCGCGCCCCGGCGGGGGCCCCACGCGGGACACCGTGGACACGAGCCAACCCCCAACGTGGGAGCCAAATCGCCGAGCGGGATGGCTTTCCACCGCGCCTCAGTCTATGCTTGCGCGATCCGGCGGATGGGGCTCGCGCCGGGGCGCAGGTGGCCAGAGAGGAAGGTATACCCAATGCTGGTTCTGACCCGAAAGTCCAACCAGAGCATCATGATCGGGGACGACATCGAGGTCTCGGTGCTCTCGGTGATGGGCGAGAAGGTCCGGATCGGCATCCAGGCGCCGCAGTCCATTCCCGTCTTCCGCAAGGAGATCTACCTCGAGATCCATCGCGAAGCCGCGGCCGCGGCGGCCGGCGGCGACGCCCAGCCCGCCGTGAGCGTCGAGGCGGCGCTCAGCGAACGCCGCCAGCGCAGAAAATAGCCCCCCGCCGCCGGCGTCAGCCGAGCAGCAGATACAGCGTGCGGAACATGATCACCGTCACGATCACGGCGGTGAGGATCAGCGTGAACACCAGCGCGAGGAAGCGCAGCGACCCCTGTTTCTGGCGCTTGTAGGCCTCGCGCTTGGCTTCACGCCGTTCGGCCGTACGGCGCAGCGAGTCGCGCCGGTAGCGGTCCAGCGAGATCTCTTTGACGAACGCCCGCTCCCACTCGGCGAGGCTCTGACGCATCCGCATCGGTGGCGATGACCTCCGCCGGCTAGACCGGGGTCTTGGCGCGCTCGTATACCGATACGAAGCGCAGGTAGTTCTCCGCGATCCGGCGGGCGCCGGCCGCACGCTCGATCTTGCCCTCGACGTAGGCTTTCAGCGGGTCCCACCAGATCGAACGCCCGATCGCGAATCCGACGAAGCCCTCCACCGGGGCGGCCTCGGTCAGCCAGTGGTCGACCTTGGCGTCGTCCGCGCCCCTGCCGAGGACCACGCAGGTGACCTCGTCGCGGCCGCCCGTGCGGGCCTGGGCCACGAGCATGCTGCAGTCCGACCGCTCGTCCACGCCCTCGATCTTCCAGACGTCCGCCTCCACGCCCCCGTCCTGCAGCTCTGCGATCGCCCGCCGCATCAGCTCGGGGCGCAGCTCGGCGTCGTAGCGGTCGCTGTCGCCGCCGACCTCCCGCAGCTGCTCGTCCTCGGCCGGCACCAGCAGCTCGAACAGGAAGCGGCGCTCGTTCTCGTGCAGCCAGTCGCTCAGGCGCCTGAGCTTTTCGCGCTGCTCGCGGTTGGCCTCGCCGTCGCCGTCGGGGTTGTAGCGGACCAGGACCTTCGTGAAGTCGGGGTCGAAGCGTTCGATGTGGGCGGGGAAGTCATCGCCGTACTGGAAGTCGAAGTGGGGCTGCCCCGAGCGCTCCGCAGGCATCGCCACCTTCAGGCCGGCCTCGCGAGCCTCCTCGGGCACCGTCGAGCCGAACTGCTCGTCCACGAGCACGCCCGTGACGGCCGGGTCGGCGCCCGCGCTGACGGCCTGCAGGAGCCCCTCGAAGATCAGGTGCTTGGCGTCGGCGATGATCGCGGTCTGCTCGGCGTCGGGGTCGCCCTCGATACCGAAGAAGCGCTTCTGAAAGGACCCGCGGTGGTCGAACGCGAGAATGTAGAGGGTTCCCTCGTAGCCCAGGTTCATCCCCGCCAGTATTACCAGAGAGGGAGTGGGACGTGGTTCGGCAGGTCCTTAGAATGGGAACCTAGATGAGCTCGGGCGCAGACCTCTTCGTCGTCTGCAAACAGTGCGGGTCGGAGGTGAGTCCGTACATCACGGAGTGCCCCTACTGCGGCAGCCGCCTGCGCCGGCGAGCCCCCAAGCTGCCGCGTGTCGGCGCCCCCAAGCGCCCTCGGAGACGCTCGCGGCTGACCGCCATGCTGCGGCGCCCGGCCGAGGCGGCGAGGATGCATGTGGCGCCCGCGACCGCGGCCCACAGCGACCGCTGGTCGCTCACGCGCCCGTACGCGACGATCACGCTCGTGCTGCTCAGCGCCGCGGCCTACATCCTGTTCCACGCCGAACCGTTGGCCTTCGGGAAAATGGCGATCGCCGGGCCGATCAACGGCGACTGGTGGAGGCTGTTCAGCAACGCTTTCGCCTACGGACCCCGCGCCATCCCGGCGTTCGTGATCATCACGACGGTGGCAATCTTCGGCTGGCTGCTCGAGCGCCGCCACGGGCCGTTCATGGTGCTGATCGTGTTCTTCGGGGCCACCGTGACCGGGGCGCTGGCGGCCCTCGCCGTGTATGAAGTCCCGGTCGTCACGACCGCCAACGCAGGCGCCCTGGCGCTGCTCGGCGCGTGGGCGGTGCCGGACCTGGCGGCCGCCCGCGCACGCTCCTACTACGAGGGCGACCTGATCGGGGCGGCGGTCATCGCCGCCCTGCTGCTGGTGCTCCCGTTCGCCTACACCTTCTCGCTGATCAGCTGGCTGGCCGGCGTCGTCGGCCTCGCCTTCGGGCTGCTGGTCGGCCTCGCACTGCAGCTGCGCGAGCCCGCGCTGTCCTAGGTCTGGGCGCTAGGGGCGTCCCGGAGGCTGGTCGGGGATCCGGTCGAGCTCCGGCCCCGGGGTTCGGAAGGCGAGGTTCACGAGGCCCGCCACGATCCCGCCCGCCAGCGGGGCCACCACGTAGATCCACTGGTTGGTCCAGGTGCCGTCCACGATCGCGGGTGCGAGCGAGCGGGCGGGGTTGAACGAGCCGCCGCTGATCGGGCCCGCTGTGGTGGCGGCGGTGAAGATGAACAGGCCGATCCCGAAGGGGGCAAAGACGCCGTTCCAGGGGGCGCGGTCGTCGGCGGCGAGGGTGGCGATCACGAGCAGGAAGAGGCCCGTGAAGATCGCCTCCAGCCAGAACGCCTGGCCGGTGCTGACGCCGTGGCCCGGCATCGTCAGGGTCGCGTGCAGGACCTTGGAGTTGAAGATCACACGGATGGCTCCCGCCGCCGCGATCCCGCCCACGAGCTGGGCCGCCCAGTAGGCGGGCACCTCCGCCATCGGGAAGCGTTTGGCGGCCGCCAGGCCGGCGCTCACGGCGGGGTTGTAGTGGCCCCCGGAGATGTGCCCGAAGGCGAAGATCATGGCCGCGAGGCCGAAGCCGAAGCCCGCCGCCACGCCCACGTCTTCGATCGCGCCGGCGCCCTGGGTGGTCAGCGCGGCGATGCCGGTGAAGCCGACGAAGAAGAAGCCGAAGGTGCCGATCACCTCGGCGAGCAGACGGCGTGGCAGATCGACGGGCATCGAGCAAACACCTCCCCGGAGGGCTTGGGAGCACTGGCGCCGCGAAGATACGGTCCCCGCCGGACGGTCCGGCCCCCTGGCGGCGGCCCAGCGGCAGCGAGCGGAGCCCGCCTGGGCTATAAAGGGGTGGATGACGCACGCCGTCGTGCTGATCGAGGCCGAGCGCGACACGCTGTCGACCCTCGGTGGCGAGTTGGCCGACATCGAGGGCGTGGCGGAGGCCTACTCGGTGACCGGTGAGTGGGACTTCGTGGCGATCGTGCGGGTGCCCCACCACGAGCAGCTGGCCGACGTCGTGACGGGCAAGATCGGAGGACTGCCGGGCGTCGTGCGCACGCAGACGATGGTCGCCTTCACGGCCTACTCCCGCCACGACCTCGAGGCGATGTTCTCGCTCGGCGAGTAGCCCCGGCCGTGCCCAGCATCCCGATCAGGCCCGAGTATGGGCCGACCCTCCCGGGCCTGCTCGCGCCCACCTGGCGGCGGGCCTCGCGCGCGGTCCGCGTTGCGGCCGTCACTGGCGGGGTGCTGGTGGTGGTGATCCTCGCCGGCGCCGTCCTGGCGCTCCTGAACTCGACCTACGGCCACGGCGGGGGGCGCCCCTTCCACTTCAGCTACCGCGGCCTGTACCGCACCACGCCGGAAGCCGGCGGCTTCGTCAGGCTCCAGTCACACAGCTCCTCGGGCAGGCTCGAGTACTCCTTCGCCGTCAACCCCTTCGAGCTCCCCCCCTACGCGGGCTCGGTGCTGGCCGAGGTGCCCCTCTATGCCAGCGCCTACATCCGCCAGCTGTCCCGCCGCTACCCGGGCTTCGTCCTGCGCGGTGAGGGCAAGACGCGCCTGAACAGCAAACTGGGCGGCTACCAGGTGGCCTACACGACTATCGTCGCCGGCCGCCGGATGCTCGGCCGCAACGTGCTGCTGCTGCACGAACGCAGCGGTCAGCGAAGCGGCGTGGAAATCGTGATGCTGACGGCCCCGGGGGCCGACCCGCAGATCACCGAACCACTCGAAGTCGGTTCCACCGGGGTCCTGGTGAGACCCCTGAAGACGTTCGCGTTGGGGTAGCCGGGGCGGTTGCCGGAAGTCGCCCGGACGGATGCCGCCGGGTCGCGCCGGCGGCAGGGTCGGCCGGGGCCTACAGGTCGCCTTCGCGGCTCGACGGGATCGGGAGGCCCGTTGAGCCGGTAGAGCCCGTAGCGCCGGTGGCTCCGACTGCGACGCTCGCGCCCACCGGGGCGTCCGTTCCGCCCGTTTCGGTCACGGGTGGCGCGGCGACGGCGGGAGCTTCGCCGGCCGGCGGGGTGGCCGGGGTTTCGCTCGGCGCCGGCGTGGTGATCGGCGGGGCGGGGGGTGTGGCCGGGGTGGGGACGGCCGTGGCCGAGGCCGGAAGCTGGGTGCTCTCGGTGGTCACCTCGGTCGCTTCCTGGCTGGCCGGGGCGACTGCCGCGCCGGGCACCGGGGAAGGCGGAGCCGTCGTTGCCACCGGGGTCGGCGTGGCGACCCTGGTTGCCGCGGCGGTGACGGCGGCGGCGCGGTGGGCACGTGCGGCCCGCAGCGCCGTCAGCGCGCGGTGTGTGGGACCGCCCGGGCTGGAGGGCTGGGCCTGCTGGTGCACAACGATCGTGTCGGCCACGTGGGTCACGGCGGGAGCCGCCGCGTAGTTGCTGTGGGTGCGCCGCGAGGCCGTGCCGGGGCCGACGGCCACGGCGCCCGCCGTGACGATCGCGGCAGCGGCAAGTCCGGCGACGGCCTTGGTGGCGATGGCACCGGCGCCGGCGGTCATGACGCCGCCGGCCAGGCTGGTGCCACCGGCTGCGGCTCCCGCGCCCGCACTCGCGCCCGCTCCGGCACCGATTCCGGCACCGGCACCGGCACCGGCGCCGCCGGCGACGTGGGCTCCGCCGGCCGAGGCGGTCGAGCCGAGCTTGGTGAGCAGAAGCTTCTTGGCCAGGAACAGCGGCGCCACCGGCAGGATCGCGGCAAGCGCCTTGTTGTTGTCCTTGAGGTGCTTGCGGAACGAGCGGCAACGCTCGCAGCTGCGCACGTGCCGGCGGGCGGGTGTGCTGACCTTCGTCAGGCCCTCGGCGGCCTCGCCCAGCTCCAAGCGCACTTCCTCGCAGCTCAGCTTGCGCGACTCGGAGGCCTCGGCGAGGGAGATCCGGGCCCGTACGAGCAGCGACTTGACCGACGGGACCGTTGTCTCCATCGCCTGCGCGATCTGTTCGTAGGAGAGGGCGTCGATCTCGCGCAGCAGCAGTGCCGTGCGCTGCGTCTCGGGGAGCTCCTGAACGTCGGCGATCAGCTCCCGGAAGTTCTCCCGGCGCATTACCTTGTCGGTCGTCGAGAGGCCGCCCTCGGCGAAGTGGACGTCCATCGTGTCGACGCCGATCGAGGTGGTCCGGCGAAGGTGGTTCAGCGAGCGGTTACGGGCGATCCTGTACAGCCACGGACGCACGTTGATCTCGCGCTCGTCGGCCCGCACCGCGTTGAAGGCGGCCGCGTAGACCTCCTGCAGCACGTCCTCGGCGTCCTCCTTGGAGTTCAGCATGTGCCGGCAGAAGGCCAGCAGGCGCGACTGGTAGCGCGTGCAGAGAACCTCGAAGGCCGCGTGGTTGCCGCTGCGGGTGAGCGCGATCAGGCGCTCATCGGACTGCAGACGCAGCAACGCGGAGGGCCCACGCAGGCCCGGCATGCTGCTGGTATGTGTTAGGGCGGAAGCCTCCACTTGAACCCGAAAACGTCCTTCCTCTCAGGGAATACGTACACGGTAGCGGCGCCCAAGTTGCGCTCTCTAAAGGTTTCTTCTCGGGTTTCTAAAGATGCCGGTCCCCGCTGATGCGGCGGTAGGATCGCTCCTGCCCGGGTGGACAAACTGGCAAAGTCAGCGGACTTAAAATCTGCCGCCCGCAAGGGCATACGGGTTCGAATCCCGTCCCGGGCACCTCGCCTGGCCCTGGCCCGCGGCCCGCGCGGCGGGTAGAGTCGGGCCCGCAGTGGCCAGCGAGACCGCCCAGGACACGGACACGCGCACCTTCCACGGCGGCCGCCTGGTCGCCCGGCGGCTGAAGGCCCACGGCGTGAGCAAGCTGTTCACGCTCTCCGGGGGTCACCTGTTCTCGATCTACGACGGCTGCCGCGAGGAGGGCATCGCGATCGTGGACGTGCGCCACGAGTCCACCGCCGCATTCGCCGCCGAGGGCTGGGCGAAGGTCACCCGCGAGCCCGGAGTCTGCGCCCTCACGGCGGGCCCCGGGGTCACCAACGGCATGAGCGCGATCGCCTCCGCCCAGGCCAACCACTCGCCGATCGTCGTGCTCGGCGGCCGTGCCCCGGCGATGCGCTGGGGCCAGGGCTCGCTGCAGGAGATCGACCACGTCCCGTTCGTGCGGCCGCTCACCAAGCTCGCCGCCACCGCCGCCGCCACGGACGAGATCCCCGGATTGCTCGACGACGCCTTCGCGGCCGCCCTCAGCCACCACTACGGACCGGTGTTCCTGGACTTCCCTCTCGACCACGTGTTCATGGAGGCGGCGGAGCCCGAGCTGGGGCCGCCCCGGCTCCCCGACACGCCGCCCGCCGCGGAGGAGGCGATCGGGCGCGCCGCCGAGCTGCTGTCCGCCGCCGAGCGCCCGGTGATCATGGCCGGGACCGACCTCTACTGGGGCCGCGGCGAGGGGCCGCTGGGCGAACTGGTGGAGGGGCTGGGGATCCCCACCTTCCTCAACGGGCTCGCGCGCGGATGCCTGCCGGCCGACCACGAGCTGTTCTTCTCCCGAGCCCGCTCCGAAGGGCCTGAAGGAGGCCGACGTGGCGCTCGTGATCGGGGTCCCGATGGACTTCCGGCTGGGCTTCGGCGCGGCCTTCGGCGAGGACACCGAGATCGTGGTCGTGGACGCCGCCGAACCCGAGCGCAGCCATCCCCGGCCGGTGGCCGCCGAGTGCTACGGCGCGGTCGGCCCCACGCTCTCGGCGATCGCGGCCGCCGCGGGCGGGCGGGCGCCGGACCACGGCGCGTGGATCGCCGGCCTGCGCGAGGAGGAGACCGCAAAGCGGGCCTCCGAGCAGGCCGAGCTGCACGACGAACGGGCCCCGCTCCACCCGATGCGGATCTACGCGGAGCTCGACGAGCTGCTCGACCGTGACGCGATCGTGATCGGGGACGGCGGGCGACTTCGTCTCCTACGCGGGACGCCTCGTGAACAGCTACGAGCCCGGCTGCTGGCTCGACCCGGGCCCCTTCGGCTGTCTCGGGACGGGTCCCGGCTATGCGTTGGCGGCCAAGCTCGCCCGGCCCGAGCGCCAGGTCGTGCTGCTGCTCGGGGACGGCGCGTTCGGCTTCGCGGGCATGGAGTTCGACACGCTCGCCCGCCACGGCGTGAACGTCGTCGGGGTGATCGGGAACAACGGCATCTGGGCGCTCGAGAAGCACCCCATGGAGTTCCTCTACGGCTACTCGGTGGCGGCCGACCTGAGGCCCGGCACCCGCTACGACGAGGTGGTCGGCGCCCTCGGCTGCCAGGGCGAGCTCGTCGAGCGCCCGCAGGATCTGCGCGGCGCTCTGGAGCGGGCCCTGGCCGCGGACGTGCCGGCGCTCGTGAACGTGCTGACGGACCCCTCGATCGCCTACCCGCGGCGCTCGAACCTCGCCTAGATGTAGACGGCGCCGGCGGCCAGCAGCGCGGCTCCATAGAGGACGTCGTGCTCGGAGACCTCCACCAGCTCCAGGCCGAACATCCTCATGGCCTCGCCGAGGATGATCATCCCCGCCACGATCGTGGGCGCCCGGTCCGGGTGGAGGCCCACCACCGCCCGGCGCTGCGGTTCGTCCATCCGGGACAGCCGCCCGAGCAGCGACTCGACCGTCGAGTGGGATAGGGGATAGCCGTTTACCCGTTCGGCGTCGTAGGGGTCGAGCTGCTGGTCGATCGACGCCGCCGAGGTGGCGGTGCCGGCGACGGCGACGCCGGCGGCGACCTCGCCGCGCACGTCCGCGGGCAGACCCTCGGCGAAGACCGAGCGGACGTCCGCGGCGAGCTCCTCGAGCTCCTCGGGGGAGGGCGGGTCCGCGTGGATGTGGCGCTCGCTCATGCGCACCACCCCGGCATTCAGGGACACGTGGAAGCCGACGCTGTGGTCCTCGCCCACGACGAACTCGGTGGAGCCCCCGCCGACGTCGATCACGACCGTCGCCCCGGGTGCCGGCGCGCGACCCGACATCGCTCCCAGGAACGTCAGCTGGGCCTCCTGCTCGCCCGCCAGCACGCGCGCGTCGAGTCCGTAGTCCTCGCGCACCCGGGCGGCGAACTCCTTCCCGTTGGAGGCGTCCCGGACCGCCGAGGTGAGAACTGCGATGTTGCGCTCGCAGTGGTGACGGTCGATCTCGGCGCGGAACCCCGACAGCGTCGCGAAGACCCGCTCCATCGCCTCTTGGGAGAGCTGTCCCGAGGCGTCGACGCCGGCCCCCAGGCGGGTCACCTGCGAGCGCCTGCAGAGCTCGCCCCGCACGCTCGCTCCCTCCGGGTCCACCTCAGCGATCAGCAGCCGGGTGGAGTTGGTGCCGATGTCCACCGAGGCGACGTTCATCGCGCGATCCTAAAGCCGCACGGCTCCGCTCCGCGGCTCGCCTGCCGTCCTCACACCGGAGCCGCTCCAGGCCGCTCGGAACGGCTGGGTTTGCTACAACGTAAGTACCGCCGCGGGGTGGAGCAGTCTGGTAGCTCGTCGGGCTCATAACCCGAAGGTCGCGGGTTCGAATCCCGCCCCCGCTATAAGGAAAAGCCCCGCTCAGGCGGGGTTTTTTCGTGGGGCGGCGCGGGATGGAGGCGCACGACGGGTACCAAATGGGTACCAATTTTCGTGCTTGCTCCGTGATCGGACGGGTTGACTCGAGGACCAGCGAGCCCGCAAGGTTTGCCGCATGGTTCGCAACGAACGCCCGCCCGGATGCGATCGCGAGACCCCGGGATTCGAACGGGTACGCACGATTCTCGGTTGCTGACACTCAAACACAAGTGCATTTGGCAAATGTAGTTGCACTCACGCGCTGTGGGCCTTAGTCTGCGGTCATGGCGGCCACAGATGAGACCCCACCCGACCTCGAGCTGGAGCTTGCAGAGGGCGCGAACCGCCGTGTGAAGCAGGGTGACGCCGCGCTCGCGTCCAGAGACGAGCTGATCGCCCGGACGCTCGAGGCCGGCACGCCGGTCGCCGAAGTCGCCAGGCGGCTCGGCATGACTGAGCAGGCGATCTACCAGATTCGCGACCGACTGGAGCGCGGCGCGCCCGACGCCACGCCCACGGCCTCGACGAAGCGGGCGCTGGAAGAGCTGACCGACGACAGAGCTTTCGAGCTCGCGAGCATGCAACTGCTCGCTGACCTGGACCCCAGCGCCCGACACCTTGGAGGTCCGGGGGACCGCGCACGAGACGGCAGCGCGGGGACGAGCGGGCCGGGCGGCGAGGAGGTGATCGTGATGGTGTCGCTTGCGTCGAAGTGGTCGACGAAGGTCCGCAAGGAGCTGGAGCGCATCGCCCGCGAGGGCTGGAGCCCCGTGGAGGTGTGGGCGGTCACCAACCGGCGTACGACGCCCGGGCCCCGCGACACGCTGGTGCAAGCGGCAGCGGAGCGCGGCTGGACGCTGCGGGTATTCGACCAAACTTGGCTGGCCGGCCGGCTGCTGGCAGCCGAGCATTTGCAGCTGCGCGAGGAGCTGCTGGGCCTGGCGCCCCCGCGTCCCCCGGCCTTCCTCAACGCGGAGGAGTACGCCAGCCATCTGAGCCGACGGGCGAGCGATTGGCCCCCCTTCGTCGGGCGTGAGCACGAGACGAAGGCGCTGGCCGCCGCGCTGGCCAGCAGCCAGCTGGTGATCGTGAGCGGGCCGGGAGGTGTGGGCAAGACGAGGCTGCTCGTCGAGCTCGCCCGTGGCCGCGCCGAGCGGTGGGTGTTCATCGAGCATCACTTCCCGTTCGACGCGAGCGCCATCAACGAGGTGGCGGGCGGCGACGAGCTGGTGGCCGTGATCGACAACGCCCACCGCCACGAGGACCTGGCAGCGCTCGTCGCGCTCCTCGATCGCCGCGTCGGACCGCTGCAGGTGGTGCTCATCTCCCGCCCCGGCTTCGAGGAGCAGCTGCTCGAGGCGGTGGCGCAGTCGCGCGTCGGCGCGGCGGCGAAGCAGACCACGGTACCCGTGCGCCCATTGAGCCCCGAAGCCACCGCCGAGCTGCTGCGGGGCGAGCCGCTGAGCCTCGCCTACGACGGCGCCGTGGAAGCGATCGTGCGACTGTGCGAGGGCAACCCGCAGATCGCGATCCTGGCGGCCGAACTGGCAAAGGGAGGAACCCCCGTCGAGGCGATGGGCCAGAACGAGCTGCTGCAGGGGCACGTTGCGTCACTGCTGGCCTCGGCCGCCGGCCTCGGGGCACAGCCCGAGCGGCGGGTCGTACGCGAGGTACTGGCCCTGGTCGCAGCGGTCGAGCTGGTGCGGCGCTCGGACGAGCAACTATTGGCGTCGATCGCGCAACTGGCCGAGCTAGGAGTCAGAGGGCTACTTCGCGTGCTGGCCGACCTGGCCGATGCCGGGCTGCTGGGGGAGCGCAACGGCGGCTACTTCGTGACCCCGGACCTGCTGGCCGAGCACGTCCTGTGGGCCGCGTTCTTCTCCTCGCAATGGCCCGCCACGATCGAATACGGAGAGGTGTGGGACGCGCTGTCGGGCTCACACCTGGAGCAGCTCGTGAGGGCACTGGGTCGTCTGCCGGCAGGCTCGGCGGTCGAGCAGCAACCGGCGTTTTCCAAGCCGCGAGCGGCGCTGCTGGCCCAGATGAGGGCCGCCGATGGCGAGCGCGTCGGGGGCGTTCTGGGGCTGGCACGAGACCTGGCGCGCGGCGCGCCAACCCTGGCGATCGAGATGGTCGACATTGGGCTCGTGCGCCTGCCGGCGGCGGGAGCGGACCGCGATCAGGCGCTCACGCGGGCGTGTGAAGCAACCGAACGAGTGGGCGCGATCGACAGCGGATGGCCACGCCAGCTCGCGATCGCCGCGGCAGCGTACGCGCTGCCCACCGCGGATGCGACCAGGAGCACCGTGGGCAAGGCGTTGGGGTCGACCTACCAGCGCGTGCCGGTCAACACGAGCGATGCAGACGGTGCGCTGCTGGCCGCCGTGCAGAGAACGCTCGCGCGGCTGACGCGGGAGTACTGGCAGAAGAATCGCGAGCATCCGGGCGCGGCCGAGGCGACGGCGATCGCCTCGCGGACGCTGCTCACGGTCGTGTTCGAGAGCCACTTCACGCCGGCCGAGAACCCACAGTCGATTGTGATGCGCAGCCACGCGCTGCCCGGAAGCTCGCACCTCGAGGATGCGCTGATGGCCGGAGCCGAGCTCTTCTCTGAGACCTTCGCGGCGATCCCGCCCGCCCTGCAGCTCAAGCAGCTGGAAACTCTGGCGGGGCTGCGACGCACCGAGCAGGGCTTTCCGGGGCCCTTCAACATCCGTCCGTCGGAGGACACCCGCGCGCTGGTGGTGCAGGCGCTGCGCCACATCGAGCAGGGGCTCACCGAGCTCTCGCCGCGCCTGTCCCTGCCCGTGCGTGCGGAGGTCAGCGACGTTCTCGAAACGGTTCCCGACGAGGAGCTGTCCGAGTACATCCTGGTCGCCCACCCGCACCGACTTCGCCGTCGAGGCGAGCACTGGGAGGAATCACATCAGCGTCACGTGGCTGATGCCGAGACCGCGCTGCGGCTGCTGCACGAGGCCAGCAGCGCCCGCGAGCGCCTGGATCTATGGGGATCCTGGCGAGAAGAGGCGCGGCAGGTGACGGGGCAAGCGAGCACCTCACCGGTCCTGGGGATGGCCCTGGAGCGGGCCGCGATCGCAGACCCGGCCGGGGCGTCGGAATGGCTCCGCCACCTGATCGAAGCCGAGTCGGCGCTGCTGGGGGTGGCGGTCCCCGCGCTGGCCGTTGTGTTTCGCGACGCGTCGGACGGCCTACGGCTCGCGGAAGAATGGGCGGCACACCCCCGCGCGGGGGTCCGCGCTCTCGTCGCGATGGCTGTTCCCGGCACGCCCGGCGAGCGCCCACTGCTTGAACGTCTGGCGGAAGACGACGAGGTGACGGTCCGCGACGCTGTGCTCACAAGCGTCCGCTACGCGCCCCAGCTCGAGGAGTGGCGGATCGACACGGCGCTGCGCGCCGCTCGCAGCGAGGACACGAGCGGCCTACACCTGGTGTTGTCGCTGCTAGACCGCGGCGACGGGGTTTCGGACAGGCGGGTGCCGCTGACGGCAAAACAGGTAGCAGGGGCTCGCGAGATCGCTCTCGCCACCGCCGCCCAGCAGGAGTTGCACAACGCCTATGAGCTGTCGAGCAGCTTCGAGCAACTCGCCGGCTATGTGCCGAACATCGCGCGCGAATGGATCGCCGCGCGCATCGACCGGCTTGAAACGCTCGACGAGGAAGCCCGCGACGGCGGCGAGGTCGCGGCGCTGATGCGAACCTCCCCGATGCCGCCGGAGGTGATCGCGCACTTCGCGCAGCACGTCCGCGAGGAGGACGTCGGCGCGCTGCTCGATCGCTACGATGCCGCCGCCGTCGGCGGCTTCGCGTTCGGGGATCTTGCGAGTGTCATCGCCGCGGTCGATTGCGGCTCGGCGTTGGTCACCGCGCGGATGTGCGTCTGGGTCGCACGTGACGAGGACGGCGACTCCTACCGCGTGGCCAAGCTGCTCGAGAGCACGGTCACGTGGGAGCAGTTCACAGACCGGGCACGAGAGCTCGTGTCCCACGGCACCACGTCCGTGCTGGTCCGCGACCTGATCTTCGCTCGCGAGCCGATGTCGTGGAGCGGCTCGCGCGTTCCGCAGCTGCAAGCCGCAAAGCAGCAGTACGCCGGCTGGTGCGGCGACAGCAGCGGAGAGCTGGCCTGTGTCGGTAGGGCAGCCGTCGATACCTATGAGCAGCTGATCGAGCGCGAGCGCGAGCGCGAGGCCGGCGAAGCCGACGGCTGGAAGTGGCTGCGACCCTCACCGAGCTACTGACCCGATGCCGGCGATCGCTCCGTTTGATCCCCTGCGCCTGATCGGTGGGGCGCGGTCGTTGGCAGCGGCGGCCCAACGCGCGATCCGAGCCGACCACGCCACACTCAACCAGCGCTCGGTGCGGTCCTGCAGCGCGCCGATGACCCATGCGTTCCTCTACGCCGGCGTGGCACCGGCCCGCCGGGTGAGGAGGCCCAGCCGGGACTTCGGGGTCCTCGCTTCAGCGCTTGCGAGCCGACTCAACCTGCCGCCGCTCCCCCATCTCGCCTCCGCGCAGATGCAGCGGTTCGTGGCCCTCGACCAAGAGGGATCGTACGCACGATCGCTCGAGATTCGCACATCCGGGATGGTCGAGTTGCTGTGGGCGCTCGTGCAGCTGCCAACCCCCGACGGGGCCTGGGCACTCGACGCGAGCGAGGCATGCCGGCAGCTCGCCGCGTTTGCAAGCCTGATTGGCAGCGACGAGTACGCACGTCTACTCGGTCGCTCGCGTCTCGCACGTCGCCATGGACGACGCGTCGACTGGGTTCTCGCGGTTACCGTCACAAGTCGAAACGACGGCAGCGGACGCGGCTGGCGAGACATCATTGCGCCGGGACACGCTCTCGCGCGCGCCACCGGACACGAGTTCGGGTTCATGCCACCAGCCCCCTACGGCGCCTCTCGGCTACGCAACGTGCGACGCTCTGAGTCGCCGCGGGCGATCGTGACGGTGCTACTTGAGGAGTGGCTACTCGCGAACGGCTATCTCGACGTCGACACCGTTGTTCCGGAGATCACCGCGGCCGCCGCCGAAGCCGTCCAGTAGAGCGGGCATGCACAGATGGCTAGCCACGGGCATCCGCGCGTGCGAGCCTAATCTCGTGTCCATAGAGCAGCCTGCCATCCCCCTGGGCAACCATGAGCCGGCGCAACTGGCGCGGTTCCTCGCCGAGGACTTCACGGTCGCTTGGAACGCGATGGCGAGGTGCAGCCCAGAGCCCGCCGTCGGCGGCAACCTCATGTTCGCGCGCCAGGCCCTTAGCTACCTCGAGCTGGCGGCTCGCACTGCGAGCTCGCACAGCGATGAGACCTACACCGAGCGCCTCTCGACCAGGCTTGTCGAATGCTCCTCCGGATACTTCACGGAGCTGCCTGGGGCCGTGCCGGTGCCGAGCGAGTTCGCGTTGCCTGCTGCGGCGACGAGCGCGCCCGACCGTCAGTTGATCGCGGCTCTGTTCGACACGGCCCGCCACGGGCTAGCCCACCTCTCGCAGCAGATTCCGGTGCATCTAAGCGACCACAAGATCTGGATGTTCTCCTTCACTGGCGTCGCCCCCGGCGAGCTGTTCGTCGAGGAGCTGCCAGTCCCTCGGCGCGAGGGCCACCTCGACTTTCGCGTCTCTCCCAAGGGTCATGTGTATGTGCTCGCGAGACCGGAGGTTCTTCTGGCAGACCTGATCTGGTCGGCGCGCCTCGCGGCGATCTTCTCGAAAACCCTCGCGCCCGCTTATCCAGAGAGGCCAAGGCAGGCGCGTCGCCGTGCGCGACGCCCGCCGCAGCCGTCGAACTACGCGTTCTCCTCTAGCGAGCTTATTGAGGCGCTGCTCGCCGGCGGGCACCGCAGGCTGGTCTGGACGGGCGCGAACGGCTAGAGCGGCACGGCGATTTGACAGCTCGTTTGGGCACGCGTTGTGGGTGTCCTTGTCCAAAACGCCCGGCATGATCACCAAGCGGCCGATGTCCGCTGGGGCCCGTGGTTATCTCTGCCGGGGAGGCCGGCCGCGGCGTGGTCGCCGTCGGCTCGACTTGTCCCGGATCAGGCTCGGCACGGCCGGCAGCTCGGCGGCGAGTTGTGCGACGTGTTGCTCGCCCTTCACCAGCCAGCCCCGTTCGTCGCGAAGGGGCCGCTCGTGGCCGCGGTCGGCGAGCACGGGATACAACGTGCGTAGCCCAAGCGTTCCGTCGCGGATGACGGTGGAGGCGGCGAGGGCGTTGGTGCGGGCTAGCGTCATGTTGGCGTAGTCGTCGGCAAGCGTGCGGAGCACTTTGGGCGGCTCATCGTCGCCGGCGAAGGTGATCGCCACCTCGCCTTTCGCCTTCAGCAGGTTGCGTAGAGCGTCGAGCAGCTCGCGCGTGAGCGCGGCTTGGGCGATCGTTGGGGTCACGATGGTGAGCTTCCGTTTGGATCCGATTGTGATCACGCGAAGGAGCCGGCGTTGCTCCTCTGGGTCGACGCGGCGGACGGGCAGGGCGCCGAGGGCCGCGCCGGCGGATTGCCTGTCGACCTGGGCGGAGTCCTCTCCGCGGCGTTCGCTCTCAATGGCGCGGAGACGTAGGTCGAGGGCGGCACGTTCGCCGCCGCTGTCTTGAAGGCTGCGGAGTCCTTGGGGCAGGATCTGCTCAAAGCGCCGGCCGCGGCGCAGCTCGCTTCGCAGCCGAAGCCGGCTCCGCACGGCGGGGTTCGCGAGTGCGGTCTCGTGGTCGCTGCTGAGCTTGCCGTCGATGATCGGCGCGGCCTGGATGTCTCCGCGCTCGTCGCGGAATAGCATCAGCGAGGCTTCGCGGAATACGCGTTCTCGTCGCAGCACGCCCTTGACGGCGAGCAGATCTGCCTCTTGGTCGCGTCCTTCTCGGGCCTGGCGGATCAGCTCTTGGACTTGCGGTTCGCGATCGCCGAGCTCAAGGACGTCGGGGGCACGCGGAGGGTTGGCGGGCAGCTCGAACAGTCCGGCGGCGCGGCGCTGCTCGGGCTCGAGCGGCACTCGCAAGAACAGAGGGGCTCGCAGGAGGCCGTCGTAGTCGAAGCTGACGACGCGCTCCTCGCTGCGCTCGAACTGTGGGCTGGCGAGTATCTCGCGCCCGGCGTCGCGCAGCACGATCCGAAGCCCCTCCACGCGAACCCACTCGCGTTCGACGATCGAGCTGAGAACGTCCTCGAAGATCTGATCATCGAGACCCAGGAGCGCTTGGACTGCCTCTGTGCTGTTGTCCGTCTCCGCGGCGGCGCGAAGCACGAACTGCTCTAGCGGCGAGATGGGGCGTCGGGCGAGCACCTCGACGCGCACGCGCAGCCGCCAGAACGGCAGTGCGATGCGGGGGCAGGCGACGAGCTCGAAGCCGGGGCGGCTGTGAGCGACTGCGAGAAGGTCATCGTTGCTTGCGATCGCTACCACCTCGCTTTCTCTTTGATGGAGTCGTCGGGGTGCGCCTCGATGTGGTCGAGAACGCGGCGCATCTCGCCGGCGCCGTCGGCAGCGCGAGCGAACGCGTGGTCGCCGACGAGGATCACTGTGTCGCGTGCCCGCGACAGCGCGACGTTCAGGCGTGGCCGCTCCCGTATGAACCCGAGCCGGCGCTGTTTGTTGGAGCGGGTGAGACTCAGAAGCACAACGTCGGCCTGGCGGCCTTGGAAGGCGTCCACGGTCTGGCACTCGACTCGAAGTGCTTTAAAGCTGGGGCGGTCGCGGGCGATGCGCTCCTCGAGCGCATCGCGCTGCGCCGCGTAGCCGCTCAACACAGCAACTGACGGGTTCACGCCCGCGGCGTGGGCCTTCGCGTCGGCTTCTCGGAGGAACCGTGCGATTACGCGGACCTCGAGCTCGTTGACGTAGCTGCGTCCGGCCCGGCGCTCGCCGCGGTCGTGTGTGCTGCTCGTCGTAAGCCAGGTCACCGGCCGCGGCGCGAGCGAGTCAAGCCACGGTGCGCGTGGCCTTGGCTCTGAGGTCAGTTGTTCGTCGTAGAAGCAGTCGCTTACGAGGCGGCCGATGGCGGGGTTCATCCGGTGTTGATGGGTGAGGGTGAGGGAGTTCTCCTCGGGGAGGGAGGTGGCGAGCGCGCCGAACAGGGGCGTGGACACCTCGGCGGAGGTGAGGCCGCGTGCCGCGAGGCGCTCCTCATCGAGTGCTTCTTCCTCGATGTATGGCGGTAGCTGGCGGTCGTCGCCGACGAGGACGATCCGCCGGGCGCGGGAAAGCGGGATGAGCAGCTCTGGCGCGGTCGCCTTTGACGCCTCGTCCACCAGGACGAGGTCGAACTCGACATTGTCTGCGCCACGCAGACCACCGAACCCGACGCATGTGGCGGCGATGACGCTCGCGCGGCTGAGGGCTGCCGCCGCGAATGCCGGTCCAAGGCCGAACCGAGCGTGCCAGTCAGCCAGAAGGTTAAGTCGTGCGCGCGCGTCGGCGAGGATGGCTCCATCGTCTGGGAGAAGCGCATCGGCTCTGACATCGAGGTCCGTCGCGTCGAGTGAGCCAGGGCGAGTGCGTGCGTCGAGTTGGCCGAGCGCCACGAGCGTTGAGAGCGCCTCCGCGTTGCGGTTTGAGCAGACTTCGATGGCCTCCCGGAGCTCCTGGAGTTCTTCCTCGCGCTCGCGCGCGAGCTGCGAGGTGGTAGCGCTCTGGGCCTCCTGTCGAGCGCCACCGCGCAGCTCGTTGAGGCGCGCGGAAGCGTCTCTTCGTGCGCCCTCGAGCTCGGCGAGCTCGCGCAGTCCCGCGGCCAGCGCTGTCAACCAACCGGCGGCTTCGATCCCGTCGACGTCGAGGTTGTGGTCCTCCGCCCAGGCGTGAAGGGTGTCGTTGCCTTTGGCGACGGCATCCTGCTTCCAGTCGTCGATCCGGCGCGCGAGCAGAAAAGGGTCGCTGGAGGCAGCGACCTTCTCCCCGTCGGGCGGCGCGACGCGGAGCAGCGCTACGTCCGGCGCCAGCGCGTTGATGCCGGCGAGCGCATGGTCGAGCGCGACGTTCGATTGCGAGGAGAGCAGGATTCTTTGTCCGGGCTGGCGGCGTAGTTCTTGGAGGACGAGCTCCGTGATGAAGGTCGTCTTCCCGGTGCCCGGCGGCCCGCGTACGAGCAGGATGTCGGGAGAGCCCATGGCCGCCCGAACAGCCTTCTGCTTCGAGTCGTCGAGGTCTGCGACGAAGGTCGGCGTGGCGACAGTCGAGGGGACACGTGCGCGTGCAGGGTCGACGAGCAGTTCGGCGAGGTCGTTACGGACGGCGCGACCGTACTCGACCGAGTCGAGCGCTCGCTGCTGGCGTTCGATTGCCCCGATCCCTCGTCGGCGGTCCCGGCGAAGGGTCCCGGACGCCGCCGGGGACGGTGCCGAGCGATCTCCGCGGCGGACGGTGACCCAGGGCAGCTCGACGCTGGTCACTTCGCCAGCAAAGTCGAGGCCCTGCTCGCCGGGCGCGACTCTTACGTCCCCGACCGCAACGCTCGATGCTTGCGGCGCCACACGGAATCGGGTTGTGTCTCCGGAGAGCTCGGTCTCGTAGTAGCGGAGCGGCTCTTCCTGGCTGGCCTCGTACTCGCGTAGTAGCGAAAGCAGACCGCGCCATGCGACGACCGGGCGGGCACGCGCGTCCTTACGGGCTGCCTTGCGGTCTTGCTCGTGTTGGCTCGCGTGCTGCTGGAGGTCTCGCACGGCCTCGGCGGCGTCTTCGCGCTCGGCGGGCGAGCCGAGGCTGAAGCGAAGCGGCGAGGCGAAGCTTCGCTCGCGGTCACGGTCGAGGGTCTCGCTGCCGGCTGGGTCGAGGTTGGTTGCGACGAGCGCGTATCCGTCCTCGTGGACCTTCGTGGAGATCGACAACGAACCGCATGTGAGGCGCAACATTCCGCCTCGGCCCGACACGAACACGTCCCCTTCGAGCTCGCGCTGGACGTACTCGAACGCCTCCTGGCTGTACATCTCCAGGTCGGCCTCGAGCGAGTCCAGTAGGCCGGTACGGACGATGACCGGCACGGCTGTTGCGCCTGCGGCTGCAAGCCTCTCCTGGCGTCTGCGCTCGCGCTCGAGCGCCGCGTCGAGGTCGGCTGCGAGCACCATGGCGTTCGCTGGGCGATTGTTGCGGTCGCTGCCGAGCGCACGCTGGACGATGTCTCTGACTCCTGCCGGCAGGCGCGGGATCGCAGCGGCAGTGGCCTGCTCGAGCAGTTTGTAGGGCGCGCCGCCCGGCTCGTATGGGTCGACGCCGGAGACCGCGAACACCGTCAGCGCGGCCCACGCGTGAGTGTCGCGGGTCATCGCCGGTGATTCGCTCACCGGCTCGGGCGGCGTGAACGGAGGAGACGCCGCGTCGACGGTCCCCTCGGGGGCGAGGCGCGCGTAGATCTTGGCGATGCCGAAGTCGATCACCTGCGGGTGCCCGTCAGCGTCGAGGAGCACGTTGGCGGGCTTGAGGTCGCGGTGTTGCACTTCGCCGCGGTGCGCAACTTCGATGGCCTTCAGGATCTGTCTTCCGAACGTCTCCCACCAGTCCTCCCAGGCCAGCGCGCCGCTCTCGGCGAGCTCCTCCTGCAGCCGCCGTGGGATCCACGGGAAGACAAGGAAATAGTGGCCGGCGCCGTCGTCTTCCCCGCTATCGAGCAATGGGACAATCGTGGGGTCATCCAGGCGCATGAGGGCGTCCCGCTCTTTGCTGAAGCGAAGCGAGTCCTCGGCTGAGTGGATCGGTCGAAGGACCTTTACCGCGACCTCCCCGTGCTCGTTTCGCAGGTCGTAACCCTTGTAGACATCGGCCATCCCACCTGCGATCGGTCCGTCAACCACGTGGTAGCGCTCGGCGATGCGATCGGGTCTTGCGGGCAACGACGACATCCGGAGGTCGAGGCTAGTGCCGGAGCCCCTGCCCGAGCTTTCGGAGCTTTACGACGAGACGCCAGCCCAAGAGGTCAAGACTCGCCGGGTCGGCGGCGGTGCGACCAGGTCTGCCACTCACGTGGAGAGCGTGCAACACCTCCCAATTGGAACCGGTGCCCCAAGGCGAGGCTGCTGCCCACACGGAGCGGGCTACGCGGAGCGGTACGTGAATTTGACGCGGGCGACAGCGAGATCCTGCTGCCACGGCGAGATCAGCTCGGTGCCACCGCTGCCTCTCACCCGAAGAGACGCTTCGGGAGCTAGTGCCACCTCGAAGATGCGAGCGGCAATACGCCGACCCGCCTGCGCCAGAATCCCATTTGGGTCGATCAGCGCGAAATGATCGGCCGCGCTGCTCATCGTGTTTACCGCGACCCGGTCATCAGCCTCGGGGTCCACCACGAAGCAGAGCCACGAGATCGGGGCCTCGGGATCCTTGGCACCGAACTCGACTCCGACCAAGTCGATCTCAGCCGCGTCGCACGCCCCGCGCAGCACCTCCTCGGCAAGCACGCCGTAGGCCGGATCATCAACGACGGAGATCACAATGACACCCTATCCCGACCCGTCTGAGGCGAGCCGACATAGTCCAACTCGCCGCAGCCGTTGAGGCTCAGTGGTCCGATCAAGTCCTCGACGCTAAGAGCGGGCGGCCGATCTGACATCGCGCGAACGCGCCTCCGAAGCGGAACACCTCGTAGCTGACCGAGCGCCAGAGGGCGGACGGCTGGGAGGCCGAAAGGTCTGTCGGTGATCTTGTCGGTGCGTGCGACAAATCCCGCGACAAGGTGCCGACGACCCGGGCCCGGGTCGCGCGGTTCCGTTGCGCCGCTCTGCCTGCCCCGTTGGTCATAGAGGCGTGGTGTGGTCGGTCACTGACCACCCCCCTCTCAGCTTCGCTTTCGAGTGGGGTGGTCAGTGACCTCCTTCTAGGGGTGGGCAGGGGCAGGCAGAGCGGCTGGTGAGCTGACTGGGGGAGTGGGGGTTGGCAAGAGGAAAACCCCCCGGGCAAACAACTCTGAGGGAAATAGAGAGGTTGGCTGGAGCCCGGGTCCCAAGGCCGTGGAAATAATGTAATTTGACAGTAAGGCTTACGTCATGTAGCTTCCATGTGGTGTCCTTGAGCCTTGGAGGAGTTGATGGCTAAGCAGTCCTCCGGTGGGTCGCGTGGCGTTCTCGGCGAGATCGACAGCAGGCTGGCTCAGGTAGAGCGCGAGCTACAGGGCCATAGCGAGCTGCTGGCGGAGCGCGAACGGCTGATCCGAGCAAGGGCTGCGATGACGGGCGAACCTGCGGTGAAGCAAATCTCCGTAGAGGACGTGACAGCGTTCCTGGTGGAGCATCCGGGGGCACGGGCCGGGGAGATCGCCGAGGGGCTCGGCGTGTCCTCCGGACGGGTGTCCGCGCACCTATTCAGAGGCAAGCGCGACCGCTTCATCAGTCGCCAGGGCGGCTGGTACGTGCGCGAGCCGGCCGGCGGGGACGGGTGATGGTCGCCCTCCGCCGTGGCGTCTCGCAGGCGCACCCGTTCGCGCGCCCCGCTCGGGGCGGGGACCATGAGCGTTTGCGCGCTAGCGACGTCCACCTGTTGGGGTGGCTTGCCGAGCAGTACGGGGCGCCCGCGACGCAGCTGGAGCCGCTCTTGGACCGTGGGGAGCGGACCGTCCAGCGCACCGTCGCCCGCCTGCGCGGCGCGGGCCTTGTAGAGGTCGTGCGGATCCTGGTCGGTGAAGGTGCGTGGGTGATCCCGACCACAGCCGGGGTCCGCGCGGCGGGCTACGGGTTCCCAGGGTGGCGCCCGAGGGTCGGATTGCTCGCGCACGTAGCGGCGGTGAACGAGGTGCGCCTTCACATCCAGAGCACTTCCCCGGATACGGAATGGGTCTCTGAGCGCCTGCTCCTCGGCGAGCGCACGGGCGGCGAGCACCTCCCCGACGGGCTCGCCATCGCTGATGGTCAGCGGATCGCGATCGAGGTCGAGCTGACGCTCAAGAGCCGGCGGCGGACCGAGGCGATCCTCGACGAGCTGGCGGCCAGGTTTGACGCGTCGGTCTACTTCTGCGCTCCCGGTCCGCATCGTCTCCTGGGCGAGTTCGAGGCGTCCGGGCGTTGGCCACGGTTGAGTGTGCGCCGGCTGCCCGCACCATCCGTGCCGCGCGCATGACGGTGGGCGCCCCGCGTCGGGCGTTCGGCCGGCGCCGCGCCCCCCAACGCGTGATCAGTGATGGGCGCCTGCTGGGCGCGGCCGACGGCGAGCAGGGTTTCGTGCTGGGACGCCAGGTCGGAGGCGAACGCGCGCTCCCCAGCGACGGCGGGCTCGTGCTGCTCTCCCCACAGCGCCTCTGCCGTCACCTGCTGGTGTGCGGGGCGACGGGGAGCGGCAAGACCGAAACGCTGCTGCGACTCGCCTACGCGGTGGCGAAGTGCAGCGAGATCCCCGTCTTCTATATCGACGGCAAGGGCGATGAGACCAACGCCGAACGGTTCCTCGCCCTGATGGCTGAGGCGGGGCGCCGCACGCGCGTGTTCCCGAACGAGCCGTTCTGCGGCTGGCGGGGAGCGCCGCACGAGATCCACGGACGGCTGATGGAGGTCATCGACTACGCCGCCGACGGACCCGCGGCGTTCTACCGCGACGTGGCCAAGAACGTGCTGCGCCTGGTCTGCGAGCACCCCGACGGGCAACCACGCTCCAGCAGCGACGTGCTCGCCCGCATGGACCTACACGCACTCAAGGAGGCGCACGCCGGCTCGAGCGCCCTCGCCGCGCTGACGGGCCAACAGGTGGCGCAGGTGCGCCTCCGCTACGAGGCGTTCTTCGGCCAGACCCGAGGCGCGCTGGACGGGAACTGGTGCTGGGAGGACACCCAGGCCGGCTACGCGCTCCTTGACAGCCTCACGCTCCGCGAGGAGGCAGCCGGCCTGGCCCGTTTCCTGTTCGAGGACTTCGCTCACTACTTCAAGAGCCGCAAGCCTCGCGACCAGTACGCGCTGCTGATCGTCGACGAGTTCTCCGGCCTCGCGGCCGGCTCGGGGATGGCCGCGAGGATCGAGCAGGCACGCGGCTTCAACACCGGGCTCGTGCTGGCGCCCCAGGTCGTCGCCGGGATGGGGGAGCCCGAGCAGGCCGAGCGGATCCTCGGCAGCGTCGAGACCATCATCTGCCACCGCGTCAACACGCCCGAGCAGATCATCAGCCTCGCCGGGACGCGGCGAGCGATGGAGTACTCCTCCCACTACGCCGAGGAAGGCGTCACCAGCGAGGGCTCTGCCCGCATCCAGCACCAGTACAAGGTCGACCCCGACAAGGTCCGCGCCCTCCCACCCGGCACCGCGTACGTCATCAGCCGCGGCAAGGCCATGCGCATCGCGATCCACCGGGCACCCCAGATCACGAGCCCGCTACCCCAGCCGGCCGAATTGGAGGGGGGTGAGCGCGCCGTCCCCAACGACACACGGGTGTCGGAGAAGAAACAGCTGCCCTTCTGAAAGGAGCCGACCCCCGTGCGCGCACGCCTCTGCCACTACTTCCCTTCGATCCCGGCCCTCGCGCTCTACGCCGCGAGCGTCGTGAGCGAAGTGCCCGTGATCTTCGCGCGCATGATCGTGATCCTCATCCCCGCCGCGATCCTGTTCGTGATCAAAGGCGGCTCGCCCAACGACGCCTGGGGGTACACCGAACTCGCGCTCATTCCCACCGGCTGTGCGATCCTCGCGCTCATCACCCCCCTGGGCGGCGGCTGGTGGTGGCGCACGAACCTCGGTGGACGCGAACCCTCGACACGCGAGCGCGACGCGTACCGGACGGCCCTCGACGAACTCCACGCACAAGCGACCCGCCCATTCTGTGAGCCGTCCAGCTGGTTCGTGCTCGACACCCCGCATCCCGACGCCAGCGTCTGCGGCAACACCCTCGCCCTGTCCCGTGGCCTGCTGGAAACCCCCTACCTCGCGGCCGTGGTCGCGCACGAGCTCGGACACCTCAACACCAGCGACGGCCGCCTCACCGCCGCCCTCAACCGGCTACTCATCAACCCCATACCCCTGCGCGGCCAGGAGCCACGCGAAGCAAGACGAGGAGTCACGGTAGAGGCCAGGGTGTTGCTCACGCTCACGCTCGTCGGGATCGTCATCTGGACCTCGAACAGACTGTTGCGCTTCGCCGGCGGCGGCTTCGGGCTACGGCTACTCGCCCCCTTCTGGGGCTCCTACTGGCGCGAGCGCGAGTACCTCGCCGACAACTTCGCCGCCGACCTCGGACAGGCAGAGGACCTCGCTGACTTCCTTGAGGTCTACGCCCTCATGCACGACCAGCCCGTCCCCCTCATCTGGCTGACCGAACACACCCACCCGCCAACGGAGCTACGCGTCGATCGACTCCGGACGCTTCCGGCTTCTCCCGGCGCCGTGGTAGCGGAGGCGCCGGAACCCGTCAACGCCGCCCCTGCGGGGCCGCCTGCGGCGGGTCCTGACGGACCGCCATTGACAGAACCCGCCACCTCCACTGGACGATCACTCACCTCGGCAGGGCCAGCCCTGCCGAGCCCTCGGCAACCTCGAACGATCAAGACCTGATGCGACATCTGAGCCTCGTCCCCGAGCACCCCGGTAAGGGCATCCGCTCACGCGCGGCGCGTCTGGTTGGACGCGCCCGGGGTGCTATCGCGACAAACGGGTTCACGCCACTGATTGACGCAAAGGCGGCCGGCGAGCTCCTCGGCGTCCCGCACACGTGGCTGCTCGCACAGGCCCGCGCCGGGCAGATACCCCATCACCGGCTCGGTCACTACGTCCGCTTCAACGCGGAGGACCTCGGACGGTGGCTGCAGGAGACGCGTTCAGGCCCGCGCCTCGACGAGACGGATGTGCGACGCCGGCCATGACGAGCGCTCAGAAGGAAAAGCGTGCCTACGGGTCGGGCTCGGTGTTCATGCGCCACGGAGCCTGGTATGGGAAGTGGCGGGTGGGGAGCCGCCAGGTCCAGCGCAAGCTCGGCCCGACGAGGCCCGTCGGTTCCAGCGCTGGGCTCACGCGCAAGCAGGCCGAGGCGGCGCTGCGCAGGCTGATTGGCGAGGTCAAGATCCTCGCGCCCGAGGAACGGATCACCTTTAGCCAGGCCGGCGAGCGCTACATCCACCACGTCGAGCACGTCATGCAACGCAAGGCCTCGACCGTCAAGGATTACCGGATCATCCTCGAGCGCCACCTCGCGCCCCACTTCCACGCGACACCTATCGACAAGATCAAGCCGGCCGACCTCGAGGCCTACATCGTCGCGAAGTCACGGGCCGGTCTGGCGATCAAGACGATCACCAACCATCTGAACTTCGCCCACGGCGTCTTCCGCTACGCGCTCAAGCGCGGGTGGACGACCTCCAACCCCGTGGCCGCGTGCGACCGGCCCCGGGCCGCCCGGGCCGACCCCGACGTCCGCTTCCTCACCAGCGAGGAGCTCGAGGCGCTCTTGCGGGCCGTCCCTCGGGAGGACGCTCTCGGGCCGACCGATCATGCCCTCTTCATGCTCGCGGCGATGGCCGGCCTGCGCCAGGGCGAGCTCGTCGCACTGCGCTGGCGCGACATCGACTGGACCGCGGGAGTGGTGCGCGTGCGCCGCACATTCAGCCGCGGGGAGTGGGGGACACCCAAGTCGCGGCGCTCCAGCCGCGCCGTGCCGATGGCCGACCGGGTCGCCGCTGAGCTCGACCGCCATTTCCAGCGCTCGGCATACCGCTCAGACGAGGACCTCGTCTTCTGCCACCCCCACACCGGGAACCCCTACGACGCTTCGAAGCTTCGGGAACGCTTCTACGCCACGATGAAGGCCGCTGGGATGTCGCATCGCTGCGGCCTGGAGGGCGGCATCACCTTCCACTCCCTGCGGCATACGTTCGGAACCCGAATGGCCGCGGTAGGAGTGCCGATGCGCACGCTGCAGGAGTGGATGGGACACCGCGACTTCACAACCACGCTCATCTACGCGGACTTCGCCCCCGACCCGGCTGGTGGTGCCGCGTTCGCGGCGCGCGCGTTCGGCGGGATCACGCCAGCGCCACGAGGCGAGGAACCTACCGCGAAGACGCCTCCTCGGGCGGCCGCGTGAGCTGGTCTGATCGTCCGCAGCTGCCGGGATCCGCCCTCCGCCATGGCGAGCATTGAGGAGCGCATCTACGAACTCGGGATAGGCGCGCTCGCCGACCAGGAACGACAGGTCACCGAGGTCCGAGGACGTGGAGCGGCGATCCTCGCGGCCGGCGCAGTGATCGCGTCGCTGCTCACCGGATCGGTCTTCCATGACGGCCACCCGAGCGGCTGGCTCGAGATCTCAGCGACCGCCGCCGGTCTACTCGGTTCTGGCGGCGTACTGCTCTTCGTCGTCGCGCTCCTGCGACCACGCGTACTCGGCTTCAGCGTCAAGGCGGGAGCCACATACCGGTCGCTCTGGGAGCAGGACATCGTCGAGCAGCCGATGGTCGACCTCGCACTGGCGGAGGCTTTCGAGGAGCGTCGCGAGGAGAACATTCCGGCTGTCAAACGCATTGTGTTGTTCCTCTCGTTGGCGCTCGTCTCGCTGGTGCTCGAGACGACTGGTTTCGCGATCGCGGCAGCGCTAACCTCGTAGGCAATGTCCGAGCAACCGAGAAAAGCCGCTCCGGTGCCCGCGACGCAGGCGAAGCCGCCGAAGCCGGGCTCCGTGCCCAAGCTGCCACAGACGATCTTCAACCTCGAGAAGCGCGGCGGATCGGGCAACCGCTCGGGCAACGGAGGATTCAGGCGGGCCACGGGGCGCCCGCGTCAAGGACGCAGCTAGTGCACTGTTCCTAAGTGGCTTGCGCTTTCACGCTGGCTTTGGCCAGCGGTGGTGGGCCTGGGGAGGGACCTGCGGGAGCCAGAGCCAGGTGCGCTGCGATCGTGTGCGCGCCGGCGTCGTGACCGCTCGAGGCGCTCGCACTACGAGGCATACCTAAAGCTCTTCGATGAACCGGCACCAGCCGACGACGAAGTGGTCCCGACGCAGAGCACCGCAGCGAGGCGCACGATCAGGCGACGGGCGCGGCAGCTGAAGAAGGCGACGGACTCGCCCTCCCGCCCGCGCGAATCGCCGAGCTCCTAGTCTCTTCTGTCGGGTAGTGGCAGGAGAGCGCACACGCGCGTCCCCTGACCAGGAGGGCTCTCCACGAGGAAGCTCCCCTCAAGCGCGGACACGCGATCCTCGAGCCCGCTCAATCCGCTCAACCCGGTTCGACGCAGGCCGCCGACCCCATCGTCGTGGATCTCGACTCGCAGCACCCCGCCGTTAGCTCTGGCTGTGACCTCAGCGCTATTCGCATGGGCATGCTTGGTCACATTTGTCAGCGCCTCGCTCACAACGAAGTATGCCGTCGACTCGATGCCCGCCGGAAACCGCTCGTCGGACACGTCCACGCTCACCGGCAGTGACATACGAGATACGACCGCCTCAACCCCGGCTCGCAGGCCCCCGCGCCTGAGCGCCGAAGGAAGAATGCCGTGCGCAAGTTCGCGTAACTCCAGATTCGCCTCCTCGGTGTATTGGAGCGCGTCGTCCAGCAGCTTGCGGGCGTCGGGAGCGGACTTCGTCAGTTCCTGCTGTGCCAGCTTCAGCGTCACCACGGCATGAACCAGGTGTTGCTGGACGCCGTCATGCAGGTCTCTGACCACGCGCCCACGCTCCTCGTCGGCGGAAGTGACGATCCGCGCGCGAGAGGCATTCAGCTCTGCGTGGCTCTCGGCGTTCGCGATCGCGGTCGCAACGAGCCCCGAGAAGTCGGCGAGACGCGCCTCGGTATCGGCGGGCAGGGCCTCATTGCCACGCGTCACGACGATCGCGGCTCCCCACAGTCTGCCCGCGACGTTGATCGGCGCGCCAGCCGCCGCGCGCCCCCCGGTGTCTCGCGCCTGGGTCGTCGCAGGGTTCGAATCCTCCGAGCGGTATTCGATTCGGGCCGGGCAGCCGGTCTCGAACACCCGCGTGACGGCGTTGTGGCCGCCGAGCGGAACTGACTCCCCGATCTGAAGGGCCTCGCCGGTTGAGCTCCAACCGCCCACGACGGTCAGGAGTTGGTCCCCGTCGTACCGGCAGAGGCCGGCGCGGTCGACCGAGAGGAGGCGACCGAGCTCCTCCGCCACCGTCGCGAACACCGTTGTCGGCGACGCCGAGCCTGCGACGAGCGTCGCCACGCGCCGCAGCGCGGCCTGCTCGCGCGCGAGCCGCTCCACGTTCTCGCGAGCGACGCGCTCGTCGTCGAGTAGTCGCAGCTTCTGCATCGTTAGCGACGTCGCGCGTGCCATGCCGCGCAGAAGGCTCTCCTCCACCCGGCTCAGGCCACCCGGCCCCGAGCGCCCGATCACGAGCATCGCCCCCGGGGGCTCTCCAAGCGGAACCGCCTTCGCCGGGCACATCCCCATCCCGGGCACCGGAACCTGGGAACCGGGCGCTAGTGTCGCCGCTGCCTCGAGCTCCGCCATGGGGGCATGGTCCTCGGGATATCCGACCGCTGCCACGAGCTCGCGCTCGCGGACGATCGCCGCCACCTCCGCGTCGAATGCCTCGGCAACGCCCTCAACCGCAGCGAGGGCCGCCGATGCCTCCGTGTCGGCAGATGAGACGGCCGCGAGGAACTCGGCAAGCTGCTGAGTGGACCACGCTGGCGTTGACATCTCAGGTGAGTGCCAGCACCACGAGGGTCTGGTTGTGAAAGCCGCCCATCCCCTTCGTTCGCGCGATCTCGCCGTAGGTATAAAACCCGGCGATGGGTGCTCCGGGCGCGCTGTCGGCAAGCCGGTCGATCTCCGTCTCGATGCCGGCGTCGCCAAGAACGCTGCGCCTGGCGATGCAGTCAAAGGCCAGCAGCCCGAGAGGCGAATGGCCTTCCAGGGCCGCCAGCGAGTCGGCGCACGCGGCATCGGCAGCCGAGAGAACCGATTCGGCGTCACCCTCCATCATCCAGACAAGGCCGCCCTGTGGGACCTCGGCGATACAAGACAGCGAGCGGTCGACGAAGTCGGCGCCGCCGATGAAGCGAACCTGCTCCTCGCCGTTGCGCTGACCGAGTCCCAGCGGGTGAGTGAGTGCAAGGCGCGCTACCGCCTCCTCGTCGGCGAGCGCGACGTCGGTCATCTGCAGGCGCTCCATGTAGAGGTCGAGGGCGGGCCGATCGTCGAGCGTGTAGACCCGGTTGCCGCCGCTTTGCGTGACGAGCATCGGCTCACCGACGCGCTGCCAGCCGTGGCGCACGCCGATTCCAAGCGGTCCGCTGGAGGCGATCCCGGCGCCCACCACCGAATTCGTGAGGACGAGATCGTCGAAGAACTGGCGAGTCTCGCTCATATGGAGGTCATCGCCGGCGCATCCGCCCACCATTGGCACGCCCGATCCGAGCACGCCGTACGCGCCCCGCAGGATCTCCCGCTGGTCCCCCGCCAGGCCATCGGTGAGGAGCAGCAGAACGCGGTGAGGGAGATCCTCGCGCGACGGCAAACATCTCGCCGCTTTGGCCCCCGCCGCTCGCAGATCGTCGGAGGCCTCCGTCGCGAGGGCCGTGTCGATCGCGAACCCGTCGCCACCTAGCACGCTCACAACGACGCTCGCATCGCGTGGACCGTTGGCCGCAATCTCCCCTGCGGTAGTGCATCCGATGAGAGGCACGTCACCGGCGACAGCTCGGATCTGACGCACGAGCGGCTCCAGGTCGAGCGACTCCGAGCAGAAGACGATCAGCAGCTTCGGGTTGTCGTAGAGCAACGCCTGCGCGGTCGCTTGTGTGCCTGGATCGGGCACGGATGCGTCGGCGGACCCGACCGCGAACCAGCGAAAGGGTGGCATCAGTCTCCCTCACTCGTCTCTGGGGGGCAAACTATGGCCGAAAGCATGCGAAAGCAATCGTTAGGTGTGCTTAGTTAAGCGTGGCTAGTGTCTCAGGTCGAACGAGTTCATGTGCCCTCGCTTTGCAAGCGCGCTCGATTGCGATCGGCGTGCATGGCGGCTGATCGATTCGCGCAGTTGGTCAGCGAGCGTGGGCTGTTGGCCGCGCCACACGAGCTGCGGAGCCGCCGCGGCGAGTGATGCGTCATGCCGCTCGCAGCGAGGGCGAAGCGAGCTCGCGCAGTCGGTGAAGGGCCTCCCGCTCGAGCTGGCGGCTGCGCTCCTCTTTTACCCCGAGCCAGTCACCGACTTCCTTGTGACTCTGCGCTCGGCCCCCAGTCAGGCCGTAGCGACGCAGCAACACCTGACGGTGACGTTCAGGCAGCAAACGCAGCAATGTCCATGCTTCGCGTCGCGCCTCCTGTTCGGCGGCGTGCTCGCCGGGATCGGTGCCATTGGGGTCTCCGATCAGATCACCCAGCGGCGTTGCGTCTTCGCTTATGGGTTCGTCGAGTGACGCGGTGACCCGGGCGGCACTGCGGAGGTTCCGCACGTTGAGCGTGCTGAGTCCAGTGCGCTCTGCGACCGCCTCGGCCGAAGCGGAATGTACGCCGCCCCGCTCAATCTCTGCCTCAGCCCGTCGAATGGCGGCCAGCTGTTGTGCAGCCTTGGCGGGGATCCTGATCGTGCGTCCGGCCTCGATCGCGTCGAGAAGCGAACGGCGGATCCACCAGACGGCGTAGGTAGAGAACTTCAGGCCGCGCCGATGATCGAAGCCTTCGACCGCGCGGACCAAACCGACCGTCCCCTCTTGGATCAGGTCCTCGAACTGAACGCCACGCCCGCGATAGCCCTTGGCGACGGCGAATACAAGCCGCAGATTGCATTCGATCATCTCCTGCTTGGCGTGCAGGTCACCACGCTCGATGCGCTTTGCCAAACGGGTCTCCTTGGCGGTGCTCAGAGGTGCAGGACGTCCCATCTGCCGTGTCGAGCCCGAGAGGCCGTCCTCACGCCCACGCCGCAGATCGGCGATGACTGCCTGTTCCAAGCTCGGAGCCACGCCCATCTCCGTCTCAGGCGACCGCCCGCAGTGCGGGTCGCAATTCCGGCTTCGGGCGTGTGCTGTGGCCTTCGGCAGTTCGGATGAGCTCCGTCAACGCGGGCGAGGGAGCATCGCGGCCCCAGAACAGCTCGAAGCTGAGGGTGCGGCAGGGATCGAGTGGCCGAGCGATGAGCGCGGCGTCCAAAGCGTCGGGCGCCGTCGTTAGCGCGAGAGCCTCACCGTTCGCCACAGCTGCAAGCAGCGCCGGTCCGGGGCCGCCGCGCCGCAAGGATGCGGTCACGCCGAGCCCTGAGAGCACCTCCGCCACGGCTCGGTCATAACCGGCGCCGTCCCGGTGACCGGTGACGACGATGTCCTCGCCATGCAGCTCGTTGACGTCCAACGGGCCATCGCTGGCCAGTCTGTGACTTCGCCCCACAAGGACTACCCATGGCTCGCTGCCCACGTCAAGGCCACACAGGTCGGCCGAACCAAAGATTGAGGGGGCAAGGACGGCGTCGAGCCGTCCGTCGCGCAAATCACGGGAAAGAGCACCCCCATATGACTCGACGACGCTGACCTCGACCGCGGGTCGACTTCGCGTGAACACGTCGAGCAGTTCGGGCGTCGCTCGCCAGTGGGCTGTCGTAGCGAGCCCGAGCCTCACGGTGCCGACGACCCCGGCCTCGAGGTCGCGCCCCGTGCAACGAGCCTCGTCGGCCGCCGCCAGTGCGGCTCGGGCGCGCTCGAGGAAGAGCTCGCCGGCGCTGGTGAGGTCGACGCCGCGGGTGTGACGCTCGAAGAGCTTGATGCCGAGCTCTGCCTCCAGTCGCCGGATCTGGGTGGACAGCCCCGGCTGGGCGACCCACAGGCGTTCGGCGGCACGGGTGAAGCTGCGCTCCTCGGCGATCGCGACGAAGTAGTGAAGATGACGGAGCTCCATCGCACTCACGCAGCCTGGCTGGGATGGAGGTCTGCAAGGGCGGCCGCAGCGATGGCCTCCGCGTCGAGCGCAGCGAGGTATTCGGCAAAGGCGCCGGCACGGCCCTCGGGCGTCGCCTCTGTCAACGCCTCCCAACGGGCCCAGACGAGATCAGCCGCGATGCGCCACGCCCGCAGCGCACGCGCGTAAAGCTGTCTGCCATAGAAGGGGACTCCCGGACGGATCAGGAATGTCATCGGTCTACCTCCTTGGGTCGGAACATGCGTGAGCAGCATCGCTTGACAGCGGCGGGCGGGCCGTGTTGGCTGCGGCAAGGCGTGGATATTGGGGGACAGGAAGATGGCGATGACCCACAAGCTCTCACCACCCCTCACCGCGGTCCATACCCACGGGCCGGAAATCTACGTCCGTGACTCCGGACATTCCCCTCCGGGCCTCCGGAGAGACGGGTAGGGAAAACCCTACTTAGCGCCGGCTGGGTGGTTTGAGGAGGGTCCGTCAGGCCGACTGGGGTTTGGCTGCGCCCGCGGTTGCTTGCTTATTTCCGGCTTTCCCTACCCCCGGCAGCGTGGAGACAGCCATCATTCGCCCCATATGGCCCCGTCAATCCTCGTTGTTGACGATGATCCCGTGTTCCGGGCACTGGCTGCAAGCGTGCTGGCCGACAGCGGTCTTACCGTCGTCGGCGAGGCGGACAGCGTCTCAGCGGCGCTGTCGGCGGCGGTCCGGCTCAAGCCCACGGCGATGCTGGTCGACGTCGGGCTCCCCGACGGCGACGGATTCGCGCTCGCCCGCCAGCTCACGACCCTCCCGTGGCAGCCGCTTGTGGTTCTCACCTCGGTCGACGGTGATGCCGGCAGCGCCGATGAGGTCAGGCGCAGCGGTGCGCGCGCGTTCATACCGAAGGCCGACCTTCCGAATGCTCCGCTCGCCCGATTGCTCGGGGCGGAGTGAGACGCTAAATCGGCGTCGCGATACCGTTGGTCGATGTCCACCCCGGTACAGATCGTCATCGGCGAGGATGATGTGCTGCTGCGCGAGGGGATTGCGCGGCTGCTCGTTGAGTCCGGGTTCGAGGTCGCCGCTCAGGCCGCTGACGCTCCGGAGCTTCTGCGCAAGGGCCTTGCCCACAGGCCCGCGATCGTCATCGCCGACATCCAGATGCCTCCGGGTCACGGCGACGACGGTCTGCGGGCCGCCGTTGAGATACGACGTCAGCGCCCCGACACCGGCGTGCTGTTGCTCTCTCAGTTCTATGACGAGAGCTATGCGCTTGAGCTCATCGGCGATCATGCCGACGGGGTTGGCTACTTGCTGAAGGAGCGCGTGGGTGACGTGGAGACCTTCGTCGATGCGGTCACGCGCGTCGCTGCCGGAGGCACCGCGCTCGACGCCGAGATCGTCGCCCGCATGCTGGGTCGCCGCCAACGCGACCGGCCGATCGAACGGCTCAGCTCGCGCGAGCGAGATGTGCTCGAGGCGATGGCGGAAGGCAAGTCCAACCGGGGGATCGCTCAGGCACTCCTGATCAGCCAGGCCGCCGTGGAGAAGCACGTCACGAGCATCTTCCAGACGCTCGAGCTCGACCCAGCCCAGACCGAACACCGCCGCGTGCTTGCGGTCCTCGCCTACCTACGCGAATCGCCGAGCTCTTAGTCTCTGTCGGGCAGGGGAAGCAGAGCGAGCACACGCGTCCCCTGGCCGAGAGGGCTCTCCACGCGGAAGCTCCCGTGGAGCGCGGACACGCGATCTTCGAGACCGGTCAATCCGGTGATCCCGGTGCGGCGCAGCCCGCCGACCCCATCGTCGGCGATCTCGACTCGCAGTAGCGCGCCCTCGACCCTGGCCGTGACCTCAGCGCTATTCGCATGGGCATGCTTGGTCACATTTGTGAGCGCCTCGCTCACGACGAAGTATGCGGTCGACTCGACGGCCTCCGGAAAGCGCTCCTCGGTCACGTCCAGGCGCACCGGCAGTGGCATGCGAGAGACGACCGCCTCAGCGCCCGCTCGCAGGCCGCCTCGTCTGAGCGCCCCGGGAACAATGCCGCGAGCAAGTTCACGCAGCTCGAGATTCGCGTCCTCTGCCTGCTGCAGCGCGTCGTCCAGCAGCCTGCCGGCGTCGGTATCGGACTTCGTCAATGCCCCACGCGCCAGCTTCAGCGTCACCACGGCGTGAACCAGATGTTGCTGAGCGCCGTCGTGCAGGTCTCTCACTACCCGCCCCCGCTCCTCGTCGGCGGCGGTGACGATCCGCGCCCGTGACGCCACGAGCTGCGCCCGGCTGTCCGCATTCGAGATCGCAGTCGCGACAATGCCGGTGAAGGCCGCCAGCCGCTCCTCGGTCTCCGGCGGAGCCAGCTCGTCGCCGCGCAACGCCACGGCAACCACGCCCCAGATCCGGCCCTCGACCGTGATCGGCGCGGCAACGGCGGATTCGAGTCCTAGCTGCGACTGGTAGCCCGTCTGCGAATCGATGCGCTCCGGTCGGCCGGTTTCGCGGACGAGCGGGGTGACACCATGACCGGGTTCGACGTGCCGGCGATGGCCGACCGGGAGCGGCTCGCCGGTGGCAGTCCACGAGGCGACGATCGTGACGCTTTCATCGGGCTCGAACCGGATCACCGCGGCGTCATCAGTGTTGAGCAGGCGGCCGACCTGCTCGGCAACCGCGTCGAACACCACCGCCGGCGCCTCGCCCTGCGCGACGAGAGTCGCCACACGCCCCAGGGCGGCCTGCTCGTCCGCGATCGTGCGCAGCTCCTCGCGGGCCTGAGCATTCGCGATCGCTGCGGCCAAGAGTTCGGTGAACCCCGCGAGCTGCTTCTCCGTGTCGGGGCGTGACGGCTCGTTGCTTCTCGATACGACGGCAATGAGACCCCACAGCTCACCCTCGACGGTGATTGGCACGCCCACGCTGGAGCGGATACCAATTTCGCGAGCAGCCTCGCCGGCGTCGTCGGTGTACCGGTCCACTCGAGCCGGATGCCCGGTTTCGCGGACGGTTGCGGTCACGGTGCCCCTGACGGGCTGAGCCCGGAGCCCGACCGGTATGAATTCACCCGTCGGGCTCCACTGGGCGAGGATTTCGGCGGTGTCGTCCGCGAGATACCGCCGCACAGCGGCGGCGTCGACGGCGAGCAGGCGACCGACCTCTTCCGCCACGGATTCGAACACGGCTGATGGAGGCGCCGCCTCCGCCACCAGGGTCGCCACGCGCCTCAGCGCGGCCTGCTCGTCCCCGACTCGGCCGAGCTCTCCGCGCGCCTGGGCGTTCGAAATCGCGCTCGCCACGAGCTCGGCGAACTGGGCGAGCCTGTACTCGGTACCGAGGGGCAGCTCGTCCTCGTGCGCGGCGCCAACCGTAATCACTCCCCACAGCCGACCCTCCGCGTGGATCGGCGCGCCGGCCGAGGAACTCGCCCAGTCGCGCGCTAGCGCGGTGGCTGGCGCATTGTCCTGAGGAATTCGATCAACGCGTGCCGGCTCATTGCCTTCGAACACAAGAGTGGCCACGTTGTGACCCCCGAGAGCTACGCGGCTTCCCACGAAGTCAGGCTCGGCCTCAGGGCTCCAACCGCCGACGAACTCAATCGACCCCTCGTCGAGGTCGTAACGCCCGACCAAGGCGACGCCGGCAATGGGGATGACGCGGCCGGCCTCCGCGGCGACTGCCGCGAACAATGCGCTCGGCGGCTCGCCACGAGCCACGAGCATCGCCACGCGCCGCAACGCGGCCTGTTCGTCGGCTACTTGCCGCAGCTCCTCGCGCGCCTCTGCGTTAGCCAGCGCGGTCGCGATTAGCTCGCTGAACTGCAGCAAACGGTCCTCGCTGCCGAGCGGGATGGCCCGCTCCTTCGACCAAGCCGTGCGGACGACCCCCCAAAGGCGGCCCTCCACGAAAATCGGTGCCGCGGCAGCGCCGCCGTAGCCGTGCGCGTTCAGCTGGTCGCCCGGCGGACCCGGTTCCCCTTCGAAGCCGTCAATGCGCGCGGGACGGCCGGTGCGCAGGGCACGGTCGACCGGGCCTCCAGCGAGGGGAATCCTCCGGTCACCGACCGCGGTGAGGAGCGGCAGCGTGGCCACCGATGCGACGGTCGTTATGAAACCGTCCGGCTCCAGGCGCAGCAGCGTGGCGGTGTCGAAATCGAAAATCCGCTTGGTCTCGCTCGCCACCGCATCGAAGACCTCGCGCGCGGGCACCCCGCGTGCTACCAGCATCGCCACCCGTCGCAGCGCACCCTGCTCCTCCGCCAGCCGCGCAATACCAGCGCGGCTGTCGACGTTCGCGATCGCCGTCGCCACGAGCTCGGTGAACGCTGCGAGGCGCGCCTCGGTGTCTGCCTCCAGTGGCTGCTCCTTCATCGAGCCGACGACCATCACGCCCCAGAGACGGCCCTCGACGACGATCGGCGTCCCGACCCCCGAGCGAATGCCCCGTTCGGCGGACGCGACGGCGAGCGGGCCGGAGGCATCGGAATAGCTGTCGATGCGTGCCGGGCGGCCAGTCTGAGCGACCTGCGAGCTGAGACTTTCCCCGACGAGGCTCCACCGGCCGCCAACCGGGAAGGGGTCCCCGGCGCTACTCGAGTCGGCGAGGATCGTCACGGTGTTGTCGGACTGGTAGCGACCCAGGTGCGCGTGATCGACGTCAAGCAGACGCCCGACCTCCTCCGTCACCACCGCGAACAACTCCTCCGCCGGGACCGCACGCGCGACCAGCGTCGCGACCCGCCGTAGCGCCGCCTGCTCGAGTCCCAGTTCCGTACGTTCGCGCTCGGCCGCCCTGCGCTCACTCACATCGCGCACAATCGCGATCACCATCTCATCGCCCTCGGCTTGCATCGGGCTCAGGCTGATCTCGACCGGAAACTCGCTGCCGTCCCTCCGACGACCGTACAGCTCAAGCCCGGCCCCCATCTCGCGCGTCCGAGGGTTGGCAACATAGCCGGCCCTGTGGGGGAGATGCCCGGCCCGGAAGCGGTTCGGAACGAGCAGCTCGACCTCGCGGTCTATCAACTCGTGCGGCTCGTAGCCGAACAGCTCCGCTGTGCGGCGGTTGACGAGCTTTATCTTCCCATGCGCGTCGACGAGCACGACCGCGTCCGGTGCCGACTCCAGCAGCTCTCGGAAGCGCGTCTCCGCGGTTTGCCGCTCAATCACGTCCGCTCTGTCACTGTTCGCTAATCACACCGCGGCCCGGTCTTGACCGCGAAGAAATCAGAGCCCTCAACTGACCAGACTGCGTCCGCCATAAGCGGCGAGTCCATAGATGACGAGGATATCGATCGCGAACAGACAGACCCCCCAAAGCGGATATGCCTGAATCGCCATCAACGCGGAAATCGCGTTGAGGCTGACCACGAAGATGCCGAACCAACGGCCATATTCCCCCCCTGCCCAAATTGAGCCCGCGGCGCCCAGCTCGAGGATGCCGACGATCAGGACGATCCAACCCCACGTATGCAGGTCGCTCACTATGTAGGCGGCGTGTTCGGTGAAGAAGCTGGAGCTGCTGATCGCGGCTATTCCCCAGATCATGTTCAGGATTCCACCGATCATGATCATGATTCCGGCGAAAACGACCCAGCCTGCGCGTGTCTCGGTGTCTCTCATTGTCGGAGTCTGCGGCCGAAGCTGAGGGTCACCAATACGGATCCGTTATCGACGAAACCGCGTGTCGGGCGTTCGCCCGGGAACCGGGCATGACAGCAACAGCACGAGCCTTGACCGTGAAGCGGCGAACGATCACGCCACGAGCCGCAGCGCCGCAGGTTGCCGCGCGCGTGTCAGCGTCGCGCGAGCACGTTCCAGACCTTCGGCGATCAGCTCGTCAGCGTGACCGAAATCCGCTGGCAGTATCCCGCCGTCGGGCGACGGAAGCACGATCAGCTCGGCCGCGTCGGCATAGTGGACGAGGTCATTCGCAAAGCGCTGGTTGATGCCTCGTGACAGGGCGATCACGCCGGCGGCAATTGCGCCGCGTGGTACCCGGGCGAGCCGCTGGCTCCCGATCGCGGGCAACACGATGATGCGCTCGGCTCCGAGGGCGACGGCGTGAGAGATCGGGGTGTTGTTGAGGATGCCGCCGTCCATGAGCATCTGAGCCTCCCAGCGGACCGGTGGGTACACGCCGGGAATCGCGGCACTGGCGAGGATCGCGTCTATGGCAGGTCCGTTTGACAGCAGGACCTCCTCGCCGCTCAGCGCGTCGGCCGCGACGACATGGAGCGCGACGGACGCGTCCTCGAGCCGCTCGATCTCGACGTGGCTGCTGAGCAGCCTTCGCAGCGAGCCCACCGGCACCGAGTGATCGCGAACGCCAAGCAGGCCCAGGCCCGCGGTCAGCGGATTGGCGGGGAAGACCTGGCCCCGGCTCAGCCGCCGCCAGACCTCCTGAAGCTCGCGAGCCGTCCGCACGGTCGGCGGGCGCGAAGCGATGAAGGCGGCATTGATCGCGCCGACCGACGTTCCGACCAGGAGGTCGGGTTGGATGTCCCTCTCATAGAGCGCCTCCAACATCCCGACCTGGCAGGCACCGAGACTTGCACCGCCGGAGAGCACGAAAGCTGTTGGCATGGATAGATGCTCGTTCCCGCGGCCCGTCTCACCAAGGCACTCACGGGCTCCCCGCCATACGCCATCAATATCGCTCTGATGAGTTCTCGAAGGACCGGTGCTGGACGCGCCCGATGGTCATCCGCTCGACCAGTCTGCCCGGGCCTACCGGCACGGTGCGCTGACTGGGAACGCCATGTCAACCAAGGAACGAGGCGCGCCGGTCAGCATGTGCTCGCCGTGGGGCGGGGCGGCCGGAGGAGAGCCTCCGGCCGCCTCGGCTCCGCATGCGGTCGTGGTTGCGTGGCTACGCGCTGACGGCTTCCTGCAACTCGTCGGCGATCTCGTCCGTCGTGGCGTCGACGGAGCGCTTCACGATCTTGGCGGCGCCCGTGACCGCCTTGTCGAAGCCCTTTTCGATCGTCGGTTCCCCGACCACGATCAGCCCGGCCTCGTCGGAAGTGAGCTCTTCGGCGGCTTCCTTGAGCTCCTTGCGACGCAACGTTCCGGACCCCAGGGCCTCGGGGATGACGCGAACACGCGGGCGGTCCATCCGCTTGACGATGTGGGGCTTGCCGTTCTCCTTGTCGATCACGGCCGCGTCGTATTTCCCGATGATCTCGTCCTTGTGCAGCTGCTCGAGGTCATCGAGATCGTCCAGCGCTGCCGTGACGTTGTCGTACACCGCGGTGTAGAGAGCCAGTTCGTGATTGGCGGCCATGGGTTCTCCTTGGTATATCTCGGGCTGTCCGAGGCTTTGGTTTCGTAGAGATGAGTCGCTACCGACACGAGATCAAAGCGCTCAACGCTCAAGCGTCAGGCGCCGACATGATCGGTAGCGCTTCATGCTCAATCGTGTAGCAGGCGACATCCGCCACCAAGATGCTCACGTCGGGTCTGCGATAGCTGACGCGTATCGCAAGGCAGATAACCATCGATAACAAGTCCTACGCTCGCCCGAGGGTGCTCGCAGGCATTTGACGCTCCAGGACCGCAACGCACGAGGAGGCTGACTTGCACTGCGTTCAGTGTCATGGGGGGCTTCGCACCGGCATGCGGGTATAAGCGCAGGCTGTTGTTCGCCGTCGCGGTTCGTCTTTCGTCGGCACGACCACGGAAACCACACTCGCTTTGTCGCATTGCGCAACCCACGAAGAAAGGAAGGTTCGTCATGTGTTCGAACTGCGAGGCCTCTGAAGGATGCAACTGCACGGGCGGGTCGACATTCGCGTCGTGTCTGTGCGACCAGGGCGAGCACTGCTCGGCTTGCGGACATGACGCAAGCGCGAACACGGTGTCTCACACGGATCTGCTGATGATCTCGGACCCCGACTTGGCCCTTGACTTCGTTGAGTTCGAATAGAGGGAACCGCGGCGGCTTCGTCTGACGGCACCGCAGCCCTCTGACGCGGACGCGAACCGACGCACGAGCGCACCCCAACGGAGCTGAGATGTCACACGCCGAGCGGCGCGAGAAGTACGGCCAGTCTGACCGCGATCATCTGGCCATATCCGGAGTCGCGACGGCCAAGACGGCGCCGCTCAGTGCGCGTGATATCGGCGTCGGCGCTTCCGCCCGAGGGCACGCACACCAAGAGGCTGCCGTTGCGATGCAGCACGCGGCGCGTTGGCTGTCGGTCGAGCCGAGTGATCTTCGGGCGGCTGACTATCGGGCGTTTCGTGCCAGGCAAGACGAGCACGCCCTGCCTTCTGCACTGAGGATCAGCGTCTTGTTCGCCGGCTGGCAGCGCGCCCGCGAGCAGGTAGCCATGCTGACACGCGACGAGGTGGCGGTGGAGGCTCAGGTCGTACGTGCGCTGTACGGCGATCCGGTCTGCCGCCGGGATGCATATGGCACCACCCCCGGCCCCCCTCTCGGCGGCTGATCGACGCGGGCCGAGGGGCGAGTGGCAGCCAATGCTCGGCCGACCCATCTCGACTACTCCATGTCGACTTCGGGCTGACCGTCCTACCGGTCGCTGAGCCCGGCGTGCACTTGGCGAGTGACCTGGCAATTTCGGACGGATCGCCGTCGGCTGCGTCGGTGAGATCGTCGTCCGCCCCCGACGTCTTCGCCTTCTTGCTGGAGCTCGGTAAGGCGCTTCTCGCCACCGGCGACGCTGTCAGCGACATCGAGCTGCGCTTGGTGCAGGCGGCCAAGGCTTACGGTCAGCCCGACGCCCGGGTCATGGTGCTTCCCACGGCCGTGGCGATCTCCGGCGGCCCGCGCCAGCCGGCAACACTGGCCACCGTCGACACAGACGGTTCCCTTGGTTCCGCTGGTGCCCAGCTACGCCTGGATCAGATAACGGAAGTGCTCCACATCGCTCGGGCGGCGGGTGCAGGCGAAATGCCAGTCGATCATGGGCTCGTAGCTCTTGGCCGGGTGCACGAAATGCCGAGTCGCTACAACCCGTTGGTCACGATCCTCGGGTATGTCGTCGTTACACTCGGGATTGGCTTGATTCTCGAGCCGTCGGTGCCGTTGCTACCGGCATATGCGGCGCTCGGTCTCTTGGTGGCGCTCCTTCGCGATGGCGCTACGCGCGTTCCCGGCTTGGCGACGATTCTCCCGGTATTGGCAGCCGCCACCGTGTCGACGATCGCGTTCGCCATGTCCGGCCGCTATGAGGCGGCACCGCTGGCTGAGCTGATCGCTCCACTCGTCCTCTTCCTTCCCGGTGCCCTTCTAACTATGGCTACCGTCGATCTGGCCTCCGTTGAGGTGGTTACGGGTGCGAGTCGCTTTGTCGCGGGCCTGCTGCAACTCGCGCTACTGGCGTTTGGCATCGTCGCCGGCGCGATGCTCGTCGGTGTGACGGCGACGAGATCATCGCACGGGCCGACCGACGTGCTCGGGTCGTGGGCCCCCTGGGCGGGCGTCCTGCTGTTCGCCGTGGGCACGGCCCTGCAGCACTCCGCGCCGCGCCGCTCACTGCCGTGGCTGCTGCTCGTGCTGTACGCCGCCTGGGGCGGTCAGCTCCTAGGCGAGGCGCTATTCGGAGCGGGTCTCAGCGGGTTCGTCGGCGGCCTGGTCGTCGCACCGCTGGCGATGTTCATCGAACGGTTCCCGTCGGCGCCCCCGGCGCTGGTGAGCTTTCTACCAGCGTTCTGGCTGCTCGTACCCGGTGCGCTCGGTCTGATCGGCTTCACGCAGCTCGTCGGCAACGAGCCCATCGCGGGCGTGACGAGCTTTGTCGCTGCGCTGGTGTCCGTCATCGCGATCGCGCTCGGGATCCTCATCGGCATCCGTGCGCTGCGGATCGCCCGAGTCGCCGTGGCGTCTGCACATCGCATGGCGCGCTCAAGATCATGAAGGCCGCGCGCGCCGCCGACGCTGGATGCAGCGCAAAGACGGTGTATTCGCAGTTGAGCACGCATCGCGAAGTCATTGCGCTCACCACGCTCGCGTGGGCGGGAACCGGCCCGCCCACGCGAGTCACGTCGTCAGGGCGTGGAGACCACGATCTCGTCGGTGATGCCGACGACGCCGTAGAGGCTCGCGACGTCGTCGTACGCCGCGTCGTCTTCGAACTGGAATTCGACTTGGCCCCCGAGCGTCACCCAGCCGTCTTCCACCTGTACGTCAATTGATTCAGCCGACACCTCTATGTCCCAGGTCAGCAGTTGCAGCGCGATACCGCGGATCTCATCGTCTTCGCGTCGATATTCGCCGAGCAGGTCGACGTCGAGCTCGTCGTCGACCGCGGCGACACCGATGGTCGCCTCAGCGTCCTCGAGGGCTGCGCGACGCTGGGCGAAGCTCTCGACGGTGCCGCGCAGCGTGACGATCCCGCCGTCGCCGGAAACGGCGATCTCGACGGGATCGGGGATCCGAGGATCGAGTGCGATGCGCGATTGAACTTCGTCTGCCAGTTGAGTTTCAGTGGACAAGGCTTGCTCCTTTCGTTGTGGGATACACCGGAACGTAGGCGAGTACTGCCGCCGGGGTAAGAATCACCCAGGGGAGCGCGCATACCTATGGGTTACCGCCCTCCCAGCGAAGGCTCAGATGGCCCATCATTGGCTGTGGTGGGCTCTAGGGGCAATCGAGGTCGCCTACAAAGCTCGTCTCGGGTAATGGTGGAGTCGCCGCTGAGCGCAGCGGCCCAGGGCCCCGCCTCACTGTTAGCACGGCTTATCGCGCCACGGCCAGATCGTTCTATCGCCGGGGACGTGGCTCGCCGAGGATGGGGTTCATGGGATTTGACCGCTACCGGAAGTCAGTTCGTGCGCTGTCTGCCCAAACCACTCGGCGCAGCGAGAGTCGCTGGCGCCGAACAGACTGCCTGCCGGTCCTCCCCCGCCGGCGCGCAGGGAAGTACTCCTCCCGCGAATGCGCCCTCCGCCAACCGCACGCCCGCCATTCTCCCGCGTGCTGGGCGGAGGGCGGTTCGGGGGGAGGGCATTGCGCGCTCGATTGGTGTGCCGGCGCCCGGCGCCGCTCCCACACAGACGGGCGAGGCCTCGACTACTAGCTCCTCCGACGTATTCCCCTCGACTGTCAGGAGAGATGCCGTGTCCACGGATACCGAAGACCTGAAGAACATCGCCGAGCAGCTGGCGGGCGCCCGCATCCGGCCTGTGGGCAGCTCCATCCTGGCTCCGCTCGCCCGCTACTGGTGGGTCGAGTTGCTGCTGGGACTGTTCTGGCTGATCATCGCCGTGGTGGTGCTGAAGTTCAACCACGCTTCCGTGGTCACGGTCGGCGTGCTCACCGGAATAATGTTCCTCGTCTTTGCGGCCGAGGAGTTCGTCCTCGCCGTCCTCGATGACGGCGTCACCAGATGGCTGTGGGCGTTCTTCGGGGTGTTGCTGTTCGCGAGTGGAATCATTGCGCTGATTCATCCGCGTGAAACGTTCGCGGGATTCGCCGAAATTCTCGGCTTCGTGTTCCTGCTCATCGGAATCATCTGGACGGTGCAGGCGTTCACCGAACGAGCATTCAACAATCTGTGGTGGATGGGTTTGGTCAGCGGCATCCTGCTGATCGTGCTCGCCTTCTGGACAAGCGGCCAGTTCCTTCTCGAACGCGCCTACACGCTGCTCATCTTCGCCGGTATCTGGGCACTGCTGAAAGGCGTCACCGACATCGTGCGGGCGTTTCAGCTCAGAGACCTCGGATCGGACTAAACGGGCTCACGCCCCGTGCCCACCCGGCAAACAGTTGAGCGCGCGCGTGGTCGCCGCAGCGGGAAGTCCTATGGTGGGCGACCATCTCGCGCGCAGTGAGGATCGCGGACGGGCGCGGGAGAGCCCGGCTTGAGGCGTTTGCGGTTCTCGCGCTCGGTGCGATCACGCTCGGCCTTGCGGCGGTGGCGGCGTGGCGCCAGTTTCCGAACGGATTGATCGCATTCGCGTGCGTGGCGGTCGGGCTGTACTTCGCCCTTTCGGCCTGGTGCACCGCGGTGTCGCCCGGGCCCTGGCGCTAGCGCTGGCCATCGCGCTCGTGGCAGGATCGGCGGGGCTCCTGTTCGCCCGCGACGGTGTCCTGACTCTGGCCGTGGTTATTGGAGTGCTGCTCACGCTCACGACCGCGAGCGCCGCGTTCCGTGCACGCGTGGAGCTCCCCGCCGGACCGCGGCCACGGCGACCAGTGCTCTTCTACAACCCGCGTTCGGGCGGGGGTAAGGCCGAGGGCGTCCATATCGCGACCGAGGCGCGGGCGCGCGGGATCGAGCCGGTCGAGCTGACGCGGGGCACGGACCTCGAGGAGCTTGTTCATGACGCTGTATCTCGCGGTGCCGATGCGCTCGCCATGGCCGGCGGCGATGGGTCGCATGCGGTGGTTGCGGCAACCGCCGCCGCAAATGGGCTGCTTTACGCGTGCGTGCCCGCGGGCACCCGCAACCATTTCGCGCTGGATCTAGGCGTCGACCGTGACGACGTCGTCGGTGCGCTCGACGCGCTCGTCGACGGCGGCGAGCGCGTGGTCGACCTGGCCGAGGTAAACGGCAGGGTGTTCGTCAACAACGTCTCGCTTGGCGTCTACGGGAGGCCGTCCAGCGCCCCGGCTACCGCGACGCGAAGCTCCGCACACTGCTCGACACGATCCCCGATGTTGTCGGCCCGGACGCGCAGCGCCAGCCGCTCCGCTGGAGTGACCCGGACGGCCGGCAGTGCCAGGGTCGGGCAACGGTGGTCGTATCCAACAACCGCTACCGCCTGGGCAGCCTCCTCGGCTCGGGAACCCGCCCCAGCTTGGACGAGGGTCTGCTCGGCATCATCGTGGCCGATGCCCCTACCGACGCCCGTGCCCACCGGCACAGGCACTCGCGTCCGTGGCGCGAGTGGACGGCGCGGTCGTTCACGGTCCAGGCGCCCGAACGTGTCTCCGCAGGCATCGACGGCGAGGCTGCGCAGCTGCAGACTCCGCTGCGCTTCCGCATCCGGGCGCGCGCGTTGAAGGTGCGCATCGCCCGAGCCCATCCTGGCGCCTCGCCATCGGCGATCGAGCCGGATGGCGTGTGGGACGGCCTGTTGGCGCTGGCGGCGATCGCAGCCGGCCGAGCCCCGCGCTGAGCGCCCGGCCGGTTCGCCGCCCGCGCGCACTGGTCACTTGACCTCTCGACTCCCGAACAGGTTGAGGAAGAACGTGAACACGTTGAGGATGTCGAGAAATATCCCCGCGGCGAGCGGGACCGCTTCGTCCATCCCGGTGCTCCGCATGCGGTTGAAGTCCAGAACGGTGTAGCCGCCGAATATGCCCAGGCCGAGCAGCGAGTAGACCACGTTTGAGCCCGGCATCGAGACGAACAGGGTGACGAAGCCGTAAAGGATCAGCGCTAACAGCAGCAGGAACAGAACGCGGTAGCCGCCCGAGAGGTCCGAGCGGATCGCGTAGCCGGTAGCTCCGAGCGCGGCGATGAAAAGGCCGGTCGCAGCCGCCGCCTGCCAGACCACGCCCGGCGCCACTTCTGCGAACGCATCCAGTCCTCCCCCCAGGCCGAGACCGAGGAACATGCCGCAGGCGAGGAGCAGGAGGACGGCCGGCCCCTCAGAGTCGCGGGCGAAGTTGAGCCCGAAGATGCAGAGGAAACCGATGAGGAAGCAGATGATCGAGGGGCCTTCCCCGAGGTGCCGGCCCAGGTAGGCGCCCAGGGTGAGGAAGCCAAGCGTGGCCGCCACAAGCCCCATCACCTGTCCGAAGACGCCGGCCGAGCCGACGCTGTCGACGGAGCCGAACGTGCCCCGGTCGCTGCTGTATGACGGTGTCGAAGACATCTCTCACATCCTTTTCTCGCGCTCGTCGGCGCGTTCGGCATTTTCAGACGGGCGCAACTGCCCGCACGAGCGCTTGCTCCGCGCGCGGGCCACGGCGGCGATTCTCAATGCCCCGCCGAGTATCCGGCCAGGAACAGCGCCTCGGCGACGGCCATGCGTTCGATCTCCTGGGGGTCCACGCTCTCATTGGGCGCATGAATCAGGCAGCGTGGCTCCTCGACGCCGAGAAGCATTATCTCCGCGTCCGGGAACGTGTCGTGCAGGACGTTGCACAGGGGGATGGACCCTCCCTGGCCCTCGGTGGTGGTGGGCCGGCCAAAGGCCTCTTCCAGCGCCTGGCTCATGGCGGCGTAGGCGGGGCCGTCCGTTCGCGCGGTGAACGGCTGCCCCTGTGCCTCGGGCTCGATCTGCACCTTGGCGTGCCAGGGCGTGACGGCTTGCAGGTGGGCGATGAGAGTCTCCTGAGCCTCTCGAGCGTCGGTTCCTGGCGGTACCCGTAGGCTGACGCGGGCCCGTGCCTGCGGGGGGATCGCGGCGGCCGATCCGACGACCGGCGGGCAGTCGATCCCGAGCACGGTGACCGCCGGGCGCGACCACAGCATGTCCTGCACGTTTCCGTCTCCGAGCAGATCGACACCGTCGAGCACGTGCGCGTCGGCGCGGAACTGCGCGGGCGGGTAAACGACGCCCTGCCAGCTCGCGTCGCCTTTCAGCCCTTTGATCGTGGTGTTCCCGCGTGCGTCGCGCAGTGTCGAGAGCATGCCGACGAGCGCGAACAGGGCGTCGGGCGCAGGACCGCCGAACATGCCCGAGTGCATGGCGTTCTCGAGCGTGCTGACGCTCACCACGACGTTTGCCAGTCCCCGCAGGCTGGTCGTGAGCGTGGGGATGCCTACGGCGAAGTTGCCTGTGTCTGCGACGAGGATCGCATCGGCGCTCAAGAGCTCGGCGTGGTCCGGGACGAACCGCTCGAGACCGCCCGTGCCCTGCTCCTCGGAGCCCTCGGCGATGAGCTTGACTCCCACCGGGAGATCGCCTGCCAAGGCCCGCAATGCGGTGAGATGTACGACGATGTTGCCCTTGCAGTCGGCGGAGCCGCGCCCGTACCAGCGTCCGTCGCGCTCTGTCAGCTCGAACACCGGGCTCTTCCAGGCGGTGCCGCTGGGGTCGAGCGGCGGCTGGACGTCGTAGTGGCAGTACAGCAGCACCGTGGGCGCGCCATCGGGAGCGGGGATGTGCCCGTAGACGGAGGGATGGCCGTCCGGGGTTTCCTCAAGGCGTACCTCCTGTAGGCCGGCCTTGGTGAACTTCTCGATCACCAGCTGCGCAGCCTTCGCGCACTCGGAAGCGGGGAATTGGCGCGGATCGGCCACGGACTGGCATGAGACCAGCGCCGCGAGGTCCTCATGGGCCTGGCCCATCAGCGCGCTGACGCGGCTTTTCAGCTCGGCCGTCGGGATGTTCGTGTGTGTCTGCGTCGGGGTGCTCATCGTGGTCTCCTATTCAGTCCTGGTCACGGTTTGTCAATGGTGGAATGCCGAGCGCTGCTCGTGCGGGGGCAGAGGGCCGATGTCGGCCAGATGCTTGGCGGCACGCCGCAGGTCGCGGGCCAGCAGCTGCGCCAGGTCCTGCCCGAAACCGTTGCGCACCACCACCCGCAGCACTGCTGTGTCCTGCAGATTCGCGGGAAGCGTGTAGGCGGGCACCTGCCAGCCGCGCAGACGCAACGCTTCGGAGAGATCGAACACCGTGTAGTCCCCGACCTCGTCCTTGAGGCGGAACGCAAACACGGGGATGGTGCTGCCGTCGGAGATGAGCTCGAACGGCCCCATGTCCGCGATCGCGTGTGCCAGCCATTCGGCGGTGTCGCGGCAGGCCTGCTGTACGCGGCGAAACCCGTCGCGCCCAAGACGGACCATCGTGTAGTACTGGGCCACGACCTGCGCGCCCGAGCGGGAGAAGTTCAACGCAAAGGTGGGCATGGTGCCGCCGAGATAGTTGACCCTGAACACAAGCTCATCCGGAAGCGCATCCTTCTCGCGCCAAACCACCCAACCGAGGTTCGGATACACAAGGCCGTACTTGTGCCCCGACGCATTGATCGAGCGCACGCGTGCAAGGCGGAAGTCCCATTCGAGCTCGGGGTCGAGGAAGGGGGCGACGAAGCCGCCGGAAGCCGCATCGACGTGGATCGGGATATCCAGGCCCTTCTCGGCCTCCAGCCGGTCCAGTGCGCCGGCGATCTCCGAGACCGGCTCGTAGGCTCCGTCGAAGGTCGAGCCCAGGATCGCGACGACCCCGATCGTGTTCTCATCGCAGAGGGCGATCGCTCCGTCGGCATTCAGGCAGGTGCGTCCGGGCTCGAGCGGCATGTGGCGCGGCTCCACGTCCCAGTAGCGACAGAACTTCTCCCAGCACACCTGCACGTTGGCGCCCATGACAAGGTTGGGACGGTCCGTGGGCTTGCCTTCGCCGCGGCGGCGTTCGCGCCAGCGCCACTTCAGCGCGAGCCCGCCGAGCATGCAAGCCTCGCTGGAGCCGGTCGTGGAGCAGCCGGTGGCCTGCTCGGCCTGCGGGGAGTTCCACAGCTCGGCGAGGATGCTCACGCAGCGCAGCTCGAGCTCGGCCGTCTGCGGCGACTCGTCGCGATCGACGATGTTCTTGTCAAGGCACTCCTCGATCAGTACCCGGGCCTGAGGTTCCATCCAGGTGCCGACGAAGGTGGCGAGGTTCAGGCGGCTGTTGCCGTCGAGCAGCAGCTCGTCGTGCACAAGCTGGTAGGCGGTCTGCGCCGGCAGCGTCCGATCGGCCAGACGGAAGCGGGGGACGCTCTGAAGCTCGCCCGGTTGCGCGAACTCGGGTCGGATGCTGACCTCCTCGTCGGACCTCTCGCCGGGCGGTGACGCGTGCAGGGGCATGTCGGTGCGTCTCCCGGGGCGCTACTTGCGGATGACGCCGTAGAAGGCGTTGCCGTTGACGTAGGTGTGAAGCGCGGCGAGCTTCGCGGGGCAGTACACCGAGACCACGAGCTCCTCGCCGTAGAAGACCTGCCGGTCGACGCGGATGGGGCGCGATCCCACCGTGGCGGCGCCGTTTGAGAGCTGCTGGTCCTGAAGCCCCTTGGTGAGTGCCCCGCTGGGGTTGGCGCAAATCGGCCCGCCGGTCGTTCCAAGAATATCGATGAGCGTCTTGTGATCGACCGGAACGACGAGATGGTGGGCGGCAAACAGGGCAACTACCCGGTTGGCTTTGTCACGTGCGGCCGAGTCGTTCTTGCCCGGCTTGAAAATGAGCAGGCCGGCGACCACCATCACGAGGACCGCAAGCCAAAGGCCCCACCTGAGCCGGCGGTGGCGCTCGGCGGAGGCCTTGTCGGCGCTGTCTGCGGCGGGCGCCGAGCCGTTGGCGGGGGTGGCTGGCGCAGAGGCGGCGACCGCGGCAGCAGCTGGCTTACCCGCCGCAGCGACGCCGTTGGCGGCCGGTGTCGCGCCGGCCGGTGCGCCGGCGACGGCAGGCGTCAGTTTCCAAGACGGTTTGCGCAGCCGGTAGAGCAGCAGCGGCGGCACGACTCCGAGCGCCACGATGCCGGCGAGGATCAATAGTCCGTACAGGACCGGGCTCGTGTGCGAGAACTGCGACGGCGGGACGAACCCGATCAGGAACGCGAGCACCGAGGCCAGACCGCCTATGACGCACTGCGTGACGAGCGCCGGCGCTTTGTAGCCGCGGGGGTGGTCCGGCTGGTTGCGCCGCAGCTTGACCGCAGCGATGAACATCAGCACGTACATGATCAGGTACACCTGGGTCGTCATCACCGAGAAGATCCAGTACGCGCTCGAGACGCTGGGGACGAACGCGTAGAGCAGCCCGATGATCGACACCACGATCCCCTGGCCGATGAGGATGTTCATCTGGATGCCTTCGGCGTTCACCTTCTGGAAGCGGGGCGGCAGATAGCCGTATTCCTGCCCGATCTTCAATAGCCCCTTCGATGGGCCGGCCAACCAGGCCATCATCCCGCTGAGCATCGCCACCACCATCGCGATCGCGGTCACCGGCACGAGGAAGTTCAGGTTGAAGTGGGCGAAGAAGGCGCTGAAGGCCTGCATCACGCCTGCGGTGAGGCTGATCTGCGCCGAGGGGACGACCCACGAGATCACGAGCGCCGGCAGGATGAAGATCGCCAGCACGAGCACCATCGCGAGGAAGATGGACTTGGGGAATTCTTTTCCCGGTTCCTTCATCTCGTCCACGTGCACGGCGTTCATCTCCATGCCCGAGTAGGCGAGGAAGTTGTTGACGATCAGCACGAGACCGGCGAGCCCGGTCCACGCGGGCAGTACGTGGTGGACGTTCATCGGCGCCGCGGAGTGGTTGCCCTGTAGGAGGAAGACGAGCCCCATGACCACCAGGATCGCGCCGGGGATCAGCGTCCCGATCACCGTGCCGTCGGAGGCGAGCTTGGCTATCAGCTTCACCCCATGGGAGGACACGAGCACACTGCCCCAATACAGCACGACGATGATCGCTGCGGTGTACACGCCGCTGTTGGCCAGGTCGGGGTTGATGATGTAAGCGATCGTGCTGGCGACGTACGCCAACAGCGCCGGGTAGTAGAAGATCGTCATCGCGAACTGGCACCAGATCGCGAGCAATCCCATCGGCGCGGAGATCCCCTCGCTTACCCAGTTGTAGACGCCACCCTTCCAACCGGAGGCGAGCTCGGCTGGCACGAGCGACGTCGGCACGAAGAACACGATCGCCGGCACCACGTAGAGGAACACTGAAGCCAGGCCGAACACGGCCATCGTGGGGGCGGAGCGCAGGCTCGCAACCGAGCCCGTTGTCATCAATGCCAGGGCGGTCCAGGTGACGTACTTACGGGTCCCTTTGGCCTTCACCTTCGGGGTGCTCGCCGCTGTGGCCCTGCCGAGTGATATGTGGGTTGTGCTCATACGGTTCATCGTCGGCGTGCCGCGCCACCGGTCCAATCCCAAAACGGTCAAAAGCCATACCTGGACGCTATGGCCGGGGGAACGCCTGCTCCTGCCGCTTGACCGCCAAGAGAGCCCCGCCGTCCGCCGCCGCTGCTTGACGGGGAAGACATCGCGTCCATTCGCCGCGAATATCTAGTGCCGCACTGGGGTCGGCGTCTGCAGGTCGGTCCACGCCTGTGACGCGGCGTCTCGGATCGCGTTCAGATCATCGAGGCGACGAGGATCGCAGCCCTGGCGGGGTCGCGGGTCGCGGGACTCGCGATGCGCTCAGGTCCTGCTCACGCCTGGGAGCCGACCTTCGCGCGCTCCTCCGTGCTCCCAGCAGACGTGCTTGGCTGCGGACGACTGGCTGGCTCGTGGGAGGAGTGATTGCCGAGTTTCGCCTTCAGCTCTGCGAGTTTGGCTTTGACCTTGTCGTCGTGAGCCCTCTTGCGTTCTTCGTGGAGCTTCCGGCGAGCCGTACTCCTCACCTGCTGATGGACCTCTTGGGCGTAGGCCATCTCCGTTTCGACGCTCACAAGGGTGCGACGCAGCACCGTCCCGGACATGGCGTTCATCGCGTGGTCCACCACCTCGGGGGTCTGCTCCTCGACCTCGGCAAGCAGAACATCGCTGCCCGTCCGGACCCGCGTGGAGATCTCGGCCAGTACGGACCCCTCGTTCTGGTCTTCTTCGAGGTCGATCGCCCCGCCGAGCAGCAGCCCCGATGCGCCAGCGACGAGCATGCCGAGCGGGCCCCCGATGATCCCGATGAGCAGCCCAAGCATCCCGCCGGCCGCCGCGCCGGAGTATTCCGGGCCGCCAATCTTCTCCTTGACCTGGATTCTTCCCGCTGTGTCGCGGGTGACCACTGCGGCCGCGCGGAGCTTGATCTGGTCCTGTGCGTCGAGCTCGTTGAGCTGCGTTATCGCCGGGTATGCCTGCTCGTTCTTCTCGAAGGTGACTGTGAGCACGGTTACAGCTGACACGGAACGGCCTTTCGTTGAGGAGTCTGTATGTGTGGGTAGATGCGACCGTTCGGCATGGGGTGCGATACGAACCGCACCACCGCGCCAGAGGTCGCGCTTATCGCAGGCGCCCTCCGGTGTTGCTGCGCAGCCGCTGCAGCGCCGCGTGGTCTTGCCGGCGCTCACGCCACGGCGATGGACAGGCCGACCGTGACGACGGAGACGACGATCAAGATCGAGTACGTAACGAGGTATCCGCGATAGTGACCGATGATCCCAGCGGCAACCACGGTGATGCCGATCGAGGCGGCCACGCACGCGTGAGAGTCGCCGAACACGAAGGGAATCGCCGGCAGGGCTGAGCCGATCAGCGTCGCGACGGCCATCACGACAGCCCTCCGCATGTTGCGGGCTCCGTCGGATAGGTACTGCCCCGCGCCCATTCCCACCGTTGCCGCGACGGCGATGCCGATCGCCGCGGCGAGGATCTTCGGCGCGGTGGCGTTGGTCGCGAGCAGCCCCGCTACCACTCCGAGCGTCGAGGTCATCCCGTCAAACGACCCGAAGATGGCCTCTCGAAGATCGCTGTCGTCCGCGTTAGTGGCACGGCCGGCGTCGGCCTTCCTCGCCACCTGAGTCAGGGGTTCGGCACTCATGCCCCAACCGTGCGCGAGCGTCATCGCCCGCGTAAGCACGCATGGGTATGACCGGGACGCACGAACGGTCTAGGCAGGTTCACTGCGCCGGGGTACCCACTCGGGATGGGGTTTATCCGTCTCACGTGGTGGCCCGGAAAGGAGCGCGATCCGGCTTCCGCCGCTCGCTTCGACGCTGTAGCCCAGCTGCGCGAAGAGCGGGCGCGCCGCTGGCGTGAGAGCGCGGCCGCAGATGCGCTCCAGGGGTCGCTGATCTCACTCGCGGCGATCCTCGGAACGGAGGTGAGGGACTCTGCGGACCAGCTCGTCGGGCGGCTTCGTGATGTGGTGGTTCATTGGAGCAATGCCGCCGCGTATCCACCCGCGACGGCGATCGTCGTACGCTCCGGCAGGCGCGACGTGCTGATCGGTGCCAGCTGGATCGAGGCTTCTGCGCCGGCGTCGGTTCGCCTACGCTCCGCAGCGGCCTACGCCCGCTCCGTCGAGCGCCGTCCTGGGGAGGTCGCCCTGGCGCACGATGTGCTCGATCGCCAGGTCGTCGACAAGGGCGGCACGCAGCTGCTGCGTCCCAGCGACGTCTATCTGGCCGCGGTCGACGGCCGCATCGATCTGGTCGGGATCGAGGTAGGGCCGAAGGCGCTGCTCCGGCGAATTGGGCCGAGGCGTCTGCGCCGGCACGTCCGACCGGAGCGGGTCATCGACTGGGCGACGATCCGCTCGTTCTCCCCCGCACGTGCAGACGAAGTCGGTCCCCGCCGCCGCCCGTCTGCGCTCGCCGGGCAGACAGGCGCCGTGCTGGAGCTCGATGTCGCGGCAGCCGAGCTCCGCGAGTTGCGGGCCAGTGACATCGAGGCGGCGCTTCGGTCCGCCGACGACAAGGAGGGTCACGGTTCGTCATGAGTGCGCTCGACACGCCAAGCGCACCGCCGTCAGCGCATACCGCGGGGCTTCCCCGCTGGCTCAAGCGGGTGCTTGGCTTCCTCGCGATCCTCGGCCCCGGCCTGATCGCGGCGAACGCCGGCAACGACGCCGGCGGCATCCTGACCTATGCCAGCGCCGGGGCGCAGTTCGGCTACCGGACGCTGTTTCTGATGGTGCTCATCACGGTGGCGCTGATCGTCGTGCAGGAGATGTGCTCGCGACTCGGCGCCTACACCGGGGAGGGTCTTGGCGCACTGATCCGAGAGCAGTTCCCGCTGCGCAGCGGCGCGAGCGCGATGGTGCTGCTGTTCGTCGCGAACGCCGGGCTGACGGTCAGCGAGTTCGCGGGCGTCGGCGCATCAATGGAAATCTTTGGGGTGTCGCGCTACATCGCTGTTCCGCTCGCGCTCATCGCAATCTGGGCTGTGACGGTGCTGGGCAGCTACTCGCGCGCTGAACGCGTCTTCCTCGTGATGGGCCTCGTGTTCCTCGCCTACCCAGTCTCGGCATTTCTGGGCAACCCGCACAACGGCGCGGTCGTGAGCAACCTGCTGTGGCCGCACTTCCTGCATTCGAAGGCGTTCCTGCTGCTGGCGGTCGCTCTCATTGGCACGACGATCACCCCATACATGCAGTTCTACCTGACCTCGGCGGTCGTGGACAAGGGCGTCACGCCCAAGTCCTACGGCGGTGAGCGAATCGACACGATCAACGGCGCGATCCTCAGCGACGTCATCTCGATCTTCATCATCATCGCCACCGCTGCCGCGATCGGTGGCACCGGACCGCTCAGCTCCGCCGCTCAGGCGGCGAGCGCGCTACGGCCCGTGGCCGGGGCCGCCGCCGAACAGCTCTTTGCCGTCGGATTGCTCGGCGCGTCGCTGCTGGCGGCATCGGTCGTTCCGTTGTCGACGGCCTACGCGATCGCGGAGACGGCGGGCGTCGAGCGGTCGCTCTCGCGCAAGCTGCGCGAGGCGCGCTTCTTCTATGGACTGTTCACGGCTCAGCTCGTGATCGGCGCCGCTGTCGCGCTGCTGCCCGGGAACGCCGTTGAACTCGTCGTCAACGCCCAGGTGCTGAACGGATTCATCACGCCGGTCCTCTTGACATACATCCTGATCCTCGCCAACCGCCGCTCTGTGCTAGGCGATGCCGCCAACGGTCCGCGCTTCCGCGTGCTCGCAACCGTGTGCGTCGCGATCGTTGGAGCGCTGTCCGCGGTGGTACTCCTACAGACCGTGGCCGGGTGGCTGTAACAGCCGGCGATGTGTCGTGGTAGAGCAACCGACCAGCAGCCAGGATCGCCCTTCGATAAGGCCCGAGTCGACGCGTGTCGTCCGACTGGCGGCGCCGTCGCTGCGGGGAGTGATTCGGATTCTGCTCGTAACGATCGCGTGCGCGATCGCCCTATACCTCGCGTGGCGCGTTCGCGAGGTCTTACGCCTGGTCGCGATCAGCCTGTTCCTGGCGCTCGCGCTCCTGCCGATCGTCGATGCGCTCGACCGCGGCGCCAAGCGGGTACCCCGTGCCGTGATCATTCTCGCCATCTTCGTCGTGCTCGCGGCTGCTGTGGCCGTCATCGGCGACGTCGTGATACCGAGCATGGTAAAGCAGGTGCACCAGCTGTCGCGCGACGCACCGCAGTACGCGCGTGATCTCCGCAGGAGCGCGACGTTCCGTCACTACGACGACCGCTACCACATCACGCCAAAGCTCGTGCACGACGCGCGAGGACTGCCGCAGGCACTTGCACATCTTGCGGGGCCACTCAAGCAGGTGACGGTGCAGGCATTCAGCTTCATCGGCCAGCTCGTCACGGTGCTGGCGCTCACCTTTCTGCTTATGCTCCACGGCCGCGACTACGTGAACATGGGCCTTTCGCTCACGGGCGCTCGCCGCGAGCACTACAGGCGCCTGATCATTGAAGTCAACCGGGCCGTGGCGGGTTACATGCTGGGTAACGTCGCGATCAGCGCACTGGCAACCGTGGCCACGTGGATCGTGTTGTCGATCCTGGGCGTCCCCTACGCGCTGTCGCTTGGCTTCGTAGTCGGATTCTTCGACCTCATACCCCTGGTGGGGGCAACGCTCGGTGCGATCGTGGTGGCACTGGCGACGGTGACTGTGAACTTCCCGCTTGCAACGATCATTTGGGTCGCCTTCATCATCGTCTGGCAGCGCTTCGAGGACTATGTGGTCCAGCCGCTCGTCTACCGGCGGGCGTTGCACGTCAATCCCCTCGTGACCATCGTTGCGGTGCTCGCCGGCGCAGAGCTTCTGGGCGTGCTGGGCGCCCTGATCGCGATCCCGACCGCGGCGGCCATCCAGATCATCATGCGCGACTGGTGGTCCTCGCGCGCCGGCGCACAAGCAGCGACCCCGTCAACGGTGCGCACGCCCTAACTCGTGCGTATGCCGTCTCTCTCACCGGTTCTGACCGGTGGACCGGCGGCACACGCAGGCTGAGGACCATACGCACCGGCTTTGGGTCCCGCCTCGCTTCGTTATTTCGTCGAGCAGGCTCGCACTTAGGCTCGCTCGAGGAACGTACCCGCGAGGAAAGGAACCATGATGGACGACGAGCTAGGTGGCAAGCAGAGCGTGGTGGTCGTGTCTTTTCACGACGACAGCAACGCCTACGAGGCCCTGACGAGTATCAAGCAGCTCGACTCCCAGCGCCAGATCGACCTCGGCGCAGCCGCCGTGATCGCCCGGGGCGAGGACGGACGTGTCGTGGTGAAGGACGAAGTCGGCGAAGTCGGGGTAGTCGGGACTGCCACGGGAGGCCTTCTAGGACTTCTGATCGGGATTATCGGCGGACCGCTGGGGATACTGATCGGCGGAGCGACAGGACTGCTCGTTGGTTCGCTGTTCGACGTCGAAGACGCCGATGACACCGAGTCGGTTCTCAGCGACATCTCGCAGTCGGTGCGGGTCGGACACACCTCCCTGGTGGCCGAGCTCTCCGAGCAGAGCCCAGAGGTCCTCGACGCGGCCATGGGCCAGCTGGGGGGCAGCGTGCTCAGGCGCCGCGTCAATGAGGTAGAAGCCGAGATCGCCGCGGCCGAGGACGCCCAACGGGCGGCGAAGAAACATGCACGCAAGCTGCTGCGCGAGCAGAAGCACGCAAAGCACAAGAAGCAGATTCACGCAAAGGTCGAAGAGCTAAAGGCCAAGGTTCATCCGCGCGAGGCGGTTCCCGCCTCCGGCGGGTGATCGCGCAGATTCGCCATCACTCGACTGTGGACTGCGTGTGCAGGGGGTGTTCGCGCCAGTCTCCGACCGTGCGACGCAGCTGCAGGTAGGCGACGCCCTCGGGCAGCAGGGGAATCCAGTAAGAGATCGTCCGGTAGGCCAGCACGGCTAGCACCGCCAGGCTGCCGTCGACGCCGAAGCCAATGAACGCGCCGATCATTCCGCCTTCGACGCCGCCGATCCCGCCGGGCATTGGCAGAGTGTTGGCCAACGTACCCACGAAGAAGCCCATAACGAGCACGGCGGCAGGTGGAGCGTGGCCAAAGGCGCAAAACGACGCCCACAGCGTGCCGATTTCAAAACCCCACGCCGGAATCGCTCCCAGCCACGAGCGGTCGGGGCTGCGCACGAGCTCCCGCGCGGCGGCCAGGCCGTCCTGCAGTGCACGCGGGACGCTCGCCGCACGGTGCCACCAGCGCGCGGCGCGCTTGTGCGATCGCTCTTCGCGCTTGAGCATGAGACGTTCAGCCGGACTCGCCAGCCACTTCATCGACAGCACCAAGGAGATGACCACAAGGCCGAACAGCGCCGGTACGAGCGTGAGCCACAACGGCGCACTTCCCGCGAAGAGTCCGATCCAGAGACCGAACCCACAGATCACCAACGCGAGCATGTAAACCGCGTAGTTGACGATCTCGAAGCAGACCATCTCTTGCGCCACCGTCGCGGACGCGAGCCCCGAGGCGCGAAGCGCCCAGACCGTGAGGGCTACGCCCCCGCTCCCGGCTGCGGCGAAGAGCTTGGCGGCGGCGCCACCGGCCATCGTGATCTGATAGCTCGCCGTCCACCCGATGCGGCGGTCAGAGGGAGAGAAGACGCCGCGAAACAGAACGATGTAGGCGGCCATCGACAGCGCCTCCAGTGGGATTGCGAGGCCCAGCCACCACGGATTGCCGTTACGTAGACGTTGCAGCGTGGCGCTCAGTCCCACGATCTGAGGCAGCACGTAGTAGATGAAGCCGAACACAACTGCGCCGAGCAGCAGACTGGTTGCGGCCCCCTTGTGCCTGGCGAGGAAGCCCTCGCGTCGCGGCGCGCTGCTCGGGCGCCCCTTGTCGGAACCGGCCGTGGGGACGGTGTCCGAGGCGTTGTCGCCCGCGCTAGCGGTTGCGCCGGCACCGCCGAGATCGCTCCTCATCTGAGGAAGCTATGCGCGGCCCGTGGCAGGCGCAGACCAACCCTCCTCGCCGGCGAGAACCGGAAACTATGGCGAGCGAACGTGGGACGCATCCGGCGCCGTTTGCGACGCAGGCATGGTGGAGGCGTGGATCCGCTGAAGATCGGCAAGCTGTGACGGGCGACGGTGTGGACGTGACACTTATGTCGCCTCCGAACACCCAGGTGCGCCACACCCGGCGCGCGCTCGGCGCAGCGAAGGGTCAACTGCAGAAGGCGGCTCTGAAGCTGCTCGGTTATGTCGCTGCTGTCGTGCTCGTGCTCAAGCTGATTCCAGGTCTGAACCAGGCGCTCAGCAGCCTGGAGCAGGTTCGCTGGCAGTGGGTCGCGGGGGCGCTGCTACTCGAGACCGTGTCGGAGATGGGGTTCGTCCTCTCCTGGCGCTCCGTCGTTGATCCGGAGGACCTGCTGAGCCGGAAGGGCGGTGGTAGGCGAACCGGCGTCCGCGCCGCCTGGGCACAGTTGGGAGGAGGAACGCTCGTTCCCGGGGGCTCGCTCGGGGGAGTGGGCGTCGGAGCCTGGATCCTGCATCGCTTCGGAATCTCGAACAAGTTGATCGCCGAGCGCGAGTTCAGCCTTAGCTTCCTCAACACCGCCGTCGACGCGCTCGCGTTGGTCGTCTTCGGCCTGGCGCTGGCGACCGGCGTGCTCTCCGGCCAGCGCAATCTCACGCTGACGCTGCTGCCTGCGGCGCTTGCCGGACTGGGGATCGCGTCCGCTCTGCTGATCGCCCGCCGCGCAACCACCTTGGCCGCGAGGCTGCGACGCGATCATCCAAGGATCGCCAACGCGATCGCCACACTCGCCGACGCCGTCGATGACACCGACCGGCTCCTGTTTCACCGCGCCGGCACCAAGAGCGTGCTCGGAGCGCTCGCCTACCTGTGGTTGGACGTGCTCGTCCTCTGGAGTGCGTTCATCGCCATCCACGCTCATCCGGTCCCCGCCTTCGGCGTGGTCGTGATGGCGTACATCATCGGCGCACTCGGCGGCTCGATTCCGCTACCGGCCGGAATCGGCACGATCGGCGGCATGGTCGGCATGTTCATCCTCTACGGCGTCAGCCACGACGCGGCGGTCGCCGCCGTGCTCCTCTATCAAGCGATCGGCCTACTCGTCCCGCTCATCGGCGGCGCGATCGCCTACGTGTTGCTACGCCGCCATCTTGGTCCCATGCGCGGCCCGGCGGGCGAGCGCGCCGCAGGCTAGGGCACCCCGTGCTGCAGCACCACTGCACGGGCACCGCAGTCTGGGCCGAGCACCGTCTAGGGCCGGCATAGGTCAGCGTGGGCGGCCATCCGCCCACGCTGACCCGGGGCGTCAGGGTGTGACCACCTTGATCTCGTTGGTGATCCCGACGACGCCGTACAGGCACGCCACGTCGTCGAACGCGGCGTCGCTCTCGAATTGGTAACTGACGTCACCCTTGAGCGTGGCCCAACCTTCGCTGATCTTGACGTCGATGGACTCAGAGGGAACCTCGATGTCCCACATGAGAAACTGCAGTGCAGCACCGCGGATGTCCGCGTCCTCGCGGCGATCGTCGTTGAGCAGTCGGACCTGGAGCTCGTCGACGACGTCGTCGACGTCGTCTACCTCGCGAGCGTCCTTGACGGCCGCGCGACGCTGGCTAAAGCTACCGACCGTGCCGCGGAGCGTAACCGTGCCGTCCTCGGCGGACAGCGCTATCTCCCCGTCATCGGGGATGCGAGGATCGAGCTGCAGGGCATCGCGCACCTCATCTTCGACGGTGGTGTTCGTGAGCATGTGTGGCGTTCCTTTCATGTTGAGGGACGCCAGCAGAATGGAGTGATAGACGCGCCATACCGAGAACGATGAGCGACGAGGCCATACAGCACGGTTACTGGTGAGCGATTACCAGGCGGCGTATAAGTGGAGCGTATGGAGGTGCCACTCGCGCCGTCTAGATATCTGAAGCCGCACCGGCCAGGCTGCCGTCGTACGCGAAGCCTATTCCACGAGGTGCCCGCCCATATGACTCGGTCTTCCAGCTCCCTGTCGGCTGCTCAGAGTTCATCTGCTGCTCAAGCTGCCCAGAGCGTCGTTCGTCATGGACGCGTCTTGTCCCATCCCGACACTGGTATTGCCCGTGTGGAGAGTCAGAGCTTCGCCTTCGGTGCGATGCCCGTCACGCTGCCGGCGGGGGACCCGGTCCCGCATGAGGCGACACCGGGCGAGCTGCTGGCCGTCGCGCACGCGATGTTCATGGCTGCCGCCGTCGCAGAGGAGCTTAACCTTGCCGGCTCACCCGCACACGAGATCGTCGTTGAAGCCGGCTGCACCTACGCGGGCCCGTTTCCTGACCGTGCGTTGACCCGACTCGAATTTCATGTGACCGGCCGCGTCCCCGGGCTCGATGCCGCAGGCTTTCGCGACGCCGTTGAGAGCGGGAGACGGCGGTCCTTCCGCGCGACAGGCGCACGCGACGGTCTGCCCTGCCAGTTGCAGGTCACGCTGGGTAAGGTCTGAATGCCGTCGGCGTCGTGGCGCTCGGTGAGTGGCCGCCGACCATAGGCACTTAGTTGGTTTTTCGCCAACCTCGCGCATCTGCGGCCGTCGGCGGCCCCGGGCTAGCGATCGGTCTCGCACGACAGGAGCGGGCTGCGGGTTGTCAGCTCCCGAAGTGACCGTCAGACGTCCGTCGTATCCGACTCACTATCAGTACGTCTGGCTCGGCGAATCACGCTGCGTAGGTTCTTCCTGACACATCAGTTCACAGAGCTGCGAGCCGGCCCAAACTGGCGACCTCGTGGCGAGGCGGCCAAGGGCAACCGGATACCCGAAGTGCTGTCCAATCGCAGAAAGAAAGGTGGCGAGTATGAAGAAAGCAAAGCGAGCCGTTCTGGGGTTGCTGACGCTGAAGTTCCTGCGGCAGCGACGCGCGCATCGTCATGGGAATCCGTGAAGGGCATCTCCATGGACGGCCCCCTAGCCGTCTCGTTGGATGACCTGCCTGCCCCGTACGAGGCTCTGACCAGTCTCAAGCAGCTCGACGAACAGGGCCAGGTCGGAGTCATCGAGGGTGCCCTCGTCGAGCGCAATGGCAAGGGACAGCGCCTCACCAGGGACGAGTCCGATGATGAGATCGTCGACGCGGCCATGTCCGCGCTAGGCGGACCGGTCCTGCGTCAGGCGACCGCCGGAGTGACACCCCGATGATCGCCGGCGGACTGCTGCTCCTCGCGTTGGGCGCGATCCTGCGCTTCGCCGTCACTGCCGAAGTCGCGGGGGTGAGCATATCGACCGTCGGCCTGATTCTGCTGGTCGTGGGTGGCCTCACCTTGGTGATCGGATTGGTGCTTCGAATCAGCGGGCGCGAATCGACAGCCTCTCCGTAGCAGGAACGGCCAACTGGACTGAAAGCGCCGGCGCGCAGATCCCTCACGAGGCCCTCGACGCAGGTCCGCCGCGCGGCTCGGTTTTTTTTCCCCATGCGGCGTCTCTGCTGACATACTTATCGCTCGATGTTTGGGGTCACGGGAAACGGTCAGCAGTTTGATTCCCAGGCAGGCGGGGGCGAGGCAGGCGGCGGACCTGCGCTCAGGTTTCCGAGCGCCCTCGAAGCGTTCGAAGGGGGGTTCGTCGTTGCTTGAGCAATCACGAAGTCGGGGCGTCGCGATCGTGTTCGGTGTGTTGGGTGGCTTGCTGGCCGCCTATGTGGTGTGGCTGCTCGTGCGCGGGCCCCAGGCTCTGCAGCTGGGGGTGACCAACGGCTGGGTGGGTACCGCGTTCCGTCTGGCGGCCGGTGTCGTTTGCCTGATCTTTGGGCTGCGTCAGCGCCGAGGGTCCTATATCCCGCTCGTCTTTGGCGTGGCATTGATATTCACTGCGATCGGCAACACGATCCTCACCCTCGATTCGCTCCACGGCCCTCCTCCGCCACCGCCTACAGCTGCCGACTACTTCCTCCTGGGATTCATGGCGCTTTGCTTCGCGGGGATCGGGCTGATGGCGCGTGAAGATCGCCAGCGACTGAGTCCGCGCGACTTGCTCGACGCGGGCATTGCGGCGCTCGGCGCCGGCGCGGTCGGTGCAGGTTTCGCGCTTGCGCACGTCGCCCGCATCCCGGGAGAGTCGTCGGTGGGTGCGGCATTTCAGCTTGCTGATGCAATCGGCTTCGTCATCCTCGTGCTGCTCGTGGCCGGTGCCGCCACCGTCGCCGCCGGGCAGTCCCGGCTGCCGTGGGTAGCGCTGACGGCGGGGTTCGCGTTGCTCGCCGTAGGTTCTGGCCTGGGTGCAGCATTCGGCATGACAGACGCGGTTCGCACCTTGACCGAGATCCAATGGCCGGCGGCCACGCTGCTCATCGCGGCAGCGATCTGCGTGGACCCGGGTGCTCCGGACCCGCTTGCGGTCCGCAGGGGGGTAGCCGTATGGATTCCCGCGCTGGCGTGCGCCGCAGCGATCGCGGTGCTGTTCGCAGCGACGCTGACGGGGGTCGACCACACGGCGACCGCGCTCGCGGCCGCTGCGCTCCTCTTGGTCATGGTGCGGGGGTACAGCGAGCTGCGGCACGAGATCGGGGCGCGCGAGAGCACCGAGAAAAGCCTGCGGATGAGCGAAGCCGGCTACCGCCGGGTAGCGGACGAGCAGGCGGCCCTGCGGCGAGTCGCGACTCTCGTCGCGCGCGCGGTCCCGGCGGAGGAGCTGTTCGCGGCGGTAACTGGGGAGGTCGCGCAACTGCTTCGCGTCGATCACGCGGCCCTTGGTCGCTACGAGTCGGACAACACGATGACGATCCTCGCCGACTCGAGCAGCGGGGCCGGTCCCTTCCCGGTTGACGGAGGGTGGACCGTCGGCGGGGACAATCTGGCCTCGAAGATCGCTCGGACTGGCCGTGCGGCTCGAATCGACAGCTATGTCGATGCCTCGGGCGCGATTGCCGTCGCGTCGGCCGAGAGGGGCCTCCGCTCAGGGGTCGGGACGCCGATCGTCGTCGAGGGCCACCTCTGGGGTGTGATGGCTGTCGGCTCGATGAAGGAGCAGCCGCTGCCGGCAGATACCGAGGCGCGGATTGCGGACTTCACCGAGCTCGTGGCCACCGCGATCTCGAACGCCGAGGCGCGCAAAGAGCTCATCGCCTCGCGGACCCGTCTCGTCACGGCCAACGACGATGCCCGCCGCCGCGTCGTACGCGATCTACACGATGCCGCCCAGCAGCGGCTCGTGCACACAATTATCACCCTCAAGCTTGCGCGCAGGGCACAGGATTATCAGCACGCCCTGGCGTTGATCGCCGACGCGCTCGAACAGGCCGAGCAAGCCAACACCGAGCTTCGCGAGCTGGCCCACGGGATCATTCCGAACGCCCTGGCTCGAGGCGGGCTGGCGGCTGGCATCGAGGAGCTGGCCTCGCGCGCACCCGAGCGCGTCAGGGTGGACGTGCCTCGGCAGCGATTCGCCCGCGAGGTCGAGGCTGGCGCCTACTTTGTCGTCGCCGAGGCGCTCACGAACGTCACCAAGCACTCGCGCTCCAAGACTGCGAGTGTCACGGCGACGATCGACGATGGCGTGCTGCGTCTCGACGTGAGCGATGACGGCGTCGGCGGAGCGCGTCTAGACGGGAGTGGCGTGCTCGGGCTCCGCGACCGCGTCGCGGCCCTGGGAGGCCAGCTACAGATCGCGAGCCCGCCCGGCCGCGGGACCCGGGTCACGGCGGTACTGCCGCTGTGCGCTGACACAGCTCGCCCAGACGACCTCGGCTCATCGGTCTCGGCGCTCGCCGGCGGGAACCCGACGGCGGCGGAAGCATCTGACTTCGACGATCGCGCGCAGCTCCCAGCAACCAACGGATGAGCAATCGGGACGCCGGGTTCACGAGCGCTGCTCAGCTCCTGCGAGCTCGTTCAGCGCGTTCAGCGAGGGGGCGAAGTAGTAGGCGCCCGTTACTGGGCGCGAGAAGTCGGTGAGGTGGTCGCGGACACCGTCGGCGGCAGTTCCAAACATGCGGGCCAGCATCTGGGCATAGCGTGAACGCTCGGCACTGAAGGCGACGAAGTACAGCCCATGCTCCTCAGCGGTCCCGTAGGGAACGCTGCGGCGGAAGATCTCGAGCTCCTCACCGGCCTTGATGATCTCGACGCGCGCGATGTGGGCCGTGGGCGGCTTCTCAGCCTCTGACAGCTCCACACTGTCTGCCTTCGTCCGCCCAAAGACACGCTGCTGCTCGGTGACCGAGAGCCGGTTGAACGCTGCGAGGTCATGGACCCATCGCATCGTCAGCACGTGACTGCCGCCTTCTCCGGCATGGCCGGGAGGGACGAGCGCGACGTCAGCAGCCCGGCGGACCTGTGGGTTGGCTGTGCCGTCGATGAAGCCCGTAATGTCCCTGCCCCCCAGGTAGGTAAACGCCTCTTGCTCGGTGGCCACATCCGCCGCATCGGCAACCGCGAGCACGGCAGCATGTGCGCTCTGCCATGTCACGTCCGGCTCGGCGCCGCTGATCCAGAGCCAAGCGTCGTGTTGGGTGGCCGGCGCATGGCGGCCCCCCTTCCCTCCGATCGCCTCAAACGGGCCCAGGTCCTCAGGGGCCATCGACGGCGCCACGCCGCGCCAGATGTCGCTCCCGAAGGCGAGGACAAGATTCACCCCTCCGGCCGAGACGTCGGGTGTCCGCAGCAGCCGGAACGCCGCCACGGCGTCGCGAGGCGTGACACCTGGCTTCAGGTCGAACTCGAGGAAATGGTGGGCATGCGTACCCTGGGCAAAGATGCCGAACTGAGGCAACGTGAACCGCCGGGACGCCGCCGAGCCCCGGGATTGGTCGTCGGTGCGAGGGATGACGGTATCGGCTCCGTGCATTACGGGCGGTCGCGTTGTGTTGGCACCCCGGGTAGCTGCTCGATATCGCGGATGCTCTCGCTGGCCAGGTCGACCACCTGGTCGGCGTGACCGTGCCAGACGAGCTGCGCCGTCGACTTCGCGAACCCCTTGGCCTGCTCCCAGGTTGGGTATTGGGGCATCCCCGCGGCCAGCCCGGCGGTCTTGATCGAGACAAGTGCCGGGCCGGCGTGCGCGAACGCCCGCTTGAGAGCGTCAGGGACGTAGTCGTGGCGATCGACAGCGATCCCGAGGATCCCGTAGGAGTCGGCGAGCTTTGCGAAGTCGGGGTTCTTGAGATCCGTTTCATATGGCTCGAAGCCCTCCGAGAGCATCTCCCAGTGCACCATGTCGAGCAACCCGTTGTCGAACACGATGATCTTGATCGGGAGGTCGTAGGTCGTGATCGTGCTCAGGTCACCGAGCAGCATCGTCAGCCCACCATCCCCGCACATCGCGACGACCTGGCGACCGGGGTAGGCGAGCTGGGCGCCGATCGCCTGCGGCATCGCGTTGGCCATCGACCCGTGGTTGAAGGAGCCGATCAGCCGCCGACCAGTCGTCATGTTCAGGTAGCGGCATGCCCACACCGCGGACATGCCGGTGTCGGCGGTGAAGACAGCATCCTCGGAGGCGAGCCGGTCGAGCGTCGCCGCGAGGAACTCGGGATGCACAGGTGACTGACCTCCGCTGTGGCGGACGTAGACGTCCAGCTTGCGACGAGCTTCCTCGTGAAGCTTCTGTGCCGCACATAGGTGCGAGTCGGGGGTCTTCGCGGCGACTCGCTCGCACAGTCCGCGCAGCGTCAGAGCGGCGTCGCCCGCCAGGCCATAGTCGAGGCGTGTCCGACGTCCAAGATGCTCGGGCCGGGAGTCGATCTGGATGATCGTCTTTCCCGGGGGGATGAACTCGCGGTAGGGAAAGTCGGTGCCGACGAGCAGCAGCAGATCGGCATCGTGCAACGCCTTGGTAGCCCCCCCGAACCCGATTAACCCCGTCAGGCCCACGGCGTAGGGATTGTCGTGCTCGATGAACTCCTTCGCTCGCAGTGCATAGGCGACCGGAGCCTTAATGCGCTCGGCCAGCGTGATCACGTCGGGATGGGCGTTGCGGACCCCGGAACCGCAGTAGATCGTGACCTTTTGATGGCCGTCGATCAGCTCGGCAACCGCATCCAGGTCGCTATCCGCCGGGACGGATATCGGCGCCCCGAGGGTGAAGCTGTGCGGCGCAAGCGCAGGCAGGCCAGTGTCCTGCTCGGCGATGTCGCCCGAGAGCTCAACGACGGCGACGCCCTGGCGGGCAATGGCATGCTGGAACGCCATCTCGAAGACCCGGGGCGCCTGTGCGTGCGTGGAGCAGCTCGCGTTGTAGACGCTGCACCCGTCAAACATGCCATGAGGGTCGGTCTCCTGAAAGTAGGAACCACCGAGCTCGACGCTCGCTGCGACCGACGCCAGCGCGAACACCGGTGCGCGCGTCCGGTTCGCGTCATAGAGCCCATTGAGAAGGTGTACGTGCCCGGGCCCCGCGGATCCGGCGCACATCGTTACCCGGCCGGTGAGTTGCGCCTCCGCCCCGGCCGCGAACGCACCAACCTCCTCGTGGCGAACGTGAATCCAACCCAGCTTGCCGTTGCGCCGGATCGCATCGCCGATCGGATTGAGGCTATCCCCGATCACGCCGTAGACCCGCTCCACACCAGCCCGGACAGCGGTCTCAATTAACGCATCGGCTACACGTAAACCCATGGGTCAACCTCCCGTTCGGACGACATCATCGGCGAGCCAATCCTAGGCTGGGTTATGCAGCCGCTGCTGACCTATACGGAACGCGGACGACGACCACAGCCGATGCGTATGGTGTACCGCATCAGGGGTGTCCCGGCAGCCGGGCAATCTGGTGACCGCGGGCAGCAAGGGTGGCGAGGACCCCCGTAGCAGGCCATCGTCTTCGCCGACTGCATCGCATTGCGCCGCTGACGTCACGCTCGTCCCTTCAACCACGCCGGGCAGGGCGGAAGTAGCAACGGCGTTCGCGACGCCCATGTCATTCACGGCGTCTATGGCGCCCGCTGCCAAGCAGTCTTGATCGCCGGCAGACGGGGGGTTAGGAGTTGGACGGAGCGTTGGATTCCCACTAGTGAAGGTGGTGCTTTGTGGCCTATCAGACCGTGAACCCCTACAACGGCGAGGCGGGTGAATCGGTTCGCGAACTGGACGACTCCGAGCTGGAGGCCGCTCTTTCGCGCGCCCAATCGACCTTTGGAGTCTGGCGCGAGAAGACGTTCGGCGAGCGCCGGGCGATCGCCAGGCGCGCCGCCGGGATCCTTCGTGAGCGACCTGACGAGTTCGCTCGGCTGCTGACGCTCGAGATGGGCAAGCTGATCGGCGAGAGTCGTGGGGAGGTCGCACTGACCGCGGAAATCATCGAGTACTACGCCGACAACGCCGAGGAGTTCCTTGCGCCGCAGAAGCTGAGCACAGACCCCCAGGAGGGCGATGCGATCGTGATCAGCAGCCCGTTGGGCGTCCTGCTCGGGGTGCAGCCCTGGAACTTCCCCTATTACCAGCTTGCGCGCTTTGCGGGCCCGAACCTGATGGCCGGCAACGTCGTGCTGGTCAAGCACGCTTCGATCGTCCCCCAGTCCGCCCTGGCTTTCGAGCGTCTGTGGCATGAGGCGGGAGCGCCGCAGGGCGCCTACACGAACCTGTTCGTCAGCAAGGAGCAGATCACGAAACTGATCGACGATCCGCGAGTCAAGGGCGTGGCGCTGACGGGCAGCGAGGGGGCGGGCGCCGTAGTGGCCGCTCAAGCAGGCAAGATGCTCAAGAAGTCCACGATGGAGCTCGGTGGCAGCGACGCGCTGATCGCTCTGGCCGACGCCGATCTCGACAAGACGGTCGAGTGGGCGCTCTGGGGGCGCATGAACAACGGCGGGCAGTGCTGTGTGGCGTCCAAGCGGATCATCGTCGCCCAGGAGATCGCCGATGAGTTCCTGGAAAAGTTCCAGGCAGCTCTGGGGCGGCTGTCCGCCGGGAACCCGATGGATGAGGCCACGACGCTCCCCCCGATGTCCTCGCAGGAAGCCGCCGACAAGCTGCGCGGGCAAATCGCCGAGGCGGTCGCGCATGGCGCCGAGGCGATCAGGGTCGGGGAACCCGTGCCGCAGACTGGCGCGTTCGTCCAGCCAACGATCCTCACCGGCCTGACGCCCGAGAACCCGGTCTTCCACCAGGAGCTGTTCGGCCCCGTGGCGATGTTCTTCCGCGCCAAGGACGAGGATGAGGCGGTAGCGATCGCCAACGACTCCCAGTACGGGCTCGGCGGGTCTGTCTTCACCAGCGACACCGACCATGGCCAGGCAGTCGCTGCACGTATCGAGACCGGAATGGTGTTCGTGAACCACCCCACCTGGACCAAGGCCGACCTGCCGTTCGGCGGCGTGAAGAACTCGGGCTACGGTCGCGAGCTCTCCGCATTGGGCATCGAGGAGTTCATCAACAAGAAGCTCGTCAACGTCGTCCCGATCGACGCCCCGGCCTGACCGTGGACGCCTCGTGACGCCGTCGATGGCCGAGCAGGTCTCCTTGACCCGCAGATCCGCAAAGGTCAGCCCGGGCGTTCTCGCCTTGGCGACGCTGACGCTGGGAACCCTCGTGCTCTGGTTGGCTGCTCGTCCCGGAGGTCAACCTGGTGCTCGGTTTCTCGGCGAGCTCTTCGGTGTGGAGGCCGTGGTGCTGTTTTCCTGCTCGTTGGTCCTCGCCACGCTCCTGCCGATCATCGAAACCGCATTCGGAGGATTGGACCGGGTGGCACTGTGGCACCGCCGGGTGGCGATCGCCGGCCTCCTTTTGCTCCTGCCGCACGTCGCGCTCGTATCCTCACCCGCGGACCCCTTCGCGACCTCCCTCGGGCGTGGGCTCGGAGATCTCGCAGTTGCCGGGCTCGCGCTTCTGGGTGTCTGGGCGCTCGCCCCCCGTCTGCGCGCGGCGCGATGGCCGGGTCCGATTCGCCGCATGGCGCGCGCCAGCTACGAGCATTGGTTGACAGCACACCGCCTCACCGGACTGTTCGTCGCGATTGCAGTCGCACACGGAGCGGTCGTCGATCCCGTTCTGCATCGCTCGAGCTTGCTGCGTGTTGTGTTCCTGATCATCGGCGGGACAGGTGTCGCCGCCTACCTCTACCGGGAGCTGTTCGCCCGCTACGTCGTTCCGATCTACGACTACACAGTTGTCGATGTACGGCGACTGAACGACAACACGCTCGAGGTCGGGCTGGATCCGGTCCGCCAGCCGTTGTCCTTCGTCGCCGGCCAGTTCGTGTTCCTCGCGTTTGGTGGCTTCGGTGGCTGGCAGCGTCATCCCTTCACGGTCTCGAGCCGCCCCGGCGACGCAAGGGTGACCGTGACCATCAAGGCTCTCGGGGACTACACCGAGGAACTTCTCGACAAGCTACGTCGGGGCGCTCCGGCAAAGGTCGCAGGGCCATTTGGCGGCTTCGACTATCGCAGCGGAGGCGACGCGCAGATCTGGATCGCCGGTGGGATCGGGATCACGCCCTTCATCAGCTGGATCCGAACATTCGATGGGAGCCTAGATCGCGATGTGGACCTCTACTACTCGGTAGGGCACAAGGACCAGGCCGTCTACCTTGACGAGATTCAGGCCGCGAGCACACGGAACCGGTCGTTTCGCGCGCACCTCGTGTCCACTGACAAGGACGGGCGACTGACCGGAGACCGCGTCCTCGACGCCTCGCCCTCCGGCGCGAGCCCATGGGTGTTCATGTGCGGCCCGCCGCCGATGATGAAAGGGCTGGCCAAAGACCTACATCGCGTTGGTCTGCCCGATGACCACGTTCGCTGGGAGCAGTTCGGTGTGCGATGAGGATGGCGCGGTCCGATGGTCGCCGCGCGGTCTCGCGAGGACGCAGTCCGCGCGAGCCTCGGCGCGCTGTGACGTTGAGGGATCGCGAGCTTCTACGCGCCCGACGCCATGTGCGGCCTCTTGGCGGCGATAATGAGCTTCGTGAGCCAGCCCGACCCCACCCACCTCGACCACCACCATCTCAGCACGGCAGAGACGATCCTCTCCCACCCGGTCAGCCACAACATCGAGTGGCGCGACGTCCTCTCCCTGCTGGAGGCGATCGGCGAAGTGAACGAGGAGCACAACGGCAAGTTCAAGGTCACTGTCGGTGGCGAGACCGAGATGCTCCACCGGCCGAGGGGGAAGGATGTCGGCGAGCAGATGGTCGTCGATCTCAGGCGCATGCTCGGCGCCGCCGGTATCACCGCCGAGGGACTGCGCGAGCACCGAGACGTGAGCGCCCAGCCGGCCACGATCGAGCCTAGGGGCCACGCGATCCTGCTCATCAGCTACCACGGTGCCGACATCTACCCAACCGATGCATCGAACAGCGCGCCGAGGAGAATCGTGCCGGAGGACCCCAGTGGCCGGCTGCGCACGATGCACCACAAGGCCAACAACCCCGAGGGCTGGTACGGCAGGATCGAGAGATCATGGTACGCCGAGCTCGCCGAGGCGCTCAGGCCTGCGGCCCAGATACTGATCATCGGCAACGGCAAGGGCCACAGCAACGGCACCCTGCAGTTCATGCAGTACCTGGCACAACACGACCATGACCTGATGAAGCGGATCGTCGGCTCGATCGAGTCCGACGCTGAGGACCTGACCGAGGCGGACATACTCGCGCTCGCGAGGGAGTTCTACGGCGACGGCTCGCCGCGCGATCGCGGCGACGGGCGCTGGGGCGAGAACTAGCTCCGAGAGGACTGGCCGGGGCCAGGCCGCGTCGTCTGCGCCCCAAGCGCGGATCGCGAGCATCGATGCACTCGTCGGATTCCTCACCGGTTCGGTCGGGTACCAATTCGGTACCAATCTGAGCAAATCTGGCGGAATCTGCTGGATGTGATTTGGCTTCAGAAAGCCAGATATGCCTCGCCGCACCCCTATCCAGCCTGCTCATAACCCGAAGGTCGCGGGTTCGAATCCCGCCCCCGCTATGAAGGAAAAGCCCGCCGAGCCGGGGCTTTTCGTGGGCGCGCGCGGCCCACAGAACCGAGACGGGTACCAATTGGGCCCCGGCCAGGGTACATCCAGCCAGCCCTCGTCATCCCGAGGAGCCGAACTCGATCGGCACCTCGATGCTTTGCGCATGCACCCAGGCGCTGGAGTGCACCGCCAGTGTCCATACGCTCAACACCGTGTCTTTGACGGCGAGGGCATCGACGCTCGCGGCGGGGCCGAAGGCCACGGTCGCCGTGTCGGCTGGGGGTGGCGGAAGCTGGCGCCAGCCGGCTCCCGCGCTGCTCGCGACCGCCAGCCGCGCCGGTCCCGAGGAGGACGTGAGCAGCACAAAGACGCCGCTGGCACTTGTCGGGCCGAACGAGGACACGCGCTCGGAGGCGTTTACGCGGAGGGGCTGCGAGGCACTCCAGTGCCGATCGCGATACCAGGCCGCGACGAGGCTGATCGCGCTTCCTTCGGAACTCCCGAGAAGCGCGCTGAGCCCGTTGCCGTAGGACTGCAGTGCGAGCACGTCGATGCGATCACGCGCGAGCGAGCTGGGCGGTGGCGCTTCGAGCAGGCGCCAAGCTCCCGCGCGGACAGCGAAGATGCCGAGCACACCTGGCCGGCTACAGCTTGCACCGGCGAGCGGAGTTTCCGTCATGTAGCCGACCGCGGTGATCGTGGACAGACCACACGAGAGTCCGCCGGCGGTGGACGCGAGCGCACGCGTAGTGACTGACGTCCGCCACCGTGATGGGCCGCCGGTGCTCGTGAGCACCTGCGTTTCCGCGTGAGCGTTCACGAGCGCGAGCGTGCGGCTGGCCGAGTCGGCCGCGAGCGCGTCGGGACGCGCAGCAAGACCCTCGGCCACCAGTCCCGTCGACCACGACCGCCCCGCGTCGGAGGTGTAGATCAGTGGCGAAAACGTGAGCAGGTTCGTGGGACGCACTCCGACGAGCAGCCCTGGGCCGCCAGGCGAGGCGAGCACGAGGCCGCCGTTCGTCGCCACGGCGGTCGCCCTCACCTGGTTCGACCATGACGCGCTGCCCGCGGGTCGAAACAAGAGTTGCCAGAAGGTGTTGAGCGGTTCGTCCAGGTGCCCCATCGCCACCGTGGCCCAGGTCCCGGCGGAGGTCTGGATCGATGTCGCGAGGGGGGTGGGGATCGGGGGCGCGGCTGACCGCGGGGCCGGGGGCTCCGACGAGCCGCATGCTGCGAGCAGGATGGTCGTCAACGCCGACAGCGCGAGCGTGACGGCCCTGGCAGCGCGGCGGCGCCATTGCCGGGACATCTGCTCCTCGATCACGAAGCGCGCACGGCGCTCTCGAGCGCCTCGGCGAGCGTGCCCGCGAACGAGGACTTGGACGCGTCGGTCGCGGGACCGGGATCAGTGTTGAGGATGTAGCGGATGCGGCCGTCGGCATCGATCACGTCCGCGGACTCGCTGTGGGCGATCATCGCGCCCGCCGGCGAGGATTCGACGAGTGCGCCGTAGGCGCTCCACACCCGCTTTAGCTGCGCGAGCGACCCGGTGAGATACAGCCAGTTCGGCACCCCTTCCAGGCCCTCTTGGCGATCGAACGCCGCCAGGTAATCCGGAGCGATGTACCGGGGATTGGCGTCAACCGCGATCAGCTCGACGCGGCGCGCGTCAGCGCCGAGCATGCCGTCGGCGAGACGGAACTCCTGCGCGATGACCGGGCAGTCGGAGGTGCACACATCGTCGAGAAAGGTGAGCGCGATCGTCCTGCCGCGCAGAGCTGTCAGCGAGACCGGCTGGTCGTGCTGGTCGACGAGTGTGAAGGCGCTCGCGGGAAAATCGACCGCGTTGGGGGTGCCATCGACAGCTTCGGCGATGATCGGGGCAGCGTGGGGCTCGGTCGCGGCGACGGCCAGCGGCACGGCGCCGACGACCGTGATGGCAAGCGCGGCGAGGGCTGCCAGCGAGCGAAAGGCATACGCCGGATCCGCCAAGAGCCGCTTCGGCGTGGTGCGAGGACCGCCCGGCCGGGCCACGGCGGCGCTCGCGTCGAGCTCGCTCGCCGTAACGGGCACCCGCGTGATCGCCACGTAGCCGGCGACGAACACGAGGGCCATGGGGATCATGCTGTTCGGGTCGGTGCCGACGCCGCCGAAGAAGCCGAGGTCCTCGATCAGCACCCAATCGAGGAGGCAGAGCGCGCAGCCTGCGATCACTCCGCCGCGAACGAGCGAAGGCCGAGCCGTGAGGAATGTCACGCCGATCGCCGTGAGGGCGATCACGGCAAACAGGTTGACCTCCCAGCCGTGCGTGGCGATGAATCCACTGGAGTTGGAGACCAGCGACGCGAGAAAGTGCGGCTGTGGCGTCTGCGACATTTGCTGGACCATCGACGTGAGCGTCCCGGACACGGCGCCCGGCTTGAGCTCGCCCTGCCAAAAGCCGCGCCCTGGCCAGGCCTGCAGTACGGCCATCCCGATGAAGAACGCGCCGAAGCCGCGAAGCACGATCCGGCCGGGCCGGGGCGTGGTCCAGACGGATTCGGGAAGCGCGATCAGGCAGCCGGCGATGCAGTAGAACACGGCCGCTCCGGGCGCGCCGAAGAGCCACGTCAGACCAGGGGCGAAGATCCCGCCGAAGGCCTCGCCGAAGATCCACACGTTCAGCCCCCAGAGAACGCTCGCGAGCCCCGCCAGCCGCGACCAGTTTCCCCGCGGCGCCGCCAGCAGCCACACGCCGATGCCGACCTGGATCCAGACGGCGGCGGAGGCGGCCGCGACCGGGTGATAGCTCCAAACGGTCACCAGCGCGTTGTCCAGGTGCTGCACCCAGGTCGGGGAGGCCGCCGCCAGCGGCTGGATCACGTCCGGCCCCATGCCGAGCGGCATCTTGGGTTGGCCCTGCAGAACCCCGTCGAAGATCCACAGCAGGCCGAAGGAAATCCGCAGCAGACGCCGCGCCGCGGGCTCGGGGAACGCGAATCGCGGCGACGCCGCCGGAGCATCCGCCTGCGACGCCGCCCCGTGCGATAGCCGGAACGCGTGCAGGAGGACCCAAGCGATGCCCGTTAGCCCGAGGATCACCAGGATCACCGAACCCTGGGTGACGAGCGCCCTGTGGAAGGCCGAGACAACCGTCGGGTCGTTGGCTCCGAGCCCGGTGCTCATGCCTTTCATGACGTACTAGGTCCTCATGTTTGCTGGCTGAAGCGCGGTCAATAGCCTACCCCGCGACAAGCATCACCGCGCGCCCCGGCGTCCGCTGAAGCCGCCGCGCGCAAGGCCCGTCTACCAGGCGGCGACGGCGACCCCATTCAGCCATGCGATGGCGCGTTCGCGGCTGCGTTGAGTGCTTCGGATTCGCGGTTGAGCTTGCGGATGAAGCTCGTCCCGTGTTCGCCCGAGCGTGGGATCCCCGTCAGTCGCCACTGGCCGTCCCGGTACTGGAGCGCTTCCGGAGGGCTGGCGTCGTAGACGACGGCGTGGCCGCCCGAGAGAGCGACGCCGGTGCGCGAGCTCACTTTCGAGGCGGGCGTGAATTCGCCCCAGTGTTCGGACATGAACGGCGGGCACAACTTGTGCTCGACCGCCAGCTGATGAAGCAAGGCCTCGTCGATGTAGTGCTGGCAGAGATCGGTGAAGTTCCCGATGGCCGCATCGGCGCCGATCGCCCTGTAGGTGGCGATGACGCCCGCAACCGAGCGCGGCTCGCGCGATGAGACGCCGCATCCGCTCAACGCGGCAGTCGCAACCGTGATCGCCGCAGCAGCGGCAAAACCTCGCGTCATCCGACCGTTCCTACGTCGCCTCGGTCACTGCTGTGGCATCGCTGATCGCCATTGCCACCGCGCGCCCACCTGGGCGCCGTAGGAAAGGCTAGCGGCGGGGGGCCCGTGGGCGATAGTGCTCCCTTCCGCCGAAGGCGAGTACTCACGAACGGCGGGGACGCTCTCGACCACGCTGGGGATCCACGGGCTCACGGCTGGACTGCTCGTTGCGGCAGGCCTCGTTCTCGCGCTGGGGTAATCCGCCTGTCGCCAAGTCGGCGGTGGCGACGACCGTCCTTCAGGGTGCGGGAGCGGGGTAGGGAGCGTCAATGCGCTCGTCGGATTCCTCACCGGCGTGGTCGTGTACCAATCCGGTACCAATTTGAGCAAGTCTCGCGGAATCTGGTGGACGTGATTTGGCTTCCCAAAGCCAGAAATGCCTCACCGCACTCCAGTCCAGCCCGCTCATAACCCGAAGGTCGCGGGTCGTGCGGCGCGAACGCTTGGTCAGCCTTCGGAACCGGCTAGGCCCTGCCGTCGGCTCCAACGCTCCTCGACGCGGCCCAGGCGCCAGAACAGCAGCGCGATCACCCAGCTCAGGAGGAACACGCCGACGACGATGTAGCCGAGCACGTTGATGTCGATCGTCTCGAACCAGGCCCAGAAGGAGCCCGACAGGTTCAGCTGTTCGGCGGCGATCCCACCGAGCTCGATCGTGCCGATGACGAGCGCCACGGCCACAGACAGGCCGGTGACCGTGAGGTTGTAGAAGACCTTCCGAACGGGCTCCGAGAACGCCCACCCGTAGGCGAAGTTCATGAACGAGCCGTCGATCGTGTCCAGCGTCGACATACCCGCCGCGAACAGGAGGGGAAGGCAGAGGATCGCGTACCAGGGAACACCCGCACCGGCCGCTCCGCCCGCGACCACCAGCAGGGCGACCTCGGTGGCGGTGTCAAATCCGAGCCCGAACAGCACGCCGATCGGATACATCTGCAGCGGCCGGGTGACGCTCTTGGTGAGGCCGCCGAGAAAGCGGTTCATGAAGCCGCGCTTCTGTAGCTGCTCCTCGAGCCGGCGCTCGTCGTAGCGGCCCGTCCGCATCTCGCGGAAGACCTTGATGATCCCGAACAGGATCACGAGGTTCATCGCGGCGATGAGATACAGGAAGCAGCCCGACACGAGCGTGCCGATCCAGCTGGTCAGGACGTGGAGGTTGGAGTTGCCGTGCTTCAGCGGCGCGCCGAGCGACTGCAGGCCCACGGCGATCAGCAGCGCCAGCGCGAACACGACGGTCGAGTGTCCCAGCGAGAACCAGAACCCGACGCTCAACGGGCGCTTGCCTTCCTGCATCAACTTGCGGGTGGTGTTGTCGATCGCCGAGATGTGGTCGGCGTCGAAGGCGTGGCGTAGGCCCAACGTGTACGCGGTCACCCCGATCCCCACACCGAAAGCAGTCGTGCCGGCCTTCAGGTGCTCCGGCACCACCACCGCGAGCAGCGTCCCCCAACCGGCGAGGTACAGCGCGCCGATGAAGCTCGCCATCGCTACGAGATTCCTGCGCTCGCACCGGCCGAGGCCCGCCGACGCTACGGAAGTTCGGCTCCGTTTCATCGTCTTCCTCGTCGTCGGCGGCCGGCAGCGCTCGCGATCGACGGGCTCATCCGGCGGGCCCGGTCGTGTGCAGCGCGCGTGCAGGCACCACGTAGGGGAACTCTCTTGCGCGCAGATGCGCCGAAACCGATGGCTTCAGACCGGACGGCACCGCGGTGCAGGAGACCAGGGCGAGCATCGCCTCGGGTGCGTTGTCGGCCAGGCGGCGGCAGGAGATTCACGCAACGGCCGTCAAACTCGACGCTCAGATCGCCGCAGCCGCCCGAAAAGCGATCGCCGACCGGGCTGGCAATAGTTGCTTTGAGACGAGCGCAAAGACTCGCCCACGTGTTCTGGCACATGCTTTCCCGCAAGGAGATGTTCGCTGCAGGAGGCGCCGGTTTTCGTCTGGCGGCTTGACCACCCTTTTTGGCTCGCGCCTGGGCGAACAGTCCAATTTGGCCCGGCCAGCCCAACGGAGGCCGATTTTGGCCCAATGCGCTCGAGTGGACTCGAACCACCGCGGAATCGTCGCAGGAATCGGTCGCATTGGCCTTTTTTCACCAGATTGCTCTGGTACCAATTTGGTACCAATCTGAGCCGAACTGGGCGAATCTGGCAGACCTGATTTGGCTTTAGCAAGCCGGATTTGTCTAACCGCACCCGTCTGGTGGACGTGATTTGGCTTCCCAAAGCCAGATATGTCCCGCCGCGCCCCCATCCAGCCTCCTCATAACCCGAAGGTCGCGGGTTCGAATCCCGCCCCTGCTATAAGAAGAAGCCCCGCTCGGGCGGGGCTCTTTCGTGGGCGAGGACGGCCAGCGCGAGACGGGTACCAATTGGGTACCAATTTTTCGTGCTTGCTCAGTGATGGGGCGGCTTGACGCTGGCGCCCGGGACTGACCGGACGGCGCTGCAGCGGTGCCGTGTTGGCATCGGGGCCGAGCTGCCTCGCCATGCTTTCAGCGAGTGTGGCGCGGGGCGTCGCGAGGAGAACATGACGGCTGTCAGATGCGTCGTGTTGCTCCTCTCGTTGGCGCTCGTATCGCTGGTGCTCGAGACAGCTGGCTTCGCGATCGCGGCGGCGCTAACCTCGTACGCGATGTCCGAGCAACCGAGAAAAGCCGCTCCGGTGGCTGCGACGCAGCCGAAGCCGCCGAAGCCGGGCTCCGTGCCCAAGCTGCCGCAGACGATCTTCAACCTTGAGAAGCGCGGCGGATCGGGCAACCGCTCGGGTCACGGAGGATTCAGGCGGACGACGCGGCGCCCGCGTCAAGGACGCAGCTAGCCTCGACGCCCGGGGGCGTGTATCGACGCCCTCAGACCCCGCGATCTATGGTGTGAAAGAGATGGACTACCACTCATAAGACGTCCTCTCGAGTACCTGGCCGGCCGAGCCGTTGCGCGCCGGGATCAAGACGGACCGTGAGCGTGTACCTCACCACCCCACCCTGAGCCCTCCAAGGCGCACTGGGCAACACATTTCTTGGGCCTGGAGGGGCAGCCGATGCTGTTCGGCCCCAACCCCGTAGGATTACCGCCGGAGGGTCTAGCCCGGAATCGTCAGTAGTGGCGCGGGGTGTGGTGGCGCGGGAGGGCTGAATCGTCCGCCTGGGCGGGCAGGATTGCGGTTGCGAACCAAGCAATCCACCCGTCCAGGAGGTTCACCTTGAAGGTGACGAGAAGTGCGTCTTTTAGAACGGTAGATGTGGTCGCGGACGGCAGCGGCCTGTCGTCTCGGGCGGGGACCGTGCTGCTGGCGCTGACAGCGCAGCGCCTGGGGCTCACGGAGGGTCTTTCTGGTGCGCTGGCGGGGACCCGGGAGCGTCGCTCGGCTAATGATCCCGGGAAGGTTCTGTGCGATCTGGCGGTGATGGCCGCGGACGGCGGCAGCTGCGTCTCAGACCTCGCTGTGCTGGCAGGACAGGGTGCGCTGTTTGGGAGCATCGCGTCAGTGTCAACCGCCAGGCGGGTGCTGCTGAAGGTCGGCGAGAGCGAGCTTGAACGGATCCGTCAGGCCCGGGCGCTCGCCCGCCAGCGGGCGTGGGACGCGGGGGCGGCTCCTGACCTGGTGATCCTGGATTTCGACGCGACACCGATCAGCATCCATTCCGAGAAGGAGCATGCGGCCGGGCATTACAAGGGCGGGTTTGGTTTCAACCCGCTGGTGGTGACCTGCGCCCGAGAGGTGCTGGCCGGTGTCCCGCGGCCCGGGAACGCCGGCGCGAACAACGCCAGTGACCACCTGCGGGTGCTGGAACTTGCGCTCGAGCAGCTCCCCGAGAGCGCGCTGGACGGGGAGATCCTCGCCCGCTCGGATTCCGCCGGGGCAAGCCACGAGTTCGCGGGCGCATGCCGGGAGACCAGGATCAAGTTCTCGCTGGGTTATGCGATCAACCAGACGGTCCGCGAGCAGATCCTGGGCCTGGGAGAGGCTGCGTGGGAGCCAGCGGTCAACCAGGACGGCCAGCCACGCGAGGGCGCGTGGGTCACAGAGCTGACCGGTCTTCTCGACCTGTCCTCGTGGCCTTCCGGGACCCGGCTGATCTGCCGGCGAGAGCGCCCACACCCCGGAGCGCAGCTCTCCTTCACCGACCTGGACGGGCACCGCTTCCAGTGCTTCATCACCGACCAGCCCGACCAGGACATCGCCTCGCTTGAGGCCCTTCACCGCCAGCACGCCGAAGTCGAGGATCGCGTCAAGACCTTGAAGGCGACCGGCGCCGCACGCCTCCCGTTCCACGCCTTCACCGCGAACGCTGCATGGTTCGAGCTCGCGCTGACAGCCCACGACATCATGATCTGGACGCAGCTGCTGACCCTCGACGGCGAGCACGCCGTCTCAGAACCCAAGCGGCTGCGCTACCGCATCCTGCACGTCGCCGGGCAGATCACCCGCCACGCCCGACGCACCACTCTGCATCTACCAGCCGACTGGCCCTGGGCCGCAGCGATCCTCCGGGCATTCAAGCGCCTGGACGCGCTCCCCGCTCACGGCTGAGCACCCAGCCAGCCCATCATCGCGACCCGCGCAGCACCCGGCCGGACTCCGCGCCCACCGCTACCCCGAAACACCGACCCAGCGACCACAACAAGCGCATGATCCGCACCGCGCACGCCGCGGACTGCCAGCCGCCGGCCACCACCAGCGACCCCACCCCAAAACCCCCGGCAGCTCACCTTGATGACGAATCGAGGCTAGCGCCTGGTGAGGTCTTCGGCTGGCGAGAAGTCTCCGTAGCGCATTGTCACCTCGCCGTCGTAGTAGATCCGGTGCGTGCGAAGGCGTCCACCGTGCGTCAGGCTCGTTACCACGAAGCACCCGGCGTGCGGGTCGTGGATGACGGTCGCGTTTGTCTGGACAGCGGCGCGTAGCACCTCGACAAGGGCGTCCGCCGCAGCTTCGGGGTCCGTCTCGTCAAACTGGATTTCGACCATGGGCTATGCGCCACGTCCGTGCGGCTGACCACGGCGCTACCACAGGTAGACCGACAGGAACGTGATCACTCCGCAACATCCGGACACTACTCTCTGGGTGAACTTACCCGTTTGGAGGAGGCACGAAGCATCGGCTGGCCAGAAGGTCATCGCTTGGTTGTGGAGCGCCGGAGCCTCTACCGAGGCCGGGGTGCCACTTTGAACCCCGGTGTCGGGCGGCACCGATCTCGCCAGGCGAAGCATGCGTTGGCTTTCGCCGCACACGCGCCGCCGCCGGCCAGCTTGAAGTCCGCCTTCAGCTTCACCGTGATTCCGTGGCCGTGGCGGCGCCGTGACGCGATCCCCGCTTTCGTAGGTCGCGGCGTCCTGCTCCGAGTTGCGGCCAAGCCAGCGCGCCGGATCCGAGGCGGCGAGCCTGAGTGGCGCGCGTAAGCGTTACTCCGGCTCCTCGCTGAGGACCGTGACGGCGATGTTGTGCGCCACGCGCGGCTGGTCGTCTGCTTCGTAGCGGATATCGACGGTGTCGTCTTGGCGATAGGTGCCGACGCCCCAGGCTCCTAGGAACCAGCGCCAGCCGGAGATGCGATCCTTGCGTAGCGCGCGGTCGAAGATGAGCACGCGCCCGTCGATATCGAAGTCGACGTACGCCTCCTGCAGGACGCCGTTGACATACACCTCGTAGTCGCCCTCGACATCGAACGGCAGTGGTACGGCCGAGCGCGCCGTCACGATACCGACCCCCCGGTCGTGAGCATCAGGTACCGGCTTGGCGTAGGCACCCTGTTCTCATCTGTCATAAGCTTAGAAGATGGTGTGCAAGTAAGGATGGCTGGTGCAGGAGAAGGCTCAGCGGGGTCTGGTCGCTCGCCTGAGCACGCTGAACGCGCCGGCCTTGAGGGCCACGCTCGACGTGCGAGGTCCGGTGCAGCCGAGACTGTTGGGGAGCTGTGGGGCGAGCTCGCCTGGGACGGTGCGCTGGGCCGCTACGAGCCCACGCGGGCTGTGGCGCGAGCAAGATGGCAGGTCCGCGCCGCGACGTGCGAGCTTCTTACGCTGCGTCGAACGGCCAGCTCGAGCGGCCGGGCGTTATGCCTTGCGCTCGTGCCGCTTGTTTGTTGCGCACGCCTTTGGCGGGCGTTCGGGCCGGCGGCGGGGAATCGCCGAGCGCATCTCCTGCACCGGCTGGAGGCGGAGCTCGCCTACGCCCAGAGTGAGATTCGTGCGGGCGAGGTCCCGGTCCGCGTGAGCCGCGGGATGGTAGCTCGCGCTGGCCGCGCCGTCGACACGGCGATCGATGATCTGGAGCGCGAATCGGTAGACAGGGCCGAGGCGCTTCGCGCGTTGGAGGGCGCCGCGGTGGAGCTTGCATCACTGGCGTGCCGCATCGCGACCACGCTCAGAACCAACCACGACATGGAGCCTCTCGCAAGGAGCGAGGCGCCCGCACTGGCGCGCCAGCTGGACGCGCTCGGCAACCAGGTGAGCACGACGGCGCGAGCGTGCATGAGAACGGCGCTCGCGGACGCCGCGGAAGAGCGAATCGGCATCTGGCTGAGCGATGCGCTTCGCGTCGTCTCGTCACCTCCCTCGCTCGACCTCGTCGCTTACCACGACGCCGATCGCTCTCTGCGCGCGGAGGCGCTTTGTGCGCTAAGAGCTTCCTGGCTTTCCCTTGGAGCGAGGCTGTGGCTTGTCACATGCGACCTCGATGCGTTGTTGTCGATGTGCACATTCGACAGCGAGGCGGGTGTGCCGGCGTCCATCAGCTCACGTGCCGCGACCATGCTCGCGGCATCCGCGCTGTGCGAGCGTCCGGGCGAATTCGACCATGATCATGCTGCGGCGCGCCAGCGGGAGGCACTCAACGAGCTGGTGATGCATGTGTGTCGGTCGCTGGGATCCCGCGAGCCCGAAGCGGTGCTCTGCGCGCAGCAGCTCGCGGTTCGGCGCCTGGTCCGCGTGCTGGGTGCGCTTTGGAGCATCGACGAGCACGCGCGGCGCCCCAATGACCAGACGAGCCGACCGTGCCGCTGAGTGCGCGCGAGTATCCGGTCAGTGACCGCTACGAGGTGCAGCTGGCGCGAGCCGTCCTCACGGGCCAGCCGCACGCGCCGGCGGCTGCCGCGACGCTGCTGGAACTCTGCGATCCCACGTCGCTCGATGCCGCTGTGGGTCTCATATCCGACCAGGGGACTGTGACCGTGGCCGCGTTTGACTGCCTCGTCGATGCGTGGGACAGCTACCGTCACGTCAAGCACCTCAGCATGGACTAGCCCCTTGAGCAACCAAAGCCATCACGACCCGGGGCAGCCGAACCCGCACTGGCAGTTGCGCAGCTACGTGCTTGGCCGGGGCGACTTCAACGACATGAGAAACAGGCTCCCTCGTTCGGTGCGACGCAAGATCGAACCGGCGCCCGAAGGTCACGTCGGCCTCGTCGTCCAGGCCGTCGCTGGAGACGCTGGCGGCGCACCGGTCGCGGCGCTCTACGACACCGCGCCATCGTCCATGGCCACGCAGCGTATCCGTGAGCTGGCAGAGGAAATTGCAGCCCTGTTCGGCTGAGTGCCTGTGACCGTGCTCGGACCCGACCTGAAGTGCGCAAGCTCGCCGCCGCGCCTGACAGGCCGTACTCCCGTATCCGGCTTCCATCTGACAACGCCCGGAAACCACCGACGTGCCTGATATCGAGCTCGCCGCCGAGAGCGGTAGTGTCAGCGGTTACCTCGCGGCTCCTGCCTGCGGTGAGGGGCCAGCGGCTGTTGTCCTTCAGGATTGGTGGACGATCGACCGCCACGCCCCGTCGGTCTGTGATCGCCTTGCCGCCGAGGGCTTCTTTGCACTGGCGCCCGAATTCCACCTCGACGGGCCGACAGCCGACCACAGCACGCCCCTCCCGGGAACGCTCGCGCTGTCGATCCAGACGGCCGCGCGGGACATGCGCGCTGTCGTTGGATGCCTCCTTTCGACGCCCGGCGTTCGCGGGCCGAGCCTCGGGATCATCGGCTTTGGTTTCGGCGGCGGGCTGGCGATGTTGGCCGCGGCTGCTAGCCCGGAGGTCACGGCAGCAGTCATCTACTATGCCCTCCGTCCTGAGGACGACCCCGACTTTGCTCAGATCCACGGTCCGGTCCTCGGGCACTTCGGGACCGCGGATATCTTCGTCTCCCTCAAGGATGCCAAGGCGTTGGAGATGCACATCCGCAGCGCAGGCGTCGATGTCGAATTCGAGAAATACACGGCTGCCGGACACGGATTCTTCAACGAGAACGGCCAATCCGGCACCTACGATGCATCGGCCGCAGAACGCTCGTGGGAGCGCACAATGGGCTTCCTTCGCGCGGCCCTGAGCCCATCTGAGGCAACGCCGAGGCCTGATACCTTTCAACGAAGCGTGCGGCGATGAGAAACGGTCTCGCTGGCAGCTGCCTCGACGTGGTCTTCGTGATGATCGAACGGCACAATCTCGCATGAGCCGGCGCAGCTCGGCAAAGAGCCCACGCGACCAGGCGGTTCAGCGGGGCGTGGTCTACCAGATGAAGGCCGACTTCTTCCGAGTTCTCGGCCACCCTGTCCGGGTACGAATCCTCGAGCTCCTCAAGAACGGTGAGCGAACCGTCGGGGACCTCCAGAACGAGTTGCAGATGGACTCCAGCGGCACCTCCCAGCACATCGGAGTACTGCGTAAGCACGGAATCCTGGAGGGCCGCCGCGAAGGCACGAGCGTGTTTTACAGCGTCCGGGACCCCCGGATGTTCCAACTCCTCGAAGTCTCAAGACAGATCCTGACGTCGAACCTCACGGACTCCCAGGCCATGCTCGACGAGCTCGCGAGCGCGAACTCGGGATAGAACCGGCCGCCGGCTCCATTGCTCGGGATGCTCGCCCCTTTTACGGAGGCGGGTCGCTCTCCCCTCCATGCTGTGCCGCCTCGAAGCAGGCACGGTGGTAGTAGTCACCCGAAGAGTCAGGGGCGTTGAGCAGTGAGGTGTCGCGTGCTGCTCCCTGCGCGACAAGAACCATGGGCTCGTAGACGCCGATCACGCGATCGCAGCGGACGCATCTTGGCCGCTCGTTCACGAGATGAGGATCGTTTTACGCGGTCGCTTTGTCGACGGTAGTTATCCACATACGGGGGTTTGCGCGGAGTGGCACCGACCGCTGGCATCTCGCTTGGCGTGACTGCGCGTCATCGCCCAACAGGCTCAATTTCATAATCTTCTAAGATACGGAGTCTATGTGGTCTTCTCGTGCCGGGGAGTCGCCGGTCTACGCGCTGAAGGCGGACTTCTTCCGCGTGCTTGGCCATCCGGTCCGGGTGCGTATCTTGCAGCTCCTCCGTGACGGAGAGCGCTCGGTTGGTTCGCTGCAGGATGAGCTCGAGCTTGACTCGGGTGCCACCTCCCAGCAGCTTGCGGCGTTGCGTGGGCAGGGCCTTCTCGTGAGCCGCAAGGAAGGCACGAGTGTCTACTACCGGGTCAAAGACGTGCGCACGCTCGAGCTGCTCGAGCTGGCGAAGGAGATCATCTCTTCATCGCTCGCACAGAACCGGGCGCTTCTCCACGACCTCGCTGAGGAGGACTTCGGACCTCGGCGGGACCGCGCCTAGTAGTGGATCTGCTCGCCGCGGGCGCTCTCGCTGGAGTCGCGCTGCTCGCAGTGGGCGGGTCGCTTGCCGCGACGCGAAGTGGCCTGCGAGCTGGGCTGGCGGTGCAGGCCGGGGCAATGGCGGTGCTCGGCGCGGTAGGCATAGGTGTGCTCGTGGGCGGCGATCTTCTCGGCGCGTCGTTTCACAGCGCGATCGCACCTGCGTTTGGCCTTGATCCGCTCAGCGGCTTCTTCCTTGCTGTGCTCGCGCTGACTGCCGTTCCGACGCTCGTGTTTGCTCGCGATTACCTGCCTGGGAGTCCTGGCGCGCGGGCGGTCGGAGCGTTGACTGCAGCCTTCCTGCTGTCTTTGGTCGGCGTGTTGGCGGCGCGTGACGTCATCACTTTTCTGGCGTTCTGGGAGCTGATGACTCTCGTGCCGGCCGCGGCGATCCTTGTCGCCCGGCGCGACCGGACCGTTCGCTCGGCCGTGTACGCGTATCTGGCGATCACACATTTGGGCGGCGCCGGAGTCTGGATCGCGCTGATCACGCTCGCCTATCACGGAGCGATCGGCGACCCGTCCGCGCTCGCGGCGGCTGGGAGCGGTGCCCAAACGCTCGTGGCAATCGCGGCACTTGTCGGCTTCGGCACGAAGGCTGGGTTCATTCCGTTGCATGCCTGGTTGCCTCGGGCGCATCCGGTCGCGCCTGCGCATCTGTCTGCGCTGATGTCGGGGATGATGATCAAGGTTGCGCTTTATGGGCTGATTCGGGTTGAGTTTCAGTGGTTGGGCGCCACACCGCGCTGGCTCGGGCTGGCGCTCCTGGCGGTCGGCCTGCTGTCGTGTCTGGGCGGCGTTCTGTGGGCACTCGTGCAGCATGACCTGAAGCGGCTGCTGGCGTACCACTCGATCGAGAACGTCGGCATCGTCGCGCTCGGTCTCGGCGCCTCGCTGTTGTTCGCGGATGCGGGCGACAGCACATGGGCCGCGATCGCTTTTGCCGCGGCGCTGCTGCACATCACGAACCACGCGATCTTCAAGGCACTGCTGTTTCTCGGCGCGGGGGCGTTGGAGCGTGCGGTGGGAAGTCTCGATCTTGACCATCTTGGTGGGCTTCTGCGGCGGATGCCGTGGGTTGGTGGTGCGTTTCTCGTTGGCTCGATGGCCATCGCCGGGTTGCCGCCACTCAATGGGTTTGCCTCGGAGTGGCTTGTCCTGCAGTCCCTGTTGCATGTCGCGTTCGACCGTCCGCTTGGCGTCGGGTTGGCGGGCGGCGTTGCGCTCGCCGGCCTGGCCATGACGGCTGCGCTCGCGGTGCTGTGTTTCGTAAAGGTGGTCGGGCTGGTCCTGCTCGGTTCCCCGCGGCGCGTCGAGTGCGAGAACGCGGTTGACCCGCCCGCCGGCATGCGCGCGGGGATGGCCGTGCTGGCCGTGCTGTGTGTGGTGCTCGGCCTCGTTCCTGGACTGGTGCTGCCGACGCTTGCGGGTCTGTCACCAGGGTTTCACGGCCCCCCGTTGGCTCGACATGCGGGCCTGATCCTGCCTGGAACCGGCTCTTATCTCCCGCTGCCTCTTGCGGTCGCGCTTGCGACGTTGACGGTGGGGCTGATCGCGCTGCGCGGCAAGCGCCGGGCGGCTCCGGCCCCGAGCTGGGCCTGCGGCCAGCCCGTCGTGGGAGCCCTCGGCTGGACTTCGGCCGGCTTCACAAAGCCGCTGCGGCTGGTGCTTGAGGCGCTGCTGCGCCCGCATCGTGAGATCGAAGTCGTCAGGGGCGCAGGGATGGTGCAGAGCGTCAGCTACCGGGGTCATGTTCCCTCGCTGCTGGAGGCGTCTGTGTACGAGCCGACCGTGCGGGCTGGACTGCGCGCCGCCTCGATCACACGACGCCTGCAGTCGGGCAACGTGCGGACCTACGCCGCGTATCTGCTCGGGCTCGTCATCGGCCTGCTCGTGCTGGCCTACACGGGAGTCCTCGGGTGAACGTGCCCGCTGCGCTACTGCAGGTCGCCGGGGTCGCGCTGGCACCGCTGCTCCCCGGGTCGATCCAGACGCTGAAGGCACGCCTCCAGGGCCGCCGCGGAGCTTCGGTGCTCCAGCCTTACCGGAGGTTGTGGCGGCTGTGGCACAAGAGTGCGGTTGACCCCGAGGGAGCCGGCGTGATCTACCGGCTGGCGCCGCCGCTGGTAGCTGCCTGTCTGCTCGCGGCGCTGCTGATCGTCCCGGTCGCGGGGCGGGCGGGTGGCTTCGGACTCGGCAACGATGCGCTCGTACTGGTCGGCGTGCTCGCGCTTGCGAGGTTCGCGTTGGCGGCGGCATCGTGGGATACCGGCAACGGCTTTGCGCTGATGGCCTCGGCACGTGAGCTGATGCTCTCGGTGTTCGGGGAGGCGCTGCTGGTGCTCGCGCTGCTCGTCGCCGCGCTTCCCGCACACAGCACGAATCTGCTCGCGATGAGCACTGCCGCGGCGGGCGGGCACATCTGGAGCGGGCCGGCCCACTGGTGCGGCGCGATCGCGTTCTTGCTCGTGATCCTCCTCGAGACAGGTCGTCAGCCGATCGACAACCCGGACACGCACCTCGAGCTGACGATGATCCACGAGGGGCCGCTGCTCGAGTACGCCGGGCGCGACCTCGCATTCCTGCAATGGGCTGGCGCGGCGCGCCACTGGGTCATCCTCCTCTTGGCTGCCGAGCTGTACCTGCCCCACTGGGGAGGCTTCGCGACCTATCTGGGACTGCTGGTCGCAGGGGTGGCAGTGCTCTGCGGCGCGCTCGCGCTGGTCGAGACCGAGCAGGCAAAGATGCGGATCCTGAGGGTGCCCGCGCTTCTCGCGGTCGGTTGCACGATCGCGCTGGCGGGCGCCGGGATGTGGATCGGCGGGGTGGGTGTGTGAACGGCGTCCTCATCACCGCAATGCTTGGGCTCGGTTTGGCAGTGATCGTCGTGCGCCGGCGATCGGTCGGCATCGCGCTGCTGGCGGCACAGTCGCTCGCGCTCGGCATCCTCGCGCTCAATCTCGCGAGCGGAAGCTCCGGCGACTTCCTGGTCGCGGGCGTGCTCCTGGGCAAGGCGATCATCCTGCCGGCGCTGCTCTACCTGCTCATACGTCGGACCCCTGAGGCGCGCCCAGTGACGGCGGCCGCGGGCCCGATGGTTCGCCTGGCCGCCGCTGGCGCGGTGGCGCTGTGCGCCGTCCTGCTGATCCCTCCCCTCGGCCTCGGAGCTGAGCACACCGAACACACCGCAGTCGCGCTGGTCCTCGTCGGGGTCACGATCGTCATCGCGCGACGTCCCATCCTGTTCCAGCTACTCGGGCTGATCGTGGCTGAGAACGGCCTCTCGCTTCTGGCTGTGTCCGTGCCCGGGGGCCTCTCCTACGCGATCGAGTTCGGAGCGCTCTTTGATCTTGCGCTGATCGTGACCGTCGCCGCGGCGTTTGCCCAGCGCATCCACAGCGACCTCGGCACCGGCGACACCGAGCTGCTTCGAGGTCTGCGTGACTGAGCTGGTGCCGGTCCTCGCCGCCGTCGTGCCGTCTCTCCCGCTCGTCGGCATGCTGCTCGCGCTGCTCGCCCGCACGCCACGCCAAGCCGACGTCCTGGCGATCGCGACAGCGATACCGACCGCGGCCGCGGGTCTGATGCTCGCTGCCATCGCCCTCGCGCACGGCGGGGAGCAGGCGCTGCGCGGGCGGTGGTATCTCATCGACGGTGCGAGCGGGGTGCTGCTCGCGGTCATCGCGGTCGTGGGACTGTGCAGCACCCTGGTCTCGCCGACCTACCTGCGAACCAGCGGGCGGAGCTGGACCACGGCCACTCGTTCACGCAGCCTCTATTACGCCGCCCTGTTCCTGTTTTGGGCTGCCCTGCTTGCCGTCCCCATCGCAGGCAACCTCGCGGCCGCATGGCTGATCATCGAGGCCACGACCGCAGCCTCCGCGCTGCTCGTCGCGTTCAGCGGGCGACGCGACGCGCTCGAGGCCGGCTGGAAGTACCTACTGCTCACCACACTCGGCCTGTCGGTGGCATTCCTCGGCATCATCGTGCTCGCAATCGGCCAGGCAAACGCCGGACATCACAACCTGAACGCGCTCGACTGGCACGCACTTCAGGCCGCGGCACACACGATGCCCGCCCAGCCGACGCTGATCGCGTTCGTGCTCTTGCTGGCCGGTCTTGCCACCAAGATCGGCTGGGCGCCCGTCCACAACTGGCTTCCGGACGCGCACAGCGAGGCGCCGCCGCCGATCAGCGCGCTGCTTTCCGCGGCGCTCCTGCCGAGCGTGCTGCTGATCGCCTGGCGGGTCAAGGAGATCCTCCAGCCGTCCGTCGGCGCCGGCACCACACACGCGGTGTTCATAGCGTTCGGCCTGGCCTCGATGATCGTCGCGGTCCCGTTTCTGTGGCGCTCACTTCCATGGAAGCGGCTGCTTGCCTACTCCAGTCTCGAGCACATGGGCATCATCGCGATCGGGATCGGGTTCGGCACGCCCCTCGCCATAGCCGGCGTGGTTCTCCACGTGGCCGGCCACGCGCTCGCAAAGGCCCTCGGGTTCTACGCCGCCCTGCCCCTGCTGCGCATCCAGCCCGAGGCGGCTAGCAAGCCACCCACCGCAGTCGTCTACGAGAGCCCCGCCACCGCCACCGCCATGGGCGTGAGCCTGGTAGCCCTCTCCGGTCTCCCGCCCTCGCCGCTGTTCCTATCCGAGCTTCTGATCCTGATCGGAGGCGTGGCCGCCGGAGATCTACTCGTCAGCGCCGTCGCGACGATCGCCCTGGCGCTCGGATTCCTCGGACTGCTGCACGCACTCATGGAGGGGGTCATCGGAGACGAGCGCCGGCACCGCAGGCGCCGGCGCTCCCGTGAGGAGCGCCCCACGCTCGCCCTCACCGCAATCCTCGGCACCGGGATGCTCGCGTGTGGTTTGGCCGGCGTCCTGCTGCTTCCCGGCTCAGGCTTCGTCGCCAGGCTCGCGAGCGGGACGCTATGACCCGCACCGAACGCATAGAGCCGCACGCATGGCGGACGAAGATCGAACATTCCATCGGCGCCGGCGAGCAGTTCGGGGGCGCCTGGGCGAGCGGCGGGCATCAGCGCGCGAGCTGGCAGGCATTGCTCGTCTCCCCCCACGATCTTCGCGTGATCTCCTGCGACGCGAGCGCCGGCGAGGTCGAGAGCATCGTGGACGTCGTCGAGGCCGCAGGCTGGGACGAGCGCGAGGCCCACGACCTCTACGGCCTGCAGTTCGCCGGGCACTCCCCGATGCGTGCTCTGGCAGAGCACCCCGGGGATCCCGCGCGATGGATGACTCCCGTCACCGGTGAGGGCGTCCACCAGGTCGCGGTCGGGCCGATCCACGCAGGGATCATCGAGTCCGGGCACTTCCGCTTCCACGTCGTAGGAGAGCGCATCCTCGCGATGGACCCGCGCCTGTTCTACAAGCACCGCGGCCTCGAGCGAGCCGCTGAGGGCCGCACGGCCGAGGACGCGCTCGCGCATGCCCAGCGTGCGTGCGCGGCCTGCGCGGTCACGAACACCGTCGCCTACGCGCACGCGGTCGAGGACGCACGCGGACTCGAGCCCGACCGCGAGCTACGGGCCACCCGCACCGTGCTACTCGAGCTCGAGCGCCTCTACAACCACCTGCACGACGTCGCGGCGATCTGCGCCGGCGTGGGGTTCGCACCGGGCTCGATGGCGTTCGCCTCATTGAAGGACCGCGCTCAGCAGATCAACATGCGTGCATTCGGCCACCGCTTTCTGTTCGGGACCGTGGGCGTGGGGGCCGGGCCGGCAGCCCTGGACGCGTCGCAGACCGATGCGGCAAGCCGCGGCCTGCGCGAGCTGCGTGCGGATACCGCCGCGGCATGGCGCGAGCTCGAGTTCACCGGTTCCCTGCAGGCACGCCTGGACGGGATCGGCGTCCTCGGAGCAGATGAGGCAAGGCGCCTCGGCGCGGTCGGCCCGGCAGCGCGCGCTGCCGGAATCCGCGAAGATGCCCGCAGCGCCAGCCCACGACTCGCCTACGACGGCTTCAGACCCGCCTCGCTGCACGCCCCGACAGGCGACGTCGGTTCACGTCTACACATCCGCGCGATCGAGCTCGAGGCCACCTACGAGCTACTCGAGGAGCTTCTCGCGAAGCCTCTCACCCGCGGCGCCACGACGGGCGGCGGAGCCGCCTCAGTGCTCGGCGTCGGACGCGTCGAGAGCCCGCGCGGGGCCACCATGTGCGCCGTCGAGCTCGACGGCGAGCGAGTGGCCCGCCTGCACCTCCGCACGGGCTCTTACGCCAATTGGCCCGCGCTCGCGGGCGCCACTACCGGGAACCTGTTGCCCGACTTCCCCCTGATCAACAAGAGCTTCGAGCTCTGCTACGCCTGCGTGGACCGCTGATGTTCATCCTCCTGAGACAGCTCGCAACGATCCGCCGCGAAGCGCACCTCACACGTTCTCAGCCCCGCTCGCTGGCCATCCGCCACGTCGACGCGGGCTCGTGCAATGGCTGCGAGCACGAGCTCGGGGCCGTGACGAACCCCCTCCACGACCTCGAGCGCCACGGCCTTGACATCGTCGCCTCCCCACGCCACGCAGACATACTGCTCATCACCGGACCGGTCACCACTCGGATGGTCGGCCCGCTGCAAACTGCCTATCGAGCAATGCCCGAGCCCCGCCTCGTTGCCGCACTCGGCGACTGCGCCCTCGGCTGCAACATCCTCGGAGACAGAGCCCAGCTCGCGAGTCCGCTCGAAGACCTACTGCCCGTCGCCATCCGCATCCCCGGCTGCCCGCCAACACCAGACGAGATCGCCGCGCACCTCCTCGCCGCCCTTACCAGCAACACAGCGAGCGAGGCGTGACGATAAGCGCGTTGGGTCCGCGCCCGCCCGGGGTCGCCCGATGTCACCACGACCCGCGCTCGTAGTAACGCTTCGCCCGGTTGATTCCAAGTAGAGATACGAGGCCTGATGAAGTGGCGCGGATCGCTCACGATCCCGATGTATTCGAGGTGTTCTATCGCGAGCACGACCATCGCCTCACCACAATCGAAAACCGACTCCGCATGGCGGCGTGATCGCGCTGCACGTCTAGCGAGAGCCGACAGGCGTCAGCGTGCCGCTGCTCCTCCGCGATCGAGGGACACGATCACCGGATCCGACGGGGTCTCAGTAGGCTTCCGAGTGATTGCGGAAGGCTCTGCTGATCGGTCGCTGGCTATCGAAATGGCGTGTGCTGCGCGTTGATGGTGGCGAGTGGGAAGGGCACGCCGGTGAGCTCTTCGGAGACCTCCCAGAGGCGCCGCGCGACGTCGGTGTCCTTGGCGGCGGCCGAGCGGCCGACGAGCTTGGGGGCTCCGCGCATTTCCAAGAAGCCGCTCGGCCCGGCGTAGCTGTTGCCGGGGACGTCCTCGACGGCGGCGTAGATGGTCGGTAGCGCGCCGTCCTCCTCGCTCTGGGCGAAGATGCGGTTGGCGAGGCCCATGAGCATGTCGCCGCCGCGTTTGCCGCTGTGGAACTGGAGGTTGGTGGCCGCGTAGCCCGGGTGAGCTGCGGTGGCGATCACCGGTGAGCCCGCCTCGGTGAGGCGGCGCTGGAGCTCAGAGGTGAAGAGGAGGTTTGCGAGCTTGGACTGGCCATAGGCACTCACCGCTTTGTAGGCCTTGCGTTCCCAGTTGAGGTCGTCGAAGTCTATGCGGCCGGCTTTGTGAGCTCCGGAGGCGACGCTGACGACGCGCCCTGTGATTTGCTCGAGCAGTTGGTTGGTGAGGGCGAAGTGACCAAGGTGGTTGGTGCCGAACTGCAGCTCGAAGCCGTCGGCGGTGCGGGTGAGCGGCGGGATCATGACGCCGGCGTTGTTGATGAGGATGTCGATCTCGTCGGTGTAGCCCGCGGCGAACTCGTGGATGGAGGCGAGGCTCGCGAGGTCGAGCGGGCGCACATCGGTCTCGCCGGGCATGGTTGCGGCGGCGGCTTCGCCCTTGTCGGTGTTGCGGACCGCAAGGACGACGTGCGCGCCGGCGCTTACGAGCGCCGCGGCGGCGGCGTAGCCGACGCCGCTGTTCGCGCCGGTGACTATCACTGTGCGGCCGCTCATATTGGGGATGTGGAGAGTGCTTAAAGTTGTCATGGACAACAATGTAGCTTATGACAACAATGCTGTCAACGTCTACTCCTTGCGGTAGGCTTAGAAGATGGCCGACACGACCACGCCCGAGAACGGCATGACAAACGATCGGCCCTACCACCACGGCAGCCTGCGTAAAGCACTGCTTGCGGAGGCCGAAGGCACCCTGCGCGAGCAAGGCGTTCAGGACCTGTCGCTCAGGGAGCTGGCGCGTGCGGTCGGGGTCAGCCACGGCGCACCACGCCGACACTTCCCCGATCGCCAGGCGTTGCTCGACGCTCTCGCGGAAGCGGGGTTCGAGCGACTCGGGGCGGAGCTGCGGGCTGCTGTCGACGGGGCCGGGGAGGACTTCCAAACGCGCGCCCAGGCGACGGCGGCGGCCTACATCCGCTTCGCGACACAGGATGCGGCATTGCTGGAGCTGATGTTCTCGAGCAAGCACGGCGATCACGCCGAGGCGCTTACCGAGACTGCGGACCGCGCTTTCTCGGTGATGCTCCAGCTGATCGAGCAGGGACAGCGCGAGGGGGCGCTAGAAGCCGGTGATCCCAAGCGTGTGGGCCTGGTGCTGTTCGCGATGATCCAGGGGATCGCCGCACTGGTGACAGGGGGGATGGTCGAAGGGGACTTGGTGGACGGGCTCGTGCGAGATTCGATTAGGCAGTTCCTGCGGGGTTGCGCGCAGGCGCCATAGGACGCCTCCTCGCTGCGCTGTCGTCTCTGCCGCCTGCTGGTCGCTCCAGATCAACGGTCGCCGGCAGCTCGCTGCGGTTCGCTCAGGTAGCTCGCGCCCGCGCGGCCGCGCCGCCAAAAGCCCCTCCTCCCCGCGTGACCGCTTCGCGGCGAAAGGAGGCGCCGCTGTCAGAATCGAGCCCGCTATCGCACGGGACGATTCGCGGTCGTCGTCCGGGGCGCGAGACACTCCCTTCCCAATCGCGAAGGAACAGTCTTAGCCGAACCCGTTCATCGGTTCACCGGCTGTGAGAGGCGGAGGCCGTGGCTCAGGCGCCCTTTCCCGGCAGCCGCGCGGGGAAGTCGCGGCTGCCGGGCGACGACGCGCTGCCTTGCGTCGTTGGGCTCTCTGTCATCCAGAGGGAGTGAGACGGCGACAGGCTAGGCGGGGGACGTGGCCGGACTTGTGTTTGACCTGAGAACGACTTGGGAAAGATCTGATACCAGGTATTGACCGGCGCTCGGCTGGGCGCCTACAGTCGTTGGCGCGCGGACGTAGCCGCGCGGAGGGGACGGCAAGGATGCTCGTAGCCGGTCGCCCTGATCGGAGCATTCCATTCTCCGGCCGGTAGCTGGCGGCGGTCAAAGGGCGAGGCCGCTGCCGCCGGATGGATCGCCTTGGAGTACGGGCGCTGGGGTCCTCGGATCGCCTGTAGCGCGGGGCGCTGGCGTGCTTGTTCATCGTGCTCGACGGTGTTGTCGCCCGTTGCGGGGATCTGTCGCCTGATTTTCGCGCCTGTTCCTGGTGCGGGGGGCTGCAGCGGGCGGTCGGAGCTCGGAGGTGTGTAACGCATCGCGGCCTCGGCGCACTGTGGGGTATGGACTCGTCCGCGCTCGTACCGTTGCCCGCCAGCTTTGCCGCCACGGTGGCTTCGCTGCATCGTGTCGCCGAGGCATTGGTCTCGCCGGCGCGCAAGCCCGACAAGGAGATCGCGCTGGTCCCGACTCCGGGCGGATTCGGGACCCCGGAGTTTGAGTTCGAAGGCGCCCGCCAGCGGGTCCGCGTCGAAGGCCGCGAGTTGGTGCGCGAAGTCGATGGCAAGGAGCAGCGGGCCCCGTTGACGAGTCTCGCCCGGGCGGGTGCGATCGTCTCTGACCTGCTGCCGTCCGACACCGAGCCGGGCAAGGAAATGCTTGACGTAGACCCGGCGGCCTCGTTCGCGCTGGGAGCCATCTACCGGTTCGGCGCCGACGCACTGGCTCAGCTGCTCGCGGGCGCCGCGCTCGAGGACGCCGCGACCTCACCCCGGCTCTGGCCCGAGCACTTCGACATTGCCATCGAACTCGGTTCTGACGCAGCGGGCGCTCGTGCCAACTACGGACTCTCGCCCGGCGATGGGGGTCATCCCGAGCCGTATCTCTACGTGGGTCCGTGGAGGGCTACCGTCTCGGGCGACCTCTGGCGGGCCAGTGGTTTCAGTGGGGCGGAGCTGAGCTATGCACAGCTGGTGCGGACGCCTGATCCGCAGAGAGCCGCAATCGACTTCTTTGTTACGCGAAGAGACGCACTGGTGGGCAACGGAGGGAGCAGAAAGTGAGCGAGAACGGGAACAACGTGGGTGACACGATCGAGTGGTACCGGGTCCTCGCAACGCACGATCTGCCGGAGGGTCGGGTAACGACGGTCGCCGCGGGCCACAAGAGTGTGGCGCTGGTCCACTATGACGGGCAGTTCTCCGCACTCGACAACCACTGCCCGCATCAGGGCGGCCCTCTGGGCGAGGGCTCCATCGAGAACGGCCTACTGCGCTGCCCCTGGCACGGATACGACTATTGCCCGCTCGACGGCAAATCCCCCGGCTTCGACGACACGGCCGTCACCTACCCTCTCGAGATTCGTGACGGCGAGGTGTTCGTCGGGGTCGAGCCGGAGCAGGCCCATGTCGACACTGTCTCCGATCTGATGGCAGAGACGATGGTCAACTGGGGTATCGAGCACGTCTTTGGGATGGTGGGTCACTCCAACCTCGGCGTCGCCGACGCGCTCCGCCGCCAGGAGCAGGCCGGCAAGCTCACCTACATCGGCATCCGCCACGAGGGCGCTGCCGCGTTCGCAGCCTCCGCGTATGGCAAGCTGACGGGAAGGCCGGCGGCCTGCTTGACGATCGCAGGGCCCGGCGCCACCAACCTGCTAACCGGGCTCTGGGACGCCAAGGTCGATCGGGCGCCGGTCCTTGCCCTGACCGGACAGGTCGATACCCAGGTTCTCGGCCCTGGTGCCTTTCAGGAGGTCGACCTCTCGGGAGCCTTCGGCACCGTCGCCGCATGGAGCCAGCCGGTCCTTCGAGACTCTAAGCACGTCGAGTTGATGAACCTCGCCTGCAAGAACGCGCTGCTGCAACGCGACGTCGCTCATCTCATCTTCCCCGACGAGGTGCAGACGCTACCGGCCCCCGAGGGGGCAGAGGCGGGCGGACCCCAGGGACGGATCACGCCGCGCGAGATCGCGCCGCCGGAGGAGTCGGTGCGGGCGGCGTTGAGGGTATTGGGGGCCGCCAGGCGGCCGGTGATCATCGTCGGTCACGGCGCTCGCTTCCACATGGAGCAGGTGACAGCACTGGCCAAGCAGATGGGAGCGCCGGTGATCACCACCTTTAAGGCAAAGGGGCAGATCGGCGACGATCACCCGCTGGCCGCTGGCGTGCTTGGCCGCAGCGGCACGCCCGTTGCCAGCTGGGTGATGAACGAGGCGGACACCCTGCTTGTGCTCGGCGCCTCCTTCTCCAACCACACCGGGATCTACCCGGGTCACCCGATCGTCCAGGTCGACTTCGACCCGATGGCTCTGGGCAGGTTTCATCCCGTCGAGGTACCGGTGTGGGGTGAGATCGGGGTCGTGGTTGAGCGCCTGCTGGAAGAGCTGCCCGAGCGTTCCCAGACCGAGGACCAGGTGGCGCAGCTGGCCGAACGCTGGGCTATCTGGCGGGCGGAGAAGGCGAGCCGTGCCGGCGACGATCGCGGCGAAGGAGTCAACTCGGCCGCGGTCTTCGCGGCGATGGAGCGCCAGATTCCCGAGGACGCGGTGATCGCCGTCGACGTCGGCAACCACGCCTACTCCTTCGGCCGCTACTTCGAGTGCAAGCGCCACACGGTGCTGATGTCCGGCTACCTCGGCTCGATCGGCTTCGGATTCCCGGCGGCAATGGGTGCTTGGGCGGCGGCGCCGGAGCGGCCGACGGTTGCGGTGACCGGCGACGGCGGATTCGGCCAGTACATGGCTGAGCTGACTACGGCAGTCAAGCACGGGATGAACATCACCCACGTCCTGATCAACAACGGCCAGCTCGGCAAGATCAGCAAGGAGCAGCGCGCGGGGGAGTGGGAGGTCTGGCAAACGTCGCTCCACAACCCCGACTTCTCGGCGTACGCGCGTAATTGCGGAGCCCTGGGGATCCGTGTCACCGACGCCGCCGAGCTTGACGAGGCGCTGGCGGCGGCGGTCGCACACGACGGTCCGGCGACGGTCGAGGTGATCGCCGACCCGAATCTCGTGTGACCGCGTAACGCCCGAGCCCCGCGACGCACGTATCCCACACCACGCGACCGAGGAGAGAGACGAAGTGACCGAACTGACCGACACGCAGGTGGAACTATGCGAGAAGAGTGAGACCGACTACTCGGATCTCAGTGCACTATTCATCAACTGCACGCTGAAGCGCAGCCCCGAGGTCTCCAATACCCAAGGCCTGATGGACATCTCGGCGGAGATCATGCACCGAAACGGCGTCGCGGTCGAGAACGTCCGCGCGGTCGACCACCAGATCGCCACAGGTGTGTGGCCGGACATGACCGAGCACGGATGGGACGTCGACGACTGGCCCTGGATTTTCGAGAAAGTGATGGCGGCCGACATCCTCGTCCTCGGGATGTCGATCTGGCTCGGCGAGAAGTCCTCAATCGCGACGCAGATCGTCGAGCGCCTCTACGGCAACTCGCACCTGCTCAACGACGACGGCCAGTACGCCTACTACGGTCGAGTCGGCGGTTGCCTCGTGACCGGCAACGAGGACGGAGTCAAGCATTGTGCGATGAATGTCCTCTACTCCCTGCAGCACCTCGGCTACACGATCCCGCCGCAGGCAGACTCGGGCTGGATCGGCGAGGCGGGACCCGGGCCGTCCTACCTCGACGAGGGGTCCGGCGGGCCCGAGAACGACTTCACCAACCGCAACACGACCTTCGCGGCGTGGAACATGCTGCATCTGGCTCGCATGCTGAGGGACGCCGGCGGCATCCCCGCTCATGGCAACCAGCGCACGGCCTGGGACGCCGGCTGCAGCCTTGACTTCCCGAATCCGGAGTACCGCTGAGCCGCCGGCAAGCCTGACGCCACACTGACTACGGGGGCGTCAAGATGGGCACCAAACTCACACTAGAGGCCTTGATCAGGGGTGCATCCTGCGATGCCGGCGGCGCACAGCGTCAAGTCGCGGCGAGCCTCGGTACGAACTGCTGGATCGCCTCGTATGCGTGGTCCTGAATCTCAGGGTCGCGGAAGTCGGGGACGATCTCGGCCTGGTCGATGACCGGTCCGGTGATCGTGCTCGCCGCGCTTGCGTAGAACACGCCGCTCTGCAGTGACGCGTCCGTGACGGCTTTGACGAGTCGCTCGGCCCCAACGTCCAGCTTGTGCCCGATGCGAAGGGCAGGCGCGAGGTACGGGAGCAGGATCCGGCTGGCGATGATCCGCACGAGCGCGGGCTGGTCGCGCAGTACCTCGGTTCCCGCGGTGTTTCCCGGCGACATCGTGATGAACCTGAGCTCGGGGTGCATGCGGGCCATCGCGCCCATCCACAGCGCGCCGAGGTACTTGATCTGGCCGTAGGCGAGCATCACGTCGAAGCTGGCGCCCTGGAAGTAGGAGCCGTCGATCACCGACGCGAACTCCTCTGAGCTGTGATCGGTGAACGTTGGTCGGGCGATCCGCAGCTTCGGGATTCCGCGCGCCCCCTCGCTGCCTACGAGGACCGCGACATCCGTGAGCAGCCCGGCTGCCAGCAGATTCTCGAGCAGAACCACATGACCGAGCAGGTTCTGGGCGAATATCTCAGTCACGCCGTCTTGCGTCAACGATGCCGGCGTGGGGCCGCCGATGCCGCCAGCGTTCATTGCGAGGGCGTTCAACGGAGCGCCGATCGCGGCCACCGCAGCACGTACCGACGCAAGGTCTCCCAGGTCGATGATCACTACCTCGAAGATCTTGCGCCCGGTGACCGTCTCCAGCTCGTCCTTTGCGCGCTCCGCCTTCTCCGGATTGCGGCAGCCGAGATAGATCCGCTCGAAATCCCCGCGCAGCGCGAGCTGCCTCGCCATCTCCTTACCGAGGCCGGTATTGGCGCCCGTGATGAGGATTGTCTTTCCCTGATTCTGTGTCATACGTTCACGACCTCATTTCGGAGAGTTGGGGCGTAGCACGACGAGCTGCCGGCAGTGGTGATGAGGATCACGTTCGTGCCTCCTTTGCGGTCAGATGTCGGTTTCGTTCGGCACTCACACGGCGACCCGGCCGCCGTCGGCAGGCAGGATCGCACCGTAGATGTAGCTCGCCTGCTCCGAAGCGAGGAAGCTGACGGCGTTGGCGATCTCCTCGGGCGTTGCGCCGCGGCCGGCCGGGGTGCTCGACGCGAAGGCATCGAATCTCTCGCCCATCGCCGCGGCTACGGGTGTGCGTGTCGGGCCGGGTGCGACCGTGTTGATACGGACGCCTTGCGCGGCGTACTCGGCGGTCCACGCCTTGGTGAGTGACTCGAGTGCAGCCTTGGACGCGCCATAGGCTGCCAATCCGTTCATGCCGATGGTCGCGGCCATCGATGAGATGTTGATGATCGAGCCACCGCCCCTGGCCGCCATGCGCGGCGCGATCGCAGCCGTTAGGAAGAACGGAGCCTTCACGTTGACATCGAACGTGATGTCGAACGTCTCCTCCGCCGTCTGCTCGGGGCCGCCGCGAGAGACACCCGCGTTGTTCACCAGCACGTCGACCTCGCTCGTGGCCTCGGCGAGGCGTGTTACATCCTCGAAGCTCGTTAGGTCAGCGGCGATGAACCGTGCCTTGCCCCCAGCGGCCTCGACCGCCTGGACGACCTCGCGGCCGCGGGCTTGATCGCGCCCGGTGATGATCACCTCGGCGCCCTCGCCGGCGAAGCGCTCTGCGACCGCCCGGCCGATGCCTGATGTGCCGCCGGTGATGAGGGCCGTCTTGCCTTGAAGTGCCATATCGTCGCGTGCTCCCTTCGAGTGGTTGACGTGAGCCCAAAGAAATGGATTGGACGTTCCACTCTAACACAGAATGGATCGCACGGTCCACTCCGCGGTAGAATCTGCGGTATGACGACGACTAGCCCCTCCCCGCGCCCGCTGACGCGCAAGGGCCAGGAGACTCGTCAGCGCATCGTCGACGCGGCGGCCGGCTTGATCTTCCGGCAAGGCGTCGCCCACACGACGATCGAGGACGTACGCGCGGCAGCGGACGTCTCGAGCTCGCAGCTCTACCACTACTTCGACGACAAGCCGGCCCTGGTCCGGGCAGTCGTTGACCACCAGGCCGACACAATGGTCGGCGGGCAGGGGATATTCGATTTCAGCACCCTGGACGGCCTCCGAGCCTGGCGGGACTTCGTGATCGCGGGCCAGCGCGAGCACCACTGCAGCGGCGGCTGCCCAATCGGCTCTCTCGGAGGCCAGCTAGCCGAGACCGAACCCGACGCAAGAGCCCACGTCGCCGAGGGCTTCAAACGTTGGGAAGCCACGATCCAGAGCGGCCTACGAGAGATGCAAGCACGAGGCGAGCTCACGCCCGACACCGACCCCGACACCCTCGCCCTCGCGCTGCTAGCCGCCCTGCAGGGCGGCCTGCTCCTCACGCAGATCACACGGGACACCAAGCCGCTAGAGGCCGCGCTCGACGCAATGCTCGAACTGGTCGCCCGACTCAGCGGGGCTAGCGCGGAGAACCGAACCTGATCTAACTGGAACCCCGGAGTCTGGCTGGGGCCGGGCGGCCAGGCCAGCAAGCGATCGCCGATAGGGTTTCCTCACTAGGTTGGTCTGGTACCAATCCGGTACCAATTTGAGCAAATCCGGCGGAATCTGCTCGACGTGATTTGGCTTCAGAAAGCCAGATATGCCTCATCGCACCCCAGTCCAGCCTGCTCATAACCCGAAGGTCGCGGGTTCGAATCCCGCCCCCGCTATAAGGAAAGCCCCGCTCAGGTGGGGTTTTGTCGTGGGCGCGCGCGGCCCAAGGAAACGAGACGGGCACTAATTTTTCGTGCTTGCTCCGGACGCTAGGGCCAGCGAGCCCGCAACGTTCGCCGCATGTGTCGGAATGGATGCCCGCCCGGAACGAGATCACGAGACCCAGATTCGAACCGGGGAGACCACGATCTTCAGTTGCTCCTGGAATCCCACACTGAGCGCCGGGTTGCAGGACTTCTCCTGATAGGCCACGTTCGCGGATGCGCCCTGTTTGCAGGGGTTATCGGCCGACTCTGTTACCGGCCGGCCGGGAACAGTTCTAGGGTCGACGCCCACCGGCCCACTCCATGAATCTAGGCGGCTCGGGGAGCACACCGCCGGGCACAACACGCGCTCGCGCGTCCCTGCCGACGGAGCCCGCGGCGCCCGACCTAGCTTCGTGATCGTGCGCCGTGGCGGCGTGCAATCTGCACAAGAGCCCATCCTGAGGTCTTCTATTTGGCCTTCTGGCCAAAGGAGAGGCCGCAATCTGCCGGTAAGTTGGTCAAATGGCGCCGCCGGGACCTAAGCCGCCGGTCGGACGTGTGCTGGCCGCGCTGGATCAGGTGGACCTGCGCGCGCTCTCGCGGTCGCTGTCGGACGACCTCCGCCAGCGCAAGGTCACGTTCGGGTCAGACGATGGTGGGAATGTCGAGGCCTTCGTGGTGGACCCCGTTCCGCGGGTGATCGAGCGCGACGAGTGGACCGCGCTCGCCGCCGGACTGGCCCAGCGCGCCGAAGCGCTCGAGCTCTTCGTCGCGGACATCTACGGCGAGCGCCGGATCGTCGCTGCCGGCCGTGTGCCGTGGTCGGCCATCGAGAGCGCTGAGTTCTTCGAGCCCCGGATGGTGCAGTTGCCCCCGGCCTCGGGGCGTTGGATCCCGATCGCCGGTCTGGACGTCGTGCGCGATGGCGACGGCCCATTCGCGGTGCTCGAGGACAACGTGCGCACGCCGTCGGGGATCGCCTACGCAGTAGCGGCACGTGAGGCGCTCAGCGAGCACCTGGCAGTGCCCGAGGGCATGCACGTGCGTTCCTTGGAGCCAGCCTACAAGTGGCTCGGAGAGGCGCTCCGCGCGGCGGCGCCGCCCGAGGCCGGCGAGCGGCCGTCGATTGTCGTGCTCACCGACGGGCCGTCGAACTCGGCCTACTATGAGCACGGCGAGATCGCCCGCCGACTCGGCCTGCCGCTCGTGCTTCTCGGAGATCTGAGCGTGCGCTCCGGGCGGCTGTTCGCGCGTACCGGGGAGGGGAGGGTGGCGGTCGATGTCGTCTACCGGCGTTCAAACGAGGATCGCCTTTTCGATTCCAACGGGGCGCTCACGGACGTCGCTGAGATCCTGCTCGGCCCGCTCGAGGCACAGACGTTGGCCTGCGTGAACGCATTTGGCACCGGGGTCGCCGACGACAAGCTCGTTCACAGCTACGTGGAGGAGATGGTGCGCTTCTATCTCGGCGGAGAGCCGCTGCTGAAATCGGTGCCCACGTACGATCTGTCGCAGCCCGGCGTGCTCGCGATGGTCCTCGAGCGCGTCGGGGAGCTGGTCGTCAAGCCCCGCAGCGGACACGGCGGCATCGGCGTGGTCGTAGGCCCTCGCAGCGACCGGCGCACGCTCGCGGAGGTCTCGCGGGAACTGGAAATGTCGCCGGAGCGGTTCATCGTGCAGGAGACGGTCCAGCTCTCGCGCCAGCCGACCGTGTGCGGCGGCCAGCTCGAGCCTCGCCACGTCGACTTGCGCCCGTTCACCTTCGCCGTGGGGGATCGCGTGGAGGTGTTTCCGGGTGGCCTCACCCGCGTGGCGCTGGAGCGCGGATCGCTCGTCGTCAACTCCTCCCAGCAGGGCGGCGCGAAGGACACCTGGGTGCTGGCGTGACCACGGATCCGCAGACTGGGGTTTTGGGCGCGCGCAGTCGGCGCCCGGCTCTGATCGGCGTGACGACCTCGGAGCTGCGCGTCGCCGACGACGTGCGCCGCGAGCCCCACAGCGAGCCTCCGCGAACCGAGATGGCGCTCGGGATGGCCTACCTGCGCGCCGTTGAGCGCGCCGGGGGACTGCCCGTAGTGCTCCCGCCGCTCGACCTGGAACGAATCTCGCCCCTGCTCGACCGGCTCAGCGGCGTGCTGCTCTCCGGTGGACCCGACCTCGACCCCGCCGCCTACGGCCGCGCCGCCCACCCGGAGCTGGGGCGCACCGAGCCGGCACTCGACGTCTTCGAGGTGCAGCTTGCCCGGGAGGCCGACGCGCGTGGGTTGCCCATCCTCGGCATCTGCCGCGGTGCGCAGGCGCTGAACATCGCCCGCGGCGGCACCCTGCACCAGCACCTCCCGGAGATTACGGATGGCTCGATCGTGCATCGCCAGAGCCAGCCGGGAAGTCAGGCAACACACGAGGTCCGGATCGCTCCAGACAGCGGCCTCGCGACTGTGGTCGGCTGCGCAAGGATGGACGTGAACTCCTTTCACCACCAGTCTGTGGAGCGACTCGGTGACCATCTGCACGAGGTCGCGTGGGCGCAGGACGGCATCGTCGAGGGCATCGAAGGGCGAGAGGAGTCTCTTGTGCTGGGCGTCCAGTGGCACGCCGAGACACTGGTCGATGACCCCGCCCAGCTCGCCCTCTTCCGACACCTGGTGACAGCCTCCGAGGAGCGGGAGCGAAAGCGGTCGACGCCGCGGCGCCAGCGTTCGGCGCGACGAGCGGCCTGAGCGGTGGAGCCGCTCGAGAGGCGCGTGCGCCCAGCCTGGGGCCGCTGGCCGGCACCCGGGGAGCGGCGGCCGTGGACCGTTGGGATCGAGGAGGAGGTGATGCTGCTGCACGCCAGCGACTTCGCGCTGGCGCCCTGGGTCGACACCATCCTTCCAACCCTCGCTCCACACCTCGCCGACCACGTCGATGCCGAGACACACGGCTCGGCGATCGAGCTGCGCACCGGGGTGCACGATCGCGTTCCCGGAGCGATCGGTGAGCTCGCGACGCTGCGCAGCGAGCTGAGCAGCGAGCTGCAGAGCCGAGGACTGCGCGCTGCCGCCGCCGGCATGCACCCGACGACCGTGTGGCAGGAGACTCGCATCTCAGGCGGCGAGCGCTATCAACAGCTCTACGCATCGCTCCGCGAGCTCGCCCGCCGCGAGCCCACCTTCGCCCTGCACGTTCACGTCGCCGTCCCCGACCCCGAGGATGCGGTGCGTGCGATGAACGGCTTGCGCGGGCACCTGCCGCTGCTGCTGGCGCTGTCGGCGAATTCGCCGTTCTGGCAAGGACGGGAGACCGGTCTCGCGTCGACCAGAACGCCCATGTTCGGAGCGTTTCCCCGCGTCGGGCTCCCGCGTGCTTTCTCCGACTACGACTCCTATCTAGAGAGCATCGACGTGCTGATTCGCTGCGGAGCCTTCCCCGAGCCGACATTCCTCTGGTGGGACGTTCGCCTGCAGCCGCGCTGGGGAACCGTCGAGGTGCGCATCATGGACGCCCAGATCACGGTTGCCGACTCCGCACCACTGGTCGCCTTGGTGCAGTCGCTGGTGCACATGGAGGCCAGCGAGAGCGCTGCTGCGAGAGTCGCTGAGCCTATCCCCGAGCTACTCGCCGAGAATCGCTTCCTGGCCGCGCGCGACGGCATGCGGGCGCAATTCCTCGATGCCGAGCTCGAAGGCCAGATCTCAGCACAGGAAACGCTGTCGGCGACTCTCGAGGCCTGCGCGCAGCACGCCGAGGAGCTGGGCTGCCGCGAAGAGCTGGAGGGGGCGCGCGAGCTGAGCCGCAACCCCGGGGCCGAGCGCCAACGTGAGCAGGCTCGCGAGACCACGGGACTTACCGGACTCGTGGCGGCGCTGGCCGACGCCTTCTGATGTGCGGGCTCGGCGGGGAGGTCGCGTCGCGGCGAGCCCCGGATCTCGATGCACTGGCACGCGTCGGGGATGCGCTCGCGCCACGTGGGCCCGACGGAGCCGGCGCGTGGCACCACGGGAGCGTCGCGCTCGTGCACCGGCGCCTGAAGATCATCGACCTGTCTGAGCGCGGCGATCAACCCCTGATCGACCCCGACCTCGGTCTCGTGATCGCCTTCAACGGCTGCATCTACAACCACCAGGAGCTGCGCGACGAGCTGGCCGGCGCCGGCTACAGCTTTCGCTCCACTTCAGACACCGAGGTGATCCTCAAGGCCTTCCACTACTGGGGCCGAGACCGATTCGTCGATCACCTGGTCGGCATGTTCGCGTTTGCGATCGTCGAACCGGCGTCAGGTCGAGTGGTGCTCGGCCGCGATCGGCTGGGAATCAAGCCGCTCTACCTCGCGGAGGTGAACGGGGCGCTTCGCTTCGCATCCACGCTGCCGGCGCTGCTCGCCGGAGGGGGCGGGATCGACACCGAGATCGACCCTGTAGCGCTTCATCATTACCTCAGCTTTCACTCCGTCGTGCCGGCGCCCCTGACGATCCTGCGGGGGGTCCGCAAGCTTCCGCCGGCGACCCTGCTGAGCATCGAGCCGACCGGTGCGCGTAGCGAGCATCGCTACTGGTCCTCCCGCTCCGAGCACGACGGCTTTCCGCCCCACTCCCACTGGGAGGAGATGACGGCAGCGGCTCTGCGAACGGCGGTGAAGCGCAGGATGGTCGCCGACGTTCCCGTCGGCGTGCTGCTCTCCGGTGGCCTGGACTCAAGCCTGATCGTCGGGCTGCTCGCCGCCGAGGGCCAACAAGGGCTTCGGACATTCTCGATCGGCTTTCCAGACGGCGGTGAGAAGAGCGGCAACGAGTTCGAGTACTCCGACCTCGTGGCGAGAGAGTTCGGCACGACCCACCAGCGCATCGAGGTCGACCCAGCGCGACTGCTGCCGGCGATCGGCGCCGCGATAGGCGCTATGAGCGAGCCGATGGTCTCCCACGACTGTGTCGCGTTCTACCTCCTCAGCGAGGAGGTATCCCACCAGGTGAAGGTCGTCCAGTCGGGACAGGGCGCGGACGAGGTGTTCGCCGGATACTCCTGGTATCCGCCGCTCGCCGACGCGCCGGGAACCGGCGCGAGCGCCTACATCGCGGAGTTCGTGGACCGCTCGCATGCGGAGTGCAACGCGATGGTGGACCCTCGTCTGCGACTCGCCAGCGATCCCTCGCGTGAGCTCATCGAGCGCTACTTCGCACCCCCGGGCCCGCGCACCCCTTTGGACCGGGCGCTGCGCATCGATAGCGAGGTGATGCTCGTCGACGATCCCGTCAAGCGGGTGGACAACATGACCATGGCCTGGGGACTCGAGGCACGCACGCCCTTTCTCGACCACGAGTTGGTCGAGCTGGCGGCGGCCTGCCCCGCGGATCTGAAGCTGGCGCACGGCGGCAAGGGCATCCTCAAGAGCATCTCGCGAGGACTGCTCCCGGACGCTGTCATCGACCGCCCGAAGGGCTACTTCCCGGTCCCGGCGCTGTCGCACCTCGAGGGCCACGTCCTGGAGCTCGTGCGTGACGCGCTGACCCCCGAGCGGGTAGAGCGTCGCGCCGTGTTCGACCCCGGTTATGTGGAGATGCTCCTGTCGGGGCCGAACGACCACCACACGACCCTCGAAGGCAACAAGCTCTGGCAGGTGGCGCTGCTGGAGCTTTGGCTGCGCAGACACCTCGACTGACCGGCGAACCGCAGCCACGCGTGCAAACTGATGCTCGTGTTCGTGAACGCGCGGGATCAGGCGCGCGGCGCGCTACTGGACGGCCCAGCGTCGCCCTGCGAGGCGGCCCAGCAGGCCGCCACGACTAACGCCGTGACGGCCCCCCAGACGGAGAGAGAAACGAATACCAGAACCATGCTTGCCCCGAGCATGCGAAAAGGATCCCGCGTACCATCCGGTACCGCATTGGCCGGCTGTCCGAGTTTCGTGGGTAAGCGTTCGACGAATGCCCGACGGTCATGATCCGACTGGCCGCCCGGGGACCCGCAGTCGCGCGGACGCCAGGTCGGCTTGGGGCATCGTCTCGGGCGACGGCCCGCCGATGGCGGCCGAGTGGGTATGCGGAGTTAACCGTCGTTCTCCGAAAGTGGGACTTCTTCTCGCTTTCGGCCTTGACAGCGTGCGAGGCACTTCGGCTCCGCCGGATAGGCGCGTTTGACGCGGCGCGTCGCGTTCGGCGCGGCGTCTGGACACGGTCGTGTCCGCCGTGGGACATGCGGGTCCCAGCGCGGGGGGCGCAGCGGATGTATCCTCGACGCGACGTTTGGGCCGCCGTGGCTCATGCACAAGCAGCGCTACATAGGAGGGGGATCTCGCGAATGACTTCATCACTGCTGAGAGCAGTAGGGAACGCGCGGAGGAGGGCCGCCTTGCTCGTTTCATGCGGCCTCGCCGTGCTGGCGCTGAGCGCCGTACTGGCATCCTCGGCGTCGGCGTTCTCGTGGTGGGTCGGGACACCGACACCGCACGAATTGGTTGGGACCCTGGCGATCAACAACGAAGCGAAGGTTCATCAGCCGTTCACGCTGAAGTGGCTGGGCGGCTACGAAGTCAAGTGCACCGCGCTGAGCTACAACAAAATGTTCCTGGAAGGTCCCGTGTTCATGGGTGCCCAGAGCATCATCTTCGAAAGCTGCAAGGCCAAGAAGCCCAAGCACACGACTCTCGTCGGCGAAACGATCGCAACGACGCAGCTCGGCGGAGAAATTAAACCCAACGGCGCCAGCGTGGAATTCGAATTCACGCCTGTCAGTGGCCCGCTCGCGACGTTCACCCTGGAAAGGACGATCAAGCGCAAGCATAAACGTCCGAGCCGGGAGTGCACACTCGAAGTCTCGGCGATCGGTGGCCTCGGCGGCACGCTTAGCGACCCCACCGTCATCAGCAACGAAAAGACCTACGAATTCGACAGCAAGCACCTCCTGCTCAAACAGCACCGCAGCTGCGTGACGGCATCCAACGCCCGGCCGGCCGGTACGCCCAGGGAAGAAGCGGAACGGATCAAGAGGGAATTGGCGGAATGTAAGTCGGGCACCACCGGCAAAACGCCCGAAGAATGCGCGCGCGTCGAAAAGGAAGCCAAGAAGCTCGGCAAGACAGAACACGAAGCCGGCGAAGAAGAAGCGGAAGAAGCCAAAGAAGCAGAAGAAGGACGGACGGAAGAAGGCGGAGGAACCGTCGAAGAAAACAAAGGCAAGGGCACCTACAGCGGCACGGAAGGCTGGGGCGTGGAATAGAGGCGACAAAGGCAGGCAACGGCGGGGCGAGCTGCGGCGTCAACGAGGGCGCGGGCCTGCTCTGAGGGTCGATCGGATGTCCGGCTGCGCTCCCCGAGGGGGCGCAGCCGGCGCGACGCATCGATTCACGCGGAGACGCGGTGTGAGCTGCTCGCCCGCGTGAGGCGCTTTTTCAGCACATGGAGCCGATACAAGGAGCGACCGGGTTCGCCGAGCGTGGCCTCACGCGTCGCTCGCTCTTGCGCAGGGCCGCGCATCTGGGCCTGGCCGCGACGACGCTGGGCAGCTTGGAGCTGCTCGCGCGACCTCCGCAACGCGCTGCGGCTCGCGGCGGGGTGCTGCCTGAAATCCAGTTCGCGATCGACCGCTTCATCCCCCGGGCGATCAAGGTCGAAGGCGTGCCCGTACGCCCCGGCCCCGTTTACACGGCGTTCCTCACGTTCGCTCTCCAGAGGACCCCCACGCAGGCCGACCAGGCGACGCTGCAGCGCGCGCTCGGGCTGATCGAGTCGGCCCACCCGTTCAGCCCCGCGGGGGTCTTCACGACCGTCTGCTACGGCATCCCCTACTTCGAACGGCTGCCCGGCGGCATGGCCGGGCCGCTGCTCGCCTCCCACATGCCGCGGCTGCTCGCGGACCGGACGCGTTACGTGCTCGAGGAGGCGGTGCCCGGCCCCACCGACGTTTCTCCTGCCAATCCCGAAGTGAGCAAGCTGCGCTTCGACATCCCGGTGCGGATCGAGTCAAACGACATGCTGCTCGTCTTCCGCAGCGACTCCACGCAGGTGATCGACGACGTCGTCAGCTGGGTTCTCGGGGAAAGCGAAACGCTCGCCGGCACGAGCGTGGGGAGCTCCGGTCTCGGCGAGTTGGTGGCGGTCAGCTCGCGGCGGATGATGTTCAACCAGCCCGGCCTTCCGCGAGCGCTCGCCGAAGAACAGGTCTTGCCGTATGCCGAAACGATCAATCCGCGCTCGTCGATGTGGATGGGCTTCTCCGACGCCCAGGTGAACAGCAGTGGACCGCCGGGGATCACGACCTTCCTGGGTGACCCGAGCGCGAAGCTGACGACAGCACGGCGCGCGGACTACTTCGCGCATGGTTCGATCGTGCACCTCTCGCACGTGATCCAGGATCTCGAGCAGTTCTACGAACGGCCCAGCGAAACGTTCGTGCGCCGCGCCGCTTCGATGTTCACGTCAAATCCGCCACCCAGCGTCGGCTACACCGACCAGTTCACCAACGGCGGCGGGCCGGCCTTCATCCGCAACTTCTTCGTCGGCCCGAACGGCGCGCCCCGCGAAGCAGCCGGCGTCCGCACATTCGACGGCCAGCCTCACCTGGCGCACGTGAGCGCGCTTCAGCGCTCGAGCCGCGCCCCCAACACCAAGGCGATCCACATCCGCGCCGATGGCCCCGGATTCGACTCGCTGGACGTCCCCGACGGTTCCTCCCAGCCGAAGCTGCACTTCAGCATCTTCGTTCCCAGCGCCGACTTCTTCGCCACGATGCGCCGCAACCAGGCCTCGCCCGACCTCGCCCAGCAGTACAGCGTGCCGGCCCAGAACATCGGCTTGGAGCGCTTCATCACCGCGACGCGTCGGCAGAACTTCCTCGTGCCGCCGCGCCGCTATCGCGCATTCCCGCTGCTCGAGCTCACCTAAGAGCCCGATCAGCGGAGCGTCCGTTCCCACGAAGAGGGGTGCAATTTCGAGAGACCGCCGCGGAGGAGCGGTCGGCCGCCCATGCGGGCGTGATCCACGGGAAGCCGCGTAGACGCATGCTCAGGAGTGTCCGAAGCGGACGTCGGGCAGGACGCGGCGCATCCACTTGGGCAGGTACCAGGCGCGTGCACCCATGAGCCGCAGTAGTACCGGCAGCAGGAGCAGCCTGACGAGTGCTGCGTCGAGCAGCACCGCGACTCCGAGGATGATCCCCATCTCCTTGGGCGGCAGCGGCCCTGAGAGTGCGAATGTGAAGAACACGGCGACCATCACCGCTGCGGCGGCGAAGATAACGCGTCCCGAGTGCGCCATCCCATTGACCATGGCGTCCTTGGCACTTTTCGTGTGGTCCCAGTGCTCCTTGGAGGAGGAGAGCAGGAACATCGTGTAGTCCATCGAGATTGCGAAGATCATCGCGAAGAAGAACACCGGGCCCCACGCGTCGAGGAACCCTTGGGGCTGGAATCCGAGCACCGAGTGCAGGTCGCCGTCCTGGAAGATCCACTTCGAGACGCCAAATGCCGCCCCGGTGGCGAGCAGGTTGGTCAGCACCCCCGCCGCCGCCAGCAGCGGTGCCTGTAGCGCGAACAGCAGCAGTAGGAAGCCGAGCACGAGCACGACGCCGATGACGAGCGAAGTCTTGGCCGAGAGCAGTCTCTGCAAGTCGTGGTTTTCGGCCACCGCGCCGCCGAGCACCGTCCCGGCTGGTACCTCGTTGCGGAGCCGGTTGATCGTTGCACCTACTGCGGGGTTTGAGGGGTCCTGACGCGGGATGGCCGTGACCAGGACGAGGTCGTTGCTCCCCCGCTGGGCGGGGATGACCTGGGCGATGCCCCGGTCTGCCTTCGCGATCGCAGCTACTTTCGTAGCGTCGGTCACGGGTGTGATGAGCTGGAGCGGTCCGGTGGCACCGGGCCCCATGGCGGCTTGGACCTGGTTGTAGCCGACGCGTGAGGAGTCGTTGGTGGGGACGACCTTGATCGAAGGCATCGAGGTCTTGAGCTGCGTCACCGGGTAGGCGAGTGCGAGCAGAACCGCCAGCGCGGGGATCCCGTAGCGCCAGGGGTGGCGCCAGAGGCGCTCTCCCCAGGCTGCGAACAGCGGCGAGCGATGCTCGCTGGAGTGAGCCCAGGGCAGCGAGAGGTTGTCGACTTTGGGGCCGAGCTTGGCGAGCACGGCGGGCAGCAGCGTGAGCGTCGCGGCGAGGACGAAGATGACGGCGAGCATGATGCCGAGGCTCATGCTGCGGAACGCGGGGCTCGGGACGAGCATCACCGCGGTCAAGGAGATCAGCACGGTCACGCCGCTGAACAGGACGGCCTTCCCGGCCGTGTCCATCGTCACCGCGGTTGCTTCCTCTGCGTCCATCTCGGAGCCGAACAGGGCGCCGCGGAAGCGCATCACTATGAACAGGGCGTAGTCGATGCCGAGCGCCAGCGCGAACATCAGGGCGAAGTTCATCGCCCAGATCGAGATGGGCGTCACGAGCGTGCCGAGGTACAGGAGCCCGGCGGCCGCCAGCAGGCCGACCATGGTCAGCATCAGCGGCAGTCCGGCCGCGACGAGCGAGCCAAAGGCGAGCAGCATGATGCCGAGTGTTACCGGCCAGGAGATGACCTCCGACTTGAGCATCGCCGACCGGTTGGCAGCATTGAAGTCAGACCACATCCCGGCTGCGCCGGTGAGATTCACCTTTACGGTGCCGGTCGAGAGCCTCTTCAGGGTGCCCTTCAAGCTGTCGGCCGCAGCGACCATTTCGTTTGGGTTCCGGGCGGCCCCCGTCTGCACGATCGCCGTGTGACCGTCGCGCGAGATCGACACGCCGGGCGCGGGCGCGATGACCGTGCGCACGGCCCGATCCGCTCGCAGCGTCCCTTCGACGCGCGCAAGCACAGACCTGAAGGCCGGAGTGCTGACCGTCTGCGTCGGGGAGTACACGACCGTCAGCAGCCCGTAGCTGCCGAGGCCGGCGAAATCCCGTTCGACCAGCTTACGGGCCTGCACTGACTGCGACCCGCTCGCTTCCCAGCCCGCGCCTGAGAGTGCGTTCTCGACCCGCGGGGCGAAGAACCCGAGCACGACCGCGACCACGAGCCAGCCGATCAGCACCGTGCGAAAATGAGTTGCGGTGTAGCGGCCGAGCCGGCCGATGGGCCCGACGCGCCCGGGCTGCCGGCTCGGTGGCTCGGCGGGCCTGACAGCGAGAGGCGCCGTGGCGGTGCTCATCCGGACGCTCCCGTGGGCAGTAGCGCGTCGAGCTCTTCAAGTTGGCGGCGCAGGCCGCCGCACACCTGCTCGCACAGGTCGAATACGCCAGCGTCGGCAATCTCATACAGCGAGAAGTTGCCCTCCTTGCGCCGGCTCACCAACCCGCTGCGCAACAGTAGGCCGAGGTGCTTCGAGACGTTCTGCTGTGAGGCACCGGTGGCCTGTTGGAGCTCCTGGACGGTCGCAGGACCCTCACGCAACGCGTCGAGGAGACGGATGCGCATCGGCTCGCCGAGGACGCGGAAGCGCTCGGCGATCATCTCCGCGAGCGCTGCCGGTAGCGGGTGGGGGACCTTAGTTGTGTTTGGCATGCACCCACCATACCACAACTACATCGTTGTGTGCTATGTTCGTTGTATGAACACGAGCCATCGACCAGTGACCCGCTGATGAGCATGACCGCGACAGCCCGCCGCGTAGGAAGCGGCCTCGAGCACGAGGTCGAGGTCAACGGCCGCCACACGATCGTCACCGACGAGCCCGAGCGCCTCGGTGGCTCGGACCTCGGCCCCGCGCCGCACGAGTTGCTGGCAGCGACGCTTGCCTCATGCATCGCGACGATGATTGCCATGTACGCCCAGAACCGCGGGTGGGACATCGGCGAGACAGCCGTCGAGGTGAACTACGATGCCGACAGCGCCCCGCGACGCTTTGCCATCGAGCTGCTCCTCCCTGTCGACCTGACGCCCGAGCAGCAACGCAGGCTCGCACGAGTCGCCGAGACGTGCCCCGTGCGCCGGGCGCTCGAAGCGGGCTTTGCCTTCGAGGAGCGGATCGTCGCACCTCGTGGACCCGGAGTGGCTGCGTAGCCGAGCCTTTCACGCGAAGCGCCGAACACGCGGTCGCGTCCGAGGTCTCCAAGCTCCTATCCGAGGCGCAAGATGAGGCGGGCGAGGTGCACAGCTTCGCCGTCGTCCCGGTCGCGGTGCTCGACCTCGCCGCACTGCACGCGCTCGCCGCTGTGGAGATGCATACTGCTAGGCGACAATGAGAGCGAGCGGGCTGCGTCTGCTTCCTCGGGCCGGATCAGGCTGATTGGCCGACATGCCATGAGCTCCCTAGTGAGTGGGTTCGTGATCGCAAGCGGGGTACAAGGTGGCCACGCTCGGGCCCCTGGACACGAAACGCTCCTGATCGCGCTCTCCCTGGCAGCGATGGCATTCGCCTGCGTGGTGATCTACATCCACGTGGCCCGGCGCCGTCGCCGGCCCAGGCCGGTGACCGATCAGTGGCAAGCCCTCGCCGTGTGGGCGAGCTGTGTCCCCATGGCTGGCAGGCCCAGATCACCCTCTATGGGTGGGGTGCCCCGGTGCCCGACGACGCTCCTCCCTCGCGGGTGCCGCTGGTCGAGTTGGAATGGAAGGAGTTCGACGAGGACTCCGGACGGGTGGCGGTCGCGCGGCGGGTCTGGGCGCCGACCATCGGCGAGGCGCTGCAGATAATGGTCGACGATCGCCGCACCGATATCGCACTCGAGCAGATCGAGCAGTCGGTGACCGACGAGGACGACGTCTGGTGGAACTGGTGAGTGTCGGACCGCCTCGGACGGGCAGCGGCGCGTTGGGCGTCTTGCCCGAGATTGATGAGCTGCTCGATCGTGCACCGCGCCCGCCTGAGGCGAGACGAGCGGCGGGGTAGATAGTTGCTTATGCCACGAGATCATGGTACGCTCGACCTCTGGGGTTCGGTCCGACCGTTGCCCCCAAGATCGAGGCCGACCAGGGCGTAGGACTTGCAGAAGCCCTGCAAACCGGCCGACCGAGACCCGAAGGCCGTCCGCAAGGGCGGCCTTCGTCGTTTTGGGGTGCGGCGTTCGCCAACTCCGTCGCCCGAGGTTCAGGCAGAGTCACCGAGTGGGGCGGGCGGACAGATGACCTCCACGCGCCCGCTGACGATGTCGTACACGAGCGCCGAGGCGATCAACGTGCGTGGAATCAGGGGGTTTGCACGCAGGATCTCCAGGTCGGCCCGGACCGACTCGCTCGGGTCGGCGAGGTGCTTGGCTGCCACCTCATGCTCGTCCACACCGAAGAAATACGCCATCAGCCCTCGCTGCTCGGGGCCATCGAGTCGTGTCAGGCCGCAGTCGGTGTGGTGCATGATGATCAGCTCAAAACCGGTCTCCAGGCCCTCGAGCTGGGCGATGGTCGCCAGCACCGCAAGTTCCTGGATCACCGCCGGTGTGACTCTGCCGCCCGGGTTGCGGAGCACCGCGGCCTCGCCCAGCTCCAGGCCGAGGACGTGTGCGGGGTCGACACGGTGGTCGCCGCACGTCAGCACGATCGCGTGAAGGCCCGGGGTGAGCGTGAAGGACCTGTCGCTGAGGTTCCGGCTGCGGGCGCTGTTGCGCTCGAGCAAGGTGTCGGTTGCCGATCGGGCTGCTGTTGGCATTGCTGTGTCTCCTGTCTACCGCTGGGCGTTGGGTCTGTATCTGTCGAGCTCTGCTCTCCAGCCGGCGCGGGCATGCTCGACGCCCGTGGGGTCGTGCAGTAGCTGTCTCTGCCAGTTGGCGGCCATTCCGAGCGCGTTCAGTCGGAACGCCATGGCAGCCGGGTCGGCGTCCGCCGCGAGCTGGCCCGCGGCGACCGCGGCGTCGACGTTGAAGCGAAGGACTCCCAGCCATTCGCGCATGACGGCCTCAACGGCGTCCCGGACGGCGCCCGGTCTGCCGTCCATCTCCGCTGAGGCCGCGCAAAGGAAGCAGCCTCCCTCGAAGACGTCGGCCACGAAGTAGTCACACCAAGCCTCGCCGATGGCGCGCAGGCGCGGAAGGCCCTCTGGGCTTGTGAGCGCCGGCACGACCACGAGCTCGATCAGCATCTCCCGAGCTGCTGCGAGCGTCGCGAGCTGGAGCTCTTCCTTGGATCCGAAGAGCGCGAACACGTTGCTCTTGTGTACGCCGAGATCGGCGGCCAGAGCCCCGACGCTGAGACCTTCCAGGCCGTCTCGTGAGGCGAGCTGCACCGAGCGCTCCAGCACTGCGGAACGGCTGCGCATCCCCCGTGCGCGGCGCCCGTCAGTCGGCTCCGGCTTCGCCGGAGGCTTGACCAGCGGCTGGGACCTGCGACTGCTCATCGGCCCAGATGGCGCTGCTCGACAGAGCTTGAGAGGGCGGGCATGGGGCCAGGATACAACATAACTGTGCGATCGGTTATATTCTTCGTCGTTGTGGCGCTGCCGGGCCAAACAGCCCTATCGATCGAGGAGGAGCAAGTGATGACAGCCGAGCGCGAGTCGCGGATGCGCGAGTTGGCCGCCGGGGGGATGTGCCGATGAGCTACGTGGGCACGTGGGACTGGGCACTCGAGACGGGCGGGACACTTCGGCGTCGCGATCGCGCGCGTTTGATCGGACAGGGCATATCCGCGCGACTGACACGGATCCCCAGCCAGTGGCGCAGCCGCCTGTTCGGTGAGCACGCCTCTCTCGTGGTGCCCGAGCTGCCCGACAGCAGCCTCGCCCGCGAGGCAGAGGAACACGTCCGCGAGCTGTCGAGCCCCGGGCTCTACGGGCATTGCCTGCGCACCTGGGCGTTTGCCGAGCTGTTCTCACAGCGTGACCGCCTGAGCCACGACAGCGAGTTGTTGTATCTCGCGTGCATGTTGCACGACCTCGGTCTGACGCCGAGCCACTGGGGCCGGGACGCCCATGCGAAATGCTTCGCCGTGGAGGGTGCCAGCGCCGCACGCGCTCTGGTGCACGCCGGCGGGGCCAGTGAGGAGCGCTCGCGCACGGTTGCTGAGGCGATCTCGCTGCATCTGAACGTCAACGTTCCGGCTCGCCTGGGCGTCGAGGCACACCTGCTCAGCAAGGGCGTCTCACTCGACGTCGTCGGCAGACGCCTTCACCAGATCGCCCCCTCGGTGGTCCAGGGCGTCGACGCTCGGTGGCCCCGCGCGGGATTCGCGAGCGAGCTCGCGGCGGCGACCACGAGCCAGGCGCAACTCCGTCCCGGCTCGCGCTCCGGGCTGGCGCACAAGCTCGGCTTCGTCAACCTCATCGAGGGCAACCCGCTGCAGGCGAGGCTGCAAGGCGCCGACGTAGCCGCGCCGGTCAGCCTCGGGCACGCCCGCATATTTGCCGCGTCGCGTCGGGACCCCCCCGACGCCGGCGGCGGGCTTTCAGCTGAACCGCAGCCGGACGACCAACTTGCCGGGGGTTCCCTGCTCGCCCGGGAACGTCAACTGCACGGTGAAGCGTGCACGGTTGCGCGAAACCGACGTGTGGCTGACGACGGCGGCGCGTGATTTCCCGAGATCCGCGCGGAGGCGCTGAGGATGCGCCGTCCCTTGGGTGCGCGGAAGACATAGGTCGCGTAGCCGTTGAAGCCGACCGTGCGCTGAACCTTCGGGGGCGGGGTTGTGGCGTCTGCAACGAACATTGCTGACAGCCCCGTACGGGCGAGAACGCGCGTAGTGAGGCGGCGTGCGGGTAAGGCATAGGAGATGGAGTTGCGAAACCCACACGTAAAGAGGCGCATGCGCAACGCGTCAGCGGCCGCGATCGGCGGCGTGAGCGCGGGAGCGGTGATGCTCGCGCTGGTCCTGCTCGCCGGAGCGCTGGCAGCGAGGTTGATAATTGGTGTCGGCCTCGGCGGCCTTCGCTTCGAGCAGCGACACCGGACCTCGGCCGCGAACTCCTGAAGGGCTCGTCGTGGTGCGCGCACGCAACGCGGAAGTGGCCGGCGTGAAGATCGCTTCCGGGGCGAGGCGAGTGCTGGCGCGCGTGGCGCTGGCGGTGGCGCTCGCGATCGCGGCCGTGGCAGTCACGTCCGGCGGGTCGGCGCTCGCTGCGCTGACCGTCTCCAAGTGGGAAGCCGGCACCTGCAGGGAAGTCAACTGCGAAGACCTGGGCCCGACCTCGCGCTTCTACACCCAGGCTGCCGGCCATCCCGACTTCGGCATCACCGACTTCCGCTTCGCCGCCACCAAAGTCGGCGTCGGCGACGAAATGCCCACCGGGAAAGTCAAGGACGTGCGCGTCGATCTGCCAGCCGGGCTGGCGGTCAACCCGGAAGCCACCGAACAGTGCACCGAAGCCCAGCTCCAGCAGTTCAACTGCCCGGCCGGCAGCCAGGTCGGTGAAGACGAAGCCGTCGGCACCGCCACCGCATTGGAACTGCTTCACCTCGGTCTCACGGTGACCGAACACTTCCCCGTCTACAACATGCAGCGCCGCCCCGGAGAGCCCGCCCGCTTCGGGGTCGAAGTGAACAGCCCGACGCTCGAACTGCTTGCCGTGGCGGGCCACGACCTGCGCGGGCAGATCTACCTCGAAGGCGGTCTCAGCTGGCAGCACGAAGCGGAAACGAGCGAAAACAGCGGTGTGCCCACGGGCGACTACCACGAGTTCTTCAAGATCCAGAACCTCCCTCACGAACCGGAAGTGATCGAGTCCAAGCTGATCTTCTGGGGCATCCCGGAGCAGCACACGCACGTCGGCGCCGCCGCCGCCTTCATCACGCTGCCGAGCACGTGCACGAGCAAGCCGGTGACCTACCTGCACGTCGACTCCTACGAAGCGCCCGGCGCGTTCCTTCCCTACAGCAACGAAACGCCGGTGGCCGCGACGGGCTGCAACCAGCTCGCCTTCAATCCCTCGCTGTCGCTGGGCGCCGAAGACGCAGGCTCCGACCAGCCCGACGGCGTCACGGCCGACCTGCACGTGCCGCAGCTCACAGACGAACCCTCGAAGCCCAACTCACCCGACGTGCAGGGCGCCCAGGTGACGCTGCCGGAAGGTCTCACGCTCGACCCGTCGGGCGCAAACGGGCTCGTCGCCTGCAGCGACGCCCAGTACGCCCAGGGCAGCTGTCCCGAAACCTCCAGTGTCGGCTCGGTGCTCGTAAACGCTCCCGGGATCCCCGACGGCTCGTTGACCGGAGGCGTGTACGTGGGCTCCCCCGAAGCGGGGGCGGGGCCGGAATCGGGCGGCGAGTACCGCATGTTCCTGATCGCCACCGCACCGCAGTACGGGGTCGGGCTGCGCCTCGAAGGGCGCGTCAGCGCCAACGCACAGACCGGCCGTCTGGTCGCGAGCTTCTCGGGCGCGCCGCAGATACCGTTCGAAGACTTCGTGATCCACCTGCGCGGGGGTGTCCGCGCGCCGCTCGCCAATCCGCTTGTGTGCGGCCCGGCGACCCCGAGCGCGCAGATTCTGCCGTACACCGGCCAGAGCGCCACAGAAGCCGCCGCCGGTGGCTTCTCCGTCAGCGGGTGCCCGCCGTCGCTGCCGTTCTCGCTGGGCCAGACGCTCACGGCCGAAAACCCGCGTGCCGGTGCATTCAGCCCGTTCACCTTCAGCCTCGCGCGAGCAGACGCCCAGCAGTACCTCTCGAGCGTCACCGTCACGCTGCCTCCGGGGCTCGTGGGTGCGATCCCCTCCGTCCCGTTGTGCGGAGACCCACAGGCCAACGCCGGCACCTGTCCCGCCGCGAGTCAGATCGGTACCGTCGGGGTGGCTGTCGGCGCCGGAGGCGAACCGTACGCGCTCGCAGGCCAGGTCTATCTGACAGGTCCCTACGGCGGCGCCCCCTACGGCCTGTCGGTGGTCGTGCCCGCGGTCGCAGGGCCCTATGACCTCGGCGAGGTGGTCACGCGCGCGGCGATCTCGGTCGGCCTCTACGACGGGCGCGTGAGCGTCGCCACCACCCTGCCGAGCGTCGTCGGCGGCGTGCCACTGCGCTTGAAGCACATCAGCGTCGACGTCAACCGGGCGCGGTTCGCCTCGAACCCGACGAGCTGTGCGCCGCTGTCCACCGAATCGCTCGCGCTCTCCACCTTCGGCGCCAAGGGCGCCCTCACGAGCCCCTTCCAGGCAACCGACTGCGGTGCGCTGGCGTTCAAGCCGCAACTGCATGCGAGCACCGGAGCGAAGACCTCGAAAGCCGGCGGCGCCGGCATCCAGGTGACGGTTACGCAGCCGGCCGGCGAGGCGGACATCCGCGAGCTGCAGCTGCAACTCCCGAGCCGGCTGGTGGCGCGCGGGTCGACGCTCCAGAAAGCATGCCTCGCCGCGAACTTCGAAAGCGGCCCACCGCCGGGCAGCTGCCAGTCGACCGCTCGGGTCGGGACGGTCACCGTGAAGACGCCCGTGCTGCCCGCTCCCCTCACCGGCACCGCGTGGCTGGTCTCACACGGCAACGCTCAGTTCCCGGACCTCGACCTCGTGCTGAAGGGCGACAACCTCGAGGTGGTGCTTGTCGGCCATACCCACATCGCTCGCTCCAGCGTCACCACCTCGACCTTCGAAAGCCTGCCCGACGTGCCGATCACGAGCGTCAGCGTGGACCTGCCCACCGGTCCCAACTCGGCCCTCGCACCCAACGGCCGTCTGTGCGGCACGAGGCTGCTGGCACCCACGACGATCATCGCCCAGAACGGCGCCAAGCTCACCCCCAACACGAAGCTGGCGGTGAGCGGCTGTCCGGTGCTGCTGCTGTCACACAAGCGCAAGGGAGGGCACCTGATCCTGCATATCTGGGCGCCCCGTTCAGGACGCGTGAGCGTCAGCCTCCCGGGCACGGCGGTGACCCACAAGCGCGTTCGCGGCGAAGGGAACATCACGCTTGCGGTGCCCTTCAATGGGGCCGGCGGCAAGCACAAGCTGACCGCGCACGTCACCTTTACGCCGACGGCCGGGAACCGCTCGACGGTGAAGTTCGCGGTCCGCGGTTAGGGTAGCCGGCGCGCGTCGCCGCTACGGGACCAGCGTGCGCCGGCGCCGCTCGGCGACCTGGATCTCGGGGATCCCGGACGGCCGCCCCGGGCCGGGGTTCAGCAGGGCCTTGATGTCCTCGGGCGAGGTCGGCCGGCCGAGGAAGAAGCCCTGACCCATCTCGCAGCCCATCGCCCCCAGCCGCGAGAGCTGGTTCTCCTCCTCGATCCCCTCGGCGACGACCGATAGCGACAGCGCCTGGCTGACACCGAGGATCGCGTGTAGCAGCTCGCTGGCGCGCAGCAGCTCGTGACTCCAGCCGCCGTTGTCGAGGGCGGCGATGAAGCTCCTGTCGATCTTCAGGATGTCCACCGGCAGCCGGCGCAGCTGTGAGAGGGACGCGTACCCGGTGCCGAAGTCGTCGATCGCGATGCGCACGCCGAGCGCCTTGATCAGGTTCAGGTTCTCCCGCGTCGCCTCGAGGTCGAGCATCAGCATCGTCTCGGTGATCTCGAGCGTCAGCAGTGATGGCTCGATGCCCGATTCCACGAGCGCCCGGCGGACATCGTCCACGAACTCCCTGCGGCCGAGCTGGTAGGCGGACACGTTGACGGCGATGCCGACCCTGAGGCCTTCCTCGTTCCAGCTCGCCGCCTGGCGGCATGCCTCCTCGAGCACCCAGCGCCCGATCGGAACGATCAGCCCGGTGTCCTCGGCCAGTGGGATGAACTTGTCGGGAGTCACGACCCGGCGGTCCGGGAGATGCCAGCGGATCAGCGCCTCGACGCCAACCACCTTGGCGCTCTTGAGCTCGTAGATCGGCTGGTAGACGAGCTTGAACTGTCCGCGCGGATCCTGGACCGCGGTACGCAGGTCCGCTTCCAGCTGGGGCCGGTCTTCTTCGTCCACGCTCATGCTCGCGTCGTAGAGCACGAAACGATCCTTGCCGGCGGCCTTGGCGGCGTAGAGGGCGAGGTCGGCGTCGCGCAGCAACGAGTCGGGGTCGGCGTAGGCACCGATCGCGACCCCGATGCTGACCGTACGCGAGGAGACCTTGCGCCCGTCCTCGAGCTCTACCGGCTCGCGCAGGACCTCGGTGAGGCGGTCGGCCAGCAGGTTCAGTGTCGCCTCGCCATGCTTCAGTTCGCTCAGCACGACGAACTCGTCACCGCCGAGCCGACCGACCGTGTCCTGCTCGCGGACCGACCGCCGCAGCCGTTCGCCGACGGTCCTCAGCAGCTGGTCCCCGGCCGCGTGGCCGTAGTTGTCGTTGACGTGCTTGAAGCCGTCTACGTCGATGAAGAGGGCTCCGGCGACGGTACCCAGCTGGGGCGCCGTGCGCTCGATCAGCTGTTCGGCCCGGTCCAGGACCAGCGCGCGGTTGGGGAGCCCGGTGAGGGGGTCGTGCAGCGCCTGGTGGGCCAGCTCGCGGTTCTTCTCCGACAGCTCGTAGGTCTTCTCGTGCACGAGCGACAGCGCGCGCCTGCGCCCGGTCGCGAGCACCAGCACCAGCAGTCCGATGACGACGCTCAGGAGGATGCCGCCGAGCAGCATCGTGAGCGCGTTCGAGTGGGCGAAGATGCTGGCCGACGGCGCCGGCGCGAACGTCTGCACCGACCAGCCGTTGTGCAGGTCGATCGTGGTGGTCTGGGGGTGCGGCGGTCGGTATCCGCTGCTGAAGGCGATCTTCGACCCGGACTGGTTGTAGTGAAAGATCACGCCGAGGTTCGGGTGCGTCTGCAGCGCCCGCGCGAGCACGACCCCAGGTTCCAGCAACTCGCCCAGCCAGCCCACGAACGCCCGCCGTCGAGCCGTCACCGTCGTGGGTACACCCCCGCCCGCGTAGACGGGCGTCTGAACCCCGAGCTCGTTCTTGTTCCCGTCGAGGACCGGCGCGTAGGTGGCCTTCCCGGAGTCGCGCGCGGCGATCAGTTCGGGGGCCAGGGCGCAGAAGTCGACGCCGTCCGGGAGGTAGGTCGCGAGCGTGCGTTCCAGTCCTGCGATCGCGAAGCAGTAGTACGAGCGTTTTCCCGCGGGCAGGATCTCGAAGCGTTCCTTCGGGCCGACCGAGTTGGGGCCGAGGGGCCTGATCGGGTTGGCGGCCAGGTGCGCTTCGAATGCCTTCAGGTGCGAGGCCGGCACCAGCGCGACGAGGCCGAGGTCCTGCAGCTCGGGATAGCGGTGCATCGCTCCCGCGGCTTCGGACCAGCGGTCAAACCCGGCCGGAGAGACGTGTGGGTTACCGGCGACGAACGCGCTGGTGTCGGCGACCAGGTCCTGCTCGTGCTGGATGGCGAGCTCGAGGGTCGAGGCGACCTCGCCCGAGCCCGTGCGGAACACCTCTCGTGCGTGACCCGCGTCGGAGTGGGCCACAGCGCGCGCGCCGAGCACGGCCGCGATCGTCCCGGCCACTGCCAGCGTCACGGCGACGCCGCTCCAGACGGTCTTGCGGGCGAAGCTGATTGATCTCAGACGTCCGAGCATCGGGCGGGATGCGGCTCACGACGGCGGGAGTTGGGCGGTATGGGGCAATCGACCATCGGGGATGGCGCATTCGGGTTGGGGATCTGGCGCCCTGTCACGGATCCGGGGCGTTGTCTTGGGGATCCGGGGCGCTGTCTTTGCCGTACCTTTCGGGCAACTGCGGCCCGAATACGCAACTGATGGCCGAAAAGCGGACGTTTGCCCGATCTTTCGGCGGGTACCGAGGCATGGCTGCGACCGCTGAGCCGCCCGGCGATCCGGGTCCGAAGAGCGATCTCGACCGCCGAGGCGCGCGGCTGGAAGGGGCGATCTCGGCCGCCGATCCATGCGGATGGAAGGGGGCGATCCGGGGCGCTGAGATATACAGGCGGGGATGAGCGTCACGGTCGGAAGCACCCCTGCGGCCGACGGCTTTCGGATGCCCGGCGAGTTTCTGGCGCATTCGGGCTGTTGGATGGCCTGGCCGGAGCGAGGGGACTTCTGGCGACTACAGGCCGGGCCCGCGCAGGAGGCGTTCGCCGAGGTGGCAGCGGCGATAAGCGCCTGCGAGCCCGTCACGATGGGCGTCTCGGACCACCTGTTCGAGAGCTGTCGAGCGTTGCTGGAGCCATCGATTCGGGTCATCGAGCTGTCCACGGACGACGCCTGGCTGCGCGACGCCGGGCCGACCTTCGTGCTCGACGAGCGCGGCCGGCGGCGAGGGGTGGACTGGCACTTCAACGCCTGGGGGGGCTTGCAGGGCGGCCTCTACTCGCCGTGGGACCGTGACGAGCGGGTCGCCGCCAAGGTGCTCGAGGTCGAGCGGGCCGACCGCTACCGCGCGCCGCTGGTGCTCGAGGGTGGCTCGATCCACTGCGACGGCGAGGGGACCGTCCTCACGACCGAAGAGTGTCTGCTGAACCCGAACCGCAACCCGGAGCTGTCCCGGGGTGAGATCGAACGGCTGCTGCTCGAGTACCTCGGAGCCGAGCGGGTCGTGTGGCTCGGTCGCGGGCTTCCCGGCGACGAGACCGACGGCCACGTCGACAACCTCGCCTGCTTCCTCGCGCCCGGCCGCGTGCTGCTGAGCTGGGCCGAGGATCCGGAGGACCCGATGACCGAGGTATCGCGCGACGCACATGCGCGACTTGAAGCCGCCACCGACGCTCGCGGGCGCGCGCTCGAGATAGCGCACGTCCCCTCACCCGGCCCCCTGTACCTGGAGCGGGAGGAGGCGCTGAGCCTGCAGCGCAGCCCCGGGGTGCGCCCCCGCAGCCCCGGACAGCGACTGGCCGCCTCCTACGTCAACTTCTATCCGGCCACCAGCCGCATCGTGTACCCGCTCCTGGACGAGCGCTACGACGAGCAGGCGGCCGAGGTGCTGGGCGCGTGCTTCCCGGAGCGCGACGTGGTCGGGATTCCCTCACGGGAGATCCTGCTCGGCGGCGGCAACATCCACTGCATCACCCAGCACGTGCCGTCGGTCGCGAGCCCGAGCTCGAGCGTCAGCGCAGCGTCCGGCAGCGCCTGACCCTCGCCAGCCAGTGCAGACTCGCCTCGTCCCTCCCGGCGAGTTCGGGGTCGTGCTCCCACAGCTCGTCCACCCGCGCAAGCGTGAGCTCCCGCGTGTCCGGATCCTGGATCGCCAGCGAGCTGCGCGACAGGGCAAGGTCGCGCAGGCGGGCGAGGTCGACCGGCTGCGTGTGCGGGAAGCGACGGTCCTCTACCTCGGAGAAGTGTTCCTGCAACGTCTCGATCGGCGGCCAGTGCCGCGGGCGCTCGATCGCCGGCCGCCCGAGGATCTGGCGCAGCTCTGCCGCCCACGGCAGCGAGGTGTCGAAGGAGTTGCCCAGCAGGCCCAGGATCCCCGGCTTGCGCAGCACCCGTCCGATCTCCGCCAGCGCGGGGCCCTGCTCGAACCAGTGAAAGGCAGCGCCGGCCACGACCGCGTCGACGCTCCCGGCCGCCAACGGCAGGTGCTCCGCGCGCCCGTCGAGGGTCTGTACCTGCGGCAGCGTCGCGCACAGGACCTCGCGCATCTCGGCCAGCGGCTCGACGGCGATCACGGAGTGCCCGGCGGCGAGCACGGCCGCGCTGAGCTTGCCGGTCCCGGCGCCCAGGTCGAGCACGGTCAGCGGTCGCTGTCCCAGCACCCAGTCGATCGCGGCACGGGGGTAGCCGGGGCGCCCGCGCTGGTACTCCTGCACCACCGTGCCGAACGAGCGAGCCCGCCGCTCTCGATCGGGCACGGGCACGTTGGCTAGAGCCGTATCGCGCGGATCGCGTGCTCGTCGGGGAGCTTGCCGAGAATCGAGTGCAGGACCTGGCGCTCGTCGTTCTGGCCCCGCTGGAGGTCGTCCAGCAGCAGGTGCACGGCCGTGTGCGTGATCTTCAGCTGCCCCGGCGTGAGCGCCACCGACAGCACACCGAACTCGTCCGGTTCGGCCTCGAGCTCTGCGAGCACGTCTCGCGCGAGGCCTCGTATCTCGGGCTGGTGGGCCTCGTCGGCGATCAGCAGGCGCAGCGCGCTCGCGGTCACTGGCACCTCCGCAGTGTCCAACAGCAGGTGGTATGCCGCTTCCGGCGGCGTGGTCGGGTCGTTCATGGGCGGCGAAGCCTAGCGTCCAGACATCTTGCGTCGCGGCCGGGGAGAATATGGCGATGGCCGTTTCCGCACCCGAGCTGCGACGAGTAACCAAGGACGACGTGCCGGCGCTCGCCACCGTGCTCGCCCGGGCCTTCCTCGACGACCCGGTAGCCGGCTGGGCCTTTCGGGTCGACAAGCTGCGACTGAAGGCGCTCGAACGCTTCCAGGGGACGCGCATGTACCAGCTCCTCGGCGAACAGGAGGTGTGGACCGACAGCGAGCGCCGCTGCGCGGCGCTGTGGGCGCCCCCGGGGCGCTGGAAGATGTCGCTGCGGGAAGTCGCCGCGATGGTCCCCGCCTTCATGCACCCGCGTCTGATCACGCAGATGCCGATCGCGGCGATCGGCTGGGAGAAACTCGAGCAGCGCCATCCCCACGACCCGCCCCACTGGTATCTCGCCGTGCTCGGTACCGATCCGAGCGCCCAGGGCCAGGGGCTCGGCTCGGCCGTCATGGGACCGGTGCTCGAACGCTGTGACGCCGACGGCGTGGGCGCATACCTCGAGTCCTCGAAGGAGAGCAACATCGCCTTCTACGCTCGTCACGGCTTCCAGGTGACGGAGGAGATACGCCTTCTGGCCGGGCCCCCGATGTGGAAGATGTGGCGAGACCCGCGTTAGCGGGTGATCTCGCCGGGCGCCTGCAGCGTAAGAATTGACGTGATGTTCAGATCGCTGCGCCCGGCGGGCGGTGAAGCCGCGGCCGAGCCCCTCGGGGTGCTGGCCGACGAGGAGCTGATGCAGCTCGTCTACAAAGGTGCCGCCCACGCCTTTGAGGTGATCTACGACCGCCACTCCGAGGCCGCCTTCTCGCTCGCCCTGAGGATCTGCGGGCAGCGGGCGCTGGCCGAAGACGTCACCCAGGAGGCCTTTCTGTCGCTGTGGCGTTCGCGGGCCCGCTACGACCGTGGCCGGGGCAGCGTGCGCAACTGGGTCCTGGGGATCGTCCACAACCGCGCGATCGACGCGATCCGCCGCCGCGGTGTGCGCGATCGCGGTGTGGTCCACGACGAGGGCATCGAGGCGCAGCTGCCGGCCCCCGAGCGCACCGACCTCGAGGTCGCCCGCCGCGAGGAGGCCCGCGAAGTCCGTGACGCGCTCGGTCAGCTCCCGAAGGAGCAGAGCCGCGTCATCGAGCTTGCCTACTTCGGCGGGCTGACCCACGTCGAGATCGCATCGCTGCTCAACACGCCGGTCGGCACCGTCAAGGGCCGAATGCGCCTCGGCCTGGCGAAGATGCGATCGACGCTCGCACAACCCGCGGAGGCGCTGCAATGACGCCGGTCACGGGCACGGACGGGCACGACGCCTTCTACGACGACGCGGCCGCGTACGTGCTGGGGGCGCTCACCGAGGAGGAGCACGAGCGCTTCACGGTCCACCTCGAGGGCTGTAGCGACTGCTGCGAGGAGGTCGCCCGGCTGCAGGTGGCGGCCGACGCGCTGCCGCTCGCAGCCCCCCAGATGACCGCCCCGCCGGGGCTCAAGCGGCGGGTCATGGTCGCGGTCGGGGGCGCCGCCGGCGAGCGCGAGACCGGTACAGCCGGCGAAGCCCGCGACGGCGGCGAGGTCCGTGCGGGCGCGGCCGAGCCCCGCGCCCGGCGCTCGCGACGAGCGCGGCGCTCCTCAAACGGCTCGCCTCGCGGTTGGAGCTTGGGCGCCGTCGGTGCCGTGGCGGCGGCCGCGATCGTGCTGGCGGTGATCGCGCTCGCCGGCTCGGGCGGGGGCGGGGGCTCCAGGTTGGTTCGCGCCCAGGTGCTCGCCCCCGGTGCCAGTGCTTCGTTGCGGGTCGCTGGCGGCAGGGCCGAGCTGCTCGTCAACGGCATGCCCCAGGTGCCGGCAAGGCGGACCTACCAGGTGTGGGTGCAGCGAGGTGGCGCACCACAGCCGACCGATGCGCTGTTCAGCGTCAGCGGCTCCGGTGGCGCCACGGTCGCGGTTCCCGGGAGCATCGCGGGGGTCAGAGCGGTGCTGGTCACCGCCGAGCCGTTGGGCGGCAGCCGCACCCCGACGCTGCCCGCGCTGATCGTGGCGCGCCTGGGTTAGCGCTCGGGCGCTCCCGGCACCGAGCTTCGGGCCAGGATCAGGGGGTGGCGCGCGCCCCGTTGGTGCTGTGTTCGGCCTCCTGGGTGGCTGTGCGGGGCACGAACGCGCTGCCCTGCCCTCCCCCGAGCACGCGGCGCACGAGCGCCGGCGCCAGCACGCGGAGGGCGGCTGCGATCGCGTACGGCCACGGCACGTAGACCTCAGGACGCCGACCGAGTCCCGCGCGCACGATCGCCTCGGCAGCCTTCTCGGGCGTGGACACGGCCCAGCGGGTGGCGGCGCGTCCGGTGAGCTCGGCCTGGGGGAAGCCCTCGGTCACGATGAAGCCGGGCAGGACGAGACCGACGTGTACGCCGTGCCCGCGCTCCTCCGCCCACAGTGCGTCCGACCAGCCCGCGAGCGCGAACTTCGAGGCGCTGTACGCGCCGGTGCCGGGTCGGGCGACGCGCGCGGCGGTCGAGGCGACGTTGACGATCGCGCTCGGGGCCCCGGCCCGCAGCAACGGCAGCAGCGCCTCCGTGAGGCGCACCGGGGCGTCGAAGTTGATCGCCATCGTGCGGCTGACGTTCTCGTAGCCGCCGTCGGCGAACTGCCCCCGCCAGGCGGCGCCAGCGTTGTTGACGAGCAGCTCGAGGCGGCCGTGGCGTTCGAGCACGTGGTCGCGCACACGCTCGGGGGCGTCGTCGTCGAGCAGGTCGACGGCCACGTAGCTGACGCGCTCCGGTCCGAGCTCCTCCGCCAGGCGGCGCAGCCGGTCCTCGCGGCGGGCAACCAGCACCAGCTCGGCACCGGGCTCACGGGCGAGGCGCCTCGCCGTCGCCTCCCCGATGCCACTGGAGGCGCCGGTGATGAGCAGCACACGGGATGGTGTCGTCGGGAGGTCCGCCACGAGCGAGGGTGGTTAGCCTTTCAGAAATCGCCGACCCCAACAGCCCACACGCGGTGTCCGTCGGGATCGGGGACGGTCCGCAGGCGTCGCGGTCGCCCCGCAAGCTCGAGGCACTCGAGCTTTTCGACGGGCTGGAGCGCCGCTACGACGCGCTGTCGGCGGCGTTCAGCTTCTGGCAGGACCCGCGCTGGCGCTCGGCGATGGTCGACGGGCTCGGCCTGCGCGGTGGCGAGAAGGTCCTGGACGTGGCCACGGGGACCGGCCTGGTGGCGGCCGAGCTGCGCGCACGGGCCGACTGCTCGATCGTGGGCATCGACCAGAGCCCGGCGATGTTGGCCGCGGCCCGCGCCCGCTTCGCTGGCGTGCCTGGAGGGGACGTGGAGCTTCTACAGGCGGAGGCCGAGCGTCTGCCCTTCGCCGACGAGAGCTTCGACGTGGTGAGCTTCACCTATCTGTTGCGCTACGTCGACGATCCGCCCGCGACGATGCGCGAGCTGGCCCGGGTCCTGCGCCCCGGCGGGGCCATCGGCATGGTCGAGTTCGGCGTCCCTCCGTTCGCGCCGGCGAGGGGCGCCTGGCGGCTGTTCACCGAAATCGGCCTGCCCCTGCTCGGGCGGGCGTTCTCCCGCGAGTGGGAGCAGGTGGGCCGCTTCCTGGGAGGAAGCATCCGCGGCTTCTACGAGCGCCATCCGATGGAGCGCGTGATCGGCTACTGGCGCGAGGCCGGTCTCGAGCACGTCGCCCTGCGCAGGATGAGCTTCGGCGCGGGCGTGGTGATGAGCGCGCGCAAGGCGCCCCGGTCCGCCGCGAGCGAGTGAGGACGGCGCGTCCGGCGGCCCGGCTCGGACGCGCGGAGAGGCGGTCAGGGGGTTTGGGTACCGGCCTCCAACACGCGTGCCCCCGCGGCCGGGCGGACCTCGAGCGTCCCGGCCGGGGACTCCACGTTTGGAGGGAACAATCCGAGCACGCTGCCGCCGAAGCCGCCGCCGATCATGCGGGCTCCGGCGGCCCCCGCCTCGCGCAGGAGCGTGGCGGCGGCGTCGACGGCGGGCGTGGAGACCTCGTACAGCTCCCGCAGGCTTTCGTGGGAGGCGTCGAGCAGCGCTCCGAGGCGCTCGAGCTCGCCACCCTGCAGGGCGGACACGGCCGCGCGCACGCGGGCGTCCTCGCCGAGCACGTGCTCGGCTCGCATCCGCAGCGCCTCGGGCAGCGCAACGAGCGCCCGCTCGTCGGCTTCGCTGAGGTGCTCGATGCCGAGCAGCTCGCACGCGCGAGCGCATTCCTCGCGCCTGCGGTTGTAGCCGGAACTGGCAAGCTCGTGACGCTCGCCCGAGTCCAGGACCAGCAGCCTCCAGGCGCCGAGTCTCAGAGGGACGAGCCGCACCTGCAACGTGCGGAAGTCGATCAGGACGGCGTGGTCGGGCTCCCCGCACAGGCTCGCGAGCTGGTCCAGCAGCCCGGTTCTCGCTCCGACCCAATCGTTCTCCACACGGGCGCACAGCCGGGCCAGCTGCAGCGGGGCGGGACGGGGGGGAAGCGGCTCGCGTGCGAGCTCGATCAGCGCCAGGCACAGCGCAACCTCCAGCGCCGCCGAGGAGGACAGGCCGGCGCCCCGCGGCAGGTCGGCGGCGATCTGAAGTTGGGTGGACGGGAGCACCCAGCCACCGCGGCGCAGCTCGCCCGCGGCCCCGCGCACGAAGGCCCGCCAGCCGCCGTCCGGAGCCCGTTCCCCGACGGCGAACTCGTCGCGCTCGCCGAGGTCGCCGGCGAGCGCCTGGATGCGTGCGGGGCCGGGGCTCGCATCGGCGCGGGCGCTCACGGTGACCCCTTGGGCGATTGCGAAAGGGAGCGCGAGGCCGCCGTTGTAGTCGGTGTGCTCGCCGATCAGGTTGACCCGCCCGGGGGCGAAGGCGCGGACCCGCTCGGCCGGCACGGGCTCGCTCAACCCGCGCGGGCGAGCGCCGCCCGCAGATGCTCCGCCGACTCCTCGGGCAGGACGTCGGAGATGAACGTCCCGGCGCCCTGCTCGGAGCCGGCCGGGTACTTGAGCTTCTCGGCGCTGCGCAGGGGCGGATAGAACTCCGCGTGCAGGTGCCCGCCGAGCCTCTCCCCGGAGCGGGTCGGCTCCTGGTGGACGGCCATCACGTACGGGAACGGGCGCGAGAACAGCGCGTCGAAGCCCCGCACCAGGCGCTGCAGGCAGCCCGCCAGCGCCTTCAGCTCGCGGGGCTCGCAGTCGGACAGGCTGCGACGGTGCTCGCGCATGCAGACGTGCGCTTCATAGGGCCAGCGGGCGGCCCGGGGGACGTACGCGACGACGCACTCATCCTCGTGGACCACGCGTCGTGCGTCGGCGAGCTCAGCCTCGTTGAGCCTGCACACCGCGCACCCGCCCAGACGGGCGTCCGCCGCCAGCTCGAGGGCGGGCACCGGCGGCAGGAACGGGTAGCCGTAGATCTGACCGTGGGGATGGTGGAGGGTGACCCCGACCTCCACGCCGCGGTTTTCGAACACGTACACGTAGTCGATCTCCTCGCGCGCCCCGAGCTCCTCGTAGCGCTCGCGCCAGACCCACATCAGCGCCTCGGCCCGGGCCGCCGGCAGGCTGCCCAGCGAGAGGTCGTGGTCGTCGGTGTAGACCACCACCTCGGCGGTCCCGTTGGGCTCCTCGAAGGCGGGGAAGCGGTTCTCGAACACGACGATCTCGAAGCTCTTGGCGGGTATCTCGGTGGCCGGGCCGCCCGGTCGGGTGGGACACAGAGGGCAGTGCTCGCGGGTCGGCAGGAAGGTGCGCTCCTGGCGGTGGATCGCGTACGCCACCTCCTCGCCCCGGAGCTCGTTGAAGCGCAGCTCGCTCATGCGGGCTCCCGCGTGTCGGCGAAGAAGATCAGTTCGCGGCCGTCGTCTTTGCGGATGCGGGTCAGCTCGAGCGGTCCGAAGCGCTCGCCCTCGGCGGACTCGTCGTGGCCGCTGCGAGCGGGCTCGGGTGGGGGCGTCCCGGGTGTGGCCGGCGACATGACCCACGTATACACGCTCGCGCGACGCGTGGCGATCCGGACGAGCCATCCGGCGATGCCGCGACGTGACCGGAGCGCAACGCTTGCCGAGCGCGCGGCGTGCGAAACGCCTATGTCCCCGCGCGAGGGGGTAAGGTCCCTTAAAGGCAGATAAAAGTCGAGAGGAGGATCTGATGTCGGAGACCGATCAGGCGCAGGAGGCCCTCGATAACCAGGATGCGAGCGAGGGGAAGGCTCGCTTCAGCTGGCCGGAGATCGACCGGCGGTCGTTCCTCACGCGGACGGCCTTAACGGGAGCGGCTGCGGGCTCCGTGGGGGCGATCCTCAGCGCGTGCGGCTCGAGCGCGTCGAGCAGCGGCGGCTCCGCGAGCGTGTTCGGCTCGCACCCGGAATACAAATTCGTGTTCGTCAACCACGTCACGACCAACCCGTTCTTCGTCCCCACGCAGTACGGGATCCAGGACGCGTGCAAACTGCTCGGCTGCACCTACCAATGGACCGGCTCGGAAAGCAGCAACGTCCCGCAGATGGTCAACGCCATGAACACCGCCATCACCAGCGGCGCCGACGGGATCGCGGTCGCATTGATCGACCTGCACGCATTCAACGCGCCCACCGAAGAAGCGCTGAAGAAGGGGATCCCGGTGGTCTCCTACAACGCCGACGCGCCGCTGAACAAGCGCCTGTCCTACATCGGCCAGGAACTGAAACTGGCCGGCGAACTGATGGGCGCCCGGATCGTCAAAGAAGTCGGCTCCGGCGATGTGGCGCTGTTCATCGAAACGCCCGGGTCGGCCAACCTCCAGCCCCGCATCGAAGGCGCCGAAAAGGCGATTAGGGCCTCGGGTGCGCCGATCACGATCCACACGGTTGCGACCGGCACCTCGGGCGAAGAAACCGTGATCAACTCCTACTGGGTCGGCCACGAAAGCACCAAGGGCATGTTCGCCGTCGGTGGCGGGAGCACCGAAGCGCTCGCCAAAGTGATGCAGAAGCACGGCCTGCCCGCGAAAGGAGTCAAGGCAGGTGGGTTCGACCTCACGGAAGCGACGCAGAAACTCATCAGCGAAGGCTTCCTTGAGTTCACGATCGACCAGCAGCCCTATCAGCAGGGCTTTCTGCCGGTCCTGCAGCTGTTCTTCTGGCACGTCTCGGGTTCGCTGAGCGGGCCCGCGAACGTCGACACGGGCCTGAAGTTCGTGACCAAAGAAACGGTCGGGCCGTACGTCTCGAGCAAGTCCCGTTACGAGGGCACCTCCAGCGAAGCGAAAGTCATCCCGATCCCGGCCGGGACCGCCGCGTAGCAGTCGCGACGGGCGTGGAGGGAGCAGCCACCTCGGGCGGATCCTCGGCCGAAGCCCCGGCGCAGTCGCGCCGGGGCTCGGTGGCGCGCCAGGTCTTCGAGCGGGCGCTGACGCTCCGCGAGGGGAGCATCATCGTCGTAACGCTGATCGCGGCGATCTACTTCTCGGTCAACACGAGCACGTTCCTGACCGGGGACAACTTCAAGACCCTCCTGCCGTACTTCGCACCGTTCGCGATCATCGCGGCCGGGGAGGTGTTCGTGATGATCCTCGGCGAGATCGACCTCTCGATCGGCGCGATGTACGTGTTCACCCCGTTCGTCTTCTACAAGTTCGACGCGGCGGGGCTCGGGTTGGTGCCCAGCCTGATCCTCGCGCTGCTCGTGTGCATGGCGGTGGGGCTGATCAACGGGTTCTTCGTGTCCGTGGTCGGGATCGCCTCGTTCGTCGTCACGCTGGGAACGCTGTTCGCCTTCGAGGGACTGGCCCTGATCATCTCCCACGGAGAGCCCGTGACCACCCCCGGGTCGGAAGTGCACGTGGTCAACGGGGTCAACCACATCAGCACGTTCGCGAAAATCTTCGGCGGCGGGACGTATTCGGAGCTGATCTGGGCGCTCGCGATCGTCGTCGTGCTGCAGGTCGTGCTCACGTTCACCCGCTGGGGCCTCTACACCGTCTCGATCGGCTCGAACAAGCTGGGCGCGGCCGAGGCGGGGGTCAGCGTACGCCTGCTGACGATCCGAAACTTCGTGCTGTGCGCGCTGACGGCGGGCTTCGTCGGCATTCTCGAGGCCGTACGCTCGAGCACGATCACGCCCGGTACCTCGGCCGCAAACGAAATCCTGTTCCTGGCAATCGCCGCGGCGGTGATCGGGGGCACGCTGCTCGCGGGCGGCTCGGGAACCGTGGTCGGCGCCCTGATCGGCGCCCTGTTCCTCGGCATCCTCAAAGACGGCCTCACCTTGCAGGGGGTCAACGCCGACTACCTGCTGTTCTACCTCGGCCTTGCGATCATCGTGGCGATGACCGCAAACGTCTTCGTCCAGCGGGCCCGCAGAGGCCATAGTGGCTGACCAGGCGCCGCCACCGATCGGGGTCGTCGAGCCGCGCTCGGCGCCCGACGACGTCCTGCGGGTCGAACACATCGCCAAGCGCTTCGGTCCCGTGACGGCTCTGCGCGACGTGAGCCTGCACCTGCGCAAGGGCGAGGTGCTGGGCCTGCTCGGCGACAACGGCGCCGGCAAGTCCACGCTGATCAAGATCATCGCCGGCTTCCAGAAGCAGGACTCCGGGAAGATGCTCCTCCACGGGGAGCCCTACGAACCCAAAAGCGTCGATGACGCGCGCGCCCACGGCATCGGGACGGTCTATCAGGACCTCGCCCTGATCGACGAACTGTCCGTGTACCACAACCTGTTCCTGCGCCGCGAGCGCGTGCACCACCCGCTGCCGCTGCTGGCCAACCGGCAGATGAAGCGGGAAGCCCGCACCGCGCTGGACGAGATCGGGATCAACATCCCCCGCATCGACGTCGCCGTTGCGCGGCTCTCAGGGGGCCAGCGCCAGGCGATCGCCGTTGCCCGCACGGTGAACTCCGACGCCGACATCATCCTGCTCGACGAGCCGCTGGCGGCGATGGGGGCGAAGGAGGGAGCGCAGATCCTCGACCTCGTGGCGCGCCTGAAGGAGGAGGCGAGGGTCTCGATAATCATGATCCTCCACAACTACGTCCACGTACTCCAGGCGTGCGACCGGGTGAGCATGATCCAGGACGGGGTCATCGCCCTGGACAAGCCGACCTCCGAGACCTCCGTGGAGGAGCTCACGGACATCGTCGTCAACGAGTACAAGCGCGCTCGCCAGGAAGCCCACGAAGAAGCTCCCGCGGCCTGACGGGGCCGCCCGGCGGGATGGTTCCCGCGACCCGGCCTGCCTCTCAGGCGGCGGCGGTGCGGCCGAGGCTCTCGACGTACGGGCCGAGCAGCCGGGCCACGGATGTGGCGCTCATGCTCGCCGGGCCTTTCGGGAGGGCCGTGTAGCTGATAGCCAAGCGCACCAGGCACTCGCTGAGCAGCTCCGCGTCGTCATCGTGCATCAGCGGCCAGCCTGTCTGGAGCAGGCGCCTCAGGCGCTCGGAGGAGCGCTCCAGGAGGGGTTCGCCGTGCGTGGTCAGGAGCGTCAGCAGCTCGGCCGCACCGTCGGCGCTGACCACCGCTCGCAGGAGCGGGTTCTCGGCGGCGGCGGTGAGATAGACGTCGAAGGCGGCCGCCAGAGCCTCGGCGGGCTCCCCGCGGTTGTCGTGCACGGCCTGCTCGACCGCGTCCAGCAGGCTGTCGGCTTCACGCAGCACCAGCGCCTGGGCGAACTCCTCGCGGGAGCCGAACTCCTTGTAGAGCGTCTGGCGGCTCACGCCGGCCGCAAGCGCCACGTCGGCCATCGTGACGTCGGCCCAGCGGCGCTGGCGGAGCTCCTCGCGGGCGGCGTCGAGCAGGCTGGTGCGCAGCAGCTCGCGAGCGGCTACCGGGTAGGGCTGTCGTCGTTCCGACGGGGCCACCGGCGCGGTCCCCACAGGGTGCTCAGGGTCCGGGGGGCGCTTTGCGGGAGGCCATGTACTCCCGGTTCTGGGCCCGCTCGCCCCGGATCTGGACGGCGATGTAGATGATGATGATCGTGACGACCACCTGGATCCCGAGGAACGTGGCCGCAAGACCGAAGGTCTTCGTGAAGGCTTCGCTGGTGGCGAGGATCATCGCTGGGAGCCTAGCAACCGCCTCCCGCGGGTGGGTGTCGTAGCCTTCGAGGGCCGCGCCGGCGATGTCAGCCGGGCGACGGCCCACTGGAGAGGTGCCGGAGCGGTTGAACGGGCGCGACTGGAAATCGCGTAACGGGGGTCAACCTCGTTCGAGGGTTCGAATCCCTCCCTCTCCGTTGTGTCGGGCTGATCTGCCCGGGTGTTGGCTCGGGAGGGGCCGTATCGCGGGGTGCAAGGCTCCCCTTCCATCGCCGCGCCGGCGGCGGCCCGACAGGCGCCGCCTGGGGCCGGGCGGGCGGTAGGATCGCGAGCCTGTCGACGCAGGATTGCGCTGTGGCTGCACCTCCACAAGTCCGGAGATGGGGCTCCCGACCAAACCCGCAGAGACTCGCCGAGGGCTCGTCATCTGGCGCGACCCGATCGCAATCGAGATTCCATGCCTACCCCCATGAGGAGGAGACCGTGAGCCACGCGACCCGCAGATGGATGCTGGTGGCAGCGACAGTGTGCGCCGTATCTGCTGCATTTGCCTCGAGCGCATGGGCGGCCAGTACGTCGCGCATGTTCCATCCACGCGTCGGCCACGGGCTCGGCCTGATCCCGCCCGTCAACAGCCAGGGCAACTTCAACACGCAGACCTCCGAGGCGGGCGTCCTCACGCCGGCTACCTACCACGGCGGCGCGGTGATGGCTGGAGGGGTCACCGTCCACACCATTTTCTGGGCGCCTGCGGGATACGCATTCCAAGGAGCTCCAACAGGGAGCCTCAGCTACCAGAAACTCATCGAACAGTTCTACGTCGATGTCGCCAAAGAGTCCAAAACTCCAAGCGAATGCAAAGGTGAAGCCGCCGAGTGCAACATCTTCTCGACGCTCACGCAGTTCGCCGAAGGCACCGCCAAAGTCACCTCCGGTGAATACAACATCAAATACGAACCCTTGAAAGACTCGATCACCGACGAAGACCCCTACCCGGAAGGCGAATGTACATCGCCACTCGGCGCGAAGGCGTGCATCCTCGACGGCGGGCTGCAGGAAGAGATCAGAACGGTCATCGAAGAAGAAGGCGGGGCAACGGGGACGCACGATCTGTGGTTCGTATTCCTGCCGCCAAACGTGGATGAGTGCATCGTGGCGGATGTCTGCGGGACAGACGCGTTCGCGGGCTATCACTCCTACCTGACGTTCGGGCACGAACCTCCGACGATCTACGCCGTGGCAGTCGACCCGCTGATCGAGGTTGGCGCGATCGCCCAGGGGGCCGACCCGCAGGGCAACCCGGACGCCGAGGCAACCATCGACACCGCCGGACACGAGACCAACGAGGCGATGACGGACCCGATGGGCACCGGTTGGATGGACCCCAACGGCTTTGAGGTGGGCGACAAGTGCGAGTTCGGTCCTCAGCGCGGCACACCGCTCGGCTTTGCCGCAAACGGCTCGCCGTTCAATCAGGTGATCAACGAACACAAGTACCTGCTGCAGGAGATGTGGTCAAACGATGACAAGACCTGCGTCCAGGGCACAAAATTGACCAGCAACCCCCTGCCGCTCCCGCAGGTCGACCTCACGCAGTTCAGCGGGGAAGTGAGCGGCAACATCGGCAAAGAAACCCCTGGCGTCAAAGTGAGCGTCTCGCTGCTGCGGATGGCAGCCGGCGGGAAAGCCGTTACCGTCGCGGAAGAATCGACGGTAACCGAAGCCAAAGGCGGCTGGAAACTGACGCTTCCGCACGCGGTCGGCGATGACCGCGACGAGATCGTCCTCGATTACAAAGGTGGCGGGGCGCCGACGCCGGCCAGACAGGCGATCATGACCGGCAACGGCGGCAACCCGTTCGAAGAATCCGGATGGACTGGTTGGACCGCCCTCGACCATGGAAGCGTGCTGAGGAACGAAGGCATCGAAAAAGAACCGACGCTGTTCTTTGGACCGTGCTCCCAGACGGGTGTGATGACCTACACCATCGACAAAACCGCATTCGGTTCGGGGGCCGAGCCGCCTACATGCTTCAACGAAGCAAACATCGCCGGTGAATTGCTGCCGAAAGCGATCGGGCTCGGCGACGAAGTCACTCTCAGCACGAACGACAACAGGGCTTTCGGACCGGAAGACCCCGAACTGACCGGATTCCCCAACCCCGGCGGCGCTCTCGTGAAGCTGACCGTCCCCGTGGGCGAGCCGGGAGCGCTATCCACATTCGACAGCCCGCTGGACGGGCTCTTCCCGACTATTAACGGGTCGCCCGGTGGGTTCCCGACCTGCACGGCGAACCTCGGCGCGCAGGCCGTCACCTGCACGGGTCTGGTGGACGGCGAGAAATACACGCTTACCGACGGCGCCCAGAAAGTTTCAGGCCTAGCAGACGAAACGGGGACCGTATCGCAGTCCCTGGCCGTGAAAGGCGGCGACTCGGTCGTGCTGTCCAACGGCCTGCGAACATTGAGCACGCTGCATGTGGCCAAACTCGTTGTACACATCGTGGGCCAGGGCAGCACGGTCGCGAGCGGGACCTGCTCTCCCTTTGAGTACTGGGGAGGACCGCTCAGCCACGCGCCCGTCAACGAGTTCGCCGGCGTGCCGTCGGTGCTCGCAGGGGGCGCCGCGCTGACCGGGGAAATCTGTCCGGGAAGCGGCGACGCGGGAGGCCTGCCGACGAGCGACATCGCCCAGACGGATGAACTGAGCGGCGGCGAGACCACCACCGAAGTGTCAGACGTCGCCAATAGCTCGCCGATGGCGGGTGAGACGATGTATGGCAGCTTCACGGCGCTTGCAGAAGCAACCGACGGCTCGTCGCCGATCGCGCTCAGCATCGCGCCAACCGCGGGTGGCCCACCGGTGTTCACCGCCGCCAACGTCGACACCGCTGAAGGCGCGGCGGTGACTGGGCTCTCGCCGGGCAGCTACAAGGCGACCTGGACGGTCAGCGACGCCAACGGCGACACCCGGACGGAGAGCTCGCGGTTCGTCGAGCAGGCAGGCCTACAGGGAGCGCAGGGAGCGCAAGGGCCAGGGGGAGGGCAGGGGCCACAAGGTCCCAAGGGGTCGCAGGGCAGGCAAGGTCCGGCCGGACCCAAGCCGAAGATCAGCTGCAAGCTGGTCGGTAAGCACCACGGCAAAATCAAGTGCACGGTGACGTTCCCGGCCGCGAAGGCCTCCACGGGCGCGCTGCGGCTGAGCATCGCCCACGGAGCGCGTGTCGCGGCACTCGGCCACGCCCAGCTCAGGCATGGAACCGCGACGGTGACGATGCGGGAGCTGCGACGCGTGAAGAGCGGAGCGTGCACGCTCACGCTCGTGCTATCTCGAGCCGGCAAGCACACCGAGATGGTCTCGCTGACGGTGCATCTGGGTTAGCTGTCCCTTGACCCAGGCCCCTGGTCGTGGATCGGGGGGCGCGCTAGGCGGGCCGCGCCCCCCGATCTTGAGAAGGCTCTCACCAAACTGTCCGCTCTACGTGTGCCCCGCGAGCCCGTCCGGGGACGGCGGCGAGCCGTGTCCGCCACACGCGGCGGCGCAACCCACGGAGGGAGATGAGAGACCTCTTGGCAAGGAGAAAGCTCGCGCTTAGCTTGAGCCCGGAGAATGTCTCATCTTCAGTTCTGACAAGTGGGATACGCGCGTGGCCAACGCTGAGCTGGTCGCCCGGACGAACGGGTTTCACCAGCTCCGCGACCGCGTCGTGGAGCTCGCCTGCCCGCGGGCGCAGGACACGGTCGTTGATCTCGGATCGGGCACGGGGCTGCTGTCGCTGGCGTTCGCGGCGCGCGCCGAACGAGTGTACGCCGTCGATAAGTCACGGGTGATGAACGAGTATCTCCGCGTCAAGGCTCACAGCGCCGGGTTGGACAACCTCAACACCGTGCTCGCGTCGGCTGTCAGCCTCCCGCTCGTGGACGCGGTGGCGGACATCGTGGTGTCGAACTACTGCCTTCACGAGCTCCGGCACTCGGAAAAGCGCATGGCGCTGGCCGAGGCGCGACGCGTTCTAAAGCCGGGCGGCGTGCTTGTCGTCAGCGACATGATGTTCTCTTTGAACGTCCTCGCACCGCGCGATCGGGGGGTCCTCGCCTCGAAGCTTCGCCAGCTCACGGCGCGTGGCCTCCCCGGCATGTGGCGGCTGCTCAAGAACGGAGCGCGCCTGGCGAGTGGTCGTTGGGAGCATCCTGCGAGTTCGCGCTGGTGGCGTGAAGGCTTGCTGAGCTGTGGCTTTGAGGGCGTGAGCGTCGAGACGCTGATGCATGAGGGCGGCATCGCGGTGGCCAGCGTCCCGTCTGGGGCCTTGGTCAGCACCCAGGCGGTGGCTGGTTCCTCCGGTGAGCCGGCTCAGTGAACCGACGCGTTACGTAAGTCCGCTCCGCGCTCCGGCGCCGACCGCCGACCGGCCGTCAATCGGAGGGCCGCTCACTACGGTTCGGCATGCAGCGATGCAATGCCGGAGACGTCCCCGAGCTTCGCGAGCCGCGGGACCGCTTCCTTTTCGTGCTTGAGATACGCGTCAAGGAACGCCGTCGTTACCCCGTCCACGATCGACAGCTGCGGTTCTTGGTCCGAATAGGGCGGCAAGTGTCCGGCGCCGATCAGCGTCAGCAGATACTTCGGGCGCTGCGCGGCTTCGAAGAAGGCATTCGTTTCGCTGGGCCGGTTCACGGTGTCAGCGGTGCCCTGGGTGGCGAGTAGCGGCGGGCTTCCCGGCGGAAACGCGAAGCCGCTAGTGCCCGGGATCTCGGCCCCGGAGAGGATCACGGCTGCCTTGACCCGGCGGTCGCGGTACTGGGTGTCGTAGGCCACCGCGAGTGCCGTGTCCCCTCCATCGGACTGTCCGCTCACGGCGATCTCTTCTGGGGCGATGAGACCGGCCAGGGGACTGGAACTTCGCGCGTTGAGGGCGAGGAGCTGCGAGATCACGAAGCTCATGTCCTTCGGTTGGTTCACGAGGTCCGACTCGTCGGGGCCTTCCGGTGCGTCCGCATTCTCTCTCGGGAACACCGGCGCGGCGACCACATACCCGGCTCGCGCCCAGTGCACAAGGAGACGGGTATAGAGCGCCGGGGTGACGGCAAAGCCGTGTCCGAAGACGACGAGCGGGAAGGGACCCTCAGTGCTCGCGGGCGCAGCGTTTCGGACGTCCGTCGCGGTACTGGGCCCCAGCGCCGGATACCGAACGTAGGTGACGAGAGTCCTCGGCTCGCGCGCGCCGTTGGGCAATTCGGCGGTGCGGCTGGTGTCGACGAGGGTCAGGACGCGCAATCCGACCGCGCCAGTGGGGACGCGACCGTGGTTCCCGTTCCCGGCTCGGTGGGCCGGTTTCAACGTCGGCGCCCGGATCGCCAGGGCGCTCGTTCGGGCCCCGGAGTTGGCATGGTGGCGCGGGCTTGCGAGTGCGACGCTCAGAGCGATCGCCGTGCACCCGAGTAGGAGCAGCAGGGCCGCCGCGAGCCGCCGGCGGCGTACAGCCCGCTCGCGCTCGGTCGAATCTCCCGCTCGAGCCGCGCGACGGGCCGGCACGCGTCAGCAGGTCCCCGAGTAGGGGGATGTACCTGGCCCGAACGCCGGTGCGCGGCGATCTACGGGTTCCATCGCGAAAAAGGCTGGCGTCCAGTTGTGGTCGACCACGCCGGTCGGCATGGCGCGCAGGGCCGGAGGTCGCGGAGGTTCAGGAGCGCCATGTACAGGTCGTACCGAGACGAGAAGGCGGTTCCGATTGTCGCAGGCTTGTGGCCAGGTCGATCGGACACCTCGCCCGCACGCACACCCGACCGCCCCCGGCGCTTCGCGGTCGGGCGGGTGGAGACTCGCGACCAGGTCGGCCAGAGCAACCGGCCCTGCGCGAGCGAACACGGCAACAAAGGTTGTGCGCGAGCAAGCCGCCGGATGAGCAAATCCTCACTCGAGGTTCGCACTGCCACGACTTCTGCCCCCGGGAGTCGTGAGAGCGGTCTCACTCGACCTTTACTCCGTGGTCAGAGTGGCAAGGGAGTCTTCACCATGGGGGATCAAACGATCACACACGAGAGACCAAAGAGGATCGATTCTCATGCCCCGGATCATTGTTACCACCGAAGAGTGTCAACGGCCCGACGCCGCCGTCCTGCTCGATGAGCGCGTCTGCGCAGAGCATCTCAGCGACGGCCATTCCGCTGCGCAACTCCTCGAGCGCCTCGGCTGGGCGGTCAACGACGCCGAGACCGCCGAGGGACACACGAGGCACGTGCCGTCTTGACGAGGCGCGTGTCTCTCAGCGGTGAGCGCGAGCAGCCGGGACCTCGCTCACGGTGTCGGCGTGCGCTCAGAACCTGCTCGGCTCTCAGCGCGATGTCCGCTACCGCGGTCGCGCTAAGCGCCTGCAGTTCGGCTCTGTCCACGCGGACGACGGGTCGGCCCCCGACATCGTCCGGGGCTCCGTCGTCCCACGTCTCCACCCAATCGATCCCGTCGTTGCCACGCGAGACGCCGCGGGCAACGCCTCCACGCCACCGCGACGGGACTCTCTACACAGCAAAGGCGATCTACCGAACCGAGGCCACAGGGACGAAGCTGCATCATCAGCTCGCGCGCATCGCCCGAGACAGCACTCTGCTGAATGCCCTGAGCACAGGCAACCTGGCCGACGCCCAAGCCGAGGCCGACGCCCAACTGAGGAGCCCCGTCAACCACCTCGCCCATGTCACGCGCATCAGCGTGATCCGGGGACCGCGGGTGCTTGTCAACGCGACAGTGAACAGCGACGGGGTGTACGTCGTGGCACCAGCGACACGCGAATTGCGGTTGCATGGTCGCCTCCTGGGCACCCTGCTGGTGTCAATACAGGATGTGACTGGTTTCGTAAAGCTCGTGCACCATCTCACCGGCGCCGAGGTCCTGGTCCGCGGCTCGGGGGCACACGTGCGGACATCGTTGGGTGCTGCCGCCCGCGTACGCCTGCCCATGTCGGGGCACGTCACAATTGCGAAACGCAGGTACCTCGTGAGATCATTCCACGAGATCGGTTGGGGGAACGAACCGCTTACGGTTTGGATCCTCGAGGGAGCCTGACGCTCGCGTCGCCTTAGCGCCCGAGTTCGCGCCGGCGGCGCGCGAGCGGGCGGGATGCAGCGGCGGCGCGGGTCCCAAGCGTGGGCGGCGAAGTACCGGTTCTCGTAAGCACCTTCTCACGCCTGCGACAGCGGGCGTTTAGGAGCAGGTGATCACCTGCGGGTGGCTAGCCGATTTACCCACCAGAGAGGTACCAGATCAGGATGGCGGCAATGCGGGACGGGGGCGAAGCACTCGCGGGGGACAGAGCCCCGATGGCGCGAGCGTGGGAGCGGGGGCTAAGGTCGCAGGAGGCGCGCAGGGCGGCGAGCGCCGTAGCGCTGATGCTGATCGTCGCCGGGAATGGTGCCGTGATCGTGTGGATGTGGCTGCACGACGGAGGCATCTCGGGGGTGCATGGACGCCCGGAAGCACTTACCACCCTCGGCCGGATCACCGGGTTGCTCGGCGTCTACCTTGCGTTGCTCCAGATTCTCCTCGTCTCGCGGCTCGCTCCCTTGGAGCGGCTCGTCGGATTTGACAGGCTGACGGCTTGGCACAGGGTGAACGGCAAGGTCTGCGTGTCACTCATCGTTGCGCATGTGCTCCTGATCACCGCCGGCTATTCGCTCGCCGACAAGCTCACGTTCTGGCACGGGTTCTCACGCGTGCTGGGCGCCTATCCGGGAATGGTCACAGCGACGATCGGCACTGCTGTTCTCGTGCTGGTGGTGCTCAGCTCGATCGCGATCGCTCGAAGGCGGCTGAGGTACGAGAGCTGGTACTTCGTGCACTTCACCGTCTATGCCGGAATTGCGCTCGGCTACCTGCACCAGCTGCCGACCGGCAACGATTTCGTCATCCACCCGGTGCAGGCGGGCTATTGGATATCGCTCTATGTCGCAACGCTTGCGGTCTTGCTCGCCTACCGCGTCGTCGCCCCGGTGCGAGGCGCGTTCAGGCACAAACTGCGAGTGAGAAGCATCACGGTCGAGGCGCCGGGCGTGACGAGCATCGAAGTCGCCGGACGTGACCTCCACGCGCTGAGGGTGCGGGCGGGCCAGTTCATGCTGTGGCGGTTCCTCACGAAGGGGCGGTGGTGGCAGTCACACCCATTCTCGCTCTCTGCGCTTCCCACGGGCGACTCGTTGCGGCTCACGGTCAAGGCCGTCGGCGACTTCTCCGGAGCGATCGGCAAACTCGAGCCGGGAACGCGCGTGTTCGTCGAGGGGCCGTTTGGGGTGTTCACATCGGCGGTGAGGCGACGGCCTGAGGTTGTCCTTATCGCCGGGGGCATCGGGATCACCCCGTTGCGGACGCTTTTCGAGGAGCTCTCCGAGTCGGGCGTGGTCACGCTCGTGTACAGGGTGATCTCTGCGAGCGACCTGGTCTTCATCGAGGAGTTGAGGGATGTGGAGCGACGGACCGGCGCAACGCTTCACGTGTTGATCGGTGATCACTCCACGCGCAAGGGCGCCGCCCTGCTGGGCCCCCATAACCTCGCCAAGCTCGCCCCGAGGATCGCGGACAGCGACGTCTACATCTGTGGCCCCCCCGCGATGATCGATGCGACGCGGCAGGCGCTCGATCAGCTGGGGGTGCCCGAGGAGCAGATCCATCACGAGCGCTTCGCGCTCGCGGCCTGAGGTGTAGCGGTGGCCCTATCGGTAGCCGGATCCCGCCCGCCGGGCGCCAGAGGTGCCTTGCCTGGACCTGTCGTTCCCCGGCTGCAGCGGGTCGAGCAGCACATGGGAATACCCGTGAGCGTCGAGGTGTGTGACACCGGCTTCGATGAGACCGTGCTCGATCGCCTCTTCGCGTGGCTGCGGTTCGTCGACGCAACGTTCAGCACCTACCGGCACGAAAGCGAGATCAGCATGTTCAACCGTGGTGAGTTGACTCTTGCGGAGGCGCACACGAGCGTGCAGTCGGTGCTCCGACGCTGCGAGTCGCTGCGTCGGAGCACAAAAGGCTACTTCGATGTGGCCGCACCGATGGCGAGTGCCGGTGGCGGCGTCGACCCGTCCGGGTTCGTGAAGGGCTGGGCTGTGGAGGGTGCGGGGCGGCTGCTCAGGAAAGCCGGAGCAAAGCGCTGGTGCGTCAACGCGGGCGGGGACATTTGCCTGAGCGGCAATCCCGACGCGAGCGACTGCTGGCGGATTGGCATCCAGCACCCTGTCGAGCGGCTCGGCGTTGCCGCGGTGCTCGGCGTCCGTGCCGGGGCGGTTGCGACCTCGGGTACCTACGAGCGGGGTAGGCATATTGTCGATCCGCTCACCGGCCTTGCCCCGGAGGGGGTGTTGTCGGTCACGATCGTCGGCCCCGACCTCGCCGTTGCGGACGCGTATGCCACCGCGGCATTCGCGATGGGCCGAGCCGGCGCGAAGTGGGCGGCGACGCTTCCGGGCCACGGCGCCATTGTCATCTTCGAGGACGGCACGATCTCCTACTCAGCGAGCGTCGAGGCGCATCTGCGTGCTGTCGACTGAGGCCCCGCGGCACCCGCGGGCGCTTTCACGCTGCTCGCACCGGAGAGGGTGGATGACGACCGGGTGCACACGATGATCAGCGCTAAGAAGGTCAGGCTGATACGCCGCATCGCGACCGCGACGGCGGTCATCGCGGTAGCCGCCGTACTCGCCGTGATCTATGTGCGCAGCGAAGGCACTGGCACCCTGGCACCCAGGCCCCGGGTCAACGCGAGCAGCAGCGCGGGCGGTGAACAGGGGTCGAGGAGCACGGGCAGCAGCAGCGGGTCGGGCAGTCCCGGGTCGGGCCCGTGTGGTCCTCCCCGGGTATGCGTGCCACCAGCCGCCGGCGCAGGCGGGTCGGGTGCTTCAGGCGGCTCATCGGCGACAGTGACCCACTCGGGCCCGGTAGTCGAAAATCCCTACGGGCCGGTGCAGGTTGCGGTCGCCGAGGAAGGTGGCAAGATCGTCGACGTCAAGGCGGTCCAGATGCCCACGGAACATGTGCGGTCGCGAGAAATCAGCGAACAGGTAGCCCCGATGCTCCGCACCGAGGTACTCCAGGCGCAGAGCGCCGAAATCAACGTCGTCTCGGGGGCCACATACACCAGCGAAAGCTACGCCTCCTCCCTCCAAGCGGCCCTACATCAGGCCGGCTAGATGAAGCACCTGGGACGAGTTGCTGGAGGATGCAGATGGCCTGGCCGCACGCGCCATCACCAACGACGCTCCAGCGGTAGGTTTTGTGGCCCTGGATTGCGCAGATCGGCCCATCCCCGCGCGGCGGCGCCTACACCTACGACCAGATCGATGCTGACTGAAGTGGCCGACGGCGTCTGGGTCCGCCAGAGCGAGTGGGTCTGGACCAACAGCATCGCAGTGCGCGGGGAGGACGGGTTGGTCCTGATCGACCCCGGGATCGACGGTTCCGAGCTGAACCAGCTCGCCGACGACCTGGACGGGCTCGGCATTCCGGTGGTCGCCGGGTTCTCCACCCATCCCCACTGGGACCACCTGCTCTGGCATTCCCGCTTCGGCGACGTGCCGCGCTACGCCACCGCCGCCGGTGCACGGGCCGCCGGTGAAGCCCGAGAGCGGGCGCGGGCGATGGCGGCCGAGAGCGCGCCGGGCATCCAGCTCGAGCTGATCGGGCTCGTCACCGCGCTGCCCGCGGACGGCGGACCCGTGCCGGGCCAGATCATCGAGCATCAGGCGCACGCCGTCGGCCACGCCGCGGTCCTCCTTGCGGACCGTCGCGTCCTGCTGGCCGGCGACATGCTCTCCGATGTCCTGATCCCGCTCCTCGACTCTCGCCGCCCCGATCAGGTGAGCGCCTACGAGACGGCACTCGAGCGGCTAGGGGAGGCTGCCGGGCACATCGATGTTGTGGTCCCCGGCCACGGCGCCGTTGCGAAAGGTCCTGAGGTGGCGGCCCGGCTCGCCGCCGATCGCGCGTACATCGACGCGCTGGGTCGAGGAGACGAGCCCCTCGACCCGCGTCTGGGGCCCGATGCGAGCTGGCTATCCGGCCCCCACCAGTCGAACCTGAAGCAGGCCCGAGAGGCACGACAGCGAACTAGCCGGGCGGTGCGCCGATGAAGGCATTCTCACCGCCCGCTAACGGCACCCTTATGGGTTCCGGGGAACGTGGTGCCATGCCGGCGCGAGAGCACGGGCCCTGTGGCCGAGGTTGGGCGGCAGGGCGTGCCTGACGGAGCCGGCGGCCCCCCGCCCGGCGTGAGCGATCCGCCCGCTGCGGGTGACTCGGTGCGCACATCCGATGTGCTCGCCGGGCTCGAGGAGCGCAGCGAGCGTCGGCGCGACGCTGCCACCGCGCGCCGGCGACGCCGGCGACGATTGCTGATCGCGGCACCCTTCCTGGGCCTGTTCTGCTGGGCCGCAATCTCGTACGCGAGCTGGATGCTCAAGCCGACGAGCGAGAGGTTCACGGCGCGTAGTGTCGAGTGGATCAGGGCCGATGTGCCGTTCGGCAACTCGCTGGTCGACGAGGTCGAGCACGTCTACTACACCGCGAACGCACCAAAGAAGGACGGGCGGGCGCCTAAGAGGCTGCCGGCGGTCGGGCTGGGGCTGCCGCGGCAGACCAAGGCTGCCGTCCTGCCGCCGCCGATCAAGTCGGTGTTCGCTCACCCGCTGCCCGGCGAAGGGGTCTGGCGGGCGAGCGGTCCGTCGGTCGAAGGCGGTCCGCCGGTGCTCGTGACGACCTTCCGCCCGGAAGCCGAATATCCGGAGCTGCTCGCCTACGTGGCCTGGTTCGACCACACGCGCACCGCGATCGGCTACTACCCGGGGCGCTACGAGCCGCCGAACGCCTCCAGCCGGGGACCGATGATGGTGCCCTACGGCCAGCGCTGGCGCCTGCTCGCAACCTTCAACGGCGGCTTCACATACGAAGACGGGGAAAACGGCTCCAACGTCAACGGCCACGTCAACGAGCCGCTCAAGGACGGCAAAGCCACCGTGGTCGGATACCGCGACGGTCGCGTCGACATCGTCGACTGGAAGGGCGGCCCGAACGCCGGACCGGATGTGGCCTGGGCGCGACAGAGCCTCGCTCCGATCGTCTGGAACGGACGCCTGAACCCCGAGTTGAACGAAGATCCGAACAGCCAGGCGTGGGGCTTCACGCTCGGTGGGGTCACGCGGGTCTGGCGGACCGGCTTGGGCATCGATCGTCACGGCAACCTGATCTTCGTCGCTGCCGACGGCCAGACGGTGATCAGCATCGCGAAGACCCTCCGGCACGCCGGCGCCGTGCGGGCGATGGAGCTGGACATCAACCCCGACTGGCACACGCTCATCACCTACACCCACCACAACGGACTCGACCCGAGGCTGGTCGAGCCCCAGCCGAACCAGACGCCCGAGCGCTACCTCTCTCCCGACGACCGCGACTTCTTCGCCGTCTACAAGCGCCTGCCCGGTCCGGTCACCGATCCCCTGAAGTAGGCGGGCCGCGGGTGTGGTCCGAGGCCTGACCTTGCCGTCCCGACGTGACCCCACGTGGCCCAACGGCGGGTCGTGGGCGGCCAACTACACTTCGGAACCCTGCGCCCGTAGCTCAGCTGGATAGAGCGTCGGTCTACGGAACCGAAGGTCAGAGGTTCGAATCCTCTCGGGCGCGCTTCGCCACGCCAGTATTGGAGCCAAATCGGCTCCGCCGGGACACTTACGAAAAGTAACCGTGTCCCAAATATGTCCCAAGGTCGGAGGGCCTTTCGGGACGTGACCGGGCTCCATCACCCTCCGATTCGGCCGCCCAGCGGCCACGTGTTTCGCGTCGAGCGCAGGCGCGGGCCGGTCTGGTACGCCAAGTACCGGCTGCCCGACGGCCGTCAGCGCCAGCGCAAGATCGGGCCTGCCTGGACGAGCCGCGGCCGCCCGCCGGCCGGCTACCACACGAGGCGCACCGCGGAGGCCTGGCTTCGCGAGCTGCTCGACCAGGCGCGCCGCGGGACGCTGCCCGGGATGGTGCGGACCGGCGCCACGTTCGCCGATGCCGCCGCGGAGTTCCTGCGCTACGCCGAGCACGATCGCGCCCTAAAGCCATCCACGCTAGTCGGCTACCGCTCGATCATCCGCACCTATCTGCTGCCTGCGTTCGGCGAGCGGCGCCTGGAGGACATGACGACGCTCGAGATCGAACGCTGGCGCACGCAGCTCAAGGGCAGTCGGCGTCCACTCTCCAACGCCACCAAGAACCGCATCCTGGTCCTGCTCCACGGCGTGCTCGGGCGGGCCTGCCACGTCTGGGGGCTGCCGCTGAACCCGGCGAGCTCGGTCCAGCGCCACGCGGTGCGCACGAGCGGTGACATCGAAGTGTTCAACCCGGACGAGGTGTGGGCGCTCGTCCGTGCCGCGGCGAGCGACCAGGACCGCGCGATCTTCCTCACGGCCGCGTTCACCGGTCTGCGCCGAGGGGAGCTGCTCGCTCTGTGCTGGCGCGACGTCGACTTCGCCGGCGCCGCGGTGCGCGTGCGCGCGAGCTACGCGGGCGGCGCGCTCACGAGCCCCAAGTCAGGGAAGGTGCGCTCCGTCCCGCTCGCGCCGGAAGTGGCCGAGGCGCTCGCCAGGCTCGCGGGCCGCGAGTGGTTCACCGGCGACGACGATCTCCTCTTTCCGGGGGAGACCGGCGACTACCTCGACGGGTCGGCCCTGCGCCGGCGCTACAACCTGGCGCTGCGCCGTGCCGGGCTGCGGCCGCTGCGCTTCCACGACCTGCGCCATACGTTCGGGACGCGGGTAATCGCCAAGGTCGACATCCGGCGCGTGCAGGAGTGGATGGGCCACGCGGATGTGCAGACGACGATGCGCTACCTGCACTTCGTCCCTCGCGCCGAGGACGCGCGCCTGGTGGCCGAGGCGTTTCGCGTCGACCACCCGAAGTACACGGTCGGGACGTACGCGCCGACCGCAGACGTCGGGCCGTGACGCTCCGGCGGTCCACCGACGATCCTCAGGGCCGGCCTGTCGAGCTGACGGAGGAGCGCTGGCGACACGTCGTGGCGCGGCATCCAGAGATCGAGGCGCTGGAGGCCGAGGTCGTGCGGGCTGTGGCGGCGCCAGATCGGGTCCTGCCCGGGCGTTTCGCGAACGAGAGCTGGTTCTACGCCGCGATCGAGAACCCGAGCACCTGGCTGAAGGTCGTGGTGGCCTACGCTGAAGGTCGCGGCTACGTCGTCACCGCGTACGCTCGGAGATCAATCCCATGACCATCACCCTCGGAGCATTCGAGTTCGACAACGTCTTCTACGACGCCGACGTGGACGTGCTCTACCTGCACAAAGGCGAGCCGGCGTTGGCTGTCGACTTCGACGAGTCGCCCGAGGGTCATGCCCTCCGATTCGACGGCGAAGGGAAGCTGGTCGGCGTGACCGTGCTCAACGCGAAACGCCTGCTCGAGCGCGATGGTGAGCTCAAGGTCACGGTGCCCGAGGTCGTGCGCGCCGATGCAGATGCCCTCGCGCCAGCGCTAACCCTCGGATCGTGACGCTCTGGAGGCGGCGGTAGCTCAGTCCCATGCGCCTGGACGGTCACTACGACGAGGACGCGGACATCGCCTGGGTCCGCTCTGAGCACTACGACGGACTCCGGGCGGTCGCCGAAGAGACTTCATCCGGATTGCGCGAAGTCGATCCGAGGACCGGTCTTGTCGTCGGCTTGGAGTTCTGGCAAGCGCGCCAGAGACTTCCGAAAGACCTGTTGAAGATCCTGCCGCCGCCGGAGGCCGAGGTCGCAGCGTGAGCGACCGGCGAGTTATCGCGCCGAACGAGGTAGCCTGACAGCAGCCCAGTCGAGCTTGTCTCCCGTCGGCGGCTTCCATCGGCCAGGGCGCCGCCGCTCTCAAAGGGTCCGCTTGAGCTCCTGACTGCGTCGGCCCAGCCTCGCCCGTAGTCCGCTCGGCTCTTTTTGGCACCTCCCCGACGTCGCTTCGCCGCAGCGTCCTCCTCGCTCGCTCCTCCTCACTGCCGTTACCGCTCTTCCTCGACCTCGTCTTTCCTTGGATTCCTGTCCTCGGTTCACTCCCTGCTCTCTCTGCTGGTTTGGTTCTCGACCCCGGGTGCACGAAGTGTGGGCGGGGTCGAGCACCAAACCAGCACGTCCGCCCAGGTTTCACGGGGGTTTATCGCGGACACCGAATCCGTGGTCAAATCCACGGGTCAGTCCACACCCTGAGGCGGCACTGAGGGGTGCGCGTGCGGCGGCGAGCATCAGCGTTGGCTGGGTCGCTGTGGAGGCGATCCGCTCCGCGGGGGATAGCGGCGCTCCCGGCGTGACCCTCAGGACCAGTCTCCATGGGACTGCTATCCGCGAGCGCCTGCCACCGCTCGTGGCGAGGTCGGCTTGCCGACCTGGTCGATCCATCGTCGGGGCCGGCGCGGCCAGTCAAGCGGCCGCAGGCCGCGACCCCGAAGGGGTTGACGGGCCGGGGCGGATCCGGCACGGCGATCTCTGGGAACTTAGACGCTGGCCCGCAAGCCATACTTCCACGCGCTCCACTGAGCCGGGATCGGATTGTCGTCCAGCCAACTCACAACCTTCAGGATGGCCGCGGGTTTGAAAGACATGCGTCCACGGATGACGATCTTGTCCGGCTTAGTTGTGCTCTCAACGCTCGTGGCGCCAGGTCCGAGCTCTGCAGCGGCAGCGGTCATTCGCCTGCACGGCACTGTTGCTGGCTCGCCTGCATGGCTGGGAGCCGACGCCGCGGTTCTTATCGACGCGGGGCGGGGATACCGTCTCGAGTCGGTGGACCCGACCACCCAGCAGACCGCTTCGCTTGGGACGGTTCCGCGTCGGTATGGATGGACCGAACTGGACACGGGCGAACCATTGATCGCAATGCAGGGCTTCGACAAGGGCTGCACCGCGGAAGGCGAGGGCTGCAAGTACGAAGATCTCGAAGTGGAAGGCGACGACGTTCTCGCCGGTGCCACCGGCGACACGCTGCGATGCATCTCAGGCTTCGGGGGGCGGGCGTGCGGACAACGCAGCTACTGCAAGAGGCTCACTCCGATACTGGCAGCAGGTACGAGAATCGCGTACCGCGTCTGTGACACCCACTGGGCTGAACATGTAGTCGTTGCCGACCTGGCACCCGGCGCAGAGGTGCAGACGATTAGAAGCATCGGGATTCCGGCTGCCATGGCCGGCGAATGGCTCGTGGGTCTCGCCCCTGGCTGGGAAGCCCATCCTCCGTCGATAACGCCGATCCTCGTCGAGCACAATCTCCTCACCGGCGCCGAGCCCATCCACATACCCCTCCCGCCAGAAGCGGATTACCTTCCGGGTCTGACGGAATTCAGCGAAATCCCCCCCATCGCAGCGGTGGAAGAAGACGGCACCGTCTTCTACTTGACCAGCACCGGGAGGCACGTTTCTAACAAGCGCTTCACCGACAGCTTTACTTTGTGGCGGGTCTCCCCCTACGAACCAACGCCCCGCCCGATCGCGACGCCGCCGATCAACCCAGAAGGCGCCAATTCGTTTCTACAGGGACACCGGATGTTCCTCGCGGCGGGTCACCTGGCCATCGCCGAGGTCGAACCGGGCGCACGCGAAGTCACAGCAGTCGCCGTGATGCAAACGAACGGAACGTTCCTGGGGCGCCTTGCGGACAGAACGATGCAGGGCTTCGCCTATAACGGCGAAACGGTGCTGACCACAACGACGCCGTGCTCGGAAAGCTTCCTAGAGACGTGGACCCCTGGGAGTCCCCCACCATCGCATCCCACCGGACCCTGTCCGGCTCCTCTTATCTCGCACCAAGCGAAGCTCACTCGCCATGGCGTGCAGGTAACCCTAGAGTGTCCGCCCGAGCCGCCCTTGGGTTGCTTCTATTCCGAAGTGTGGGTGACCGCCATGAATCTCCACGGTCTGGACGCCTTCAGCGGGCCCCTCAGCATCCTCCCCGGGAAGCGACAGATTGTGACCGTCGCGCTGGACCGAGCCGAACGGCGATGGCTGGGGAGGCACCGTCATAGCCTGGTCAAGCTCACGGCCTATGCGATCAGCGGCTATGTGTCCGGCGTGCCAGAAGGCGAACGGCACTTGGTCAGAGTGCACCTCCACTGAGTGCGCGACGAGTCAACGGACGGCGCGTTGCTTCGGGTTCGCGCCCTGTCTCCACCTCGAAACGGATCCCCCGCATCATCGAGGTGCAAGGGACGTCGTTGCGGACCGACCAATGACATTCCTTATGCAACGTGCCGCAAACGCCGACCTATGGTGCTGGAGTGGCCAAGAAGCCCGCACCACCCGGCGCGATCGTGGTAGCGACCGCCATCTCGACGGCGGCCGTCTTCATCTTCTCGTTCCTGATCAACGTTGTGTTCGCGCTTCCGTGTATCGCAGACGGATACCCACACAGCGACTACTGCTCCGAAAACACGTCCTTCGGCCTCAAAGGGTGGCTCGTGGTGCTTGCGCCCCCAGCACTAACGCTGCTGGCGGGCTGGGTCAGCTCCAGCCGCCGGTGGTCATGGCTTCCGGTTGTGATTGTGGGGCTAGGCCTTGTGCCGGTCATGATTCTGGTCCAGCTCTTCTGGACCGGCGAAATCGGCTGACAACCGTGTTGCGCGGCGCGTCCCCAACGACGTCCCCGACCTAACAGATCTGTACCGTCCCAACCCGAGGCAAGATGAGCGAAAACCGTGTAATCAAGCCAGATCGGGGAACATCTGAGGCCCTACGGAACCGAAGGTCAGAGGTTCGAATCCTCTCGGGCGCGTCCTAGTCGTTCGACGGAATGGCCGTCGAGCGGGGAGAGAACGGCGCTCCTGACGCGAGGTGCTCGCGTCGCCGTTTTCGCCACCAGCGGCTGTAGCCAGTGCATCGGCGGGACCCGTGCTGCTTTCCACAAAGGCCTACGGGCGGTGGTGCGACGTGAACCACATCGCGGCGAACGCCAGCATGAGACCGAAGACGGAAATGAACACGACTGCAAAGACCCAGGACATTTCGGTTATCGCTGTTCCAATCATGATCCGAAGGTATGGCTCGGCGTGGCACCGGACCACCGGGAAACACGGCAGCGTTGCGGCGGCTAACTACGCATCGCGAGTGCGGGTTGCTACGCGGGCGGATCGGCCAGGCGTCTGAACAGTCAGGCCGCCAGCGCCACGGGGTGCCGGTACCACGAAACCAACGACGTGCCGTTCTGGACGGCACGTGGGCAGCTTGGATGGGCCGAAGCGGCGCTCATCGAGACGAAGTCAGCCGCCCGCGCCTGACACCCGCATCGCCCGGCGGGGTGGAGGTCGGAGATTAGAATCGCGGGCCGTGCCGTTCACGCTCACGAACCTCACGGCGGATCTTGAGGACCTCGGGTCCAACTTCAACGGCGCGCCCGGCCTGGAGTTCCGTGCCGCCGGCCGGGCGCTCGAGCTCGAGCACTCGGGTCTCAGCTACCAGCGCATCCCACCGAACTATCGCTTCCCCTACGGCCACACGCACCGGGAACAGGAGGAGGTGTTCGTGGTCGTACGCGGGAGCGGGCGGATGAAGCTCGACGACGAGATCGTCGAGGTCAAGGAATGGGACGTGGTGCGCGTCCCACCGGGTACCTGGCGAGGCTACGAGGCCGGTCCCGACGGTCTCGAGATGCTCGTCTTCGGTGCGCCCAGGCTCGGGGACAATCCGCGCGAGGATGTCGAGGGTCAGCGGGACTGGTGGGCTGACTAGCGCTCGCCGCAGACTTGCGCACGGCCCGTACACTGCCGCCTGATGCCGTGGAGTCCGGAGCTGTTCTCGGCGCCGGCGCGCCAGCGGCTGGAGGAGAGGCTCCGGGATCTGCCCCCGAGGGTGCCGTATTTCTCCGGCCTGATGTCGGGGGAGCTCGACGCGCTGGTCGACTCGTTCGCGGGCGAGCCCGAGCTCCACGACCCGGTGCGAGGGCGCGTCCGGGGCAGAGATGCATTCGCCGCCTTCGTGTCCGAGACGAGCTCGTGGCTGCGGGAGCGGGGCTTCACCGCCGAGTTCCTCGAACACGCCGTCGCGGGAGGGCACGGGTTCGAAGAGTTCATCCTGCGTCTGGCAGGCCCCGGTGACGGGATCGAGCTTCCGTTCGCGGTCGTCTCCGACCTCGCGCCGGACGGGCGGATGGTGGAGGTGAGGATCTACTTCAGCAGCTGGGCCCTGTCCGGGCACCACCTCAACCGCCCCCCGCTGCTGCAGGCCGACCCGCGGCTGGAGCTCGCCGACGTCGTGGGTGAGTACCAGCAAGCCCTGGCGGCGGGCGATGCCGAGGCGATTCTCGGCACCTTCGAAGCCGACGGCTACGCCCGTGAGCCCGCCGGCGAGCCCCATGTCCACCGTGGCAGCGACGGCCTGCGCGCCTTCTATGAGCTGCTGTTCTCCAACGGCGGCGGCATCCCGCTCGAGCACTGCACGGTCATCGACGACGGCCACTGCTGCGCCCTGGAGTACAACGTGGTCCGCTGGGGCACCACCGAGCTGACCCCCCAGGCCGGGGTCGCCGTATACGAGCGCGGCACTGACGGCAGGCTCGCCGCCGCTCGCATCTACGACGACACGGATCCTCCTCTTCGCTCGGGCGGCTAACCGAGGCCGCGTCAAGGCCCGCCTTCGGCTAGCCGAAGGCCGCGTCGACCACGGCCTGTGCCGTCGGCCCATACGGGGGGGCGAAGGCCTCGATCATGTCTCCCTCGCCACGGATGAAGACCCCGCGGAGGTTGGAGAACTCGCGGAAGCCCTCGATGCCGTGGTGGCGTCCGGAGCCGCTCTGGCCGATGCCGCCGAAGGGCAGTGTGGGCAGCGCCCCGTGGACGGCGGCGGAGTTCACGCATGCACCGCCGGAGGTCGTGCGACGCAGCACCTCATCCGCCTCGCTCTCGTCCTTGGCGAACACATACAACGCCAGCGGCCGCTCGCCCGCGTTGACGTGACCGATCGCCTCCTCGAGTGTGTCGTAGGCCTTGATCGGCAGGATCGGGCCGAAGATCTCCTCCTGCATCAGGGCGAGGTCGTCGGGCGGGTCGATCACGAGCGAGATCGGCAGCTGGCGGGTCTGCGGATCGGCGTCCGGAGCCTGTTCCAGTGGGCGCACGTCGCAGCCTCGTGCCCGCGCCTCTTCCAGCAGCCCCTCGATCCGCTCCAGGTGGCGGCTGGAGATCACCCCGGTGCAGCTGTCCGAGGAACAATACCCCGGCATCGACTCGCGGAAGTGATCGGCCGCCAGGCGTGCGAAGTCCTCCAGCTGCTCGCGCGGGACGAGGCAGTAATCGACCGAGATGCACATCTGGCCGTTCTTGATCGCCTTGGTCGCCAGCACCTGCTTGATCGACTCCGCATCGACGCTATCCGGGGTCAGGATCGCCGGGCACTTGCCGCCCAGCTCGAGCGTCACCGGTACGAGCTGCTCGGCTGCGGCCTTGGCGATCTCCCTCCCGATCGCCGGGCTGCCGGTGTAGAGGAGGTGATCCCAGCGAACGCTGGTGAAGGCACGGGCGAGCTCCAGGCCCCCGACGACGACATCGACGCGGTCGCGGTCGAAGGTGGCGTGGACCATCTCGCGCAGGAGCTCAGCGCAGGCCGGCGTGTACTCCGAGGGCTTGATCACGACTCGGTTACCGGCGGCGAGCATCTCGATCAACGGCCCCACGGACAGGTCGAAGGGGAAGTTCCACGGAACGATGTTCCCGATCACGCCCTTGGGCTGAGGCTGGACGTAGGCCCGCCCTGACCCGTACAGCGCCGGGTCCGCCTGGCGGGGCTCGCTCGCCATCCAGCCACCGAGCTGTTCGGCGGCATACACGGCGCGGCCCGCGGGGCCGAGCACTTCGATCAGGTCGGCCGCCACCGGCGGGTGGACACCGAAGTCGCTGCCCAGCGCCTCCTGGATCTGGGTGCGATGGCTGATCAGCATCCCCGCCAGCGCGCCGAGCAGTTCCTGGCGCTCCTCCAACGACGGGAAGGGGTCGGCCAGGAAGGCAGCACGCTGGCGCTCGACGATCTCCTGGAGCTCGGCGATCGCCGCGTAGTCGTCGCTGGTGGCGGCGGGGTGCTTCTCCGTGGTTGCCATCCTCTTCTCCTCTGACTAGCTGTGGGCTTTCCAAATTACGCCCGTTGGCGCTCCCGCGCCGCCGGCTTCGACGCTCAGCCCATCATCGGCGGTCCCGCCCCGACGCCTTTGGATGCCGCCGCGATCTCCCCGCGGAGCTTCTTCAGGGCTGAAACGAACACCTCCGAGAAGGTGGGAAACGGCTGGATCGTGTCGGACAGGACCTCGAGCGGGGTGTGGGTGCGGATGGCGAGGGTGGCCTGCTGCAGCCACTCCCCCGCCTCCGGGCCGAGCGCATAGGCGCCCGTCAGCCGCTTGCCGTCGCTGAGCAGCGTCAGGAAGCCGTTCTGCTCAGCGTATTCGCGCGTGTAGGTGGCGGTCTTGGACACACCCGAGAGGGGGACCATCGCGCTGAAGCGCCCGGCAGAGGCACCGACGGCGGCGGCCTGGGGGTCCGTGTAGACAACCCGCGGAACGGCCTCGTAGTTGGCCCGGCGGGGGTCACCGAGGATGTTCGCCGCCACCACCTCGCCCTGGTACTTGCCGACGTGGGTCAGCGGCCACAGGCCGTTCACGTCGCCGATCGCCCACAGGCGCTCGGCCGCCTTCAGGTGGGCGTCCACCGGGACCCCGTGGGCGTCGGGCTCCACGCCGACCGTCTCCAGGCCGATCCCCTTCACCCGCGGTCGCCGGCCGGTGGCGACGAGCAGCTTCTCACCCCGTACCTCGCTGCCGTCGTCCAGCTCCAGCACGCACTCATCCCCGTCGCGCCTGGCTCCGGTCGCGTTCGCCGACAGCATCAGCTCGACGCCGTCGCGGGTGAGGGCCTCGCCGAGGGCCTCCCCGAGCGGCGCGGGCTCACGTGAGAGCACGTGCTCGGACATCTCGACGACGACGGCCTCGCCGCCAAGACGACGCACCGCCTGGGCCATCTCCACCCCCACGGGGCCCCCTCCGAGGATCACCAGGCGACGCGGGACGGCCTTCATCGAGGTCACCTCGCGGCTCGTCCAGAGGCCCTCGAGCTCGCGTAACCCGGGCACCGGCGGCACCACCGGATCGGCTCCGTTGGCGAGCACCACGTGCTCGGCCGTGTGCTGGACGCCGTCGACCTCGACGATCCCGGGACCCGCCAGCCTGCCGCTGCCCCGGATCAGATCGATGCCGTTGTCTGCCAGCCAGCGCTCCTGCCCGGCGTCGGAGTAGTCGGACACCATGAAGTCCCGCCACGCGAACGCCGCCTTGACGTCGACCTCGGCGCTGGCCGCGGCCTCGCGCGCTCCGTGCACCGCCTCGCCGGGTCGCAGCAGGGTCTTGGAGGGGATGCACGCCCAGTAGGAGCACTCGCCGCCGACCAGTTCTCGCTCGACCACCGCTACCCGCAGGCCTCCCTCGGCGAGGGCTCCGGCGCAGTGCTCCCCCGGCGAGCCACCGCCGAGGATGATCACGTCGTAATCGTTCGCCACCGGTCAGTCCTCAGCCGGCGAGCAGCGGCGAGGGCGGGATCTGGGTGTGGCCGTGGATGTCTTCGATCAGCATCCCGACTTCGTCGATGTAGCACCAGTTCCAGTCTTCACCCGGCTCCAGCGAGCGGATCAGCGGGTGACCGCCGGCCCGATAGTGGGCCGTGGCGTGTTTCTGGGGCGAGCCGTCACAGCAGCCGACGTGCCCGCAGACCAGGCAGATCCGCAGGTGCAGCCACTTCGTTCCTTCACGCAGGCAGTCCTCGCAGCCCGCGACCCGCTCGGGCAGCTCCCACACGGTGATCGTGTCGAGGTGCGTGCACGTGGTCATGGGTGGGCTCCAGGAGGTGCCGCGAGCACGAGCCCCACGTTACCCGTCCCCGCGCGAAGTCAGCGTCCCGGGGTAACCGTCAGCCGCTCGGGGCCACGACGACGGCCGGCTCGGCGCGCTGGACTTCCATGCCGACCCGCGCTTCGAGTGCCCGCAGCAGAGCCGTTTCGTGGCGTAGTGTCGCTTCCGAGGTTTCATCGGCGCCGTGAACGAGTTCGTTGATCCGCACGGCCATTACCGCCGCGACGAGCCCGTTGGCGGACTTGCCCGGGGTTCCATTCGCCACCTGCGAGAGCGTGCGGCCCCCGTGCAGCTTGGCGCGCAGCGCGGTGGGGGACAGACCCAGATACTGCCCCGCGATGGCAACCGTGGGCTTGTACGTCGCCGAGCGGGCCAGCCGCGCCTGCACGCGTTTGCGGATCCGCTGGATGCGTCGCTGAGCGTTGGCCTTCGACAACCGTTTGGCGGCCACCTGCGCTTCGATCCTCCTGACCCGTGGGCGCATGATCGCTTCCAGCAGGCCTAGCGCCGAGTGCCCCGGGGTGGTGGCGGCGACGGCCGCCAGCGAGCGACCCGAGCTCAGCTCTTTGCGCAGCTTGGCCTTGCTGACGCCGACGTAGGCCGACGCGGCTCCGAAGTCTCCCGCCGGTTCGCCCGCCACGCTGCCCCCGGCGGCAGCGCCTCCGTTGACACCGCCCCCGCTCCTCGAGCGCCCGGAGCCCCCGCCGGCGACTTCCGCGCGGCTGTCTGCGCGGCTCCGTTTGTGGGAAGAGCCCCCGCTCACGGCCAGCACGATCCCGATCACGACAGCCGCCAACGCGACTGCGCCCATCACGGTCCTTGTCCGTTTGCCACCCATCGCCGGGATCCCTGCCGGAGCACACTACAGCGCCCCTCCCGGACCCTCGCCGGTTCGGATTCGCCCGGCTGAGGGCGGCGATCGTGGCAGGATGGCCCGTCATGGAGGACCAATCGCTCGTCGTCCTACCGCCCGAGCTCACCGGCACGGCTCCCCGCGCGCGCGGGAGCTTTCTGCTGGGCATCGACGGCGGGGCAACGAAGACGCTCGCGGCCGTCCTCGACCTCGACTCGGGAACCGTGCACCTCGGTCACGCCGGGTCCAGCAACGAGGACGCGATCGGCGCGGAGGCCGCCGTGCGCGCGCTGCTGAGCGCCGCCGACGAGGCCCTGGGGAGCGCGGGCATCGCCGACGAGGACCTCGGCGGGGCCGTGCTGGCGGTGGCGGGGACCGACACCCCCGCCGTCGCCGCGCAGCTGCGACGCACCCGCTCGGAGTCCTGGACGGTGGTCAACGACGTGGTCGGGGCCTGGGCTGTGGCCACCGGGGGCGGAAACGGCGTGGCCGTGATCGCGGGCACGGGCTCGAACGTCTTCGGGGTCGGCCCGAAGGGCTCGTGGCGGGCCGGCGGCTGGGGGCACATCCTCGGTGACGAGGGCGGGGCCATTTGGCTGGGCGTGCAGTCGATCAAGGCTGCCCTGCGCCAGCGCGAGGCCTCCGGGCCCACCACGGCGCTGACGGGTGAGCTGATCGAGTTCTTCGAGGTGGCGAGTGTCGAGGCGCTGGCCAGCCTCGTGTACTCGAAGCCGCTCACAAAGTCGGAAATTGCGGCTTTCGCGGTGCGCAGCGGCAAGGTCGCCGACGCCGGCGACGAGGTCGCGCGCGAGATCTACGAGCGCGGCGCCCGTGAGCTCGGGCAGCAGGTGGCGGCGGTCGTCCAGCGCACCGGTCTCGCCGATGAGGAGTTCCCGCTCGGGCTGATCGGCAGCGTGTTCCACTCCGGCGAGGTGATCACCGGGCCATTGCGCCGCCAGGTGGCGAAGGTTGCCCCGGGCGCCCGCATCTCCGGCGCGGCCGCTCCCCCGGTGGCCGGCAGCCTGCTGCTGGCGGCGCGGGTGGCCGGTCGTCCCGAGCAGGTCGAGCTCGGGCGGCTCGAGGAGCTGCTCACCGCCGCCAGCGCCCCGGCCGGACAGCGCTAGAGGAGCCCGCGGCTCCCGGCGGCGGCTTCCGGCGGCGGCTCCCGGGCGGCGGCTTCCGGCGGCGGCTTCTCAGCGCTCCGAGCCGGCCAGGCGTCGTTCGATCGCGGCGCGGTCGCCGATCGCACCGGCCCCCTTCCCGTCGAGCCTCACGGCAGCTGCGGCGGCCGCGAACGCCGCGGCGCGGTCGGGTGGCAGGCCTCGGTGGAGCTCGACGAAGAGCGCGGCCGCGAACACGTCGCCGGCCCCGAGGTCGTCGGACGGATCGGACACCCTCGGGCCACCGATCGGCAGCTCTCGCCCGTCGGGCAGCATCAACCGGCCGCCCGCGGCCCCCGCGGTGACCGCCACCACCGCGCCGGCGCCGAGGCCGCCGGCGATCAGCCCCGTGCAGGCGTCGCGCTCCTCGGCGCTCAGGACGATCGCATCGCAGCGGGCGCCGAGGGTCTCCTGCTCGGGCGTGGTAGGTCCAAGCTCGACGGTCGAACCCGGCCCATCCCAGCGGCGCACGAGCCCCTGGGGGGTCAGTCCCACGAAGCCTCCCTCACGCCAGGGCCCGGACGTGATCTCCCGCGCCACCGGAGCCAGGTGCAGGATCCCGGCGTCCGGCACGAGCTCCGTCGAGATCTCCTCGGCCCAGCCGACGATGTGCTGGCGGCGGGCCGCGCCCACGCCGCTCGTCTCGAGCGTCGTGGTCTGTTCGGCCGCGCCCACCCTCAGTTCCAGCTCGCGCTCGTAGGGAGCGAGCAGTTGCTCCAGCTCATCTGGGACTCCGCTCGTCACGATCACCGCCCTCAGGCCCAGCCTGGCGGCCTGGATGGCGCTGTAGAGGGCCGTGCCACCGACCCGGCGCTCGCCCCCCGGGAGGATGTCCACCGTCACGTGGCCGACGGCCGCGTAGTCGAAGGCCACGGCGTTTGCTCAGGTTCCCGGCCCGACGGGCCCTGAGCGGCCACGGCGCGGCAGGGATCTTCCCGCCGGGAGGGAAGGGACCAAATCGAATGCTCTCGCCGGCTGTTTGGGCTTTTCGATGAGACCCACCCGCCTCTGGCGCCCGCTCGCGGCGGCCCTGGTCGGGTCCGCCGCGCTCATGGCGATGGCCACGCCGGCCCCATCGGCCGCCCGCTCGCCCGCACACGGGGGGCCGGGCAGCGCGGGCGGGGGACCGGGCACCGTGGCGCGCTCGCCGTACCCCGCCGGCGCGACACGCCCACTGTTCGTCCTCCGCGCAGGCGCGGCAGGCCGCGCGCACGCCGCCGCGGGCACAGCGAAGAAGGCGCCGAAGCCGGTCCTCCACGGCGACCCGGCTCGCGCGCTGGTGAGCTTCCAGGCGATGCAGAAGGCTTACTACATAAAGGCCTCGGGGCTGTACGCGGGCGAACCCTTCTCCTTCCTATGGCCCTTCTCGCAGGCGCTCGCGGCCACCGTCAGCATGGCCTTCATCCCGCATCTGGGGTTGAACCTGTCCCCGGAACTGCACTCACGCCTGCAGGGGCTGAACAACTACCTCGACACCGATAACGCCGGTGCCCCGGAAGGGACCTTCACGAGCACCCTGCCGGCCTTCGACGGGACCGTCGCGCCGCCCGCCGGGCCGGGTGGCGCCAAGTACTACGACGACAACGACTGGATCGGCCTGGAGCTGGTGCGCCTGTATGAGATGACCCACTCGAAGGCGCTGCTGGGGAGCGCGGAAGGGATCATGGCCTTTGAGATGGCCGGCTGGCAGGAAGCGCCGAACCTCGCCTGTCCGGGCGGCCTCCCGTTCTCCAACCTGGCCGAAAACGGCGAACGCAACACCGTCACGACGGCTCCCGCGGCGGAGCTGGCCACCCAGCTCTACAAGCTCACCGGCAACCCCGAATACCTGCGCTTCGCCGAAAAGGCGTACACGTGGGTGAGGACCTGCCTGCTGACCCCGGCGGGGCTGTACGCGGACCACATCGGCCGGCGCGGCGTGGTCGAACCGAGGCTCTGGAGCTACAACCAGGGCAGCATGATCGGGGCCGGGACGTTGCTTTACCAGGCGACCCACAACGGCGCCTACCTCTACCAGGCCCGCCAGACCGCCCAGGCCGCCCTGAGCCACTTCACGCCCCAGCTGCTGGGCGAAGAAATCCCCTTCTTCGCCGCGGTCTACTTCCGCAACCTGCTGTACCTCGACTCGGTCACCCACGACCCGCCCGGGCCCCGTATCGCCCAGGCCTACGTGGACTATGCCTGGACCCACCTGCGCTTGCAGAACAACGTCTTCGTGGCCGGCTCCCCGCCGGGCGCCCAGCTGCTCGTGCAGAGCGCCATCGTCCAGATCTACGCCCTGCTGTCCTCCCCCCCGAGCACCTACTTCTGATCCGGGGCGGCGCTCGCCGAGCCGGGGTGCATGAGCGCGTGCGGTTAGGCTGGGGCCCGTGAACGAGCCGGCCAACCTCACCACGGCTGCGGGCCTCGAGGCCCTCCACGCCGAACTGGCGGAGCTCGAGGGCGACGGCCGCCGCGAGATCGCCGGTCGCATCAAGACCGCTCGCGAATGGGGCGATCTGAAGGAGAACAGCGAGTACCACGACGCCAAGAACGAGCAGGCCCACCTCGAGACCCGCATCCAGCGGCTGCGGGAGAAGATCGCCAACGCGGTGATCGTCGAGGACGAGGCTCCCACCGGCGGCGTGGTCGGCTTCGGCTCCACGGTCGTGGTCCGTGACGAGAACGGCCGCGAACAGACATGGCAGATCGTCAGCTCCCGTGACGCCGCGCCCGGGGAGGGACGGGTGTCGGCGGAATCGCCGATGGCGTCGGCCCTGATGGGACGCGCCAGCGGGGATCAGGTCGCGGTGTCGCTGCCCCGGGGTTCGCGCTCGCTGACGATCCTGTCGGTCAGCTGAGCGACTTCTCGCTACGCCGTAGCGCCTTGCGCCGGGCGCGCATGTAGAGGTCGCCGCTGCGGCGGGCGAACTTCTTCGCCGGCGTCGCGTACAGCCTCCCGCCCTGCTTCAACGCCCGGCGCTGCAGCCTGCGACGGCGCTTGGCGATCGCCTTCAGCAGCGCCGCGCGTGTCCTCGGCCCCAGCCGAGGCTCGATCGCACCCTTGCCCTGCGAGCGTCGCACGCGCGCTGCCAGGACCGCGAGGTCGTGCTCCTCGCCCAGCATTTCGCCCAGCCCGTCGGCCCGGCGGGCAAGCTTGCGCAGGGGCTCGGAGGCACGGTCCGGGCGCCCCTTGCGCGCCGCCGGCGCGCCCGAAAGGGCGTGCGCGAACCCTGGGGCGGAGGGCCGGCGTTGCAGCATTTCGCCGACGTAGCGCAGGTCCTTGACGCTTTTTCGCCACCTGTGCATCGCAACGGCGCGCTTGCGCTTGGCGCCCCTGGCTCGTTTGTAACGCCGGCGCCCCTCGCCGTACAGGCGCTCGAGGCCCGGCTCCAGCATCTCGCGCTCGCTGCGCTGGGGATGCTGCCACGTCTGCACCCGCAGCCGGCACGCGCTCAGGTCGGAGATCACCAGCGCCATCCGCACCGGGTCTCCGAGCGTCTGCGCCCGGGCCGCGTCGCGCTCCTCGGCGAGGCGGGCCCGCAGCCGGCGCACACCGCGCCGGTCGAGCTTGCGCGGGTGGCGCTCGACGAGCGAATCGAGCGTCGCCAGCATCACCTCGGCGTCGCGTGCCGCCGATAGCTGGGCTGCCACGTCCTTGAGCGCCGCCGTCTCCTGGGCGATGGACTCCTCGCCGTGCGCCGCTTCGAGCATCCTCGTCATCGTGCGCAGGCGCTTGAGCGCCTTGCGGGTTTCGTGGATCGCCGCTTCCGGGGGTCCGGCGCCGTTGCCGGCCGAGAGCTGTTCGATCGCCAGCTCGAGCTGCTCGCTGGCCATCCGCCGGAGCCCGTCGGACAGCGGCTCGTCGGCGAACACGCCCAGGCGGCGGCTGCGTTCTCGCTCACGCGCCTCACGGCGCTCGCGTCCCACCCGCGCCAGCGTCAGGCCGAGGCCCACCGCCGCGCCGGCCGCCAGGGTCGCTGTCAACGGCGCCACAATTGGCACGTGCAACGGCTTCCGGCGGCGCCATGGTGGACCGTACGACCCGCGGCCAATCGCAAGCCCGCGACCTATCGCTGTCCGTTCTGTTCCCAGCATCTTCCTGCTCTAAGCGAGCATATGCTGATTGCGCCCGAAGGAGATACCCGACGGCGCCGGCACGCCCACACCCGCTGCGTGATGCGGGCACGCGAGCGCGGTGAGCTTCCGCTGCGAGAGGAGTGGCTCGCCACCCAGCCGCGCCCCCCTGCGCTGTGGCGGCGTCTGCTGCGCCGCGCCTAGCCTGCCGCGGACTCGCGCCCGGCGCCCGGGCCGGTATCGGCCGGCTGCGCCCCCCTAGAGCCTGCTGGGAGCGCTGGAGGAGTGGACCGGTGGGATCGTGCCGACCGGGACCAGCATGCCGTTGTTGAGCTGGAAGTGCACCAGGACCTGGCCGCCGGAGGGGGAGCTCAGGGGGTCGCCGGGACGGTACAGCCGGTAGGCCACGACGGCTTCGGTATCGCTCTGTGAGACCACCTTCACCGACGCGCTCGGTTCCTTCGCGTCGGTCCCGATGAAACGGCCGTCGACGAAGAAGAACACCTGCTGGTCGTAGCCGTCGGTCGAGCCGCTGCGCGTGCCAACAAGGGCTCTGAGGGTCTGGCTGGGGTGGTATTCGGAGAGGTTGTCCGGGGTGTAGCCGTGGGCGCGCACGACGGTCCCGGCCGCCTGGGCTTCCGCCGGAGCGCTCTGGCTCTGGCTCTGGTCGAACTGCGGCTCGGTGGCGGTTCGGGTTTGGCTCGGGGTCGAGCTCTGGCCCGCCGAGCCGGAGCCGCCCCCGGTACCGCTGCCCGAGGGCGCTGTGGCGCCGGTGGCGCCGGTCGAGCTGGTGGAGGTCGTCGACGGGTTGGAGCTGCTCTGGCTTTCGGCTGTGACGGTCTTGGTGGACCCGCCACAGGCGGTCAGCGCCGTTCCGCCAAGCAGCGCCAGGGCGAGCGCCGCGATCGAGCGTGTCCTCATCGCGGAGATGGTATTGCCGGCGGTGAGGGCGTCGCGCCGCCTGCAATGCGGCTCCCGCCGCGCCCGCGTGCACTCGTGAGGAGCGCATCGCCGGCTGGGACGGGCGGGCAGGCCGCGGGTACCATCACCACGGGATGGCCGCAACGACGGGACAGCCGAGCCCCGAGCCGAAGGGCGACCGGCAGGCCAAGCGCCGCAACCGGGGAGAGCTCTCGCGCACGATCGCGATCCTGGTGCTCGTCCTGGCGGTGATCCTGTTCGCGGTCAAAAACCTTAATCAGGTCAAGGTCAACTGGGTCGTCGGCTCGGGCAGCGCACCGCTCATCATCGTGATCCTGATCACCCTGCTGGTTGGGATGGTGCTCGGCCATCTGGGGGGACGCCTCTCGCGCCGCAAACGGCAGAAGAACGGCGGCTAGCAGCTAGCGGACCAGAACGGGCTGGCTGGTGGCCGACACGTGGGCGCCGTCGGAGACCTTGACGAGCGCCTGGTAGAGGCCCTTGTGGACCTTCACCACGCGGCTGAAGACGGATCTTGCGGCTGACTGGGCCTCGACGACGGTGCCGCCGACGTTCTTCGTGCGATGACCGGGGATCACGCGCTGGTAGCCGATCAGGGCGCCGGCCTCGGCGGGTTCGACGGTCCCGTACAAGCGCGCAAAGCCGTGGCGGCGGGTGCTGTGGGCGTGGATCGTCACCCGCACTGCCACCTGCTCGATGACGGGCGGGCTGATCACGGGGGTCAGGCCGACGGTCGAGACCCGCAGCTGCGTGTTCTCGGTGGCCGCCAGCCCGGGGAACACGAATCCGCCGCTGAGGTTCGTGACGAGCGCGTTGCCGGACTGGGAGAAGGCGGCCGTGTATGGGAAGGGGGTGTACTGCAGCGCCACCTGGCGGTTGCCCCCGCCGGTGCCCGAGAGGGTGCCCTCGACCGTGAAGGACGATCCGTAGGTGACGGGGTTGGGCACCGCCACGATCGCGACCGACAGCGGGATCTTCGGGGTCGTGAAGGCGACCGTGTTGGCAGCCGCGGCGCCCGTTACGACGAGCCGGTAGTGGTAGGTGGTGAAGGCCTGCAGACCCGTTATCGCCTGGCTGATGTGCACCTTGGAGGTCGACGGGGCGAGTGGCTGCAGGGGGGTCTGCAGGCCGAACTTGCTCGTCGGGCCGTACTGGAAGAAATACGCGCCGCCCTGTCCCTCGTTGCTCACCGAGCCGTTCAGGACTGCCGAGGAGTAGCCCACGCTCGACGCGGCTTCGGTGTGGGCCTGGGGAGCCGCCGCCACGCCCGCCGCCGGCGCCGCCAGGCACAGCAGCAGGAGTAGGCCGACGATCATCGCTGTTGCTCGGGAGCGGGCCATCGGGGCGAGAGTACCCCACCGGCGCGCGCTTCAAGCCACCTCCCTGCGGGCGGCCCGGGGCGGGGTCCGCCCGGTAGCCTGCTCGTCACGATGACCGGGGGAGCCCCAGCGGGCGGTGTGAGGCTGCGGCAGGCGGTTCTGGCGGCGGGCGATCTCGAGCTCGTGGCCGGCGGGCTGCGTGAGACCCTCGGCCTGGGAGAGCCCTTCCGCGATCCGGGTGTCGGCCTGTTCGGGCTCGCCAACACCGTGTTCGCGCTCGGCGACTGTTTTCTGGAGGTGGTCTCTCCTACCCAGCCCGATACGGCCGCGGGACGCTACCTGCAGCGGCATGGTGGCGACGCGGGCTACATGGTGATGTTCGACCTCGAGGATCTCGATGGCGCCCGTGCCCGAGCCGGCGAGATGGGCATCCGCACGGTCTGGGAGATGGACCTCCCCGACATCTCCGGCACCCACCTGCACCCGGCCGACATGACGGCAGCGATCGTCTCGATCGACAGCTCCCGCCCCTATGGGACCTGGCGCTGGGGAGGTCCCGAGTGGACCGGGAGGACCGGGAACGGGGCCCCGGGCCGGCTCGCCGGGGTGACGCTGGCCGTGAGCGACCCCGAGGCGACCGCGGCCCGCTGGGGCGGCGTGCTGGGCGTCCCCGTCGACGCAGGCGGGGGGACGCAACTCCTCATGGGCGGCTCGCGGGTCGCCTTCGAGCACGCCGCGGATATGGCTTCGGAAGGGCTGACAGAGATCGCCGTCGAGCTCCCGCACGGCCTGCCCGGAGGTGCCTGCGAGGTCGAGATCGGCGGCGTCCGGCTGCGAGACGCCGCTTCGTGAGCGACCCGGCGGGTGCCGGGGCCGCCGGTCCGCCCCCTGAGGGCGAGGAGCTCATCAGCCGCCTGCGCGCCCTCGACCCGCTGGCCGCGCCCCGGCGGCTGCGCTACGTGGTGCTGGACGTCTTCACCGCGACCCCGCTGGAGGGCAACCAGCTCGCCGTCTTCATCGACGGACGGCAGCTGGAGGGAACCGAGATGCAGCGCGTGGCGCGGGAGCTGGCGCTGAGTGAGACGGTGTTCGTGCTGCCCCCGCGCGAGGGCGGGGATGCCCACCTGCGCATCTTCACGCCCACGGCCGAGCTGCCCTTCGCCGGTCATCCCACGCTCGGCACGGCCGTGCTGGTGGGCCTCGCCCTCGAGCGCGACGCGATCGGTCTCGAGACCGGGATGGGACTGGTGCGTGCCCGCGTGCGGAGGGGCGAGCGGGGGTCGCTGAGCGCGACCGTCGAGCAGCCGATCCCGTCCTGGAGCGCGTTCGCCGACGCTGGCCCGCTGCTGGAGGCCCTCGGCGTGGAGGGCTCGCAACTGCCGGTGGAGTGCTACGAGAACGGTCCCCGGCACGTGCTCGTCGCGCTGGCAACGGCGCAGGAGGTCGCTCGCCTGAAGCCCGACCTGGCAAGCCTCGCCGAGCTGGGCAAGCTCAACGTCAGCTGCTTCGCCCCCTCGGGGGAACGCTGGAAGACGCGCATGTTCGCTCCGGCGATCGGGGTGCCGGAGGATCCAGCCACCGGCTCGGCCGCGGGCCCGCTGGCGGCCCATCTCGCGCGCCACGGCCGGATCGCCTTCGGCCAGCGCATCGAGATCGAGCAGGGGGCGGAGATCGGGCGCCCCTCGCTGCTGCAGGCGTGCGCCATAGGGGACGAGCGGGTGCTGCGGGCGGTTGAGGTCGGCGGTGCCGTGGTGGCCGTCGCTCGCGGTGAATTCGCCCTGCCCGCAGCAGCTTTGCCCGGCACGGATTTGTGAGAGGCTGGGCCGCGCATGCGCGAGGCGGTCATCTGTGAACCCCTGAGGACCGCCGTGGGAGGCTTCGGCGGGGTCTACCGGGACGTCCCCGTCGGCGTGCTCGCATCGCGGGTGATCGAGGAGCTGCTGCAGCGCACCTCGCTTCCCGGGGACGCCGTCGACGACGTTGTCTTCGGCCAGGGCTACCCGAACGGAGAGGCGCCCGCCCTGGGACGCGTGGCGGCGCTCGACGCGGGCCTGCCGGTGGAGGTGCCCGGGCTGCAGATCGACCGCCGCTGCGGAGCCGGCCTGCAGGCGCTGACGCTGGCATGCATGGAGGTCCAGACGGGCGTGGCCGACGTCGTCCTCGCCGGTGGGGCCGAGAGCATGAGCCAGGCCGAGTTCTACGCCACCGGCATGCGCTGGGGCGTGAAGGGCGGGCGCGTGGCGCTCGATGACAGGCTTGCCCGCCCGCGTGTCACGGCCGGCGGGGTCCACCACGAAGTTCCCGGCGGGATGATCGAAACGGCCGAGAACCTGCGCCGCCAATACGGCATCGCCCGCTCCGAGCAGGACGAGTTTGCGCTGCGCTCCCATACCCGGGCCGTCGCCGCCCAGCAGGAGGGCATCTTCGCCGAGGAGATCGTGCCGGTCGAGGTGCCGTCCCGGGACGGGCCGCGCGTCATCGACCGCGACGAGCACCCGCGCGCGGACACCTCGCTGGAGAAGCTCGCGCGGCTGAAACCGCTTATGTCCCGCAGCGACCCCGAGGCGACCGTCACGGCGGGCAACTCCAGCGGCCAGAACGACGGTGGCGCGGTGTGTCTCGTGACCCACCCCGACCGCGCCCGCGAGCTCGGCCTGCAGCCGTTCGCGCGGCTGGTGTCCTGGGCCGTGGCGGGCGTTCCGCCGGAGACGATGGGGATCGGGCCCGTCCCGGCGACCGCGAAGGCGCTGGACCGGGCGGGCCTGAAGATGGACGACATCGACCTGATCGAGCTCAACGAGGCCTTCGCCGCCCAGGTGCTGGCGGTGCTGCGCGAGTGGCAGCTGCCCGACGGCTTCGAGCGCCTCAACGTCCACGGATCGGGGATCTCGCTCGGCCACCCGATCGGCGCCACGGGCGGGCGCATCCTCTGCACCCTGCTGCGCGAGCTGCGCCGTCGCGGCGCGCGCTACGGGCTGGAGACGATGTGCATCGGCGGCGGGCAGGGGATGTGCGCGATCTTCGAGAACGTCTCGAGCTGATGGCCGCCGAGCTGGATCTGGTGGTGTTCGGCGCCGGCGGGGTCACGGGCCGCAACGTCGCCGCCTATCTCGCCCAGAGGGCGGGGGAGGGCTCGCTGAAGTGGGCCGCGGCGGGGCGCGACCCGCAGAAGGTGCAGCGCGTCCTCGACGAGCTCGGGGTCACCGCGCCCGAGATCCTCAGCGCCGACGTGTCGGACCCGGACAGCCTCGCGGCGATGGCCTCCCGGACCCGAGTCGTGCTCGACCTCGTCGGCCCCTACACGCGCTATGGCCGTCCCGTGATCGACGCCTGCGTGGCCCGGGACGCCCACTACGCAGACCTCACGGGCGAGCTGCCGTTCGTGCGCCAGATCATCGACGACCACCACGAGCGGGCTGCCCAGGCCGGGGTCAAGCTCGTCCAGGTATGCGGGTTCGAGGCCCTCCCGGCGGACCTGCTCGTGGCCGAGCTGGCCGAGCTGGCGGGCGCCGAGCCGGGCGATGGCCTGCGCAGCGTCGACCTCGAGGTTGAGATGACCTCACCGCCCGGCAGGCCCCACGCCTCCGACATGGTGTCCGGAGGCACCTTCCAGAGCATGGCCATCCTGACCGGCGAGGACAACGCCGCGCTCGCCTTGGACCCCGCGGTGCTGATCCCCGAGGAGGCCGCCGCGGCCGCGGTCCGTGCTCGCAGCCCGATCGGGCTCGCCCCGCGGCGGGGGCACGACGGCTCGGTGATCGCCCCGATGGCGCCCGCGCCCTTCATCAACCCCGGTGTCATCCACCGCAGCGCCCTGTTGCGGGCGCAGGAGCGGGCGCAGACCTTCGAGCCCTTCCGCTATCGCGAGGGCATCGCCATCGGCGGCCGTGCGGTCACGCTCCCCGTGCGCTGGCTGGCGGGAGCGACCCTCGGCGCGACGATGGCGGGGATGCGCCTGCTCGCGCGCTCGGGCGGGTCCGTGCGGCGGCCGCTCGCGGGTGCGATGGCAAAGCTCGGTCCCAGCTCCGGGTTCGGCCCCACGGGGGCACGCCTGGAGCACTGGCGGTGGCGGATGACGGCTTCCGGGCTCACCCGCGGAGGGCGGGAGCTGCACGCGATCCTCGATGCCGACGGCCATCCCGGCTACCTGGCCACAGCAAGGCTGCTGGGCGAGGCCGGGATCCTGCTCGCCGAGGACGGCTCCACCCCCTCGCTGGCGGGCTGTCTGACGCCCTCGGCAGCGCTCGGGACGCAGTGCCTGCAGCGCTTCGCCCGCGCGGGGCTGCGTTTCTCCAGCGGCCCGGGCGCCCCGGCGTAGGGCGCGAGCTCAGGCCGGCGTGGCGGGCTGGTCGGCCTGGGCGAGCATCGGCCAGCCATCGCCGTCGAAGGTCGTCCAGCCGTATCCGGCCTGGCCCTGGATGCGCACGCAGCGCAGCTCCCAGTCGGAGCTGGGAGCGCTGATCGCGGCCGCGACGATCGGCTCGGTGCGGATCTCGAACGGGAGGCTGACCGGGCGGGTCGTGCGCGTGCCCCTCAGACAGGCGGTCCACAGCTCCGGGTAGCGCACGTGCAACAGCTCGGCGACGCCGATCGTCTCATCCTCGAAGAGCACTTCCGGGTGCTGGCCCTCGCGCGCCCAGCCGCTCTCGGGGGCCGCGTATACGAGATATCCGCTGAGCGACTCGTGCAGCGCCGTGAACAACGCCAGCTTGAGCGCGTCCCAGAGCGATTCATAGAGCTTCTCCGCCCCGCAGAGCTGGGTCTCGAAGCACACCTGCGAGTCCTCGTCGGGCCTGGCGAGGACGTCCACCCGCCCGAGCCAGCCCGCCCAGCAGTCCTTCACGCCCTCCGGAAGGGGCCCGTCGATGATCGCGACCGAACCCAGCTGTGCCTGCAATGCATTACAAACGGCCCGCTGCAGGTCCCCCGCGCGCACGCCCGAAGACCCCTCTGCGAGCGCCCACCCGGGCACCGAGGCCATGGTCTGCTGAAGCTCCCCGGCCACCGCCGGGAGCGCCCTTCTGACCGTCGCATCCATCTCGGCAGAGCTCATCTCGACCCCGATGGGAGGGCATCCTAACCGCGTTCGCGGCGCGCCGACGCCCAGCCGTGTCGGCCCGGGTCCGGTGGACGCGGGCGGCCGGGGTCACCCGGGCGCGGCCGCCAGGCTGTCCGGGCCATCCGGCGCGGGCCGGCTGGCCCGAGTCGATAATGACCCGCGGATGCAAGCGCCCCACTCGAAGGTCGCGCGGTCCCCCCGCCGCCGCCGACTGCCGCTGCTCGTGCTGGCGCCGCTGCTCGCGCTGCTCGTGGCCGCCGCGCCCGCCGTTGCAGCCAAGCACAAGCGCCCCCACCGCAAGCCTGGGCCGCCGCTGACGACCGTCGCGATCGAACGCTCCTTTCCGGGGCCGGTGGTCCCGACCGGCTTCCTCGGGCTGTCCTTCGAGGTCGGCAGCCTCAGCCAACTGGCGGGCTACGCCAACAGCGGGGACCTCGTCACGCTGCTGCGCTCGCTCGGTCCGGGAGTGATGCGGCTCGGCGGGGTGACGGCCGACAAAAACGTGGCCTGGGTGGATGCCCAGGATCCCCGGCCCGCGTGGGCCACGGCGACGATCGGCGAAGGGGACCTGCGCGGCCTGGGGGCGCTCGCCGCCCGCAGCGGCTGGCGCGTGCTGCTGACCCTCAACTTCGGGCACTTCGAACCAGAACGCGTGGCGCGAGAGGCCGCCGCGGCCAAGGCCGCGCTGGGAGAATTGCTGGAGGCGCTGGAGCTCGGCAACGAGCCGAACTCCTACGGGCACCAGGGGCTGCGTGAAGAACCGTGGACCTTCCTGCAGTACAACGCCCAGGTAGCGGCCTACCGGGCCGCGATCGAGGCGGTGGCCCCCGGCATCCCGATCGCCGGCCCCGACGTCTCGGGCTCGAGCGCGTTCGAAACCTGGGGCCTGGGCGCGGTCGTCAACCAGCCGCCGGCGCTGCTGACCGGACACCACTACCCGCTCAGCTGCCAGGGCCCGCCACCGCCCACGATCGAACGCCTCCTGAGCCCCCAGATCCGGGCGCTCGAGGTGCTCTCGCTGCAGCGCTACCTGTCGATCGCCCAGGCCGGCGAAATCCCGTTCCGCCTGGACGAGGCCAACACGGTCTCCTGCGGAGGGGTGGCCGGTATCAGCAACACCTTCGCGGGGGCCCTGTGGGCTGCGGCCTACGTGACTCAGGCGATGAGCCTCGGGGTGCAGGGCATCAACCTCCACGGCAGCCCGGACAACTGCCTCGGCTACACGCCGTTGTGCGCCCCCAGCCAGCAGGCGATCGAAACCGGAGAGCTGGTCCCGCAGCCCGAGTGGTACGCGCTGCTGATGCTGAGCGGGCTGGTCGGGGACCGCCCGTTGCCCACTGAAGTGAGCGCGTTGCACGGACACAACCTCCAGGTCAACACCTTCCTGGCCCCCGACGGCTCGCTGCGGGCGGTGATCGTCGACGACGACCCGCCCGGGACGCGCCGCGCCTACGTGCGCCTGCAGGTGGGAAGCGCCTTCCGCTACGCGCGGATCCTGCCGCTGACGGCGCCGGCTCAGACCTCCCTCTCGGGGGTCCGCCTGGCCGGCACGGCGGTGGCTCCCGACGGCACCTGGACCCAGCCCACGAACCTCCCGGGGGTGCGTGCGAAGGGCGGCTCGATCACGCTCGCGGTTAGCCCCAGCCGGGTGTTGATGCTCACGATCGAGGGCTAGCGGCGCCGACGGTCGAGCCCCCGCCGGGCGCGGCACCGGGACCCGGATCGCCGCGAACCCGCATTCAACCCTCGCCCGGGGCGCAGGGGCCCTCTACAGTAGGCGTGAGGGCAGTCGAGGGAGGGTAGGACCAAGCTCGTGAGACATCCGGCCCGATGTGGCCTAGCAGTGCTTCTCTGCGGTCTTCTCGGCCTGGCCGTGTGGGCGAGCGCTGCGGCAGCGTCCTCGCGGGCCGCGGCCGCCCGGCAGCCGCAGATCCGCTACGCGAAGGTGCGCAGGCTGTGCCGCGCGCCGAGCCGTGGCCGCGCCGGGTGCCTGGCGCTGAAGCTCAAGGCCGCCAGCTCGGGCTCCGCGGGCGCGCTTCCCTACGTGGTCGCGGCCGGAGCCGGCTCGAAGGGCCCTGCGGGTGGCCTCACCCCGGCGGACCTGGCCAGCGCCTACTCCTTCTCGCCCACCGTAACGGGCAGCGGGCAGACGGTCGCGATCGTCGATGCGTTCGACGACCCGAAGATCGAAAAAGACCTCGCCACGTTCGACTCCGAATACGGCCTGCCGGCGTGCACGGCCGGCAACGGCTGCTTCACCAAGGTCGGCCAGACCGGCAGTACCAGCGCGCTCCCGCCGGCCGACACGTCCGGCTGGTCGGTCGAGATCAGCCTCGACGTCGAGACCGTGCACAGCGTCTGTCAGAACTGCAAGATCCTGCTGGTCGAGGCCAACTCCGACGGCGACGCCGACCTGGCGACGGCGGTCAACGAGGCCGTGGCGCTGGGCGCCGACGAGGTCTCCAACTCCTACGGCTCCTTCGAAGGAGAAGAAGAAGAAAGCCCTCAGGACATCGCCGCCTACAACCACCCCGGCGTCGTGATCGTGGCCTCCACGGGCGACTCCGGCTACTTCGACTGGGACGAAATCGAGGAACTGGAACCCGCCCCCGAACACCCCGACGCCCCCGCTATCTACCCCACGGTCGTGGCCGTCGGCGGGACCTCGCTGAAGCTCAACGGCCGCGGCGCCCGCAAGAGCGAGTCCGTCTGGAATGACAGCGGCCAGCCCAGCTCGAACGGGATCTTCAAGCACGTCAAACAATTCGCCGCCACCGGTGGCGGCTGCAGCTCGCTGTACTCGGCCCCGGCCTGGCAGCAGCAGGCGGCCGGATGGTCGGCCACCGGCTGTGGCACGCACCGGCTCGCGGCCGACGTCTCCGCCGTGGCCGATCCCTACACGGGCTTTGACATCTACAGCAGCTACAAATACGAAGCCTTGGCCGAAACCGGCTGGATGACGATCGGCGGCACCTCGCTGTCCTCGCCGCTGATCAGCGCGCTGTACGCCCTGGCCGGGGGCAGCCACGGCGTGAGCTACCCGGCCGAGACGCTCTACGAACACCTCGGCAACCCGGGCGCCCTGTTCGATGTCACCCAGGGCGGCAACGGCTACTGCGACGCCGAGGCGGCGACCGCGTGCGGCGAGCCGGCGGTCAATGAACAGAACGGAAACGTGGACTGCCTCGGGACTACCGCCTGCGATGCCGCCACCGGCTACGACGGGCCTTCCGGCGTGGGCGCGCCGATCGGGCTGAGCGCCTTCGGTGGGTCCGGCGTCGTCGTGCCGCCGAGCGCCGTCACCGGGCACGCCACCGAAGTCGCGGGCGGGGCGGCGGTTCTCAACGGGACGGTCAACCCCGGTGGCGCCGAAGTGACGTCTTGCGTGTTCGAATATGGGACCGGCGCGACCCTCACCCAGAGCGCTCCGTGCTCTCCCTCGCCGGGCGCGGGCGGGGAACCCGTCGCGGTCTCGGCCCACATCACGGGCCTCACGCCCAAGACCGCCTACCACTACCGCCTCAGCGCCACCACATCGGCCGGCACCAGCACCGGCAAGACGAAGAAATTCAAGGCCCACTGAGGGCCGTCGCGGTGCGGCTCCCACGCCTCAACAGGCGCGCATCGCGGGAACCGCAGGTGGCCATCGCCGACCCCCGTTTCGAGGACTGGGAGACGATCACCACCTTCGAGGACCGCGACACGGCGCTGGCATGGCGTGACCAGCTGCGCGGCCTCGACGTCGAGGCCGCCTGCGTGGCCGACCATCCGCTGGATTCCTACGGACGCGGCGACATCTACCTGGTCGTGGCGCCGGGACAGTGGTCACGTGCCAACGAGATCGTCGAACAGCTCGACTGAGCGGCGGGTGCCCGGCGCCGGCGGGAGGTCCCCGGCGCGCGGCGTGGCCGCAGGCGACCACCGGTCGGCGGCGCCCGCCGCGGCCTCAGGCGAGCACCGTCTCGCCGCTCGCCAGGCGCGCGGCCGATTCGGGATCGTGGGAGGGCAGGAAGATCGTGGGATGCTGCCGGCAGTGCTCGAGGATCAGCTCGAGTGTCGCCCGGTGTACCTTGGGATCCGGACCGATGGCGTCCGCCCGGCGGGCGTGCAGCTGCTCGAGTGTGTCCGTGACGTCGCCCGCCAGCATCACGTGACGCCCTTGATCGTCCACGCAGATCACCGAGATGTGTCCCGGCGTGTGGCCCGGCGTCGGCACCGCCACGATGCGCCCGTCGGCGCTCAACCTGCGGCTGCTCGGGAACGCCCCGAAGGGCCCGTCGCCGAGCGTCAGCGGAGCCGGTGCGAAGCCCGCCGGCAGCGGCTGACGAAGCACGCGCCGCATCAGGCGCGAAAAGGGCTGGGCGATGAAGCCCAGTTCGCCCTCGCCGATCGACACCGGAGCGTGGACGTGGACGAGCCCGTCCACGTGGTCGCCGTGGTGGTGGGTGAGCACCACCTCGGAGATCGCCGCCGGCTCGATTCCCGCCGCGGCCAGGGCCGCCGGGAGCTCCTGCTCGTCCGTCAGCTGGAAGCGGGCGAAGGGGACGTTGCGGACGTCGGCCTTCTCACCGGTGTCCACGAGCAGGACCCGGCCCTCGTGCTCGACGGCCCAGCAGTGGATCGGCAGCGGATCCGACCATGGCCCCGGCAGGAACAAGTCGAGCTGGCGGCGCACGCCCGTGCTCGGAAACAGGAACGCGTGCTTGACCCTGACGCTCCCTGTGCTCAGCGGGTGGATGACCATCGGCGGGCCGAGGCTAGCGCGTCGGCGGGCGCGGTGAATCGGTCCGGTCGCTGATGGCGTCTCACGGCCCAACGCTGGAGCAGCTCGCCCCGCGGTACCTGCACGAGCTCGCCGGCCGCTACGACGCGGGCATCTTCGAGCCACTCCAGAGGCGCGCCCGGGTACGCCTGGGGGTGGAGGGCGTGGGGGAGTGGGACGCCGTGCTCGAGGACGGCAGCGCCCGCGTCACGCCGGCGAGGAGCCCCGCCGACGCTCTGATCAGTGCGCGGCCCGCCACCTGGGAGCTGATCGGCGCCGACCCGCGACACGGCCTCGGGGAGTTTCGCGCCGGGCGCCTGGCGGTGAGGCGCAACATGCACCTCGGCATCGGCTTCCTGGCCGCCACCAGTGGTCGCACCGGGTCCTCCAGGCTTCATTTCGAGATGGTCCGCACCCGCGGGCCGCGCATCTCCACGATCCAGGCCGGCAGCGGCGAGCCCGTGATCGCGATCCACGGTCTCGGTGGCACGAAGACCTCCTTCCTGCCGACGGTGACCGAACTGGCCCCGCACTTCCGGGTGATCGCCGCCGACCTCCCCGGGTTCGGCGATTCGGCCAAGCCGTTGGGGGCCGCCTATGACCCCGCCTACTTCGCGCGCTCGATCATCGCCCTGATGGATGCGCTCGCACTGGAGCGTGCGCACCTGGTCGGGAACAGCCTGGGGGGCCGTGTGGCGCTCGAGCTGGGGATGAGCCACCCCGAGCGGGTCGGGCGCATCGTGCTGCTGTGCCCGGCCCTGGCGTGGCGAAGGGAGCGGCCGCTGGTGCCGCTGATGCGGCTCACTCGCCCTGAGCTCGGACTTCTCCAGATCGCACCGCGGCCGCTCGTGGAGGCGATCGTGAGGCGCGTGATCCCGGGCGCGGAGCAGGGCTGGACGGCCGCCGGCGTGGACGAGTTCCTGCGGGCCTACCTGACGCCTGCCGGTCGCGCGGCCTTCTATGCGGCCGCCCGCCACATCTACCTCGACGAGCCCCACGGGCGGAAGGGCTTCTGGCCACGGCTGGCCGAGCTGGGGCCCGACTCGCTGTTCGTCTGGGGTCAGCGCGACCGGCTCGTCCCGATCGCCTTCGCCCGCCACGTCGATGAGGTGCTCCCGGGTGCGCGCCACCTCGAGCTCGATTGTGGCCACGTCCCGCAGATCGAGCGTCCACGCCGAACCCATCGGGCGATGCGGGAGTTCTTCGGGGCTCCGGAGGGCGAGCGAATCGACGAGTGAGCACGGCGGCGGGGCGTCGTCCGCCGGCTTTCCTACTCTGAGCTCGTGGGGTACCAGGTCGCGTTCTCGGTCGACTACTCGGACAAGCGCTCGCGGCTGAGCACCTTCTTCCGGCTGATCCTCGCGATCCCGCTCCTGATCTGGGCCTACGTGTACGCGATCGCAGCGACGGTCGTCGTGATCATCTCGTGGTTCGCGATCGTCATCACCGGCCGCTACCCGCAGGGGCTGTACGAATTCGAGGCCGGGTGGGTGCGCTTTCTCGCGCGCATGACGGCCTACGTCGCGCTGTTGTGTGACGACTACCCGTCGTTCGTGGGCTCCGAGGACCCCTCATACCCGGTGCGGATGCAGTTTCAGGCGCTCGAGCGCTACAGCCGCCTGAAGACGGGGTTCAGGATCATCCTCGCGATCCCGATCCTGGTCGTGCGCTACGTGATGCAGCTGATGCTCGAGATCGGAGCAGTCGGGGCGTGGTTCGTGATCCTCGTCACCGGGGGCATGCCCCGCGGGCTGTTCGACCTGATGGTGCTCGCCAACTCCTACATCGCCCGCTCGGACGCCTACCTGATGCTGCTGACCGAGACATACCCGCCCTTCCAGGACGAGCAGACGCGCTCGGCCGGGCAGCAGGGCCCGCCTCCGCCCGCGCTCTCCTAGCGGGCGGCCGGGGCTTCCCGGCCCCCAACTGCCGGGCACTCCCGGCGACGCCGGCCGCGCTAGTGGTAGGCGTAGACGGCGGCGGGTTCTTTGGCGGTGCCCTTGTTGGCGCCCACGACCGCCTTGACCTTCACCGTCTGGACTTTCATGTCGCTCGGGGTGAGCAGCGTGCATTCGGTCGTGGAGGGGCATTCAACGTCCGTGGCGAGGCCTGTGCCGAACACGAAGCCGGTGGTCCCTTCGCCCGGGGCGTAGCCGCTGCCGGTGATCGTCAGGAGCGTCCCCCCGGCTTTGGGTCCGCCCGGCGGGCTGATCGAGGAGATCGTCGGCTTGCCGTACTTGAAGCGATCGCCGCTCACCGGGGCACTCGAGCCGAACTGGTTGGTGACAGTGACTTCGGCGGTGCCGCTGATGCCCGGGGGCGAGACCACGGAGATCGACTGGTCGGACTGGACTTCGAATTCGGTCGCCGGAGTCTGGCCGAAGAGGACGCCGGTGGCCCCGGTGAAGGTCGATCCCGAGATCGTCAGCAGTGTGCCGCCGGCCGCCGGGCCCTTTTTCGCCGAGAGCTTCTTCACGACCGGCACGACGCCCGTGTGGAGGTAGCTGAACTGCTCGTGGGCGCCGGCGGTGGTGCTGCCGTAGGGGGTGCTGAGGGTGACGCCCACGGTCCCCGACCCGGGCGGGGAGACGGCCGTGACCGAGGTGGAGGACTGCACGCCGAAGCTCTGAGCGGTAGACGCGCCGAACCTGACGGCGGTGGTTTCGCTGAGGTTCGAGCCCGTGATCGTCACGCTGGTGCCGCCTCCCTGCGAGCCTTCCTTCGGTTCGATATGGGTGAGGAGGGGGGGAGCGCCGTAGGTGAAGTGCGAGTGCGAGCTCACGACGCTGGTGCCTTCTGGGGTGGTGACCGTCACGTCCACCGTGCCGGCACTGCCCGCGGGCGCCGTGGCCGTGATCGTATTGGGCCCTTCGATCGTGTACGTGGCGGCGGCGGCGAACCCGAAGGCGACCGACGTGGTCCCTGCGAAGTTGCCCCCGGTGATCTTCACGACGGTGCCGCCTTCGATGGGGCCGCTGGATGGTTCCAGTCCGGCGACGAACGGGAGCGGGGCTCCCCCGACCGGGTCCTGTTCGGAGACCGCGGCGCCGAAGCCGCCGGCGTTCTTGGCGGTTTCCCTGACCGCGACGAGGAGATTCGTGTCGCCCGAGGTGAGCGTGTATTCGGAGTTGGTGGCACCGGGGATGGGTACGCATTCGTCCGCTTCGCAGCGCAGCCACTGCAACGACGTCCCGCTCGGGGAGTTCGTCCATTCGCCTGCGTGGGCGGTCAGCGTTTCTCCCTGCTGGGGCGTTCCCGTGATCGTGGGCGGCGATTTCACCACCGGCGCTTCGGCCAGCACCTGGGCGCTGGCCGCCGAGCTCGCCGGGGCGCCGGCGCCGGTGGCGTTGCGGGCTGTCTCTTCGACCCGCAGCCGGTGTCCGACGTCGGAGCCGGTGGGGATGTAGCTCTTGCTGGTCGCGCCCCCGATCGCTGCGCAGTGTTCACCGGCGTTGTCGCACAGGGTCCAGCGGTATTCGTAGCTGGTCGGTTCCTCGCTCCAGCTGCCTTTGAAGGCGCGCAGCGTCTGTCCGGGTTGGGCGCTGCCCTTGAGCGTCGGGGCGGCCAGCGAGGATGGCACCACGCCGGTGACCAGTTCGGTTGCGGCCGAGTTGGTGACGCTCGAACCGGCCGCGTTGGTGGCGGTTTCCTTGAAGGCGATCTTGTGACCGACGTCCACGCCGCGAAGCACATAGGTGACTTCGGTGGCTCCCCCGATGGGGTTGCAGTTCTGGCCTTTGTTGTCGCAGCGCTTCCACTGGTAGGTGTAGTGCTTGACTTCGCCCGACCACGTTGCGGGATGTGAGGTCAGCGTGGCGCTCTGTTCGGGTGTGCCCGTGACCGTCGGCAGGGTCTGGGCTTCCGGTGGCGCCGGCGGCGGGTTGGGCACGACTTCGGTGGGGCTCGAGGCGGCCGACTGGCCGGCGCCCACGTCGTTGTCGGCGGTTTCGCTGACCTCGAGCTTGTGGCCCACGTCTTCGGGGGCGATCGCGTAGGTCGTTTTTTCGGCGCCTCCGATGGGGTTGCAGTTCTGTCCGCCGCTGTCGCAGCGCAGCCACTGCCACGAGCGGCGGTTGGCGGCGTTCGTCCAGGTGCCTTCCACGGCCGTCAGCGTCTGGCCCTGTTCGACGGTGCCCGTGGTCGTCGGCGGCGTGCTGTTGACGGGCGCGGCCGGCGGCGCGATCTGGAGGGCGTGGGAGGCGACGATTTCAAAGCCGCCGGGGTTTTCGGCCCGCTCCTGTACCTCGATCCACTGTCCGACGTCTGCCGTTTTGGTGACGTAGGTTTCACCGGTCACGGGTTCTTTTTCGTTTTTGGCGTTCAGCACCGTGATCGCCGAGCAGGTCGCGCCGACTCCTTCTTTGTTGGCCCCTTTGCAGCGGTACCACTTGTCTTCGAGTGCCGTCGGCGAGTTTTCCCAGGTGCCGTGGTGCACCGTCAGCGTGTTTCCTTCCACGGCCGTGCCGCTCAGTGTCGGCGGCGAGACCGGGGTGGGGAAGGGGGGTTCGGATTCTTCGTTTTCGGCCAGGATCAGTTCCGGCTGCGACACCGCCACACTAGATCCGGAGGCGTTTTTGGCTTCCACTTTGACCGCGATCGTGCGCGCGACGTCCTGGGGCTGGACTTCATAGGTTTCGCCGGTCGCGGGGCCTTTGCCCGTCGTGATCGGTTCACATTCGCTGCCGAGTTCTTCGCTGGCACCCGCTTCGCCGTTGCCCTCGCAACGCAGCCACTGATATGTGAACGTGGGTTCGTTCGACCATTCGCCGTGTGCGGCTGTGAGCGTCTGACCGAGGCGCAGTTTTTTCGTCGTTTCCGTCGCCGGTTTGCCGCTGATCGTGGGCGGCGAGAGGTCGCTCGGCCACGTTTTGGGCGCCACCGGCGTGCCGATGATGCGCCTCGTCTTTTCGCGCCCTTCTTTGCCTTCGGGGCTTTTCAGGATCACCTCGTAGGGCTCCGGTTTCAGCCCCGTGAACTGCACGCTGCATTCACCTTTGCAGCTGCTTTCCTGGCTTTTGCTGTATTCGCGCGTGCCCACCGGCACGTAGCGCAGTTTGTACGGTTCGCTTGGCACTTTCCAGGTCACCGTCAGCGACCCTTCGGAGGGGCTCAGGGAGATGCGCGGGGGGACCGCCGTGCCGCTCTGCAGCAGCGCGACCGCCGTGGTGCCGCTCGCGGACATGCCCCGCACCGAGGCGATGCCTTCGATCGGGGTCGGCGTGGAGGTGCTGGTGAACGGCTGGCTGCCGAGCCCCAGCAGTTCGAAGAAGCCGCTGGCCCCGAAGGAGTAGATCACCTTGCCGGCGTTTTCTTCTTCTTTGAGCGCGAAGCTGACGCCTTCGCCGCCGGCCGCCACGGCCACCACGTGGCTCAGTTCGCCGACCGGCTGGGGGGTCATGCTGCATTTCTGGCGGCCGCAGGCTTCGGTCGCTTCCCCGCCCGTTTCGAACCCCAACTGACCGAGGCCGTCGGCCCCCCAGGAGTAGACCTCGCCGTTGGCCAGCAGCGCGAGCACGTGCTGTGAGCCTCCCGCGAGTTCGGTGACCGCGGCGGGCGGTTCGAAGGCGACCTTCACGGGGGAGGCGCTTTCGTTGTCTTCCCCGTTTCCGAGCTGGCCTTTGCTGCCTCCGCCCCAGGCCAGCACTTCGCGCCCCGAGGCGCGCACGGCGTAGGCAGCTTCTTCGCCCGCCCCGATCCGTTCCACGCCCGTCAGCACCCCCAGCCCGGCGACCTTCACCGGGCGCGGCAGCGTGCTGCACTGGATCGGCGCGATGACGTGGGTTTCGCCGTAGCACTGTTCTTCTTCGGAGGGGCTCTCTTCGACCCCGAGTTGGCCCTTCTGGTCGTCGCCCCAGGCCATCACCTCGCCGTTGCTCAGCAGCGCATAGTCGCGGGTGCCCCCGGCTGCGATCTGCTTGACGTTTTTCAGAGTGGGAACTTCGGTGGGGCGGTCGCGGGGCACGAAGACCGAAGGTTCGGTCTGGCGGGCGGTCCGTTCGAAGCCCTTTTCGGTGGTTCCGCGCTCGCCGAATTCCGAGGCGCCCCAGGTCGAGACGGTGCCGTTGTAGTGCAGCGCTATGGCGTGCGCGTTGGCGAGCGCTATTTCCTTGATTTCGCTCAGCCCCGTGACGGTCACGGGATGGGTCGCCGTCTGCTGTGAGCTGTCGCCGAGTTGGCCCTTGTTGCCCGTGCCCCAGGAACGCACGGTGCAGTCGCCCAGCACCGCCATCCCGAACTTGAAGCCGGCCTTGATCTGGGTCGCTCCCGTCAGCCCCTCGACCGGCTGAGCGGAGTTCTCGAGGCCGCTGGAGTAGCCCGAGCCGAGCTGTTCGGAGGCGTTCATGCCCCAGTCCAGCGCCGCCGGGCCGCCGTGCGTTTTGGGGCAGCCTTCGCCGGCCGCCGCCGCGGGCGCGGGAAGCCAGGCCGCCAGCGCCGCCAGCACCCCAATACATCCCCCCATGCCCCACCTCAGCACGAAGCCTGCCTCCTCGGTTGCGTGCAGTTCGTGTTCTACAACAAACAACGCCCTCCGTGAAAGAAGGTTGGTGGGAAACGCGATAAGGTTCGGCCGGACGTCTGGGGCGACGCCGCCGGGGCCCGCGAGGGGAGCGGCGGCCAGGAGGGGATGCGACGATGGCAGGCAGGGGACGTGGAGGCACCGGTCTTGGGCGGCCCGCCGGGCTCGCGACCGCGGGACGCGCGATCGCGGCACTCGCGGCCGTGGCGCTCGCGCTGGTGGTCCTGATGGCCGCGGCTGCGCAGGCAAGGCCGCTTCGTGGCAGCGGCGGTTCGGCGCGCAACGAGACGTTGCCCGCGGTGAACACCGAAAACGGCTGTGAGTTCATTGCGGACCCGGTGGCCGGCGTCTGCATGCTCCCGTTTCCGGACGACTACTACACGGTCGAAGATCCCACCAGCCACACCGGCCGCCGCGTGCACTTCAGCGACGAAGCGCTGCCGGCGAACACCGAAGGGAAGCACATCGAAGCCGCTCCCTACAACGCCTCCGACGGCTTCAGCCCGGGCTCGGTGATCCTCGTGAAGGTCCCGGGGGTCGACACCGCGGCTGACCTGCACGCGAACAAGGCCGTGCCGATCAATCACATCGGCGAGTACACGAAGGGCAACGCCCCGGTGGTCGTGATCGACACCGCGACCGGCCAACGCTGGCCGATCTGGGTTGAGATCGACTCGAACGCGTCGAATCCGGCCAACGCGGTGCTCGAGATCCATCCGGCGGTCAACTTCACCTCCGGCGACCGCTACATCGTGGCCCTGCGGAACCTCAAGAACGCCGCCCACGAATCGCTCGAAGCGCCCGCCGGCTTCCGCTACTACCGCGACAACGTGCCCAGCGAACAGGAAGCCGTCAACGCCCGCCGGCCCCACTTCGAAGAACTCTTCTCGAAGCTCGAAGGGGCCCGCATCAAGCGCTCGAGCCTGTACCTGGCGTGGGACTTCACGGTCGCCAGCGACGCGAACAACACCGAACGCGAGCTCGACATGCGCAACGAGGCCTTCGCCCAGCTCGGCGACACCAACCTCGCCGACGGCATCCCCGAGGGCGTCTCGCCCAGCTTCCAGGTCACGAACATCGAAAACGAACCCTTCCCGGGGGAAATCGCGCGGCGCGTGAAAGGGACCTTCGAAGTTCCCTGCTTCCTGTTCCCGAGCTGCGCAACGGGCGGCCGGATGCATCTGAACAGCGAAGGGGCTCCGATCCAGGACGGCACCTGGACCGCGAACTTCGACTGCATCATCCCGGTGTCGGTGACGACCGGGCCGCCCGAACAGGGCCGCCCGTCGCTGTACGGGCACGGCTTGCTGGGGAGCGCCGAAGAGGTCGCCGCCAGCCCGCAGCGGAGCCTCTCGGAGAATTACAAAATCGTGCACTGCGCCACCGACGAGATCGGGATGGCCGAATCGGACGTCCCGACCGTGATCGAAGCGCTGTCGAATCTGTCGGTGTTCCCGGCGATCCCCGATCGCCTCCAGCAGGGCCTGCTGGACGAGCTCTATCTCGGGCGCGCGATGATCAGCTCCAGCGGCTTCACCACCGACCCGGCCTTCCACCAGGACGGCACGCTCGCCAGCGGCTCGGTCCTGAACACCGAACACCTTTACTACAACGGCAACAGCCAGGGCGGGATCATGGGAGGCGCGCTGACCGCCGTCTCGCCCGACTTCACCCGCGCGGAGCTCGGGGTCGGAGCGATGAACTACTCGGTCCTGCTGCCGCGCTCGGTCGACTACGCGGAATTCGGCACGGTGCTGAACTTCTACTACCAGATCGAAGCCGAGCGTCCGCTGCTGCTCGACATGATGCAGATGCTGTGGGATCGCGGCGAGCCCGACGGCTACGCCGAGAGGATGACCTCCGACCCGCTCCCCGGCACGCCCGCCCACCAGATACTGCTGAACATAGCTCTCGGCGATCACCAGGTATCGAACTACCAGTCCGAAGTGGAGGCACGCACGGTCGGGGCGGAGGCCCACAAGCCCGCCCTGTATCCCGGCCGCTGGCCGCACACGTCGGTGCTGTGGGGCATCAAAAAGATGCGCCCGACGCCGTACCCCGGCTCGGCCCTCTACTACTACGACATCGGGCCCATTCGCGAAACCTCGCCTGGGTCGGGCCATTTCATCGGCACCGAACCGCCCCCCTACACGAACACCCCGAACCTCTCCGGCGAGGACCCTCACGGGGCCCCCCGCGGTGAGCCGGGGACGGAGGAGAAAACGGTCTCCGACTTCTTCGAAGGGGCGATCAAGGCGGAAGACGACTGCGAAGAAAAGGCCTGCTTCGCCGGAGGCTTCACCGGCCCGTAGAATCCCCGGCGCCGAACGGCCGACGGCGGCCCCCGGTGGCCGTCACCAAATCGAGAAGGAGGGGCCAGATGTCGCTCGCCACCAGCTATCCACTCCTGGAAGTCCTGTGGACGATCGTGATCTTCTTCGGCTTCGTGGTGTGGATCTGGATCCTGTTCACCATGTTCGCCGACCTCTTTCGCCGTCACGACATCGGCGGGTGGACGAAGACGGCGTGGATCGTGTTCGTCGTCATATTCCCGTTCCTGGGGGTGTTCGTGTATCTGATCGCCCAGCACAAGGGCATCAGCGAACGCTCGATCCGTCAGCAGGAAAGCGCCAAGCGGGAAATGGATCAGTACGTCCGCTCGGTGGCCGGCGGGAGCGACCCCACCCAGCAGATCGCCAAGGGCGAGGAGCTGCTGAAAGCGGGCGCCATCAACCAGGCGGAGTTCGAGCAGATCAAGAAACGGGCGCTGGCCGCGTAGGAGGCACGGCGCCCGTGCGAGGCGCAGCCGGCCGGCCGCTCATGCCGTCCGCCGCCTCAGCGTCAGCGCCCCCAGCCCGAGTGCCGCCAGCGTGAAGCCGGCGAGCGCCAGCACCTCGGCCGCCATCGCGGCGCCGAGGGCCGCGGGGGCCGTGGCACGGGCGAGGGCTTCATAGGCGTAGGTCAGCGGCATCAGCCACGAGATCGCGTGCAGCCATCCGGCCATCTGGTCGCGAGGCACGAACAGGCCGCAAAGCAGCAGTTGGGGAAAGATCAGCGCCGGCATGAACTGGACGGCTTGGAACTCCGTTCGCGCGAACGCGCTGGCGAACAGTCCGAGCGCCATCCCGAGCAGGGCGTTGGCGACCGCCAGCAGCGCTACCAGCCACGCGCCGTGGGCGGCGTGCAGGCCCAGGATCGCGAAGCCGACCGTGCACACGATCACGGCCTGCAGGGCCGCGAGCAGCCCGAAGGCGATGCCGTATCCGAGCAGGATGTCGCCCTTCGCGAGGGGCAGCGTCATGAGCCGCTCGAGCGTGCCGGAAGTGCGCTCCCGCAGCATCGCGATCGAGGTGACGAGGAACATCACGATGAACGGGAACAGGCCGCAGAGTGGGGCTCCGATCCTCTGAAAGGCGTGCGGCTGGCCTTCGAAGACGAAGTACAGGAGCACCAGCAGCGCGGCCGGCACGACGAGCAGCAGCGCGATCGTGCGGGGGTCGTGGCGGATCTGCCAGAGCACCCGCCGGGCGGTGGCGAGGGTTGCTCGAGCGCTCACGCCTCGCGCACGTGCCGGGTGGGGTCGGGTTGGCTCTGGCGGATCACCGACAGGAACGCCTGCGATAGATCACTCTCGCCGGTGCTCCGCCGCAGCTCCTCGGGGGTGCTCTGCGCGAGCAGCACACCGTCTCGCATCAGCAGCAGCCGGTCGCACTGGCTCGCCTCGTCCATCACGTGACTGGAGATGAGCAGCGTGGTCCCGCTCCGGGCGAGCTCGTGGAAGGCTTCCCACAGCTCAGCCCGCAGGACGGGGTCCAGACCCACCGTCGGCTCGTCGAGCACGAGCAGTTCGGGCCCGCCCAGCAGCGCCGTGGCCAGCGACACACGGGAGCGCTCCCCGCCCGAGAGTGAGCCGACGAGTTGGCGCTCGTGTCCGACCAGGCCGACCGTCGCGATGGTCTGCCCGATCCGTTCGCGGTCGGCCCCCACGATCGAGGCGAAGTAGCGGAGGTTCTCGCCGACGGTTATGTCCGCGTATACGGAGGGCGCCTGGGTCACGTATCCCACGCGCCGGCGCAGCTCGCCGGTGCCGGCGGGATGGCCCAGCACGGTGACGGTGCCGCCGGCGACCCGCTGGACGCCGACGATCGCCCTCATCAGCGTCGACTTGCCGCAGCCGCTGGGCCCGAGCAGCCCTGTCACCGAGCCGTGACTCACCTCCAGGGAGAGCCCGTGGAGGACCTCGCGGCCTCCCCGCTGAACACGCAGGTTCTCGACGGTCAGCGCCGCGGCCTTGGCCACCGCGCGCAGCCTATCCGAGGCGCTTCTAGCCCTGCAGCCGCGCCGCGTCCTGTTCGAGCGTCTCCAGCGAGGCGGGCTGGGCCAGCACCTCCGCGGCCGAGGGCAGCCCGCTGCGGGAGCGGTCGATGAACAGGGGTGCCCCGGGGGCGTCGCTGAGCGCCCCGGGCTCCGGAGGGTTCCCCGCGAGGGACCTCTCGATGACCTCCACGAACTCCTTCGGCTGGTCGCTCTGAAGGTAGTGGTTGGCCCGGGGTAGAAGCCAGAACTCGTTCGCCCCGGGCTTTTCCACCAGGAACGAGTCCCAGACGTGGGCCGCAACGCGCAGGGGAGCGACGGTGTCGTAAAGGCCCCATACCAGCGTTGTCGGTAGCTCCGAGGCGGCGAGCGCGTCGAGCCAGCTGCGCTCGTTCTGGGAGCGCTCGACGAGGTACTGGATCGTCTCGTGGAGCACGGCGATGCCGTCGTTGTGGGCGAAGGTGTCCGCCAGCGCGACGACCTCAGGGTCCTGGGGCGAGCGAGCGGGGGTGTAGGTGCTCTGGCCCATCCCCGCCGCGAGCATCTCGGGCGTGAGGGCCTCGAGCACCGCCGGAGCGGAGGTGGGGTCGAGGATCAGACGCTGGAACTGGGTCAGGCTGGAGAGCGGCAGGAACATGTTCCCGTTGCTCAGCACGAGCCGGTGCAACTCGAAGCCGGCCGCTCCGGAGCCACAACGCTGCGCGAAGGTCAGCGCCACGCTGTCGCCGCGGTCGTGGGCGATCACGGTGCCGGAGTCCGCCCCCAGGATCTCGCTGACGTAGTGCTCGAGCAGCCGGCAGTCGCGCAGCAGCGTGTAGCCGCCGTCTCGGGGCTTGTCGGAGAAGCCGAAGCCCGGGAAGTCGAGCATGCACACCCGATGCTTGCCGGCGAGCAGCCCGGCCACGTCATACCAGTCGATGCTGCTCGTCGGAAAGCCGTGTAGCAGCACCATCGTCGGCGCGTCGGCGTCTCCGAGCTCGGTGTGGAAGATCTGCAGCGGCGCCCGCCCGCCGTCCGGAGGCATCCACTCGAAGAAAGCTCCGCCCTGGAGCCACTCCGCCGCCCGCCCCGCCATTGCTAGGAAGCGCCGGCGGCGGGGGCCACCGCGCTGGCCACGAGCATCCGCTCGGGTACCGCCAGGCGGCCGTCGTCGCCTTCGTAGGGTCCGGCCGCGGCACGGATCAGCTGCTCCACGGCGGCGCGGGTGGGCTCGTCCAGGTTTTCCCACAGCGTGCGCAGCGGACCGGCCAGCCGTCGTGTCATCTCGATCCAGTGATCGGCGGAGTCGAACTCGGTGGTGCCGTCGAGCGTCTCGACCTGCACCGAGACGAAGCCCGCGTCCTCGAGCTCGGCGCCGAGGCGACCCTCGCCGGAGAGGCTCCAGAGCCCGGGGGCGTCGGGTGGTGGGGCGGGCAGGGACAGGTGGCCGGCGATTTCGCGTATCGGCACCGCGGCCCACGGATTGGAGGCCGCGTCGCCCCACACCGCCAGCGCCAGCCGGCCGCCGCCCTTCAGGACGCGTGCGGTCTCCCTCAGCGCGACCGCGGGTTCGGCCATCAGCATGTAGCCCATCCGGCAGGCCACGGCGTCCACCGAGTCCTCCGGGAGGTCGATCGCTTCGGCGTCGACGCGCCGGCAGTCCACCCACGTGAGCCCCTCGGCGGCGAGCCGCGCGCGGGCGGCGTCCACCATCGGCTCGGCGAAGTCGCTGTACAGCACGTGGCCCCCGGACCCCACTGCGCGGGCGGCCATCATGCTGAGCGTGCCGGGACCGCCGGCCAGCTCGAGCACGCTCTCGCCCGGCTGCAGGGCGAGCGCCTGGATGATCCAATCGGCGGCCGGCCCCAGCTGGCGGTCGATCCTGTCGGTCAGCTGCGCCCAGTCGGGCGCCACCGTCGACCAGGCGTTGAGCGAGGCAGAGCGGTAGTCGTCCACGAGCGGCGATGCTATTGCTTGACGTAATCTGCCGTGGTGCCGCGCGCCCCCTTCACCCACCCGCTGCGGGTCCGATATGCCGAGTGCGACCCGCAGCAGATCGTCTTCAACGCCAACTACTTCGCGTACTTCGACATCGCGATGACCGAGCTCTGGCGGGCCGCCGCCGGCAGCTACGGGGCGATGCTCGAGCGTGGCGTCGACATGGTCGTGGCAGAAGCCTCGGCGCGCTTCTTGGGGGCGGCTCGATTCGACGACGAGCTGGTGCTCGAGGTCGTGATCTCGCATCTCGGCAACACCTCCTGTGTGACCCGCCACCGCGTCCTGCGGGGGGAGGAAGCACTTGTGGAGGGCGACATGCGACACGTGATCGTGGATCGCGAGTCGCTGCAGAAGACGCCGATCCCGTCATGGTTGCGGGAGGCGCTCACGCCCTGGGCGCTCGAGGAGCTGGCGAGCAGCTGAGCGCCTCGCCGGCATGGGCCCCGAGGCCTCTAAGCTGGCGGCCGTGACCGTGTTGGACGTCGGCGAACGGGATTTCGAGCGCGAGGTGATCGACCGCTCGCGCAGCCTTCCCGTCGTGGTGGATTTCTGGGCCGAGTGGTGCGGCCCCTGCCGGCAGCTGGGACCGCTGCTCGAGCGGGCCGCCGCCGAGCGCGAGGGGAAGGTCGTGCTGGCCAAGCTCGACACCGACGCCAACCAGCCGCTCGCGCAGGCCTTTCAGATCCGCGGGATCCCCGCCGTGAAGGCCTTCAAGGACGCACGAGTGGTGGATGAGTTCGTCGGCGCGCAGGACCGCGAGGCGGTCGAGCGATTCTTCGACGGCCTGCTCCCCTCGCAGGCCGACGAGCTCGTGGAGGGAGGCAGCGAGGAGGATCTGCGCCGCGCCCTGGAGCTACAACCGGGACGCCCGGATGCGGCCCTGGCGCTCGCGCGGCTGCTGATCGACCGCGGCGAGCCCGAGCCGGCGCTCGAGTTGCTGGAAACCGTCGTCGGCAGCTTGCGGGCGGACGGTCTGGCGGCGCGCCTGCGCCTGCAGGGCGAGGGGCTGTTCGAAGACGCGTTTGCGGCCCTGGACCGGGGTCAGCTCGAGCAGGGCTTGGAGCTGCTGCTCGAGGCGCTGCCCTCGGTGGAGCTCCAGCGCGATGAGATCCGCCGCCTGATCCTCGGTGAGCTAGACGCGCTCGATCCCCAGGATCCGCTCGCGAGCACCACCCGCCGGCGACTGGCCGCAGCGCTCTACTGAGGGTCCCCGCACGGCGCTCCCAGCGCCCGGATGTGGCATCCGGCGTAGACCCGTCTAGTACGATACGGGTCTGCCGACGCGGCACCTGCCAAGGGGGGAGGTGGCCGCAGGAAGAGTTCGAGCGGGGAGGGGACATGCGGAGGATCGTGGTGTTTGGCGTGCTGCTGGCGGTTGCCTGTGGCTGGTGCGCGGCGTTCGCGAGCGGCGCGATGGCGGAAACCGAAGCTCAGGAAATCGAACGCGGCCGCGAACTGGGGATCAAGGCCTACATCTACGGCCAGCCGCTGCTGGACGCCGAACGGATCTTCGACACCTCGACCAGCGTGAACGTGGCCACCGAATCCGGTTACGCGCCCGTCAACCAGCTCTCGCACTTCAAGCATCTCGTGACCACGAATGAGAGCGTGGTGGTGGCGCCCAACGACGACACCTTGTACGCCACCGGCTGGCTGGAACTGAAGAAGAACCATCCGATGGTCGTCAACGTCCCCACCGCGAGCCGCTTCGACGTCGTCGAGATGGTCTCGCCGTGGACCGAAAACTTCGCCAACGTGGGAACCGAGGCCTCCGGCGTGCTTCCGCCCGGCGACTACCTGGTGGCCGGACCCGGTACCGACGAAGGAATGGAAGAAGCCGAAGGTCTGAAGGTCATCCACTCACCGTATGACCGCGTGTGGCTGATCGGCCGCGTCGTCGTCGAAGGGCCGAGCGACACCGAAGCCCTGCCGATCGAGGAACAGATGAAGATCGTTCCGCTCAAGAACTGGCTCAAGGAAGGTCTCAACTACAAACCGAAGACCCCCGGGAAGGAACACACCGAAGCGACGGTCGCCCATATTCCGGGCACCGGTGAACACGAAAGCCCGCTGCTCTACTGGACGGCTCTCGGGAAGGCACTCAAGAAGTTCGCTCCTCCCGCCGCCGACAAAGCGATCCTGGAAGAACTCGCCACCGTCGGCATCGCCCCCGGCAAGAAGCCGAGCAAGGGCAAGGACGGCAAGGGCGTCATCAGGGGACTCGAAGAAGCCGTCGCCGCAGGCCCCGGGCAGGTCCTGCTCGACGTCAAAGAAGCGTATCTGAGCGGCTTCGCCAAACACAACGGCTGGCTGGTCGTGGGGGCCGGCAAATACGGCACCAACTACGTGTTCCGCGCGGAGGTCGACAGGCTGGGCATAGGTGCTCTCTCGCCGAACGTGTCGATCTATCCGCTCGCGCTGACCGATGACACGGAGGCGAAACTCAACGGGCAGAGCAAACGCTACGTGGTGCACTTCCCCGCGAGCGACTTCCCGTTCCCGGTGAAAGCCTTCTGGTCGCTGACGATGTACGAAAACAGCGGCTTCTTCGTCAGCAACCCGCTCGAACGCTACGCGCTCGGCAACCGCTCCCAGGTGCACTACAACGAAGACGGGTCGCTGAACATCTACGTGCAGAGCGGCGAGCCCACCAACGAACAGCAGAAGGAGAACTGGCTGCCCGCTCCGGCCGGCGAATTCCACGTCGTGATCCGTCTGTATGCCACCGAACCGCAGGACATCGAACCGATCCTGGAAGGAACCGGAAGCTGGCAGACACCTCTGATCGAACCGTGCCTGGAAAGCGGCTTCACCGCCGGCGGTCAGGAATGTCCGAGCTGAGACTCCTCGCCGGCCGCAGCTAGCCGTTTGTCCGCCTGAGCGGTTTCCCCCACCGCGCGGCCGGTGTCCGGGGGTTCGATCCGAGCAGGGCTTCGGACGTACGTCGTAGGCCCGTCGTTAGGGCCGCGGCAGCCGGGTACTTCCGCCCAAGCCCGGACCACGCCACAGGTGCCCGGGGTCCCCTCAGAGCGGGGCCTCTGGACGTCCGGGGGTGGTCCGCGGAGACGTGTAAAGCTCGCCGGATCCGATGCCGACTAGGTTCGGGTCCGGCGGGATGACGAGCCGTTAGGAGGTTCTCGATGTTGATCGGACCCCGAGTGATGGCCGTGTTCGCGGCAGCGTGCGTGCTGGCCCCGATGACCCTCACGAGTGCGGCGCAGGCAGATCGAGGCGCCCGGCACCTTCATCGCCACGACCTGTTCCAGTCCGGGCAGGTGAGCGGCGTCTGCGCTCAGGCGGGCGTTGCCGTCGGTGATCACGTGCACGCCTTCAAGCGTCCCGACGAGGCGCAGAACCCGGGCGTGAGCAGCCTCAGCGAAACCAAGACCAAGGAACTGGTGGCGGCGTGCGAAAAGCTGGCTGGCGCCTTCGCCGTCAAGCAAAAGGCAGTTGAAGGCGCTTCGAAGACGTTCTGGGAAGCCCTGAAGGCAGACGGCACGAAGCTCCAGGAAGCCTGTCCCGCGCTGACCGAACACCACGAACACGGCTTCTGGGAGCAGACCGAACTGAGCCCCGCCTGCCAGGAAGCGCTGAAGACCTACTGGGCGTCCGCCCACGAAGCCGGCAGGGCCTACCGCACCGCGGTCCAGGAAGCGTGCAAGACGTTCCACACCGCCCTGACCGAATTCGAAGAAGCCACGAAATCGATCCTGGCTGCGATCGAAGCGGGTGAACCCGAACACCACCTCCAGCCCGTGCCGGGCCCCGCTGGCCCTGAGCTACCCGGAGCGGGCACCGGCGACCCCGGTCACGCCGGGCCCGGCTCCGACGGGTCTCACGGCTACGGCCGCGGCTGAGGTAACAGCCGGATCGACCCGCGGGCCTAGCGCTCGCGGGTCGCGGAGTACACGAGGGCGCCGCCACAGCCGAGCATCCCGAGGCCTGCGACGGCGTCCGCCAGCCGCATCGCCCGCGCCCCCAGCCCGCGGCGGGCGATCGCGACGGCGCTCGCCAGCGCGCTGACCCAGGCGAGGCTGCCGAGGGCAACGCCCCCGATCAACAGCACTGCTGCACCGGTCGTGGGCGCGGCCCCCGCGGTGCTCGCCGCGGCGAAGATCGCCGCCCACGAAGCGATCGTGGCCGGGTTGGAGGCGGTCCCGGCGACGGAGGTGAGAAACGCCCGCCTGGGGTCCGCCACCTCGTCGGCGGCCTCGAGGCCGAGCCTCACCCGGAAGGCTTCGTGGAGGGTGCGAAGGCCGATCACGATCAGCAGCGCGCCGCCGGCGATCCCGAGCGCCATGCGAAGCGGCTCGATGTCGAGCAGCGGCGCCGCCCCGGCCGCACCGCAGGCCGCATAGATCCCGTCCACCGCCGCGATACCGGCACCGATCGCCAGCCCCACGCGCCAGCCGGCACGCAACGTACAGCGAATCAGGAACAGCGACATGGGCCCGAGCTGGAGCGCCACCAAGAACCCCAAGCCGAACCCCACGAGGGCGGGGTGCATGATCCGATTATCGCTGTGCCGTGAGGAAGTGTCGCAGCGCGCGGCGGGAGGCGGGGAGTCGGCGTCCGGCGTCGAGCTCGCGGATGGCCACCTCCGCGGTCATCGCCGCGAGCAACTGGGCGGCAGCCGAAGGGTCGGGCCATCCCATCGCCTTCAGGCTCGGGATCGCGGCCGCGGTGAAGCGCTCGTGACGGGCGGCCATCGAGGAGATCAGAGACGGATCCGAGCGGGCCTCGAGCGCGAGCGCCTTGACCGCGCGGTTGGCCAGGCACACGTCGAGGTAGGCCTCGGCGGCCCGGCGGATCCGCTCGGCACCGGGAGCGGTGTCCGCCGTTGCAGCCGCCACGGCCGCCTGCACTTCGTCGTGGAAGCGGGCGTGCAACGCGTCCACGAACGCGGCGCGGTCGTGGAAGTGGACATAGAAGGTCCCCTTGGCGACGCCTGCGGCGGCGACCACCCGGTTGACGCTGAGGCCGGCGAGGCCGAACTCGTCAGCCACCGTGACTCCCGCGTCGAGGAGCACGTCGCGCGTGGGGGACGTCTGGACGGCCGTTACCGGTGGCACGCGTCGAGCATAGATGACCATTCGGTCAGTACGAGTGACCGACCGGTCAGTCATGTGGTACGGTCTGCGCATGCAGCTGCTCGAGACCTCGGCGGGAGCGATCGCCTACGACGTACGCGGGGAGGGCAACACGATCGTGCTGTTGCCAAGCGGAGCACACGACCGCCACGACTACGACGAGCTGCGCGCACTGATACCGGCGCGCTTTCGCTCGATCTCGATGGACTGGCCGGCACACGGGTCCTCGCCGCCCGGCAGGGGCCCGGCCACCGCGATGAGCTTCGCCGACGTGGCGCAGGAGCTCGTCGCCGAGCTCGCCCCCGGCGGGGCCGTGGTCGTCGGCAACTCGGTCGGCGGCTTTGCGGCCGCGCGCCTGGCGATCCGGCACCCGGAGCTGGTGCGAGGACTCGTGATCGTCGACGGTGGGGGGTGGCTCGGTCCTTCGACGCAGGCGCGCGTTTTCTGCCGGCTGATGTCACAGCCGTGGTTCCTGCGCACCATCTATCCCACCTTCTCGGCCCGCTACATGCGCGTTCGCACCGACGCCGACCGGCGCGCCCGGGCTGCCGCCATCGAGACGACCCGCCGCGACCCGGGCCTCGGGGCCGTGGCGGAGCTGTGGCGTTCGTTCGCCTCCCCGGAGCACGACCTCTGTGGCGAGGGGCACCTGATCCAGGCCCCCACGCTGCTGCTCTGGGGCCGGCGGGATCCCGTCATACCGGTGAAGGTCGGCCGCTACCTCGAGAGCGCGATTACGGACGCTCGCCTGACGGTCATCGACAGCGGACACGTGCCGCACACGACCGATCCGGGGAAGGTCGCCGCCGAGCTCGTGCCGTTCGCCGACGCGGCCTTCAGCGCTGTCACCACGGTGGCCGCTTCGTGAGCGACGCCCACCGCTTCCGGTCGCCGCTGCTGGGCGAGGTGATGAGGCTCGAGCTCGAGCAGGGTCCGATCGAGGCGTTCGCCCGTGGCACGGGCCCGGCGCTCGTGTTCGCCCACGGGTGGCTTGCCAACGCCAACCTGTGGCGCGGCGTGGTCGACCGCCTGGCCGACCGCTATCGCTGCATAACGCTCGACCTGCCGCTCGGCGCCCACAGGGTTCCGCTCAAGGGACGGGCGAAGCTCGACCCGGATGGATGTGCGGGACTGATCAACGACGCAGTCGAGGCGCTAGGGCTCCAGGACGTCACCCTGGTGGGCAACGATTCCGGCGGGGCGTATTCCCAGATCGCGCTCGCGAACGGCTCGGCGCACGTCTCGCGACTGGTGCTGACGTCGTGTGAGACGCCCTACGACGAGTTCCCGCCGGCCCCGTTCGACGGTCTGCCCGCCGCCGCGCAGGATCTCGAGGTGCTCGGCCGGCTGCTCTCCGCGCTGGAGGATCCCGACGTGCGCAAACTCCCGGCCGCCTTCGGGTTGCTCGTCAAGCATCCGCTCGACCAGGCGATCTCCGACTCATATGCCCTCCCGTGCATAAGAGACCGCGAAGTGCTCGCGGACACGGCGAAGGTCATGGCCGGCGCTTCCACCGCCGCCGTGCGGGAGGCGGGAGCCGCGCTGATCGAGCGCTGGCGCGAGCCGGCGCTGCTCGTCTGGTCGCGCGAGGACCCCGTGTTCCCCGTGGAGCACGCGACCCGCTACGCGGCCGCCCTGGGGCAGGCGCGAGTCATCGAGCTCGACGACTGCTACAGCTTTACGCCCGAGGACCAGCCGGTGGCCGTCGCCGATGCCATCGCAGCCTTCGTGGGGCCACAGGCCGGTGACGCAGGCGGCGTTCCCGCGGACGCTGGCGTGGGTCCCGCCGAGCGCGCCGGCGCCAACGCCTAGAGGCGTCCCAGTCGCCAGCGGGGCACGTCCGCGAGCTTCATCAACTGTGCGACCACCCCGAGCTGCAGGGCGACGGCTTCCAGGGAGACCATCAGCTCCGCGTTGGGCGCGGTCGTGCTCCGTGACAGCAGCTCGAGCATCGCGATCGTTTCTGCGCCGTCGTTGATCGGCACCAGCAGCGCCGAGCCCATGCCGTCCTCCGCTGCGGCTCTCAGGAGCGGGTCCTCCGCCGAGCGCAGATCGAGCACGCAGGCGGTCGCCATGCGGCTTCGGGCGCGACCGAACTCTCCCGTCGAGGCGTCCTTGCGGTGGTGCCAGGTGCGATTCTCGAACGCCGCCAGGTCCTCCGGTTCGCGCATCCAGATCGCGCCGCAGCGCATCGACCAGCGCGGTTCGTCCCGGCACCAGGCCACGGCGGCGTTCCAACCGCCCTCCGCGCCGAGCGTCTCGGCCGCGTGCTCGAGCACCGAGCGCCACTCCGTCAGGCCACCGAGCGCGGCCGAGAAGGCACGTTGGGAGGCGGTGCTCCAGTGGACGTCTTCGTTGTTCGCGGCTGTCTCATGGACCTCGAGCTCCTGTGCCTGCTGAACACGCTCCTCGAGCGCCGTGCGGGCGGCCGTCAGCTCGGTTTCCAGCTCACCGACTCGGCCCTCCGAGCGGGCGAGCGACTGCTCGAGCTCCGACGCTCGCGCCTGCTCAGCCGCCACCGTGCCGTCGAGCTCTTCCGTGCGCCGGGTGGCGCGCTCTGACTCGGCGCGAAGCTCCTCCAGCTGCTCGCGCTCTCTGGCCAGCTCCCGCTCGAGTCTCGCGGCACTCGCCAGCGCCTCGTCGCGCTCGGCGAGGACTGCCGCCACGCGGTCGTCGCGGTCGAGGGGAGGGCCCGAGCTTCCGTCGGCGAGCGTGAGTCCCCACTCGTCGAGCAGGTCTTGGCGGATCGCGAGCGGGTCCAACCGCCGCCAGCGGTCGATCCTCATCAGGCGCTCGCACTCCGAGCGCGCCAGCGAAGCCTCCGAGAGCGGGGCCGCGACGCCGCAGATCGCCGTCGGCTGTCCGTCACGGTCGCGCAGGGCGAAGCGCAGGGCTGCGAACGCCGGGCGCTCTTCGAAGGCGCCGATCATGTACTCGAGCTCCAGCGGCTCCTGCCCGGCTGTGTCCTTTTCCTCCAGTCGCAGGCCTTCGATCGACGAGGAGGCCGTGAGTTCCGCGTCGGTGTGGCCATACACGAGCTCGGTCTCGGTCCCGAGCTGCTCGATGTAGCGGCTGTTCACGTGCAGGTAGCGACCGTCGAGGTCCTTCAGCCACACGATCGCGGGGCTCTCGTCCACGGGCTCCTCGAGCATCTGTCCCGTCGGCTCGAGGACCTCCAGCTCGGGCGCGATCGGGATCGTCAGCACGGCCGTGCGCCGGCCGTGGACGTCCACCACGGCGACCACGTCGCCCTCGACCCCGTCGAGCACCACACTCGCGTGGTCGGCCTCGCCCGCCGCGATCATGCCGACCTCGTCCGGGCATTCGGTCAGCCACCCGTCGCGCACCTCGAAGCGCTCCACGAATGCACTGGTGGCGCGCTCGACCGCGCCGCTCTCACCCAGCACCGCGACCGCGGCCGGGACCCCCTCGGAGACTGCCACGTCGCCACTATCTGCCCGGGTCCGATCCGAAACGCCCACCATGGACGAATCGGCCTCCCGGAGGGTGAGCCTCGGGTGGCCGGGCCCGAAGTGGACGAACGGGCAGCTTGGAGTTGCACGACCCCATCGACCGGTCCGATCGCATCGCCTGCTGCAGGCAGTTGCGCGACGAAAACAACTCCCTGTTGGCCCGCCGCAATGGAGATCCAGCGGCGTAACCTGAGAAGGGATGCGCGCGGTCATTGAAGCTCGAGCCCTCGCGTCGGGAGTTCGGGCGGCGACACCATGAGGCTGATGGGTCCGGGCGACCAGGCCATCATCGCCGCGGCGGCAGCGCAGGCACGCGCCGCCGGTGTCCCCGAGGCGACGATCCAGCACGTGATCGACCAGGAAGGCGCGGCCCGCGGTGGCGCGGTCGTACCCGCGGCCGTCGCCGGGCGCCTCTATGCGCTGGCCCGCCAGTTCCCCGGCGCACAGCCTTCGCCCGGCGACTGACGACGCCCTCGACCGCCTTCTCGGAAGCGTCGCTTCATCGACCCGCTCGGCACGCGAAAGACGACTTCCGGATACCGGCCCGAGGCTCGCGCGTACGCCGTCGCCCGTAGGCTCGGGGAAGTAAGTGGGCAACCGCATTGGCCGGTGCTCCGTGGCCCGCACAGCCGGCGAGGATGCATACGGCAGCGAGACCGAGTGAAGCCCGCCGCATAGATCGCGAACCGTAGCGGGGCAACCGCACAGCGCATTTCCAGGTACGGGCGCCGATAGGGTCCCCCGCGCAAATGCTGGCGGGTAGAGGCAAGCTAGGCTCGACGGTGCGAAGACTGGCGGCATCGGTCGCGATCGGCGTTGTGCTGGCGCTGTTGCTCAGCGCTCCCGCGCAGGCTTCATGGGGAGCGATGACGTGGGGGTTCAACAACTACGGCCAGCTCGGGGTCGGCAAATTCGACATCGTCGGTCTCGATCCCGCGTCCCGCAGACCGCTGCCGGTGCCGGGACTGGAAGGCGTGAGCAGCGTCGCCCAGAACTACAGCGGCGACTTGGCGGTGATGGAAGACGGCAGCGTGCGGGCCTGGGGCGCAAACCCATTCGGCGAACTCGGCGACGGTGGCAACGAAGGGCCTGAAAAGTGCGGCCAATTCGAACCCGAACCCTGTGTCCTGTCACCACAGCCGGTCCCTGACCTCCCGGAGCAGGTCAAGGGAGTCGCAAGGGGGGCCGGCTTCTCGCTGGCTGTTGCAGGACGGGACCGTCGTGGCGTGGGGCGACAATGAAGATGGTCAGCTCGGGATCGGCAGCAAGGAAGGGCCCGAACGCTGCACCGAGCGGTATGCGGGCTCGCCGGCGCCGTGCAGTCGGGTGGCCGTGGCGGTCCCAGGACTGGAACACGTGCGCGCGGTCGCGGCGGAGGACTCGACGGGCCTCGCGCTGCTGGAAGACGGGACCGTGATGGCATGGGGCAACGGTGCAGCGGGCCAGCTCGGTTTCGCCGGCGGGCTGATCCCTTGGTGCGAATGTGTTCTCCGCCCCACGCCGATCAGCGGTCTCGAAGAAGTCACCCAGCTCGCCGCTGGCTCCTCGCATGTACTCGCCCTCCAGGCGGATGGCCACGTGCAGGTGTGGGGCAGAGGCGTGTTCGGCGAACTCGGTCAGGGTGACGAGGCCGACAGCTTGCATCCGATCCCAGTGCCCGGGCTCGAAAACGTGGCCCAGGTCAGCGCGGGCGGCTCGCTGAGCGGGGCGCTGTTGCAGGACGGCACAGTGGAGGAGTGGGGTGGGAACGGGCTCGGAGAGCTCGGTCAGGGCACGTCCACGGGCCCGGAAACCTGCACGGATGGCGAGCCCTGCTCAACGCGGCCTATGCCGGTTCCGGGTGTCAGCGGTGTTCGGCAGATCGCGACCGGCTGGGAGGACACGCTGGCCCTGCTCGAAGACGGGACGCTGATGGCGTGGGGCTCGAACAACGCAGGGGCACTCGGGGTGGAAACGTGGCCGCAACTCTGCGGGGTGGGCGAAGCCGCCAGCGGCACGAGCTGCAGCACGGTCCCGGTGCGTGTCCCAGGGCTCGCGGATGTGAGGGTCGTGGCGGTCAGCGCGGGAGGGGAATCCAGCGCCGCCCTCGGACCTCTCTTGCCGGCGATCGAAGGCGTAGAAGACGAAGTCGAACCAAAAGAAGGCGAACCGCCGAAGGAAAAACCTCCCGTAGAAGAACAGTCCGGCGAAGAAGAACGGGCGGGCGGGGAAGAATCGCAGGCAGAAGAAGCAGAACGACTGCGTGAAGAAGAAGAAGAACGGCGGGAAGAACAAGAAGAACTTCGCGAAGAACAAGAAGAACTGCGAGAAGAAGAAGAAGAACTTCGAGAAGAAGAAAAAGAACTTCGAGAAGAAGAAAATGAACGACGAGAAGAAGAAGCGGAAGAACGACGCCACAAGAGAGCCGCCCGGCGGGTCGCCTGGGGCCCCGAAAGAGGGGGAACGCCCGTTACGATCAAGGGCACTGATCTCGTTGGCGCTACAGCCGTGCGCTTTGGGGGCCGCGACGCGACCTTCACAATCGAAGGCCTGGAACGCATCACCGCGATCGCGCCGCCAGGCCATGGGACAGTGAACATCACGGTCACAACGCCGCGCGGGCACAGCCGAATGGTGAGACGGGATACCTTCACCTACGTCGCCCCGGTGGTTCCTCCGGTGGCGCCGACCATCGCCGAGGTCACGCCCAACAGCGGGCCGAGCGCGGGCAGGACGCTGATCGCGATCAGCGGCACGAATTTCGTCGACGTGCGAGGCGTCAGGGTCGGCGGTGCCAGCGCCGGCTTCGAAGTCGCGACGCCGACCGAGGTCGTTGCTACGACGCCACCCGGTGTCACGGGCTGGGCTCCCGTGTCGATCACCACGGCCGGCGGATCCAGCGAGGCGGCGACAGCGGCCCGGTTCCTGTATGGCCCGCCGGTCGTTAACCAGCTGTCCCCATCGCAGGGCCCGCGGAAGGGGGGCGAGAGCGTGGAAATCACCGGAAGCGGCTTTATGCCGGGCGAAGGGAACACCGTGTTCTCGTTCCGGAAGAGAATGGCCGTGAACGTGGACTGCGCCTCGACCACGAAGTGCACGGCGGTCGTGCCGGCCGCGACGAGGCGCGGCGCCGTCAAGGTGACTGCCCAGGTTGGCAAGACCAAGGGGAAGCGCGGGGCGTCTCGCTTTGTGTATCAGTGAACCTGAGCGGGCTCACTCCCGTGGTGCGTCGGTGCCCACGGGCTGCATCGTCGGCGGGGCGGTCCTCGTGAGCGCCACCACCCCGACGCACATCACGGCGAACCCGAGCACGGCGCCGGCGGTCGTGCCCGGACCCCGCGTGTAGCTCTCTTGGAAGAGCCAGATGCTGAGCACCACGCTCACGGAGGGGTCGACGATCACGAGTAGGGGCTGGGAGACGCTCAGGGGACCGACGTGAAGGGCCGCCTGCACGAGAATCACGCCCGCGGCTCCGCCGCCGGCCAGCGCATAGACCGGCCAGTCGGTGAACACCGCCGCGACCCCCGAGCTGGTGAGGGTCTCGGTGGCGGTCTTGATGAACGTCGCCACGAGCGCCCACACGATGGCCGCGGCGGAGGCGTAGAGCGCGGCACGACGCCGCGGCGGCCCCCAGCGGGCCGCCAACGTCATGACAGCCGCTGCCCCGCCGAATGCCGCCAGCGCCCCGGCCCACGTGTGCCCGGTCGGTGTGGGGGTGCCCCCCTGTGGCTGGTCTACGAGCACGAACACGAACAGGCCGACACAGGTGACCCCGGCCCAGAGCCACGCCGCTGGACGTATCGCCTGGCCGATCCAGAGCTTGCGCAGCAGCAGGCCGAAGACGAGCTCCGTGACGAGCAGGGCTTGCACAATCGAAAGCTGGCCGTTCTTCAGCGCCGCTGCCTGAAAAGCAAACGCTCCCAGCGCGGCTGCCCAGCCGAACAGCCACAGGGGGCTGCGGAAGAGATAGGCGACCAGCCGCCGTCCCGACGCCTTGCCCGCGCGGCCGCTGGTGCTCGCGAGATGTTGCGTGGTCAGATACAGCGCGTTGGAGAACGCCGAGCAGAGAGCGAAGATCGCGCTCATCGGGAACAGCGCCGGTGGGTGGCCCCTCTCAGTGAACAGGCCCGAGCGTCACGCGGGGAAGCCTTCACGGCTTTCAGTGTCCCCGGGCAGGTGGCGAGCCTCGTTCTCGGCTCTTTGATCGTGAGCCTCGGCGTCTGAGGTCCGTCGGCGCGCCTCATTTTCGGCAGCCTGGGTCCGACCTTCGGCGTCCGAGGCCTGTCGGCGCGCCTCATTCTCGATGGCCTTGCTGCGCGCCGCGCGCTCGGACGCCTTCTCGCGGGCATCGTTCTCGGCGGCTTGGCGAGAATCGCTCGTTAGCCGGGCATCCTCCTTCGCGTCGTCGCCGGGCGTTGGTGAGCTGCGTCGAAGATGCCTAAAGATACCCGACATGGCCCAACCAACAATAGATCCGATCGGCGGCCCGAACCGCTCGCCGACCGAATCGGGCTGTCGGCCCGGGTCTGCGGGCCTCGATGGGTCGCATGCGGGCGGCTGAGGCTTCGATAAGGCTTCCACGCGATCGAAGTCGGCGGGCCGATCCTCCCGGCGGAGATCATCTCACCATCGAGGGCGTGGTCACACGCGCCCGCGCCACGGCCATGCCGTCCACGAGTTCCCCGGCCCAAACGTCCATCGCCGCGGGCCATCTGGTCGAGAGGCTTCGCCGGCTTGCTGGTTACGAGCGGAGAACCGGCTGCTCACCCGCGCTGAGTCGTTCCACAGCGGCGATCGCCCGTTTGGGGCCGATGAATGGTGCCGTCGCGAGGTAGGTGAGGAGCGGCAGCTGGCATGGGAGTTCGGCGAGCTCCCCGCGGGCTGCTCGGGCCGAGAAGCTTTCGAACACCGCTCCGGTGATCGCGTGGGCCGCCAGCCGCGGCAGTCGCGCCGCTCCCGGACCTAAGGTGAATCCCTCTTGGAGAAAGATGACGGCCGCGCGCTTGAGCTGCTCTGTCTGCTCGATCGCTGCAGTACCGGCGGCGTAGCACTCGACCACTCGCAGGTGCGTCAGCGCGGGGTTCCCGGCGACCGCGAGGACGAGTACTTGCAACGCCAGCCAGACTCGTTCGGGCCAACTGTCACCAGTGAAGTATGCGGCGGCGCAGGCCTCGAGCAGGTTCTGTGTTCCGTACTCCTGGGCCGCGAGATACGCCTCATACTTGTTGGCGAAGTGCGCGTAGAAGACATCGCGGCTGATGCCGGCCGCGGAGACGATGTCTGCGACCGTCGCGGCTGCGTATCCCTTCGCGACCATGACCTCGGCGGTGCCATGGATGATGCGGGTGCGCTGGCTTCGTTCCACCGCTGCGGCGGGGAGTCTGTGCCGGCCCTTGGGAAGCCTTTGCGGCGGCGGTGGCGGTGCGGCTGCGGTGAGCCATTCTGTGCCGACCCGCGCGGGGAGCATGGTGTGTGGTCCTGTGCTCCAACCGTTCTCCTCGGCGGGGACGGCGTAGGACTCGATCCATCCCATGACGTCGTCGACCAGGAGCGCCATGCGGTCCTCGCTGTGGGTGCGCAGGTTCTGCGAGACGATGCTGCGGACCGCACCGAGCAGCAGGTCGGCGGGGAGGTCGAGCGCCCTTCCGTCCCGTGGGCCGGCGTCGAGGAATTCCTGGGCGCGTACCTGGAACAGCGCTAGGGTCCGCTCGCGTTCGGCGCGTACACGTGTGCCCCCCGCGAGCGCCTCGACGAGCAGCACGCGTCCGGCATCGGGGTCGTGCTGGAGAGCGCCGAGCAGCCCTCGCACGACGGTCCGTGAGGCCTCCTGCCAATCGGCCACCGAGTCCAGTGGCGGCATTCGCTCCAGCACGCCCGCGGCTGCCTGCTGGTAAGCGGCCAGCAGACAGTCTTCCTTGTCGGCGAACTGCTCGTAGAACGTGGCGCTCGACACCCCGGCGCGGGTGGAGATCTCAGCGATGCTGACAGCCGGGTAACCCTGCCGCGAGGCGAGGGTGACCATCGATGCCAACAGCCGCTCGCGCTGCCCCGGCTTGATCGAGTTCGCCGACGCCCGCCCGGCGGGGTCCCCTCTCCGGGACCGCGTGCGTTTGTCAGCCGTCTTTGCCATCGGCGTCAACCGAGACGATACAGCAAAACTCCCAAAGTGATACCACGCAATTTCATCAGTGCGGGTAACTCAACCAGCGAGGAACCTCTCCGCGCCGGTTGACAGCGGGCCAAAGACCGGTTATAGAATACTACCGTCATTCACGTCGGGCCCCATCGATGGCGGGGACCCAGGCAGGTTCGACGAGGAAGGGATGTCAAGCAGCTGAGGGGCTCACCACAGCCAGCAACGTCGCTCGAGCAGCGGCAGCCGGCTCATACGGCCGGTTTCTCCGACTTCGGGGCCGCTACCAAGCGCTTCAGCGTGGCGTCCGGACCGCTCGATCCGCAACCGTGACCGAACAAATTAAGGAGTGGTGGGACAAGTGAAACATCTAAAGCCGCTCGGTGTCTGCGTCGTGGCCGTGTTCGCGCTCAGCGCGGTGCTCGCCTCGCCCGCCCTGGCCGGTAGGCAGCAGGGCAATATGGCAGGCCTGATTGCGAAACTCCGCGCGAGCGCCGGGCACAAGAGCGAACCGACGCTCACGAAAAAAGAAGCAAGGGAAAAAAGGAATAAAGAAAAACGGGAACGAAAGGAAAACAAGCGGAGGCACAAGGAAGCACGACACTGCGAAAAACAGCCGCTATGTAAGGAACTGAAAGAAGCAGAAGTACTCAAAGAAAAGGCACAAAAAGAACTCGAAAAGCACGAAGAAGAAGCGGAAGCGCAGGGATGGCTGAGTTTCCGGCATTGTCCAGTGGCCAACCCCAAGATATTCGCGTGTTTCTGGGCGCAGTCGACTAGTGGCTCGGAATTCACCGCCGGCAAAGTGAGGGTGGCCTTCGGGAATCCCATCACGATTCAAGGCGGGCTCGGCGAAACCGAAGAAGAAACGGGATTGGTGACTTACGCGCCGGAAGACGGCACTCCTGTGCTGACGCCCGTGCCGCAGAGCGCACCGAGCCTGTTTGCCGTCGAACCGTACGAAGCGATTCTGTCGGCACCGGAGAAGGAACGCTTCGATAAAGCGCTCAGTCAAAACGCGGGTACTACGGCCGCGATCGAACTCGCGGGACCAGCGACCGCGCTTGTCCTAAGCGTTGAAAACCTACTCGCTGAAGAAGGTACAGCGATCGGACTGGCGACGAAGGTCAAACTGAACAGCCTCAGTTCGTTCCTTGGCAACAACTGTCATGTCGGATCAAATGAACACCCGATCCAAGTCAACCTGACCACCGGGCTGTCTGGCGCCCTCCACGGGAAAGCGGGAAGTAAGCTGTTCACCGGGGCGGAAGGTGGCTGGATTGAGATCGAAGAAAACTCACTGGTCAACGAAACCTTCCTTTCCCCCGGTTTTGAAGGGTGCGGCGAAGATTCGACCGTCGACGAAGCGCTTGACGCTGCGTTCAGCCTTCCGGATGAAGTAGAAGGTGGTAACCGGGCGATAATCACCGGCACGCAGAAGCTTGCGGGCTCAGAAGAAGCGGGCTTGCAGTTGAAAAAACTCGGCATACCCACAAGCTAGTCGCACACGCCACGCACCAAGAGGTGTTCGAGTGAAGCCGCGGGCCCGCCTCCTTGGGGGGCGGGCCCGTATGAAGCAGACAAGGCACCGCGAAAGCAGCGAGGCGGCGCGCGGAGAGACAGGCGCTTACAGAAGCCCAGCATCGGACTTGAACCGATGACCCCTTCCTTACCATGATAGTCAGTGCTCACACGCGCTCTCGTGTGACACTGGTCGCACCATGAGTAATCCCAATGCTGGTGCGGGGTTCCCGCATTCGACGATGAGCGCGACAGAGCGCCGCTGAGTGCTTCTTCCCGGAGAGATGTTCCCCAGATGTTCCCCGAGATTGACTCGTCTAAGCGCGAGATGCTCCAGTCTGCGTCCTGCCGGCCGCGATGGGAGCTTGCGATTGGAGTCTCCTCAGAGTAGGTGTGCATGGTCCTGGATGCGTCGCAGGACGTTGTTGAACGTTGGCCAGCCGCCGCTGACGCGGGCGGGCAGCAGACCCGCGGAGTCGCGGTAGCTGCTCGCCAGCCACTCCCGTAGCCCGGAGTTCTCGGGCGGGCGGAACGCGGGCCCGGACGCGAAACCGTCCTCCGGCCTGGGATGCCCGCCGCCGAAGTGCTTGTCGGTGAGCCGCTGCGTCTCGGTGACCATCACGGTGAAATGGGCGCGGTCTTCAAGTACGGTGCGGCTGGGGCGGTGCTCGAGCAGCTGGTGGATGTCGTAGTAGTGCCGGCCGCAGCGTTGCTGGGCGACCGTCGCCTCCGGTGTCCAGCCGCTCGCGATGTTGTGCAGCAGCGACACCTTCTCGAGCAGCGTTCGTGCGGGCAGGAGCGCCCGCAGTTTGAACGGGTCGGTGTCGCCGTAGTCGCCCGGCGCGATGCCGAGCGGCTCGTTCAGCAGCGGTGTGATCGTGACGATCTCGACAGGCCAGTCCCCGCCGGCGTAGCCGGTCTCGAGCAGGACGCCGCGATCCTCGACTGGGACTTTGATCGTGGATGGGACGGTCCGCGGGTAGGCGAGGACGTCGGCGCGGTGCGCGTCGCGTCCGCGCCCGGGCGCCCGCGCCTGCACGAGGTCGACGCCGAGCCTCGCGGCGACGGCGACGGTGATGGTCTCGAGCTGCGCCTCGCGTGTTTTTGCGGAGTCGTCGGCGTGCGGGGTGACGAGGATGTCGACATCTTCGGAGAAGCGCTCGATCAGGTGGTAGCCCTTCGACAGGGACGTGCCGCCCTTGAACACGAAGGCTCCGGAGTGCTCTTCCTCCAGCGCCCGCAGCGCCTGTGTGACCCAGTAGTCCTTCTCGACGAACAGCGGCGCGAGACCGAGCTGCTCGGCTGCGCGTTCGATGCCGCCGCGGAAGTCCTGGGGGTGTTCGCGCAGCAGGCTCAGTGGCGATCAGCCTAGAACGCGTAGCGCGCGGGCCCGTGTACGGGGGTCGCGTGCGCGGCGGACGTGTTCCGCGGCATCTTGTTGACCGGAGTGGTCGAGGACGGCGCGTAGCCGCTCGCGTACGGCGGGCGGCTCGGTGCGGCTGGCGGCGACGAGCCGCTGGACGCGCAGCCCGTCGCTGTCCAGGACGGTCGTGAAGCGCTCCAGCGCCGTCTTGCTGTCTGCCTCTACGTAGCGCTCCCAGCCCTCGAGTGCCTCGAGGAACGTCACCTCTAGCCCGTTGAGTTTTGCTTCGCGGCGGGCGCTGCGCGCGGCGCGGGTGGACACCTTGACCTTGGCGAGTCCAGCGGGCTGGCGGTGGGTGACGGCGTATGTCTCGACGGGGGCGACCTGGGTGGATAGTCCGAGCAGGTTGGTGGCGTGCCAGCCGGTCGCGCCGATGGCCTCGCGGTCGCCGATGCTCTTGCGGAGCGTGTCGGCTGCGGGGGCGCCGCTGGTCCCGAACCGGCTGCGAGTGCCGCGCCAGTAGACGCCGCGTCGTACGCGTGCGAGCTCTCCCCGCCCAACGAGCCGTCGCAGCTCGTTGTTGACGGCCGATGAGGATCCGGTCGCCTCGAGGTCCTCGAAGTCCTCTACGCGCCACATGTGCTCACGGGAGTTCAGGACGCGTTTGCGGACTCGTTCCGCGACGCTCCGGTGCTTGCTTGAGGACGCCATGTTCATGATTGTAACGCGCTACGAGAAATCGTCAAGGCCGTCGGGTCGGATTGTCAACACGGCGGTCGCGGAACGACTCGCGGTGACGGCCGCGCGCATGATGTCGTTCGTCCTCGCGTCATCGTGGTGCTCCTGCTGCTGCTGCTGCTGCTGCTGATGATGATGATGATCACCATCATCGTGCTGTCGCCGGTGGTGCTCGTCGTCGTCCGCGTCGTGCTGTCACTGATACTGCTGCTGTTCCCCACCGCGCAGCACGACGCCCGGTGCCGCCCTGGCGTAGGACGGCAGTGGCGGGGACTCGTTCGGGTCGACGGAATCTGCTCCAGACTGTGCGGCCGTGATCTCGGCAACGCTCGACACCTCCTGCGCGCTGAACTTTTTGATGATCGACGAGGAGCCTGATGAGGATCTGATCGAGCTGATCAGTCTCGCGCTCGTCGGCCGGATCAGCCTGAAAGTATCCGAGGAGGCGTTTCGCGAGGTCGAGGGCACGGCTGATCCGGACCAGCGAGCGAAGCGGATCGCTCGTCTGGAGACGTTCGGCCGACTCACGATTCCGGAGGTCCGGCAAGGCGAACGCGAAGCGCTGGCGGGTCGCCTGCACGTGGCGATCTTCCCGAACGCCGAGCCCGGCAGCCGCAGCGACAAGCACAACTGGCGCGACTGCCGGCAGCTGGCGACGCACAAGCTGATCGGCCGTGCCGTGTTCATCACGCGCGACCAGCGGCTTCTGAATGGCGCCGCGGCTGCCGCGCAGGAGCAGATCGAGGTGCTCAGTCCTCGCGAACTGGTTCAGCGTGTGGAATCGCAGATGGCCGCCGCCGGGCTGTCGGGGCACCCGGAGATCTCCGTGCGCGACGCCGATGTCGAGCGCGACGAGGGCGAGATCAGGCGAGTGCTCTCGCCACTCGCCGGGGACTACCCCGGGTTCGACTCATGGCTGACCGGCGCGCTGGGCAAGCAGGGCACGCGGGTGCGGGTCGGCGAGTACGACGGGTGCCTGGGAGCGGTAGCGCTAAGCCAGGCGAAGGGCGACCGAGTCGTGAAGCTCTCGGCGTTCTACGTCGACGCGGCTGCTCAGCGCGCCGGACTGGGCGGGCACTTGCTGTGGTCCGAGCTGCGCACATGGGCGCGGCACGAGACAAGGAAGGTCTACGTCACCGTCTCCTCGCGCCACGCGGATCTCGTCGCGTTCTTCACGGCCTTCGGGTTTTTGGTGGAGGGCGTCTCCCCACGCCGCTACCAGGACGAGACGGCCGAGCTTGTGCTCGGCAAGCACTTCCTGCGTCTGCGGGTCACCGACGACACGCTGATGTCGTTCGCCCACGGACCGGCGGCTCTTGTGTTCAGCGCACCGCCCGGTGCGCAGGCAGAACCGCCTGCGTGGAGTCTGCCGCCGGATGCCCAGCACCCGGGCCTCGAGTGGACTGGCGCCGGGGAGCGGCTTCGACTGGTTGCCCGACATGGCGAGCGTGAGTTGCGCTCGTGGGGTCTGCTCGACCTGGAGCGCGTGTTTTACCCTGCGCGCTTCGCTGTGGCGGGACGGCGCGCGCTGATGGTGCCGATCGAGCCGCGGTGGGCTGATGCCCTGCTTGAGCACGCCGGCCAACAGCGGCGCCTGAGCCAGGACCCAGCCTCCGAACGGCTACTGCTTCGTGCGGACAACGCCTACTACTGCTACCCGAAGTCCCTCGATCTAGCGAGGCCCGGAACGCCGATCCTGTTCTACGTGACTGCCCCGGTAAGCGCCGTTGTCGGAGAGGCACGGATCTACGACGCGACGATCAACTTGCCCGAGGAGCTGTTCGCGGCATACGGCGGCTTGGGGATATACCGCCTGCCGCAGATACGCGCCCACGCGATCCGACGCGGGCCTCGGGAGGGAAACGCGCTCGCGATGCGGTTCGGAATGTACGTCCCGTTCCGCGAGCCTGTCAGGCCGTCGCAGCTCACGCGGATCGCCGAACGCCGCCGCGTTCCGCAGGGGCTGCTGGCAATCTCCTTCGAGGAGTTCGAGGCGGTGCGACGAACAGGAGGGCTGGAATGGTGAGGCGCAACGTCCTGATGTCGATCCGCCCACAGTACGCGGAGGCGATCCTGTCAGGCTCGAAGCGCTACGAGCTGCGCCGCCGCCGGCCGTCGTTCGCCGCGGGTAGCCGGGTCATCGTCTACTCGTCCTCGCCTGACCAGCGACTGCTTGGCACCTTCGAGGCCGGGACCATCCACAACGCCGACCCGGAGACGCTGTGGAAACTCGTCGCCGCTCATGCGGGGCTCGATCACTCAGCCTTCGCCGCATACTTTAAGGGCTGCGGCGTTGCGTACGCGATCGAGGTTCGCTCCCCACAACGGCTGGAGCCAGCGCCGCTCCGGTTCCGGCCGCCCCAGTCCTATCTATTCCTGCGCGGCGGTCGACGCGGTCATGGACGCGTACTGCGTTGGGCGGCCGTTCCTGCCTAGCGGGCGCGAAGTCGCCAAGCCGCTGACACGGGTCGGAGCGGCCGGGGCGCGGACGCTCCCTTCCTGCGTGTAGGTTCGACGTCACCGACTGGGCCTCGTTGGTCGATCTCCGTCCGGCTCGGCCGTGAAGCGGCTATGCCCGTCGACAGCGTCGGGCCCAGGCGCGCCCGTGCCGCCGGACGCGGGGAGGCGCGCTCCCCGAAGCCGCGCGTCCTGCTGAATACCGCCTCTGCGCGTGTTGCCGCACATGAAACGTGGTGGTCGCTGATGGCCCGCGCGGGGCAAGCTGACGTCAGCATGGTGCCGGACGCTGCTGTGCTCCGGGCGCGGGACTCCTGTGGGAAGAGGGCAGAAACCCCAGTGTTTAGGGCTCTATGCGTGAGTACCGCGTCTCAGTCAGACGGGGGTTACTCGGCGATGAGGCGGCGAGGTCGCCAGTCGCGGTGCGAGCCCCGGCGGCCGGAGAGACGAGAGTCTCGCCGGCTCGGTCGTCGTGCGAAACACCGCATGGATGCTCAGGGTCGTGCGAGCGATCGAGCGCAATGGTGCGCTCAACCCCGGTGCTCCCCTGATCCATATTGGTCCTACCGTCCATGCTGCGCCCTCCGCTTCCCCTCGCCCGTCCCGTGCTCCCCATGGACGAGCCTGTGGGGAGAACTAGAGCACGTGAGACTCGTTCTGTCAAGATACCACCAGCTATCACTGGGTAACCCGCGCCAGCAGGCGGTCTGGACGGGTTAGCGAGCGGGCAGGGGAGTCGTGAGAGCCCAGTAACCCCCGTCTGACTGAGACGGGGGCTTCCCCGAGTTGGGTGCCGGCGGGCTCGTTCGCCGGCACCGGGGAACCCGTCGGTGATGGCATTCCACCGACGTTCGCGAACCTCCTGGACCGCCTGTCTGCGACGGCGGCGGTCGCGGCTGCGGCGGAGGGCACTTGGCTTGAGCGGCTCGCTGCGGGCCTGTCGGCGCTGTTGGCGTTCCTGGACCAGAACCCGCAGCGGGCTGTCCTGCTCGCCGACGAGCGCCCTCTCGATGGCCTTCTCCTGACTGAGGCCACCGGCCGTGTGCACGTCGCGCTGGCGGAGGTGTTGGACGCGGGCCGAGGCGAGGTGGTCGTGGGTGGCGAGCTGACACCCCCGAGCGGCCTGATCGCGGAACTGCTTGTGATGGCGGTTCTGTCGCTCGTGCGTACGCGCCTGCTGAGGCAGCCACGCGCCCCACTGGCGGATCTGGTCCCATCGCTGATGCGCTTCGTGGTGGAACCGTATGTCGGCGCCGGTGCCGCGAACGCGGACCTCGCGCGCAGCCAACCGGGGGTGCGTCGGCCTTCGCAGGCGGAGGTCGTACCGATCCGTCCGCACCCCCGCGTGATCCGGGCGCTGAAGGTCATCTCCTCGACGCCGGGCTTGAGCAGCCACGATATCGAACTGGCGGAATACGGGGAGCACCGTGCCGGTAAGCGCATCTCGGAGGTCTTGAAACGCCTTGAGCAACGCGGCGTGATCGAAAGCGCCAGGCGCGCCCGCAACCACCCGAACGCGTGGCTGCTGACCCCGTACGGCCGTCGTGTCCTTGAGCTGAACAGCCAGCGCTCCGACGCGCCGCTCACGGGAGGAGCTCGGGACGCCGCGCAGACGCGGCCGTCGCGGCGGCTCAGGACCAGGCCAGCGCCGTCTGGGCTCGCGCTCGCGGCTGGGTGGCAGCGATGAGCGCCGCGGAACGCCAAGCCCTCCCCGAGCCGTCCTCGTTCGCCGACCCCGTCGAGCGCCTTTGCGTGACGGTCGCGGACGCCGCCGACGGCGAGCGGCCCTGGCTTGAGCGGATCCGCGCCGGCCTGATCGCGCTGCTGGCGTTCCTGGAGCAGGAGCGGGGCTGGGTGCGCCCACTCGTCCTGGAACGCGAGGACCTCACTGCCGACCTTGCCGCCGGGCGTCTGCAGGACGCGCTTGCCGAGGTGTTGGACGCGGCGCGCGGCCAGGTGATCGTCGGCTCGCAGCTCGCACCCTCGGCTGGCACGCTCGCTGAACTGTTGGCGTCCGCGGTCGTGTCGGTGATCCGTACCCGGATGCTGACGGGCGATGCCGTGCCGCTCGTCGGGTTGGCGCCGTCGCTGATGGAGCACGTGATCGAGCCTTACCTCGCCGCCGGGGCGCAGCTCGCCGACCATGCACGGGACCCCGCTCTACCCGCGCCGAGGCTCAGGGAGGCGACGGTGCTGCCGTTGCGCGCGCACCCGCGGGTGCTCCTCACTTTGCGCGTGGTCGCTGCGACGCCTGGGCTGAGCAGCCGTCAGGTGCGCGAGCGCGTCAACGCTGACGGTGACCGCCACGACATCTCGGAGCTGTTCACGCTGCTCGAGCAGCGCGGCCTGATCGAGACCACACGCGTCGGCCGAGGGGGACGGGACCGTACCGCCTGGCGGCTGACCTCATACGGCAACCGTGCGCTCGAGCTTCTCGCCGACGCCACGCCCGGCACTCGTCGCAGCGAGCCGCGCAACGGCTACCGCAGGCCCCTACCACGCCAACTGTCCGCACGCCCGGCCCAGAACACCGCCCGCGTCCGCGCCGCCAGGAGCGCCGCATGAGCCGGCTGCCTGCGTGTCCGCAGGCTCGCCCGTCAGGCGAGCATCCAACGCCTCCGTCACCTGGCGCCGTTCAGCGCGCACACCACTCTTGCCACGGCCGTCCCGCCTGTCCTCGCGAAGCGAGGGTCCCGGGCCGTCCGCGCAAACCCGCGAGCCGGGTGTACGCCCGGCGCGCCTGCCTGTCCTCCGAGAGGAGGGCCGCCGGCCTCCTGGCCGGCAGGAGAGGGGGGCGGGTCTTCTCCTTGCCCCTACACAAACGACCAAAGCCCGGAGGGCCAAGCGGATCGCGGACGCACCGAGCGTGGCGTGCGGATTGCACGCGAGCGAGGGAGGACAAAGAGCCGCGCCGACCACACCGGGACTTTGGGATTGAAGGGATAAAGGAGACACACCACGATGATTAAGGTAAGGACACTCACACTATGTTTGACCGCCGCTCTGGCGTTCGCCGCCTTCGGCGGCGTCTCGGCGGCGTACGCGAAGGAAAAGCTCCCCGCCTGGGGCGAGTGCGTGCCGGTGGAAACCCACGAAGGCCACTACGGCGACCCGAACTGCATCGTGCCGGCCAAGAAGGTGTTCGGTACCTACAACGGCGGCTACGAATGGCAGCCGCTCGTTAAAGGAGAATCAGGCAACGTCGGGGCAGACCTGCCTAACAGTTCCGAAGAACCAGAACCGGCGACCATCACCTTCGCAGACGGTTATCAGATCACCTGTGACGGGGAATTCGAGACCGAACGCAGCCTGCCGCTGTTGGAAGCGCGCCTCACGACTGCCCCTTGGTTCGTCTTCGCGGGATGCGTTGACACCGAAGGTGGCGAATGCCGGACGACCGGCGCGGCCGGGTTTGGCGAAATCGACACCGAAAAGCCCTTTTTCGACGGCGCACGCAAAGAACCCGGTGGCTGGGTGGGGCAGCCAGAGTTCATCTCGGGTAAGAAGGGCCCCTCCCCTGCGGTCGGGATCGTCTACAGGGCCGAAGAAGAGCGTGGCCGCATGTTCCAGCAGGTCGTGTGCGAAGGCGAAGCCGTGCACGCGTTCGTGATCGGCGGCCTGAACAAGAAGGAACAACTCACCGCCCAAATCAAACCCGTCAACACGATGGCTGAAGAGTTCACCGTGACGCTCTCCCAAAGCAATGGCGTGCAGGGCCCGGAAACGCTCGAAGGCCGCGCGACCAAGCCGCTCGAGGCGCTCGTCAACGGCGAAACGTGGGAAACCGTCGGCATCGAAATTGCCGAGACGCTCCCAGGCGGGCGGTTTGGAGTCGTGAACATCGAACGTCCGAACGACGTTCACACCGGAGAGGTGGAGTTGAAAGCGACCCCGTAGACACACTCGCTGGTGCTCGGGCCGCCCCGCTGCTCGAGAGCGGCCCGAGCCGGGTGCGAGCAAGTGTCATCCAAGACCTGACAACGCAAATGCCAACAACCAACGACCGAAACAGCAACTTTCACCAGGCGGCTGACGCGCCTCGTGCGTGTCTGCTCGCACGAGCCTGGCGCGCGGTGCAGTCAGCTGGGCTCGCCTGCCGCCGGCCTCGTGGCCGGCTGGGGAGGGGGGCGGGTCTTCTCCTTGCCCCTACACAAACGACCAAGGCCCGGAGGCGCCGAGCGGATCGCCTGCCTGCGCCCGGTACGGGTGTACCCGGAATGGGGTGCGCCGACCAGACCGGGACTTTGGGATTGAAGGGATAAAGGAGACACACTGATCATGAACAAGGTAAGGACACTCACACTATGTTTCACCGCCGCCTTGGCGTTCGCCGCTTTCGGCGGCGCTTCCGCGGCCTACGCCAAGGAAAAGCTCCCGGCCTGGGGGAAATGCGAACCCTCGGCCACCCACGAAGGCCACTACGGCGATCCGAACTGCGTCGTGCCGGCAAAGAAGGTCTTCGGCACCTACAACGGCGGCTATGAATGGACGCCACTCGTCGAAGCGACCGGCGGAAACGATGGAGCCTACCTCAAATTTTCACGATTTAGCAGCGTCGAACAGGCCCCGGTGTCGATCGAGCTGGCCAACGGATACAGCATCACTTGCGGTGAGGGGCTTTTGCACGAAACGGAATTGCTGCTTCGTGACGCTACGTCGACGACTGCGCCCGAGTTCGTATACGGGGGTTGCGTCAACAGCGAAGGCGGCCTCTGCACGACGACCGGGGCCGCCAATGAAGCTGAAATAGACAACAACATCGCTTTCTTTAAGGGAGAGAACAAGGAACCCGGGTCGTGGACGGGGAAACCGACGTTCATCAGCGGCAAGAAGAGCTCGACTCCGGCTGTCGGCATCGTCTATGGGGCCGAAGAAGCTCGGGGCCGCATGTGGCAGCAGATCGCCTGCGAAGGCGAAGCTGTCCACGCGTTCGTGATCGGCGGTCTGAACAAGAAGGAACAACTCACCGCCGAAATCAAACCGGTCAACACGATGACCGAAGCGTATACGACGACTCTGACCCAGAAGGCCGGCGTGCAGGGCCCGGAAACGCTCGAAGGCCGCGCGACCAAGCCGCTCGAGGCGCTCGTCAACGGCCAAACGTGGGAAACGGTCGGCATCGAAGCAACGATGGTGTTCCCCGAAACCATCGTGGAATCCCCGAACCCCTACCCGCCCGAAGAGGTCGAGCTGAAAGCGACACCGTAGACCCACCCGCTCGTGCTCGGGCCGCCCCGCTGCTCGAGGGCGCCTCGAGACCGGTGCGAGCAAGTGTCATCCAAGACCTGACAACGCAAATGCCAACAACCAACGACCGAAACAGCAACTTTCACCAAGCGGCTGACGCGCCTCGTGCGTGTCTGCTCGCACGAGCCTGGCGCGCGGTGCAGTCAGCTGGGCTCGCCTGCCGCCGGCCTCGTGGCCGGCTGGGGAGGGGGCAGGTCTTCTCCTTGCCCCTACACAAACGACCAAGGCCCGGAGGCGCCGAGCGGATCGCCTGCCTGCGCCCGGTACGGGTGTACCCGGAATGGGGTGCGCCGACCAGACCGGGACTTTGGGATTGAAGGGATAAAGGAGACACACTGATCATGAACAAGGTAAGGACACTCACACTATGTTTCACCGCCGCCCTGGCGTTCGCCGCCTTCGGCGGCGCCTCCGCGGCCTACGCGAAGGAAAAGCTCCCGGCCTGGGGGAAATGCGAACCCTCGGCCACCCACGAAGGCCACTACGGTGACCCGAACTGCGTAGTGCCGGCCAAGAAGGTCTTCGGTAAGTACAACGGCGGCTATGAATGGACATCGCTCGCCGAAGCTACCAGTGGAAACGACGGCGCCTACCTTCAGTTTACACGATTTAGTAGTGTGGAACAGGCCCCGGTGTCGATCGAGCTGAAGAGCGGGTACAGCATCACCTGCAGTGATGGGCTTTTGCACGAAACAGAGTTGCCGCTTGGTGATGCCACGTCAACGGGCACGCCTCACTTCACATACGGCGGCTGCATCAACAGCGAAGGTCACCTGTGCACAACAGCCGGCGCTGCCAACGAAGCCGAAATCGCCGACTTCGCAAGCTCTTGGAAGGGGAAACCGACGTTTATCGAAGATAAGCGTGGCTCCATTCCGACGGTCGGCATTGTGTACAAGACAGTAGAATCGCGAGGCCGCTTCTTCCAGCAGATTGTATGCGAAGGCGAAGCCGTCCACGCGTTTATCATCGGCGGCGACAAGCGCGGGGAAGAGCTGACGACTGAAATCAAGCCTGTCAACACGATGAGCCCAGAATACACAGCGATTTTGAAGCAAAGCGGCGGTGTTCAGTTGCCTGAAGCACTCGAAGGTCATCCGACGAAGCCGCTCGAGGCGCTTGTCAACGGCCAAACGTGGGAAACGGTCGGCATCGAAGCAACGATGGTGTTCCCCGAAACCATCGTGGAATCCCCGAACCACTTCCCGCCCGAAGAGGTCGAGCTGAAAGCGACACCGTAGACCCACCCGCTCGTGCTCGGGCCGCCCCGCTTCTCGAGGGCGGCTCGAGCAAGTGTCATCCAAGACCTGATAACTGACGAACCGAAGGAGACAGAGACATGAGAAGGCTTACGTTGATTGGTACGTGCCTGGCGCTGCTGGGGGCGTTCGCGGCGATGTCCGTCGCCACCGCGGCGGCGGCCGAACCGGCGGTCTATGAATGCGGCAAGGCGCCGAAGGAAGAAGCCAAATACGAAAGCAAGGGCAAACAAAAGACCAAGAGCGTCTACACCGGCCAGTACACCGACAAGCACTGCTCCTCGCCGGCACCCGCGGGCAAATACCGTGCCGAAGGTAAACCCGAAGGCAAGTACGAACTGCAGGAATGGAGCCTCGCCGCGAAAAAAGGCAAAGCCAAGGCGTTCAAGGGCTCCGGCAAAGGCGCCAACCTCGAGGTCGAAGGAATCGGCGGCATCACCTGCACCTCCAGCAGCGACACCGGCAAATTCAACAGCCCAACGAGCGCCGACCAGATCGTGGTCACGTTCAAGGGCTGCGAATTCGTCGGCAAAAAATGCGCCAGCGGCTCCACCGCCGGCGAGATCATCACGCAGGACCTCGTCGGCACCGTCGGCTACCTGGAAGGCAAAGGCACCCCCACCCCCAAGGCCGGGGCGGACATCACCCCCGAAAGCGGCGAAGTGCTCGCGACGTTCTCCTGCGGCCCTGACAATTTCGCGGTCACCGGGGCAGTGATCGGGCAGGTCACCCCGGTGAACCATTTCACCAAGGAAGCCACATTCACATTCAAGCAGACCTCCAAAGTCGGCGTCCAGGAATGGCCGAAATTCGAAGAAGGCCCCGTCCAGGGACTCCTCACGTGGCTGTGCGAAGGAGCGGGCTGCCAACCGCTCCTCAGCGGCGGCACCGGCTTGCCAAGTTCCGAGGAAACCCTAGTCGTCAACAAGGGTGAAGAACTCGAGCTGAAAGCCTAACCAGACTGCAGGACGCGAACGACGCGCACGTGTGGGAGGGCACCAGCCCTCCCACACACCCTTAACCAACCACCAGCAACAGCCACCAGCGTGCACCACACCCACCACCAAGCCGACCCGCTGACCCGCAAACGCTCTCAACGGACGCTCGCTAGCGCCACGCTCACATTTTTCGCGCTGCTATTCGCCTGCGCCCCCGCGTCAGCGCTGACCCAGCGCGGCCACACCTACAGCGAGTCGTTCGGCACCGAAGGCGTAGGCGTCCTCTCACACCCCGGCCAGCTCGCCGTCAGCGCGCAGACAGGCGACGTGTATGTGCTCGACCGCGGCCACGATCGCATCGTCCAGTACACGGCCTCCGGCCAGTTCGTCGCCGCTTGGGGGTGGGGCGTGCACGGCGCCAAGGGCTCCTGGCAGGTCTGCGCCAGCGGCTGCGGGCCCGGCGCACCCCACAAGTCCTTCCAGCTCTCTGGCGCGCAGGCGATCGCGGTCGACAACTGCACCCACGAAAACCATCCGTGCACCACCGGTGAAGACCCCTCCGTCGGCGACGTGTACGTCGCCGCCCCCCGCGAAAAGGAAGAAGAACCCTACGAGGCGATCGAAAAGCTCTCACCCGCGGGCAAGCAGCTCGAACGCATAACCAAGATCGCATATCAGCAAGAAGGCGAAGAGGAAAAGCTCGAAGAACCCGAAGCCGGGGAAACCCACGGGCTCACGATCGGCGTGGAAGGCACCCCCTGGCTCTACTACGAAGAAACCCTCTACCCGCTCAGCAGCAGCACCCTCAAGAAGCCATCACTGCTGCAGCCGCTCACCTTCAGCCTTACCGGCGAAGGCGCGCCCGGTTTCGCCGCCAGCCCCGCAGGACGCTTCTACATCGGCCAGGACGTCCCCGGCCCGACCGGCCAGCCGGTCGACGTCACCTCCACCTGGCAGACCACCCCCGGCTCACAGGAACTCGAAGAACAGCTCGAAGGCCTCGACTACCAGGACACGACCGCCGTCGCGGTCAACCCGCTCGACCAGCCCGAAAACCAGGTCGACGAACAGGACCAGGTCTACATCGCCAACACCCCGACCGAAGACAGCGCGAGCACGAGCTCTGTGTCGCAGTTCGGCCCGGAAGGCGTCCTGATCCAGCGCTTCACGGCGGCGGGTCTCGAGCAGGCCGCGGGCCTCGCCGTCAACCCGCTCACCGGCGCGGTCTACGTCACTGACGCCGCCGCCGGCGATGTCGATCTGTTCACGCTTGAAGAACCGGCTGCGCCGAGCATCGACTCGATCTCCGTCCAGGGTGTCTCCAGCCAGTCGGCCCGGCTTGACGGGCAGGTCGACCCCCGCGGCGCCGCCACTTCCTATGCGTTCCGTTACTCCACGGCGCCCGTCCCGCCCGCCGGCGAGCCCTGCCTCTCGCCGTGCGTGCAGGCGCCCACCACGGAAGTGAGCGTCGGTGACGGCTTCGCGAAGGATGCCGTCCAGGCGCAGCTGCCGGGCGCCACAGCCGCGCCGCTGGCGCCCGGGGTCACCTACCGCTACCGCCTGGTGGCGCGCAACGCTCACGGTGTGGGCGAAAGCGCCGAAGCGAGCTTCTCGACCCCGCCCTCTACCGCGGCTTCGCTCGCCGATCAGCGGGTCTGGGAAATGGTCTCTCCGCCCGATAAGCAGGGCGCCAGCGTGGTGGTGGATGAAAGCGTCGGCGGGCTGATCCAGGCCGCCGCCAGCGGCGACGCGATCTCCTACCTCGCCAACGGGCCTTTCGCGCAGCCGGAAGGCAGCCGCTCCCTGGAACTCACCCAGATCCTCTCGGTCCGCGGGCAAGCGGGCTGGTCATCGAAGGACATCACGACCGCGAACGATGCGGGCTCGGGGATCCTGACCGAAAGCCCGCCCGAGTACGAGTTTTTCTCCCCCGATCTGGCGCTATCGCTCGTGCGCCCGTTCTTCCCGAAAGGCCGCGACGCCCAGCCGCCGCTCTCACCCCCCCTGACCGCTGAAGAACGCGAAAAGGGACAGCAGAAGACGATCTACGCGCGCGACGATCAGCCGCTCGCGCCGCAGGGGCAGCCCGAGAGCGAACTGTATGAAGCCGCCCGCGCCAACGGCGCGGTGATGGGCAACCCCGGGTTCGTGGCGCTCGTCAGCGACCTGGACGCCCCCGGCATCGAATGGGCTGCGGAAGTCGAAGCGCTGGGCTTCCGCTCGGCCACGCCGGACCTGAGCCACGTCGTGATCGAATCCTTCAATCCGCTCGTGGCGGGGCAGAGCGAAGGCGGCCTGTACGAGTGGAACCGCACACACGGCGGCGAAGGCACACTCGCGCCCGTGAACGTGCTCCCGGACGGCGCGCTCGCGCGCAAAGCGACGCTCGGCATCGGCAAGCCGCACAGCAACGAAGGCATGAACGTCTACCACGCCCTCTCACAGGACGGCAGGCGCGTGTTCTGGAGCGCCGGCGGCCACCTGTACCTGCGCGACATGACCAACACCCCGGTCCCGGAAACGCTCCAGCTCGACACGCTCCAGGGCGGCAGCGGGGCCGGCCCCGAACACGCGGTCTTTCACACAGCGAGCGCCGACGGGTCGCGCGTGTTCTTCACCGCCGAACAGCGCCTGACCGCGGACTCGGGCGCCTCCGAAGGCAGACCGGACCTGTACGTCTGCGAAATCGTCGAAGGCGGCGCGGGCCAGCTCGAATGCCGGCTGACCGACCTCACACCGAGCCGCGAACTCGGCACCGGTGAATCCGAAAGCGCCAGCGTCCGCACCGGGCGCTTCAGCGGCGGTGTGATCGGCGTAAGCGAAGACGGCTCCTACGTCTACTTCATCGCCGACGGCGTCCTCTGCGAACGCGAAGGCCCGGCCCATGAATGCGTCGCGGAAAACGCCCAGCACGAACACGCCACCTCGGGCTCGTGCTCCTTCGAAGGCGACCCCGACGCGACGTGCAACCTCTACGTCGCGCACTACCAGTCCGGCGCGTGGCAGCCACCGCGGTTCATCGCCTCGCTCTCCGTCAAGGACAAGCCCGACTGGGAAGGGGAAGCCCGCGGCCTCGGCGGCCAGGGTCAGCTGACCGCGCGCGTGTCCCCCAACGGCCAGTTCCTGGCGTTCATGTCCCAGCGGCCGCTCACCAGCTACGACGGCGTCCGCTACGACAACGACGCGACCGCCACCGGCGCGGACGGCGCGCCGGCCGAGGAGGTCTACGAGTACGCGTCCCCCTCCAACACCCTGCAGTGCGCCTCGTGTGAGCCCTCCGGCGCCCAGCCGACCGGACTGTTCGACCCCGGCATCGAAGGCGAACACGGCTCGAGCACGATCGGGCTCCTCGTCGACCGCTTCGGCGCGTGGGCGGGCAAATGGCTGGCCGGCAGCCTGCCTGAGTGGAGCGGGTTCACCGAAGGCAACACGCAGGCGCTCTACCAGTCCCGCTACCTCTCGGACACCGGCCGGCTGTTCTTCGACAGCCCAGAGCCGCTCGCCCCCGGCGACACGAACGCCACCGAGGATGTCTATGAGTACGAGCCGACCGACGTCCCCCAGGGGCCCCACGAGTGCACCAGCGAAACCCAAACCTACGATCCGCGCTCCCAGGGCTGCATGGGCCTGATCAGCTCCGGCAGCTCGAGCCAGGAATCGGCGTTCCTGGACGCCTCGGAAACCGGCGGTGAAGGCCCGGGTGGGGAGGAGCTCTCTGAAGGCGGCGGCGACGTGTTCTTCATCACCGCCGCCAAGCTCGTCCCCGAAGACACCGACGAAGCCGACGATGTCTATGACGCGCACGAATGCACGAGCACCTCGCCGTGCACCCCCCCGCGCGAGATCGAAACCCCACCAGTGTGTGAAACCACCGCGGCCTGCCGCACGTACACGCCCCCCGACGCCACGCTCGGCACACCCGCGAGCGCCGCCCCAGGCGCACCCGGCAACACCAGCTCGAGCCATGCCGTGCTCTCAAACCAGGAACAGCAGAAGCCCAAAACGACAGGCAAGCCCCCCACCAGGGCACAGCGCCTGGCGAAAGCCCTACGAACCTGCCGCAGCAAGGACAGGCATCACCAGCGCCAGCGCGTGGCGTGTGAACGCGCGGCGCACAAGCGCTACCCGCCGCCGCCCAAGACCACGAAGCACAAGGCGCGCGGGCACGCTCGCGCGGGTGCGCGACGATGATCACCCACGCCGACAGAGCCCTGCGGGCGTTTACTGTCGCGCTCGCCGCCGCGACGCTGACACTCGGCATGCTCGCGTCCTGCGCGGCCGTTGGCGCGGCGGCCGCGGTCGCCGCGACCACGGGCACGCCGTGGTGGCGTTTGAACGTGACGGTCGCGCCGAGCCTTTTGCCGCACGACGGCGAAGCGCAGATCATCCTCGACGCGACCAACCTAGGTGACGCCGCCGTGAACGCGGCTACTAGCCCGGTGGTGCTGAGCGACACGCTCCCGAATGGTGGCGAAGGCGGGGTTGAAGGCGTCGAAGTCCTCGAAACGCACGGCGGCGACCTGAGCTGCACGGCGGCCGCGGCGCAGCTGTCCTGTACCTCGAAGCTCGCCGCGATCCTGCCCTACCAGAGCCTGTACGCGCGCGTGCGCGTGAAGACGAGCGTCCCCGAAGCGGTCACGCAGCTGCGCAACACGCTCGCGATCGAAGGCGGCCAAACCCCCGCCGGCGGCGCGGTCATCCCGCCCGCGCCGCTGCAGAAGCCGCTGCGCCTCGCCCCGGGCGCGAGCGGGACCCAGGCCGCCGACCAGCAGGTCCCGTTCGGCGTGGAAACGCTTGAAATGACCCCGGAAGCCGTGGACGGGTCGGTTGACGCGCAGGCCGGCTCGCACCCCTTCCAGTTCTCGACCACCCTTGATCTTGACCAGACGCTGCTCGACTACCCGAGCATCGGCAAACCCGGCGTCTACCCGTCCTCGCCCGCGCTCGCGAAGGAACTTCATTTCAAGCTGCCGCCGGGCCTCGTCGCCGACACCACCGCGGTCCCGGCCTGCTCCTATGCGCTGTTCACGACCAAGCTGATCGGCTGGAGCGACCCGTGCCCGGCGGACACGGCGGTCGGGGTGGCGATCGCCGAAATCTTCCCGCCGTCTCCGCTCAGCAAAGTCTTCCACGAAGACATCCCGATCTTCAACCTCGAAGTCGCCCCGGGGGAGCCGGCCCGTTACGGGTTCGTGATCGACACCGTCCCGATCGTCCTGAACGCGACGCTGCTGGCGGGCGGCGACTACGCCGCCGAAGTCAGCGTCCAGAACATCAGCCAGGCCGCCCAGCTGCTGAGCAGCCAGGTCGTCTTCTGGGGCACCCCCGATGACCCCGCCCACGATGACTCGCGCGGCTGGGAATGCCTCAGCAACGCCGAAGACCAATGGGGGGAAGTCGGACCGTGCACCCCACTCGATGACCACAGCCCGACGGCGATGCTGACCCTCCCGACCGCCTGCACCCCCCTCCAGGCGAGCATGACCGGCCGCTCCTGGCCCACCGGCGAACCCGGCAACGAAGGCGAGCCGCTCGCCCCCGAACACACCACCTTCGAATCCCCGTACGCGCTCACAGGCTGTGAATCGCTCGCGTTCGACCCGTCCCTCACCATCGAACCCGAATCCCAGTCCGCCTCGACCCCGACGGGCGTGAACGTCGCCGTGCAGATGCCCCAGGCCGGGTTGACCGTGCCGGAAGGCGACGCCGAAGCCGCCCTCAAACAAACAACCGTCACGCTCCCGCCGGGCCTCGAGCTGAGCCCTGCGGCCGCCACCGCGCTACAAGCCTGCTCTGCGGGCGAATTCGACCTGCTCGACACGTTCGGCCAGCCGTTCGGCGCCGAAGGCGTCCCGGAAGAAGCTCAGACCGGTAACGAAACCAGCCCGTCGGGTCCGGCGGACTGCCCTGACGCCTCGAAGGTCGGGACCGTGAGTATCACCACACCCCTGCTAGGCGAACCGGTGATCGGCTCTGTGTTTCTAGCCCGTCAGAACACCAATCCGTTCAAGACCCCGCTGGCGCTGTACCTGCTTGCTGAAGCCCCGCAGGCCGGGGTGCGTGTGAAGCTCGCGGGTGAAGTCCAGGTCAACCAGTCCACGGGCCAGCTGGTCTCGACGTTCCGCAACACCCCCGAGCTCCCGTTCACCTCTCTGCACATCCATTTCTTCGGCGGTGAACGCGCCTCCCTCACCACGCCGCCTGTCTGCGGGCCCGCGACGACCACGAGCGAATTCGTGCCGTGGTCCGCTGAGGCGGCCACGCACCTCGAATCGACCTTCCAGGTCACGGCCGGCGCCGGCGGCGGCCCCTGCCCGCCTACCCCGTTGTCGTTCTCTCCATCGTTCAGGGCGGGGCCGACGAGCCCGCTGGCGGGCTCGTTCAGCCCGCTGGTCGTCGACATCGGCCGCCCCGACGGCGATCAGCCGCTGTCGGGTATCTCGGTGACGTTGCCAGCGGGGTTCGCCGCCGTGCTCGCCTCGGTCACCCCCTGCCCGGATCCGCCCGTTGGCCAGGAATGGTCCTGCGGGGAAGACAGTCACATCGGCGAAGTCCGCGAGTACGCCGGGCTCGGCACGGAACCGCTGAGCCTCACCGGCGAGGCGTATCTGACCACCGGCTACGACGGCGCCCCGTTCGGCCTGCTCGTCAGAACGCTGGCGGCGGCGGGCCCGTTCAACCTCGGCTGGGTGGACGTCCGCAACCGCATTAACGTCAACCCCTCGACCGCCCAGGTGACCGTCACCTCCGACCCGGGACCGCGCGGCGAAGCGATCCCGACGATCCTCGACGGGGTGCCGGTGCAGCTGAAAGCGCTGGAAGTCGCGGCCAACCGTCCCGACTTCGACTTCAACCCCACCAACTGCGAACCGCTCACCACCACCGCCGCCCTAGGCGGCTCAGAAGGTGCCAGCGCGAACGTGTCCGCCCCCTTCAAAGCCGACGGCTGCGCCGGCCTGCCGTTCCACCCGACGCTCGAAGCCTCCACCGCGGGCAAGACGAGCAAAGCCGCCGGGGCGAGTCTCGACGTGAAGGTCACCTCGCAGGGGTTGGGTGTCGCGAACATCCAGAAAGTGTTCCTGACGATCCCCAAAATCCTGCCCTCCAGGCTGCAACCCACCCTTCAGCACGCGTGCCTCGCCGCTGTGTTCCAAGCGAACCCGGCAGGCTGTGATGAAGACAGCGTGATCGGCTACGCGACCGTGCACACCCCGATCCTGAAGACCCCGCTGACGGGCCCGGCGTATGTGGTCTCGCACGGTGGCGCGGCGTTCCCGGACGTCGAGTTCGTGCTGGAGGGGGAAGGGATCACCCTGGTCCTGGACGGCAAGACCGACATCAAAAAAGGTGTCACCTACAGCCGCTTCGAATCCGCGCCGGACGCGCCGTTCACATCGTTTGAAACGGTGCTGCCGGAGGGCCCGCACTCCGTGCTGGCGGTCAATACCGAAGAAGCCCCCAACTACAACCTGTGCGGGCACAACATCACGATCCCGACGACCATCACCGCCCAGGACGGCGCCGTGATCGAACAAACCACCAAGGTGGCGGTCACGGGCTGCGGCGGGGTGAAAGCCTACAAAGCCACCAGCGCGCAGCTACTCGCAAAAGCCCTCAAGGCCTGCAAGAAAAAGAAGCCCAAGAGCAAGCGCGTCGCGTGCGAAAAGGCCGCGCGAAAGCGCTACGACCCGAAGAAGAAAACGCACAAGGCAAAGAAGGCGGCGAACCACAGCGGGAAGCGCTAGCTGCCCGTGTGGGACCGTCCCGTCCCGGCTGGCTCGACAGGGTGCGCGCGCTCGGGGCGGGGGATCGTGCGGGTGCCGGTGCTCGCTTCTCGGCATGCCCCACCGGCGCGCTGATAGGACCGCTGCCACCCGGCGGCCGCCGCGCTCGCGGCGGGCCGGCACTCCGCAGGGGCGGCCCGCTGCCCTGACTGGCCCGGGGGTCCTGGGCGCTTCCAGCCAGCGCGAGCGGCTGATCGACGCGATGATCGATGTCGCCGCGGCGCGCGGCTATGGGTCGGCGAGCGTCGCGCGGGTGTCTCGGGCAGCGGGCGTCTCGAGCGCGACGTTCTATGAGCTGTTCGAGGATCGTGAGGATTGTCTGCTGGCGGCCTATCGGACGCTCGCCGCGGGGCTGCGTGACCGTGCGGAGCCGCCCGCGGCACGCACGGCGCCCACGGTGGGTGCGTGGTGTGAGCGGGCGCGGTCGGCGGTCGAGAGGGCGCTCGGGGTCCTCGAGCATGACCCGAATGGTGCGCGTGTGCTGCTGTTCGAGGCGCTTGCGGCCGGTCGTGCGCTCGCGGGCGAGCGGACGCTCACCGAAGAGGCCGTTGTCCGACGCACCCGCGCGCTGCTGGAGAGCACCCCGTCGGGTGGACCCGTCATTGATCTGCCTGCCGTGGCGTTGGTGGGTGCGGTCCGGGGTGTCCTCGCGTTGCGGTTGCTCGCGGGCGAGCCGCTCGATCCGCCCGTGCTGGCGGCGGGCCTGGTCAGCTGGGTGCGCTCTTACGCCCGGCGTGATGGGGTGCGCTGGAGCGCCGGCCCCCACGCACGCCTCGTCCATCCGGGTCCGCAGACGAGCGGGGGTGTGAGCTTGGCGGCACTGCCGCGCGGCCGGCATGGTCTTCCCCCCGATGCCGTGTCCGAGAGCCACCGCATCCGGATCATCAACGCGACAGCGGAGGTGATCTCCCGCGAGGGCTATGCCGCGACCTCTGTACGGGACATCGTGGCGGCGGCGAGGATCTCCCGCGCGGTGTTCTATCAGCATTTCAGCGGCAAGCAGCACGCGCTGCTGGAAGCCCAACAGGACGCCACGCACACGGTGCTGCAGGCGTGTGACGCCGTCTTCTGCACGGGTCACCCGTGGCCGACGCGCGTCTATAGCGTCCTGCGCGTGCTGCTGGAGGCCGTCGCGTCTGCCCCGGCGATGTCGGATTTGTGTCTGCTGTGGCCGTATGCGGCGGGTCCGTTGGCGCTCCAGCATGTGGAGGGGCTGCCGCGCGCGTTCGCGTCGTTTCTCGAGGAGGGCTACTCGCTGGGCACGGGGGCCCGCCAGCCGCCGCGGGTCTACTCGGACGCGATCACTGGCGCGATCCACCACATCATCCGTCGTGATGTCGCGGCGGGCGAGACGGCCAACCTCCTGCAGCGTCTGCCGGGGCTCGCCTACATCGCACTCGCGCCGTTCATCGGCGCCACTGAGGCGGCGAACACCGTCGAGCTGCTCGGCGCCGGCGAGCCGCCATGACAGCAGCACGACTTGTGGGAGCTGCCCGCCGTCGCCGAGGATGAGAGTCCAGTCGAGCGTGCTGATCGGCGTCCTGCCACGTCAAGCCCCCAGCCGGTCCCACGTCACGCCAGGCTGCACGACGCGATTCCCGCCGATCAGGCGGGTGAGCAGACCGACGCCGAGAGGTGAGCGACTTCGGGCTGTTCCTGTCGCCGGTGCATTCGCTCACGGCCCCCTTCGCGAGTGCGTCTTTCGTTGCTGCTCCACCGTCGCAGATGGCTCGCTGGCACTGCAAGGCCCTGGTCGGGCTCGCTACGCGAGGCCTTTCCGTTCGCTCGTGCCTGCGTCTCGCGGTCGCCCAACATCAACCCACCCTCACAAGGAGGAGCCGCATGAGCGGTGCAGCGAACATCAACAGCCTGACCCTCGCCGGGAACCTCACGAGCGACCCGGTCCTCAGAACGCTGCCCGACGGGCGCAGCGTCTGCGACATGCGCCTGGCCGTCAACGACCAGCGCGGTCAGCCGCCGCTGTACATCGACGTCGCGACCTTCGGCGCGAGCGCCGAGGCGTGCGCGAAGTACCTCACCAAGGGACGCTCGGTCGCCGTCACCGGCCGCCTGCTCTACCGCGAGTGGGAGGCCCAGGACGGCGACAAACGCTCAAAGCACCAGGTCATCGGCCATGTGCGCTTCGGCGCACGCCCCGACGAGCAGGCCGACGAGAACGAGCGGCCCGAGGAGCTCGCCGCCTAGAACGGCTGACCGTGGGGCCGGCCTCACCGGCCGGCCCCACGGCGATCGACCGGGTCCGTCAGCCTTGAGAGCGCAGCACCTCGAGCGTCGGGCGCGAGTTCGACGTGGCGGCTCGCGAGGAGAACATTCCCGAGACGGATCGTGCGCGCGGCACGCAGCGAGCTTTCTCGCCAACGCGAAGGGAAGCATCGGTGAGGGGTGGCGTCGTGGTCGGGGCTGTCATCGCTCCTAGGCCGGGCTGCTTTGGCAGTCGCCGCGGACCGGCGGCCGGGTTTGGTGCAAGCGCCCGGCGACGGGCGCGGGCCGGCCCCGTACGTCGTGGCGAGCGGCACCTCAGCGCCCCCTACTCGCGCAGTTCGCGGCAGAACGTCATCGATGACCGCGAGTGCTGGTCGCACGGTGCCAGTGACCCGAGGTTGCCGAGCTGCCGCAGCCAGGTCGCGCGAGCTCGGCGAGGGGTTTGACGCGACTCGCGGAGATGCCTGCCGACGACGCTAGCTGGCGTCGCGCCACCAGTTCGACCCATCCCACGCTCTGACATCCACACACACGCCTTCACCACTCCCCACAGCGCGCCGCCCACCTCACCCGCCGCAACACCTCTCTAGCCTGCCTCGCCCCGCACACCCGACCCGCCCCGTCTTCACGACGCCTGCTCCGCCTCCGCACGCTCCCACCTCCGCACACCGACCTTCGCCGTCACTCCCTACAGCTAACAGCCAACTCACACCGACCTTCGCCGTCACTCCCTACAGCTAACAGCCCACTCACACCTGATGCACGGCTGTGCCGTGGACCAGTAGTGGGCCAGTCGGGTCCCTGGCCGTTTCGGGCCGCTCGCGGTCTGTTCGGAGCGGATGATGAGCGCATCGAGCATCGGCGCCGGAAGGGCGGGCGGCTACGCCCGCTACCTGGAGGGCAAGACGATCGCGCCCGATCGCGGCGACTACTACCTCACGCCCGACGGGGAGGTGACCGAGGCTCCCGGCCGCTGGCTGTCCGACCCGGAGACGCTCGCGCGGCTCGGGATCGACGCGGACGATCCGGTGGTCGGTCGGCAGTTCATCGCGCTCATGGAAGGCCGGCACCCGGGCGGTGGCGGCTGGCTTCGCCCGCCCGGTGCCGACGGCTCGCGCGGCGGCGGGATCGACGTGACGTTCAGCGCCCCGAAGTCGGTGTCGGTCGTGTGGGCGCTGGGGGACCCGTGGCAGCGCGAGCAAATCGAGGAAGCGCACGCGCGGGCTGTTGAACGTTCGATGGCATACCTGCGCGAGCGGGTGCCGGTCGTGCGTCGCCGCTACGACGGCCAGGTCGTCGAAGAGCAAGCCAAGGACGTAATCGCGACGGCCTACCGGCACACTACGGCGAGGGGGGTGAGCGGTGCCGAGGCGCCGGACCCGCAGCTGCACACGCACGTGGTGATTACCGGCGCGGTCCGCGAGGACGACCGCATTGTGGCGGTCGCCTCCCGTCCGGTATTCCGGGGGCTGCGGGAGGTCGGGGCGTTCTACCGCTCGGCGCTGGCGGAGGAGCTCGCGGTCGAGGGCTATCCGATCGAACGGGGGACCGGGAAGGACGGCAAGTACTTCGAGATCGCGGGGGTGCCTGCGGAACTGCGCAACGCGTTCTCTAAGCGCCACCGCGAGATCGCCCGGGCCGCGGAGCGTTTCCGCGCCAAGCACGGCCGCGCACCCGAACGCGGGGAGATCCGCGATATCGCCCTGGAGAACCGCCGCGCGAAGGAGCTGGCGACGCGTGGCGATCTGCAGCGCGTGTGGGCACGGACAGGAGAGCGCTATGGGTTCGGGCCGGACGAGGCGGTGCACCTGATCGGTGCCGCTGTGTACGTGGCGCCCGAGCGTCCGATCGAGGAGCGCATCGAGACGACGCTGACCGAACGCGAGGCGATGTTCGACGCTGGCCTGCTGCGCGCGGTCGCTCTCGAGCAGTCAGCGGGGGAGCTAGGTCCCGAGCAGGCGATCGACCTGACGCGTGCGATGGTCGGCGAGCGCCGCATCCTCACCTTGGAGGGCGGGAGGATGACGACGCTCGCCGTGAGAGCCCAGGAGCAGGCGATCGAGCGCCGCGCGCAGGAGCTCGCGCAGCCGGCCGGCCGTGACGTCGGCGAGCGAGCGAGAGCAAACGCAGCTCGCGAGGTCGCCGAGCGGATAGGCGCCCCGATCTCCTGGGAGCAGGAGCAGGCCCTGCGGGCAGTGACCGGCCCGGAGCGTCTCGCGGTGCTCGTCGGTCCCGCCGGGACCGGGAAGGGCGTCGTGATCGACGCAGCCACGCGAGCGGAGCAGCTCACGGGGCGGGAGGTGATCGGCGTCGCGGTGTCGGGCTCGACAGCCGAGCGACTCGCGATCGGCAGCCCGGCTCTCGAGGGGCACACGCTGACGATGGATGCGCTAGTCACACGGGCGAACGGCGGCAGGCTCCAGGTCGGGCCAGGGACGACGCTGGTGCTCGATGAGGCGGGGATGGTCGACCACAAGCGCATGGATGCCCTCACGGAGCTGATCGACCGCTCGGGTGCCAAGCTGATCGCCGTCGGCGACGGCAAGCAGCTGCCCTCGATCGGCCCGGGCGGGATGTTCGACCGCATCGCCCACCGCGCGCCAACCGCCGAGCTGGCGGACATCCACCGTACCAGCGACCCGCAGGAGCGCAAGGCGTGGGCGGCGCTGCGCGCCGGCGAACCCGAGCGGGCAATGGCGCACTACAAGGCCCGCAGCCAGCTGTTCCTAACCGACACCCGCGAACAGGCCGGCGAGGCCGCCGTGCAGCGCTGGGCCGAGCTGACAAAGACCCGCGACATCCGCGAGGTCGCGCTGATCACAGACGCCTCGAACGTCGAGGTCGACAGGCTGAACGCGCGCGCACAGCACCTGCGCGCCGAACGCGGCGAACTCGGCCAGGCCGAGGTTCGCCTGCCGCACAAGCACTACGGGCTGCGCGAGGGCGACCGCATCGTGTTCACCGCCCAGCACCGCTCGCCCGGGCAGCCGCGGGTCGAGAACGGCGCCCGCGGACAGGTCACCGACATCCACGACAAGCGTGGCGTCACGGTCACGCTCGACGTCTCAGAGCGCTGCGTGACGCTCGCCGGCGAGCAACTCGAGTCCCTCCGGCTTGGCTACGCCCAACACATCTACCGTGAGCAGGGCGCCACCGTCGACCGCACCGTCGTTGTCACCGGCGGCTGGCAGATGAGCAGGGAGACCGCATACGTCGAGGCCAGCCGCGCCCGCAACGGCACCGAGTTCTACGTCAACCGCGACGAGCTAGACCTCCAAGGACACGACGAGCGGCTACTCGAGCGGCTCTCCGAGAGGATGCGAACCAGCCGCGCACAGACACCCTCGCTCGCGCACCGCGAGCAGCGCGACGCCGCGTGGGACCACGGCTACGAGCACGACATCCACCACGAGCGCGGGATCGCCGCGGAGCTCGCCCGGCCGCTCACCCCCAAACCCGAGCGCGACCACTCGCGGGGATTCTCAAGATGAGCCGCAAGCTTCAGATCGTGCTCCCCGACCCCGTCTGGGCCCAGCTACAGGACCTGGCAGCCGGCGCCGGCGAACCGCCGGCCACCCTCGCCCGCCAACTTGTATGCGACGGACTCGCAGTCACCACGAAGAGCGGCACGCGCAGAACACGCAGGCAAGGGCCGACTGCGCTCGCCGCGACGCGCGGCCGACCCCGGTGGCTCGAGCCCTACGGCGGCGATCCACATTGGCGCCGCGAGACGTGGGGAGCCATAGTCGCGCTGCACGCCCGCTACCCCCGCCAGCGCAAGGACCTCAAAACCGGCTGGTGGACATTCCAGGAACACCTCGAGATCCTCTGCGCGCTCGCCGCCTGGCGAGTGGAACTTGACGCCCACGCAGACGACCCCCGCGAGGAGCTCGCCTTCCACCACCAGCTCGCCGACTACGCCCACACACTGCGCCAAGAAGGCGGCGGTGTCGCCAGAGAGTGGAAGCCAGGCCCGCTGCCCGAGGAATGGATCACCCCATGAGCCGGTGCCCGCCAAAGCCGCAAATTGCGGGGTCGCCTCGCGCTCCATAGGGTCAGTAACGCGTATGCCGGTCCGCCCCCAACCAGTATCGCGGCGCTCTCGCCCCGCTTAAGCCGTGACCGCGCCGGGCCACGCCTCCCCGCCCGCGCCCCTGCTCACGCTCGAGCAGGTCTGCGAGCGCGTGCAGCTCTCCCCGTGGGCCGTGCGTCGCGCGATCAGCCACGGCGAGCTGCTCGCGTACAAGCTCCGCGGGCGGCTGCGCATACCCGCGAGTGCCGTCGAGGACTGGGTACGCGCATCCCTGATCGAGCCCGACATCATCACGCCCATCGTCGAGCCGCAACTACCGACCAGGACCTCCAAAGCGTCTGCTACCTTCCGGGAACGTCTCAGGAAGGGGTCACACGGTGAGCGTTCACACGGTGGTGCGGTCTAATGGGAAGAAGGGCTACAAGGTTCGCTGGCGGGAGGGTGGCGTCAACCGCTCACGCCAGTTCGACCGTCTTGAAGACGCGCGCGATTGGGAGGGCAAGGTGCGTCGCGAGCGCCAGACAGGTGACATCGCGGTTCTGGGCGGCGGGACCCGCAAGCTTTCGGACTACGCCGCCAAATGGTGGGCCGACTACGCCGAGCAGAACCTGACGCCGCGCACGCTTGAGGTCTACGCGATCCAGCTCGACCTCCGCATCATCCCGATCCTCGGCGGCTACCGGCTGCGCGAGATCACCCCGGCGCTCGTGCAGGAGTTCATCGCCAAGCTCCGCCGCAAACGCGTCGGCGACCCCTCGATCGTCAAGACCGCGACCGTCCTGCAATCGATCCTCAATCGCGCGTACCTCGACGGGCTCATCGCGCGCAACCCGGTCTCGGTCGTCCGCAAGCCTCCGCAGCGCCGCACGCGACAGCCCGACATGATCGCGCCAGCGACCGTCGAGCTAATCCGACACGGCATGGAAATCCGTGACGCGACGCTGGTATCCGTCCTGGCCTACGCCGGCCTGCGACCGGAGTCCGAGGCGATCACCCTCACATGGGCGCAGGTCGGAAAGCGCACACTGAACATCTACGCCACCAAGACCGGACGACAGCGACAAGTTCGCCTGCTCGCACCTCTGGCCGCCGACCTGAAGCAATGGCGAAAGGTCTCGGGGGAACCCACGGGGAACAAGCTCGTGTTCCCCACCTCTCGCGGCGCATGGACGCGCGATGACTGGCGCAACTGGCTGCGCCACGTCTATCGCCCGGCCGCGATCAAGGCTGGGCTCGACGGCACGACTCGGCCACGCGATCTGCGCGGCAGCTTCGCCAGCCTGCTTATCTACGAAGGCCGCAACGTTCTCGAGGTCGCCGAGCAGCTTGGCCACTCCGCCCAGACGTGCCTGCGTGACTACGCCGGCGTGCTCGCCGAGTTCGATCCTGACGACCGCGTGAGCGCAGAGATCGCGATCGAACGCGTCAGGGAAGCCACCTGAGTGTGTTCCCCTATGGTTCCCCAGAGCATTTTGTGCGGTCCCGGTAAACCTCCGATATTCCGCTTGCTAGAGCCAAAGCCCAGCATCGGACTCGAACCGATGACCCCTTCCTTACCATGGAAGTGCTCTACCAACTGAGCTAGCTGGGCAGGTAGCGACCGATCGTAGCGCGGGCGGGGTCCGGCAGTGGGGGCGCTACTCGTCCGCGGGGGTCACCGTTCGTACCGGGAGCCCCATCCCCGAGACCTTGCTGGGCAGGTCCAGCTTCAGCCAGCGGGAGAGGCGGTGGGGGAGGGTGGAGATGATGATCTCGTCGAAGCCCCGGAGGTTGATTGCGTCGTGGACCGCCGCCACCGGGTCCGGGTCGCCGATGATGCCCTCCACCGGGCCTCCGGCCGACTCGCTGAGCTTCGGCAGCGCCACATCCAGGACACCCTGCGCCTCGGCTGGCCCCTGATCCTGGGCGTCCACCACCTTGTGCAGGCCGTGTGCCGGGTTCGGGACGAGCAGCGTGAAGGTGCTCGGGCCCTGCTGTGCTCGCTCCCGGACCGCGTCCAGTAGGGGCTGGGTGGCAGCGGTCTGGTGGGCCACGACGAGGACCCTCGCGGGCTGTGAAGACTCCATGGACGCTCCCTTCTGCTGCGTGGTTGCCCTCGGGCGTCCGAGTGGTGGGCGCCCGAGGCCCTGCGGTGGAGTTCTACCCCCAACGGGGGCCCGCTGCAATCACGCCGCCGGGCTTCAGCCGCGTGGCACCACTTTCGCTTTCTTGACGTCCTTGCTGTCGGTCTCCGCGAGAGACCCGGTCAGCACCGCCTGGCTGGCTCCCGCGGCTGCGGGCAGTCCGACCTGTAGGTCCAGCGCCGTGTCCAGCAGCGGGCTCAGCAGTGCTCCGCCGCACCCGCTCGCGGCCGGCGCCGTAAAGGTGTTGTCGACCAGCGACGCTCCGCTGATCGTGATGATCGTGAGCGCCGAATTGAGGCTCACCGTCCCCGGGTTTCCGGTGATCGGTGCGGTCCCGGAGGGCGGTTTGGTGGTTCCGGTCGTGAGCTGCAACACGATTGGTTCGGCGTCCGAGCCGACGTAGCATTCTTCGCCGAGCAACGGGTTTTCGAGCTTCACCTTGACGGGCAGCTTCACGGACGGCCCCCGTCCGTCGGACAGGTTTTCCTCGAACACTTCCACCGGCCCCGCGAGTTCGGTGGCGGCCGTCACTTCCCCGCCGAGGGGCAGGCCTTCGATCCCCGTGAGGCCGCCCGGGACGGTCAGGGGGGTGCGCGAGAGCGTGTTCCCGTCCGCCGCGGGAACAAGCACGTGGGAGCCTTCCATGATGCCGCCCTGCAGCACGATGGGCTTGTTGATGGGCACGGTCTTTTTGCCCAGCTGGAACTCGCCGCTGGTGGTCGTGGCCACGAGGCAGTGGGCCACGTGCTTGACCGCCACCGGGCAGTCCGCAAAGGGCTCGAATTCGGGGTTCGGTGCCGGCTTCGCCTGTGCCGCCGGCGCTGCGGCGATCGCCAGTGCGAGCAGCCCGCCGACGCATGCCGACACGGTCCTCCGGGCCCGGCTCGAGGTTGAGCCAAGCAGGCCTCTGATCCCGATCATGATTCCCCTCCTTCGTCGCCGAACTTCCCGACCACCACCGCGTCAACACGGCAACCGAGCCGTTCACGTGGCCGGTCCTTGCTCCCTACCCGGTTCCCGGCTGATCAAACCGGGGCCACCAGGGCGACACCGTCACGATGTTCTGGGCCGGGTTGAGGGTGACCGTGCCCGGGTTCCCCTTGATGGGTTCCGTTCCGCTCGGCGGCGTCGGCGCGTCGTGCGCACGGCGCCGAGCCGGAGGATGGCGGGGGCAGGATTCGAACCTGCGAAGGCAGAGCCAACGCGTTTACAGCGCGTCCCCTTTGACCGCTCGGGAACCCCGCCGGGGCCCGTCAGTTTAGGCGCCGGAAGTCAGGAAGCCTCGCGCAGCTGTTGCGCGTCCGGCAGCGACTGCAGCTTCTTCAGCGTGCGGTTCTCGATCTGGCGCACACGCTCGCGGGTGATGTTGAACGCCCGTCCCACTTCCTCGAGCGTTCGCGGGCGACCCCCCACGATGCCGTAGCGCAGCTCGATCACCTCGCGCTCGCGCGCCGGCAGCGAGGCGAGCACCCGGTTGACGTTCTCCTTGCGCAGGGCCTCGGAAGCGATCTCGAACGGCGACTCGGCGGAGTCGTCCTCGATGAAGTCCGCCAGCGCCGAGTCGTCCTCCTCGCCGACCGGCTTCTCGAGCGACACCGGCTGCTGGGTGATGCGCATCACCTCTCTCACGTCGGGCACGGTGCATTCCAGCTCGGCCGCCAGCTCGGCGGCGTTCGGGTCGCGACCCAGCTGCTGGACCAGCCGCCGTTCGGCGTGGATCAACTTGTTGAGCCGCTCCACCATATGCACGGGGATGCGGATCGTGCGGGCCTTGTCCGCGAGCGAGCGGGTGACCGCCTGGCGGATCCACCAGGTGGCGTAGGTCGAGAACTTGTACCCCCGGCGGTAGTCGAACTTCTCCACCGCCCTGATCAGCCCGAGCGACCCCTCCTGGATCAGGTCGAGCAGCGTCAGGCCACGCCCCACGTAGCCCTTTGCGATCGACACGACCAGGCGCAGGTTGGCCTCGACCATGTGCTGCTTGGCGGTCATGTCGCCGCGCTCGATTCGCTTGGCGAGGGCGACCTCCTCCTCGGCGCTGAGCAGGGGAACGCGCCCGATCGTCCGCAGGTACAGGCGCAGCGAGTCGAGGCTCGCCTCGATCGTGAGGTCGACGTCGCGCCGGCGCAGCTCCTGCAGTCTCGACTGGACGGCCGTGGCCTGCTCGGGGTGCTCGCGCTCGCCGTCCTGCCCGCCCATCTCCTGCGCCCCGTCCAGCGACCCCGGCGTGTGCTGCTCGCGGGAGGAGGAGCCGTGCTCCCCGTCCGTCGGGGCCAGCTCCAACGGCCCGACACCCGGGTCGAGGACCTCGATGCCGTGCTCCTCGAAGTAGCTCATCAGCTCGCCGGTCTGCTGTACCGACAGCTCGGCCTCCTCGACCGCCGCGCCCAGTGCCACCGCGGACACCGCCCCCTGATCGTGGGCTTCCCCGATCAGGCTCTGCAGCTCCTCGATTTCAACCGTCGCCCCCGACGTCGGCCCCACCACGACATCCACCTTGTCGGTCATCGCACCAACGACCATCCTCTCCCCTCGCGTCGGCCACTCCCCGGCGCGTGTGCGGCCGCCTACGGTAGCTGACGCTTGAGATCCACGCTGTCCGCTCCAGCGAGCCCTCCCGCCCGGGTGCGATCGGGCCTCGCTACGCTGGGCTCGTATGCACGCGGGCGTCACGAATACGCCGCAGCTCCCGACGCTTGGAACCGGAGGGGACGTGCAGGCGCGCACCCCCGCGATCGCGGTCGGGCTCTCCCGCGTCGGGGTCACCGGCGTGGAGAAGGTGGTGCGCATCCGCGAAGAGCTCTTCCTGGCGCGCTTCGACTGCTACGTCGATCTCAGCGCGGTCCAGAAGGGCGCCCACATGTCTCGCTTCGAAGAGGTCGTCAACGGCGCCATCGGCGAGGTCGTCCTCAGCGAGGCCCCGTTTCGGGCGGAGACGCTGGCCGAGGACATCGCCGAGCTGGTCCGCGAGCGCCAGGGAGCCGCGCGTGCAGAAGTGACCGTCGCCGCCCGCTACCCCGAGAACAAGCCGGCGCCCGTGTCGGGGGTGCAGACGCAGGAGATCTACACCCTCCACGGGCGCGCGGTTGCCTTCGCCCACGGCACCCGGCGCGTGGTGGGCGTCTCGGCCACCGGCATGACCGCGTGCCCGTGCGCCCAGGAACTGATCGCCGCCCGCGCCCGTGAGCGCCTCGCCGAGGAGCTCACCCCCGAGCAGATCGACGTGGTCATGCAGACCGTGCCGGTGGCCACCCACAACCAGCGCGGGCTGGCCACGCTCCACATCGGCTGCTTGGAGGACTCAACCGCCGAGATCGAGGCCTCCACCCTGCTGGAGATCGCCGAGTCGAGCATGTCCTCGGAGATCTATGAGCTGATGAAGCGCTCCGACGAGGTCGAGGTGGTGGAAAAGGCCCATCGCCGTCCCCGCTTCGTCGAGGACTGCGTCCGCGAGATGATCGCGGGGGTCGTCGCCCGCTTCGAGGAGCTCGACGACGCCAGCTTCGTGCTGGCCCGCCAGGAGAACCTCGAGACCATCCACCAGCACAGTGTTGTGGCCGAGCGCAGCGGGCTGCTCGAGGAGCTGCGCGGAGAGCTCGCCTCGGGCTCAGCGGCTGCCCACCAGACCAGCCTCGAGGAGTGGCTGGACGGGCGCTCCGCCCCTCAGCCGCCGGCCTGAGCCTGTACCTGCTGCATCCGCCGGCGCAGGCCGAAGAAGAAGTCCAGGCCCGAGAGCACCGTGACCAGCACGGTCGTGTACAGCAGCGCCCCCACCCACAGTGGTTTGCCGTGCACGGCGATGATCACCAGGATCGTTGCGATCTGCAGGCAGGTCTTGACCTTCCCGGACATGCTCGCGGGGACCACGACGCCCGCCTGAGTGGCCCCCATCCGCAGCACCGTCACCGCCAGCTCGCGGGTGATGATCACCATCGCCACCCACGCCGCCAGGCGGTGCAGGGACACCAGCGAGATCAGTGCTGCCACGACCAGCAGCTTGTCGGCGAGCGGGTCCATCAGCTTGCCGAAGTTGGTCACCGAGTTGCGCGACCGGGCCAGGTAACCGTCGACGAAGTCGGTGGCGGAGGCCGCCGCGAACACGATCGCCGCGAGCACGTCTCCCTCGGGGGTGTTCCCGAGCAGGGCCACCACCAGCACCGGCACGAGCATGATCCTCAGCACCGTCAGCAGGTTGGGGAGGTTAAGCGGGAACAAGGAGCGCCTCGAGGGTCATTATGGGGCGCCCTGCGGTTGCGCGTCCGGCGCCCGTCCACCGGCGCCACGGTGGGCGCGGATCTGCGTCGCCGCGAAGGTGCTATACCGATCCGCCCCTGGTGAGAGGCGACCCTGAGAGGAGGGCCATGAAGCACCGCACCCTCGGACCCGACGGACCCCAGGTATCGGCCATCGGCCTCGGCTGCATGGGGATGTCCGCCTTCTACGGCAGCACCGACGAAGCCGAGTCCCTGCGCACAATCGATCGCGCCCTGGAGCTCGGATGCAACTTCCTTGACACCTCCGACATGTACGGCCCCCACACCAACGAGGAACTCCTCAGCCGGGCCCTGTCGGGACGCCGCGAGCAGTTCTTCGTGGCGAGCAAGTTCGGGATCAAGCTCGAGGCCGATCCTCCCCGGCGCAGCATCGACGGCAGCCCCGCGTACGTGCGCTCGGCCTGCGAGGCGTCCCTCCAGCGCCTGGGCTGCGACTACATCGACCTCTATTACCAGCACCGGGTCGACCCCCGCACGCCGATCGAGGACACCGTTGGGGCGATGGCCGAGCTGGTGCAGGAGGGCAAGGTCCGCTACCTCGGGCTCTCGGAGGCCTCGGCGGAGACGATTCGCCGCGCCCACGCCGTCCACCCGATCACGGCCGTCCAGAGCGAGTACTCGCTCTGGACCCGCGACATCGAGCAGGACGTGATGCCCACGCTGGCGGAGCTGGGGATCGGTCTGGTCGCCTACTCGCCGCTGGGGCGGGGGTTCCTGTCGGGGCGCTTCAGCTCCCCCGAGGAGCTCGACGAGGGCGACTTCCGCCGCTACGGCCCCCGCTTCAACGGCGACAACCTGCGCCAGAACCTCCAGCTCGCCGAGCGCGGCAAGGAGCTGGCCGCCGACCTCGACATCACCCCCGGCCAGCTGGCCCTCGCGTGGGTGCTCGCCCGCGGCGAGGACATCGTGCCGATCCCCGGCACCAAGCGGGTGGCCTATCTCGAGGAGAACGTCGCCGCCGCCGAGGTCGTTCTGGATCAGGCGAAGGTGAGCGAGATCGCCGACGCGCTGCCACCGGCTGCCGGGGACCGTTACGACCCGGAAGGCATGCGCACGGTCAACATCTGAGACCGTCACGAGCGCCGCTGCACCCGCCGCGGCCGGCACTTCGGGGCCGCCGCTGGTGGGAGGTCGTAGCCGTCTGCGCTGCGAACCTCGAGACCGCCCCGCGGGGAACGTCGAGACCGCTAGTAGGGTGGGGGTCATGCCCCTGATCCCGATGGTCATCGAGCACACCGCCCGCGGCGAACGCGAGTTCGACATCTACTCGCGTCTGCTCGACGAGCGGATCATCTTCCTCGGCACACCGATCGACGACCAGGTCGCCAACCTCGTGGTGGCGCAGCTGCTGCACCTCGAGAGCGACGACCCCGAAAAGGACATCTCGCTGTACATCAACTCGCCGGGCGGGAGCATCTACTCGGGCCTGGCGATCTACGACACGATGAAATTCATCAAGCCGGACGTGCAGACGATGTGCGTAGGCGTGGCGATGTCGATGGGCTCGTTGCTGCTGGCGGCGGGGGCCCACGGAAAGCGGGCCGCCCTGCCCAATTCGCGCATCCTCATCCACCAACCGTCGGCCGGCTTCGAAGGCCAGTCCACCGACATCGAGATCCACGCGCGCGAGATTCTCAACCTGCGCGTCAGGATCGACGAAATCTACGCCGAGCACACGGGCCGCAGCACCGAGGAGGTGCGCGCCGACATGGAGCGCGACCGCTTCTTCACCGCCGAGCAGGCGCTCGAGTACGGCCTCGTCGATCGGGTCCTGCAGAGCCACTGACGGGGCCGGCGCCGGGCTCCCGGGCGATCGTCGCCTTACGGCTCGCGCTCCCGGTGCCGCCGCCCGGCGGGTCCTACCGAGGGCCGTCCACACGGCCCCCGGGCACGCTAGACTTGATCTTGACCTCGCGCCTGGGCGGGGTTTTTCTTCGCCCTGGGCCAAAACACCGACCACGCAGGATTAACTGACCTATGGCTCGTGGAGACGTGCGAATCGCTGTCACCCTCGCGTGCGAGGATTGCAAGCATCGCAATTACCAGACGAACAAGAGCAAGCGAAACAACCCGGACCGGATGACCTTGCGCAAGTACTGCCGCTTTTGCCGCAAGCACACCAGTCACCGGGAGACCCGCTAACCCGGGACCACCCCCATGGCCCGTGACCGCAAACGCGCCAAGCAGCGCCGTGAGCGCCGCGGCGCGGCCGCGCTGGCCAGGCGTGAGGCCGCCGACGGCCCACCCAAGCCGCCGCCCGGCCAGACCGTCCGCAGCGACCTTCCCGGCTCACTCGACCACGCCGGTGCGGAGGTCGACGAGTTCGACGCCGCCCTGGTCGCGGGTGCCGGCGGGGTGCCGCTTGCCCCGAGCGAGGAGGAGCGGCTCGAGCAGGAGGCCATGGGCGACGACGGCGAGCTGGACGGCGCCGAGGGCCCAGACGGGGGCGCCCCGCCTGGCGGACCACCCTCCGAGCCCCCTCGCCGGCCGCCCGGCGGTGGCGGACGCGGGGCAGGCGAAGGTCCCGTCGGTGGCGGCGGCGGAGAGCTCGCCCCTCAGCGCTCCGGAAGCGCGATCGGGCACACCGGCGGCCGCGCGATAGGGTTCTTACGCGCCAGCTGGGCCGAGCTCCAGCGGGTCCAATGGCCGGACCGCCGGCAGGTGTCACAGGCGACGGCCGTGGTCATAGGGTTCGTCGCCATCGCAGGTCTCTACCTTGGGCTCGCCGACCTGGTAGCCAAGGAAATCGTCGAATTCATTCTCTGAGGAAGTCCTAGATGTTTCGCTGGTACGTCGTCAACACATACTCCGGGCACGAGAACAAGGTCAAGCACAACCTTGAGCACCGGCTGATCTCGCTTGGACAGCAGGGAGCGGTCCGCAACGTCGTCGTCCCGACCGAAGCCGTGTCGGAGATGAAGGACAACCAGAAGGTGACCGTGGAAAAGCGCACGATGCCCGGCTACGTGCTCGTGAACATGGAGCTCAACGAGGACTCGTGGGGCGTCGTCAAGGGCACGCCCGGGGTAACAGGCTTCGTCGGTGCCTCCCAGGAGCCGGTGCCGCTGACCCAGGTCGAGGTCGACCGCCTGCTGCACAAGGAGGTCGCGACCGCCACCCGCACGCGCGCCCAGTTCGCCATCGGCGAGTCGGTCAAGGTCGTCTCGGGGCCGCTGTCGGACTTCTCCGGCGAGATCTCCGAGATCAACGAGGACGCCGCCCGCCTGAAGGTGCTGGTATCTATCTTCGGTCGGGAGACCCCCGTCGAGGTGGGTTTCGACCAGGTGAAAAAGCTCTAGACGATGGCCAAGAAGGTCCTAACCACGATCAAGCTGCAGGCGAACGCCGGGCAGGCCAGTCCCGCCCCGCCGGTCGGCCCTGCCCTGGGCCAGCACGGGATCAACATCATGGAGTTCTGCAAGGCCTTCAACGCCCAGACCCAGAGCGAAACCGGCACCATCATCCCGGTCGTCATCACGGTCTACGAGGACCGCTCGTTCACGTTCATCACCAAGACCCCGCCGGCCGCCGTGCTGATCCGCCAGGCGATCAAAATCAACAAGGGGTCGGCCGAGCCGAACCGCAACAAGGTCGGAACCATCACCCAGCAGCAGCTGCGCGAGATCGCCGAGCGCAAGCTCGGGGACCTGAACGCCCACGACGTCGACCAGGCCGCCAAGATCATCGCCGGCACCGCCCGCTCGATGGGCGTGGAGGTGGCCTCGTGAGCCACGGACGCCGCTACTCCGACCAGCTGGGCAAGGTCGACCGCGACCGCGAGTACGAGCCCGCCGAGGCGATGTCGCTCATCTCGCAGCTGGCCAGCGCGAAGTTCGACGAGACGGTCGAGGTGCACGTCCGCACCGGACTCAACGTCCGCCACGCCGACGAGCAGCTGCGCGGAACCATCGCCCTGCCCAACGGGATCGGCAAAGACGTCAAGATCGCCGTCTTCGCCCAGGGTGACGCCGCCCGCGAAGCCGAGGAGGCCGGCGCCGACCACGTCGGCGGGGAGGACCTCGCCAAGAAGATCCGCGAGGGCTTCGACGACTTCGACATGACGATCGCGACGCCGGACATGATGTCCATCGTCGGCCAGCTCGGGCGGATCCTCGGGCCCGCCGGCAAGATGCCCAACCCGAAAGTGGGGACCGTCACCACGGATGTCGCCAAAGCGGTGGGGGAATCGAAGTCGGGCAAGATCGAATACCGGACCGACCGCAGCGCCATCGTCCACCTCGTGATCGGCAAGGCGAGCTTCGATGAGCGCCAGCTGCTGGAGAACTACGCGGCCGTCATCGAAGAGCTCATCCGGGCCAAGCCCGCGGCCGCCAAAGGCCGCTACCTGCGCTCGATCACCCTCGCCACGACGATGGGCCCGGGGGTCAAGGTCGACCCCAGCCGCACACGGGAAATCGTCGAAGCCGCTCCCGCCGCCGCTTAGCGCCCCACTTGCCCGGCGCCGGAGGGCCGCGTCGCGGCCCGGGCCGCCGAGCCTCTACAATCCACGCGAACTGCAAGCGTTCGCCGCGCCCGAGACCCCCGGCACCGAGCAGGAGAAGACCGGGACAGGCACTGGCGAGGAGCACGCGACCTCTGGTCGCTGTCACTCGTCCGCCTGAGCTCATCCCGGGCCGACGAGCTTCCCCCGACAGCGAACGAGACCCGTGAACAGAGATCAGAAGGCGACCGCGATCGCCGACATCGCGGAGCACATCGGTGACAGCCAGGCGATCTTCGCCGTGGATTACAGGGGCATCACCGTGGCTCAGATTGCGGAGCTGCGCAGCAACCTCCGCGCCGCCGACGCCACCTTCACGGTGGTCAAGAACTCCCTCACCGAGCGCGCCGCCGATCAGGTCGGCGCCGAGGGCCTGAAGGACTTCCTCGCCGGTCCCACCGCCCTCACCTTCGTCCGCGGCGACGCCGCGGTCGCGGCCAAGGCGATCGCCGACTACGCCCGCACGATCCAGCTGCTGCCCTTCAAGGGCGGCGTCATGGACGGCTCGCCCCTGGACGTGGAACAGATCCGGGCGCTCTCCAAACTGCCTTCCCGCGAAGTCCTCTATGGACAGCTGGTGGGGATCGTCGCCTCGCCCGTGAGCGGGCTGGTGAGAACCCTCTCGGCGCTGGTTGGCGGTCTTGCCGTGGCCCTCGGCCAGGTTCAGACGAAGAAGGAGTCGGGCGAGATCCCGGCCGGCGAGGCACCCGCCCCCGCTGCCCAGGCCGAGGCTCCCGCCGAGGCCGAGGAGCAGGCGCCGCAGGCGGAGGCACAGGTCCCCGCCGAGGCCGAGCAGCAGGCGCCGCAGGCGGAGGCACAGGTCCCCGCCGAGGCCGAGCAGCAGGCGTCGGAGGCGGAGGCACAGGCCCCCGCCGAGGGCGCGGAGCAGGCGCCGGCAGCGGAGGCCGCCGAGCCCGAGCCCGAGGCGAGCGAGGAGCCCGCGCAGGACACACAGGCTGAGCCGGCCGAGGAGCCGGAGCAAAAAGACGACAACGAAGTGGACGCGGAGGCCGAGTCCGGCCCGGAGGACGCCGCCGCGGACGACACCAAGGAGGACTGACAGCCGATGGCTACAAGCACACAGGATTGGATCGAGGAGCTGAAGGGCATCTCGGTGCTCGAGCTCGCCGAGCGGATCAAGGCGCTCGAGGAGGAGTTCGGGGTATCGGCTGCCGCGGTGGCGGCCCCGGCCGCCGCACCCGCCGGCGGGGCGGGCGGTGGCGACGGCGGCGCCGACGCCGAAGAATCGACCACCGTCGACGTTCTGCTGACGGGCTCCGGCGACAAGAAGATCCAGGTCATCAAGGTCGTCCGCGCGGCCACCGGCCTGGGCCTGAAAGAGGCCAAGGCGCTCGTCGACGAGGCTCCCAAGCCGGTCAAGGAGGGGATTGAGCGCGAGGAGGCCGACAAGCTCAAGCAGGAACTCGAGGAGGCAGGAGCCACCGTCGAGCTGAAGTAGCCCGCCCGCCCGTGGCGAGGCTCCAGACGTTGCCGGCGCCGGCCCGAGGGCCGGCGCCACGCGTTCTGGGGCGTTCGGGAGATTTGTCCCGGATGCCCCAATTGTGCGCGTTTTCCGGTAAAGTCCCACCCGCTGGCCAATAGCCGCAGCCGCCCGTGAGGGACGTCGCGCCACATACGCGAGCGTCCGGGTGGGGTCCGTGAGCGCCGGTGGCCCTTCGGGGCGCGGATAGCCTGTGCTATCTTGGATAGTCGCGCTTCGGCGCCCTCCTCTGCCCGTGTATCGCCCTCCGAAGGAGTCATTTCTTGGCTGCTGCAGATGCTCTCCGTACGCGCCGTAGCTTCGCGCGTCTCGACAAGACAGTTGACGTCCCGAACCTGATCGACATCCAGCGTCGGTCGTTCGCCTGGCTGACGGACCCTCAGGCCGGTGGCCTGCGGGAGACGATCGACGACATCTCCCCGATCGAGGACTACACCGGCAACCTCGCCGTGCAGTTCGGGGAGTTCACCTTCGACGAACCGGTCGCCTCGCTGGAGCAGTGCCGGGAGAAGGACATGACCTACGCGCGACCGCTCACCGTAACGGTCGCCTTCATCAACCGCGAGACCGGCGAGATCCGCGAGCAGTCGGTCTTCATGGGCGACTTCCCATGGATGACCGAGCGTGGCACGTTCGTGATCAACGGCACCGAGCGCGTCGTGGTGACGCAGCTGGTGCGCTCCCCGGGTGCCTACCTGATGGAACCCAAGGATCGCGAGAAGCAGGTCTTCATCGCCAACCTGATGCCCGCCCGTGGCTCCTGGCTGGAGCTCGAGATCGACAAGAAGGGCAAGGTCTTCGTGCGCATCGACCGCAAGCGCAAGCTGCCGGTGACGGTGCTGCTGCGGGCGATGGGCTACGCCAGCGACGAGGAGATCCTGCGGCTGTTCGACAACTCGCTGTACATCCGCAACACGATCGACTCCGACACCGACGTCACCCGCACCGAAGAGGGCGCCCTGATCGAGCTGTTCAAGAAGCAGCGTCCCGGGGAGCCGCCGAGCGTCGACAACGCCAGGGCGCTGCTGAACCAGCTGTTCTTCGACCCCAAGCGCTACGACCTCACCCGGGTGGGCCGCTACAAGCTCAACTCCCGCCTTGGGCTGGACGTCGACATCGACACCCGCACGCTCACCCAGGACGACATCCTGGCGCTCGTCCGCGAGCTCGTCTCGCTGCCCAAGCGCCTCGGCCTGCCCGAGGACGGGGAGATCGAGATCAAGGACTACGCGGCCGAGGCCATCAGCATGCCCCGCGAGCCGGTGGCCGACCGTCTCGACGAGTACGAGCACTTCGGCAACCGCCGCCTGCGGACCGTCGGCGAGCTGATCCAGGAGGCCTTCCGGATCGGCCTCTACCGCATGGAGCGGGTCGTCCGCGAGCGCCTCACGACCGAGGACGCCGACACCATCACGCCGCAGACGATCATCAACATCCGTCCCGTCGTGGCGGCCCTGAAGGAGTTCTTCGGCTCCTCTCAGCTGAGCCAGTTCATGGACCAGACCAACTCCCTGGCCGGGCTCACCCACCGCCGCCGCCTGTCGGCCCTCGGGGCCGGAGGGCTCACCCGTGAGCGGGCCCCGATCGAGGTCCGCGACGTGCACCCCACCCACTACGGGCGCATGTGCCCGATCGAGACCCCCGAGGGTCCGAACATCGGCCTGATCGGCTCGCTGTCCTCGTTCGCCGAGGTCTCCGAGTACGGCTTCGTCACCACCCCCTACCGGGTGGTCAAGGACGGGGTCGTGACGAGCGAGGTCCGTCACCTCGACGCGACCCAGGAAGAGGAGCTGCTGATCGCCCAGGCGAACACCCCGGTGGACGCCAAGACCGGCCGCCTGAAGGGCACCGAGATCCTCTGCCGCACGCAGGCCGGCCAGTACGTCACGGTCGGCCCCAAGGACGTGGACCTGGTGGACGTCTCTCCCGAGCAGATCTGGTCGGTGGCCACGGCCATGATCCCGTTCCTCGAGCACGACGACGCCAACCGCGCCCTGATGGGCTCCAACATGCAGCGCCAGGCGGTGCCGCTGCTGACCGCCGACGCCCCCCTGGTGGGCACCGGGATGGAGCGCCGGGCGGCGCTCGACACCGGCGACGTGCTGCTCGCCAACAGCGCCGGCACGGTCGACTACACCGACGCCGACCAGATCGTGGTGCAGACCAGCGACGGCAAGAAGGAGGAGTACGAGCTGCAGAAGTACATGCGCTCCAACCAGGGGACCCTGATCCACCAGAAGCCGCTCGTGGCCACCGGCCAGAAGATCAAGGCCGGCGACGTGCTCGCCGACGGCTCCTCCACCGACCGCGGCGAAATGGCACTCGGCAAGAACCTGATGGTCGCCTTCATGTCCTGGGAGGGCTACAACTTCGAGGACGCCATCATCCTGTCCCGCCGCCTGGTCAAGGACGACGAGCTCACCTCGATCCACATCGAGGAGTACGAGATCGACGCCCGCACGACCAAGCTCGGCGAGGAGGAGATCACCCGCGACATCCCGAACCGCTCCGAGGAGTCGCTGCGCAACCTCGACGACCGCGGGATCGTGCGAATCGGCGCCGAGGTCCAGTCCGGCGACCTGTTGGTCGGCAAGGTCACGCCCAAGGGCGAGACCGAGCTCACGGCCGAGGAGAAGCTGATCCGCGCGATCTTCAAGGAGAAGGCCCGCGAGGTCCGCGACACCTCCCTGAAGGTGCCCCACGGAGAGGGCGGCGTCGTGATCGACGTGAAGACCTTCCGCCGCGACGACGGCGATGACCTGCCGCCCGGGGTCAACGACCTCGTGCGCGTGTTCGTCGCCAAGAAGCGCAAGATCTCCGAGGGCGACAAGCTCGCGGGCCGTCACGGCAACAAGGGTGTGATCTCGAAGATCGTCGAGGAGCAGGACATGCCGTTCCTCGAGGACGGCACCCCCGTGGACGTGATCCTCAACCCGCTCGGCGTCCCCTCCCGCATGAATGTCGGCCAGATCCTCGAGACACACCTCGGGTGGGCCGCGGCCCAGGGCTGGTACGACGACGGCACCGAGGCCTACAAGGGTGCCCACGCCGGCGGCGGGAACGGGCGCGTGTACGTGTCCACCCCCGTGTTCGACGGGGCCACCGTCCAGGACGTGGACACCGCGCTGGTGAAGTGGCAGGACGCCCACCAGGGCCGCATCCGCATGGACGTCGACAAGTCCCGTCGCGAGGGCGAGCGGGCGTCCGGGAAGATGACGCTCTTCAACGGCCGCAGCGGCGAGCCCTTCGAGGAGCAGGTGACGGTCGGCTACATGTACATCCTGAAGCTGCTGCACCTGGTGGACGACAAGATCCACGCCCGCTCCACGGGGCCCTACTCGCTGGTCACCCAGCAGCCGCTGGGCGGTAAGGCCCAGTTCGGCGGCCAGCGCTTCGGCGAGATGGAGGTCTGGGCGCTGGAGGCCTTCGGCGCCGCCTACACCCTGCAGGAGATGCTCACGATCAAGTCCGACGACACGGTCGGGCGCGTGAAGGCCTACGAGGCGATCGTCAAGGGCGAGAACATCGCCGAGCCCTCGATCCCCGAGTCCTTCAAGGTCCTGCTGAAGGAGATGCAGTCGCTCGCACTCGACGTCAACGTCGTCTCCGAGGAGGGCCAGCGCGCCGAAATGCGCGACGAGGACGACGACCTGCTGAGAGCCGCGGAGGAGCTCGGGATCGACCTCTCGGGCGTGCGCGCGCTCGCGAGCGATGCCAGCGACGAGGGACTCGACAGCGAGGACGACAGCGACGCGGGCGCCGGTGAGCCACCCGACGCGGAGGCAGCCGCCGATCCCCAGAACGACAGCGAAGACACCGGCGAGGACACGGTGATCGACATCGACGCCGACGTGGACCTCGAGAGCCTGGCCACCGAGGAGCCGGCCGCCGAGTAGGCGCACCCCCCAACCACCGCCATCTGAACACCTTTCAACACGCGAGGAAAGCACCACACATGATCGACATCAACAACTTCGACGCCATCGAGATCAGCCTCGCCTCCTCCAAGCAGATCCGCAGTTGGTCCTCGGGCGAGGTCACCAAGCCCGAGACGATCAACTACCGGACCCTGAAGCCGGAGAAGGACGGGCTCTTCTGCGAGCGCATCTTCGGCCCCACCAAGGACTGGGAGTGCTACTGCGGCAAGTACAAGCGCGTGCGCTACAAGGGCATCGTGTGCGAGCGCTGCGGGGTCGAGGTGACCCGCTCGAAGGTCCGCCGTGAGCGCATGGGCCACGTCGACCTGGCCGCCCCCGTGAGCCACATCTGGTTCTTCAAGGGCGTCCCCAGTCGCATCGGCTACCTGCTCGACATGGCCCCCAAGGAACTCGAGAAGGTCCTCTACTTCGCCGCCTCGATCGTCACCTGGGTTGACGACGAGGCTCGTGCGAAGGACCTGGACAACCTCGAGAAGGAGGTCAACAAGGTCCTCGACGCCTACGCCGCCGAGCGCGAGGAGCGGGTGCTCGAACTGCGCGAGTCCCTGGCCCGCCGGGAGAAGTACCTGACGAACGGCAAACAGACCAACTTCAACGACGAAGACCACATGTGGGCCGACGCGCTCGACATCAACGTCGCCAAATTGTCCGACGAGGACCGCCAGAAACACCTCAAGGACCTGAACAAGGCCTTCGAGGCCGACATCGCCGACACCGAGGCCTACATCGAGGACGCCGCCGAACGGATGCGGATCGTGTGGGAGCTCTTCAAGACGATGGAGCCCAAGCAGATCGAGCACGACGAGACCACCTTCCGTGAGCTGAAGGAGCGCTTCGGCTCCCCCTACGGCTTCGGCGAGTACTTCCGCGGCGGCATGGGCGCGGAAGCGATCCGCGACCTGCTCCAGCAGGTCGACCTCGATGACGAACGGGAGAAACTCGAGGACGAAGTCAAGACCGGCAAAGGCCAGAAGCAGGCCCGCGCGGTCAAGCGCCTGAAGGTCGTCTCGGCCTTCATCCAGTCGGGCAACAAACCGGAGATGATGGTCCTCGATGCGGTCCCGGTGATCCCACCGGAGCTGCGCCCGATGGTCCAGCTCGACGGCGGCCGCTTCGCCACCTCCGACCTCAACGACCTCTACCGCAGGGTGATCAACCGCAACAACCGCCTCAAGCGGCTGCTGGATCTGGGCGCCCCGGAGATCATTGTCAACAACGAGAAGCGCATGCTCCAGGAGGCCGTCGACGCGCTGTTCGACAACGGCCGCCGTGGGCGTCCGGTGACGGGCCCGGGCAACCGTCCCCTGAAGTCCCTCTCGGACATGCTCAAGGGCAAGCAGGGACGCTTCCGCCAGAACCTGCTGGGCAAGCGCGTGGACTACTCCGGGCGCTCGGTGATCGTGGCCGGCCCCTACCTCAAGCTGCACCAGTGCGGGCTGCCGAAGATCATGGCCCTGGAGCTCTTCAAGCCGTTCATCATGGCCCGCCTGGTCGAGCGCAAGTCCGCCCAGAACATCAAGGCGGCCAAGAAGATGGTCGACTCGATGATCGCCGAGGTGTGGGACGTGCTCGAGGAGGTCATCCACGAGCACCCGGTGCTGCTCAACCGCGCCCCCACCCTGCACAGGCTGGGTATCCAGGCGTTCGAGCCGCTGCTCGTCGAGGGCAAGGCGATCCAGGTCCACCCGCTCGTCTGTCACGCCTTCAACGCGGACTTCGACGGCGACCAGATGGCCGTCCACCTGCCGCTGTCGGCGGAGGCCCAGGCCGAGGCCCGGATCCTGATGCTGTCCTCCAACAACATCCTCAGCCCCGCCCACGGCGCGCCGCTGGCGACCCCCACCCAGGACATGATCCTGGGGGCCTACTACCTCACCTACGGGCTCGAGGCGGACGAGCTGTCGAAGATCGACCGCGCAACCTACGAGCCGCGCCCGCACGTGTTCCGCACCGCCCAGGAGGCCGAGCTCTCCTATGAGGGCGGCGTGGTCAAGCTGCACGACATCGCCGAGTTCCGCCCCTACGGGCGTGAGGGCGGCCACGTGCTCACCACGATCGGGCGGATCATCTACAACGACCGCATCGAGCGGGCTCTCGCGGAGGCCCTCGGGGACGAGTTCGACCCCTCCAAGTACACCTTCGTGAACCAGTCGATGAAGAAGCGCGACACCACGCGTTTGATCGACCTGCTGGTGCAGAATTACGGCGCGACCACGATCTCGCTGGTGCTCGACGCCTTCAAGGACCTGGGCTTCAAGTACGCCACCCAGGCGGGGATCACGATCTCCAAGAACGACGTCGTGGTGCCGCCCGAGAAGCAGCAGATCCTCGACAAGTACGACCACGTGGTGGGCGAGATCACCGGCCAGTACGACGACGGGCTGATCACCCAGGAGGAGCGCCACGAGGCGGTCGTGGAGCAGTGGAACGCCGCCACCGATGAGGTCGCCGACGCGATGATCGCCAACCTCGACACGCTCAACCCGATCTTCATGATGGCCAACTCGGGTGCCCGCGGGTCCTTCAAGCAGATCCGCCAGCTCGCCGGGATGCGCGGCCTGATGGCCAACCCGAAGGGTGAAATCATCGAGCGCCCGATCAAGGCCAACTTCATGGAGGGCCTGTCGGTGCTGGAGTACTTCATCTCCACCCACGGCGCTCGAAAGGGCCTGGCTGACACGGCCCTGAGGACCGCCGACTCCGGCTATCTGACCCGCCGCCTGGTCGATGTGGCCCAGGACGTGATCATCCGCGAGGCCGACTGCGGCACCGAGGACTACATCGAGATGTCGGTGTTCAAGGCCGACGGCGAGCCCAACGGGGGGCTCGTCGGGCGCATCGCCGCCCAGCCGATCACGACCAAGCGCAACCGCATGCTCGCCGAGCAGGGCGCCGAAATCGGACGCGCGGAGCTGGCCGAGATCGTGGCGGCCTTCGGCGAGGAGCACGAGAAGGGCAAGGAGGTGCGCGTGCCGGTCCGCTCGGTGCTGAAGTGCGAGGCTCCCAGCGGGGTCTGCCAGGCCTGTTACGGGCGCGCGATGGCCACCGGCGCACTCGCCCAGATCGGCGACGCCGTCGGCATCGTGGCGGCCCAGTCGATCGGCGAGCCCGGCACCCAGCTGACCATGCGTACGTTCCACACCGGGGGCGTCGCGGGAGCCGACATCACCCACGGCCTGCCCCGCGTGGTCGAGCTGTTCGAGGCCCGCCGGCCGAAGGGTCTGGCCAAGATCGCCGAGCAGGACGGGGTCGTCTCGATCGAGGAGACCGACAAGGCCCTGACCGTGGTGATCACCGACGAGGCCGGCGAGGAGCACCGCCACGCCTTCCCCCGCCGCACCCGCCTGTTCGTGGGCGCCGGGGAGAAGATCGGCGCGGGCACCCAGCTCAACGAGGGGTCGGTCTACCCCCACGAGCTGCTGGCGATCCGCGGGCGCACCGAGACCGAGCAGTACCTCGTGCGCGAGGTCCAGGAGGTCTACAAGTCCCAGGGCGTCGACATCGACGACAAGCACATCGAGCTGATCGTCCGTCAGATGCTGAAGAAGGTGCGGGTCGACCAGAAGGGCGACACCGACTACCTTCCCGGCCAGTTCGTGGACCGCTTCGAGTTCGCCAAGGCAAACGCCGCGGTGATCGACGGGAAGGGCGAAGCCGCCCAGTTCGAGGACATCATCCTCGGGATCACGAAGGCCTCTCTGAACACCGACTCGTTCCTCTCGGCGGCCTCCTTCCAGGAGACCACCAAGGTGCTCACCGACGCGGCCCTGGAAGGCAAGATCGACCGCCTCAACGGGCTCAAGGAGAACGTCATCATCGGCAAGCTGATCCCGGCCGCCACCGGCCTCAAGCGCTACCGGCGGATCGAGATCGAACCGTCCGAGCCGCTGCCCCGGGTGATCGACGACGTCGGGCTGCTCGACCAGGACGAGATCGCGGCCGAGCTCGGCCTGTCGGTGGGCGACGAGCTCGGCGGCGGCTACGGCCAGGAGTTCGACGCCGACCTGGCCTCGCTGGAGAAGATCGGCGCCGGCGGCACCGACCCCGGCTTCGCCGAGGAACTGGCGGAGCTGGAAGTCCCCGAAACCCTCCCCCCCAGCGAGGAGTAGGAAGCTCTCATGTCGGGGGGCGCGACCTTTCGCGCCCCCCGGTGTCTATAGCCCGCGATGGGTCATCGCGGGCTGACACGCAGGAGCCTGCTGGGCGCCGCCGGAGGCTCCCTGGCAGCGCTCGCCGGCTCGCCCCGCGCGCTCGCCGCCGCCACGCACGGCGCCGCTGCCCCCCCAGCCGCCTCGGGCGGCTCAGGCCCGCAGCCCGGGCCAGCCGGCCTGCTGCGTGAGCAGGTCCTGGGGCTGCTCGGCCCGGGCGTCCACACCGTTGCCCTCGAGGGCTCAGCAGACCTGCTGGCGCTGGGCTGGAGCGATCCGCCCAGGGCCCGTCCGGAGCTTCGCTTCCAGACCCCCGACGGCTCCTTCAGCCCCTGGGTCTGCGCCGCTCCCGCCGGCCACGAGGACTCGGCCGGGGCCGTCCCCGGGGTGGCCGGGGAGCCGCTGTGGACGGGGGGCACGAGGCTGGTCCAGCTGCGCAGCGCCCACACGGTGCGTGGGGCGCGCCTGTACGCGGTTGACGTCAGCAACGGAGCCGGCGCCGCACGGCTGGCCGCCCGCGCGCCCGGCGCCGAGAACGCCGCCGCGGAGCCGCTGGCCGCGCCGGTGCTGGCCGCCGGGCCGGGGCAGCCGCCGATCATCGCCCGCGAGTTCTGGGCCCAGGGGCGCTGCCCGCCGAGCCAGGCACCCGCCTACGGGACCGTGGAACTCGGCTTCGTGCACCACACCGACAGCCCCAACGGCTACTCCCGCGGCGAGGTGCCCGCCATGCTGCGGGCGATCTACGTGTTCCACCGCCAGGTTCGCGGCTGGAACGACATCGGCTACAACTTCGCGCTCGACCGCTTCGGGCGCCTGTTCGAGGCTCGCGCCGGGGGCATCGACGAGGCGGTCATCGGCGCCCACGCCGGCGGCTACAACGCCAGCTCCACCGGCGTGGCGGTGCTCGGCACCTACAGCAGCGTCCCGATCTCCCCCGCCGCCCGCACCTGGCTGGAGCAGCTGCTGTCGTGGAAGCTCTCGCTGCACGGCGTCGGGGTCCTCGGCCGGGTACTGGTCACCGTCGACCCCGCCGGAGCCGCCTACAGCCGCTACCCGGGTGGCAGCGAAGTCTCGCTGCCGCGCATCGCGGGACACCGCGACGCCGACTCCACCGACTGCCCGGGTGACGCCCTCTACGGCGAGCTGCCCGCGATCCGAGCCCGCGCCCACGCCCTCGCCGGCACGCCCACGCAGGCCACGATCACGACCTCCTCGGGAGAACTGCTGGGCACGCTCACGATGCTCGACGGCACCCCGCTGGGCGGCCAGCCGCTGACCCTGCAGGCGCGCTCGGTCCGCCACCGCGGCGAAGTCGTCGCCGAGAATGCAGTGGCGCGGGTCCTGACGGGCCCGGAAGGCGAGTGGACCCTGCCCGCCGGTCCCGCCGCCGCGCCCGCGCTGTGGGTGCGCGCCGTGTTCGCCGGCGCCCCTCCCTACGGGGCGGCGGTCTCCGAAGCGATCTCGACACGACTGGCCCCACCTGCTCCTGCGGCCCCACCTGCTCCCGCGGTCCCGCCGGCCTCCGCGGGCGCGCCCTGAGTGTCGCCGCTCGCGCCTGTCCGCCCGTGCTCTGGGAGCGTGCCCGCCAGCTCGGCCGACCACTCGGCCAGCAACGCATACTCGTGCTTGGTGAGCCCGTCCCGGGGCTCGGTCGCCACCAGCAGCGTGGGGCTCCTCCTGGCGGCGGCCCAGCCGTGACAGGCGTCGTTGAAGCAGTCGTCCACCCAGGCCAGCGGCCGGCCCCCGGCGAAGCGCTCGATCGCCTCGAGCTTCCAGTGCGCGCCGGAGCTCCCGGGCTCCCGGCCGAAGCGCAGATACGGCAGCCCGGCGGGCAGGCCCAGCAGTCTCGGCAGGTGCTCCTCGGCCCGCTCCTCCCAGCCGCTGGCCCAAACGAGGTCGTATAGCCGCGAGAGCTCAAGCAGGTGTGCGGCCGCCGTGGCCGAAAGGAAATGGACCGTGCCGTCGACCGCGTGCAGGCTCCCCCGCGGCGTGTCCCCCGTGTCGTCCTTCTCGGGCACCCCGAACAGCGAGATGACCCCGTCGATATCCACCATCAAGAGCGGCCGCGCGCCGCTGCTCACAGTCCCCGCCGGAGCCGGCGAGCTGGCAGAAAGCCTTGAAAATTGGGCCTTTTCGCCGGTTTTAGGTTCCACAGAGGTTGCGTCGGGTACCCTACCGGCGGAAGTTGATCCGCTGAGGCCGCCCTCGGGCAGTAAAGCAGTAGGCGTGTCGGGCCGATGGGTCAACCTAGCCTCACCACCCGCCCACTCACGGCCCCCCCTATGACCCTAGATCTCGGCATCCTCCTTGCGCTCGCGTGCGCCTTCGTGGCGAACCTCGGGTTCTTCTACAAGTACCGCGGCGCCAACTCGGTGCCCAAGGTCCAGGTCACCCACCCGCTGCGCTCGGCCCGCCAGCTGTACTCCTCGAAGTGGTTCGCGATCGGCATGTTGATCGCGGTCGGCAGCTGGGGCCTGCACGTGGCTGCGCTGTCGCTGGCACCGATGTCCGTGGTCCAGGTCGCCCTCGCCGCCGGGATGGTCTTCATCGCCGTGATGGCGGAGCGGATGTTCGGCTTCAAGGTCGGCCGCAGGCAGTGGCTCGGCCTGTTCGCCATGGCCGGCGGTCTGGTCCTGCTCGGGGTCACCCTCCCGGCCATGCACGGCGCCCACTCCCAGTTCTCCGAGGTCGCCATGATCTGCTTCGAGGCCGGCCTGTTCGCCATCGGCGGCCTGCTGATCATGGGCCCCCGCATGGGCGGCGCCGTGGAGCACCACGGGGTCATGCTCGGAGCCGCCTCCGGGGTCCTGTTCGGTGTCTCCGACACGGCCATCAAGGCGCTCACCGGCATCACCGGCGCCCACGGCTTCCTCGGCCTCGCCACCAGCCCGTGGCTGGCCGTCGCCGTGCTCGCCTCGATCGTGGCCTTCTACAGCTCCGCCAGGGCGCTCCAGGACGGCGAGGCCGTGCCGGTCATCGCCGTCACGGGCACGGCCGCCAACATCGCCGGGATCGCCGGCGGGATCGCCGTCTTCGGCGACCCCATCGCCGCCAGTCCCACCGGCGTGGTGCTCCAGGCGCTGGCCTTCCTGCTCGTGGTCGTGGCCTCGGCGCTGATGCCGGCGCCGCTGCGCGTGACGGCCGCCGCCGAGACCGCCTAGCACCGCGACCCCGCCGCCCGCGCGGCGTGGCGTTGATAGCATCGCTCCCGATGCCCACCACCTCGCAGCTCGTCCGCAACGGACGGGTGGCCCCGAAGAAGAAGCTTGCCACGCCCGGACTGAAGTCCGGCAAGGGCCGCAAGCGCAAGGTCGCCGCGCCGCAGCGCCGGGGCGTGTGCACGCGCGTGTACACGACCACCCCGAAGAAGCCCAACTCCGCCCTGCGCAAGGTCGCCCGTGTGCGCATCTCGGGCTCGATCGAGGTCACCGCCTACATTCCCGGCGAGGGCCACAACCTGCAGGAGCACTCCGTGGTGCTCGTCCGTGGAGGCCGCGTCAAGGACCTCCCGGGGGTGCGCTACAAGGTCGTCCGTGGCACGCTCGACGCGGCCGGGGTGAGCGACCGCAAAAAGGCTCGCTCGCAGTACGGCGTCAAGAAAAAGTAGATGCCCCGACGCGCAGCCGCCCAGGTCCGCCCCGTAGAGGCCGACCCGATCCACCGCTCCAAACTCGTCCAGCAGGTCATCAACAAGGTGATGCTCGACGGCAAGAAGTCCGTCGCCGAGCGGATCGTCTACGACGCCCTCGCACTGATCGGGGAGCGCAGCGAGAAAGACCCGATCGAGACCCTCGAGGCCTCCGTCAAGTCGCTCACGCCCTCGCTCGAGGTCCGCTCCCGCCGCGTCGGCGGGGCCACCTACCAGGTCCCGGTCGAGGTTCCCGCCCGCCGTGCCCGCACGCTGGCGGTCCGCTGGCTGGTCGAGTTCGCCCGCCAGCGGCGCGAGAAGACGATGGCCCAGCGGCTCGCAAACGAGCTGCTCGACGCCCTCTCCCAGCAGGGGGCCGCGTACAAGCGCAAGGACGACATCTACCGCATGGCCCAGGCGAACAAGGCGTTCGCCCACTACCGCTGGTAGACCCGGCGCGCCCGGGACTTCAAGAACCGGTTCACGCCGACTAACGTCGCCGGGGTGAGCGTGGCCAGCCAGCCGAGCGCGCCGGCCGAGGCCGAGCGGGCGCCGATCGAGCCGTACGTGTGGAAGATCGCCGGGGTGGTGATCCTCGGCATGGTGATGTCGATCCTCGACACGACGATCGTCAACGTCGCGTTGGACACCCTCGGGCACGACCTGCACAGCACGGTCTCCGAAATCCAGTGGGTGATCACCGGCTATCTGCTTTCGCTGGCCGCGGTGATTCCGGTCACCGGCTGGGCGGCGCGGCGCTTCGGCGCCAAGCGTGTGTACATGACCTCGCTGGTGCTCTTCACCGCCGGCTCGGCGCTGTGTGCGACGGCCACCACCACGCCCGAGCTGGTCCTGTTCCGCATCCTCCAGGGCGCCGGCGGGGGCATGATCATGCCCCTGGCGATGCTGATCATGGCCCAGGTCGCGGGGCCTGGGCGGATCGGGCGGGTGATGCCGATCGTCTCGATGCCGGCCATGCTCGCCCCGATCCTGGGGCCCGTGGTCGGTGGCCTGATCCTGGAGAACCTGCACTGGTCCTGGATCTTCCTCGTGAACGTGCCGATCGGCGTGATCGCGTTCATCGCCGGCTGGCGCATCATCCCCCACACCGAATCCGGTCCCGCCGGCAAGCTCGACGTGCTCGGCCTGGTGCTGCTGCCGGCCGGCTCGGCGGCGACCGTCTACGGCCTCAGCGAGCTCGGCAGCGGCGCGAGTCTGGGCTCGCCGGAAGTGCTCATCCCGATCGTCCTCGGGGTCGTGCTGTCGGTGATCTTCTGCCTGCACGCGCTGCGCGTCGAGCGCCCGCTGCTGGACGTGCGCCTGTATGGCAACAGGGTCTTCGCGGCCGCGTCCTCGACGACCTTCTGGCTCGGCGCGGCGCTGTTCGGGGCGATGATCCTGGTCCCGCTCTACTACCAGGAGGTGCGCGGGGAGAGCGTGCTGGTGACCGGCCTGCTGGTCGGTCCGCAGGGTCTCGGGATGCTGTTGGTGATGCCCTTCACGGGGCGGCTCACCGAACGTCTCGGCGGCGGCCGTCTGGCGCTCGCGGGCGTAACCGTGCTGTGCCTCTCGACGATCCCGTTGTGCTTCATCGGCACGACGACCTCGATCCTCGGGATCTCGATCGTGCTCGTGGTGCGCGGTGTCGGCATCGGCCTGGCATTCGTGCCCGCGATGTCGGTCGCGTTCGCATCGATGCGCCCCGACCAGCTCTCCGACGCCAGCCCGCAGCTGAACGTCGTGCAGCGACTGGGGGGAGCGATCGGCACGACCGTTCTGGCGGTCGTGCTGCAGCGCTCCAGCGGCGCCATCCACACGCCCGCGAAACTCGCCGCCGCGTTCGGCACCGCCTATACGTGGTCGCTCGCCCTCTCGGCCCTCGCGCTGATCCCGTGCGTGCTGCTGATGCGCGCCGAGAGGCCGGGCATGCGCGCCGAGGAGGGCGCCGCCGAGCGGGCTGCGGCCACTGGCGAGTCGGGCATCGAGCCGCTCGGCGCATAGCCCCGCGAGCGCTCCTCCAGACGCCTGTTAAAAGCCTGCGACGGCGGGCCTGCAGGCGCCGGAAGCGCCGATCCCCTCTGCTATATTCGCTCTGCGACGCGGGGACGGTCGAAGCTGGTGCTGAACCCGCAGTTCGCGACGCTCAAGCAATGGAGATCTCCCGACGATAACGACGCGGAACGAGTCCAGGCAGACGTTCTGCGCGCGTGGGCCCGAGGGGCCCCTTTTTTTGCCCGCTCACCCGACACCCTGCACCCCACCCAAAACTCCACTCCCACCATCCAGATGGCACGACAGTTCTCTCTAGAAAACACCCGCAACATCGGGATCATGGCTCACATCGACGCCGGTAAGACGACGACGACCGAGCGCATCCTCTACTACACCGGTCGCACCTACAAGATCGGCGAGGTCCACGAGGGCGCTGCCGTGATGGACTGGATGGAGCAGGAGCAGGAGCGGGGCATCACGATCACCTCGGCCGCCACCACCGCACAGTGGAAGGGCCACCGGATCAACATCATCGACACCCCCGGCCACGTCGACTTCACGGTCGAGGTGGAGCGCTCGCTGCGGGTGCTCGACGGCGCCATCGCGCTGTTCGACTCGGTCGCCGGCGTGGAGCCCCAGTCCGAGACCGTCTGGCGCCAGGCCGACAAGTACCACGTCCCGCGGATCGCCTACATCAACAAGATGGACCGCATCGGGGCCAACTTCGAGCAGGGCGTGCAGACGATGATCGACCGCCTGGGAGCACACCCGGTGCCGATCCAGCTGCCGATCGGCTCGGAGGGAGACTTCGAGGGCGTCATCGACCTGGTCGCGATGAAGGCGATCGTCTACAAGGACGATCTCGGCAAGGAACAGGAAGAGCTCGAGATCCCCGAGAACCTCGCCGAAGCGGCGGCGGCGGGCCGCGAACACCTGCTGGAGGAGGTCTCCCACTACGACGACCAGCTGCTCGAGCTGCTGCTCGAGGAAGCGGAGGTCCCCGAGGAGACGCTGAAGGCCGCCATCCGCAAGGCCACGCTGTCGACCAAACTGACCCCGGTGCTGTGCGGGTCCTCGTTCAAGAACAAGGGCGTACAGCCACTGCTCGACGCGGTCATCGACTACCTGCCCTCGCCGCTGGACGTGCCGCCGGTCGTGGGCACCGAACTGATCAAAGGCGAGGAGCAGGAGCGCGAGGTCGTCCGCAAGGCCGACGACTCCGAGCCCTTCGCGGCGCTGGCGTTCAAGATCGCAGCCGACCCCTACGTCGGCAAGCTCACCTACTTCCGTGTGTACTCCGGACACCTGGCGTCGGGCTCGCGCGTGCTGAACGTCGGCACCGGGCGCACCGAGCGGGTCGGGCGCATCCTGATGATGCACGCCAACGACCGCGAGGAGGTCGAGGAGGTCTACGCCGGCGACATCGCGGCCGCGGTGGGCATCAAGCAGGTGATCACGGGCGACACGCTCGCGGCCCCCGACGCTCCGATCCACCTCGAGAACATCATCTTCCCCGAGCCCGTGATCAAGGTCGCGGTCGAGCCCAAGACGAAGGTCGACCAGGAGAAGATGTCCGTCGCCCTCGGCCGCCTGGCCGAGGAGGACCCCACCTTCCAGGTCCGCAGCAACGAGGAGACCGGCCAGACCGAGATCTCCGGCATGGGCGAGCTGCACCTCGAGGTGCTCGTCGACCGTATGAAGCGAGAGTTCGGCGTCGAGGCCAACGTCGGGCGCCCGCAGGTCTCCTACCGCGAGACGGTGCGCGGTCACGTGCAGAAGATCGAAGGCCGGTTCGTGCGCCAGACCGGTGGCTCGGGGCAGTTCGGGGTCGTCTTCATCGACCTCGAGCCGGCGCCCGGCGAGGGCTTTGAATTCGTCAACAAGATCAAGGGCGGCGCCGTGCCCTCCGAGTACATCCCCGCGGTCAAGAAGGGGATCGAGGAGGCGCTGGAGAACGGCGTCAAGGCCGGGTATCCGATGGTGGACGTGCGCGCCACCCTCGTCGACGGCAAGTACCACGACGTGGACTCCTCGGAGATCGCCTTCAAAGTGGCGGGCTCCTACGCCTTCAAGGAGGCGGCCAAACGCGCCAAACCGGTGCTGTTGGAGCCGATCTTCAGCGTCGAGGTCGTCACGCCCGAGGAGTTCCTCGGCCACGTGATCGGCGACCTCAGCCGCCGGCGCGGGCGCGTGGAGGGCCAGGAGCGTCGGGGCAACGCGCTCGTCGTGAACGCGCGGGTGCCGCTGAGCGAGATGTTCGGCTACGCCACCGACCTGCGCTCGGAAACGCAGGGCAGGGCCACATACACGATGCAGTTCGAGGCCTACGAAGAGGTCCCACCGAACATCGCCGAGAAGATCGTCGAGCAGCGCACCGGCGAGCCGGTCCCGGCATAGAGGCCGCGGCCGCGGACCGTCCCCGACGGTAGGGGCGTCCAGGGAGCATTCAAGGCAGGGCAGGATTTAGATAGATTTCCGTGGTTCGCCCTCTGGGGGCGGACCTACAAGTCGATACAGGAGCGAGACAGAAAGTGGCTAAGGAGAAGTTCGAGCGCGACAAGCCTCACGTCAACGTCGGCACGATCGGTCACATCGATCACGGCAAGACGACCCTGACGGCTGCCATCACGACGGTCCTGGCCGAGAAGGGTGGCGCCGAAGCCCGCAGCTTCGAGGAGATCGACAACGCCCCCGAGGAGAAGGAACGCGGGATCACGATCGCCACCTCCCACGTCGAGTACCAGACGGAGAACCGCCACTACGCCCACGTCGACTGCCCCGGGCACGCCGACTACGTCAAGAACATGATCACCGGCGCCGCCCAGATGGACGGCGCGATCCTGGTCGTCTCGGCCGCCGACGGCCCGATGCCCCAGACGCGCGAGCACATCCTGCTGGCCCGCCAGGTGGGCGTCCCCTACATCGTCGTGTTCCTCAACAAGGCCGACATGGTCGACGACGAGGAGCTGCTCGAGCTGGTCGAGGTCGAGGTTCGCGAGCTGCTCAGCGAATATGACTTCCCCGGTGACGACATCCCCTTCATCGTCGGCTCGGCGCTGAAGGCGCTCGAAGGCGACGACGGCGCCAAGGAGAAGATCCTCGAGCTCGCCGCCGCGCTGGACACCTACATTCCCGAGCCCGTCAGGGAGCTCGACAAGCCGTTCCTGATGCCGATCGAGGACGTCTTCTCGATCACCGGCCGTGGCACCGTCGCCACCGGCCGTATCGAGCAGGGTGTGGTCAACACCGGCGACACGGTCGAAATCGTGGGCATCCACGAGTCGACCAGCACAGTCGTCACCGGCGTGGAGATGTTCCGCAAGATCCTGGACGAGGGCCAGGCCGGCGACAACGTCGGCTGCCTGCTGCGTGGGACCAAGCGCGAGGAGATCGAGCGCGGTCAGGTCCTCTGCAAGCCCGGATCGATCACCCCTCACACCACCTACAAGGCCGAGGTGTACGTGCTGAAGAAGGAGGAGGGTGGTCGTCACACCCCGTTCTTCACCGGCTACCGGCCCCAGTTCTACTTCCGTACCACCGACGTGACCGGCCTCGCCAAGCTCCCCGACGGAGTCGAGATGGTGATGCCGGGAGACAACGTGCAGATGGAGATCGAGCTGATCCAGCCGATCGCCATGGACCAGGGCCTACGGTTCGCGATCAGGGAGGGCGGTCGCACGGTTGGCTCCGGCGTGGTCACCGAGATCATCAAATAGCACCCCGCGCGCAGGGCGGCGAGCCGGTCTGCGCGCATACTGAGAGTCCGATACGACAGTTCGCGAAAGCCCGCCGCATGCGGTGTGGCCGCGACGCCGCCCTTTAGGGCCGCGGCGCCACCAGGCGTCGGTGGCCGTTTGCCCAGCGGGTGGGCGGCGCTCGGCCAGAGCCTCCCGCGGTGGCACAAGCAGGACACAGCAACACAACTTCAAAACCCACACAAACGAGAAGCCAAGACAGACAGTGGCCGCAGCTACCCAGAACAAGATCCGTATCCGCCTGAAGGCGTACGACACCTCCGCGATCGAGTCCGCCGCGAAGGAGATCGTCGAGACGGCGACCCGCACCGGCGCGAGCGTGTCCGGGCCCGTGCCCCTGCCCACCGAAAAGAACGTCTACTGCGTGATCCGCTCCCCCTTCAAGGACAAGGACTCTCGCGAGCACTTCGAGATCCGCACCCACAAGCGCCTGATCGACATCCACCAGCCGACCCCCAAGACGGTCGACTCACTCCAGCGCCTGGATCACCTCCCGGCGGGCGTGGACATCGAGATCCGCCTGGCCACCTGAAGCCCTCGTCCGCCAGCCCTCGTACGCCATGCCCTCGATCCTCGCCAGAAAGCTCGGAATGACCCAGGTCTTCGGCGAGGACGGCAACGTCGCCCGCGTGACGGTGCTCGAGGCCGGGCCCTGCCCGGTCACGGCCGTGCGCACCACCGAACGCGATGGCTACGCCGCGATCCAGCTCGCCTTCGGCCCGACCAAGGAGAAGCACCTCACGAAAGCCCGCCTCGGACACCTGCGCAAGGCTGACGCGCCGCCGATGCGGGCGCTCGCCGAGTTCCGCCTGCAGGAGGGCGAGGAGGCCCCCGCCGAACTCGGCCAGACGGTCACCGTCGAGGCCTTCAGCCCCGGCGAACGGGTGAAGATCCGCGGCACCTCCAAGGGCAAGGGCTTCCAGGGCACGATCAAGCGCCACAACTTCAAGAGCGGGCCCAAGAGCCACGGCTCCCACAACGTCCGGGCGCCGGGCTCGATCGGCGCCTCGGCCACCCCCTCGCGCGTGCTCAAAGGCATCCGCGGGCCAGGCCAGATGGGCAACAAGCGCGTCACCCAGAAGGGCCTGGAGGTCGTGCGCGTGGATGCAGCCGAAAACCTGCTGCTCGTGCGGGGCTCGGTCCCCGGCCCTCGCGGCTCGGTCGTCGAGGTGCGCTCCGATGGCTGACGCCCCCGTCATCGGCGGCACCGCCTCGGCCACGGCCCAGCTGCCCGAGGAGGCCTTCGGCGAGGGCTTCACGCGCGGCCTGGTCCACCAGAGCGTGCGCGCCGAGCAGGCCGCCCGCCGCCGTGGCACAGCCGCCACCAAGAACCGCGCCCGCGTCTCCGGCGGCGGCGCCAAGCCGTGGCGCCAGAAGGGCACCGGCCGCGCCCGTGCGGGCTCGAGCCGCTCGCCGCTGTGGACCGGGGGAGGGGCCGCCTTCGGTCCCCAGCCCCGCTCCTACACCTTCAAGGTCAACCGCAAGGAGCAGCGCAGGGCGCTGCGCAGCGCCCTCTCCATGCACGCCGAGCGCGGCTCGCTGGCGATCCTCGCCGAGGGCGCCTTCACCGCGCCCCGCACGGCCCGCGCGGCCGAGCTGCTGGCGGACTGGGAGCCGAAGGTCCCCCGCGAGCGCCCCACGCTGGTGGTGCTGACCGCGGAGGAGGGCGACGCCGCCCTGTCGTTTCGCAACCTCGCCCGGGTGGCCGTGCTGAGCCCCCAGGACGTCGGCGTCAGCGACCTCCTGCAGGCGGCGACGCTGCTCGTCTCCCAGGCGGCGATCGAGGGGCTCCTGTCACGCACCGCCCCCACCCGTCGCGGCGCAGGGGCGAAGGAGGGCTGATGGACGCCACCCAGGTCATCATCCGCCCCGTCGTCTCGGAGAAGAGCTACGTGCTCGCCGCGCTCGACCGCTACACCTTCCGGGTGCACGCCGACGCCCACAAGACCCACATCCGCCAGGCCGTCGAGAGCCTCTTCGACGTCCACGTGGTAGACGTCCGCACGATGAGCGTCAAGAGCAAGCCAAAGCGCCGGGGCACGACCCCCCGCGGCAGCACCCGCAGCTGGAAGAAGGCGATCGTCCAGATCCGGGCCGGCGAAAACATCCCCGTGTTCCAGGGCCTGGCGGCCCTCGACGAATAGGAGCGCCCGCCGATGCCGATCAGAAAGCCCAAGCCCACCAGCCCCGGAATGAGGTTCGTGTCCTACCCGGACTTCGCCGAGGTCACCCGCTCCAAGCCCGAGAAGAGCCTCACCGAAGGCCTCAACAAGAGCGGCGGCCGCAACGCCCACGGACGCAAGACCTCCCGTCACCGCGGCGGCGGCGCCAAGCGTGCCTACCGCAGGATCGACTTCAAGCGCAAGAAGGACGGCGTCGAGGCGAAGGTCGCCGCGGTCGAGTACGACCCCAACCGCTCCGCCTACATCGCCCTGCTGCACTACGTCGACGGCGAGAAGCGCTACATCCTCGCCCCCCAGCGGCTGGCGGTGGGCATGATGGTCAGCTCCGGTGACGAGGCCGAAATCGCCGTCGGCAACTGCATGGAGCTGGCGCGCATGCCGGTCGGCACCGTGGTCCACAACATCGAGCTGCAGCCCGGCCGCGGAGGCCAGATGGCCCGCTCCGCCGGGGCCTCGGCCCAGCTGATGGCCAAGGACGCCGGCATGGCCACGCTGCGCCTTCCCTCCGGGGAGATGCGCATGGTCCGCGCCGAGTGCCGGGCCACCGTCGGCACGCTCGGCAACCCCGAGCACCAGAACGTGAAGGTCGGCAAGGCCGGCCGCAAGCGCCACATGGGCGTCCGCCCCCAGACGCGGGGCACGGCCATGAACCCGGTCGACCACCCCCACGGCGGTGGCGAGGGGTCGACCACCGCCGGGCGCCACCCGGTCACGCCCTGGGGCGTGCCCACGCTCGGCTACCGCACCCGCAAGCGCAACAAGTCCTCCGACCGCTACATCGTCCGTGGCCGCCGCCGCGGGAAGGGCAAGGGACGATGAGCCACCAGCCTGTTAGGGGTTACCGATGAGCCGTTCGAGCAAGAAGGGCCCCTGGGTCGAAGAGCGCCTGATGCGCCGCATCGAGGCCCTGAACGCCGAGAACAACAAAAAAATGCTGCGCACCTGGTCGCGTGCGTCGACCGTCTTCCCGGAGATGGTCGGCCACACGATTGCCGTCCACGACGGCAAGCGCCACGTCCCCGTCTTCATCAGCGAGGCGATGGTCGGTCACAAGCTGGGGGAGTTCGCCCCCACGCGCGTGTTCCGCGGCCACGCCGGCTCCGGAAGGGTGAGATGACCGCCGACGACGAGCAGCCCGACGAGCGCGGCGAGGACGCGCCCGCCGAGGGCGCCGAGCAGCCCGCCGCCGAGGCCCCGGCCGAGCAGCCCGCAGCCGACGCCGAGGCCGAGCAGCCCGACGCCGAGGCCGAGCAGCCCACCGCCGGGGAGCAGGCGGCCGACGGGGAGGACGAGCCGGCCGCAGAGCCGGCACCCCGCAAACGCGGTGTGCGCCGGCCGCGTCGCAAACAGGCGGGCGCGGAGGACTCCGAGGAGCAGCCCGCTGCGAAAAAACCCCGTGGCAAAGCAGCCGCCGAGAAAGCTCCGGCCGAGAAAGCCGCCAAAGAGAAAGCTCCGGCCCCCGCGCCGCGGCGCAAACCGGGCACCGGGCCCCGCCGGCGCGTGGTGCGCGCCCGCGCTCGTTACGTGCGTACCTCCGCCCGCAAGGCCCGGATGGTGTGCGGGCACCTGCGCGGCAAGAGCGTCGAGGAGGCTCGCGCTATCCTCGCCTTCACCCCGCGCGAGGCCGCCCGCGACTGGAGCAAGCTGCTGGAGTCGGCCGTGGCCAACGCCGAAAGCAACCACGAGTTGCTCGAGGAAGACCTGATCGTGCGGGAGGCCTTCGCCGACGAAGGGCCCACGATCAAGCGCTTCAGGCCGCGGGCCATGGGTCGGGCGACACCGATCGCCAAGCGCACGAGCCACCTCACGATTGCGCTGGCGATCAGGGCGGAGCCGGTCGCTGCCAACACGAGAAAACGAAAGAAAGACTGAGACTGAAGATGGGACAGAAGGTTCATCCAGAGGCGATGCGCGTGGGTTACATCCACGACTGGAAGTCCAACTGGTTCAACGAGCGCCACTTCGCCGAGTTCCTCGCCGAGGACGTCCGCGTCCGTGAGCACATCGTCAACAAGCTCGCCCACGCGGGGCTCTCGGAAATCACGATCCGCAAGGACGCCAACGAACTAGAGGTCAACATCCACACGGCCCGTCCCGGGATCGTGATCGGCAAGTCGGGCACCGAAGTGGACGCCCTGCGGCGCGACCTGCACCGCATGACCAAAAAGCAGATCAAGGTCAACATCCTCGAGATCAAGCGTCCCGAGCTCGACGCCAAGCTCGTCGCCCAGTCGATCGCCGAGCAGCTCCAGAACCGCGTTGCCTTCCGCCGGGCGATGAAGCGGGCCCTCACCAGCGCCATGCGCTCCGGCGCCAAGGGCGTGAAGATCCAGGTCGCCGGCCGCCTCGGCGGCGCCGAGATGGCGCGCACCGAAAGCTACTCCGACGGGCGCGTTCCCCTGCACACGATGCGTGCCGACATCGACTACGGCTTCTACGAGGCCCGTACCACCTTCGGGCGGATCGGGGTCAAGTGCTGGGTCAACAAGGGCGAGATCATGCCCGAGGGCTACACCGGCGCCGACCTCACCGACATGTCCGCGCCCGCACCCCCGAGCTCCGAGCGCGACGGTCGCGGTCGCGGCGGCGAAGGGCGTGGCCGGGGCGATGGCCGTGGCCGGGGCGGTGGCGGACCAGGCGGTGGCGGGCGCGGCGGACCCGGCGGTGGCGGGCGCGGCGGACCAGGTGGTGGCGGGCGCGGCGGACCAGGTGGTGGCGGGCGCGGCGGACCCGGCGGTGGTGGACGTGGCGGGCCGGGCGGTGGCGGACGGGGACGTCCAGGCGGCCCCGGTGGGGGTGGACGCTGATGCTCTCGCCCAAGCGCGTAAAGCACCGCAAGCAGCACCGTGGTCGCCGGGCCGGAACCTCGCGCGGCCAGCTCCACGTGCAGTTCGGCGAGTACGGGCTGAAGGCGCTCGAGGGTGGCTGGCTCACCAACCGCCAGATCGAGGCCGCCCGTGTGGCCATGACCCGCAAGATCAAGCGTGGCGGGAAGGTATGGATCAACGTGTTCCCCGACAAGCCCGTGACCAAGAAGCCGGCCGAGACCCGCATGGGGTCGGGCAAGGGCTCCCCCGAAGGCTGGGTCGCGGTCGTCAAGCCCGGCCGCGTGATGTTCGAGCTCGCCGGCGTTTCCGAGCCGCTGGCCCGCGAAGCGATCCGCCTGGCGGCCCACAAGCTCCCCGTCAAGACCAAGTTCGTGTTGCGAGAGGACTAGGAGCCGGTGGCGATGAAGGCGAGCGAGCTGCGGGATCTCGACGACAACGAACTCCACAAGCGGGTGGCGGAGCTCTCGAAAGAGATCTTCGGGCTCCGCTTTGCGAACGCCACCGGCGAACTCGACGACACCGCCGGCCTCAGCCGCGCCAAGCGGGACCTGGCTCGCGCCCTGACCGTCACGCGTGAGCGCGAGCTCGACGCGGCCGACCAACGATAAAAGCCCGATAGGAACCCAGATCAACATGGCTGACGAACCAGACACCCCAGACGCGCCGGACACCCCCGAGCCCGAGCAGCCCCAGGACGCCTCCGAGGAGACTCCCCAGGCCGAGGCTCCGGCCGCGGAGGCCCCGGCGGAGGACGCCCCCGAGGCCGCCCAGGATGCCGACGACGCGCAGGCCGGCGGCGACGCCGAGCCCGCCGCCGCGGACGCGGGTGAGCCCGCCCCGCCCGCGGAGCAGCTGTCTTCCAAGGAGCGCCGCCGGCGAGCCCGCTCCCAGCACAGCGGGCAGGCAAGGACTCCCCGCAGCCCCGAGGAGCGTCACGCCGAGCGCCTGGAGGAGCGCCGTCGCAAGGCCGCCCGCCGGCGCACCCGCCGCATCCAGGAACGGGCCAAAGCAGTTGAGCGCCGCAAGAGCGCCCCGGCCGCCGAGGAGCTCCCGCCCGTGCACGCCCCTTCCGAAGGCACTCGCCGCATGCGTCAGGGGATCGTCGTCTCCGACAAGGCTGAGAAGACGATCACCGTCCGGATCGACATCGCCCGCCGCCACCGCCGCTACGAGAAGATCGTGCGCAGCTCGAGCACCGTTCACGCCCACGACGAGAACAACGACGCCCACGAGGGCGACGTGGTCCGGGTGGTGGAGAGCAGGCCCCTGTCGCGGACCAAGCGCTGGGCCCTCGTTGACGTCCTGGAGCGGGCTCGATGATCCAGAACGAGACCCGGCTGCGCGTGGCCGACAACTCCGGCGCCCGCGAAATCCTCTGCATCCGCGTCAAGGGCGGCTCCCAGCGCCGCTACGCCTTCGTCGGCGACGTGATCACCGCCACCGTCAAGCAGGCCAACCCCCAGGGCGCCGTCAAAAAGGGCGAGGTCGTGACGGCCGTCGTGGTACGCACAAAGAAGCCGATCGGGCGCGAGGACGGCACCTACATCGCCTTCGATGAGAACGCCGCCGTGATCATCGACGACCAGAACAACCCCCGCGGAACCCGTGTCTTCGGTCCCGTCGCCCGCGAACTGCGCGAGCGCAACTTCATGAAGATCGTGTCCCTCGCCCCGGAGGTCCTGTGAGCACCGCCAAGGCCAGGGAGTCTCGCCGCGGGATGAAGATCCGCACGGGCGACCGCGTGAAGGTGATCAGCGGCAAGGACCGCGGCAAGACCGGCCGCGTGCTCCGCGTCGAGCCGCGCAGGGACCGGGTGTTCGTCGAGGGCCTGAACATGATCAAGCGCCACACCAAACCCCACCAGGTTGCCGGTGCCCACACCGAACAGCAGATGGGCGGCGTGATCGAGCGCGAGGGGCCGATCCACGTCTCCAACGTGATGCTGCTCGACGCCAAAGGCAACCCCACGAGGGTCGCCATCGAGCGTGTGGACGGACAACGCGTGCGGGTCGCCAAGGCCAGCGGAGCACGGCTGGAGTAGAGGACGGATGGCAGCCACCCAAACCGCACCTCCGGCGCGTCTGAAGACCCGCTACCTGGAGGAGATCCGCCCGGCCCTGATCGATCGCTTCGGATACTCCTCGGTGATGCAGGCGCCGAAGCTCCAGAAGATTACGGTCAACATGGGCGTCGGCCTGGCCAAGACGGACTCGAAAGTCCTCCGTGCCGCCACCGAGCAGCTGGCGACCATCGCCGGGCAGCAGCCCAGCGTCCGCCGCGCCCGCAAGTCGATCGCGGCCTTCAAACTGCGCGAGGGCAACCCCGTCGGGGTCGCCGTCACGCTCCGCGGGGACCGCGGCTACGAGTTCCTCGACCGGCTGATCTCGATCGCGATCCCGCGGATCAGGGACTTCCGTGGGCTCAACCCGCGCTCGTTCGACGGCCGCGGCAACTACTCGCTGGGCGTCCGCGAGCAGATCATCTTCCCCGAGATCGACTACGACTCGATCGACGCCGTCCGCGGCATGGACATCACGATCACCACCTCCGCCCACTCCGACCCGGAGGCCTTCGCCCTCCTGCACGCATTCGGAATGCCCTTCGCCGCCGACCGCCGCCCGCGCGGGTTCGACACGCTCGACGTCTCCGGCACGGTCGAGGGAGGCTCGGGCAACCCGACCCCGGCTGCCCAGCAGGCGCCCGCCGCCGAGGAGGCGCCGGCGGCTGAGGAGGCGCCGGCCGCTGAGGACACTCCGGCCGCTGAGGACACTCCGGCGGCCGAGGAGACCGCTCCCGAGGAGACACCCGCTGCAGAAGAGGCAGCGGCTCCCGAGGAGGCCGCCGCCGAGGTCCTCCAGACCGAGGACGAGCAGCCGCCCGCCGACGCGGAGGCGCAAGACGTTGAGGAGCAGCCGCAGGCCGAGGAGACCGCGGAGCAGGAGCAGGCCGGCGAGGCCGAGGCTCCCGCGGCGGAGGCCCAGGCCGAGCCCGGCGAGCAGGACGAGGCGCAGGAGGCGGAGCCCGAGGACGGGCAGACAACACAAGAGGAGAGCAGCGACTGATGGCAAAGACGTCCCAGCGCGTCAAACAGGCGCGCCCCCCCAAGTACAAAACCCAGGCCTATACTCGCTGCACCCGCTGCGGGCGCCCCCGTGCCGTGTACAAGAAGTTCGGGATCTGCCGCATCTGCCTGCGCGAGCTGGCCCACGACGGCCAGATCCCCGGGATGACGAAGTCCTCGTGGTAGGCCCAACGAGTTAGAGAGCTTTCAAGCAGCCATGTCCATGACCGATCCGATAGCCGACTTCCTCACGCGGGTGCGCAACGCGATCCGTGCCGCCCACGAGACGGTCGAGGTCCCGGCCTCGAAACTCAAGAGCGAGCTCGCGAGGATCCTCGACGAGCAGGGGTACATCGACTCCTGGACGCTGATCCCGGCCCACGACGAGCAGGCGGGACAGTTGATCCAGATCCGTCTGAAGTACACCGACGACCGCCGCTCGGCGATCTCGGGGCTGAGGCGGGTCTCGCGCCCCGGCCGGCGGACCTACGTGGACGCCCGCCACATACCGAAGGTGCTTGGCGGGATGGGCACTTCGATCATCTCCACCTCCAGCGGCGTCATGACCGGCCACGATGCGCGTGCCGCGGGCGTCGGCGGCGAGGTCCTGGCACAGGTCTGGTAGCGGGCGGCGATGTCGAGAATCGGAAGACAGCCGATCCCCGTGCCCGCGGGCGTGACGGTCTCGATCGAGCCGGAGAGCGTGCGCGTGAACGGGCCCAAAGGCGAACTCAGCGAGCGCGTCAACCGTGACATCGAGGTCGTCCAGGAGGGCGAGCAGGTGCTCGTCCGGCGGCCCACCGACCGCGGCGAGCACCGGGCCCTCCACGGCCTCACCAGAACGCTGGTCGCGAACATGGTCCAGGGCGTCACCGCCGGCTATGAGAAGCGCCTGGAGATCCAGGGCGTCGGCTACAGGGCGGCGCTGAAGGGCAAGAACCTGGAGCTCGCCGTGGGCTACTCCCACCCGGTCCCGATCCCGGCTCCGGAGGGCATCGAATTCGAGGTCCCCCAGCCGACCCGCATCGTCGTCAAAGGGATCTCCAAGCAGCTCGTGGGGGAGACCGCCGCGATCATCCGCAAGCAGCGCCCGCCCGAGCCCTACAAGGGCAAGGGCATCCGCTACGAGGGCGAGCACGTGCCCCGCAAGGTGGGCAAGCGGGCATGACCGTCAGAACCAAGGAGAACCGCCGCCTCTCCCGCCGCCGGCGCGTGCGGGCGAAGATCTCGGGCACCACCGAGCGCCCCCGGATCTCGGTGTTCCGCTCCAACCGCGGCATCTGTGCCCAGCTCGTCGACGACGTCGCCGGGAACACGCTGGCGGCCGTCAACTGGTACGAGCCCGAGCTGCGCAAGCTGGGCAAAGCTGAGTCCGCCCGCCGTGCCGGGGCCCTGCTGGCCCAGCGCGCCAAGGCGGCGGGGGTCTCGCGCGCCGTGTTCGACCGCGGCGGATACCGCTACCACGGCCATGTGGCCGCCTTCGCCGACGCGATCCGAGAGGCCGGGGTCGAGGTCTAGGCGGCCCGCCGGCCCACGGACGCTACCCTCCCACCTCTGCCATGTCCCCTTCCGTAGACAGAACCGTCGACCAGGCCGGCCTGGACCTCCAGGAGCGCGTCGTGGAGATCAACCGCGTCGCCAAGGTCGTCAAGGGCGGCCGCCGCTTCTCCTTCACCGCGCTGGTCGTCGTCGGCGACGAACGCGATGTCGTGGGCGTCGGCTACGGCAAGGCCAACGAGGTGCCGCTCGCGATCCAGAAGGGCGTCGAGCGGGCCAAGAAGGACCTCTTCCGCGTGCCCCGCCACGGGTCCACGATCACCCACCAGACGACGGGGATATTCGGCTCCGGCCGGGTCCTCCTGAAGCCGGCCGCCCCCGGCACCGGTGTGATCGCCGGCGGTGGCGTGCGCGCCGTGCTCGAGCTCGCCGGGATCCACGACATCCTCTCCAAGAGCCTCGGCACGCAGAACCCGATCAACCTCGTCAAGGCCACCGTGGCCGGCCTGCGCGGCCTGCGCACCCCCGAGGAGGTGGGCGCCCTGCGGGGTCTGACGATCAACCAGGTCCTCGGCCTCGGAGGCGCCGCTGCCGGGGCAGAGGGCGCTGTCGCCGGCGAGGCCGCCGAGGTGCAGGCGCTCGAGGCCGACGCGCCAGCCGCCAACGGCACCGACGCGCCCGCCGCCAACGGCACCGGGGAGCCGGCGCCGGAGGCCCAGCCCGAGGGCACCCCGGGGGCGTGATGGCCTCCCTCACCGTGACCCAGCGGCGCTCCCGCAACGGCGCCAACTCCAAACAGCTGGACACCCTGCGCTCGCTCGGCCTGCGCCGGATCGGCCAAACCGTCCAGGTCAACGACACCCCCCAGGCGCGCGGCATGCTGCACGCGGTCCGCCACCTGGTCGAGGTCAAGGAGCGCTGATGAGCCCCGCCGCCGAGGAGCGCGAGCAGCGCGACGAGCAGATCGGGCTGCACAACCTCGCTCCCCTGCCCGGGAGCCGCCGCTCGCGCAAGCGCGTCGGCCGCGGTGAAGGGTCGGGAAAAGGCAAGACCTCCGGGCGCGGGCAGAAGGGCGCCGGCTCCCGTTCGGGCAGCAAGAGCCGGGCGAACTTCGAGGGCGGCCAGATGCCGATCCACATGCGGATGCGAAAGCTACGCGGCCCGCATATGAAGAAGTCGATGCCGTTCGAGCCCTTCCGCACCCACACCCAGCCGGTCAACGTGTCCTCGCTGGAGGACCGTTTCGAGGCCGGCACCGAGGTCACCCTCGAGCTGCTGAAGAGCAACGGCCTGGCCACCCGCAAGGGCATTCCCGTGAAGATCCTCGCCAAGGGCGAGCTCACGAAGGCGCTCAACGTGCAGGCCAACGGCTTCAGCGCCGGCGCCCGGCAGGCCATCGAGGCCGCCGGCGGCACCTGCACGGTCGTCGAGTAGTCCCTCCGGGCCTACCGGCTCATCCTCTAGAATCGGGCATTCCGCGCGGAAGCTCCAACCGCGTGTCCTAACACGGCCATGCTCGCCACCATCCTCAACGCCTTCCAGGTCGCCGATATCCGGAAGAAGATCGCGTTCACGGCCGGGATGCTGCTGATCTACCGCTTCGGCTCCCACGTGCCGGTGCCAGGCGTCAACCTGTCGGCCGTCAACAACATTCAGAAGGAGTTCGGCGGCTCCAACATCCTCGGCCTTCTGAACCTGTTCTCCGGCGGCGGGCTCTCGAAACTGGCGATCTTCGCGCTGGGCATCATGCCCTACATCACCTCCTCGATCATCCTGCAGCTGCTGCAGGTGGCGGTGCCCTCGCTGGAAAAGCTCTCCAAGGAAGGCGAAGTCGGCCAGGCCCGGATCACGCAGTACACCCGCTACCTGACCGTCGGCCTGGCCTTCGCCCAGTCGATCGGCTACGTGTTCCTGTTCCACACGCTGCAGGCCAAAGCGGGCGAATCGGTGGTCCGCGACTTCAACGCCCCCCACATCTTCCTGATCGTGGTGTGCCTGACCGCCGGCTGCGTGCTGTTGATGTGGATCGGCGAGCTGATCACCCAGAGGGGGATCGGCAACGGCATCTCGCTGCTGATCTTCGCCTCGATCGTCTCCCGCCTGCCGAGCGGCATCCAGGCGTGGTGGACGACCAACAACCAGGTCTTCAAGGTGATGATGCCGTTCCTCGTGCTGGCGGTGGTCGCCGGCATCGTGTTCGTCCAGGAAGGCCAGCGGCGGATCCCCGTCCAGTACGCCAAGCGCGTAATCGGACGGCGGATGTCCGAGGGCGGCCAGACCTACCTGCCCCTGCGCGTGAACATGGCGGGCGTGATCCCGGTGATCTTCGCCGCCAGCCTGATGGCCTTCCCGCCCACCGTCGGCCAGCTCGTGAAAACCCGCTGGGGCCAGCACGTGTCGGACTTCTTCACCCCCAACGGCTGGCACTACGTACTGGGCGAGTCGATCCTGATCATCATCTTCACCTACTTCTACACGGCGGTCACCTTCAACCCCGTGGACCAGGCCGAGAACCTCAAGAAGTACGGCGGCTTCATCCCCGGCGTGAGGCCGGGGCGCCCGACGGCCGAATTCCTCGACCGCATCCTCGCCCGCCTGACGTTCCCGGGGGCGCTGTTCCTGGCCGCCGTGGCGGCCCTGCCGGCGATCCTGATCGCCCGCACCCACCAGAACTTCTACTTCGGCGGGACCTCGATCCTGATCGTGATCGGCGTGGCCCTGGAAACGATGAAGCAGCTCGAGGCCCAGCTGATGATGCGAAGTTACGAGGGCTTCCTGAAGTAGCCCCGCGGGCGGCGGGGAAGGTGTGCCCCTGCCCGCATCCGCCGTTGCAGCCGCCGTCGGCAGGACCGCCCCGCCGGCAGCAGGGGGGTACTCTCTCCCTTGCTCGTGGCGGACCTGAACCTCATCCTCCTCGGTCCTCCCGGTGCCGGCAAGGGCACCCAGGCCGAGCGGCTGGTGGAAGACTTCGGCCTGCCCCACATCTCCACCGGCGACATGCTCCGCGCCCAGGTGGCGGCCGGCAGCGAGCTCGGTCAGCGGGCCAAGGGCTACATGGACGCCGGCGACCTGGTCCCGGACGAGGTGATCATCGGCATGATCCTCGAGCGGATCGGCGAGGAGGACGCCGCCGACGGCTTCCTGCTGGACGGCTTTCCCCGCAACCCGCAGCAGGCCGAGGCGCTCGACGAGGCGCTCGGGCAGCGGGATCGGCGGCTGACGGCAGCGCTGTTGGTGGAGGTGCCCGACGAGGAGGTCGTGCGCCGCCTCGCGGGCCGTCGGGTGTGCGTCAAGAACCCGACCCACATCTACCACGTCGAGTTCGACCCCCCCAAGCACGAGGACGTCTGCGACCAGGACGGGTCGCGGCTGATCCAGCGCGACGACGACCGCGAGGAGACGATCCGCCGGCGCCTGGAGGTCTACCACGCCCAGACCGAGCCCCTGGTCGGCTTCTACGACCGGTGCGGACTGCTGCGCCGGATCGACGGTACGCGTACCGCCGACGAGGTCCACGCCCACATGCGCGCCACGGTCGCCACGCTGCGGCTGGAGGAGCAGCTCTGACCACCCACTAAGCTCGATCCGGTGATCATCAGGAAGTCCCCAGCCGAGATCGAGAAGATGGCCCAGGCCGGGCTGGTCCTGGTGGCCACCCTCGAAACGGTCGAGGCCTCGATCCGGGCGGGCGTCAGCACCGCCGAGCTGGACGAGATCGCCGAGCGCTTCATCCGCTCCCATGGAGCGACCCCGACATTCAAGGGCTACCGCGGCTTCCCCGCCTCGATCTGCGCCTCTCCGAACGCGATGATCGTCCACGGGATTCCCGGGCCCTACCGCCTACAGGGCGGGGACATCATCTCCGTGGACGTGGGCGTGACCCTCGACGGCTGGGTGGCCGACGCCGCCCGGACCTTCCCCGTGGGGCAGATCGACCCCACCGCCGAGGGCCTGCTCGAGGCCACCGCCCGTTCGCTGCACGCCGGCGCCGCCCAGTGCGTGCCCGGCAGGCGCGTGGGGGACATCTCCCACGCGATCCAGGAGGTCGTCGAGGCCTCCGGCCTGTCGGTCGTGCGCTCGCTGGTGGGCCACGGCGTGGGACGCAACATGCACGAGGACCCCCAGGTCCCCAACTACGGCAGGGCCGGCAGGGGTCCGCTGCTGGAGGAGGGGATGGTGCTGGCGGTCGAGCCGATGACCACGGCGGGGCGCCCGGGGGTGCGGATCGCCTCCGACAACTGGGCCATCAACACCGAAGACGGGTCGCTGGCGGCCCACTTCGAGTTCACCGTGGCCGTCACCGCCGAGGGCCCCAGGGTGCTCACGCCCTGGCACCTGCCCCCGCAGGAGCGCTCCGGCCGGCCGCTGGCCGAAGAGCTCACCAGCGCGGGCTGAGGAGAACCCCGTCCCGGCGGACCGGTTGCTACCATCTGGGGTCGTGCCCGAGTCCGCGGCGTGGACGTCGGAGGAGGGCGCATCCTCGGTTCGGTAGCGGCTGCCGCAACGGCAGCCAGAGCCGTGCCGCCGGAACACAAGCGCCGAAAGGGAACATGAAGGTCAGACCGTCGGTCAAGCCGATGTGCGAGAAATGCAAGATCATCCGCCGCCATGGGGTGGTGCTGGTGATCTGCCAGAACAAGCGCCACAAGCAGCGCCAGGGCTAGGAGGGCGAGATGGCACGTATTGCAGGCGTGAACCTGCCGCTCAACAAGCGCTCGGAGATCGGCCTCACCTACATCTACGGGATCGGGCGCCCGACCGCCAACAAGGTCCTCGCCGGCGTGGGGGTCAGCCCCGACACTTACGTCCGTGACCTGACCGAGGAGGAGGTCGCCAAACTGCGCGACGTCATCGACGACCAGCTCACCGTCGAGGGCGACCTGCGCCGCGAGCGCTCCCAGGACATCAAACGACTTCAGGACATCGGCTCCTACCGGGGCCTGCGCCACCGCCGCGGCCTGCCCGTGCGGGGCCAGAAGACGAAGACCAACGCCCGCACCCGCAAGGGTCCCAAGCGGATGCAGGTGGCGGGCAAGAAGAAAGCCGGCAAGAAGTAATGCCGGCAGCCCCGAAACGCGCCCGCGGAAGGCGCAAGCCGAAAAAGAACATCCCGGTCGGACAGGCCCACATCAAGACGTCCTTCAACAACACGATCGTGTCCCTGACCGATACCTCCGGCAACGTGATCGCTTGGGAGTCGGCCGGCGGCGCCGGCTTCAAGGGCTCGCGCAAGTCGACCCCCTTCGCCGCCCAGGTGACCGCCGACGCGGCCGCCCGCAAGGGCCTCGAGCAGGGGCTCCAGAAGGTCGAGGTCTATGTCAAGGGCCCCGGCTCCGGGCGCGAGACGGCGATCCGCTCGCTGCAGGCCGCCGGACTCGAGGTGACCGGCGTCAAGGACGTCACCCCCCAGGCCCACAACGGCTGCCGCCCCCGCAAGCGGCGGAGGGTCTAGAGCGTGGCCCGCGACACCGGCCCACAGTGCAAGCAGTGCCGCCGAGAGGGGCAGAAGCTGTTCCTGAAGGGCGAGCGCTGCCTGACCGACAAGTGTGGCGTGGAGCGCCGCTCCTACCCGCCCGGGGAGCACGGTCGCGGACGGCTCAAACAGAGCGAGTACCGCGTCCAGCTGCGCGAGAAGCAGAAGGCCCGCCGCTACTACGGCGTGCTGGAGAAGCAGTTCCACGGCTACTACGTGAAGGCTTCGCGCCAGCCCGGGATCACGGGCGAGAACCTGCTCGCCATGCTCGAGTGCCGACTTGACAACGTGCTCGTGCGCCTGGGCTTCGCGGCCTCCCGCCGCCAGGCGCGCCAGCTCGTCCGCCACGGCCACTGGACCGTCAACGGCAGGCGGGTGGACATCCCCAGCTACCAGGTCCGCCCGGGCGACGTGATCGCGATCAAGGCGGACACGCCGGCCACCCAGGTGATCCGGGATGCAACCGAGCTGACCGGTCAGATACCGGCGTGGCTCCAGGCCGACCACGAGTCGCTGTCGGCCAAGGTGCTTCGCAAGCCGGAGCGGCGCGAGGTGGCCGCCCCGGTGCAGGAGCAGCTCATCGTCGAGCTGTACTCGAAGTAGCAGTACCACGGCTCGCGGCCCGAGGGACGCGAGCCCACGCAACAGCCGCCGGCGGCGTGCCACAGACGGCCGGCAGACCACAACGACGTTAGGACTCTCATGCTCGACTTCCAAATCCCCCGGATCACAAGCGAGTCGGTGGAGCAGAACCGCGGCACGTTCACGATCGAGCCGCTCGACCGCGGCTTCGGCTACACGTTCGGCAACTCCCTCCGGCGCGTGCTGCTGTCCTCGCTCGCCGGCGCGGCCGTCACCAGCGTCCGCATCGAGGGCGTGGCCCACGAGTTCTCGACCATCGCCGGCGTCAAGGAGGACGTGACCGACATCGTCCTGAACCTCAAGGGCGTCGTCTGCCGCATGCACTCCGACGCCAGCGAGGTGGAGGCTCCCCTGGTCGTCACCGGCCCGGGCGAGATCACCGCCAAGGACATCGACCTGCCCGCCGGTGTGGAGATCCTCAACCCCGACCTGCACATCGCCACGCTCGAGAAAAAAACCAAGCTCGAGCTGTACATGACGATCGGCCGCGGCCGCGGCTACCGTCCCGCCGAGGAGAACAAGTCGGCCGACCAGCCGATCGGCGTGATCCCGATCGACTCGATCTTCTCGCCCGTGCGGCGCGTGGCCTACGCCGTCGAGCAGGCCCGCGTCGGGCAGAAGACGGACTTCGACAAGCTCACCCTCGACATCGAGACCGACGGCTCGATCGACCCCCAGGCGGCGCTGCGTGAGGCGGCCGAGCTGCTGATCAGCCAGCTGGCGATCTTCACCGACGCCGACCGTATCCAGGAGCTGCGTGCGGCCCCCGGCGGCCAGCTCGACGGCCACGGCCTGACGGTCGGCCCGGGTGGCGCGGCGCCGGCCCTGCAGGGCGAGGAGTACGGGATCCTGATCGAGGAGCTCGAGCTCGGCGTGCGCTCCTACAACTGCCTCAAGCGGGCCGGCATCCAGACCGTCGGCGACCTGATCTCGAAGTCCGAGGCGGAGCTCAACGCGATCCCCAACTTCGGTAAAAAGTCGATCGACGAGGTCATCGAAACACTCCACTCGCGCGGCCTCAACCTGCGCCAGGACTAGACCCTCCGCCACACCGAACCCAGCAACCGCCGATGCGCCACCAGAAGACACGCAACAAGCTCAGCCGCGACTCCGCCCACCGCAAGGCGCTGCTGATGAACCTGTCCAAGGAGCTGATCGATCACGAGCGCATCGAAACCACCCAGGCGAAGGCGAAGGCCGTCCGCCCGGAGGTCGAGAAACTGATCACGCTCGCCAAGCGCGGGGACCTGCACGCCCGCCGCCAGGCCCTCTCGACCCTCTCCCAGGACAAGTTCGCGGTCCACAAGCTGTTCGCCGAGCTGGCTCCCCGCTACGCCGAGCGTCCGGGGGGCTACACGCGCATCCTCAAGCTCGGCCCGCGCCGCAGCGACGCGACCGAGATGGTCTTCATCGAGCTGGTCTAGCCACCGGGCGCCGCCGCCCGGCGTCGTTGGATGGTCACGAAGCTCACGATCGAGTACGACGGCGCAGGCTTCTGCGGCTGGGCTCGCCAGCCCGGCGAGCGGAGCGTCGAGGACGAGCTGGAGCGGGCCCTGCAGACGATCCTGGGCGAGCGTGACGGCGATGGCCGGCCGCTGCGGCTGACGGTCGCCGGACGCACCGATCGGGGCGTCCACGCCTGGGCCCAGGTCGCCAGCTACAACCACGAGGCCGTGGACCCGGCGCGCCTCAACGGCCTGCTGCCCGAGGACGTGGCGGTGCTCGCCAGCGAGCCGGCTCCGAGCGGCTTCGACGCCCGTCGCGATGCCCGCAGCCGCATCTACTGCTACCGCGTGCTGGCCCGGCGCACCCGCAGCGCGTTCGAGCGCGGCCGTGCCTACTGGTGGTTCGGGCAGGTCGACCGGGGGGCGCTGGCGGAATGCGCCGCCGCCGTCGTGGGGCGTCATGACTTCACCGCCTTCACCCCCACCGACACCCAGCACGTGCGCTTCATGCGCGACGTGGTGCGCGCCCGGTGGGAGGGGCAGGGCGAGTTGCTGGAGTTCTGGATCGAGGCCGACTCCTTCATGCGCCACATGAACCGCGTGCTCGTCGGCACGATGCTCGAGGTGGCCTCCGGAAGACGCGAGTTCGAGCAGTTCGTGAGCTTGCTGGAGGGCGCTCCCCGCAGCGCCGCAGGACGTACCGCCCCGGCCCACGGGCTGGCGCTGGCGGGCGTCTCCTACAGCCCCTGAGGGCCGCGGCGGCGCCTATGCTGGGCAGGACATGCTGAACGTGCTGCTGACCAACGACGACGGCATCGAGGCCGAAGGCCTGCAGGCCCTGCGCCGGGCGCTCGTCGGCCTCGAGGGTGTGCGCCTGGCCGTGATCGCTCCCGACGGCAACCGCTCGGCGATGGCCCGCTCGATCACCACCCGGCGGCCGCTTTGGGTGGCCGAGGTCCCGTTCGCCGACGGCAGCAGCGGCTATGCCACCGACGGCACGCCGGTGGACTGCGTGCGCCTGGCGAGCCTCGGCCTGGTCGAAGGCTTCGCCGCCGACCTGGTGGTCGCCGGCATCAACCACGGCGCCAACCTCGGCGACGACATCACCTACTCCGGGACCGTGGCCGCGGCCCTGGAGGGGGTCGTGCTCGGGCTGCCCGCGATCGCCGTCTCCCAGCAGTCGCGCGCGGGCGCACTGGACTACCGCTTCGACGGGGGCTTCGGCTTCGAGGTGGCGGCTGCCTTCGTGGCACGCCTGGTGGAGCGCATCGAGGACATCCCGCTGCCGAAGAAGAGCCTCTTGAACATCAACGTCCCGGCCGCCCCTCCCGTGGGGGTCGAGGTGACGAGCCTCGGCAACCGCATCTACCGCGACGAGCTCAAGCTCGAGAGCGAAGAGGAGAGCGGCCGCCGCTACTGGATCTACGGCTCGGATCCGGGCTTCCACGATGTCCCGGGGACCGATCTGGCCGCCGTCGCGGCAGGGCGCATCGCGATCACCCCGATCCACTTCGACCTGACCGACCGCCCGAGCATCGAGGCGCTCGCCGGCTTTGACCTGCAGGCCCTGCTCGACCCGGCGGTGCGGGAAGCGATGCCGTGAGGATGCCGTGAGGCCAGGCCCCGGCGCCGCCACCGCGTCGGCTAAGCCGCCACGGGAGGTCAACGAGCGCGCCCGCGAGCTGCGCGAGCAGCTCGAACATCACTCCCACCGCTACTACGTCCTCGACGACCCCGAGATCGGCGACGACCAGTACGACCGCCTGCTCGACGAGCTGCGCGGGATCGAGGCGCGGTTCCCGGCGCTGGCGACGCCCGACTCACCCACCCGGCGCGTCGGTGGGGAGCCGGTGGGGCGCCTGGAGAAGGTCCGCCACCTGGAGCCGATGCTGTCGCTCGCCAACGCCCGCACGGAGGAGGAGCTGCGGGCGTGGGTGGAGCGGATGCGCAACCACCTCGCCCGCGAGGGCATCGAGCAGAAGGACTTCGAGTACGTGGTCGAGCCCAAGATCGACGGCCTGGCGATCAGCCTGCTGTACCGCGACGGCGTGCTCGAGCGGGGCGCCACCCGCGGCAACGGCGAGATCGGCGAGGACGTCACCCACAACCTGCGCACGATCGGGGCCGTCCCCCTGCGCGTCCGCGACGCCCCCAGCCTGCTGGAGGTGCGGGGCGAGGTCTACATGTCGCTGAAGGACTTCACGGCGCTCAACGAGCGCCGTGCCGAAGCCGGCGAATCGACTTTCATGAACCCCCGCAACTCGGCCGCCGGGACGGTCCGCCAGCTCGACCCCCACGACGCCGCCAAGCGACCCCTGTCGATCTGGTGCTACCAGGTGGGGGTCACCGAGGGCCTGCACTTCGAGCGCCACTCGCAGGCGCTGCAGTGGCTCTCCGAGCACGGCTTCCGCGTGAACCCCGGCATCCGTAAGCTCGCCACCGAGGAGCAGGTGATCGCCCAGTGCCGCGAATGGGAGAGCCGCCGCGGGGAGCTCGACTTCGAGATCGACGGGGCGGTGGTGAAGGTGGACGACCTCGCCCTGCACCGGCGCCTGGGGACGGTCGGGCGAGAGCCGCGCTGGGCGATCGCGTGGAAGTTCCCGCCCACCACCGCGGTGACGACGCTCGAGCGGGTGATGTGGAACGTGGGCAAGTTCGGCGATCTGCGCCCCTACGCGGTGCTCGCTCCGGTCACCGTCGGGGGCGTCACGATCAAGCTCGCCACCCTCCACAACGAGGAGGACCTGGTCCACAAGGACCTGCGCGAGGGCGAGGAGGTGATCGTGGTGCGCGCAGGGGATGTGATCCCGCAGGTCGTCTCCCCGGCCCCCCACGTGGTCGAGCACTCCAAGCGACCGCCCCATCCCCGGCCCCCCGCCCGTTGCCCGTTTTGCGACACCCCCACCGTCAAGCCCGAGGAGGGGGTCTTCACCTACTGCCCCAACCCCGTCTGCCCCGGGCGCCAGTGGCAGCTGCTCAAGCACTTCGTCTCGCGTGGGGCGATGGACATCGAGGGGCTGGGCGAGAAGCACGTGGCGCTGCTGCAGGAGCGGGGGCTGCTGCACACGGCGGCCGACTTCTATCGGCTCACCGAAGCGCAGCTGCTGGAGCTCGAGGGCTTCGGCGAGATCTCCGCCCGCAAGGAGCTGGCGGCGATCGAGGCCTCCAAGCAGCGCCCATTTGCGAGGGTGCTGTTCGCGCTCGGGATCGAGGAGGTGGGCGAGGTCACCGCCCGCAACCTCGTGCAGAGCATGCGCGACATCGACACGCTGATGGAGGCCACGCCGGAGCAGATCGCCGAGACCCCGGGGGTGGGGGAGAAGATGGCTCACTCGATCCACGCCCAGCTGCAGGACGAGCGCATGCGCAAGCTGATCTCCGAGCTGCGCGAGGTCGGGCTGAGCTTCGCCGAGAGCGGCCCGGCGCCCTCCGAGGGCCCCCTGGCGGGCAAGTCGCTGGTGCTGACGGGGACCCTGCCTGTGCTCTCCCGTGAGCAGGCCACCGAGCGGATCATGGCCGCGGGGGGACGCGTGACGGGCTCGGTGTCGGGCAAGACCGACTACCTGGTGGCGGGGGAGAGCCCGGGCTCCAAGCTCGAGAAGGCCCAGCGGCTGGGAGTGGCCGTGCTCGACGAAGCCGGCCTGGAGGAGCTGCTCGGGGAGAGCTAGGGCGCCGAGCCCGCGAGGGTGATCGCGATGTGGTCCTGGAAGATGTGGGCGGCGCCGGTTTCGATCCCGTCGGTGAAGATCGCGAAGGCCAGCATGTGGCCGTTGCTCGAGGGGCAGTAGCCGACCAGGTTGGAGACCCCCGTCAGCGTCCCGGTCTTGCCCACGCAGCGCCCCGCGGCGGCGGTTTTGCGCATCCGCATTTCCAGTGTCCCGCTGCGCCCGGCGACGGCCATCCGCGCCCGCAGCAGCGCCCCGATGGGGGTCGGATACAGCGCCACCAGCATGTCGCCCACCTGGTAGGGGGAGGTGCGGTCCGCTTCCGAGAGACCGGAGCCGTCATAGATCACCGGGTGGATCCCGAGCAGCGAGTCGACCGTGGAGGACACGACGTGCACCCCCGCCGGGGTGGTCCCCGCTCCTGCGAGGCGGGCCCCCATCGCCTTGACGAGCATCTCGGCGAAGAAGTTGTCCGAGGGCGGCAGCATCAGCCCCACGAGCTGGGCGATCGTGGGGGAGGGCAGCGTGGCCAGCTGGATCGCTCCCGAGGGCAGCGCCGTGGCGGCTGCGCCCGAGCCGCTCACGTGGATGCCGTCGGTCCGCAGCGCCGCCCGCAGCTGGCGGGCCGCGTAGGCGGCCGGCGCGTGGGCCCCGCGTTCGCTGCCCGTTTCGCCGCGGTTGAAGGCCAGCGCGCTGAGGGACCCTTCCAGGAAGGGGTCCGGAGCGTAGCCGCTGGAGGGCTCCCCGCGGAGGCTGTCGAAGGCGGCTTCGTCGCCCATCACCTGGCCGCTGACGCGGCGCAGGCCGACGGCTCTCAGCTGCCCGGCCAGCGCCGATACGGGGCTGCCCACGCCGCCGTAGTGGCCGGCGATGAAGCCGCTGGAGCCGAACGTGGGGTCGCCCCCGCCGTAAAGGTAGAGGTTGCCTTCCCAGACGCCCCCGGGGGCCATGTGCCCGCTCCCGTAGACGGTCGTGCTGAGCCGGTATTCCGGGCCCAGGCGCTCAAGCGCGGTGGTGGCCGTGTAGAGCTTCTCTACCGAGGCAGGCGGGCGCATCGCGGTGGCCCGCTCGGAGAACAGCACCTGGTGGGTGCTGAGGTCATAGACATAGGCGCCGTCGTGGGGCCCGGCCGCCTGCAGCTGGCCCGCGATATCGCGCTGCAGGGCCGCCAGATCGTCCGCGGCGGGGGCCGAAGAGGCCGATCCCAGCAACAAGATCGCCGCAAAACAGAGCAACGACGTGAGCTTTGCCGCCCAGGAAAGTTGCACGCGCACGTAGAATGTCCATGCATGGGGAAGGTTGTCAAGCTGGAACCGACAGCCAAGCGCCGACCCTCTAGGGCAGGGAAGCCGCTGGCAGCACGTGGGGTTGGTCGCCCCGCGTCGACCGAGCGTCGCCGGCGCCGGCGCCGCGACAAGACCGCCCTGGTCCTCGGCGGGGGCGGCTTCACCGGGGGCGTTTACGAGATCGGGGCCCTCAGGGCCCTGGATTTGCTGGCCGTAAACAGCACCGTCAACAACTTCGACGTATACGTCGGGACCTCCGCGGGCTCGTTCATCGCCGCCCTCTGCGCCAACGGCGTGACCCCCGAGGAGATGATGCAGGTGGTGACCCGCCAGGGGAAGCTCCCCTTCAAGGACATCAGCCTCGGAGATCTCCTGCGGCCCAACTTCATGGACTACCTCCGCAAGGGGGTCACGATGCCGATCCGTGCAATCGAGATTGCACGCTCGATGCTCTCCCAGCCCGGCGGCGTGTCGCTGATGGACGTCGTGATGGGTCTGGCCGACGGCCTGCCGTCGGGGATCTACAACGGGTCCGGGATCGAGAGCTACCTGCACAACGTCCTCACCGAGCCCGGCCGCACCGACGACTTCGATGAGCTCGACTGCGAGCTCTACCTGACGGCCACCGACCTCGACACCTGCGAGCGGGTCGTGTTCGGGGTCCGCGGCGTGGGCGGCGTCGAGGCCGTGCCGATCTCGACCGCCGTGCGGGCCTCCGGGGCGCTGCCGATGGTCTACGCCCCGGTCAAGGTCCACGACCGCGAGCTGATCGACGGCGGCATCGTGTCGACCACCAACCTCGACCTCGCCATCCAGGCCGGGGCCAAGCTGGTCGTCGTGATCAACCCGATCGTCCCCTTCGTGAACGACTTCACCGGTCGCGTGCGGACCATGAAGGGGGTGCGCCCGCGGCGGATCTCCGACATGGGCTTCGCCCAGATCGGCTACCAGGTCTTCAAGCTCGTCGCCCACCAGCGCCTGCACGAACTGGCCAAGGGCTGGGAGCAGCGCTACCCGGGTGTGGACATCGTCCTGATCGAGCCCGAACCCGACGACGAACTGATGTTCCAGACCTCGATGATGAGCTTCACCTCGCGGGTCGAGATCGCCCGCCACGGGTTCGAGTCGGTCACCAAGCAGCTGGCGGGCGAATACGACCGCTACCAGGAGATCGCCGAGCGCCACGGCTTCGAGATCTCGCCCAAGCGCCTACGCCAGGTGGTGGAGCACTTCGACAACGAGGACGAAGAGGTCCGCTCCTGGCGCAAGATCCTCGAAGGCACCACCTCTGTGCTGCTGCGCCAGTCCGGCTCGGCCGCCGGCTAGCTGTACCCAGCCGGTCCCGCTCATCGCCCCCGGCACGCTCACCGGCTGGTCCTCCGCCGCCCGCTAGTCCTGCTCGACGGCTTCCTCGAGCGCGTCCACCAAGCGCCCGACGGCGCTCACGACCGGCAGCGTGATGCGCACGTGGCCGGGCTCCCCGAGGGCGTCGCCGGCCGCCACCACGATCCCGCGGATCCCCAGTCGCGCAGCGAGGTCCCCGCCGTTGACATCGGGGTGGGACACCCACACGAAGTTGGCCTGGCTCTCGGCGACCTCGAAGCCGCGGCTGCGCAGCGCCCGCATCAGCTCCTCGCGGCGCTCGCAGACGGCGCGGGTACGGGCTTCGATGAGCTCGGTGGTGGAGCGGATCGCCTCCAGCGCGCCGGCCTGGGAGACCTCCGAGACGCCGAGGTCGGGGTCGAGCTCGGCCAGCAGCTCCTCCGACCCCGGTCCCCCGATCGCGTAGCCGATCCGCAGGCCCGCCAGGCCCCAGGCCTTGGAGAAGCTGCGGAACACCAGCAGCTGGGGGAACTCCTCCAGCAGCGCCAGCGAGGAGTCCCGGGGCTGGGCGTCGGCGAAGTCCACCAGCGCCTCGTCGAGCAGCACGCCAACCCCCTGGGGCAGACCCTCGAGCAGGCGGCGCAGCTCGGCGGTGGCCACCAGCTCGCCCGTGGGGTCGTTGGGGCTGGCGAGCGCGATCACCCGCACGTCGCCCTCGTGGGCGGCCGCCAGCAGCTCGTCGATCCCCCCGCTGACCCGCTCGGGGCGCCCGTGGGCGCGGCGGGCCATCAGCGGGAACAGCGGGTAGGAGGGCCACAGCGTCAGCAGCTGCTGGCCGGGCTCGATCAGGGCACGGGTGGCCGAGCTCAGCAGCTCGGCGGCGCCGTTTCCGAGGATCAGCCGGCCCCGCGGCACCCCGTGGCGCTCGGCCAGCTCGGTGCGCAGCTCCGTGCCGGTGAGGTGGGGGTAGCGGTACAGGCCGCGGCGGGCGATATAGGTGATCGCGCCGACGACCCGTGGGTGGGGGAGCTCGGGCCAGGTCGTGTGGGAGAGGTCGAGGGTCTGGATCTTGGCGAGCGCGTTGCGCTTGCGCTCGGCCGCCTGCTCACGCAGGCCCGCGTTGACCTCCTCCTCGGACATCCCTTCGAACTGGCGGTAGTAGTCGAGTAACCCCACGACATCGCCTTTTCTAGCAGCGCCCAGGGCACGCGCCCCCCGCCTGCGGGTGGCTTTCGTGGCCCGCGGGAGCTCCCCGCGTCAGGCTCAGCCCCCGCGGTTGTTGAGGTTGCCCGGCCCGTGGATGACCAGGAACCAGGCCAGGAAGGCCGCCGCGCAGACGGCCGCCGTGGCCGCGAAGATCCTGCCCAGCACTCCCGTGCGCTGGTCGTGCCCGGCGGCGCGCCGCACCAGCACCCACATCGTGTCCATCCGGCGCAGCAGTATCAGGGTCCCGAACAGGAGCGCGAACAGCCCCACGAAGGCCATCAGGATGCCGAGGCTGACGCTGCCGGTGATGTACTGGGTCTCCGAGCCCAGCCACAGGCAGGCCAACGGGATCGGCCCCCAGCACAGCAGGCACAGGAAGGTCATTGCGACCAGCAGGCCGGAGGCCAGCGAGCCGTCGATCCGCTGGCGCGCCTCGCTGCCCCGTTTGGGCAGCGTACGGAAGCGCACCGGGGCGGTCCCGGGGCGGCGCCCGACGAACAGGCCCCCGTTTTCGGTTGGATCGGTGCGCACGCTTCCTTGGATTCTCGCAGCTGACGGGCGGTCGCCCGTCAGCTCGCGTACAGCCCGTCGAAGATGTCCGAGTACTTCTCGTTGACGATGTTGCGCTTGACCTTCAGCGTGGGCGTGAGCTCGCCGGTCGGCTGGGACAGGTCGTGGTCGAGGATGGCGAACTTCTTGACCTGCTCCACCTGGGCGTATTTGGCGTTGACCTTGTCCACTTCCGCCTGGATCAGCTCGTGCACCTCGGGGGCCCGGGCGAGCGAAGGGATGTCCTCGGGCAGGCCGTGCTCGCGCGCCCAGCCCGGCATCTCTTCCTCGTCGAGGGTGATCAGGATCACCGGGTAGGGGCGCTGGTCGCCGTGCATCACGGCCTGGGAGATCCAGCGCGACTGCTTGAGCTCGTTCTCGATGTTCGCGGGGGTCAGGTTCTTGCCCCCGGCGGTGATGATGATGTCCTTCTTGCGCCCGGTGATCGACAGGTAGCCGTCCTCGTCGAGGGACCCGAGGTCGCCGGTGTGCAGCCACCCGTCCTCCACGTCCCCGAAGCCCGAGTCGGCGCGGTTGTGGTAGCCGTGGAAGATGTTGGCGCCTTTGATGAGGATCTCGCCGTCGTCGGCGATCTTGATCTCGACGCCGGGGAGTGGCCTCCCGACGGTGCCGAACTTGTGGTTCGCGGGCGTGGAGAAGGTGGCGGCGGTGGAGGTCTCGGTCATCCCGTAGCCCTCGAGCACCGGGACCCCGCAGGCGAAGAAGAACTCGAGGATCTCCCTCGCGATCGGAGCGGCTCCGCTGGTGGCCTGGCGCACGTTGCCGCCGAAGATCGCGCGTACGTTTTTGAACAGCTCCTCGTCGGCCGCCTCGAAGGCCCTGCGCTCCGCCTCCGGCACCTCTTCGCCGTGGAGCATCATCATGCGGACCTTCATGCCGAGCCTGATCGCCTGCTCGGCCTGCTCGCGCTCCTCGGGCGGTTTGGCTTCGATCGCGCCGTGGGCGATCGTGTAGATCTTCTCGAACACCCGCGGCACCGAGGGCAGGTAGCTCGGTTTGACCTCCAGCAGCTCGGGGACGATCTGCTTGGTGTCCCCACCGAAGTACGCCAGCGTGCCGCCGAGGTCGAACGTCAGCAACTGGATCAGCAGCGCGTAGGAGTGGGCGAGGGGGAGGTACAGGTAACAGACCTCGTCGCTCTGGACCCCGCCGCCTTCCTCGACCGATTTGATCATCGCCCGGTAGTTGCCGTGGGTGAGCACGCAGCCCTTCGGCGGGCCGGTGGTGCCCGAGGTGTAGATGAAGGTGAACGGGTCGTCGGGGCGGACGCCGGCGCGGCGGGCTTCGAGCTCCTCGACGGGGCGCCCGCGTCCGCGCTCGCGCAGCTGCTCGAGGGCGATGGCGTCGAGCGCGAGCGGCTGGGCGCCGGACCCGTTGGTGCTCGCCTGGGCGGGCGGGTCGAAGATGATCACCGAGCGGATGTTCGGGATCTGCCCGCGGATCTCGACGAGCTTGGCCAGCTGCTGCTCGTCCTCCACGAAGATCGTGCTGGCGCCCGAGTCGGAGATCACCCACAGGCACTCCTCGGGCGAGTTGGTCTGGTAGATCGGCACCACGATCGCCCCCACGCTGGTCGCGCCCATGTCGGCGTAGGACCACTCCGGCCGGGTGTTGGAGAGGATGCAAACCCGCTCGCCCGCCTGGATCCCCAGGTCGAGCAGTCCGAGCCCCACCTCGTCCACGATCTCGGCCAGCCGTGTGTAGCTCAGGTCGTGCCAGTCGCCATCGCGCTTGTAGCGCACAGCCACACGCTCGCCATGCCGGGCAGCCGCGCTCGGGATCAGATCAGCGATCGTCAGCGACGCGGTCGCGGACTCGGTGGCCGTGGCCTCCATTGGGACTCCTCTCCTCTAGAAAAAACAAGCAAGAACCGCTTGTTTTGGATGTTAGAGGCTGCTCGCCCCCGCGGCCTGTCCGCTACAGCGGATTGGGGACGTCGATGAACACGTGCGCGAGCGAGAAGCGCTCGGCGAGGTGCTCCCCGAGGGCCCGGACGCCGAGCGTCTCGGTCGCGTAGTGCCCGGCGGCGAACAGGTGGATCCCCGCCTCGCGGGCGTCGGCCATCGAGCGCTCGGGGGCTTCGCCGGTCAGCAGCCCGTCGGCGCCGGCTGCGAGTGCCTCGGAGATGTAGTCGCCGCCCGCGCCGGACACGATCGCCAGCCGCTCGATCCGCTCGGGGCCGAAGTCGAACCACAGCGGCTCGCGGCCGGTCAGCGCCCGCACCCGCCCGCCCAGCTCCTCGCCCGCGAGGCCTCCCTCGGGCAGGCGCGCGATGAACCCGAGCGTGGTCCCACCGTGACGGGCGAACGGCTCGAGCTCGGCCGCCCCGAGGCGCCGGCCCAGCAGGGCGTTGTTGCCGAGCTCGGGGTGGGCGTCGAGGGGCAGGTGATAGGCGGCCAGGGCGATGCCCCCGTCGAACAGGATCTGTAGGCGGCGCTTGAGAGAGTCGTCCACCGCCCGCACCCCCGAGCCCCAGAAGAGGCCGTGATGGACGAGCACCAGCTGGGCCTGCTCGGCGGCCGCGAGCTCGAACAGCTCGGCGTGGGCCGAAACCCCGCTGACGATCCTCGTCGCGCTCTCGGGGCCGGGAACCTGCAGGCCGTTGACGCAGTAGTCCTCGAAGCGCTGCGGCTCGAGGATCCGGTCGGCCTCGGCTATGAGCTCGGCGATGGCGGCTGGCACCGGCCGACCCTATCGCCCGGGCGGTGCCAGGGGGTGCCGTGGCCGGCGGGCCCTGGGTGGGAGCGCCCGGAACCCCTTCGGGCCCACGGGCGTGTGTGATACTTGGGGCTCTTCGGGGCGTGGCGCAGCCTGGTAGCGCGCACCGTTCGGGTCGGTGAGGTCCCGAGTTCGAATCTCGGCGCCCCGATTAGAGAAGTGCCCGCGAAGGAAGGGGTCGTCGGCCGCGAGTCGGTCGACGACTCCCTCGGAGTTCTGGCGGCGTGGCCGGGCTTGTGCCTGTTTGGTGCCTACTCTTGCTTGGCGTGCGAGAGCAGTCGCGCGTCTCGTGGAGTTCCGGCTGTCGAGGGCGAAATGCTACGGCGTCGACTTCAGCGGCCACACCTCGACGACACCGTGTGCGACCGCGCAAGGGGTCTTGGAGGCGAGCGCCACCGCCTCTTCGAGGGTGGAAGCCTCGATGACCGCGAACCCCGCGATCGGAAGGTCGGAGCGCAGGAACGGTCCCGGGCTGGTGTCCACGCCCGCCCCGTCGTGGTTGCGTACTTGCACGGGCTGGCCGGCGATACCCATCAACGCTCCTTCCGCGAGTAGGGCCTCGTCGTGCAGGTGGGCCGCATCGCGGATTGCGGGGTCCGTCCTGTCGTAACCCGCGCGATCTCCATATCCGATTGTCAGGAATCTCGGCATGAAATATCCACCTCCTTGGCCGTCGACTTCCGAAAGCGAGCTGGTGCCCGTGGTCGCGAGCGTGTCACACGACATCGGCAGAGGTTTCGAGCGTGTCGCGCGAGGCCGGTACCAGCTCGCTCTTGGTCGGGGTTGGTCCGCTCGGGCCCCTTCGCCGCGGCCCTCCGCGTGTCCATGGTTTCACTGGCTGTCGTACTCATTGTGGCGGCGCACCCACAACGGCTCCGAGGCGCTCTCGTCGCGACCCTTCGGCGTTCGGTCCAACAGGCCGTAGTAGGCCATCGCAGGCTCGAGGCCGCGGGCGGTTGTTAGGTACGTCCGGTAGACGATCCCGTTCGACAGCGCATACACGCTCAGGCCCGGCCCCTCGGCGACATAACCGCCCGCGTCCGTCCCGCACATGCGAGCGTTCTGCTTGACGGTGGACGGTATCTCGCCTTCCAGGAACGGCTTCAGCTCCTCCTCTGTGTAAAGGAAGCCGAGGTCGCGGTTGAAGTCGCTCCCGCCGCTCGAGGCCCAGTCGATGCCCCAGCCCATCCGTTCCCTGAAGGCGAGGAGCTTCTCGAGCGGCGCGCGGGAGGTGAGCAGCAGATTGGTGTCCCTGGCCTTCAGGTGGACGACTTGGGGATCGAGGGTGTCGGCAATCGAGGAGCAGACCGGGCAGCCTGCGTCCCAGGACGGCCCGAACATGAAGTGGTAGACGAGCAGCTGGGTGCGGCCGTCGAAGAGATCGGCGAGGATCTTCGTGCCGTTGTCGGTCTCGAACCGGTAGTCCTTCCCGACTGGGACCCAGGGCAGCTCGCGCCTCTTCCTGGCCAGCTCGTCGCCGCGGCGGGTGAGCTCCTTCTCCTCCTTCAGCAACTCGTCGCGCTCCACCTGCCACTCCTGCTGCGTGCCGATTCTGTGCTCTGTCATCAACGTGCCACCTCCCGTCCGGGGTCCGCGGGGCCAAGTCTATACACTTAGCAAAATGGCTAACGATGCGTTCAAGGCGCTCGCGCATCCGCTCCGACGCGAGATCGTGGAACGGCTCAGCAGCGGGCCGGCGACGGTGGGAGAGGTGACCCGGGACTTCGGCGTCTCCAAGCCGACGGTCTCACGGCACCTGAAGATGCTGGAGGAGGCGGGCGTCGTGAGTCGCATGATCGACGGCCGGACTCACCGTCTTGCCCTGCGGCCCCAGGCACTTGCCGAGACCTCGGATTGGATAGCAAGCCAGCGGGAGCGCTGGGAGCGCCTCTTCGATGTGGTAGGCGGGTATCTGGAGGAACGGAAGGAGCGAGGGTGAGCGAAGGGTCCGGTCACGCAGCGCGTATCGAACGAACCTTCGCGGCTTTGGCCGAGGACACCTTCGACGCATGGACCAGCCCCGAGGTGATGCGACGCTGGTTCCACTGCGGCCCCGACTGGGAGACGCCGGAGGCCGAGGTCGATCTCCGGGTCGGCGGAAAAGTCCGGGTCGTGATGCGAAGGCCCGACGGCACGGAAACCGAAGCGCAGGGCGAGTTCACGCTGATCGACCGGCCGCACCGGCTCGCGATGACCTGGACCTTTGACGACGATCCCTCCAACGAGCAGCTGATCGAACTCTTCTTCTCGGAGTCCGAGGGCTCGACCACGGTACTCATGGTCAACAGCGGCATCTCGACCGACGAACGCCGCGGCGCCCAGGAAGAGGGATGGCAGGGGTGCTTCGAGGAGCTCGAGCGGGAGTTGGCCGGCTGATGTCGACGAACGCGGGGACTTGATCGTGAACCCGCTTCGCGCGTGAGATGCGTCGCACCGGCGGTTGGCGAGCGACTGAGGCACAGCGCCCGGAGATTCTGGTGGTCGCGGTCGCCCGCTGTGCTGGGCGATAGCACCGCAGCCCGGGGTAGCGCGCGCCACCGCTGGGCGTCCGGACGCACAACACCCATCCGATCAATCGCGTGCACCCGCCGCCAGCGCACAGCAGTTCAACCCCGACAACCCTGGACCCTTTGCATGACGCCGGACCCCTGCACAAGTAAGGAGACCACCAATGCCTGACCACAAGACCGGCTCCCGTGAGGAGTGGCTCACAGTCAGACTTCAGCTGCTGGAGTACGAGAAGGCGCTGACACGACGTAGCGACGAGCTGGCGCGGCTACGGCAGGAGCTGCCCTGGGTTGCGATCGAGAAGGATTACCGCTTCGACACCGACGAGGGCATTGCATCCCTCGCGGATCTCTTCAGGGACCGCTCGCAGCTCCTGGTCTATCACTTCATGTTCGGGCCCGAGTACACCGCAGGGTGTCCGACCTGCTCCTCGATCGCCGACGGCTTCGACGGCTCAGTCGTGCACCTCGTCAACCACGACGTCTCGTTCTACGCGGTCTCGCGAGCTCCCCTGTCGAAGGTGCAAGAGTACAAGCGGCGGATGGGTTGGAGCTTCCCTTGGGCGTCTTCGTTCGACGGCGACTTCAACTACGACTTCCACGTCTCGCACACAGACGAGGAATGGCAGTCGGGAACCGTTGAGTACAACTTCCGCACGGTCGACTTTCGGCCCGCCGAGGGCATCCCGATGCTCGAGGAGCTCGGGTCCCGTACTGGAACCAACTTCGCGACCTACCGGCGGGAGGGCCCCGGCATGAGCGCGTTCACCATGCAGGACGGCGTCGTCTACCACACCTACTCGGCATACGAACGCGGCATCGATGGCCTCTGGGCCATGCAGCAGTGGCTCGACCGCACGCCCATAGGACGCAACGAGACCGGCTTCTGGTGGCGCCGTCACGACGAATACCACAGCAAGTGAACCTCTTAGGCGATGACTAAGGAGGGCGGGACCAATGAGTGATACTTCACGCCTATCCACGATTGCGGTTGACGCCGGTCGAGGCTCGGATGTGCGACTCGCCGAGCCCTCGGCGTTGGCGGCATTGCGTGGTCAGCTCGGGATCGTCGCCGCGCTGCTCGCGGCCACCGCGGTGGCATGGTGGGCGACGATCGATCGCATGGCCGGGATGGACGCAGGTCCCGGGACTGACCTGGGTGCACTCGGGTGGTTCACGGGCCTATGGGCCGTGATGATGGCGGCGATGATGCTTCCATCATTCGCGCCGACGGTCGCCGTGCAGGCCACGCTCGCGCGGCGTGACCTCGTCCGTGTGGGGTTGTTCGCCGGTGGCTACCTACTTGTCTGGAGTGCCGCCGGGGTCGTGGCCTACGGGCTGTTCGCGCTCGGGAAGAGCGTTTCCGGGAGCGCTCTGGCTTGGCACAACGACGGGCGTTGGGTGGCCGCTGGTGTGCTGCTGCTCGCCGCCCTGTATCAGCTGACGCCGTACAAGCGCGCTTTTCTGCAGCGCTGCCGAAGCCCTCTGCACTCTCTTGGCGCGACGTGGTGTGACAGCCGGTCTGGGGCGTTTGTGATGGGTCTGCGCAGCGGCGGCTGGTGCCTTGGGTGCTCATGGGCGCTGATGGCCGCCCTGTTCGCGCTCGGCGTCATGAGCGTCATCTGGATGGTGATGATCGCAGGGCTCGTGGCGCTCGAAAAGGTCGGACCCTGGGGCCGCCCGGCGAAGCTCGCGACCGCGGCCGTCCTCATCGCGCTCGCCGGCTCGATGCTCGCGTTTCCGCACGAGCTGCCGGGGTTCGTCGTCCCGGGCTCCTCAGGCGCGATGCACGCGATGAAAGCAATGGGAACGACGGGGTAGCTCCCGCCCTCTTGCCTCTCTGAAGGAGCGTCATGTCCACCTCCCGATGACTTCAACGCCAACTTCATCGATTAGTTCCGCACCAACGAGGGGCCGAACCGGACGCGAGCCCGTCAAATGGAGGGCGCAAATGACAACGCGAAGGACCGTCAATCGCTGGTACGCGTTTGCGCTGAATTGCCCAGTCCTTGGTGCAGTTACAAACGGGCTTACGTGTCCGCGCCACCGATGACGTCACCTCATCGGTGGCGCGGGATCCTCGTCTATGCCGCGACGGGCTCTTCTGTCACGAGCGCTGCGTTCTCGCGTTCGAAGGCCTTGGCGAAGCCGTTGCGCCAGCCGTCGGCAAGCGGCGCTGACATGGGGTCGGGGAAGATCTCCTCCTCCCCGCTCTCCACCCCGTCGAGGACGGCGGAAGCGACGGACTCCGGAGGGCTCTTCGGGATGTCGAGGAAACGCACCATGTCGGTGTCCACAGGGCCGGGCATGACGGCGTGCACGCTCACACCCCGTCCCGCTAGGAGCGCGCGCAGCGACTGTGTCAGGGAGAACTCGGCCGCCTTCGAGGCCGAGTACGCCGGAAGGACGGGCACCGCGGCGAACGCCGCCAGCGACACGACGTTGACGATCGCACCGCGAGATTCGCTTAGCAGCGGTAGGAACGCCTGGCTGACGCCGTATGTGCCGAACAGGTTGACGGCGAGGTGCGCTTCGAATGCGGCACCCTCGCTGAGGTCATCCGGCAGCGAGATGCCGGCGTTGTTGATGAGGATGTCCAGCGAGTCGACCTGCTCGACCGCTGCCTGAATCTGGGCCGGGTCGGTCACGTCGAGGGTCACGGGCGTCACGCGTGGGTCGGGGTGGACGATCGGCTGGCGCGTCCCGGCGTAAACACGGCTGGCGCCCCGCTTCAGCGCCTCGTCGACCAGCGCCTGGCCGATGCCGCGGTTGGCCCCGGTTACCAGAATTGTCTTGTCGGTGATTGTCATGCGTTGCTCCTTGATCTCGGGTTCTCGACGATCTGGATCGCCCTTTTGAGAACAGAGATACGAGCGGACACGCAAATCCATCGCTGCTCGCCAAACTTGGCGTCTGCGAGCGTGACCGGCGTGTCGGTGTCTGCTGAGCCCGCAGAGGGAGGATCCGCTCGCCGGCCCCGAGCACGGCCAGCGGCGCGCGCCGAGCCGGACGGGTCGACCGATGGATTCCGGCACCCCCATGTATCTGTACTCAATAGAAGAGCAATGAAGGACAGACGCGATCATCAAAACCCTGGGCTCGTCCATCTCGAGTTGCACACGCACGATCTGGCAGGCGCGAGCGCGTTCTATCGCGAGCTGCTTGGTTGGCGTACAGAACGCCTGCGTTGTCGGTCAGGCACCTACCACGGGATGGCCCTTGGCGGTGGGCTAGATGGAGGGATCGTCGAATGCGGGGCGCGGCGGCCGATCTGGCTCCCGTACGTTGAGGTTGAGGGGATCGAGGCGATGACCGAGCGCGGGCGGGCGCTGGGAGCGACGGTGTTACTCGAGCCACGCGAGGGGCCGGCGGGATGGCGCAGCGTGCTGGCGAGGAGCGACGGTGGAGAGATTGCGCTCTGGCAGGCGAAGGGTACGCTCGAGCGAGGGATCGGATGACCGGCTCGCAGCTAATCGAGGCAGCCATCGGCGGTGATGAGGCAGCGTTCGCCGAGCTGATGGCGCCGCACCGGAGGCCGCTCCACGCGCATTGCTATCGGATGCTCGGCTCCCTGCAGGACGCTGAGGATGCAGTGCAGGAGACCCTGCTACGGGCATGGCGAAGTCTGTCGTCATTTCAGGGGCGAAGCTCGCTGCGAAGCTGGCTGTATTCGATCGCCACGAACGTTTGCCTGCGCGCGATCGAGGGCAGACCGTCGCGTGTGCTGCCGATCGACTATGCCCCGGCCGCGGATCCACACGAGCCGATCCAAGCGCCGCTGCTCGAGTCCGTGTGGATGGAGCCATATCCCGACGAGCAACTCGGCCTCGACGACGGCCCCGCCGGACCGGAGGCCCGCTACGAGCAGCGAGAGAGCATCGAGCTCGCGTTCATCGCCGCGCTCCAGCTTCTGCCTGCTCGGCAGCGGGCGGTGCTCATCCTTCGCGACGTTCTCGGCTTCTCTGGCGCGGAGGTCGCCGAGGCGCTCGAGACGACGCCGGCCTCCGTCTACAGCGCCCTGCAGCGCGCGCATGCGACGCTGGACGCGCGACGGCCGGATCGCACCCAGCACGCGACGCTCCGCTCGCTGGGCGATAACCAGCTCGAAGAGATCGTCCAACGCTACGTCGACGCCTGGGCGCGCAACGATGTGGACACGATCGTCGGGATGCTTACCGACACCGCGACGCTCGCGATGCCCCCGATCCCGAGCTGGTATCACGGCCGCGAAGCGATCGAGAGGGTGCTGCGCAGCGCGGTGTTCGACGGCGCGCGGAGTTGGCGGATGTTGCCTACGGCAGCCAACGGGCAGCTGGCGGTCGGCGCCTACGAGCTCGACAGCTCCGGCGTCTACGCCCCGCACGGCGTGACCGTCCTAACCCTCGAGGCTGAGCGAATCGACGAGATCATCCACTTCCGCACACCGTCGATGATCGAGTCGTTCGGACTGCCTCCCCACGCATGACCCCGCGGCCGGATGGCTTGCGGGATGTCCCGGGTCCGCCTGCATCCAGCCCTATAAGGTCTCCGACAGCTGGATCAGGCTGGCCAGGTGCCGGCTGGTCCAAATCCAGACCCCGAGGATGGCGATGGCTTCGATTCGCAAGGAGATCGTGATCAACGCGAGTCCGCAGCGCGTCTGGGACGCGCTGCGTGACTGGGGACGACTGCATGAGCGGCTGGTACCCGGTTTCGCGACCGATGCCCGACTCGACGGTGAGGACCGGATCGTCACGTTCTTCAACGGCAGTGTGCTGCGCGAGCGATTGGTTGACCTCGACGATGACGCGCGCCGGCTCGTGTGGTCGGTCGTCGACCCGCCATATACCCATCACAACGCATCGGCACAGGTGCTCGCGGACGGAGCTAACGGCAGCGTGTTCGTATGGGTCGCCGATTTTCTCCCGAACGAGCTCGCCGGTCGCGCCGCAGCTCTGATGGAGCAGGCGTTGAGTGTCATCAAGCGCACGCTCGAGCCCGAGCGACCGGGCCGCTAACCAACCGCGGCGCGTGCTCGGGCCGTTGAAGCCGGCGCCGGTCGCGGGCGGGGCGGCTGTGCGCGAGCGGTTCGGGCTTCCCGCGCGCGGGTAGCGCCGCTCGGTCTCGCCTCCAAGCACTCCGCGGCAGCGATGCACGCGCAAGCGATGGATTTCCGCACCTCCTCGTATCTCCATAAACAACGAGGAAGTACCGGCAACCCACCGAGTAAGGAGGTCGCAAATGACGCCCACAACACCACCCATCAAACGCTGGCACGCATTCTCGCTGCTGGCCGTCGCGTACTTCATGACGATCATCGACCTGACGATCGTCAACGTCTCACTGCCGACGATCGGCCACGATCTGCATTTCACCCAGACCAATCTGCAGTGGGTGGCGACTGCGTACGCGCTCACGTTCGGTGGCCTGCTGCTGCTGGGTGGCCGCGCCGCCGATCTGCTTGGCCGCCGGCGTGTCCTCACGGTAGGGCTCGGCCTGTTCACGGCGTCGTCGCTGGCCTGCGCACTCGCGACCAGCGAGGGCTTCCTGATCGCGACGCGGGCCGTCCAAGGGGTCGGTGCGGCGATCATGCTGCCCGCCGCCCTGTCGATCGTGATGAACATGTTCGAAGAGGGCGCCGAGCGGAACAAGGCACTCGGGATCTGGGGCGGGCTCGGGGCCGGCGGTGCGACCGTGGGGCTGATCGCCGGGGGGCTTCTCACCCGCTACGCCGGATGGCAGTACATCTTCTACCTGAACGTTCCAATCGGCCTGGCCGCACTGGCGTTGATACCGCGGATCGTCCCCGAGAGCCGCTTGGCCACCGTCCGCAGGCGCTTTGACGCGGCCGGCGCGATCACCGGAACGGGCGGACTGGTACTGCTCGTCGACGCGATCTCGCAAGCACCCCAGTACGGCTGGGGCGCCGCGCGGACGATCGCGGTCCTGGCGGCATCCGCCGGTCTGCTCGTCTCGTTCCTCGCGATCGAGAAAAGGGCCGAGTGGCCGATTCTCCCGCTCTCGATCTTCCGGCTGCGCACGCTCGCCGGCGCGAACACAGCAGCGTTGCTGCTGGTCGGCAGCTTCTACGCGTTCCTGTTCGTCGGCACCCTGTACATGCAGCAGGTGCTGCACTACAGCGCACTGCAGGCAGGGGTTGCGTGGCTGGCAGCGTCCTTGACCTCGCTCGCGCTCGCCGGCGTCTCCCAGCTGATGGTCACCCGTATCGGGCCCAAGGCGGTGATGGCGACCGGGATGACCCTGATCGGCGCGGGCGTGATCTGGGGGACCCAAGTGCCGGTCCACGGCCATTTCGTCGGCAACCTGCTCGGGCCGTTCATCGTCGCCGGCGCGGGCACCGCGTTCGCGTTCATCCCGGTCTCGATCGCCGCTCTCGCCGGCATCGAGGAGCACCGGGCGGGACTTGCGTCCGGGCTGCTGAGCACCAGCCAGCAGGTCGGCGGCGCACTCGGCATCGCGGTCGCCTCGTCCATCGCTGCGAGTCACACAAACGTATTGCTGCACGCCGGCGACAGGCTTCCGGCGGCGCTGACAGGCGGCTTCCAGCACGCCTTCTGGGTGCTGGGCGCGATCGCGCTGCTCGCCCTCCCGGTGATCTTCGCGCTCGTCGGCCGAGATGAGCACACCGACCCGGTGACCAAGATCACCATCCCCGAGGCGCAGCCCGCGCTCGTATCAGCGAACTAATCCACGTCCACCACATCTCCCAGAAAACAACAAGGAGACTGAGATGAGCAAGCTAGATCGAAAGACCGTCGTCGTCGTCGGCGCGAGTCGCGGCCTTGGGCGAGGCATCGCCGAGCAGTTCGCGGCCGCCGGCGCCAATGTGACCGCCCTGGCACGCTCGGGGCCGGCGCTCGAGCAGCTGGCGGCCGCCATCCCGACCATCGGGATCGAGGTGGCCGATGCGACCGAATCCTCGGTGGTCGACCTGATGCTGGAGCGCCATAAACCCGACGTGTTGGCACTGGTTGCCGGCGCACAGCCGACGATGCTGCCGTTGCAGGAGCAAACCTGGGAGACCTTCTCGCGCACCTGGGAGGTCGACGTGCGAATGACATTCGAGTGGATCCGCAAGGCGCTGGTGTTGCCGCTCGCGCCGGGGAGTCAAATCCTCGTGATGAGCAGTGGCGCGGCGATCGCCGGTTCGCCGATGACCGGCGGCTACGCGGGGGCAAAGACCACGCAGCGCTTCCTCGCCGCCTACGCCAACGAGTAGTCCACGCGCGCCGGGCTCGGTATCACGGTAAGCGCTGTCCTCCCGGGCATGACACCGGAAACCGACATCGGCCGCGCCGCCATAGCCGCCTACTCCGACCGTGCGGGAGTCAGCGAGCAACAGCTCATCCATCGCATCCCTACGCCCGTCACACCGCTGGCGGCGGGAGATGCCTTCGTGGCACTCGCTAGCGGCGAGCATAGCCCGGGCGCGTACACCCTCACGGGCGCCGGGCTCCAAGAGCTCGCCCCCGGACGTTTCTAGCAGGACGCGGTGGGCCGGGGCGCGGACGAACCTTTCGTGCGCCCCGGCCAGACGTGGCGTCGTCGCTCCTACCCCGCTCCCCCGCTGGCCTCACCTGCCACTGGGCCTGTCAGAGCTGGAAGGACCGTTTCGCGTAATTCGGGTCGGTGAGGTCCCGAGTTCGAATCTCGGCGCCCCGATTGAGAAGCCCCGCGTAAGCGGGGTTTTTCGTTTCAGGATCGTGCTCATTGCGCCGATACCTGCCGCAACGTGCCGGAACTGACAGCGAAGCAGCCCCATCGGCCCGGTGCCGACGAGCGTCGGCGGCGCGCCGAGGCCCTCGAGCGGCATCGAGGCGACATCCGTGCGCGGCGCCTGGACGCCGGCGGGGAGATCGCCTACCTGCGCGAGCAGTTGCGCCTCGGCGCGAGGCTCACCGCGAGGTTGGCAGCCAAGAGCGACATCGAGGAGATGGCCCAGCTCGTGGTCGATGAGCTTCACGAGACGTTCGACTTCTATCTCGCGGCGGTACAGCGTCTCGACAACGACGGGGTGCTTCGGCTCTTGGCAGCTCGCGGACTGCTCGGCGAGGTCATGAAGGAGTTCCTGCTCATCGAGCAGTCGTCGTCGGACGGCGTCAACGGAAGGGTCGCCCGGTCGGGTGTTACGGCGCTGGTTACCGACACTCGCGAGGACCGCGATTACGTAGTCCGCGACCCTCGGACCGACCCCCGCTCCGAGCTGACGGTTGCCATCGTCGTTGACGGCTCGATCTGGGGTGTTCTGAACATCGAGGAGACCGAGCCCGGCGTCCTCAGTGAGACCGACGTGGTACTCGTCGAGGCGATCGCCGCAAGCTTCGGTAGCGCGGCTCACCGCGCGAAGCTGATGGCCGATCTCGAGAGCGCCTTCACGACGACCCTGGCTGCATTGGCGAGCACCGTTGAGGCCAAGGACAACTACACCGCCTGCCACGGCGAGGATGTGGCAGAGCTCGTTGAACGGGTCGCACTGCGCATGTCACTGTCCCATGCCGAAGCGCGCGACGCGCGCTATGCCGCCCTGCTGCACGACATCGGCAAGATTGGGGTACCGAGCGAGATTCTGCTGAAGCCCGGTCCCCTGACAGAGGAGGAGTGGGTGGTCATGCGCGGCCATGCCGCCATTGGCGGCGAGCTCGTGGGGCGCATCGACGCCTTCTCCCACCTTGCCCCCGCGGTCCGTGCGAGCCATGAGCGATGGGACGGCGCCGGCTACCCGGATGGTCTCCGCGACGAGGAGATCCCGCTCGCCGCGCGGATCATCGCCGCCTGCGACACGTATGACGCGATCGTCACCGATCGGCCCTACCGTCGCGCTCGCTCGCCACGCGAGGCGCGTTCGGAGTTGCGCCGGGTCGCCGGGACCCAACTCGACCCCCGAGTCGTCGAGGCGGTCATCGAGGAGCTCGACGACGCGGACTCGAGGCCTGGGGCGGTCTCCTAGTCCGCGCGATACCAGGCGCCCCGGGCACGGTACGTTTGGTTGATCCGCGGCGCCGACGCGGTGCCATGGGCGTCAAGACCGAGGAGGTGCCATGAAGGCAGCGCGATTCGACGAATACGGTCCGGTCGATGTGCTTGAGGTGCGCGAGGTCGAGGATCCCGTAGCCGGCCCTGAACAGGTAGTTGTGGCAGTCAAGGCAGCCGGGATCAACCCCGGTGAGATTGCGATTCGCGAAGGTCGTCTCCATGAGCGCTTCCCGGCGACGTTCCCCTCGGGGGAGGGAACCGACCTTGGCGGCGTCGTTCGGGCTGTCGGCGCCGACGTTGGCGCGTTCGCGGTCGGAGACGAGGTCCTTGGCTGGACCGAGCAGCGCGCAAGCCACGCCGAGCTCGTTGTGGTTCCAGCGGATCAGCTGACGGCCAAGCCGGAGTCTGTTTCGTGGGAGGTGGCGGGCTCGCTGTTCGTGGTGGGGCTGGCTGCCTACGCGTCCGTTCAGGCGGTCACTCCTCAGGCTGGCGAGACTGTCGTGGTCTCAGCGGCCGGGGGCGGGGTGGGGTCGGTCGCCGTGCAGCTCGCTCGGCGAACCGGAGCGAGGGTGATCGGGTTGGCGGGCGAGGGCAACCACGATTGGTTGCGCCGTCACGACATTGTCCCCGTGACCTACGGCGAGGGGCAGGCCGAGCGGATCCGCGAGGCGGCCGGCGGCAGCATCGACGCGTTCATCGACACCTTCGGCGGCGGCTACGTGGACCTGGCGATCGCGCTGGGTGTCGCTCCGCAGCGGATCAACACGATCGCGGACTTCGAGGCGGTGCAGCGAGTCGGCGTCCACGGGCAGGGGACCCACGCGATCGCGACCGCGGAGCTGCTGGCAGAGCTCGTGGGAATGGTGGCGGACGGAAGCCTCGAGATACCCATAGCGCGGACCTTCCCGCTGGCGCAGGTCAGGGACGCCTTCCGCGAGCTGGAAAGTCGCCACACCCACGGAAAGATAGTGCTCCTGCCTTGAGCTGCGTAGACCCGGTGGACCGCCTCACCACGGAATTGAAGCGCTGGTTTCGTGAAGTAGGTCCGGGCCGATGTCGGCCTCGCTGTGAACGTGGCGCGGCGGCGTGTAGAAGGTGGCATACGGGCGTAGCCGCAGGGCCACCCGTTTCTCCTGGCGTGCCCCCTCGGCCACCATCGGGCGTACGTCCTGCGACATCGGCGTCCCGGCCATCACGCCCGCGATGCGCATCATCACCTCGACGACCGAATCGAAGTCGCCGTCGATGACCGCGTCGCAGTAGACCTGCAGGTAGCTGGGCGGCCATTGCTCGTCGAGCACGCACAGGGACACCTTCGGGCTGCGCGCGACAGCCTTGGCCTTTGCCCGCTCGGCCATCGTCGAGACGAGGATCTCGTTCTGGTCCAGGCAGTAGAAGACGATCGACATCGCCGGACCGTCCTTGGCGCGGTTGTAGCCGAAGATCGCGGTGCGGTGATCGAGCACGAACTGCTTGCGCTGCTCTCGCGTCATGTTGCGGACTTCCCCGCTTGGATGGCTCGACAGATAACGGCTACAGTATTACCATAAGTCAGCCCGAGCGTCACTCTCGCTATCCCGAAGGACGATCGCCCGCCCAACCGGGGAGCCCTGCCTGGTGGTCAAGCCGACCCGAGCCCCAGGTCTACCGCCGGGGGCGCCCACCGCGGTCGCTCGAGCGGATCGTGAGCGCCGCGCTCGAAATGGTCGACGAGACTGGAATCGACGCGTTCAGCATGCGCCTGCTCGCAGATCGCTTGGGGTCCGGTACCGCGACGCTCTACCGACATCTGGCCGGCAAGGAGGAGCTCATGGCCTATGTCGTCGATCGAATCCTCGGCGAGGTGAAGATCGAGACAGACGCCGACACTGTGTGCGACACAACGTGGCAGCACGCCATCGCCCGCGGCGCAGACGCCTTGTACGACGTACTGAAGAGCCACCCCAACGCGCTACCGCTGCTCGTCTCCCAGGTCCCCGTGGGACCAAACGCGCTGCGCCTTCGCGAGCGCATCGTTTCAGTGCTGCTGGCCTACGGGTTTCCGCTCGACCTCGCCGCCCGCGCCTACACCGCGGTCGCACACTACGTCCTCGGATTCGTCCTACAACAACACGCGGCGGGAGCCCCGCAACGAGAGGACGCGGCGAGCTTGCGCGACTTCTACCATGCCCTCGACGCAGACACCTACCCCGCCACCGTTGCTGCCGCAGACGAGCTCACAGAGGTTCCGCTCGACGAGGAGTTCCGGTTCGGGCTACAGCTCGTACTCGACGGAATCGAACTCAATCGCAAGGCCGACGCGGGGTCAGCTGCCGAATCGTGAAGTGGAGCGGCTCGCTGTCCAGGCCGTCCGTCCGAGGGTCGCTCATGGCACTCGTTCCTCCTCACGATTGGCGGGCCGCTCCAGCAACTCGTAGAGGGCGGCGAGATCGCGATGGTCGTAGCCGAGCTCGTGTGCGCGCTCCAGCACCTCGTCGGCGGCGTTCGCGGTGGGCAGCGTGAGCCCGAGTTGCTTCGCGGTTTCCAGCGCGAGCTCGATGTCCTTGCGCATGAACGCCAGGTCGAACCAGGCGTCGTCGGCCGGGGGATCGAGGATCAGCGAGGAGCGCGCGCGGAGCATCGGCGATCCGATCGGGCTCGACTCCATCACCTCCAGCGCCCGCTGCGGGTCGATCCCCGAGTGCGCCGCGAGCTGCAGGCCCTCGGCGAAGGCGAGCATCTGGACCGCGAGGCTGATGTTGATCGCGAGCTTCAGAGCAAGACCTTGTCCGTTGTCGCCCACGTGGGCCGGCGTGCCGAGCTCCCGCAGGATCGGCTCGACTCGCTCGTAGGCCTGCTTGTCGCCGCCCACCATGATCGTCAGGGTGCCCGACTGCACCTGCGGGACGCTGCCGGACACCGGAGCGTCAAGCATCGCTGCGCCGCGCTCACGGACCTGCTCGGCTACCCGCCGGCTCACCTGCGGGCTGACGGTGCTCATGTCGACCCACACCTTTCCCTCGCCGATGCCGGCGAGGATGCCATCCGCTTGACAGGCAACCTGCTCGATCACCTGGTCATCGGGCAGCGACGTGAAGATGACGGCCGCGGCCTCGGCCACCGCTCGGGGGCTCTCCTGCCATTGCAGCCCGTTCTCGAGCAAGGGCGCGGCGCCTGCACGGCTCCGTGCCTCTCCGTACACGGTGTAGCCGGCGGCCAGCAGGCGCGAGGCCATGTTGCCACCCATGTGCCCGAGTCCGACGAAGCCGAGCTTCGTTTCAGTAGTCATCCCAGGAACCTCCGAGTGTTGGACACCCAGTAGTGAAGTTCCTACCACGCGCCGGGCCCGGGCGAACATAAATTTCCGGGGGCGGCTGCTCAGCAATGGGCGGTAGCGGTGGAACCTCGGCCCGCGAGCGCACATATGGTTGATAGGCAATGAGAGCTCAGGGCGCGCGACAGCGCGCCAGCATGTCCCGAGGCGGCGCCGAGCGACCGCGACCTGGCGTTTGAGCGCGCGTGGCCACGGCCGGTAAAGCTCCGTCGGTCGCGGCGCCCGTGGCGCCCGCGGGCGTGCCTGACCCTCCTCGGCCCGGAGCGCGAGAACGCGTGGCCCGGGGCGGCCCTGCGTGGGCGCTGTGCGGCTTCACGTTGCTCTCCTGTCTGCTCTTCGGGCGCGGCGTCCTTCCCCACCTCGGCAGCACCCTCGTCGGCTCCGGCCCGACTCCCGCGTTCGCCGGGCGCGACCAGGGGGCGTTCACGTGGTTCCTGGCGTGGGGCGGGTACGTCCTCCAGCATCCGCAGGACCCGTTCATGACGCACCTGGTGTACGCACCCGGCGGGTACAACCTCGCCTGGGCGGCGAGCATTCCCGGGCCGTCGCTGCTGCTGGCGCCGCTGACGACGCTGTTCGGCGCGATCCCGGTGTTCAACTTGGTCGCACTCCTCGCGCCGGCCCTCGCGGCCTGGACCGCGTACCTCTTCTGTGTGGAGCTCACCGGCGAGCGGGCGCCTGCTGTGCTCGGCGGCGTGCTTTTCGGCTTCGGCAGCTACGAGTCGACCGAGACCGTCAACCATCTGAATCTCGCGCTCGTCGCGCTGCTCCCGCTGCTCCCCCTGCTGGCGGTAAGGCGCTGGCGCGGGAGGATCTCCGCGCGGACCTATGTACTCGGCGCCGGCGCTGTCGCGGCCGCGCAGTTGTGGACCTCCACGGAGGTATTCGCCTCGGCGGCCGTGTTCGGGGCCGTCGCGCTCTTGCTCGCTCTGATGCTCGCCACGCATGCGGATCGCCGCCGTGCGTTGCGCCTGATCGGCGAGTCCTGCGCCGCGCTCGGATTCGCAATCGTGCTGGGAGCGGCGCTGTTGTGGAGCGCGCTCGGGCCGAACCCCGTGGCGTCGCATTCGACCGTCAACGCCGGCGCGGATCTCGCCAACTTCCTCATTCCCACGCATGTGACGTGGCTGAACCAAGGTCCCGGACTGGGAAGCGCGCGCTCCCTCTCTGGCAGCCTCACGGAGCATCCTGACTACCTCGGGCCGGTTCTGATCCTCGTGCTCGTGTGGTTCGCGCTCGTCGATCGCCGCTCGCGCCTTGCCCGCGGCGTGCTGATCTTCGGCTCGATCGCGGCGCTCTTGAGCCTCGGCGGACGGCTGATCATCGACAGCCATGACACCGGATTCCCGCTGCCGTGGGCGCTGATCGGGCGGCTCGGTCCCCTTCGGTACGCGCTTCCCGATCGTTTCGCGGTGTATCTATGGCTCGCGGCGGCCGCGTCCATCGCGCTCATGCTGCGAGGACGCTCCGTCAGGAGTTTGCGGTGGATCGGCGCGATCGCTGCGTGCGTGAGCGTGCTCCCAAATCCGGGCTTCGGGTGGTCGACACACGTCGACTCGCCTCCCCTTCTGCACGGTGCGAAGCTCGCGAGCTACGTGAAACCGGGGAGCACGGTGCTCGCCTTGCCGTTCGGCAGGGAAGGCGACTCGATGCTGTGGCAGGTCGAGTCGGATTTTTCGTTCAGGCTCGCGGGCGGCTATGTCTCGTGGGCCCTCCCCGACGGATACCGTGGGCTGACGATCCTCCGCGAGCTCGACGGCCGTCCGCCGGGCGGCCGGCTGCGGCAGCGGCTCTGCGAGTTCCTCGCGATGACCCATACCCAGACCATCCTCCTGCGTGAACACACGCGCGGCGACTGGAAGGCGACGCTCTCGACCCTCGGCGTTGCCCCCATCCGCGCCGGAGGTTTCGAGATTTATCGCGTGACGGGCACCAGCTGCCGCCGCAGATAGTGGCTGGCGGTCGCCGTCCGGCGGCGTTTGGGTAACCGCGGATAGGGGCCATCTTCTGGGGTCGTCGGTCAACGACGGCCGTTAGAGAACTCTCACCCCGTGGGTCGATCGGAGGGCGTTGAGCGCTGCTAGGTATAACCATCCTTCTCGCGTTCGCGGCCGCGGCTTACGTTTCACACGGCCAAGATGACCCTTGAAAGGGGAGTCAGTGTCTTCCGAAGCGCTCGACCAAGAGGCCCGACTCGCGCGTCGCGCCGCGGCACGGCAGGCGCGGCGGCGCCGTCGCCTGAGGATCGGAGGGGCCGTGGTGGCGATGGCCGCCATCGGCGTCGCAGTAGTGGCGTTGCTTGGCTCGAATGGTCGATCTCGCGCGGGCACCAAAAGTCGCGCCGTTTCGGCGCGGGTCCTGGACGGCGGCCCGCTCGCTCCGGCGTCGGTCGGCGGACTCGCCGCGTTGTGGGCACCCGAGAACGTTGTCGGGTCCCAGCCCGGAACCGCCGCGGCTTACTCAGCGGCTTCGCTGCGCACCGGGCTCCCGGGCGATCTGATGATCGCCGATCGCGGCAACAACAGGATTCTCGTGGTCGATCCCGGCGGTCACATCGTGTTCCGATATCCGCAGCCGGGCGATCCCGGGCACCTGTTCTTCGATGACGACACGTTCATCGAGCCCGGTGGCCATTGGGTCATCTCCAACGAGGAGGACGATGACGCGATTGTCCACATCAACCTGAAGAGTCGCTCGCAGCAGCTCCTTTTCGGCCACCCCGGAGAACCCGGCTCGGATGCGACGCATACCAACTCACCCGACGACGCCTACATGCTTCCCGACGGCACGTTCACCGTGGCGGATGCCGCGAACTGCCGCATCCTGTTCATCCGCGGTCACAGGATCGTGCGTCAGTTCGGGTCCTCGGGTGTGTGCCGCCACAACCCGCCGCACCAGTTCGCCTCGGTCAACGGCGATACGCCCCTGCCCAACGGAGGTGTGCTGGTGAGCGAGATCGAAGGCAACTGGATCGACGAGATCGGGCCCGAAGGGCGGCTGGTCTGGGCGCACAAAGCGCCGGTCGGCTATCCCTCCGATCCGCAGCCGCTTCCCGGCGGGCGGATCCTGCTCGCCGATTACTCGAACCCGGGTCATATCCTGATCATCGACCGTCACGGCAGGGTCCTCTGGCGCTACGGGCCCTCGAGCGGGTTCGGACGCCTCGACCACCCCTCCCTCGCGATGGCGCTGCCCAACGGGGACATCGCGGTCAACGACGACTATCGCGACCGCGTATTGGTCATCGACCCACGTACCAACAGGGTCGTGTGGAAATACGGTGCCACGGAACATCCCGGGACTTCCTACGGCCACCTCGACATACCGGACGGGATGGACTTCATCCCGCTCGCTGCAAACGGCACGCCGGACTACGCGGCGGTGATTCATCCCTAGGGTGGATCCGCTTCCGCATGAGCGTGCGGCGAGGACCGTGCGTCGGCGGCGAGCGGTTGCTCTCCTCGTCCTCGCCGCGTGCATCGGCGTTGTCATCGCGTTGGTCAGCGCTGGGTCGAGCAGTCGGCACGCTGGACATCGGCCCGTTTCGAGGTCCGGTGCCGCTGGCAACGGGCGGCAGCCTCCGTTACGTGTCACGGTCGCGCGGGAGGGTGAACTGCCGAGTCCCCGGCAGGATGCTGCGATTGCCCCCGACGGGGGTGGTGGCAGTGCGCTGCTCATCGGGGGGCTCGACTCCGAAGAAGCCTCGCTCTCCCAGGTACTTGGGATCTCGGGGGGGAGCGTGACGGAAGGGGGCTCGCTCCCGACGCCCACACACGACGCGTGCGCGGGTGAGGTCGGCGGTGTCGTGTATCTGTTCGGCGGCGGCGAGCAGAGTTCGTTCTCGTCCATCCTGCGAATCAGCACGAGCGGCACGGCCGAACAGGTTGGGTCACTTCCCACGCCTGCTTCGGATGTGGCCTGCGTAACGGCCGGCGCGACCGTGTACGTGATCGGCGGCAACACGGGAACAGAACCGCTCTCGACGATCTTGGCTTGGCAGCCGGCCCGGGCGCCACGTCTCGTCGCGACCTTGCCGAAGCCGTTGCGGTACGCGTCCGCGGCGGAGATCGGCGGACGGCTGCTCATCGCGGGGGGGACGAGCGGCACGGAAGCGAGCCGCGAGGTCTACTCGGTCGATCCCGGGAACGGGAAAGTCGCCGGTATCGGGCAACTTCCCTACGGCGTGACCCACGCGGCGGGAGTCGCGCTAGACGGGTCGCTGCTCATCATCGGCGGGCGGGAGGAACTTGAAGGAACGCAGCATGCGAGCATCCTCGCGGTTTCGCCGTCCGGGACGGTGACGGTGGCCGGAATGCTCCCAGAGGGACTCTCGGATATGGCCGCTGTGGCACTCGGCGGTCCCGTGATCGTTGCGGGCGGCGTCGATCGGCGGGGGCGGCTGCACTCCGGGGTCCTGCGAGTCACGGTCGCCGGCTGAGCGCGACGGGTTGCCCAGCTCGGTCGGATCGCGAGCCTCTGATCACGCCGGGGGTTCGGCTTCCGAGTCCACTCCCGCGGGTGAGGTCCCGAGTTCAAATCCGGGTAGTGCTCAGGCCGGGTCGCCGGACTGAGCACCGCGAGCCGCAGTCGACGGCGTCGACTCGCGCGGCAGTGCATGCGGTCCGACCACCGTGACTGGAACGGGGGAGCGACCTATCAGCTCACTGGTGACGGTGCCGATGGCTTTGTGCAAAGGCGAATGCTGCTCGTGGCCGACGACGATCATGCGGGCGCCCTGACGTGTAGCCGTGTCAATCAACGCGGTGACAGGATCGTGGTCTGAGATCTCGGCCTCCACATCGAGGTCGAACAACGAGTCCTCGCCCTCGAGCATCAGCTCGTCGATCAACGCGCGCCCCAGCTCGTGGCGCTCCCCGCTGCTCGACAACGGCGAGGGTGGGGCGTGCAGCCCGCGAGTGGAATGGACCAGCAGCAGCTTCCCGGCGCCCGAGAGCTCGCTCGCGGCCCACGCGACCGCGCCGCGCGCGGTCTCCGTGCGGTCGTACCCAACGACCAGGCAACGCACCGCGCCGTCGGTTTTGCCTGCGCGAGTCATCGGGCCGGCTCGCGGTCGTGGTCGAGCTGATCCAGCTGTGGCGCGAGATACTTCGCGGCGATCTTCTGTCCCGAAGGCCAGGTCGGAGCGTCCGAGATCGCCGATTTGAATCCGTGCCCGCCGGTGATCTTCGCCGTCAGGTACATCGGCTCGGCGTCCGTCAGCAGCATGCCGTGGATCACGGGGTTGAACGGCTCGGGTACGACGTCCGCTCCGGCGAGTGCTGCGATCGACAGTGCAGCCGCGTCGGCCTGTTGTGAGCTGACTCCGCCGTGCTTGATCGGGAAGTCGACCGCATCGCCGGCCGCGTAGACGCCCTCCACGTCCCGCACCCGGCCGTATGGATCGACGCGGATGAAGCCATGTTCGCCCAGGGGGATGCCGCGGACGGACGGGCCGTAGAGCTCGGGTAGCGCGATCACGTGCGTAACGTGCAGATGACGCTCGCCGGGGTTGATCACGACCTCGCCGGAGCTCGGGACCTCGACGTAGGCGGAGTTGATCGTCTTGACGTGCGCCCGCTCGAGCCGCTCCGCCAGCGCCTCGCTCGCCGCGGAGCCGAAGATCGCCAACGGGCTCTCCTCGGGGGTGATGATCGTGGTGGACAGCTCGACGTTCATGTCATACGCACGCCCGGCGGTCATGAGCGCGAGCTCGTACAGCGGCAGCTGCCAGGGCATGCGGGCCGGCGACACGAACGCGAGGCTGTCCACGTAACCGCCCTCGATGTCCTGGATCAGCCCGTGCAGAGTCTCATCCATGCGCCGGTCGTCGATCGTGATTGCGTGCTTGAAGCGCGGAATGGCGCGGGCCCCGAGCGCCAAGACGAGTGCGTCGTACTCGAGCGCCTGCCCGGCCTTCGTGTGCAGGACATGCTTGTCGTGCTCGACCCAGTCCAATTCGCCGGCGAGCAGATCGGCGCCCGCGTCGTGCACGATCCCGGCCAGGGGATAGCGCCGTGCGCTTTCGTAGGCGAACGGCTCACGGACCGTCATCGGCCTTACGACGAACTCATCGTTGGGCGCGATCACCGTGGTTGCGGTCTGCTCGGGGGCGAGCTCCCGAAGGGCGAGCGCTGTCTCCAGGGCGGCGACTCCTCCGCCCGCGATCACGACACGAAGTTTGCGATGGGGGCCATGTGTTGTCATGGTTTGAAGCTAGCTTGCGGTGTGGGGGGCGCCAGCCGAAGAAATCCGCCATCGTCGACGGAAAACTACGGAGCCGATCGGGTCGCGCGATCGGCTGAGGATCAGCCGACGGGCGGCTGATCCTCACTCAGACCCTCATAGCAGGCCCGGTGGTAGTGCTCGCCGCCGCCAGTTGGGCAGGCGGGCTCCCGCGCCCGAGAGCTCTCGTAGGCGCGCCCGTCGAGGACCCTGACCAGCGGCTCGTAGACGCCGATCACATCGCCGCAATGGTCGCAGCGCAGCGCCTGGCTCATTCGCGGAGGCTCGCGCGCGGCTCGATGGCTGCTCTGGTGCTGGGCTCGGAGATGTTCATGGCGCGCCACAGACAACGTAGATCGCGTGCCGCCCGCGGAACTCCGGGATATGCCGCGACATCGGTGGGGCTGACTACATAGGGGGCCTCTACCCAGCGGCGGCCCACGCAAGCCCTTCTGGCAGGACTAAGCTTTTACTTAGAGATGACCAGCGCCTCTTCCGAGGAACTGTGGATGCGCCGCCTCCTGGACGTCGGGCGCGAGCTCGTGACCGAGCTCGATCTGAGCAGGGTTCTTGACCTGGTGTTGCAGACTGCACGCGAGATCACCGGGGCTCGTTATGCGGCGCTCGGGGTTTTGAACGAGCAGCGCACCGGGCTCGAGCAGTTCCTGACGGCCGGGCTCGACGAGGACACAGCGCGTGCAATCGGCGATCTGCCGCGGGGGCGTGGGGTGCTCGGCGCGCTGATCGAAGATCAGCAGCCGCTACGCCTCGCGGAAGTGGGACAGCACCCCTCGAGCTATGGGTTCCCCGCAGGGCATCCGGTGATGCGCAGCTTCCTGGGTGTGCCGGTCCGCGTCAGGGGGCAGGCGTGGGGCAACCTGTACCTGACCGAGAAGGAGGGCGGCGAGTTCTCCGAGCGCGACGAGGAGGCCGCCGTGATCCTCGCCGATTGGGCTGCCGTAGCGATCGACAACGCGCGCCTTTACGAGCGCAGCGAGCGCCGTCGCCAAGAGGCTGAAAAGGCAGTTCGAGGGCTCGAGGCCACACGCGACGTGGCGGTGGCGATTGGAGGAGACATCGCGCTCGAGCACGTACTCGAGCTGATCGTCAAGCGTGGACGGGCGCTCGTGGGGGCGCGCAGCCTCGTGATCATGCTGCGCGATGGCCACGAGCTGGTCGTGCAGGCCAGCGCCGGTCACGTCGAGGGGATGCGCGGCACGCGGCTGCCGATCGCCGAGTCCACCTCCGGACAGGTGCTCGAGCGCCGACGTGCCGAGCGGATAACCGACGTCCCCGCCCGCCTGCGGATCGCGCCGGCGGAGTTCGGCGTGGCCGCCCCGCAGACGGCGCTGCTGGTGCCGATGCTCCACCGCGGCGAAGGGGTGGGCATCCTGGCGGCGTTCGACCGCGGCGAGCAGGGAAGCGTGTTCAGCGAGGACGATGAGCAGATACTGCGCACCTTCGCCGCCAGCGCCGCGACCGCCGTGGCGCTCGCCCAGAGCGTGCAGAGCGATCGCCTGCGCAGCTCGCTGGCCGCCGCGGACGCCGAGCGACGACGGTGGGCGCGGGAGCTTCACGACGAGACCCTGCAGGGTCTCGGGGGCCTGCGCCTGCTGCTTTCCTCCGCAAGGCGAGGCGATGACCTCGGGCGGGCCCAGACCGCGATGGACGAGGCCGTCGAGCACATCGAGCGTGAGATCTCGAACCTGCGCTCGATCATCACCGAGCTGCGCCCCGCCGCCCTGGACGAGCTGGGGCTCCGCACGGCGATCGAGGCTCTCCTCGACCGCCATCGCGAGCAGAGCGGATTCGAGATCGAACGCGAGCTTGCGCTGTCAGGCTCTCCCAAGGAGTCGCGACTGAGCGAGGACCTCGAAACCGCCGTCTATCGGCTCGTGCAGGAGGCGCTCACCAACGTCGCCAAGCACGCACGCGCCGACGTGGTGCGTGTGACGGTCACGGAATCCGACGGTGAGCTGCTGATCGAGGTACAGGACGACGGCGTGGGCTTTGACTCTGATGTCGCGACGGAGGGCTTCGGCCTCGCGGGGATTCGTGAGCGGGTGACTCTCGCCGGCGGGACGCTGAGCATCGACTGCAGCGGACAGGGCACGCTGCTGAGCGCGCGTCTGCCAACGCTCCGGGGAACCCAGGTCGGGCGCTCAGGGGCCGAGCAGGCCGCGTCGTAACGAGTAGCGGACCAGTTCGGCCCGGGTCGCGAGCCCCAGCTTGCGGTGGATCTTCGCGCGGTGCGTCTCGACGGTGCGAGGCGACAGGTGGAGCCTGCGGGCGATTTCAACGCTCGTGTGCCCGAGCGCGATCAGACGCAGAACTTCCACCTCGCGGGGCGAAAGAGCGTCACCGGTCAGGGAGCGTTGCAGGGCATCCAGCCGTGTAGCGGTTCGTGGGCTGACGAACTCCTCGCCCCGCGCGGCCGCGCGCATGGCTTGCGGAAGCTCTCCGTCGGCCAGATCCTTGGCGACGAAACCGACTGCCCCTGCGGCGAATGCACGCTGGGCGAAGACCGGGTTCTCGTCCATCGTCATGACGATGATCTGGGTGTCGGGGGCCTGCTCACGCAAGCGGCCGATGGCCTCGATGCTCGACCCGTCAGGCATGCTCAGGTCAAGCACGAGCACGTTCGGTTCGTCGCTCTGGACATGGCGGGTGACAGCCGCCAGGTCGTTTGCCTCGGCGATCACTTCCATTCCCTCCTCGTCGTCTAGAAGCAGCCGCAGGCGGTGGCGCATCAGCTCGTGATCGTCGGCCAGCAACACACGGATGAGCCCAGCCTGCCCCGTGGTGGAGGGATCCTCGTGGCTGGGGGCCAGGTGCAGGTGTGACGCCATGAACGTCACGCTAATCGTCAAGTGCGGCGTAAACCTCCGGGTAAACACTCCGATCGTGCCATGGCAAAACCCTGATTGCCGTCACTACGAGAGGATCTCGGCCGGCACCCTGGCTCGCGGTCATTCCACGTGGGCCTACGGGAAAAACCCTGATGTCCCAGGCGTGCGATCCTCCGATCCTTCTCGTATGGCACAGCCACGGCCACGCCTGCTATCAGGGTCTCGCTCCGGGGACGATCCGGGAGGGCGGGCGATCCATACCGCGGGGCTGTGCAAGAGCTACGGCGACACGGTGGCACTGGACGGTCTGGACCTCACGGTCAGCGATGGGGAGGTCTACGGGTATCTGGGACCCAACGGCGCCGGCAAGACCACCACGATCCGCCTGCTACTGGGATTGCACCGGCCGAGCGCCGGCCATGCCGAGCTGTTCGGCCTCGACGCGTGGAGCGAACCGGTCACCGCCCACAAACGGGTGGCCTACGTCGCCGGGGAGCCGTTCTTGTGGCCCTCGCTGACGAGCGCCGAGACCTTCGAGTTCCTGGCGCGCCTGCGCGGCGGGACCGATGTCGCCTACCGCGAGCTGCTGACCGATCGCTTCCAGCTGGACGTCGACAAGAAGGTCAGGGCGCTATCCAAGGGCAACCGCCAGAAGGTGCAGCTGGTCGCCGCGTTCGCGTGCCGCGCCGATCTACTGCTCCTGGACGAGCCCACGGCGGGACTTGACCCGCTGATGGAGGTCGCCTTCCGCGAGACAGTGACGGAAGCCAAGCAGCGCGGCCAGGCGATCTTCCTCTCCTCCCACATCCTCAGCGAGGTCGAGGCGCTCTGTGATCGCGTGGGGATTCTCAGAGAAGGGAAACTCGTCGACGAGGGAACGCTTGCGGAGTTGCGCCACCTCGCGGCGCAGACGGTAGAGGTCACGTTCGAGGGCCGCGCACCGGAGCTCCCGGCGCTGGCGGGCGTCCAGGTACAGAGCGCGGGCCCCAATGCGCTGCGTTTTGAGGTCTCGGGCAGCGTCGGTCCGCTGATTGCAGCGCTGGCCGGGCACCCGGTCGCAGACGCTTACCAGTCGCGAGCCCTCGCTGGAGGAGATATTCCTGCACCACTACGACGGCTCCGACGGTCATCGCGGCGACTGACGGGACAGTCGTGGTCTCGAGCGCTCCGGGATTGAACGACCGGAGGGGGCTCGCCGGAGCAGGTGCGTTGGCGCGGCGTGCCTTCCGGGACGCGCGCGTCCGCACGGTCGCCTTCGCATACCTGTTCGCCGTGATCGCCTATATCCAGCCGGTCGGCTACCGCGACGCCTACCCGTCGCTCACGAGCCGGCTCGCGTTCGCCCGCAGCTTCGCCGACAACAAGGCGATCCGCCTGTTCTACGGGGTTCCGCACGATCTGTTGACCGTCTCCGGCTACACAGCCTGGCGTGTGGGTGGGACGCTGGCGATCTTCGCCGCTGTCTTCGGACTGCTGGCTGCGGTACGCGCGCTGCGGACCGAGGAGGACACCGGCCGGATGGAGCTCGTGCTCGCCGCTCCGGTCGGGCGTGGGACCACATATCTCTCGGCGCTGGCCGCGATCGCGGCGGGCGTCCTGGTCCTGGGGATCGCGGAGTTCGCGGGTCTCGTCCTGGCCGGCCTGCCGGCAGGCGGGTCAGCCGAGCTCGCGCTCGCGACGGCGTCGGTCGTGCCCGTGTTCGCGGGAGTGGGGGCGCTGACCAGCCAGCTCGCCTCGACGCGCAGGATGGCACTGGAGCTCGGCGGGGCGGCGGTCGGCCTGTTCCTGGCGCTGCGAGTCATCGCAGACACCTCCGCGAGCGCCGGCTGGCTGCGGTGGGCGACCCCGCTCGGATGGGCCGAGGAAGTGCGCCCGTTCACCGGTGCCCATCCCCTTGTCCTTTTGCTCCCCGTCGTGGCTAGCGTGTTGCTGCTCCTGTTGGCGGCGCGGATCGCCGACGGACGCGACATCGGCACCGGCGTGCTCCCTACGCATGAGAGCACCGGGCCGCGTCTGGGTCTGCTCTCCTCGCCGCTCGCCCAGGCGCTGCGCTCGGAGCGCGCCAGCCTGATCGTGTGGCTGTCGAGCGTCGGTGCGTTCGCGTACATCGTCGGTGTGATCGCAAAGAGCACATCGACCGCGGGAATCTCAAAGAGCCTGCAACGCGAGGTCGCCAGGCTCGGCACCGGCTCGATCGTCACGCCCACCGGCTATCTGGCGTTCGTGTTCCTGTTCTTCGTGCTGGCCGTGAGCCTGTTCGTCTGCGCGCAGATCGGTGCCGCGCGCCATGAGGAAGCCGACGAGAGGCTCGAGACGCTGCTCTCGCTCCCGGTCAGCCGCCGCAGGTGGATGGGCGGGCGGCTCCTGCTCGCAGTCGCCGGCGCCACCGCGATCTCCCTGACTGCCGGTCTGCTGACCTGGGCGGGTGGCGAGTCGGGCGGCGTCAGCATCTCCCTGACCGGGATGCTGGAAGCCGGCGCGAACTGTCTTCCCGTCGCACTGATGTTCCTTGGCATCGCCGCGCTGGCCTACGCGATCGTCCCCCGTGCAGGCACCGGGCTCTCCTACGGCCTCGTCACGATCGCCTTTCTCTGGTACCTGTTCGGCTCCCTGCTGAGCGTCCCGAAATGGCTCGTGGAAGCGACACCGTTCGCGCACATCGGGCTCGTGCCGGCGCAGCCGTTTCGCGCCGCCGCGGCGCTCGTCATGCTGGGGATCGCGGCGAGCTGCGCGCTCGCGGCGATCTGGGTCTTCCAGCGGCGCGACCTGATCGGACAGTAAGGAGCGCGCGCCTGTGTTGCAGAAGGTGACGGTCGGGCGCGCGTCGCTTGGCTCCTATCGCGGGATCGTGCCCGAGGGCATCCTCGAGGAGCTCTACGAGCACGCCGGCGCTCTATCCGGTGCGCGCATCCTGCAGGTCAATGCGACCGCCTACGGCGGCGGCGTCTCGGAGCTGTTGCGCTCCGCCGTGCCGTTGCTGCGCGACCTTGGCCTGGACGTCGACTGGGAGGTGATCTCCGGGAGCCCGGAGTTCTTCGGCGCGACCAAGGCGCTGCACAACGGGCTACAGGGAGCGAACACGCCGCTCAGCGGGCCCGACCGAGCGGCCTACCTGGACTGCTCACGCGAGAACGCCGCCGCGCTCGACGACGGATACGACTTCGTGATCGTCCACGACCCCCAGCCCGCCGCCCTGCTCAGCATGCACGGCAAGGGAAACGCGCGCTGGGTGTGGCGCTGTCACATCGACACGTCCGAGCCGAACCCCGAGACGTGGACGTTCCTGCGGCCCTATCTCACCGACTTCGACGCTGCGGTGTTCACGATGCCGCAGTTCGTGCCGCCCGATTTTCCAGTGCAGCGGGTCGAGGCGATAGCGCCCGCGATCGACCCGCTGAGCCCGAAGAACCTCGAGCTCGACCTCGACACGGCGCGCCAGATCCTCGAGTGGATCGGAGTGGAGCTTCCAGGGCGACTGGTCACCCAGGTCTCGCGCTTTGACGCCTGGAAGGACCCCCTCGGAGTGGTTGCCGCCTATCGCCTCGTGCGTGAGGAGATCGGCGAGCTGCAACTCGCGCTGGTCGGCTCGATGGCGCTCGATGACCCGGAGGGCTGGGAGGTCTACGGCCAGGTCGCCGAGCACGCCGCTGATGACCCGCTGATCCACCTCTACACCAACCTCACGGGTGTCGGCAACGTCGAGGTCAACGCCTTTCAGCGGCTCTCCGAGCTGGTTGTGCAGAAGTCCATCCGCGAGGGCTTCGGGCTCGTCGTCTCGGAGGCGCTGTGGAAGGGCACGCCCGTCGTCGCCGGACGCGCCGGTGGCATCCCGCTGCAAATGCCGGATGGCGTCGGCGGTGCGATGGTCGACTCGGTCGAGGAGTGCGCCGATGCCATGCTCAGCCTGCTGGGAGATCCCTCCGCGGCCCAGCAGCTGGGGCGCAGCGGTCGTGAGCACGTGCGCGAGCACTTCCTGCTGCCGCGACTGTTGATGGAGGAGCTGCGGTTGCTGGCGACGCTCGCCTGAGGGCTAGCGATCCTCGGCCGGGACCGCGAGCAGGTGCACACCCTCGGAACCCTCCAGCGAGAAGCCCATCGCCGGGCCGTTGGAGAGGTCGATCCGCAGCGCGGGGCTCTGCCAGCGTTCGTCCTGGTCGCGGTCGACGTAGACGGGGGTGCTGCCCACGACTCCCAAGAGGACGTCGTGGGGGCCGGCCGGCAGCTCATCGGCCGGCAGGCAGATCGGCGAGCTCCCGTCACAGCAGCCGCCGGACTGGTGGATCACCAGCGGGCCGTAGCGAGCCGCCAGGCGCTCGAGCAGTTCGAGCACCGGCGGCGTCGCGCTTACCCGCCCCTCACCGTGGGCGGCGGGCATCCCTAGAAGAACCCGAGTGGCTCGGGGTCATAGCTGACCAGCAGGCACTTGGTCTGGGTGTAGTGGTCGAGCATCATGCGATGGTTCTCGCGCCCGACTCCCGAGGACTTGTAGCCGCCGAACGCGGCCCCGGCGGGATACAGGTGGTAGCAGTTCGTCCATACGCGCCCGGCCTTGATCGCGCGGCCCATGCGGAAGGCGCGGCTACCGTCACGTGTCCAGACGCCGGCGCCGAGGCCGTACATGGTGTCGTTGGCGATCGCCAGAGCCTCGGCCTCGTCCTTGAAGGTGGTCACCGCCAGCACCGGGCCGAAGATCTCCTCCTGGAAGACGCGCATCGAGTTCTCGCCCTTCAGGACGGTCGGCTCGAAGTAGTAGCCGCCCTGCAGCTCGCCCTCCATCTGCGCGGGGTGCCCGCCGATCAAGAGCTCGGCGCCCTCGTCGAGGCCGATCTTCACATAGCTTTCGATCTTCTCGAGCTGGGCCTTGGAGACCTGCGGCCCGATCTGCGTGGAAGGGTCCAGCGGACTGCCCTGGCGGATCGCGCGGATGCGCTCCAGGCAGCGCTGCATGAACTCCTCGTAGATCGACTCCTGGATCAGAGCCCGCGAGGGGCAGGTGCAGACCTCGCCCTTGTTGAAGGCGTACAGCACGAGTCCCTCGATTGCCTTGTCCAGCAGCGCATCGTCCGCGTCGAGGATGTCCTCGAAGAAGATGTTCGGCGACTTGCCGCCGAGCTCGGTCGTCGAGGGGATCAGGTTCTGGGCGGCGTAGCCCATGATCAGCCGCCCCGTGACCGTCTCTCCGGTGAAGGCGATCTTGGCGATCCGCTTGCTGGAGCCAAGCGCCCGCCCGACCTCGGCGCCGGAGCCGTTGACGATGTTGATGACACCGGCCGGGACGACGTCTTCGATCACCTCGGCGAGCTTCAGCAGCGACCAGGGCGTCGGGCTCGCTGGCTTGATCACCGAGCAGTTCCCGCCCGCGAGTGCCGGAGCCAGCTTCCATGCGGCCATCAACAGCGGGAAGTTGAACGGGATTATCTGGCCGACCACGCCGAGCGGCTCGCGGAAGTGGTAGGCGTAGGTCTTCTCGTCGATCTCCGAGATCGAGCCCTCCTCGGCGCGCACGGCCCCGGCGAAGTAGCGGAAGTGATCGATCGCCAGCGGCAGATCGGCCGCGAGCGTCTCGCGCACCGGCTTGCCGTTCTCCCAGCTCTCGGCGACCGCCAGCATCTCGAGGTTCTCCTCGATTGCGTCGGCGATCGCGTCCAGGACTGCCGCCCGTTCCGCGGGGGACCGACGGCCCCAGGCGTCCTTGGCTGCATGTGCGGCGTCGAGGGCGAGCTCGACGTCCTCGGGACCGGAGTCGGCCACTTCGCAGAACGCCTCGGCCGTCGCGGGCGTGAGGTTCTCGCGATATCTGCCGCTCCTTGGCGCCACCCACTCACCGCCGATGAAGTTCTCATAGCGGCCCTTCAGCTCGACGACGCTCCCGTCCTGTCCGGGTGCCGCGAAGATCGTTGGTGCTTGCACTGCAACTGCCATGAGAGTCCTCCTGGGTGGTTGTTCTTGGCTTCTGAGTTCTGTTCGGGGTCGGGGCCCGGCTTCAGGCGGGTGCGGCTACGCGTGCGCTGCCGGTCGAGCCGGACGGCACTCGGGCCGGGAGTCCAACATCACACGCCCGAGGCGGCTGGCCATCCGCAATTGCAGCCTGTGGCGGTCAGTAGTCATCACGGAGCCGACGCAGGGTCGGGGTTTTCTACCCGGTACGTGCGCGGCGGGCGCCCGATGGCGCTCGGCCCGGGGCGGCTTAGCGTGGGTGTGATGGCGTTGACCGCCGAGCAAGCCCAGGCGGCCGCGAGCCCCGACGGAGGCCCGGACGGAGCCCCGGCGATCGAGCCGACCGGGCAGGTCGAGCTGCTGATGCGCGACCTGCGCAGCTCGCGGCAAGGACTCTCCAGCACGGAGGCCAAGCGACGGCTGCTGCAATACGGGCCCAACGAGCTGCACCGGCGCGGCGGACTGAAGTGGCCGGCCGAGCTGGGACACCAACTCACACATCCGCTCGCGCTCCTGCTATGGCTCGCCGCGGCCCTGTCGTTCGCCGTCGGTAGCAGGACCGTGGCGATCGCGGTGCTGCTGGTTATCGCATTGAACGCCGTATTCGCCCTGATCCAGGAGATGCAGGCCGAGCGGGCAGTCGAGGCGCTGGCGCAGTTCCTGCCTCAGAAGGTGCGCGTGCTACGCGACGGCGCTTCACAGGAGATCGTGGCGGTCGAGCTCGTCCCCGGAGACGTCGTCCTCGTCGAGGAGGGTGACCGCATCGCCGCCGACATGCGGATGATCTCCGGCGCCGTCGAGGTCGATCTGTCGACGCTCAACGGCGAGTCCGCGCCGGCATTGCGCTCGGCCGACCTGATCGACCCGAGCGTCGCACGGATCTCCGCGCAGGACCTGCTGTTCAGCGGGACCAGCGCGACCGGCGGAGAGGCACGCGGAGTTGTGTTCGCAACCGGAATGCGCACCGAGCTCGGTCGCATAGCCGCGCTCTCCGAGCGGGTCAAGGAGGAGCCAAGCCCGCTTGAAGCACAGGTGCGCAAAGTCGCCTGGCTGATCGCCGCGATCGCGATCGCGATGGCCGTCGCCTTCGTTCCGGTCGCGATCTTCGGCGCCGGATTGTCGCTCAAGGACAGCATCGTGTTCGCCGTCGGCCTACTCGCCGGCAACGTACCCGAGGGCCTGCTCCCGGTGATCACGCTCGCGCTCGCCGTCGCCGTCAGCCTGCTCGCACGACGCGGCGCGCTGGTCAAGCGGCTCAGCGCCGTCGAGACGCTCGGCTCGACAGACGTGATCTGCACCGACAAGACCGGCACGCTGACCGAAAACCGCATGAACCCGGTCGCTGTGTGGACGCTCAAAGGCGAAGTGCCCGTCGGCGCCGAGCACGGGAAGGCCGACTACGACGCGCTTGCTCCTCTTGCCCAGGTCGCGTGGGCGTGCAACAACGCCCATCTGCAGCTGGACGGGCAGAACACGGGCGACCCCACAGAGATCGCACTTCTGCAGACGGCCGACGCCCTCGGCGTCCGCTTCGACGCTGCAGCTCGCGAGCGCGAGCGCCGCCATCAATACAACTTCGACCCGCAACGCAAGCTGATGTCGACGCTTGACGCCCGTGAAGGCCACGACTTCCTGGCCACGAAGGGCGCACCCGAGGCGGTGCTGCCTCGCTGCAGCACGGCAGTGCTCGCAGGCGGCGAGGAAGGCCCCTTCGCGCAGCCGGAGCGCGAACGCGTGACCGCGGCAGTTGAGGGGTTCGCCAGGCAGGGCTTGCGCGTGCTCGCGCTTGCACGCAAGGTGACGGCCTCCGCCGAGCAGCCTCCCGAGCGCGACGATGCGGAGTCAGGGCTCTGTTTCCTCGGGCTGGTAACGATGCAGGACCCGCCCCGCCCCGCGGTCACCGACGCCGTTGCCCGCTGCCACGCCGCCGGCATTCGCGTGATCGTCATAACCGGCGATCATCCGCTCACTGCGGCGGCGATCGCCGGGCAGGTCGGCATCGGCGGGACGGATCCCCTGATCGTCAATGCACAGGCGTTCGACCACCGTCACGAGCAGGAGGTGCGCGACATCCTCGCCACCGGCCGCGAGGTGATCTTCGCCCGTGCGTCACCCGAGACGAAGCTCCAGATCGCCGAGGCGCTGCGCAGCGAAGGGCACGTCGTCGCGATGACCGGGGACGGTGTCAACGACGCACCCGCACTACGTACCGCCGACATCGGTGTCGCGATGGGCCGCTCTGGAACCGACGTCGCCAGGGAGGCGGCGACGATGGTGCTCACCGACGACAACTTCGCCACGATCGTCGTCGCGATCGAGGCCGGACGGCAGGTCTACGACAACGTGCGCAAGTTCATCCAGTACATCTTCGCTCACGCCACACCGGAGGTCATACCGTTCCTTCTCTTCGCGCTCAGTGGCGGCGCGATCCCGCTCCCGCTGACCGTGATGCTGCTCCTCGCCTTCGACGTTGGAACCGAGACCCTGCCCTCGCTCGCCCTCGGACGCGAGCCGATCGAGCCGGGCAGCATGGAGCGCCCGCCACGCCCCCGCTCGGAGGGCGTGATCCAGGGCCCGATGCTGGTGCGCGCGTGGCTGTTCCTCGGCGTGATGGTCTCCGCGCTCTCGCTTGCGGGCTTCTTCTACGTCCTGAATCGCGCCGGCTGGCAGGCCGGGGATCCCGTCGGCGCGGGCCATCCCCTTCACCACGCCTACCTCGTGGCCACGACGATGACGTTCGCCGGGATGATCGCCGGGCAGATCGGCACCGCCTTCGCGGTCAGAACCAGACGCGCGTCGCTGCGCTCGATCGGTGTCTTCAGCAACCGCTACCTGCTGCTCGGGATCGCAGCGGAGCTGGCGCTCGCGGCAGTGTTCATCTACGCACCTCCGCTGCAGTCGCTGCTCGGGACCGCGGCGCTGCCGCTCGGCGACCTGGCGTTCCTGCTGCCCTTCCCGTTCATCGTCTGGGGCGCGGATGAGCTGCGTCGCTGGCTGGTCCGTCGACGTTCGCCGGTTGCGCCGGTCGCGGCGGTCGCGACGCCGGCCTGACGGCGCTCGCAGCGACGCACCGCGGTTCTGCGGCAGTGCGGGGGAACCCCATCATCGTGTCGAGCCATCGGTAGGGCGGCTCGGTCGAGCACGCACATCGGCACTTCCACCGGCCCAAACCGGCACGTTTCTACCGATCGTGGCGATCCGGCTCGCCTGTCGGTGGGGCGAAAGCCGGGCCACCCAGCCCGCGACCGTCCACGGCGCGGGCGATCTCGGCGATTTGCAGGTCCAGGACCTGGGTCGTGTCGAGCCTCAGGACCGTGGCCTCGGAGTGGTCGTCGAGCTCCTCGAAGCTACGGAACTGCTCTTCGGCGATCTGCGGGGTCGCGTCAGACACGCGCCGGGGGTCGGCCAGGCGTTGGGCGGCGCGCTCCAGGGCCAGCGCGAGCGGGACCTCGCAGCGAACGACCAACAGCGGCATCCCGGCGCCTCGCAATCCATCGAGCAACACCGCGCGATCCTCGCGTGTGCGGCATGTCGCATCCACGATCACCTCGCCTTGATGCTGAAGTGCGAGAAGCGCGTCTCGAGTGAGCTGCTCGTATGTCGCGCGCGTGAAGCCGGCGCTGTAGTGCTCCTGGCGCGCGGGCTGTGACGGCGCGAGGTGCGCCAAGCGCTTGCGTACGGCGTCCGAGGAGACCACGGGCATCTGCGAGCGTCGCGAGAGCTCGCCGGCCAGCACCGACTTGCCGCTCGCAGCCGGTCCGCAGACCACGATTGCGAGGGGCGCTCGCCCACGCCAGCAAAGCCGCTCGCTCAGCAGCCACAGCTGCTGGGCACTGCGCAGCTGCTCGATACGGGCAGGCCCGTCGTGCTCCGCTGCCGCGATCAACGTCACCTTCGCACGGACGAGCGCCCAATGGGCGGCGTAGAACGAGCGCAGCGTCTCACCACCGGGGTCCATACCCGCGCGGCGGTATGCGCTGACCAGCTCGCGGGCTGCCCAGCGCTGTCCACCGGCCTCGAGGTCCATCGCCAGGAAGGCGAGGTCGAACGCGATGTCGCTCCTGCGCAGCTGTGGGTCGAACTCGATCCGATCGACGACGCGGACGGTGGGCCCGGCGAGCACATGCTCACAACGCAGGTCCCCGTGACCGTCGCGGGCGAGGCCTTCCTGCGCCCGGCGGTGAAGCTCCGAGGCGTGTGCGCTCACGAAGGCCTCGCCGAAGCCGGCAGCCACATCCACGTGCCACCCGGACGGAGGGCCGACGTGCACCAGCTCCTGCACGTTGCGCCGCCACAGCGCGAGCACCCGACCGGCGTCCCAATCCGCCGCCACCTCCGCCGAGCGATGGAAAGCTGCCAGCAGGCGAGCCGCCGCCGTCACGTGGGCTCGAGTCAGAGAGCCCGCCGCGATCAAGCCGGCGAATGTGTCGTCCTCGCTGAACGTGCGCATCTCGACGACGTACTCCACCGCGTCGGGTGCACCGTCGGGGACGATGCGATATCCATCCCCGTCCCGGACGATCGCCCGCACCCCCAGATAGATCCCGGGAGCGAGCTGTTGGTTGACCCGCACCTCCTCACGGCAGGCGCTGTGACGGAGGGCGAGCGTGCTGTAGTCGAGGAAGCCGAGTGCCAGCGGCTTCTTGACCTTGTAAGCCCGCTCGCCGGCCACGAACACCCACGACGCGTGGGTCTCATGCACGGAGACCGGCGCAGCACCCGGATACATCGCGGGCATGGCGAGCGCCTGCAGCAGCGCCCGATCACCGCATTGCCGCCGGGCGGGGTCGATCTGAGCCGTGGGAGAGGCGGGCATCGCGTTCTTCAGTGCAGGGACAACTGCACGGCACATACTGCTTGCCGGCAGACGCACTCTCGTCCGTGGAACGCCGCGCCCTCTATCGGGACGCTACGGATGCCCTGCGGGTGGGGTTTCCGTCGCCGACGGGCCGTGGGAAACCCGCAGCTCGGTCAGGGGGATCCGCGGATGCCGTTGCCTGCCCTCGGCACGAGGATGCTCGATGGATCACGCGATCGAGGCGAGGAGGACAAGGTGTCATCGGGAACAGACCACCCGGGCGAGCGCGACCATTTGCATGATCGGCTACAGAATCTGCGAGCGATCTTGCCCGTCTTCGCCCAGGAGCTCGCTAGTGCCCGCCGTCAGGCCGCTCGACTTCGGCTCGAGAGCGCGGGCCTCACAGAGCGGGTACGCGAGCTACAGCGCCAGCGTACCCACGTGAGTCCACCGCTCTCGACTACTGCGCGAGGAGCGCGCCGGGACGCAGTGCCACACCCGACTCGGCACTGACCGGGCGATGAGATGCCTCCTCGCAGCCCCCGCATGACGCGCATCGCCCGGGTCCCCGTCGGTGTGAGCCCGTGGTGGTGGCTGGCGAGCTCGTCGATCGAGATCCGAGCGCGCCGAGGCTCAGCCGTTCGCGCGGCACTGTGGGATTTCCCGGCTGCCCTCGACGGAAAGCTGCGGATGCTCGAGCCGAAGCGAACGCGTAGCTTGCACGCATGACCAAGACCCAGACAACCGACCACCTGACAGCATCGGGACAGGAAGACTCGACTACACCAGGCTCCTCAGCCACGCCGGGCTCGATGAGCGTCTTCACGAACATTCTCTGCGCAGTCGACGGCACGCGGACAAGCACCACCGCCGTCGAGATGGCCGCGTCGCTGGCGGGCCCCGGCGGTCACCTGACACTGTTGGCCGTGACCGCCGTCTCGGGCTCCAGCGTCCACGCCACGGCAGCGATCAGTCCGGGCCGCGCAGACCTCGTGCTGAGAGACGCCAAGCGCATCGCCGACGACGCCGGCGTCCCCTCGAGCACCCTCCTGGATCCAGGCGGCCCTCCAAGCGAGGTCATCCTCGCGCGAGCCTCCGAACACGACCTGCTCGCAATCGGGGCACCCGTCACCTCACGGCTGGGTGGCATGCTCGTCGCAGGCGTGGCCACGACCTCGCTGAGCCGGTTCACCACCCCCATCCTGTTCGCTCGCCGATCGCTCGCCGGCTCGTTGCGAGGGCACCAGATCCTGGTCGCCAGCGACGCCGAGGAGGGCTCAGATCACATCGTGGATATCGCCGGGCGAATCGGACGGAGCCAGGGCGCACGGGTCACCCTCGTGAACGCTACCGGCGCCGAGTCGAAGTCGAAGCCACGGGCCATCGAAGCACAGGCACGCGCCCTGCGACTCGCTGTTCCCGATGCCGGCGAGCCGTACGTCGAACCAGGCAAGGCCTGGGATGTGATCCTCGAAGCTGCCGAGCACACCGACGCCGCCCTGGTGGTGATGGGCAGCCGCCGGCTGACCGGGCTGCACGCGTTCGGAAGTGTCAGCCGGCGCGTGGTACACGATGCACCCTGCTCGGTGCTCGTCATCCCGCCTGGCCAATAGCGAGCGGCTCGGATTTCGCAGCAAATCAACGCCCGTGCGGCAGAGCCCTGCTCGGTAAAAACCCGCAACTCGCGCAGTAGCGCTCACGGATGCCGAGCGCAGGCTTCGCGGCCTAGCCTGCTCTCGACCCGCCAAAAGGAGACCGATGTTGTTCAAGAACGTACTTGTGGGAGTTGACGGCCGGCCGGGCGGCCGCGATGCGATCGCACTCGCCCGCCTTCTCGGCGACGCCGGCGCAAAGCTGACCCTCGTGTTCGTGCGCAGCACTGAGATCGCAGAGGATGTGGCGGAGTCCGAGGAGCTGCTCGAGCGGGAACGCAGCGCGGCCGGCCTCGAGGCAGAACTCGGGAGCGTCATCGCTCTCAATCCGGGCCGCGGCCTTCACGAACAAGCCGACCGGCATGGCGCAGATCTCCTCGTGGTCGGCTCATGCAGCCGCGGCAGCTTCGGTCGCGCGATGCTGAGCGACGACACGCGCGCCGCGCTCAACGGCGCCCCCTGCGCGGTCGCCGTGGCTTCGCGCGGCTATGCAGAGCACCACACGGCGATCTCCGATATCGGTGTCGCTTACAACGGATCGCCTGAGAGCAAGGCAGCGCTCGTGGTGGCGAAGGAGCTCGCGGCGGACGCAAAGGCAACGGTTCACGCGCTGGAAGTCCTCTCGCTGCCATCCGCGGCCTTCGGCGGCCTCGTTGCCCCTGCGATCGGCGATTACGCCGACGAGGTGATCAAGCAAGCGAGCCAACGCATGAGAGAGCTTGGCGACGTCGACGGACGCGCGGTCTATGGCATCGCCGGCGAGGAGCTCGCCAGGTTCGGCGACGAGTTGGACATCCTCGTGGTCGGCTCGCGCGGATACGGCCCGCTGCGACGTCTCGTCAGCGGCAGCACCTCGAACTACCTGGAGCGCCACGCGCGCTGCTCGCTGCTCGTGCTGCCCCGCACGCACACTGCCACAGCCTCCGACCCCACGAGCGCCAGCGAGTCCCTGATCGCCTCCCGCGGCTAGGCGTAGGGCACAGTCGATACCGTCATGGCGATGAGCCTCGACGACGCAACCCCGCGCGACGACGCACCGGCCGGCGAGGGCGCTTCCGCGGACACGATCCGCATCGTCCTCGCCGACGATCACGCCGTCGTGCGCAGCGGGCTGCGGATGCTGCTCGACAGCGAAGGCGACTTCGAGGTGGTCGCCGAGGCCAGCGACATCGAAAGTGCCCGCCGCTACGTCCGCGGCCATCATCCCGGGGTGCTCGTGCTCGACCTGAACATGCCCGGCGGCTCGAGCCTCGAAGCGATTCCACTGATTCGCGAGGAGTCGCCCGGCACCCAGATCGTCGTGCTGACCATGCAGCAGGAGCCCGCGTTCGCCCGCGAGGCGCTCGGTGCGGGAGCTCTCGGTTACGTTCTCAAGGAGGCAGCTGACGACGAGCTCGTCGAAGCTGTGCGGCTGGCCGCCGTGGGTGAGAGCTACCTCAACCCGCGGCTTGGGGCGCGCATCGCTTCCGAGCCGCCGCCCGGCCCTCCGGATGACCTCTCAAACCGCGAGCTCGATGTGCTGCGGCTGATCGCGCTCGGCCACACCAACGCCGAGATCGCCGCACAGCTCTACCTGTCGGTGCGGACGGTCGAGACACACCGCTCGCACATCCAACAGAAGCTCAGGCTCTCCTCCCGCGCGGAGCTCGTCGGCTATGCGCTGGAGCGCGGGCTCATCAGCAGCGACAAAGAGACCGGGAGTTGATCGACCCGTCCCCGAAGGACCTTGGGGTGAAGTCGATCGCTCCACACGGCCAGTCCCGCGCCCATACGTCGCAGCCCTTGCGGTAGTCGAGCCAACTGCCCGGCGCTGGGCGTCGAGGCGGGGCGCGGTGCAGTGCCCGTTGAAACTGCGCGCTTCTACTTAGCGGCCGCCGTATGTTGCGGCGATGGCATGGCAGTCGGCCGCGGGCAAACTTGACACGACGCTTCATGACATCGACGAGTGGGAGGTTGGCAATGAGGAAAATGCTCGAGATAGGAGGAATGCTGGCGGCGGTGGTTCTCATCGGGTTTGGCATCGCAGCGATCGTGATGGGGACTGAAGGACGCAGCACCGTAAACAGCAACGTGGCCGAACAGAAGATCGTCGGCACCCCCGACATGACACCACAGGGGATAAAGGCCGGGGCGGCAAAGGCGGGACTGAACGTGGCCACCCTCAAGATCCCCAGCTGCTCGGTTGCCAACCAGCCGGTCGAAGACGGGACGAGTGCCCGATGCTTCGCGCAGTACATGAAAATCCACGCCTTGGAGGCCACCGGCGGGCAGCTCTACTCGCAGATGCCGCGCTACGCGACGGCTGACGGCAAGGGCACCGACGTGGAAGCACAGGCACTCAAAGTGGGCGGCAAGCCCGTCCCCAACCAGGCGCGTGAAGTCTGGATCCAGGAGACGGCGCTCTCAACCGCGCTCAACACCAGCTACATGGCGTCGCAGATCTCGACGTTCGGAATCGTGGTGGGCATCGCGCTCCTGCTGGCCGGACTCGGGTTTGGAATCCTGGCGGTCGGTGGTGCGCTGCGTAACCGTGACTCCGCGCTCGCGGATCTGCAAAGTCATGGGAGCGCCACACGCGTCTCCCACGCACCCGCGTGATCCGCTGACCCCATTGCCGACCAACTCCGGCTGAGGGCCGATAGCGGCCCTCAGCCGGACGCCCGCCGAACGGGTGCACCTTGGCGGCTCACGTGACCTCCGGCGCGGGCCACCGCGTGACCGGAGGGACGACGCGGCCACACATGCTGGTTGCTTGCGTGGTTGTCGGTGAAAGACCGAAGGCCGAGCGTACAAACCGCGGATGTGGGCGACCGGCAGGCGGATGTAGCTTCATGAGTGGACGCACACATCAGGTCCCGGCAGCCAACCGGGCAAGGCGGGGAGTTTCATGAGCGAGCATCTCACACCAGTCGACGCCACCTTCCTCGAGCTCGAAGAGGTCGACGACAGCGCGCACATGCACATCGGCGCGATCATGGTCTTCGACCCTGCCCCCGACGGAAGCGTGCCGACCCGAGAGCAGCTCGGCCGCCACCTGGCGCACCGCCTCGGGCGACTGCCCCGCTATGGACAACGCCTGTCGGAGCCGCACACCGGCGGCCTCAGCTGGCCGGCGTGGGAAGACGATCCCGACTTCGACCTCAAGCGCCACATCGCCCACGCTGCATTGCCGGCGCCGGGAGGCGAGCGGGAGCTCTCCGAGTGGTCTTCGCAGTTCTTCTCCCAGCGCCTGGACCGCCACCGCCCGCTGTGGGAGATGACCCTGCTCGAGGGTCTTGCGGGTGGACGCTGGGCGCTCGCCACCAAGACGCACCACTGCATGGTCGACGGGGTCGGCTCCGTCGATGTCGGACACGTGCTGCTCGACGTCGCCCCCGAACGCTCGCGGGCGCCCGGCGAGAGCGACGGGGAGCCCTCCGCCGCGACCGAGCTGTCTGCGGCCGCCGAGCAGGTCAGGCGCACGGCCCGGGCGACACACGCGCCTCAGCGGCCGCACAACGCTTTGCCTCACGCTCTCGAACGCGCCCGGGACGGGCTGGAGGGGTTCGCGCCGCTGACAGCCGCGGCGCATGCCACGAGCCTGGCGGCACACGGCGCGCTACACCCGCGGAAGGCGCTTTCGAACGCCCGAGCGACGGTGGAGCTGCTGGTGCAGGAGGAGCTTCATGGCGCGCCGAGGACGAGCCTGAACGAGCCCATCGGGACACGGCGGCGCTTTGAGGTCGTGCGGATACCGCTGGATGACATGCGAGCGATCAAGAACGCTCTGGGCGGCACGATCAACGACGTCGCGCTGACGATCACCGCCAGCGGATTGAGAGCGGTGCTGCTCGGGCGTGGCGAGCCGCTGCCGGCGCAGGGCCTTCGCGCGATGGTGCCGATGAACGTCCGCATGGCCAGCGAGCAGCTCGCGCTCGGCAACAAGATCACCTCGCTGTTTCTCGACCTCCCCGTCGCCGAGCCCAGCACCCTAGAGCGCTACTTCGAAATCCTCGCGCGCTCCGCCGCGCTCAAGTCCAAGGGAACGCAGGCCGCCGGCACCACCGGCGTGATGGAGATCTCCGGGCTCGCGCCCCCGATCGTCCATTCCGCGATCGCGCGAGCCCTGTACGCGACAAGGCTGTTCAACCTGACTATCACGAACGTGCCCGGTCCGCAACAGACGCTGTACGCGTTCGGCGCGCCTCTACGGGAGGTTCACCCGCTCGTGCCGCTCGCTGCCGAGCACGCCGTCGGCGTAGCGATCGTCAGCTACGACGGCAATGCCTTCTTCGGCGTCGTCGCAGACCGCGACGCCGTGGGGGACCTCGACGTGATGCTCGAGGCGATGCGCTCCTGCGCCGGCGAGCTGCTCGCCACCGCGCGTCCCCCGAAGCGCGGCCGCGGGAAGGCGTCGAAAAGGCGCTCATCCACAACGCGCACGGCGCATCAGTAGGTGGCACCGGGATGCAGTCGCTCAGCGCGCTTGACGCCACCTTCCTCGAAGTCGAGGACGCGGTCAGCCACATGCACATCGCCTCGATCGCGTTGTTCGAGGGCCCACCCCCTGAGGCGCAGGAGCTGCACGAGATGGTGCTCGCCAAGCTGCCACTCGTGCCGCGCTACCGCCAGGTGGTGCACTTCGTTCCGTTCAGCGCAGGGCGCCCCGTGTGGGTCGACGACCCCTACTTCAACCTCGAGTACCACCTGCGCCACAGCGCCCTGCCCACGCCGGGCAGCGAGGAGCAGCTGCACATGATGATCGGGCGCGTGATGTCCCAGCAGCTGGACCGCGGCAAGCCGCTGTGGGAGATGTGGGTGGTGGAGGGGCTGGACCTCCCCGGCGAGCCGGATGCGTGGGCGCTGATCTCGAAGACCCATCACTGCATGGTCGACGGCGTCGCCGGCGCGGACCTGCTGAGCACCATGCTCGACCCTGCACCCGACACACCACGCTACTCGCCGCCGCGCTGGACGGCGTTCCCTCCCCCCGGCGAGGCGGAGCTACTCGCGCGCGCCCTCGCCGCGGTCGCCGTGCGGCCGCTCCAGGCCCTATGGGCCCTGCGCGCGCCGCGTGCGCTCAGCGAGCGCGGCAGCGACGCCGCTCGGGGTCTGATGCGCATGCGCGAGGTCGCCAGGCCCACACCTGACTGCTCGCTGAACGGGCCCCTCGGTGCGCATCGCCGCTGGTCCTGCGCACGCGCGGAGCTGTCCGAGGTGAGGCAGGTGAAAGCGACGCTCGGCGGCAGCGTCAACGACATCGTGCTGGCCTGCATCACCGGCGGCTTCCGCGACCTGCTGGAGGCCCGCCACGAGTCGATGCCGGACACGATTCGCACGCTGGTGCCGGTGTCGGTCCGCACTCCCGCCGAGCACGGCCACTACGACAACCGCGTGTCCGCGCTGTTCGCCGAGCTGCCCGTCGGCATCGCCGACCCCGTCGCAAGGCTCGACAGCATCCGCGCGCAAATGGCCGACCTGAAGGCATCACATGAGGCTGACGCCGGCGAGGTCCTGATCTCGCTCGCAGGCTTCGCCCCGCCGATCCTGCTGGCGCTCGCCGAGCGCGCCGCGACGCACATACCACAGCACAACGTGAATACCGTCACCACCAATGTGCCCGGACCCCAGCAGCCGCTGTACGCGGCCGGCAGGCGGATGCTTGAGGCTTTCGGGTACGTTCCCCTCGGAGGACACTTGCGAGTGGGTGTGGCGATCTTCTCCTATGACGGGCATCTCGGCTTCGGAGTAACCGGGGACTACGACAGCGCGCCCGACATCACCGTGCTCTCCGCCGGCATCGAAACTGCGCTCGCGGAGCTGCTCGCCGTGTGCGCGTCAGGCCCACGCGGGCGCGCACAGGCGAGACCGGCAAGCTCTGGAGGACGGCGGCGATGAGCGACGCCGAAGTCTCGCTCGAGGGCGCTGAGAGTGCTCCCAGCGGCGCGTTTGCCGACGCGCTCTGCGCGGTCGACGGCACTGATCAGAGCATCAGCGCGATCCAGCACGCCGGCGCGCTCGTCGGCCCGGCCGGCCATCTCACGCTGCTCCTGTGCACCGCCTACCGTCACGAGTCAGAGCGGCGTAGCGCCGCGATCGTGGCGGCGCGGGCGAGCCAGATAGTCGCTCGCGCAGAAGCTGCCGCAGAGGCCGTCGGGGTGAGGGCAAGCGTCGAGGTCTACCCGGAAGGACCGCCATCGGAGCTCATCACGCGACGCTCGGCCGAACACGCGCTGCTCGTGTTGGGTGCGCCGGCGACCTCGACCTGGCTCGGTGCCATGTTCCGCGACAGCGTTACCGCGGCCGCCGAGGAGAGCTTGGCCGCGCCTCTGCTTGTTTCGCGGCTGGGCCCGTCATGGAGCGGGAACGCGTTGCGCAGGATCCTCATCGCCAGCGATGGGCTGGAGAGCTCGGACGCGCTCGTGCGGATCACCGGCCTGCTGGCGCGGGAGCAGGGCGCTGAAGCCGCTCTCGTGCACGGGCTCGGCGCCGAGTCGCGAATGCACCCCCACCGAATCCAGCACCAGGCCGAGCAGCTCGGCAGCTTGACGGGAACACGCAGCGAGCTGCTCGTTGAACCGGGAACCCCGCGCGAGGTCATCGTTGACGCTGCGCGAAGGTTTGACGCAGGCTTGATCGTGATGAGCAGCCGCCGGCTCGCGGGGCTGCGTACCGTCGGCAGCGTCAGCAGGCCCGTGGTCGCCCATGCGCACTGCTCGGTGCTCCTCGTCCCGCCGGAGATGCTGGCTGCGGAGCAGCCGGCCTAACGGTGTGACACACGCGTAGCCGAGCTGGCCCGAGACACATGGAGCTCACCGAGGTCACGGTCCCGACGCTGGACCCCAAGCGATTTCGGACGCTACTTGCCCCCGAGCCGCTCGCCGCCTTCGAGCACACGCTCACGCGCGGACGTGAGCTGCTGGAGGGGAGAACGTTTTGGAACGCCAACTCGACGGGCCGCGGAGGCGGGGTCGCGGAGATGTTACGTTCGCTGATCGGCTACGCGCGCGGGGGCGGGATCGATGCGCGCTGGCTGGTGATCGACGGCGATGCCGAGTTCTTTCGCATCACCAAGCGCCTCCACAACCGGCTTCACGGACAGGACGGCGACGGTGGTCCGCTGGGCGACGCCGAGCGGTCCGCATACGAGCGTAACTGCGCGGTCAACGCCGAGCGCCTTGCTCCGGCGGTTCGTCCCGCCGATGTGGTGCTCCTGCATGATCCGCAGACGGCGGGAATGATCTCGCACCTGCTCGGTACGGGGGCTCCGATCATCTGGCGCTCGCATGTCGGAGTCGATCCACCCAACGACCGCGCGCGCGAAGCTTGGCGCTTCCTGCTCCCATACGTCGAGCAGGCGGAGGCGTACGTGTTCTCTCAGAGTGCCTACGTCTGGGAGGGCCTTGACCCCTCAAGGCTGACCGTGATCGCCCCGTCGATCGACGCGTTCTCCCCCAAGAATCACCTGATGGGGTTCACCACCGTCACCGCCGTGCTGCGAGCCGCGGCGCTGGCAGGCGATCACAACCAGCACCTCCGAGCCGCCTTCGAGCGGCTCGACGGGAGCGTCGGAGTGGTCCGCAACCAGGCCCAGATGGTCGAGGAGCAGCAGCTCCGTCTCGACGTCCCCGTGCTCGCGCAGATCTCGCGCTGGGACCGGCTCAAGGATCCGCTCGGCGTGCTGGCCGCGTTCGCGGAGCACGTCACGCTGGCCGAGGAGTGCCACCTCGTGTTGGCCGGCCCCGACGTGACCTCCGTGGCCGACGACCCAGAGGGCGCCGAAGTCTTCGAAGAAGTCGAGACCGCCTGGTCGGAGCTCCCCCGGCGGCTTCGCCGGCACGTGCATCTGGCGCTGCTGCCGATGGACGATCCCGATGAGAACGCCGTGATCGTCAACGCCCTGCAGCGGCGCTCAGACGTCGTCGCGCAGAAGAGCCTGGCGGAGGGCTTCGGCCTCACCGTCGCGGAGGCGATGTGGAAGGGGCGCCCGGTGGTCGCCTCCGGGATCGGGGGCATCCGCGACCAGATCGAAGACGGGCGCACGGGCTATCTGGTCGACCCCCGCGACCTTCGCTCGTTCGGCGAGCGCGTCAGCGGGCTGCTCAGGGACCCCTACGCCGCCGAGCGCATGGGCGAGGCTGCACAGACGCGCGTCCGCGACCAGTTCCTGGGGCCACGTCACCTCGGGCAGTACGTCGAGTTGCTCGAGGTGGTCTTGAGGGCTCGAGAGAACTCGGCGTCGGCCCCGGCCTAGGGCTCGGGGATCATTTCGATCGCTCCGCACGGGCACTCTTCAACGCAGATGCCGCAGCCCTTGCAGTAGTCGAGGTCGAAAGCGTAGCCGTCGCCCTCGTCGACCTTCAGCACCGCGTTGTCCGGGCACACGCCATAGCAGTTGTCGCAGCCGAAGCAGTTACCGCAGGAGAGACAGCGGCGCGCCTCGAACAGCGCGTTGCTCTCGTCGAGGCCCCGGGTGACCTCGTCGAAGCTCGACTGCCGGCGGATCGCGTCGAGCTGCGGCGCGACCGTCTTTGGCGCGTCGGTGTAGTACCAGACGTTGAGCTTGTCGAGGCTGGCGAGCTCGGGCTCGGGAGGATGCACGAACTTGGCCCCACGCAGCCACGCATCGACGTTGCGCGCAGCCTGCTTGCCGTGCCCGACGCCGACGGTGACGGTGCGCTCGGCGGGCACCATGTCTCCGCCGGCGAAGATGCCCTCGTGGCCGGTCATCATGCGCTCGTCGACCCTCACCACGCCGTCCTCGATCTCCAGGCCCGGCACCCCGTCGAGCAATGACAGGTCGGCTTCCTGGCCGAGCGCGAGGACGAGCGAGTCGGCCGCCAGCTCCTCCGTCTCGCCGGTCGGCTGCGGGAAGCCGTCCTCGTCGAGCTCCATCTTCTCCAGCACGAGCTGGCCCTCGTCGGCGTGCTTGATCGTGGACAGCCACTTCATGATCACGCCCTCCTCGAGCGCCTCCTCGACCTCGAAGTCGTGCGCGGGCATGCGCTCGCGCGTGCGGCGGTAGACGACGATCGCCTCGTTCGCGCCGAGGCGCTTGGCGGTGCGTGCGGCGTCCATCGCAGTGTTGCCGCCGCCGTACACGACGACGCGACGGCCCAGCAGCGGGCGCTCCTCGCCCTCCATGCTCGCCAGCAATGTGACGGCGTCGAGGATGTGTGCGGCCTCTCCGGCGGGGATGTACGCGCGTTTGCCGATATGGGCACCGACGGCCAGGAACGCGGCGTCGAAGCTGCCCTCGTGCATCGCGTCGAGGATGTTCGTGACCTTCGTGTTCAGCTCGAGCGTCACGCCGAGATCGAGGATCCGCTGAACCTCGGCGTCCAACACATCACGGGGGAGGCGGTACTTGGGGATGCCGAAGCGCATCATGCCGCCGCTCATCGGACCGGCCTCGCGGATCGTCACGTCGTGGCCGCGAAGGGCCAGCTGAAAGGCGGCCGACAGGCCCGACGGACCGGCGCCGACCACCAGCACCCGCTTGCCGCTCGGCTCGGCCTCGACCGTCAGCTTCCAGCCATGCTTGATCGCCTCGTCGCCGAGGAAGCGCTCGACGCCGTGGATTCCCACGGCGTCATCGACCTGGGCGCGGTTGCAGACCGTCTCGCAGGGGTGGTAACAGACGCGTCCCATCACGCCCGGCAGCGGGTTGTCCCTGACCAGCTCACGCCAGGCCGCCTCGTAGTCACCGGACTCCGCGTGGTAGAGCCACTGCTGGATGTTCTCGCCCGCCGGACAGCCGTGATTGCACGGTGGCATGCGGTGCACGTAGAGCGGGCGCTCCTGCCGCCAGGAGCCCGTCTTGTTGGCCAGGCTCGAACCGACGTCCAGGGTGATCGCGAAGGGCTTGTCCATCAGCCTCGCCCGCTTTCGGTCGCGGCAGCGGAGAGGATCTGTGCAGGGTCGGAGCCGCCGAGCAGGCCGAAGCGGCGGATGTTGCGCTCGGCGCCCGCCTGGATGCGAGCGATGACATCGGGTCGCGGCACGGGCTTGAACAGGTGCGAGAAGCGCGCCTGTGGGCGCAGGTAGTCCTCGACGGGCACCTGGCGGCGGATCTTCGAGACGCCGGTGATCTCGCCGTCGCGCGCCTCGAACACGGGGAAGATGCCCGACTCCTTCGCCAGCCGCGCGATCCTGATCGTGTCCTTGGAGGCGCTGCCCCAGCCGAGCGGGCAGGGGACGAAGACGTGCAGGTAGCGCGCGCCGCGGATCTCCATTGCGGTCTGGACCTTGGCCTCGAGGTCGCGCAGCTCGGCGACGGTGGCGGTCGCGACATAAGGGATCTCGTGCGCCATCGCGATCAGCGGCGCGCTCTTGCCCTGTCCGAACACGTTCCCCGGTTCTGGGCCGACCGCCTGGGTCGTGGCTGTGCGCGCCGCGGGCGGCGTGGAGCCCGAGCGCTGCACACCGGTGTTCATGTACGCCTCGTTGTCGTAACAGATGTAGAGCACGTCGTCGTTGCGCTCGAACATCCCCGACAGGGACGCCATCCCGATGTCCACGGTGCCGCCGTCGCCGCCCTGCCCGACGACACGCACGTCCTCGCGGCCTTTCGCGCGCAGCGCGGCGGCGATGCCGGTGGACACCGACGGCGCGTTGGCGAACAGCGAGTGGATCCACGGGATCCGCCACGAGCTCTCCGGGTAAGGGGTCGAGAACACCTCCAGGCAGCCCGTCGCGTTCGCCGCGATCATCTGGCCGTTCGTGGCTCGCATCGCCGCATCCAGGGCGTAACGCGCGCCGAGTGCCTCCCCGCATCCCTGACAGGCACGGTGCCCGCAGGTGATCGAGTTCGTGCGCTGCTCGCCGGCCTGCACGGAGCGTTGCTCCGCGTCGAGCAGGCGGTTTCCGACGGCGAAGCTGCCCGTCTGGTAGAAGCGGATCGCCGGCGCCTTCATGCTCGAGCCCTCCTCATACCGGGCCCGCCGCCACGGGCCCGACGTCGCGCAGGATGTTCTCGGCGTGGGGGCCGGAGGAGCGTGAGGAGCGCATGCGCTGAAGCTCGCGGTTCACGACGTCCCAGTCCATGTCGAGGAACGTCAGTGGCTCGAGCTCCTCGGCGGCGGCGTCCACGAACAGCCCGCGCAGCGATGCCTTCGTGATCGGTCGCCCGCCGAGCCCCGCGATCGCCGTGTAGCCGTGCAGCTGGATGCCCGCGAGCGCCATGCGCACGTTCGCGGAGACGATCCCGCCGATGCCGACGGCGAGCGCCTTCTCGAGCACGAGCACCCGCTGCGCGTGTCCGAGGGCGGCGCGCACCGCCTCGAGCGGGAACGGGCGGAACGATGTGATCCCAACGACGCCGATCTTGACGCCCTCGCCGCGCAGCTCGTCGACGGTGTCCTTGATCGTGCCGATCACCGAGCCGAGCGCCACGACGATCGTCTCGGCGTCCTCGGTGCGGTAGCTGCGCAGCAGCCCACCGGAGTCTCGGCCGAAGGCGCGCCCGAAGTCGGTTGCGATCTCGGGGATCAGCTCCAGAGCCTGCATCTGCTTGGCGTGTGCGAGGTACTTGACCTCCATGAACGCCTCAGGGCCAACCATCGCGCCGATCGTGATCGGCTCGTCGGGGTCGAGCAGCTGGCGCGGCTGGAACGCCGGCAGGAACGCGTCCACCTGCTCCTGGGTGGGCATCTCGACGCGCTCGACGGCGTGGGTGAGGATGAAGCCGTCCATGCACACCATCACCGGCGTGGAGAGCTCCTCGGCCAGGCGGAAGGCCTGGATGTGCAGGTCGAGCGCCTCCTGGTTGGTCTCGGCGTACAGCTGGATCCAGCCCGAGTCGCGCTGGGACATCGAGTCGGAGTGGTCGTTCCAGATGTTGATCGGCGCGCCGATCGCGCGGTTGGCGACCGTCATCACGATCGGCAGGCCCAGGCCGGAGGCGTTGTAGAGCGCCTCGGTCATGTACAGGAGGCCCTGGCTGGCGGTGGCGGTGTAGGCGCGCGCGCCGGTGGCCGATGCCCCGATCGAGGCCGACATCGCGGCGAACTCGGACTCGACGTTGACGAACTCACACGGCGCCAGCTCGCCGTCCTTGACCAGCTGCGAGAGGTTCTCGACGATGTGCGTCTGCGGCGAGATGGGGTACGCGCAGATGACCTCCGGGCGACAGAGCGCGACCGCCTCGGCGACCGCCCGCGAGCCCTCAAGCTGGCGTGGCACCGCTCAGCTCCCGCAGCTCGTCGGTGACCCATGCATGTGCGGCCTTCGCGGCCGCGACGTTGCCCTCTGCCACCGCGCCGGCGAAGCGCTCGCGGATCGCGCGGGACACGGCGTCGAGTGAGATCACCCCACTGAGCGCCGCGAAGCCGCCGAGCAGCGCGGCGTTCGCGACCGCGCGCCCGGTGTGCTCGCGCGCGAGCTCCGAGGCCGGCACGGTCAACAGCCGCTCGCGCTGGAAGTCCGCGACGAAGTCGCCGAGACCGAGCCCGTCGAAGCTCTTCGCCGTGTTGATGAGGATGAAGCCGTCGTGCTTGCAGCCACCGAAGACGTCCACCTGGTGGAGCAGCGTGGCGTCCTGGATGATCAGTGCGTCGGGCTCCATGACAGGCTCCCGCGTGCGGATCTCGTGATCGTCGATACGGCAGAACGCCACCACCGGTGCGCCCATGCGCTCGGAGCCGAAGCTCGGGAACGCCTGCGCGTAGCGACCCTCGTCGAACGCGGCCAGCGAGAGCATCTCGGCTGCCGTGACCACGCCCTGGCCGCCACGACCATGTATGCGCACCTCGAACATCGCTCTACGCGTCGGCTCGCGCGGCGTCCAGCAGCAGGCGCTGCTCGGCGGCGCGCCACGAGCCTGCGGGTGCGCTCAACGGCATCGACGCTGACCGAGATCGCGTCGATGCCGGCGCGCACGAGCAGCTCGGCGTACTCGGGGTGCACCGAAGGGGCCTGACCACAGATCGAGGTGTGCAGCCCGAGCCGGCGTGCACGGGGGATCAGCTCGCGCAGGTAGGCGATGACCGCCGGATCGCGCTCGTCGAAGGTCTCGGCCAGCACCTCGTTGTCACGGTCCGCGCCCAGCAGCAGCTGCGTGAGGTCGTTGGAGCCGACCGAGATGCCGGTGACGCCGAGCGCGGCGTACTGCTCGAGGTTGAACAGCACCGAGGGCACCTCGGCCATCACCCACAGCTCGAAGCCCGGACGATCGAGCAGACCCGACTCGGCGATCAGCTCGCGGCACCGGCGCAGCTCGCGGGTGCTGCGCACGAACGGGAGCATCACGTGCAGGTTGTGCAGTCCCGCGTCCCAGACCTGGCGCAGGGCGGCCAGCTCGAGAGCGAACACATCGGGCTCACGCGTGTAGCGCAGCGCTCCTCGGTAGCCGATCATCGGATTGGACTCGTGCGGCTCGAAGCGCTCGCCGCCACGCAGCCCGGAGAACTCGTTGGTGCGGAAGTCGATCGTGCGGTAGGTCACCGGCCGCGGGGCGAAGCCCGCCGCGAACGTGCTCAGACCCTCGGCCATGCGCGCAACGAACTCATCGCCGCGTCCCTCCTCGAGCAGGGTGCGCGGATGATCGCCCGCCAGCGCCTCGAGCACCATCATCTCGGCACGCAGCAGACCGACTCCGTCGACCTGCAGGCCCTTGACCCGGGCCACCTGCGAGGGCTCTGAGAGGTTCACGAGGATCTGCGTCGCGGTCACCGGAGCGATTGCCGAGCCGGCACCGGCGCTTGCGCTCACGGACCGCTCGCCGTTGGCGCCGAGTGCGGGCTCGCCGGCGCCAGCGGGTTGACGAGCACCCTCCAAGACGACCCCGCGCGTGGCATCGACGGTCACGATCTCGCCGTCTCGCAGCTTGCTGGTGGCCTCACCGGTCCCGACCACGCAGGGGATACCCAGCTCGCGCGAGACGATCGCCGCGTGGCAGGTCATGCCGCCGGAGTCGGTGACGATCGCGCCCGCGCGGCGCAACAGGGGCAGCCAGTCGGGGGAGGTCATGTGCGTCACCAGCACGTCGCCGTCGTTCAGGCTCGCCGCGTCCGCGATCGATACGAGCACGCGCGCGGCGCCGCTGGCGCTGCCCGGTGCTCCGCCGAGGCCGTGCAGCAACACCGCCTCGGGCTCTGTCTGTGTCTCCGTCGAGGCATCCGCAGCCGGCGCATCGTGGAGGGTGGTGATCGGGCGGCTTTGCAGCATCCACAGCGCGCCGTCGGGGTCGAACGCCCACTCGGTGTCCTGCGGGAAGCCGTAGTGCTCCTCGATGCGCCGGCCGAGCTCGGCGACCGCCAAGACCTCCTCGTCGCTCAGCACCGGGCGCAGCGCCTCCTCCTCGGAGAGGGCGCGCTGGCGGGTGCCGCCGTCAGGGGCGTACTCGATGACGAGGTCCTTGTGGTGGACCTCGCGGCGGCGGATCGCCAGCGTGGCCTTCTCCACGACGTAGCGGTCGGGGGAGACCGAGCCTGAAACGACCGCCTCGCCGAGGCCGAAGGAGCCCTCGATGACGAGCTCGTCTCGCTGCCCGGTGGCGGGGTTGACGGTGAACATCACGCCGGCTCGCGTTGAGTTGACCTGGCGCTGCACGACAACGGCGATGTCCATGTCGGCCTGTGCGAAGCCGTTGACGCCCCGGTAGTAGATGGTGCGAGCGCCGAACAGCGAGCGCCAGCAGCGGCGCACGGCGTCGATCACCGCGTCGGCGCCGCGGATGTTCAGGAACGTCTCGTTCATTCCCGCGAAGGAGGTGGCGGCGGTGTCCTCGGCCGTGGCGGAGGAGCGAACTGCGACCGGCGTGTGCGGGATCGTCGTGGGCCAGCTGCTCGTACGCGAAGCCGATCTCGCGCGCGAGCGGCTCGGGCAACGGGGTCTGAGCGACCAGCTCTTGTGCGGCTGCACTTGCGGCCTGCAATGCCGCGGTGTCCTCCACGTCAACGACATCGAGCAGTTGCGCCAGCCGCTCGCGCAGCCCGGTCTGCACGAGGAACGCTGCGTATGCCGGAGCGCCTACGACAAAGCCGTCGGGCACCGGCAGGCCCGCGGAAGTGAGCTCGCCGAGGTTCGCGCCCTTGCCGCCGGCGTAGTCGACGTCGTCGCGGCGCAGCTGGGCGAACGGACGCACCGCGTCGTGGGTCAATGGGGACGCCTCTTCGTGGGTGACGGTCATCTGCTAATCGCTCCTCGGGTGGGTCGCTTGCGGACGTGCAGACCAGTCAAGCGCTCGGGAGCGTCCACAACCACCGGGCTGCCCACTAAACGTGATCAGTAGTTTTCACCCGCTCGGCAGAGGGCTCACCCCTCATGACGTGGCTCCTGATCGCGCCTAGCGTGACGGTCAGGTCCCGGAGTCAGGCAAACCGCCACCTACCACCACGAGCCGAGGAGACGAAGATGCCCACCCGAGTTGCCATCAACGGCTTTGGCCGCGTAGGACGCAGCGTCCTGCGCATCGCCCACGAGCAGGGCTCCGACGTCGAAATCGTGGCGATCAACGATCTCGCCGACGCCGGCACGCTTGCCCATCTGCTGCGCCACGACTCCGTCTACGGGGCCTTCCCCGGCATCGTGGAGTCGGTCGGCGATGAGCTGGTCGTGGCCGGCAACCCGATCCGCGCGCTCGCCGAGCCCTCGCTCTCGAACCTGCCGTGGCGCGAGTTGGAGGTGGACGTCGTGATCGAGTCCACCGGCCGCTACCGCACCCGCTCGGCAGCCGCCGAGCATCTCGCGGCGGGCGCCCGCAAGGTGATCATTTCCGCGCCCGGCAAGGGCTCGGAGCCGCTGGACGCGACCGTCGTCATCGGCGTGAACTTCGAGCAGGTCTATGACCCCGAGCGCCATCACATCATCAGCAACGCCTCGTGCACCACCAACTGCCTGGCGCCGGTCGCGAAGGTCCTGCACGAGACGGTCGGCATCCGTCATGGTCAGATGAGCACGATCCACGCCTACACCGCCGACCAGAATCTCCTCGACGGCCCTCACAAGGACCTGCGCCGGGCGCGTGCCGCCGCCCTGAACCTCGTCCCAACCTCCACGGGTGCGGCGAAGGCCCTCGGTCTCGTGATCCCCGAGCTCGACGGCCGGCTGGGCGGGATCGCCGTCCGCGTCCCGACCCCCACCGGCTCGATCGTGGACCTCACGGTCGAGGCAGAACGGGCAACCAGCGCCCAGCAGGTCAACGACGCGTTTCGAGCCGCCGCCGAGCACGGCCCGCTGCTCGGCATCCTTTCCTACAGCGAGGAACCGCTCGTCTCGAGTGACATAGTCGGGTCGTCGTTCTCCTCGATCTTCGACTCGCAGCTGACCAGCGTGATGGACTCGACCCAGGTGAAGGTCGTTGCCTGGTATGACAACGAGTGGGGCTACTCCAGCCGGCTGGTGGATCTCGCCGCGCGGGTGATGGCGCCGGTTCCCGCAACGGCCTAGAGCAATGCGGATCGTCTCTGAACAGGAGCTCGAGCAAGCGCTCCGTTCCCTGCCGAACCCAGAGCCCAGGGTGGTGGCGAGCGGCAATCTCGCCACCCCGCGGACGCTGCTCGATTCGCTGGATTCAGCAGTCGAGCGCTACCGCCTGTTCATGCTCGCCGCACAGGCGCCCCTGCCCGAGCGGGAGGGCGTGATTCTCGAGACCCCGTTCGTGGGGCCCGGGATGCGTGACGCCGGTGAGCGGCTGGATTACCTGCCGATGCGGCTGTCGCTCGTCCCGCGGCTGTTCGCGACGATCCGTCCCCCGGACGTGGTGCTGTTGCACACCTCGACACCGCGCGAGGGAATGATGTCGCTCGGGATCGAGGTCAACATCCTGCCCGCGGCGATCGAAGCGGTGCGTGCACGCGGCGGCCTGGTGATCGCCCAAATGAACCCGCGGATGCCGTACACGCTCGGTGACAGCGAGCTGGCCGAGGATCTGATCGACCTGGCCATCGAGGTGGAGGAAGATCTCGCCTCACCGGCCGTGGGTGTCTCACACGAGCACGCCGAGCAGATCGCCGCGTTCGTGGCGAGCCTCGTCGACGACGGCTCCACGCTGCAGCTCGGCATCGGCCAGGTCCCTGACGCGACACTGCGCGCACTCTCGGACAGGCGGGATCTCGCGATCTGGTCGGAGATGATCAGCGACGGCGTGATGGCGCTCGATCGCGACGGTGCGCTGGACCGCCAGCGTCCGATCGTGTGCTCCTTCCTATTCGGCTCCCCGGAGCTCTACCGCTGGGTCGATCAGAACCCCAGGCTGACGATGACCCGCACCGAGATCACGAACGACCCCTCGCGCATCGCCGCACACGCGGCAATGGTCTCCGTCAACACGGCGCTGCAGGTCGACCTCTCAGACCAGGCCGGAGCCAGCCACATCAACGGCCGCCTCTACTCGGGCTTCGGCGGCCAGCCCGACTTCGTGACCGGCGCCCTTCACTCGGCGGGCGGTCACGCGGTGATCGCGCTTCGTTCATGGCACGAGCGCAGCGAGACCTCGACGATCGTACCCCGCCTCACCGACCCGGTGACGTCCTTCCAACACTCCGCGGTCGTGACCGAGCACGGCTGCGCGCACGTGTTCGGGCGCAGCCAGCGTGCCCAGGCCCGCCTGATCATCGACCATGCCGCCCACCCCGACGCCCGCGATGAGCTACGTGATTCCCTCGCCGCACGCCGCCCGCAGACGTCCGGCGCCGTCGTGGAGCGCTGAGGCCGGCTGGCACGCTTGGGACTTCGTGGCGGACCCCCCGATGCTGCTGCAAACAGGCAGTCGAGGCCATGACCCCTGCCGATAGCGCAGCCCAGCCGGCGCTCTGCGTGTGTCTGATCGTGCTGGACGGCTGGGGGATCGGCCCGCCCGGCCCGGGCAACGCGATCTCCCTGGCACACACGCCGGTGTTCGACGAGCTGTGGGCAACCTGCCCTCGCAGCTCGCTGAATGCCTCCGGGCCGAGCGTCGGTCTGCCCGATGGGCAGATGGGCAACTCGGAGGTGGGCCACCTCACGTTGGGAGCCGGAGCGGTGGTGGCGCAGGCGATCACCAGGATCAACGACGCGATCGCGACCGACGCGCTCGCGGACAACGAGGTCTTGTGCTCCGCGCTGACCGCAGCTCCACGGGTGCACCTGCTGGGGTTGAGCTCCGACGGCGGCGTGCATTCGCAGCTCGAGCACATGCGGGCGATGATCGAGCTGGCCGCACGGCTGGGCACAGAGGAGCTCGTCATCCACTGCATCACCGACGGACGCGACACCTCGCCCAGCTCCGGTGCCCGGCACCTGGCCACGATCGAGCACTGGTGCGCAGACGCTGGCATCGGTCGGGTGGCGAGCGTGGTGGGCCGCTACTTCGCGATGGATCGCGACCGCCGCTGGGAGCGCACCCAATCGGCATACGACCTGCTGGTGCACGGTCGCGCTGCGCACCACGTCGAAGACGCGCCCGCGGCCGCCCGGGAGGCATACGCCCGCGGTGAGACCGACGAGTTCATCACCGCCACGCTCGTCGGTGAGGAGGGGCGCATGCGCGCCGAGGACAGCGTGCTGTGCCTCAACTTCCGGCCCGACCGCATGCGCCAGATCGTGCGTGCCCTCGCCGAGCCGGGCTTCGGCGAGGACGGTGAGGCACTCCCCGGTTGGCATGGCCGCGAAGGCTCCCCGCCGCTGGCGAGGCTCGCCACGATGACCCCATATCAGCAGGGGTGGCCGTATCCCAGCGCGTTCACCGCGGCCCAGCCCGAGGACACCCTCGCGGCCGTGATCTCGCGCGCCGGCATGACCCAGCTGCACGTCGCCGAGACCGAGAAGTACGCGCACGTCACCTACTTCTTCAACGGTGGCGCCGAGCAACCGATGCCTCGCGAACGGCGCGAGCTCGTGCCCTCCCAGCGCGATGTTCCCACCTACGACCACAAGCCGCAGATGAGCGCCCGCGAGATCACCGACGCGTTCATCGCGGCCTTCCGCTCCGACCGGCCCGCGTTTTCGGTGATCAACTTCGCAAACGCCGACATGGTCGGGCACACCGGCGTGATACCCGCGACGATCCTCGCGGTCCAGACGGTCGACGAGTGCCTCGGCCGGATCGTCGCGGAGGTCAATCGACACGGCGGCGTATGCGCGATCACCGCCGACCACGGCAACGCCGAGAACATGCTCACCACGGAGGGCGCTCCCGATACCGCCCATTCGACCAACCCCGTGCCGCTGATCCTCGCCGGCGGTAAGCGAGGGCTCCTCGCCGAGGGCACCCTGTCCGATGTCGCTCCCACGGTGCTCGCGCTGCTCGGCCTCTCGCCGCCTGCTGCGATGACTGGCCGTTCGCTGCTCACGGCAGCGTAGTCGCGGGCAGCCGCTCAGGCGTTGATCGGTCGACCGCTGGGCACGTGGCCGTAGTCTGGCTCGCTGGTAGCGGGCTCGAAGCGTTCGTGCGCGAGACGCCAGCTCGAAGTGAGGAACTCAACGCGCTCCTCTGGCCCGTCGTGGCGTACCGCCCGCGCGTCGAAGCCATCCCGGAAGACGTCCAACATCGCCCGGTTCTCGGACAGCACCTCGGCGACGAAATGCGTGATTCCGCGCTGCTCGGCGATGACCGCCAGGCGCTCGATCAGGATCGTGCCCAAGCCGCGACCGTGGAGGTGATCGGCGACCTCCACCGCCACTTCCGCGCGCGCCGGCGCCAAAACGATGTAGACAGCGTGCCCGACGATCATCCCCGTCTCGTCGTGTGCCACGAGTCCACCGCGACCGTCGTCGGCCTCAGCCGCCCACTTGGCAGCCCTGGTTGTGTCGATCGCTGCGGCGAAGAACCGCATCCGGCGGGCTTCCTCGCACAGGCCGCCCAGGAATATCCGCAGCGGCGCCTCATCCCCCTCGCACACGGGCCGGATCGTGACCAACGAGCCGTCCCGCAGACGTACGAGCTCCGGCTGTGGCGACGGGCCATCGACCGACATCGCTCCTCGCGGCTCGGGCAGTGTTGGAGATGGGCTACTCATGCGCTCCCAACACTGGCGGACCCAGCAAGGTCAAGCGTCCGGACTTGGCCGCCACCCGGGCGCGGAAAACTACGCGACGGCAGTCACAGTGGCCAGTAGTGCGCGACGTGAGCCGCAGCGCGCGAGGTCAAGAGTGCCTCTGGCGCAGAGGATCGTGTGGACTCGTCGCTGCCCAGGGCCGCCAGCGTCGCGCAGACGGACTCTGCGAGCGCCACCGGTTCATAGCCTCCCTCGAGCACCGCGCCGAGCGGCGCACCAGCGCGCTCGGCGAAGTCGCGCACGTGTCGGGCCATCTCTGCGAAGGAGCTCGTCTCCAGCCGGCAGCTGGCCAGCGGGTCCGCGCGGTGGGCGTCGAAGCCCGCGGAAACCAGCACGAGTTCCGGGTCGAATGACAGCGCGGCCGGCAGGATCACGTGCTCGAGCAGAGAGAGCCACAGATCCTCCTCCGAGCCGGCCGGGACGGGCAGGTTGATCGTGTAGCCCTCCCCGGGACCGGAGCCCGAGTCTCCGAGCGCGCCGGTGCCCGGATAGATCGCGCCCTGGTGGATGCTCGCGAACAGGACATCGGGACGCCGGCGGAAGGCCTCGGCCGTCCCGTTGCCGTGGTGGACGTCCCAGTCGAGGATGAACACGCGCTGCAGGCCCAGCTCGCGGATCGCGTACTCGGCGGCGATCGCGACGTTGTTGAAGAGACAGAAGCCCATCGCCCGGGCCGGTTCGGCGTGGTGCCCCGACGGACGGACACCGCAGAACGCGATGTCCGCCTGGTCATCCACCAACGCCCGTGTCATCTCGCACGCGCCGCCGGCGGCGTGTAGCGCCGCACGGTACGAGGGCTCGCCGACGAACGTGTCCGCGTCGATCGCGCCGCCACCCGTCATCGCCATCTGCTCGAGGCTCTCGATCAGGGCTCTGTCGTGGACGAGTTCCAGCTGGGCCTCTCGCGCCGGTGGGGCTTCGCGCCGCTCCCAGCCCAGCCAGCCACGCTCAGCAAGGGCCCGCTCGATCGCCACGAGACGCTCGGGCGTGTCGGGGTGCTCTGGCATGTGCGAGCGTGGGTCGTGTTCGAGGCATGCCGGGTGACTCAGATAGAGCCCCGGACGCCGGTGGGGTGGGTCCGCTCCGCTCACCGGGCTGGCGTGTCCTTTGCGCTAGAGCGGTGAGCACGCATCACGCCTCGACTCTCAGGTTGCGGTGATGAAGCCGCTCATGTAACCGGTGTGCTGCATCGCCCAGCCGTTGGCTTGATCGTCGCAGGGGATGACGCAGAACCAAGAGAAGCGGCCCTTTTCTTTGACCACGATCTGGTAAGTGTGCACGCCCGGCTTGACGATGAGATTCACGCCGATCTCGGGTGAGGTGATGCTGTGTTCGCCTTCGTCGGTGTTGTCGATGCGGAGATCCAGCCTCTGTCCGACCTTGACGGCGAATTCCGTCTTCGTGAAGTAGTCGTGCTTGATCTTGTCCGGCCCCAACTTGCCGCCCGGGATGACTTCCAGGCTGATCGTCTTGGCAGGCAGGCTGGCGGGAGTGCTGCCCGCTGCCGAGTTCGTGGCGGCCGGAGCGACGCCACTCGTGACCGTAACCGTGTTGTGCTGGCTGCTCTGGCTGATGGCGATGATCGACAGCAGCAGCGCCGCGACGACTCCGAAGCCGGCGAGCCACTCGAGCGCGACCTTGCCGTCTCGAGCCACTGCCTTGTCGAAGTCGGCTTGGTCGCGGACCTCTGTCTCTCTGTCCGGCTCTGGGTGATGCATCTCGTCACTTACCTCCCGGTCGCCGTCTTGGTCGTATCCATGGCTACGAGTCAAGTAGGTTGCGCTCACGCCCTCATCCGCGTGCGTCCGTCGCGTGGATAGGGGTTTATCCGCAGCCCCGCCCCAGCCGCCGGTGAGGTCCCGAGCTCAAATCTCGGCGCCCCGATTGGAAGCCGCGCGGGCAAAGCCGGTCACAAACGGCGCTCCTGCTTCGTGTAAGAGCTATATGGACTCGTTGGGCGAAGACGACTGCAGTCTCTCTCGCGCGGCAGGAGGTTCCGCCTCGTGGCAGGTCGGAGCGTGGCCGCCGCGATCGCAACTCCGGCGATCACGATCGGCGTGGGTCCGATCCTCCATGACTTCATCGGCCAGACGGTCAGTTCGAGCGACGCGGTCCCGCCGCCCGAACAACTCGCCCTGCTGGGCATCCTGCGTGACCCACCCCCCGGGGCCATCGTGGACCCCGCGACGCTCGGCTCATCGATTCTCCCCGGAGTCCACGGCATTCGCAGGAACTACATCCGGCTGCTGCCGCCGGCGCCGGGATTCCCGCACCAGCTGCTGTACAGCGTCACCAGCGCCGACTTCGGGCCTGCCAAGTTCGACCGGGCGCTGGGCGCCTACGTGCCGACCGAAGCCAAGGACTTGATCTGCGTCCAGCAGGTCGCGGCTGACGCGTCGGAGGGGATTGCACCGACACGGGCGTGCTGACCTCCGGACACTGGCTCGAGAGCTCCGGTCTCGATGGATACGGGCTCGTGCCCGACGGCGTCGCCAGCGTGATCCTGCAGTACCCCGGCCATCCCGCCCAGACCGAGCCCGTGACCGAGAACACGTTCTCGTTCCATGGCTACCCCGGACCTGTCGGCCCGATCACGAACGGCGACGGCCAGCCGAGTCCCGGACCCACAGCGGAACCCCCGGCCGTCATCACTTGGCTGGACTCGCACGGCAACGTCATCTCGACCCACGTCAACCGGAAGGTCGCCGGCGTGCAAACCTGACGAGCGGGATGTCCACCACGCACCCCAGCAACGGCGTTCTGTCGGCACTGGACAGGGCGAGCGTCTGGCTGAACTCCGAGCCGCTCACGGCGGATGGGCTCCGCGGGCGCGTCGTGCTGGTCGACTTCTGGACCTACTCCTGCGTCAACTGGCTGAGGACCCTGCCGTACCTCAGGGCCTGGGAGGAGCGCTACCGCGACCGCGGGTTCGTGCTCGTCGGCGCCCACGCCCCGGAGTTCGGCTTCGAGCACGAGCTCGAGAACGTACGACGTGCGACGCGCGAGCTCGGAGTGGGCTACCCGGTCGCGATCGACAACGAGTTCACGATCTGGCGCTCATTCGAGAACCACTACTGGCCGGCGGTGTACCTGATGGGTCGCGAAGGAGAGGTCCGCTTCCAGCATTTCGGGGAGGGCGCCTACGAGGAGACCGAGCGAGCGATCCAGCAACTGCTGGGCGTCGAGGAGGGGACCGTGAGCGTCACCGCCACGGGCCTCGCGGAGGCTGCCGACCTGGACACGATCGGGTCCCCAGAGACCTATCTGGGATCCGCGCGCGGCGAACGCCGCAGCCAGTCGCTCGGCGATGGCCTGACGCTCAACCACTGGGCGCTCGAGGGCGCTTGGTCGGTCGGCGCCGAGGCGGCTGTACTCGACTCGACCCCCGGCTCGCTCAGCTATCGCTTCCAGGCCCGCGACCTCAACCTCGTGCTCGCTCCGCCGGCGCCAGCAACTCCGGTCCGGTTCTCCGTGCGCCTCGACGGGCAGCCGCCTGGCGATGCGCATGGCGTGGACCTCGACGCTGCGGGGGAAGGCACCATCACAGAGCCGAGGATGTACCAGCTGATCCGCCAGCGAACGGTAGGTGGCGAGCGTGACTTCGAGATCACGTTCCTCGACCCAGGCGTGCGCGCCTACGTCTTCACGTTCGGCTGATTCCCGGTTCGGCCACCGACCGCACGCCGGGAAGTGTGCGTCCTGCGGAGAGAGCCTGCTGCCCCGCGAGATCTACGTCCGAGGCGACTAGGCTGCACCCCTTCGACCAGCGAAGATTGGAGCGCACATCGATGAACGGCGAGTCGGTCGACATCACGACCCAGGACGGCGTGGCGGACGCCTACGTGTCGCGGCCACCCGGGGGGGATGGGAGTCCCCCCGGCGTGCTCTTCCTCATGGACGCATTCGGCTTGCGCCCTCGGATCGAGGAGATGGTCGACCGCATCGCAGCGCGGGGGTTCGTCGTACTCGCGCCGAACGTCCTCTATCGCAGCGGGCGGGCGTCGACCACGGGAATGCCGGATCTGGAGGACCCCGCACAGCGGGACCCGTTCTTCGCCCGCCTGAGGCCGGCCATGGCCGAGCTGACGCCTGCGCGGATCGCAAGCGACGGCGCGGCGTACCTCGACTATCTCAGCGAGCTCGCAAGCCCGCCGTTCGCCATCACCGGCTATTGCATGGGTGGGCGCGTCGGCTGGCGGATCGCCGCCGCCTACCCGGAGCGGGTGGCGGCGCTCGCTGCCTTCCACGCCGGTGGGCTCGTGAGCGAGGACGAGGACAGCCCGCACCTGAGCGCCGCCGCCATCTCCGCCGAGGTCTACCTCGGCCCTGCTGACAACGACCCGAGCATGACCCCCGAGCAGATAGCAGCGCTCGAGCAGGCCCTCGAGGAGGCCGGCGTGCGTTATCGCTCAGAGCTCTACGAGGGGGCTGCCCACGGCTACACGATGAGCGACACGGCAGCCTACGACGAGGCGGCGGCCGAGCGGCATTTCACCGAGCTCTTCGCGCTGCTCGACAGGACGACCGGCGGCTGACCGAGGCGATCGTCCGGCGCCCACGCGGCGCCTGCTACGCGCGCCTCGGCACCCAGCCCGCCGGATAGGCACCCGCCGGTATGCCGCCCTGAAAGGCGGGGAAGTGACGGAGCGCGATCGTCTCCGCGGCGGTCTCGGCCAGCAGTGGCTTCAGGTCCTCGATCGGGAGCAGGACGCGGATCGTCGCGCCGATCTGCAGGTCGGCGGCGTTCGGGGTCTGGCCGCCGATCACACCGGCTCGCGCCAGGGACTCGATCTGGTCGAGCTTCGCCGGCAGGCCGGCGAGATCGTCCGCGAGGCGCTCGGCCGTGATGCGGTGGTAACCCCAGGCGCTGTGGATGTAGCGGATCGCGTAGTCGGTGCCCGGCCCGTCGAGTGGCTCGCCGCCACCGATCGCGGCCAGCAGCTCGGGTCGGAAATGCAGCGCTCCCCACGGCAGGCGCCGGCCGAGGTCCTGAAGCTGCTCGTCGCCCCACCGCTCGGCCTCGCGAACCTCCTCGGAGGGAAACAGGACCGGATCGGGCGCGATCTCCTCCAGCCGCTCGAGGATCGCCCGCGAGCCGTGCACGGGATCTCCGTCGACAAGCAGCCCTGGCACGGTGGAGTTGCCCGCGCCGTAGATCTCCTGCATGCGCGTGGGGTGTTCACCGTTCATCGGCAGGTCGATCCGCTCATAGGGAAGCCCCTTCAGGCGGATCGCCGCCTCGACCGTCATGCACGGATGTGACGGAGGCAGCGCGTGTAGGACGAGCGCCGGGGCCATCGACTCAGGACCCTAGTCAACCTCGAGCTCGGGGCCGGCCGCGTGGAGGAAGTCGGGCAGCGGAGCCGTTCTCGGCCGTGGCACGGCGGATTCCAGCGGCTTCTGTATGTCAGGGCGGGCCAGGGCGAGGTAGGAGACAAGGGCGAGGACGGCGACGAAGAAGACGATCGCCGTGGCGCCGTCGCCGAAGCCCAGCCCGCCGTTCTGGGACTTGCTGATGTAGTCGGCGAAGGACGCCCCGAGCGGTCGCGTGACCACGTAGGACATCCAGAACGCCGCCACGCCGTTCAGGCCGAATTGCCATCGCGCCAGGGCCGGGATCAGGATGACGACGCCGAAGAAGATGCCCGACTCCAGATAGCCGAGGTTGAGCGAGATGGCGGTGAAATCTCCGAGCGCGGTCCCGAGGGCGAAGGTCGCGAACACCGTCGCCCAATAGAACGCCTCACGCCGCTGGGTGCTGATGCTGTGAATCGACAGCGTGCCCTCCCAGCGCTGCCACATCCAGAAGATCGCGGCCAGGATCACCGCCCACAGCACGGTGGTCCCCGCATACGGGATATGGGCATCGAGATGCAGGAAATCGGCGACGCCGGTCCCGGTGATCGCGATCGCGAACGCGAGCGACCAGTAGGCGAAGGCCCGGTAGCGGCGGGTTTCGAATTGCCACAAGAGCCCCACGACGATCACGAGCACCTCGATCCCGCCTCCGACGAAGTTGCCGTAGGTCTTCAGGTAATCCGACGTGGCCTCCCCGCCGGCGGTCGTCAGGATCTTCACGACCCAAAAGACGAAGATGACCTCCGGGACCTTCGCCGCCATCGGGGCGGGAAAGAAGCGACCAATCAGTGGGACCAGGCCCTCCGCCGACGTTGCCCGACGGTCAGGGCGCGGCGAAGGTGAGCGATGTTGAGGGGCGGATTCCACGTGGCGGACGGCGCCGGGCGGACGGCGCTCTCGGATGGACGACGGCGGACCCTAACAAGCAGGCCTCTCTCGCGCTCCACCTCTGAGGGACGCCGGCGGGCCGCTGCCTTGACGGGTATAGTAGATAGATATATAGTTGACAATATGACCGTGACAAGCGCCGCCGACGGGACTCAACGGGGCGAGAGGGTGGACTACATCGCCGAGCAGCTGCTCTCCCGTGCCGCCGTGCTCGTGCGACTTCTGGTCAAGCAGGTGCGCAACCGGGAGATCTCCCGCACCGAAATGGAGGTATTGGGAATCATCAGGGAGGGGCCGCGGCGGATCACAGAGCTCACCGAGCTCGAGGGGACCGCGCAGCCCACGATGACGCTGCTCGTGAGGCGCCTGCAGGACAAGGGCTGGGTCGAGCGCGAAGGGCTGCCGGAGGACGGCCGCGTCGTCATGGTCAGGATCACCGAGGCTGGCAGAACGGCGCAGGAGCAGTTCCGTGCGCGGTTCCTGGCGGCCATGCGAGCGGACCTGGAGGAGCTATCCGACCCGGAGCTGGAGGCGCTGTCGGCCGCGACGGAAACGCTCGGCTCGTTCGTGGAGGATCTACAGCGGCGAGCTGGGAGATGACAGGTCGCGCGACGGAGTCGGGGCCGCCCGACGGACCTGCTGGACGAGAAGGAGATGGGGCGCGCGTTGGCTATAACGAATCGATCGCTGTCCGCGCCGCGAAGAGACTGACATCCGGCCCGCCCGGCCCGTGCCTCGGGCGCCTCCGGGACCGCGGCGCCGAGGCGGAGGGAAGCGGCTGATGCGCCAGGGACCGCTCGCCGGCCGCTATGCCGCCGTCGCGGCGATGGTGTTGTTCGCGCTCGTCCCCTACCTCGCACTCTCCGCCGCCCTCCTGCCGCTTACGCCGATCATCGCGAAGGACCTGCACGCGAGCCTTCAGACGATGAGCCTCGGCTCCGGCCTCGCGAACGCCGCCTACGCGATCGGAACGGTGCTCGCGGTCCAGTTCGCGCAGCACCTGCCGCAGCGGCGAATGCTCGTCGTCTACGCGGCGTTGCTCCTCACCGGGTCGGTGCTCGCAGCCTCCGCCCAGAGCTCCGACATGTACATCGCGGGCCGCGTGCTCCAGGGACTGTGTACGAGCCTGCTGCTGATCGCGGCGGTGCCGCCGCTTGCGATCGGGTATCCCGCGAGCAAGCTGCGCATCACCGCGGTGATCATGAACCTGTGCATCTTCGGGGCCGTGGCGCTCGGGCCGACGATCGGCGGGCTGCAGGCGAACTCGGGCGGCTGGCGCCCGCTCTTCTGGATCGTGGCGGTGATCGCGGCCTGCGCGCTCATCCTGTCGCTGCTCACGTTCGATGATGCGCCCCCGGCCGACCCCGACTCGCCCCGCGACTTGCCCGCGATCGCGCTCGCGGCCGTCGGCTGCACCGCCGCCTTCTACGGCGCCTCGCAGCTCCTCACCCACCGCTTCGTCGGCCCGACGACGATCGTGCCGCTGCTCGGGGGGCTCGTGCTGATCGTCACGCTCGTCGTCTATGAGTACCGCGCAAAGCGCCCGCTGCTCACGATCCGCACAATGCTCACGAGCACGATGCCCGTCGCCGGAGTCACCGTCGCGCTCTTCGCGGCGGCCGCGTCGGTCTCGGCGACCGCCCTCACCGCAGTGGTGCTGCTCCAGCACTACAACCCACTTCACGTCGGTCTCCTCTACCTGCCGGAGGTCGCTGGAGCGGTGATCACGGCGGTCCTGCTCGGCGTCGTCTTCAGGCGCCGCTCGATCCACTACCTGCCGCTGGCCGGGATGGTGTTCCTCGCAGCCGGCATCGCGGTCTTCGGCGTAAAGATGCCACCGAGCGAAGCAGCCACTCTGATCGGCTCCGGGCTCACCGGCGTCGGTCTCGGGGCGACGGTCGCCCCCGCGCTCTTCGTCGCCGGCTTCTCGCTGCCGTCGGCCAACCTCCAGCGCGTGTTTGCGATCGTCGAGCTGCTGCGCGCGGTCGCCGCGTTCATGATCGCGCCGATCCTCGCCCACTTCGCTGTGACGGTGGGCGGAGGACTCGAAGCCGGCACGGAAATCGCGCTCTGGATCGGCTTCGGTCTGGCGCTCGGGGGCGCCGCGCTCGGCGTCGCGATCTACGCACTCGGGGGCGCGCGCCCGCAGACCCCGGACATCGACAGGTTCCTGGAGGGCGACGATCCAGCCTGGTACTCGCCGCCGCTCCTGGCGCGGGTGCGCGGGGTGACGGCTCGGGTCGAGCCGGCGCCGCCGCCCGCTCCGACTCTCGACGACGCCGGCGGCATTCGTGCCCGTCCCGGCGTCGTGCGCGAGGACAGACCGGCGGAGACGGCCGTCGAGGGCTCTGAGCGGACGTGAACTCGAGCGTGACCTCGGCGCCGACGAAACCCGTGGACGCGGGCTTGGTCCTGTTCGCCTACGACGGCTCCGAGCTCGCGAAGCTCGCGATCGACGAGGCGGCCCGGCAGCTCACTCCCGGGCGTGACGCGCTCGTCCTCTGCGTCTGGCAGCCGGCGGACGTCGGCTTCGTGCCCGCCGGCGAGCTGCATCTCAACGCCGCTCAGGCGAGCGAGGTGAAGAAGGCCGCGGAGGAGACCGCTGCGCACGGCGCCGAGCTCGCCGAGAAAGCCGGCTTTCGCGCGCGGAGCATGGCGGCCGAATCGGCGCCCACCTGGCAGGGGATCGCGAAGGTCGCCGAGGAGCGTGACGCCACTCTGATCGTGCTCGGGTCGCACGGCCGCCATGGCTTCGCCGGACGCATCTTCGGCAGCGTCGCCGCGGCCGTCGCGCAGCACTGCAGGCAGTCCGTGCTGATCGTGCACCAACGAGCATGAGCGCTCGCCGGTCGAGATGCACGAGGTGCTGCTGAACGAGAAGCCGGGCCCCTAGCCGGTCCCGGCACTAGCTCCGATCGGGGTTGACGCGCCGGCGCAGATAGCGAACGGTGGCAACGAGTGCAAACGAGGTCTCAGCGCAGGGTTTCGCGCTTACGCGTGGGGTGCGCTTTCTCGCGGTTTCCGCAGGCGCGGGCTCGGCGCGGGCTCGAAATCTCCCGCGCGCGCCGATGCGATCCTGCCTGAGCTCACGCACCCGCTCCTCGGCGAGCGCGCGTGCGGTGTGGCTGTTGAGTGTGGCCATACCCGCAGCATCGCCGAGCTTCGGCGCCGGCCCAAGAGATTTAGCGAGGGCTATGGCACCGGCGGCGCCCCGGGCGGGGCGTCACGCCGCCGGCTGTTCGAGCGCCTCGGCGCTGGAGGTCACCTGGACGAGCGTGTCTCCGCCGGACGTGCGCAGGTACAGGACGTGGCGCCTGACCCGCTGGCGCGTGACGAGTCCGGCCTGGGTCAGCACGGACAGCTGCTGGGAGACTCCACCGCCGGTGACCCCGAGCAGCCCCGCGAGCTCGCTGGTCGAACGCGGCGAGTCGAGTGCGAGCAGCACCGCGGCGCGGTTGCGTCCGAGCAGCTTGGCGAGGGCGTCCGGGGGAGCCAGGGCATCCTGGTCCCAGAGCATGCCCACGCCGCGGGCGGGGTAGATCACCGTGGGTTGCCACGGTTCTGCGCTGACGAGCATCACCTTCGGCCACGTGAACACGCTGGGAATCAGGAGCAGTCCGCGCTCGTCCAGCTCGAGCACCCGCGTCGCGCATGGGGGCACGACGCTATCCTCGTCGCGCTGGTTTTCGAGACGCAGGACCCCATCGGACCAGCTCACCTGCGGGTCGAGGTCTGCGAACAGCGCCTCCAGGCCGCCGTCGGCCATCTGGCGCGCGCGGTAGCGGATGTCGTGCTCGAGCAACGCGCGCACCCGCTCCCAGTGCGGAGCGAGCGCACGCTCCCAGTACGCGCGCATGAGAGCGTGGAGCCGGCCTACGGCTGCGCGCGGTTCCTCGAGGAACCCGTGGAGCACGGGCGGCATACGCTCGCCGAGATACGCCTCCGACACCTCCGCTCGGACCTGCTGAGGGGGCGTGGCCAGCATCATTGCCAGATCGTCCTCGATGCTCGTGAACGGTCCCGCGGGCAGCGGGTGGATGAAGTCGGGGTTGTACATCCCCGACCCCTGCAGCGCACGCAGGACCGACAGGTCGAGCGGGCCAACGGCCGCGGCGGCCCGAACCGCCCACGGCATGTGCACCGCCTGGCGACCCGGATCCCCCAGCACACCGACGCTCCTGACCATCTCGATCGTCGGCGAGATCGCGAAGCGCACCCTCGTCAGCGCAGCCGTATCGAAGACGATCTCCGCCATCGCCTCTCAGTATTGCCGCTGTGGCAGCTGATCCGGGAGTCCTTTAGCTCGCGCTAAATCGATCGCCGCCCCTCTCGCTATCGGTCCACGGGACGCCGGCGGCCGGTGAGGGGGCTGCGCACCGAACGCGCACAAACTCAAGTGGCGGGCCCCGAGCGCCGAGGAGGTGTTGATGGCAGCGAATCGGCGATCCAAAGCCGCAGGAGCCGTCCCGTCGCCGGCGTTGCCGGCGCCGCCATCGCCCCTGTCGGATCTCAGGGAGGACGTCCGCCCGCTGGGCGAGGCACTGAAGGCGCGTGCCGAGAACGTGCTCGCGCTCACGGAACTACGAAGTCGCGGCCGCGGCGACGATGTCGATCCGATCGTCAGGGACCGCTTCGAACGCATCAACCGCGGTGCAACGATGGCGGTGGCCCGCTGGATGGCCGGTGAGGGTGCCGAGGTGGCGATCGAGGCCGGCAAGGACACCTGGTTCATCTACGGCGAGTTGGCCGCGCATCGTGCGGCGTCGCTGAACCGGCTGATGAAACGCTGCGTGTGGTGGCGCGACTCGGTGATCCAGGTGCTGCAGGAGAGCGCCGCCGACCTGGACGCCACGCCCGAGGCGCTCTCGCAGGCGCAGACGATCGTCCAGCTGAGCCTCGAGTTCACCCTTGTGAAGATGGCCAAGCGCTTCGACGCCGAGCGCGAGCAAACCGACGCAGAGCTCACGCGCCGCGAGGAGGAGCTGTCGTTCATGGCGACCCACGACGCACTCACCGGCCTGCCGAATCGAACCCTGATCCGCGACCGCCTGGAACAGATGCTCGCGCGCAGCACGCGCACGCATAAGGAGGTCGCGGTGCTGTTCATCGACGTCGATAACTTCAAGACGGTCAACGACACCCTCGGACACGAAGCCGGCGACCAGCTCCTGCAGGGGGTGGCCGCAAGGCTCGACGGTGTGCTGCGCGGCTCGGACGCGCTCGGCCGTCTCGGCGGCGACGAGTTCGTCGTGATCTGCGAGGAGCTGACACGCGAGACCGACCCCGAGCTGGTCGCAAAGCGCATGCTCGAGGCTCTCAAGCCCTCATTCAATCTCGGTCCCGGCGAGCACGCACGCTTTACCGTCGGCGCCAGCATCGGGATCGCGCTGGGCTACCAGAGCACCGCACCGGAGCTGCTCCGCGAGGCGGACATCGCCATGTACCGCGCAAAGTGGGACGGCAAGAACCGCTACGCGGTGTTCGAGTCCGGCATGCAGGACACGATCCATGAGCGCGCCGAACTCGAGATGGACCTGCGCGATGCCCTCGTGGACGAACAGTTCTTCCTCGCCTACCAGCCGACCCTCGCACTGAGCGACATGAGTGCCACCGGCGTGGAGGCTCTGATCCGCTGGAGGCATCCGACACGCGGAATCCTCGCCCCGAACGATTTCATTCCCCTCGCTGAGGAGACGGGACTGATCACAGAGATCGGCGCGTGGGTCCTGCAGCAGGCGTGCTCGCAGGGCGCGGCGTGGCGCACTGCCGGATATCCGATCGGCATGGCCGTCAACGTCTCGGCACGTCAGCTCGACAGCGACCAGCTGATCGCCGATATCGAAGACGCGCTCGCAGCCAGCCGGCTCGAGCCCGGAGCATTGACGATCGAGATCACCGAGACCACGCTGATGCGCAACGTCGAGGAGACCGCACACCGGCTGAGGGCGATCAAGCTGCTCGGCGTCCGTGTCGCCATCGACGACTTCGGTACCGGCTACTCCTCGCTCGCCCATCTCCAGCGGTTCCCGGTCGATGCGCTCAAGATCGACCGCTCGTTCATCTCCGCGATGAGCGACAAGGAGGAGGGCGAGACGCTGATCCACACCCTCGTGCAGCTCGGCAAGGCGCTCTCGATCGAGACCTTTGCTGAGGGCATCGAGCAACAGGAGCAGCTCGCCACCCTGCAGCGCGAGGATTGTGACTGCGGCCAGGGCTTTCTGTTCGCGCGCCCGCTCGATGCCGCCGGGATGGAAGCGTTCCTGGCGGACTCGCTCAGGCGGCAGCCCGCTTCGCGCTAGAGCCGTCGCCCTGCGGAAAGCTCGCCGGTGTCAACCTCCGACAGTCGTGGCCCAGACCGGCGGAGGGGTCGCCTGCGGTGCAGTCGGGGCATCATTTGGAAAGCTCGCGATAGCGGAAGCAGCTCGTGACGTGGTCGTTGACGAGGCCGGCCGCCTGCATGAACGAGTAGCAGACCGTCGGCCCGACGAAGCGGAAGCCTCTGCGCTTGAGGTCGCTGCTCATCGCCTTCGACTCTCGGGTCTCGGCCGGAAGGTCACTCAGCCGGCGTCTGCGAGCAACGATCGGAGCGCCGTCGACGAACTGCCAGATGTAGGCGTCGAACGTCACGAACTCCTTCTGTACCTCGCGGATGCGGCGAGCGTTGTTCACCGTCGATTCGACCTTCAGCCGGTTTCGGACAATCGCCGGGTCGCTCAACAGGGTCTCGATCTTGGGGGCGTCGAAGCGGGCGACTCGAGCGGGATCGAAGCGCCGGAATGCTGACCGATACCCGTCCCGCTTGTGCAGGATGGTCTTCCAGGAGAGTCCGGCCTGGGCTCCCTCCAGCGTCAGGAGTTCGAAGAGGTGGGGATCGTCGTGTGAGGGCAGTGCCCACTCTTCGTCGTGGTAGGCCGTCATGAGGGGATCGTCACCGTCTGCCCATTCACAACGACGTGGCATCCGGCCCAAGCCTACGCCGTCCGCTGACTCCCGTGCCCGGGCTCAGCTTGGCGGAGGGACCTCTTTCGCGTCTGAGCGATCGAACAGCAGCACCGGCCGATCGGCAGGATCCTCGTTCGGATCCGGCGCTGCGAACGGTGATCGTGTGAGGACCCGCACGGTCCCCTGCTCGGGGTACTCGACGATCTCCGGCATCACCTTTGTGGAAAGCATGAGATATCGCACCGGCGCGGCGGAGCGGTTGGCGAGCGTATGCGCCCCGCGTCGCCCGCGCGGAAACGCGACGACGTCACCGGCTGCCAACTCGACCTCGCCCTCGAGCGTGCGCAGCGTCGGCGTGCCCGCGATCACCACAACGAGCTCCTCCATCCCGTGGTGCAGGTGCATGGGGGCCCCGTCGGAGCCGGGAGGAAGCTCATAGAGTGTCCCGCCGAGCTCCTCGGCGCCCGCCTCGCTCGCGACGGGCTCGACGCTCAGATCTCCACGTTTGCGGCTGAACGTCTCCGCAAACACATTCGGGCGCGGCGGCATCCCGGCAAATCTTTGCACTCCGGTCGCGAGGCCCGCGAGCCGGTTCGGTTGGTCCTCACATATCTTCCGGGGCGGTCTTCAGATCTCGCGTAGCGAGATCTCGAGCTCGAACCGTCGCTCGGGATCTTCGAGTGCCGGCCCGAAGAGGTCACGCAGGCGACGCAGCCGGTAGCGGACGGTCTGGGGATGCACCGCGAGCTCGGATGCGATCGCCCGCTGTGATCCGCGGTGTCTCAGCCAGGCTCGCAGGGTGGCTTCGAGCCGCTCCCGGCTTCGCTCGCTCTCGACGGCCAACGGTGCGAGCGATCGCTCTCGCAGCGCGGCGACCACATCGCTCGCCCCGCGCAGGGCGATATCGGCAAGTCGCCGCTCGGCGACGACCGTTCCCTCCCCGTGGCCGAGCTCGTGGGCCAGGCGGGCCCACCTCAGCGAGATGCGCGCGTCGGGCACCGTCACCTGGGGACCGAGGCCGATACGGACGTGCAGGCGCTTGGCGGCGGCCGCGAGCTCCTGTTCGAGTGCTGTCGGGTCGGGGACGATCAGGTGGATCGCGCCGGCGTCCTGGTTGCTCAGACAGTCCCCGCTGAGACGGCGTCCGGCGCGAGCTGCCTGCTCGCCGCTCACAGCTACGCAGGCGAGCGTGCGCGGCAGCCTCCAGTTCGCAAGCTCGGCTGCCGCGAGCAGCGTCGACTCATCCGGTGGGGGATCTGCGATCAGCGTTGTGAACAGTGCTGCCCGCCGACGCTCGATGTCGCTCGCGTCTGCGAGCTGGGCTTCCGTATAGCCCTCGATCGACTCGGCGGCGAGTTGGTCGATGTACGCGAACATCGCCTCGGCGAGTGTCCGCTGCGCCTCCGCGCTCGCCCCGGCGGCGGCCGCGGCCTGACTCATGCGCCGCCATGCGACCCGGGCGCCGACGCGAAAGGCGGACTGCAGCCCATCGAGGCTGCGTCCAGCGTGGTGCTCGCCGTACCCGAGGCTTCGGTAGACGGCGCGTGACTCCTCGGCTTCGTCGCCGATGAAGCGGCGCAGCGCGATCTCTGTGCCGGAGCGAACCCCGCGTCCGAAGTCCCCGCTGAGCGGGCGCGAGTAGGCGGGAACCTCGCGCTGTATCGCCTGCACGACCTCCTCGGCGAGCGCTGGGAGCTCGGCGCGAATCGCGGCTACGGCCTGCGGTTGGAGCCAGGAATCTGTGCTGGAAGCATAAGAACGCCAGGGCAGATTGCTGTTCATGGGGGGCAGAAGCTACCGGGCTTGTGGAATACGCTCAGCCTCGGTGTACACGGTTCCGCTAGACGCCGCCTCTCGCCCGAACCAGGGAGTTGTGACGGAGGACGGTTCGGGGGTGCCGGCGGGAGCCGGCGTAGCGTTCCCCGAAGTCGACGCCCGACGTTCCACCACGGCAACGGGGCGCGCGATGCTCGCGGATGCGGCAGCTTCGGTGGATGCAGAACTGGGGAGTCGGATCCGCGCCGCTGGAAGCTGGCGGTCCGACTACGTGGGAGTCCTGCGCGAGCTGACGATCGCATCGGCAGGGCGCACCTCGTCGCTTGCGATCGCTCGCGCGGGACTCGCCTCCATGCGTAGGCAGCTGGAATTCGAGCGCGACGCGCGAGCGGTCAGTCTCGACGATTCCCTGGAGGCCTTCGCACCCTATCTGACGCTGGGCACCGGGGAGGTTCGCGGCGCGGCGCCCGCGGTCAAGGCGCTTCGCGTCCCCTATCGAGGCCGCGAGCTCGAAGGGAGCGCGCTCGTAAGCCAACTCGAGCGATGGGCCGACGGGGGCGTGGTCGAGCCGTCGTTCGCCGAGGCCGTGGGCCGCGTTGCCGAGCACCCCGAGTGGCTGTCGCTGCCCGATCGCGAGGTGACGCTGGTGGGCGCCGGTGCCGCGATCGGCCCGCTGGGACCGCTGTGCTCGTGGGGGGCCGACGTGATCGCGATCGACCTTCCTCGGCCGCAGGTGTGGAAGCGCGTCGGCAAGCTCGCGCGAGAGGGCGCCGGCAGCGTGCGCATGCCGCTGATGGCCAACGGCTCGCCGGGAGTCGACCTGCTGCGCATGCTCCCGGAGACACGAGCCTGGCTGGATCATGGCGCGCGCACCGAGGACGCTGTCTTCGGTATGCACGCCTACGCCGACGGCGGCGATCACGTGCTCGCCACGGGGGCCTTCGACGTGCTCGCCACGGACCTGCTCCAGCGCAGGCCCTCAGCGGCCCTGGCATTCCTGGCGACTCCCACCGACGCGTTCGTCGTGCCCGAGCAGGTCGTGGCGCGATCTCAGGCCGCCTACCGCGAGCGGGGGGTCCGCCGGATCCTGCAGGCTCCCGCGAAGGGACTCTCGCGCAACCGCCTGTACGCGGCGGCCTACGGCGACGGGGTGCCGGTGGCCGACGCGCTGGTCAAGCAGCAGGGGCCCAACTACGCGATCGCCAAGCGCCTGCAGCGCTGGCGCGGCGTCGTCACGAACGCCGATGGCGGTCGGGTGTCCTTCAACGTCGCCCCCCCGACGTGGACCCGCTCGGTGACGAAGAACCGCATTCTCGCGGCGGCCTACGCGGGCGCTCGCCATTTCGGCGTGGAGATCTTCGAACCGTCCACGACCCGCGTGTTGATGGCCGCAATGCTCGTGCACGACGTCCACCAGCCGCCCTCACCGCGCGAGGATCCGGAGTCGCTGTTCAGCGAAGGGGCCGCGCACGGCGGTCTCTGGAACGCCGCGTACGAGCCACGGTCGGTGCTCGGGATCGCGGCCCTCACGGGTCTGCCGGGTACCTTGCTCGCGGGCTCGCACGACCCCGCCTGATTCACCGGGGGCGGGCTAGGGGGAGGGCGGCCAGAGGTTGATGCCGCCGTCCTGGGCGTAGCGGTCGATCTCCTCCAGCACACCGGCGTCGAAGTCGAGGTTCGCGAGCGCCGCGACGTTCTGCTCGAGCTGCTCGACGCGGCTTGCGCCGAGCAGGACGGAGGTCACTCGCGGATCGCGCAATGCCCAGGCGATCGCCAGCTGCGCGAGCGTCTGCCCCCGTCGCTGGGCGATCTCGTTGAGCGCGCGCACGCGCTCGAGGTTCTGGGGGGAGACGAACTCCTCGGAGAAGTAGTGCCCGCGGCGCACGCGGGAGTCCTCCTCGATGCCACTCAGATAGCGGTCGGTCAACAGGCCCTGGGCGAGCGGTGAGAAGATGATCGCGCCGGTCCCGTTGCGGGCCAGCACGTCGAGCAGGCCGTGCTCGATCCAGCGGTTGAGCATCGAGTAGGACGGCTGGTGGATCAGCAACGGTGTCCCGAGCGTGCGGAGGATGTCGGCCGCACGCTCGGTCATCTCGGGTCCGTAGGAGGAGATGCCGACGTAGCGCGCCTTCCCCGAGCGAACGGCCGTGTCGAGCGCGCCCATCGTCTCCTCGAGCGGCGTGTCGGGGTCGAACCTGTGGGAGTAAAAGATGTCGACGTGATCGAGCCGCAGCCGTCGCAGGCTCTGATCGAGGCTCGATAGCAGGTACTTGCGCGAGCCGAACTCCCCGTACGGGCCGGGCCACATGTCGTATCCGGCCTTGGTCGAGATCACGAGCTCGTCCCGGTAGGGACGAAGATCCTCGTCGAGGATGCGTCCGAAGTTGCTCTCCGCGCTGCCGTACGGCGGGCCGTAGTTGTTGGCGAGGTCGAAGTGGGTGATGCCCAGGTCGAACGCCCGACGCAGCATCCGGCGGCTGTTCTCGAGGGGGCGATCGTCGCCGAAGTTCTGCCACAGGCCGAGCGAGATCGCCGGGAGCTTCAGGCCGCTGCGGCCGCAGCGGCGGTAAGGGATCTGCTCGTAGCGGTCACCTGCCGCCACGTATCTGGTCGGGCCCAGCTCGGCGTCGTAAGGCACCTAGTAGATGCTCCCGTCGCTCACCACCTCGATGGTACGCCTCCGGCAGGGCCACGGGTCAAATCCGGGCGTCCGGTTTGGAAACGCCCAGACGCGGGGGTTTCCTGGACCGCCCACACGGACGCAAAGGACGCCTGGCAGACTGAGTATCGGTTCACGGGCGCATAGCGGGGCGCCGGCGCCAAGGCTCGGTGAGTCGAACACGCGCCGCCGGTGGTCCCTCGCGAGTGCCGCCCCTACACAGCGGATCGGAGGAGGACGGGAACTATGGCCGCAGGTAACGGGACGATCGGGTTCGAGGCGGACATCAAGCCGCTGTTCCGCAGCAAGGATCGCGACGCGATGCGGCGCGCGTTCGATCTCTGGTCGTACGCCGATGTCGTCGCGAACGCGGATGCAATAGGTAAGCAGCTGAGTGACGGGACGATGCCCTGCGACGGCGCCTGGCCGGCGGAGCACGTCGAGCTCTTCCAGCGCTGGGCAGCAGCGGGCACGCCGGAGTGACCGAGACGGTCGTTCGTCAGCTGCCCGGCTCGTAGGCCCAGTCGCGACAGACGCCGCTACGGTCGCAGTAAGGCTGATTGCCGGACTGGCCACAGCGGCAGAGCGCGGCGCGGGTCTCCCGCTTCCCGTCGAGCTCGAGGTCGCCCTCGATGAGCATCGGTCCGCCCTCCGGCAGCCGGATTCGCGTCGGGACGCGGGGCCGCTCGGGCTCGCCGTCCTGCAGCGTGTAGTGGAGCGCGCCCGTGGGGCACCGTCTGACCACCTCGGCGAGCGCGTCGGCGTCCGCGGCGTCGGGAGCGACCCACGGCCGCTTCGAGGTGTCGAACACGGCCGGCAGTCCGCGTACGCACTCGGCGGCGTGAAGGCACCGGGCCGGGTCGTAGGTCACCTCGATGTGCTCGCCCTCGTAGTGCTTCACAAGCCGAATTGCTCCCTGTAGGACTCGGGCACCAGCGCCTCGAACTCCCGATGGCCTTCGATGAACGCTTTGACGAAAGGACAGAATGGCAGCACGGCGAGATTCCGCACGCGGGCGTCCTCGAGCACGAACCGGATCAGCCTGTCGCCGAGGCCGCGACCCCGCACGCGCTCATCGACCTCGGTATGCAGGAACGCGATCAGGCCGGGCCGAGCGCGGTATGCCGTGAAGCCGACCACCTCGCCGTCGAGCGACAGCTCGTAGCGCTCACTATCGGGTGCGTCGGCCACCTCGATACGTCCCTCATCAGCCATGCCGGCAAGACTAGAACGCAGACGACCGCGCCACCACTCATGGCGCGCCGCAGCCGCGCGGCGCCGCATTTGGCAAGCGTGTGCCCCCTCGATCACGACCCCGGGCTCACTCTGTACTTGAGGTGGACCACGCCGGGAGCCTCGACGGCTCGAACCTGCTCGAGCTGTGGCTCGGCGTCCCCGAGGTTGTCGAACAGCCGCTCACCGTCACCGAGCAACACCGGTACCACGTGGAGCTCGAGTTCGTCCAGGAGCCCCGCCGCCATGTACTGCTGAGCCGCGTGGGCGCCACCCCAGAGGCGCACGTCGGCGCCGTTCGCGGCCTCCCTCGCCAGCTCGAGCGCGTGCTCGATCCCGTCGGTGACGAAGTGGAAGCTGGTGCCGCCGTTCATCTGCAAGGGATCGCGCGGGTGGTGGGTGAGGATGAAGACGTCGTTGTGGTACGGCGGATCCTCCCCCCACCAGCCCTTCCAGTGTCCGTCCCCCCAATCGCCGCCGCCCACGGGTCCGAACATGTTGCGGCCCATCACCCCGGCGCCGAGGTTCTCCTGCGTCTCCTCGATGATCCGCGTGCTCTCGTTGACCTCGCCGCCCTGCCGGCCGTGTGATGCGCGCCAGGCGCTGAGCGCAAAGACCCACTCGTGCAGCTGCTCTGCGTGTTCGCCGAGCGGGTGCTCATCGCTCTGGTTCGGGCCGGCCACGAACCCGTCCAGCGAGATCGAGATGTGACACCTGAGCTTGCTCATCGCTCCTCCTGGGGTCGTTGGACCTCACCGCCGTCGATGATGGCGAGGAAGTCCTGGAAGGCTTGGTCGATAGGCGCCGTGTCGCCGGTGCCATCGGGCCCCTCTATCGTCCTCCACAGTGGTTCGCCATGCGAGGAGGAGGTCACGATGAGGGTCGTTTTCGTGCATGGGGCATGCGTGAAGGACGGATCATGGTGGTGGCACCGAACCGCCCGTCTGCTGGCCGAGCGGGGTGTTGCAAGCGAGGCGCCCGCCCTGCCGAGCTGCGGCGAGACGGGCCTTCCGACGGACATCAAGGGACCAGGGCTGGCCGAGGACGTCGCCGCGGTCCGTGACGTCTTGACCGCCAACGACGAGCCTACGGTGGTGGTGGCCCACAGCTACGGCGGGATCGTCACCGCGGAGGCAGCGGCAGGCGTTGAGGTAGTGAGCCATCTGCTGTTCGTCTCCAGCTACCTGCCCGAGGTCGGGCAGAGCCTCTCCTCGTTCGCCGGGGAGGAGCCCGCTCCGTTCCTCGACATCGACCCCGAGGGCGGCACCTTCACGGTCCGGGCCGACGCTCTGGCCGGAACGTTCCTGCAGGACTGCGACCCCGAGCTCCAGCGCGAGGCCACCAACAGGACGGCCCGTCAGAGCCTGGCGGTACTCGGGCAGCCTGTGCAGGCAGCGGCCTGGCAGCAGGTGCCCTCGACGTACCTCGTATGCGCCCAGGACCGGGGCACCCCCGCCCCCTTGCAGCGCAAGTTCGCCGCTCGGGCCGGCAGCGTCGCTGAGCTCGACGCCGGTCACCACCCCTTCCTCTCCCAGCCCGCCGCCGTCCGCGACCTGATCCTCGCGCTGTGACGGCGACACGAGGGCTCACGAGAGGGCATATCCTGCGGCCGAGCACTCGGGTGTCTGCACCAGCGATGGAAAGGAGAGCTGATGACCGTCGTCGCACACAACTACTCCGAGCCGACCGTGCTGCGGGTCGATTCGTTCCCGATGCGGCTGTTCGAGAAGGCCAAGCGGCTGGGCGTCTGGAACCCGTCGGATTTCGACTTCTCCAAGGACCGCGAGGACTGGGAGGCGATGAGCGAAGAACGGCGCGAGGCGCTCTTGCAGCTGACGGGTGCGTTCCTCGGCGGCGAGGAAGCGGTCACCCTCGACCTTCTGCCGCTGGTGCTCGCGATCGCCCGCCAGGGCCGACTCGAGGAGGAGATGTTCCTCACGACGTTCCTCTTCGAGGAGGCCAAGCACATGGACTTCTTCAGCCGCTGGATCCGCGAGGTGACCGGCGGAGCCGAACTGCCCCCGGCACGCGAGGCCTCGATCCAGCTCTTCGACGTCGAGCTGCCCAGCGCGATGAACGCGCTGATCGAGGACCAGTCACCGGCTGCCATGGCGCGGGCCTCGGTGACGTACAACATGATCATCGAGGGTGTCCTCGCGGAGACCGGCTACGCCAACTACCACCGCTCGCTCGCGGTCAACGAGTTGATGCCGGGCCTCTGTGCGGGCCTGGTCAACATCAAGCGCGACGAGTCGCGTCACATCGCCTACGGCGTCTATCTCCTGAGTCGCCTTGTGGCCGAGGACCACACCGTGTGGGAGGTCATCGAGGAGCGGATGACAGAGCTCCAGCCGCTGACCGAGGCGATCGTGGCCTCGGCCTACGAGGACAATCCTGACGGGGTGACCCCCTTCGGCCTGCACGTGGACGAGTTCACCGAGTTCGCGGCCAGTCAGTTCTCCAAGCGTTACAACCGCATCTCCAAAGCTCGCGAGCGGACGCTGGCCGACATCGAAGCGTCGAGCGAGCCCGCAGACGTCGAGGACCTCGTCACGGACGTCTGAGCGCGGCGCTGCTTCAGCTCAGGGGGATGAACCGCTTGAGCTTTCCGCTGGCAAGCCGCGGGATGAGGTCGACCGTGCGGGCCGAGACCTCTGGGTCGGCCAATCCGAGAGCCCTGAGCGCGTCGGCGACGCGTTCGGCGAGCGCCGCGGTATCGACGGGCGCTTCGGTTCGAAGCAGGATCTCGGCGCCGCGGGCACTCTGGCGAACCTGGTATTCGGTCACCGCCTGTTCGCGCACCAGGGCTGATCGAAAGATGTGCGGGTGTATGTGGAGGCCGTTGGCGTAGGCGAAGTCATCGTCGAGACGTCCCTGGATGTCGGCCACGCGCCGGTGAGCCGAGCCACACCGGCAGCGCTCGTCCAAAAAGGTGACCTGGTCGGTGATCTCGTAGCGAATCAGGGGTTGGAGGGTGTTGGCCAGGTTGGTCACGAAGACCTTGTCCGACTGCACGCCCGGCGGGACCGGGCGCCCGTTCGCGTCGACGGCCTCGACGATCACCAGGTCGTCAGCCAGGTGCATGCCGGGCTCGAGGAAGCAGCCGATGCCGACGATCCCGGCCTCTGAGGTGCCCCACATGTTTGCCACCGGAGCGTCCCATGTCCCTTCGGCCGCTTCGCGGATCTCGTCGAACAGTGGCTCCGCCATTGTCAGGATCCGCTTCGGCCTGATCGTGAGCCGGCCGGCGTTCGCCTCGCTGACGAGCGAGGAGAGCATCGACGGGTAGGTGGCAAGGCCGTCTCCGTCAACCTCATTCAGGCCGGCGACGATCTCGGCCAGCGGCATGCCGATCGGAAGGCGGTGGATCGGCGCCGCCTCGGTGGCGAACGTTTCGGCGCTGGCGGTCGTGAAATGGGTCGCGTTGTTCGCCGCTACGACCATGCCCACGGGCATCTTCGACGCGAGCTCAGGGTCCGACAGCCGGTCCTTCAACTGCTGGCGCAGGGCGACGAGCCTCACCGCAGTCCATCCATCCCAATCCCAAACAAACACCCCGCGCACGCCGCTGGAACCGCCCGACGCGACAGCATGCAGATCACCGAGAAAGTAGGCATCGTTCTGCAGGCCCGCGATGTGCTCGTTGGCGGCCAAGAGCGTTACGCGTCGGTCGGTGACGATGCGGTCGAAATTCTCCATCATCTGCGACTTGTCCATCACGGGCAGGCCCGCCAGGTCGTCCTCGTCGAGCGTGCGCTCGTCGACATCCGCCAGGCGTTGCCGGTGCCAGGACGACCCCTCCTTGGCGCGCGCGACGAGTGCGCGAAGCCGCTTGCTGCGCTCCTCGCGCAGCCGATCGGCCGACCAGGTCAGACGCTCGAGATGCTCGGGCAAGAGCGCCAGCATGTGCTGAACGTGCCGCGCGCGTGTGCCCTCGTGAGCGCTCCCCAACGATGGCATCAGCTCGGTCATCGGGGTCGCGACTCCGCCGCGCTCGCGCTCATGCGCCGATTACCGGCCCGTCAGGGGACCCGCGTGTCGACAGGCTCCTCCTGGCTCAGGGCCAGGAGTTGCTCGTCGGTGATCTGCTCGGCTATCGCGGGGTGATTCGCCTGCATGTGGCCGCGCGCGTTGCCGAGCAGCTCGCGCACGTCATCTCCGCGGACGACGGTGCCGCACTCGCAGACGATGACGTTCCTCATCGGGGTAGTGTCGCACGTCATGCCCGAGCCGAGGCCGAGCCGGATTCAGCTTTGCGGCCCGCTGGTTGTGCGGATCGCGGGGGTCGATACGACGCGCCGCCTACCGGGTGCCCAGGGGCGCGTGTTGTTCGCATATCTGGTCACCAACCGTGCGCGACCCGTATCGCGGGCCGAGCTCGCCGAGGTCATTTGGAGTGGGGGAGCGCCATCGGAGGCGGCCAATGCGCTGCGCGCTCTGCTCTCCAAGCTGCGTCACGCGATCGCTGTCGGCGGCTGGGAGGCTCTGCCCTCCGGCGAGCTTCTCCAGTTGGCGCTCCCGAGTGATGTCTGGGTCGACACCGAGGCCGCCACCCAGGCGCTTCACGACGCGCAATCGGCGGTGGCGCAGGGCGAGGACGTGAGGGCATGGATCGCGTCCCATGTCGCGCTCAACGTCAGTTCGCGCGTGTTCCTGGCGGGTCACGACGGCGACTGGGTGAACGAGCGTCGGCTCGCTCTCGAGGAGATTCGGCTGCGGGCGCTGGAGGCGCTCTCTGCCTGCGCGCTCCGGTTGGGTGGTCCTGAGCGCGATGCTGCGGTGCGCGCCGCTACGGAGCTCGTGCGCCTCGCCCCGTATCGGGAGAGTGGCTACGTCCATCTGATGGAGGCTCTCGTGGCGGAGGGCAACGTGGCCGAGGCGCTGCTCGTGTTCGAGCGGCTCCGCGTGCGGCTTCGCGAGGACCTGGGTGCTGTGCCCGGATCGGAGATCCAGGCGTTGCACTCGCGGCTGCTGAGGGGCTGAGCCCGCGGCTGCTCGCCCAAGCCGTCAACGTGCCGCCAACGCTGCCCCAACGGTGGCGCGGAAAGATCGGGGCATGGATAACACAAACACCCAAACCGGTCTTCAATATCTCCTGGCGATCCGTGATGGCACGGCGCCCGCAGCGCCGATCCAAGCGGTTCTCGACTTCCAGCTTGTCGACGTCAGCGAAGGGACCGCCGCGTTCCTGTACCGGCCGGCGGACGCGCACCGCAACCCGCTCGGGACGGTCCACGGGGGCATCGCGATGACCCTGCTCGACTCGGCGGCGGGAGCCGCGGTCCACTCGACGCTGCCTGCAGGTGGCGGCTACACGACGGTCGAGACCAAAGTCAATCTCGTCAGGGCAGTGCGGCCTACCACCGGACCCTTGCGCGCCGGCGGAACCGTGGTGCACCGCGGCGCGAGGATCGCGACCGCAGAGAGCAGGCTCGTGGATGAGGCCGGGAAGCTCTATGCGCACGCCACGTCTACCTGCCTGATCCTTGGCGACCCGGGTCCGCGCGCCGCCGTCGGCGCCTCGACCCCGATACCGCCATCGAGGGATTGAGCGGCATGGCTGCCCCTGCGCCCCAGATCGAGCACTCCGTTGCGGGGGTGAACGGAGTCGAGCTTCACTACGCGCACGTAGGAAGTGGACCGCTGATCGTTTTTCTCCACGGCTTTCCGCAGTTCCACTACGCGTTCCGTGCACAGCTTCAGGAGTTCGGAGCCGACCACCTCGCCGTGGCTCCCGACCAGCGTGGCTACAACCTCTCCTCCAAGCCGGAGGGGGTCCACGACTATGGGGTCTGGCCCGCCGTCGAGGACCTGCGCTGCCTGGTCGAACACCTCGGCTATACCCGCTTCGTGCTCGTCGGACACGACTGGGGCAGCCTCGTCGCTTGGTCGTTCGCGCTCCACTACCCCAGGATGCTCGACGGGCTCGTGAGCCTCGGTGGCGCTCACCCGGGCGTCCTCGATCGCGCTCAGCGCGAGGACGATGAGCAGATCCGTGCCAGCCAATATCTGCTCGGCCTTCGCCGACGGGATGCGATCGATGCCGTGAGCGCCGATGACTTCGCCGCACTCGAGCGGGCGCTCGATCATCCGTTCTTCAGTCCGCAGGATCAGGCGATCTACCGCCAGGCCTGGCACGTACCCGGGGCGGTCGCGTCGGCACTGCACTGGTATGAGGTCGAGGGCATCTCCCCGCCGGACCAGCACGGGACGCCGGGCCGGGGAAACTACTGCCCCGATATCGCGCCCCTGTTCGTCGAGACGCCGACCCTGGTCGTCTACCCGGAGGCAGATCCGTACGTCAGGCCCGCATCCCATTCCGGGCTCGAGCACTTCGTCCGGGATCTCACGTTCCGGCGCGTAGAGGACGGAACCCACTGGATCGCAGAGCAATACCCGGAGCTCGTGAGCCGCTACATCCGCGAGTTTCTCACGCTCAAGGAGATCGGAGCCGGGGTAACGGCGGCGCGCTGAATGGTGATAGGGCGGTGCGCGCCCGGGCGGGCCGCGCCGCCTCCCCCTCGGGAAGGCTATGGTGAACGCAGCATGAACGGCGTGGCAGGCGCGCAAGACCGGTCCACGACAACCGGCGGTGGCCCGCCGGCGAGCGGCGTCCCCGGGGGCAGCACGCGCGTGCTCGTGGTCTTTGAAGCGGGTCGCGGCGGCGCGGCGGCGTTGCGAGAGGCCGCCGAAGCGGCCGCCGGTGGCGCTGAGCTGTCGGTGGTGACGCTCGCGCCTCAGGCAAAGCCGTTCAAATGCTGCGGAGGAGGCGGGCCCGGTCCGTACAACTGCGCAGTGCGAGACCAGGCGCAGGAAGAGCTTCGGCAAGCGCAGCGTCTGTTGGGATCCGTCGCTCAGCGCGCCACGTTCACTCTGCTTGCGGGTACCCCCGCCCCGCCGCTCGCCGAGTGGTCAGCGGGGCGCGCCTTCGACGTCATCTATCTCCCCGCACGTCGGTTTGCCCGGGGTGGTGGTCGCCAAGCACGGGCGCTGCGTCGCGCCAGCTCGGCAGAGATACGTCTCGTGAGGTAGCCACCGCCCTTGGGCCGGTGCGCTCGAGATCGGCACCGCACCGATGCCGAGTCCGAGGCCTTGATGAAGCCGATCGTGATCGGCCCGCTCGCGCCGCTGGTCGTACTTGCGTCCGCCCTAGCCCGGCAGCGCGGGGCGGGCGCATACCTTGGGAGCGGTGGAGGGAGGCCCGGTAGGCAGAGGGAAAGCGATCGCCCTTGCAACCGCGGGACTTGCTGTGGGCATCGTCTTGATGTCGATGGCGTTGGCGCTGAGCGACGTCTCACGTGCGCTGGCCGCGCCCGTATCGCTCGGCCCCGGACATCTCGGGGTTGCACTGGCGGCACCGGCGCCGCCCGCGCTCGGGGAAGCCGTCGAACTGACGTACACGTGGCGGCGCTGCGCGTTCTACACGACGCTCGTCTCCGTCGACGGCGCGTCGCACCTGTGGCGCCTGGACGAGGACCCCGCGAGCACGGCCGCGGCTGACGTCCTGGGATCTGCGACTGGCGGCTATGTCGGTGACCATGCGGCGGCCACGACCGCCCCGCTGGCCGGGCAGGGGGCAACCGGCGCCGCGTTCGACGGTGCCACATCTGCGGTGACACTGCCGGGGGTGGCCGACGAGCCCGGTACTGACGCCTACACGTTCGAGCTGTGGGCTCGCCCCGAACGGGTGGACGGCGTGTACCGCTTTCTGATCTCGCATGAGGAAACGGTCGCCGGAACCCGCGTGGGCACGGGTGTATGGCTGTCCAAAGCCGGCCTCGGCTTCGAGCGCTGGAGCGGCGGGCACAGCACGACCATCGACTACACGACCGGCCTCGCGCTCGCGAAATGGAGCTACGTGCTCGCAAGCTACGACGGGGCCGCGATGCGTCTGTACGTGAATGGCGTGCAGGTCGGCTCCAAGGCGACCACGGCGCCGCTGAGCGGCGTTTCGGGTCCGGCGGTGCTCGGCGCCGGAGCGGGCGCGAAGGCGGGCTTCTTCGCGGGCGACCTCGCCGACGCGGCGCTCTACCCGCTCGCCCTCGCGCGTGCGCACGCCGCCGCTCACTACGCCGATGGGACCAACGCTCCGTGCACCGTTATCAGCGGGGCGACGGACAGCACCTACACCCCTGCTCTGGCCGACCTAGGCGACACGCTCTCGTCCACGGTCACCGCGACCGGTGCCGCGCACAGCGCGAGCAGCGAAGGGGAGAGTGAAGGGCCGGTGGACGACGGGCACGGGAACCTCGCGCTGGCCTCCATCGAAGGCTTGAGCGAAAACAAGACCGTGAGCGGGACGATCATCGTGAACGCCACGGTTCACGGCCTTCCGGCCGATCGGATCGAGTTCGACGTGGACGGGCAGTACCGCTACGCCAAGGTCGCCGAAGCGCCCTACCAGTACACCTGGTACACCCGCGCAGAGGCCAACGGGTCGCATACGCTCAGCGTGAAGCTGTGGGGGCCGGGGGCCGCCACGCCGGTGGTGAGCCAGGTGACGGTGAACGTCCAGAACGCCACCGTCTATCCCGCCCCGCTGTCGTTTGGCGAGGAGAGCATGTACGCCGAACTGAACGAGGGTGAAGAAGCCACGGCGCAGGATCTGCTGGAAGACGTGTGGCCGGCGCGCGGGTTCCCGCTGCCGCACCTGTCATGGCCTCTCACCTGGCAGGAGGACCCCTACCACGAAGCGTATTGGGAGTTCTACTTCTACGGGTTGCGCCCCGAGGCGGCGCTGCTGTACGAGTGGGAGACGACCGGCCGGAGTGCCTATCTCGAACGGCTGATCGGGATCCTGCGGTCCTACGTCGCCTACGACGCGACCCGTGCGGAAGACACGGTGACGTTCGACAACGACCACACCTCCGCCTACCGCACGATGGAGCTGATCAACTTCTATGTGAAGCTGAAGGTCGCACACGTGCTGCCCTCCGATCTCGAAGCGGGCCTGGGGCGCTCGCTGCAGAAGCTGGGGGCGTTCCTCGCCGAATCGCGGCATTTCGAGGCCGACTTCAACCACGGTTTCAACGAGGGTGCCGCCCTGCTGCTGCTGGCGGACAACTTCCCGCACATGGCGGGCGCGAGCGGATGGCGCACGCTGGCGTTGGAACGGTTGCAGGAGATGCTCGCCAACACGATCGACGCCGACGGCGTGGAGGTCGAGAACTCGCCCTTCTACCAGGTGTACGTGCTCGGGCTCGTCTACCAGATCGCACAGTGGGCCAAGCACTACGAGCCCGCGCTGGCGGCTCCCTACCAGGAAGCGGCGACGAAGATGCTGCGCTACACCGCCGACGTGACGATGCCCAACGGCTACCTGCCGATGCTGGGAGCGACCGCCACCACCTACATGCCGAGCCAGGACCCCACCGTCTACGGTCCGATGGCCGCCGCCGATCCCGAATTCGACTTCGCCTACACCCGCGGCGCGCACGGTACGCCGCCACCCGACGGGACGGTGCTGTTCGGAGTATCCGGCCTCTTCCTGATGCGCTCGCCGCTCGGAGCGGTCTCCAATCTCCCCAACCAGACTTTCGTCACCTTCAACGCCGGGACCTACCGCACCAGTCACTCCGACCTCGACGCGCTGGGGCTCACGATGTACTCCAACGGCGCTGAGGTGCTGCCGACCTCGGGGCTGTACACCTACACCGAAGAACCGGACCTGGAGTACTTCCACGGCACCCGCTCCCACAACACGGTGGTGGTGGACGGGAAGGACCAGGCGGAGGGGTCCGCCGAAGCCGGCAGCCACGGGTCCACGGAAGGCACCACCTGGGCGAGCGGGGTGAGCAGGCTGTATCCCGGAGTCACCCATCACCGCACCGTCGTCATCCTGCGCCAGGGGCTCGTGCTGGTGCACGACCAACTCGTCTCCGCGAGCTCACACGAATACAGCCAGACGTGGCACCTGGCACCCAACGCCACGCCTGCCGGGACAGCCGCCAGCCTCACCGCCACCGCGAGCGGCAAACCCCAGCTGACGATCACCCAGGCCGACCCGGAAGCGATGTCTCTGCAGAGCTTCGACGGCGCCACCGGCCCGATGCAGGGCTGGTACTCCTCCAGTTACGGCTCAAAGCGACCCAGCTGGGCGTTGCAATACACCCGCGACGGCACCTCCGCCGGCTTCGGAACCCTGCTCGCATCCGGCCCCTACGCCGGCGAGGGCGCAACCCTCACCGAACACGTCGAAGAAGCAGCCGACACGCTCGACGCGTGCGTCGGCGGCACGACCGGCTACGTGGTGAGCATCCCCCACGACAACGCCGTGTCCCCGACGATCTCCACGGGCGGCTGTCCGGGCTGACGCCGTCGCGGGCGGGAACCCGGCCTGCGTCTTCGCTGTGTCCTCCCGCTAGCCGCTGGTCAGCGGCTTGGGCTGCACCGAGCCGCGACCGATGACCTCGATCTCCTCGCCGGGCAGGCAGCTCGAGATCGCGAGCGTCTCACGGGCAACAGAGCGGCGCAGGAGCACTAACGCGACGGCGCCGAGTGCCGCCGGTACGGCCAGCGCGATCGCACGGTAGGCGAGCACGGCCGCGGTCGCCGAAGTGAGCGATACCCCATAGAGGGCATACGCGCCGATCAGGCCGAGATCGACGCCGCCCACGCCGCCGGGCACCGGGATCAGTCCCCCCAGCTCGCCGATCAGGTACCCCATCCAGATAATCGCCAGGGACGGCGCCGAGCCGAAAGCGTGGAACGTCGCCCACATCACCATCACGTCGAAGAACAGGTAGCCGATCAGCCCGAGGTAGAGCCACAGGTCTCCGGCTCGCAGCAGCGCCAACGCCTCCTCGACCCCCTCAGCCAGGGTTTGCAGCACCCGCGCCAGCCGTGAGTCCTCACCGTGGCGCATCGCTCGGCGCTGGCCTGCTCGCCCCGCCAGGCGTCCACCGCCGATCGTCACGGCGATCGCCGCGGCGGCCACGGCGGCGGGCAGGGCCGTCAGCCACACGCTGGCCGTGCTGGGGAGCAGGCCGACGGCGAGGGCGGCGCCGATGATGAACACGCCCAGCACGTTGGGGAGGCTGGTCAGGAAGAAGAAGGCGACGCTCCGCCGCGCGATCCGGTCGGTCGGCATGCCACCGCGGTGAAGCGCCCAGGCACCTAGGGCCAGCCCCCCCAACCCGCCGGTCGGCAATACGGCGTTGGCGCCGAGCTCCGAGAAGCCGATCTCGGCGCTGGTCGACAGGCGCATCGCCCGGCAGAACACGCTGCGGAAGACGAACACATACCCGACGCCCGAGAGGATCTTGAGGACGATGCCGGCGCCGATCCAGACTGGATCCCCGTGACTCAAGCGCGAGCGCAGGCTGGCGAGACCTGGCACCAGCGTGATCAACACGACGACGATGACCGCGAGCGTCAGCAGCCACAGCAGGCGTCCCCGCAGACGCGAGCTGGGGACCTCGGGCGGCGGTGCGAGGTCCTCGAGAGAGGTCGCTGTCGCTGTTTCGCTGCTCATCGTGAGGACTGACGCGAGGGTAGCTTGCCGCTCGTCCGCACCCGCCTCGGGCGCCGACGCGAAGTAGCCTGGCGGACGACCCCTTCGATGCTCGCGACCAGGAGGCTGAGCGGTGAACAAGCCGGTGTTGTTCTGCTACGACGGATCAGACGGCTCCAAGATGGCGCTGGCTGCCGCGGTCGAGCTGATCAGGCCCGCCGACGCGGTCGTGCTGGCCGTATGGACACCGGCTGCCGTGGAGCTTGCCAGGGCAGGCTCGTTCGTGGTTGCCGTCCCCAATGAGGGCGAGATCGACGATCAGCAGGCGGCCGTCGTCCAACAGATCGCGGACGAGGGCGCCGCGGCTGTGCGCGAGCGCGGCTACAACGCGACCGCGCGCATCGCGCAGGCAAACGAGTCAGTGGCCGCGACGATCGCCGCGATCGCCGACGAGATCGACGCCGGGCTGGTCGTCTGCGGCCAGCGCGGCCGGGGCGCCATCGGCAGCGCGCTGCTCGGCAGTGTCTCCCACGCACTCGCCGCACACACCAAGCGCCCGGTCCTCATCGCCCCCCAGCACCCGTCGTAGCGCCGACGGGGCGCGGGGCCTCGTCGGCCGGCTCGAAGTGGTGGCAGTTGCCGACCGCGTGACGGGCGAGGGCGGCCTTGATCGTGGGGACGCGCGGCCGGACTCGGCCGGGCAGGATCAGCAACGCCGCCAGGAAGCCGACGGCGAAGATGCCCACCGACCACCAGAACGCCGTCGTGTAGCCGTGAACCGCCGCGGCGTTGGCCAGATCGGGGGTGTGCAGGTGAGCCGCGGTGTAGCTGGCGACGGCGCTGGCGAAGATCGTGCTCAGCAGGGAGGTGCCGACCGAGCCGCCCACCTGCTGGGAGGTGTTCACCATCGCCGAGGCGACCCCGGCCTCGCGTCCCTCCACGCCCAGGGTCGCGGTCGAGAACGCCGGCGCGAAGATGCATCCCATCCCGAGGCCGAGGACCACCAGACCGGGAAGGACGTCGGCCGCGTAGCTGGAGCTGGGTGTCAGGTGCGTGAACAGGAACATCCCGAGCGCACCCAGCGCGGTCCCGGCGAGCACCAGCGGCTTCACCCCGGTGTGCTGGATCACACGGGTCTGCACGGTGGTCGAGGTGACCACGAGCACGCCCGTGAGGGGCAGGAACGCCAGTCCCGTCGTGATCGGCGAGAGGCCGAGCTGCTGCTGCAGGAAGTAGGTGAGGAACAGGAACACCGCGAACACGCCCGCGCCGGCCAGGGCGATCGTCGTGTACGCCCCGCCGCGGGCGCGGTCCCAGATGATGTGCAGCGGCAGCAGGGGATGCTTGGCCCGGCGCTCGATCAGCACGAAGGCCGTCAGCAGGAGGGGGCTGGCGACGAGCGCGACGACCGTCGCCGTGGCGCCCCAGGAGTGGGTCTCGGCGTTCGAGAACCCGAAGACCAGGGCGAACAGGCCCAGGGCGGAGGTGAGAACCCCGGGTATGTCGATCGGCTCTCGCTCGGGAGCATGCTGATTGACGAGCAGTCGCAACGCCATGATCGTCGTGGGCACGGCGATCACGAGGTTGACGTACAGGCACCAGCGCCAGGACAGGATCTGGGTCAGCGCGCCGCCGAGTATCAGCCCGAGCGACGCGCCACCGCCGGCGATGGCGCCGAAGACCCCGAACGCCGTGGGCCGGTCGGGAGATCCCGCGAACGTGACCGTCAGCAATCCCAGCGCCGAGGGGGCGAGCAGTGCGCCGAACGCCCCCTGGAGCGTCCGGGCGGCCACCAGCACGCCAAAGCTCTGGGCCAGCCCGCCGATCGCCGAGGCGATCGAGAACCCGACCAGGCCGGCGATCAGGGTCCACTTGCGCCCGAACAGATCGCCGAGCTTGCCCCCCAGCAACAGCAGGCTGCCGAACGCCAGTGCGTAGGCAGTGATGATCCACTGCCGGCTCTCGGTCGAGAAATGCAGCGCTTCCTGGGCCGACGGAATCGCGATCGTCACGATCGTCGCGTCCAGCACCACCATCAGCTGGGCGACGCTGAGCAGCGCCAGAACAGCCCATCGGTTCGGCTCGGGTCGCGTCGAGGTCACAGGCATCGGCTGGGCCGCGTTCGGACCAGGGCCGCGACCATCGACGTCAGCCATCCCGTGACCGTAACACCCGCTCCCAGCGCCGGCGAGCCCATCCGCCGGCGGTCGCTATCCGATCGGTGTCAGCGCGTTGCCCGGAGGAATCCCCGAACAGTCCTGGGGCGCCGGTGCGCCGGCGAAGCGAGCTTCGAGCCACGGCAGCGCGGCGGCCAGCCACGGCCCGGCGGCTTCGAGGTGTGCGAGCGGGTCGTATTCGTCGTACTGCACGGCCACACCGCGTTCGCAGTACTCGCGCGCGAGCGTACGCACGTCACCGGCGATCATCACGCCGTCGCCCGGACCGATCCCCGGCTGATAGCCGCTCGTGCCCTCGAGTTCCCCGCCGGCGCCCTGGCCGATCAACAACGGCTCGGCGGGTGTCCCCCCGGTGCCCATGATCAGCTGGTTTGCGGCTTTGACGTAGGGCGGGACGCTTTCCGGGTTTGCGTATTGGGGCTTTGCCATGTCTTCCCACGTGAGCCCGGGGTACTCGCCGAGAACTTCGACGATCGACGCCTTCTGGAGCTTTTCGAACAGCTGCAGTCCGTATTCGTTCAGATAGGGCTTCAGATTGATGTGAAAGGCGCGCGCGATTCCGATCAGGCCGATCGGCATCACGCCCGACCAGAGCAGGCTGCCGTTGATGTAGCGGACGTTGTGGGCCGGGTCCACGAACACGCCACCGAAGGCCGCGCCGACGATGCGCCGGTCGAGCTCCGGCGCGTAGGTCGGGGCCAGCTCGGCCGCCCACTCCGTCGCGACCGCACCGCCGGAGTATCCGATCAGGCCGACCTTGGTGGTGCCGGACAGGCCGGTGGCCGGCGAGGTGAGCGCCGCCTCCACCGAGTAGAGGGTGTTGAAGCCGTATTCCGGACCGGCCGCCAGGTCCGCGGTCTCGCCCTCGGTGTCGGCGATCACGACAACGTTGCCGGCGCTGAGCTCCGGTGCGACCAGCAGCGACTCGAAATCGGGGATGAGGCCGCCGAGTGAGAGCCCGCCGGAGATCGCATAAGAGGGGTCGTCGTCGGGATTGAGAGAGTCGTAGAAGGACCCGTAAGCGACGAGGTTGGGGGCGCGGACGCTGATCGGGGGCTCGAGTACCGAGGTGACGTTCACCGTCGGCTGCCCGAGCTCACCGCGTGAGCGGTACAGCAGCTGCACGGCCTTGACCGGGAGCGGGAGGCCGGCCACGTGGGACTCGAGGGTGCGGGTCTTCAGGACGGTGCCGGGAGCGATGCTCGCGAGCGGCTTGCCGCCTTCATAGGCGTAGAACGGATCTTCTTCGGGCGTTGGCAGGGATGCGCGAGCGTTCGCCGTCAGCGGACCCGCGGCCCACGCGAGGAGCAGCCCCAGCAGGAGCGCAATGCAGGCTCGCCCCGGCCGCAGTCCCGTGATGCCCCCAACCCCTCGGCAGACAGAAAACATGCGTCCCGATCCCTCCCGTTTCTCTCGAGCGAGGTCCTCGCCGCCTCGGTCACAGTGTCGGGATGGGGGTACCCACAACCGGGGTGATGCAATCCCAGGTAACGAGGCTGTACCGAGCTCCGCCGCCCGGCGGTCGCTACGGCGTCCAGTTGTCCAGCGCGGGCGTGACCTGAAGTTCGTGGGTCATCGCCCGGGGGCTCTGGCTGGCCAGGTACACGACCGCGTCGGCGAGGCTCGGCTGGTCGGCGGAGCGGGCGTCGCCCTGCCCGGAGCGGTCGATGCCGGCATCGACGACCAGGAGCGCGACGTGGATTTCCCGCTCGCGAAGCTCGAGGGCGGCCGCTTGCGTGAGCGCCCGTACGCCGAAGGCGCCCGCCGCCCACAGGCCGCGTCCGGGCATCGCCCGCCTGGATGAGCCGCCGGTCACCTGGACCACGGTGGCCGGTCCGCCCTGTGCAGTCAGGAACCGTGCCGAGGCGCTCAGGGCGCCGTACGCCCCGCGGGCCGGCGAGGTCGCCCAGCGCTCGAAGCTGTCGGGGTCGCTGTCCGCCAGGTTTCCGCCCCCGAACGGGCCCCCGCCGCCGCCGGCGTAGGGGGAGGCGGCATTGACGACCAGGTCGACCCTCCCGAAGCGAGTGCTGACCTCCTCGAGGGCGGCGAGGACGGACGCTTGGGCAGTGACGTCGATCGCCACGGCGTGCGCTCCGGCGCCACGAACCCGCTCGAGGGTCTCCTCCGAGACGGCGCCGCCGGCCACGTCCCAGCCGTCGGCGAGCAGTCGTTCGATGATCGCCATCCCCAGATTGCGCGCGCCGATCACAAGAGCAGCAGGCATCAGACCGTCGTCCTCTCTCGCTGCAGGGAAACGTTCATCCGGCCCGATCCTATTGGCATTGGCGAGTCTGCTCGCGCGATCGTCTGTTCGATCGATATAGGTGGGTTGCCGGGAAGAACGTCCGGAACCCCAGCAGCGGATGCGGGAGTTGCTCAGCCGCCGGGGCGGGTGAGCAGCATCAGCTGGCGCACCGGCTCTGATCCATCGAGATCTGTGAGTGAGCTCAGCAGCGTCGCTGCTCCATCGTCACCGAGCACCGGCTCGGCCAGGATCCGGAACTTCTCGGCCAGCTGCCTGCGCTGGGCCTCGAGGTCGGTGCTCGGCTTGCTCACGTCGCAGGCGGTCGCCCTGGAGCTTCCGTCTCGCAACTCCACTTCCACGCGGGTCGCTGCTCCGGGCTCTCCGTCGGGGACCATCAGCACGCGGGAGCGCAGTCGCACCGCCTCGGGGTCAACGGCATCGGAGTCGTCGATGCTCGACGTCGAGCGGCCGAGGACCGTCATCGCGGTTAGGTGGGGGAGGCTGAATTTGACTTCGAGCCCCGTCGAGGGTTCGGGTATCACGCACGTCCCGAGCTCGAGCTCGGTCACGTGGATGGTGATCTGCTCGACGTCCTCCGGCGCGAACGGCGACTCCCGCTGAAGCTCCCGGAGTCCCTCGAGGGTGGAGTGGGTGAAGAAGCACGAGGCGTGGTACTTGAAGAGGTTCTCGCGCACATGCCAGCCCGAGGAAGGATCCTCGAGCGCCGCCGAGGTGTCGTCCTTCCCGCCGTAGGCGGCGGCGAAGCCCTGCTCAGCCTCGATCGCGCCGAGGTTCGCCGTGAAGCCACGGGAGGCGAGCAGCGCCGCGAGCAGGCCGCCCTGGCAGGCCTTGCCGGCATGTAGCGACTTCGTCATCGTGCCGAAGTTGCACTTCAGGCCCGCGGCTTGGCTGGCAGCGATCCCCAGCGCGGCCGCGGTCCGCTCGGGATCGAGTCCCAGCAGGCGCGCGCAGGCGGCGGCTGCCCCGATCGTGCCGGTCGTGCCCGTGGCGTGGAAGCCGCGGAGGTAGGGCTCCGGGCCCAGACCGACCGCGAGGCGGCAGGTGGTCTCGTATCCCGCCAGATAGGCCGTCAGCAGCTCGGAGACGCTGCTGTCGAGCTGCTCGCCGAGCGCGACGGTGCCGGCGAGCACGGCAACGGAGGCGTGGCCGAGGAAGGCGACGTTGACGTCGTCGAAGTCCAGACCGTGCGAGGAGGTGCCGTTGAACAGCGCCGCGTCCAGGACGCCCAGACGCAGCCGGTGCCCGACGGCGGTGGCAGTCCTCTCGTCGCCCGCATCGCCGGCGGGGGGGAGGATCTCCAGCAGCATCCCCGATGCCTCCTCATGGCTGCCACCGAGGGTTACGGCGAACCAGTCGAGCAGCGACTGGCGCGCGAGCTCCACGACGTCATCGGGGATCTCGGCGGCCTCGAGCGAAGCCGCCCGCTGTGCGAGCCCGAGGGTCAGCCCTGCTGTCGTCGAGACGCTCATCGCGGCTCAGCGAAGTGTGGCGGAATGTGAGGATCCGCAGCGTCAGCCGGCTCGTTCGGCGGAGGCCAGGCCCCGCCGAGAGAGCAGCGCCATCACTGCCGCGGTGGCGGCGAGCACCGCAAAGGAGAGCCCGACCTTCGTCGGCGAGCCGGCCAGCAGTCCCCTGCCGGCCTCGATCACGGGCGTGACCGGGTTCAGCTGGGAGACCGAGTGCACCCATCCTGTGATCAGGGTGATGGGGAGATACACGGGTGCCAGGAACAGCGCCACGAACACCGGCATCTGGATCAGTGGTCCGGCCTGCTCGGTGCGGAAGAACATCGCGATCCCGATCGCCCACAGTGCGGCCGTGAAGTTCATGCCCACGCCGAGGAAGAAGAGGCCGAGAAGTTCGCCGGGGTTGCCGAGGACGTGCATGCCGGCGATCAGCGCCGCGATCGTGACGATCGTCCCCGTGATCAGCCATCGTCCGAGGGCTCCCACCACGTAGCCGGCGATGATGCCGCCCCGGCGCGGCGCCCCGAGCAGGAGCCTGCGTGCGAACCCGGACTGGAAGTCGCGCGCCACGGCGAAACCCGTGAAGACGCCCCCGAAGGCCGCCGACTGGAGGAACACGAACACGAACTGGAATGACGTGTAGCCGGGCTTGTAGTGGAAGTTGGGGAGCTCGCTGACCCGCGAGAGCCCGCCCGCGAACGCGACCAGGAAGAAGAGCGGGAAGATGATCGAGGGGACAAGGATCGCGGGGTTCACGATCGTGTTGTGGACCGAGCGCCAGGCGACCCCACGGGTGACGTACAGAAAGCGTCTCATCCCCGCGCGAGCCTCGACTTCATCGCCGGGCCCGACAGCGCCAGCGAGAAGGCAGCCAGGGCCACGGCGAAGCCGAACGCAAGCTCCAGCGCCTGTGCGTTCCATCCCTGGATGACGAGGCTGCGCAACCCCTCGATCAGGTATGAGACCGGGTTGTAGGTGGCCACTTCGCGAAACCAGGTCGTCTGGATCAGGTTGCGGGGAAGGTTCGACGAGCTCAGGAACAGGGTCACGAACAGGAGCGGGAAGATCCCCTGGATCGCTTCCCCGCTGCCGAGCCGCAGCGCCAGCAGCCCGCCCAGCGTTGCGAACCCGAACGAGATCGCCAGCGACAGCAGCAGCAGCATCGCCACTCCGCCCACCCCGCTGGCGAAGTCGATCCCCAGTGCGACCGCCACCAGGATGAACACGACGGCCTGCACCACGGCGAGCACGGCGGCGCCGCCGAGCTGCCCCAGCAGCATCGCCTCGGTTCGAAGGGGCGTCAGCGCAAGGCGGTTCAAGAAGCCGGTCTCGATGTCTCGTGCCAGGCTCGTCCCCGCCGAGATCGACACGAACATGGCGCCCTGCACGAAGGGCATTGCAAGCAGGAACGCCCGGTAGCTGTGGGTGGGAAAGCCCGGGATGTCGGCTGCCTTGCTCAGCGCACTGCCGTTGATCGCGAACAGGATCAGCGGAAACAGCATCGGGAAGATCAGCAGTGCGCGCTGCCGGTAGGTGTCCATCGCCGAGCGCTTCGCGACGACCGCGACCTGTTCGAGCAGCGAGCCGTGCCGTGTCATTCCGAGCCGGCGCCCTCGAGCTTGCGCCCGGTCTTGGCGAGGAACACGTCGTCCAGGGAGGGCTGGTGCAGCTGCAGCGACTCCACCCGCAGGTGGTTGCTGTCGAGCACCCGCACGACCTCGGCGAGCTCCGACTCGCCGCCCGGCAGCTGAACCGTCACGGTTCCGCGGCCGTTGCGCTGGGGCTCCCCGAAGCGGCTCAGGAGCTCCGCCAACCGTTCGCCGGAGTCCGGGTCCACAGGCTGGACCGCCACGCTCGGGCTCCCGATTTCGGCCTTCAGCTTGGCGGGGGAGCCCTCGGCGACGATCTTCCCGCGATCGATGATCCCGATGCGATCGGCCAGTGCGTCCGCCTCCTCGAGGTACTGCGTGGTGAGAAACACCGTGATCCCCTCGTCGTGGGCCAGCCGTGCCACCTCCTCCCACAACGCCGCCCGGCTCTGGGGGTCCAGACCGGTCGTGGGCTCGTCCAGGAACAGGATCCGAGGCTCGTGCACCAGCGCCATGGCGAGGTCCAGGCGCCGCTTCATGCCGCCGGAATAGCCGCCCACCCGGCGATCCGCGGCTTCCTCGAGCCCCACCCGCTCGAGCAACGCCTGGGTGCGCTCACGGCGCCGGCGCGCCGGGATGCCCTGGAGCGTCGCCTGCAGGTTCAGGTGCTCGCGACCGGTGAGGATCGCGTCGAGGGCAGCCTCCTGGAGGGCAGCGCCGATGGTCGCGCGGACCTTGTGGCTCTCGTGGACGATGTCGAAGCCGCCGACGCTCGCGGTCCCGCTGGTGGGCGGGAGCAGCGTCGTGAGCATCAGCACGGTGGTTGACTTGCCGGCACCGTTCGGTCCCAGGAAGCCATAGATCTCGCCGGTCTGGACGGCGAGGTCGATCCCGTCCACCGCCCGAGGCCCCTTCTTGAACTCGCGGACGAGCTCTTGTACCTCGATGGCGGTGTCGGGAGCGGTCACGGACGGTATGTTAGCTCAATAGTTGAGCAAGGCAAATGTTTAGAGGATGAAGTATAATGGCGCCCGTGAGCACCACCGTCAGGAGATCGCGCAGCTCGAAGGCGCCGGCTGCAACGTCGGGCGCCACCTCGCCCGCCGAGGAGGCGTGGGCCCTGCTGCGCAGCCTGCTGTTCGCCGAGCGGCGGCGCTTCTGGGCCGCTGCTTCGGAGTTCGATCTGCACCCGGCCCAGGCCGGTGCGCTGATGCAACTCGACGAGCAGGAGGGTCTGCCGATGCACGAGATCGCCTCCCTGCTCGCGTGTGACAGCTCCAACGTGACCGGCATCGTGGATCGCCTCGAGGCACGGGGCCTCGTCACCAGGCGCACCGCCGAGCGGGACCGGCGGGTCAAGCAGATCGTGCCCACAGCCGCCGGTGTGGAGGTCCGCGATGCCCTCCGTGCCCGCATGGCGTATGTGCCCGAGGGAATCGAAGCTCTCTCAGCGCGAGATCAGCGCCAGCTCCGCGATCTGCTCGCGCGCGCTCTCGGCACTCCGGCAGCCGCCGGCGCCCCTTAGTCCTCGGGCGGCTCAAAGGTAGGCTTGCGGTGTTGTGGCGACGACGTCCACGCTGACCTTCGGCGAGACCAACCTGACGCGGATCGGGCTGGGCACCAATCGCCTCACCAACACGCCGCAGAACGTCGAGTTCGTGCGGGAGGCGATAGCCGCCGGTATCGACATGATCGACACCGCCCACATCTACACGGGCGGCGAGAGCGAGGCGACGCTCGGTGAGGCCCTCGCGGACGACGCCGCCCACGCCCTGGTCGCGACGAAGGGTGGCTACAGCGCCGCCGAGGCGGACCCGGATGCGCTCCGTGCTCAGATCGCGGAGAGCCTTCGCCGCCTGCGAAGCGGGCGGCTCGACCTCTACTACCTCCATCGCATCCACCCCGAGGTACCGCTGGAGAAGAGCCTCTCGGTACTGGCCGAGCATCGCGATGCCGGCACGATCGGGCATGTCGGCATCTCAGAGGCGAGCGTCGAGCAGATCGAGCAGGCACGCGCCGTGGTGCCGATCGAGGCCGTCCAGAACCACTACAACCTCACCGAGCGAAGGCACGAGCAGGTCGTCGATTACTGCGCCGCAGAGGGGATCATGTTCGTGCCCTACTTCCCCCTGCGCGGCGGCGGCCCTCCGCAGCTCGACGAGATCGCGGCCCGTCACGACGCCACCCCCAGTCAGATCATCCTGGCGTGGCTGCTGCGGCGCTCGCCGACGATGCTGCCGATCCCCGGCACCCTCTCGCTCGCCCACCTGCGCGAGAACCTGGGCGCGCTCGAGATCACGCTCACCGACGCAGAGTTCGAGGCCCTGCTTGGATCCTGACGCCGATACCCGGGCTCGGATCCAGCAGCACTGGGAGGCCTCCGAGAGCGGAGATCTCGAGGCCGAGCACGCGATCTACGCGGACGACGCGATCCTCGACTACCCGCAGTCCGGCGAGCGCTTCAGGGGCCGCTCGAGGATCCAGGCGCAACGCGGCGGGCACCCGGCAGAGCGTCACTTCACCATCCGCCGGATCCTCGGCGGCGGCGAGGTCTGGGTGAGCGAGTGCGTGATCACATATGACGGCGTGCCCACCTACTCGGTCAGCATCATGGAGTTCGCCGATGGCCACGTGACGCACGAGGCCCAGTACTTCGCCGACCCGTTCGATGCTCCCGCCGGGCGTGCCGCGCTGGCCGAGTCGATTCCCGCCGAGGACGGATAGGGCCGAGCCGGTCGCGCCGGCGCGGAAGCGGGCTAGGACTCCGTCGACGCCTCGGTCAGCTCGCGCAGCTCTGCCAGGCACTGCTTCAGCAGCCGCGAGACCTGCATCTGTGAGACGCCGATCCGCTCGGCGATCTGGCTCTGGGTCAACTCCTCGAAGAAGCGCAGCCGCAGGATCTCCCGCTGGCCCGGTTCCAGCAGCTTCAGGGCAGCGTTCACGTCGGCGCCGAGTTCGACGAGCTCGAAGCTGGGGTCCTCGATTCCGATCGTGTCCGCGAGGGAGCCGTCGTCCCCGGTCGAATCGCCGCCGCGGGGCGCGTCCAGGGAGACCGAGCCCATCGCCTGCAGTGCCTGCATCCCGTCGAGGATCTCCTCCTCGCTCAGCTCCATGAACTGCGCCAGCTCAGAAACCGTGGGCGAGCAGCCACCTCCGTCGGTCAGTGCCCGCTCGGCGTCCCGGACCTCGAGCGCCCGCTCCTGCGCGGCTCGCGGCACGTGCACGGCCCAGCTCGCGCTGCGGAAGTGGCGGCGCAGCTCCCCGAGAATCGTTGGCACCGCGTACGCCGTGAAGCGGAATCCCCGGTCGGGGTCGTAGCCGTCGATCGCCTTGACGAGCCCGAGCTGTGCGACCTGGTAGAGGTCCTCCTGCGGCTCCGAGGTGTTGCGGTACCGTCGCGCCAGCGTCCGCGAGAGCGAGGAGAACCGCGCCACCAACTCGTCTCGTGCCGTGGCGTCGCCGTGGCGCTTCCAGCGCACGAACAGCGCCAGCTCCTCGGCCGCGGCTCCGTGCGAGCGCAGCTTGTGCGGTTGCGCCACTCCAGAAGACTCCGGCCCCGTCTGTTGCTCTGCCACCAGCGTTGTCATCGATCCGTCTCCTTTCTCAAATGTCGCTCGCGAAACTTCTGTCTCAGCTGCCTTCCCGGGCCACGCTTCGCGATAACGCGATCGGCCCTCGGAGGTGCGAAACCAACATTCGCGTCGCGAGCCGGGCCTGCTCAGCGGGCGTCGAATCTGGGCCCGGATCCGGGATCAGCGCGGGGCTGACGGTCGTCGTCTCCCCTGCTGCGCAGGACCTTCAACGGCAGCGGCGAGGAGAACAGAGGCTGCAGCAGTCGCGCCCGCGCCAGGCAGCGCGGACAATGCTCCATCTGCATCGATGAAAAGCGGACCCTGAGCGAGAGACCGCAGTGCGAGCAGTTCAAGAACATTCCCTCGCCGTCCCGCCCTGCCGTCGCCGTCTCCTTTCTCGTCGCGCGCGATCCGGGCCATCCGCTCCTCGGCGAATACCCATGTCGATGCCATCGACCTCGGACCTCGGAGGTCCAGCGTTGGAATGCAACCGCGAACGCCGACGTTGGAAACCAACCTGCCAGCGACCTGAGTCTCCGGCGGCAGTCTGTGTTAGACGTGCATCCGGAACGTCACGGAGAGTGGATCACGAACTCGACGATGTCCTCTAGTTCCGTGGGTACATCGTCGATCAGCAGCAAGCTGGAATAGCCCGTGTCGCTAACGGGCCGGCTGTCGTTGTCCGCGAACTGGGGCGAGGGGATCCCGGTCACCCGGCGACCGTCGCTGAGCAGGAACTCGACCGAGATGCTCGCGACGCCAGCGGCCGCGCACGCGTCGCCTAGCATCGTCAGGAAATGTGCCCGTCGATCATCCATCTGAGGGCCTCGATCGCACTGTCGGCTCTTGGGTGCTGCCCCGAGGAAGGGGTGCCCAATCAGCTTACGGAGAAGTACCTGGGCCCGGACGCGGTCGCACTCCCCGTATGAGCCGTGCCGTCCCCTGCAGTGCCTCGCCGGACTACCGGCTCGCCTTCAGCGCCCGTTGCGTTTAATTGCCGGCCGCGCGTATGCCCGCCGATGCAGACCAGCCCACCTCGCCGAAGCGGCCGGCGCCCGCCGCGTCAAGGGCCGACAGCGAGACGGCACAGGGCGTCCGCCTGCTCGTCGTGGATCCTGACCTCGGGAGCGCTCTGGAGGGCGAGGCGCTCGAGCAGGCCCGCGATCAGGTCGTCTTCCCGACCATCGAGCTCGAGGCGGGCCCCTTGGAGCTCGACCAGCTGCGCCGGGCCCCGGGTGTGCGGGACCGCCTGCACGGCTATCTCGTGATCAGCGGGTCGCTGGCGATCAACCTGCACATGTCCGGCCGTCGCTGCACACGCTTGATCGGCCCGCGAGAGCTCGTGCTGATCGACGGGATCGAGACCGACTCGATCCCGCTCAACTGGGATTGGTCGGTGCTCGCACCCGCCAGGCTCGCGTTGCTGGACGCGCGTCTGCACGCGGTGGCCCGTCACTGGCCGGCGTTGATGAGCGCGATCCTCGAGCGCGCGGCTCAGCAGACGCGCCAAGCGTTCCTGCAGCAGGCGATCAGCCAGCTCCCGCGGGTCGAGGAACGACTGCTCGCGCTGTTCTGGTCGATCGCCGACAGACAGGGCGTGATGCGCGCCGACGGGGTCTGGCTCGAGCTCTCCGCGACCCACGACCAGCTCGCGAGCATGGTCGGTGCACAGCGTCCCACCGTGACCCTGGGGCTCGCGCGGCTGGCGGATGGAGGCCTGGTGCGAGCCGACGAAGGCGGCTGGTTGATCGCACCGGGGTCGCTCGACGCGTTCGCCAAGCCGTCACCCGTGGACGGCAGCGACCCGAACCCGGGTGACGACGTCCCGGCCGCACCGGCGGCCCCGCTCCCTGACAACCCGTCCCCCGAGGACTGAGGGCTCGCCACCTCGCAGTCCGCGTGTAGGCTCCGACCGATGTCGGAGACGGCGGTTGAGAGGGGGCAGGCGGCGGCCCGTCCGGGGCTGGCGCACGACGCCGAGACCTTCTGCGAAGCCTTCCAGCGGACTGCCGGGCACCACGCGGAGCACGTCGCCCTGCGCGCCCACGGCGGCGGCCCTGAGATCAGCTGGGCGCAGTACGCCGCGCGCGTAGAGGCGCTCGCGCGGGGCCTTCACGACGCCGGCGTGGGCCGTGGCGCGACCGTTGCGATGATGCTCAGCAACCGCCCCGAGGCGGTGCTCGTCGACACCGCCGCGATGCACCTCGGCGCGATTCCGTTCTCGGTCTACAACACCTCCTCCCCCGAGCAGGTGGAATATCTCCTCTCGCACGCCGAATGTCGCGTGGCCGTGACCGAGGCTGCCCTGGCGGCGCGCATACTCGGGGTTGCCGAGCACCTGCCAATGCTCGAGCGCGTGTATGTCGTGGACGGGACCGTCGCCGGCGCACACGAGCTGGAGGAGCTCGAACAGGGGACCACGACCGGCGGCTTCGACTTCGAGGCCGGCTGGCGGGCGGTCGCGGCCGACGACGTCGCGACGCTCATCTACACGTCGGGCACCACTGGTCCGCCGAAGGCCGTCGAGCTGACCCACCGCAGCCTGCTCGACGAGACCCGCCTGGTGGATCTGGTGACGCCGCTACGGCCCGGTGGTCGCGTCATCTCCTATCTGCCGATGGCCCACCTCGCCGACCGCTATGTCCACTACAGCTCCCTGGTGTCGGGTGCCACCGTGACGTTCGTCGCCGACCTGACCCAGGTGCTGGCGGCCGTGATCGAGACTCGACCGACGTCCTGGGGGGCGGTGCCGCGTGTGTGGGAGAAGCTCAAGGCCGCGCTGGAGGCAGGCTTCGCGGCAGAGCCCGACGGCGAGCGGCGGGCGGCCCTGGCGCGGGCGCTCGACACCGCGGTGGAGCTGACCCGTGCCCGCCAGGCCGGTGAGGATGTGCCCGCTGCGATGGCCGAGGCCCATGCCCGGGCCGATCGCGAGCTGTTTGCCCCGCTCCGAGCCCAGCTCGGCCTCGATCAGGTCGAGTACCTGGTCTCCGGCGCCGCGCCGATCGCGCCCGAGGTGCTCGAGTTCTTCACCGCCATCGGCCTGCCGATCTGCGAGGTGTGGGGCATGAGTGAGCTGTCGCTGATCGCGACGATCAACCCGCCCGATGCGATCCGGATCGGCACCGTCGGGCTGCCGTTGCCCGGCGTCGAGCTCGCGCTCGCAGACGACGGTGAGCTGCTCGTGCGCGGGCCGATCGTGATGCGTGGATACCGCGGCGCGCCCGAGCTGACGGCCGAGACCATCGACGGCGATGGCTGGCTGCACACCGGCGACATCGCCGAGATCGACGCCGACGGCTACGTGACGATCGTCGACCGCAAGAAGGAGCTGATCATCAACGCGGGCGGGAAGAACATGTCGCCCGCGAACATCGAGAACAAGATCAAGGCCGCCTGTCCGCTCGTCGGAAGTGTCGTGGCGATCGGCGACCGGCGCCCGTACAACACCGCGCTGATCGTCCTCGATCCGGTCGCCGCGGCGAGCTTCGCCGCCGCCAGCGGTCTCTCCGGCGCGGACACGCCGGCGGAGCTTGCCGGTCAGGAGGAGATCCTGAGCGCGGTCGCCGCGGGCGTGGCCCGGGCGAACGAGAGCCTCAGCCGGGTCGAGCAGATCAAGCGTCATGCGGTGCTGCCCGAAGAGTGGCAACCGGGCGGCGATGAGCTCACGCCGACGATGAAGCTGAAGCGCAAGCCGATCGCCGAGAAGTACTCGGTTCAGATCGAGGCCATGTACGCGGGCGACACCGGGGCGACCGCCTAGGCCCGGACCGGTCTGCGCTGGCGCTCGAGGGTGGCTCAAGGCGAGCTCGCGGCCGGGCGGGCCGAAGCGGTCGCCGGTCGTCCGGTCAGCCGACGGCGGCGATGAAGCGTGCGAGCTCGCCCGGGATATCCCGGCCCGCCGGCTGGTAGGCGACTTCGGTGACGCCCTGGGCGGCCAGCTCTTCGACACGACCGCTCAGATCGCGGGCCCGTCCGCTCAGGGTCAACGTCGGCAGCAGCTCGGCCCCCTCCATCACCGCCGGTCGGTCTCGCTCGGATACGGACACCAGGTGCTCCTCGTGGATCGCCAGGTGACGGCGATCCTCGGGAACCGTCTCGATCTGCTCGCGCCACAGGCGGCCTCCTGGGACGGCGTCGACTCCCTCTGCGCCCGCCCGCTCGTAGAAGGCGTGAAAGACGACCGCCAGGCCATGGCCGGCGGCGTCGATCACGCGTTCGTCGGTCGGCTCCTCCGTGTCGTCGAGGACCGTCCCGAAGGCGAGCAGCGCCCGCCACGGCGGTAGCCCGTCGCCGGCCGGCGGAGCAGCTGCTCCGATCACCCCGTCGCCCAGCTCCCGAGCGACCTCATAGCCCTTCGGACCGTCCGCTCCGATCAGGATCGGCACGTCCGCCAAGGGCCGCTCGGCGACGAACCCATCGGGGTGGATCATCTTGATCGCCGCTCCCTCCCAAAAGGCTTCGTCTCCTCGGAGCAGGGCCCGCAGCACGCGGACGTACTCGGCCACATCCGCCCAGCGCATCGCCCGCTGACCCAGGGTGTAGCGGCCGGTGAAGCCGGCGCCGATCGCCACCGCCATCCTTCCCGGTGCCAGCGCTGCAAGCGTGGCGATCGCGGCGGCATTGACCATCGGATGGCGCAGCGAGGGCACCAACACCCCCGGACCGAGCCCGATGCTCGATGTCTGCTCGGCCGCCAGTGCCAACGTGATCCACACGTCCGGATACAGGGCCGGCGAGTCGTAACACCAGGCACGGCGATATCCCAGGCTCTCGGCAGCCGCGATGTGCCTCGGGGTGTCCGGCGAGGTCGCGAAGGCGCACGAGATCTCCATCGTCAGTTGGGGGACGGCGCGTCGGCTCTGAGGATTTCGAACACCGGGGACCAACGCTCGGGGCTCGCCCCCTCGGGCACCGGGAGGGTGATCCGGGTGGCGGCGTCACCACACCGTCGCTGGACCTCACGGGCCGCGTCCTCGGGGGCCCCCACGACGGCGAAGGTGTGCAGAACCTCGTCGTCGATCACGCTCGCGAGCTCGTCCCACGCACCCCGTTTGGTGAGCCCGTTGAGCGTCTCCTGCAGCTCGCCCCAGCCGTGCACGTCGAGCACCGGGCGGTACGCCGGAGTTGATCCGTAGAAGCCGATCTGCATGCGCACGAACTCGATTCCGGCGGCGATCTCCTCGTCTCGGTCGCGGGCGACCACGAAGCCCGGCGCCGTGATCTCGAAGCCCTCGAGCGTCCTGCCGGCACGGGTCGCGCCGCGCTCGAGGGCCGGAAGCGTGACCTCGCGCAGGTAACGCTCGGTGCAGAACCCGTGGCAGAAGATGCCGTCGGCGACCTCTCCCGCCACCTCCGTCATCTTGGGGCCAACCGCGGCAAGGAAGATCTTGGGGTTGCCGTGTGGGTTGGGACCCGGGCTGAAGGCCGGCGTCATCAGGGTGTGGGAGTAGAACTCGCCGCTGAAGTCGAGCTTCTCATCGGTCTCCCACGCTCTCCAGATCGCGCGTATGGCAAGGATGAACTCGCGCATCCGGGGTGCCGGGTGTGACCACGGCATCGAGAAGCGCCGTTCGATGTGGGGCTTGATCTGGGAGCCGAGGCCGAGCACGAAGCGCCCGCCGGAGAGCGCCTGCATGTCGTTGGCCTGGATCGCAACGGTCATCGGGTTGCGCGCGAAGGCCACCGCGATGCCGGTCCCGAGCCCGATCGTGGACGTCTGCTGCGCCGCGACCGCGCACGACAGGAAGGCGTCGGCTTCCGTCTCCGGCGCCCACCAGCGGTCATACCCGAAGCGCTCGGCATCCTCGGCCACCTCGCCGCCCCGCTCGACGGTCGCCAGGTATGTCATCGAGTCGATCTCCATCGGTCCGCGCAAGCCTACGCGCTGCGGCTGGAGGTGACCTCTACCCCGAGCTGCTCGCGCCACCAGTCGATCGGGACGATCCGCAGTGCCGCTGCGAGCGTGCCTCGGTCGAGCTGCTCGGCGAGCTGCGTGATCGCCGCCAGCCGCTGAGCCAGCTGGTCCTCGCCGATCGGCTCGATCAGGGCGGACGGGTGGCTTCGTCGCGCGCGCGCCCGTTGGTCGTCACCCGGATGCTCGAACCCCAGCACCCCGCTCAGCCACATCAAGTCGCCCGCCAGCTCCACGTGCCGATCGAACATCTCGGCGTACAGGTCGGCATTCAGCATCACGGCTCCCCAACGGCCGAGTACCAAGTCGTTTTGTTCGACCAGCGCGGTGACCCTGTCGTGCAGCTGTGCCCGCCTGGCGGCGTCGGCCACGAGCTCGCCCAGCGCCTCGGTGAGGCGCTGGGTGTCGCGAACCGCCCCGGAGCCGATGCGGATCGACGTCCCCGCCGTCATGACGTCGCCTCCGCTCGCGTACGGGTCCGACGGCATCAGTCCGGCCAGGTCCGCCACCTCTGTCCACACGAGCCGGGCGTCGCGTACGAGTTGCAGCATCACGTACTGCGCGAGCACACTCCAGCGCTGTCGACTGCGACGCTCGATGACCTCGTTGACAACTCCCGCCGTGAGCATCACGACGATCACGCTTGCGACCAGTCCGGCGAGAAGCGGGTGATCGGTCCAGAATCCCTGCTCCAGCGAGTCGGACACCACCCCCGCGACGAGCGCCAGTAGCGCGACCGCCGCCAGTACGCGGGTTCCTCGAAGGTACGCATCGACCGATTCGGATCGGCGAGGACCGAGATCGTGGCGGGCCATGCCCTCGACCTTACGCCCGCCTGGCCCGATACCCACGCGACCTGGCCCGGCCACATCGTTACGACCGGCAGACGCATACCGGCCGTAACGGCCCGGGTTCCCGCCGGGTGGGCTACTTGACCGTCAGCGTCCCTTCCATGCCGGCCATGCGGTGGCCCGGCACCGAGCAGAAGAACTTGTAGGTGCCGGGCTTCAGGTTCAGCGACAGCGTCTTGGACCCTCCCTTGAAGGTCGGCGTGGCGCCGACGGATTCGCCGGAGGAGGATTCGACCGTCACGTTGTGTTCCAGCGGGGCCATGTTCGTGAACGCGATCGAGACCTTGCCCGGGTTCGCCGTGAGCGAGGTCTTGTTGTATTTGAGCTGGCCTTCGGGGTTGGCTTCGAGGCTGACGTTTTCCGCTGCGCCCGTGCCCGACCCCGTGCCCGGCGCCGCCTGGGTGGGACGCAGCACCTGGATCGTGTTTTCGCCGTCGTCCACGTAGTAGATGGTCTTGCCGTCGGGGCTGATGGCGAGGCCGAACAGCGAACCGCCGCCGGTCTTCTTGTCGGCGGTCTGGACCGCCACCTGCCGGCCCGCCGGCGTGGTTTCCACCATGTTGCCGTCGCCCCCGTTGGTGGTGATGATGTTGCCGTTCGGCGCCAGCACCATCCCGAGCGGTTCCTTGAGGTGGCCGCCCTCGGTGAGGACGGTGGCTTTGACCGCCGTGGCGCGGGTCGCCGCTTCCGGCACCGTGAGGATCCTGTTGTCCTGCGTGGAGGCCACGTACAGCGTGCCGTTGGAGGCGAGTGCGACGCCGGTCGGGCCGAGCACCAGCGCTTCGGCCGAGTCCACCCAGGGGATGCCTTCGGCGACCACCTGTTCGCCCGTTACCTTGGGCGCCTGGTTTTCGCCGGATTCGAGGTCGATGCGCAGCACGGTCGAGTTGTTGATCGGTTTCTTGCCCTTGGCCGCCCCGCCGCTGAGTGCGTTGCTGACGAACAGCGTGGTCTTCGCCCCTTCGCTCTTGGCGGTTGAGTCCCACGGGCCCTGGATGTTGTTGTTCGCGATCGTGCTGACCGGCTTGCCGTCGCTGTTGAGCACGATCAGGCAGCCGTACTGGGCGGTCGCCGTCATGCCGTTGGTCGTGGGCAGGCTGCCCACGATCACGTAACCGCCGGGCAGGATGTTCAGCGCCGTGGTCAGCCCGACACCCCCTGGGCACGGCCCCGGGAGCGACTTGGCGTCGATGGTCGCGAACGGAGTGACCTTCCCGGTGGTGGAGACCTGCACGATCGTCGTGCCCGTGCCCTGGCCGGTCTGCTTGGCGCCTTCCTTGGCGTTGAAGTTGCTCACCAGCATCTGGCCGGCCTGCAGCTTGCCCACCGTGGTGGGGACGAAGGCGATGCCGTAGGGGTTCACGTCCCCGTTCGCCGGCACGGTGGATGCCACGGTCGAGAAGCCGCCCAGCGGAGCGATGAACGCCGCCGTCGAGGTGGGCGGCGTGGTGGTCGTGGGGGCGGTGCTCGACGTCGAGTTCGAGTTGGAGCTTCCGCAGCCGCTGAGGGCAACGAGTGTGAGCACTGCGCCAGCAAGGGCGAGGAACGAAGGTCTGGGCACGGGGGGGTGGTCTCCTGTCGGGTCTGCGGGGTGGCCAGCGAGTGGGCAAGATCGCCACCCACCGGGTCTTGGTGTTGCTAAAGACGCCGACGGCGACCAGAACATTCCGGTGACCTCGTCCCTCATGGAGCGCGCCGCGGCGCAGCCGGCCTCCCGATGCCGCCGTCGCATAGCGTGTAGGGCCGTGGCCGGCGCCGATATCACCCCCTTCCGGATCGACATCGAGGAGGAGCGGCTCGCTGACCTGCGTGAGCGCCTGGCCCGCACCCGCTGGCCGGAGGCGGAGACCGTGGACGACTGGTCGCAGGGCATTCCGCTCGCCTATCTGCAGGAGCTGTGCGAGCACTGGCGTGAGCGCTACGACTGGCAGCGCACCCAGGACGCGCTGAACCGCTACGACCAGTTCACCACCGAGCTCGACGGCCTCCCGATCCACTTCCTGCAGGTGCGCTCCCCGCAGGACGACGCCCTGCCGTTGGTGATGACCCACGGCTGGCCGGGCTCGGTCATCGAGTTCTCGAAGGTGATCGGGCCGCTGACGGACCCGGCGGCCCACGGGGGAGACCCCGCGGACGCCTTCCACCTTGTCTGCCCTTCGCTGCCGGGATACGGCTTCAGCGGCAAGCCCGCGGCCCCGGGATGGGACGTGCACCGGATCGCCACCGCGTGGGCCGAGCTGATGGCCCGCCTCGGGCATTCCCGCTACGGCGCCCAGGGCGGAGACTGGGGCTCGACGGTGACGATGGCGCTGGCCGGCGTGGACGCCGAGCACCTGGCGGGCATCCACGTGAACATGGCGCTGGCGGATCCGAAGGCGCTGGGCGGGCTCGGCGAGCTGACCGAGGGCGAGCAGCAAGCGCTCGCGTCCTTCGCCCACTACGCCCAGTGGGACGCCGGCTACTCCACCCAGCAGTCGACCCGGCCCCAGACCGTGGGCTACGGGCTGGTCGACTCCCCGGCGGCGTTGTGCGGGTGGATCGTGGAGAAGTTCTGGTCGTGGATGGACTGCGAGGGCGACCCCGAGAACGTGCTCACCCGTGACGAGCTGCTGGACAACGTGATGCTCTACTGGCTGCCCGCCGCGGGCGCGTCCTCAGCGCGGCTGTACTGGGAGAGCTTCCGCCAGCGCGACTTCGAGGCGATCGACGTCCCGGCCGGCATCTCGGTGTTCCCAAAGGAGATCTTCCGCGTCTCGCGCCGCTGGGCCGAGACCCGCTTCAGCGACCTGCGCCACTTCGGCGAACCTCCCCGCGGGGGGCACTTCGCGGCCATGGAGCAGCCACAGCTGTTCGTGGATGAGGTGCGAGCCTCCTTCCGTAGCGTCCGCTAGGAGGTGACCTCGGCGACGGTGGCCGGGGGATCGTCGAGCTGGCGCTCGGTGGCCGCGAGCTGGCGTCCGGTCTGGTCGCTGCCGGCGGCCTTGCGCGCCGTACGCGCGGCGATCGTCGTGCCGGGCCTGTTCGCCTTCGCCGACCAGGTGCTCGACAACCTCCAGGTCGCCACCTTCGCCGCCTTCGGCGGCTTTGCCACGCTGGTGCTGGTGTCGTTCGGCGGCACGCGTCGCGAGAAGCTGATGGCGCACCTCGCACTGGCCCTCGCCGGCAGCGCGCTGATCGCGATCGGCACGGCGGTCAGCTCCACGACGGCGCTCGCCGCGCTCGTCACCGTGCCGGTCGCCTTCACGGTCTTCTTCGTGGGCGTGACCGGGCCGAATGCGGCCGCGGGAGTCAACGGCGCGCTGCTCGCATACGTGCTGCCCGCGGCCTCGGTGGGAACGATCGGGATGATCCCCGAACGCCTCGCCGGCTGGTGGCTGGCGTCGGTGGCGGGCACCGCAGCCGTGATGCTCCTCTCACCGCCGGCAGGGGGCGACCGGCTCAGGCCGGCCGCGGCAGACGTCGCGGAGTCGCTCGCCGCGGTGATCGACGGGGCGCTGGGCGGCATCGCGGTCGATGACGTCCTTGGGAGGGCCACCGAAGCGGAACACGCGCTGCTGGCCGCGTTCACCGCGACCCCATATCGACCCACGGGCGCGAGCGCTCCAGACGAGGCGCTGGCCAACGCCATCGACCTGCTCGAGTGGTGCACGGGGCTGGTCGCGGACATGGTCGGGGAGCGTCCTGACCTGAGCCATGCCGGCGACACCGAGCGCGAGCTGCTGGCGGCGGCTTCGGAGGCCCTGCGGAGGGTGGCGGCGCTGCTGCGCCACCGCCGAGCCGAGCTCGACCTCAGCCTGCTCGTCGAGGCCCGGCGGCGCGGCGACCAGCGCCTACGCGAGCTCTCCCCTGGCAGTCCGGGTTACACCGCGGAGGTCCGCGTGCTGTTCCACGCCGACATGATCTCCCTCGCCACGCTGGCGATCGGCGCCGACACCCGCGTAGCAGCGCGGCTACAGACGCCGGGATGGCTGGAGCGCGGCCGCGAGCAGGCGTTCATCGCCGCCGGTGAGGCCGCGGGACGTGCGCGCAGGCGGGTGGCCGCCATCGGCCGGGTCGCCCTCCGTCACGCGAGCGTCCGCTCGGTGTGGACGATCAACAGCCTGCGCGGGGCGACCGCGATCGCAGCGGCCGTTGCGGTTGCGGACCTCGCCAGCGTCCAGCACGGCTTCTGGGTTGTGCTCGGCACGCTGTCGGTGCTGCGCACGAACGCCGTAGCGACCGGCGCCACCGCGTTGCGGGCGCTGGTCGGGACGGCGATCGGGTTCGTCGTCGGCGGCGCCCTGCTGGTTGCGATCGGCGCTTCCTCGGCCGGCCTCTGGATCGTGCTCCCGATCGCCGTCTTCGTCGCCGCCTACGCCCCCGGCACGGCGCCCTTCGCCGTCGGGCAGGCTGCCTTCACGGTCACCGTCGCGGTGCTCTTCAACCTGCTAGTCCCGGCGGGCTGGAAAGTCGGCGTGGTGCGGATCGAGGACGTCGCACTCGGCTGCGCCGTGAGCGTGGCCGTGGGCCTGTTGTTCTGGCCCCGCGGGCTCGCGTCGGTGGTCGGGGACGACCTCGCCGACACCTACCGGACGGGCGCCCGCTACCTCGAACAGGCCGTCCGCTGGGTGGCCGATGTCCAGGACGACGCGGACGGCGGCATGGCGGCAGCGACCGCGGCCACGCGCTTGGACGAAGCGCTGCGTGGCTTCCTGGCCGAGCAGGGGACCAAGCACATAGAGCTCCAGGAGCTGTGGCGGCTCGTGGGCGCCGGCCTGCGCCTGCGCCTGACCGCCTACTCGGTTGCGCGCCTGGCGCCGGACGGGACCCTGGTGGGGCCCGCTCGGGAGGCCCTCGTCAAACGTACCTCGACGCTCGCCGGCTGGTTCGAGCGGCTGGCTCAGGTCGTCGGCCGCGCGGGCCCGGACGCGCCCACGACCCTCGAGGCTCCCATCTTCGGGCCCGACGAAGTCGTCTCCGAATCCTCGGGTTCCCACTACGGCGTGTGGCTGTGCGAGCACCTCAACCATCTCGCCGAGCATCTGGCCGAACTCGTCGTGCCCGCTGCCCACGTGGCCGAGGCCCGGCGCCGTCCCTGGTGGCGCTGAGGCCGGGTCCGTCGCTCGTGGCGCTGACGCCGGGTGCGTCGCTCACGCCGCCCGCCAGCACAGCGCCCGCTCGGGGCTGAGCCTGAGCAGCGGCCCCGGTGGGGGTTCGTCCAGATACTGCGGATAGCGCCCGCAGAGCGCGTCCAAGATGGGCCCTTCGGGAGGGCCCTCGATGATGCTCACCGTGCCGATCAGCTGGACCCAGCACAGGCGCGACCAGTCGTCCTCGTAGCGGTCCACAGTGAAGGCCGCGCTCGGGCGTTCGCGCAGCCAGCGAACGCGTGCCAACTCGCGGTCGGAGGCCTTGGGCTTGTTGTCGATCGCCGTCCACACCGCCTGCTCGTGGATCGCGTAGGTGACCGGGAGCACGCGCGGCCGGCCGTCGCCGTCGAGCAGCCCGAGGTGTCCCACGCGTCCGTCCTGCAGCAGCGTGGCGGCCCAGGGCGGAAGAGTTCCTAGAGTCGCATGCGTCACGGGTCAACACTAGGAGCCGAGCAAGGAGATGCGATGAACGTCGGAGTAGGGCTTCCCAATGCAGTGCGCGGCGTCGGCAGGGCAGGGATCGTGGACTGGGCGCGGCGTGCCGAGGCGGCCGGGTTCGCCAGCCTCGGGACGATCGACCGGGTCGTATACCCGAACTACGAGTCGCTGATCGCGCTCGCGGCCGCGGCTGCCGTGACGGAGCGGATCGAGCTCGTGACAGACATCCTGATCTCCCCGTTGCGCTCCAACGTGGCCCTGTTCGCCAAGCAGGCCGCCACGATCGACTCCCTCTCGAACGGTCGCCTGACGCTCGGCCTGGGGGTGGGGGGACGCGCCGACGACTACGAGGCCAGCGGCGTCGACTTTGCCCGCCGGGGGCGCATCGCCGAGCAGCAGCTCGGCGAGCTGACGGCTGTGTGGCGTGGCGAGCGGGGCGTGGGACCGGCTCCCGCGCGTGCCGGGGGCCGGCCGGGACTGCTGATCGGCGGCGGAGCGGATGTGGTGTTCGAGCGCGCCGCCAGGTACGGGGACGGCTGGACGATGGGCGGAGGTACGCCCGAGAGCTTCCGCGAGGGCCGCGAGAAGGCGGTCGCGGCGTGGGCCGCCGCGGGGCGCGAGGGAAGCCCGCGAACGATGGCCCTGTTCTACTTCGCGCTCGGCAGCGATGCCGAGCGGGTGGCCGCCGAGAACCTCGGCGACTACTACGCCTTCCTCGGGGACTACGCCCAGCGGGTTGCCGCCGGCGCCGCGAAGGACCCGGACACGGTGAAGCAGTACATCTCCGCGTTCCAGGACGCCGGTGCGGACGACGTCATCTGCTTCCCTGCCTCAACCGATCCGGACGAAGTCGAGCGGCTCGCCGACGCGGCGCTCTAAGCCGGCAGGCGCCTCCGCCCGGGCCGGGCAGCCAGCGACAGCTCGCCGGGAGTGACGGGGTGCCCGGCCGCGCAGCGCAGCTCTGCCCGCACCGTCTCGCCGCAGCCGCTGTGGCGTAGCTCCACCGGCCCCCCTCGCTCGTCGAGCCAGCGGTCGCCCCATTGCATCAGCGCCACGAGCACGGGGAGGAGGTCCCGCCCCTTCTCGGTCAGGCGGTACAGCTGGCGGGTGCGGTGGCCCGGCTCGCGGTAGTCCTCGCGCTCGAGCAGCCCGTCGTCCACGAGCTCGCGCAGACGAGCGGCTGCCACCGGCTCGCTGATACCCGCCCTCCTGGCGAAGTCGTCGAAGCGGCTGGTGCCATAGAAGGCCTCGCGCAGGATCAGGAAGGCGGAGCGCGTCGTGACGACGTCGAGCGCCCCCGCGATCGTGCAGCGGTCGGCGGTCCAGCCGTCGCGGGGCTCGAGGGATCCGGTCAGGTGTATGCCCTGGTCCATGGCTCCATTGTAGCTGACTAACGGATACCTAAGCCAGTGTGCTACGCTCCTGGCTATGTCCTCGCTAAGTCAGCCATCGTTGCCGCCGGCGAGCACTCGGGACGCCTCGCCAGCGCTCGTGCTCCTGATCGTCTGCGCCGGCGTGGTGCTGGCGAGCCTCGACCTCTTCATCGTCAACGTCGCGCTGCCGCAGATCGGCCACGACTTCCACCTCCGGGCCGGGGACCTGGGCGACCTCTCCTGGGTCTTGAACGGCTACACGATCGTCTACGCCGCCTTCCTGGTGCTGTTCGGGCGGCTGGCCGAGCGCTACCGCCGGGACCACGCGTTCCTGCTCGGGGTGGCGATCTTCGTGACGGCCTCGGCCGCCTGCGGGCTGGCCACCAGCCTGCCGATGCTGGTGGCCTTCCGTGTCGTGCAGGCGGCCGGAGCCGCGCTGCTGACACCCACCTCCCTGGGCCTGATCCTGGCCAGCTTCCCGCCCGAGCGCCGCTACGGCGCCGTGCGGACGTGGACCGCCGTGGGCGGTATCGCGGCGGCCGCCGGGCCCGTGGTCGGCGGGCTGCTGGTGGCGGCCAGCTGGCGCTGGGTGTTCTTCGTCAACGTCCCCGTCGGCGTGCTCGCGCTGATTGCCGGCTGGCGCAGGCTACCGGCGGTCCCCGGGCATCCGGTGCCCGCGCCGGACCCCCTGGGGGCGGTGCTGATCACCGGCGGGATCGGCACGCTCGTGCTCGGCCTCGTGAAGGGGGGGAGCTGGGGCTGGGGTGACGCCAGGACGGCGAGCGCGCTGATCCTCGGCGTCGTCTCGCTGGCGCTGTTCGCGCTCAACGAGGCCCGCAGCCGCAACCCTCTGATCGAGCGGGAGCTGTTCCGCCTGCGGCCGGTCACGGGCGCCTCGGTGGTGGCGCTGCTGTTCATGGCGGCCTTCGGCGGGATGCTCCTGTCCCGGGTGCTGTGGGCACAGGAAGTCTGGCACTGGTCCGCGCTGCAGACGGGCCTCGCGATCGCTCCCGGGCCGATCATGGTCCCGCTGTTCGCGTTCCTGCTCGCCGGGCCGCTGATCGCCCGCTTCGGCTCCGGGGTCGTGATCGCGGCCGGCTGCGCGATCTTCGCGGCAGGCGCCGCCTGGTGGGGGCTCGCGATGGGGCTGACCCCCGATTACGTCGGGGACATGCTCGGCGGGATGCTGCTGACCGGCGTCGGCGTCGGCCTGACGATGCCCACGTTCACGGCCACGGGAGCGGCGGCGCTGCCCGCCCATTCGTTCGCGACCGGGTCGGGCATGATCAACATGCTCCGCCAGATCGGCCTGGCGATCGGGGTGGCCCTACTGATCGCGGTGCTTGGAACCCCCCACGGAGCGACGGCGACGCTGGACGCCTACCAGCAGGCCTCCTACATCATCGCCGGACTCTCGATCGCCGCGGGGCTCGCCGGGGTGGTGCTGCTGTCGAGCCGACGCAGGGCCGGTGCCGCCAGCTCTGCGGCCCCGCCGGCCACCGCCTCGCAGGGCGCCTGAGGCGACGCGGCTGCGGGCGCTCAGCCGGCCGCCGTGACGGCGCGCAGGGAGCCGAACAGGTCGTCCATGACCCGCCCCAGCCCGGGCCCGTCGTCGGGGCCGGCGATCCACTGCTCGAAGCCGACCCGGAACACCGCGATGCCGGCCTCGGCTGCGAGGCTCGCCTCGGGATCGCCGACGCCGCGGTCGCGGAGGGCCGCGGCGAGGGCCGCCGCGAGCCGTGCCAGCTTGATCAGCTCGCGCTCCTGGAGCTCCGGGTTGGCGTCGATGATCGCCTGTCGCCGGCGGGCGAACGAGCGCCGCTCGGCGAAGAGTCGGTCGACCGGGCGCAGCGCGGCGGCCACGATCTCGATCGGCGCCGCGCCGGCCGGTGCGGCGAGCACGCCCTCGAGCAGCAACGCCTCGAGCTCGGCCGCGCCCCCGAACAGGACCTCGCGCTTGTCGGCGAAGTGACGGAAGAAGGTTCGCTCGGTCAGCCCCGCACGGGCGGCGATCTCAGCCACCGTCGTCTGCTCGAAGCCGTGCTCGCCGTAGAGCTCCATGGCGGCGCTCGCGAGGCGTCCTGCGGCGTCGGGCTTCCAGCGGGCCATGCGTCGATGTCGATGGTATCTGATGACAGTGACTGACAAGGTGTGTGCTAGCTTGATGTCAGCAACTGACATCGAGCCCTTCTCCGGCATATCGGCCGCCGGGGGGCAACCACCCACCGGAGGTACACCATGCGCGTTTTCGTCACCGGAGCATCAGGCTGGATCGGCCGCGCCGTCGTCCCGCAGCTGACCGCCGCCGGCCACCAAGTGGCCGGGCTCGCCCGCTCGGACGCGTCGGCACGGGCGCTTGCAGCCGCGGGCGTCGAGGTACGCGAGGGGTCGCTCGACGACCTCGACGCGCTACGTGACGCCGCCGCCTCATCCGACGGCGTCATCCACCTCGCCTTCAAGCACGACATCGCCTTCGCGGGTGACCTCGAGGGAGCCGCCGAAGCGGATCGTCGCGCGATCGAGACCTTCGGGGAGGCACTCGCCGGCAGCGACAAGCCCTTCGTGATCGCGTCCGGCGTGCTCGGGCTCAGGCCCGGGCGCGTGGCCACCGAGCGCGATGGGCTGGCCACGGAGGCCGGCGAGCGGGAGCAGCCGGCCAGCGGCCCCGAGCGCCGGGGTGCGAACGCCCAGCTCACGCTCTCGCTGGCGGGCCGCGGGGTTCGTTCCTCGGTCGTACGGCTGCCGCCGACCTGTCACGGGGACGGCGACAACGGCTTCATCCCGGCCGCGATCGGCTTCGCGCGCGAGAAGGGCGCCGCGGCCTACATCGGTGACGGCGCCAACCGCTGGCCGGCGGTCCACCGCGACGCCGCCGCCCGCCTGTTCCGGCTCGCGCTCGAGTCCGCGCCGGCCGGGTCGGTGTTGCACGCGATCGGCGACGAGGGCGTGCCGATCCGCGAGGTGGCGGCGGTCTTCGCCTCGCAGCTCGGGGTTCCCAGCGTGTCGGTGTCCCCCGAGCAGGCCGGGGACTACGTGGGCTGGCTCGGCGGCTTCTGGGGGCTGGACAGCCCGGCCTCCGCTCAGATCACGCGAGAGCTCCTGGCTTGGCAGCCGACCGGCCCGGGCCTGATCGCCGACCTCGAAGAGGGCCATTACTTCGCCTGAGCGCGCCGGCGTCGCAGTTCGGCCGCTGCATCACAGTTGCGCGCCGGCGTCACAGTTTGCCCGCCGGTGGCACATTGCTTCTCGGATGGCGGATGCAGCGGACTTCGATTCCTTCTACCGGCGGGAGAGCGAGGGCGTGCTCGTGTTCCTCGCTCGCCGCACTTTCGACGCGGAGGTCGCCTTGGAACTGACCGCAGAGACGTTCTCTCGCGCGTATGTCGGCTGGCGCGGGGTCCGGGGCGAGTCGCAGCAGGAGCGCCAAGCGTGGGTCTACACGATCGCCCGCAGGACGCTGGCGCGCTACCTGCGGCGCGGGCGGGTGGAACGAAGAGCCCTGCAGAGGCTCGGGATCCAGCTGCCGAAGATGCACGAAGACGACCTCGTGCTGATCGAAGATCGGGCCGGGCTGCCGGGTCTGCGCCACAAGCTCTCCGAGCAACTCGCCCGTCTCAGCGACGATCAGCGCCGGGCGCTGGAGCTGAGGATCGTCCACGAGCGCTCCTACGCCGAGGTTGCGCAGGATCTGGGGATCTCCGAGGTGGCCGCCCGCGCACGCGTCTCGCGCGGGCTGCGGGCGCTCGGAGTAACGCCGGAGCTCTCACCGGCGGCGGGTGAGGGCCTGTGAGCGAGCGCCGCCCACAGGTGCTCGAGGAGCTCGGGCTGCAGTTCGGCGGCCTCGGTCCGCCCCCGCGGGCGCCGAGGTCGTGGACCCGCGGCACGGTCCTTGTCGCGCTCGCGCTGGTGCTCGCGCTCGCGGGTGCCACCGCCGCCGCGATCGTGATCGCCCGCGGCGGATCGCTGCCCGCCGCCAATCCCCAGGATCTCGCTGCCAACGGCGTGCCGCTCCCGGGGAGCGAGCGCCTCGCCGGCCTGGACGCGCCCGACCCTGACGCCGACGAACCGTCCTGGGACCTGCGCCTGTCGCGCACGGCGGCCGGGGAGACCTGCACCGCGGTCGGTCAGGTGCTGGGCGGCCAGTTCGGGATCGTCGGTCTGGACCACGTCTTCCGCGCCCTGCCGCTGGGGGGTGTGGACGCCTGCGGGGTGCCGTCGCAGGGCGCGCCGGTGCTGGCCGGCGTGCGCGTGTTCGTCGGCCGCACGCCGAGCCAGGTGCGGACCGTCGTGGACGGCGTCGCCGGGACCGGCACCAGGTCCGTGACGGTGTACGGGCCCGGTGGGCCGCGCAGGCTGACGCTCGGGCCCGAGGGGAGCTTCATCACCGTGTACGCGGGCTACGTCGAAGAAGTCCGCCCGCGGTTGCTGATCGTGGACGGCTCCGGCCGGCAGCGCCGGCTCGGGTTCGCCCAGACCACGGTCCAGGAAGTGCCCGATCCCGAAGGACGCTCGCCGTGGGAGGTGAGTGGCGGCCCCGACCTCGAACGCGGGGCCTACCCCGACGAGAGCTGCACGCAGGCCTCCGAGGAGCTCGGTCGCAGCGACCCGAGCCGCTTCGAAGCCCCGCTCACGCCCGAGGTCTGCGGGCGACTGGGCGTGCAGCCGCTGTTCGTGCTGATGCGCAGGTTCGTGCCCGGCAGCGGCGAACACACGGGCTTTCCGTGGAACAACACGCCGGCCCGGACGCTCGTCTACGGGGCGGCCGATCCGCGGGTCACCTCGCTGACCCTGAACGGCCCCGGGGGCGCCCGCCCGCTGCACATCGAACGCCGCGGAGGAGCCTTCCTCGCCGTCCTGGACGGCCACATCGATCCGAGCGCCCTGACGCTGGTGGCGAGCACCCGCGACGGCCGCGTCCGCACCTACAGGCACTCCACACCGCTGTTCGGCGCCGAGCACAACCGGCCCTGGCACGAAGCCCCCGTGCCCGCCTACCGCCAGCCGCGCCCGGCCAGCACGCTGATCCCGCCGATGGAGTTTCCGATCGCCTCGAGCGTGCGCGAGAGCCTCCGCCTGCCCGACCCCGCGGGGGGGCCCGAGTGGGTGCTCCGCAGCTGGCACGGGCGCCCCGATCCACGCGCCAGCTACGGCAGTCGTCCGTCGGGGTTCGTCTGCGACCAGCTCGGTGTGCTGGAGGGGGGGAGGCTCGTGCAGCCGCCCCCGGCGGCGCCGGTGGTGCTGCAGCCGGGCCGCGAACTGAACGCCGGCGAGGGCGGCTGCAACGAACTGCGGTGGCTCGCCAAGCACCCGCCCGTGGGCGAAGTCGTCAGCTTCGTCAGCGACCCGTTCGCCTACTCGCCGATACCGCTACGGACGGTCGTGATGGGAATGGTGGGAGCACAGGCGCACGATCCCGAGCTGCTCGGCGCCGGCGCCCCGCGCGCGCTCCCGGTCGATCCCAACGGGATCTTCCTGGCAGTGCTGCCCGGCCGCTACTGGGACGCGCACCTGCGGATCGTCGCCACCGTGGACGGCAAGCGCGTAGCCGGGTTCCCGCTGCAGGGCTTCAACGGCCCCGCCGCCCTCGAGGTCCCCCAGGCGCGGGCCCCCGATCCGAACGGAGGACCCCCGTGGGGCTTCGTCGTCAGCGGCTATGACTCCGCCCAGGGTCAGATCGTCGACGGACGCCTGGTCGCCCTGGAACCCCAGAGCGGGATGCTCCACGCCGGGCCCGAGGGGTGGGGCGGTGGACCTCCGGCGCCGGAACTGCGACACAAGCCGCCGCCCGTCCATTTCGAAGCGGAGGGCGACTCCGGCAGCGGCCTTGCGGGCGAACCCGGCGAATACTCGCCACCCGAGGTGGAGCGCCGCACGTTGCCGGGCCGCACGATCATCACGGGGCGTGCCGACGGCGACGTCGAGGCCGTCACGATCGTCACCCCGCGCGATGTCAGGACGCTCCGGCCCAGCGGTCCCGCACACGTCCTGATCGCCGTCTACGACGGCCAGTTCTTCAGCGGCAGGATCACCGCCACGGTGCTGCTGCGCAACGGCAGCCGCGTCACCGAGCAGATCCCGGACTCCACCAACGTGGACGCCGAAGCCCGGCCCGAACCCTCGCTCGCCAGCTGGCTGCAGAGCACTCGCCGCCAGCTACGCAAATGGCAGGGTCCCCACGGCGGTCCCGGCAGGATCGCCGAAGGCTACCTGCTGCTGCTGGGAAGCCTGAGGGCGATCGAAGGGCGGATCGCCTTCGTCCACGCCCACCCGGGTCTGCTGCCGGAAGGGTGAGCGTCCCCGCACGCAGCCCTGGCCGGGCCCGTCGGCCGGCGGCCTAGTGAGGGCTGGCCTGCGCCGGCGCGGGCAGCTTCGAGCTGCCGGGCGCCCGTAGGCCGTCGATGACGATCTCCACCAGCCGCGGCCAGCGGCCCATCGCGGGTCCGACCTGCTGGCGGGTGGCGCTGCCGAGGCCGCAGCTGACCATCGGGATGTCCTCCCAGGTGAGGTCACGGCGCAGGCTGCCGTCACGCTGGGCGCGCCTGACCAGCTGATCGAGCAGCTCCGGCATCCCGGCCGCTTCGGCGGCCGCCCCGGTGAGGTCGGGGCGCAGCCCGGTGATCTCACACAGACAGCGATCGCCGGCCTGGATGCGGGCGGAGAAGCGGATGAACTCCGAGATGCCGGTCCACGGGTCCTCCACCTCCAGGCACTCGCGCGCCTTCTCGGCCAGGCGCTCGAAGCCTTCGCCCACGAGCGCCGCGATCAGGTCGTCCTTGGTGGGGAAGTGGCGGTACACGGTGCCCACGCCGACGCCGGCCAGTTTCGCCAGGTCGGGCATCTGGGCGTCTACGCCCTGGTCGGCGAACAGCCGGCTGGCCGCGGACAGCACGGCCTCGCGGTTGCGGCGGGCGTCGGCTCGCTGTGACCTGGTGACGTCGGTTACGGCCATCTCAGAAGTCTCCCCGAGCGTGATGTCGAACACGCACTTGAAACGGAATCATCGTTCACTATAGTAGCTGAAACCGGAATCCGACTTCCGTATTGCAGGGAAACCCGGACAGTGATCGCCCGCGCCATAGTGGAGGAGGCAACCACATGAAGAGCTCAGCCGACTACCTCGAACGCCGTTGGACAGCGCTGATCCTGCTGTGCGTGGCCCAGTTCATCGTCGTCCTCGATGCCTCGATCGTGAACGTGGCCCTGCCCAGCATCGGCAGGGGGCTGCACTTCTCCGAGCAGGACCTGCCGTGGGTCGTGAACGCATACCTGATCGCGTTCGGGGGCTTCCTGCTGCTCGGCGGACGGGCGGCGGACCTGCTCGGCCGCCGCCGCGTCTTCATGGCGGGGCTGGCGGTGGTGGCGGTCTCCTCGCTGGCGGCCGGCTTCGCATCCACCCAGGGACAGCTGATAGCCGCACGCGCCGCCCAGGGCTTGGGGGCGGCGATCGTCTCACCGGCGGCGCTGTCGATCGTGACGACGCTGTTCAGCGACGGGGCCGAGCGCAACAAGGCGCTTGGCGCGTGGGGTGCCGTGGCGGGCTCGGCGGGCGCCGTCGGGGTGCTGTTGGGCGGCATCCTCACCGAAGGCCTGGGCTGGGAATGGGTGCTGTGGGTGAACGTCCCGGTGTCGCTGATCGCGATGGCGCTGACCCCGGGGCTGATCCCCGAGAGCCGCTCGGAGGCGGAGCACCGCCACTTCGACGCCGCTGGAGCGGTGACGATTACGGCCGGCCTGTCGCTGCTCGCGTATGCGCTGCTCGACGCCTCCAGCGCCGGCTGGGGCTCGACCAAGATCGTCAGCCTGTTCGTGGCCTCGGCCCTGCTGCTGGCGGCGTTCGTGGCGATCGAGCTGCGCTCGAAGGCGCCGCTGGTCCCCTTCCGGATCTTCCGCACAAGGACCGTCCTGGGCGCCAACGTGGTCGGACTGCTGCTCGGGGCCTCGCTGTTCTCGATGTTCTTCTTCGTGACCCTCTACATGCAGCAGGTGCTCCACTACGGGCCGATCCACGCCGGCCTCTCCTACCTGCCCCTGTCGGCCGCGATCATCGTCTCGGCCGGGCTCGGGGGGCAGCTCGTGACGCGCTTCGGCTTCAAGCCGATCCTCGCCATCGGGATGCTGTCGGTGGCGGTCGGGCTGCTGTGGTTCAGCGGCATCTCGGTCGGGGGCAGTTTCGTCGACGACATCCTGGGCCCGTCCCTGCTGGCGGCGATCGGCCTGGGGTTCGGCTTCGTGACCTCGACGATCGCGGCGGTCGCCGGCGTGCGGTCGCGGGAGCAGGGCCTCGCCAGCGGTCTGATCAACACCTCGCAGCAGTTCGGCGGCGCGATCGGGCTGGCGGTGCTGTCCGCGGTCGCCACCTCGCGTACACACCACCTGCTCGCGGGCGGCTCGAGCCCCGTAAACGCCCTCAACGGGGGCTTCCAGGCAGCCTTCCTGGTCGGTGCGGGGATCGCCGCTCTCGGCGTGCTCGCGACACTGCTGCTGATCCGCACCCGGGACAGCCGCGCCCACGTCGAGATGGCCGCAGCGGGGAGCACCGGCGCGAGCGCCCAGGTGATCTAGGTGGCGCCCTCCGAGGCACCGGCGTGGGGGTTGCGCGCGAGCACGTAGCGCGCGTACACGCACGCGAGCAGCAGAATCGCCACCGACGCGTATGGGAACACGCTGTATGGCAGCGGCTGTCCGGGCTGGAACAGCTCGGCGAACGGCACCACGAGCGTCAGCACGCCCAGCAGGGGCATCAGGCAGTGGCGCACGGGCGAGAGCCGACGACCGCGGCGGCGGATGAACACGGGCAGCGAAACCGCGGTCAGGACGTAGACGAACAGGATCAGGATCGTGCCCATCGTCGAGCACTCGGCGTACAGGTTGACCGGGTCGCTGGATCCGCCGATCAGGCCGGTGGCGTGGCACAGCCACCAGATCACGACGATGCCCAGGCCGAACGCGGTCATCGCCATCAGCGCCGCGACGGGGGTCTCGCCCGGCGGCCGGGAGGTCCCCAGCCGCGCCGGCAGAAGGCCCGAGCGACCGCCGTCGAAGAGCACCCGCGCCTGCGAGTTGACCGCCGCCACGAGTGTTGCGAGCACGGCGAAGATGCCGGCCAGCCAGGCCAGGATGGCGGCCGAGCCCAGATAGCGGTCGGCCATTTCCAGGAACGGGACCGAGGCGCGGCCGATCGAGCCGGTCTCGTAGTGGAAGCCGACGATGGTCGTGTAGGCGAACAGCACGAACAGGGCCGTGGCGGCAGCGATCGAGATGTAGAGGGCGCGCGGGATGGTGCGCGCCGGTTCACGCGTTTCCTCGGCCAGCGCGGGGCCGTTTTCCCAGCCGATGAACATGTACAGGGCCAGCGGGAAGCCGGCCGCCAGACCGGCCAGGCCGCCGCTCACGTGCGACCACGAGAAGGGCGCTGCTGTAAGGGATCCGGACTCTTCGATCAGCACCACCAGGCAGGTGGCGACCATTACGGCTACCTGGAAGATCAGCGCAGCCGAGACGACCACGGTGGAGCGACTCGCCCCGCGCAGCGCGACCGCGACGCCCCCGAGGCTGATCACGAGCGCGATCGGGAGCCAGCTCGGGTGCCAGGACGCGTAGTGGTCGAGCGTGAGCGCGATCATCCCGCCGGACATCGCGAACACGCCCGCGATCGCGATCGTGAACCCGACCGCGATCAGCACTGACGTGACCACCCCGGCCCGCGCCCCGAGGGAGGTCTCCACGTAGGTGATGAAGCTGCCCGCGGAGGGCTCCATACGCGTGAACTCGGCCATGATGAAGGCGAGGAAGCAGACGGCGATTCCGGCGCTGAGGATCGTCAGCGGGGCGCCCACGCCGGCGGTCACGGCGATCACGCCGAAGGCGAAGTAGAAGTCGATCCCGGGGCCGATGTTGGCCACCGTGGAGGAGGTCACCTCGCGGAGTCCGAGCTCGCCCTTCTCGGCTCCCGGCCCGGACCCGTCGCGCGAGCTCACCCGGGGCATCGTACGGGCCGCCCCTGCGCGATCCTACGAGGCGCGCGATGAACGAGAGTCCCGTCCTGGCCCACAGCTGATGTCCGTCGCCGCCGGCACCACCACCACTGCGGCCGCGCCCGCCGCCCAGCCCCGCACGAGGGTGATCTTCGGCGGGCTGATGCTGGTGGTGCTGCTGGCGGCGCTCGATCAGACGATCGTGGCGACGGCGCTGCCGACGATCGTGGGGGACCTCGGCGGGCTCGACCGGCTGGCGTGGGTTACGAGCGCCTTCCTGCTGGCCCAGACGGCGGCCACGCCCATCTACGGCAAGCTCGGCGACCTGTACGGGCGCAAGCGCGTGCTGCAGAGCGCGATCGTGCTCTTCCTGCTGGGCTCGGCGCTCTGCGGGCAGGCGGCCAACATGACCGAGCTGATCGCCTTCCGCGCGGTCCAGGGCCTCGGCGCGGGTGGGCTGATCGTGCTCGCCCAGGCCTCGATCGGCGACGTCGTCAGTCCCCGTGACCGGGGTCGTTACCAGGGCCTGTTCGGGGCCGTGTTCGGCATCGCCAGCATCGCCGGGCCACTGCTGGGGGGCGTGATCGTGACCGCCGTCTCGTGGCGGTGGATCTTCTACATCAACCTGCCCGTGGGGCTCGCCGCGCTGGCCGTGCTGGCGGTGACGCTGCCGGCGCAGGGCTCGCGCGGGCGCCCGAAGATCGACTACCTCGGCGCCGGGCTGCTCGCGTCGGGGCTGAGTGCGATCGTGCTCGTGACAAGCCTCGGCGGCACGACCTGGGCGTGGGGTTCGGCGCAGGTGGTGCTGGTGGGGGCGCTCGGGGTGGCGCTGATCGCATTGTTCCTGTTCGTCGAGAGCCGGGCCGCCGAGCCGATCCTGCCGCTCTCGCTGATACGAGACCCCGTCTTCGCGGTCGCGGGGTCGCTGTCGCTGATCGTCGGCTTCGCCCTCTTCGGAGCGGTGGTGTTCCTGCCGCTGTACTTCCAGACCGTCGATCTCGCCTCGCCGACCGAAGCGGGCCTGCGCCTGGTGCCGATGATCGTCGGGCTGCTGACGACGTCGATCCTGTCGGGGCAGCTGATCTCACGCACCGGGCGCTACCGCGTGTTCCCGATCGTGGGGACGCTGCTGATGAGCGCCGGGCTGCTGCTGCTGACGCGCCTGGATGTGGGCACGTCGACCGCTGCTGCGGCGGCCTACCTGTTCGTGCTCGGCCTCGGGCTGGGGTCGACCATGCAGGTGCTCGTGCTCGCCGTCCAGAACGCGGTCGACTACAAGCTGCTCGGGGCAGCCACCTCGGGCGTCACGATGATGCGCGGGATCGGTGGGGCGATCGGCACGGCCGTGCTCGGGGCGATCTTCACCTCGAGGCTCACGGGCCAGCTGAAATCGACCCTGCACGGACCGCTCGGCGCGCAGGTGGCCAAAGGCGCCCGCCTCACCGGCGCCCAGGTGGCCCGTCTGCCTGCCGGGCCGCGGTCGATCTACCAGCACGCCTACGTCCACTCTCTGCGGCCCGCCTTCATCGTGGCCGCGGCCGCCGCCGCGCTCGGCTTCGTGCTCAGCCTGTTCCTGCAGGAGCGCAAGCTGCGCGGAGCCCCGGCCACCAGCACCGGTCTCGAGGACGGCCTCGCGGCCCCGCGCTCGCCGGACTCGCTGGCCGAGATCGAGCGCTCGCTGACACGGGTGACGACGCCCGACGAGCGGATGCGCTTCCGCGAACGGGTGGCCGAGCGCGCCGGCCTGGAGCTGTCACCCGGCGCCACCTGGGCGCTCGTGCGCATCCAGGAGCACGGCCCCGAGCGGGCCCGCGCGCTGGCGACCGCCGACGGCGTACCGCCCGAGCGGATCACGCGGGTGACCGAGGAGCTGCGCGGGCTGGGCCTGTTCGTGCCGGATGCCGCCGGCTCCGACTCCGACGGCGCCAGAGCCGCAGCCGCCGGGCGGGCCGCGCTCACGACGACGGGGCATGACCACGCCGAGCGCCTGCTGAGCGCCCGGCGCGAGCTGCTCGTGGAGGCGCTGGCCGACGACGGCGCCGAGCGCGATCCCCAGGTGCTCTCGTTGCTGCGGCGCCTGGCGGTGGAGCTCTGCGGCGAGCCTCCCGGTGTGCAGCAGGCGGCCGCCGCCGGCTGACGCGCCGCCTGCGCGGGCGCGCCGGTAGGGTGGGCCGGGCTCTGGACCTCCTGATCGACAAGGACGACCTGCACAGCTGCCGGCTGGCCGAGACCGACCCGCCGGCTCCCTCCGACGGGCAGGCCCTGCTGACCGTGGAGCACTTCGGGCTGACCTCGAACAACATCACCTACGCCCAGTTCGGGCGGGCGATGTCCTACTGGGACTTCTTCCCCGCCGAGGAGGGTTGGGGGCGGATGCCCGTGTGGGGCTTCGCCGAGGTCGCCGAGAGCCGCGTCCCGGGACTGACGGAGGGAGAGCGCCTGTACGGTTATCTGCCGCCCTCCACAGAGCTGCTGGTGGTCCCGTCCCACGTCAGCGAGCGCGGCTTCGTCGACGCCTCACCCCACCGCGCAGGGCTTCCTGCGGCCTACAACGGCTACACGGCAACCGCCTCGGATCCGGTGTACGAGGCCGGCCAGGAGGACCTCCAGATGCTCCTGCGACCGCTGTTCTTCACCTCATGGCTGCTTGACGACTTCCTCGGCGAGGCGGACATCTTCGGCGCCGAGCTGGTCGTCATCTCGAGTGCCTCCAGCCGGACCGCGAGCGCGCTCGCCCACCTCCTCTCCCTGCGCGGGGGCGTGCAGGTCCTCGGCCTCACCTCCGAGCGCGGAGTCGCCTTCACGGAGGGCCTGGGGGCATATGACACGGTGCTCTCCTACGAGCAGCTCGATGACCTCCCTGACGGGCGAGCCGTGTACGTGGACATCAGCGGCGACGCCGCGGTCCGTGCCGCGGTCCACCGCCACTACGCCGAGAAGCTGCTGCATTCGTCGGTCGTGGGGGCCACCCACCACGACCAGCTGGGCGAGGTCCCCGGCGACCTCCCGGGGCCGCGGCCGACGTTCTTCTTCGCCCCCGACCGGGTCGCGTCGCGCTCGGCCGAGTGGGGCAGAGAGGGGCTGGAAGGCAGGATCGCCGACTCCTGGCACCCGTACGTGAGCTGGACCGAGGGCTGGTTGCGAGTCCAGCACGAGCGCGGCGGGCCGGCGCTCCGCTCAACCTATCTCGACCTCCTGGACGGGAAGATCGACCCCTCCTGCGCGCACGTCCTGACCCTCCAGGACCCGGTCACGCCCTGACTCAGCCGGTCGGCTCCTCGGGGGAGGTGATCGTGCGCAGGTGCTGGGCGACCCCGGTGACGGACAGCAGACGCTCCACCTGCTGGGAGCTGTGGGTCACGGCCAGCTCCTGATTGCGCTCCGTGCACAGCTTGCGGGCCGCGAGGATCACCCGCAGACCGGTGGAGTCGATGAACTGCAGGTCGTGGAGATCCAGCACGACCATGCCGTTGTCCTGGAGGTCGGCGCCCTCGATCGCCTTCTGGAGCAACGGCGCGCTGGCCATGTCAAGTTCGCCCTCCAGGGCGATGACGACCCGGTCGGGCTCCCGGCGGACGTCGATCCGGAGCTGTTCGATCGCACCCATCCCTCAGGAAAAGTCTACCCGAGCCCCGCGACTCGGCCGAGAAGTGACATTGATGTGTTTAGGACTCGTGAGGAGGGGTATCAACCGACAACCACCAGCTGTCGCCCCCTTCAGCAGCGTCGTGAGCCCCCCGCGATCGCCGCCATCGAAAGGGGGGTGGCTATGCGGTATGCCGGCGCGGCTCGCCATGGTCGCCCGGCATACCGTTATTTTTTTGCTTCTCGGGGCCCGGCCGCGATTCCCGCAGCCGCAGTGCCAGCACTTCGACCGAGCCGGTGCGCGAGACGCGGTGGCACTCCGTCAGCTCTTGGAGGGCCGGCGGCAGCTCGCCCAGCGAAGACCCCGCGGGCAGGGACACGATCCGCAGATCCAGCTGCCGGGGGGCGACGGTGGCGGCCAGCGCCAGGTGCCAGACCTCGTCGTCGTTGGCGAGGTGGTCCACGAGCTGCTCGGCCAGCGGGCGAGTCGTGGCGATGCGCTCGGTGGAGAGGTGGGCGCGGGCCGCGATCGCGGCCAGCACCCGCGCCAGCACCGAGCTGGCGAGTGCCGGCGGACCGACGGCCAGGTACACGCCGTCCTGGTCGCCGTCGGCCCCGATGAGGACCTCTTCGGCGCTGTCCTGGCTGGAGGCCTCGCCGGCCAGCAGCGCCGCCTTGGGGGTCGCGAAGCGCATCCGCACATCGGTCCCCTCGCCGTCGACACCGGCGAACTCGACGCTGTCCGCCAGCGCCAGCATCACCGGTATGCCGATTCCGCCGATCTCGCTGGGCTCGGAGGCATGGGGCTTCAGGCCGCAGCCCCGGTCGCGGATGAGCAGCTCCAGGCCGTCCTCGGAGCCCTTCATCTCGACGTCCATCGGGCCCGTTCCGCCGGGGTAGGCGTGGGCGACGACGTTGTTGCACGCCTCGCTCAGGGCGGTGCTGATGTCGTTCAGCTCGATTGCATCGAGGGCCACCATGTCCGCCAGCCCGCGCAGCGCCTGGCGCACGAGCAGCACGTTCTCGGGTCTGCTCGAGAGGCTCAGTCGGACGTTTGGGATCCCCGCCACCGTCTCAGGAGGATCCGGTTCTGATGCATCTGAACGAGGTGCAGACGCGAGTCGCGGCGTCCCCCTGCGTCCTGATGCCGTGTTGCCCCGCCGCCTAGCCGGCCGCAGCCGGCGCATGGGTCAGGCTCCGCAGCTGCTCGAGAGACCGGCGCAGAAGCCGTGAAACCTGCATCTGGGAGATACCCACCCGCTCGGCGATCTCAGTCTGGGTGAGATCCTCGACGTAGCGCATCTTCAGGATCAGACGCTCACGCTCGGGGATGTGGCCCAGCACGGCGGTGAGGGTCGCGTCGAGCTCCACGAGCTCGTAACGGTCGTCGTCGGTGCCGATCGAGTCGCCGTAGGAGGCCGTCGAGTCCTCCGCGCCCGGCCTCGGAGCATCGAGCGAGATGGTCTCGTAGGCCTGGATCGCCTGCAGCGCGTCGAGCACGTCCTCGCAGTCGATCTCCATGTACTGGGCCAGCTCGTTGACGGTCGGCGCCCGGCCCTGCTCGTTGGCGAGGCGCTCGCGCGCGTCGCGCACCTTCAAGGCACGCTCCTGGGCCCCCCGAGGCACGTGGATGGCCCAGCCGGAGTCGCGGAAGTAGCGGCGCATCTCACCGAGGATGGTGGGCACGGCGAAGGACTGGAAAGCGTGGCCGCGCTCGAGGTCGTAGCGGTCGATCGCCTTCAGCAGCCCCAGCGAGGCCACCTGGAGCAGATCCTCGAACGGCTCCGAGGAGCGCCCGTAGCGGCGGGTCAGGCTGCGCGCGAGCGGCAGGTAGCGCTGCACGAGCGCTTCGCGGGCGACCGGGTCGCCGTGGCGCTGCCAGCGGATGAACAGCTGGCGTGGGTCAGCGCTTGCTGACGTGGGCCCCGTATGTGTCGTTGAAATCGTCTGTGAAGTCATTTCCCCTCCTCCCAGCCGAACCCGCACGGATATGTCCAGGTCAGGAAATCATACCCCCTTCTGAGGGCCTCTAAACATGGCGTCGGAAGAAACGCGGAAATTCTAAACCCCGGGCGCAGGCTAGGCTCATTTACGTGGACGGACAGGCCATTCCTCCGATCGCGGAGCTGCTGGCATCGCGCCGGGGCGAGGAGCTCGATCTCGGCGATCGCTACATGAATCCCCAGATGGGCCGGATCCTGCGGACGCTCGGCTTCGACCGCGTGTGGACGGGCGGGGAAGGGGCACACCTGATCGACGACACGGGCGAGCGCTACCTCGACCTGATCGGCGGCTACGGCGTGTTCGCGATCGGGCGCAACCACCCCGAGGCGGTTGCCGCGATCGAGCAGGTGCTGGCGGCCAAGACGGCCAACCTGCCCCAGCTCGGGGCATCGCTGCTGCCCGGGGTGCTGGCCGAGCAGCTGATCGCCCGCTCGCCGGCGAGCGTGGCCGCCGTGATCCCGGCGAACTCCGGCACCGAGGCTGTCGAGGCGGCCATCAAGGTGTCCAGGGCGGCAACCGGCCGCAAGCGGGTCCTGTATGCGGAGCACGCCTTCCACGGCCTCACCATGGGCGCGCTCTCGCTCAACGGCAACGACGAGTTCCGCGACGGCTTCGGTCCCCTCCTGGACGACTGCGAGGCCGTCGGGTTCGGCGATCTCGAGGCGCTCGAGCGCGCGCTCGCAGGCGGCGACGTGGCCGCCTTCGTCGTCGAGCCCGTGCAGGGCAAGGGCGTCAACCTCCCGCCGGACGGCTATCTACCCGGCGCCCAGCGGCTCTGCCGTGAGGCGGGCGCCCTGTTCGTCTGCGACGAGGTCCAGACGGGCATCGCCCGCACCGGGCGTTTCCTGGCCTGCGAACACTGGGATCTGGAGCCCGACCTGATCTGCGTCGCCAAGGCCCTCTCCGGCGGGTTCGTCCCGATCGGCGCGGTGCTGGCTTCCCGGCAGGCGTTCGAGAAGGTCTTCGACGGCATGGAGCGGGCCGTCCGCCACGGTTCGACGTTCGGCGGCAACGACCTCGCGGCCGCGGCCGGCCTGGCCACCCTGCGGGTGCTCGACCAGGAGCGTCTGGTCGACCGGGCTCGGCACATGGGAGCGCTGCTGATGGAGCTCACGATGCCGCTGGCGGAGCGTTTCGAGGTGGTCCGCGAGGTGCGTGGCCTGGGACTGATGTGGGCGATCGAGTTCGGTGCACCTCCCGGGGCCGCCGCGCGGCGTCTGTGGGAGCGGGTGGAGGCGCGCCAGCCCGGCCTGTTCGCCCAGCTCGTGATCGCGCCGCTGTTCCACAAGCACCACATCCTCTGCCAGGTGGCCGGCCACCGCATGAACGTGATCAAGGCCCTGCCCGCGCTGACGGTCGAGGAGTCCGAGCTGCGACGCTTCGCGGCCGCCCTCGAGGAGACGATCGCCGCAGCCCAGCGCTATCCGTCCGCGCTCGCCCGCTTCGGGCTGCAGACAGGTCTCAGATCCGCCGGCGTGCATCGCTAGCCTTGCCCGACAGATGCTGAAGGACCGCGAGGACATCCGCAACGTGGCGATCGTCGCCCACGTCGACCACGGCAAGACCACGCTCGTGGACGCGATGCTGTGGCAATCCGGCGCCTTCCGCGTGGGACAGGACGTGGCGACGAGGGTCATGGACTCGATGGACCTCGAGCGCGAGAAGGGCATCACGATCCTCGCCAAGAACACCTCCCTGCGCTTCAAGGGCGTGAAGCTCAACATCATCGACACCCCCGGTCACGCCGACTTCGGTGGCGAGGTGGAGCGGGGGCTGACGATGGTCGACGGCGTACTGCTGCTGGTCGACGCCTCCGAGGGCCCCCTGCCCCAGACCCGCTTCGTGCTGCGCAAGGCGCTCGAGTCAAAACTCCCGGTGATCCTGGTGGTCAACAAGGTGGACCGCAGCGACGCCCGCGTCGCGGAAGTCGTGGACGAGGTCTATGAGCTGTTCCTGGACCTCGACGCCGACGAGCACCAGATCGAGTTCCCGATCGTCTACTGCAACGCCAAGGCCGGGATCGCGTCGCTCGAGTACGACCCCTCCCAGCCGCTGGCCGGCGAGACGCTCGAGCCGTTGCTGGACCTGTTGCTGGAGCGGATCCCGGCGCCCACATACGACCCCGAGCACCCGCTGCAGGCGCTCGTCACCAACCTCGATGCCTCCCCCTACGTGGGCCGGCTGGCGATCTGCCGGGTGCGCAACGGCACGATTCGCAAGGGCCAGCAGATCGCATGGTGCCGTGCCAACGGCGCGATCGAGCGGGCGCAGGTGGCCGAGCTCTACGTGACGGACGCGCTCGACCGGGTCGACGCCGCCGAGGCCGGCCCCGGCGAGGTGATCGCCATCGCCGGGATCGCCGAGGTCACGATCGGGGAGACGCTGGCCGACCTCGAGGATCCGCGCCCGCTGCCGGTGATCACGGTGGACGAGCCCGCGATGTCGATCACGATCGGGGTCAACGGCTCCCCGCTGGCGGGCAAGGAGGGAGACAAGATCACCGCCCGCCAGATCAAGGCGCGGCTCGACCAGGAGCTGGTCGGCAACGTCTCGCTGCGCATTGAGCCCACCGACCGACCCGACACCTACGAGGTCCAGGGCCGCGGCGAGCTGCAGCTGGCGGTGCTGGTCGAGCTGATGCGGCGCGAGGGCTTCGAGCTGACCGTCGGCCAGCCGCACGTGGTCGAGCGCTACATCGAAGCCGAACGGCACGAGCCCGTGGAGCGGCTCTCGGTCGACGTCCCCGAGGAGCACGTCGGCACGATCACCCAGCTGCTCGCGGTCCGCAAGGGGCGCATGGAACACATGACCAACCACGGCACCGGCTGGGTGCGAATGGAGTACCTGGTTCCGGCGCGGGGGCTGATCGGCTTCCGCACGGAGTTCCTGACCGAGACCCGCGGCACCGGGATCATGCACCACGTCTTCGAGCGCTGGGAGCCGTGGGCGGGGGAGCTGCTGACCCGCACCACGGGGGCGCTCGTGTCCGACCGTGCCGGCACCACCGTGAGCTACTCGCTGATGACGCTGCAGGAGCGCGGGCTGCTGTTCGTGGGCCCGGGGGAGGAGGTCTACGAGGGCATGGTGATCGGCGAGCACGCCCGCGCCGGCGACCTCGACGTCAACCCCGTCAAGGAGAAGCACCTCACCAACATGCGCTCCTCGACCGCCGACGTGCTCGTGCGGCTGGACACCCACCGCAAGCTGACCCTCGACCAGGCCCTCGAGTGGGTCCGCGACGACGAGGCCATCGAGGTGACCCCGGAGACCGTGCGGGTGCGCAAGGCCGTGCTCTCCATGGTCGACCGCCGCAAGGCGGTCCGCGCGGCCAAGCGCTGATCCCGGCGTCCGCACCTGGTCCCGGCGCGCCCGCTGCGGGCTCCGGCCAGGCCCGTCCCGTCGCCGACCCGGTGGGCCCGCACGTGGGTGCGCGACGCGCGCCGGCTGAGGAAATGTAAGGTACCGCCGATGACCAGCCAGCTCAGGGCGCCGAAGCCCGTCCTGGCCGCGCTTCTGGTGCTGCTGGCCGTATTCGCCGGAAGCGCCGCGGCCCAGGCGGAAACCACAGGTACCCCCACCTACACCAAAGAGGATCTGTCGCAGTACGAAGCCCAGCTGAACGGCGGGCAGATCCAGTCGGTGGTCGTCAACAAGCGTCTGCGCCGGCTGCGGATCACGCTCAAGGACGGCACCCACGTGTACGCGAAGTACGGCAAGAAAGAAGGGCCCAAGTACTACGCGCAGATCAGGGCGAAGGGCGTGCCGCTGACCATCCTGTCCGTCGGCGCCGCCAAAAAAGAACAGGAAAAAGGCGCCAAACCACACAAAATCCGCTACATCGTCGGCGGCGTTCTGATCGTCGTGCTCGTGATCGTGGCCGTGGTGCTGCTAATTCGCAGAAGGCGCCCGGAGGAGGACTAGCCGACGGGGGCCCGTGCGGGGGCGCGGCGCCGCGGCGTCCCCACCGGCTCCTCGACGGGTGGCCGCACAGGGCGCGGCCGGCCCCACAGGTAGCAGAGCACGCAGCCGCCGGTGAAGACGGCGGTGACGAGCAGCAGCGGGCCGGAGTCCTCGACCAGCGAGCCGACGACCCCGGCCGCAAGCGAGCCGTAGAGGGCCGCCCTCCACGCCGGGTCCTCGCCGACGGGCGCCAGCACGCGTGAGCGCAGCCGCAGCGCCGCCGCCCCGGCGGCGAGCGCGATCAGCGTGGCCAGCGGCATGGCTCCGTGGCGGAGCTCGTGCCAGGCGGCTTCGTAGCGGCGGACGATCAGACCGCGCAGCTCGCCGGCGGAGTGTGCGTGCAGGACGCTGCCGTAGTAATGCCCGCTGCCGTGGGCGCTGAGCAGGTCGATGACCGCCAGCGCGATCAGCCCCGCGATCGGGCTCAGCACCACGATCAGGGCTCGCCGCCGGGCACGTGCCGCGGGCAGCAGCGTGACCGCGGCGAGGGCGAAGGCGACGCACACGATGAGGACTCCTCCCACGCCGGCTCCGAGGCGGGTGGCGCCCTCCAGGCAGGCGAGGGCCACGCCCGCCAGCGCCATCGTGGCCCACGCCCGCCGGTCTCTCCTGGACGGGTACAGGCCGCCCGCGACGGCGCTCAGGGCGAGCACGGCCAGCGCCGACTTGAGGTCGTTGCCGATGCCGTGAAAACGGGCTCCGAGGGCGGGGTCGGGACCGAGCAGCGAGCGCATCAGCAGCTGGCTGCCCGCCAGTGCGTCGGTGGCGATCGCCGCCGTGCAGGCGACGGCTGGCGCCAGCAGCGCGCGCGGCCAGGCCAGGACTCGGTCGCTGAGTGCCCCGAGGGCTCCGCATCCGAGCACAAGCAGGCCGTACTCGCTCACCGCGGCCGGGGCCAGCGCCGCCGTCAGCAGCGCCACCAGGGGCGCCCACAGCACGCCGAGCGCTCCGATCCGCAGCGCACGCCGGCGTGCGGCCGGAGTGCGCGAGCAGGTCAGCAACAGCAGCCCCCAGGCGGCCAGCAGCGCCAACAGCGCGGGCAGGCGCCGGCCGCCGATCACACCCAGGCGCGCGATCGTGCTGCGCAGCCCGGGGCCGTCCAGGCGGCCTTCGACCTGTACCGGGCTTCCCTGGACGGACGCGGGAATCGCCACCTGCTCGTGGGCCAGGATCGTGGGCGCGATGTCGGTGGCGGCGATCAGCCCCCGCTGCTGGGTGTCGTCGGAGGTCAGCTCCCCGGGCCGGTTTCCACCGAGGCCCGCGGCTCCGACCCACAGCAGCCGCGAAGGGCGCGAGGGGGCCCCGCTCTGCACGACGATCATCAGCTCCCGGGGGGCGCGGGCGCCGGCCAGCTGCTGCAGCGCGCGGTGCCCCTCCGGACCCGCCCCGACCGTCGCGACGACCAGCGGCCAGCGCCCCAGAAGTCGATCCGCGCGGGCCACCAAGGTGGCCGGCGTAGCCTGCGAGACAGCCGCCACCCGTCCTGCCTCGTCGGCCGCCACCGTCGCGTCGGGGCCGGCCCCGGGAACCGCGGCCAGGTATGCCGCTCCCCCGAGTGCCGACGCGAGCAGCCCGGGTCGCAGTTCGCCGGGGGCGCCATGGGCCCGCGCCAGCTCTGCCGGCCAGCCCGCGATCCGCGCGGCCGAACCCTGCGTGAGCGGCCGCAGCGACCCCGCGCCCGACCCCCCCGCGAGCGACCGCCGGGACCCCGGCGTGAGCAGCTGCAGGGATCCCGGCGGGGAGCCGTAGGAGCCCGAGGCGATGCGCGCCCCCTGGGTGATGTCGAGTCGCAGCTGCGCCGCCGAGGGGCTGCCCTCGGCCGCTGACAGGATGCCCATCGACATCCCCTTCAGGCTCGCCAGTGTTCGCTCGTTCACCGGTGCGAACACGAGCAGGGCGCTGCGTCGGGCCCCTGTCGGGGCAGGCGTGGCGGCCACTCGCGCCGGCGCCACGCCGGCTCCCGGCGCGAACAGCAGGCCTGCCAGCACACACGCCACGAGGGCGCCCCTCGCGGCCCGGCGAGGGGCCACCGCTCTCAGTTGACGCTGGGGTCCAGGGGCATGCGGGCGACCAGAGCGTAGCTGCCGCCCATGCTCTCCAGCACGGTCCTCCACAGCTCCGAGGGCAGCTCCGAGAAGATGTGCTCGGGCGCGGCGTCGTGGGAGATCCAGTCGCCGTCCTCGATCTCCGACTCCAGCTGCTGGGCCGACCAGCCCGCGTAGCCGGCGAACACGCGACTGCGGGCGGTCGTTCCGGCGAGGTCGTCGAGGTCGGCGTCGGACGCCGGGAAGCCGATCGAGTCGAGCACCAGCAGCCCGGCGTTGGAGCTGTCCAGGAACTCGGCCAGCACGACGATCGAGGATTGCTGGACAGGACCGCCGACGTACACGGGCTCGTCATCGCCGACCGCCTCACCCAGCTGCGGGACGGCCTCGGCCACCGTCACCGCCGAGGGACGGTTCAGCACCACACCCATCGCCCCGTCCTCGCTGTGAGCCCCGATCAGGACCACCGCCCGCGCGAAGTTCGGATCGCGCAGGGTGGGCGCGGCCAGCAGCAGGTGCCCCTTCAGCGAATCGTCCATCTCGACCTCGAGGCCAGGCAGTGCACCACCCGAGGCTAGCGGCGCTCCGCGGGCGGGCGTGTTTGGATGTGTCCGTGCAGCCCGCAGAGCTTGAAGAGCGGATCGCGGCCTTCCCCCGGTGGCACTACCGGTTCCAGTTCGAGGGGGGCATCGCGACCCCCGTCGCGCGGATCGGGCAGATCAACCGCCACGAGCAGCGCCGGCGCTATTTCTTCGCGGCCCTGCAGGAGATCGCGGGCGGGACACTCGACGGCCTGCGGGTACTCGACCTCGGGTGCAACGCGGGGCTGTGGTCGCTGAGCGCGATCGAGGCGGGCGCCCGCTTCGTGCTCGGGATCGACCGCCATCGGCCATACGTCGAACAGGCGGAGCTGGTGTTCGAGGCGAAGGGGATCGACCGCAGCCGCTACCGCTTCGAGACCGGTGACATCTTCGCCCACGACCGTGATGAGAAGTTCGACGTGGTCCTCTGCCTGGGCGTCATGGAAGTCACCTCCGAGCCCCTGCAGCTGTTCGAGCTGTTCGACTCGGCCGGGGCGGAGGTGGTCGTCATCGACACGGTCGTCTCGGCTTCGTCGTCGCCCACCTTCGAGCTCTCGCGTGTCGACGATCCCGACAATCGCGCCGAGCAGCTGCGGGTGCTGCTGCCGAGCCCGCGGGCGGTCCTGCAACTGGCGCGCGATCACGGCTACGGGGCCGTCGCGCTGGCACACAACATGACCGACTACTCGGGGATGGACGACTATCGGGAACGGCGGCGGATGGCCTTCGTCTGCGCCCGCGGCTCACGCGCCGCGGGCCTCGAGGCGCTCGCCGCCAGGCGCGGGATCGAGGAGCGGTGGCTGAGCTCGCCGATGCTCCAGCGATCCCGCGAACGGCTCTCCCGCTAGAGGGCGCGTGTCCTAGCGCGGCGCACCGGAGTCTCGCTCCAGCCGCGCGAACACCCGCGACCACGGCCACTGCAGCAGCCACGTGAGCAGCGAGCGTTGCGGCGGGCGCCCCTTGCCGCCGCGACCCAAGGCTACCTCCTCGGAGTCGATCAGGCGGTTGGCGTGGATCGCCAGACCCGTGCGCAGGTGGGCGAGGTCGGGGATCTCCGCCGCAGAGCCGGCCCGGTCGAGGATCGCCTGCAGCACCGTCTCCGGGCGCTCGATGAAGTGCTCGTAGCGCACGAACACCCGCCGCCCGGACGGCTGGGCCCTGAAGGCCGCCAGCGAGAGCCCGTAGGTGAGCCACAGGTCGGCGTTCGTCTTGAGGTCCGTCAGCACCCGCCGGGCGCTCGAGTGGCCGCTCCCGAGGCGCCCGATCGAGGCCACGACGGCCTGTGGGTCGCGGACCAGGAAGACCAGGCACAGGTCGAGCCCGGGCACGTGCTGCAGTTCCCGGGCGCGCAGGGGGAAGTGGGAGGTGTCGAGGACGTAGTCGGCCTCGGCGGTGTCGGCGATCGCCTCGAACAGCCTGGCCGCGAGGCTCCGGTAGGGCCCCTGCAGTGCGCGCCGGCGGCGCAGCGAGCCGAGCCGCAGCACGGCCGAGGAGCGCTCCAGCAGGCGGTGGGCGGAGTTGCCGTAGAGCTGCTGGGCGTCCGGCAGCGCCGCCCGCACCGAGGCCCAGAAGCGGCTCCGCTCCAGCCCCCCGAGGACGGGTGTGCCGGCCCGCCCGAGGAACCGCTGCAGCTCGCCGGCGAAGAACATGCCGCGGCAGTTGCCCAGGGCGACTCCGAGGATCGTCGAGCCGCTGTGGCCGGAGCCCATGACGTACACGACTCCGGTGGGCTTCCCGCGGTGCTGCTCGGGCTCTCCCGGCGCAGCTCCCCGCGCGCCCGTTTCACCCTGACCGCTCACGCTCATGCGCCGGTGCGCTCGGCGTCGGCCGGCTGGTGCTCGCTCGCGAGCGCTCGGGTAGCCGAATCCAGGCGCTCGAACACGATCCGCCACGGGAGCTGCAGGGCGCGGGTCAGCAGCGAGCGGGGAGGCGCCGCGGGAGCGGCCTCACGCAGTGTCACGGCCTGCGAGCGGATCAGGCGGTTGCCCTGGAACGGGATGCCCGTCGCGAGCGTCTCCCCGTCCAGCATCGCGCTCGAGCCGGTCACCTGCAGGATCCGGCGCACGACCGCGGCGGGTTCGGCAAGGAATTCCTCGTGGCGCACGAACACCCTGCGCCGGCGGGGGTGGCGGAGGAACACCCAGCTGGCGAGCAGGTAGGTCAGCCACAGGTAGGCGTTGGCGGCCAGCACGCCGTAGCGACGCTCGGGCACGTCCTCGCGCCCCAGCGAGGCGACCAGGCTCTCGGGGTCGCGCACGAGGAACAACAGGTACAGCTCGATGTTCTCCAGGCGCTGCAGCTCGCGGGCCCGCATCGGGTAGTGGGAACTGTCCACCAGACGCTCGGCGCCGGAGGTCTCGGCGACGGCGGCGAACAGGCGGCCGGCGAGCTCCAGGTAACGCGGTCGCAGGGCACGGCGCGTGCGCAGCCTGCGGGGGTCCAGGAGCTCCGAGGAGCGCTCCAGCGAGCGCACGCCACCGCCGGCGATCCCGTTCGGGTCCACGCGCGAGCGGACCTGCGCCCAGAAGCGCTCCCGCTCTTCACCTCCGAGCGGGCTGTGCCCCGCCCTCGGCAGCCACTTGTCCAGCTCACCTGCGTAGAAGACGCCGTCGCAGTTGCCGAGCGCGACCCCGAGGATCGTGCTTCCGCTGCGGCCCGCACCGAGCACGTAGAGGACCTTCGGCGCCGGGGACGGCGACGGCGCGGTGGAAGGCGACGCGGCGGGGGAGGGTTCCGGCTCGGTCGGAACACCGGGAGCAGAGTGGCTCATCGGCCCGGCAGTCTCGCAGAGCCCGCGCGCCCGTTCGGCCCCTTCCGGCGTCAGCGAATAGGATTCGTCCGTGGCCAAGCATCCCGCCGTGGGCGAGCAGGCGCCGGACTTCGAGCTGGAGGGGACGGACGGCCCGTTTCGGCTCTCCGACCACCGCGGCGAGAGGGTCGTGCTGCTCTTCTACCCGGGCGACAACACGCCCGTGTGCACGAAACAGTTCTGTTCCTACCGGGACCGCGCCGATGACTTCGGCGCGCTCGACGCGACCGTCGTGGGCATCTCGGCGCAGGGCCTGGACTCGCATCGCGGCTTCATCGAGAAGAACCACCTCAACGTCCCGCTGCTCGCCGACGAGGACGGTGCCGTGGCGGGTTCCTACGGCGCCCACGGCCGCCTCGGGACCAAGCGCGCGGTCGTGATCGTGGACGAGCAGGGCATCGTCCGCCACCGCCACGACCACCTCATGGGGCTGGACTTCCAGTCCGTGGACGAGCTCAAGGCCGCGCTCGAAGCGCTGCCGAGCCCGGCCGCCAGCTAGCTGACAGAGCCTCGGCCGCGAGCCGATCAGGCCCCGGCGGCTGCGGCGTCACGCAGCTCGGAGGCGCGCTCGCCGGCGGCGCGGGCCGCGTGCAGCTCGGCGAGCTCTAGCTGCATGTTGCGGGGCTCCTCGCCGGGGGCCGGGGAGCGACGGTGCCAGACGCCCTCGCCGTCCAGCTCCCACGAGCTCTGGTTGTCGGCGAAGGCGCGTTCGAGGGTGTCCAGCAGCTCGGCGCGCAGCTCCTCGGCCTGGACTGGGACCGCCAGCTCGACACGATGGTCGAGGTTGCGGGGCATCAGGTCGGCGGAGGCGATGTAGATCGTGTACTCGCCGTCGCGCCCGAAGGCGTACACGCGCGAGTGCTCGAGCAGCCGTCCGACGACCGACACGACCCGGATGTTCTCCGAGATCCCCGGAAGGCCCGGGCGCAGGCAGCAGATGCCGCGCACGTTGAGGTCCACTTTCACGCCCGCCTGGGAGGCGGCGTACAGCGCCCGGATGCAGCGACCGTCGACGAGCGCGTTCATCTTCATCGCGATCCTCGCCGGCGAGGAGGGCGAGTGGGAGGCGATCGTCCGCTCGATCTGCTTGAGGATCCCGTCGCGCAGGTAGTCGGGGGCGATCAGCACTTTGCGGTAGTTCAACGGCCGCCCGTAGCCGGTCAGGTAGTTGAAGATGTCGGTCACGTCGGCGCCGATTTCCTCGTCGGTGGTGAAGAGGCCGAAGTCGGTGTACAGGCGGGCGGTGGCGGAGTGGTAGTTGCCGGTGCCGATGTGCACGTAGTTGCGCACTCCGTCGCCCTCGCGGCGGACCACGAGCACGCACTTGGCGTGGGTCTTCAGCGCGGGGTGGCCGTAGACGACGTGCACGCCGGCTTCCTCCAGTGCCTTGGCCCACTGGATGTTGGTGCGCTCGTCGAAGCGGGCCTGGAGCTCCACCAGGGCTACCGCCTGCTTGCCACGCTCGGTGGCGTCGATCAGGGCCGGAACCATCGGCGAGTCGTCGCTGGTGCGGTACACGGTCTGCTTGATCGCCAGCACGTTGGGATCGGCCGCCGCCTGCTCGACGAAGCGCTCCACTGAGGTCGCGAACGACACGTAGGGGTGGTGCACGAGGAAGTCCCCTTCGCGCATCGCACCCATCACGTCGGGACGCTCGCCCTCGTGGCGCATCAGCCGCGTGTGGGTGATGCTGGCCAAGGGCTCGTAGCGCAGCTCGGCGTGCCCCGGCAGGCGCACGATCTGCCACAGGGAGCCCATGTCGAGCATGCCGGGCACCGGGTAGACCTCGTCGTCACGGACCCCGAGCAGGCCCGTGAGCTCAGCCCGCAGCTGCTCTGAGCAGCCGGCCCCGACCTCGACCCGCACGACCTCGCCGAAGCGCCGGCGCCGGAGCTCGTCCTCGACCGCCTGCAGCAGGTCGGCGGCGTCGTCGGAGACCTCGAGGTCGGCGTCGCGGGTGACCCGGAAGACGTCGAAGTCGAGGATCTCCATGCCCGGGAAGAGCGCGTCCAGGTGGTGGGCGATGAGGTCCTCGAGCGGCACCAGCAGCGCACCCGAGCCGTCCGGGGCCTCCACCGAGACGAAGCGCGGCAGGATCTCGGTGGGGACCTTCACGCGCGCGAACACGGTCGGGGCGCCCGCCCCGCCCGCCGGGTCGCGGACCAGCACGGCGAGGCTGAGGGAGAGGTTGGAGATGTACGGGAAGGGCCGGCCGGGGGCCACCGCCAGCGGTGTCAGGGCGGGGAAGATCGCGCGCTGGAAGTGCCGCGCCAGCTGCCCACGCTGGCGCTCGTCGAGCTCTGCCACGCTGACGATGCGGATGCCCTGAACGGCCAGCTCCGGGCGCAGCAGGCCTTCGAAGCAGTCGGCCAGGCGCCGGCCCTGACGCAGCACCTGCTCGCGGATCAGGGCGATCGTCTGGGAGGGGATCAGCCCGTCCTGGGTGGGGTTCTCGACGCCCGCGTCGATCTGGTCGTGCAGGCCCGCCACCCTGACCATGTAGTACTCGTCGAGGTTGGTCGTGTAGATGGCGCAGAACTTGACCCGCTCCAGCAGCGGCACGCGCTCGTCCTCGGCGAGCTGCAGGACGCGGTCGTTGAACTCCAGCCATGAGAGCTCGCGGTTGATGTAGAGGGCGGGGTCGGTGACGTCCTCGGTGACCCTCGCCGTGGCCGCGGGCTCCTGCGCCTGGGCGTCTGCCACCCGGGTTGCCACCTGCGCCGGGCCTCCCGCCGCCGCCTCGACGGTCCGGGCCGCAGCCGTCAGGCGCGCGGCGTCGGTGCTGACGCTCTCGTCCACCGCCATGACGCTACTACTCTGACGCCTTCCCGAGGGCCCCCGGCGCCTAGGTGAAACGCCGATGTAGCGCTACTGTGAGCGGCCATGGCGCGCCAGCTCTGGCTACTTCGTCACGCGGAGGCGGAGCCGCACGGAAGCCGCGAGGACGCCGCGCGCCGGCTCACGGCACGGGGTGAAGCGCAGGCGCGGGCGGCCGGTGCCGCCCTGCTCGCGCTGGAAGCGGGCTTCGAGGAGGTCCTCTACAGCCCCAAGGCGCGCGCCCGCGAGACCGCCGAGCTGGCCCTGGAGGGTCAGGTGTCCCGGGTCCGCGAGGGCGCTCGCGCCCACGAGCCGCTGGCGTCCGGCTTCGACGCCGCCGACGCGCTCGAGCTGGCCGCTGCGCTCGGCCCCGACGGGCGACTGCTGCTGGTGGGCCACGAGCCCGACCTCTCGACCGTCGTGGCGCAGCTCACGGGAGCGCGCATCGACCTCAAGAAGGGCGGGCTGGCGGTGATTCGGCTGGAGGGAGGCGGAGGCGAGCTGGCGCTGCTGCTACGACCGCGCGAGCTTGCCCTGATCGCGCAGGCCGGCGCCGTCGCGGCCGCCGTCCTCGGCTGACCACTCGGCCGGCAGCTGCGAGGGCACATCCTCGGATTTGACGACCTCCAGCGATTCGGCCGCGAAGCGGTAGCCGATCCCGAAGTGGGTGTGGATGTAGCGCCACTTCGGCGAGGCCTTCTCGAGCTTCTGGCGCAGCTTGCGGACGAACACGTCCACCGAGCGGTCGCCGCGGACCATCGTGTAGCCCCACAGCCGCGAGTAGATCTCCTCGCGCTCGAGCACCCGGCCTTCGGCCGAGGCGAGCAGCTCGATCAGCTCGAACTCGCGGCGGGTGAGGTCGATGCTGTCCTCGCCCACGAAGGCCTGGAAGCGATCCGCGCGGATCTCCACCTCGCCCGCCAGCATCGGCGGCGTCTGCTCGCGCCCCGCGCTGCGCCGGCGGCGGCGCACGACGCTCTGCACGCGCGCGATGACCTCCTCGGGGTGGCACGGCTTGGTCACCCAGTCGTCGGCCCCGAGGCGCAGCCCGCGCACCCGTTGGGCGACCGTGGATGGCCCGGTGCAGACGACGATGCCGAGCTCCGGGAGAGCCTCGCAGAGACGCTCCAGCCAGCTCCACGCCTGTGGCCCGAGCACGGCCAGGTCGACCACGAGCGCGCTCAGGCGCATCGACACAACGGCCTCGCGGGGAACCGGGCCCTCGAGCACACGGTGCTCCCAGCCGAGGCGGTCCATGCGCTTGCACAGGACCTGGATGAAACCGCTGTCCCGGTCGAGTACCGCGATCCGCAGGGCCGCTACGGAGGCTGAGCTCTCAGGAGGCGATGAAGCCGCCCCCTCGGCGTCGGCGCGCGCGCTTGGCGTCATCGCGGGGCAGTGTAGGCGATGCCGGGGCGCTGTGGCAGCTACCGCAGCGAGCGTAACACTATCTTCACACCGCGCTCCGATCGAAGTCCCGCTATTTGCGCCAGTGGGCCGCGGCTGAAACCGCTCTCAGCGGCCCGGGGGTGCGCGCCGAGCAGCCCGAGAACTCCCCGAATGCCCCTCAGCGGCCGGGCATGCGCGCTGAGGAGTCCGAGAACTCCCGGAACAGGCCGCTCACCACGAACGCCACCTGCTCGCCGATGTCAACGGCGTTGTCCCCGATGCGCTCCAGCGCGCGGGCGACAAGCGTCATGTAGAGGGCCCACTCGCGCGTGTCGGGGTCGTCGCCGATTTCGATCGCCAGGCGGAAGATCTCCCGGTTCAGGCGATTGATCTCGCGGTCCTGGCGTACGAGGTCTTCGGCCAGGCTGACGTCGCGGGCGGCGAAGGCCGCGCGCGACTGAACCACCTCCGAGCGGGCGAAGGCCCCCATCCGCGCGAGCGTGCTCAGTACGTCTCGGTGGACGGGCGGCTCGTGGCCGGACAGCGGGATCAGCTTGGCGATGTTCACGCACTGGTCGCCCATGCGCTCGATGTGCTTGATCAAATGCAGCAGGGCGGCCACGAGCCGCAGGTCTCCCGCCACCGGAGCCTGCAGCGCGAGCAGGGACAAGATCCCCTGGTGGACCTCCAGGTAGCGCCCGTCCACGCGATCGTCGTCGGCGATCACCATCTGGGCCAGCTCCACGTCCTGGTGGTCGAGCGCCTCGAGCACCCGGTCGAGCTGCTCGACGACGATGTCGATGCCGCCAAGGGCGTGCTGTTCGAGGGCCGTCAGCTGTTCCTGGAAGTGGACCCGGGTGTGGGGCCCGTCACCTGCAACCGGGGGCGGAGCCGCGGCCGCGGCCGAGCCGGCGCCGGGGGTCTCGTCCCCGCTAGCCGAACTTGCCGGTGACATATTCCTCCGTGCGGGGGTCGCTCGGTTTGGTGAAGATCGTCTGCGTCGGGCCGACCTCGACCACCTCGCCCGACAGCATGAAGACCGTGCGGTCGGCGACGCGCGCGGCCTGCTGCATGTTGTGGGTGACGATCACGATCGTCACCCGCTGCTTGAGCTCGCCGATCAGCTCCTCGATCTTCAGCGTCGCGATCGGGTCGAGCGCCGAGCAGGGCTCGTCCATCAGGATCACCTCGGGGCCCACGGCCAGCGAGCGGGCGATGCACAGCCGCTGCTGCTGGCCGCCGGAGAGGCCGATGCCCGGCTCGCCGAGCCGGTCCTTGACCTCCTCCCACAGGCCCGCTCCCCGTAGCGCCTGCTCGACTTTCTGGTCGAGCCTGTCCCGCCGGCGCGAGCTCAGGCGCAGGCCTGCCGCCACGTTGTCGAAGACCGACATCGTGGGAAAGGGGTTGGGCTTCTGGAAGACCATCCCGATGGCACGGCGCACGGCCACGACGTCGACCGAGCGGTCATACACGTCGGCGCCCTCGAGCAACACCCTGCCCTCGGCGCGGGCCCCGGGGATCTCCTCGTGCATGCGGTTGATGCAGCGGATCAGCGTCGACTTCCCGCAGCCCGAGGGGCCGATGATGGCAGTCACCTCGTTGGCCCGGAACTCGATGTCGATGCCCTTCAGCTGCATGCTGTCGCCGTAGAAGGCGCGCAATCCTTCGACCTGCACGGCGGGCGCGCCGGCCTGCTCGCGCTCGGGAGCCTCGGCAACCTCGCTCGTGATCCGCTGGCGCAGGCCATCTGCCGGCCCGTCGGGCGGAGCGGTCGCGGCGTCGGAGGGCGGGGGCGCAGCCTCGGCGCCCTGCATCTCCGGCTGGCGCTCGGCGTCCATGCTCGCCACCTTAGAGCGTGCGTTGGGGCTCGTCACGTCAACCGGCTCCTCCGCGAGAGCAGGCGGGCGAACATGTTCAGGATCAGGATCATCAGCACCAGCGTGAGGGCCGCCCCCCAGGCCCGTTCGACGACCGCAGTGGTCGGCTTGGTGATGTCGTTGTAGATCTGGACGGGCAGCGAGTTCATGAAGCCCCCGAGGTTCAAGGTCGTTTCGTTCGCGGCGGCGGCGGTGAACAGCAGCGGCGCGGTCTCGCCCGCGGCCCGCGCGACCGCGAGCAGCATCCCCGTGAGCATTCCCGGCAGCGCGGTCGGCAGCACGACGCGCCCGATCACCTTCCAGCGGGGGGCGCCGAGCGCGAGCGCCGATTCGCGCAGGGAATTGGGGACGAGCAGCAGCACGACCTCGGCCGAGCGGATCACGATCGGCAGCATCAGCAGCGCCAGCGCGATCGAACCCTTGTAGCCCGCGTATGTGCTGCCTGTACCGACGACGAGCACGATGTAGACGAACAGCCCGAACACGATCGAGGGCACGCCCGTCATGACGTCCGTGAAGAAGCGCACGGTATGCGCGAACCAGCTCTCTCTGCCGTACTCCACCAGCCACACCGCCACACCCACGCCAATCGGGATCGCGATCGCGCTGGCCAGCGCGACCATCTCGATCGTGCCGACGATCGCGCTCTTGACCCCACCGATCTTCGACCCGCCGAAGAACGTGTTTCCGGTCGGGTCGGAGGTGAAGAAGCTCGGGCTCCAAGCTCCGAGGCCCTTGCTCACCAGGTAGTAGATGATCAGTGCGAGTGGGATCAGGGCCAGGATCGTGGCCGCCATCACGACCCGGCGGGCGAGCAGGTCGCGCCTTCGCCGGGCGGCGCTGGGGGCGAAGCGGGCCAGGGTGCCGGCCGGAGGTGCGGAGGCGCTCATACGCCCGCCGCGGCGTCCACGAGCAGCACGCCACCGCCCTCTGCGCGGGCGTCAGCCGTCGGTCCGCGGAAGGTCTTGCTGGCGCTGCGGTTGACGATCACGCGGGCGATGATGTTCACGACCAGGGTCAGCACGAACAGCACCAGGCCGGCCGCGAACAGAGCCGCCCGGTGGGTGCCCTCGGCCTCGCCGAACTCGTTGGCGATCACCGCCGCGAGGCTGTAGCCCTGGTTGAAGATGTGGTGCCCGAGCGTGGTCGAGTCGCCGATCAGGATCGTGATCGCGATCGTCTCCCCGATCGCCCGTCCGAGGCCGAGCATCGCCCCGCCCACGATCCCCGTGCGGCAGTAGGGCAGCACGGCGATGCGGATCATCTCCCAGCGGGTGGCCCCGAGCCCGAGCGCGGCCTCCTTCTGGTCGGCCGGCACCGTCGCCATCACCTCCCTGCTGATCGCGCTGACGATCGGCAGGATCATGATCGCGAGCACGAGCCCGGTGATGAAGTAGTTGGGGATGGTGACGGTGCCGCCGCCGATGAAGGGGATGAACGACAGCCGGTCGGCGACCCACTGCTCGGGCCCTTTCAGTTTCGGGGCCAGGAAGAAGATCCCCCACAGGCCATAGACCACCGACGGGACCGCCGCCAGCAGCTCGACCAGGATCGTCAGCGCGCTGCGCAGCCGCGGTGGACACAGCTCGGTCGTGAAGAGGGCGGTGGCGACCGCCACCGGGACGCCCATCAGCAGCGCCAGAGCCGAGGTGATGAGCGTGCCCACCACCAGCGCCAAGGCCCCGAAGTGGTCGGCTCCGGGGTTCCAGTCGTTGCCGAAGATGAACCCGAATACGCCTTCTTTGGCGAACGCCGGCCGCGCCTGGCCCACGAGGCGGATGAAGAAGTAGACGATCAGCGCCAGGATCAGCGCGGCCAGCGCCGTCAGTCCCCAGCGCAGCGCCCGGTCGGGCAGGCGCGCCAGCGGCGAGCGGGTTAACAGACCGCGCTCGCCGCTTGCTGCAGAGGCCGCCTCCACGCCGCCTACCGGTGGGGGCGGACTGTCGTGTTCATCAGCCCGTGCCGATTACGGCGCCGTTGCATTCGAGCGAACCGGCGGCCGTCTTGGACTTGCTGAGGATTTCGGCCGGCAGCGCTGCGTAGTCGGCCTTCGAGAGCACCGCCTGGCCCTGGCCGAGGCCATAGCTCAGGAACTTCGATACGCCCTTGGCGGCCGCTTCGCCGCCCGGAATGCCGGCCTTGCAGAGGTCTTTGTTGACGATGACGAACGTCTGCGAGGTGATCGGGTAGGCCTGGGCTCCCGACGGGTTGGAGATTTTGATACCCAGGTTCGCCGGGACCGTGACCCCTTCGGCGGCGGCGCTGGTGGATGCCAGCGAGGGCGCCACGAAGTTGCCGGCCTTGTTCTTCACGGTGGCGACCGTGAAGTTGTGCTGCAGGGCGTAGGCCTGCTCGACGTAGCCGACCGCGCCCGCGGTCTGCTGAACGGCTCCTGCGACACCGGCGTTGCCCTTGGCGCCGGTACCCGTCGGCCACTGCACCGTCTTGCCTTCGCCGACCTTCGAGGCCCATTCGGGGTCGACCTTCGTCAGGTAGCCGGTGAAGCCTGCGGTGGTCCCGGAGGAGTCCGAGCGGTGGATCACCGTGATGGCGGTGCTCGGCAGCGTGACGCCGGGGTTGAGCTTCGCGATCTGCGGGGCGTTCCAGGTCTTGATCTTGCCGAGGAAGATTTCGGAGATCGTGGACCCTTCGAGCTTCAGCCCCGTCTGCAGGCCGGAGACGTTGTAGGAGATCGTGATCGCTCCGAGGAACATCGGGATCTGGATCGCGGGGCTGCCGTTCTTGGCGATGGCGGCCTGGTCAGCGGGCTTCAGCGGCGGATCGCTGGCGCCGAAGTCGACGGTCTTGGACGCCAGCGAGGTGATGCCCGCACCCGATCCGACGGCCTGGTAGTTGACGGTCAGGCCCGAGCTCTTCAGTTCGGAGGCCCACTGTTCGTAGACCGGAGCGGCGAACGTCGAGCCGGCACCGGAGATCGTGGCTGATGGTCCGCTTGAGGTGGTGCCCGAGCCGGATTTGCTCGAGCTTCCGCACGCGGCGAGCACGCCTGCGAGCACCACGCTGGCCGCGATGGCGGCCATCTTCGAGTTGATCACTGAGTCTCCTCTGGATGGATTGTCGCTGGACTGCGCATCCCGGCGGCCAGCCTTGCTGAGCCGTCCAGGTCGTGCGCCTCTACCCGACGCCGATGCTTTCGTACCGGAGCGCGGAGAGTGTCTTCAGTGGGCGGGCACGCCCATGTGAACATCTTGTGAAGGCTGGGGTTGGAAGCGGTAGCCAAAACCGGGGTGCGTATGGATGAACTGCCGGTCCGGAACGGCCGCCTCGAGCTTGTTCCGGAGCTTGCTCACGTACACGTCCACCGAGCGGTCGCGGGCTCGCAGCTCCGTGCCCCAAACGCTGCGATACAGGTCCTCCCGCTTGACGATGGCCCCCTGGCGACGGACCATTGCGACCAGCAGCTCGAACTCGCGTACCGACAGCGTCAACGCCCGACCGCGGGCCAGCGCCAATCCCTCGTCGGGCCGAATCTCGAGCTCTCCCGCGTGGAGGGTCTCCACAGGGGTGTCGCTGGCAGGGGTCGCCGCCACGGAGCGCAGCGTTACATGGGCGTATACGCATCCCGTTGCAAACTCGTGATCTAGTCGTGAACAATCGGTAAACCGCGTGTCGTCGCGGTGGGTCGGAAACGGCGGGGGGCATATTCTTGGCCGATGAGCTTCGCTGCCCGCCGCCAGGACGGCACGCTGATGGAGCTCGTGGAGGAGGCGGGCCGCAACGTGCAGCGCTGCGGGCTGCTCCTCAACGACCTGCTCAAGGAGTACCCGGAGCGCGCCCCCCTGGCGCAGGACGTGAAGGTCTGCGAGCAGGAAGGGGACCGCATCACCCACGACATCATCCACCGGCTGGCAGGCCGCGGGCGGGTACGGGCGCCGTTCGACGCGGGCGACGGCTACGCGCTGGCGACAGCGCTCGACGACATCGTCGACCACAGCGAGCACGTCGCCGCGCTGCTGAGCCTCTACGGGGTGGAGGCGCCGATGGAGCAGGCGGTGGAGTTCACCGAGGTCCTGGTGGGGGCCGGCGAGCAGATCGCACAGGCGTTGCGCTCGCTGCGCACCGGCACCGAGCTGGGTCCCCACCTGGTCGAGATCCACCGCCTGGAGAACGAGGGCGACAGGCTCCAGCGGGACGCGGTCGCCTCGCTGTTCGCGGGCGGGATCGACCCGATGGTCGTGATCCGCTGGAAGGACATCTTCGAGTCCCTCGAGGCGGCCGTGGACGCGTGCGAGACGGTCGCTCACGTGCTCGAGGGGATCACGCTGAAGCAGCGCCGCCGCCGCCGGCGGCGCTAGCCGGACGCCGGTACTCGGCGGGCGAATTCGCCCGGCGGGGCGATCGCTAGCTCGTCTGCAGGGCGGTGAGCTGCAGGCTCGCGCCGGAGGGGTCGCCGATCAGGAACAGCTGGAAGTGCGACGAGCCGTGTGCCGGCACTTCTGTCAGCTCCGCGCGGCCGGCCGAGGTGACCTTTCCACCCCGGCGGGCGGTGGCGTAGACGAGGACTTCCTGGTCGGCCGAGGCGGACGAGTTGGTCACAGTCCCTTCCACGGTGCCACCGTTGGCGTTCTGTTCGCTCAGGTGCGCTGCGACGTGCAGCGGCGGGGAGCCGCCAGCGCCTTCGCCTTCTCCGAGCTTGGCGGTGACGCCGACGGGCGTGCCGGCGGCCTGGACCTGATCGTCGACCCAGTCGACGGAGCCGCCCCCCGGTATCGAGGGGATCGATGTCAGCGTCGAGGAGACCCCGGGCTGGTTGTTGGTGTACAGCGATGAGCCGGCGGAGCCCGTGACGTCGATCAGGATCGGGACCTTGTCCAGCGTCGAGCTCGTGAGGTTGCGGACGGTCACGACCGCGGCCGTCCCTTCGGCGGTGTGCACCAAGGCCGTGCCCTGCACCTCGAGCTTTCTGCTCGGGCGGCCGGCGGCGAGTGCTCTCAAGGGCGCCTTCGCTTCAGCGATGACGTGGGTGCGCTTGGCGGCGCGTTCCAGACTTGCGCTCTTTTCGGCGGTGGTCTCGCAGCCGGCGAGGGCCAGCACAGCCAGCGCCGCGAGCGCCAGCCTCACCCGAAGTCCCCGCTGATGTAATCCCGGGTTCGTTGCTGGCGGGGCCGGTCGAAGACCTGCTCGCTGCTGCCGTACTCGACGAGCTCGCCGAGGTGCATGAACGCGACCTCGTCGGCGACGCGGAACGCCTGTTGCAGGTTGTGGGTCACGATTACGATCGCGATCGTCTCCCGCAGCTGCACGATCAGCTGCTCGATCGTCGCGGTGGAGATCGGGTCGAGTGCCGAACACGGCTCGTCGAGCAGCAGCACCTCCGGGCTCGCCGCCAGCGCCCGTGCGATGCAGAGGCGCTGCTGCTGGCCGCCCGACAGCGCTAGCGCCGAGCGGTCGAGGTCGCCGGCGACCTCCTCGTAGAGACCGGCGCGCCGCAACGCGTCAGCCACGGCTTCCTCGATCTCGGGTGTGCGCCGGCGCCGGCGACGCCCGTTGCGCTCGGCGAGCGCGTAGGCGACGTTGTCAAAGATGCTCATCGGGAACGGGTTGGGCTGCTGGAAGACCATCGTCACGCGGCGTCGCAGTTCGTTGACCTCGAGCTCGTGGATGTCGGCGTCGTCGAGCGTGATCCGGCCGCTGCGAGCCGCGCCCGCCGTCACCTCGGTGAGCCGGTTCAACGCTCGCAGCAGCGTCGTCTTGCCCGAACCCGAGGCGCCGATCAGGGCCAGCACCTCGCCCTGGCGCACCGTCATGCTCACGTCGCGGACCACCCAGTTGCTGCCGTATGCGAGCCACACCGACTCGAGACGCATGCGTTCCTGCACGAGCGTCGGGATCGCCGCCGGGCGCCGGGCACGGGGGCCGGCGACCGCCGCCGCGCTGCCGCCGTTGGTGGCGGCCGGTGGGGCGACCGTGGGGTCACGGTCCACCACGATCCGCCGGATCGGCGGTGGCATTAGCGGGTCCACTTGGCCCTCCCGAGCTTCGCTCCGAGCACGCGCCATCGCGGCCGCGAGCCCGGCTCCCGTCCGCGCGTGAGGCGCGTGACGACGGCGTTGAGCACGAGCACGATCATCAGCAGCACGAATGCCGCCGCGTAGGCCTTTTCGTGCGAGTTGCCCTCCCCGGCGGGCGAGTTGTAGAAGATGTAGCTCGTCAGCGTCGAGCCGAGGCCCCGCAAGGTGCCGATGATCGGGGTGCTGCCGACGGGTTCGTTCTTGAGCGTCAGACCGAGCAGCACCGTGATGATCGCCGTGTCGCCGATGATCCTCCCCATCCCCAGCACCACGCCCCCCGCCATGCTCGGGCGGATCGTCGGCAGCAGCACGCGCCGGATCGTGGTGGCTCGGGTCTTGCCGAGCGCGTAGGAGGCCTCGCGCACGCGATCGGGGACCTGTTCCAGCGCCTCGTAGGTGGCGGCGACGATCAGTGGCAACGCCAGGAACGCCATGAACAGCCCGGCACACAGGAAAGACTGTCCGAGCGCGCCTTGGGGCGAGCTCTGCGACAGGAAGCTGAGGAACCCCTTCGAGACGATCAGCAGCCCGAACAGCGCGAGCACGATGCTCGGCACGCCCGCGAGGATCTCGATCGAGGAGCTGACGACGCGCGCCAGCCAGCGCGGGTTGCGGTACTCCGACAGCCACACGCCGAGCGCGATCCCGGTCGGGGCGGCGACAACCGTGCCGATCGCGGTGACGATGAAGGTGCCGATGATCGGGTCCAGGAAGCCCCCGCTCTGCTTCTCGAGCAGCGAGGCGCGGGGCGACTCCACGAACTGCGCCGGGCGCAGGTAGGCGAGCCCCTTGACGAACATGTACAGCACGATCGCCACGGCGATCACGCACAGCCCGATGCCCGTGACCCAGCACAGCCAGTAGAAGGCCCTGTCGATCAGCGGCCACGAGGAGACGCGTTCACGCGGCGCCGGCAGCGCCGGCGGTGGGACGGGCTGCGGCGAGGCGGCCACGCTCGCCATCAGGCGCGCACCCCGTAGCGCTTCATCGGCTGCTTGGCGGCCCAGCCGGCGAACGACAGCAGGGTCGCGGACAGCAGCAGCACGGCGGCCATCGCATACAAGGTATGGCTCAGGCTGGCGATCGTGAGGCCCTCGGATTCCTGGAAGATCATCGCCGCGAGCGGCCTCACGGGCTCGAAGAAGAAGGTCAGCCCGTCGAGCGGGTTGGGTGCGAAGGCCCGGCCGCCGCCGACCATCGCCAGCATCACCGCCTCGCCGAGGGCGCGCGCCGTTGCGAGCACGGTCGCGGCCGCGATGGCAGGCCATGCGGTCCGCAGCGAGACGCGCCGGATCGTTCGCCAGCGGTTCACCCCGAGCGCTGCCGAGCCCTCCGTCCAGGACACCGGCACGGCCGCCAAGGCGTTGGCGGTGAGGGCGATCATGATTGGCAGGATCATCACCGTCAGGATCAGCGAGGCGGTCGTGAGGTTGGCGCCGTTGAGCTGCACCACGTAGATCACCGACGCCTTGCGGCTATTGCTGATCAGGTGTTCGTTGATCCACGGCGCGAGCAGGAGGATGCCGATCAGCCCGTAGATCACGGACGGCACGCCCGCCAGCAGCCGCACGACCGGTTCCAAGGTGCGCCTGACCCCGGCGGGTGCGAACTCGGTCAAGAACACGGCCGCCAGCGTGGAGACTACGAGCGCCAGCACGACAGCCACGACCGTGGTGATGATCGTCCCCCAGATCAGCGGCCAGGCGCGGAAGTAGAGCAGCCCGTGACCGGGCAGCGGCGTCCCTTCGCGCATCGCTCGCAGCTCGGTGGCCACGTCTCCCCCCGAGCCGAACCAGCTCAGGCCGTTGTAGGAGAAGGACGGCCACGCCTTGATCACGACCGTCACGATCATGAACGCGATCAGAGCCAAGGCGCCGAAGGCGAGCGCACGGAGCGCCAGCTCGGCGTGTCTGTCCTTACGGACTGCTGCGGCGAGCTCGGAGCGCGGCTTCCGAACGGGTGCTGCGGCCAGCTCGCCGCTCGGCAGCCGCGCGGCCACGCCTAGTGGACTGCGATCCAGCTCGAGTTGATGATCTTGTCGACCGTCTTGTTGCCGCTCACGATCCACGAGATGTACTTCAGGGTTTCGCCCTTGGGCACGCCCTTCGTAACCACCCAGAAGTTACGCACGCCGCCGTACTGGCCGGAGCGGGCGTTGCGGAGGTTGCAGGGGATCGATTCATACCCGACCGCGTTCGTGCCTCCCGTGTACGCGAACGATACGAAGCCGATCGCCTGTTTGTCACCCTCGATGGACTGTTGCTCGAGTCCGTTTGAGGTCTCGGTGCTGGCGCTGGGGGAGACCTGCGTGGTTTCGCCGAGGAAGATGTGCTGGAAGGCGTCCTGGGTACCGGACGCACCGTCACGGTCGAACAGGTCGATCGGCCCGCTGATCTTGGCGCCCCGGACTTCGCTCCACTCGCGGATCCGGCCGGTGAAGATGCCATAGACGGTTTCCTGGGACATGTTGGTGACCGCGTTGGCGTGATTGGTGATCACGCACACGCCGTCGCGGGCGATCTTCGTGAACACAAGCCCGTGCGGATCGACTCCCAGGATCGGGTCGCGCGAGGAGTCGCCGATGTCGAAGCGCCCAGTCGAGGCGCCGTTGATGCCGATGTCCGACTCGCCGCCGCTGACGCTCGGTGCTGGGACGTGGGGGTAGGCCTTGTGGTACGCCGCCGCCAGTTTCTGCATCAGCGGGAGGACCGATGTCGAGCCGCCGATGATCAGCCGGCGGCCTGCGGCCACGGACGGAACGGCGACGGCAACTAGAACGACCAGAGACAGGATGAGGGTTCGATGGGCGCGCAAGGCTTGCTCCTTTTCGAAACGTGGAAGGTTGTCGAATCAGCTCCTGCGGCGTTCACCGGAACGCCGAGCGGGAAAACCGCTCAAGCCGCCGATCGATGCGGTCCTCACACAAACACGGCCAACCCGCGCGGAAGCCTTGCGCCCCCACGCGCCAGCCGTGTTTCGTTTTTGTGAACGCGGCCGGTCACCTCGCCGGGAGGCTCGACCCGGCCAGCCCGGGCGAGCGGCCCCCGCGTGGTCTGTCCGACGGTGATTGGCCGTGCCCGCCGCCGGTCGGTCAGCCGGCGGGCCCGGCCGGGCGCCACCGCCGCTGTCGGCTCGGCGATGTGTCGTTTTTGTGAACGCCGTTGCTTTTCGATCGTGGCCGTGTGAGGCTGGCGCCGCACCGACTGCGCTGCGCGGCCGACCCCCACCTCGGGATGTCGCGGGAGCCTCCGTCGGCGTGCACCGAGACCGATCTCAGCGACCGGGAAGCCCGACTCTCAGGAACCGCCGAAGCGCCAAGCGCGACGAGCCAGACCACAGTGACCGACGATCCCACTCAAAGCCAGCCGCCCGCGAGCAACGGCCGCGGCTCGGACGCCGCGAGGGCGTCCGTGCGCAGTGGGCTGGCCAGGAAACGCAGCCCCGCGCTGGTGACGCTCGGGAACTTCGCCTCCGGCACGCAGCGCTTCCTCACCCGCGATCCGCTGTCGTTGTTCCTGCTCCTCGCCTCGATCGGTCTTGCCATCACGTTCGCGCTGCTGCTCGGCTCGATCCAGCCGAGCAGCTACGGCAGGCAGGCCCCGCTCAGCACCGTGCAGAAGCTTGCGAGGCAGCACGGCATCGCCACCGCGCTGATCCTCGACCACGACAACCGTGTCGAGGTCAAAACCACCGCCACCACACCGCTGCTCCGCGCCGATGGCACGCTGCCGCCGCTGCCCGCCGAAGCCGCCACCGGCGCGGGCGCATCCCGCAAGGCGGCCACCACGAAATCGGCCAAGGCGGCCACCACGAAATCGGCCGCCAAACATTCGCCCAACGGTGGCGCTCAGCTGTCCGGCGGCACGAGCGCGCGGACGCGGCGCGCAGTGCGACAGCTCCCGGCCGGAGTGCAGGCGCTGTGGGCCTCATACCCGGCCTCGGGCGCTCAGACGCAGCAGCTCACCAACGAACTGCTGGCCGGTGGTGCGGTGCTGGCGGTCGATCAGCAGTCGTGGAAGTCGACGCGCACGATCATCGTCCAGTTCCTGATCCCGATCCTGCTGCTGGTGTGTCTGTTCTCGCTGTTCACGCGCGTGGGTGCCGAAGGTGCCGGTGGGGGGATCGCCTCGTTTTCGTCGTTTACGGGGAAAGGCCGCAAGAAGGGGAAGGGCAGGACCGAACGGATCACGTTCGCTGACGTCGCGGGGGCGGGGGAGGCGGTTGCCGAGCTTCGCGAGATTCGCGACTACCTGGCCGATCCGAGCAAGTACCTCGCTGTCGGTGCCGCGGCGCCGAAGGGCATCCTGCTGGTCGGCCCGCCGGGAACCGGCAAGACCCTGCTCGCCAAGGCCGTTGCCGGCGAAGCCGACGCATCCTTCTTCTCCCTATCCGGCTCGGACTTCGTGGAGTCGCTCGTGGGCGTGGGCGCGGCGCGGGTGCGTGATCTGTTCCGCAAGGCGCGCAAGGCGGCGCCGGCGATCATCTTCATCGACGAGTTCGACGCCGCAGGGCGCAAGCGTGGCGCGGGGATCGGCCAGGGCAACGACGAGCGCGAGCAGACGCTGAACCAGATCCTCGTCGAGATGGACGGCTTCGCCGGCGACGGCGGGCTGGTCGTGATGGGCGCAACCAACCGGCCCGACATCCTCGACCCGGCACTCCTGCGGCCGGGGCGCTTCGACCGCCAGATCGTGATCGACACGCCCGACGTCCACGGACGCCTCGAGATCCTGCGACTGCACGGCGGCAAGCGCCCGCTGGCACCCGACGCCTCGCTCGAGGAAGTGGCGCGCGAGACGCCCGGCTTCAGCGGGGCGGAGCTCGCGAGCGTGATCAACGAGGCGGCCCTCCTCAGTGTCCGCGACGGCCGCGGACAGATCGACCAGAAGACGCTCGAAGAGGCGATCGACCGCGTCGTGGCGGGTCCTGCCAAGCACCACATCCTCAGCGAACACGAGCGCTGGCTGATCGCGATCCACGAGGCCTCCCACGCCGTCGTCACGGAGGCGCTCGGTCACGCCACCTCGACGCGCAAGCTCTCAATCGTCGCGCGCGGTCGCCAGCTCGGAACGGCTGCTCACATGCTCTCCGATCGCGACCAGCTGATCATGAGCCAGCCCGACCTCGAGAGCCAGCTGATCGTGATCACCGCCGGCCTCGCGGGCGAGCGCCTCGCCTTCGGGCACATCTCCACCACCGTCAACGACGACCTCCACGCCGCGACCAACCTGGCGCGCGGCATGGTCACCTCATACGGGATGTCCGACGCGGTCGGACTGGTCACCATCGGCGAGAAGGGCGGAGAGGTGTTCCTCGGCGCATCGCTGCAAGATCTCGGCTCCGTGGGCCCCGAGACGCTCAACGTGATCGACCGGGAGGTCCAGCGCCTCGTGGGCGAAGGCGAGGCTCGAGCCGCGGCGATCCTCGAGCGCAACTGGAGCAGCGTCGAGGAGACGGCCAGCGCGCTGCTGGAGCAGGAGACGCTCTCGGGGGTGGCACTCGACGCGGTCCTGTCAACGGTTCAGGAGACCTCGCTCGACGAGCTGCGAGATGTGCGCCGCCGGGAATCCCGCCGCGACCCCGAGCAGGCGCCGTGAGGCTCGGCAGACCCTCACCGGCGCTTGTGATCGCGTGCATCGCGTTGATCTTCTCCACGACGGGCCTCGCCGACGCAGCGCGGCACGCGATCGTGAGCGCCGTGGCGGGGCATCCGGTCACCAGCAAGCCCCGACCCGGGGGAATCCTGGTGCTCGGCCGCAACGGCAAATTCCCGGCAACCGCGATCCCGAAAGTGCACGAAGCGTCCAGGGTGGGCGGGAAGACAGCGGTGCAGCTGGAAGGAACCTGCCCGCCCGACACCGTGGACGTCGGCAGCTACTGCATGGAATCGGCCCCCTACCCGTTGAACAAGGAAGACGCCGGCAAGAACAACTTCATCTTCGCCAGCAAGACATGCGCCAAGGCCGGCGGGTGGCTTCCCTCCGCGTCCGAACTGCTCGGTGCCGCCGAACGGGTGAAGCTGGAGTCGACGATCCATGACTCCCAGCTGACCGCGACCATCGATCTCGATCCCACGCGGGGGTTGAAAGACGAACGCGAGATGAGCTCCTCCCTGATCACGACGGAAGGGGGGTCCGCGGCGGCCGGGTTCGAGGGCGTCAGCGAAGGCGCCACCGGGAACCCTCGCCAGGGTCAGGCGAACCCGATCCAGCTACCGGCCAACCCGCTCCCCGAATCGCTCCAATACGTAACGGTCTACAGCAACCACCAGCAGGGAGGGTTCGCCGGCTCCGAGCCTGTGAACAACCCCGAGAACTTCCGCTGCGCGTACAACCTGTCGGCCGGCGCGATCAACAAATCGACGTCCTGAGCGACCATGTGCGACTCGCCTCAAAGGCGTGCCGAGCACTCGTGAAGTTTCCGTGAAACAACGCCGGGAAGTGCGGCCGGGACGTCTCTCGCTTCCTATTCTCCGCGGCGAGATGAGCCCAAGTCGAAGGACCCGGGCGCTTGCACTCTTCACCGGTGCGCTGCTTGCTCTCGGAGCACTCGCCACCCGGGCCGAGGCTGTGATCCTGCCCGCGACCACGCTCGACGGCCCCAGCGAGGACATCGTGGGCTTTGGTGGCGCGGCGATGGCCGAAGACGGAACCGGTGGCGTGGTCTACCTCAAGCGGGTCGAAGGCGTCACGCATGTGTTCGTCGCGCGCTACGTCGGCGGCCAGTGGCTGGCGCCGATCCGCGTCGACACGGAAGATCCGTATTCCGCCAGCTGGCCCCGGATCGGCGCCGCGAACGGGGGCGAGTTGATCGTCTCGTGGGCCACGCCGTTCGCCACCCGCAACGGCAAGCCCGTGTACGAGCTGCTGGGCTCGGAGCTCGGTCCGGGGGCCGAAAGCTTCGGGCGCGCGATCTTCATCGACTCCAACATCGAAGAAGCCTCCGCCACCAACCCGGATCTCGCCGTCAGCGCCAGCGGCCAGGCCGACATCGTCTACCGGGTCGTGGAGCCACAGGCAACCGACGTCGCCCTGCTTCGGCCGGGCGACGTCGTGGAGCAGGTGCGCCTCGCACACTTCGACGGCCAGCGGTGGTCGAACCTCGGGGCGATCAACCGCAACCCCTCGTCCTCGATGCGGGCGCCCACCCAGGACAACGCCCCCGTGCTCGCAATCGGCCCGACCGGCAAGGCGGTCGTCGTGTGGCAGGAGCCCGACGTCGAAGGCGTGGCGCGGATCTGGGCCAGGCGGGTGTTCGGCACATTCGTGGACTACGTGATGCCGGTCAGTGCGACCACGTACAACGGGGTCCCGATCAGCGCCGACGCGGACGCTCCCAGTGTGGCTTTCTCCCGCCTGGGTCAGGCCGAGGTCGCCTACCGCCAGCCGGGGGGCCCAGGCTCGCCGCTTCCCGGGCCGCGCATCTTGCTCAACATCCTCCCCGACGGAGAATCCGCGAACGGGGCGGAGTTCGAAGGCGCCCGTGTGCTCGACCCGGGCCTCAACGGGGGAGCGGCCGCGGTCGTCGGGCCGCCGAGCATCGACATCGACGAACAGCAGGGGATGCGCCTGCTCTACGACGCCAACGGCGCGCCACGGGTGATAGAAGGCAGCGGCAGTGCCACCTCGCCCGGGGTCTCGCTCGGGCCCTCGTTCGCGGGCGCCGAACCTTTCGCGGTCAGCGTGATGGACCCCCAGGGGGGCGGGGTCTCGGCATGGCCGAGCGAAGAGTCGCCCGGCCATCCCGCCGTGGCCGTACGCGAGGACTTCCCGGGCGGTGCCATCCAGACGGGGCTCGTGTCGGGCGGCGCGGGCGGCGAGGTCGGCGAACTTTCCGTCGGGCGATCAGGTCTGGGCGACGGCATCATCGCCTTCCGCCAGGGGGAGTTCGGAAACGCGGCGATCGTGGCAGCACAGGCGACTGCGCCGCCGGCGCCGTTCGTGGTCACAGTCCCGAAAGCGTGGGTGCGGTCGTCGCAGGCGCAGGCGTCATGGCTGGCGGCGCCCAGCGCGGCCGGCCCGATCACGTATCGGCTCGTCCTCGACGGTCACGTCGAACACGCCGTGGTCGTCGGCAAGCTCACCGCCAACGTAGATCCCTACGGGCTGGCGTCGGGCCGCCACCGGCTACAGGTGCTCGCCGTCGACCGCAACGGCCAAGCGACGTTGAGTGCCCCGGCGAAACTGCTGGTCGCCGGCGTGCCCCCGCGCGTGAAGATCGCACAGGCGCGCAGTGGAGCGAGCCTGTCGGTGACCGTCAGCGACCCATATGCAGGTGTGGCGCAGTCCACGGTCAGCGTCAGCTTCGGCGACGGCTCCTCGGCCCGCGGACGGGCACGCCTGCGCCATCGCTACGCGCGCCCAGGCGTCTACCTGGTAACCGTGCGTTCCCGCGACCGCATCGGCAATGCCGGCACGGTGCGCCGCTGGGTGAGCGTGCGGTGAGCGCGCTCGCGAGATTGCTCGGCGCCGGGGTGGCTCTCGTGTGGGTCGCGATGGTGCTCGGGGGGCCCGGGGCGGGGCCTGCGATGGCGGACGTCTTCAGCCCGATCGAACTGGTCACGGCCGGCACGCTGGGCGGGGGGCAGCCGCAGCAGGCCGAATACGCCCATGACAGCGTGATCTGCTCGGACGGCTCGTATGTCGTCTTCGACGGGTCGGTGGGCGGCGTCAGCGGCGTCTGGCGGGTGGACCTCGCCACCAGGCAGATGCAGCAGGTGGCGGGCGGCGATGCGCTGCTGCCGTCGGTGAGCGCGAATGGCCGCTACGTGAGCTTCACGACCAACCAGAGCGAAGCGCAGCTCGCGGCCGACACTCGGGGGCTCGAAGACGAATCGCCTGCCAGCGAAGCCGAAGGGACGCCGGGTCCGCAGAACGTCTATGTCCGCGACATGGATCTCGCTCCGGGCGAAGCGGGCGCGTTCACCGTCGCCTCAGCGCCCGACGGGTCCAGCGAACCGCTCTCCTACTCCGACGCCGGGAGCGAACTCGGCTCGGTCGCCAGTGGCGGTTCCGCAATCAGCGCCGACGGACGCGAGGTCGCGTTCGTGACCACGGCGGTCTCGAACCTGGCCGGCCCGGGGACCCCCGCGATGCAGGTGGCCGTACGGCGGCTCGACAGAAGCGAAACGACCCTCGTCAGCGGCGAATACGAACCCGCCAGCGGGAACACCAGCGAAAGGCCCGTGTCGGCCGGTGGACGGGGGGCCGCTTACGGAGACGTGGTCAAGTTCCCGGCCCAGGACCCCGAATACAGCAAGTGGATCGAAGCCCGGCCGCCGGGGGCGGCGATCAGCGGCGACGGCACCACGGTTGCGTGGATGGGCGTGAACATCGGCCTCCAGGCACGCATGCTGCCGGGCGAATCCCCGCTGTCCGAATACACCGAGCCCCTGTGGCGGCGGATCGCGGCGCCCGCGACACCGACCCAGCGCATCACCGGCGGCTCGGATCCCGCCAACCCCGCCTGCGCCGTCTCGGGCGAGGGCACGCTGCCCGCCCACCCGTCCGCGAGCGACCCCTGCCAGGGGCCGTTCCTGGCCCATCCCGAGGAAGCGGAACCGGCCAGCGGGGTCGGCGGCATCTTCAGCCAGCGCGGTGAAGCGAAAACCTCCCCCGGCGAATTCGTGCCACGGCTGAGCGCCGACGGCTACACGGTGGCCTTCCTTTCGCGGGCGGAGCCGATCGGGCTCGGGGAATTCTTCAACCAGGAACGCGAACGGGGAGAGCAGGCGGACATCTACGTCGCCGACATGCACCCAGGGCTGACGCGCGACGGAGCGCTCACCACGCTCACGCGCATCGGCGGAGCCAGCGGAGCGGAATCCGACGGGATCAGCGAATTCGCGCTGGCCGAAGACGGGAGAGACGTGGCGTTCACGACGCGTCGCAGCGAGTTCCGGCTGGCGTTCCCGGCCTTCGTCAGCGCCGCCCTCGCCGAACCGGGCCTCGACGAACTGTTCTACGCCGACCTGGGTGACGGCACCCTCACCAGGGTGACGCACGGCTACAACGGCGAACCCAGCGAACAGCCCCACCAACGCAAGACGCAGGCACAGGAAGACGCCTACGAAGAACGGCCCACCGCCGGGGCCACCTCGCCGTCCTTCGCCGACGACGGGGGGCTGCTCGCATTCGCCTCGACCGCCTCGAACCTCGTGCCCTACGACGGGAACGGACCGCAGGCCCTCGGGGAAATCGCCGCGCAGCACGACGGCTCCGACAGCTTCGTGGTGGCGCGCGAAACCCCGAGCCCACTCCCCACCCCGCAGTACATCTCGCCCGCGCCGCCGGGCGTCGACGCGGGGCCGTCATGGGCGCTGGGCGCCACGGCCCTCAGCCGCCGCGACGGGAGCGTGGCGCTGTACGTGCGGGTGCCCGGCCAGGGCAGCCTCAGTGTGAGCGCCCGCAGCGCGATCGTCGTCCGCCCGGGCCGCAAGCAGCCACGCCACGCGAGCACAGGCAGCGCACACCAGGGGCCTTCCGCGGCGACGGTCACGACGCGGACGGTTGCCAGCGCACACTCCTCGGTGGCGGCCGGCGTGGAACTGCTCACGCTCGTCCTCCGTCCGCAGAAGGCCTACGCCGCCCTGGCGGCGCGGGGCGGCGGCCTGTCGGCCAGCGTCACGATCTCGTTCGCGGCGGCTCACCATCCGGCGCTGAAACAGCTGCTCCAGGTCACGTTCCTGACGACCTCGCGACATCGCGAGCACGCGAGGAGGCACGGCCGGTGAGGGCGGCGGGCACGGTGCTCCTGGGCGTCGCGCTGGCCTCGGCCGCCTTCGCGACCGTGGCCGCTCCGGCGCGGGCCGCCGAAGCCGAACAGCCGCAGTGGCGCCTGGAACAGCCGCTGCTCCCCGGGGCCAATTGGCCGGTGCCGCTGGGCAGCGTCGGCGACGTCGAGTTCCTCGAACCGAACCGCGGACTGCTCATCACGGGGGGTAAAAAGCCGTCGGTCGAACCCGGCATCTGGACCTACGACGGCGCGGGCTGGCACGAGCTCTCCAACCAGTGCGGCGCCGAACGCGAAGGGCGCATCGCCTGGGCCGGGCCGGACGAATTCTGGACCGTCTCCGACGGGCGTCCCGGACAGGCCGCCGAAGGGGCGGGCACAAGCGAGGAACGGCCCGTGCCGCTCAACGGCAACACGCTGTGCCACTTCGAGGCGGGACAGATCGTCGCCTCCTACGCGCACCCGGCGTTCGAAGTCGACTCCTACCAGCAGATGCGGGGCGCCGCCTGCCTGAAACCGAGCGACTGCTGGTTCGGCGGCGAACCGCTGCCCGAACCCCAGATCGGCGCCTTCCAGCTGCACTGGAACGGCACGGCCCTGGAAGCCGAACCCTATCTGGGGGAAGGCTTCCCGGTGCACGAAATGCTCGCCTACGAGGGCCACATCTATCAGAGCGTCCGAGTCGAAATCCCGCCCGACCAAACCGAAAACAGCGAAGGCATCACGATCCCTGTGCTGCATCTGATCAACCCTCCCGGCTCGATCCCCGCCTTCGAACCCGAAGACGAAGCGCGTGCCGGCCTGCCCTTCTACGAAGAAGAAGAGCTTCCGCAGGACCTGGACTATTTCCACCTCTCGGCCGCCGACGGCGTCCTGTGGGCCGCCGCGGGGCCGGTGCACTCCCCCGGTCAGCTCACGGTGGCGGTTCGCGAAGAAGGAAGCTGGCGGCTGCTGATCGGGCCCCCCTCGCGGGGCGGGCACCAGCTCGAACACATCCTTGCCCCCGAAGATCGCGCCGAAGAAGAGGCCCTGATCGGCAGTTCGCCGAGCCAGGCGAAAGTGACCGCGGTGGCCGCCGAACCCGGCGACGGCAGCGTGTGGATCGGCCTCGAGCACGCCGAATCCCAGGACCAGGCAGTGCTCCTGCACCTCAACGCCCAGGGGGAAGAGCTCTCGGCGCAGGTCCTGCCCACCGCGCAGGAACGCGCCGAAGGAGTCGGCGACGACGGTGCCGTGGCCAGGCTCGCCTGCCCGCAGCCCGGCGACTGCTGGATGGCGACCTCGAAAGGCTGGCTCTACCACCTAGCGCCGGCCTCGGAACGAACGCTCCCCCGCAACGGCGACCCTGCCTTCGAACACCTGATCTCCTATCGCCCACCCGATCAGGGGCTGCCACAGGTTCCCCAGGATGCTCCCCCTGCCGATATCTCGGGCTTTCACGAACAGGGCATCGCCGAAATCGGCTCGATCGCGGAAGCCAAAGGGGCGCCCGAATCGATGGTCACGCTGCCGCTGCTCTCGCATGTGCACAGCAAGCTCCTGAGGGGCTCCAAACTGCAGCTGAGCTTCCACCTCTCGGTCAAGGCGCGGGTGAAGCTCGTCGCACAGCGCAAGAAGGCGGTCGTCGCCGCGACCGCCACCCACACATTCGCGGCCGGCAACCGCCTGCTGCTCCTGCAGCTGAACCCGCACCACTGGCCGACGAAGCTGAACCTCAAGACGAAGCCGCTGCAGCCGCTGCGCCGCGTCTCGTCGGTGACCGGCGAAGGGTCCACGGTCTCGACCGAGACCACGGGCCTGTTCGTCTCGCCGCTGATCGCTTCCGGCGGACCGCGAGGCCAGCTCCCGTGAGCTCCGGACGGCGGGGACGTCCCTACCTCGTGCGCCGGCTGGTCCTCGCGCTCGGCGTGGCCTGCGCGATCACGCCCGTGCTGGTAGTCGTGCTCGGCATCGGCGGGAGCGCCAGCCGCGCCGCCTTCGCCCCACCGCCGCCGACGGCACAGACCGACGACTCGGTCCCGGCGGGCGACGTCACCATGATCGCGGCCACCCCCGATGAAGCGGGGGCGGGCGGCGGCGAGACATGGGGAATCGGCAGGGAAGTGGGTTCGCAGAGCACGAACCTGCTCGTCCGCTACACCAGCCAGCAGGGGTGGATACGTGGCCCCTCGCTGCCCGAAGGCTTCGCGCTCGCCGCCGACGGCGTTCTCGCCGCCCAGATGACGCCCGGCGGCGCCGGCGCGATGGTCGGCACGATCGCCAAGCGCGAGGTCGTGCTCGTCCGCGACCCGGGTGGGTCGTTCGTGCCGACCGCCGCCGTCCCGGCCGAAGGTGAAGAAGGCGGAGGCGGTGAAGCCGGCAAAGGTGGGGAAGGCCCCGCCGTTCCGCTGCTGGCGGCGGGCGAAGAACTGTTCGAAGCGAAAGGCCCCCGGGGGCCGCTGCTGGCAACGCTGGATGAACCCGGGGGCGGCGCGGGCGCGCTGGTGGTGCCCGAGGTCACCGGCAAAGGCGAAGTCGAGCACCAGGTCCTGCACTGGGACGGCACCAGCTGGACGAGCGAGCCGATCGAGATCCCGACGGCGAGCGCCGGCTCCTTCCGCGTGCTCGCGATCGGCGCAAGCTCCGCGCAGAACGCGTGGCTGCTGGGGCAACTGGCCTCCGGAGCGGGCTATCCGGCGGGGGCCGTCGCGCTGTTCCGGCGAGTCGAAGCGGGCGGCTCGTGGGAGTGGAAGCCGGTCGCGCTGGAAAGCGGCGGCGGCGACGGAGAAGCGCATCCGCTGTACGTGCCGCTCGCGGGTGGCGAACAGGCACCGTTCGGGGTTCCCGGGGCAGGACAGCCGCCGGGCGTGGAAGGACAGGTGTTGACCGTGACCGACGAAGGGGTGTGGATCGACGGCACCCGAAGCGATCTCGCCGGCCTCGACGCCTCGACGACATTGTTCTTCAGGCCCGAAGGGGGTGCCGGCGGCAGCCTGCAGGCGAGCTGGTGCCTGGCGCCGCCGGCGACGCCGAGTGCTTGCTCGTACACGCTACCCCAGCCGCTGCCGCGAGCGCAGATGCGCAGCATCGCCTGGCCCGGCGGCGGACCATACGGGCGGCGGGTGATCACGGGTCTCCCCGACGGCGTGAGCCTGCGTCTGGAAGGCTCGAGTTTCGTCGAAGTCCTGTCCCTCGGGGGCGGCGCGGTCGGCTCGCAGGATCCCGGTGGCGCCCTCGGGGCGGCCTTCTCCAGCCCCCTCGAAGGCTGGCTCGGCGAGAGCGCGCTGCCGGTGCACCTGACCTCCGCCCCGGAAGCCAGCCGCCTGAGGCCGTGGCCCGTGACCTTCCGTCGCGACCTGCAGGCGATCGCGCCGGCTCCCGGGCAGCCCGTGGCCGCGATCGGCAGCGAAGCCCTGGCGGTTGGGCTTCAGGGTGCCGTGACCCGCTACAGGCCCGGTCTGGGATGGGTCCCGGAAAGCCTGTTCGGGCCAGGCGAGAACATCAAGCATCCGAACCTGCGCGCGGTCGCCTGGCCGACCACGAATCGCGCCTATGCCGTGGGCGACGAAGGTCCCGCCGGAGGGGAACAGATGTGGCTCTGGCGGGGAGAAACGGGCCTCTGGGAACCGGACCCGGCCACGCCGATCAACTTCCGGGGCAACCTGCTGGGAGTCGCGTTCGACCCCAACAACCCGTCCCGCGGCTACGCGGTCGGCACGACGGTGCTCGGCAGGGGCGGCATGATCATGCGCTACGGCAAGAGCTGGACCGAAGAAGCCTCGCTGCCCGCCGAAGCGCAGGGGGCCCAGTTCCTGGGCGTCGCCTTCGCCGGCTCCGAAGCGCTCGTGCCCTACGTCAAGCAGCTGAACGCCGAAAAGGGGATCTACGCCGGCGGACTGCTCGCCAACAGCGGCTCGGGCTGGCACGTGGACAGCGAAGCGACCGAACTGATGAAGTCCACCGGGACGCTCCCGTTCGCTGTCGCCGGCCTTGCCGACGGCGGCGCCGCGTTCGCGGCATCCGGGTCCGCAAGCGGGCCGAAGGTGTTCGAGCGCGAAGGCGCGGGCGCCGCCTGGCGCCCGACGCCTACGCCGCTACCCGGCGTGGTCGCCGGCTCGCTCGCGCTGTTCCGCGAAGCGGGCGCCCTGAGGACGATCGTCGCCGGCAGCGGGGGGCGCCACGTCAGCCGCGACTTCGAAGAACAGGTCCCCCCCGGGGCCCCCGGGCTCAAGCAGGGAGCGATCGAAACCGCCGGCGGCCCCGAAGCGGGCGCCGTGCTGCGCCAGACGTCGACGGGGTGGCAAGACGAGCGCCACGAATTGGAGGTCGGCGAGCCGCCGCCCGGCAACTACGAATTCCAGGACCTCCCCTATACGCCGGACCCAGTGATGGCGATGCTCGTCGACCCCTCCGGCGGCACCGGCTGGACCGTCGGCGGGCACCTGAGTGAATCGAGCAACGGCAGCGGCGAAGCGCTCCAGACGGCGGACATCGAGCGCTACGGCGAAGGCGCCCGCACCCCCGAAGGCGAGCGGCCGGCGGGCGTGCCGACGAGCGGGTGGGCGACCTTCGCGATCGCCGGAAACGCCGAATGCCTCGACCCGTGCGCGGAACGGGCGCTCGCCGGGGTGGGGCCGCAGGTGTGGCTCGGCTCGGCGGTCTCGCTGGCCGCCACCAGCGGTGCGCGGGCATTCATCTACACGGGACCCAGCGTGACCGAAGGTCGCGTCGAGGGGCACCGCTCGGTGCCGATCCCGTTCGCGGCCGAGATCGAACGCACGCGGACGATCCTCGCCTCGGGCGTTTACCCATCCGGAGCCCAGGTCGGCGGGCAGCTCCCGGCGTACTCGGCGGCAAGCCCGAACGACCTCGACGGGCGTCCGACCTCGGAAGGCACCGAGCAGACCTTCCAGGACGCGTTCGCGGGCTTCCCCCAACAGGCCCTGGTCGAAGCCAACGGCGCGCCTCCAGGCTGCACCGCGACGATCGGCTGCGAGGGCGCCTATTACGCGTTCAGCTCACAGGGCGCGGGTGGAACCGTACGCGTGATCGTGCTCGACGAGACGGCTCCCGAAATGAGCGAAACCCAGCTGGCCTGGCTGGAAGGGGAGCTGCAGGCCGCCAAGGCGGCGGGCGAACCGGCGATAGCGATCGGCGCAGGCGACGTCGAAGCCCAGATTCGAGCCGGGCGCAAACAGTCCGCGGCGCTGGCGAAGATCCTCGTCACCGGCTCCCGCAGCACCCCTGCCGGTCTCTGCGCCCGCCTGGAAAAGGAAGGTCCGCACGCGGAAGGGGCGTGCAGCGCGGCCTCGGCGTACTTCTTCGACGCCCGCGAACAGAACGAACACAGGCCACTGCGCGCGGGCGGCGAATCGATCGAAGCCTATGGTTCGGGCACCCTCGGCTACATCAACGCGCAACACGAGCAGGCCGGCAACTTCCACGGCGCCAGCGGGCTCCTGTTGGCACAGGTGAACGTCGCCTCGCGCAACCGCGCCACCAACCGCGCGGAACTCCGCGTGCCGCTGATACCGGTCGTCGGCGAACTCGCGCTCGAAGCGCTGCAGGGCACGCTCCTGTCGCGCAGCCAGCCGGCCCTGTTCGACGGCCTGGCCCGCCGCCCGCGTGCCGGATGCGACGCGGTGGCTCAGCTGGATACGTGCGAAGTCGCCCCCTACATCCCGATCCCGAGCATCTGCACCGGCGAATGCGGCACCGCGCTGCTTCCCGAATACGGCTTCAAGTCCTCGGACCCGGAAATCGGCGCGTTCGTGGAGCGCAACCTGGGATCCGGCGGCCCGCTCGCCGTGCTGCAGAACAGCGAAGGCAAGCCGATCCTCGAATCCGAAGGGGGCACCGGCGCCAAGTCGGGGCTGTTCTGCGCCTTCAACCCCGGCACGACGGTCATCACGATCACGGCGGGGGCGTGGTCGGCGTCGCTGCCCGTGACGGTGCAGCGCGGCAGCGTGCGCCAGCCCTGCGGTACCGTCAAGCTCAGTCATCCCCCGGCGGTGGAAACGCAGCAGCTCGCGCCGGCGCCGCCACCCAACCCCACACCCGAAGCGGGGCTGGGCCACGGCACCTCGCCGCAGTTTCCGCCCCCCGCCCCGCCGGCGCCGCCGGCGCCCGTCCCGGCGCCCGTCCCGGCGCAGCAGGTTGCGCCGTTCTTCGCGGCCGCCGTCCCGATCGCGCCGGTGCTCGCGATCGTGCCACCTCCGATACCGACGCCGGCGCGCCCGACCCCGCCCTCGGGCACCTCGGCCGTGACATCGCCGGTGGAGGTCGTGGAGGAAGAAGAGGAGCAGGAGGAGGCCCCCGAGTCGGTGTCCAACAAGGCCGTGGCCTACCGGTCCCCCGAAGGCGGCGACTCGCTCGTCCCGTACCTGCTGGGCGCCGTGCTGCTGGCGGCGCTCGCCGGCGCCTCCGTGCGGCGACCGCGCCGCCGCCACGGCCAGGGTGGGGTGGCGCCGGCAACCGTCAGCACCGCCCGTACCCAGCGCCGCCTGGGCGACATGTCGCGCGACGGGCGGCGCAGGGACGGGCGGCGGTGATGCGTTCACATCCTCGAAACATGGCCCGGGAGGCGATCCGACAGCCTTGTGCCATCGGGACCCCGGGCGAACGGAGACGGAGCAGATGAGCCGAGCACGCATGCGGATCTTCCAGTTAACGCTGGCGCTCGCGTCCGCGCTCGCGCTGCTGCTCGCGCTGGGGTCCGCGCTCGCGGGAGCCGAAACCTTCGGCGGGCTGGGGCGGATCGGAGAAACGACGATCGGGTCCGGCAACAAGAACGGCCACGTGGAACTCGAAGAACACGACGCCTTCGTGGTCGAACCGTCGACCGGCGACTTCTACATCGCCGACGAAATCGAAGAACCGGAACGCATGCGCGTGCAGAAGTTCGACAGCACGGGGAAATTCCTCGGGCAGGCGCTCGTCAAACTCTCCGCCGCCCACGAAGTCGAAGTCCGCGCGATGGCGCTCGACGCCGAAAAGCACCTGCTGTACGTGCTCGCCGACGGGTACCGCGGATCGGAATCCAAACACGACCCCCAGGACGAAGCGGCGGCCTCGATCTTCTCGGTCTCCACCGAAGTGCACAGCGAAGAACTCGAAGCCACCGAACTGGTGGGCCCCTCGACGCTGCAGCCCTATTCGGAGGCGAAAGCCAAGTCGCTGATCGAGCCCGCCGGCCTGGCGGTCGACCCGACGACGCACGACATCCTGATCTCCGCACAGCAGGACGAAGACAGCTCGGCCGAAGAACTGCACTCGGTGATCCAGAGGGTGCACGAAAACGGCTCCCTCGGCCCGCGCTACGTCGACAGCCAGAACTGCCTCGACGAAGGCTCGGTGGTGAGCGCCGAACCGAAGTGCGAAGAACTCAGCGGAGAACAGCCCAACTCGCTCGTCGTCACCCAGGGTGGACGGGCGCTGGTGGAGCTGGAACAGGCCGACCTGTGGGAAATCCCCGTCTCGGCGAACACGACCGGAGGCTTCAAAGAAGAAAAGGTCGTCCCGCGAGAGCGCTTCAGCCTCCCGGAAGGCCTGGTTCTGCCGGAAGGCGTGGCGAAGCTGTCCGGCGAAGAAGAAGAGGCGGGCAGCATCGCGTACGTCAAGACCGGCGCCGGCCAGGGGCGAATCTACGCCAGCGCCGAAGTGTCGCCCACCGGCGAACCGGAAGTGTACGGCGTGATGCTCCTGAACGCGGTCGAACAAGGCGGCGAACTGACGATCACGGAGGCCGGCTGGACCGGGGGCCAGAACAAGACCTCCAAGCAGACGAAGTGCGAGATCCCCTTCTCGGCGGCGATGCCGATGGAGATCGGCGGCACGGCCGAAACGGCAGAGACCTTCGGCGGCAACGAATTCAAGGTGGGTGAAAAAACCGAAGTGGAACCGTACCTGGCCAAGTTCGGCACGGGCGCGGGCGCGGAAGCCTGCGGCCAGGTCACAGTAACGGTGCCGACGGTGCAGATCGGCAACGGCGGCAACCTCCAGGAAGTGCCGCTCGGCAAAGCCGCGACCCTCAGCTCGAAAGTGGAAGGGGCCGACGCGCTTGCGAGCACGTGGACGATCGTGCGCAACGGGGAAGTCGCAAGCAAGGAAGTCATCCCCGGCCCCAAGAACCAGGGCCGCTCAACGTCCCTGTCGTACACGTTCAAAAAAGCAGGCTCATACGAAGTCACCGAGCTCGTGACGACCGACGACCTCGGCACGCCGACCAAGCAGGTGGTGCGAACGATCACCGCCGCCCTGCCTGCGATCACGTTCAGGATCGAAGCGAGCGCTGCGTTCCCGGAAGGCGGGGTCACGGTTGGCACGCCGGTGAAGATGCACGTCTCGGCTGCCAAGGATCCAAACGAACTCGTTCCCCACCTGAAACTCACGTGGCACTTCAGCGACGGCGCCGCCCCCGTCAATGAAGAAGTGGTGGGCAAAGAAATGGGCAAAGAAGGCACGTTCACGGCAACGGCCGAACACGCCTTCGCCACCAACTGTGGCGGGGTGTGCGTGGTCACGCTGGAAGCGCGCGACGCCGCCGGCGCCGAAGGCCACTCAATGCCACTGGACGTCCCGATGTTCAAACCGCCGTCGCCGCCGGAAACGGAACCGGAAAAGCCCCCGGTCGTGGAAGAAAAAAAACCGCCGGAAAAAGAAGTCCACCCTGAACAGGTGGTCCACAACCCTGAAGCCCACATCGCCGGCAGCAGCACGCTCAGCGTCAAGCCGACCGGTGCCTTGACTATCCAGGTGAGCTGTCCCCCCAAGCAGAGTGAATGTGCGGGTACGGTCACCCTTCAGACGGTCGTGACGCAGGCCGCCAAGAAGGGCAAGAAGCCGAAGAAGGTCAAGGTCACGCTGGTTCGCGGCAGCTTCGACGTGGCCGGCGGGTCCAGCAAGGCGGTGGCGCTGCACCTTTCCGCGCAGGCGCGGTCGCTGCTGGCGCACCTGCACCTCCTGCACGCCACCGCGACGTTCGTCGCCCACGACTCGGCCACGACCCGCACCACCACTGCAAACGTCACGCTGCGACCCGCTTCGGGCAAGAAGCACTGAGCCCGCACGCCCGTGCGCGCTGCGGCGGAGCAGCCGCGGGCTCGACGGGCGGACGGGGATCGCGGGCCCGGGCGTGCAGGCCCGCCAACTTGCCCACGCGGCAGATGTGAAAATTCTGATACCGGCGTTGGTGTACAGGATCGTAACGTCGGCGCCGTCCTGGGTTGCGAGAGTCCGCAGTGCGGCGCGGATCTCCGCCCGCACGGGGGGCGTTGGGATGACCCCCGGATAATCGATGACCACTAGGAGGTAGTCAGGTAATGACGACTCTCGTTCGTCGCGCGGCTCCCATAGCCGCGACCGCGGTGGCGCTCATGGCGGTTGCGCTGCCGGGGACTGCACTTGCGAAGAAGGGTCCGAAAACGGACCAGCTGGCACAATGTGAAGGGAGCAACATCGAAGGGGTCGGCTCTTCGTTCCAGGCGCCGGCCCAGAAAACCTGGAACAAAGGCTTCGACGAATCCGCCAACAGCTTTGCCTGTAGCGGGGCGAAAAAGCCGACCGTTGTCTACAACCAGAATGAAACGCCGACCAACAACAAGGGCAGCGGCGCGTGCCTGAAAGACTTCGGCAACGGTGGCGCAGGGAACCGCCGCTACAAGGAATTCCCGCTGTGCGGCACGGATGAAGCTCCGAGCAAGACCGTCAAGGAAGAAATGGAAACAAACGACGGCATCACCGTCAACAAAGGGGAAGAAATCCAGAGCATCCCGGTCGCTCAGGGCGCCGTCGCGGTGATCGTGAACCTGCCCGAAGGGTGCACGGCGGAAAGCGAACCGACCTTGGCGAAAAAAGCGACGAAGATCAAACGGCTGTCGCTGGAAGCCAAAGTCGTCGCGGCGATCTACGAAGGCACGATCACGACCTTCAAGGCGGCCGTCGAAAAAAACACCTCCGCAAGTAACAAACTGACCTGCACCGAACCGGCCAAGGCCGAACAGACGATCAACGTGGTCGTCCGTCTTGACAAATCGGGCACGACGCACATCTTCAAGGCGTTTCTCTTGCAGGCCGGCAGCACGAGCCCGATCGAAATGGAAGAAGAGAACGAACCCGAAGGCGCCGGGAAGGGCCAGCCGTGCAAAGCGGTCAAGCCGGCCAAAGAAACCCGGACCTGGACCCAGGTGTCCGAAGGCTGCGAAAACCAGCGGTGGCCGGAAGCTGCCGAAATCGTACGCCCGGCGAAAACCGGTAACCCCGGCGTGATCGAAAAGGTCAGCTCGACGCCGAACTCGATCGGCTACGCCGACCTGGCCGTCGCACGGGAAAAGAAACTGTTCTCGGCAACGGGCGAAGGCGGCGAAGGCATGGAGCGCTTCTGGTCGCCGGTGTCGAACAGCAAGCCGACGTCCAAGAAGGTCGAATACGCCGAACCGTCCACCAACGGGGACGTTGAAGCGGCCGCCAACTCCAACTGCTCCAAGACCGTCTACGCCAACGCAGCGGGCGAAAAATTCCCGCCGAAAAGCACGCGCGAAGACTGGTCGCAGGTGAAAGGGCTCGCGGTCTCGAAGACGTACCCCGCCTGCGGGATCACATACGACATCGAGTTCAGGCTGTGGGACGCTCCGCTGCTCAGCCTGGTGCCGTCGATCACTGCGGAAGAATCGCAGAAGATCGCCACGACGGTCTCGAACTACCTGGAGTTCGTGCTCAACACGAAGACCGGGGGCGGCGGTGAAGAGATCAAGGGCATCGATTACGAACCGCTTCCGAAGAAGGCGCTGAAGGTCGCCGAACTAGGGGCGGAGGAAATCGGCAGCAAAGAAGCGTAAGGACACGCTCCTCGGGTCCGCGAGAGCGGGCCTCGAGGACAGCCGCAAGGACGGATAAGCAAGGAAGCGCCGCAATCGGCCGTCCCGCTCAGGCGGGGCGGCCGATCGCGTCTGCGGGTGTCAGGCCACGTCGGGGCCGGTCGTCCCTGTGGGGGACGATCACATCTGCGGTCTCCGCCGGCGTCGCGTGCGGGTAGAGCGTTCTACCCGTGAGCACGGCGAGGAGTCGCTCTGGCGTCGGCTCAGTGCTACTCGTCCTGCGGTCGCGCGGGCGACTCGGCGATGGCGAGCTCCTCGAGCACCACGTCGGGGCCCTGCTCGGCGGTGAGTTTGGCGGAGGCCCCCAGCGTTTCCCAGGGGCGCTTGACCGCGAGCCATATGCCCCCGGCGCCCAGCAGGGTCGCGCACAGGATCCAGCCCAGAGCTTCGGTTCCGAGGCCGACGTACTTCAGCCCCGAGGCGAAGATCACGAACGTGATCACCGGCCGGATGTAGCGATCCGGCGCGGTCGAGGAGAACAGCGAGCCGACGAACACCGCGGGGACGCTGCCGATGATCAGCGAGAGGGTGACGCCGAATTCGACGTGCCCGAAGGCGACGGCGCCGAGGGCCGCCGCTGCCGTCAGCGGGACGGCCTGGGTGAGGTCGGTGCCGACCAGCTGGTTGGCACCGATCGTGGGGTACAGGAACAGCATCAGGATGATCATCAGCGAGCCGGAGCCCACCGAGGTCATGCCGACGACGACGCCGCCGACCATGCCGATCAAGACCGTCCGCACGGGACGCGGGACGATGTCCTGGATGAAGGAGTAGCGGCCCTCCCCGGAGCGCAGGTCGAGCGTGTAGCGCAGGACCATCGCGGCCGCTCCGACCAGCAGGGCCACGCCGAGCACCGTCTCCACGTTCGTCTGGGCCGACTTGGAGTTGCCGATGATGTGCAGCAGATAGGCCCCCAAGAAGGCCATCGGCACCGAGCCCAGCACCAGCCAGCCCACGAGCTTGCGGTTGACCGTGCCTTTGCGCAGGTGCACGCTCGCGCCCACCGGCCGCATCACGACGGCGGCGACCAGGTCGCTGGAGATCGCGTGCGAGGGAGTCACGCCGAACAGCAGGATCAGCATCGGCGTCATCAGCGCCCCGCCGCCGGCGCCGGTCATCCCGACAAGGAAGCCCACCACGGCGCTCCCGAGCACGATATAGGGGTCTATATGCATGACTGGTCCTCGAGCCGGGTATATCCGAGTCGAAATGTCGGACTCGTCATCCACCCGCGCTTCCTCTCGTCTCCCGAGCGGGCGAGTATAGGGCGAGATCTTCACAAAGTCGAGGGGAATGATCTTAGGCACGGGGATTCGGGGGATGAGGCGGCCGGAGGGCGGTCGCCGGCTGGCCGCCCGGCCAGGGCTCCGGCAGCCTCGCCGCGGCGCGGAACCGCTCCGAGCGGGCGGTTGCGCCGCTGGGGAGCGCCCGTTGGGGGCCCCAGAGCCGCCGCACCGGCCGAGACTTGTTGCCATGGTGTTGCCGCTGGTGGGCGCGGACATACCGGGGTTGCGCTCGCTGGCGGCGGTGATTATGATGCGCGACGCGCGACGAGATTTGACGAATCTCGACATTTCTTGGGGTAATCCGGACGAGGGGCAGCGCTAGGGTCCGGGAGAGGCAAGGAGGCGGGGAGTAGATGAGTGTCGAGGCGGGGAGTGGGACCGACAAGGGATTCCTGAGTCCGCCGGTAGCGATCCCACGCGGGGGGCGCGGGGGGCTACTGCGCCGGCGCTTCGCGCTGGCACCGGGGATATCCGAGGCGCGCGGGCCGAGCGCCTGTCTGCGCCGGGATGCGCTGTTCCGTCGCACGCTGCTGATCGCCGACCTGCTGGCGGTGGTCGGTGCCTTCGTGATGACGGTCGAGTTCTCCCACCGCTCGGTGGCGCTCACCTGGTACGCGCTCGCAGCGCTGCCGATCGTGGTCGTCTGCGCAAAGCTGCTTGGCCTCTACGACCGCGACGAGGCCCTGATCCGCAAGACGACCCTGGACGAGGCCCCGAAGCTGTTCGAGCTGGCCACGCTGGTGGCGCTGCTGGGGTGGCTTGCCGGCGGGATGTTCGTGTCCGGGCACCTCGACCGCCACGAGGCGCTGTTCCTGTGGCTCTCGCTGGCCGTCCTGCTCGTCGTCATGCGCGCCGGGGCCAGGCAGCTGGCGCTGCGCATCGCGCCGATCGAGCGCTGCCTGTTCATCGGCGATGAGCTCTCCGCCGAGACGATCCGCTCGCGCCTGACCGGCCACGGCGGGGTCCGCGCCGACCTGGTCGCCCACCTGGACCTCGACAAGGTCGGCCCGTGGTCCACCGACAGCTTCTCCGAAGCCCGTCTGGCCGAGATCCGCGACCTCGCCCAGACGCTCGACGTGCACCGGGCGATCATCGCCCCCCGCAGCGTCGACGCGGGCGAGATGCTGAACCTGGTACGCACCCTGAAGGCCGTCGGCGTCCGCGTCAGCCTGCTGCCCCGCCTGCTCGAGGTGGTGGGCTCCTCGGTCGAGTTCGACGATCTCCACGGGGTCACCGTGATGGGGGTCCGGCGCTTCGACCTGACCCGCTCCTCGGCCCGCTTCAAACGCATCTTCGACCTCCTCGGGGCCTCCATCGGACTCATCGCCATCTCGCCCCTGCTGATCGTGATCGGGATCGCCATCAAGCTCGACAGCAGCGGTCCGGTGCTCTTCCGCCAGCTCCGCGTGGGCCGGCATGGCAAGCGCTTCTACATGCTCAAGTTCCGCACCATGGTCACCAACGCCGAGGAGCTCAAGGACGGCCTGCGGGACCGCAACGAGGCCAAGGATGGTCTCTTCAAGATCGCCGACGACCCGCGTGTGACCCGCGTCGGCCGGCTCCTGCGCCGCAGCGCGCTGGACGAGCTGCCCCAGCTGTGGAACATCGTGCGCGGGGAGATGAGCCTCGTCGGGCCCCGGCCCTTGGTCGTCGATGAGGACCAGCGCGTGGAGGGCTGGCACCGCCGCCGTCTGGAGCTGATGCCCGGGATGACCGGCCCCTGGCAGATCCTCGGGCCGGCTCGCGTGCCGCTACGGGAGATGGTCGCGATCGATTATCTGTACGTCGCCAACTGGAACCTGTGGAGCGACGTCAAGATCCTGCTGCGCACCGTCCCCCACGTGCTCTGTCGTCGCGGTCTCTGACCGGGGCCGCTGACAGGCGCCGCTCGCGGCGCTCACAGGGGGCTTGCGAACCCTCCACAGACCAGTCGTCGTACTGACCGGGACCCATCCGGCGCTGCTGTTCATAGAGGGCTGCGTCACCGCGGGCCGCGCTGCGGCACAGGAGCACGACCATGGCCGCGGTCGTGATCCAGACGCTTGGGATGATCAGCAGCAGCGTTGACATCGGGTCCTCCGGCCTCCGCGGGTTCGATTGCTCCTCCCGCATCGGCCCTGCGGGCCGCGAGCTTGAATGCTCCGCTCAGGTGCGGCCGGAACTTCTAGTCAGCTCGAGCAGCGCCCGCTCGATGCGCTCACACACGAGCGGCGCGGAGAACAGCCGCTCGGCCTCCTCGCGGGCGCGTCCGCGCACCTTGGCGGGGTCTTCCCGCAGGGCCCCCAGCAGGCGCTCGATGGCCGCGGCCATCCCCTCCACGTCACCGGGTGCCAGCACCGCGCAGACCTCCGGGGAGACCCCCTCGCTGGCGCCCACCTCGCTCGTGGCCACCACCGGCACGCCCGCGGCCAGGGCCTCGGAGACGGTCAGCCCGAAGGGCTCGTAGCGGCTCGCCTGCAGCAGCACGTCGCTGCCGTTCAGCTCTCCGGGGATGCGATCGGGGGGCATCGGGCCGGCGTAGGCGGCGTTCGGGGTGAGGTCCTCGAGCAGGCCGGTGTAGTCCGACCACAGGCTCGTGCGCCCGATCACCCGGATCTCGGCCTCGACGCCGGTCTCATACAGGCGCCTGGCGATCTCGACCACGCTCTCCACACCCTTGCGCACCGCCACCCGCCCGAGCACCAGGACCACCGGCGGACGCTGGGGCTCGCGCTGCAGGTCCACGCCCTCGAAGCGGCTCAGGCGGACAGGGTTGGGGATCACGACGGTGTTCGCCACCGGGAAGCCGAAGTCGCTCACCAGGTGGTCCCGGAAGACGGCGCTGATGCACACCAGCAGGCTCGCCCGCCGCACCAGCACGCGCTGCACCAGCGAGCGCACCCACATCACCGCGATCGCCGTCGCCAGCGTGTAGGCGCGCTGGGTGCGCAGTGCCAGGTGGCGCTCGGAGATCAGGTAGCGGAGCTCTCCCTGGGCGTGGGCCTCGGGATGGATCACGAGCGGGACCTCGCGTCTCACGCTCCCCGGCAGCGAGAGCGTCTCGATGTTCGAAAACTGGTAGACGACGTCGAAGGGGTCCCGGCGGTGCAGGCGGGCGACCTCGCGGCGCAGACGCAGCGAGGCGAAGCCCCGCGCCAGCAGCCCGCTCACGAAGGCCCCGATCTTGGTGCGTGTGTACCAGCCGCTCCAGCGCCAGCCCATCCCGCTCCAGGCGATCGACAGGGTCTCCAGTCCCTCCAGGCGCTCGGGCAGCTCGTGCGGCTCGCCGGCGAAGATGCACTGCACGCGGTGCCCCCGCGTGGTGAGGCCATGCAGCAGATCGGTGGCGACCCCCGGCACACCGCCGGTTTCCTTGGCCCGTGGGCCGGCGCCCAGCCAGGCGATGTGCAGGCGCCGCTCGGCCGGCTCGCTAGCCACGTCGATGACCTGCCCTGCGCCGGCCGCTCCCCAGCGGTCCCGGACCCTGTTCGAGCGCCTTCTCGAGCTCTGCCCCCATCGCCCGGCGGAAGGCGGCAACGGAGAAGCGCTGCGCGTTGGCGAGGGCATCCCGGGGGTCGAACGACAGCTTCTGCAGGTCTTCGATCGCCCGCCGGAAGTCCTCCACGTCGTCCAGCTGCGCGAGCAGGCCGGTGCGGCCCTCCACGACCGTCTCCAGCGCTCCCCCGGCGCGCGCCGCGATCACGGGCCGTCCGGCGGCCTGGGCCTCCACGGCGGTGATCCCGAACTCCTCCATTCCCGGGACCAGCACCGCCCGCGCGCTCGCGTACAGCCCGGCCAGCTCGCGGTCGTCCACCCGGCCCAGGAAGCGGGCCTCGGGGTATGCACCGGCGAGGGCGTCGTGGTCGGGGCCGGATCCCGCCACCGCGATCGGCGCCCGCGCCCGGCGGGCGGCCTCGAGGGCCACCGCGACGCGCTTGTGGGCGACGATCTCCGACACCAGAAGCAGCTCGTCCCCGGGCACGCCGGGGGCGAAGCGGGTCGTCTCCACGGGCGGATGGACGACCGCCGCCTCGCGGCCGTAGAAGCTCCTGATGCGCTCGCGGGTGAGCAGCGAGTTGGCCACGTAGCGGTCGACCCGTTCGCTGGCCCGGAGGTCCCAACGGCGGATCATTGCGAGCACTCCCCGCATCGGCCCTCTGAGGGCGGCCGGGGTCTCCGCGAGGGCACGTTCCCGCTCGTGCCAGACGTAACGGAACGGACTGTGGCAGTAGCACAGGTGGACGGCTCCGGCCGGCGCCCGGATGCCGTGCGCGAAGGCGCTGCTGCTGCTGATCAGGGCATCGCACGGGGGCGCCGTCAGGCGGCTGGCGGCCGCGGGGTAGAGGGGCAGCATGCGCCGGAAGTTGCTCTGGTCGGCGCCCAGGCGCTGCAGCGGCGAGGTCGTCACCGGGTGCCCCTGAAAGCGCCACCCGAGCGCCTGCTGGTCGTACAGCAGGGTGAGGATCGGAGCCCGCTCGAACATGTCGCTGATGGCGGCGAACACGCGCTCGGCCCCTCGCATCACCAGCAGGTAGTCGTGGGCCAGCGCCACCCGTGCCGTCGGGGCAGCAGCTGCCGCCGTGCGGTCGCTGTCGCCGGGCTTCGCCGCTGTCGCCCCGCCCGGGGCGCCGGAGCCCCACGCGGGGAGATCGCTCATGCCGCGCAGGCTAGCTGCCCTGCGCGGGGGCCGAGGCCGGATATCTCAGGGCGCGCCGCGCGGCTGGCTCGGGGCGCCCGCCGGACGCGCCGGGGTGGGGCGGGGCGCCGATATGTTCAGGGCCATGTCCGACCAGATGCTGCGGGTGCTCGGCTGGCGCTCACTATTGATCCACGGCGACCCCTGCGTGCTGGACCGCTGGCTGTGGCTGCGCTCGCACCTGCGCACGGGGCCGGCACGGACGCTCGACGCGGGCTGCGGCAACGGGGCCTTTAGCATCTTCGCCGCCCGCGAGGGGAACGACGTCCTGGCCACCTCGTTCTCCCAGCGCGAGCTCGACGATGCCCGTCGCCGGACAGAGCTGCTCGGGCTCGGGGGCGTGGAGTTCGCGGTCCTCGACCTGCGCGAGATCGACCAGCGCCGCGAGGAGCTCGGGAGCTTCGACCAGATCATCTGCCTGGAGACGATCGAGCACCTCAGCGATGACCGCGGCCTGCTCGTCTCCCTGGCGGCGCTGTTGCGGCCCGGGGGGCGGCTGCTGCTGACCACGCCCTACGACCAGCACCGGCCGTTGTACAGCGAGGAGCGTCACCCGAGCGGGGTCGAGGACGGTTCCCACGTGCGCTACGGATACTCGCCGGAGCGCCTCGCCGAGCTGGCCCTCGAGGCAGGGTTGCAGCCCCAGCCGGCGGGGTTTGTCAGCGGCGTGGTCTCCCAGCGGCTGACGAACCTGATGCGGCGCCTGACGGGGCGGCTCGGGCGTATGCCCGCCTGGGCCCTGATGCTGCCGCTGCGCCCGCTGGTGGTGCTCGACCGCCCGCTGACCCGGCTATTGCGCTACCCCTACCTGTCGGTCGCGATCGTGGCCACCCGCGGCGAGACTGACCGGCGCCGCACGGCCCCACCGCGGCAGGGCGCCTAGGCAGGCCCCGCCAGGTGTGCGAAGTTGGGCCACAGGGAGAGGTCGAGCTCCGGGAAGTCCCGTATCAGGCGCATCACGTCGTCGCTGTAGGCCTCGACGTAGGCTGCCCGCGTCGCGGGGTCGAGCTGCGGCTTCTCGTCACGGCGGCGGGGGTGGGCGTCGAGGCCGCTGATCGGTGCGTCCTCGCCCACGCCGAGGAAGGCGAACGTGCGCCGCAGCTCGGTCTCGGGCTCGGCCGCACAACGCTCGTACTGGAGCACGAGCAGCCGGGAGCGGTCGAAGTGACGGGTGAGCCCGCACAGCTCGGCGTGGTAGAGGCCGCGCACGAAGGCCGCCAGTGGGGCGTGGCGGCTCAGCGCCATACCGCGGCGGTCGGCCACCGCGGCGTCGAGGGCGAGGCCAGAGATGAGCCGCTCGACCGGATCTCTGAGGATCATCAGCAGCCGCGCCTCGGGTGCGGCCCGAGCCAGCAGCGGCGGGATCCAGGGTGCGCTCGCGTACAACGGCGTCCACTCGCCCACCTTCTGACCCTGCGGGCGCGGGAAGTACTCCCGGTAGGCGGCGAGGTCCTCCTCACCGCAGCCCCCCGAGTGGAAGCGGTCGAAGAAGTGGAGCTCCTTCATCGCCACCGGCCGGGCGATCTCCGGGTGGGCGGTGATCAGGTTGTACCAACGGGTCGTGCCGCAGCGCTGGAAGCCCACGCCGACGAAGTCCGGCGGGCCGGTGGCCCATGCGGGCGGTGCCTGCGGGGGCCCGGGGGGCATGTCCACGCCGCCATTGGAGTCGCCGAGGGAGACGGCCCCCTGGGCGGTCTCCCCGCCCCGCAACAGCCCGGCCAGGCGCGCCCGCGCCGATTGCCAGCGGCTCGCTCGTGTTCTGGGCGCTGGTGCTGGCATGCTCACTCGGCTCGGCCCGCGGGCCGTCGGCATCCTAACGGGCGCGCCCCGGCGCTTTGGGTAGGCTCGATTCGTGTCCGGCCGGCCGCTGCGGCTCCTCTTCACGCTGCCGTGGGCGACCCGCTCGGGTGGCGCCGAGGAGATGCTCCAGGCGCTGGTGCAGGGCGGCCCGGCTCACGGCTACGAGTCCGAGCTGGTGTTCCTGCAGGAGGGTCCATGGCCCGAGCAGCTTCGCGCCGAAGGCCTCCCGGTCCACGTGCTGGGGGCAGGCCGCGTGCGCGAGTTGCACCTGGGCGCGCGGGCCGTGCTGCGGCTGGCCCGCATCCTGCGCTCACGGCGGCCCGATGTGATCGTCAACTGGGTGGCCAAGACCCAGCTGTACGGCGCCCCCGCGGCCATGCTCGCGGGGCTCGGCCAGCGGGTGGTGTGGTGGCAGCACGCGATCCCCAGCGACCACTGGCTCGACCGTGCCGCCACCGCCCTGCCGGCCGCCGCGATCGGCTGCACCTCGCACGCCGCGGCCGAGGCACAGAGCGGGATCCGCCCGGCGAGGCCGATGTTCGTGGTTGCCGCCGGGACCCCGATCCCCGAGCACACCGCACGCGCGCGGGCGACGGCGCCGGAGGAGCTCGGAGTTGCACAGGCGGGGCTAGGAGGGCTGCCCGCCGGCACCCTGCTGATCGGCCTCGTCGGCCGCCTGCAGCCGTGGAAGGGGCAGGATCGGCTCGTGCGCTCGGCCGCGCTCCTGCGCGAGCGCGGCCACGAGGTCCACGTGCTGCTCGTCGGCGGCGACTCGTGGGGGCTGGCACCGGAGTATGCGACCGAGCTGCCGCGCTTGATCGCCGAGTTGGGGATGGACGAGCACGTCACGATGACGGGCGAGGTGGCGGACGCAGGGCCGTACATTGAGCGCATGGACGTGCTCGTGAACGCCTCTGACCCGGAGCCGTTCGGGATCGTCCTGCTCGAGGCCATGGCCCGGGAGGTGGCCGTCGTGGCGGTGGATCGGGGAGGACCGCGGGAGATCATCCAGGACGGCGTCAGCGGCGCGCTCGCGCGCTCCGGCGAGCCCTCCGCCCTGGCCGACGCGATCGAGCCCCTGCTCGTATCGACAGAGCTGCGGGCGCGCATGGCGGCGGCCGGATATGAGCGCTTCCTGGCCGAGTTCACCGAGGAGGCCATGTGCCGGCGCTTCGCCGATCAGATGCGCTCGCTGGTGTCCGCCCGTGAGCCCACGGTGGGTGGGTAGCGCCGTGGCCGTCGTGTCGGGCCCCGAGCAGGCCGCGCCGGGCGGGGCCCACTCCGAGGAAGGACCCCTCGACGTCACGATCGTGGCCCACGACATCGGGCCGGTGGGGGGGATGGAGCGGGTCCTCTCGGAGCTGATCCTCGGCCTGCGCGAGCACGGCGTGGGGGTGAGCGTGATCGCCCGCACGTGCGAGCTGCCGGCCGGCTCCGGGGTGCGCTTCCATCGCGTCCGGGGACCCGGGCGACCGTTCCTGCTCGCCTACCCCTGGTTCCTGCTGGCGGCCTCGCTGGTTGCGGCCCGGCGTACACGCGGCGTCCTGCAGGTCACGGGCGGGATCGTGCTCAACCGCGCCGATGTCGTCTCGGTGCACTACTGCCACCAGGTCGGTCCCGCCAACCCCAGCCGCGCGAGTCTCCTCTACCGCGCCAACATCCGCTTGGTGCGGGTCGCCAAGCGGCTGTCCGAGCGGGCGGCCTTCCACCGCAATCGCGAGGCCGTGTTCGCGTGCGTGTCGGAGGGCGTTGCCGAGGAGGTCCGCCAGCACTACCCCCGCCTGGCGCCGCGGGTCATCGCGATCCACAACGGGGTTGACCTCGAGCGCTTCGAACCGGGCCGCTGGCGCGAGCAGGCGGGCGAGCGGCGCCGGGAGCTGGGGATCGACGAGCAACAGCTGCTGGCGCTCTTCGTCGGCGGCGAGTGGGAGCGCAAGGGGCTGCGAGCCGTGATCGAAGCGCTCCCGGACGCCCCGGCCTGGATGCTCGCGGTCGCCGGGCCCGGCGACCGCCCCCACTTCGAACAGTTGGCCCGCTCCCTCGGGGTCGACGAGCGCATCCGCTGGCTCGGCCTGCAACGGGAGGTGGCGCCCCTGTATGCGATGGCGGACGCGTTCGTGCTGCCGACGAGCTACGAGACCTTCTCGCTGGCCACCTTCGAGGCCGCCGCCAGCGGCCTGCCGCTGCTGGCCACACCCGTCAACGGGATCTCCGAGCTGCTCGAGCCGGGGGTCAACGGCTTTTTCGTCGAGCCTCGGGCAGAGAGCGTCTCAGGGGCTCTCGGGCAGCTCTCTGCCGACCCTCCGGGGATGCTCGAGATGGGCCGGGCGGCGCGCCGGGCCTCGCTGCGCTTCAGCTGGGAGAACACGGTGGAGCGCCACCTGGAGCTCTACCGGAGCCTGGCGGGTGGCCGCCGCGGTACCCTCGCCTGAGGGGGTCTTCCAGCGGCCCCCGCCGGCCGCCGCTCGGTGCGGGATTGCCGCACCGCTACTTGCGGATTTACAGGGTCGGCCCGATACTCTTTAGACATCGGTTACGTCGGCCCGTACGATGGCTTTGCGCGCCTAAAAATGGACGCTGTTCATGAACGAAACCCCAAGTGCCACCGCGATCCTCGCGCCCATCTGGCGGCGCAAGTGGCTGATTCTGATAGTCGGGATAGTGGTCGCCGGCGGGACCTATCTCTACTACAAGCGCAAGCCGCTCTCATTCCAGTCTGAAACCCAGCTGTACCTGACCGCCGGAAACGAATACATCGGCGAAAAAGGGGCTGGAGGGAAGGGCGCGTCGCAGACCGCCGCGGCCCAGCCGACGATCATCAACTCGATCGTCACCGAAGAAGCCCGCCACCAGCTCAAAGCGCAGCACAACCGCACCGCGAAAGCCGCCGCCAAGGGCAAAAGCAAGGCCAAGGCGAACGAAAAGAGCCAGTTCGTCAACATCACCACCCAGGCCCACACGCCGCGCGCCGCGGCCCTGCTGGCGAACACGATCGCGTCCGTCTACATCCGCCACCAGCACAACCAGTACGAGCGCGGGATCCTCAACCAGCTGACGATCGCCCACCGGCAGCTGGACCGGATCGAAACCCCGGTGGTCGCCACCAAAGGCTCGAAAGTGAGCGACTCGGCGGCCTCCCAGGGGAACGTGATCCGCGAGGCCCAGCTGCAGAGCCGCATCAACCAGCTCGAAGCCCAGTTGCAGATCAAAGGCGTCGAACAGCTCAAACCCGCCAAGCCGAGGGCCGCCACGCTGCTTGGGCCGGCGCCGAAAAAGAACGCCGAGTTCGGGTTCGTGGTCGGGCTGCTGCTGGCCTCGATCGCCGCCTTCGCGCTGGGACGCCTGGACCGCCGCCTGCGGATGCTCGGGGATATCGAAGCCGTGTTCCCCACGCAGATGCTGACGGTCCTGCCCGCCGTCCGTCGGCCGGTCGTGGACCGGGGCGGGTATCCGTCCCCATCGCGCCTGTTGCTGGAGCCGATGCGTCGCCTGCAGGCGACGCTTTTGCTCGCCGACGGAGCGCCGAAAACGAACGGGTCCTCCCACCCGGCCGCGGTGGCGCCCCCGGCGGGCGCCGGGGAGCTCCCGCCCCGCAAGGTCCCGCACACGCTGCTGTTCCTCAGCGCCGAGGCGGGCGACGGGCGCTCGACCGTGATCGCCGACCTGGCATTGGTGGCGCGCGAAGCGGGCGAGCGCGTGGCGATCGTCGAGGCCGACTTCCGCCGCCCGAGCCAGGCTCGGGTGCTCGGCGTCCCGGGCACGGCCGGGCTCCCGGAGGTGCTCGCCGGAGCGCTGACGCTCGGTGAAGCGCTGCAGGGGGTGCCCGCTCCCCAGCCGGAGCCGACGGCCGCCCAGCCGCGAGGCGGCTTTGAAACCGCCACCATGCTCGCAGCCCGCGAGCACGGCGGCGTGGTTCTGCTGCCCAGCCGCGCCGCAGCAGTGAACCCGCCCGCGCTGCTCGGCAGCAGCGAGATGCACGAGGTCCTCCACACGCTCGCCCAGGAGTACGACCGCGTGCTGATCGACGTTCCCTCGCCGCTGGAAGTCAGCGACGCGATGCCCCTACTGGCAGCCGTCGACGCAATCGTGCTGGTGGCCCGCGCCGGGCACACCCACGAGCGCTCCGCGCGGCGGCTGTGGCACCTGCTAGCCAACACCCCCTCCGCCCCCATTCTCGGTGCAGTTGCCAACGGAATCACCCCGCGCGAGATGCAGAAGTACGGGATCTCGACCGGTGGTGGTAGACGGCGGGGCTGGAAAGCCCGTCTGCTCGGCCGATGAACGCACCGCAGATGCGGCTGCCGAGCGGGGCGGCCGACTGGCATCCGGCGGTGAGGGGCCGGAGGATCAACGAGGGCGTGGCGGTGGCGCTCGCCGGTCTGGGCTGTGTCGCGGTCGCGCTGGGAATCGCGCTGGCGATGCCCAAGCCCAACTACCCGCTCGTGGTCGGCGGGATCGTGGGTCTGGTCGCCCTGGCGGCACTGGTGAGCAGCCCGCGGCTCGAGCTCACGGTCGGTGGCCTGGTGTTCTTCCTCGGATGCCTCAACGGCCCGCTGAAGCTGATCAGCTCGACCGGGCGCGTGGGCTCGGGGATCCAGGATGTCCTGATCATCGCGATCGTCGTCGGGATGGCGATCCGCCAGCTCTACAGCGGTCAGCCGTGGAAGCTGCCGCCCCTGGCTGGCCTCGCGATCGCCTTCGTCGCGGTCGTCGTGCTCGAGGCCTTCAACCCGAAAACGCTCAACGTGCTCAAGGTCGGAGCGGGCTTCAGGGAGCAGCTGCAGTTCGTGCCCTTCTTCATCTTCGGCTGGCTGCTCGTGCGCTCCAAGCAACGTCTGCGCAGGATGCTGATCCTGTTGGGGGTTATCGCGCTGGCCAACGGCCTGGTGGCGACGTACCAGACCCGTCTGAGCCCGAAGCAGGCAGCCGCCTGGGGCGAAGGCTACGCGGCCAAATTCGAAGGCAAGGCGTCCAAGACCTACAAGAGCGAAGGCCAGGGACGGGTGCGCCCCACGGGGCTGGGGGACGAAAGCGGAGCCGGCGGCGGCACGGGGCTGATCTCGATCGCGGGGATCTTCGCGCTGCTGGCGACAACGAGGCGAAAACGCTGGATCCTGGTGCTACTGGCGTTTGGCGCAATTGCGGCGATCGCGACCGGCCTGGGACGGATCGAGCTCGTCGGCGGAATACTTGCGGTGGTGGGTTATCTGCTGCTCACCGGCAGCGGCTCTCGGGAGCTCAGAAGGCCGCTACGCTTGCTGCTCGTGGCGTTGGCGGTGGCAATTCCATTCGGGTTCATCTTCGTCTCGGCACTCGGAGAAGGGGTCTTCTCGCGCTATTCGAGCCTGCTCAACGGCGGCTCCTCGAGTGCCAGCTACAAGGAAGGCGAGGTGAAGCAGATTCCGAAGGAGATCAGCGCGTCGCCGTTCGGGTTCGGCCTCGGGACGGCGGGCCCGGCGGCCAGCTTCGGCGGGAAAGCCGAAGAACTCTACGAAGGTCACAACGTCAACGCCGAGACGACCTACAACTTCATCATGAAGGAAGTCGGGCTGCCTGGGCTGATCGTGTGGCCCGGCGCGCTGCTGACGATGCTGGTGCTCGCCTTCAGGCGCATCCGAACGCTCGTGGACCCCGAACTGCAGCTCTACATCGCCGCCATCTTCGCGCCCATCTTCGCGATGTTCTTCATGTCCTTCGAGGGGCCCGTCTCCCAGAGCCAGGTGCTGGGGCCGTTCTTCTGGTTCGCGCTCGGCGTCGCCGCCTACTGGCTCGCCGGGCCCGGCTGGCAGGCCGCGCGGCGAAAAACGACCACCAGCTCGGGTATGCCCGCCGTAGCGGCGGTGCCCTAGGGGCAGCGGGGGGAGGGGACCGATGAGGACGATGGACTTCCGCCCCGGCCGGGGGCGTGCGGGCAGAGGGTCGCTGGTGGCCCAGGTCGAGCTGTTGATCGGCGACCGCCGCCGGTACGTCGGGGCGCTCGCGAGCCTCTCGCTGCTGTCCGGTTTCAGCGAAGGCCTGTTCCTCGCCGTCATTGCCCAGGTCGCGTACAAGATCGCCAACGGCAAGGGCGGCAGCTCCCGCGCCGGCCTGCTCCACATCTCGGCCTCGGTCAACACGCTGCTGTGGGTCGCGCTGGGGCTGGCCCTCTTCCGGCTGCTGTTGCAGTGGCCGATCTCGGTCCTGCCGGCGAAGATCGCCGCCGACGTCCAGCAGCGCCTGCGGACGAGGGTGTTCCGTGCCTTCAGCAACGCCTCCTGGGACGTGCAGTCGCGCGACCGCGAGGGCACGCTGCAGGAGATCATGACCAACCAGACCAGCCAGGCCACGGGCGGCGCGCTCCAGGCCACGAGCCTGGTCAGCACCTCGCTGGTGTTCGTGATCCTGATGGGCTTCGCGATCGCGCTCAGCCCGACCGCGGCGGGAGCGATCTTCGTGATCGCGGTCGCCCTGTTCGCGCTCATGCGACCGATGCGGATGCTCGGCGCGAAGCGCAGCCGCGAACTCTCCCGGGCGCAGGTGCGCTACGCGGGAGGGATCGCCGAGGCCAACCGCCTGGCCGAGGAGTCGCAGGTGTTCGGCGTCACCGGCGCCCAGTACGACCGCATGCTCGGCTTCGTCGGCACCTGCCGCAACCTCTTCTTCCGTACGCAGGTGATCGCCAAAGCGGTCCCCAACGTCTACCAGAGCCTGATCTTCGTGCTGCTCGTGGTAGGGCTGATGGCGCTCGTCGCCGCCGGCGCCCATCACGAGGGGAGGCTGCTGGCGATCGTGCTGCTGCTCTTCCGGGCGGCCCAGAACGCGCAGTCGATGCAGGGCGCCTACCAGTCGCTGCAGCAGTCGCTGCCGTTCATCGATCGCCTGCGCCGGGCCGAGGCCCGCTACCAGGACAGCGCCCCGGTGCGCGGCCGGCAACCGCTGACGGAGATCTCCACGCTGGCCTTCGAGGAGCTCTCCTTCGCCTACACCCCGGGGCGTCCGGTCCTCAGCGAGGTGTCCTTCGAGGTCGAGTCCGGCGAAGCGATCGGCATCGTCGGGCCCTCCGGCGCGGGCAAGTCCACGCTCGTCCAGATCCTGCTGCAGCTGCGCCAGCCGGCGGCCGGGCGCTACCTGGCCAACGGGGTCGAGGCGCACGAGTACGCCCCCGAGGACTGGAACCGGCTGGTGGCCTACGTGCCCCAGGAACCGCGGCTGCTGCACGCCTCGGTGGCGGACAACATCCGCTTCTTCCGGGAGCTCGACGACGAGTCCGTCGAACGCGCCGCCCGGCTGGCCCGCATCCACGACGACATCACCGGCTGGGCGAAGGGCTATGACACGATCGTGGGGCCCCGGGCGGACGCAGTCTCGGGTGGCCAGCAGCAGCGCATCTGCCTGGCAAGGGCGCTCGCTGCGCACCCGCAGGTGCTCGTGCTGGACGAGCCCACGAGCGCCCTGGACCCGCACTCGGAGGCGCTGATCCAGGAGTCGCTGACGGCGCTGAAGAGCGAGTTGACGCTGTTCACGATCGCGCATCGCATGTCCACACTGGACATGTGCGACCGGGTGATGGTGATCCTCGACGGCCGGCTGGCGGCCTTCGACACCCGCCCGGCCCTGCAGGAGCACAACCAGTACTACCGGACCGCGTCGCTGATCGCCACCAGCGCGGCGGGCGGCACGCTTCCTTGACGCCCGCCGGGGCTCGGGGCGGCGAGCTGGCGGGGGACGCCGTCGCCGAGCACGCTCCCGGCCGCGAGCATCCGCCCTCGCAGGGCTCGCCGGCGCCGGATACATCGCCCGGGGCGATCGGTCGCCTGCCGGACTTCTTCATCGTCGGGCAACCGAAGAGCGGGACCACCGCCCTGCACCACATGCTCCGGTCACATCCCCAGATCTTCATGCCCGAGAACAAGGAGCCGTGGTTCTTCGCCGAGGAGCTGCTCGAGCGCACACCTCCCCGGCCCGCCGGGACGCCGCGCTCGCTGGCCGAGTACACCGCCCTGTTCGACGCCGCGGGAGCGGAGCAGCGCGTGGGAGAGGCGTCGGTGCTGTACCTGTGGTCGCGAACCGCGGCGCAGGCGATCGCCGCGGTCGATCCCCGGGCGCGCATGATCGCGATCCTGCGTGAGCCCGCCAGCCTGCTGCGATCCCTGCACCTGCAGTTCATCGAGTCCTACGTCGAGACCGAGCCCGACCTGCGCACCGCGCTCGAGCTCGAGCCCTCCCGCCGCGAGGGACGCAACGTCCCCCGTCATACCTACTGGCCGCAGGCACTCGCCTACTCCGAGCACGTGCGCTACGTCGAGCAGCTCAGTCGCTATCGCGACCGCTTCCCGCCCGGGCACCTGCTGGTGCTGATCTACGACGACTTCCGGCGCGACAACGCGGCCACCGTGCGCACGGTGCTGCGCTTCCTCGAGGTCGACGAGAGCGTGCCGCTGCAGTCCGCCGAGATCAACCCGACCGTCGTGCCCCGCTCCCAGGGCGTACACGAGCTCCTGCACGCCCTGACGGTCGGACGCGGGCCGCTCTCGCGTGGCGCCAAGGCGGCGGTCAAGCGCGTCGTCCCCAGGAAGGTGCGCCGCGACGGCGTGCGCGCGGCCAAGCATCGCTTCCTGTACGCCGAGGCGCAGCCCCCCGACGAGGCCCTGATGAGAGAGCTGCGGGTTCAGTACAAGCCGGAGGTCGTGGCGCTGAGCGAGTACCTCGGCCGCGACCTGGTGCACGAGTGGGGCTATGACGCCCTCGGGTGACGCGCCCGACGGCGAGCCCGGGCGGCTGCCGGACTTCTTCATCGTCGGGCACGCCAAGAGCGGCACGACGGCGCTCTACCGCATGCTGCGAGCCCACCCGCAGATCTTCATGCCCGACAACAAGGAGCCGTGGTTCTTCGCCAGCGACATGCGCCCGCGCTTCCAGCCGCGCAAAGCCGCGCCGTTGCCACAGACGCTCGAGGAGTACAGCGCGCTGTTCGCCGGTGCCCGCGCGGACCAGCGTGTGGGGGAGGCCTCGTCCTCCTACCTGTGGTCGCGCACCGCCGCCGAGGCGATCGCCGAGGTCCAGCCCGAGGCCCGCATCATCGCCATCCTGCGCGAGCCGGCCAGCTTCCTGCGCTCGCTGCACATGCAGCTGCTGCAGACCCACGTGGAGAGCGTGAAGGACTTCAGCGCCGCGCTCGCGCTCGAGCCCGAGCGTCGCGAGGGACGCCAGATCCCGCGCCGGTCGCACCGGCCCCAGCTGCTGCGCTACTCCGAGCACGTCCGCTATGCCGAGCAGCTGCGCCGCTACCACTCGGTATTCGCCCGCGAGCAGGTGCTGGTGCTGATCTACGAGGAGTTCCGGGCCGACAACGATGCCACCGTGCAACTGGTGCAGAGCGAGCTCGGCCTGGCCCCGGGCGAGCCCGTCGAGCCCGTCCACGCCAACCCCAGCGTGCGCATGCGCTCACAGGCGCTGGACGACCTCGTGCACGCCGTGTCGGTCGGCAGGGGTCCGGCCGGGCGCGCCGCCAAGGGGGTGCTGAAGACGCTCACCCCGGAGCGGCTGCGCCGCGAGGCGCTGCGCGTCACCCAGCAGCACGTCGTGCACGGTGCGCCCCAGCAGACGGACGAAAGCTTCATGAACGAGCTGCGCCGCCGTTTCAGGCCGGAGGTCGAATCGCTCAGCCAATACCTCGGGCGCGACATGGTAAGCCTGTGGGGTTATGACCGCCTCGACTGACGCGCTCGTGTCAGCCGCCGCGCGCGGGCAGAGGGTTCCCGACTTCTTCATCGTCGGGCACCCCAAGTGTGGGACCACCGCCCTCTGGGAGATGCTGCGGGTCCACCCCCAGATCTTCCTCCCCGCCGTCAAGGAGGCGCGCTTCCTGGCGAGCGACCTGCGCGCGATGGTGCCCTCCTCGCCCAACCAGCCCCAGAGCCTGGAGGAGTACCTGGCGCTGTTCGCACCGGCGGCGCCCGACAAGTGCGTCGGGGAGGTCTCGCCGGCCTACCTGCGCTCGCGCGAGGCCGCTGGCGCGATCGCCGCGTTGCAGCCGAACGCGCGCATCATCGCGATCTTCCGCGAGCCCGCGAGCTTCGTGCGCTCGCTGCACCTGCACCTGCTCGAGGAACACGTCGAGACCGAGAGAGACCTCGCCACCGCGCTCGCCAACGAGCAGCTGCCGCGCGCCGGGCAGCGCGTGCTCCGCTACTCCGACCACGTCCACTACACCGAGCAGCTGCGCCGCTACCACGAGCGTTTCGCTCCCGAGCAGGTGCTCGTCCTGATCTACGAGGACTTCCGCTCCGACAACGAGGGAACGCTGCGCCGCGTGCTGCGTTTCCTCGACGTGGACGACGAGGTGGCGCTGCCGGCGGTCGAGGCCAACCCCTCCTACTCGGTGCGCTCCCAGCGCCTCAACGGCGCCGTGCACGCGCTCGAGGGCGGGGCCCCGGCGGCGCGCGCGATCAGGCGCGCGGCCGTCACGCTGACCCCCCGCCGCCTTCGCCGCGGGGCGATGCGGATGTTCCGCAGGCGGGTTCTGTACGGTCCGCCCCCGCAGGCCGACGAGCGCTTGATGGCCGAGCTGCGGGAGCGCTACCGCCCGGAGGCGGAGGCCTTCAGCGAGTACCTCGGCCGCGACCTGTCGACGCTCTGGGGCTACCGGGACGGCTAGGCCTTGGGCTTCGCGAAGATCAGCGCCAGCGAGTCGAAGCCGTGGCGCTCGGGGTTGCGGTTGTACTGCACGTGCCAGGCGTCGATCCCGGCGCCCGCCAGCACCACCCCGAGCCGGTCCAGGGAGTAGGAGCGGCGCATCATGTAGGCGTAGGAGAAGTCGACCGCGCTGAGGAGGTTGCTGGGGTTCAGGCGGTGGGAGCGGCGACGTCGCTTCCAGGCGTGGGGGGGCGGGAAGGTCCAGCGCAGCACGCTTCGCAGCGGCCGCGATGGGCGCACCACGACGTTGACGAACCCGACCCCGCCCGGGCGCAGCCCCTGAACCAGTTGCTCGAAGATGCTCTCGCCCTCGCGCGTACGGATGTGCTGGAGCACGTTGAGCGAGATCAGCAGGTCGTAGCGGCCCGCCAGGCCGGCCAGCTGTGAGACCTCGAGCGTCTCGAAGTTATCGACCTTCATGCGCTCGGCGTTTGCCCGCGCGTCGCGCAGGATCGGCGCCGACAGGTCCATCCCGTAGACGTGCTCGCAGCGCTCCGCCAGGGGGACGGCGATACGCCCCACCCCGCAGCCGTAGTCGAGCGCGGTGCGGCCGTCCAGGGTCGCACCCGTTGCCTGCTCGATCGCCTCGGCGATGCTCTCGACGCGCTTGGACCCGCGTCGCAGCACGTCCTCCTGTGTGGTGTAGCGGTCCCGCCCCCACTCGGTGTCGGTCCGGTACACCACAGCGAAGGAAACGGTAGCAGTCGCGGAGTCGCCCGCCGGCGGGTTGCGGAAAGCGTACGTCGGGCCCGCGAGCAGGGGGTGGCGAGCGTGCGTCAGGCCGCCGGCGGTGTGGCCAGCCAGTTGACCGGGCCCTCGGCGGCGACGAAGGCGGCCTGCGTGAACGGGCCTTCGCCGGTGACGGTGAAGATCGCGTAGTGCAGCTCGGAGAGCAGCTCCCAGAGCGCCGCGGAGCTGGACCCGTACAGCTTCGCCGTCTCGGCGACGTGCTCGAAGACCAGCAGCGGACGCGCGCCCGAGAGCAGGCTGCGTCCTCCTTCCAGCACCTGCAGCTCCGCCCCCTCCACATCCACCTTGATGACGGCCGCGCCGAGGTCGGGGAGCTGCTCGTCGAGTGTCGAGACGCTCACGTCGATGTACTCCGGGGCGCCCCGCTCGTCGCTTATCCGGGGGTTGCGCCGCAGGCCGCTCCAGCCATCGAGCTTCGTGAAGTGGCAGAACTGCGCGTGTCCGGAGCTGGCCCCGAGTGCCAGCCTGCGGCAGTCCACCTGTGGCAGCTCGCGTTCGATCTCGGCCGCGAGCGCGGGGATCGGCTCGAAGGCGACGAATCGCGCGCCGGGGGCGATGCGGACGGCCTCGCCCAGCACCTGGCCACGGTTGGACCCGACGTCGACATAGGTGCCTCCGGCGCGCAGGCCGGCGGCCAGGACGGCGGTGGTGGCGAGCGCTTCGTCTTCGGCGCGGCGGGCTCCCGGATAGAGGGCGCCGACCAGCTCGGGTCGTCCCATGCGGCGCCCCACGGCGCCCACGCAGCGACGGATGAAGGCGCGTGGGCTCACCGGCGCCGGCGATCCTCGCTCGGCCCGCAATCCCCGTCGCAGAGCGGGCGTAAAGGCAGTTTGGGGCCCCAGATCGCTCGGTTATCATAGCCCGCCCATGTCGCATACGGACTCCGTTCTGATGGTGATCCCGCGCTGGGTCAGGGACGGAGGGGTGGCGGCCCACATCGCCGCCAGCGCGAGGGCCCTGACGGCGCGCGGCACGCGCGTGGCGATTCTCGCCGCGAGGATCGAAGCGGAGCTCGTTCCCCCCGGCGCGACGATCTTCGAGAGCCCGCAGCTGTTCAACCGCGACGTCCCGGTGGCGGAGCGCATCGGGGAGGCGCTCTCGTTCGAGCCCTCGGTCGTGCACGTCAACCAGCTCGGGGACCCGGCCGTGGTGGAGTTCCTGCGCGCCAGCGCGCCGGTGGTGATGTCCGCTCACGGCTTCGTCGCCTGCACCTCCGGTGTGCACTACTTCCGTCCCGGGCAGGAATGTCTCCGCGCCCACGGGCCGGGCTGTGTCCCGAACCTGCTGCGCTGCGGCCACACACGCGATCCGCTCTCGCTGCGCGCGGGCTGGAGGCTGGCCGGCCGCGAGCTGGCTTCGCTGCGCCAGGCCGACATGGCGGTGTCGTATTCGAGCGCGGTCGATCGGCACCTGGGGATCAACGGGATCGAGCGCCGTCGGATGGTGCCCTACTTCCCGACCGTGACCCCGGCGCAGCCGTCCGAGCGCGCCGGCTCGCCACGGGTGGTGTTCGCCGGCCGCGTCGTCGCGCCCAAGGGCGTCGCGACCCTGGTGCGGGCGGCGCGCGAGGTCGATGCTCGCTTCATCGTCTGTGGGGACGGCTGGCAGCTGCCCGCGATGCGACGCCTCGCGCGCCGCCTGGGTGTGCAGGAGCGCATCGAGTTCGCCGGCTGGCTGGAGCCCGCGGCGCTGGCGCAGGAGTTCGCGGACGCCTCGCTGGTGGCGGTGCCCTCGGTGTGGCCGGAGCCGTTCGGGATCATCGGCATCGAGGGCTTCGCGGCCGGACGCCCCGCCGTGGCCAGCCGGACCGGCGGGATCGGCGACTGGCTGGACGACGGGGTCTCGGGGCTGATGGTTCCAGCGGGCGACGCCGGCGCCCTCGCCCGTGCCCTCAATCAGCTGCTGGCCGACCCCGAGCGCCGCCGCGCGATGGGCGCTGCCGGGAAAGCGACGGTCGAGGCGAGGTTCACCCTCGAGCACCACCTGGCGGCGATCGGCGAGGCATACGCCGCCGCCCGCGACGCCTGGCTGGCAGCCCGCGGACCCGCGGGCCTGATCGCGTCGATCAGCTAGCGGACAGCGAGGAGATCAGCCCGCCGACGAGCTCGGCGGTGCGCGCAACCGCCATGCGGCGCTCGTGGAACTCGCGCCCGCGCTCGCCGAGGGCGTCGCGCTCCGCCGGGTCGGCCAGCAGGCGCGCCAGCTCGGCGGCGAGGGCGGCGCCGTCGGGTGCCACCACACGCACGGCGTCCTGCTCGCGAAGCTCCTCCCAGGTCAGCGGCCCGTCGAGCGCCACCACCGGCCGGCCGGAGGCCAGCTCGCCCGCGAGCGTCCCCTTGCGCGAGGTGGGACCGGGGGAGGCGGCGCAGATCAGAGCGGCGCAACGGGCGATCTCGTCGGAGAGCTCCTGGGCTCCGAGACGTCCGCTGAAGCTGAGCGCCTCCGCCACCTCGCGCTCGCGCGCACCGCTCCGCCAGGCCGCGCCGATCTCGCTGTCCGGCCCGGGCGCGCCGAGCAGCTCGAGCACGACCGGCTGCCCGCGCCGGCGGAGCTCGGCCAGGGCGTCCAGCACCAGCGCCGTCGCGGCGCCTTCGTAGGCGTAGCCGAACAGCCCGACGAGCATCGGATCGGGTGTCACGCGAGGACTCGGTGGGGGCAGGTTCGAGAACACGGGGGCCACCGCGAGCGGGCGCCGCGGAAGCCAGCGCCGCGAGCGCAGCCACTCCTGGCGCTGGTCGGTGGTCACGATCACCGCGGCGCTCGCCCGTAGGAGCGGCACCAGCGCGGCGCGCTGGCTGGCGGCCCAGAAGTCCCCGCGAGCACCGCGGCGCCACGGGTAGGCGAGCTCGTGCACGAACGCGATCACGGGCGGGCCCGCCGCTCGCACAGCCGCCAGCGTCGGCCCCAGCAGCAGCGGAATGCCGCGCTGGGCGTACGCGAAGCTGGCGTAGTGCAGCACGATCGCGTCGGGGCGCTCCCGTTGAAGCGCTTGACGGAGCGTGCCGGCCCAGGCGCGGACCTCCGCCTGCGCCGCGCGGCCCCGCTCGTGGCCGCGGTCGAGCCAATGCAGCGAGCAGGGGGTCCCCTGGGCCGCCAGCTCGGCCGTCAGCAGGCGCGCGTGATCGCGCATCCCGGAGGTGGCCCCCAGCGACATGCCGACCGTGGCGGCCCTCAGCGCCGGCTCTGCTCCGCCCGTCGCCGCCGCCCCGGCGATCGTGGCGCGAGCCTGCCGATCAGCCACGCAGGAGCTCTCCCCGGTAGGCGGCGTCGATGCTCTCGACGAGGATCTCGAGCTCGCCGGTGGGAACCACCAGACCGTTGCGCCCGGGCACGATCAGCTCCTTGCATCCCGTGTCCTCGCTGACGATCGTCGGCACCCCGCACGCGAGCGCCTCGGCGGGCGCGTAGCCGAAGCCGTCGTTGTAGGCCGGGTGCACACACAGGCGGGCGCGGCGCAGGACCGGCAGGGGATCCCCGGGCACGATCGTCACGCGCGGGTCGCGACCGAGGGCTCGCTCGAGATAGCGGCGCATCGCGCGGGTGCCCCAGCCGCCGACGAGCAACACGCGCAGGTCGCTGTGCTCCAGCCGCGAGACCGCATCGAGCAGCAACGGGACGCCCTTGGCCACCAGCAGGCCGCCGACGTAGACGATGTCGAACGTCGACGAGCGGTTCTCCTCCCCCGGCTGGGGCGGGGCGAAGCGGGGGTGGGGCGTGAGCGGGAACTGCTGCAGGCGGGCGGGGTCGTGGCCCTCACGCAGGAAGGAGTCGCGGATGTACTGCGTCGAGACGAGGATGCGATCGGCCCGCCGGTACTCCTCGAGGTGACGGCGCAGCAGCCGCGAGACCCAGGGGCGCTCGATCGGGTACTGGCTGTGGGCGAGCTCGTGGCGGGCGAGCACCTGGCGCACGTGCGAGGTGGCCGAGACCAGGTTCGCCGACGAATAGCCCGAGCGGGCAGCCCGCTCCAGCTGCGCCAGGGCCGTGCCGTTGAAGGCGAACAGGTGATCCGCGGCGGGTAGGCGGCCCGCTGCGGCGCCATCGAAGTCCACGCTCGTGGCCCACATCCGCCAGGCACGCGAGCAGCGCGCCAGCGGGGCGGCCAGCGACGCGCGCCAGCCGGGGGCCAGCTCGATGTCGTCGCCGCGGCCGGCCGCGGGCGAGCCCGCCGACGGGCGCCGCAGGCACGCGTTCGGCCGGTCGCCCCGCTCGAGCGCGTCGAGGATCTCGCGCAGGTGCCGGCCGAGGCCGCCGCCGTCCAGGGGGGCGGGGCAGGACACCACAACCCGGCCCTCGGGCAGCGCGTCGGTCTGCAGGCGGTGGGCGTGGGCGCGCCAGCGCTCGTCGAGCGGCGCCGGCGCGCCCGAGGCGCTCACCTCACTCGACGCGGTCATAGCCCCAGAGGGTAATTAGGTCACGATCGAGGTATTCGCTGAGGGCCTCGACCTCGGGCCTGAAGCGGACCCGCAGTTCACCCATGAGGCGCTCGTCGGGCGCCTGCGGGCTCTCATACAGCGCCCGGCGAGCCGCACGGCCGAACAGCCGGCGCACCCGTCCGCCGACCCGCTGCCCTGCCTCCTGCGAGCGCCGCGGCGCGTTCGCGCCGCCCCCGAGGCGGTGGCGGAGGGCGTCCAGGCGCAGCGAGCGGACCGCGACGCTCGGGTTGGCCTCCACCGGGGGTAGCGCGACGTCCTCCTCGACCCCGAGGAACCGCAGGACAGCCCGCACGGTGCCCGCGTTGTCGGTGCGGAAGTCGTCGTAGATCAGCACCAGCACCTGCTCGGGTGCGAACACCTCGTGGTAGCGGCGCAGCTGCTCCACGTAGCGCACGCGCTCGGAGTAGAACAGCGCCTGGGGGCGGTAGCAGCTCGGCGGGATGTCCCGGCCTTCGCGGCGTGCGGCCTCGAGTGCCAGCGCCTGCGCCAGATCCTTGTGGTCCTCGAGGCGGTTCTGGACCAGCTGCAGGTGAAGCGAGTGCAGGAAGCTCGCGGGCTCGCGCAGGATCGCGATGATGCGCGCCCTGGGCGCCACGGCCGCTATCGCGCCGGCCGCCTCGCGCGAGTACAGGTACAGCGAGGAGGCCTCGCCCGGAAGCTGATCCGGCAGGGCCGGCTCGAACAGGCGCAGGTACTCCGCGAGCGTTTCGGGCTCGGGGATGCGCTGCTTGACGCGCGGGCGCAGGTCCGCCGCGAAATAGCTCGGCTCCTTGAAGTCGGGCAGGAACAGCTGGGGATGGCGCCTGAGCATCTCGTACAGGGCGGTGGTGCCGCTCTTGGAATGCCCCACGATGAAGAAGGCGGGCAGGCGCGCCCGTGTGGCGATCGCGCCGGGCTCAGCCGATGTCGTCATAGCCCCACAGGGCGACGAGGTCGCGCTGCAGGTACTCGCTCAGCGCGACGACCTCCGGCTTGAAGCGCCGCCGCAGCTCCGCCATGAACTCCTCGTCGGGCTCGGGCGGCTCGGTGAACACCGCCCGCGGCACGAGCGGGTAGAAGAAGCGTTCGCGGATCGTTCGCGTGGTCAGCGCCTTGCCGACCGTGCGCAGGCCGCGCCACAGCGGGGCCTGTCCCCGCCTGAGCTCACGGCGCCACGCCTCCACGCGGGCGCGAGGGGCGATCGTGGGGTTGGCGTCGACCGCTTCGATCGGCATCTCGGACACGCCGAGGAAGCGCTCCACGCGCGCCAGTGTCCCGGCGTTGTCCGCGCGGAAGTCGTCGTAGATCAGCACCAGTACCTGCTCGGGCGCGAACACCTCGTGGTAGCGGCGCAGCTGCTCGACGTAGCGCACGCGATCGGAGTAGATCAGCGCGCTGGGCCAGTAGGAGCGGCTGGGAATGTGCTTGTTTTCGCGCCTGGCCTGGTCGAGTTCGACGGCCTCGCGGAAGTCGTATACCGACTCGTGGCGGTTCTGCAGCAGTTGCAGGTGCAGCGAGCGCAGGAAGCTCGCCGGCTCGCGGATGATCGCGATGATGCGCGCGTCGGGGCGCACCGCGGCGATCCGCGCCGCGGCTGTGCGCGACCACAGGTAGGAGGAGGACGCCTCGCCGCGCAGCTGGTCCTCGCGGGCGCCCTCGAACAGGGACAGGTAGTCGTCCTCGCTCGTGGCGACCCGGCCCGTGAAGCTGATGTCGCGCTCGCCCGAGCGCTGCGGATGGGGGTTGTCCCGGGAGAAGTACCACGGCTCCTTGCCGGCCCCGCCTTTGTACTCCGGCATGAACACCTGCGGGTGGCGCCGCAGCATCTCGTACAGCGCCGTGGTCCCGCACTTGGCGTGCCCGACGATGAAGAAATCGGGCATCCGCGGGTCGATCGCGGGAGGCGTTGAGGATCGCATCGCGGAGGCGCTCATCGCGAGCTGAGTGTAACCGGGGCCGTGCCCCGTCCTGTCACCCTGCGGTGTGCTCTGCGGGCACCAGGTCCCACATCACCTCAGCCGTGTGAAAGGCTCCCGCGGCGAGCGCCTCCCGCGCCGCCAGACCGAGGCTCAGCTGATAGCAGCCGATCGCCTGCAGCTTCACGCCGGCTTCCTCGGCGTCGAGGTGCGCCACCCGTGCCTCGTGCAGCGGCGGCATCTCCGGGACGTCGGTCAGGAAGGTCTGCCAGAAGGCATCCACGTCGCCCGTGCCGTGGGGCCCCTGCGCACCCACCCAGGCGGGCCAGCCGTGGGTGACGCAGTACGGCAGCTCCGCGTACAGGCTGACGGGCATGCCCCGCTGCAGCAGCCGGCGCGCGCAGCGGCGCGCGAGGACGTGGTCGACGTGGCCACCGATGCCGGCCGGGGCGTACACGCGCGAGGCCCGCGGGACGGCCTGCGCCAGCGCGCTCGCCACCGCCGCCACGCTGACCGCGTCGGGACCGGCGCGCTGCTGGATCTCGGGGAGCTCGAGGTTGTGCGCCCGGCGGTCGACGAGTGCAAGCGCGCGTGCGTCCTCCTGCAGCCGCGCACGCGCCCGCTCGCGCGAGTCGGCCAGTCCCGCGAGCGCCTCCCAGGGGCCCCTGCGGCCGGGCGCGGGGAGGGCGGCGAAGACGTTCACAACGCTCAGCTCACCGGTCCCGCTCAACACGCTCCAGCAGCTCAGCGCGGCGTCGTCCCAGTGCGGCGAGAGCACCAGCGGGGGAGCGTCTCGATCGAGCTCGACATCGGCCCCGCCGCTGCCGGGGGCGCCTTGCTCGAAAAGTGTTCGGGAGCGCCGGAGAAGCGAGGCGGGCGCGCTGCGCAAACGGCGTTTCGGAGGGGTCGTCATGCGCGGCTGGGCGGCAGTATATGTGCGTTTTTGGCACCACCCCGTTGGTAGACTCGGCCGCTGCGATGTACACGGCTGAGGACTTCTCTTCGGATCCATCCGCCGTGCGGGGGAGGGTGCCGGACTTCTTCATCGTCGGCCATCACAAGAGCGGTACCACGGCTCTGTACGAGATGTTGAGCCAGCACCCGGAGGTCTTCATGTCCGACATCAAGGAGCCCCGTTTCCTTGCCGGCGACCTGCGTCCCCGCTTTACCCCGCCGCGGGCCCGGCGCCTGCCCGAGACGCTCGAGGACTACCTGTCACTGTTTTCCGGCGCCGCACCGACACAGCGCGTGGGTGAGGCCTCGCCGTCGTATCTCTTCAGCCACACCGCGGCGGCGGAAATCGCACGACTGCAGCCGGCGGCGCGGATCATCGCGATCTTCCGCGAGCCGGCCAGCTTCCTGTACTCGCTTCACCTGCAGCTCCTGCGCAGCCACGTCGAGTCAGAGAAGGACCTGTTGAAGGCGATCGCGCTGGAGGGCCCCCGCCGCGAGGGCCGCCAGATACCGCGGCGCTCGCACGTTCCGCAGCTGCTGCAGTACTCCGATCACGTCCGCTACGCCGATCAGCTGCGCCGCTATCACGAGCACTTCCCCCCGGAGCAGGTGCTGGTGCTCGTCTATGAGGACTTCCGCGACGACAACGAGGGCACGCTGCGCGCGGTGATGCGCTTCCTGGAGATCGATGAGGACCGCCCGCTCGAGCGCGTGAACGTCAAACAGACGACCACCACGATGCGCTCCCAGCAGCTCGACGACCTGGTGCTGTCGCTGACGCTCGGCAGCTCGGCTCGCTCACGCCGGGCCCGCGCGGCGCTGAAGGCGCTCGCGCCCCAGCGCGTTCGGCGCGAGGCGCTGCGGCTGCTCCGTCGCCGCGCCGTGCTGGGGCAGGCGGCCCCGCCGGAGCAGGAGGAGATGGAGGAGCTCAGGCGTCGCTACCAGCCCGAGGTGGCCCGCCTGAGCGAGTACCTCGGACGAGACATGCTCGCCCGGTGGGGCTACTGAAGACCGTCGTCTTCCACCGCCACTTCGAGCGCTTCCAGGGGGGGCACCTGAAGGTCTTTCACTACTTCGAGCACGTGCGCAGCTCCCCCGCGCATCGCGCCCTGATCCGCTTCTCCAGTGACTCCTACTGGGGCCCCGAGAACCCCTGGTGGCCGTTCTCCGACGCGGTGCTCGCGGCGGATGATCCGACGGTCGGCGATATCCGCTTCCTCGCCGGGATGGACTGGCGCGCGGTGCCCCCGGCGCAGCGCGAGGACCCACCGGTGCCGGTGATCAACCTGCTCCAGGGCTTTCGCCACGCCCGCCCGCAGAGCCCGGCCTTCGAGTTCCTGCGCCACCACGCGATCCGTCTGTGCGTGAGCCCCGAGCTCGAGCAGGCCGTGAGCCGGATCGACGTCGTCCGCGGGCCGGTGATGACGATCCCGATCGGGCTGGACCTCGAACGCCTGCCCGCAGCGCGCCCGCTCGAGCAGCGCGAACTCGACTGCCTGGTGCTCGCCGTCAAGGCGCCGCGCCTGGGCGCCGCCGTGGCCGAGGGGCTGCGCCGCCGCGGTCACCGGGTGATGCTCGTCGATCGGCTGATACCGAGGGAGCAGCTGATCGAGGGTCTGGCGGGGGCTCGCGTGAGCGTCCACCTGCCGGTGCTCGTCGAGGGCGCCTACCTGCCGGCGCTGGAGAGCATGGCGCTCGACACGCTGGTGGTCTGCCCGGACTGCGTCGGCAACCGCTCCTTCTGCCGGGACGGGGAGACCTGCCTGGTGCCGGAGCGCAGCGAGGCCGACCTGCTGCGAGCGGCCGGCGAGCTGCTGGCGGCCGGCCCCGAGCAGCGCCGGGTGTTGTTGGAGGGTGGCCGTGAAGAGGTGCAGCGCCACGCGCTCGTGCGGGAGCGCCACGAGTTCCTGGAGATCCTGGGCCGCGTGCCGGAGCTCTGGCTAGCATGAGCTTCCCGCCCGCGAGGGCGGCCACCACGGGATAGGCGGGACAGGAAGGTGCTCTACATCGTCACGGTGCACTACCGCTCGCCGCGGTGGATCGAGATCCAGCACCGCTACCTGCGCCGGCACATCCAGGTGCCGTTTCAGGTGTGGAGCTCGCTGGAGGGCATCGACGGCTCCTACGGGCGCTACTTCGACCGCGTCCTCGAGCAGCGGGGCCTCCACGCCGCCAAGCTCAATCACCTCGCCATGGAGGTCACCCACGTGGCCGCCGAGGAGGACCTGCTGATGTTCCTCGACGGCGACGCCTTCACGATCGCCGACCCGATGCCGCTGATCGAGGAGAGCCTAAAGCGGGCCCCGCTTCTGGCGGTGCGCCGCGCCGAGAACGTGGACGAGCCCCAGCCGCATCCGAGCTTCTGCGTCACGACCGTGGGCACCTGGCGCTCGCTTCCCGGCGACTGGACCGCGGGTCCCACCTGGACCGGCGCCCACGGTCAACCGACGAGCGATGTGGGCGCCAACCTGCTGCGCAAGCTCGAGCTCTCCCAGACCCCGTGGGTCCAGGTGCTGCGCTCCAACGGGCGCAACCTCGACCCGCTGCACTTCGCCATCTACGGGGGCGTCGTCTACCACCACGGCGCCGGGTTCCGCGCGGGCGAGCTCAGCCCCGCCCACCGCGAGCACGCGCCTGCGGCCCCGGCGCGGCCGGGCTTCGCGCCCGCGAGGCCGCTGGCGCGCCTCTACGGCGGCCTTCGCTGGCGGCGCTGGGAACGCTCGACGAGCGCCCGCCTGGTGCGCGAATCCGAGCGTGTGTACGGCGAGATCGCCTCCGGCGGGGAAGGCTGGCTGGACGAGCTCGCCTGACGGCGAGCGTGTGCCTCAGCCCGCGCGGAAGGCGCTGGAGCGGCCGGAGGCGATCTCGTAGGTAAGCGCTTCGGAGACCGTGGCGTGCAGGCCCCGCGTCCGCACCACCACCCGTACGGTCGCCGGGCCGGAGACCGAGAACGAGTGCAGCAGCGTGTAGCTCCCGTCCGCCTGCACCAGCCCGCGGGCGATCGGACGCCAGACTTCCGGGCGGCGCCGGCTCTGGCGCTGGAGGATCACCCGCGCGCCGGGCAGCGCCGGGCTGACGGTCCCGTGGAAGGCGAGCTGCGTCGCCGCCGCGTCGAGGCGGGCACGGCGCGTGAGCAGGGGGAGCTCGGACCCCGCGGGGGCCGGCCCTGTGAGGGTCACGGCGCCGGCCGATACGAGCACGCGCGTGCGGGCGCTGCGCGCGCCGAGGGCTTCGGCCCAGAAGCTGCTGAGGCGTTCCAGTCCCGACGCGGTCGTGAAGCTGAAGTCGCCGGCTTCGTCGGTGGTCGCGCTGCCGGCGAGCGTGATCCCCCGCGTCCCGGCCACGCGCTGCTCGATCGCGACCGTCTGCCGGGCCGCCGCCGCGGGTTCGGGGCAGGTCAGTGTTCCGTTCAGGTTCGCGGCTTCGCCGGCGTGCAGCGAGGGGGAGAGGGGGACGAGCGTGATCGAGCACGCTTCCGGCGCCTTCGCTTCACCCGTGCCGGGCGCGGGCACTTCGCCGGCCCCGGGTGCCGGCGGAGCGGCTTCGGTGAGGAGGCGGCGCGCCGCCTGGGCAGCGGCGGTGCCGGCCGGCGCGAGCGCGAGCACGAGCGCGAGCACGACGGCGCGTCCGGCGTAACGAGCGTCCACATGGGCCCATCGGCAGCCGCTGGGACCTGCTTGAACCCGGGCGCTCCTCGCTGGCCCGGGCTCAAAACCCGCGCGCCGGTTCGGGGTGGGCGCCTAGTCGCCCGCCACGGCCAGGGCCCGCTCGTAGACCTCTTCGAGGCGGCGGGCGATGACCTCCGGGTGGTAGGCCGAGATCGCCTCACGGGCTGCCCCCGAGAGGCGTTCGCGGGCACCCGGGTCCTGGCCGAGCTCGCGCATCGCCGAGGCCAGGAGCCGCTGGTCGCCCATCCGGAACAGGCGCCCGGTGCGGCCGTCCTCGATCACCGTGGCGGGCCCGCCCTGGTCGGGGGCCAGCACCGTCAGCCCGGCGGCCATCCCCTCGAGCACCACGGTCCCGAAGGGCTCCGGGATCGTCGAGGCGTGAACGAGCACGTCGAGCCTTGCCAGCTCGCTCCAGACGTCCTCCTGGAAGCCGCGGAAGCAGACCCGCTCGCGCAGGCCGAGGCTATCCACCAGCTCATGCAGGGAGCGCTCGTAGTCCTGCTCGCCGAACATCGGCGAGCCGATCAGCACCCCGCTCTCACTCCCTCCCGGGAAGGCCTCGGCGAAGGCGCGCAGGAACAGGTCCTGGCCCTTCCAGGGCGCAATCCGGCCGAGCATGCCGAAGGTCGTGTGGGCCTGTGGCGAGTGGGGCACCGGCGAGGGCTCGACCGACCCCGGGATCACCCAGCTGTCCGCCGGGGCGCTGCCGTCGAGCGTCGCCAGGGTGGCGTCGGAGTTGGCGATCACGGCCACGGCCAGGCGCCGAACGAGCGCCCGCACGAGCCTCACGGCTGCTGCCGGGATGTAGTCATCGGCTACGCGGTCGCGGACGTGCCATACGACCGGGACGCCGGCGAGCCGGGCCGCGAGGCTCCCGTACACGCCGGACTTCAGTGAGTTGGTGTGGACGAGATCGGGCGCCAGCCGGCGCAGGCGGCGGGCCAGTCGCAGCGTGTAGGAGGCAGTGCTCCAGGCGCTCGCGAGCGCTCCCACGCCGGGTCGCACCTGCTCGCGGCGCAGGTCGCGCGCGGCGGCGGCGATCGGCATCACCTCGACCGACACGCCGGCCCTCACGAGCCTCTCGGCCAGCGGCCCCTCCTCGCCCAGGATCACATGGGCGTTGACGCCGCGCAGGTGCGGCAGCAGGCGGCTGAGCTGGATCTCCCCGCCCGACAGCCGGGCCACGTGGTCGAGGTACACAACGCGGGGGCGCGGGTCGGGCCTGCGCTCCAGCAGCGAGCGGTACAGCTCGCGGTGGCGGTCGGCCACCGCCGACCAGGAGTGATCCTCGGCGAAGCGGCGCGTGCGCTCGCGGCCGGGCAGATCGCCGGCGGCGGCCTGCCGCAGGCGCCCGGCCAGCGCCCCCGCGTCCCCCGGAGCGACCAGCAGCGAGCGGTCGAGCTCGAGCGCGGCCTCGGCCAGCCCGCCGACATCGCTGACGACGCTGGGGGTGCCGCAGGCGGCGGCCTCGAGCACGACCAGCCCGTAGCCCTCCAGCGCGATCGTCGGCACGACCGACACGTCGGCCGCGCGGTAGGCGTCGATGAGCTCGGCGTCGCTGACGCGGCCCAGCACGCGCACGCGGCCGGCCAGCGGAGCCCGCTCGGCGCGCTCGCTCAGCTGCTCGCGCAGCGGCCCATCGCCGATCAGCAGCAGCGCCGAGCCCTCCGGCAGCACGCCCTCGAGCTCGCCCCAGGCGTCGAGCAGCACGTCGAGCCCCATGCGGGGGACCAGCCTGCGCGTGCACACCGCCACGAACGCTCCCGGGGCGAGACCCAGCTGCGCCCGCGCCCGCTCGCGGTCGCCGGGGGTGAACAGCTCCAGCGACACTCCCGGAGCCAGCACATGCACCCCCCAGGGACGCACTCGGTAGCGCTCCACCAGCACTCTGCGAAAGGCCGAGGACAGGACCACGTGGGCGTCGATGTGGGCGTGCACGCGGCGCTCCAGGGCCGCCCGCAGGCGGTGGCGCAGCCGCGAGCTGTCGCCCGCGATCACGTTCTCATCGGCCCACGGACCCTGGAAGTGGAACACCTTCGGGATCCCGCCGGTGCCCCCGAGCAGCAGCGGCGCGGCGGCGTACAGGGCGAAGTGGGCGTCGAGCAGCTCGGCGCCGGAGCGGGCCCGCGCCGTGGCCCGCCGGAAGCCGAGCAGCCGCCGCGCCAGTGACGCCTGCGGACCGGCGATGACGGCTACCGACGGGGGCGCATCGTCGGCCGGGCCGATCACCACGCCACGCGCGTCCTGGAGCTGTTCGAACAGGGCCCGGTAGTAGCGGTTCAGCCCTCCGAGGGTGGCCGGGAACCAGCCCATGCCCAGCATCAGCACACGGGGGTCGCGCTCGGTGCGCCCCCAGGGCGGGGGTCCGGGGGTCGCGGGGCTGTGGCTGCTGGTGTCCGTCACCTTGCTCCTGCTTGCAAAATCGGGGTTCGCGCCGTACTGTAGGAGGCGGGCCTGCCGTCGGGGTTTGGGGACTCGCAGAGGCTCAAAACAGCAGTTCGGCGCTCTGCGCGAAGTGCCTTCGACCACCTGCACCCGAGACCACCAGCACGGATGCCCGACATCACCGACCTCCTGCGCCCGCACGCGCTGTGGGCGCCTCCAGCTGGTCTCGCCAAGCTCTACAATGAGCCCATCCGCGAGGGCGATGGGGCCATCCTCGAGGGCCAGCCATGACCGGTACCAACGGAACCTCGGGCAGTAACGGAAACGGCGGCGCGCCGGCCAGCGAGCGCCGCGGGGCCGCGATCGTCGCCGAGGACGCCAGGGATGCCTTCCGCCGGCTGACCGAGAGGCCCGCCGACCTGCTGCGCTTCGCCACCGCGGGCTCGGTCGACGACGGCAAGAGCACCCTGATCGGGCGCCTGCTGTATGACAGCAAGCAGGTCCTCAGCGACCAGCTGGCTCACGTCGAGCAGACCAGCCAGCGGATGGGCCATGACTTCCTCGACCTCTCGCTGCTGACCGACGGCCTGCGCGCCGAGCGCGAGCAGGGGATCACGATCGACGTCGCCTACCGGTACTTCGCGACCGCCCAGCGGCGGTTCATCATCGCCGACACCCCCGGGCACGAGCAGTACACCCGCAACATGGTCACGGGCGCCTCCACGGCGGACCTCGCGATCGTGCTGGTGGACGCCCGCAAGGGTGTCGTCGCCCAGTCCAAGCGGCACGCCTTCATCAGCTCGATGCTGGGGATTCCCCACGTGGTGGTGTGCGTCAACAAGATGGACCTCGTCGACTACGACGAGGGCGTCTTCGACACGATCGTGGAGGAGTTCGACCGCTTCGCCGCCCGCCTGGAGATGCCCGACGTGACGTTCATCCCGATCTCGGCGCTGCTGGGCGACAACGTGGTGGAGCGCTCCGAGGCGATGCCCTGGTACCAGGGCCCGCCGCTGCTCTACCACCTCGAGCACGTCCACATCGCCTCCGACCGCAATCTGATCGACGTCCGCTTCCCGGTCCAATGGGTGATCCGCCCGCCGGCCAGCAGCGGGATCGACTACCGCGCCTACGCCGGCCAGGTCGCCGGGGGCGTGATCCGTCCCGGCGACGAGGTCGTGGTGCTGCCGAGCGGCCAGCACTCGACGGTGGCCGGGATCGACACCTACGACGGGCCCGTGCAGGAGGCCTTCCCGGCGATGTCGGTGGCGATCCGGCTGGGTGACGACATCGACGTCTCGCGTGGCAGCACGATCGTGCGCAAGCAGAACCAGCCCACGGTGTCCAACAGCTTCGAGTGCCTGCTGTGTTGGATGTCCGAGGAGCCCCTCAGCCCGCGGCGGCGGTACGCCGTGAAGCACACCACCAGCAGCGCGATGCTCAGCGGGGTGGACGTGCGCTACCGCATCGACGTCGAGACCCTGCACCGCGACGAGGCTGCCGAGACGCTGCACCTGAACGACCTCGCCCGCGTCCACATGCGTCTCAGCTCCCCGCTCGTGTTCGACTCCTACCGCCGAAACCGGCTCACCGGCAGCCTCATCATCATCGACGAGGCGACCAACGAAACGGTCGCGGCCGGGGTGATCCTGGACACCGAGGTCGAAGGCCCCGCGGCCACCACCAAGACCGAGCGCAGCCCCAACGTCCGCTGGCAGGGCTCGCGGATGACCCGCGAGCGTCGCTGGACGATGCTCGGCCACACGGGTGCCACGGTGTGGTTCACGGGTCTGCCGGGGGCCGGCAAGTCGACCATCGCGGCGGCGGTTGAGGAGCGCCTGATCGCGGCCGGTCAGCCGTCCTTCCTGCTCGATGGCGACAACCTCCGCCACGGGCTCAACGGCGACCTCGGCTTCGACGAGGAGGCGCGCACCGAGAACGTGCGGCGCACCTCACACGTGGCCAAACTGCTCGCCGAGTCGGGGTCGATCGCGCTCGTGAGCCTGGTGAGCCCATACGCCGCCGACCGCCGGGCAGCCGCTGCGCTACACGGCGATGCCGAGCTTGGGTTCCTCGAAATCTTCCTCAGTGCCACGCTGGAGCTGTGCCAGGAGCGCGACCCCAAGGGTCTCTACGCCCGTGCCCGCTCGGGCGAACTGGCGGGTATGACGGGCGTGGGGGCGCCGTATGAGGTGCCCACCGAGCCGGACCTCGTTCTCTGCAGCCAGACCGAAACGGTCGAGGAAGAGGTCGACCGCGTGATCGAGCTGCTCATCGAGCGGGGCCTGATCGCGCCTCTCGGCGGCGAGTAGCCGCCGACCCGCAGAGCCGGCCGGCGGCCCGCAATGCGGCGGGCGCTCAGCCTTTGTGCTTGGAGGGCGCGGCCTTCAGCGAGACCGACGAGCTCGCGCCCGACTGCAGCGGCTTGTTGCGCAGGTCGACGTAGGCGCGGTAGTGGCCGCTGTGTGAGACCTTCACCACCACGCTGAAGCGGGACATCGTCTGGGTGGCCTTCACCGCGATGGTGCTGAACTGGGTCACGAAGCGGCTCGTCCGTTCTGAGGTCTTTTCGGTGTTGCCGGGCCGGGCGGCTTTGCTCAGCTGGATCAGCACGTGGGCGCCGGTCACGGACGGCGTGATCGTCCCGTACAGGCGCACCAGCCCGCGGGCGGAGCTGTGGCGCACGTGCAACACCACGATCGGGGTGACCTGCTGCTTGATGACGCCGCTGTACTGAGGGCGGGGCCCGGTGGTGATGATCCGGAACTCGGCGCTCGTCTGCAGCGAGGACAGGTGGAAGCTGAAGGCGCCGCTGGCGCTCGTGATCACCGGTGAGGTGACCGTCGTGAATTCCGACGTGTACGGGAATGCGGTCTCCTGCATCACGAGCCCGAGCCCGGCGTTGCCGATACCGGTGACGCTGCCGCTGAGGGCGAAGGAGTGCTTGTACGGGATCGGCGCCAGCGACTTGGGCATCTGGAACTTGACCTTGCGCGACTTCGACCCGAAGATGCGGTCCTTGCCGACTCGGGCGTTCCCGTTGGAGGCGCTGTTGTAGGCGACGACCCGGTAGTGGTAGCCGGGCTGCAGTCCGCCGGTGATCTGGCCCACCTTGATGCGCGTGGTGGCCGCCGGCAGCACCTGGGGCGGAGTCGAGGACCCGTAGGCGGTGGTCGGCCCGTACTGGAAGAAGTAGGTGGTGGGAAGGCCGTGTGGATAGACGGTTCCCTCGAGCTCGGCGGTCGAGCCTTTGACGTGGCTGACCCCTCCGGTGGCCACCTGTGGCGGGCCCGAAGAGGCCGCCAGCGCCGACGGCAGCCAGGACGCGAGGGCGAGGCACGTCACGAGTGCGGCGAGGATCGCGCCGGCACGGCGGCCTCGCGGTGCTCGCGGGCGCAGGCGGGGCGCTTGGCTGTCGTTGACGGTCATCGCTGGGTGAGCGCTCGGAGGCTCGGCACGGGCGTGCCGTACCCTGATGGAACACGACGCTGCGGTCAAGGATGCGGTGGCGCGAGCCGGCGGGCGCTCCGACCGCCCTTCACAATTTGATCACGCCTGACGCTGGTGGGCGCCCGACCATACGCTACGAGGAGCCGTTGCGCGCCCACAGTGTCGCTCGCCCTTGACCACCCGACCAGAGGTCCCGCCTCCTGTCCACCGAACCGTCCACCGAACCGCTAGCGCGCGAGGCCCCAGGGGCCGATCAAGCCACCGCGCGCTGCTCGGCGTGCAACGGCCCGATAGCAGCCGACCAGCGCTATTGCCTGCAGTGCGGAGAGCGCCTGGCGCCGATCAGCGGCTTCCTGATGGGGCGTGGCTCGCAGGCGACCCAGGAACTGCAGACACCCGCCGCACCGCCCGACGCGCCGCCGGTGACGGACACGGGGGCGGCGCCCCGCAGCAATCTGCTCGGGGTGCTGGCGGGCGTCGGCGTGCTGCTGCTGGCGATGGGCGTCGGCGTGCTGATCGGGCGCGCCGGGAACTCCCACACAGCGGCCAAGCCGGAGGTGATCACCGAGGCCGCGCCGACGACCGGGACCGGCCCCGCCGCCACCGAAGCCGCCTTCACCAGCGACTGGCCCGCCTCGCGCAGTGGCTACACGGTGCAGCTGAGCACGCTGCCCTCGTCGAGCACGTTGGCGGCGGTGACCGCCGCCAAGACGGCTGCCACGTCAAAGGGGGCTCCGGCGGTGGGAGCCCTCGCGTCCAGCGAATTCACGAGTCTCACGTCTGGGAGCTACGTGATCTACTCGGGCGACTACCACAGCGCCGCCCAGGCACAGAAGGCGCTCTCCCAGCTGCGGGCCAAGTTCCCGGCGGCCAAGACGATCCACGTCTCGGGTGGCGGCTCGGGAGCAGGCGGATCCGGCGGGTCCGGGAGCTCCTCGAAAGGCGGGTCCTCGGGCGGCTCCTCAGGCGGGTCCTCCCACGGGGGTGGAAGCCTCACTCACCCGGCACCCCCGTCGGCGCTCAAAAGCCTCAAAGGCAAAGGCAAAAGCTACGTGGAAGCGTCCAAGAACCTGCCCAACGTGGTCGAAACGGGATGAGCTCCGCGCCGCGCCGGGGCGAGCGTTAGGCGGATGGGGCCCCTGCGCGACTCGATCGACACGCGCCTGTCGCTGGAGCGAAGGCGGGAGGCGCTGTCCCAGCAGGTGGCGGAGCTGCATTGGGACCTGGGCGGCCTCACCTATGAGATGGCGATCCGCGACCACTTTCGTCTCGACGTGCTCGTGCGCCGGGCGGCCGTGCTGCAGGAGCGCGACGCCGAACTCGCCGAGGTGGAGCGGCTGCTGAGCACGCCCGAGGAGCTGGCGGGGACGCGCTGCCCGGCCTGCTCGGCTCCGCACAGCCGCGGCGCCCAGTTCTGCTGGCAGTGCGGCGAGCGGCTGATGGAGGAACTGCCCAGCTCCTTCAGCGAGCACTCGCAGAACGGGCTGTGAGGGGGCTGCCGCGACCGACGCTGGAGGGCGTGCGGCTGCCGCCGCGGAAGGTGATGGCGGTGCTCGTGGTCGCGTTCCTCGGCTTCGGCGTGCTGATCGGCCGGGCCGCGAGAAACTCCGTTCAGGAGGCTGCGCTGGCGGATGTGGGCGGACCGGTGAAGGTATACGTGCAGCCGGGCTCCCCGGCGCCGGCACCCGCCGCCCAGGCGCCGACGCCCGAAGAAGCCCCCCCGGCCGAAGCAGCGCCGACGCCCGAAGCGCCGTCCCCGGCCGCCCCGAGCTCGGGCTCCACCGGCGCCGGTGGGCACCCGCACGCCCCGGCCGCGGCGAGCAAGCCCGCTCCCAAACCGGCGCCAGCGAAGAAGCCGACGACGCTCCCGAAGATCAAGCATGTGTTCCTGATCGTGCTCTCCGATCAGTCCTACGCCGGGGTGTTCGGACCGGAATCCCAGGCTCACTACCTGGTCGGGCAGCTCGAGCCCAAGGGAACGCTGCTCGCTCGCTATGACGCCGTGGCCCACGAACAGCTTCCCAACGAGGTGGCCCTGATCAGCGGTCAGGGAGCCACTCCGCAGACGGCCGCGAACTGTCCCTCCTACACGCCGATCGAACCCGCGAGCGCCGGAGCCGACGGGCAGGTGCTCGGTCAGGGCTGCGTGTATCCCGTCTCCACGCCCACGCTGCCGGGCGAGCTCGAAGCTGCCCACCTGCGCTGGCGGGCATACCTCGAAGGCCTCGGCGAAGGGCCCGCCCACGTGCCCGCCTGTTCGCATCCGGTGCTCGGCCAGGCCGACCCCACGACCCCGCCGGCTGGGGGCACATCAGCCGGCGCGAGCGCACCCTCCGGCGCATACGCGACCTACCGCAACCCGTTCGCCTACTTCCGGTCGCTGACCGCCTCCGGGGCGTGCGCGCGGTCTGAGACGGGCATCTCCCAGCTGCAGCCCGACCTCGCCCACCCGGCGAGCGCCGCCAGCCTCTCCTACATCGTTCCCGGCCTCTGCCACGACGGCGATCCCACGCCCTGCACACCCGGGGCCGTGGCCGGGCCGGCGGGGGCGGACTCCTTCCTGCGCCGGGTCGTGCCCGAGATCCTGGCCTCCGGCGCCTACAAGCAGAATGGCCTGCTCGTGATCACGACCGACGAGGCTCCCTCCAGCGGCGAATTCGAGGACTCGAGCTCGTGCTGCGGACAGCCCGCCTTCCCCAACCTGGGCGCCCTCGGCGTGAGCCCGATCGGCCGTCCGCGCGGGGGCGGAGCGGTCGGCGCGCTGCTGCTGTCGCCGTTCATCAAAGGCCCCGCGAGCAGCGCGGAAGAGTACAACCACTTCTCGCTGCTGGCGACGATCGAGGATCTGTTCGGCGTCAAGCGCCTCGGCTACGCCGGCCTCTCGGCCGTCACGCCGCTGGCGCCCTCGATCTTCACGGCGAGCGGGTAGGCCGCGTCCTCGGGGGGCAGGTCCCCGAGTGTCACGGGTCGTCGCCTGGAGCTCTCGCGGGCCAGCACGGACTCCAGCGCGAGCATCTCGCGCGGACGCTGCAGGGTGGCCGGAGTGAGATCCACACGCAGGACTCCGCCGGACAATCGCCCACCGGCCCGGATCAACCACGGCGCCAGCGCGTCGCCCAGCCGGCCCCTCGGGCCGGCTCCCCAGGCCGGCGCCAGGCCGCTCGGGCGGGTCTCCACGCCGCCCGTACCGCCGCCGGCGGTACGCACGTGCAGCAGCGTCGCCCACCAGCGAAAGCGCCGCGGCAGCGCCTTCAGCAGCTGGCGGGTGTAGGCGTAGCCGGGAGCCACGAAGCCGTCCGGCTCGACGCCCGAGAGCTTGAGGATCCGCCACCCCGCGTCGACCACGCGGCGCGCCTCGCGCTCGTCGAGGCCTGCGAACTCGCCGCGCCGCGAGCGCAGGGCCCGCACCCCGCGACCGTCGGAAGGGTCGGCTCCCAGCGGCTCGTGGCGGAAGCCGTTCTGGGCGATCGAGTCGCCGGCGCCGCGCCGCTCCCGCAGCCAGGCGCCCATCTCCGGGCAGCGCTCGCCGAGCGGATGCAGGTCGCGGGCCGGGATCACCAGCAGCGTCACGCGGTCGATCCCGTGGTCGTCGAGCCAGTCACGGATCAAGGCGCAGCGCTCCCAGGTCGCGGGCTCGACGTCGTGGATGGCGACCCCGATCACCCCCGCTGGCTCCGTCCTCTGGGACATGCATACACGGTTCTCCGCAAACAGCGATCGCGTGTGACCAACCGGCGATGATCCCGTGAACTCCTTGTGAAGATCCTCACGATCTCCCGGGCGGACCGGCGGGTGGCGTGGGGTGCAGTCAATAAGCTGCGCCGCGATGACGTTGGCCGCGACCACGACGTTCGCCGCGAACGCCATGGGCTCCGCACTGACGTACTTCCAGGCCGTGGTGCTGGGGGTCCTGCAGGGGGTCACCGAGCTGTTCCCCGTGTCCAGCCTCGGGCACACCGTCCTGTTCCCGACCCTGTTCGGCTGGAACCAGCTCGTCGACGCCCAGTCCCAGAGCGAGTCCTTCTGGCTGGCGTTCGTGGTCATGCTCCACGTCGGCAGCGCGCTGGGGCTGCTGTTCTACTACCGGCGCGACTGGGTGGAGATCGTGCGTGCCTTCTTCAACACGCTGCGTACGCGCCGCGCCCGTACCCCGACCGAGCGGCTGGCGTGGCTGATCATCATCGCCAGCATCCCCGCCGGTGTCCTCGGGCTCGTCTTCGAGCACGAGCTGCGCACGCTCACCGCCAAGCCTGAAGTCGCCGCCATCTTCCTGATGATCAACGGCCTGCTGCTGCTGCTCGCCGAGCGCTTCCGGCGCAAAGCCGAGGTGCGCGAACTCGCGATCCGCGAGGGGGCCAAGCCCGACGGCGGGCGCGAGCTCGACACGCTCGCCTACCCCGAGGCGTTCGTGATCGGGACGGCCCAGTCGGCCGCGCTGGTGGCCGGGATCAGCCGCGACGGGATCACGATGGGGGCCGGCCTCGGGCGCGGCCTGGACCACAGCGACGCGGCCCGCTACGCCTTCCTGCTGGCGACCCCGATCATCCTCGCGGCCGGGATCTTCAAGCTCCCCGACCTGCTCGGGCACCTCGGCAACGGGATCCGCGGGCAGGCCCTGGTGGGGTGCATCTCGGCCGCCGTCACGGCGGTCTTCACAGTTGCCTTCCTGGTGCGCTGGTTCAAGACGAGAACGCTGGTCCCGTTCGCCATCTACGGTCTCGTGTTCGGTGGCGCGATGGTCATCTACACGCAGGCCTGAGGTGGACGAGCCGGCCGAGACCCGGGCCAGCCAGCTGGCTTCGGGCGGCGCCTCCAACGAGGAGATCATCGCCGCCACGCTCGCCGCCGCCCACCCCGAGCCCGGCCTGCGCTGGCTGGACATCGGCTGTGGGCGGGGAGACCTGCTGCGGCGCGTGCGCGACGAGTGGGCTCCCGCGCAGCTGCGCGGGATCGACTCGCTCGACTGGCTCGACGAGGACCTGCGCGGGGATGTCGACTTCGAGGTGCGCCCGGCCGAGCAGCTCGCCGCATCGCCGCCGGCCGATCGCGTCCTGATGGTCGAGGTGATCGAGCACCTCGAGGCCCCGTGGAGCGCCCTGCGGGCGGCTGCCGGGGTGCTCGCCCCGGGCGGCTGGCTGGTGCTCAGCACGCCCAACCTCGCCACCCTGCGCCACCGGCTGGAGCTGGCGAGGAAGGGCACGCTGACGAGCTTTCGCCCCGGGTATGACCCGCACCTGTCGCCCGCACTGCCGCACGTCAGCGCCCGTATCCTCGGCGAGGAGGGGCTGCTGGTGGGGGATCCGGGCTACGCGGGCGCCGACGTGATCTCGTTCAGCAAAGGGCGGATCTGGCCGCAGTCCCTGCGCCGGCGCTACCCTCGACTGGGGTCCGTGTCGGTGATCCTGGCGGCGCGTAGGCCGCCCGCCTGAGCCCGATCCACGTCCCCCCGCGACCCGCGGTCGCGCACCGCCGGCCCCTGGCCGTCAGCGGTCCGGCGCATCATTGAGCTGCACACTTGCCCATGCCCAAAGCCCCGCAGAAAATGTTCGAGACCCGCACCCAGGCCTGGCGGGAGGTCGGCCTGATCCGCCAGCTCGACCCTCGCGCGGTCAAACGGGCGCGGGTGGAGGTGGCTCTGCTGGTGCCGGTGTTCGTGGCCGTCGTGGTCTTCTACGACAACCGCGTGAGCCTGCTCGGGACGACCCGGCCGGCGCACCACGGCCACCCCGCCCACAAGGTCCTGGAACCGGCGCTGGAAACCACCGTCACGGCGATCGTGGTGGTCGCCCTGGTGATCCTCGGCTGGGCGATCGCCCGCGCGCTCGGGCGCGTGCTCGGCCCGCCGCTGTTCCGGCGGCTGGACCCCGCCACCGCCGGGACCGTCGGGTTCCTCGTGCGCCTGGTGACGATCCTGGTGGCCGTGATCGTGGCGCTGCGGGTGGCCGGCATCCAGGCCCACACGCTGGCCCTCGGCGGCGCCTTCACGGCCGTGATCCTGGGCCTGGCCGCGCAGCAGACGCTCGGCAACCTGTTCGCCGGCACGGTCCTGCTGAGCGCTCGCCCGTTCCGCGTCGGCGAACGCGTGCGTCTGCAGGGTGGGCCGCTGGCCGGAACGCTGGAGGGGACCGTCAGCTCGCTGGGCCTGCTGTATACGACCTTCGCCACCGGCGAAGACGTGATCATGGTGCCCAACAGCGTGGTCCTGAACGTGGCCGTGCTGCCCCTGCATGAGCCCGACGGTGTCGACCTGCGCGCCCGCCTGCGCGCCGGGATGACGCCCGGGGACCTGCAGGAGCTGCTCGAGAGCGAGCTCCAGACGCCGCTCCGGGAGGCCCCCCGGATCACGCTCGAGGAGCTCGACGGGGAGGAGGTCGTGGTGCTCATCTCCGCAACGCCGCGGGTCGCCGCCGAGGGCCGTCAGCTGGCCAGCGAACTGCTCGAGGTCGTCTCCCGTCAGACGCGCTCTTCGGAGGCCACCCTGTAGCGCAGGAACAGCCACGAGCCCGCCCGCAGGATGCCGATCAACTCGGCGCCCACCGGCGGCTCGAGCTCGAGCCCGGCCAGGATCCGCAGCGCCTCCCCGGCCGCCGGCTCGCCCCCGGCCAGCAGCGGCGAGAGCGACAGGAACAGCTCGTCGACGAGCTGCTCGGCCAGCATTTCCCGTGCCAGGTGCGGGCCGCCCTCGCAGAGCAGGCTGCGCACGTCGTAACGCTGCCGCAGTTCGGCCAGAGCCGCGGGTAGGTCCAGCCGGCCGTCCTGCTGCGGGCGCAGGTACTCGACCTGGGCCGCGACGGGGGGCAGGCTCGCCATCGAGGCCGTCAGCACCACGACCCGTGCGGCCTCGCTCTGCAGCAGGCCGATGTCGGGCGGCAGCTCGAGCCGGCCCGAGACGATGCACGCGAGTGGCTCCTCGGGCATCCCGCGGGCGACCCGCTGCCGGCGCACGGCCTGATCGCGGATGATCGGCCCGTAGTGCTCGGCCCGGATCGTGCCGGCGCCCACGAGCACCCCGTCGACGGCCGCCCGCAGCCCGTGGAACAGTTCGCGGTCGGCGTCGGAGCTGATCGGTCCGGAGCGCCCGGAGAAGGTTGCGCGCCCGTCGAGCGTGCTGACCATGTTGAGCATCACGTACGGGCGGGCCCGCTCGGAGCTGGGGCGCTCCCACAGCCCCATCCCCCGAACCAGCTCTTGCACCGGCGCGGGAGGGCCCGGCGGGAGCAGGCGCTCCAATGTCCGCGGCGCGCTCGGCGCGGGATCCTCGGTCGACATCACGGCGCAGCCTAGAGGCCGCCGGAGGGCGCTGTGGCGCTCAACAACTCGACAACATCGCCTCGCTGGGACGTGCTACGGTCACGGCGAATGGTCGGGCCCAGGAGGCCCGGCGAAAGCAGTGCAAGCGCTCGCAGGTCGAAGCTCGTGAAAGCATCCTCCGCGTAGCAGCCAGCACAGACACGGAGGATCAGCACAATGCCAACCGGCACCGTCAAGTGGTTCAGCGACGACAAGGGGTTTGGTTTCATCACCCCCGATGACGGCGACAAGGACCTGTTCGTACATCACACCGGGATCAACGGCGAGGGTTACCGCTCGCTGCAGGAGGGCTCAAAGGTCTCCTACGACCCGGAGCAGGGCGAGAAGGGCCCCAAGGCCGTGAACGTCCAGCCGATCTAGGCCGCCAGGCTCATCAGATCGCAACCTTGGGGGCTCGCCACGGCGGGCCCTCGTCATTTGATGACCGGTATCGTCGGCCGGGGCACCACGGCATGAGCGGCGAGGCGACCAGCATCAAACTGCGCCGGCCGGCGCCACTGTCCGTGTCGCAGCGGCTGCGCTCGCGCCGCCGGGATGAGGACGGCCAGCTGATCCGCACGCGCCTGGATGTGCGCGTGGCGGGGGTGATGCTGGGCGCGATCGTGGCGCTGAGCCTGTTCATCGTGCTGATCACGGCCAACCGGCCGAGCCTGCTGGCGCCAACCACCCACACGGGCTTCTATCCGCACTGGATGTCGGGCCCGCTCGGCGGACTGCTGCCCGGGCTGACCGGCAACAGCACGACCCTGCGCTTCATGTTCACCGGGGCGATCGTGGTGATGTTCATCGCCTACGTGTGGGTGCTGCGGTGCGCGCCGCGCGTGCCCGTCGGCTGGGTCGTGGCGGCGATCGCGCTGGTGCACGCGATCTTCCTGATCTCGCCTCCGCTGGCCCTGACGGACATGTTCAACTACATCAACTACGGGCGCATGGAGGTGATCCACAACCTCAACCCGTACACCACCATCCCGGTGCTGGAGCCGCACAGCGACCCCAGCTACGCGCTCAGCAACTGGCACCAGCTGCTGAGCCCCTACGGGCCCCTGTTCACGCTGCTGACATTCGCGGTCGTGCCGCTCGGCGTGGCCGGCTCCTTCTGGGCGCTGAAGGGGATCCTGGTGGTGGCCAGCCTGGCGATCATCCTGCTCGTCTGGAAGTGCGCCCGGCTGCTCGGTCGCGAGCCGGTCGGGGCGATCGTGCTGGTGGGGCTGAACCCGATCGTGCTCGTGTGGGGGCTCGGAGCCGGCCACAACGACTTCCTGATGATCCTCTTCATCATGGTCGGCTTCTACCTGCTGCTGCTGAGCCGGGCCTTCGAGCAGACGGGCGAGGCGCTGCCGCGGTTCGCGCACCCCCCGGAACTGCTCTCGCGTTTCGCCCGGCTGCCGGACATCGCCAGGCACTGGTTGCTGCCGCTGTCGGCCCCCCAGGTCGGCGCCGGCTGCGCCTTCGTGGTCGCCGCCGGGATCAAGGCGTCCGGGGCGGTCCTGATCCCGGTCGTGCTGGCGGGGCTGCTGCGAACGCCCCGGGCGCTCGTCCAGGTGCTGCTGGGGATGCTGCTCACGGCCGCGGTGGTGGCCTTCTCCAGCCTGCTCGCCTTCGGCCTGCACATCCCCGACCTCAGCACCCAGGGATCACTGGTGACCGGCGAGAGCATTCCCAACCTGATCGGGCTGGCGATCGGGGCCGGTGGCGAGAGCGACGCGCTGCGCAAACTGCTGGTGGCGGTGCTGCTTGCCAGCGTGGTGGGCTGTTGCTGGCTGGCCTTCAAGCGCCGCCAGACGATCACCGCCGCGGGCTGGGCGGGCGTGGCGCTGCTGGTGACGCTCAGCTGGGTGCTGCCCTGGTACGTGCTGTGGGTGTTGCCGATGGCCGCGCTGTCAACGTCGGTGCGGCTGCGGCGGGTGTCCCTGCTGCTCGGCGTCTACCTGATCATCGCGTGGGCGCCGGTGAGCGGCCTGCTGTGGAACGCGATCCACTTCTATCCCGAACGCACCGACCTGGGCCGTCTGCACCAGCGGGCCGTCAGGGAGCTCCTGAACTGATGATGTCGCCCACGAACCCACCCACGCGAGCCACCTGGGCGTCGCGGTCGAACGTCGACCTCGCCACGCTCGCCGTCAGCGCCGCCTGCCGGCGCGCTTCCAGCGCCGGGCGCTTGAGGCCGTCGAGCAGCCGCGCGAGCGCCTGCACGTAGGTGTCGCTCCACGGGGAGGGCCCCGGCAGCCGCCAGCAGAAGCCCTCGTCGAGGTCATAGGCCGCCGGGATCTGGGAGGTGACGATCGGCAGGCCCGCCGCCAGGTACTCGCTGAGCTTGGTCGAGTAGCGGAAGGCGCCCACGCGATCGACGCTCTGGGGCAGGCTCGCGAGGTCGAACGCGGCCAGGAATTCGCCCACTTCGTGCGGCTCGACCCGCCCCGGCATCAGGATCCTCGAGCCGAGCTCCTCGCCGGCGAGCTCGCGCAGGGGCTCGCTGCCGGGGCCGTCGCCCACGATCACCGCCACCAGGTCGCGACGCTCGCTGGCGCGGACCGCACGCACGAGCTCGGCGCCGTAGGCGTAGCCGATCCTGCTGCGCCAGTTCAACGAGCCGACGATCCCGGCCACGAGCGCGTCCTCGGGGATCCCGAGCCGCTCGCGAACCCGCTCGCGGGCCCCGGCCGGAGCGCCCTCGCGGGCCCAGCCGGCGGCGGTCATCGCGCGCGGCGCGCCGAAGCTCAGCGCCCTCCCGGCAAGGTAGGGGCTCCAGCCGATGTAGCCGGCGCAGCGGCGGCACAGCAGGCGCTCGTAGGCGCCGCCCACGAGCCCGGCGGCGCGTGAGCTGAGGGCCAGATAGGGGCCCACCGCGTCGCCGCTGGAGACCACGTAGGGGATCCCGCGCAGCGTCCTCAGCGCGAGCACGCACACGCCCCCGGCGATGCCGGTGCCCTCCATCACGATCAGCTCGGGGCGGGTGCGGCCGGCCCGGCGCCACAGGGTCAGCGCGGCGCGCAGGCGGTGGGAACGGTCGAAGTCGAACTCCTCGGCGCCGAGTGGATCCAGCAGCTCGCGCAGGCGCCGGGCGTCGAGGTGCCCCGCGCCCTGGGTGGCGAACGCCAGGATCGCTGCCGGGGGCCGGTGCGGCCGCTGATCGCCGGTCATGGTCGTCAGCCGTCCTCGTCGGAGCGCGGGGGCCGGCGGGTGTGCTTGCGCTCGGAGGCCCGGCGCTTGGCCGCCAGCCGGCGCTCGGCCGAGGCGGGCGTCGGGCGGGTGGGCCGGCGCGCCCGGGGCTGGCTGAGGCCGGCGGCGATCCGCTCGCGCAGCCGCTCCAGCGCGAGCTCGCGGTTGCGGGCCTGCGAACGGGCGTCCTGGGCGACCGCCACCACCCGTGGGCCCGCGCGGCGCAGCAGTCGCGCCCGCTGGGACTCGCTCAGCGAACGCGAGGCGTCCACGTCGAAGACGGCTTCCACGCGCGAGGCGGTGACGTTCGCGTGCTGGCCACCGGGACCGGACGAGCGGCTCGTGCGCAGCTTCACCTCCTCGAGCGGGATGGTCAGCCGCGGTTGGACGCGCAGCCCGCCGTCCTCAGCCCCGGCCACGCCCGCCTCAGGTCTCCGCGGGACCGCTGCCGAGGTCGTGGAGGGCACGAACGCGGTCCTGCTCGCCCTCCGGGACGCGCCCGTCGCGCCCCACATACCCGTCCTTGCCGCCCGCACACAGATACACGGCGTCCTGCTCGCCGACGTTTCGGATCTGGCGCACCGTGGCTGCATCCACGCGCGCGAGCCCGCCCTCGCCGAGCGTGATCGTGGAGCCGTCGCCGAAAACCATCTCGATCGTCCCCCGGTGGACGAAGTACAGCTCCTCCTGGGCGTCGTGGTAGTGGAAGCCGGTCTCGACGCCCGCGGGCAGGACCAGCGCGTTGACGCCGAAGGCGTCGACGTCGAGTGCGCGGCGGACCTTGCGGAAGCCGGGGCCGTCGCCGAGGTCCTCCAGCCCGCATGCGGCCCAGCCCTCGCCCCGCTTGACGGCGGGGTAGTCGTTTGACGCCTCCATCTGCCCTCCTCGATCTAGTGGTCGGCCACCCGGCCCCCGTCGGGGGCCAGCGCGCGCCCCTCATGGGACCAGCGCAGCAGCCCGCCGGCCATGGAGTATGCCTCGAAGCCCGAGGCCCGGAAGGCCTGCGCCGCCATCAGCGAGCGGGAGCCCACGCGGCAGTAGAAGATCACCGGCCGCCCCTGCTGCAGCGTCCCCGCCTGGGAGCTGAGCGCGGTCAACGCGATCAGGCGCGTGTCGGGGATGTGGCCGGCCTCGTGCTCGTAGGGCTCGCGCACGTCGATGAGCTGCAGCTCGGGATCCTGGGCCAGCCTTTCGGCCACGGCCGATGGCTCCAGTTCGATGTCGCCGGAAGCGCTCATGTGCCCGAGGCTAGCGGGACGGGCGGGCCCTTCGGGGCCGTTTGTGGGACCCGGAAGGCCGCCGGCCGGCGGTGGGCGCGGCGGCGAGGTCTTGCCACTAGGATCAATGAACTGGCATGCAGGCGGTGGGCGACCTCTACACGATCCCCCAGGAGAACCTCGACTTCTGCGCGATGATCGGACAGCTCGCGCGCGAGCGGATCGCGCCGCGGTCGGCCGAGATCGACGAGCGGGCCGAATACCCCTGGGACATCCGCAAGCTGCTCTCCGAGCAGGACGTGCTGGGGCTGCCCTTCCCGGTCGAGTACGGGGGCACCGGCACCGGCACGCTGATGCTCAACATGGCCGTCGAGGAGCTCGCCAAGGTCGATGCCTCCTGTGCGCTGATCCTGATGGTCCAGGAGCTGGGCACGCTGCCGCTCCAGCTCTACGGCTCCGAGGAGCTGAAGGAGCGCTGGCTGGGGCGGTGTGCCAGCGGTGAGCTGTCCCCGGCCTTCGCGCTGAGCGAGCCCGAGGCCGGCTCCGACCCGGCCGGCATGAAGACGACGGCGGTCAAGGACGGGTCCGAATGGGTCATCAACGGGACCAAGAACTGGATCTCGAACCTCGGGATCGCGGACTTCTACATCACCTTCGCCGTCACCGACCGCGAGCAGCGGCGGATGACCGCCTTCCTGGTCGAGGCCGACCGCCCCGGCTTCAGCGTCGGCAAGCTCGAGCACAAGCTCGGGATCCGGGCCTCGCCCACCGGCCAGCCGATCTTCGAGGACGTGCGGGTTCCGGAGGGGAACGTGATCGGCGAGGTCGGCAGGGGTCTGTCGGTGGCGCTCGGAACGCTCGAACGCACACGTCTCGGAGCCGCCGCCCAGGCCGTCGGGATCGCCCAGGGGGCGACCGACTACGCCGTCGGCTACGCACGCGAGCGGCGCCAGTTCGGCCAGCCGATCAACGAGTTCCAGGGCATCCAGTTCAAGCTCGCGGACATGGAAACCAGCACCGCCGCGGCACGCGAGCTGCTGTACAAGGCCTGCGCGATGGCCGACCAGGGCCACCCTCAGCGCGGCAAGTACTCATCGATGGCGAAGGTGTTCTGCTCGGACACGGCGATGGCCGTGACGATCGAGGCCGTGCAGGTGCTGGGTGGCTACGGTTACGTCAAGGAGTACCCCGTCGAGCGGATGATGCGGGACGCCAAGATCACCCAGATCTACGAGGGCACCAACGAGATCCAGCGGCTCGTGATCGCCCGTACCCTCAAATAGCCCGCACCTCCGATGCGCTCCTCCAAGCCACCATCTCCCACGAGCCCCTTCAGGCGAGTGGGGGTGGCCGCGATCATCGCCATGTCCGTTGGCCTGGTCGTGCTCGTGGTCGGCCAGGGGTTCAGCTCGATCGGCGTCGTACGGGCGCTCGAGGACATCGCCCTGGGCGTGTTGCTGGCGGCCGTGCTGATGGCGGCGGTGGCGTTCGTGGCGGTGAGGATGGCCGGCTGGCGCGACCCGGAGTCGGAGAGCGAGTTCGACGAAATCGTGCGCAACGCCGAGCTGCTGGCCCGGCAAGGCCTGGCCGTGGACCCGGAGGAAAACGAGTTCATGGAGCTCGACCCGCTCGACGACCGCGACTTCGAAGAGCTCGTGCGTGACGCCCTCGACGACCTCCCCGACCTGCTGCGCAACGCCCTTGCGCACGTCGCGGTCGTGATTTCCGACGGTGGCCGCCGGCAGGGCGCCTACGGCCTCTACGAAGGCGACGGCGCGACCCGCGACCAACACCACGATCGGATCGTGATCTTCCGTGACACGCTGCGGCGGGACTTCGGGCACGACCCCGAGCTGCTGCGCGACCAGGTCACGCGCACCGTGCGCCACGAGCTCGCCCACCACGTGGGCTTCGACGAGCTCGGCGTCAGTCGCCTGGACCTGTGAGCCCCGAGCAGCACGTCGGCTCCAGGCCCGAGCGGGCCGCCGGCTCGCAGGACCTCCCGGGCCGGCTGCCGGACTTCTTCATCGCCGGCCATCAGAAGTGCGGCACCACGGCCCTCTACCTGATGCTCGGCGCCCACCCCCAGATCTTCCTGCCGCTCGTCAAGGAGCCGCGCTACTTCGCCTCCGACCTGCGCTCCACCAGGGCCCGCTCGCGGCCCCCCGGTCAGCCCCGCACGCTCGAGCAGTACGCAGCGTTGTTCGCTGCCGCCGCGCCCGGGCAGATCGTCGGGGAGGCCTCCCCGCAGTACCTGCGCTCGCGCGTGGCCCCGGGCGCGATCGCAGAGGTCCTGCCGGCGGCGAAGATCATCGCGATCCTGCGCGAGCCCGCGAGCTTCCTGCGCTCCTTCCACCTGCAGATGGTCTCCAGCGGAGTCGAGAGCGAGCGCGACTTCGCCAAGGCCCTCGCGCTCGAGCCCGAACGCCGCCGCGGACGGCGCATCCCGCGTGGCTCGCACAACCCGGCCTCGCTGATGTACTCCGAACACGTGCGCTACGCCGAACAGCTGCGCCGCTTCCACGACCATTTCCCGGACGAGCAGGTGCTGGTCCTGATCTATGAGGAGTTCCGTGCCGACAACCAGGCCACGCTGCGCACGGTGCTGCGCTTCCTGGGGGTGGACGAGCACCAACCGATCGCCCAGGTCGACACGCGCCCTGTGAAGGCGGTCCGCTCGGGCCTGCTGCACAGGGTGACCGCGGAAATGCGCCGGGCGCGCAAAAACCCGGCCGGGGCCGGGCGCCTGGCGCGTGCGACCGACGCCGCGCTCCCGCAGCGGCTGCGCCCGCCGGCCGTGCGAGCGGGCTGGCGCAAGCTCGTGTACGCGCCCGCGAAGCCGGCCGACCCGCAGCTGATGCGCGAGCTGCGCAGGCGCTTCAAGCCCGAGGTGCAGGCAGCGGGCGAGTACCTGGGCCGGGACCTCCTGTCGCTCTGGGGCTACGAGGACATCGACTAGGCTGCCGCCAACGGATCCCAACGCGAAGGAGAACGCCGCACATGCCTGAAGCAGTGATCGTCGATGCCATTCGCACGCCCATCGGGCGGGCGGTCAAGGGCTCGCTCAAGAGCGTCCGCGCCGACGACCTGGCGGCGATCCCGCTGAAGGCCCTGATCGAGCGCAACCCGAGCCTCGAGCCGGGCTCGATCTCGGACATCATGATGGGCTGCGGCTTCTGCGAGGGCGAGCAGGGCTACAACGTCGGGCGCGTCGCCGGACTGCTGTCGGGGATCGACCACCACGTTCCCGCCTGCACGGTCAACCGCTTCTGCGCCTCCTCGCTACAGACCACCAGGATGGCCCTGCATGCGATCAACGCCGGCGAGGGCGACACCTACATCGCCGCCGGCGTGGAGGCCGTCTCGCGTGCCGGCCAGGGCAACTCGTTCGAGTTCAACCACGGCGTGGACGGCTCCGAGGGCTCCGCCTACAACGTCTACATCCCGATGGGCCTGACCGCCGAGAACGTCGCCGAGCGCTGCAAAGTCAGCCGCGAGTCCCAGGACGAATGGGCCGTGATCAGCCAGTCACGCGCGGTCGAGGCCGTCAACAGCGGACACTTCGACAGGGAGATCGTGTCCGTGACCGTGCCGGCTCACCGCGAGACCGACAAGGAGGGCAACGAGGTCGACGTGCCGGAGACGGTCGTCAGCCGCGACGACGGGCCCCGCGCCGGGACCACGCTGGAGACGCTCGCGGCGCTCAAGCCCGTGTTCAAGCCCGACGGGTCGGTCACCGCCGGCAACGCCTGCCCGCTCAACGACGGTGCGGCGGCCCTGCTGATCATGTCCGAAGAACGGGCCGAAGCGGGAGGCTTCAAGCCGCGTGCCCGCATCATCGCCTCCTCGGTGGCCGCGATCCGTCCGGAGATCATGGGCCTCGGCCCGATCCCGGCGATCCAGAAGCTGCTCGCCGACACCGGCAAGACGATCGACGACATCGACGTCGTCGAGATCAACGAGGCGTTCGCAGCCCAGATCGTGCCCTGCAAAGAGGAGCTCGGGATCTCCGACGAGCAGCTCAACCCCTTCGGCGGGGCGATCGCGCTCGGTCACCCGTTCGGGATGACGGGCGCCCGCATCATGACCACGCTCCTCAACGACCTCGAGACGACGGGCGGGAAGCTCGGGATCGAGTCGATGTGCGTGGCCGGCGGGATGGGCATGGCGATGCTCGTCGAACGCCTCTAGGCGCACGGCGCCACGCGGGCCCGGCTCGGCTCAGCGCGGCGGCATCCGCAGCGCGCCGTCGAGCCGGATCGTCTCGCCGTTGAGCATCCGGTTCTCGACGATGTGGCAGGCCAGCGCCGCGTACTCAGAGGGCGCTCCCAGGCGCTGCGGGTAGGGGACGCCCGCGCCGAGCTTCTGGCGGGCCTCCTCCGGCAGCGCTCCCAGCAGGGGCGTGTCGAACAGCCCCGGAGCGATCGTGTTCACGCGGATGCCGTACTGGGAGAGGTCCCGTGCGGCCGGCAGCGTGATCCCCACCACGCCGCCCTTGGAGGCCGAGTATGCGATCTGACCCACCTGCCCGTCGAAGGCGGCGATCGACGCGGTGTTGACGCACACCCCGCGTTCGCCGTCCTCGAGCGGATCGGTTGCGATCATCGCGGTGGCGGCGTAGCGGAGCACGTTGAAGGTCCCGATCAGGTTGATCGAGATGATCGTCTCGAACGGCAGCAGGGGATGCGGGCCCTTCGAGGAGGCCACCTTCTGGGCCCAGCCGGTGCCGGCGCAGCAGATCGCTATCCGCAGCGGACCGCCGGCGGCCGCCGCGGCCACGGCGGCCTCGACCTGGCCCTCGTCGCGCACGTCGCAGGAGACGAACTCGAGGCCCAGCTCGGCGGCCAGCCCGGCGCCCTTGTCGGCGTTGACGTCGGCGATCGTGATCTTCGCGCCGCGCTCGTGCAGGGCGCGGACGGTCGCCTCGCCGAGGCCCGACGCGCCTCCGACGACGATTGCCGTGCTGTCCTCGATCACCATGCCGGCGGCAGCCTACAGGGCTTTCCCATCGGCGCGGCCGCCGGCGGCGTGTCCTCGCGCTGCGCCGGTGCGGCCTAGGTGTCGCTCCCGCGCGGGCGCGAGAGGGTCAGCGCGAAGCGCTCCTGGGGGTCGGTGAACCAGCCGGCGAGCTCGAGCCCGGCGGCCGCGAGATCGCCCTCGATGCGCTCGGGGGTGAACTTGGCGCTGATCTCCGTGCGCAGCTCCTCGCCCGCGTCGAAGTGGACGGTCATGTTGAGGGCGCCGACGCGGGAGGTCAGCTCACGGCGGGCCCGCAGGCGCATCTCGATCCACTCCTGTTCGCGGTCGAACAGCGCCACGTGGTCGAAGTCGGCGGGGTCGAACTCGGCCTGCAGCTCGCGGTTGAGCACGTGCAGGACGTTGCGGTTGAACTCGGCCGTGATCCCCTGGGAGTCGTCGTAGGCGGCCTGCAGCGTGCCGGCGTCCTTGACCAGGTCGGTCCCCAGCAGCAGGTGGTCGCCGTCGCCCAGCAGGCCCGCGATGTCGCGCAGCACCCGCCGCCGGGAGCCGGGCGGGAAGTTGCCGATCGTGCCACCCAGGAAGGCCACGATGCGGGGGCCGGCGGGGGCCGGTACGTGGCGCAGATGGCGCTCGAAGTCGCCGATCACCCCGTGCACGCGCAGGCCCGGGTACTCCTCGACGAGGCTTTCGGCGCAGCTGTGGACCATGCTCTCGGTCACGTCCACCGGGATGTAGCGCTCGAGCGTGCCGGCCGCCTGCAGGGCGTCCAGCAGCACACGCGTCTTGGCCGCGGTCCCCGAGCCGAGCTCGACCAGCTCGCGTGCACCCGTCAGCTCGGCCAGCTCCTCGGCGCGCTCCTCGAGGATCTCCCGCTCGGCGCGCGTGGGGTAGTACTCGGGCAGCTCGCAGATGCGGTCGAACAGCTCCGCCCCGCGGGCGTCGTAGAAGTGCTTCGGCGGTAGCTCCTTGAACGGGCGCGTGAGGCCGTCCAGTACGTCCTCGGCCAGCGTCCGCTGCTCGGCCTCGTCGAGGTGGCGGTCGATCCGGATCGGGTCCTCCATCAGTGCGACCTGCTGTCGTGGTTGCATCATCCCTCCCGTGCCAGGCGCACGCCAGCGAAGATCTGGCGTCGCAGTGGTAGGTCCCAGTTGCGGAACGTGGCGCTCGCCACCCGCGGGTGGGTGGCCCAGGAACCGCCACGCAGGACGCGGTAGTCGCGTCCGAAGAAGACCTCCGAGTACTCGCGGTAGGGGTGGGCGCGGAACCCGGGGTAGGGGCCGAAGGTGGACGCCGTCCATTCCCACACGTGCCCGCGGCCGCCGAGCACCGGCGCCGCCCGCTGGGTCGAGGTCGCGGCCCTCTCCCACTCGGCCTCCGACGGCAGGCGCGCCTCGTGGGCGCGCGCGAAGGCCTCGGCCTCGAACCAGGAGACGTGGCAGACGGGGGCATCCGCTGCACCCTCTGCCACGGCCGGATGATGGGTGATGTCGAACTCCTCCTTCCAGGCCCAGCCCTCGTCCGACCACCACTCGCGCCGGACGTAGCCGCCGCCCTCGCTGAAGTGCATCCAGCTGGCGTTGCTGACCGGCAGCCGGGCGATGCTGAAGCTCTCCACGTGAACCTCGTGGCGGGGGCGCTCGTTGTCGTAGGAGAAGTCCTGCCCGGTCGCGCCCATCTGGAAACTGCCCGCCACCACCGCGCTCCAGCCCGGGCGCTCGGAGGGGATGCCCGCCGGGGGCTCGCCCGCCGGCAGCAGCCCGGCGATCGCCATCGTCTGGCGCATCGTCTCGCAGTGCTGGAGCTCGTGCCGCAGGACCATCTCGCAGATCACGCCGTCGCCGGTGCCCGCCCGCTCGAGCACCTCGACCGTGCGTTCGCGCACCGCCCGCATATAGGCCCGCGCCTGATCGGTGTTCAGCAGCTCGGCGCCGGCTCGCGCGGCACGGGGGGTCTCGAAGGCGTCGTAGGTGCTCGCGAGCTCCGGGCGCAGCAGCTCTCCGCCGCCGTGGCGGTGGCCGATCCAGAGGTCCTCGTAGGCGGCGATGTGCGCCAGGTCCCACACCAGCGGGCTCATGATCGGCGAGTGCACCTTCGCCAGCTGCTCCTCGCTGCAGCCGCTGACGAGCGCGAGCGTCTGCTGGCGCGCCTGCTCAAGCGCGGCGAGCATGGGCTCCGCGTCGTTGACGGTGGGATGGGCGGTCAGCGCGTGGACTGCCATGACTCGCTGGCGCCCCACTCTATTGCGAAAGTCCTCCCGTCGGGGGGTCGCGTGCCGGTCTCAGGGGCCCGGGAGCCGGCCGCCGGTGTCGTTCCAGCTCGAGATGACCGCCGTGCCGCGCTCGTGGCCGAGCGTGCAGAGAGCCCCGGTGGACAGCGCCAGGCGCCCGCCCTCGGCGGCGGCGAGGGCGATCCAGCGCGCCCCCAGCACACGCAGCATGTGCCCGTGGGAGAAGACCGCGGCCGGGCCGGGCTCCCGGGCGAGGGTGGCGATCACACGGTCCGCGCGGGCCCCCACCTCCTCGGGCAGCTCGCCCCCCGGGCAGCCGTCGCGCCACAGCACCCAATCCGGCCTGCGCTCGTGGATCTCGCTCGAGGTCAGGCCCTCGTAGTCGCCGTAGTCCCACTCCAGCAGGTCCTCGTCCGGGCAGGCCTGGCCGCCCAGGCCGCACAGCTCGCAGGTTTCCCGCGCGCGCCGGGAGGGGCTCACGAGCACGAGCCCGAAGTCGACGCCCGCCAGCCGCCCTGCGAGGCTGCGCGCAGCCTCCCGCCCGGCATCGGTGAGGGGGATGTCGGTGCGGCCCGTGTGGCGCCCGGAGAGGCTCCACTCGGTCTCCGCGTGGCGCACGAGCAGCGCCGCGAGGGGTCCTCCCGTGGGGCCGTCGGGGGACGGGCCGGGGCTCGCCGCCGCGCTCACCCTTGGTTCGGCGCCGGCGGAGCGGCGGCGTCGTCGCTGATGACCGTCAGGCGCTCTCGGCGCAGCAGGCTGGCGGGCACGCTGGCGCTGGGCTCGCCGAGCATCGCGGCGAGCGCGTCCGACTTCGAGGCGCCGGTCGCCACCAGCAGGCAGCCGCGGGCGGCTCGCAGCACCGGCAGGCTCAGCGAGATCCGCTGCGGGGGCGGCTTGGGGGAGTCCTCCACGCCGAGGCACAGGGCCCGCTCCTCGGTGAGCGCGGCCGAGCGCGGGAACAGCGAGGCGACGTGCCCGTCGGGACCGATCCCCAGCAGCACCAGATCAAGCGTCACCATCCCGTCCGGACCCGCCCCCAGGCGCTCGCGCAGCTCGCGCTCGTACTGCTCCGCGCCGGCGGCCGGGCCGAGCTCGCCCCGCATGCGGTGGACCATTGCAGCCTCGATCCCGGCCGGTCCGATCATCGTCTCATGGGCCAGCCGGTAGTTGCTCTCGGGGTCATCGGGCGCCACGCAGCGCTCGTCGGCGAACCACAGCTCGGTCTCTGCCAGCGCCGGCGGGTCCTGACCGAGCAGGCGATAGGTGAGCTCGGGTGTGCCACCTCCGCTGAGGGCCACATGGGCCACGCCGCGCTCGGCCCGTGCCTGCTCGACCACGCGGCGCACGTGGGCGGCGGCGCGGGTCGCGACCGACTCAACATCGGGACAGCTCGTCAGGCGGGTCATGTTCCTGTGCGACCGCCGCTTTCAGCCGGCCATCGCCAGGGCGGCATCGAGGGCGGGGACGTAGGTGGGGTCGCGCAGCAGCGCCTGGCGGATGCCCTCGCCGAGCACGCCGCCCTCGCCGCGCGAGGCGCCCGGGAGCGTCCAGTCCAGCTCGCCGCCGTCCTCCCGGCGGGCGTGGGCGCGCAGCCCCCCGGACCCGCGGGACAGCCGCAGCAGACGACCGGACGCGGTCTCTAGCGCGACGCTCTCGAGCCCGGGCACCATCAGCTCGGGTGCCGCCTGCAGCTGCAGCGCGACGTCCTGTCGGTTTGCGTGGGCGCGACCGCGCAGAGCCTGGCCCTGAGCCAGCAGGGTGGCTTCGCGCCATCCGAGCCGCGATGCGAGCCAGCCCGTCAGCAGCAGCGCCGCGGCCGTCGAGGCTGGGTGGTGGCGGACGGTCAGGTCGGTGATCGTCAGCAGTTCCCGCCGCCGGGTGGGCGGATCGAAGCTCGCGGCCACGCGCTCGCGCCAGGGCGTGCTGCGCAGCCACGCGAGGTCCACGACGTAGGCCTGCTCACCCAGCTGGCGGGCCCACCGCAGCCCCTCGGCCGGGTTGGGCTCCTCGACGGAGTCGAGCAGGACCGCCTGTGAGAGGGGAAGCAGCTCGGACAGGACCTCGTGGTGGCCGTGGGGGGACCACAGCAACGTCGGCAGGTCGGTGACCACCAGCGGGTCGGCGATCGTCAGCAGGTCGTCCAGGTGGACGTCCCCCAGTTCCACCACCACGGTCTCGCGCAACAACGACAGCTCGCCCGGCGAGGAGGCGCCGTCCCTGGAGATCGTCACGCGCGCGTCGAGGCTGCGGCGGCTCGGCTCATACGACAGCACCACCATGCGCGAGGCGTGGTAGCGGCCGACGCCCCGCAGACGGTTGGCGATCTCGCCCGTCCAGGCGCGGTCCACGAACGCGATCATGTTCAGGACCCTCGCCGGGACGACCTGGTCGTCGTGCGTGTGGGCCTCGAGCAGCAGCCCGCGAAGCGCCGCTTCGATCGCGTCCGGCGTCGTCGCCTCGGCGCTCCAGACGGCGTCTTCGGTGGCCATCAGATCGCGCGCCAGCGGTCCTCGCGCAGGAGCAGACGGTTGGCCTCCTCGGGGCCCTGGGATCCCGCTTCGTAGGTGGGAACCGGGTCGCTCGAGGAAGCCCATGCGGCCACGATCGGGTCGCACACCCGCCACTGCGCCTCGACCTCGTCGTTGCGGGTGAACAGGGTCGCATCGCCGCGCATCACGTCCGCGATCAGCCGCTCGTAGGCCTCCGGCGACTGCGACAGGAACGAGGACCCGTACTGGAACTCCATGTTCACCGGGCGGATGATCATGCGCGTGCCGGGGATCTTGGCGCCGAGGCTGAGCGACACGCCCTCGTTGGGCTGCAGGGTCAGCACCAGCTGGTTGGGGCGCACCCCCAGCGAGCCGTCCTGGCTGAAGGCGAGGTGGGGGACCGGCTTGAGCGTGACGGCGATCTCGGTGATCTTGCGCGCCAGCCGCTTGCCGGTCCGCAGATAGAAGGGCACCCCCGCCCAGCGCCAGTTGTCCACTTCCAGGCGCAGGGCCGCGTAGGTCTCGGTGTGGGAGTCCGCCGGCACGCCCTCCTCTTCGAGGTAGCCCGGAACATCTTCCCCGCCGGCGTGGCCGGGGCCGTACTGCGCCCTGACGGCGATCTCGCGGACCTCCTCGGTCGACGGTTCGGGGATCGCGTGCAGGACCTTGACCTTCTCGTTGCGGACGTCTTCGGCGGTGAAGCTGACGGGCGGCTCCATCGCCACGTGGCAGAGCAGCTGCATCATGTGGTTCTGGATCAGGTCCCGCAGCGCACCGGCGCGGTCGTAGTACTCGGCGCGGGAGCCGATCCCGATGTCCTCGGCGGCGGTGATCTGGACGCAGTCGATGTAGTTGCGGTTCCACAGTGGCTCGAACATGCCGTTGGCGAAGCGGAACGCCAGCATGTTCTGGACGGTCTCCTTGCCGAGGTAGTGGTCGATGCGGAACACCTGAGACTCCTCGAAGATCGAGAGCACCGTCTCGTTGAGCTCGCGGGCCTCCTGCAGGGTCGTCCCGAACGGCTTCTCGATCACCACGCGCACATCCACGCGCTCGTGGTGGTCGAGCTCGGAGTGGCCGAGTTCCTTCACGATCACCGGAAAGAAGCCCGGCGACGTCGACAGGTAGAAGAGCCGGTTCAGAGGTTCGCCGGCCTCGCCTTCGAAGCCGTCGAGGAGCTCCGAAAGTCGCTGATAGACGGCGGCGTCGTCGAAGCTCCCGGACACGTAGCGGACGTTGGCGTGCAGCGACTCGAGCACGTCGGGGTCCGGCTGACGGCGCGAGAAGCGCCGGATCGCCTCCACGCATTCGTCGGCGAATTCCGCGTCCGTGCGTTCCCGGCGGGCCACCCCGATCACGTGGAAGTGGCCGGGGAGGACCCCGTCGTGGGCGAGGTTGTAGAGCGCGGGCAGCAGTTTTCGCCGCGAGAGGTCCCCGGTGGCGCCGAAGATGACCAGCGAGGCGGGGGCGACCGGCTGGCGCTCGAGGCCCGCCGTCAGCGGGTTCTCCTGCTCGACGCCGGCCTGTCCCTCGGCGGCGATCGCCATCAGCGTTTAGCGCTCTTGACGGCGTGCCCGCCGAACTGGTTGCGCAACGCGGCCAGCACGCGGTCGGCGAAGTCCCCGTTGCCCCGTGATCGCAGGCGCGCATACAGCGAGGCCGTGATCACGGGCGTCGGCACGTCGTGGTCGGTCGCGTCCTGGATCGTCCAGCGCCCCTCGCCGGAGTCCTCGGTATAGCCCTCGATCGCGCCGAGATCGTTGCCGTCGGCTTCGAAGGCGCGGGCGGCAAGTTCGCACAGCCACGAGCGGACCACCGAGCCCTGGCCCCAGAGGTGGGCGATCTTGGCGTTGTCGAGCTCGTACTCGCACTTGTTGAACACGTCGAAACCCTCGGCGTAGGCCTGCATCAGCCCGTACTCGACGCCGTTGTGGACCATCTTCACGTAGTGACCCGCGCCGGCCGGGCCGAAGTGCAGCCAGCCGCGCTCGCCGATCGCCGCCCGGCTCTCGTCGTTGGTCGGCGGGGCCAGCACGTCGAGGATCGGCGACAGCTGCTTGACCGCCCGCTTGGGTCCTCCGACCATCATGCAGTAGCCCACTTCCAGGCCCCATACCCCGCCCGAGACCCCGACGTCGACATATTCGATGCCGCTGCGTTTGAGCTCGGCGGCGCGCCGCTTGTCGTCGGTCCAGCGCGAGTTGCCCCCGTCGACGATCGTGTCGCCGCGGTCGAGCAGCTTGGCGAGCTTGTCGACGGTCTCCTGGGTGGGCTCGCCTGCCGGGACCATGATCCAGACCATCCGCGGTGGCTGCAGCTTCTTGACCAGCTCGCGCAGCGAGCCGGCGCCGGTCGCCCCGCTGCGGACGGCCTGGGCCACCGCCTTCTGGTCGAAGTCGAACGCGACCACCTCGTTGTCGGAGTCGCGGCGGATGCGGTGGACCATGTTGCCGCCCATCTTCCCGAGTCCCACAAAGCCGATCTGCGTCACAGGCCCTCCTTGATCGTCGCGGTCAGCGAGCGCAGCGCGCCCGCGGGGTCATCGCCGGTCAGGCGCACGCGCTCTGCGGGCCGTCCCAGCGAGCGCAGGGTCTGAAGGTCGCCCGTCGCCTGCGCGTTCTTGAGCGTGGTGAAGGAGTAGGGGGCGCCCGGGATGTCGGCGTCGACGGGATCGTCGTGAAGGATCTGCAGGAAGCGCCCGATCTTCGGCCCGCCCTTGTGGAACTGGCCGGTGGAGTGCAGGAAGCGGGGTCCGTAGCCGAACGTGGTGGTGGCGGCGCCGGCCGCACGGATCAGCTCGCGCAGCTCGCAGGCGGCGAGATCGAACGCGCCCGACGGCTGCACGTAGGCCATCAGCGCCACGTATTCCGGCGTTCGCGCCCCCAGCAGCAGCGAGCTCACGGTGGCGGCCTCGGCGTCTGCGATCTGCGGCAGCTCGCCGCTCTCGGAGAAGCCCTTCAGCACGGCGTTGGTGGCGTCCTTGGCCTGCTGCACGTTGGGCTGGTCGAAGGGGTTGATCTGCAGGCCCCATCCGGCCACCGCGACCGCGAGCTCGGCCAGCAGGAACACCCGTCCGAGGTCACCGGGTCCGGTCGTGGGGATCGTGATCACCGGGTGGCCCTCCGCCGCCAGTGCGTCCACCCGCGCCTGCACCTCGGGCTCGGGGTGCCCGCCGTCGGTCAGGTGGGCGAACACGCGGTCGTCCCCGTACACCGCGGGCTCGCCGAGGGGCTCCTCGGCCACCGGCAGGATCCCGCGGCCCTGCTTGCCCGTGGACTCTGCCACCAGCTGCTCCAGCCACAGCCCGAGTCCGGGCAGCGTCTCCGAGATCACGAACGTGAGCTTGTCCCGCCCGCCGCTCGCGAGCGCGCTCAGGGCGGCCCCCAGCCAGCAGGCGGCGTCGATTCCGGCGGCATTGCCCTGCGCCCAGTCCGGCGTCTCGATTGCCGTCTCCCAGGCCGAGGGGGCGCCGCCCAGCAGTGTCCCGGTGTCGATCCCGGCGAGCGTGGCGGGCACCAGCCCGAACGCCGACAGCGCGCTGTAGCGACCACCGATGTCGGGATCGCCGGCGAACACCCCTCGGAAGCGGTGGCGCTCGGCGAGCTCCTGCAGGCTTGTCCCGGGGTCGGTCACGGCCGCGAAGTTGGCCCCGTCTTCGATGAGCGCGAAGAAGTGCGCGAACAGCGAGTTCGGCTCGATCGTGCCGCCTGACTTGGAGGACACCACGAACAGCGTGCGCCGCGGGTCGATGGCGTCCTGGACGGCGCCGATCTCGCCGGCGTCGGTCGAGTCGAGCACCCACAGGCGGGGCCTGTCCCCGCGGGGAGGGAAGGTGCGGCGCAGGACCTCGGGAGCCAGCGAGGAGCCACCCATGCCGAGCACGACAGCGTCCTTGATCCCGTCGGCGGCGACGCCCGCGGCGAACTGCTCGAGCTGCTCGCGCTGGGGTGCCATGCGTTCGGCGATCGTCAGCCAGCCGAGACGGTCGGCCACCTCGGGCGTCCCCGCCGGGCCCCAGATCGTGGCGTCGCCAAGGCGCAGGCGGGCGGGGATCTCTCCTGCCACGAGCTGCTCGACGCGCTCCTGGACGGCGGAGCGCAGCGGACCCGGGATGCTGGCAGTCGCGGTCTGCGGCGCCTGGGTCACGGCTCGATCGTAGTGACCTGCGCAACGGCGCCGCGGCTTGAGTCCACGCCGCAGCCGCCGGAGCGGTCGCGGCGATCCCGCGACGGTGTGGTACAAGCTGCGCCGATGAGCTCTCCCGTCTCGCGTCAGCTGCCCGATCGCAACCTCGCGCTCGAGCTCGTCCGCGTCACCGAGGCGGCGGCCCTCGCCGCCGCCCCGCTGGTGGGGATGGGCGACAAGGAGGCGGCCGACCAGGCCGCGGTCGACGGCATGCGCCACATGCTGCACTCGGTCCCCATGGATGGGGTGGTGGTGATCGGGGAGGGCGAGAAGGACGAGGCGCCGATGCTCTACAACGGCGAGCAGATCGGCGACGGGTCACCGCCGCAGGTGGACATCGCCGTGGACCCGCTCGAGGGCACCACGCTCGCCGCCCACGGGATGCCCAGCGCGCTGGCGGTGATCGCCCTCTCGAGCCGCGGCACGATGTTCGACCCGGGCCCGTGCGTGTACATGGAAAAGATGGCCGGAGCCCCCGACATCGCTGACCTGCTCGACCTCGATCGCCCGCTCGGAGAGACGGTCGCGCTGGTGGCCGAGCGAAAGGGCTGCCCGATCGCCGACGTGATGGTGGTGGTGCTCGACCGGCCCCGGCACGAGCAGGGCATCGCGGCGATCCGCCGGGCGGGCGCGCGCGTGCGCCTGATCGCGCACGGGGACGTTTCGGCGGCGCTGCTGGCCGTGACGGAGCGCTCGCCCGTGGACCTGCTGTGGGGCATCGGCGGGACCCCCGAGGGCGTGATCTCGGCGGCCGCCGTGAAGTGCCTGGGTGGACAGCTGCTGGGCCGGCTGTGGCCGCGCGACGACGCCGAGCGGGACGCCGCCCGCGAGGCCGGCTACGACATCGAGCGGGTGCTCTCGCGCGACGAGCTCGTCAGCGGCGATGACGTCTTCTTCTCCGCCACCGGAATCACCGACGGCGACGTGCTCCAGGGCGTGCGCTACCCGAGCGCCGGCGGCGCGACGACCGAATCGCTGGTCACGCGCTCGCGCTCGGGCACCATCAGGCGCATCCGCGCCACCCACGATCGCGCCAAGCTACGCGCGATCGGGGCCGAGGTCACTCACTGATCCTGTAGCCGGCCGACCCGCGACTCGGCGAGGTCCAGGCGGGTGAGCGAGCGCAGGAAGCCGTAGGTCACGACAACGTGGATCCGCGACTGGGTGATGTTGTAGATCGTGCGGCTCAGCCCCGAGGCGATCGAGGGGTAGAAGTTGGCCACCGCGACCTCGACGTGCAGGCGGGTACGGGGGCCCGCCCCGTCATCCCCCGGCGGGCGGCGCACCTCGATCTGCAGGTAGCCGCCCCCGTCGCGTCCGCGCCTGGAGACCAGCAGGCCCCTGGAGATGCCCCAGCGGACCACCCCGCGGGAGGCGTCCATCTCGTACTCCGGGGCCCGGAAGGTGAGCAGCCGCAGCGGCGGCGCCAGGAACACCACGGAGCGCTCCCCCTCGGTGTAGGAGACGTGGATCAGGCCGAGCGTCACCCGCGAGAGGAAGCGCCAATAGGTGCGGGCCAGGCGCTCGAGGTGCATCGGGGTCCAGATCTCCTGCAGGGCCTCGCGATCGATCGACAGGTCCGCCTTCTGGATCGAGGTGACCGCTTCGGTGGCGGGGTCCACGGAGGTCTCGTTCTCGAGCTCCACGACCGTGGCCCGCCGCGGACGGCGCCGGGCGACTCGTAGCGGGATCGCGACCGCCAGCACCAGCCCGAAGAGGGCGACCGCAATACGGGTGGCGAGCATCTCGGGTCGGCAGTCTCGCACCGCCCGCCCCGGTGGGACGGCGGGTGGGGGGCGTCGGCTGCGCGTGCGTCGGCCACTGCTGATATTCCTCGGGCGTGACCGAGAGGCAGGGCTCGAACCTCGCTCCGCCGTCGCGGGCGCTCGCCGAGCTGTCGCTCGAGGGTCCGCTCGCCCGCCGTGAGCAGATCGCCGGGCGCTGGGTGGTGGCGCTCGTCGGCTCGCGCCCGCTCGAGGATCTCCCGGCCCTGCCCCTCCCGATCCTCGCCCGCCGGGCTCCCGGACTGTGCGGGCTGATGATCGAGGCTGTCGGCTCGGACGCCGCGCTCGAGCGCCTGCGCGGCGCGGGCCGCGAGATCCCTGCGGGTGAGCTCCGCGTGGGCGAGTTCCCGGCCGGCGCGGCCGGAGCCGGCGATGCGGACACCCGCGAGCTCGCCCTCAGCGAGTTGACCGGAGCGAGCTCGGCGGCCGAGCTCGTGGACGCCGTCGAGCTGCTCAGAGGCGTGCTCGGCGGGGCCCTGCTCGACGCGGCCTCCGGACTGAGCGCGCGCCAGACGGCCGACCTCTGTGAACGCGTGGCGCACGTGTGCGCGGTGACGCTGGCCGGTGCGCTGCCGGGCGGGGCGGCGGGGGTCTCCCGCGGGCACGCCGAAGGCGCTCGCGGCGGCGACACGCCCGCGGGGACGCAGCCTGGCGCCCTCTCCGGCGCTCCCCCGCTGATCGTCGATGAGCTCCGGGATGGGCCGGCGACGGGGCCGGAGGGCGAGGTCCCACGCCGGGACCGCGAGGGCGCAGCGGCGATCGCGATCCGCGACCAGCGCGGCGAGCACGCGCCGGCGGAGTGGCTCGAGGCGATCGCCCGGGAGCTCGAGCGTCACGAGCCCGAGGAGCTGCCGTTCGCCGTGCTGCTGGTGGAGCTCAGGGACCTCGAGCGGATGCGGCTGCAGAGCACGCCGGCGCGCCTGGCAGCCGACCTGGCCTCGCTCGAGCTGGTGCTGTCCGACAACGGCACGGTGGTTCGCGAGCGTCCGGGTCGCTACTGGGTGCTGGCACCCGGGGCCGACCGGCGCACGGCGCGGGCACTGGCGGAACGGTTGCACGCGGTCGTTTCGAGCGCCGCCGCCGGCGAGTCGCTGCGGGCCCTCGTCGGCCTGGCGGTGTATCCGTCCGACGGCCGTCACGCGGCCGCTCTGGCCGCTCACGCGGACGTCGACCTGATCGCGGCGCGCGCGGCCCGGCGCTAGCCGGCGTCGGCGCTCTAGCCGGCGACGGCGCTCTAGCCGGCGACGGCGCCGCCCGCGATGGGCGCCGTGAGCGCCCCTGCGGGCATCCCGAGGGTGGGGACGTTGGGAGCGGTGCCCACCACTTTGGTGCCGATCCGGACCGTTTCCGAGACACCGAGGGCGGCGGCCGCACCGGCCGTCAGGTCCCATTCGGCGATGTGGCTGTAGGGGCCGCGGTCGAGCACCGGAAGCACGACGGCGTGTCCGGCGTAGGTGACCTTGACGAGCGTGCCGCAGGGAAGCGTACGGTGGGCGACGCCGACCACGGCCGGCGTGAGTGTCTGGCCGCAGGCCGTCTTGTGGCCGTAGAAGCCGGGGCCGAACCAGGTCGCCACGCCCGTGGTGTGGATCGGGCCGGCGGCGTGACCGGTCGTGCCGGCGAGCGCGCCGCCGGTCGAGGCGGCGCCGGCCTGCGAGACGCAGGACAGCCCGCTCGCCGCTGCGAGCAGCGCGAGCACGGACAGGATGAGTGCGGTTCTTTGCCTCACTGTGTCTTCTCGGCGCCTACGGGGTGAGCTGACGGGCTCGCGCGGCACATCTCTGTGCGGCGCTACGGCCCACTTGGACCGATTCGCCCCAGCGGATCGCTCTGTGCGACCCGCAATGGGTCCCCCGCCCGCCGTGCATGGGCACGACGGCTCGGCGTGGCGCGAGTATATATCAGCAGCCTGGCGCGGCTGCGCGACGGCCCTGGTCCGATCCCACCAGGCGCGGCGCTAGTGGGGAAGCCGCGAGAAGAGGTCTTTCAGGACCCGCTCGCCGGCCGACAGGCCGGCTCTGGCCACCTCGCCCACGATCTCCGCGGCGCCGGCCACCAGCTCGGCGCCACCGGGAGGCTGGACGGGGCCGGTGCTGCTGCGGGACGGTTCGCTCTCGAAGCCCTGGCGCGGAGCCGAATCCGCCGGCTTGGGCGGGACACGCCTGGGGGCGGCATCGGCGCGCGGCTTGGCGCTCTTGCGGGGTTTGCGGGAGGGCGCCGTGCGGTTGGTCCGTTTCGTGGTCGCGCCGGCGCCGTTCGGCGATGGCCCGCTGGTGGCGTGAGCGGCGGCGTCCGCGCTCTTGGTCTTCGCGGTGCCGTCGGTGGCCTTGGCCTTGGCGGCCCCCTTGGGCTTGGCGCGGGCTCCTTTGGCTGCGGCGCCGGTGTCCTTCTCGGCCGTGACCTTGGCGTCCGCGCCGTTGGCGCCGGCGGATGCCCCGGAGCCGTCCTTGGGTGTTCGGTCACCGGCGCGCCTGCCCTCGCGGGAGGCGATGCGACGCTCGGTGGTCCGCTGGGGACGGCTGCGGGGGAGGTTGGAGAGCACGCCCTCCTCGATCGCGTCCGTGCCCGCGTGCCCGTTGGTCTCGGGTCTGGGCACGCGGACGTCCTCGGGGCTCGGCACGGGGACATGATTGCTTAAAGCCGAAGGCCGCATGGGAGGCCCTCGGGAGACCAGGCTCGACGCCCTCCGGAAGCCGCGTTGGGCGGCCTTTGTGGGGGGCAACGCCGAGGCCATTCCCGCGGCGCTGGGGGCAGACGCGTTAGCATTGGGGCCCTTGAAGGGAACGGTTCCATGCGCGGGTGCGATCGGCGCGTCGGGCGGTGTGAGACGAGGACTTACGGAGACGTTGATTTGATGCTGGGGAAGCGATCGCCAACCTGCCCATGAGTGGAGAGAGCCGAATGTCAGTCGTGGACCTGCAGGAGCTGGATGAGGTCAAGGGCCTGCTGGCCAAGGGTCAGCAGGTGGGAGTGCTCTCCTATACGGAGATCTCCAAGGCGATGTCGGAGCTGGATCTGGACGAGGCCGACGTCGAAGAGCTCCACGGCTTCTTCGAGCGCGCCGAGATCGAGCTCGTCGAGGACATCGATCCGGCGATAGCCGCCTCGGCGCAGGTCGAGCGTGCGCCCGACAAGCGCGGACGGCGCAAAGCAAAAACCGCGCTCGACCTCAAGCCGGACATGACGACCGACTCGCTGCAGCTGTTCCTCAAGGACATCGGCAAGGTGCGCCTGTTGACCGCCCAGGAGGAGGTGGACCTCGCCAAGCGGATCGAGCGGGGCGACCTCGACGCCAAGCAGAAGATGGTCGAGTCCAACCTGCGCCTGGTCGTCTCGATCGCCAAGAACTACCGCAACCAGGGCCTGCCGTTCCTCGACCTGATCCAGGAGGGGACGCTCGGATTGGTCCGTGCGGCGGAGAAGTTCGACTACCGCAAGGGCTTCAAGTTCTCGACCTACGCGACCTGGTGGATCCGTCAGGCGATCGCCCGCGCGCTGGCCGACAAGGCCCGCACGATCCGCATCCCCGTGCACGTCGTGGAGAAGCTCAACAAGATCGGGCGCGCCGAGCGCAAGCTCGTCACCGAGCTGGGCCGCGAGCCCACGGCCGACGAGATCGCCGAGGTGACGGGGATCGACCCCGAGGAGGTCGACTCGATCAAGCGCTCCGCCCAGGCTCCGGTCTCGCTGGAGAAGCCTGTGGGCGACGAGGAGGAGTCGGAGTTCGGCCAGTTCATTGCCGACGAGCGCGCCGAGTCCCCCTACGAGCGGGCCGCCGAGATCCTCACCAAGGAGGCCCTGCGGGAGGCCCTCGAGAACCTCTCCTACCGCGAACGACGGGTGCTGGAGCTGCGCTACGGGCTCGGCGGAGAGCACCCGCGGACCCTCGACGAGGTCGGTCGCACCTTCAACGTCACGCGCGAGCGGATCCGCCAGATCGAGAACCAGTCGCTGAAGAAGCTGCAGAGCCTCGCCGAGGCCCAGAAGCTCCGCGACGTAGCCTGAGTAGCCGCCCCCCTCGAGGGGTCTGCCCGCGTCCATGGCGGTTGCCCGCATTCAAGAGCCGGGCCGTCGATGCCGATCAGCCGAGTATGTTCGATGTCGAAGCGGCCCTGCGCGAGCTGGTCGTGAAAGAGGGCTCCGACCTGCACCTGAAAGCCGGGGCGGTTCCACTCTTCCGCATTCACGGTGAGCTGAACGCCGACAGCGGCTTCCCCGACGAGCTCTCGGCCGAGGCCACAGAGCAGGCCCTCAGGGCGATCCTCGTGAACGAGGCCAAGCACGAAGAATTCGCCCAGGACCACGAGGTCGACTTCTCCTTTGAAATCGAGGGCGTGGCCCGGTTCCGCATCAACGCCTTCCGCCAGCGCGGGCTGATCTCGCTCGTATGTCGAGCGATTCCCCACACGATCCTCACGATCAAGGAGCTGGCCCTGCCCCCGGTGGTCAGCGAACTGGCCGAGGAGGAGCGCGGGATCGTCCTGCTGACAGGCACCACCGGCTCGGGCAAGTCGACCACGCTCGCGGCGATGATCGACCACATGAACCACTCGATGAGCAAGCACATCGTGACCATCGAGGACCCGATCGAGTTCGTGCACCAGGACAAGCGCTGCGCCATCAACCAGCGCGAAGTCGGCATGGACACCGCATCCTTCAAGCGCGCCCTGCGCAGGGTGCTGAGGCAGGACCCGGACGTGATCCTGGTGGGGGAGATGCGCGACGAGGAGACCGTCCACACCGCCCTCTCCGCGGCCGAGACCGGCCACCTCGTGCTCTCCACGATCCACACGGTCGACGCCACGGAGTCGATCAACCGCCTGCTCGACTTCTTCCCTCCCCACCAGCACCAGCAGGCCCGCAGCATGATCGCCGGCACGATCAAGGGCGTCATCTCCCAGCGGCTCGTCCCGGGCGCGGAGGGCGGCAGGGTCGCGGTCTGCGAGATCCTGCGCATGACCGGCCGCGTACGCGACATGATCATGGACCCGGAGCAGACGGGGAAGCTGGTCGAGGTGATCTCCTCGGGCGGCTACTACGGCATGCAGACCTTCGACCAGGCCCTCTTCGGTCACGTCAAGGCCGGCCGTGTGACCTTCGAGGACGCATACAAGGTGGCCTCGAGCCCTCACGACTTCAAGCTGCTGATGCAGGCGGACGGTCGCCGCGGCACCACCATGGAGGACGTCGCCGCGGCCGAGGCCCAGCGCGACGACGCAGCCAGCCCCGCCACCACGGGCTGAAGCGGCCCGCCCCGGAGATCGTGAGCCTGGCCGATTAGGCCAGCTCGGCGCCGGGAGCGTTAGTGCGCGCCCGTCTCCGAGCGGCGGGCACAGTCAGGGGCCGCTCAAGGAGCAACGGGCGCTGCGCTCCTAATCGTCACGATTGCTGCCCGCGTTGAGGGTTGCTTCCAAACTGAGTCTCCACCTGGGGCGGGCGGTGTCACTTCAGTTGGTAAAGTAAAGGGACATGGCGCTTGATGAGACCTGTCCCGTGTGCATGACCGCACAGATCGTGTGCGGCAAGTGGACGCTGCTGCTCGTTCGCGACCTGGCCGAGGGGCACTCCCGCTTCTGCGAGCTCGAACGCTCGCTCTCCGGGATCAGCCCGCGGACCCTCTCCCTGCGCCTGCGGGCGCTGGAGGAGGAGGGCATCGTCGAGCGTCACACCTTCCCCGAGGTACCGCCCCGCGTCGAGTACGCGCTCACCGAGAAGGGCCGGGCGCTGCTGCCGATCATCGACGACATGCGCGCCTACGGGGAAGAGTGGCTGGGAGCGGAGTGCGCCGAGCGCACCGCGACCGGCGACGCGCTCGCGATCGCCTAGCTTCGCCTCCCTGCAAGGCTGACTGCGCTCGGCACGATCGGCAGGAGCGCCACGCTCCGGGCCGAATCAGCCCTGCATGAGCTCGACCTCCATGCAGACCGCGCTGAGCGCCCATCTGGAGGAGGCAGCCGGCTTCCTCCAGGCTGAGCTGTCCGAAGGTGCGGAGGTTCCGTTCGAGCTCGAGCGCCGCGGCGGCCGACCGGGGGCACGCCGGCCGGCCCTCTTCTGCTACCGGCCGCTGATCGGCGACTTCCTGCGCGAGCGCGCCGAGAGTCTCGAGCGGCTGCCCACCCATCGCCAGGCCGTGATCGCGCTGGCGGACTTCGACGGGCTCGACCGCTATCTGCTCGACCACGGGATAGAGCCGGGCGAGGCCGGACCCCGTGGGCGGCTGCGGGAGGGACTCCTGGTGCTGATGGAGGACGCCTTCGGCGAAGGCGGTGAGTTCGAGCTCGCGCCGGAGCGGGTGCAGTCCGCGCTGGCCTCGTTGCAGGCCTCCGCCGGATCGGTCCGCAGTGAGGTGATGGTGCTCGCGCGGCTGCGCGGCCTGGCCATCGCCTCGCCCGAGCTGTCGCTGGCTGACGGACTCGAGATCGTGCGCGAGGAGGCGCTCCCGGGGCCGCTGCCCGACATGGGGGCGAGCTTCGCGACCCAGGCCGGTGAACCGGTGTTCGTGCTGCTCGCCTGCGAGGCGGAGGACCCGCGGCGGGCGGTTCACGCCGCGCGCGGCGTGCTCGCCGAGTTGCTGCGCGCACTGCGCCTGTTCGGCGACGGGCGCATCGCGCTCGACCCCCTGGGGTGGGTCAGCACGGGCGGTGGCGCCTGGCGGGCGCTGCAGCTTCCGGGCGGACCTGCACGCGGCGGGACGCTGCTGCTGACACCCGACCAGGAGGACGAGTTGCGGGCCTTCTGCAGCCTCGTCTCACGCCGCGTCTTCGACGGCGGCAGGCTCGACTGGGCGCTGGCGCGCTTCGAGCTGGCCTGCGAGCGGTCTGTCGGACTCGACGCCCTGAGCGACAACCTGCTGGCGCTGAGCGCGCTGCTGGAGCACGACGGTGCCCCTCCGGACCTGCTTGCCAGGCGCCTGGCGGCTCTCTGCGCCGCCCACGACGATGCTCCCGAGCTGGCCGCCCGCATCGAGCAGGCGATCGCCCTCGAGCGCTCCCTGCGCTTCGGCGCGGCGCACCCCGGCGCACACGGGGAGGAGCTGGCCCGGGAGGTCGCGGAGCATCTCCGGGCGCTGTTGCGGGACGTGATCTGCGGGCACCTGCCCGAGCGACTCGGCGAACTCGCCGACAGCATCATCGCCGAGGCCGCCGCGCCCCTCCCGGGGCCCGAAGAACAGTCCGGACAGGAGATCTTGGCCGGCGTCCTTCAGACGCCCGAGGATTCCGGCGGCGACACTCCCGCCGAGGAGCAGCCCGGCGCTTGCGCGCCGCTGTCACTCGAGGAGATATTCAGCAACGCGGCGCAGTCCGAGGAGATCCTGGACGTCTTCATCTAGCTGAGGGACGACCACCATGGCGCTGCCGTCGAGCTCGGAGGAGAGCTGCTCGATCGAGTCCCGGTCGCGCCTGGCGAGCACGTCGAAGTCGGCCAGGTTGCCCGCCAGCCGCGCCGCCAGCTGTGGGTCCAGCTCGTCGCCCAGCAGCGCCGCTACCTCCTCGGGTGCGTGGCCTCCGAGGCCGTCCAGGTGGGTGCGGTTGACCACCAGGCCGTCGGCGGACATGTGCGCCTCGCGTAGGCGCGTGGCCAGGAACAGGGCCTCGGCGACCGGGTCCGGCTCGGGCGAGGTGACGATCAGGAACGACGTCTCTGGCGCCCGCAGCAGTGCCTCCACCTCGCGTGTGCGCTGTCCGAACCCGTCGATCACGCTCGACATGGTGCGAAAGAAGCGCGACAGTTCGCTGAGCATGTTGACGCCCGTGACGCGGGCGAAGATCGAGAACACGAGCGCCGTGCCGCGCCCGAACAGCCGCGCGGTGAGGCCGCTGGGAGCGAGGAACACCTGCAGGGCCCGCCCTTCGAAGAAGCCCAGCAGCCGCCCCGGCGCCTCCAGGAAGTCGAGCGCGTTGCGCGAGGGCGGGGTGTCGAGCACGATCACCTCGAAGTCGTGTTCCTCGTAGAGCTCGTACAGCTTGGCCACGGCGCTCAGCTCCTGCGACCCCGCCACGGCCGTCGAGAGCTCCCTGTAGATCGGGTTGGCGAGGATCTCCTCGCGGGCGCTGTCGTCGCTCGCCAGCCGCATCACCACCTCGTCGAAGGTGCGCTTGGTATCGAGCATCATCGCCCACAGCTCGCCCCGGCCGTCCACCCCCACCCCGCGCAGGGCCACCGGGTCGATCCGGCTCGGCTCGCTGGAGAGCCGCTGCAGCCCGAGGGCCGAGGCCAGCCGCTTGGCCGGATCGATCGTGACCACGGCGACCTTCTTGCCCTCACGGGCCAGACCCAGCGCCAGGGCGGCCGAGGTCGTGGTCTTGCCCACGCCACCGGCGCCCACGCAGACCAGCACCCGCTTGCGTGCCAGCCGCGCCGCCAATCCGGCGGACCTCGAGCGGCGGGCAGCGGCCATCGCGCTAGAGAGTAGTGGCCGTGCAGGAATAGGCCCTCGGGCTGCGAATACCCAGCGGACGGTTTCTGCAGATCAATCGAACACCGGGAGCCCCCGTGGAAGGTAAGGCCAAGGTCATCGCGTTCGCCAACCAGAAGGGTGGCGTGGCCAAGACGACGACCACGCTCAATCTCGCCGCCGCGTTCGCGGAGGAGGGACACCGCGTCCTGTGCGTCGATATGGACCCCCAGGGCAACCTGACGATGTCCCAGGGCATCGACCCGGACACGTTAGAGCTGTCGATGTACGACGTGCTCGTGCACAAAGTCTCGATCCGCGAGGTGATCCGCAAGCGCGAGATCGACATCGCCTGCGCCTCGATCGACCTCGCCGGGGCGGAGATCGCGATGTCCACGATGATCGGCCGCGAGCGCGCCCTGCAGAAGGCCTTCCAGCCGATCCTCGAGGACTACGACTTCATCTGCATCGACACGCCCCCGAGCCTGGGGCTGCTGACGATCAACGCGCTCACCGCCGCCGACCGCGTGATCGTCCCCGTGCAATGCGAGTATCTGTCGATGCGGGGCCTGATCCAGCTCCAGAACACGCTTGCCATGATCCGCGAGAATCTCAACCCCGGCGTCGACATCGAGGGTATCCTTCCGACGTTGGTCGACTCACGGACGATCCACGCCAAGGAGGCGATCGAGATTCTCGAAGAAAACTTCGGCGATCGCGTGTTCGCCTCCCGGATCCGCAAGACCGTCCGCTTCGCGGAGGCGCCGGTGAAGGGCATGTCGGTGCTGAAGTACGAGCCGGACGGCGTCGCCGCCCAGTCCTACCGGCAGCTCGCGCAGGAGGTCCTCGCAAATGTCCAACCCTAAGCGCGCGAGCATGCGTGAAGGCCCGCTTGCGGCCCTGTTCCGCAAAACCGAAGAGGCGGAAGGCGCCGACCACGATCGCGACGATGGGCTGAACGAGCCCGACGTGCGGCTGCGCTCGCAGCCCGACGACACCGCGGCCGTCGAGCCGCGCCCGGCCGCGGAGGAGCGCCCGGTCGTGCACGAGCGCCCCCCGTTGGAGGAACGCCCCGCTGTCCAGCAGCGCCCGGCGGTTCACGAGCGCCCCGCGGCTCGGGAACGCCCACAGCGAAGCCAGGCCGCTGCGCCCGCCGGCGTGCCCCATCCCTCGCTCAGCCCCGCTCCCCAGACGGTCGCCGCCCAGAGCGCGCTATCGCCGAGCCTGAGTCTGCCGACGCCCCAGGATCGCCTGCGGGAGGCCTTCTCCTCCGAACAGCAGACGGCCCTCGGCGGCATCCAGGCCGGTCAGCCCCTGATCCGCGTGGTGGGCGTCGGCGGAGCCGGCGTCAACGCCGTCAACCGCATGGTCGAGGCGCAGGTCGCCGGGATCGAGTTCCTCGCCGTCAACACCGACCTCCAGTCCCTGCAGCAGTCCACCGCCGACCTCACGGTGCACATCGGCGCCGAGCTCACCCGTGGCCTCGGCTCCGGCTCCGATGCCGAAGTCGGCCGCCAGGCCGCGATGGAGGACTACGACCGCGTCAAGGCGATGCTGAAGGGCTCGGACATGATCTTCATCGCCGCCGGCGCCGGCGGCGGGACGGGCACCGGCGCGGCTCCGATCCTGGCCCGCATCTCCAGGGAAGTCGGCGCGCTGACGGTTGCGATCGTGACCAAGCCGTTCCAGTTCGAGGGCGCCCGGCGCAGCGAGCAGGCCGAGCGCGGCGTGCGGGCGCTGGCCGAGGAGGTCGACACGCTGATCGTGGTGCCCAACGACCGCCTGCTCGGGGTGCTCGACCGCCAGACCGCGATGGTCGAGGCCTTCCGGGTCGCCGACGACGTCCTGCGCCAGGGCGTCCAGGGCATCTCCGACCTCGTCACGCTCCCGGGCCTGATCAACCTCGACTTCGCCGACGTGCGCACGATCATGAGCGGCGCCGGCAACGCCCTGCTGGGGATCGGCATGGGAATCGGCGAGAACCGCGCCACCGAGGCAGCCGACCACGCCATCTCCTCGCCGCTGCTGGAGACGTCGGTTGACGGCGCCCGCTCGATCCTGCTTTCGATCACCGGTGGCGAGAGCCTGTCTCTGTGGGAGGTCAACGAGGCGGCCAAAGCGGTCTCGCAGGCCGCCCATCCGGAGGCCAACATCATCTTCGGGGCGATGGTCGACGACAAGCTCGACGACCAGGTGTGGGTGACCGTCGTGGCGACGGGGTTCGCAGAGGACCGCCGCCGCCCGGCCGCCCGCCTCAACGAGCCCGCGGCCGGCGAGCTGAAGGTCGCCCGCGCCGCTCCCGCCGGCCCGCCGCGCCCGTCGCGCCGTGGCGGCCTGGCGGTGGATGAGCTCGAGGTCCCGGAGTTCATTCCGAACCTATAGGCGCGGTCGCCGCGGCGGATGGGCGAGGCTGAGCACGGGGTCATCGCCGCCGGGCACCCGCTGACCGCCGACGCCGGAGCGCGGGTTCTGCGCGAAGGCGGCAACGCGGTGGATGCGGTCGTCGCCGCGATGCTGACCTCGTTCGTTGCCGAGCCGCTGCTCACCGGCCTCGGGGCCGGAGGCCACATGCTGGTCGCCGGCGGGGACGTGCCCGTGACGCTGCTGGACTTCTTCGTGGCGGCGCCCGCGGCTCCCTGGGAGGGCCCCCAGGGACAGGTGTACGCCGAGCTGCTGCCGATCGACGTGTCCTTCGGGGACGCCGAGCAGGTGTTCCACGTCGGACCGGCCTCCTGCGGCGTCTACGGGACCCCGGCCGGCGTCTGCGAGGCGGTCAGCCGCTGGGGGACGATGTCCCTGCAGCGCCTCGCCGCGCCCGCCGCCGAACTGGCTCGTGACGGCGTGGCGCTCAATGCCGGGCAGGCCTATGTGGCCGAGATCCTCGCCGGGCTGCTGACCTCGACCCCGGAGTGCGCGGCGCTGTGGGCCCCGCACGGGCGTGTCCTGCGTGAGGGCGAGGTGCTGCGCAACCCCGATCTCGCCGACGCGCTGGAGCTGCTCGCGAGCGAGGGCCCGGAGCCCTTCTACCGCGGCGCCATCGCCGACGCCGTCGCCGAGTGGGTCGGCCGCCGCGGCGGGCTGCTGTCCCGCGAGGACCTGGCCGGCTACCAGGCGGTAGCCCGCGAGCCGCTGCAGCTGCGCTATCGCGACCGCGAGATCCTCACCAACCCGGCCCCCTCCGCCGGGGGCACCCTGATCGCCTACTCGCTGGCCCTGCTCGACCGCGGCCCGAGCCCGCCGCCCCTGCCCGAGGTCGTCGCGGCGATGTCCGCCGCCCAGGCCGAGCGCACCCCCGAGTTCCTCGAGGGCCTGCAGGACGAGGGCTACTCCGAGCGCTTCCTCGCCCAGCGGCTCGGCTCGACGACGCACATCTCGGTGCTCGACGCGGACGGCCGCGCCTGTAGCGCGACCTGCACCAACGGCGAGGGCTCGGGCGTGGTCGTGCCCGGAACGGGGCTGCACCTGAACAACGTGATGGGCGAGGAGGATCTCAACCCGCTCGGTTTTCACCGTCACCGGCCCCGCCAGCGGATGCCGAGCATGATGGCCCCAACCGTCGTGATGCGCGAGGGAGAGGTCGAGCTGGTACTCGGCAGCGCCGGCTCCAACCGCATTCGCTCGGCCCTGTTGCAGACGATCATCGGTGTCGTCGACCGCGGCCTCGGCGCGGCCCCGGCGATCGGTGCCCCACGCGTGCACTTCGAGAACGGGGTCCTGTTCGCCGAGCCTGGCATCGACCTCGACGGCGTGCCCCCCGAGCTTCAGGTCGTGCGCTTCGGCTCCCGGAACCTGTTCTTCGGGGGCGTCCAGGCCGTCCTCAGACGGGGCCGGCAGCTGGAGGGCGCCGGCGATCCGCGGCGCGGGGGTGTGGCGGTGCAGGCCTGATGGGCCTCAGGGCAAGGCTTGGCTTGGGCGGCGTCCTGCTCGCGGCCGTCGGGCTGCTGGGCGGCTGCGGAGGCGTTTCGGCGGGGGACATCTTCATCGTCACGCGCACGGGCTCCACGGCGCACGCCGGTCTGACCCTGCTCGTCGACGAAGAGGGCAACGTCCACTGCAACGGGCGGCGCGCGCCGCACAAGCTCAGCGACGCCGAACTCGTGCACGCCCGCGGAATCCAGGAAGACCTCCAGAGCCTCGCCTCCCAGCACGCGACCCTGGGGGCCAGGCCGGGGTCGGTGATGAGCTACGGCGTCCGAGACGAAAACGGCACCGTGCACTTCGCCGACAACTCCGCCGCCCAGCCGAAGGTTCTGCACGAACTGGCGCTGTTCGTTCTCAAGACCGCCCAGCAGGTCTGCGGGCTGCCTGAATAGGGCCCGTCCGCCCCTCCGGTCGCACCGTCCGCTCGTTCGGCCCCGGCGCCCGCCTCAGGCGAAGCGCACCTTGCCGTTGGAGAGGGCGCGCGCCTGGGCGCGCTCGAGCGTTTGCAGGCGCTCGATAGCCGCCGACAGCAGCATCGCGAGCAGCCGCAGGCGGGCGTTCTCGGAACGCAGCTCGAGCAGCTCCTGCTTGGCCTCGACGCCGAACTCGACGGTGGCGGCCATCCCGTAGGCGTCGAGCTCGAGCAGCTCCTCTTCGCTCAGCTCCCGATCGGTGGCCTGGGCGACCAGGTCGCGGTATAGCTCGCGGGTAGCCGTGGCGGCCTCGTCGTCGGGCTCCTCCTCGATCTCGGTCAGGAACTCGATCTCACCGGCGGGGTAGGGGAGGTCGTCCTGACGGCTGAGCAGCCGGAACGGCCGCGTGCCACGAGCGAGGATGTCCATGGTCCCGTCCTCCATCTGCTCGAGCACCTCCTCGACCTCGCACGCGCATCCCACCGGCTTGAGCTCCTCGTCGGAGAGCCACACGATGCCGAACTGGCGCCCCCGTGAGTCCGGACCGGCCTCCAGGCAGCGCGCGATCATCACGCGGTAGCGCTCCTCGAAGATGTGCAGCGGCACGCTCTCGCTCGGAAGCGCCACGATGCTCAACGGGAACAGGGGGAAGTTCCGGGCCGGCCGCGAAGCCATCGACCCGATTCTAGGTCCAGGCCCGCCTCAGCGCGGAGGCTTGCGGGCGCTGAGCATCAGGTTGTAGAAGGCGCTCGCCGGCAGCAGCGACTCCAGCAGTCTCCGATCCAGCTCCTGCAGGACCAGGTAGCCGCGGTAGGCGTACTGCCGCCAGGCCCACGGAATCTCGTCCGGGTCGGCGCTGTGCTCGAGCGTGCGATTCACCCACCCGAACCAGTTCGCGACGAGCTCCTCGCCGCTGACACGGGTGTGCTCGAAGCCGGCGTCCCTGGCCAGGCGCGAGAGCCTACCGGGAGAGAAGGCGTGCACGTCCACGACCGGCTCCAGCGACTCCTCCGAGCTCGCCGGCGGGGGCGCCGCGGCAGGGCCTGCGCGTAGCGCCATGCGCCACAGGGGCGCGAGCGTGCGGCCGAGTGCCTTCGGCACCCCGGCGATGCGATCCCCGTAGAGGGATGGCTCGCCGGCGAACAGCAGCGTCCCCCCGGGCCGCAGCACGCGGCTGAACTCCTCGAACGCCCGTGGCAGGTCGGGAATGTGGTGCAGCACGGCGTGGCCGAGGACGAGGTCGAAGCTGTCATCGGCGAACGGCAGCCGCTCGGCGTCGGCGGGCTGGGTGCTCACCTCGAGGCCGAGGCGCTCTGCATTCGAGGCCAGCGTCTGCAGCATCCCCGGCGAGATGTCGCTGCAGGTGGCGTTTTCGATCAGCCCGCCGAGCAGCAGGTTGAGGGTGAAGTAGCCGGTCCCGGCGCCGATCTCCAGCGAGTCCCGGTATCGCGCCCGCCCGCCCGGGCCGCCGCCCAGTGCCTTGCGGAGCTTCGTGAGGACCTGTTGCTGGCCGGTGTCGCCGAAGTCGATGCCCCACTTGGAGTCGTAGTGGTGGGCGGCAGCGTCGTGGTAGCGGGTGTTCGCGTCGCGGATCTGCTCGGCGCTGGCGGCGGGCGGCACGGCCCGCACCTTATACTCGCCCGCCGTGCCAGCGCCTCGCACCGAGCCCGAGGCTCGCGAGCGCTCCGCCGCGGGTTCGCCGGACAGCTACGTCCAGCGCGACCAGCCCGCCGGGGTCCCGCCGCTCGAGCTCACGGGCGAGCGCACGCTCCCTGACGTCCCGGCCGAGAACTACTGGTTTCGTCGCCACCTGGCCGTGTACGAGTGGATCGCTCCGCGCGTGGCCGGCGCCAGGGTGATCGACATGGCCTGCGGTGAGGGCTACGGGGTGGGCGTGCTGGCGGGCAGGGCGGCGGCCGTCACCGGCGTCGACGCCAACCCGCAGGCCCACGAGCACGCCCGTCTGCGCTACGCGGCCGCCAACGTGAAGTTCGAGCGGGCGCTCGTGGAAACGTACGCGGAGCCGGCCGACGCGGTCGTGTTCCTGCAGACGATCGAGCACCTCCAGGACCCCGGCGGGGTGCTCGCCCACTTCCGCTCACTGGTGGGGCCCCAGGGCACGGTGTACGTCTCCACCCCCAACGTGCGGACGCTCGCGCCGAAGGGGGCGAGCCGTTCGGACAACCCCTGGCACGTACACGAGTATCGCCGCGAGGAGTTCGAGCAGCTGTGCCGCGCCTCCTTCTCGCGGGTGCAGCTGTTCGGCCTGTTCCACGCCCGCAAGCTGCGTGCCCACGAGCTGGCGCTGCGCTGCGGGTGGGACCGCGTGCACGCCGCTCTCGGCCTCACCGAGCGCTTCTACGCGCGCTTCACCCCGGCGATCGACGCGCGCGACTTCGCGCTGCGCGGGGCGGGGGAGGCCGACCTCGAGCGGGCGCTCGATTTCCTCGCGGTGTGCCGGGCCTAGGCGCCGGCGCCCGTGAGCAGGGGGCGCTGGCGATCGTCCTGCACACCCACATGCCCTACGTCGAGGGCTTCGGCACCTGGCCCTTCGGCGAGGAGTGGCTGTGGGAGGCGATGGTGGGCTCCTACCTGCCGCTGCTCGACCTGCTCGACGGCGGTGCGCCGGTCACGCTCTCGCTCACCCCGGTGCTCTGCGACCAGCTCGAGGCTCCCGGCATCGCCGAGCGCTTCGGCCGCTTCGTCGAGGAGGTCCGCCGGGGGACCCACGAGCGCGACGCGGCCGGGCTGCGGGAGGGCGGTCACGAGCAGCTGGCGGTCGAGCTCGAGCGCGCATGGCTCGACTACAGGGGGGCCCTGGAGCGCCTGCACGAGCGCTCCGATGACCTCCTCGGGGCGCTCGGGGCGCACGTCCGCTGGACCTCGTCGGCGACCCACGCGATCCTGCCGCTGCTGGCCACCGACGCGGGGGTGCGAGCGCAGCTCGCCAGCGGCATCGCCTCGCACCGCCGGCGGTTCGCCGCCTGGAGCGGCGGCTTCTGGCTGCCCGAGTGCGCCCATGCCCCGTGGCTGGAGCCGACGCTGGCCCAGGAGGGCGTGAGGGCCGTCTGCGTCGAGCTCACGAACGCCTTCGGGGAGGGCTCGTGGGAGCACCTGCAGCCGCTCGCGGGCGAGCGCGGGGTGGTGATGGTACCGGTCGATCGGGCCACGATGGCGCTGGTGTGGAGCGATCGGGGCTACCCCGCCGGGGGCGCCTACCGCGACTACCACCGCCTCACCACCTTCCACCACAACCCCTGGAACAACGCCGGCGGGGCCTACGAACGCGACGTCGCGCTGGCCCTCGCCCGCACCCACGCGGCCGACTTCGTGGCCCGCGTCCGCGAGCGGCTGCGCGAGGCCGGCCGGGCGGCTCCCGGCCCGTTGCCGGGCGGGGGGCTGGTGGTGTGCGCACTCGATACCGAGCTCCTGGGGCACTGGTGGTACGAGGGGGTGGAGTGGTTGGCGGCCGTGGTCGAGGAGGCCGCCGCACAGGGTCTGGCGCTGGTGCGCCTCGACGACGCGTCGGCAATGAGCGCTCCGCGCCCGCTGCCGCAGGCGTTGCGGGAGGAGTGGCGCGCCACCAGCTGGGGTCACGCCGGAGACCTCTCGACCTGGTCTCAGCCGGGTGTCGCCGAGCTCGCCTTCGGGGCCAGGGCGGCCGAGCTGCAGGTGCTCGGCGCCGGCCCCGCGGTGCCGGTCTCGGCGCTGCGCGAGCTGCTCGCGCTGCAATCCAGCGACTGGGCCTTCCTGATCACCCGCGAGCTGGCCGTCAGCTACGCGCAGGAGCGCTTTCACGGCCACCGCGGCCGGCTGGCCCGGGCGCTGTCAGGCGCCGATCCCGCCACCGTCGCCGCCGGGGCCCTGCGCAACATCGCCCCCGACGCGCGCACCTGCGACCTCGTCGGGCCCTGAGGGCCGCTCGGGCGGCCGCCTGAGGACGACCAGCGCGAAGCTCGTGAGCGCCGGCAGCGGATGGTCGACCATCACTCCCACGAACGCGCTCTCGGCGGCCGACAGCGGCTTGATGCGGCGGTAGAAGGCGTGGCCGAAGTAACCCGTGTAGCGCTCGATCGAGAAACCCACCGAGCGCAGCCGGGCGAGCTGGGCGCGCGAGGGGCCGCGACACCACGAGTAGTAGGGGCGGAACTTCGCGTGGCGTGCCGGGCAGGCGCGGAACAGCACCCCGCTGGACAGCGCCGGCGGCAGCATCCTGTTGACCAGGAACGGCAGCGCGTACAGCGTCGGGAACATGTGCACCGCGGTGCCGCCCGGGCGCAGCAGCTCGAACACGTGGCGGTGAAAGCGCTCCCCGTCGCGAACGTGCTCGGCCGTCCAGCGGCTGAAGACGGCGTCGAAAGGACCGTGTTCCCGCGCCAGGCGCTCCACGGCGTCCGCGTCGAGGATGTCCGCCCGCTCGCGCCGGTAGCCATCCGGCGCCCGCTGCAGCTGCTCGTCGGAGACGTCGGCGACGACGTAGTGCAGCCCCGCGCGCTCGACCTGCGGCAGGCCCAGCATCGGTCGTGCCCCTCCGCCGACGTCGCAGACGCGCTTGGCGCCGGCGTCGAGCACCTTGCGCACCTCGCCCCAGAGGTCGCTCTCGGCGGCGCGTGCGCGGTTGTAGGAGACCGGGTCGGTGCTCATCGCGGGGGTCCCTAGGGTGCCACTCCCGGCGGGCGTCCTGGAGGGCGCCGGCCGGCACCGGTGTGCAGGGGAGTCACTCCCAACGCAGCGTGCGAGGGGTCTCGCGCATGCGGATCACGCGCGCCGGCACACCGGCCACGACCGCATTGGCGGGCACGTCCGCGGTCAGCACCGCGCTCGTTCCCACGATCGCGTTGTCGCCCACGCTGACGCCACGCAGCACGCAGGCCCCGTAGCCGATCCAGACGTTGTGAGAGACGCGCACGTCGCGCTTGTAGATCCCCTGCAGGCGGATCGGGCGCTCCACCTCGGTGACGCCGTGGTCGAAGTCGATCAGCATCACGCGGTCGGCGATGATGCACTCGCGCCCGATCGAGACGTGCTGGAAGGCCGAGATCGTGCACTCCTGGCCGATCACGGTCTTGGCCCCGATCTCCACCTCGCCCTCGTGGACACGCACCTTGCAGCCGTGTCCGACCCACGCCCAGCGGCCGATCCGCAGCGTCGCTCCGCGCCCGATCTCGAGCTTCACGCGGGGGCACAGGAAGCAGATGCCGTCCGTCTGCAGGCGCCGGCCGAAGCGCAGCTTCAGGTACGCCATGCGCGCCAGCAGGACCGCATAGGAGGGCGTCAGCATTCCGTTCGCGCGCATGAAGCGCAGCACCGTCAGCGGCCCTCCGTGCAGGGGCGCGGGCGCCAGCCGCGCAGCGGTGGCGTGCTGCTCTTGCCCTGCGGGGGTGCCCACGTCTGCGACCTGCGCCATCGGCGCCGAATCGTAGAGGCCCGGCCGCCCCCGGGTGCCCCTGCGATGATTGCCCGCTCGATGGAGGACCCCACGCTCGCCCAGCGCCTGCTCGACGGCGACCGCCGCGCGCTCGCCCGCGCGATCTCGCTGGTGGAGGACGACCGGCCCGAGGGCTGGAAGCTCGTGCGCGAGGTCTACCCGCACACCGGCGGGGCCACCGTGGTCGGTTTCACGGGCCCTCCGGGGGTCGGCAAGTCAACCTTGATCGGGGCCCTCACGGGCGCTCGCCGGCGGGCCGGCAGGACGGTCGGGGTGCTGTCGATCGACCCCTCCTCGCCGTTCACCCAGGGGGCTCTGCTGGGCGACCGCATCCGCCTCACCGAGCACTTCCTGGACCCCGGCGTGTTCATCCGCTCGATGGCCAACCGAGGGGCTCTCGGGGGTCTGTCGGAGGCCGCCCTGCAGGCCGCTCTGCTGCTCGACGCCGCCGGGCGCCAGGACGTCTACATCGAGACCGTCGGCGTCGGCCAGGCCGAGATCGACATCATCGATCACGCCGACACGATCGTGCTGGTGCTGATGCCCGGGTCGGGGGACTCGATCCAGGCGCTGAAGGCCGGCGTGATGGAGATCCCCGACGTGATCGTCGTCAACAAGGCCGATCATCCCCTCACCGACACGATGATCCGCGAGATCCGCAGCGTGCTGTCGCTGGCCAACCTCGACGGCTCCGAGCGGGGCGGCTGGAGGGTCCCGATCGTGAAGACCGAAGCCACCCGCGGGCGCGGCGTCGAGGAGCTGGTGGAGAGGCTCGCCGAGCACGACGAGCACCTGCGCGCCGCGGGCGAGCTCGACCGCCGCCGCGGGCGTCATCTGCGCAACGAGGTGCTCTCGATCGCGGCCGCGCGCATGCGCCGGCGCCTGGAGGAGGAGCTGGGTGAGGACCCCCGCTTCGGGGACCTCCTGGAGGAGGTTCTGGCGCGGCGCCTGGATCCCGCCAGCGCCGCCGCGGCGCTGCTGGAGTGGCAGTACGAGGCTTAGGAGCCGGACCTGGGCCGCGGGCGCCCCGGCTCCGGAGCGCCTAGGCCCCGAGCGCCCGCGCGATCACCATCTGCTGGACCTCGTCGGTGCCCTCGCCGATCGTGAGGATCTTGGCGTCGCGATAGAAGCGGCACACGGGGTACTCCTCGATGTAGCCGTAGCCGCCGTGGATCTGGACCGCCTCCTCGCTGCAGCGCACCGCCAGGCGGCCGGTCTTGAGCTTCGCCTGGGCGGCCGTGAGGCCGAAGTTGCGCCCGGCGTCCTTCTCGAGCGCGGCCTTGTAGACCAGCAGCCGGGCCGCCTCGATCTCGGTTGACATGTCAGCGAGCTTGGCCTGGATCGCCTGGAACTTGGAGATCGGCTGGCCGAACGCGCGTCGCTCGCGGGCGTAGGCGAGCGCCTGGTCGAGCGCCCCCTGGGCGAGGCCGACGCCCATCGCGGCCACCCCGATGCGGCCGATGTCGAGGATCTGCAGGAACTGGCGGAAGCCGGCGCCGCGCTGCCCCAGCAGGTTCTGCTCCGGCACACGGCACTCGCTGAACGTCAGCGGCCGCGTGTCGGACGCGTTCCAACCCATCTTGCGGTAGGGCTCTCCCTGCTCGTAGCCGGGGGTCCCGTTGGGCACGATGATGTTCGAGATCTCCTTGGCGCCGGCGCCGTCCTCGCCGGTCACGGCCGTGATGGACACGACTCCGGAGATGTCGGTGCCGGCGTTGGTGATGAACTGCTTGGCGCCGTCGATCACCCATTCGCCGTCCTGCAGGCGCGCGCGGGTGCGGGTGTTGCCGGCATCCGAGCCCGCCTCCGGCTCGGTCAGCCCGAACGCCCCCAGCACCTCCCCCGAGCACAGCCGCGGCATCCACTCCCGCTTCTGGTCCTCGTCGCCGAACAGGTACAGCGGCTGGGTGCCCAGCGAGGTGTGGGCGCACAGCGTGATCGCAACCGAGGAGTCCACCCGTGTGAGCTCCTCCACCGTCAGCACGTAGGCGAGCGTGTCGCCGCCGGCGCCCCCGTACTCGGTCGGAAACGGGATCCCCATCAGGTTCAGAGCGCCGAGCTTGCGCACGATCTCGTACGGGAAGGACTTCGTGCGGTCGAGCTCCTCGGCCACCGGGGCCACCTCGCCCTCGGCGAACTCGCGCACCGTTCGCCGGATCAGCTCGTGGTCGGGGGAGAGGTCGAAGTCCATCGCCGCGGCTCAGGCGCAGTAGGAGCGAGCCAGCTCGACGAGCAGGCGCACGCCGTACCCGGAGGCCCCCTTGCCCACGTACGGGCGCCCCAGCTCCCACGCCGAGCCGGCGATGTCCAGGTGCCCCCACGGGACCTCGCCGACGAACTTCTGCAGGAACGCGCCGCCCACGATCGTGCCCGCCTTGCGGGCTTCGGGGGCGTTGTTGAGGTCCCCGAAGGTGCCCTTGATGAGCTCGTCGTACTCCTCGTGCAGCGGCAGGCGCCAGACGATCTCGCCGCTGCGCTCGCCCGCCTCGACGATCCGCTCGGCGAGCTCCTCGTCGTTGCTCATCAGCCCGGAGTAGGTGGAGCCCAGCGCGACGATCACGGCCCCCGTCAGGGTCGCCAGATCGACCACCCGCTCTGCGCCCTGCTCGATCGCATGCCAGAGGCAGTCGGCCAGCACCATCCGGCCCTCGGCGTCGGTGTTGTTGACCTCGATCGTGGTCCCGTTGGCGGCCGTGACGATGTCGCCGGGCTTGACCGAGCGGCCGCTGGGGAGGTTCTCGGTGGCCCCGAGGACGCCGATCACGTCGAGCGGGAGCTCCAGCCGGGCGATCGCTCCGATGCCCTCCAGCACGCTGGCCGCGCCGGACATGTCGAACTTCATCTCCGACATCTTGGCCGAGGGCTTCAGCGAGATCCCGCCGCTGTCGAAGGTCACGCCCTTGCCCACCAGGCCCAGCACCGGGCCGCTCGCACCCGGGCCGCGGTAGCGCAGCGTGATCAGGGCCGGCTCCTCGTAGGAGCCCTGGGCGACGGCGGCGAAGGCGCCCATGCCCCGTTCGAGGATCCCGTTGCGCCCCTCGACCTCGACGCTCAGGCGCTCGAGCTCGCCCGCCAGCGCGGTGGCGTGCTGGGCCAGCGCCGAGGGGGTGAGGTCGTTGGCGGGCCGGTTCTGCAGGTCCCGGGCGCGGTTGGCCGCCTCGGCCACGACGGCCGCGTCGGCGACCGCCCGCTCGAGCTCCGCGGGCCCCGACACGACCAGGCCCTCGAGCTGCTTCGGGGGAGCGTCCCCGTCGTCGTCGGAGGCGGTCGCTCCCTTGGCCTGATCGAAGCGGTAGTCGGCCAGCACCGTGCCCTCCACGAGCCCGGCGGCGATCGCCGGCTCGGCGTCCTCGCCGAGCAGCCAGCACAGCTCTCGCGTGGAGATCTCCCGCGCCCGCCCGCAGGCGGCGGCGGCGGCCACCCGTGCCCGCTCGGCGTCGAAGCGCGCGGGAGCTCCCAGGCCCACGATCAGCCAGCGGCGGCCGTCGGAGTGGGCCAGCGCCAGCGCCCCGAGCGTTGTCCGGGCCTCGCCCGAATCCAGCAGCTGTCCCACCTCGGCGGGGGCGTTCGCGGGGGCCGTGGCTCCGTCGAAGACCCCGACGGCGATCGTGTCGGCGTCCCCGGTGGCGGGCGGGGTGGCGATCGTGCTCACGCGCATCGGTGGCCCGGGACGATATCCCGGCGGGGCTCCGGGCGGTGTGCCGCTCCGACCGAGTCCCCGGCCGGGGGCGCACACAGGCGTCCACTACCATCTCGGCAGCCAGCGCAGGCAACGACTTCCAGGAGGCCCAAGCTTTCATGCCCAACACCGTGATCCTCGGCGCGGCCCGCACCCCGATCGGCAAGATGGGCGGCGGGCTCTCGACGCTTCCCGCCCCCGAGCTCGGCGGCGTGGCGATCTCGGCGGCGCTCGAACGGGCCGAGGTGGAGCCCGAGCAGGTCGATCACGTGATCTTCGGCCAGGTGCTGCAGGCGGGCCAGGGGCAGATCCCCTCGCGCCAGGCCCAGATCAAGGCCGGCATCCCGAAGGAGGTCTCCTCGGAGACGATCAACAAGGTCTGCGCGTCGGGGCTGCGGGCGAGCGTGCTGCTCGACCAGGCGATCCGGGCCGGCGATCTCGAGGTGGGCGTCGGCGGCGGCATGGAGTCGATGTCCAAGGCTCCATACCTGATGCCCCAGGGCCGCTTCGGCTACCGCATGGGCGACGCCAAGATCCTCGACGCGATGGTCCATGACGGGCTCACGAACCCGTTCTCGGGCAAGCAGATGTTCGTCGAGGCGACCGAGATCGGTGACGAGCTCGAGATGACCCGCGCCGACCTCGACCGCTGGGCGCTGCGCTCCCACGAGCTGGCCCTGAAGGCGATCGACGACGGGCGCATGTCCGAGGAGATCGTCGCCGTCACGATCCCCAACAGGAAGAAGCCGGACGAGCCGACGATCGTCGAGGTCGACGAGGGTCCGCGACGAGGCTCGTCGCTGGAGGCACTCGCAAAGCTGCCCGGCCTGGTGAGCAAGGAGGGCTCGCACACCGCCGGTAATTCTCCGGGGGTCAACGACGGCGCCGGCGCGCTGGTGCTCGCCTCCGAGGAGTGGGCCGCGGCCAACCGCAAGCAGGCGCTCGGAGAGATCGTCGCCCACGCGCAGAGCGCGAACGACTTCGCCTACCTCGCCACGACTCCCGCCACCGCCGCCCGCAAGGCGCTCGAGAAGGCGGGCCTGCAGCCCGGCGACATCGACCTGTGGGAGATCAACGAGGCATTCGCCTCGGTGACGCTGAACTCGATCAGGATGCTCGGCATCGACGAGGACAGGGTCAACGTCAACGGTGGCGCGGTCGCCCTGGGACACCCGATCGGCGCCTCCGGCGCGCGCATCCTCGGCAGCCTGCTGCTGGAGCTGCGCCGCCGGGGCGGCGGGCTCGGCTGCGCGGCGATCTGCTCCGGCGGCGGACAGGGCGACGCGCTGATCCTGCGGGTCTAGTGCAGCACCAGCCGGGCTGGTCGGGCGAGGGCGACCCGGCGCCGGAGAGCCCGCGGGGGGCGGCCTTCTTCGACCTCGACAAGACACTGATGGCGGGGTCCTCCGGGATCTTCTTCGCCCGCGCGGCCTACGAGACAGGGATGATCTCGCGCTCGCGGCTGGCGAAGGACGTATACGAGAACGTCCGCTTCCGGCTGCTGGGCTCGACCGACGACCGCGCCGACATCGTCCGCCAGCGGGTCGGGGAGATGATCGCCGGCGTGCGCGTGCGGGACCTCGAGCGGCTCTCGCCGCGGGTGCTCGCCGGGGTGCTCCCGCGCCTCTACCCGCAGATGCTCGAACGCGCCTATGCCCACCAGGACGAGGGCATGCCCGTCTACATCCTCACCGCTGCCTCGCAGGAGATGGCTGACCTGCTGGCGCGGGTGCTGGCCTTCGACGGCGGCCTCGGATCGCGCTCGGAGATCGTCGACGGCCGCTATACGGGCCGGCCCGCAGGGCCCTTCAACTACCGCGAGGGCAAGGTCCTGGCGATGCGCGAGCTGGCCGACCGCGAGCAGCTCGCGCTCGAGCGCTCATACGCCTACTCGGACTCGGAGTCCGACCTGCCGATGCTGCGCGCCGTCCGCCACGCGGTCGTCGTGAACCCCGACGCAGCGCTGCGCCGGATCGCCCTCCAGGAGGGCTGGGAGGTGGTCGAGCTCGACCGCCTCGGGAGGCGCCTGAAGGTGCTCGCCCTGCTCGGCGCGGGGACCGCCGTCGCCTCGCTGGGACGGGTCGTGCTCGATCGCGGCAACGGCTCGCGGGAGCGCTCCAACGGATCCTCCAACGGCCGCGTCCGGAGCCTTCGGGCGGGCGGCTCCCGCGGCCCCGGGTGGGTCTCTCGCGGCGGTGGCCGCGGGCGCAGGGGCTGACCGCCGGCGGGCGCCGGCTGCGGGGCCGGGGCCGGGGCGGCGTGGTTGCCCGGCCGCCTGGCTGCCGCTACGCTGCTCACCGCGCGGCACCCACCGCCCGAGCGCGTGGCACCGCCACGCACCGCACCGAGTCATGGCCTCCAACTCCACACCGACGCAGGGCAAGATCCGTGTGGTCGTCGCCAAGCCCGGCCTCGACGGCCACGACCGGGGCGCGAAGATCATCGCCCGGGCACTACGCGACGCGGGCATGGAGGTCATCTACACGGGCCTGCACCAGACCCCCGAGCAGATCGTTGAGACGGTGATCCAGGAGGACGCGGACGCGGTCGGGCTGTCGATCCTCTCGGGCGCCCATATGACGCTCGTGCCGCGGGTGCTCGAGCTCCTGCACGAGCAGGGCGTCGATGACGTGATCATCACCGTCGGGGGGACGATCCCGGCGCAGGACATTCCCGAGCTGAAGGCGCTCGGTGTCGCGGAGGTCTTCACTCCGGGGGCCTCCACGCAGGCGATCGTGGACTTCATCCGCGAGACCGCCGCCCCCCGCAGTAGCTGATTGACTCGTCAGTCAACTTCTAGCGGTAGGATCCCACTCACCCAAATCAAGGAGCCCTGCAGAACATGAAGATTTGTGTCCTGGTGAAGGAGGTTCCCGACGCGGCGGTTGAAAAGCGCCTGGACCCCAGCACGGGCCGGATGGACCGCAGCGGCGAGAAGAACCTCAACCCCTACGACACCCACGCGATCGAGGCCGCGATGCAGATCCGCGAGGGCGGAGCCGCTCCCGTGGAGGAGATCGTGGCGGTGACGATGGGACCCGACAGCGCCGTGCGGGCCCTGCACAAGGCCGTCTCGCTCGGCGCCGACCGCTCGATCCACCTGTCCGACCCGGCACTGGCCGGCTCGGACGTGGCCGCCACCGGGTACGCGCTCGCGAAGACGCTCGAGCGCGAGAGCCCCGACCTGGTGCTGCTCGGACAGCAGTCGGACGACGGCGAGTGCTACACGATCGGCGCCGTCGTGGCCGAGCACCTCGGGATGCCGTCGCTCACGCAGGTGATCAAGATGGACGTCGCCGACGGCGGCGTGCGCTGCGAGCGCCAGGCCGAGTACGGCTATGACACCGTCCAGATCGAGACGCCGGCCGTGATCTCCGTCGGAGACGCGATCAACGAGCCGCGCTACCCCTCGCTGAAGGCGATCATGGGCGCCAAGAAGAAGCCGCTGCAGGCGATGACGGCCTCGGAGGCCGGCATCGACGCCGGCAAAGTCGGGGGCGACAACTCCGCCGCCCACTGGACCGCCGCCAAGGCGCCGCCCGCGAAGGCGTCCGGCGAGATCATCGAGGACGAGGACACCGGCGAGACCGTCGAAAAGATCCTTGCCTGGCTCGACGAGCGCAAGCTCATCTAAGGAGGCCTCAAAGCTGATGGCGAACATCCTCGTTTACGCGCTTCACTACGAAGGCGCGATCAACAAGAACTCACTCGGCGCGGTGTCCGAGGGCGCACGGCTGGCCGCCGAGATCGGGGGCGAGGCCCACGCGATCCTGCTCGGCGAGAACGTGCCCCACGACCTCGCCGCCTCGCTCGGCGGCTACGGCGCCAAGAAGGTGCTCGTGGCCGAGGGTCCCGAAGGGCTGGCGCAGCCGCTCGTGGACGCGATGGCCAGGGCGATCACCGACGGTGGCTACTCCTACGCCCTGTTCGGCGGCGGCCTGCTCGGCTTCGAGATCGGGGCCGGCCTGGCGGCGCGCCTGGGCGCGGGCGTCGTGATGGAGGTCACGGCCGTGCGCGCAGAGGGCGGCAAGCTGATCGCCGAGCGTCCGATCCTGGGCGACTCGGCCATCTCGGAAATCGAGTACCGCTCCCCGGTCGGGATCGTGATCGGGCGCCTGAACGCGTTTGAGATCCGCGAGACGGGCGACGCCGACGCGCCCGTGGAGGAGCTCAGCTTCGAGCTCAGCCCGCAGGCGACGAAGGCGAAGATGCTGACCCGCGGCGAACAGCGCGGCGCCGACGTGGACATCGAGGGCGCCGACATCCTGATCGCCGGCGGCCGCGGCCTCGGCAAGGCCGAGGGCTTCCAGCTGGCCGAGGACCTGGCGGCCGCGTTCGGCTCCAACGCCGCGGTCGCGGCGACGCGTGCGGTGGTGGACGCGGGCTGGTATCCGTATGCCGCCCAGATCGGCCAGACGGGCAAGACCGTGGCGCCGAAGCTGTACCTCGCGGCCGGCATCTCGGGCGCGATCCAGCACAAGGTGGGAATGCAGGGCTCGGAGAACATCGTGGCGATCAACAAGGACGCAAACGCCCCGATCTTCGAATTCTCCGACCTCGGCGTGGTCGGCGACCTCAACAAGATCCTGCCCAAGCTCACGGATGCTGTGAAGGCCAAGAAAGGCAGCTGAGGCATGGCCCACGCCGGCTCCGCCAACGGCAAGGTCTCACCGGCGGCGTACCCGCCGCCGGTCGACTCCCGCAAGGAGTTCGTCAAGCGGGGCCTGGACCCCGAGGATGAACTGATCGAGGTCGGCGTCGTGATCGTCGGCGGCGGCACCGCCGGGCTGGCGTGTGCCAACCGCCTGCTCCAGCTGCTGGCCGAGGACCCCGAGATGATGGAGCGGCTCGGGGAAGTCCCCGTGGCCGTGGTGGAGAAGGCCAAGACCTGCGGCGGTCACAACCTCAGTGGCGCCGTGATGCGCCCGCAGCCGCTGCAGGAGCTGTTCCCGGAGCTGACCCGCGAGCAGTGGCGCGAGGAGGGCTTCGCCTACGGCGAGGTCACCAAGGAGTCGGTGTACATGCTCACCGGCTCGAAAACCAAGCTCCCGGTGCCGATTCCGGCGGTGCCGAACTTCAAGAACCACGGCAACGAGGTCGTGTCGGTGTCCGCCCTGGCCCGCTACCAGCAGCGCCAGGCCGAGGAGGCCGGCGCCTACATCCTCACCGAGACCTCCGCCACGCAACTGGTCGTCGACAACGGCTCGGTTGTCGGCGTGCGCTCCGGCGACAAGGGGCGCGGCAAGGACGGCGAGCCGCTCGGCAACTTCGAGCCCGGTACGGACATCAAGGCCAAGGCCGTGGTGCTCGCCGAGGGCTGCTGGGGGCACCTGACCGGGGCCGCGATCCAGGAGTTCGACCTGGCCGAGAACCGCGAGCCGCAGGTCTGGGAGCTCGGGGTCAAGGAGGTCTGGAAGGTCCCCAAGCCGCTCGACCGCGTGATCCACACCTTCGTGCAGCCGTGGCCGCTGAAGGTGGCCGCCAAGTACGGCCAGCTCGGCGGCACCTGGATGTACCCGATGAAGGACGAGAAGACCGGTGAGGATCTGGTCTCGATCGGCTTCGTCGTGGACCTCAACTACCGCGACGCGACGACCTCCGCGCACGACCTCCTGCAGACCTTCAAGACGCATCCGCTGGTGAAGGACATCCTCGACGGCGGCGAGCGCGTGGCCTGGGGCGCGAAGGCGCTCCCTGGTGGCGGCTACTGGTCGATGCCGAAGCTCTCGATGCCGGGCGCGGTGCTCGTCGGGGACGCCGGCGGGATGGTCGACACGGCGGCGCTGAAGGGGGTCCACCACTGCATCAAGTCGGGAATGCTGGCGGCGGAGTCGATCTACGCCGCGCTCAAGCGGGGCAGCGACGACTTCTCCGACTACGAGGACGCGGTCGACCGATCCACGATCGGGACGGAGCTCTACCAGGTCCGCAACACGAGGCAGGCGTTCCAGAAGGGCTTCCTCGTCGGCAGCCTGCTGGCGGGTCCGTCGATCATGTCCAAGGGCAAGGTGCCCCCCGGTCGGCAGCAGTGGCACCGCGACGACGCCGAGCCCGTGTTCGTGGGCAACACCAAGGATCGCTACCCCAAGCCCGACGGGAAGTACATCTTCGACAAGCTCTCCTCGGTGTTCATCACCGGCAACGCCACACGCGACGACGCGCCCAACCACATCCGGGTCCAGAAAAGGGTCCCCCGCGAGGTCGCCGAAACGTGGCGCTGGATGTGCCCGGCCGGCGTATACGAGATACCCGAGGACGCGCCCGAGAAGGGCGACGTGGACGTGATCGTCAACTACACCAACTGCGTCCAGTGTGGCGCCATCACCGCCAAGGGCGGACGGTTGACGACCCCCGAGGGGGGCGATGGGCCCCTCTACCAGGTCACCTGATCGTCCCTTCTGAGGGCGCGCCGAAACCCCGCGCGTGCAGGCGTGTTTAGCGTTCTGTAATGAGAATCCTCGGTCCTGCCACGGCGCTCGCCCTGACCCTCGCCGCGGCCGCCGCTCCGGCGGGCGCGGCCGTGCGCTTCCACGACCCGCTGGTCGTGCACCGAACCACGCCGGCCCCCGATACGGCGACCCTCGAGCAGTGCGTCAGCTCGCCCGAACAGGAAGCCCGGGCGGCCACCTTCTCGGGCGAAATGATCGCCATCCCCGGCAGCACGCGCATGGAGATGCGGATCGACGTGCTCGAGAAGGCCCCCGAAGAAGAAAGCTACCGCCGCGTCAGCGCCCCCGGCCTGGGGGTGTGGCGCAGCTCGGCGGCGGGCGTGAAATCGTTCCGCTACCTCAAGCAGGTGACCAACCTCGCCGCCCCCGCCTCCTACCGGGGGGCCGTGCGCTTCCGCTGGTTCAACGACCACGGCCGCCAGATCGGGTTCGCCGAACTGCGCACCCGGCCGTGCGAAGAGACCGTCGTCTCGCCCCCCTCGCAGACCGGCGTTTCGCCCTCCTCACCGCCGAGCGGTGCCACGCTAAACTGAGCGTGTGAAGGACAAGATCCACCCCCAGTACACGACGGCCCACGTGCGCTGCACCTGCGGCAACGAGTTCCTCACGCGGGCCACCCAGGACGAGCTGCACGTCGAGGTCTGCTCCAACTGCCATCCGTTCTACACGGGCCGGCAGAAGCTGATGGACACCGGCGGACGCGTCGAGCGCTTCCAGCGTCGCGTGGCCAAGGGTCGCCAGCACTCCGCCCAGGCCAGGTCCGCGCAGTAGGCCGATGTCCACCGTCGCCGCGGCGCGCGAGCACAGCGGCGAGCTGACCGCACAGCGCGATGCGCCGCTGGGCGGGCAGGCCGTGATGGAGGGCGTGATGATGCGCGGCGTCGGCAACTGGGCCGTCGGCGTGCGCAAGCCCGTTCCCGGGGCTCCCGAAGGCTCACACCTCGGCGAGGGCGAGATCGAGGTCAAGTCCTTCCCGCTGGACTCCGCCATGCGCCGCCACCGGGCCCTGCGGCTGCCGATCATCCGCGGTGTGGTGGCCCTGGGGAGCTCGCTGGCGATCGGCTTCAAGGCCCTCGAGATCTCGGCCAACGCCCAGCTCGTGGAGGAACCGGCCGGCGAGGGCGCCGAGCACAGCGACAACGGCGCGCAGCCGCACAGCAACGGCGCCGGCCCGCACAGCAACGGTGCCCAGCCGCACAGCAACGGTTCCGGCCCGCAGGCCGACGGCGCGGGGCCGGCCAAGGAGCCCGAAGAGATCCCGCGGGCCGTGTGGCTGGGGACGATCGTGGTCGCGCTGGTGCTCGCGGTCGTGCTGTTCTTCGTGGTGCCGGTCGGCATCACCAGCCTGTTCAAGAACCAGCTCGGCTCGGCGGCGCTGTTCTGGCTCGTCGAGGGGCTGATCCGGACGGCCCTGTTCCTCGGCTACATGTTCCTGCTCTCGCGGGTCAAAGACCTGCGGCGCGTGTTCGAGTACCACGGCGCCGAGCACAAGACGATCTCCTGCTTCGAGGCCGGGCTGCCGCTGACCGCCCCCAACGCCCAGCGGTTCTCGCGGCTGCACCCGCGCTGCGGCACCAGCTTCCTGCTGGTGGTGATGATCGTCGCGATCTTCGTGTTCGCGCCGATCGGCCTGCCCGCCTGGTACTGGCTGGTGCTGACCCGCATCGTCGGTGTCCCCCTGATCGCCGGCATCTCCTTCGAGCTGATCAAGTTCGCCGGGCGCAATCGCAGCCGGCGCTGGGTGAGGGCCCTGATGTGGCCGGGGCTGAAGCTCCAACTGCTGACCACGCGCGAGCCGGACCTGGGCCAGCTCGAGGTTGCGATCGCCGCCCTGCAGGCGGTGCTGGCGCTCGAGAAGCCGGGCGAGCTGACGGCCGAGGACCTGGTGGGCGTGGAGGTCGTGGCCTAGGCGTTGGTCGAGGAACTCGTCAGCCAGATCGAGACGAGCTTCAAAGAGCTCGAAGAGCAGATGAGCGACCCGGAGGTGATCGCCGACCGGGAGCGCTACGCGGAGGTGGGCCGCGCCTATCGGCAGCTGCAGTCGCCGGCCGAGCTGGCCAGGCAATGGCGGGCGGCCACCGACGACGCCGCCGTGGCCGAGGAGCTGCTGGCCCAGGACGGCGACGACGCCGACACGCGCCGGGAACTGCAGCAGGCCCGTGAGCGCGCGGAAGAGCTCGAAGAGGACATCCGCATGGCGATGGTCGAACGTGACCCCAACGACGAGAAGAACGTGATCGTCGAAATCCAGGGCGGGGCGGGGGGCGAGGAGGCCGGCCTGTGGGCGGGGGACCTCTACCGGATGCTGACCCGCTATGCCGAGCGCCGCGGCTACCAGGTCGAGGACATGGACATCGGGGACGGCAAGTACACCTTCGCGGTCAAGGGCAACGACGCCTACTCGGTGTTCAAGTTCGAGGGCGGCACCCACCGCGTCCAGCGCGTGCCGAAGACCGAGTCCCAGGGGCGCATCCACACCTCCACCGCCACGGTTGCGGTCCTGCCCGAGGTCGAGGACGTGGACGTGGAGATCAACCCCGGCGACCTCCAGATCGACGTGTACCGCTCATCGGGTCCCGGCGGGCAGTCGGTCAACACCACCGACTCGGCCGTGCGCATCACCCACAGGCCCAGCGGGATCGTGGTCTCGATGCAGGACGAGAAGTCCCAGCTGCAGAACCGCGAGCGCGCGCTGCGGGTGCTGCGCGCGCGGCTATACGAGCGCGCGCTGGCCGAACAGCAGGCCGAGCTCGCCGCCGACCGGCGCTCGCAGGTGGGGACCGGCGACCGCGCCGAGAAGATCCGCACCTACAACTTCGGCGAGAACCGCGTCACCGACCACCGCATCAAGCTCACGGCCCACAACCTCGACCAGGTCCGCGAAGGCGACCTGGACGCCCTCACCGAGGCGCTGCAGTCCGACGAGAAGCGCCGCCGGCTGCAGGCCCAGACGGCGGCATGAACGCCGCGGCCGCGCTGCGCTCGGCGACCGGCGAGCTGACGGCGGCCGGCTGCGAGGCGCCGCGCCTGGACGCGGAGGTGCTGCTGGCGGACAGCCTCGGGGTGCCCCGCTCCCGCCTGCACAGCGAACCTGAGCTGGTGCTCGAGCCGGCCGTGGTCGAGGACTTTGCGCAGGCGCTGCGGAGACGTTCGGCGGAGCGCGAGCCGGTCGCCTACATCCTCACTCGGCGCGGCTTTCGATCGCTCGAGCTGGCCGTCGACGCGCGCGCCCTGATCCCGCGGCCGGAGACCGAGCATCTGGTCGAGTCGGCGCTGGGGCTGCCGCAAGGCTGGCGGGTGCTCGACGTGGGCACCGGCTGCGGGGCGGTGGCGCTCGCACTGGCCGACGAGCGAGCCGACCTCGTGGTCCACGGCAGCGACCTCAGCCCCGCCGCGCTCGCGCTCGCGGCCGAGAACTCGGCGCGCCTGGGCCTGGACGTGGAGTGGCTGCAGGCAGACCTGCTGGAGGGGCTCGAGGACCGCTACCAGGCCGTTCTGGCCAACCTTCCCTACATCGCCGAGGGGGAACGCGCTAGCCTCGCTCCCGAGATCTTGCGCCACGAGCCACACGATGCCCTGTTCGCCGGTACGGACGGGCTGAGCGCGATCCGCCGGCTGGCGGCCCAGCTGGCGCTGCGCCCGAGCGCGCGCTTCGCCGCCCTGGAGGTCGGGGCCGGGCAGGCACCCGCGGTCGCCGAGCTGCTGCGCGACAGCGGTTTCGAGGAGGTCCGCAGCGAGCGCGACCTGGCCGGCATCGAGCGGGTGGTGGTGGGCGAGCGGGTGGCGGCATGAGCATCGCCCTGACGGCCGAGGACGCCGTTCGCCTGCAGGGTTGCGTGGCCGCCGGAGGCGTCGCCGTGTTCCCCTCCGACACCGTCTACGGCGTCTGCTGCGACCCCGACGACCACGAGGCCGCCCGCCGCATGTACGAGCTCAAGGGACGTCCCGCGGCGCGCTCCTGTGCGGTCATGTTCTTCTCGCTCGCGCGCGCCCTGGAGCAGCTCGACGACCTCACCGAGCCCGAGCGCCTGGCGCTGGAAGTGCTGCTGCCCGGGCCGCTGACGCTGCTGCTGGCCAACCGCTCGGAGCGCTTCGGGGCGGCCTGTCGCAACGACCCGTCCACGCTCGGGCTGCGTGTGCCGCGGCTGCCGGAGGGCCTGGCAGCACTCGAAGCTGTCGAGTGCCCGATCATGCAGACGAGCGCGAACCTGTCGGGCGAGCCCGACGCGCGCAGCCTGCAGGAGATCCCACGCGGCCTGCTCGAGGGGGCCGATCTGGTGCTCGACGGCGGCGAGCTCCCGGGCCGTCCGTCGACCGTGGTGGACCTGCGTGACTTCGACCGGGAGCGCCGCTGGCACCTGCTGCGCGAAGGCGCCCTGCCGCGCGACTCGGTCCAGCAGATGCTCGCCCCGCTGGCGGCCTAGACGTCCGGCATGCGTCCCGGGCCGGGGGCGGTCGCGGCACCCTGGTAGCCTGCTCAGAGGCTGCCGCAACTGGCGTTTGTGAGGTGGAATCGACCACCGGGGAGCGGCCAGCCGAGTTAGCCGCGCGCCTGGGCGATTCCGATTCAACCGCCTGCCTGAGGAGAGCGCCGATGACCGACCTGAGCCCCGACTACTTCAACCGCCCCCTCGAGGAGGTGGATCCGGAGATCGCCGAGGCCCTGCGCGGCGAGCTCGAGCGCCAGCAGGGAACGCTCGAGATGATCGCCTCGGAGAACTTCGTGCCGCGGGCCGTGCTCGAGTGCCAGGGCTCGGTGCTGACCAACAAGTACGCCGAGGGCTATCCCGGCCGGCGCTACTACGGCGGCTGCGAGTGGGTGGACGTCTCCGAGCAGCTCGCGATCGACCGCGCCAAGGCGCTGTTCGGCGCCGAGCACGCCAACGTCCAGCCGCACTCCGGCTCGCAGGCCAACGCGGCCGTCTACCACGCGCTGCTGGAACCCGGGGACACGATCATGGGCCTCTCGCTGGCCCACGGCGGCCACCTCACCCACGGCATGCGTCTGAACGTCTCCGGGCGCCTCTACAACGTGGTGGCCTACGAGGTCGACCGCTCCAGCAGCCTGATCGACATGGACGAGGTCGCCCGCATCGCCCGCGAGGCGCGGCCGAAGCTGCTGCTGGCGGGCTGGTCCGCCTATCCCCGCCAGCTCGACTTCGCCCGCTTCCGGGAGATAGCCGACGAGGTAGGCGCCCTGCTGATGGTCGACATGGCGCACTTCGCCGGCCTCGTCGCGGCCGGACTGCACCCCAGCCCGGTGCCCCACGCCGACGTCGTCACCACCACCACCCACAAGACCCTCGGCGGCCCCCGCGCGGGGATCATCCTGTGCCGCCAGGAGCACGCCAAGAAGATCGACTCGGCGGTCTTCCCGGGCCAGCAGGGAGGGCCGCTCGAGCACGTCATCGCGGCCAAGGCCGTGGCGCTGCGGATCGCCGCCTCCGAGGGCTTCCAGGAGCGCCAGCAGCGCACGATCGCCGGCGCCCGGGCGCTCGCCCGCGAGCTCTCGGAAGCGGGGGCCGGGGTGCGGGTGCTGACGGGCGGCACCGACGTCCACCTCGTGCTCGTGGACCTGCGCGACAGCCAGCCGCCGTTGAGCGGACGCGAGGCCGAGGATCGGCTGGCGGCGATCGGGATCACGGTCAACCGCAACGCGGTCCCCTTCGACCCGCGCCCGCCGCTGGAAGCCTCGGGGCTGCGCATCGGTACCCCGGCGCTGGTCACGCGCGGCCTTACGGTGGAGGACTTCGAGGAGGTCGGGCGCATCCTCGCGATGGCCCTCGGGGCCGAGCACGATGCCCGTGAGCAGGAGCTCGCGGCCCGTGTCCAGGTGCTGGTCGAGCGCTATCCGCTGTACGAGTTCCTGGGTGCCCCCGTACGCGCCTGAGCGGCAGATCGCCCCGCACCGCTCCGGGGCCTGCGATGCTTAAGCGGAGCGATGGCCCACCCGACTGAGCTCGACGCGCTCTACGCGCTGCTGGTGGCCGCGGCCGTGACGGCGCTCCTCACGCCGCTGACGATGCGCCTGGCACGGCGACTGGGCATGATCGACGAACCCCGCGAGCGGGGCCTGTCGGAGCGCCCCACGCCGCTGCTGGGCGGCCTTGCGATCTTCGGCGGCGTGCTGGTGGCGGCGCTCGTCTTCCTGCCGCGCGGGTACTCCAACGAACCCAACCTGTGGACCGGCGTCCTGCTCGGCGCCGCCATCATCACGCTCGTCGGCGCGCTCGACGACCGCCTCGACCTGCACCCGGTGCTGAAGCTCGCCGGTCAGATCCTCGCGGCCGTCGTGGTGGTGCACTTCGGCGTCGGCGTGAGGGCGGTCACGCTGCCCTTCTTCGGGCACATCTCGCTGCCCAACGCGGGCATCACCGACGGCGGGCCCCTGCTGACGGTGGTGGGGCTGGTGGTGATGATGAACGTCGTCAACTTCTCCGACGGCGTCGACGGCCTCGCGGCCGGCGTGTGCGCGATCATCGCCGCCACGATGGCGGTCATCGCCTTCGACCTCGGCCGCCCGCAGCCCGGCGTGCTGGCGGCCCTGACGGCGGGAGCGGCGCTCGGTTTCCTGATCTACAACTTCCCCCCCGCGAAGAGCTTCATGGGTGACTGCGGGGCCAACCTGCTGGGCCTGCTGATGGGGGTGATCGCCGTCGAGGCGGCGGTCAAGACGGCCGCGGTCGTGTCGCTGGTGCTGCCCCTGATCCTGCTCGCCGTGCCGTTCCTGGACACGACCTTCGTGGTGCTCAAGCGCCTGAAGTACCGCCAGCCGGTGTACCGGCCCGACAGCGAGCACTTCCACCACCGGATGGCGCGGATCGGCTTCTCCAGCCGCCGGACGATCGCCTACCTGTACGCCTGGACGCTGATGCTGGCCGGGCTCGCCCTGGCGCTGCGCTTCGTCCCCTACAGCGACCACAACGGCCACTACAACTTCGGCTGGACGCTCGTGATCCTCGCCATCGGCCTGGTCGTGGCGGCCGCCAGCGTCTACCTCGTGTACGTGCTCGAGATCCTCAAGTTCAGGCGCCTGGACGCGATCCGCCTGCGCCGGCTGCGGCCCGGAGCCTCACCAGCGGAGATCCAGCTGGACGTCGTGAAGGACTTCGAAACTGGTGAGTTCGAGGCGGTGACCAACACCAGGGACGCGCAGGTGGACGTGTTCGACGGCCCGGTGCGCCGCGGTGGTCAGCAGCGGATCAGCCAGCGGCAGGTGGATCAGGATCGCGTAGCCGCAGAACAGCAGCGTGGCGGCACACAGCCGCCGGTCCCCGCCGAGGGCCGCTAGCGGCAGCAGCCAGATCGCGTACCACGGCAGCAGCCAGGCCGTGGACACCAGCAGCGCGAGCATCGCCCAGCCGGCCATCACGCGCCAGTCCGAGCCGCGGGCGGTGCGCCACATCGTCAGCACGAGCACCACTCCGAAGGCCGCCAGGTAGAGGTGCCGCCACCAGGTCGGCGTGCCCGAGAGCCCGACCAGGCGGGCGGTCTCGGCCGGCACGCTGTGGGTGGCCACGAGCTGCTGCTGCTCGCCCACCGCGTCGAGGAAGCCGAGCGTGTGCGAGCCGAAGCCGATCAGCCCCAGCGCGGCGAGGCCGGCCAGCGCCAGCGCCGCCGCCAGCAGCACGGCGCCCCGCTCCCGCCACGGGCGCGGGGCGAGCACCACGAACGGCAGCACGACGCCGGCGGTGATCTTCACGCCCACACCGGCGACCACCGCGATCGCGCTCTCGCGCAGGCCGCCGCTGCCGGCGCCGCCGGCCGCGTCCGCGGGCGCCGCCTGCGCCGTCGGGTCCGCCACGCCGGTGCCGGCGGACGGGCCCCCAACCGCCGCCGGAGCGGCCCGGCGGGCCCGCGCCTGACCGCGCGCGGCCAGCGCCAGCGCTGCCGCCAGCGAGGCCATCACGAGCGTGTCGTTGTGGGCCCCGCCGACCGCGAGCTCGAGCAGCACCGGGTTCAGGCCCACGAATGCCACCGCCCACTTCCACTGGCGCCCCAGCGTGTGGGCGGCGTAGCCGACCAGCGCGATCGCCCCCAGGCTGGCGAGCGCGGCGATCGCCTTCAGCGCCCACAGGCCGCCGGCCAGGCCGAGCGGTGCGAGCGCGTAGCTGCCGAGCGTGAACAGGGGGCCGTAGGGGGAGTGCTTGAAGGGCCACCCCACGAACGGGAAGATCGCGTCCCCGGGCGCTTCGGCCGGGATGTGCGAATAGGGGTCCAGGCCGTGCAGGGCCCCGAGGCGGGCGTAGCCCAGGTACCCGAACACGTCCTGGGAGACGAGCGGCGGCCCGAGCAGCAGGACGACGTGCGCGGCCAGGATGGTCCCCACCAGCGCCCGGGCCGGCAGCGCCCAGGCGCACGCCAGCACGACCAGGTAGCCGGCGCACATGATCAGGTTCAGGGTCTGGAAGCCGTGGCTGCCGAGCGGGGAGGAGAGGCCGCCGAGCGGCCCCGCCAGCCACGAGGGCCAGCCCCCGGCGCGGGAGGGGACGTACTGGGTGGGTGCACTGGCCGCGCCCGCGCACAGCAGCAGCACGCTCGCGAGGATTCCCAGCAGCCCGATCGCGCCCAGCACCCTGGCCGCGCTCGGGGCGCGCACCGCTCCCGCCGAGCCGCGATCCCGCCCGCCGCGGCCGGCGACGCCCGCCGAAGGTATCGGGGTGGCCGCCTGCAAGGTGTCCATTCTGCCCCCTACCCTGGCGCCGCAGGGTCCTACGCTCACGCTAAGGTTCCCTTTAAGCAGCCAGACCCCTGACCTACGGGGTGCTGCGCGTCCAACCAGGTCGCCGGACTGCCCGCAGCACGCGGGGCCCGCACCGTCCATGGCACGCACCATCGACAAGCGCTCACCGAGTTCGCCCGCGCCACGGCTGCGGCGGCGCGAACGCGTGCTGATCCTGTCCGCCGACGTGGGGGAGGGTCACGCCGCCGCCGCACGCGCCCTGGCCGAGCAGATCTCCGGCTCGCCCCACCCCCCGGAGGTGACCGTGGTCGACGGCCTCGCCGCGATGGGTCCGTTCGTGCAGCCGGTGGTCGAGGACGGCTACCGCGTGCAGCTGCGGTTCATCCCCTGGACCTACTCGCTCGTGTACTGGCTGCTCGAGCACGTGCCGCCGTTCCGCGGCCTGGCGCGGTGGCTGCTGTGCCGCTTGGGCTCGCGCCCGCTGACGCGCAAGATCGCCGAACACGAACCTGACGTGGTGGTCTCGACCTACCCCGCCGTGACCGTCGTGCTCGCCCGCCTGCGGCGAACGGGGGCCGTGAAGTGTCCGACGGTGGCCACGATCACAGACCTCACCGGTCTGTTCTTCTGGGCCCAGCCGGGGATCGACATGCACCTGGTGATGTACGACGAGTCGGTGCCGTCGGTCGAGCGGATCGCAGGCCGCGACAGCGTCAAGCTCGTGAGCCCCCTGATCTCGGCCGACTTTCTGCAACCGCGCTCGCCCGTCGAGGCCCGCCGCTCGCTTGCCCTGCCCGAGGAGGGCCGCGTGGTGGTCGTCTCGGGCGGAGGCTGGGGGGTGGGCGACGTCGCCGGAGCGGTGCGCGAGTTCACCCACCTGCCCGAGGTCGCGGCGATCGTCTGCCTGGCGGGACGCAACGAGCACCTCGCCGACCGCCTGCGCAAGGACTTCGCCGGCGATGAGCGCGTGCACGTGTACGGCTTCACCGACCGCATGCCCGACGTGCTGGCGGCGGCCGACGTGCTCGTGCACTCCACCGGCGGGGTCACCTGCCTGGAGGCGATGGCGGTGGGAACCCCGGTCGTCTCCTACGGGCTGCCCGTGGGACACGCCCGCATCAACACACGCGCGATGGCCGCGCTCGACCTGCTGCTGCTGGCCAACGACACCGACGAGCTGCGCGAGCACGTGTGCGCCAGCTTCGCCCGCTCGGACGCTCCCAACGGCGCCACCGCCACGCGCCCGCCGGCGGTGGCCTCGCCGGTGGAGGCCGTGCTGGGGGTGCCCCGGCGTGTGCGCCCGATACCCCGCTGGCAGCTGCGGGCGGTGGCCCTCGCCACCTGGGCGGCGCTGCTGTTCGTGGTCGGCTCATGGGTGATGTCCACCGACGAGGTCACCTCCGTTGCCGCCAAGGTCCTCGACGTCCACGAACTGGCTCACGTCAGCACCGACCAGCCGGTGGTGGGGATGGTGGTGCACGCTCCCTCGACGCAACTGGCGGCCGTCGCGCGGCGGCTGGCCGAGGGTGGGCTGCACGTAACGCTCGCCGACGACGCCAGCGTCCCCAGCGAGCGGCGGATCTCCTCGGTCAGGGCGCTGGGCGACGAACTGCTCCCCGAAGTGCCCTCCTCGGCGCCGCTGCGCTGGCTTCGCACACGCCACACGCTCGGCTCTCAGGCGCGGGCGCTGGGCCTCCACCGCGGTTACTTCTACCTGCGTCCCCGCGGCGGCCTGTCGGTCGGCCAGCTGGTGCTCGGCCGCACCGCCGGCGCGACCCCGGTGAAGGGTGCCCTGCGGGTGCCGGGCACGGCGCGGCTGCGCCGCCGTCAGCTGCGGGCCGGCGACGTCGTGGTGGTCGAACTGGACGGCTCCGCCGCCTCCATCGCGGGCCTCGAACGCATGGCCTCCACGCTCGAATCCGAGGGGCTGAGACCCGAGCCGCTGGGCTCGCTGGAGCGCTCCCCGGCGGTCAGCGCGAGCAGCAACGGCGAGCGCACGAGCATGACGGCGCCCGCCAGCAGCACCGCCAGCGACAGCGCCAGCGGGATTCCGCCGAGCGGCGTGTCCGAGAAGCGCTCGCCCAGCAGCAGCGGCGCCAGCACCACCGGCACCAGCGTCTGAGTGACGAACACGACCGGGGCGACCTGGATCGCGGGGCGTTCCTGCAACGCGCTCATCTCGCTCAGCAGACCCACGATCGAGGCGAGCAGCGTCGACAGCGCCCACAGCCCGGCGGTGAAGGTGTGTCCGGTGGTGAGGTCGTCGGAGGCCAGCTTGGTGGCGATCCCGCTCCACGCGAACGCGAGCCCGGCGGACAGCATCGTCAGTTCCGGACGCGGATGCCCGATCAGGCGCAGGCCGTAGGGGACCAGGCTCGCGAGGCCGAGGATGACGAGCACGAGCGTGATCGTCCCCTGCTCTGAGGTGTGGGTGTGGGAGACCGGCGGAGCGCACAGGGCGACGCCGACCACCCCCAACACGATCGCCGCCATCGCGATGTGCTCGGTGCGCCCGGCGTGCTCGCCGAGCATCCTTTCGGCCACCACCAGCAGCACGAGCAGCCCCATCGCCAGCGCGGGCTGCACGACCACCAGCGGCGCCAGTGACAGCGCCAGCACCTGCAGCGGCCAGCCGAGCACCGTCAGGCCCGTGCCCAACAGCCAGCGCGACCGGCGCAGCAGGCCGAGCAGCAGCGCCGCCCGCAGATACTGCTCGCGGGGTGCCTGCTTGGCGTCGGTCGCCTGGAAGGCGATCCCTAGGCTGTAGAAGATCGATGACCCGATCGCGGCCGCGATCCCGAGCGTCAGATCCAGCATGAACGAGATCGATCATCGCAGCCGCGCAGCACCGATCACGGGGGCGCTGGCCGCAGGTGCTCTGGCGAGCTATGCGCTCCCGGCCCTCGCGGGCCTGTCCCGCGACGACGGCCGCCCCGTGCTGCCGGGGCTGCGGGCGGCGCTTGGCGTCGAGGATCGCACTCGCAGCGGTGGCGGCTTTCACCTCACCTTCGACGACGGCCCCCACCCCGACGGCACCCCGGCGGTGCTCGAGGTGCTAGCCCGCCACGGCGTGCGGGCGACCTTCTTCCTGGTCGGCGAGCAGGTCCGCCGAGACCCCGGGCTGGTCGGCGAGCTGCTCGCGGCCGGGCACGAACTGGGCCTGCACTGCGACCGCCACCGCAACCTCCTGCGGCTCTCACCGCGGCAGGTCCGCGAGGACATCGCCCGCGCGGAGGACGCGATCGCGGGAGCGGCCGGGCGTTCGGTGACGCTCTACCGCCCGCCCTACGGCGTGCTCAACACCGCCGCCGTGATGCTCGCCCGCAAGCGCGGCTGGCGGACCCTGTTGTGGCGTCGCTGGGGCCAGGACTGGGAGGCGAGCGCCACCCCGGCGGGAATCGCCGAGCGGGTCTCCCGGGCGGCCGCTCCGGGCGACGTGCTGCTGCTGCACGATGCCGACGACTACTCGGCCCCCGGTTCCTGGCGCCGCACGGTGGCGGCGCTGCCGCTGGTGCTCGAGCAGCTGGCCGGCGACGGGCTGGTGCCCGCGCCGCTGTAGTTGGCGTTCTCGGCCGACGGTAAAATCGCCGCTTGGCCGCGAGCACCCTGCAACCCGCCGCTACCGGCGCCCTCGCGCCGGCTCCACGCGCCGCCACCGAGGTCAAGCGCTCCCGC
>CAWGDS010000005.1:0-91525 GCA_963821425.1 uncultured Solirubrobacteraceae bacterium
GTGAGCGAGGGGACTCGAACCCCCGACCGCCTGGACCACAACCAGGAGCTCTACCAGCTGAGCTACGCCCACCAGGTTCGGAGGCGAAGTGTACCGTCGGCGGGTCAGCTTGCCGGGGGCTTTCGTTGCGCAGCTCCGGAGGCCCCGCGGAGGCTCGCTTCGGCCGCGGCCAGGGCGCCGCTCGGCGACAACGAGGGGTCCGCGGCCGCCGCGACCCTCCAGGCCTCGAGCAGCCGGGGCGCCTCGGGACCGAGGAGGGCCCCGATCTGGACCAGAGCCGCGAGCGGGTCGGCGAGCCCCGAGCCGGCTGGGGGGGCAGAGACGGGAGCGGAGGCCGGCGCCATGGCCTGGGGTGCCACAGGCGCAGGGGCGGCCGCGAGCACCCTGTCGGTCACGTCCTGGCTGCGGCGTTCGGCGGTCCGCCAGCCCCTGCCCATCGAGAGTTCCTGGAGCTCGAGCTCGGGCCCCTCGAGGACCGTGATCTTTGCCTGCTGGGGGTTCCACTTGCGATCCCCCACCTCGACCATCTGCCCCGCCGCCCAAGGAGCGAGCAACGCCGCCAGCTCCCCCTCGGAGAGGTTGAAGTGGCAGAAGTTATGGGGAAACTGGCGAAGCTCGATGTGATACATCGCCCATAGGCTTGCATGGCTGCTCCCCCAACCGCGCGCGCATCACCTCGACGGCTTCCGGGTTGGAGTCGATCAGCACGTAGCGCCGCCCGTGCCGGGCGGCGACGGCGCCGAGGGTGCCGCTGCCGGCGAAGAAGTCGAGGCACCAATCTCCCGGCCGGGTCGAGGCGAGGACCATCCGCGAGACGATCCCCTCGGGCTTCTGGGTCGGGTAGCCGGTCTTCTCGCGGCCGTTGGTGGGGACGATCGTGTGCCACCAGACGTCGGTCGGGAGCTTGCCCCGGGCGGCCTTCTCGGCGGTGACCAGGCCCGGCGCCATGTATGGCTCGCGATCGACCTCCTCGGCGTCGAAGTGGTACGAGCCGGGATCCTTGACGTACACCAGGATCGTGTCGTGCTTGGCCGGCCAGCGCCGGCGGGCACGGGCCCCGAAGTCATACGCCCAGATGATCTCGTTCAGGAAGCAGTCCCGGCCGAAGATCTCGTCCATCAGCAGCTTGCAGTAGTGGGCCTCGCGGTAATCCACGTGCAGGTAGAGCGTGCCCTGGGCGCTCAGCACCCGGCGCGCCTCCTCCAGGCGGGGGAGGAGGAAGCCGAGGTAGTCGTCGAACTGGTCGCGGTAGCTGGAGCGGGACAGCAGCTCGGTGCGGTAGGTGCGCCCGCCGAAACCCTTGCGGGTGGCCTGCGGGTCCTCGACCGCCCGCAGCGTCCGGCGCACCTGAGGGCGGCCGGTGTTGAACGGCGGGTCCAGGTAGACCAGCGAGAAGAACCCGCTCGGCAGCCCCGGCAGCAACTCCAGGCACTCCCCCAGCATGATCTGGTCCTCGTCGGGGACCACGGCAGCGCTCATCGGCCCGCGAAGCCTACGGTCGCTGCCCGATGGAGCGCGACAGCTCGGCCCACTGATAGAGGCCGCCGCACAGGGTCCGCCAGCTCGCCACCGGGACCGCGTGCAGCCCGGCGACGCCGCCCCCCGCGGCAGGGGTCAGCAGCACGCTGCTCAGCACCGCCGCCCCGCCGTCGCCGGGAGCGAGGCTGGAGCCCCCCCGCTGCAGTTCGAGTTGGTGTGTGCCCGCCCCGAGGTGCACCTGGATCGGGGGGGCGCTGCCCACCACCAGTGAGTTCCCGTCCAGCTGGCCGGAGACCGTGGCCGGCCCGCGACCGTCGATCGACACGTGCAGCGAGCGCATCAGCTGGCCCTTCACCCACACCTCCCAGGCACCAGCCGTAGGGATCGAGATGGTGCTGCGCAGACGTCCCGCCGAGCCCAGCACGAGCCCCCCGCGGCCCGGGCGCCAGCGGGGCGGACGCAGGCTGCGCCCCAGCGGCACCTGCACGACCACCGGCGCCCGCGCCACCGTCAAGGTCGGCGCCCCGGCGGCCTGGCGCGAGCCTGCGAGCCGGCCGAGGCGGGCGCACTGGCGCGCGGAGTCACCCCGCAGCGTGACGTGGCGAGCCGCGGCCGGCACTCCCGGAACCCGCTGCCAGACCTGGTAGTAGGACCCTTGCCAGGCCAGCCGGTAGGCGGCCGGCGGCCTGCTTGCGAACGGGTCGCGCCTGCTGATGATCAGCGGATAGGCGGCCAGCACCGCGGGTGCCAGCCGATCGATATCCACTGGGCGTCCGTGGCCACCGGCGGCGGCCGCTGCCACGGGCGGCGGATAGACGAAGTCGGGGCCCCCCACGTCAAGGTCCCTCAGCTCGTACAGCGAGTATTCGTCGAAGTCGGTGAACAGCGTCGGCCCACGACCCGCGTAACGCGAGTCCAGCCGTGCGAGCTCTTCGTAGCGGCCCGTGGGAGCGAGGTTCGAGACGTGGTACTGCCTCGCGTCCGAGACCAGCACTCCGGCCGTCAGAACGAGCCCGAGCGCGGCCGAGCATGCCAGCGCCAGGGCCCGTGGCCGCAGCTCGATCAGCGCCCCCACTCCGGCCCACGCCAGCAGGACCACCGCGGGAGAGCTCAGCATCAGCGTCTTGGCCGCACCCCACACCGACACCGACTCGACCACGATCAGGCAGGCGAGCAGCATCAGGCCCAACCACGCCAGAAGCGCAAGGGCGCGCAGGCGCCACAGCTGCCACACGCCGAGCAGGGCGCCAGCCAGCGCGAGCAGTACGAACCCGTGGGTCAGGGCCGAGGACGCGCCGGTCGGCTCGAGCTTGTAGCTCCCCCCCAGCCAGATGCCGAACAGCTGGATCGCCCGCAGGGCATGGACGAGGTTGCCGGGGTTGGTCGTCGAGGCAATCCCTTCGGCCACCTGCACCGAGCCGCCGGTGGAGGCCCAGACGGGAAGCGCGGCGAGCAACACGACCACCACTCCGAGCCCCAGCGTCAGGAGCGCCCGCCCACGCGCGCCGCCACCGTGCAGCAGGGCGGCCACGACCGTGGGCACGAGCACCAGTGCTGACAGCAGCGCCCACACGCCGAAGGCGACGCCGAGCGCGGACACGCCCGCGGCGACGATCAGCGCGAACGGGATCACCCCCCTGCCCACAGAGCGCACCCACCGCTCCCGGATCACGACGAGGGCCCCAAGGGCGAGGATCATGCCCAGCGCCGTCACCTCCTTGATCGACCCGAACAGCTCGTAGGCGTAGACCAGTGCACCGAGCACCGCCGTCAGCGCCGCCACCGCGGCCAGCGCTCGCGAGAGGCCAGCGGCCCGCGCCAGCAGCCAGGCCGCCCCGCATCCGCTCGCCAGCACGAACGCGTTGAAGGGCTGGAAGGCCCAGATCAGCGGTACTCCGATCAAGATCGCGCTGGCCCCGAAGGCCGTGTCCGCACCGGAGGGGTAGTTGGAGTTGTAGTAGTCGTTGATCACCTGGCCGTAGGAGTTGCGCAGGTCGAGGTGGGCGTAGTGCTGGCCGTGATGGAGCAGGTAGTCGGCCCCCGCCAGGTGCACGGCCGAGTCCGCCAGCGCCATGTATGAGGAGAAGCTCGCGCGGCCCGATGCGAGCACCGGCGCGAGCGCGATCACGTATGCGCCGACGGGCAGCAGCAAGAGCCAGGGCCGCTCCCGGGCCGCGCGCAGGATGGCCCGGGCGCGTGAGCGTCCCACGACGAACCCGAGCACCGCCACGGCCCCGGCCACGTACGGTGTCGCGGGCGCGAGCGGGTAGGCGTAGGTACAGAGCTGGGTCACCGCGATCAGGCCCGCGAGACCGCTCGCGGGAAGCAGCGCCAGCGGCAGGAAGCAGCCGCTCAGGCGATCGACGAGCAGGCCGATGCCGACGCACAGCAGTGCGAGCTCGAGCGGATACAGCAGCGTCGTGCTCAGGAACATCCCGGTGCACGCCCAGGCAGCTCGCGGCGCTGGCTGATGGGCGGGGCGGCTCGCACGGCGCTGCGCGGGAGCTTAGTCCGCCGGGCTTGCCCGGAGGCTCAGTCTGGAGCGGGCCGCGTGAACTGTGTGGCCAGGAACCGGTCCCACAGGCCGGCTCCCATCATGCGCCGCTGCGCGATCAGCATCTTCGCGGAGGGCGTGACGCGCACCCGGATCGGCGCCGTGCCGCGGGCGATCGCTTTCTCGACCGCCTTGGCGACCGCGTCGGGCTCGCCTCCGAACTTCGCCAACGGCCCCTTGTTGTAGGCCTCGACGGTCATCTTCGCGACTTCCCGGTTGAAGGTCTCGTACACGCTGTCGGAGCCCTCGCCGTTCTGGGCCGCCTGCTCGAGCGAGCCGGCGGCGGCCTCCCCGAAGTTGGTCCGGATCAGGCCCGGCTGGATCACCGTCACGCCGACCCCGAAGTCCTTCACCTCGAAGCGCAGCGCGTCGCTGATCGCCTCCACGGCGTACTTGGTGGCGTGGTACAGGCCCGCTCCGGGGAAGGTGAAGTTGGCTCCCATCGAGCTGATGTTCACGATCCGCCCGTAGCGCTGGGCGCGCATCCCGGGGAGCACCAGCTGGCACATCCGGATCAACCCGAAGACGTTCGTCTGGAACTGCCGGTGGACCGCGTCCATCGAGACCGACTCGATCGCTCCGTCCTGGGAGTAGCCGGCGTTGTTGACGAGCACTCCGACGGCACCCTGCTCGGCAACGACGCGCTCCACTCCCGCCTGCATCGAGCCTTCGTCGCACACGTCGAGCGCCAGCGTGTGGGCACCTAGCGCCCGCAACGGCTCGAGCGTCGACTCGTTGCGGGCGGTGGCATAGACGGTGTGGCCGGCGCGGGCGAGCCGCTCGGCGGTGGCACGACCGATGCCCGTCGAGCAGCCCGTGATCAGGATCGCTTTCGAGGTCCCCGCCATCTCAGACGGGAATCTACTGCTCGGCAAACGTCGCCGACCTGACCCCGCGGCTACGCGCTCGCGCCCGTGTAGCGCAGCGAGCCCGGCGTGGTCAGATCCTCTCCGGTCTCCAGCAGCGTCTTCAGCCCGGACAGGATCTGTGGCCAGCCGCCGTAGATCTCGCCGTGGGCGTCCGGGCGCAACTCGTCGTGGGTGACGGTCAGCCGGCACGAGTCGCCGACCGCTTCGATCTCCCATGTCACACGCGAGCGACCCTCGCGCTGCACCTCGTCGCTCCATAGCGCGGTGAAGCTCTGCACGAGTCGTCTCGGAGGATCGACCTCGAGGTTCTCGCCGATCGCCATCTTCCCCGCCTGCGGGTTGGAAAGCTCGTACTCCGAGCCCGCCCGCCAGTCGGAGTGGACCTCGAGCCCGAAGCTGTAGCGGCGCCTCAGCTGCGGGTCGGTGATCGCCTCCCACAGCCGCTCGGGGGTTGTGCGGATGTAGATCTCGAAGACCTTCTCTGTCGGCCCGGCCGTCCAGGGCCGCGCGCCGCTGTCTGTGGCATCCGTCGTCATGTCGTCCTCCAGTTGTTCCTTTAGTCCGCTGAGCATCGCCGCCCAGGGCTCCGTGTACTTGCTGACCCAGCGGTCGTGGACCTGCCGGATCGGGACCGGGTTGAGGAAGTGCAGCTTCTGGCGCCCCTGCCGGCGGGTCGTGATCAACCCCGCCTGCTCGAGGACCGAGAGGTGCTTCATCACCCCGAAGCGCGTCATCGGCAGCCGCTCCTCGAGCTCGCCGAGGCTTTGCCCGTCCCGCCGGAAGAGCTCGTCGAGCAGCTCTCTGCGGGTGGGGTCGGCGAGCGCTCTGAAGACGGCATCCATGATTCGCTCCCCGAGTATATGTGACTATTTGGTCACGTGTCAAGGGACCGACAGTCGCCCGGCGCCGACCCATCGCGGCCGAGCGGACCGACGTGAGGACCGGCCACGGGCTCGATCCGTCGGGCGCGATGCACACACCCGACCTGATCGGCATGATGTCGGCCATGGAGGAGCCTCGCGTGCCCGCTCCGCCCCCTTCCGAGGGAGACGGAAGCGGCTCCGGTGCCGGAGGGGCAGCATCGTCGTCGCCACGAACAGCGCGCACGCCGCCCTCAGCGGCGGCGCCCGCTCCCGCCGGCCCAGCGGTGACCCGCGGGCGGCGGATCACCGTGCGGCTGCTGATCTGGGGCACGACCGTGCTCGCGATCATCGGGATCTTCGCGATCTGGGCGAACCGCCAGGTGTTCAGCCCCGACAACTGGGCCAACACGAGCACGAAGCTGTTGCAGAACGAACAGATCCGCGACGCGACCTCCAACTACCTGGTGGAACAGCTCTACGCCAACGTCAACGTCGAAGAAGAAATCAAGAAGCGCCTGCCCAAGGAAGTGCGCGCGCTCGCCGGCCCCGCCGCCGGCCTCGTACGCACCGGTGCGACCGAAGTGGCCAAACGGGCACTCGCCACGGCCAGGGTCCAGGAAGCCTGGAGGGCCGCCAACCGTGCCGCCGACCAGACGCTCGTGAACATCGTGGAAGGCGGCAAGGGTCCGGTCGCGATCAACAACGGCGTTGTGAGCCTCGATTTGGCCACGGTCCTGACCAACATCACCAACCGCCTCGGGCTGCCCGAAGTGGCCTCCAAACTGCCCCCCAACGTCGCCCACCTGACGGTGCTGAAGTCCAAGCAGATCAAGGCCGTCCAGGACATCGGCAAAATCCTCAAAGGCCTCGCCCTGCTGTTCACGATCCTCGTGCCGCTGCTATACGCAATCGCGATCTTCCTGGCGAAGGGCGACCGCCGGCGTACCCTCATGAACGTCGGCTTCGCAGCCGTAACGGCCGGCGTGATCGTGTTCCTACTGCGCACCGTGGTGGTCAACCAGGTGGCCGACTCGCTCGTCAAGACGGAATCGGTCAAGCCGGCGGCCCACGCGGCGCTCTCGATCGCGACCACGATCCTCGCGGACGTCGCCGGGGCGTTCGTGGTCATCGGCGTGCCGCTGATCGCGGCCGCGTGGTTCGCGGGCCCGTCCCGGTACGCCACGCGGGCGCGTGAGTTCATCGCGCCCTTCCTGCGTGAGCGCCCCGAGTGGACCTACGCGATCGTGGCCGCCATCATGCTCTTGATCTTCATCTGGAACCCGATCGCGTCCACCGGCAAACTCGCCGGCATCATCGTGTACTCGGCGCTGGCGTTCTTCGGCGCCTACCTCTTACGGCGCCAGACGGCTGAGGAATTCCCGCCGCCATAGCCTGAGGCTCACGGGCCTGCTCGCGTTCGCGGCAAGCCTCTGCGCGTGCTCCTCCTCGCACTCGCAGCCCCATCGACCGCCGGGAACGCACCCGCACGAGTGGTCTGATTCGGCGCTGCTGAGCCAGTGCCCGGGACGCGAACCGCGCGTGCTGTTCCCGAGCAACGAACCCGGACATCGCACCGGCCCGGGTGCGATCGTGTGGCGGGCCTCCGCCGGCTGCCCCGGCGGCGCGGGCGCCCGGGTCGCCGCGATCGGCGCGATTCAGGCCGCCGGCTCGAGCCCGGGGACGGCGATCGGCCCTCAGACGCCGCTGCCGGTGCAGGGGCCGCTGGCGATGGGCGTCGCTCCGGGCGGACGGGTGGCGATCATCGGCCGCCCGGCCGGCGCCGGCGGTGCGAGCGCGATCGCACTGCAGGGACGCGCCGAAGGACCGTTCGCAGCGATCCCTCCGGGACCGCTCTTCAGGGCGCCGTTCGCCGCAACCAACGGCTACCTCGGCGACCTCGCGGTCGCGGGGGGCGCACCCGGCGAGCGCCTGCAGCTGCAGATCGAGCGCTTCTACACGACCAGCTTCGGGCGTCACGAACTGGTGGCGGCCGGGCCCGGGGTGCGCCTGCTCACCCCCGCCCTGGACTACCGCAGCGACGCAGTGCTCGTGTGGGAACAGGGCGGGTCGATCCTGGTGCAGTACCTGCCCGCCAGCGGCCCACCGGGGACGCCACAACGGATCGCCGCCGCGGGCCCCGACCTGCGGATCGCGGCGCTCCTCAGCGACGACCGCCGTGCGGTCGTGGCCTGGAGCGAGCAGCAGGGAGACACTACCGACGTGTACCTGGACCGCTCCGGGAAGGGGGTCACGTTCGGGGTGCCACGGCTACTGGAGAGCTTCGCCAACCCCCACGGCGTGGCCCCGCCCCCCGCCTCCCCGAGCCTCATCCGCCTCAGCACAGAGAGCGTGATGTTGGCGTGGTCGAGCCTTGTGAACGGGCGCTGGGTGATCCGCTCGGCGGCCGTGGACCAGGATCGGGTGGGCCCGCCGACCACCACCTTCGCCGCCAACGGCGACGCGCTGCTGGCAGACGTGCAGCCCGGGCCGAGGGCAGATGCCCTGCTGTTGTGGACCGAGCCCGCGGCCGGGGCAACGCAAGCGGGCGGCACGACCGGACAGGCGATCTACGCGACCCGGGGGTTCCGCGGCGTGGGCAGCCGGATCGTCTTCGAAGCCCCCGAAGAGGTCGCCCCGAGCGCCCCCAACAGCGAAGCAACGGTGGCGGTCGATCCCGACAGCGACCGCGCCGTGGCGGTGTGGCGCGAGGGCCAGCTACTGCGCTATTCGGTCCGCGAAGCGGCGCCGCTGCGGTGAGGGCGCCCGGGCGCGACGCTCGTCTCAGCTTCGCGGGCGGCCCGGTGCTCGGCGGCCACCAGCGAGCGGCCCGCGTACAGCAATCCGTAGTCGAGGTGGGCCCTGACTTTTTCGAGGCTGTGGCCGCCCGGATAGATGACGCCCCGCGCGCGGGCCCCGGCGGCGCTCAGTTCGGCCGCGAATTCGGGATCCTCGGAGGGGACCGCCACCGGGTCTTCTGAGGCGCCGTAGAGGAAGGCGTGCAGGCCCAGGCGGGAGATCACCGAGCGGTCGGCGTACAGCGATTCGTGAAGGTTGTCGAAGAAGCCCAGCCAGCTCTCCACCACCGAGAAGCGCAGCGGGTTCGAGAGCTCCACGTTCATGGCCCCGAAGCCGCCCATCGAGTCGCCCGCGATCGCGCGCCCGGCGCGCGTGGGGATCGTCCAGAACATGCGATCCACGAGTTCCTGGACTTCCACCACGTAGGTCGCGCTGTGCCGCGTGCCGAGGTCGCGCCAGTTGTTCAGGCCGGGCGCGTCCTGGACCATCACGACGATCATCGGCGCGATCACGTGATGGGAGATGAGCCCGTCGAGGCTCGACTGGATGCCCATTTCCAGGAACGCTTCGGCGTGCCCGTTGCGGCCGTGGAGCAGGTACAGGACCGGGTAGCGCCGCGCGGCGGTCGCGTAGGCGGCCGGCAGGTACACGAAGAACGAACCCCCGCCGCCGAGCGAGGCCGACTGGAAGTGGGCCTGCGCCACGAGGCTCCCACCCAGATCGGCGTGGACCGGGCTCAGCGCCGGCAGGGGCGCCCGCGCCTGGGGCGGGGCCGCGAGCGGGGCGGCTCGGACGTCTTGCGCCGACGCTCCCGCGGTCAGACCGAGGCTTTCGCCGAGGTGTGGCACCGCCAGCAGAGCTCCCATTGCCATGACCATGACCAGGCCCAGCAGGCCGAGGAACATCCACAGACGACCCCGCCGCGGCTCCGGGGCGGCACCGGCCCACGACCCGCCGCCGGCGAGCGCAGCCGCAGGCTCCAGTCGCGGAGGCAGAGCGGGAACCCAGGGCGGCGGCAGGAAGTCGCCACCCCCGTTGCCGCCACGGCCGGGCCAGCTCCAGTCGCCGAGGCCTTCGAGCCACAGCTGGGTACGGGAGGTGCGCTCCACGCGGGGCATTCCGAAGATTGAACGAAGCTAGGGCCGAAAAGCCAACAGGTGCAGAAAGCTGTGCAGAAGGCCACATCCCGGCCCCGGCGCCGCGGAGTGGCGGCGGCCGCTTCTGCGGCGAGGCCCCTCAGGCGGCGGCGTCCGCCTGCGCGAGCAGCTCGTCGGTGGCCGGATCGGCCTCGCCGGCGAAGTACCGCTCGATCAGCCCGGCGAACAGCGCCTCGGTGGGATCGGCCCGCATGAAGAGGGTCATCGAGGAGCGAAGCTTCTGGGCGTCGAGCGGACCGAGGATGTCCTCGGCGCTCGGCCCCGAGAGGGCCAGCAGCGCGCCCGCCGCCTCCCGCAGGCGGGCCCCGAGGAGCGGGTGCTCGAGGTAGGCACGCGCTTCGGCCAGCGAGGCGATCGCGTATCGGCGCGAGCTGGAGCTGTGCCCGAGGCCCGCGACCTGCGGGAACACGAACCACATCCAATGGCTCACCTTGCGGGCGGCCCTCAACTCGGCCAGCGCCCGCTCGTAGGTGCCGCCGGCGTCCTGGGCCCGGACGAACCGCTCGAGGTCGCTACTCGTCCTCGTCACGGTTGCTGCGCAGCCAGTCGTTGAGCTGCTGGGCGGCCTCCTCGACCGAGTCGGCCAGACCACGGAAGCTGTCGCGCAGCCGGTCGGCGTAGTGGTTGACGGCGTCGCCGGCCTCGGCCCGCACGTCGGGCTGCTCGTCGCGCCGCGGGTAGTCCCCGGCCACGATCCGGTCATAGGCGCCCGATTCGACCCACGAGATGAGCTCGTGGACGCGCTGGACCGACATCGGATGGGTCAGGTTGAGGTCGCTCAGCAGGCGTGAGATGCGGTCGAAGGCGGAGGGCTTCTCGCGGTACTCGCGGCCCTGCTCGATGAACACGTCGAGGTCGAGGTTCGCGGCCTCGGCGCCGGCCGAGAGCACCATCAGCGTGCGGCAGATCGCCAGCGGGTCGCGCGTGACGAGGGCCGCGGCCCGGTCGCTGCTGAGCTCGGCGGCTCGCGACCACTCCATCAGGGCCGTACGCAGCGGGAACAGCGGCACCGGGATACCCGGCAGGACCGAGAGCAGCATCAGGATCGTCAGGGCCGTCCCGTACAGAACGTGATCGGAGAGCACGTGTCCGGCCTCGTGGGCGAACACGCCACGCAGCTGCTCCACGTCCAGCAGCCTGACCAGCTCTGAATTGACGACCACCAGCGGCCTCGCGGAGCCGATCGTCATCGCGTTGGCGATCGGATCCTGGGTCATGTAGAGCTCGGGCACCGGCTCCATGTCGAGCGTCACGAAGGCGCGGGCGTGGGCGCGATAGACGTCCCCCAGCTGGTTGTCCCCGAGGCGCACGGCAGACCCCAGGATCCCCCGCCGCAGGGCCCGCTCGTATCCGTACTCGATGATCTTGCGGACCGTGCTGTCGACGTAGGGGATCGCCTTCAGCGCGGCCGTGGCGGCACGGTCCGCCGGGTGCTCGTAGGCGCGCGGGGAGATGTCCTTCAGCTGATAGCCCTCGGCCAGCTCCACTGACACCCGATCCTAGTCCGCTCGGGCTCCTCCCCGGGAGCGCGGCCCGCCGTGCCCGTCAGTCGGCGTGGGCTTCGAGGGGGTTGCCCAGGTGGCGGACCTGCTCGAGCGCCTCCAGGTCCTCGCGATCGAGGACGAGGTCGGCGGCGGCGTGGTTCTCCTCCAGGTGGGCTACCGACGATGTGCCCGGGATCAACAGGATGTGCTCGTCGCGTGCCAGCAGCCAGGCGAGCGCCACCTGGGACGGCGTGGCGCCGTGCCTGGCGGCCACACCGGCCACGGCCGGGTCTGCGGCCAGCGCGGCGGGTCCGCCCGTGAAGGCCGAGCCGAGCGGAAAGAACGGCACGAACGCCAGGTCGTGCTCGATACACAGCTCGAGCACGTCCTCGTGGGCGCGGTCGAGCAGGCTGTAGCCGTTCTGCACGCAGGCGATGTCGGCCTGGGTCAGCGCCTGATGGACCGTGTCGGTCGTCACGTTGCTCAGGCCGATGAGCGCCAGCTTGCCCTCGCCGCGGAGTTCCTCGAGCGTCCCCAGCTGATCCTCCAGGGGCACCTCCGCCTCGCCGCCGCCGATCAGGCGCAGGTTGACGAGCGCGAGGCGCTCGAGCTTCAGCGAAAGGAGGTTCTCCTCCACCCCTGAACGCAGTTCCTCGGGTCGCTGGGCGGGAAGCCATGCCCCCTTCTCGCCACGGCGCCCGCCCACCTTGGTCACGATCTGCAGGTTCTCGGGATACGGGAACAGCGCTTCGCAGATCAGGTCGTTGGCGACGTCCGGCCCGTAGTACTGGGATGTGTCGATGTGATCGACACCGAGCTCGATCGCCCGGCGTAGGACGGCACGGGCCGCGTCGGGGTCGCGTGGCGGCCCGAACACGCCCGGCCCCGGGAGCTGCATCGCGCCGAAGCCGATTCGGCCCACCGTAAAGGGTCCGAGGTTGCTCATGCCCGCCAGCTTAGGGCGCGCGGGCGCTCAGGCCGTGATCACCGTGTGTTTCTTCGGGCCCTTCAGTTTGTCCTGCCCGGTGATCGTCGCGTTCCCGCCGAGCGACTCCGCCAGTTCGCCGGAGCCGCTGGCGAATTCGAAGATGCTGTTCCCGACTTCGGGCGTCAGCGCGCCGGTCAGCACGTCGTAGCCTGTTTTGGCGCCTTTCCTGGTGGTGCATTCGATCTTCAGTTCGACGCCCCCGATGTGGTCGCGGATCGGCGGCCCGACAAGCATTTCGCTCGCCCACGGCAGGCCACCGGGCACGACGCTCAGTTTTTCGCCTCTGACACACACCGTCGGGCTGGCTTTGCAGCCGGTGAACGTGAGTTCCGTCGTGTGGTCGATACCCGGCGCGCCGCCGAGCGGGTTTTCGATCGTCTCCTTGTCCTTGGCTTTGCAGGTGACGGTCGTGTGGTTCGCGAGGTGCAGGGTGAGTGTGCCCTTGGTGGTGACGAGTTGCGGCGCGCCTTCGGCGAAGACTTCCCCTTGACCGTGCCACTGCAGCGTTGCGCTCTGGAAGATCCACGCGGCACCGACCCCGTGGTTGTCTTCGGAGCCGCCGATCACCGCCGTGGCGCCGTTCGGGGACAGCGCCAGGCTGCGGCCGAACTCGCCTTTCAGTTTCTCGCCGCCGCCTGTCAGCTTGCCGCCCAGCGGTGACCATTTGCCGCCCGAGCGCGTGAACACCCACACGGCGCCCGTGCCGCTGTTGTCTTGCGGTCCGCCGATCAGCGCGGTGTTGCCTTCCGCGCCCAGCACCACGCTCGAGCCGAATTCGCCGGCACCGGTCTCCCCGCCGCCGCTCAGTTTTTCGCCCTGCTGGGTCCATTTACCGCCGGACTCGGTGAACACCCAGGCGGCACCGGATTCGCCGCTTTCGTGGGGGCCGCCGACCAGCGCGGTGGTCCCTTCCGCAGACAGCGCCACGCTCGAGCCGAATTTCGGTTCGCCGCTCCCGGGGATGAGCTTTTCGCCCTCCTGCGTCCATTTGCCGCCCGATTCCGTGAACACCCACACGGCACCTGCGCGGGCGCCGTCTTCGGGGCCTCCGATCAGCGCCGTGGTCCCGGCGGCGGACAACGCGACACTGAGGCCGAACGAGCCGTTTCCGCTCTCCCCGATGCCCGTCAGCTTCGACCCCTGCTGGGTCCATTTGCCCCCGGACTGGGTGAACACCCAGGCGGCGCCCGCAAAGCCGTTGTCGCCGAAGCCGCCGACCAGCGCCGTGTCGCCGTTGGAGGAAAGCGCCACGCTGTAGGCGAACTGGCCGTTGCCGCTCTCTCCGCCCCCGGCCAGCTTTTCGCCCTCCTGGGTCCATTTGCCGCCGGAGCGCGTGAACGCCCACGCCGCGCCCACCCCGCCGCTGTCCTGGGGCCCGCCGACGAGCGCCGTGTTGCCGTCGGAGGACAGCGCCACGCTCCAGCCGAACTCGCCGTTGCCGGTCTCGGAGCCGCCGGTGAGCTTTCCGCCCTGCTGGACCCATTCACTCCCGCTGAGCGTGAACACCCACGTCGCGCCGATTCCGGCGTTGTCAAGGGGTCCTCCCACGAGCGCCGTATTGCCTTCGGACGACACGGCCACGCTGGTTCCGAGCTCGCCGTCCCCGCTCTCGCCGTCGGCGACCAGCTTTTCTCCCTGCTGGGTCCATTTGCCCGCCGATTCCGTGAACGCCCAGGCCGCGCCGACCTGGGCGCTGTCGCCGAAGCCGCCCACGAGCGCCGTGGTGCCTTCGACCGCGATGCTGTAGCCGAGCTCGCCGGCCCCGGTCTCCCCCGTTCCGGTGAGCTTTTCGCCCTGCTGGGTCCATTTGCCGGCCGATTCCGCGAAGACCCAGGCCGCGCCGGTCCTGGCGTTGTCTTCGGGCGCGCCCACGAAGGCGGTCGTGGCCGACCCCGACAGCGCCACGCTCCAGCCGAACGCGCCTTTGCCGCTCTCCCCGCCGCCGGTCAGCTTTTCGCCCTGCTGGGTCCATTTGCCCCCCGAGCGCTTGAACACCCACGCCGCCCCCGCGGATGTGTTGTCGGTCGGGCCCCCGATCACCGCCGTGTTGCCTTCGGAGCCGTTGGCCACGCTCCAGCCGAACTCGCCGTTGCCGGTCTCTTCGCCGCCGGTCAGCTTTTCGCCCTGCTGGGTCCATTTGCCGGCTGAGAGGACGAACACCCAGGCCGCGCCGACGGCGCCGTTGTCGCGGGGGCCGCCGATGACCGCCGTCTCGCCGTTGCCCGCCAGCGCCGCGCTGTCGCCGAATTCGCCCCGGCCGATCTCTTCGCCGCCCGTCAGCTTCGCTCCCTGCTGGGTCCATTTACCGGCCGAAAGGGCGAACACCCAGGCCGCGCCCACGAACGTGTTGTCGCCGCTTCCGGCGATCAGCGCGGTCGTCCCTTCGGAGGACAGCCTCACGCTAGAGCCGAATTCGCCTTCGCCCGTCTCTCCGCCGCCAGTCAGCTTTTCGCCCTGCTGGGACCAAGTGTTGCCCGAGCGCGTGAACACCCACGCCGCTCCCACACGACCGTTGTCGGTGGGGGCGCCGATCAAGGCCGTGCTTCCTTCCGAGGACAGCGCGACGCTCCAGCCGAACTCGCCGTGGCCGCTCTCTCCTCCGCCGGTCAGCTTTTCGCCCTGCTGGGTCCATTTGCCGGCCGAGCGGGTGAACACCCACGCCGCGCCCACGAAGCTGTCATCGCCGCTCCCGCCGACCAGCGCGGTGTCCCCGTCCGAGGACAGCGCCACGCTTCCGCCGAATTCGCCCTTGCCGGTCTCGCCGCTGCCGGTGAGCTTTTCTCCCTGCTGCAGGAAGGGATCGATCTGCAACGGATAGGAAGCGCTCCTGGCGTCCACGTGCACCAGCAGGCGCCCGCCTTCGAGCGACAGCCAGCTCTTCAGCGAGCGACCCCGCGCGTCGGTGGCCTGCAGCCCCGTGTAGCGAACCGCGCCCTTGCCGGCCCGACTCAGCAGCAGGCCATGCGCCCCAGCTTCAAGCGTCGGATGCGTGTTGCCCGAAAGCCCGATCGCGAGCGTCAGCGGCCCGGAGGAGCTCTCAGCGCCGGCTCGCTCGACGGGGGCGTGCTCGACCGTGAAGCCCTGCTCCACTCCGAGCGGCCCGTTCTCATACCACTCCCGCAGGCCCGGTAGGGCGTACGTCACGCGGTTGCCCTCGGCTGTGGGCCGCGCCCCGGCCAGCAACTGCAGCGAGGAGCCCTCGCCCCAGGCCCGCAGCTGCATGCCGACGCGACTGGCACCGGCGGCCACGACGACGCCCGAAGATCCGAAACGCACCCGCAGGCTCTGGGCGGCGTTCTGCGCCGCAAGCACGCCGCCCGCCGGCCGGACCGCGTACGCGGGGCTTTCCCTGCCCACCGCGGCGGAGTAGGCCCCCTGCAGGCTCGTCGCCGCGTTCGCCAGGGTCCTGGTCTGTGCGGGGGGGTGAGTCCGGACCACGGGCGCCGGCGAGGAGCCTGGCCGGTTAAATGAGGCCGCACCGGCGATCGCCGCGAGCAGCACCAGTGCGCCCGCAGCGGATGCCCCTCTGGAGAGCGGCACCCCACCCCGCGCATGCCCACGACGGCCGATCACCGGCTGTGTTGCGGCTCTCAGGAACTCCATCTCCGCCCCCTCTTCTCGCGGTCTCCCCTGTGGAGCTTGCGCCACCCCCGGCACCAGCGCACGGACCCTACACCAATTCACCCTCCTTCACCGGCTCGTGCCCCTTGACACTAGTGCCGCGTTGCGTTAGGACTTCGTAAACCTGAGGTGCCGCGCACCTCTGCCATGGCGCAACATCGAGGGCCGTCACCGACGGAACGGACACGTGCTCGCCCTTGGCGTGCCGCTCCCATATGACAGACAACCCAGGGGGGTTCATGAGCACCTCGTCTCCAGCCAAAACCATGAGCGGCGCCGCGAGGCGGCGAGCAATGCTGATCCTCAGCGGCGGGGTCCTCGCGATCGTCGCCTGCGGCGCGATGGCGTCATCCGCGCTCGCCCTGTCGTGGTGGGTGGAAGTCCCACCAGCGGAAGAACTCGCGCTGGGCAAAAAGCTCTACCTCGGGTCGGCGGCCAAAGTCAACACGCCTTTCACCCTAAAGTGGAGAAAGAAGTTTGAAATTAGCTGCGGCGGCGAAGTCACCTACAACAATCTCTACATCGAAGGCCACCTCGGCATCGGAGCCGAAGGAGGCATCGACTTCGGGAAATGCGTCGCGAAAAAACCCAAGGGCACGTTGTTGATCGGCGAAAAAGTCAAAACGCTGCCGCTGGCCGGGTCGATTACACCGTCCGGCTCGAAATATCTGTTCTCGCTCGCGCCCGAAACCGCCGTCGTTGCTTCGTTCCAGCTGGAACGCACCGTCAAGCCGCGTAAACACTACAAAGCCGCCAAAAACAAACTCTGCAAATACAGCGTTGAAGCGATCGGGAAACTGGAAGGCGAACTGGGTGGCAACCCCGTAACCATCAGCAAAGAAAAGACGCTCGATTTCGCGAGTCACGAACTCACCATGAAATCGACCAAAGAATGCGAAACCGTGATGGACGTGGCGAAGCCCGCGCGCAAGCCGCTCAAATCCTCGTCTGGCCTGACGCTGAAGACGCCCAAAGGGCCTGTCGCAGTTGGCCAGGTGCTCGAAGCGTTCAGCAACAACCTGATCGCGGTCACCCCGGCCGGGAACGTGGAATGTGAAGAAAGCGTGTTCGCGGGCCCGCTCACGAACAACTCCAGCTCCACCGACAACGCCTCGATCACCACTGCCATCTCGCAGGGCAACTTCGAAGCGCCCGGCGCGTGTAAAACGTCGGCGCTCGGCGGAGCCTTCGTCCAGTGGGCAGGGCTCCCGTGGTCCGCGGCCTTCTCGAGCAAGGGCAAGTTCCAGATCAAGGGCAACCCGATCGACTACACGGTCACCTTCCCGGCCGCCGGCGGCGCCTCGTGCGAATACGTGACCACGCTCCTCGGCGGCACCAACACCACCTCGGGGGCGCTGCAGTTCACGATCCAGAAGGCGGCCTTCAAGCTCGCCAAAGGATCCAACGCCGGCGCCTGCCCGACCTCCGGAACGCTGAGCGGGACCTTCAACGTGAGGTCCGCGGGCGAACCGGTTGAAGCCGAAGCGGCCGTCAGCGAAAAAGAACACGAAGAAGAACACGAAGAAGTCGCTGAAGAAGCAGCGGAAGAAGCAGAAGAAGAAGCCGGCCTGCCGCTGGAAGGCAACAAGGGCAAGCTCGGCTACAGCGGAACCAGCGGCTGGGGTTTCGAAGCGTGAGCTGAGCGGGGTGGCCGCCGCGCCCTGTGCGGCCACCCTGCCGGCAACGCTTCAACCGGCGGCTCCCGAGCAAAGATGTCAACGGGGTCGTCAAACATAGGGTTTTCGGCCCCCGCCCCCGTCGGGGGCGGCCTGACGCGTCGCTCGCTGCTGCAGCGGGCGGCCGCCCTCGGCCTCGCCGGCAGCACGTTGGGGGCGCTCGAGCTGCTCGCTCCCCCACAGCGCGCCCTCGCCGCCGGCCGTCGCCGGCTGCCGGAGATCCAGTACGCGATCGGGCACTTCACTCCGCCGGCGTTGCACATCGAAGGCGTGCCCGTACGCGCCGCCCCCGTATACACGACGTTCGCGACGATCGGGCTCGCTCGAACCCCGACGGCAGCAGATCAGGCGACGCTGGGGACGGCGCTCGACAAGATCGAGTCCGCCTATCCGTTCAGCCCCGCCGGGGTGTTCACGACCGTCTCCTACGGGATCCCCTACTTCGAACGGCTGCCCGGCGGCATGAGCGGTCCGCTGGTCTCCCAGCACATTCCGCGCTTGCTCTCCGATCCTGAGCGCTACGTCCTCGAGGAGGCGGTTCCCGGACCGACAGACGTCTCCCCGGCAAACCCGGGCATAACCAAGCTGCGCTTCAACGTGCCGGTTCAGATCGAGGCCAACGACATGCTGGTGACCTTGCGCAGCGACCACACCGCGGTGATCGACGAAGCACTCAGCTGGCTGGTCGGCGAAGGTGACACGCTCGCGGGCGCTCCCGCCGGCGAATCGGGGCTCGCCGGGCTGTTGACCGTTACCTCGAGGCGCCTGATGTTCAACCAGCCCGGGCTGCCCAGGGCGGTGGCAGACCAGCAGGGTCTGCCGTATGCCGAAACGGTCAATCCGAACTCGTCGATGTGGATGGGCTTCTCAGACCAGCAGGTCGGCACCAGCGGGCCGCCTCCGATCACCACCTTCGTCGGCAACCCGGAGTCCAGGCTGACGAGCGCGAACGCCGGCGCCTACTTCGCCCATGGCTCGATCCAGCACCTCTCTCACGTGATCCAGGACCTCGAACAGTTCTACGAACGACCGAAAGAAACGTACATCCGCAGGGCCGCGGCAATGTTCAGCGCGAACCCCGTCCCGAGCCGCGGCTATCCCGACCAGTTCACCAACGGCGGGGGGCCGGCCTTCATACCCAACGTGGAAGAGGGCAACGACGCCCGCTTTGAAGCGGAAGCCCAGAACACCTTCGACGGACAGCCCCACGTCGGCCATATGAGTGGAGTTCAGCGCTCCAGCCGCACGCGGTTCGGCACGCCGATCCACATTCGCTCCGATGGGCCCGGCTTCGATTCGCTGGACGTGCCCGACGGCTCCGAACAGCCGAAGCTCCACTTCAGCATCTTCGTCCCGACGGCCGACTTCTTCGCCAACATGCGCCGCAACCAGGCCTCGCTCGACCTCGCCCAGCAGTACAGCGTGCCCTCCCAGAACCTCGGCCTGGAGCGCTTCATCACCGCCACCCGGCGGCAGAACTTCCTCGTACCACCCCGCCGCCACCGGGCCTTCCCGCTGCTCGAGCTGGCCTGAGCGGGATACGCTCTGCGCTGCGCAGGCGACCGAGCCGCGGCGCGCAGGCGACCGAGCCAATCGTCTTCGAGTCCGATGCCCGCACCCGAACCCCAGGCCATCCTCACACCCCTCACCGAGGCGGCGATCTTCCTGACGGTCACGATCGACCCCGGCGGCGAGGACTCGGTGCGCGAGCTGCTCGGCGACGTCAGCGGGCTACGACGCTCGGTCGGCTTCCGCATCCCCGAGGGCGAGCTGACGTGTGTGGTCGGCATCGGCGACGGGGCGTGGCAGCGGCTGTTCGAGCTACCACCTCCGGCGGGCCTGCATCCGTTCGGCGAGATCCGGGGCGCGCGCCACACCGCGCCGTCGACGGCCGGCGACCTGCTGTTCCACATCCGCGCACGGCGGCTGGATCTCTGCTTCGAGCTGGCGCAGCGGCTCACCGAACGACTGCGCGGGGCCGGACGGGTCGTGGACGAGGTCCACGGCTTCCGGTCCTTCGACGAGCGCGACATGCTGGGGTTCGTGGACGGCACCGAGAATCCGGATGGCGGCGAGGCCCGGGCCGCGGCCCTGATCGGCGACGAGGACCCCGCCTTCGCCGGGGGCAGCTACGTGATCGTCCAGAAGTACCTGCACGACCTCTCCTCCTGGGACGGGCTGGCGGTGGCCGAGCAGGAGCGGATCATCGGACGCACGAAGCTCAGCGACCTCGAGTTCCCCGACGAGCTGAAGGCCTCCAACTCCCACGTGGCGCTCAACACGATCGTCGACGACGACGGCAACGAGCACAAGATCATGCGCTTCAACATGCCCTTCGGCAGAGTCGGGGTGGGCGAGTTCGGCACCTACTTCATCGGTTACTCTCACAGCCCCGAAGTGATCGAGCTCATGCTTTCGAACATGTTCACCGGCAAGCCCGAGGGCAACTACGACCGCATCCTCGACTTCTCCACGGCGGTAACCGGGAGCCTGTTCTTCGTGCCCAGCATCGAGTTTCTCGACGACCCGCCGGGCCCCGGCGCCGTTGCTGCGGGGGGCGTCACGGCCTCACCGGGCGTGGACGAGCCAGACCGGCCCGAGGACCCAGCGGCCGTCTCAGCGCATGCGCCGGCCTCGTCCGACGGGTCGCTCGCGATCGGCAGCCTGCGGGAGCCCCGCCCATGAACCACCTGCTTCGCGAGCTGGCCCCGATCAGCGAGTCCGGCTGGCAGCTGCTGGATCGCGAGGCCAAGGACCGGCTGGCACCGGCGCTCGCCGCCCGCCGGCTGGTCGACTTCTCGGGTCCCCACGGCTGGGAGCACTCCGCCACCAACCTCGGGCGCACGGCGCCGCTGAAAGCCACCGCCGTGAAAGGGATCGCGGCGCTGCAGCGACGCGTGCTGGCGCTGGTCGAGCTGCGAGCGAGCTTCCAGCTCCCGCTGGCCGAGCTGCGCGACGCCGATCGGGGCGCCGACGACGCCGACCTGAGTGCTCTCGACGCGGCCGCCCACCAGCTCGCGACGGCTGAGAACATCGCCGTCTTCGACGGCTGGCCCGGAGCGCTCAGCGGCATCAGCGAGGCCTCTCCGCACCGGCCGATACCGCTAGGCAAAGCCGAGAGCTACCCGCAGGCCATCGCGCTCGCGGTGGAGCGGTTGTTGGAGAGCGGAATCGCGGGCCCCTACGGGCTGGCGCTCGGCCCCGACCAATACCGGGTCGTGGCCGAGACCGCCGAGCGGGGCGCCTACCCGCTACGTGAGCACCTGCGGGGGATCCTCGAGGGGCCGATCGTGTGGGCGCCCGGCCTCGCCGGTGGGATCGTTCTCAGCCTGCGGGGCGGAGACTTCGTGATCGACTCGGGGCAGGACGTCTCGATCGGGTACACCTCGCACGACGCCAGGACCGTGGCGCTGTATCTCGAGCAGAGTCTCAGCTTCCACGCCGCCACGCCCGAGGCGGCGGTCGTCCTGGCCGCCACCGCGCGCCGGGCTCCGCGGGCTCGCTGACGCTCGATCGAGCTGGTCGTGGCCCGACCGGACCGGATCGCGATCGTCACCGGGGCCTCGCAGGGGATCGGGGCGGGCCTGGTCGACGCCTTCCGTGCCTGCGGCTACGGGGTCCTGGGCACGTCGCGCTCGATCGAGCCTCGAGACGAGGCCGACTACGTGACCGTGCCCGGAGACATCACCGATCCACACACGGCGGAGCTCGTCATGCAGCGGACGATCGAGCGCTTCGGGCGCATCGACTGCCTGGTGAACAACGCCGGGATCTTCATCGCCAAGCCCTTCAGCGACTACACCCCGGCCGACTTCGACGCCATCACTGCCACCAACCTGGCCGGCTTCTTCCACATCACCCAGCGGGTCATCGGGCAGATGGCCGCGCAGGGCTCCGGCCACGTCGTGAACGTGAGTACGAGCCTCGTCGATCACGCCGACAGTGAGCAACCCGCGGCCCTGACGGTGCTCACCAAGGGCGGCCTGGCATCCGTGGCGCGCTCCCTGGCGATCGAGTATGCCTCCCGTGGGGTCCGCGTCAATGCGGTCTCCCTCGGCATCATCCAGACGCCCAACCACGATCCCGCCTCCTACGCGGGGCTCGCCGAGCGTCACCCGATCGGACGCCTGGGCACGGTCAGCGACGTGGTCGGAGGAGTCCTCTACCTGGAGGGGGCGACATTCGTGACGGGCGAGGTGCTGCACATCGACGGAGGACAGTCGGCGGGGGGCTGAGCGCGACGCGGGCGCGGCAACTCAGGCCGTGCGTCGGCGCCCGTCGGGGACAGGCTCGCCCCTATCGGCGTGAACCCGCCGAGCGAGTAGACGCCTTCTTCGCGCTGCCGCGATCCGGTCCGCGCCACTGGGGCACGCCCAGAACGATCAGGCGCAGCTGACGCTCGGCGACGTCGAGCACCCGTCGCTCCGCGAGCGGGTCCGAGGGCGGAACGTTCAGCAGCTCCTCCACGATCGCAACCATCGTGTTGACCATCAGCGCGGCGATCATGCCGAGGTCGTCCGAGCTCCACTCCCGCAGCGCCGGGAATCGCGCCAGGTCGGTGGCCAGCTCGCTGGTGACCAGTCGGATCTCCCCGCGAATCGCACGGCGCAGGGCGGGCACGCCGCTGCCCCGCTCGCGGGCGATGAAGCGGAAGTGCTGGCGGTTGTTCTGGACGTGGCTGGCGAGGATCGCCACGGAGTTGCGGATCACACCGCCGTAGTCGTCGCTCTCGCGGGCGCTGCGCAGCATGGCCCGCAGTCGCGTGAAGGACTCGTCCACGAGCGCGAAGCCGAGCTCGTCCATGTCCTGGAAGTGGCGGTAGAAGGCGGCCGGCGAGATACCCGCGGCGCGCGAGACCTCGCGCAGGCTGAGGCTCGCGAACGGCCTGTCCTCGAGCATCGACAGCGCGGCCTCCAGCAGCCCCTCTCGCGTCCGCTGCTTGCGCTGGGCCCGCGTCTCGCCGTCGTGAGAGCGCCGCCGGCGGCGGCCATGGGGGTGTGTAGAAAGGCTCATTCTCGGGTAAACGGTCGTTCACAAAGAACAAAACGGCGTTTCTTCTCTACCCAGATCGCGACCGTGTCAACAATATATACATCCGGATTGACACCAAAGACACCCTCTACTAACTTCAGCTAACGAGTGTTTACTCAAACTCCCGTCCGCCGCGCCGGCTCCGGCCTCCTGCGGGCCCTCACCGCCCCCCACGGTCCCGACCGCTTCCTCGAGCTGGTGGCCCCCCGGTTCTCCTCCGAGGAGATCCGGGCCGAGGTGATCGGGGTCGCCCGGCCGAGCAGCGGCTCGGTGACTCTGCAGCTGCTGGCGAACCGCAACTGGCAGGGCTTTCGTGCCGGGCAGTCCGTCAACGTGACCGTCGAGATCGACGGCCGGCGGTACACGCGCTGCTACTCGCCCGCCTGCTCCGAGCACGACCGCGGACGCGAGCTCGAGCTGACGATTCGGGCGCACCCGCACGGCCTCGTCTCCCGCCATCTCAATGCCGGCGCACGCACCGGAATGGTGCTCGGGCTGAGCCACCCGGTGGGCGACTTCGTGCTGCCCAGCACACGCCCCGAGCGGGTCCTGCTCCTCAGCGGGGGCAGCGGCATCACGCCCGTGCTCGCGATGCTGCGAACGCTTCTGGACGAGCAGCACCCCGGCCCGATCACGTTCCTTCACTTCACGCCCCGGCGCCACGAGCACGCATACCGGACGCAGCTCGAGCGCCTCCAGCGCCGGCGGCCCGACGTGGGGATCCAGGTCGTCGGCACCCGCGAAGGGCGCAAGCCCGGCGGCGGTCACCTGACGCGCCGGCAACTGCAGGCGCTCGACCCCGATTGGCTGGACTCCCAGGTCTACGTATGCGGGCCTCCCGCGCTGATCGCCGCCACGCGTTCCATCTGGAAGCGCGGCGGGGCGTCCGAGCACGTGCACAGCGAGAGCTTCCTTCCCTGCAGCGTTCCCGCGGGCACCGGCGAAGGCCAGGTTCGCTTCGCGCGCAGCGGCGTCGAGGCCTCCTGTGCCGGCGGCAGCCTGCTCGAGCAGGCCGAGCGGGCCGGGCTCTCGCCCGCGTACGGATGCCGGATGGGCATCTGCCACACCTGCACCACACGCAAGCTGGCGGGGCGGGTGCGGGACATCCGCAGCGGCGCGCTCTCGGGCGCCGACGCCGAGGACGTGCAGCTGTGCGTGTCGGTGCCGGCCGGCGACGTCGAGCTCGACCTCTGAGCAGCACCCCACCCCCACCACACACTCCACCCCCACGACAACACCCACGCCAAGGAGAAAGCACATGCCCGACGACAGACCGCAGCTTTCACCCGAGCAGATCGAGGCACTCGGCGCCGAGCTCGACGCACTGCGCGAGCGTGTGATGGAGGACCTCGGCGAGCAGGACCTGGCCTACATCCGCCAGCTCATCAAGACCCAGCGCGCCCTGGAGATCTCCGGGCGGGGTCTGCTGTTCATGAGCTTCCTGCCGCCCGCCTGGCTGGCGGGCGTGACCGCCCTGTCGCTGTCGAAGATCCTCGACAACATGGAGATCGGCCACAACGTGATGCACGGCCAGTACGACTGGACCGGCGACCCGGCCCTCTCCAGCAGCGGCTTCGAGTGGGACACCGCCTGCCCCGGCGACCAGTGGCGCCACTCCCACAACTACATCCACCACACCTACACGAACATCCTCGGCAAGGACCGCGACATCGGCTACGGAATACTGCGGATGAGCGAGGAGGAACCGTGGCATCCGCGCTGGCTGGGCAACCCGCTGTACGCGCTCGCGCTGGCGCTGTTCTTCCAGTACGGCGTGGCCCTGCACGACCTCGAGCTGGAGACGCTCGGGCGGGGCGAGGCGGAGCGTCCCCGGCGAGAGCTGCTGGGCGGCATCTGGCGCAAGGTGCGAGGGCAGACGCTGAAGGACTACGTGCTGTTCCCGCTGCTGTCAGGGCCGCAGGCACCGCTGGTGGCGGCCGGCAACGCGACCGCGAACCTGACCCGCAACGTGTGGGCCTTCGCGATCATCTTCTGCGGCCACTTCCCCGAGGGAACGGTCGAGTTCGACGAGCTCGAGACGGCCGAGGAGACACGCGGCGAGTGGTACCTCCGCCAGATGCTGGGCTCGGCCAACCTCACCGGCGGGCCGCTGTTCCACATCCTCTCGGGCAACCTCAGCCACCAGATCGAGCACCACCTGTTCCCCGACATCCCCGCCCGCCGCTACGCCGAGATCGCACGTGAGGTGAGGGCCATCTGCGAGCGCTACGGCCTTCCCTACAACGCCGGCCCGCTGCACACCCAGCTCGGCTCGGTGTGCCGCAAGATCGTGCGGCTCGCGTTGCCGGGCTCGGGCTCCCCCACACCCGCGCCGCCCCGCTTGAGCGCCGCCGCGGGCCGCCGCGCGGAGCGAGGTGTGATGATCGAGGCGTGAAGCTCGGAGGCCCGGTGGGCTCAGGTGAGCGCTGAGCTGTACGACAGCCTCGGCAGCGGATACGCCGCCAACCGCAGGACCGACCCGCGGATCGCCGAGCTGCTGTGGTCACGGCTACAGGACGCGAAGAGCGTGCTGAACGTGGGCGCCGGCGCCGGCTCCTACGAGCCGCCCGACCGGGAGGTCGTGGCCCTGGAGCCGTCGGCGACGATGCGCGCGCAGCGGCCGCCGGGGGCGTCGAGGTGCGTGGCCGCGAGCGCGGAAGAACTGCCCTTTCCCGCCGGCAGCTTCGACGCCGTCATGACGGTCTTCAGCGACTGGTTCTGGGCCGACCGGCGGGCCGGCTTCGCCGAGATGCGCCGGGTCGCCCGTCAGCGGGTGCTGGCGCTGACGCTCGACCGCTCGGTGGCCGAGGAGTTCTGGCTCACGCGCGAATACCTCCCCCACGGCCATGACCTGTGGGGCTCGTTCGAGCTCACGCTCAAGCACTTCGGAGACGGTGAGGTCCTGGTCGTGCCGATCCCTGCCGACTGCACGGACGGCTTCTTCCACGCCTTCTGGCGGCGCCCCCACGCCTACCTCGACCAGTCGATCCGAAACCCGATGGCGGTGTTCGAGCGCCTCGACCGCCGCGAGGCGGAGGAGGGGCTGGGGCGACTCTCACGAGACCTCCAGACGGGCGCCTGGCAGCAACGCCACGGCGCCCTGGGCGAGCGCGAGACGCTCGATCTCGGCTACCGGCTGCTCGTCGGAACGGCCGGCTGAGGGGCCTGCTCAGCGGGCGCTATCGGGCGGGCCGGAGGACCACGAGGGCTCGCGTGCGGGCAGGCGCAAGAGCGCCTTCCAGGTCGCGGCACCGAGAACGCCCGTGGCCGCGATGCGGTGGTGACGCTGGAAGGCCGCCACGGCGCGGTCCGTCTGGGCGCCGTAGAAGCCGCCCACCGGCAGCCTCGCCCCGGCTGCGTTGAGGAGCTCCTGGGCCCAAACGACCTCGTCGCCGTCCGCTGCCGGACGGATCGTGGCCGGCGCGAACCTGAGTCTCAACCGGCCAGGCACGGGAGGCGTACCGACGGCACTCAACCCAGCCGAGGTAGCCGAGTCGAGATCGAAGAAGCTCACCCCTGCGAGACCGTAGCGGCCGGCCAGGTCACCGAATTCCTCCAGTTCACCGCCCGCCGGTTCACCGTAGAGCTGCCCGACTGGAAGTATCGGCCGGCCGTAGATCGCGTTTTCGGGAAGCGTCCTGGCGAACGCGGCTTCCACGCTCAGCCCCAGGTCACGCCAGTACAGCAGCGGCATGTCGAAGCTGAAGCCGCCCGGTCCGAGGAACACCGAGTAGGGGAATTCGGGGTGCTCGAGGATCTCCGGCTGTCCCGCGAGGGCAATCGGAAAGCGCGCCCCCAGACCCGAGCGCAGAGCGTGCACGTACGCCTGCGCCTGCCCGTAGCGTTTTTCGTAGGCGCCCTCGGCGTCGACGACGAGACAGCCGGCGCCCGTGTGGACCGCCGCAATCGCGGCCTGCGCTTCGGGCAGCGGTTGGTTGCCGTAGGCGAACACCCACGCGCACACAGCCATTCCCTGGGCCCGAAGCCCGGCCACCAACGGCGCCGAGAACTGCAGTTCGGAGGTGACCCCGTCGGCCGCCTTGATGTACAGCGTGCGGGCACGAGCCTCGGCCGCGGAGCCGGCCAGCGACTGCGCGCTCGCCGCGGCGGGCAGCTGATCGACCCACAGCGCGGTCCCCGCCATCGGGTTCGGGGACGCAGCCCCTGCCGTCGCCGTCCCCGCCGCGAGCCACACCACGAGCGCCGCCAGCGCAGCCGGCCTCATGCAGCCGGACTCGACAGGACGCGGTCCAGGCGCGTGGCCGCCGGTAGCCCGAGCAGCGCCACGGCGGCAAGGGCGAGGAAGGCAGCCGTCGGCATGTGCACGAGACCCTGGACGAGCAGCGCGACGACGATCCCGCCGAGGTTGCCCGCGAGCCAGATGATCGCACCGGCGGTGCCCGCGGCCGCGCCCGCGAGCTGCTCGATCGTGGTCAGCACGATCGGCAACGCGGGCAGCAGGGTGGCCCCCATCACGACCAGCACGACCGCACATCCGGCGAGCTGCGGAATCGTGGCGAGCACCGCGCAGCCGAGCGTTCCGATCACCACCACGACGAACATGAAGCGTCGCTCCGCATTGCGTCGCGCCACCGCCTGGGGGATCACCGCGCAGCCGATCGTGCCCGCCAGCACCATCCCGACCAGCAGGGCTCCGGCTTCGCCTTCGGAGATCCCCGACGGGTGCAGCAGCGTCTGCAGCCAGGTGGCCAGCGCGACGAAGATCCCGAAACCGACGAACACCAGGCCGCACAGCAGGCGCATCGTCGGCAGCGCCCACAAGGCCCGCGCGGCGCTGCCCTCGATCGCCGCGTGCTCGTGGTCGGGGTGACCGGGAGCGAACATCGCCAGCACGAGCGCGCAGCCCGTGAGGAGGCCGATCACCGCCTGCACCACCAGCAGCCGTTCGATCTGCCCGTGGGCGCCCACCGTGGGGCCCATCAGCAGCGCGATCAGCATCCCCACGAAGCCCGCCCCCGCCCCCACGGCGATGCCTGCGGGGCGCTGCTCGGCCGGCAGGTAGTGACCGGCGAGCTTGGTGACGGCGCTCAGCGCGAGCGGCTGGGCCACGGCCACCAGCATCTGCCCGGCGAGCGCCCAGGCGTACGTGTCGCCGCCCAGGCGCACGAGCCCTCCGGCCGCCACGAGCACGCCGCTGCCGGCGAGTGACGGACGGAACCAGCGGTCCAGGAGCTTTCCCGCCGGTAGCGCCAGCACCACGTACAGCAACGGGAAGATCTGGGCGAGCCAGCCCACGGCTCCTTCCGAGACGCCATAGTGCTTCGCGGTCTCGGTCGTGATCGGAGCGAAGGTGAGCCACAGCACCTGCGTGGAGGCACACACGCTCGCGTAGGCGATCATCACGCGCCATCCGCTCGAGGCCCTGGATGTCTGAGCCATCAGGGCAGCGAGCCTACAGCCCCCCACGCCCGCCCTCGACGGCCCGGCAGGCGACGCGCGCTTGCGCGAAGCGCGCCTAGAACTCGAGCAGCATCAGCCCGACGGACACGCCCGGGCCGATCGTCACCACCAGGCCACGCTCTCCGCGGCCGGGTTTGCGCTCCTTGATCGTGCGGTGGAGCACGTAGAAGATCGACGGGGTGCCGACGTTGCCGTGCTCGGCGAGGGCGCGCCAGCTGACCTCGATGTCCTCGTCGCGCAGCCCCAGGGTGTCGCGGGCGTGCTCGAGGATCCGCCTCCCGCCGGGGTGCAGCATCCAGTGGTCGATCTGCCGCTCCTTGAGCCCGTTCGAATGGAGGAACGCGACGACCAGGTCGGCGAGCTCCTCGCCGGCGATCTCCGGAAGGTCGCGCGCGAGGTCGAGGTGGCTGCCGCCCGCGTCGCTCTCCAACGTGACGGCCGCGAGCGTGTTGGGGATCTGATGGACCCGGCTGGCGATGATCCCGGGACCGCTCGATCCGCCGCCGCTCAGGAGCGCCGCCGCGCAACCGTCGCCGAAGATGGCCGAGCCGACCGTCTTGGCGCGAGGGTCGTCGGCCCGGGCCGGCATCAGGATCGAGCTCATGCTCTCGGCCGCCACCACCAGCACCTTCTGGGAGGCATCTCCCTGGAGCGTCTGGGCGGCCAGTCGCAAAAGCGGCACCGCGCTCGCGCAGCCCACGCCGGTGACGTGGTACTTGTCCGTGCTCGGCGACATCCGGTAGTGCTCGATCAGGCGGTGGGCCAGGCTCGGGCAGCCGAGCGAGTACAGGCTCGAGGTCAGCAGCGTGCCTACCTCGGCGGGGTCGATGTCGAGCTGGTCGATCGCCAGGACCGCCTGCTCGAGCAGCTCCTGCTCCACTTCTGTCGCCCGCCCCTGGAGGTTGCGCTCGAGGAAGTCCGCCTCGAGGTTCAGCTGACGCTGGCGCACGCCCGAGCGGGCGAAGATCCCCTGCGCGAACTCGTCCTCGTCGAGACCCAGCCGCTGCAGGGCGTCCCCCTGGCTGGTCAGCGCGGCCCCATCCACGACGGCGAGGCCGGTCAGCCTCGCGCTCGGTCGGGCGCCCACGGACGCCCGCACGTGCTCACGGCTGTACTTCCCTTGGCGGCGCGGCAGTAGATCGGGCGAGCTGATCTCGGTCTCCAAAGTTGCTCGGGGCCGGCTCTCGAACCGGCTCTCGGTCGGTCCCGAACCGGCTCGGGGTCGGCTTCTGGCATCCACATCCTGCCACGCGCAGGGGCCAGTACCCCCAAAACACCGTACACGCGCGGCGGTTGCGCCCCCTCGAGGCCCCCCTTTCGGCGTTTCTCGCGGCCGTTTCGCCGCCTCCCGCCCCCCTGCCGGCGCACCTGGGGCCCTTTTGCCGCGTCCCACCGGCAGATCAGCGAATATGACCGGCCGACGACCTAGCGAACGGGAGCTACATGCAACTGATCGGTGCGGGACTGCCGCGAACAGGCACGCTGACCCAGAAGGAGGCCCTCGAGCTGCTCGGTGTCGGCCCCTGCTACCACTGGGTCAACCTGATCACCGACCCCGATGCGGTCGCCATGTGGCACCGGGCGGTGGACGGCGAGGACGTCTTCGAGGAGATCTTCGGCGGCTATCAGGCGACCGTGGACTGGCCGGGCGGCTTCTTCTACCGCGAGCTCGCGGAGCGCTACCCGGACGCCAAGGTGCTGCTGAGCGTGCGCGAGCCGCAGAAGTGGGAGCACAGCTACCGGGAAACGATCTGGAACTTCACGCGCGGGGACTCCCTGGTCCGCCACCTGTCCGACGCCCGCCGCGAAATAGACCCGCGCTGGAAGCGCTACCTCGAGCTCGTCTCGCGGATGCTCTGGAGCGAGCTGTCGCCGTTCGGCGCCGGAGATCAACCGGAGCAGATGATGGCCCAGATGACGGCCCACAACGAGGCTGTGAAGCGCACCATCCCGCCCGAGCGGCTGCTCGTGTGGCGAGTCCAGGAAGGCTGGGAGCCCCTGTGTGAGTTTCTCGAGTTGCCCGTCCCGGACGTGCCCCTCCCCCACGCCAACGACGAAGAGACCTTCCGCGGCCGCGTGGTCAACGCCTGCCTGGACGCCCTCTTCGCGTGGCGCGAGCAGCAGGCCGCCGAGGGCTAGCGGCATGACGATCCGTGTGCGCCGGCTTCCCGGGCGCGCCCGCTAGAGCGCGGGAGCGGTGCCGCCGGGGGTCACCCTTCAGCTGTTCAGCAGCGGCACGCTCGAGGCCGAAGGGTTCGAGGTGCCGGTGCCGTTCTTCCACATCCGCCATCCGCAGGGCGACATCGTGGTCGACGGCGGCAACCCGCTTGCCGTCGCCCGGGACGTCCGCGCCCACTGGGGCCCCCTCGCCGACGTGTTCAGGCCCCGCATGAGCCCGCAGCAGCACTGCGCCGCTCAGCTGGTCGAGCTCGGGGTCGCACCCGAGTCGATCCGGTACGTCGTCCAGACCCACCTCCACATCGACCACACCGGTGCGCTCGGCCATTTCCCCGACGCGACGGTGCTGGTGGCGGCCACAGAGCTGGCGGCCGCCCGCTCGGCCGACCCGCCCCACGCCCGCGGCTACGTGCGCGAGGACTTCGAGCAGCCGGGGCTCGACTGGCGGGTCCTCGACGGCGAGCTGGACGTGTACGGCGACGGGACGATCCGCCTGCTGCCGACCCCCGGCCACTCGGCCGGCCACACCTCGCTGCTGCTCGAGCTCGATGGCACCGGGCCGGTCCTGCTCACCGCCGATGCGTCCGACAACCGTGCCCAGTGGGAGGGACGGCTTCCCCCGCGGGCGCTTTCCTCGCGCGAGGATGCCGAGCAGTCACTTCAACGACTGCGGGAGCTCGCGCTCCAGACCGGCGCGCTGATCGTGTTCGGACACGATCCGGAGAACTGGGCGGCACTGCGCCACGCCCCCGACCACTACACCTGAGCCCCCGCACCGCTGAGCCCCCGCCGGCCGCGACCGGCCCACGAGCCCATCCTCACGGCAGGCCGAAGGGGATCAGCCCGGGGTCGATGCGCGTCGTGCTGCGGGCGTCCTGGCGGACGTAGCGGACGAACTGCTCGACCCGCTCCGGCTCACCGGTCACCGTGAACACGACCTGGCTGGAGAGCAGGTGCTGGTGCTCGACGACCTCACAGCGCAGGCCCTCCTGTTCGGCGAAGCTCACCACTTCCTGCTCGAACGGCTTGCGGATCAGCCGGCCGATGGTGCACACCACCGTCTGCGTGGCGGCACCCGCAGCGGTTTGCTCGGCCTCCGCCTGCTCCTGCTCGCGGCGCAGCTCGGCCTCGGGCGGGGGCGGGTCCAGCTGTCGCCAGCGCATTGCGCGCTCATCCCAATGGCTCACGCAGATCGTCCCCGTCAGCCCGGCCCGCAGCAGCAGCTGCTCGATGGCGGCGCGAGCGCTCGTCAGTGATTCACGGTGCATCGCGTAGACGAAGAGGGTGTTGTCATCCCGAGACAGCACCACGTCGTCCGGCAGCCACACCCCGCTCTGCTTGAGCTCCTTGCCGAGATCGAGCGGCTCTCCGAGGTCGAGCCGCAGACGCCAGTCCTGATCGCTGCTCATGCGTGCATCATCCCCGAGGGCGCATAAGGGCCGGGCCGGGGCGAAGCGGGCCGGGGCGGCGGGGGCCGGGGCAGCGGGGCCTCTAGGGCAACACGACGGTGGCCTGTCCGACCGGAATGGCAGCGCTCTGCCCGGGCAGGCCCGGGACCGGTGCGGCGCCCGAGGGACCGTTGACGGTCACGTAGCCGACCGTGACCCGGATGCTCCCGTGGCAGCGCTTGTTCATGAACTGGGTGAAGCGGACGTGCTGGCCGGCGCGGAGGTTGCTCTGGGTCGGCCCGAAGGTCCCGCCGCAGGCTTCCTGGAAGCCCGGGTGCCGCGGATCCTGCGGTGTCGTGGTTTCGATCTCGTAGTGACTGTCGAAGTTCTTCACCGGCTCGCGGGCCACGAAATCGACCACCAGCAAGTTCTCGGGAGGGCCCTGCATCGTGATCGGCCGGTATCCGCGCGGAACGCTGCGGCCGCAGGCGACCACGCTCTGCTTGCGTTCGCAGTAGCGCCGGGCCCGCTCGAGATCGGCCGTGACCGGACTGGAGAGGTCGGCTGCGGTCAGCGACCCCGCGTTCGGGTTGAGCGGCACGTAACCGACGGCCGGGCAGGAGACTTCCCTTTCAGGATGGTGGAGAGCCCGTTCGCGCTGCGCAGCGGCTTCCTCCTGAGCGGGAAGCCGGCACGGCGGCGCGTTGCGATAGTCGGCGCCGGTGATGGCCCCGCTCGCGACGAGTGTGGGGGAGCTCGTGGAGCCGTTGTCGCCCGTGCAGACGAAGATCCGCCCCTCGCAGTGTCGGCGGGTGCTGTGGGGGAGCACCACCAGGTAGGCCCCGTAGGGCGTGGCGGTGGCGCTCTGGACGATGGCGCCGCTGGGGGAGCGGTGGCTGATGCTGGTCGCGTCGGGACCCAACAGCCCGAAATACACGTCTCGCCGCGCGCTGTCGGGACAGGTACGCGGGCGTCGGGAGTGCGCGTAGCACCCGCTGGAGGCGTAGCGGCGGTCGGCGAGCAGGGCGCTCGATGGCATGCCGTAGACCTGCTCGTTCACGAACGCGTCCCCGCGCCCGTCCTGTGTGCCGCATCCCAACCCCGACAGGTAGGCGTGGGAGAACGGGTGGAACTCGCCGTCGTCTCTGAACGCCCCGTCCACCCCGATCACGCCGACGCGCCCATCGACGACGCGCCCGGGTTCGACACACAGCAGCCCGCGGGAGGTTCTCGCGACCCGCAGGCCCCACGGCGGCCCGCCCGCTGGGTCCGGCACGCGCAGCGGCAGGACGTGGACCGAGGAGGCGATCACCGTCCCTTCCCCTTCGGAGGGGACCGCCGCGACTTCGGCGCTCACCGAGCTTCCGGTGCGCAGTGCGCCCGTGGCCGCCAGAGCGCTGCCGCCTCCGATCGCGATCGCGATCGCGACTACGGCGGGTCGCGCCCGGCGTGAATTCAGTCGCCTGTACCAGGGGACATGTCTGCGCTCCCGGATCGCACCGCGGAGGGATCTCTCGACGTGGTCGAAGTAGTCGTTCATCGCTCCTCCAGCTGCGAGCGCAGGCGCCGCAACCCTCGGCTGACGTGCTGGCGGACGACCGCCTGCGAGCAGCGCAGCTCGGCCGCGATCTGCTCGTAGGAGAGCTCCTCGACCACCCTCCCGCGCAGCGCCTCGCGTGTCGCGACGGGGAGCTGCTCGAGCAGCTCGAGAACCCGCTCGTCGAGGCTCGCCAGCTCCTCGACGCGCTCCAGGTCCGCGTCGGTCAGCGACCACGGCTCCAGCCGCAGACGCCGGCGGGCCGAGTCCTCGATCCGACCCCGGCGGCGGCTTTCAGCCAGCTTGTTGCGCGCGATCCCGAGCAGCCAAGCGGCCACCGAGCCCCGCTCCGGGCGGTAGCGGCGGGCGGCGCCGAGTGCGGCCGCGAACACCTCCGCCGACAGGTCGGCCGCCAGCTCCCGATTGCCGGTCTCGCGCAGGCACCAGCGCAATACCAAGGGCAGGTAGCGCCGATAGACCGCCACGAACGCGTCCTCGTCTCCCCTCGCCATCGCCACCACGAGCTCGCCGTCGCCGAGGTCCTGCGATCTGGTCATCTACAGACAGGTTTGCGCGGCCATGCAAGTTGTGACGGCACCGGGGATCGCCGGGAGGACGTATGCCTCGCTCAAAAAGGCGTCGAGGTATGCGCTCCCGGGCTCATGGTTCCCGTTCGCCTGGCGATTGGGGCGCCAGAGAGCACAGATGTTCGTGCAGGACGAATATCGCGTCGCCGAGCCCAAAGTCGAGCTCGCGAGCACCTCAGACCGCGACGTGATGGCGCAGGCCCTCGCGGCGCTTTATGTCGCGGGAGCCACCCTGGCGATGCTGACGGTGCTGCTCCCCCATTCCCGCAGCGCCAACGACGTAGCACTGCTGGCAATCGTGGCGAACGCCTACCTGATCGGAGCGGCGCTGTTCTGGCGCGCCCGCACGCTGCCCGATCGCACTCTCCCGATCGCGCTGTTGTGGGGCACCACGCTGATCACCGGTGTCGCCTATTTCTCCGCCGAGGCTCCCAGCCCGCTGGTGTTCTTCTACCTGTGGGTGTTCCTCTACGCCTCGTACTTCTTCAGCGCCCGGGAGACGGCGGTGCAGGTCTTCTACGCCGGGCTCGCCTACGGCTGGCTGCTGGCCCTGCGACCGCCGGCAAGCGGTGTCGCCGAGTGGTGGCTGGTGGGCATCGGCACGCTGCTTGTAGCCGTGATGCTGATCCGCCTGATGCGAGCCCGTGTGGAGTCGCTGATCGCGAAGCTCTACGAAGCCGCCCGTAATGACCCGCTGACAGGGATCGCCAACCGGCGAGGCTTCCGCGAGCACCTCGACCTCGAGCTCGAGCGGGCGCGGCGGGGAGGGGGCGAGATGACCGTGGTCAGCGGCGACATCGACCACTTCAAGGAGGTCAACGACCGCGGCGGCCAGCAGGCCGGCAACCACGTGCTCAAGCGGCTCGCCGAGGTGCTCGAGGCGAACAGACGCAAGCTCGACCTGGTGGCTCGAGTGGGCGGCGAGGAGTTCGCCCTCGTGCTGCCCGACGCCGGGGGCATCGAGGCGTTCGCGATCTGCGAGCGCCTGCGCGTGGCGGTGCAGTCAGCCTTCGAGCACGACCTCGTTCCCGTCACGATCAGCTTCGGCCTCGCCAGCTTCCCGAGCCAGGGCGAGACGGCGGCCTCGCTGCTGCGAGCCAGCGAGGAGGCCCTGCACGCGGCCAAGCAGAACGGGCGCGATCGCACGGTCCTCTACAGCACCGCGCTGCAGGCCGGGGTACTAGCCGACGCCGGCGACGTGGCGGGAGAGCGTTTCGTTGCGCTCGTCGTGGACCTTGCCGAGGCGGTGGACCTCCGCTTCAGCGGCAACGCCAGACACTCCGAGACGGTCGGGCGCTACTCGGCCATGATGGCCCGGGAACTGGGCCTGTCCGAGCCGCGGGTCGAGCGCGTGCAGCTCGCCGGGATGCTCCACGACATCGGCAAGGTGGCCGTCCCGGACCGCATCCTGCGCAAGCCCGGCAAGCTTTCCGAGGAGGAGTTCCAGATCATGCGGGGCCACCCCAGTTCGGCGCCCAGATCCTCGAGCATCCGCGTCTCGCCGACGTGCGCGAATGGGTGGGGGCCCACCACGAGCGCCCGGACGGCCGCGGCTACCCCCGCGGACTCGTGGGCAAGGAGATCCCGCTGGAGGCGCGCATCCTCGCAGTGGCCGACGCCTACGAGGCGATGACCAGTGATCGGTCCTATCGCTCCTCGATCGGGCACGACGAGGCCCGTGCGGAGCTGCAGCGATGCGCGGGGACGCAGTTCGACGAGCAGGTCGTCGCCGCCCTGCTCAGGGTCCTCCAACGAGAGGCGAGGAACGCCGAGCTCGCGCTCGCGCAGGCCCAGTCGCACGGATGAGATGTCACGCGCGAGAGCGCGTACGCGATCTTGTCCTAGATGGAAATCGCGTGGGACTCAGTCCAGGACGACGAGCTGTTGAGCGCGACCGTGCGTGGCGAGCGCCAGGCGTTCGCCGCCTTCTACCGGCGCCGGCTGCCGGCGGTGCTGGCGCACCTGATGCGCGTCGGGGCCGGCCGGGAGCTGGCGGGAGACCTTGCCGCCGAGGTGTTCGCGGCGGCGCTGCTCGGCGCCGAGGGCTACGAGCCCAGGCACGCGAGCGCGCTGCCGTGGCTGTGCGGGATCGCCAGGCGAAAGCTCGCCGACAGCCATCGGCGGGGACGGGTCGAGGACCGCGCCCGCAGGCGACTCGGGATTCCGCGTGAGCAACTCGACGACGCCGACCTGGAGCGCACCGTCGAGCTGGCGAGCAGCGACCGCTCGCTGACTGCGCTCGTCGAGCAGCTTCCGCCTCGACAACGCGAGGCGCTGCTCGCCCGCGTGGTCGAGGAACACGACTACGCCGAGATCGCCGCGGCCCAGGGAGCAAGTGAGGCGGCGGCGCGCCAGAACGTCCGTCGCGCGCTCGCTCGGCTGCGCGCGCAGAAGGGATGGGAGCAGACATGAGCGGCTACTACGAACGACTCGCAGGCGACCTCGAAGCCGCCGTTGCGCGACGGGCGCTGCTGGCGGGGAGATCCGCACGCCGGCGCCGGCGAGCTGTGACCGGGGCAGCGATCGCCGCGCTGGCTGCGGTCTGCGTGGCGCTCGCGACCGGCGGATCCGGGGGCGGTGTCCAGCCCGCCTACGCCGTCAGCGTCAACCCCGATGGTTCGGTCGCGTTGAGCGTCCGCGAACTACTGGGCGTGGGCCCGGCGAACGCCCGCCTGGCGCGCCTCGGAGTGCGGGCTCGTCTGGTCAGACGCGAGGCCGGCTGCACCGCTCGCGTGCAAGCCACGCTGTTTCCGCCCGGGGAGCTTGGTCGGGAGACCCGCTCATTGCGGCTGCCGTCCGGCGGAGCGGGCCTTTCGCGGAACAGGGAGCTGGAACTGCAGGAGCAGCGCGTGGAGGCGGAGCTGAGGCTCGTGCGGTCGATGCTGCGCCCGACGCACACGAGCGGGGAGTTCGAGGTGGTGATCAACCCCGCGTCGATCCCGGCGGGTGAGACGCTGGTGCTCGCGTTCCGGACCGTCCACAGCGGTGGCCGCGTCGCTGCAGACGGACAGCGGCGCACCTCCCACGCGATCGGAGGAAGCATCGACCTGGTCAAGGGTGAAGCGCCGCGGTGCCTGCCGAGCGGATGAGCGTGGGACCCGCCACGCGGATGGCCGCGCCGTCAGTGCAGGACGGCCCACACGCGGTAGGCGCCGTGAAAGCGTGAAACGAGCACGACGCCCCGGCTGAGGCTCGAGCTCGGCTTCATCGCCGGGAACTCGAGGTACACCACGACCGTCCGTGCACGCATCGCCGCCCCGCATTTGCGGGCGAACCCACCGCGGTCCCGGTCCCGTGCTGCGAGCACCACCCTCGTTGCCCGCCGGCCGGGCCGAATCTGTCTGCTTAGCGAACGACCTGCACCCGAAGGTGCTGGAGCAAGCGTACGCGGGTTTCCTCCGCGCCGCGTCCTCCGCCGGCGACCACCAGCCAGGCGTCGCCTTCGCGTCGCGCGGTGAGGGGTTCGAGGCCATCGGATTCGGATGTGTTGAACAGGCCGGGCAGGGCGTGTATCGGCGCCAGCCCGGGAATCGCCGCGGGCGGGATGCGACCGGGCGCCTGCGCGTCGAGCAGCACCGAGGCGCGCAGCCCGCGGCGGGGGACGTAGTACTCGGTGTCGATGCACGAGAGGAAGCCGCGGCCGGCGATCGCAGCCGGGTAGGAGTGAACGGACGCCGCGACCTGCCCCCACTCGGTGCGCACAGGAAAGCTCCCGCTCACGCGCAGACGGCAGGCTCCGTCGGCCGGCGGCGCCGGCGGGTTCCAGATCCGCCACTGCAGGCCGGACCCCGTTACGCGGTGTTCGGCCATGCGCCGTCCGGCGGCGTCGAAGACGGCAACGGACCTGATCAGGGTCGACAGACTGGGGTCGTGGGGCGTGCGCAGCACCGCCACGCGCATGCCGTAGGGCAGCCCGGCGGCCGGCAATGCGGGCCGGCGGCGGCGGTCGCTGAACTCGACGCTTCTGACCTGGGGAGCGGTCAGCGCGACGGTCGTGTCCTCCCGTTCACCGGCGCCCCAGCTGGTGCCGTCGCTGAGCACGAGCGTGGTGGGGGTCGGCAGCGGCGCGCACCCACCGGTGATCACTCCCCGCAGGATCACGTGGATGCACCATCCGGCTTCGGCTCCGTTCAGGTTCGGCGAGACAGCCACCGCGATCGCGTTCGCGGTCCGACCAGGGTCCCGGGCCGCCACGCCGCTTGCTTCAGCGGGAAGGTGAAGCTTGGCTTCCGGCGCCCGGGCTTCCCCGCCTGCGAAGGTCAGCGCCGCGGCGAGGGCGGTCAGCGAGGCGAGGGCGAGCACCACCGCGGCCCAGCGAAGGCGCCGCTCGCGATTGCGGCGGCGAGCCTCTTCGATCACGCCCTGCTGCGGCGCCTCGGCGGGTCGGTCGGCGAGCAGGGTCACGCGCGGGGCAACGAGATCGTCGCCTTCAGGTGGGAGAGCAGACGCAGTCGCTGGGCCAGGCCGTTGCCGCCGGCCACGACCAGCCATGCGCTCCCCCTCCGGGTCGCGGTGAGCTCGCCTTTGAAGTCACCGGGGCCGTTCACATAGCCGCGGTGTCCCGCTACGGCTGTCAGGCCGGGGATGGCGGCCGGGAGCGAGCCCGGGTGGGCGGCGTCGAGCAGCACGGCGGCGTCGAGAGGCCAGCCGTGCAGGTAGTACTCGACGTCCACGCAGGAGAAGAACGCGCGGCCCACGAGCTGTTCGGGATACGGGCGGACGGGTGCTGCCAGGTGGCTCCACTGCTCCCGCGCTCCCGGTAGACCCGGCGCCGTCAGCGTGCAGGGGCCGCTGGCGGTCACGGCCGGGCCGGGGCGGGGCCTCGGGGCTGGGTCCGCCAGCCGTCGGCCATCCGCCGCCAGGGCGACCAAGCTGGGTTCCACCGGTGCGGCGAACACCAATCTGCCCGACGGCGAGCGTTTGACATGGAGCGGGAGCACGACGCGGGCGCCCCGTAGGCCGTAGGGAAGCCCCGCCACGACGCCGGTGGGCACCCGCCGGGAGCCGTTTACGAGCAGCGACCCGACGGCGGGCGTGGTGAGCACGACGACCGAGTTCGTGCGAGCGTTCGCGCTCGCCGTACTCAGCACGGTGACGATCGGTCGTGAGCGAACCGGCAGCGCCCCGCAGCCACCGCCCGCGATCTCGCCCGAGCCTTCCAGGAGACCGACGCACCAGCCGCTGGTCCCGCCGTCGAGCGACGGCGACAGCCGCACGGCGAACGCCCCCTTGGGATCGACACCGCCGGTCGCACCTCGGTGCCCGGTGGCGCTCCCCGAGCCCCCTCCCGCCAGCAACAGGGCCCCGCCGGCAGCGACACCGAAGAGCACGCAAGCGACGGCCGCGAAGCGCAGCAGGAGGCGTAGCCGCCGACGGCGCTTGGCCTCTCTGATGACGCCGCCGGACGGCTCCGGGCTCGTCTGGTCCTTTGGTGACGGGGGGGTTGCGATGGCCATCTGTCGAGGCGCGGCGTAGAGAGCGATGATGCTAGCATGACTAGCGTCTTGCGGCTTCGCATCGACACCTCGGACGCAACGCCCCTGCACGATCAGGTCGGAGGGCAGATCCGCCGCTCGATCGCCGAAGGGGACGCGCGCCCCGGGGACCGTCTGCCACCCGCCAAGGATCTCGCCGCGGTCATGGGTGTGAACACGAACACCGTGCTGCGCGCGCTGCGCGAACTGCGCGACGAAGGGCTGCTCGAGTTCCGCCGCGGCCTCGGCATCCGTGTCGCCGGCACCCCCGAGCAGGGACTCGTCCTGTCGAAGACCCGCGAGCTGATCCGTCTCGGACGCCGCAACGGCTATGACCCCGAGGAGCTCGTGGGTCTGATCCGGACGCTGAGCTGAAGGACGCCCACCTCAGCATCCTCGCCGGCGAGCCTCGAGCCTCCCGTCGGCGATCGAGTCCGCGGCCGCGGCCGACGAAAGCGCTATCCGTCGAAGGCCAGGCGCTGGAGATGCCTGACGTAGCGTTCGTGGTCGGTGAGGTAGGGGTCGTGGAGCACGCCGTCATGGCGAGCGATCGGCGCCGCCGCCGAGCCGAGCCCCGTGAGCGGCGCCGCACCGGCGCCCGCGGACGGGCCGGCTGCGATGGCCGGGGAGGATGCGCCGCCGGCGGCGCTCGCGGCTCTGGCGGAAGCCGAGCCGCCGAGGGCCACCGCCGCAAGGACCGCGGCACCGATGGTGGGTTGTAGGAGTCGCTTGGGCGTCATCGTCATTCCCTTCGATGTTCCGGTACTTCGCCGGGCATGAGAGTGATGATCGCTGGAGTCTCTGGAGCTCTTGCGAGAGGATCCTGAGGGTCTGCAGAGAGCCGTCGGCGCGCCCCAGCCACGAGGCGCGGCCGGTCGGCCGGTGGGGGCCGGGGTTGGATCGCGGCGCAGTGGGTAATGCGCACGTATTGGCAGGTACACCACGGGGGCGGGAGACCGAATCACATGGCGATCAGCAGAGCCGGGGCAGATCTGATGCGGGTACTCGCAGGTGAGACACCGGCCAACGAGGTCCGCGGGCGTCGTGTCACGTGGACCGCGGGCCTCTTCGCCGTCCTTGCGATCGCGGCGTGCGCCGCGCTCGGAGCGCCGGCTGTGCAGGCGTCGATCCCCCCCGAACAGGATCCGTTCTACAAGTACGAAGGCACCTCGAAGCTGAAGCGGGTCGCTCCCGGGACGGTTCTGAAGACCCGCAGCGTCGCCTTCTCCATCGAGGGCATCCCACTGCCGGTCACCGCCGTCCAGCTCCTCTACCGCTCGACCTCAGAGCTCGGCAAGCCGGACGTCAACGTCACCTCCGTGCTGCTGCCGCCGGCGAAACCGAGCACGCCCACGGTGGTCTCCTACCAGTCCTTCTACGACAGCCTCAGCACCGAAGACGACCCGTCCTACGCGATATCGGGCGGCACCGGCATGGGCGGCGAAATACCGCAGGCGGAGTCGGTGCTGATCGCTCCCGCGCTGCTCGCGGGCGAGACCGTCGTGGTCCCCGACACCGAGGGCGAGGAAGCCGACTTCTCGGCCGGGCCGGTGTATGGCTACAACACGCTCGACTCGCTGCGGGCAGCCCTCAGCTCGCCCGCCACGGGCCTCGCGCCCGGCACGAAGATCGGGCTCGCGGGTTACTCCGGCGGCGCCATCGCCACCGAGTGGGCCGCGCAGCTGGCGCCGAAGTACGCCCCCGAAATCAACTCCGACATCGTCGGCGCCGCGATGGGCGGGGTGCTCGTGGACCCCGCACACAACCTCAAATACGTCGAAGGCAGCAGCAGCTGGGCGTCGATCATCCCGATGGCCCTGGTCGGCCTGTCTCGCGCGTTCCACCTCGACCTGACGCCCTATCTCACCGAATACGGGCAGGAACTGATGACCGCGGATCAGCACGACTCGATCACCAACGAGCAGCAGACTCCTGGCCTGACCTGGTCCCAGATCGCCAAGCCGCAATACCCGACACCCGAAACCATCGCCGTGTTCGTGCGCACCGCCAACGAGCTGATCGTCGGCCGTACCGGCACCCCGACGGTGCCACTGCTCATCGGCCAGGGCAACGGCGGTGAAGAATTCGAAGGGACGCCCGGGAACAAGCCGGGGATCGGGCCGGGGGATGGCGTGATGATCGCCGGCGACGTGCGAAGCCTCGCGCGTGAATGGTGCAGCAGGGGCGTGGCCGTGAAGTACACCGAATACCAGCACCTCGGACACATCGAGGGCGCCGGGCCGTGGCTGCCCGAAGCGGCGGCATGGCTCGCCGAACGCTTCACCGGACTGACCGCGCCGGACACGTGCGCCGAAATCGCACCCGGCAACCCGCTGACGCCCCTCAAGAGATCGAAGTAGCGCTCGTGCGAGCGGGCGCGCGGCAGTGCGCGCCCGCCAAATCGCGTTCGCTAACGCAGCGACCTGAACGCCGCTCGCATCTCCTGCGCGAACAGCTGCGGCTGTTCCCAGGCCGCGAAGTGCCCGCCGCGATCGAGTTCGTTGAAATAGATCAGGTTGTTGGGATACGCCCGTTCCGCCCAACTCCGGGGCGCCTGATAGAGCTCGTCGGGAAACACGCTGATGGCAAACGGAATCGAGATGTTCTTGGCATCGAAGAAGCCCGCCTTGTTCTCCCAGTACAGACGAGCCGAGGAGATCCCCGTGTTCGTCAGCCAGTAGAGCGTGATGTTGTCCAGGATGTCGTCAAGCGTCAGGTCGCCCGGCGGGTTGCTCTGAACAACCTGTTCGACGAGCCCGGGCTGCCCGGCGCCGTCACCGTGATCGAGAATGAACGACGCCAGATCGATGGGTGAATCGGCCAGCCCATACAGCGTTTGCGGGCGGGTCGTCATGATCAGCGCGTAGGCGACGTGCTTGGCGTAGAAGTTGCTCAGCTCCTCGTACGCCCGTCCCTCCTCGGCCGACAGACCGGAGGGCGCCGGTTCGCCGCGCAGGAACCCGTTTACCAGCTCGGGCGGAGCGGTACCGGGCATGTTGGAGTGAATGCCGAGCAACTCCGGGGCTGCCTGTTCTCCCATCCCCTGGGTGACGGCCGCGCCCCAGTCGCCGCCCTGCGCGACGAACCGCGTGTATCCGAGGCGCTTCATCAGCTCGACCCAGGCGCGTGCGATACGGGGCGGATCCCACCCGGGAGAGGTCGGCTTGCCGGAGAACCCGTAGCCGGGCAGCGAGGGAATCACCACGTCGAAGGCGTCTGATGCGTCTCCTCCGTGCGCTGTCGGGTCGGTGAGGGGGGCGATGATCTTCAGCTGCTCGATGATCGAGCCGGGCCACCCGTGTGTGACGATCAGAGGCATCGCGCCCTCGTGCTTGGAGCGAACGTGAATGAAGTGAATATCCAGCCCGTCGACCTCGGTGACGAACTGCGGCAGGGCGTTGAGACGCTCCTGGCACTTCGACCAGTCGTACTCCGTCCCCCAGTGGCGCGCGAGCTCCTGAATCATCGCGAGCGGCACGCCCTGCGAATCGTCCGTAACCGTCTCCCGCTCGGGCCAGCGGGTCGCGGCTATTCGCCTGCGCAGGTCGTCGAGTTCCACCTCGGCGAAGGTCCGCTGAAAGGGATGCACGGCATCCTGGCCGGTGCCCGCCTGCCGCGTTGGGTCGTCGTGAGTTGCGATCGTGCTCATAGCCGTGTACTCCTTTGCGTTGGTGAGGGGGAAGGGCGTCCGCGCCGGGTCGGCGAGGCGGCTCGTAACGGGGGTCTCTCCGTCGGTGCAGGACCCCCGCGGTCGGGACGAGCCCTGCTGGCTGGACGGCGTTTCTGTCGCCAGCGACGAAACAGCCCGTGAGGTCGGCGGGAGGCGGCGCCTCCCGGTGGGGCCTGCGCGAGTGATCGAGCAGAAGCGGCCGAGAACGGTCCCGCGCCGACGGTAACCCTTACTCCTGGGGTCCGTAAGGACTACGGACTATGCGCCAACGAAAATTGCCGCAAAGAGCGCTGTTTAAGGCAACTCGGACCCCGCCGTTGCTCGGGGCACACGCGTCACGCGGGTGCCCCGAGCTCAGCGTCGTCCTGCTCAGCCTGCGGCCACGATCCCCTCGCCGCCAACCGCGTCGGGAACCACCAGCGAGCCGATGCTCTCGAGCGAGCCGTTCGGCTGGACTTCGAACTCGTCGAGCGTCCCTTCCTTGCCGCCCTGCACGTAGAGGAAGCGTCCGGCCCCGGCCGCGTCCACGGTTCCCGGGTGGGTCGTGGTGTTGCCGAGCTTGGTGAGCGCTCCGCCGAAGCCCTCCTGGACGCCAGTCACCGACGCGCTGCCGGCGTTGGAGGCGTAGTAGTAGCCCGCCGCGCCGGCCACCCAGCAGGTGGCCGCCTGTTCGATGGACACCAGGTCAAGCTGGGAGAGCCGGTTGTTGAAAGCCAGCGAGAAGCTGGCGAACGCGTTCGGGCCTGCCTCCGCCAGAAGCAGGCGGCCCTGCCGATCGAACGTCACGGCGAAGGGCACGGCCCCGGGCAGCGATGTGACGACCGGCGCCGGAGCGAGCGTGTGGGCGGTGAAGACCTCAACCGACTGTCCCGCGGCCTTCGTCGTGATGATCAGCCTCGAGCCGTCCGGCGTGAAGGCGATCTGCCCCGGCGTGTGGGTGAATTGTTCGCCGGAGCCCGGCGCGGCCTGGGGGAGGCCGAGATTGCGGTGGTTACCTGGTATCGGGTACAGCCGCCCGCGGTCCAGCACGAGTCCCTGGATCGATCCACCGGCACCGGCGTTGAGCACGTACACGTACCCCTCGCTGGTGGTGACGCTGACCGGGAAGACGCCTCCCGAGCCGATCACCTGACGGAGCTTCAGGTTCGTCCCGGCGACCGAGAAGACCGAGATCGTGTTGCTGCCGGCGTTTACTGCGAACAAGAGCCCGTCCGCGGAGTCGAGCGCGAGTGCTCCCTGCGATGCGGTGTGGTCCACCACGGAACCTTCGAGCTGGCCGCCGTTGCCGCCGGTGTCATACACCCCGACCTGGGTCAGCGTGCCGTCATTCGAGCGGCTGTAGGCGACGACCTGGTTGCCTTCGAGGCGGTCGTTCTGTACGAACACGGCGCCCCCTTCGGCCGTTGCGGCGTGGGCCTCGCGCGCTCCGAACGCGGACGTCGCGACTCCTGCACAGGCGGCCAGCACGGCAAGGGCTGCCGCTCCGAGACGGGCGATGCGATGCATGCGATTCTCCTTCGGACGTAGGGGTCTGCTCGCAGCGCAGTCCAGTGAGCGACCCCTGCGTTACAAGCGACCTCCGACGGCTGCCCTCCCGGCAGCTCGAAGCGGCCCCCTCGCTCAAGGACGGCGGTGCTCGCCGCGGTGGGGCGCGTGTCATGATCCCGCCGGCCACCGGCGCGGAGGCGCGGGTGGGGACAGCCAGGGCGGCGACCGCTGCCCGGCAAGCGACTGAAGGGACGAACCACCGCATGCCCACTCTCGAGCCTGTCGATGAGAGCTTCTTTGCTTCCGCGCCCGAGCGCTACTCGGACACGTTCGCGATCGCTCGTCCGGCCGAGAAGGTGTGGGCCGACCTGGTCTCGGACAAGCCGCTGGCGTGGTGTCGCGGGCTGTCGTTGAGCTGGACCTCCGACCGCCCCTTCGGGGTGGGCACGACCAGGCGGGCGGCATCGCTGGGAGGGGCGATCAAACTCAAGGAGCGCTACTTCATCTGGGAGGACGCCCACCGGCAGGCGTTCTACGTCACCCACGCCAACCTCCCTCTCTTCAAGCGCTTCGCGGAGGACTATGTGGTCGAGCCCGACGGGGCCGATCGCTGCCGCTTCACCTGGACGTTCGCGATCGAACCAACAGCGCTGGGTCGCCCCGGAGCGCCACTGAACGGAATCACATTCAGGCGCATGTTCGGCGAAACGCGGCGGCACTACGGCGCTGCTTGAACAGGCATGGTCGCGGGGCGGCTTGTCCTGGCGGTCGCGATCATCCTGATCGCGGCGGGATGTGGCAGCTCCGGTCACGGACGTTGCGCAGTTGACGCGTCCGCGCCGGGATGCGGCGAGGCTGCGCATGCGGCGGTGGTCCGCGAAGTCGATGGACTGCTGGCGGGAATCCCCCAGAGCGCCAATGCGCTCGGCTCCGCGACGGCGCCTGTCACGCTCCAGTACTTCGGCGACCTCGAGTGCCCGATCTGCCAGAAATTCACCCTCGGCCTCCTTCCTTCGATCATCAATCGTTGGGTGCGTCAGGGAAAGCTAAGGATCGAATACCTGTCGCTCGAAACGGCAACGCGCGAACCGGCAGCCTTCAAAGAGCAGCAGGTGGCAGCGCTCGCGGCCGGCAGCCAGGACAAGATGTGGAACTACCTGGAGGCCTTCTACCACGAGCAGGGCGCCGAGGACACGGGCTACGTAAACGAGGAATACCTGCGGGGCCTTGCGAAGCAGGTTCCCGGATTGAAGCTGGCCGCGTGGGACAGAGCCCGCTCCGATCCCACGTTCGAGGAAGAAATCAATCGCGATGCGGAACTCGCAGCCGTGGACAAGATGACGGGGACGCCGTCGTTCGAGATCGGGCACACCGGCGGTGAGACCAAACGGGTCGAAACGTCACCCCTCGGCGAACCCGGACACTTCGACGAAACGATCGAACAGCAGCTGAAGGCCTGACCTCCACGGGCGACAGGCCCATCTATAGTCCGGCGCGCCCCGGACTGCGCTCACCGGCAACAAGGGGGACCGCCGATGGATTTCAAGACCGCCAGCGCACACGGCCAGACCTTCCGCTTATGCGACTCCGGTCAGGGCCCGCCGGTGGTGCTGTTCCACGGGTTCCCCGACACACCGATGGGCTGGGAGGACACACGCCTGGCGCTCAACGCGGCCGGCTTCCGCACGATCGTCCCCTACCTGCGCGGCTATCACCCCGAGACGATCGTCCCCGGTCGCTCCTACGGCGGCAACGAGATCGGCGAGGACGCGATACGGCTGCTCGATGCCCTGGAGCTCGAGCGGGCCACGCTCGTCGGCCACGACTGGGGCGCTTCGGTCGTCTACCGCGCCGCCGCGATGGCGCCCGAGCGGGTGCGCGCCATCTGCCCGGTCGCGATCCCCCACCTGCGCCTGCTCGAGCGATCGCCCGCGCTGATCTGGGGCGGTCGGCACTTCATAACGCTGCGCCTGCCGAGCGGCCCGTGGCTCGCGCGGCGCAAGGACTTCGCCTACCTCGACGTGCTCATGCGTCGCTGGGCGCCGACGTGGTCGGGCCCGGGCCGGGAGGCCACGCTTGCGGACGTGAAGGCGGCGTTCGCCGATCCGAGGGTGCTGGAGGGCGCGATCAGCTACTACCGCGATGTGTCGCGAGGTGACGCCCTCGGGCGGATCTCGGTACCGGGGCTTGTGGTCGGTGGCACGGCCGACATCGTCCCGGCGGAGCTCTTCTCTCGTTCCGTCGAGTTCTTCGACGCCAGCTGCGAAGTGCTGATCGCCGACGGCGCCGGCCACTGGCCGCATCGCGAGCGCCCCGAGCTGTTCCTCGAGCGCCTGGTCGCGTTTCTTTCCAGCCTGCCCGACTGACGTCCGGCCCGAGCCTGAACACCGGCGCGTCGCCGACGCGGGACGGGACCTAGGCCGAGACGAGCTGCTGGCCGCCGTCGATGTTGTAGGTCGCCCCCGTCAATGCCGTGTTGCTCATGATGTGAAGGGCGAGCGCAGCGACATCCTGCGGCTCGACGACACGTCTGATCGGAAGCGTCGCGCGCAGCTCCTCGCGGCGCTTTTCGAGGTCACTGCCGAGCACCGCCGCCGACAGCGGCGTGTCGATGAAGCCGGCGGCGATCAGGTTGACGCGCACCGGGGCGAGCTCCAGCGCGAGGTTGGCTACCAGCGCGGGAATCGCGGCGGCTACCGTCAACTCGGATCCCGAGCCGACGGCCGGCCGGGCGCCCTCCGGCGTCATGAACAGCAACGTCCCTCCCGGCCTGACCCTCTCGGCGGCGTTACGAGCGACTTCGACGGCGAGCACGAGCTTGTCACCGAGGGCGTGGCGCAATTCGTCGGAGGTCATCTGGAGGAGGCGCCCGTAGTGGGGACCGCCGGCCGTGACCAGGACGTGATCGATTGGCTTTGGCAGGCCGGTGAAGAACCGCTCGAGCTCAGCCGGGTCGTTGACGTCGAAGGCGGCGCTGCTGAGCGCTTGCAGGTCGTGCGCCGCCCGCTGCAGGGCCTCGCCGGGGTGGTGCCCGGTGATGATCACCTCGGCGCCTTCCGCGCGCGCGCGTGTGGCTGTTGCCAGCCCGATGCCCGAGCTGCCGCCGATCACGACCACGGTCCGCCCGAGAAGCTCGGGGTCGCGGTTCGTGGGAGCGGATGTGGTCGTGGATGTCATCGGTTCTCCCTCGGGTTGGCGAATGGCGCCGGGCCGACCACGTGCCGCCGGCGCCAAATCCGCCCGAATAGGCCCTACTCGGCCGGCAGCGACGGGGCCGCGGTCAAGCGTACGAGCGTGAGCTGACCTTCGGCGTCCTCGACCTCGATGGCCGCCGGGACGACCCCCTGGGAAGTATCGACCGATATCCGTCTCGGCCCCGAGACGAAGTGCTCCAGGGACTCGGCGGGACCGCCGGGAGAGAGGGCCACGACGAGGATGTCGTCACGATCGTCGTAGGTGATGCCGGCGAGCACGAGATCCTCGGCCTGAAGCTGGGCGCCGAGCGCGGGAGCGTCGATCTCGACCGTCGCGCGCGTGGTCGCCAGGGTTCGGCTCAACTCATCGAAGAACGGGCGCCAAGCGTCCCGGCTCAGCTCGGTCGTGTCGGCCACGGAGGCCGAGGATACGCCCACCGCGACGTTTCTGCCGCGAGCCGGCAGCCTGCGCGCGCGAAGCGCAACGGCCGGGCTTATCCACTGCGGCGCCTATCGTGGCCTGCCATGTCTGAGCTCCGTTTCTCAGCCTCGATGGCTCGCGGCGAGGCCGTGTTGCGCTTTCCCTACGACGAGAGCCTGCGCCAACTCCTGCGTGCGATCCCGGGCCGCCGCTGGGATGCGGACCAACGTGTGTGGTGTCTCCCGCTCGAACCCGAGCAGGCGGAGGCGCTCGCGCGCCTGCTGGCGAGCCTGCCGGGCGAGCCCGAGGTGAGCGAGGGGCTCACCCGCGCGATCGGGCGCCGGCGGGCGAGACGTCGCGCAGATGAATGTCTCATCGATCTCGCGCGGCCCGACGAGGCCTGGTGGCTCAGCTTCGCCACCGACACTGCGCCCGAGGCCGTGGCCGAGCTGCTCGAGCACCCCGAGGCTCGCTGCCTGCCCGCGATCGGCCGGGCGCTCCTTCCGATCGACGATCGCTCCGCGCACCTGGTCGAAGGGCTGCGCGCGCGAACCACGCGCGTGCGGCTCAGCGATGCCGCTGGTCGCGCCCTCCTCGCGCACAGCGCCGGCGCAGGGCGGGCCGGGCGGCCGGCAGACAGCGAGCAGACCGCAGTCCAGCAATCGCGATGAGCGCTACGACGTCGAGTTTCGCCGCGACCGCCGCGGCGGGCATTGGATTCTCGTCGCGCCCGAGCATGCGCCGATTACGCGCGTGCTGGCAGGTCAGGCCGGCCTGCGTGCGGTCGAGGGTCCTGCAGGCACGCTCGGACTCGCGACCGACGAGCGCGACGCCGAGCCGCTCCTGGAACTGCTCCCCCAGCTCGAGGACGCGAGCGTGGACCCGCGGGTCGTGGCTTGGCTCGAGCACGCAAGCACCTGGCACGGCAACATCGAGGTCGAGGGCCCCAGCGAGGAGCCCGTCTTCCTGCTGCTCGGCGACGCAGCCCGCCTGCCGCGGGTGTTGCGCGAACAGGCCGCGAGCGCCCCGGGCGGAGCGACCGTCCCGCTCACGCTCGATTCATGGCGGCTGATCGAGGAGCAGCTCGACGGTTGGATGAGCGGAGCCGCGAGGCGCTGCATCGCGGCCCTCACCGACGGGCGCCCGGCGCCACCGGCGGTGCTCGAGCTCTCCACCGTTCACGAGGACTCGACGTTCGTGCTCGCACCCGGACACGATCCCTCGCTAGTCGAGGCGTTCGCCTCCCTACAGGGAGCGCTCCCGCGAAGGACCAGACGCGGTCAGGAGGGCGAGCACGCGCGGCTCCCGGCGATCCGCGCGGACCCATTCTGCGTCCCGGAGCTCGACCACTTCATTGCCTCCCGCGACGTCTGGGTCGCGCCGGAGGCGCTCGAGCTGCTGCAGGAGGTCCGCGAGCAGCACTCCCGGGCCGCCGGGATCGTGGCACTGTCGGGCGCCACGGACGCCCAACTGGAGGTTTGCGGCCTCGGCGGCGAGCTCAAGCCGTTCCAGCGCGCCGGGGTGCGATACCTGCTCGCCCAGCGGCGGACGCTCCTGGCCGATGAGCAGGGGCTCGGCAAGACGATCGAGGCCCTCGCCGCGATCGAGGCCGACTCGGCGTATCCGGCGGTCGTCGTCTGTCCAGCCAGCCTCAAGCTCAACTGGCTGCGCGAGCTCGAGCGCTGGCTACCGGATCGCAGCGTCCGGACGCTCGTGGGTACCGGCCTTGCCCGCCCCGATGCCGAGATCTCCTACCCGGGCGCGGGCGCGGAGATAACCGTCGTGAACTACGACATCGTTGCCGCCCGGCTGGACGAGCTGCGCGGTCTCGAGCCGCGGGCGCTCGTCCTCGACGAGTCCCACTACTGCAAGAACGCTGCGGCCAAGCGGACGCGGGCGGTCCAACGGCTCTCCGCTGTCCTGCCCCACGATGGACTCGTCCTCGCCCTCACCGGCACGCCCGTCATGAACCGCCCCGCAGAGCTCATCTCGCAGCTGCGGATCCTCGGGCGGCTCGGGGACTTTGGCTCCGGCGCACAGTTCGGCAAGCGCTTCCGCGGGCCCGATGCCCACCTGCGCCTGCACTGGCATCTTCGCTCGCGCTGCTTCGTGCGTCGCCTGAAGGCCGACGTCCTGCCGCAGCTGCCGGCGAAGCGGCGCGCGATCGTGCCGGTCGAGCTCGACAACGAGCCCGAGTATCGGCTCGCCGAGCGCGATCTGATCGCATGGCTTCAGAGTCAGCCGCTTGACCTGGGCGAACTCCGGGCGAAGGTCGCGGCGGCGCTGCGCGCCGAGCGTCTCGTGCGGCTGAACGCGCTCAAGCTGCTCGCCGCGCGCGGCAAGCTCGCGGCCGCACTCGCCTGGATCCATGACTTCTGTTCCTCGGGCGAGCGGCTCGTCGTGTTCGCCCACCACCGTGAGATCCAGCGCGCCCTACTCGGACGCTTCCCATCCGCACTCCACATTCTGGGTGACGACAGCCACGCTGCCCGGGACGTCGCGCTGCGCGCGTTCCAGGCGCCGGACGGGCCCGCGAACCAGCTCATCGTCTGCTCCATCGAGGTAGCGGGGCAGGGCCTCACGCTGACCCGATCCTCAAACGTGGTCTTCCTCGAGCTCGACTGGACGCCCGCCAAGCACGACCAGGCGGAGGACCGCTGTCACCGAATCGGCCAGGAGGACTCGGTCAACGCTTCCTACATCCTCGCTGCGGGCACGATCGACGAGACCATCGCAACCCTGCTCGAGCGCAAGCGAGCGGTGATCGGGGCGGTCACCGACGGCCGCGAGGACGATGAGGAGGGCGTCGTCGACGCGCTCGTGCGCGAGCTCAGGGGCGCGCCCTACCAGCGCCTGCGGGCCGTTGCGTGACTGGGTCGCGGGAGAGTGTGCGGATGGTGGCGCGTATACGATGGCGTGCGTGGAGCACGGGTCACCCCCGTCGGCGAGAAGCTCTGCATCGGAAAGGCGCCTCGTCGCGAGTCTCGATCGGGATCCCCTCGGATCATCGAAGGAGGCGATGCGGGAGATCGGCTATCGCACGGTCGACCTCCTCGTCGATCAGCTGACCGACCCCACGATCCCGGCGATGCGGCGCGGGCGGGGAGAGGAGCTCCGAGCACGGCTGCTGGGGCCCGCACCGACCGAGCCGCGCGGCTGGGATGAGCTGCTTGCCCAGCTCGACAGCGACGTCCTCGGGCCGATGAGCCGGCTCGCCCATCCTGGTTACTTCGCCTTCATCCCGGCCTCGAGCACGTTCGCCGGTGCGCTCGGCGACCTCATCGCCGCTGCGCTCGACATCGACGTCGGCTCGTGGATGTCGGCCGCCGGCCCCAGCCAACTCGAGTTGACGGTGCTCGACTGGTTCAAGGAGTGGATCGGCTATCCCCCCGAGGCGGCGGGCATTCTCGTCAGTGGCGGCTCGGCCGCCAACATCACGGCGCTGGCGTGCGCGAGGGAGTCGCTCGTCGGGGCGGGGTCAGACCTCGCGGTCGCCTACGTCGCCGATCAGACGCACTCCTCGGTTGCGCGGGCCGCCCGGCTGATCGGCTTCCGTCCCGACCAGCTGCGGGTGCTTCCGACGGATGACGCCCATCGGATCCGGGTCGATGCGCTGGCCGGCGCGATCGAGGCCGATGTCCGTGACGGCCGCCAGCCCTTGATCGTGGCGGCCAACGCCGGGGCGACGAACACCGGCGCCGTCGACCCGCTGGACGCCCTCGCCGACCTCTGCCGCGACAAGCGCCTGTGGCTTCACGTCGATGCGGCCTACGGGGGTTTCGCCAGCTTGACCCGGCGGGGCCGCGATGCGCTGGCCGGCATCGAGCGCGCCGACTCGGTGACGCTCGATCCACACAAGTGGCTCTACCAGCCGGTCGAGTGCGGCTGCGTGCTCGTGCGGGATGGTCGCCGGCTCCAGGAGGCGTTCACGATCAACCCCGACTACCTCGCCGACTACAAGAGCGAGGAGGTCAACTTCGCTGATCGTGGCGTCCAGCTCACACGCGGCGCGCGGGCGCTGAAGATCTGGCTGTCGATCAACTACTTCGGGCTCGAGGCATTCCGGCAGGCGATCGATCGCGCGATCGACCTCGCCCACCGGGCCGAGGAGTACGTGCGGGCGTCGGCGAGCCTTGAGCTCATGTCGCCCGCCTCGCTCGGCGTCGTGTGCTTTCGGCGCAGGTTTGCCGGCGTCGAGGACGAGGACGCGCTCGCGCAGCTCAACGCGGAGCTCGTTCGCGGCTTCGAGGCGACGGGGCGTGGTCTGCTGTCCTCGACCAAGCTCGGCGGCCGCTACGCGATCCGTCTGTGCGTGATGAACCACACGAGCGGTCCCGCTGACGTCGACGCCGCGCTGTCATGGTTCGCCTCGGCTCCCCAACCGAAGGTCACCGCGCCGGTCTCCCTTCGCGCCTATGACGACGCCAGCGCCGACGTCTCGTGCGGGTGGGGCGACACCGGCGTCTTCGACCGCGAGGCCGTCCGGCGGATCCCGCTGTTCGCCGATCTCGACGACGCCGCCACCGAGATCGTCGTCAAGTCGGCGAGTGAGCAGCGAGCGGAGGCAGGCGAGCCGATCATCACCCGCTGGGAGGGGACCCGTCACCTCTACGCGATCCTCAGCGGCCAAGCCGCGGTGCGAAACGATGAGCAGACCCTCGGGACGCTGGGCCCCGGCGACCACTTCGGCGAGCTCGCGGCACTCGACTGGGGAGCCGAGTTCGGTTACGCGCGGACCGCGCACGTCGCCGCCGTGACGCCCCTTCGGCTGCTCGTGCTTCCCGCCTCCGCACTCCACGAGCTCCTGCGAAGGGCCCCGGAACTCGACCGTCGGCTTCGCGACACCGCCCGTCGCCGCCTGACCAGGATGTGAGCGTGACCACACGCGCCCGGGCTCATGCCCGCAGCAGCACCACCTCGCTGCCGAGGAACGCATCCGTTTCGGGGATCGCACGGCGCGGTAGGGGTGTGAGGCCGACGGCGCGAGCCTCGCGCTCGAGCTGCGTGGCGGTGAAGCGCGCGAGCCGCAGCACCTCCACGCCTGAAGGCTCGAGCACCTCGCTGCGGCCGCCCTCGCCGATGACGAAACGCCAGCGCCTGACCTCGATCGTCCGTGCCAGCACCCGCATGGCCGTGGCGTGGCTGACATACAGGCGGCCATCACGGCGGATGTGGTCGGCCGGTGGCGGCTTGTCCCCGTCGACGACGTCGTAGGAGGCGAGCGCGGACACGATCGCGCAGGCGAGCACGCCCCCGGGCCGCAGATGCTCGCGCGCAGCCGCGAGGAAGCGCGCACGGGGGCCGGGTCCACCGAAGAGCTGGATCGTCTGCAGGGCCGCTACGCACAGTGCATAGCCGCGCGAGGGCAGGTCGAGTTCGCGTGCGTCCGCGTTCACGACCTCCACCGGGAGCGTGCCGGCCCGGCGGGCGAGCTCGCCCAGCAGCGCTTCGTCCACGTCGACGGCCGTCACGGGATGCGCCGCACGTGCCAGCGCGAGCGCCACGCGACCGGTGCCACAGCCGACCTCGAGCACGGGGGCGCCGGGGGTGGCTGCAGCGAGCTCGAGCCACAGCGGCACGTCGCTGCGATAGGAGCCGCACTCGAGGTCGTGCCAGACGACGGCCTGCTCGGGCGACCATACGGTCCCGGCGCTCGCCGTCATGCCCACGCGCTGTCGGCCTCGCCGCGCGGAACGCCCCCCGCCGTCCACGCGCCTTCAGCGGTCGTCGTCGTCGTGGCGGCCGGGCCCGCGCCGGCCGGGCAGCTTCTCTTCGCGCAGGCCCGCGGCTCGAACCCGTCGTTTGACCTCGGCGATGAATCCATCGTGGCCGTCGAGCTCGACACGGCCCGCGCGGGCGTCCTTGTGAACGTCGGACATGATCTGCCTGATCGGGTTGCGTTTCTCGGCCATCGCCGTCAGCCGCGCCGCATCAGGCGTCCGACGGCGGCCATCATCTCCGCCGTCCGCGCATCGCGCTCATCGGGTTCGGCTCCGACCACGCATGTGTGTGCGTGGCCGTCCAGCAGCCCGAGCGCGACCTTGTCCAGGGCGGCCTGGATCGCCGCGATCTGCGTGAGGACATCGATGCAGTAGCGGTCCTCCTCGACCATGCGCTCGATGCCCCGGACCTGGCCCTCGATGCGGCGCAGCCGCGTCTGTAGCTGATCCTTCGTCGCGGTGTAGCCGCGCACCGGCGTGGCCGTCTCCGAGTCGCTCATACGCAACATCCTAGCCGATACCGGGGGAGGGTATATTGAAAGCATGGACGTGTTGACGATCATCGGCGAAGGCTTCAAGGACGCCTTCCTGATGGCGTGGACGGTGTGGTGGGCTCTGGTGTTCGGGTTTGCCATCTCGGCGATCGTGCAGGCGTGGGTTCCGCGCGAGCGCATCCAGAACGCGATGGGCGGCTCGGGCCTTCGTCCGGTGGCGATCGCGACGGGACTGGGCGCGGCCTCGTCGTCGTGCAGCTACGCGGCGATCGCGATCGCCAAGAGCCTCTTTCAGAAGGGCGCGAGCGCGGCGTCGGCGCTCGCCTTCCAGTTCGCCTCCACGAACCTCGTGGTCGAGCTCGGCATCGTGATCTGGGTCCTGCTCGGCTGGCAGTTCACGCTCGCCGAGTTCATCGGCGGCCTGGTGATGATCGTGATCATGACCGTACTGCTGCGCCTGTTCGTTTCACGGCGCTTGGAGGAGCAGGCACGCGCAAACGCTCTGAAGGCGGATGAGGGCCACCAGCATCACAGCGCCGGGGGACACATGACGATCCGCGAGAGACTCACGAGCGTCAGCGCTTGGTCGGATGTCGCGCACAACTTCCGCAACGACTGGGCGATGCTGTGGAAGGAGATCACGCTCGGCTTCCTGCTCGCGGGTTTCATCGGCCAGCTCCCCAACAGCTTCTTCAACGCGCTCTTCCTCAACGGCGCCCCCGCCGGGGTGAAGCTGATCGAGAACGCGATCGTCGGCCCGCTCATCGCCGTCGTCAGCTTCGTCTGCTCCGTCGGCAATGTCCCACTTGCCGCGGTGCTGTGGTCCGGCGGGATCAGCTTCGCCGGAGTGATCGCGTTCATCTTCGCCGACCTGATCGTGATCCCGATCGTCCTGATCTACCGCAAGTACTACGGCAAAGCCTTCACGGTCCGGATCGTCGCGCTGATGTTCGTGACGATGGTCAGCGCCGCGCTGATAGTTGACGGTCTGTTCAGCGTCGCCGGACTGATCCCCGAGGTCAGGCCCACGCGGGCCGACATCTTCAGCTCGATCAAGATCGATTACAAGCTGTTCACGAACATCCTCGGCGTCGCGATCTTCGTCACGCTCTTCACGCTCACGAAACGGCGCGGCGCAACCGACCCGGTGTGCGGCATGAAGGTCGACAAGGCGAAGGCGGTTCACATGGACTTCGGCGAGGAGACCTTCTTCTTCTGCTCCGAGCACTGCCTCCACGCTTTCGAGGTCAACCCGAACAGCCATAGCCACGCGCGAGCCGGAAGCGAGATGCGGGCAGCCGCCGGCCACACCCAGTGAGCGAGTCCTGTTATGAAGCTCAACCGTCTGCCCACACCGTCCCCGCTCGAAGCGTGCCCAACGGAGTAGCCAGTGCCCCCGGCTGGATTCGAACCAGCGACCCTCGGATTAGAAGTCCGATGCTCAATTCAGCTGGAGCTCGGGGACCTGGGGGTCCGATCCGGCGGCCGCGAGAGGGCTGAGACCCGCCGGGGACCATCTTGGCAGCTTGAGCGGTCGCGTCCGAACTCAGGCGCCGCCAGCGCCCGGGCGCCCGACTTAAGCGCGATTGATCCTGCGCGGGCTGTCGGAGTTATGCCGGGGCGCTCGTCTTCGAGAACGAAGACGCCCTGACCCTGGAGCATAGCAGCTGCCGGATCGAACTGAGAGCGTGCGCGAGTGATCGAAGCGCCGTGTGGAGCGCCTCGGTGACCAGTCGCTCGAGGCGCTGCGCCTAGCGGCGGTGATCGGCCGTGAGTTCGATCTCGAGCTCTTGTCGGCCGTCGCAGAGACAGACGAGACCCAGCTCCTGGATCAGCTCGAGAACGCTGTCGCCGCGTCTGTGCTGAGCGAACCCTCAGAGCACGTGGGGCGCTTTCGCTTCGCGCACGCGCTCATCAACCAAACCCTCTATGAGGCTCTCGGGGGAACCCGACGGGCGCGGATGCACCAGCGCGTCGCGGAAGCGCTCGAGCGCCTCTGTGGGGAGAATCCCGGCGAGCACCTGGCCGAGCTCGCGCTGCATTGGCGGCTGGCCGCCGTGCCCGTCGAGAGGGCCAAGGCGGCCGACTACGCGCTCAAAGCCGGACAGCGGGCGCTGCAGAACCTTGCCCCGGCCGAGGCGGTGAAACTGTTCGCCGACGCCGTCTCGCTGACCGGCGGGACGGAAAGCCGCGAGCGCTGTGAAGCGCTGATCGGGCTCGGCGAGGCGCAGCGGCAAAGCGGGGCCGCCACCCACCGCGAGACGCTCCTGGAGGCCTCACGGGCCGCCGCGGCGCTGGGGGACGCCGACCTTGCCGCAAAGGCTGCCCTCTCCAACCATCGCGGGATCACCAGCGTGCAGGGCGAGGTCGACCACGAACGGATCGGCGCGATCGTGCGCGCGCTCGAGCTCGACGATCCCCCGAACCCAGCTCGGCGTGCGCCGCTCCTTGCGGTCGAGGCGATCGAACTCGTATACGGCCCCGACTTCGAGCAGCGCAAAGCGTTAGCGACGGAGGCCGTCGAGCTCGCTCGCAACGCTGCCGACCCAAGGATCCTCGCGGAAGTACTTCACCTCGCGAACTTCGCCTGCTGGACGGCCGAGACGCTCGAGTTGCGATCCGCACTCGCCGAGGAGCTGTCGCACGTGGTCGCCTCGCTGCGCGACCCGGCGCTCGATTACTGGGCGCACTACGACGAGTATCACGTACGGGCAGAACGAGGCGACATCCCCGGAGCAGAGGCGGCGCTGGGGCGCTGGCAGCAGATCGCAAACGAGCTAGCGCAGCCGACTCTGCAGGCCCTCGCCGTACGCCAGCGGGCGGGTATGACGATCATGCGCGGCGACCTGGCAGTCGCCGAGGAGCTCGTGGAGAGCGCGCGTCAGATAGGCCAGCAGGCGGGCCAGCCCGACGTCGCCCTCTTCTATGGCGCACAGCTTGCCTTGGTGCGCCTGTACCAGGGGCGCGTGGAGGAGATAGTGACCGCGATCGAGCATGGCGCGAGCGCCTACCCCGGCATCTCCCCCTGGAGAGCCGGACTCGCGGACGCTCTGGCCTGGCTTGATCGGCGCACAGCGGCAGCAGCGATCCTCGACCGCGCGGCAGCCGACCGTTTCGGTGATGTGTCACCCGACCCGAACAGGGCGGTAGCGCTTGCCCTGTACGCCGACGCCGCAGCGCTGATGAACCACACGCCCGCCGCGGCGATCCTGTACGAGCTCACCGAGCCGTGGGCCGAACAGCTCATCTGGAACGGCACCGCGGGTTTTGGCCACGCGCGCCTCTATCTGGGTGTGCTCGCCGGCGTCCTTGAACGACACGAGCAGGCCGACCAGCACCTGGAGTTCGCATGCGCGTTTCACGAGACAAACGGACTGCCAATTTGGACGGCCCGCACCCACCTCGGCTGGGCCGAAGCGCTCGCCGCCCGTGGGGACGCCTCGCTCGCCCGCGACCACGCCGCCCGCGCGCTCGAGCTGTCGCGCCAGCACGGCTACCGACTCTTCGAGCCCCGCGCGTCGGCGCTCGTCGAGACGGCGTCAGCCGCCGAGGCTTGACGCCCGCCCCACTGTCCCGCTCGCAACGTCCCCGACGGAGAAGCGAGTGCCCCCGGCTGGATTCGAACCAGCGACCCTCGGATTAGAAGTCCGATGCTCTATCCAGCTGAGCTACGGGGGCCTGGGGGTCCGATCCGGCGGCCGCGAGAGGGCTGAGGACCCGCCGGGGACCATCGTGGCAGCTTGAGCGGTCCGTACGAACCATGGCGCCGGCTGGGCGCGGGCGCCCAACTTAAGCGCGATTGATCCTGAGCGTGTAAAAGTTATGCCGTGAGCTCAGCCGAGAACGAAGAGGACCTGACCCGCAAGCAGCGCCGCGAACAGGCGCGCGCGGACCGCAAAGCGCTGGAGGAAGCCTCGGCCACCGACGCCGCTCGCCGCAAACGCTTCACGCAGCTCGGGGTCGTCGTGGCCGTCGTGGTGGCCGCCGTGGTCGTGATCCTGATCGCCACCTCCGGCGGCAGCTCGGCGCCACCGAAAAAAGGCTCGACGGCGGCCAACGAAACGGTCAAAGAAGTCAACCAGCTGCTGGCCAACATCCCCCAGAGCGGCAACTCGCTGGGCTCCCCCACGGCACCCGTGACGCTCCAGTACTACGGCGACCTGGAGTGCCCCATCTGCAAGAAATTCACGCTCGGCGCGCTGCCGCCGCTGATCACCCACTGGGTCAAGGAAGGCAAGCTGCGGATCGAATACCACAACCTCGAGACCGCCACCCGCGAACCGGAAACCTTCAAGACCCAGCAGGCCGCCGCCCTGGCCGCGGGCAAGCAGCAGAAGCTGTGGAACTTCGTCGAGACCTTCTACCACGAGCAAGGCGCTGAGGACAGCGGCTACGTGACCGAACAGTACCTGCGCGGCCTCGCCGAACAGGTCACCGGGCTGAACATGGCCAAATGGGCCAGCGAACGCACGAACCCCGAGTTCTCCAAGCAGATCGAAGCCGACGCCCAATCAGCCAACACGGCCGGCTTCACCGGCACACCGTCCTTCCTGATCGGCCACACCGGCGGGGCAGCCAAAACGCTCGAATACTCCTCGCTGGAAGACCCGACCGGCTTCAACGAAGCGATCGAAAAGCAACTCAAGGCCTGATCCCGCCATGCGCGCACGGAGGCTCCGCATCGTGCTGATCGTGCTCGCGAGCATCGGCGTAGCGCTCGCGGGCTACCTCACATACCTGCACTACTCGGGCGGCGAAGTGCCGTGCTCGATCAAGGGCAACCCCTGCAGCCAGGTCCAGAAATCGCAGTACTCAGAGCTGGCGGGCGCTCCGGTCGCCCTGCTCGGCCTGATCGGCTACATCGTGATCCTCGGCACGCTGCTGCTGCGTGAAACCGAGACCACCAGGTTCGCCACCGCGGGCCTCACGCTGGGCGGCTTCGGCTTCAGCGTCTACCTGACCTACAGAGAGGTCTTCACGCTCGAAAAAATCTGCGAGTGGTGCGTCGGCAGCGCGATCCTGATGACGATCATGATGCTGCTCTCGCTGTGGCGGTTCCTGCTGCCCGGCCCCGCCTCCACGCCCTCCACCGGCCCTCCGGACGAGCTCACCGACGGCGATCAGCCGCTCGAGGACGAGCCCCGGTCCTCCGCCGCTCTGCCCACGAGCTCCTAGCTCGCCCTCGGCGCCGCGCGGGCGCCCCAAGCCAGCTTCCGTCCGGCCCCCGGCGCCGCACTAGACAATTCGTCCAGTCACGGCGCAAACGCCCGAACGCCGGGCCTCCACGGCCGAACTGTTCGCAGAGATGCCCTTCCGAGACTCGAGCAGCTCCCCAGACGCCTGGCCGGAGGACGACCGGCCCGTGCTGGAGGAGGCCCCGCCGGCGCCGGATCACCAGCCGCAGGCGGCCTACGGCGTGCCCGACGGACGCTCCGGCGGATACGCCGATGCGAGCATCGCGCGGCTGTTCGAGATGACCAGCGACCTGCTGGCCACGATCTCCCACGAAGGTCGTTTCACGCTGCTGAACCCGGCCTGGGAGAAGGTCCTCGGATGGTCCCGGGAGGAGCTCCGGGCGGTTCCCATCGAGGAGTTCATGCACCCGGACGACCACGAGCACACCGCCGAGATCATGCAGTCCGACGAGAGCGCCGGGGAGCAGACCTTCACCAACCGCTACCGCCACCGCGACGGCGAGTGGCGCTGGCTGCTGTGGAGCACGAGCCGCGACGGGGACACCTGGTACGCCGCCGCCAAGGACGTCACCGACCGGATGCAGCTCGAAACCCAGGCCAGCCAGGCCGTACACGACCCGCTTACCAAGCTCCCCAACCGGCTGCTCCTGCTCGACCGAGCCAAGCAGGCCATCGCGCGTCTGGACCGCAGCGACGGGGTCGTCTCGATGCTGTTCATCGACCTCGACAAGTTCAAGGCCGTCAACGACACCCTCGGCCACGAGGTCGGCGACGAACTGCTGGTGGCGATCTCCAACCGTCTCGCAGAGCTGATGCGCGACAGCGACACGGTCGCCCGCCTCGGTGGGGACGAGTTCGTGATCCTGGCCGTCGACCTGGAGTCCGAAGCCGAAGCGGTGGCACTCGGGATGCGCGTGGTCGAGGCCATCGAACAGCCCGTCGCACTCGCTTCCACGGAAGTCCCGATGGCCGGGAGCATTGGAATCTCGGTCGCCAGCGACCCCGCCACGGACCCCGAAACCATGCTCCGGGAGGCCGACGTGGCGATGTACCGGGCCAAGGCCGCGGGCGGCCAGCGCCCCAAGGTCTTCGACGAGCGCATGCGCACCGAGCTGAACGCGAGCGTCCGGCTCGAGGTCGAGCTGCGCAACGCCCTGTCCCAGGATGAGCTCGCGCTCGTCTACCAGCCGATCCTCCCCCTGGCCGGCGGCCAGGCGATCGGGGCCGAGGCCCTGGTCCGCTGGCGGGCCCGCGACGTGGAGCTCGTGGACGACCAGGAGCTGCTCCCGTCCACCTTCCTCCCGCCCGCCGCTGAGAGCGAGCTGATCGTCCAGATCGGCTCTTGGGTGCTGCACTCCGCCTGCGCCCAGGCCGACATCTGGCGGCGCAACGGGATCCCCCTTCCGGTGCACGTCAACGTGTCCCCCCGGGAGCTCACCGAGCTCGACCTCGCCGGCCGTATCGGCGAGCAGCTTGCGCGCTTCAGGCTTCCCGGAAACGCCCTCTGCCTGGAGGTCAGCGAGGACTGCATCCAGCGTGACCCCGAGCGGGTACGCGCCGCGCTGCGCGAGGTCAAGCGCCTCGGAGTATTGATCGCGCTCGACCGCTTCGGCTCGGGCAAGTACTCGCTCGGGCTCCCGAGCAACCTCCCGCTCGACATCGTCAAGCTCGACCAGGGCCTGGTTGCGAGCTTCCACACCAACATGGAGAAGCGGGCCATGTTCGCCGCCACCATCGCCCTCGCCAAGGAGGCGAACCTGCGGGCCATCGCGGTCGGCATCGAAACCCCCCGTCAGCTGGCCCTCGCCCGCGAGCTCGACTGCACCGTCGGTCAGGGCTTTCTGCTGCACAAGCCGGACGCCCCGGAGCGTCTGCGCCTCAAGCGCACCGGCCGGAAGGTAACGTCCGCCGCTCCATGGCGGACCACGGTGCGGCTGGGCGGCTGAACGCGCCGCCGGTCGAAGATCCCATCATCCTCGAGCAGAAGCGGGCGGCCGCGGCGGCCGCCGCCGGGCTGATCCGTGACGGCATGCGAGTCGGCCTCGGCACCGGCAGCACCGTCGCCCAGCTGCTGCCCCTGATCGCCGAGCTGGGCTACCGCGAATTGCGCTGCGTGGCGACCTCTCCCGCCACCGAAGCGGCGGCTAGCGCCCTCGGCCTGGCGCTCGAGCCCCTCGACTCGCTCGGCGAGCTCGACATCGCGATCGACGGGGCCGACCAGGTTGACCCCGCCGCTTGGCTCGTCAAGGGCGGCGGGGGCGCCCACACGCGCGAGAAGATCGTCGCCGCGGCCGCGGCTCGCTTCGTGGTGATCGTGTCCGCCGAGAAGGCCGTCCCGGCACTCCACGCCCCGGTGCCCGTCGAGCTGCTCGCCTTCGGCGTGGAGCACACGCTGGCCGCGCTCGACCCGTGCCGCCTACGGGAAGACATCGTCAGCCCGGATGGGGGGCTGCTGGGCGATTACCTCGGCCCGGTCGAGGATCCCCGCGCACTGGCCACCCGTCTCAGCGCCACAGCGGGGGTCGTCGAGCACGGCCTGTTCGGACCGGAGATGGTCAGCGAGGTGCTGATCGCCGAGGCCGGCGGGATTCGCCGCCAGGCGGGCGCGAAGGGCTAGCCGCCGAGCTGGCTGATGGTCTCGATCGCCTGCGGCTCCAGCGGCAGCACGGCCAGCGCCGCGGCCACGTCCACGGCCCCGTCGATGCTCGCCTCCGGAGCCTCCGTGAGCCACCTCACCAGCCACCTTGAGGCCCAGCCGTCGTAGTCGTCGGGGCGCTGGGCGGCAACCAGCGGCAGGAACCTCAGCGCCACCGCCAGCTCCAGGGGCCGGTGACGGTCTTCGGCCACTTCCCGGGCCAGCGCCACCGCCAGCTCCAGATCGCCCCGGTGCAACGCAGCCTCGAGCTCGGCGGCCGGCCGATACGGTCTCGGGTTCATACGAACATATGTTCGCATAGCACCCGGGCAAACGTCCCCTTCCCGACACGTCGCCCCCCGTTCCAGCCCCTGACGGCACGGTCCCGGAGCCGCCGAGTCCCGGAGACCCGCCGAGCCCCGGCACGCCGCGCGCAGCCGCCCACCGGGCGGGGCCGCCGCGCGCAGCGGCCCCGGGCGCTCAGTGCCCCTTCGGGCACGGCGACTTGTAGGTCGCCGTCACCACCTCAGGCACGGGCGGCATAGCCCCGCCTTCGTCGAAGATCATTTCGGTCTTGATCGGGAAGCCTCCCTTGGGGCACTTCTTCGGGACGCGGCCGTAGTACACCGGCTTGCCGTTGACCTTGCGGGCAGAGCCGGCCTTGACGCTGATCGACTCGACCGACGCGAACGGCGCACCGGGGACGGTGGAGACCAGTGGGACCGCGGCGACCAGCTCCGGGCCGAAGCCACCTGCTCCCCCGAGGTGGACGTAGTGGCCCTTCGAGAGGATTTCCAGCGACACGGGCGAGTGGCCGTTGGTGAAGAACTCGAATCCCCCACCCGGGGCGTAGAAGGATTCGAGCGTCGCCCCCTCTTCCACCCGTTCGGTGCCGAAGGACACGATTCCCTTCACTTTGCCCACCGGGCCCGCGGCCGAGCCGTGCGAGCACCCGGAGGGGCCGACCTGTTCGAGCGTCGTCAGCGCGCAGGTGGAAAACCCGGACGTGTGCAGCACGGTGCCCTTGGGGAGGTAGAAGTTCACGCCGATCAGCGGCGGCGGGAAGCCGCCGTATTCGGTCCCGGAGATCCTGTATTCGGCCTGGACGGCTGCGCCCGCTCCGAGGAAGTTGCCGGTGTGGGGAAAGCCCTTGATCGCCACCGCGCTGGCTTTGAAGCGGACGGTCGGCTTGGCCTCGGCGACACTGGCCGCCGCGAGGCTCGCCAGCAGGCACCCGGCGAGGACGATGGATACTCGGCGCATCTGCTCTCTCCTTCGTGGACAGGTCCGCCTCGATCCGGGTAGCCCGGGGCTCTAGGCTCCGGCGAAATCGAGATCCCCGGTTGGGGAGTTGCATCTGTTGAAACCCATTACAACCTCGAAGGTCTCGCCGGGCCCCGAGCGCAACTCGGGCCCAGCGGACGCGTTGCTAGGTGCTAGGTGCCGCACTACACGCGGGTAACGGCTCGATGCTCGGATGGCGGACGCGCCGCTGCCGCGTGCGCCCCTGTCTGGCGCGCGCGCGTGCGCCCGGGTGGGCGTGTCCGGCGCACGGGCGCTCGGGTGGCGCGCGCGGGCGCCCTGTTCGTGTCCCTGGCGAGCACGCTGGGGCTGCTCGCAACCCTCGCGCCCGCCGCCCTGGCAGCGGCGCCGCTCGGCTGGTCACCGCGGGTGTTCGACGAAGGCGGAGCCCCCACGGGCGTCTCCTGCGCCTCCGAAGGACTGTGCGTGGCGGTGGATGCGGCCGGCAACGCCTTCGTCAGCTCGAATGCGGGATCGCCCTCCGCCAAATGGAGCCTGCAGCGGATCGACGGCGAACACGCCCTCAGTTCCGTCTCCTGCAGCCCCTCCGGACTGTGCGTCGCCGGTGACCGGTCCGGACGGGTCTTCGCCAGCTCCAACCCACTCGCGGGGGCGTCGTCCTGGGTGGGACCCGCCAGCGTCGCAAAAGGCGCCATCACGGGTGTGTCCTGCGCCTCGGCCTCCCTCTGCGCGGCGACCGCCGGCGGAGAAGTCCTCGTCAGCACCACTCCCACCGCCGGCGCCTCCCAGTGGCAGCCGACGCCGCTGGAAGTCCACGGGTCGCTGTCGGGGGTCTCGTGCGTGGAAAGCCTCTGCGCGGCGGTCAGCAGCGCCGGCGAGGTGGCCGTGAGCAGCCACCCTGCCGGTGGCGGCTGGCGGGTGAGAGCCATCGACCCCTCCCCTCCGACGACGGCGATCACGTGCGCGTCCACCACCAGCTGTCTGGCGGTGGACGAAGCCGGACAGGTCCTCGCCAGCCCCGACCCCGCCGAAGCGACCGCCACCTGGAGCGCCACACCGGCGTCCCTCACCGGCGCCTTCACCGCGGCGTCGTGTGCGGCGGGGGGGCTGTGCGCCGCGGTGGGCAGCCACGGCGAAGCCCTCGTCTCCGACCAGGTCCACTCCCCCGCTCCCGGCTGGGAGCAGTCGCTGGCGCCCTCGGGGATCGCCCTCACGAGCGTTTCGTGCCTGCCGGGAGGCCTCTGCGTGGCGGTGGACGGCGCCGGGCGGGCACTTGCGGGAGTGGTCCCCGGACCGAGCGCGAGCGCCGCCAGCGCCGGGCAGATCACCTCCGCGGCGGCGACCCTCTCGGGAACCGTGTCCGCCAACGACTCCTCCCCACTCACGTGCGTGTTCGAATACGGCCCCAGCGCGAGCTACGGCCTGGCGGTGCCGTGCTCGGGTACTCCGCCGGCGAACGCCGGAGCGCAGCCGGTGAGCGGCCAGATCAGCGGGCTCGCCCCGAACGCCACCGACCACTTCCGCCTAATCGTCACCACGCCGCGCGGCTCCCAGGCGACCGCCGACGGGATCTTCACGACCAGCGTCTCCGGCGCCGTGGCGGTCATCCACCCCCACCCGTCGATCAGCGGTACCCCGGCCGTCGGGCAGAAGCTCACCTGCCAGAGCGGGGTGTCCAGCACCGTCGGCGTGCGCCTGGCCTACTCGTGGCTTCGCGACCTGATCCCAATCGCCGAAGCCGGCTCTTCCAGCTACACCCCCAAAGGGGTGGACAGCGGGGGTCACCTGCAGTGCAAGGTCACCGCCACCAACGGAGGTGGCAGCGCCTCGGACACCAGCTCCTTCGTGACGATCCCCCCTTCGCGGCCCCTGGTCTCCAGCGGCGAGACGGCGGTCGGACGAGCCAGCTGGAGCAGCGGCCGGGTACGCGTGCCGGTCCTCTGCTCACCGAAAGCCGAAGGCGCCTGCTCGTTGCTGATGCGCGCCACCGCGCTCGGGTCCGGCGGAGCGGCCACCCTCGGTCACGCAGGCGCACGGCTGGCCCCCGGCCAGCACCAGACGCTGTCGCTGGCCCTCGCCGCCGGCGGGCGGCGGTTGCTGGCCAGGCAGAAGCGGATCGCGGCGACGCTGACGGTCACGGGCACCGTGATCGGGGTGATCCGAGCGGCGCTCTCCAGCCAGACGGTGCTGCTCGTGTCCACGGGCCACAAGGCAAAGGGCGCGTCGCTGGCCTCCGCGGGAGGCTCCTCCGCGGGCGCCCGCCCACGGGAGCCCCGAGCGCGCAGCTCGAGCCTGCTCGCAGCCACCCCCTATATGGGCTGGGACAGCTACTTCGCGCTCGGGGGGCACGTCAGCGAGTCAACGATCCTGACGCAGGCCAGTCGGCTGCTGTCCCTCGGGCTGGCCCGTGAGGGCTACCGCTATGTGTGGATCGACGTCGGCTGGTGGCAGGGCTCCCGTAACTCCGCCGGGGCGATCACCGTCAGCCACGCCCAGTGGCCCCACGGGCTTCGCTGGCTCGCGAGCACGCTCCACGCCGCCGGCCTGCGCCTGGGCCTCTACACGGACGCCGGGCGCAACGGCTGCGGGGGCTCCGGACAGGGAAGCTACGGCCACTACCAGCAGGACGCCGCCACCTTCGCCTCGTGGGGCATCGACGCGGTCAAGGTGGACTTCTGCGGGGGCGCGGAACTTCACCTCAACCCGGTTACGGCGTACTCGGAAATCCACGCCGCCCTCGCCGCCGCCCACCGCCCGATGCTGCTGAACATCTGCAACTTCCTGCAGCCCGAACAGTACGCCGAAGGGCAGCCCACGGTGGCCGAATCGGCCTTCGCCTCCTACGCCTACGGGCCGGGCGTGGCCAACAGCTGGCGGACCGACACCGACGTGGGCCGGCCCGGGAAAGTGAACTTCCCGGAAGTCCTTCGCAACGTCGACGCCGACGCGGCCCAGCCCGACGCCGCCGGTCCCGGCCACTGGAACGATCCCGACTACCTGGGCCCCGACCAGGGGATGTCGGCGACCCAGTTCCGCTCACAGTTCTCGATGTGGTCGATCCTCGCCGCCCCGCTGATGATCAGCGACGATCTCACGCACATCTCCGGGGCGAGCCTCGCGACCGTCTCGAACCCCGCCGTAGTGGCGATCGACCAGGACCACGCCGGCGTCCAGGGGAGGTTGATCTCCACCGAAGGCTCCGGCCAGGCCTGGGCCAAGCCGCTCGCGGACGGCTCGGTGGCGGTCGCCCTCCTGAACCGCGGCAGGAACACCCTGAAGATCGCCACGACCGCGCGGGCGGTGGGGCTCCCGGGCGTGCCGCGTTACTCGATCCAGAACCTGTGGACGGGCGCCTCGCACTCGAGCACGGGCACGCTGGCAGCGTCGGTACCGGCCGAGGCCACCGTCCTGCTGCGGGTCGGGATCGAATAGCCCCACGCCGTCGCACTTCGGCCGACCGTGCCACCCCCACACACCTCACCTGTCGCGCTCGCCGCCAGGGATGGCTTCCGCCGCGCCCGCACGTAGCGTTGGCGGCCTGGCGAGCATCGACGACCCCGTCTTCGACGAGCCCCGCGAACACTCTGGCTTTCGCTGTCTGCGAGCCCGGGTCGGGCGCCAGGCGGGGTGCGAGCGGCTGGGGCTGAGCCTGTGGGAGATCCCTCCCGGTGAGGCCGCCTACCCCTACCACTTCCACCTCACCGAGGAGGAGCTGGTGCTCGTCCTCAGCGGCCGCCCCAGCCTGCGCACGCCCGACGGGTGGCGCGAGCTGGAGCAGGGCGAGGCCGTCGCCTTCCTTCGCGGGGAGGCCGGCGGGCACCAGCTCGTCAACCGCACCCGGCAGACCGTCCGCTTCCTCGCCTTCAGCACGAGCGGAGAGCCCGATGTGGTGATATACCCGGATTCCGGGAAGGTCGGGGCCTTCGAGCGCCTCCCCGAGGGCGGTGGGCTGCGCACCATGTTCCGCCTCGGCGACGCCGTGGACTACTACGACGGGGAGCAGCCTCCGAGCGAGTAGTGACGGCCGCCGTTACGGCGAAGCCGCCAGCGGGTAGCAGGGCGAGCAACGACTGTTGACGCTCAAGGGGCGAAGTCACCGGATCTTCACGTGCGGGGGTACCGGAGCGGGCATCACGCTCGCAGCCGGCGCCGTGGGGGCGGTTTGGCCGAGTGCCCTTCTGCGAGACACAAGGAGCCAGTGCGAGCATGCCCAACCCCGATGCATGGCTGAACCAGAGCGACTTCACGCGTCGCACCCTGCTGCGCCGCGGAGGTCAGCTGGCGGCCGCCACCGCCGCGCTGAGCGGAGGGGGCTCGACGTGGCGAGCCGCCGGAGCGCTGGCCGCCAGACAGCGCCTCCCCGACAGCCTGCCCAACCCCAAGCTCCCGGCCGGGACCGTCAACGAAGCGCTCCCGTTCGACCACATCGTGGTCGTGATGATGGAGAACCACTCCTTCGACAACCTGCTCGGAGCGCTGCCGATCTCCGGCCACAAGCGGGCCGACGGCCTGAAGTTCAACCGCCGCGGCGAAGCTCGCAACACCAACCCGGGACCGAACGGCGAAGGCGTGGTCAAATCGTTCCCCCTCCCGACCACGGCCCAGGCCCCCAGCGTCGACCAGAGCTGGAACGCGACCCACACCCAGATCGACGGCGGCAGGATGGACGGCTTCCCGCGCTCGGTCGGCAACGACGAGCCGATGGGCTACTGGACCGAAGACGTGCTCCCGTTCGCCTACTCGTTCGCGCGCACCTTCACGCTCGCCAACCGCTGGTTCTGCTCGGCCCCCTGCCAGACCTACCCCAACCGGCGCTTCCTGATGGCCGCGACTGCTTACGGAAACATCTCCACCGACAACGAAAGCCTCAAAGACCCGCCGCCCCCCAACGGCACCGTCTTCGACCGCCTGCACGCCTACGGCGTCAGCTGGCGCAACTACTTCACCGATCTTCCGCAGACCGGAATCATCCCCTCGGTGATCGAGACATACCCCGCGAACATCACTCCGATCGCCCAGTTCTTCACCGACTGCGCCGCCGGCACGCTCCCGTCGGTCAGCTTCGTGGACCCCGAGTTCGGGGCGCTCACGGACATCGGTGCGCCGCTGGCGGCGCTGGCGCAGCTCGAACCGATCGCCAAGAAGCTGAACACGACCGGCGGCGACGAGGAGTCCGAACAGGACATGTCATACGGCGAGTACTGGGCCTACCAGGCCGTCAGCGCCGTCCTGAAGTCTCCCGCGTGGCCGCGGACGCTGCTGATCTACACCTACGACGAGCACGGCGGCTACTACGACCATGTGCCCCCGCCGGCGGCGATCGCGCCGGACTCGATCGCGCCTGAACTCGGCCCTGAAGACGTCCCGGGCGGCTATGACATCTACGGCCCCCGGGTTCCGGGCATCGTCGCCTCGCCGTACTCCAAGCCCGGCGGTGTGACCGACGTCGTCCACGACCACACCTCGGCGCTGGCCACGATCGAGGCCAAGTGGAACCTGCCCGCGCTCACCTATCGCGACGCGAACGCGAGGACGGTGGCGGACTTCCTCGATCTGAACGGGCCGCCGCAGATGCTCGAGCCGCCGGCGTTGAGCGAACCACCCGTGCCCGCCGAAGCGGCTACCAGCACCTGAGGAGACGACCATGAACGTACCCACGCGGCTCCTGCAAAGCCTCCCGGCCCGGACCGGCGTCGCGGTCGCGGCCCTCGCGCTCGTGCTGGTCGTGCTCGCGGGCGCTCACCCGGCCGGCGGCACGGAACCCCGTCCGAGCTCGGCGGCGGCATCACGCCGGGTCCTCTCGCAGGCGGCCGGGACGCGACCGTTCAAGCTCCCCCGCGTGCGCCACGTGTTCGTGATCGTGCTCGAGAACGAGGACTACGCGAGCACCTTCGGCGAACCCTCCGCCGACCCCTATCTGGCCCAGACCCTGCCCGCCGAGGGCGCGCTGCTGGAGGACTACTACGCGACCGGCCACGAGAGCAACGACAACTACATCTCGCTCGTCTCGGGCCAGCCGCCCAACCCCGACAACCAGGCCGACTGCCAGGACTTCAGCGAATTCCCGCTCTCGCAGGTCACCTCCGAAGGGGTCGAGGAGGGCGCCGGCTGCGTGTATCCCGAAGCCGTCCAGAACATGGGCACCCAGCTGACCGCCGCCAAACGGACCTGGAAGGCCTACATGCAGGACATGGGCAACGACCCCAACCGCGAGACCGCCGCCTGCGGGCACCCGGGGCCCGGCGAACAGGACCACACCCAGGAAGCGGTCGAAGGTGACGGCTACGCCACCCGCCACGACCCGTTCGTGTACTTCAACTCGGTGATCGCCAACCAGACCTACTGCGACGCCCACGTGGTGGCGCTCGGCTCCCCCAGCGGCGTGATGCCGGCGGCGGCGCTGCACGGCGAGACGGGCCTCGCGAGCGACCTCAAGCGGAGCTCCAAGACACCGTCGTTCTCCTTCATCACGCCGAACCTGTGCCAGGACGGTCACGACTACCCGTGTAAGAACGAAGCGGGCGGTGCCTCGGCGCTGGCCGACATCGACGGCTTCCTGGAAACGTGGGTTCCGCTGATCACGAGCTCCCCGGCCTACAAGAAGGACGGCCTGCTCGAGATCACCTTCGACGAGTCCGACGGCCCCCAGTCGGACGCCTCCTCCTGCTGTGAAGAGAAGGCGGGGCCGTCCTCACCGGAGCCCGGCATCACGGGGCCCGGAGGCGGCCGCGTCGGCGCGGTCCTGATCTCCCCGTTCATCAAGCCGGGGACCGTCAGCACGACCCCCTACAACCACTACTCCTCGCTCGCGAGCTTCGAGCAGCTCTTCGGGCTGCAGCGCCTCGCCGACGCGGCGATCGTCCCGGCCACCTTCGGGCCGGACGTGTTCACGCTCGCCCGCGGGGCGGGCGGTTAGGCCGTCCGCAGCGTCAACTCGACGCCCGCGTCGAGCGGCACGGCGACCGACAGGTAGCCGCCGGCCGGGTCCCTGACATAGCGCAGGTAGGGCAGCAGGTCGGGGTCCTCGACGTTTAGGTCGGCCGCGATCACGGCGTGGCCGGCGAGCAGCGGCTCGAGCAGGCGTAGGACCTCCAGGTAGAGGTCGTTGCGCCCGTCGAGGAACAGCATCTCGACGGTCTCGTCGAGCTCGCCCAGCGTCTCGCGGGCGTCGCCCACGCGTAGCTCCACGAGGTCCTCCAGGCCGGCCCGGAGGAGGTTGGCACGGGCCGCCTCGGCCTTGCCCGCGAGCAGCTCGGTGGTGATCAGCCTGCCACCGCAATCGCGCAGCGCGGCCGCGATGAAGAGCGTGGAGATCCCCAGCGAGGAGCCGAACTCGACCACCGTGCGGGGCCGGCGGGCGACGGTCAGCAGGTACAGCATCTCCCCCACCTCACGGGTGATGGCCAGGGGCGCATCGCCGTAGAGCTCGTAGCGCTGCTCCTGCCCCAGGCGCCCGCCCAGCTCCGCCTCACGGTCACGCACGCGCTGCTTGGCCGGCCCGTCCTCGGCCGCCACCTGTTCGTAGAGACGATCCAGCACGGTGCTGACTGCCGGCGAGGTCAGAGTCGACGGCATCGCCGGATGCTAGCTCGGGACGCCGGGGCCGCGGACAGCGCCCCGGCTAAACCTGGTCGCCCGCGGGCGCTGCCCCCCGTCCGGACCTCCCCCGGAGCAGGACCTGCCTACGGTTCGTTCTTTTCGACCGCGCCGGGGTGCTCGGCGAGCTTCAGCAGCGATTCGCTCTGGGGATTCATGGCGGATTCTTCGTAGGTGGTGTAGCGCGTCGTGGCCGTTTCGAGCTCGAGCGCCCCATCGGCTTGGCCGCCGGTGTGCGCGAGCGACTCGGAGACCAGCTCGACGGGTGCGAACGTGGTCGCGTCGACGTACATGGTCGGGTCGGGCAGGGCCTTCCCTTCGAACACCGGCTGCGTGTAGTTGACGGGGTGAACGGTGAGCTGCCAGACCGCGCGACCTTCGAGCGTGCTCTTGCCGGCCACCGTCAGCTCGCCCTTCTTGATGAGTTCATGGAGCAGGCTGATCGGTGTCTGTTCGTGCGTCAGGGCTCCCACGGGGGTGCCGTGCAGAATCACGTTCGGTTCCATCGAGCTCCAGCGGCGGCTTTCGAGCGGGCTCGCGGTGAAGGCCTGTTCGTAGGTCTGACCGTCCGATGGGGTGATGACCGACCGCAGGCGGCGCGGGTTCTGCGCCGTCCAGAGTTCCTCATGGGTGGTCGTGGTCTTCCCGGCGACCGACTGTTCGGTCACCTCCACCATGTGGAGCACGCCGGTGCCGGGACTCAGCGCCCGGTAGGCGTCGGCCAGCACGTTGGGGGTGCCGCCACCGGAGGATCCGAGGATCGCGAACGCCGCGAGTGCGACCGCCGCCATCGCCGCGCTCGCCAGGGCGATACGGCGTCCGCCGCGCGTCCGCCCCGCACCTCGCCCCGGCTTCGTGCGCGTCGCCGGGGCGTCGTCCTGGAAGTTCCGCACGGTCGTGTCCAGCCGGGTCAGAAGCGACTCGATCGGCTGTGCCGGCGGGTCGGACTGGACGGGGTTCACCCGCTTCAGGTGGTCGGTCAGCTCCGCGGTGTTCACGTGGTCTCCAATCTCGTTTGCGAGGTACTCGCCGCCCGGCCGCTCCCGAGGGCTCGTCCCAGGCGTCGCCTTGCGCGGTAGAGGCGCACGCTGAATGTCGCCTCCCGTACGCCGAGCGCCCGAGCCGCATCGCGATGGCTGAGGCCCTCCCAGGCGGTCAGCAGGAGGGCGTCGCGGTCGGCTTCTGAAAGGTTTGCCAACGCCTCCCGGAGCGGGCGGTCGGCGAGCGCGGCCGCCTCCGCCGGGTCCTCCGCGAGCCCCGGGTCGGGCTCCAGACGATCGAACGCCGCACCCTGGCGGGAAACACGGCGGCGCTCGTTGGCGAGCACTCGCCGGGCCACGCCGAACAGCCACGGGCGTGGCTCCTCTGGTACGTCATCCAGGCGCCGCCACGCGACCAGGAACACCTCGGCGACGACGTCATCGGCCCTCGCGGGGTCGGTGCGACGCATCGCATAGCCCTTGACGGCACTCGCGTGCTGCTCGTAGAGGGCTTCGAAGAACTGCTTCGAGGTCACGCAGGGTATATGTCCGCAGGAGGCGATCCCTTACCACCCGAGGCCGCCCGCCGGTCCAGAAGGTATCTCGGGCGCGACGGGTCAGACCGGCCCCGTGGCATGATCGTCCGATGGGTGACGCAACAGACGAGAGACTCGCGAGCGGACCTGTGGAGCGAATCAAGTGGCGCGCCGAGGTCGCCGACCACGACTACGGCGCCGCCGAGGCCTACCTGTCACTCAAGCTCGACGAGGAAACCGTGCACAAGACGGTCAAGCGCTTACAGAAGGCATCGCTCACGAGACGGCGTGCCAACGACATCCTGCGGGCCGCCGGCCTGACCGCGGCTCCGCTGGACGATCCCGGCGTGATGAAAGACCTGATCAAGGTCATCGAAGGGAAGTCTCTGAGCCCCGTGCTGGTTGTGAGCGCCAAGAGGGGCGCCGACATCGCCGACGGCTACCACCGTACATCGCTCGTGTACCGCCTCGACCCCTACGGAGAAGTCCCCCTCAAGATCGCCTGAGTCCCGCGGCGCCCACACGTGGTCGTTCCGTCCGGGTCGCGGCGAGCGCTGCAGGGACCGGCTAGGACGCGCCTGCGTAGGCGAGCGCCGATTCGCGGGTGGCGCATCCCTTCATCTCGCTGAGGAGGCCACCGCGAGTGGTCAGGACCATGTAGCGGATGCCGTTGTCCAGCGGCCACGCGCCCTCGTCGTGGCGCTCGGGGCGAAACGCGACGATCACGCGGTCCCCCGACTCGATGATCTCCTCGATGCTCCCCCGAAGTCCCTGGGCAACGTTCCGTTTCATCACGACGAGGATGTCGGCCCGGCTCTGGCAGTTCCACGGGCCGTCCTCGACGGCGCGCCACTTCGCATCCGGCGCGAGCACGGTTTCGAGGGGGCCGAGATCCCCCCGGGCGACCGCCTCCCAGGTCTCTCGTACCTGCGTTGCGTCCACGGAGCGATGCTAGCCGTAGGGAGAACGGGGACCCAGGCGACAGTTAGTTCCGAGGGTAGCCTGGGGGTTGTGAGCACGCATGTCGCGCTGCCCCCCAGGTCCCCCGACCCCGACCACCTCCACCTCCGCCTCCGCCTCATGGTGCGCGCGAGGACGCTCTCCTGGCTGACCATCGGATGGATGACCGTCGAGGCAGGCGTGGCGATCGTCGCTGCCATCGTCGCCGGGTCGGTTGCCCTGCTCGGGTTCGGACTTGACTCGCTCATCGAGCTGGCCTCGGCGAGCACAATCCTGTGGCTCTACTCGGCAAGGCACGGCGGCTCCGAGCACGCGGAGCGGCGCGCACAGCAGGTGATCGCCGGATGCTTTGCGGCGCTAGCGATCTACCTCCTGTACGACGGGATCAACACCCTCGCCAGCGGATCACACCCTGAGACAAGCTGGCCCGGCGCGGCCGTCGCCGCGGGGGCGATCATCGTGATGCCGTTGCTCGCGCGCGCGAAGGGCCGGGTGGCCGCCCAGCTTGGCTCAGCCGCGACCGCCGGAGATGCAGCGCAGTCGTGGCTCTGCGCAGGCTCCGCCGGAGGGGTTCTGCTGAGCATCGCGGCGAACGCAGCGTTGGGCTGGTGGTGGCTGGACCCGATCATCGGGCTCGGCATCGCAGGGCTCGCGGTCCACGAGGGACGAGAGGCATGGGCCGGCGAGGTGTGCGCCGATTGCGCGCCGGTCGGGATCGTGCACGACGGCTGCCCCAGGTGACAGTCAGGTGAGTGTCCGCCCCCTCCAAGAGCGGTTTCCAGCCCCCCTCCAGCGGCAGGCCAGGCTTTCCACCGAGGTTGAAATCTGGCTCAACCATGCCGTTTTTCGAGACCAGGAGCCGAGCGGGGGACCCAGGAGTCGAACCTGGCGTTGCGGTTTTGGAGACCACCGCGTATGGCCGTTAATGCCAGGCCCAGCTTAGAGCTGGTGGCTCAGGGGACCGCTGTAGGGACCGAACCTGCTTCGTGAAAGTCGCCGGTGGCCTCTGCGAGGTAGCTCGCAAAGAGCTCGCCTGCACGCGTCAGATCACCGGGAAGGGTGTGCGTGTAGCGCTGCTGGGTGATCAGCGCCGCTTCCTGCTGGGCCCTGGGGAGCGCGTGGCCCGCGAGCACCGAGACGACCTTGGGACGCACCCCCGCCGCGTCAAGCCACGTTATGCAGGTGTGCCTGCACTCATGCGCCGTGATCCTCTGAAGCTCCGCCCTCCCCCACGCCTCGTCGGCTCGAACCTGCAGCGCCTCAAAGGAGAGTCGCCCGCTGTTTCGCCCTCCGACCTTGTGGCCGGGACAGAGAAGCTCGCCGTCGCCGGGGCGACCGCGCGCCATCAGGCAGCGACGCATGAGCAGGGCAAGCGGCTTGACAAGCGGCACAGCGCGCCGAGCGGCGCGGCTCTTACGGCCGTCCTCGTCGGCGCCGAGATAGATCACCTCGAGATCGAGGTCGAGATCCCCGATGAGCGCGTGCCTGATCTCAGCACGGCGGGCCGTCGCGTATGAAGCGATCGCGTACGGCAGGGCGTCGTGGAGGGGGAGCGCGGCGAGCAGCGCCGCCATCTCGGCCGGCGTTGCGACCCGATCGCGAGGTGTGGCGTCCATTGCCGGCAGACGTACGAGGGCGGCCGGATCGTGCTGGACGAGATCGCGATCCTGGGCCCACCGGTAGAGCGAGCGGATCGAGTTGACGACCGACCGTACCCGGCTGCCCGACATTCCGGGCGCCACATCGTCGACGAGGTGCTGGCAGTCGCCGCGCCGCACGTCACCCAGACGCTTGGGGCCGAGCGCGGGCTTCACATGGTTCTCAAGACAGCCCTGCAGGTCGCGGACGGCGGAGGGCTTGTAGCGGCGTCCGTGCTTGTTGAGAGCGACGCCGTCGTTGGCCGCACCGATGAACAACTCAATTGCCTTCGCGAGCCTAATCGTTGCCGGGGCCGGCGTCCGCCCCCGCTTCAGGTCTTCGAGCAGATCCTGTCGCGCATTGGACGCCGCCGACGGCGTGGCCAGCCTCGCCGTCTTCACGGTGCGCGACCCGGCACGGTCCCACGCCTTTCCCCAGTAGGCGGGCGTGCACGAGCATTTGGAGCCCCGCTCGACCGCACAGCCCGTCCTGTGACGGGCATAGACGCCCTGGAACCTCGTCGTCGTGTCCTTTGGCATGCGTCTCAAACTACTCGCCGTCCGCGATGGAGCGCGTTGTCGGCAAGCCACCGCTGAAGACCGGCGAGCGGGTACAGCTTCAGCGACCCGCAGTAGACGACGGGCAGCTGGCTCTTGACGTGACGCTCGAAGTGGTCGACGGATACGCCGAGGGACTCGGCCGCCTCCTGCTGGTTGAAGGCCAGGCGGGGCACCTCGCGACGGAGGCGCTTGCCGGTTCCGTGACGTTCAAGAGCACCCGTGCCCACCTAAACCAAATTAGCAAAGATCACCTGCTACAGCACGGATGGCCCCGGACAGAACAGATCGCCAGCGTGAGCTCAGGGCCGCCGGGGACTCCTGCCCCTCCCCTGCCGGCGCTACCGTATGCGGATGGACGCAGGACGCGAGTTCGACATCGTGATGGTGGCTGAGCCGGAAGGCGGCTACAGCGTGTTCGTTCCGGAGCTGCCGAGCGTGGCGACTCAAGGCGAGACGATCGAGGAAGCGCGCGCCAACGCCCAGGAGGCGATCGAGGGCTACCTGGAGGTCATGCACGAAGACGACCTTCCGATTCCCTCGGTGCATCGTGACCGCGTAGCGGTCCACGCCGCGTGAGCGAGCTCCCTGCCGTAAGCGGCAAACAGCTCATCAAGGTCCTGGAGAGACAGGGCTGGTACGTGAAGCGCGTCCGCGGCAGCCACCACATCCTGCGCCACCCGACCATCCCGGACGCCCTGCCAGTGCCGGTGCATGGCAGCAGACCGATCAAGCGGGGGACGCTCGGGAACATTCTGCGCACCGCCGGGATCAGCCGCGAGGAGCTTCAGAAACTCCTCTGACCAGCACGTGTGTGGGCCCGGCCGGTGGCCGAGGCAGCGCAGCCGGATCGCTGGGTAGCATGACCAAATGAGCAAAAGCAGTTCTGCGGACTCCGATCAGCAGATACTCGGCGACTTCAAGGACGGGATGGCCACCTGGGCCAGCGCGGTGCAGGCGCACAAGGAGGCACCCCCGGACCTCGGCTTCGCTGCTCGCCTGGCTGCGCTCGCGCATGGCGCGAGCGAGGCAGCGCGTGTCTGCCGGGCGGCCGACGCCGCGGGCTTCGAGTGGCCGCCCGCGCGCAAGGCCGACAGCGAGCCTCCCTATGAGTTGCGCCCGGGCACTGGGCGGCGTGGGCCAGAGGAGCTCTGGCGGCGCTTTGACCAGGCGATAACGCGACTGAGCACGATGGCCGCGGGCACGGACATGCTCGAGGTCGCGCGCGCCTATGAGGAGCTGTCCACGACTGCCGGGGAGCTCGCCGAGGGGGTGCAGGCAGAAGACCGTTCGAGCCTTCGCCCGCCGGCCCGCGCTCGCAGCTCCGCCTAGCGCCAACGCCAGTTACACAAGGCCGGAGCCGTGCTCCTGCTTCGGATGCAAAGGAGCGGCCAAGCAGGGTGCGACTCCGACTCTCGTTAATCGTCCGGAGCGGTCGTCTGCTCGACTGCCGCCCGGACGGTCAGGACACCAATTCGACGTATGCAGGCTCTCCTTCGCCTGGGAAGCGTTCGTTTACTTCCGACAACGAGTATTGGTAAGGCACCGTCATCGATGATGCACATCCGGGAACGCTCGCGTGCCCCTTCTTGTAAAGCTTCGCCGTCGCCGAACCAGCGACCGACGAGAGATCTTCCAGTCCGAACGTGGGAATATTGGCTACGAGTGCCTTGATTTCATACACGCAGTAGCCGGCCGGTTCCTGCGCTACATGGATTCGCAATGGATAACCGGCGGCGACCGCCATCGCCAGGGTCACCTTGTCGCTTGACTTCACATAGACCGCGCCCACACCGCCCGTTGTGAAGTCGATGTCTTGTTCTTCCAGTTCCCTCTGTCCTTCGTTGGGGTTTTCCGACATCGTCCCGCCGGTCAAACTAACGGTCTTTCCTTCGTCAGCCGATACTGGGATCGAGCCTCCGAGGAGATATTCCCCCCATTTCAGGTCCAGCACTTGGAAAAGTCTGGCGCCGTCAGGGATGAGGGGACCCGGCATGTCGCCTTCACCCGTCGCAAAGTGTAGGCGCACCGTTTTTTGCGACGCCGACGCAGCGCCCGTCGTCATAATCCCAGTCGCCAACACGGCGACCAATGCCAACCCCAAGCTCTTGAACCGACACATCCCTGCTCCCCCTCAAAGTTGATGTTGCGTACGCGCTCCGACGACACTACCGACGGTGCAGACACTACACGAGCTTCGGACCGCGTGATGACTGTGGCGCCACCAGGTCGAGGGCATCGTCCGCCGAGCATCCCCGGAGCGCCGCCTTCAGAGCTAAGCGAGCGTCTGGCGGGCCGGGTCCGCTGCTATCGCCTCGGACGAGGAGCAATCGTCTGGTCTGGCTCCGGCGAGACGACTGCTTCGCGCCAAAGCAGCAGCGCGCCGGCTCCAGTCCGTCAGCCCCCAGCCGGGATGGAGCCACCGCGCCTCCTTTCACGCGAAAGCGGAGCGCCGGTGCGTCCGGTCGTGACACTCCCGTCTCGTCCAAACCGGGCGCGCCGCCGTGCGGCCGTGAGACGTTCGCTGTTCGGGTGGAAGGCTGAGAGCCTTTCGGCTATCCGATGTTGTGCACTTCGACAGGCGTGTATGGGTCTGCTTCGGTGCCGTTTCCGAGCTGTCCGTAGCCGTTGAAGCCCCAGCACTCGATGTGTCCGCTTATCAGGAGCGCGCAATTGTGTGATTCCCCAGCAACTATCTCGGTGGCGCTCGTGATGCCCTGAACTTCGACCGGAGTCAGGGAGATTTCGCCTTCGCCGTGGTGGCCATCACCGAGCTGGCCGTTGGAGTTTCTGCCCCAGCATTCCACGTGGCCGCTCGACAGCAGGGCGCAAGTGTCGTAGGCGCCGGCCCCGACCTCGGTGGCGTCTGTGATGTGCTGCACTTCAACCGGGACTCTGGAGCATTCTGAGTCGGTGCCCCCACAGCTTTCCGGCCCCGTGGCCGATCCGGTCCCAAGCTGCCCACCGGTATTCCAGCCCCAGCAATCGATGGTGGCAGCTATCAGCACGGCGCACCGGTGCCCCTCCCCGCTTGCCTGGACAGCCGTCGTAATGCCCAGCACTTCCACGGGTACGAGGGCCGATTCTTCTGCGTCTGAGCCATCTCCAAGCTCACCCCGTTCGTCGGAGCCCCAGCAGTCGATCTGACCGGTGGCCAGAACTGCGCACGTTGCTTTTTCAGCCAGCTCGACAGCATCTGTGATCCCCTGCACTTCGACCGGCGCGTCCGACGCTCCGGATTCCATGCCGTTCCCGAGCGAGCCAAACCAGTTTTCGCCCCAGCACTCGACGTGCTCGCTCGCCAGCAGAGCGCACGCGGTCCCCCCGGCGACATCCACCTGGGTGGCTTCGGTCATGCCGTGGACTTCTACCGGAGTCGGTTTGTTGGTCGTCGTCCCGTCCCCGAGCTGGCCACCATGGTTTTCGCCCCAGCACTCCATGTGCCCGCCTGCCAGCAGAGCACAAGCATTATGACCGCCGGTCGAGACCTGGGTGGCATCGGTGATCCCAAGTACTTCGACCGGGACACGCGCTTCCTTTTTGCTTTCCTTCCCATCGCCGATCTGTCCGTCGTTGTTTTGCCCCCAGCACTTGACCCGGCCGTTGATCAGCAACGCACACGAATCCCAATCACTCGCAGCTACGCCGACCGCCAGCGGGAAACCCACCGCGACGTCGATCTTCGCCTTCTTAGACGTGCCGCCCGCGCCGGTCGCCGAAAGCGAGAGCTTGTATTCCACGGCCTTTTTCCCCAAGTTTTCCGGCATCACGACTTCCTGGCTGTAGCTCCCCGATCCGCACGACACGGTTGCGGGAAGACCCGCGACCGGACCCTTCGAGGTCAAGGTGCAGCTAGTCGCGCCGCTCACCGAAGCTGACACCGTGATCGTGCCGCCCGAGGGAACACTCGCAGGAGTCGCCATCGCCCCAGTGATCACCGGCTTGGGACCCCCGGCGTACGCACCCTGGACACCGCACAGACACACGGCGGCGATAGCGAGCACCGCAAGCCCGAGCCTTCCCACACTCGTCCGTCTCATCCCTCAGCCCCTCCTCCGGTTCTGAACCCAAGCCCGAGAACTCGGTACACCCCTCATGAGTCCCCTCCCCAGTCGTCTCCGGACATCCCCGAACGCCGTTTGACCCACTTCGGGCATGGTATTCATCCTTCTTCCCCTTCGGATCCGACTATCCTGAGTGGTTCGCCTTTCGCCGTAAAGATGTATCCCACGCCCATGTAGAGCGGGGGCGTGCAGGCTTCGCCTTCGAGCGTCTGTATGTATGCCCCGCACAGTTCGTCCACCAGGACGTGCGGAGGACGTTCGCCAAGTTCGATTTCACGCAGTTCGCTTTCCCATCCGAGCAGGTTCGTGAGCGGCGTGTATTTCTTGCCGTTGTATTCCTGTTCCCCCAGCCTCGGCTTCGGTTCCACATCGCTGAGGCCCAAATACTTCGTCGCTTCTGTCTGTTTGGGACCGCCCGTGTCAACTACCTGCTGCCCCGAGATCCTCACATCTAGTTCCGTGCCGCAGCTGAACTGAGTGATCAAACCCCCTGGATCGGCTTCGTTTTCCAGAAGCAATCCAATACCGGCGGCTAGTCGCTCTATGAAGGTGTATCCCATTTCGCCGCCCAACGGCGACAGCTGGATCGTGCCTTCGGACGCTCCCGGCGAGGTGCACTTCTGGGCGCTTAGGGCACCCGCGCCGTGACACTTGTCATACGTGAATACGACGTCGAACAGCCGGTTGGGAAGCCCGTACCTCCCAGTGTCGGTGCCCTTCTTGCATTCCACCACGATCAGGCCCGAGGCCGTCTGCATCTCCAGATGCGGCGTCACCTGGTTGATCTTGCCAGCGAAGCCGCCACCCTGGCCGATCCCGGCCTTCAGTTCGTAGTTGCCCGTCCCCGACGCGCTGAGCTTCGCGCACTTCCCTTCTGCATAGTGGCCCGTACGCTTAGGCGAAGTCTTGACGCATTCCGCCCAGTACGGGGCTGGCGGTTCCACTGCGAACGCGCTCGACGCCGCCAAACCACACACGGCAAGCACCAACGCCAACAGCCCCACGATCTCGAATCGCCTCATCCCCGCCCCTCCGTTCGGAAACGCCCTCTCGGTCGGGCAAGACTAGCCGGTTTGGGGCGGCTCGTATAGAGCGCAAGTCCAGCGGCCTACGCCGCGAGCGGAGCGGACCGCTCACCCGTGACGTGAGAGTCCGGGCGCGGCGGCGAAACGCTCCCACGAGTGCTCCCTTCGAGCGAAGGCAGGCGCCTCGACGGCCGAGCCGCACACAGCCCCTTTGGACGATTAACGGTCGTCTCCGCCGAACTAATCAGCGCTCCTGGTTTCCACCGAAGCGGGCGTCTCGGGCGACGTCGGCCTCAGCTTCGCCTGGACGGCGCGATGGAGCGGCTCGTCCCATCCCAGATAGACGGCTGCCGGCGGTCCTCATGACGGCGGTAGGGCATCCCCAGGGTGTCCGGAGCCCAGAGGTCGCGATGGGTACCGAGTGGGGCGGTTTCGCCCTCGTGTCGGCGCATCATCTCGTCGACGTCCTCGCGCCTTACGCGGTAGACGTGGCCGATCTTCACAGCCGAGAGCGCGCCACTCTTGATCCAGTTTCTGATCGTCTGAGAGGTCAGCTGGAACTCGGAGGCGACCTGTTCGACAGTGAGCAGCTGCTGGTCAGTCATGGCATTGGCAACTACGACCGTACGACACAGACGCACCATAGTGGCGCTCAGAACCCGATCCCGAGATCGCAATCGACCTCGACCTCGAGATCGCGGCCGAGCTGGCGCTGGTCCCGCGCGATCGCCTTGCGGGCGTGCTCCCAGCCGCGCTGCTGCTCGCGCTGCTCGGGCTGGGGCCCGAGAGCATCGCCTGGCCCGGTGATGTCGTGCTCTACGCGGTAGCGCGCGGCGAGTCGTACACCGTGCTCCCACACCTCGGCGGCCCGCGGCCCATCGGGGCGCTCACCGAATGTGTCCCTGACCCAGGCGGCGCGGGTCTGTACTTCGCGCTCGATGAGCTCCTCGCGGACCGCGGTTCGTTGCCTGATGACCTCGCTGATCGCGTGCTCGAGCCCATCGTGCTCTGCGCGCACCTCGGGCACGTCGCCCAGCTCGCGTGCGAGATCAGAGCGCCGCTCAAGGACGTTCCCGAGCACTTCCTCGCTGCGTCGCAGTGCGTTCTTCAGGTGGATGCGCTCACCGGCATGGGGGTCCTTCTCGCGTACGAATCGCCGTCGGGGCTCGGGTAGCTCCGCGAGCCGCTGTGCGTTTCCCTCCCGCCGGCTCATCAGGGTGATCGCCAGTCTGTCGAGCTCCTCGATGCGCTGGAGCTTCCCGAGCGGCAACGCCCGAAGCTGCGCCTGCAGCTGCTCGACGCGCTCGCCCAGTTCCCGCAGCTGCGCGCGGGTCGCCCCGGCCGGCCGCGCGGGCTCCGCGAGTGCGGCTCCCCGCTCCTGTGGAAGCTCGGCTGCGAGCTCCCGCGAGACCGCCAGCGCAGGGTCATCCGCGCGGCCCGCGCCCGGCAGCTGCTCGATGGCGAGGTCCTCGTCGTCGCGTTCGAGCATGTGCCGCTGCACGCGGGCGAGGAGATCGCTGCGTGCCGGCGTCTGAGTCTGCTCTGAGGGTGCGAACTCGCCGCGGCCCTCGGCGAGCTGGTGGTCGTGGATCAGAAGGCGCGTCTCTCCCCGCGCGCGGGAGAGGGCTGTGTAGCTCCAGCCGGCGGTGAGATCCCGCGGAGCGGCCACGACCAGGGCTGTCTCGACGGTTGCGCCCTGCATGCCATGGCCGGTCAGCGAGTAGGCGTGCTCGAGGTGCTCTGTGACGTAGGCGGCGGGCAGCTCGCGAACGAGCGCCGAGTCAGTGTCGATCACGACGCGATCGCCGTCAACGTGGCGAACGCTGCCGCGCATGCCGTTGTCGACGTCGATGAGGCGATCGTTTCGCCGGCAGATCACGCGGTCACCGACCGCCACCTGAACCGAGCCGTAGGAGCGCTCCTCCCCGAGCAGGCCGAGAGCCCTCCAAAGCTCTCGGACTGCGGTGTTCAGCGCTAGGCGCGTCTCGTTGTCGCGGGTGATCATCACTGCCTGGGCGGGTCCGACCACATCGCTTGCGCGCCGCCACGCCGCGATCGCCTCTACGCACGCGCCAGCACAGTCGCCGAACGTGTCGATTCGTCCAGCCCGTGCAGCCCAGTCCAGATAGTGCTGGGGAAGATGCTCGTGCAGGGCGGCGAGCGCCCGACGCTCGGCCGGGTCGCGCTGTCGCATGACCTCGGTGAGACGGAGCGCACCGAGCACGCGGCCGACGGCACCCAGCCAGCCACCGGCCTGCACGGAGGCCAGCTGGCCGGGATCACCGATCGCGATCACCTTCGCGCCCGCCCGCTCGGCGGCCTGCAGCACGCGCGCGCTGGGCCGGGTGCCCGCCATCCCCGCCTCGTCGAGAATGAGAACGCATCCCTGTGGCAGCGCGTCGCCCAGTTCTTCCTGGTCGAACAGCAAACGCTCGAGCGTGCGTGCCGGCACCCCAGCCTGCTCGGTGAGCTCGCGCACAGCACGGCCCGTGGGCGCCACGCCGAGCACCTCATAGCCCGCGCTCTCATAGACCTCACGCAGCACGCCGGCGGTGTAGGTCTTGCCGGTGCCGGCGAGCGCCTGGATGACGGTCACCCCATCCCCCGTGCTCACAGTCGCGCGCACGGCCATCGCCTGCTCCGCGCTCAACGAACGCTCGGAACGCGCGATCGCCCGCTCAGCGAGCGAGGCATCGACGACGCCGGCCCCCTCCCCCGCCCGGCCGACCGCCGCTGCGATCAGACGCCGCTCGCAATCCACCAGCTCGACCGTCGTCATCTCACCATTCCTCGTTCGGATCACGTCTGGACGCTCGGCGAAGCGCTCGGCGCGCCCGCGCACCTCGCTCACCAGGGCACCCTGCGTGGCCGAAGCAGCGAACTCCTGCAGCACCGCACGCTCATCGAAGGTGTTGCTGTGAGCGGTCAGGCCCTCGGGGCCAGCCAGGTGGTCACCGAGGCTCAGCTCGGCCGCCTGGTCCCGCTCGATCAGGCCGCCGACGGGGCGCTCACAACCCTCCCTGAACAGATCGTCGAGCTCCTCAGCACCCAGCCCGAGCTCTGCCGCGCGCGAGCGGACCTCCTCGCGCCAGGTGTGGGTCTCGATCCCATACTGCTTGCGGTCGCGGGTCGCGAGTGCCGCCGTCTCCGCCGCGGCCTTCGTCTCGAGGCCGATCCCGCCCTCTTCGGCTGCACGGAGCATCTCTCCCCGTCGCTTTGAGAAGTGCTCTACCACCGGCCGCTTGACGCCCTCGAGCTCTGAGGCGCCCCTGTGCACCGAGCTCCACCGAAGGCCGAGACGCTCACGCACGAGCGCGCGCAGGTGTGCCTGGTAGAGGAAGCCGGCGGTCTTCGCCGAGCGATACAGAGGCGCGCCGTGCAGAGCCGTGAAGCGCCCGTCGCCTCCTCGCGCCATGTTCGCGGCGACGACGTGCGTGTGGAGCTGTGGGTCAAGCGCACGGCTCATGCGGTGCCGGTAGGCCGCCGCGATCAGCCCCTCGGCGCGCTCAGCATGCTTGCCTGCCTCACCGCGGCGCACCATCACGGCCTCTGCCTGCAGATACTCAAGCGCGGCCCTGACCGCCTCCTCGTGGCAGGCCACGACTTCACCGGAGAGCTCCTCGGGTGAGACCGCGAACAGGACGCTGAGGGACTTCGGCGCCGAGAACGTCAGATCGAGGGCCGCGACCTTGGGATCGCGCTCCGATGCCCGCAGCCGCACACGCGGCTCCCTGGGATCACGCCCCGCGATCAGCGCCCCGAACCGCTCCGCGCTCACATGTCCAGACAGTCCGAGCGCCTCTGCCCCGGCCCCAACCCACTCTCCGGGCGCCTCGCCACGGCCCGAGTAGTAGTCATCGCCACCACCCGCGACCTGCCGCTCGTAGTAGCGGTGCTGGCCGAGGGCGATCTTGCCGATGGAGAGCATCCCCACTCGCAAAATAGCAAAGACAGCACTATTCAGTGCAACTGTGTGCCGCGAAGCGGAGCGCAGCGACGCTGAACGGCGGGGATGCCTTTGCGGGGGCCTTGAAGGCGAGCCGGCGTGTGGATGCTGGGGCGCGGGTAGGCGCGTGGTGAGTCGGCGGCGAGGGCCGTCAGGCTCGGGTGAGGCTAGGGGTTAGCGGTGGCGGCGCAAAGCGACGACGGCGGCGAGTAGAACGACGCGTGCGACCAGGGTGTGCTCGGAGAGCAGACCCGCGAGAAGCCTTGCCCCGGGCTACGAGGGCCAGTGGCCGTCGTCGTCGCGGCGGAAGCCCTCGAGCGGCCCTCGCCAGTCACACCAAACGGCCGGACGCCACGCCCGCCAGGGGACCGCTGTAGGGACCGAAACCTGTAAATGAAAGCGGATTCGAGCGGATCCATGCGGATCTGGCCCAACCAGACACGCGGACCAAATTCCGCTCTGCAAAGCCAGATTCCCCGCGTTTACGGGGAATCCTGTCAAGCGGGGGACCCAGGAATCGAACCTGGCGTTGCGGTTTTGGAGACCACCGTGTTACCGATACACCAGTCCCCCTGGCGGAAGGGCATTCTAGGGCGGTGCCGCCGGGGAAGCGGGAGGCCACAGGGGCGTCCCGGAGCCGCGGTCACGGTGCGGGCCCGGCCGGGCGGGAGCCCCCACCGTGCCCTACCCTGGGATCGATCATGTCCGAGACCCCGGAACAGGTCATCGTGCTCGACCTCTGGACCGTGCCCGAGGAAGTCCGGGAGGAGTTCATGGCCGCGGTCGCCACGATGTTCGAACGCATACGTGAGCTCCCCGGCTTCATCGAGGGCCAGATCCTGAGAGGGGCCAACCCGTCCCTGTTCGCGACCTACGCGCGAATCGAGACGGCGGCCGAGCGGGACGCCGCCATGATCGATCCCGAGGTGCAGGCGGTGACCCGCAGGCTGAGCGAGATCGCCGAGCCCCACCCCCACGCTTACACGGTCGCGCGAACCTTCACCGCTCCCGGGCACAAGCGGCCCGACGCCTGATCAGCCGCGAGGCTCGCGGCCCGGGGGCTGCGTGGGTTCCTCGCGCTCCGGCGACGGGGGGATCGGCCGGCTCACCACGTCGTCTCCGCTCAGGGTGAGGGCTTCGCCGTGGTGGGCGATCTCGAGATCCTCCCCGGCGAGCAGCCGATAGCGGGCCTCGGCCGATGTGACCTCGACCTGCAGCCGGCGGCCACGGAACAGCAGGCGGAAGGCGATTCGCTGCAACTGTGCTCCGAGTCTCGGGGCGAACGTCAGCCGCCCGCGGTCCTGGCGCCACCCGCCGGCGCCGGCGACCGTCGCCAGCCAGATGCCCGCGAGCGACGCCAGGTGCAGGCCGTCGTCGGTGTTGTGCTCGAGGTTCTCGAGGTCGATCAGGCCCGTCTCACGCAGGTATGCGTGAGCCAGTTCGAGATGGCCGAGCTCGAAGGCCATCACGGCCTGGATCGACGCCGACAGGGATGAGTCCCGCACGGTGAGCCGCTCGTAGTAGGCGAAGTTGCGCTCCTTCTGGGACTCGCTGAAGGCCTCCCCGCAGAGCACCATCGCGAGCACGAGGTCGGCCTGCTTGACGACCTGCTTGCGGTACAGGTCGAAGTACGGAAAATGCAGCAGCAGCGGATACTCGTCGGGCTCGGTGGTGGCGAAGTCCCAGACCTCGTGATTGGTGAAGCCGTCTGACTGGGGATGGATCTGCAGCGCCTGGTCGTAGGGGAGGTACATCGCAGCAGCCGTCGCACGCCAGCCGTTCTTCTCCTCCTCGTCGACGCCCAGGCGCGCGGCGCCGGCGGGAAAGCCCTCGCTGGCGTCTGCCGCCGCGAGCAGGTTGCGACGCGCCATCAGGTTCGTGTAGACGTTGTTGTCGGCCACCGCGCTGTACTCGTCGGGGCCCGTGACGCCGTCGATGCGGAACGCCCCAGCGGCGTCGAGATGCCCGAGCGAGCACCACAGCCTGGCCGTCTGGACGAGTAGCTCGGTGCCCACCTCCTCGGCGAACTCCTGATCGCCGGTGACCGAGAGGTAGCGCAAGACCGCGTCCGCGATGTCGGCGTTTACGTGAAAGGCGGCTGTGCCCGCCGGCCAGTAGCCCGAGCACTCCGCGCCCGTGATCGTCCGCCATGGGAAGCTCGCTCCGCGCAGCCCGAGCAGGCGCGCCCGCTCGCAGGCGGCCTCGATCGTCGCGTGGCGCCAGCCGAGCGCGTCGCGCGCAGCACGGGGCGCCGTGCACGTCAGCACCGGCAACACGTACGTCTCGGTGTCCCAGAAGGCATGGCCGTCGTAACCCGGCCCGGTGAGGCCCTTCGCGGCGATTGGCCGTTGCTCACCGCGCGCCCCCGCCTGCAGGATGTGAAATAGAGCGAAGCGCACGGCCTGCTGCAGGTCCTCGTCGCCGTCCACCTCCACGTCGGCCCCGTCCCAGAATTCGTCGAGGTAGGCCCGCTGCTCGGAAAGCAGTGCATCCCAGCCGCTGTGATGGGCGCTCGTCAGCGCCGCGGCAGCCTGATCCTGCAGCGCCGCCACAGACCGCCCGCCCGACCAGCCGTAGGCGAGGTACTTGGTGACGCACAGCGGCGACCCCGCGGCGACGTCGGTCGCGAAGGTCACACGCGCGAGGTCGACGTCGGCCTCCGAGCTCACATCCACCCGCTGGGCGCAGTCCACGACATGGTCCATCGCGGCGACCACGCGCAGGCCGCTGGCGCGAGTCACGTGGAGAAGCACCGCGCGCGCGTCCTGCGCGAGGGCGCGCTCGGAGGCGAGCGGGGCCTCGATCCTGGCCCCCTCGCGAGGATCGCGCCGGCCCTCCGGCAGCGGCTCGTTGGCGACCAGCTCGGACTGCAGGGCGATCGGGAGCTTGCCCTCCACGACCTCCACCTGGTAGCGGATGGCAGCGATCGCGCGCCGGGAGAGACTGACCAGCCGTGTCGAGCTCACGCGTATCACCCGGCCCGTCGGTGAGGCCCACTCGACGCTGCGCCTCAGGACGCCGGCACGCAGGTCGAGCACCCGCTCGTGGGAGACGAGGGTGCCGTAGCGCAGGTCGAACGGCTCGTCCTCGACGAGCAACCTGAGCAGCTTCCCGTTGGTGACGTTGACGACCGTCTCACTGGCCTCCGGGTAGCCGTAGGCCGCCTCCGCATAGGGGAGCTTGGAGAGCTCGTGGAAGCCGGCCAGATACGTCCCCGGGATGCCGAAGGGCTCTCCCTCGTCGAGGTTTCCCCGCAACCCGATGTGCCCGTTCGCCAGCGCGAACAGGGACTCGCTCTGTGCCAGGTAGTCGAGGTCGAGCGCGGTCTCACGCAGCGACCAGGGCTCCGCCGAGAACGCCGGGTGCTGGATCACGACGCCTGCAAGAGGTCGCTCAGGTCCGCGACCACGACATCCGCTCCGTGGGCCCGCAGGGCGTCCGCCTGCCCGAGCCTGTCAACGCCCACGACGAAACCGAAGTCTCCCGCGCGGCCCGCCTGCACCCCGGCCAGCGCATCCTCGAAGACGGCTGCCTCGCCCGGAGCGGACCCGAGTACCCGGGCGCCCGCCAGATATGTGTCCGGCGCGGGCTTGCCGGCAAGGTGCTCGCGCCGGGCGACGTTGCCGTCGACGACCTCGTCGAAGAGTTCCTCGATGCCCGCGGCGGCGAGCACCTCGTGTGCGTTGGTGCTCGAGGAGACCACAGCCCTGGCGATACCCGCCCCCTGCGCCGCACGCACGTACTCGACCGAGCCCTCGTAGCGCTCGACGCCGTCTCGCTTGATCAGCTCGAGCACGAGGTCGTTCTTGCGCGTCCCCAGGCCGTGAACCGTGTCGGCCTCCGGAGGGTCCTCCTCGGTGCCCTCCTGCAGCTCGATCCCGCGCGAGGCCAAGAAGCAGGTGACCCCGTCGTAGCGGGGCCGGCCGTCGACGTACTGCTCGTAGTCCTTGACCTCGTCGAACGGCACGAACGGCTCGTCGCGCTGCTGCGCACGTGTACGCAGGAATTCGTCGAACACCTGCTTCCAGGCCGCGGCGTGCACCTGCGCCGTCTTGGTGAGCACGCCGTCGAGATCGAACAACAGGGCCTTCACCCCGTCGGGCACGCCGAGCACCGAGCGAACCTACCAGCGTGACCCGCAGGCACGGCCGTCACGCTAGGGCTCGCGCTGCTCCCATAGGTTCATCGGTCCGAACGACTTGTATCCGAGCGCGGCGTAGACCCCCCGGCCGCTCTCGGACGCCTGCAGGCTGGTGGTCCGCGCGCCCAGCTCACGCGCGCGCTGCAGCAGGACGTACTGCAGGCTTCGGGCGAGCCCACGGCCCCGAGCGTCGGGCACGGTGGCGACGCCGTACACACCCGCGTCGTGGCCGGCGATCGTCACCTGCACCGTCGACGCCGGGCGACCGTCGAGATGGACGAGCCCGACGAACGTGTCGGGGCCCTTCGGCACATCGGCCACGGCGCGCCTGCAAGCCTCTACAGGCATGCCGTAGCCGTGCGCCAGGACGACCTGCAGATCCTCGGCGCTCGGGTCCTCGGTGTACTGGAGCTCGGCCGCCCCATCGGGAGCGATGAGATCCTGCAGCCGGCAGCCCATCCCCTCGGGACTGGAGTCGAGGACATGTCCCGCGCCACGCACGAGGGCGGTCGCCTGCGCGTCGCTCTCGTGTATCCACACCGCCCAGGCCCGCACCCCGGCCGCGGCGTATACGGTCGCGAGCTCGGGCAGCGCGTCCCCGAGCGCGGCGGCGTCGCGATAGGTGACACTGTTGAAGAGCGAGGCACCGGGGACGGCGGGACTGACCTGGGCCACGACCCCGTCGAGCTCCTGTACCCAGGACCCGGACCCGGCCGGCGCGAGCACCCGTATCCAGGCCGCAAGGCTCGGGAACTGCGTTGCCAGGAACTCCTCTCCTGTCACGTGGCCGGACTCTAATGCCGGCACAGCGACGACAGACGGGCACTCAGCCGAGGTACAGGCGGTAGCCCTCGGCGCTCGCTGTGAAGCCGGCGGCCTCATAGAAGGCGTGTGCCTCGGTACGGCTCTTTCGCGATGACAGGCCCACTTTGTAACAACCGGCAGTTTCGGCGATCGAGACGGCGGCCTCGAGCAGCCGAGCGCCGACGCCCCGCCGGCGGCGGGCCGCGTCGACGACGATGTTCTCGAGCACCATCAACGGACGCCCGCCGCGGGTCAGGTTGGCGATCACGGCACAATCGGCTGTGCCGACGACGGCACCGTCGAGTTCTGCAACCAGAACGGTTCGACCGGGTTGTGCCGCGATCTCTCTCCAAACCCGAGCCGCGTCGGCCGGTGTCAGAGCTGGATCCTCTGGATTCAGCTGTCCGAGGAGGGCCAGCAACGACGGAAGGTCGGACTCGGTCGCCGCCCGAGTGGTGATCGCCACTGCTAGGCGACCACTTCGACGGGGTGCCCTCCCGAGGTGAAGGCGAATTCTCCGTACATGTACGGTTCGCGTTCGTAGTCCGCGCTTTCGCCGCACATCGGCCCCTGCTCGAATTCCATCTTGAATCGGGATGCGAACTGGAACACGAGCGGCTGTGGGGTTTCGCCGATCGGGAAGCGCACTTTGAGGTTCTTGGAGGACATATGGCAACCCGGTTCGTGACGAGTGCCGACATTTTCTCGCGGGATCATCTTGAGCTTGGCGCCTTTCAGGTTCGCTTCGCCGCGGATGAAGAAGTCGAGGGTCGCCGTGCTCTTCTCCCACGTGAGGACCCATTCGGGCGCGGGTTCGCAGGCTTCGGGATCGATCGTGCCACCACCGCGGAAGGTGGCGGTGTGCACCGTCGCGGCGATCATCGTCGATCCCTCGTTCGTCTTCAGTGCCAGCACGAACGAGGATTCGGTGCAATGCACGTCGAACGCGTCGTTCGCCAGTTCGAATGTCGAGCTGGTGGCTTCGAGCGGGGCGCCCCGCGATAACGGCTGCCCTTCCACCTCGAGCGTCAGTGGCCGGCTCGGCTTCTTCGCCGCCGCCCCCGGAACAAGCGCCAGTGGCATGACCAGCGCAACCGCTGCTACGAGGTGTCTGATGTCGAACATGAAACCCCCTCCCCTTGCGCCCGCGCGCGAGGCCGACTGCTGGAGTGACTTGCGTCCTGGATAAAGATAGGCGCGGGCCATGCGTCAAGTCAACCCCGCTAAGCCCTTAGGGGAACCGCGCCGCAACGCCTAGGTGTACGCGATCAAGAACGGTTCCTCGAACGGCGCAAATTCGGCTTCTTCGCTGACACCCGTTTCTTCCAGCCAGACTTCGTTCAGTCTGGGTACGCACGTGGCTTCTTCGTGCGGTTCGCTCAGTGTCTTGTTCAGCTTCGCATGGGTCTTGAGCTTTGGGGAGACCGTGGACGCTCCGGCGGGGGTGAACTTGAAGGTCCGCGGAAGTTCGTAGACGCACCCCTCAAGTTCGAGCACCAGCTTGATCCCCGTTAACTTGGCGCCCATCTTGCTATAGGAGAGCTGCATCACGCCAGTCGAGCGTTCGAGGCTGCTGCCGCCGTCGCATTCCGTGAAGCCCTCCCCTTCGCTGCCCTTGAATTCGACCTTCGCCGCGTCGTTGCTCAAGAAACTGCCCGGAGTCACCACGTAGCAGTCGGCCGACCCGAGGAATTCCTGTTCGGTCCGCAGCTTGATATCTCCCCAAGCCGGTGTCGACGGGGTCACCGCCGCGTGGGATTTGGTTTCGACCCGAAGCGTGTGCTTCGCGAACGCACTCGGAGCACCGACGGCAGCCCACAAGACAACAGCGCCCGAAGCGAGTAGACGAATCGTTAGCTTTGGCATCGCACTCCCCCACGGTTAGCTCTGACCACTCGAGCCTAACCGACGCTGGGACCGCACTGCAAGGGGGCGCGAGCGTCCCCTCAGAGCGACCCGGCCGGAGGGCACACGGGCCCGGGGGGCGACGTGACCGCGTGCCAACGCGCGGCCGCCGGCCGCCCCGCGACCGCCCCGGCCACAGTGGCGGCGACTGCGATGCGGGCGAGAGGACTCGAACCTCCAAGGCCGCTAG
>CAWGDS010000006.1:0-36402 GCA_963821425.1 uncultured Solirubrobacteraceae bacterium
TGACCTGCAGCGCCTGCCCTGCACTGGGCGCAGCCGCCATGCCGCTATGCAGCGCCGTGTTCCAGATGGCCGTGTCAGCGCCGGAGTGGTACGTGTGAATCGAGCCTCCGAGGGGCAGTTCGGGCCCCGGCGGGAGCGATGTGTCGGTGCCCCGGTAGTTGAGGTTTTCGGTGGTGTTGTACGTCGCCGGGCCCGACAGCGGGCTGCCGATCGTCGTGATCGCGGCGCTTGCACCGGTCGCCGAAAGCGCCGCGGCAGCGGTCACGGCGGCGAGGACGGTGTGGATCATCAGACGGCGCATAAACCCCTCACTCATCGCTCTAGCGGCATGGCGGCGGCCGAGCTTAACAGGCACGCCCGATGGCGGACGCATTAGCGGACGTCGCCGAAGATGCGCTCCAGGCCGAGCACGTCGCCGCGCCCGGCGGCGTCGCGAGCGAACTGCCGCGCGTCCACGCGCCGTCGGGGGACGCGTGTGATGAAGCGCTCGGCGGTCTGGCACACCACGAGCTCGGCGCCGACGCTGTCGAGGTAGTCAGGGTCCCAGCCGAAGGGAACCCAGACGAAGTGCACCTCCCCGAACACCTGGGCCAGCAACCAGGACAGCCCGCGGTAGGCGTCGTCGCCGAAGGCGTAGGAGTCACCGAACACGACGAGCGTCCGGGGATCCGGCGCGTCGGGCTGCCGAAAGACACGCGTCGTGCCGATGTGACCTCCGGCCGCCGCCACGGCCCTGTGGTTGTCATAGACGGTCTCGGCCCGGGAGGCGATCGCGAGGTTCTCCCGGATTTCGAGAACCGGTGGCGAGAAATGCTGGCCGAGGTCGCCGGCGACGACGGCCCGTACCCGGTTCGTGACCTCGACCGAGAGCTCGCGCGCGCACCCCAGCGCGGCCAGCGTGAGCGAGGCGAGCTCGGCGTTGCCGCGGGGGGTCAGGTGGGTGTCGGTCAACAGGTACGTATCGCCATCCGCCCGTGCTCGGCTCAGCTCCTCGCTCGGGTACAGCAGCGCCAGCGACTCGTCGTCGATCAGGCGCCTGATCGGGCGCCGCCCGGCCGCCGTCAGGGGATCCGGAAACAGGTCGGCGTAGACGGCGAGCTTGTCCGGCACGACCAGGCAGCAGAGGGTGAGCTGGGCGTCGTGGGCGTGGGTACGCCGTTCCAGCACGAGCTCACGCCACTGGCGCTGCCAGTCGGGGGCCATCGGGACCGCGCCGAGGTAGCTGGCCAGGTTTTCGTTGGTCCCGCCGCAGAGAAACAGGTGTCCCTCTCGGCCCACGATCGCGACACCGTCGGCGGACATGCTGCCCACCGGCCGGGTGAATCCGTCGACGCTCTCCGACCAGCAGTTGATGAACGGTCCCTGCTGGACTTCGACGCCGGCCGGCGAGCGCTCGCCGGCTCGGAGCGCGTACTCCTCGGAGCCCATCACCCCGTCGAGCAGAGCCCGCAGCGAGCCGACCTCCATCCAGATCTCGACATCACGGGGCGATGCCGGCCGGCCAAGGAACTCCTTGAAGACCGCCTCCACGTGGGCCACGCGCAGGTCTCCCTGGGCCGTCGCATCGAGGCTCTCGGGAGGCTTCCCTGGCGACATCCGCCGCAGCGTAGCGGCCCTGAACGCGGCGCTTCACCCGCCGCGGTGTGCCACCACGATCCCCGGCGTGGGCGCCAGGTCCGCGAGCGCGACCTCGGGGCCGGCGACGACGGCGTACTCGCCCTGTACCGACCGGTCGCGCTCGACATCTCCGCTGCCGTTGGGGTGGAACACGAAGCCCGCCCCGAAGCGGGCCGAACGGCACAGAGCCAGCGCCACCTCGGGAAAGATCGGGTGCTGGTGGGTGGGATCGACCCAGAACGTCTTCAGGGCCGGAGGGCAGTGCGGGTTGACCGTCTCGGCGATCAGGATGCCGTCGGGGGTCAGCTTCTTCCGCGCCAGCTCAAGCAGGCGCACGAGCGACTCGTACGGGAGATGCTCGATGACCTGGGCGCAGAACACGGCTCCAAGCGACCCGTCGGGGAGCCCGGCGAGGTACTCGAGCCCATCCCCCTGCACCACGTCATGATGGCCCTTCTCCTGACAGCGGCACACCATTCCCGCGTCGAGGTCGACGCCGAAATGGGGGATCCCCGCCTCCGCCAGGAGGTCGAGGAACTCGCCCCTCCCGCACCCCAGGTCGAGCACGGGCGCGCGCGTCCCGATGATCGGCAGGTACACGCGCTGGCGAGCGCGGATGAAGTCCTCCCCGCCCCGAAAGGTGTCCTCGAAGGATCGGTAGCCGTCGGCCGTCTCCCCCGCGCCGGCCGAGTAGCCCTCGACGCGCCCCAACCGTGGAAGCTCCACCTCCGAGAAGGGGGTGCCCGCCATGTAGGGGATCGCATCGCTCTCTGCTCGCAGGCGCCCGACCGCGGCCATGAGCTCCTCCAGACGCCGGCCTGCTTCGGGGCCGAGCTCACGCTGGAGGCCACCCGCCACGCTCTCGAGCTCCACCACGGACCGTGTCAACGCCGCGATCCGCTCCCACAGCGGGCGGCTCTCTCGCTGCCTGCGCAGCTCGAGGAGCACCATCGCGTCGCGCTCGGTTGTCTGTACCTCGAGGTTGTGAATGTGTGTGGCCAGGGAACTCAGCGTCCGCCCCATCTCGACGTCGAGCCCGTGCTGGTAGGCCGTGAACGGCCTCATCAGCCGGAGCAGCACCCGCCGGGCGAGCTTGCCCGCCGGCCCGAGACGCGAGCTCGCGTGCGCAGGGGGACCGGCCTGGACGAGCTCGCCGACCCGTGCCTGCCCGCTGGGCAGGTCCCCGCCCCCCGTCAGTCGTGAACCGTCGCGCTCGCGCAGGACCTCGAGCCGCTGCGCCATGACCCTGCCGGCCGCGACCGCCGAGTGGGTGCGCCGTATGTCGCCCGCCGCGCGCCGCCCACGCTCGCTCGCCTCCCGCCGGTGGTCGAACACCTCCCGCATCAGCGAGCTCGCGTGCTCGACATCCGGTTCGGCCCATCGCCCGTCGGCCGGGTACGGCGGCGCGTTCTCGCCGATGGCGACGAGCTCGTGGTCGACCAGCAGGCTGTTCTCGCTGTTCATGAAGTCGAGGTTGCCCGAGTACCCGGTCGCGATCACCGGCTTGCCGAGGTACATCGCCTCCGCCATCGTCAGGCCGAAGCCCTCGGCTCGATGAAGTGAGACGTAGCAGTCACACGATGCCAGCGTCAGGTCCTTGCGGTTTGCACTGACATATTCATCGATTATGTGAATATCCGTGCGCCCGGACGCGGCCGTCAGCAGCCTGTCGTGGTCTGCGCGCGCGCTGTCCGCGTTGATCGACCTGATCACCAGGACCGCACCCTCGTCCGGGCCGAACGCTTTCAGGTAGGCCTCGACGACGGCCAGCGGGTTCTTGCGCTCGAAGACGCTGTGGTGGTCGAAGCTGAAGTGGAACATGAAGCCCTCGGGAAGCTGGAGCTCCGAGCGCGTCGCCGGTAGCAGGGCCGGCAGCTCGACGGGCAGTGTCACCTTCGTCACCGGCACCGAGGAGAACGGGCTCACCGCACGTATCACGTGGTCGGTCGCTATCCAGAGCTCGTCGACGTGCTCGAAGGCCGAGTGCCAGCGCCGCGGGAACTTCTCGACCTCCCAGAACCACACCCCGATCGAGTAGCGATTCTCGAAGAACGACGGGCCTGCCTGTTCTGCGAACTCGCCGAGCGCGTCGGCGTTCATGCAGATCAGGTTCACCGGGTAGCGCGCGTCGGAGTGGTCGAGGTGGGTGTACACATGACCCTGCCGGTTGGGGGGGATCCTGCGACCGTGCACAGGCAGCAGCGGCACGTTGTGGGCGTCGAGCGCGCTCACGATCTGGCGCGCGGCCTCGCCGACGCCCAACTCCGAACGGAAGTAGCCGACGACGTTCACCCCCAGGGGACCGCAGCCGGTTGAAGCTCGACCGCCGCCACCGGTGCGTCGGGCGGTGCCGGCGACGCGTCCACGACCCCGGACGTACGCGCCTGCCCGCCCGTCGCCGAGTCCTCAGCGGGGGATTCCAGCGGCGGCAGCGCGCCCAGTGCAGGCTCCTCACGGACGCCGTCCTCGCGCGCCCAGCCGAGGAGGGCCTGGCGGTCGCCGCCGGCCACGTCCGGGAAGGCCTGCCGGAGGTCCTCCCGTGTCCCGTACAGGTGCGCGAGCAACTGGTTCACCCCGGGCGGGGCCGCCGGCGCCGGAGCACCCAGCCAGGCCATGAAGGAGTCACACCCGTCATCCGTGAACGGCGAGCCGCTCACCTCGCCTCGCTCGACCGCCACCTCATACAGCCCGCGCAGCGTGCCGCTGAACGGGACGCCGGACGGGAGCCTGTCGTAGGTGTAGGGCCAGGCGCTGGCCTCACGGTAGCCGGCTGCCAGCAGTGCCTCGGAGTACTCGGCGCAGATCTTCGCCAGCGGCGGGTGATCGGCGAGTGAAATACGGGACTGGTGGCGACTCAGCTGCCCGGGCTTGTCCGGGTCGAAGCCGCTGAAGTGAAAGAACGCCAGCTGCACGCCCTCGACCGTGTAACTCCCATCGCTGCCGTCGAGCCGGCGGGAGTGGAGATTCCAGTAGGCGAGGTTGTACTGCGGGTCGCGAACGATCGCGTGGTCTGATACGAGACCCGGCGCGAGGTCGAACCACCGCTGATCGACGAAGTAGCCACGGTGGGGGTCGACAAGGCAGTCGGTGAGCAGGCGCTTACGCCACCAGCCCAGCAGCTCGTGCGTCTCATCTGAAGCCCCGAGCGAGACGTAACCGAGGTTGTAAACGCCCGCCAGCAGAATGTCGATCTGATTCGGTCGCTCCCCGTCGTCGGGCAGTGGCACGGTGTTGTGTGGAGTGAGCACGACTCCGTGGGAGACCGCGAGCCGGTCGAGCGCCTCCAAGGAGGAGAAGACACGGATGTCGGGATCGAGATAGGTGATCGCGGGAGCGCCCTCGCGCAGCAGGTGTGCCAGCAGCCACGGCTTCACCGCTGTGGAGAGCTCGAGCACCGTGTAGCGAAGCGCCATCTCCTCGAACTCCTCGCACCCGATCTCGGCGGGGGTGATTACTGTGAATGGCTCGGCCTCCGGATCGATGTGACCGTCGAGCTCGTCGATGATCAGAACCGAGCAGCGCCCGGTGGGATGAAACTCGGCGAACGAGCGCGCGAGTACGCGTGCGTGGGCGATGTAGTTCTTGGCGACGATCGTGCAGATGTCCATCGCGCGCAAAGCTAGCACCGCGGCCCGCGCGTCCAACCGCCTAGCTGCGGTACCAGTCGACCCACTTTCCACACGCCTCGCGCAGCGGCACCACGCGCTCGGGTACCTGCGGCACCGCGATCAGGCTCCCCAGCGTGGCAACGTCCGATTCGGGCGTGAGCCACGCGCTCTGCAGACGGAAGCTCACAGGCACCGGACCCGGGTGCGTGACGAGCACCTGGCCGATCGGCCACCTCGGGCCGGGGCGCTCGAGGTTGGCCGGCAACGTGGTCGTCTTCGCGCCGGAGACCGCGACGCGCACCGGGAGCGGGCTGACGTAGCTCGTCTCGAGCGCCCAGCGGCCGGCCGCGAGCGCCAGCGTCTGCGTGACCGTGCTCCCGGGACCGAGCGCCGGCAAGGGGACTTCAACCGGCGGCGTGCGCACGCCAGCAACCGCGCCCGGGCGCTGGATCGCGTGCTCGGTCGCGCTCGGGCAGACGAGCACGGCGCCTGCGCTCGGCCCCTCGGCGAGGGTCGAACGGGGCGCGATCGTGCCCACCCGGCGCCAGAGCTCGTAGTCACGGGTCACCCGCGCCAGGCGCATGCCGGCGGGCGCCTGGCTGCCGGCGGCATCGCGGGTCGTGATCACCCAGTCGAAGCCGTTCAGGGTCGCGGCGGCGACCGAATCGAAGTCCAGCGGCTGTCCGTATGCGAAGGCCTTCTCGGGGCGCAGCGGGACCTCCGCGGCGGCGCCGTAGTAGGCGGGCGTCACCGGTGAGCCCGCGAGCTCCCACTGGATGAAGTCGTCGTTGCCGAGAAACAGCGTCGGCTGGCGGTGCAGCGATCCCCGGATCGAGCGCAGCTCGGCGAGATGGTTGGTCGGGCCGACTTTGCTGAAGCGCAGCGCTTCCCAGGCCGAATCCACCACCCGGACGGCGAGCGCGACGGCGAGGATCGCGTACAGCAATCCGCGCGAGGAACCCGGGCGGGGGGCCCGCTGTACGACCGCGAACACCGCCACCAGGAGCACGAGCGGCGATGCGATCACCAGCGCCTTGGCGGCCACGTAGGGAGACTGCGCGTGGTTGGCGTAGACCCATACGAGCACCGCGGCTGCGGCGGCCAGCGGCAGCATCCAGCGACCGCGGCGTATCAGCGCGATACCGCCGACCACCACCAGCGCGAGGACGAAGGCCGTCCACATTCCCGCGCGAAACGGCGATGAGGGCCCCAGCTCGTAATTCGGGTTGTTCCACACCCCGAACATCTCCCACCCCGACAACGGCCCGACGAGATTTCCGAGGTTGGATTGCCCGATCACGAAGGTGGAGCCCTTGGAGACGAATTTCTCTATCCGTGGCAGCTGGGGCACCAGTACGAGCACGAGCACGCCGAGCCCGATCAACCCCGGTAGGAGCTCGCCTCGGAGCTCGCGCCAGCTCGCACGGAGCCCCGACAGCCAACCGGTGGCGGCGGCCCGTCCCGCGAGCCACAGCGCCAGCAGCGCGGCGGGCCAGACCAGCCCCTGCAGCGAATAGACCGATACGGCTCCCGCGCAGATCAGTGCGAACGGGATCCATCGCCGGAGCGATCCCAGTCGTGGCTGAAAGCCCGCCAGGACGAGGGCGCAGGCCAGCACGAACAGGGCCTCCATCAGCTCCTTGAAAGAGCCCTGACCGTAGTAGGCCGCGATCAGGAACGGGATCCCGACGACGGTCGCGACCAGCACCTTCTCGAGCCAGCGGGCACCGCGGACGGCCGCGATCGCCGTCCAGGCGAGCAGGATCGGGACGGCGGCCATGAGACCGGCGAAGGCGAGGTCGACCCGTATCCCCATCCCCTGCGCGAGCGAGGCGGTGAGCGCGTGGGGGCCGAGCGGATATTCCGGCAGCAGCGGGGTCACCTGCGCGACCGCACTCGAACGGTACGCTTCCGCCAGCAGCAGGTGTGAGCTCATGTCGTTGTCGAACGACACGCCCAACGTCCCGGCGCGTCCGGATGCCGCGAACGGAACGAGCACCAGCACTGCGACCGGCAGTCCCGCGGCCAGCTCGCGCAGTGGAGGGCGGTGGGCCGGAACCCTGATCCACAGGATCACTCCGGCGAGCGTCAGCAACGCGCCCACCGCGGCGGTGGTCGCCGAACGCCCGGGCACGTGCAGGGCCGGAACGGCGATCAAGATCGCGACCGCGAGCCCTACCGGCGCCGACAGCCACGACCATCGCTTGGCGCCGCACAACGCGAAAACGCCTCCTCCGAGGCTGAGAGACGCGAGGCAGATCACCGCCGCGCTGAGCAGCAGGGGGAGCAAGGCGACGCAAGCATACGAGCAGCGACAGCGGCGCGAGCCTGCTTGGATCGGGACCCATGGGTCTGACTGAGTTGATGCCCGGCAGCCGGCTGGAGCTCCCCAGAGGCAGCTCGTCGGTGCTCGTTGCCGCCGGCCACCCGGACCCTGCTCTGCGCGAGTGCCTGCGCTCGCTGATCGCCACTACCGACGTCGCGACTCCGATCGTCGTGGCCCTGGCCGATCCCGCACTCGAGCGCGGACTGCAGGACGTGCTGGCGGGGCCGGATGCACCCGTGCGGGAGCTGCACTGGTGCTCGGCCCCGCCGCCTGACCCCTCCGACCCGTTCGTCGATCCCCTCACGCGCAGCGCAAACGCTGCCCTACAGAACCTCGCCTCCGCCGACGTCGCCCTCCTGACGACCCCGGCGCGCGTCCCCCAGGGGTGGCTGGAGCGGCTGACGGGTGCCGCCTACGAGGACACCAACACCGCCACCGCCAGCGCGCTGAGCAGCGCCGAAGGCCCCCTCGGACTCGGCGCCGGCGCGTCGGCCGCCGGTCTCGAGCAGCTCGCCGAGCGGGTCACGGAGAGCAGCCTGCGCCTGCGTCCTCGGCTCGGCGTGGCCGTTGGCCCCTGCGTGTTCCTGCGCCGGGACGCGCTCGAGCTGGCCGGCCCGCTCGACGAGAGCCTCGAATTGGGCTGGGCGCTGGAGGTCGACTTCGCCCAGCGCTGTGTGCTCGCCGGCCTCTGCCACGTGGCCGCCGACGACCTGGCCGTGGAGCCGCTGGCGGGCGTGCCGCCCCTCGACCCCGCGACCGCTCCCGCCCCACTACGAGAGCGCTACCCCTACCTGTCGCAGCCCGGCACGGCCATCGTGTCGCAGCCGGGGACCGCCGCGGCCTCGGAGGTCCTGTCCCGCGCCCTGCATGCTGCGGGCCGGTCGTCGGAGGCGCTGTGGGTGACGATCGACGCGCGCGCCCTCAGCGGCACACTGACGGGGACCCAGCGTCACATCTTCGAGCTGATCAGGGCACTGGCGGCCACCGAAGCGGTGCGGCTGCGGCTGCTCGTCAGCTCCCGCGAGGGCCACGCCAGCCTGGATCAGATCGCGTCGCTCGAGCACGTCGAACTGCTCGCGATCGAGTCGCTCGACGAGGCCACCCCCAGGAGCCCGCTGTTCCACCGTCCACAACAGGTCTTCGGGCCGCCAGACATGCGCCTGGCGCTGCGGCTGGGCGAGCGGATCGTCCTCAACCAGCTCGACCTGATCGCATATCGCAACCCCGGCTACCACCGTGACGCTACCGCCTGGCATAGCCATCGCAGGGTGACACGACAGGCGCTCGGGGCGGCCGACCGCGTGATCGTGTTCTCCGCCCACACCCGTGGCGAGTTGCTCTCGGACGAGCTTGCCGAGGATGAGCTCATCCGCGTGATCGCACCCGGCCTCGACCACCCCGTCAGCGGCCGGCTGCTGCGCCCGAGCGCGCTCGACACGGAAGCGGGCGCGGACCCTGGCGCCGGCAAGGAGGACGAAGCGGGCTACCTGCTCTGCCTCGGCACGGACTTCCGGCACAAGAACCGCCTGTTCGCGCTGCGCCTGCTGGCGGCCCTGCGCGAGCGCCACGGATGGGACGGCCGGCTCGTGCTCGCCGGCACCCACGTACCGCACGGCTCCTCGCGCGCGCTCGAGGACGCCTACCTGGCCGAGCACCCGGAGCTCAGCAGCACCGTGGTGATGCTCGGCGCGGTTGACGAGGCCGAAAAGGCCTGGCTGATCGCCAATTCGCGGGCGGTCCTCTACCCCTCGACGTACGAGGGCTTCGGGCTGGTGCCGTTCGAGGCCTCGCTGGCGGGTGTCGCGTGCGTCTTCGCGGCCCAGTCCTCGCTCGCCGAGGTCCTGCCGGCCGAGCTCGCGGACGTCGTGCGCTGGAGCGTCGAGGCGACCGCCGAGCGCGCCCACGCTCTGCTCGTGGACGAGGACGCGCGCACGCGCCAGGTGGAGCGCATCGCGGCCCAGGCCCGGCGCCTGACGTGGGAGGCCGCCGCCGAGGCGACGCTGGCGGCCTACAACGAGGCCCTCATCTCACCCGTCCGCGAGAGCGCCTTGCTGAGCCGCGACGAGCTCGATCGCGAGCACGAGCTGCGCGAGTTGCTGGCCCGCCACGACTCGCTCGTCGCCCTGCTGGCAAAGGAACGCGACCACGCGAAAACGATGTACGAGCAGCTGCACGCCGAGGTCGGGTTCGGCCTCGGCCTGATCGGGCCCAACGGGGCGTTGCCGGAGGACGTCCAGCGAGCCCTGCTGGCCCTCGACGCCCGTCCAGGGATCGGCGGTCCGCTGTTCCGCGTCTCGGGCGCGCTGTTCAGGGCGGCGCGGAGCATCGCTCGACTGGTCGGCCGCCCCGGGAGCACACGCGGCTGAGCCTCAGAGCGGACGCGGGCGCAGGCGCAGGGTCGTGAAGCCGCCTTCCTGCGGGGAGAGCGCGTCGATCCGCTCGACCAGCTCGCCCGGCTGGAGCCCCTCGAGCGCGGGCTCTTCAGGCAGCTCGACCGCATAACCGAGCCGGCCGAGGGCGGCGAGCACCGAGACCGGGTCCTCGCCGCGGTCCTGTAGGCCGCGTGGCCAGAACTCGGTCAGGATGACCGGCCGATCGCGGGCCAGTAGCGCCTGCGCGCCGGCCAGCACGTGGTGCTCGGTCCCTTGCGTGTCGAGCTTTATGACGGCCACCCGCGCGTCGCCGGGGACGACGTCGTCGAGGCGCACGGCCTCCACCTGCAGCGTCGCCCGCTCGTCACGCAGCGTCTCGACACGGTGATCGCCGGTGTTGCTCGGGCTCTCCGCCAGCTCGACGGTGCCGGGCTGCGACCACGCGGCCCCGGCGACCACGCGCACCCTCGGCGCGACCCCGTTGATGGCGATGTTGGCCTCCAGCAGGGCCACGTTCGCCGGATGGGGCTCGACCGCGATCACCAGCCCCCCCGGGCCCACCCGGTTCGCGGCGGCGATCGTCATGTACCCGACGTTCGCGCCGACGTCGACCGCCACGGCGCCCGGGCTCAGCTCGGCTTCGAGCATCTGACGCTCGTGGCTCTCCCAGCGGCCGTGGAGGCGCAACAGGGGCGTCATGACCTCGTCGTGGGCGTGCACATGGAGAACGCCGACGTCGGTCAGCACGCGCACCGACGGCGGCAGCGCCGGGCGCTCGTCGACCCAGCCGCTGATGCGGGCCGGGTTGCCGGCCACGATCGCGCCTGCGGGAACATCGGCGTCCACGACCGCACCGGGCGCCACGACCGCGTTCTCGCCGATCCGGCAAGGTCCCACCAGGACCGCCCGCGACGCCACCAGGGCGCGGGCGCCGACCACGATGTCCCGCCCGGATTCGGCGGGCTCGGGCGTGCTCCCGGGTCGGGGATGGCGCAGCTCGTGGGCACCCGCCAGGAGCGCGACACCGTGGCCGAAGACCACGTTCTCGGCCACCGTGATGGCCCCGGCGCTGCAATCCAGGAGGGCGTCGCCGAGCTCGACCGTCGGTGAGACCCAGATGTTCCCGTCGGGACCCCAGCGCCGGGTCTCGGTGGCCGGGGCGGCAGGCTCGGCTGCGGTGGTCCCGGCACGCTCTGCGGCGAGCTCGCGACGGACGCGCTCGCCCGCGACCGCGTCGATCCGCGAATGCAGCCAACGGCCCAGACGGTCACGCACTGGCCGCAACAACGAGCTGCGGGTGAGATCTGCCATCGCGGGTCAGGCAGGCTAGCGGAGCGGCCGTCCGGAGCCCTTCGCCCGGCGCGCCTACCGCCCTGAAGCGCGGATTGCCCACGGTACCCTTGCAGCCAATGTCCGCGGACGTGCGCGCAGCGCCTCCGATCGTCGTCGACTCGGTGACGAAGACCTTCCGGGTGCCCGAGGAGCGTACGCACACGCTCAAGGAGCGCGTTCTGCATCCTCGAAAACGCACCAAGCACCAGACCTTCAAGGCGCTCGAGAACATCGGCTTCCAGATCGCCCCCGGTGAGTTCTTCGGGATCGCCGGGCGCAACGGCAGCGGCAAGAGCACGCTGCTGAAGTGCATCGCCGGCATCTACGGCGTGGACAGCGGGCGGATCTGGGTCAACGGACGCCTGTCGACCTTTATCGAGCTGGGTGTGGGCTTCAACGAGGACCTCGCGGCCCGTGACAACGTGGTGCTCAACGGGATCATGATGGGGCTCTCCCCGCGCGAGGCCCGGGCCCGCTATGACGCCGTCATCGACTTCGCGGAACTGAGGGAGTTCGAGGAGCTCAAGCTAAAGAACTACTCCTCGGGGATGCGCGTGCGGCTGGCCTTCTCGGTGGCGATCCAGGTCGACGCCGACATCCTGCTGGTGGACGAGGTGCTCGCCGTCGGCGACGCGGCCTTCGCCCAGAAGTGCTTCGACGTCTTCAATCGCATGCGCGACGAACGGCGCACGATCGTGTTGGTCACCCACGACATGGGATCGCTGAACCGCTTCTGCCACCGCGCACTGCTGCTCGAGCGCGGCTCGATGGTCCACGTCGGCGAGCCCCACGAGGTCGCCGACCGCTACCTGGAGCTCAACTTCGGTCGGGCCCCGGCTGAGACGGAGGGCGCGGACGGCCGCGGCGGCGACGGCGATGCCCGGATCCTCGAAGCCTGGGTGGAGAACGCCGCCGGCGAGCATCAGTCGAATCTCGCCCAGGGGCAGCCGATCGTGCTGCGGGCACGCGTTCGCTTCATGGTCGACGTGGAGGACCCGTCCGCCAGCCTGTACGTGCTCAACGAAGACCACGTCGCGGTGCTGGTGGCCAGCAGCGCGCGTGAGCACGAACGCAGCGGGAATTACAGCTCCGGCGAGGAGGTGCTGTTCTCCTTCGGCTTCGAGAACGTGCTCGCCCCGGGCCGCTACAGCCCGCTGCTGACGCTCGCCCACCGCGGCACCGGCCTGGATCTGATGGACCGCCTGGAGGGCAGCTTCTCGTTCGTCGTCACCGGTGCCGAAGCCATGGGCGGGCTCGTGGACCTGCCCGTGCAGGTGGCCGTGGAGCGTTCTCCGCAGCCGTCCACCGAGAAGGTCGGGGCTTGAGCACGCCGGCGGTGCCGGCCGAGCTCGGCAGGCCGATCAGGGGGCCGCGTGCCCTGACCGACGACTGGGCGCGCTTCTGGCACCTGACCTACAACATCGCCCGCAACGACTTCAAGCTGCGCTTCTTCGGCTCGGCCCTGGGCTACGCATGGCAGCTGATGCGCCCGCTGCTGCTGTTCGGCGTGCTGTACCTGTTCTTCGTCGAGGTCGCCCAGGTGAACCGCGGAAACCTCCCCGGCCAGGAGCACTACGGCGCCCAGCTGCTCGGCTCGATCGTCCTGTTCACGTTCTTCATCGAAGCCACGACCGGCTCCGTTCGCAGCGTCGTGGACCGCGAGAACCTGGTCCGCAAGATCCAGTTCCCGCGCCTGGTGATCCCGCTGGCGGTGGTGATGTTGGCGTCGTTCAACCTCGCGCTGAACCTGGTCGTGGTGCTTGCCTTCGCGCTGCTGGAAGGCGTCACGCCGATGCTCAGCTGGTTGGAGCTGCCGCTGATCGTCGCGCTGCTGGCGGTGCTCGCGGTCGGGATTGCGATGCTGCTGTCGGCGCTGTTCGTGAGCATGCGCGACATCCAGCCGATCTGGGACGTGCTCGGCCAGATCCTCTTCTACGCCTCGCCGGTGATCATCTCGGTAGAGACCGTGAAACTCGACCTTGCCTCCAAAGTAGGGCTCAGCAAGAGCCTCAGCGAAAAGCTCTTTCACCTCTACATGCTCAACCCGCTCGCGGTCGTCTTCCAGCAGTTCCGCCACGCCATGATCACCCACCAGACGCCCAGCGCGGGCGAAGCGCTCGGCAGCTGGGTCGCGCTGCTGGCGCCGGTGGCGATCGTGATCGCGGTTTTCGCGCTCGGCTTCTGGGTGTTCAACCGGGCGGCGCCGCAGGTGGCGGAGAACCTGTAGCCCGGGCCGCCTGCTCGGGCGTCCGCGGCAGGCGCGGCGGCGCCACCCCGCGGCGGCGGTCGATCGGCTCGCGCAGACCGGCGGCCAGCGAGCGCAGCAGCCGCTCGGGGGTGGCCATCTTCTCGTGGCGGCCCACGTAGCGGCGCGGCTTGGTGGCGATCATGTTCATCGACACGCCGCCCCAGACGTTGTTGAGCCAGGCCAGATACAGGCGCCTGGCGAGTCCCACGCGGCGCAGCGGGAAGGCCGCACGGCCGAGCAGGTCGACCGGGCGCGGCGCGTCGGGGCGGGGGGTGTAGGCGGCGTCGCCGAAGAACGGCCGGTAGTGGGGCTCGGTCACCTCGGTCAGGAACCCCGCCCGCATCGCCTCCCAGCGGTAGGCGAGCGCCCAGTGGGCGTGCTCGTAGCCCTCGTACTGCTCCACTCCCTCGACGTTGACCCCGCTCGGGTCACGGGCCGTCTTGAGCGTCTCGTTGACCATCAGCAGCCGTCCGCCGGGGCGTAGCACGCGGAAGATCTCGCCGAACGTGCGGCGCAGGCCCGCCGGGTCGTTGTGGTGCAGGACCTCGCAGCAGTAGACGTAGTCCACGCTGCTCGAGGCCAGCGGGATCGAGTCCATCGAGCCCAGCACCCGCTCGAAGAACACGCCGCCGCGCTCCAGGAAGTAGTCGGCCGTGTAGAGGCCCTGCAGCTCCGCCGTGGAGATGTCGAGCGCGACGGCCCCCAGCCCCCGTTCGGCGAAGTGGTTGGCGGCCCAGCAGGTGTTGGATCCGACGTCGAGCACCGACTCCCCGGCCCGGAAGGGGACGGTGGTGAGCAGCTGATGCATCGAGCGAGCCTGGACGTACCAGTAGCCGTGCTCCACGTTCGGGAGCGCGAGCACGGTCTCACGGCTCCAGCCATGGGCCGCCATCTCGAGCGCGAAACGCTCGAGCCCGGAGGCCTCGGCGACGATGTGCTCCGGCGCGTCGAACAGGAGCTCGGCCACGCCGCGGTGGACGGCGAACTCGCACGCGCAGAGGCGGCAGCGCAGCCTGCCCTCGCGCCACTCACACTCGTCCCCGGCTTCGGCGCACAGCGTGAACGAGTGCTCGCCGCCGCATGCCGGGCAGCGCAATCCCGAGACGAACGCGTCCCTCACGGGATCCGGCGGGAGGGTCGGCGCACGTCAGCGCGACTTTCGCTGCAGCTCGGGCACCGCGCCGTGGTTCTCGAGGTTCATCGGCTGCGGCCGGGCCACCCCCTCCAGGAAGCCCTCGAGGGCGTCGATCCGCCGCTCCCAGGCATAGTCCTGAGCCGTCTCGACGCCGGCCTCGCCCAGGCGCCGGCACAGCCCCGCGTCCTCGAGCAGGCGCCCCAGCGCCCCCGAGACGGAGCCCACCGTGGGCTCGGGCATCAGGCAATTTCCCTCGTCCACACAGAAGTCGCGGTTGCCGTGGGCATCGGTGCAGACCACCGCCCCACCCGTCGCCATCGACTCCAGCGGCGGCAGTGCGAACCCCTCGTGGGAGGAGGTCTGGATGAACACCGTGGCTTCGTTGAAGAGCTCGTTGACGCGCTCGTCCGAGGGCGACTCGACGTAGGTGACGCCCTGCTCGGCCGCCAGCTGCGGCTCGATCCCGAACAGGCACAGCTCAGGACGAGGTGCGGGCAGCGCCCGCCAGGCGTCGATCGTCAGGGGGAGGTTCTTGAGCGGGTTCGAGCGCCCGATGGCCAGCACCAGGTCCCGGCGGCGCTCGACGTCCGCCAGCGGGCGGAAGGTCTCGAGATCGATCCCGGGTGGGATCAGCTCCGACTCGAGGCCCAGCTCGCGCAGCCGCTCGGCGTTCCACGAGGAGATCGTCATGTAGTGGAACTCGGGCCGGTAGGAGTCGAGCACGGCGTGGCGCACGGCCTCGTCGTCGGGGTAGTAGGAGGTCTCGATGTCCTGCACGAAGTACACGGGTATCCCCCGCAGGACGCTCGCCTGCCACACCGGGCCCGCGGTGTTCCACCAGGTAGCGACCTTGATCGCGTCCAAGCCCGCCAGCTCCGCCACCAGGTCCTCGTAATACTCGAAGCTGCGCACGGGCGCCCGCAGCGGGAACCAGTCCGGCTCGTTGCCGAGCGTGTACAGCGCCACCTCGTGGCCGCGGTCGAGCAGCCTGTTTAGGTGCTCGAAGATGTCCCGGTGACCGCCGCCGATGCCGGTGTCCTCGGTCACGTAGACGACCCGAAGGCGTCCCTCGGGGGTACGCACCTCGCGGGCGTTGAAGAAGTCATCCCAGCGCTCCCAGAAGACCCGCTGGGAGGCCCGCTCGCGCTCGCCCACCTCGCTGCCACGAGTGACGGACTCGTGGTGGTAGAGGCGCGCGGCCGGGAAGTAGATCACGCGCACGCCCGCCCGCCAGGCGCGCAGGCAGTAGTCGACGTCCTCGTAGGCCATCGGGAAGCACTCGTCGAGCAGGCCCACACGCTCGATTGTCTCGCGCGTGATGTACATGCACGCGCCCGTCACGGCCAGCACCGCTCCGGCGATCCCGGCCGGGCCCCAGTCCTCGGGCTTGAAGCGGTAGCGGTGGTCGAACCACTCGGGCGCGCCCAGATTGCGAACGGTTCCCCCGAACTGGATGCGCCCGTCGGGATACAGCAGCTGGGCCCCCACGATGCCGGTGTCGTCCTTGCCCGAGGCGGCATGCTGCAGGCACGCCAGCCAGCCGGTTGTGGCTTCGACGTCGGAGTTCAGCAGCACCACGTCGCGGTCGGCAGCGGTCGCCCGCAGACCGCGGTTGACGTTGGCCGCGAAGCCGGCGTTGTGCTCGGCCGCGATCACCTCGATCCCCTCGATCTCCCTCAGCCTGGCCACGTGCTCGGGGCCGCTGGCGTCGTCGGCGACGATCACGCGGACCATGTCCGCGGGCACGGTCGCGCGGATCGAGGCGACGAGCTTCTCGACCTGCTCGGCGTCCTTGTAGCTCGGGATCACGATGTCGACGGGCCGGCCGCGCTCCTTGTACCAGGCGACCGCCCGGCGGTAGGCGTCGTGGCCGGTGGCGGAGCGCAGTCGCCGCCAGCGCCTCAGCGGCGTGAAGCGCAGCGGGAAGGTGACGAGGCGAAACAGCAGCGTGCGCCAGCCGAGGTAGTAGTAAGTCAGGTAGATGCGCCGCCGCATACCCGCCAGCGGCCCGCTGAAGGAGCCGTCGAGGGCGCGCTCGGCGATCGACCCCGGAGCCGCGATCGGGGGCGTCTGCTCGCGGCCCTTGTCCGCCCCGCTCACGAGCGCCCTCCGCCCGTCCCGGTCCGGGACGGCCTCGCCGCGGCGCCATCGCGCCCGAGGTCGAGGTGGAGCTCGGCGAACCCCGCCCGACCCTCCAGGGACAGCCGCCGGCGTACCGCCGCCGGGAGCCTGTCCGCGCGCGACCCGAGCAGCGCTCCAAACTGGCGGGCCAGGTGGTGGGCGGCGATTCCCGCCAGCGCGACCGCGCGACGTTCGCCGGGGCCCACCGGTAGCTCGCGGCGGGCGGCGCCCAGCTCGCCCCGCAGCCTCCTCAGCAGCTCCGCGGGCGAGGCGGGCTCGCGCCAGCCGTAGACCTCGCGCAGCGCCCGCGCCTCGTCGAACGAGCGGCGCAGCTGCTGGGAGGTCGAGTAGTCGTGGGAGTGGGAGACGGCGGCGTCGGGTACGTAGGCCTTGGCGTAGCCGGCTCGCAGCATGTCGATCGCGAGCACGCGGTCCTCAGCGTAGGAAACCTCGCGGAAGGGAGCTCCCAACCACGCCTCCCTCGACACGCAGCCGTTGGCGTCGGTGAAGAAGCCGCGCCGGCCGACCAGCGCGCTCACCGGCAGCGTGCCGAGCTCGTGCGGCGCCAAGCGCTCCACCTGCGGGCCCCCGTCGCGAGAGAGCGAGGCGAACCAGCGCTGCAGCTCGATCCTCACCGCCGCCGAGGCGCCCGGCCGGGGGCGGTAGGGCCCATACGCGATGCCCACGTCGGGGGCCAGATCGAAGCCTCCCAGCAGGCGTTCGAGCCAGCGCTCGTCGGAGGGCTCGGCATCCTGCGTCAGGAAGGCCACGTGCGCCCCCGAGGCGTGCTCCATCAGCAGGTTGCGGGTGCCGCCGTGATCGAAGGTCTCGGCGGGCACGTCCAGGACCCGCGCCCCGGCCCCGCGCGCGAGCTCCGCCGAGCCGTCGCTGGAACCCGAGTCGCACACGACCAGCTCGTGGGCCACCGTCTGGCGCCCCAGCGCCGCAAGGACCCCTGCCAGCGCGGCGCCGCCGTCGAGCACCGGGATCGCCACCGAGACCTCGCTCACGAGTAGTAGCGGGCGACGGTGATCGCCTGCGCGTAGAGGTCGTGGCCGATCGCCAGGATCACGAGCGCGGCCGCCACCGCCGGCCCCCAGCGGCGCCCACCGGCGCGGACCGCCAGCGCACCGATCGCGCCATACAGGCCGAGCAGCGGCAGCAGGTAGCGGGCCTGGGCGAATTCGAGGCCGGTCGAGAGGAAGTAGCGGTACGCCTCGATCCCGATCACTGCGCACAGCCCGGCCACGGCGCCAGCGTAGACCGCCAGCTCGCCCCAGCGCCGTAGCAGGGAGCTTCGACGGCGCCAGCACTCCCAGGCGGCCAGCACGAGCACCGCGATCACCACCACGCGGGCGACCTGGTAGAGCCAGTACGGGAAGGTGTAGTCCTGCCAGCCGAAGCGGCCGAAGAAGCCGACGAACCACACCGGCCAGAGCGGGTAGACGGAGAACTGGGGATGCAGCCACAGGTGCGGCAGGAACAGCTGCCATGCGTGGCTCAGCTCTTCGGTCGTGCTGAAGGCCCGGCCCACGTACGGCGAGGCGGTCGTGGTGCCGATCCCGCCGGGGAAGAAGCCCCGGTTCCAGGCGAAGCGGTTCAGCAGGATATAGATCGCGAACGGCGCCCCGGCCAGCGCGATCGCGACCCCGGCCCCCCGTAGCGCCCGCCGCCGGGAGGTCCCCGCGCGCGCCACCAGCAACAGCAGCGCGAGCAACGCCGCGGGCACGAACGCGAGCATCGTCAGCTTGGAGATCAGGCCTAGCCCGAGGAAGCCGCCCAGCAACGCGCCCGTGGCCGGAGTCAGCCCGCGCCTGAACGCCCGGGCGACGCCCCATAGCGTGCCGGCGGCGGCGAGGTTCAGCAGGGCGTCGTTGTTGAGACCTCCGGACATGAACCCGAACAGGGGCTGAAAGGCCACCAGCAGAGCGCCCGTGGGCCACGCCCACGGCACTCCCGGCAGCAGATCCCGCAGGAACATGAACACCAGCAGCACCGTGATCGCTCCGAGCAGCGCCGATAGCACGCGCATGGCCGCCAGTTTGTCCAGCACCCGGCCGCTCGGCATGAGCTCGTAGGGGATCGCCTCCAGCGCGTAGTAGAGCGGCGGGTTGTTCGTCGCGCTGATCGCCTGACCGGTGCCCTTGGCGCTGAGGTGTTCGGCTTCGACGTGTTCTATCCCCTGCTCCTGCAGGCCGCTGAGGGGGGCGGGGTTTTCGCCGTGCCCGACCATCCCGTAGGTCAGCAGCGCGTTGACGAGGTCTTCCTCACGGGGCGGGATCGGTGCGGTCGCGGTCGGCACCGGCAAGGTGCCGTTTTCGGCGACCTGGGCGACGTACGCGTAATGGGCGTTCTCGTCGGGGACCTGGAAGGGGGGCACGATCAGCGACCAGGCCAGGCCGTTGGCGAGGGCCACGAGCGCACACATCCAGGCGGCCAGCGGCACCGCCCGCAGGCGTGCGCCCACCGCCGCCCGCCAACGCCCGAGATCCACCGCCGCGACCGGCGTCCGCCGCGACGACGCGTCGCCGACCGCATTCACGCGTGGCGCTCCGCGAGCAGGATCGTCCTCAGGGCCACCCCGACGGCCACCAGCATCAACAGGATCGCCGCGGGGGCCGCCCAGTGGCGCAACAGCCGGGACTTGCCGATCGTCAGGCGATGAGCGAGCGCGCCCAGGAACGCGAACCACGACTCTTTGGGGCGCATGTATTCGAGTCGCACGCGCCCACCAAGGCCCTGACCGTCGATCTGGACCACGAAGCTGCCGGCCGGGACCGTTCCGCCGAGGCCCACGCGCCCCGGCCCGAGGTTCTTCAGGCACACACTGGCCGCGACGTCCCGGCGCAGGGCCGGCGCCAGGGGCACGCTGATGAGCCCCGGACTCCAGCCCGCGGGGAGCCTCCCCGAGGCCACACCCCGCCCGGCAGGGTCGACGACGCTCGCGCCCAGCGCCGGCCCCCGGCCGCCAACCGGGCCCGGAGCTCCAGCGTCCAGGCGCACCGCCGAGGTGCCTGCAGACACCGGTTCGCCGGGCTCGCACAGCGTCTGCCCCGGGGCGAGCTGGATCGCGAGCCCCGAGACGCCGGCAGCGTTCGTCCCCGTGCGCCGCGGCGAGGATTTCGCCAGCACGGCGACGGTCACCGCCAGCAGCCCCGCTACGCCGAGGATCATCACCCCGACGGCCGGCGCCGGGCGCCGGCTCCCTCCCGAGCGCCGCTCGCTGCGCCCGCTCACGGCTTCACGACCTCCACCCAGTCGCGTTCGGTGCCGCACAGGCTGTGCCAGCGGGCCAGCGGCAGGGTCTGCATGCGCTCGGGTTCCTGACGCTGCAGAGCGACGGCTCCGATCACCCCGTCCTGCCATTCGCCCGGCCCGAAGTGGCGGTGGCCGGCCTCGCGGACGACCTTCATCGTGTGGTCCCCCGCGGACAGCGGCAGGGTGGCGACCCGCTCCCACTGCAGCGGGGTGTTCGATCCGCTCGCCACGCCGACGAGGCGGCCGTCGAGGTAGACCTTGATGGGAGCGGGAAAGTCGCCCTGGACCCAGACCGCGTAGGGCGCACCGCCGCGGACCGCCAACACCCCGCTCGCGTGTCCGGGCCCGTTCGTGTCCACCGCGCCGGCCTGGGTCGGGACCGAGCCCCAGGCGATCGAGCGATCCTGGGAGTACAGCGGTTCGTACCACTTCAGTTCCGGCGTCACCGGCGCAGCCAGACTGCTGCCGGCGGGCGCGCGGGCCACCATGCCCGCCAGCGCCTTGCAGTCGACCGGCCCCGAGGGCGAGTAGCGGCTCTGCGCGGGGAGGTGCGACAGCACCTGCGGCTGCGCGAGCCTGCGCCAGGCCAGGTAGTAGCGGTTCGCGTACACCAGGCGGTAGTTGGCGGGAGGCCGGCTGGCGGCGGGAGAGCGGCGGTAGACGATGATCGGATAGGTCTCGACGAAGCTGAGCTGCTCTTCGTCGAGGTCGAAGTAGTCGCCGTAGAACGGCCTCGGGACCCGCAGCTGGACCTGCTCGGGGGTCAGCGCCTCGAACGGGACACTGATGCGTGCTTCGCGACCGAAGTACTTCGCGTACTCCTCGAACTCGTTGAACAGGACCAGCCCTTCGCCGCGGAAATGGTGGCCCACCTGCGCGATCGCTTCCATGCGCGAGCTGGGTGCCACCCGAGCCCGGCTGTAGGCGAGCACGTCGGAGGCCAGCACCGCGACGCCGATCAGCGCCACCAGCACGGTCCCCGGCACGCGCAGGCGCCCGGAGGCGCCCGCCGGCAACAACAGCGCCGCCAGCAGCACGGCGGGGGCGCCGATCGCGAGCAGCTTGCCCTGCGCGTACGGGCTCACACGCGGAAACACGATCAGCAGCACCAACCCGACGCTGCCCAGCAGCAGCAGCGGACCCGACGCTCCCCGCCGCAACGCCCACAGCGCTCCGGGGATGCACAGCGCGAGCACCACGACCGTGCCGATCACGGTCAGGACGGCCGCCGGTTCGGGGACCACCGGGACCCGGTATTCGCCCGCCAGCCAAACGCCGCTGATCTGGCTGAGGGGCAGCGAGCGCAGCAGCTGGCCGAACTGGATCGCCCCCAGCCCGGTCGAGCCCTGGCCCGACTTGGCGACGTTGAAGAAGGTCGTGAAGCTCGTCAGAGAGGCAAAGGCGAGCACCGCGACGAGCGCGCAACCGGCGGCGATCGGGCCGAGCCAGGACCGGCGTGGGCGCACCCTGCGCAGGAACAGGAAGGCGCCCGCCCCGAACAGCGCGACGCCGCCGAGGAACGGCAGCGCCACCGCGCTGTAGAGCGTCAGCGAGGCCGCGACGCCGACGGCCACCAGCGCCGCGCCGGCATACGGGCGGTCGCTCGCGAAGGCCGCATCGATCAGCGCCACCGTGCAGGCGAGGCCGGCGACCAGCCCGATCTCCTTGATCGACCCCTGCAGGGCGTACTGGTAGGTCAGGTTGGCCGCGGCCGCGATGAAGGCGACGGCGGCCGCCCGCGCAGGCCTCAGCACGCGCGAGGCGATCAGCGCCATCGACACGGCCGTGATCGCCGCCAGGCCGGAGATGAAGGCCTGGTAGATGACCGCCGAGGACACGCCCAGGATCGCGGCGTCGGTGCCCAGCAGCGCCTGCGCCCCGAGCGGGTAGCCGCCGTTCAGGTAGGAGACGAGGAACTGCCGTTCGCTGCTTTCGGGGAGATGACCGAGCGTCGTCCCGAAGCCGCGGATGTGGTCCGCGAGCAGCATCTCGAAGGCGGAGTCGTTGACGAAGTCATACCCGGACCAGGTCCAGCCGCCGTGGGCGAGCACCGGCAGCATGAACAGCACGTACACCGCCAGGCCCGCGACGCCGGGCCAGCCGGGGTTCACGCGCCTGAGCAGACCCTCACGCGCGAAGACCAGGCCGGCGATCGTGGCGGCGGCGAGCAGCGCGATCGCCAGCGGATCGGACACGCCCGCGACGTAGCCGGGGAAGATCAGGACGATCGAGACACACAGTCCCAGCGGCAGCAGCAGGGCATTCGCCAGGCGGATGCGCAGCACCCGCTCGAGCGCGAGCCCGCATCCCAGGCTGACGAGCCACATCAGCGCGAACGCGCCGACGATGCCCGTCAGGTCGAAGCGCACCTCGGCCGTCGCCGCCGGCTACCGGCGGCGCAGCCCGAGTATCGACAGCAGGAAGGACGAGAAGAAGATCTGGATTCCCACGATGATCAGCGAGGCGGAAACGACGGCCATGTATTCGTGGGCGAGCGAGCCGAAGCCGTGGTCGATCCAGCTGATGAGGATGTAGGCGCCCAGCCCGATGCCCGCGAGCACGAAGGCCCCTCCGAGCAGGAGTCCGTGCTCGAGCCTGAAGCGGGCGCGCATACGGTCGAACCATGGATCCCTCTCGCCCATGAAGTAGGTGCCGTAGGCGTGCGCACAGAGCCCGAGGGCCAGCACCTGCGTGCCGACGATCATCAGCAGCGCACCACCGATCAGGGCGTGCATCCCCCAGACGCGACCGAACAGGTCGAGCCCCGAGACCACGAGCGCGACGATGAACGTCCCCAGGCCGGCGAGCACGGCGCCCGGCAGGATGAACAGGTGGTTGGGGCTGTGGACGAGCAGGAAGCGCAGGTGCCGCCAGCCGTCGCGGAAGGTCGAGAGTTTGCTCTCGCCGCTGCGGGGGTGGTATTCGATCGGGAACTCGGCGATCCGCAGCTGCTCCTTGGAGGCCCGGATCACCATCTCGGAGGCGAACTCCATCCCGGTGGTCCGCAGGTCAAGGCGCGGCAGCACGTCTCGGCGCAGCGCCCTCATGCCGCAGTGGGCGTCGCTGATACCGGTGCGGAAGAAGAGGTTCAGCAGACCGGTCAGGATCGGATTGCCGACGTACTGGTGCAGCCACGGCATCGCGCCCGGCTGGATGTTGTCCATGCGGTCGCCGATCACCATCTCGGCACCGTCTTCCAGCGCGGCCACGAAGCGCGGGATCTCGCCGAAGTCGTAGGTCAGGTCGGCGTCGGCCATCACGATGTAGCGGCCCTTGGAGGCGGCGAAGCCGGCCAGGTAGGCGCTGCCGTATCCGCGCCTGGGTTCGACCACCACGCGGGCGCCCGCCTGTTCGGCCAGTTTTGCGGAGTCGTCCTCGGAGTTGTTGTCCGCGACGACCACCTCGCCCTTCACGTCCATCTTCCTGATCGCCTCGAGGGCCGCGGTCACGCAGGCCTCGATGTTCTCCGCCTCGTTCAGGCACGGGATCACGACCGAGACGAGCGGCGTCTGGCGCTGCAGTTCGGGCGGCGCTACCGGCGTTCTGGTTTGCGCAACTGTGCTGATGAGAGGAGCTCCTGGAGAGGGATTCAGGGTATGTGCCCTAGGACACGACCCTTATAACTCGCGGGCAGACGGAAAGTGGCGCTCTCGAGGTGGCGCACGAGCGAGATGAGATGCTAGCGCCATGCGCATACTGCTCGTCTACGACTGCCTGTTCCCCTACACCGTGGGCGGGGCCGAGCGCTGGTACCGGAACCTCGCCGAACGCCTGGCGGCGGACGGCCACGAGGTCACCTACCTGACCCTGCGCCAGTGGCCGCGCCCCGAGCGGGTCGAGGTCGAGGGGGTGCGAGTGCTGGGCTTCGGGCCGCGCATGGGCCTCTACACGCAGGGGGGACGCAGGCGGACGCTGCCGCCGTTGGTGTTCGGGCTGGGTGTGTTCCTGCACCTCCTGCGCCACGGGCGCTCCTATGAGGTCGTGCATACCGCCTCATTCCCTTACTTCTCGTTGCTGGCGGCGGGGGTGCTGCGGCCGCTGGGGCGCTACCGCCTGGTCGTCGACTGGCACGAGGTCTGGAGCCGTGGCTACTGGCGCGAGTACCTCGGGCGGGTCGGGGGCGCCATCGGGTACGGGGTCCAGCTCGCCTGCGCGCGGCTGCCCCAGCAGGCCTTCTGCTTCTCGCGCCTGCACGCCCGCCGCCTGGAGCAGGAGGGACTGCGGGGCAGCGTACGGGTGCTCGAGGGTGAGTACGCCGGCTCGTTGCAGGCCCCGGTCGCGAGGGCGGCCGACCCCGTCGTCGTTTTCGCGGGCCGCATGATCGCCGAGAAGCGGGCCCCGGCGGGGGTCGCCGGCGTGGTCGCGGCGGCGCGCCGGATCCCTGGGCTGAGAGGCATCTTCTTCGGCGACGGGCCGGAGCGCGAGCGGGTGCTCGCCGAGATCGAGCGCCAGCACGCCGGTGGGTACATCCAGGCGCCCGGGTTCGTCGCCTCCGAGGAGGTGGACGAGGCTCTGCGGAGCGCCACCTGCATGCTGTTGCCCTCGCGGCGGGAGGGCTACGGGATGGTGGTCGTCGAGGCCTCCGCCCGGGGCACTCCGAGCGTGGTGGTCGCCGACGAGGACAACGCCGCCACGGAGCTGATCGCGGAGGGGGTCAACGGCACGGTCGCCGCCAGTGCCACGCCGGAGACGTTGGCCGAGGCGATCGTGCGGGTGCACGAGGCCGGACTGGAGATGCGCCGCAGCACCGCCGCGTGGTTCGCCGAGAACGCCACCCGGCTGTCGCTGGAGAGCTCGCTGCAGACGGTGCTCGAGACCTATGCGGGTACGAGCGCCCGCGTGTAGGTGTCGAGCGTCAGGCGCGCGGTCCGCTGCCACGTGAAGGCGGCCGCCCGGCGGCGGCCCCTGTCGCGCAGCCGCTCGACCTCCGGCCCACCCGCGAGCAGGCGCTGCACGGCCGCCGCGATCGCGACGCTGTCCCGCGGATCGAACAGCAGCGCGGCGTCGCCGGCGACCTCCGGCAGCGAGGCGGCGTTCGAGCACGCGACCGGGACCCCGCGTGCCATCGCCTCCAGCACCGGCAGGCCGAACCCCTCGTACAGCGAGGGGAACACGAACGCGTCCGCCAGCGCCCACAGGCCCTCGAGCTCGGCCCCGGAGACCCAGCCCGGCAGGCGCAGGTCGCCCTCCACGCCGCGAGCCTGCGCCCGCGCCCACAGCTCGTCCTCGTGCCAGGTGCGGTAGCCCGGCAGCACGAGCAGCGGCCTGCGCTCGGCCTCGATCAGCGCCAGCGCGTCGATCAGCGCCGGCAGGTTCTTGTGCGGTCGCTTGGCGGACAGGCTGAGCAGCACCCGCCGGCCGCCCAGCTCGAAACGCTCGCGCGTCTGCGCCTCCGCCAGTGGGGGCTCCCTCTGCACGGAGCCGAGGCCGAGTGGCACGACGTCGATGCGCTCGGCGTCGAGGCCGACGAGCGCCACCAGGTCGTCGCGCGTGCTGGCGGAGTCGGCGATCACACGATGCGAGCGCCGCGCTGCGGACGGCACCAACAGCCGCATGCCCTTGTCACGGATACCGCTGTGGGCCTCTGGGAAACGCGCGTAGATGAGATCGTGGATCGTGACCACCCGACGGAAGCGGCCCCACAGCGGCGCCGTGCTGGCGAGGCTGTGCACGAGCCCCACCCCGGCGCGCATCGCCAGCGGGGGCAGCAGCGCCTGCTCGCCGATGACCCACTGCTCCCGCCGGCGGGCGTGCACGCGGACGGGCACGGTCGCCAGCGCGCCCCGCAGAGGCCACTCCCGTGAGCCGGCTGTCTCGCTGTTGACGAACGCGGTCAGGCGCAGGCCGGGCGGGCCCTGCTCGAGCATCGCCGCGATCAGCTCGTTCGCGGCGATCTCCATGCCGCCGGTCTCGCCGGGGACCAGGAAGATCAGATTGAGGCCCACGTGCACGGCGAGGCGGGAGGCTAGTGGACCGGTCCTGGGCGCTCCGGGTACGTACGCTCCGTGCCTGCGGGACGCGCGGTTAGAGTGCACGCAATTGACGCCAGCGATGTGGCCGCGCCTCCGAATCGACCGTCGATGTCTTCAATGAGCTCCGCGCCCGCACGGCCGGCTCCGGCGAGCTCGCGCATCGACGGTGTCAGAAGGCGCGTCGCGTCGAAGATGCCGGAGTCGTGGGTGCCGCGAACCCTAGATGGGCGCATTGCGGTGGGGGGTCTGCTGCTGATACTGCTCGTCGGCGGGATCGTACGCCTGCTGTTCCTGCTGGCGTGGCGTCCGGCGTTCTTCGGGTTTCCCGACACGGTCAGCTACGTCGGGCTGGCGCTGGAAAAACTGTGGGTGGATCCCACCCGGGAGGTGGGCTATCCGCTGTTCGTGCGCGAGATGCACGCGCTGTACCCCACCCACCTCACGTGGGTGATCGCACTTCAACACCTGTTCGGCCTGGTCAGCGCGGTGCTGCTGTTCCTCGCGGTGCGGCGCGCCGGAGGACCACTCTCGCTCGGGCTCCTGCCCGCAGCCGTCGTCGCCCTCAACGGCGCCGAGATGTTCCTCGAGCATTCGCCCTTGACCGAGTCGCTGTTCATCCTGCTGCAGTCGCTCGGGATCTACTTCGCCGCTTACGCAGCGGGCGCACGGTTGCCCGTGTGGGCTGCGCTCGCGGGCCTGGCGTTCGGGGTCGCGAACACGGTTCGAGTGGTTGCGCTGCCCGCAATCGTCGTGCTGCTCGTATGGCTGCTGTTCCTCTCGGGCGGGCCGTGGCGACGGAGGTTGCTGGCGAGCGCGTGCTCGCTTGCGTGCGTGCTCGCCGTCCTGATCCCCTATGCCGTCGTGCAACACGAAAACACCGGCTACTGGGGTGTAACAACACCAGCCGGCGCGTGGAACCTCTATGCACGGGTGGCCCCGTTCGCCGACTGCCGCAAGTTCACCCCTCCGTCGGGCACGAGCGCTTTGTGTGAGAGCACGCCCCCGTCAAAGAGGACTACGAGCGTCGAACAGTACGATTTCGACCCCACCGCCTCGCCCGCCTACAGGGCCTTCGGAAACGGCGCCGGCCCATTCTCGGCCACGCAGGCCAGCAACAAGAAGATCGCGGCGTGGACGCACGCAGTCATCCTGCACCAGCCGTTTGCCTACCTCGGGACGATCTTCGAAGGACTGCTCGCCTACGTGGCACCGACGCGGGTGCTTTTCGGCAATCGCGTCGCGGTCGGTGCGAATTTCGATGAATTTTACCATCACATCCTTTTTGAACCTCAGGAGATGGAGGTGGCACGCCAGGAGCGTCTGAACCTGTACGGGCGCAACGGTTACAAGATCAATCAGTCACTGATGAACTTCCTGTTCGAATATGAGAGGGCGCTGCGTCCCGACGGCGTGGCGATGGCGATCCTGATGCTGCTCACCCTTTTCTCCCCGTTCCTTCCGCGCGGACGGCCCCGCCACGTCGGGCTGCTGTTCTTCCTGATGGCATGGGTGGCGCTGATAACGCCCGTGGCCAGCCATCAGTGGGACGCACGCGTCGCCATCCCGCCGCTGGGTCCAGTCTCCGGGGCAGCCGCGCTCGGGCTCTGGCAGGTCGCCCGCCTTGTGGTGAAATACCGTCAACGGGCGGCCGGCCACAGAGACCGCGCGCCGGCGGATAGCGCCCAGCCCGCTTGAACGCTCTGCCGCCACTCACGATCGGGATCGACGCACGCGCCGCAGCCGAGGAGGGGGCCGGGCGAGGCCGGGTGGTACGCGAGTTGCTGCGCACGCTCGCACACGGCACAGAGCGCCCAAGCTCTCTTCCAGAGGGCACGCGCTTTCTCCTCTACGCGCGAACACCCTGGGCCGAGGTCGAGCTCGACGAGCGCTTCAGCTGGCGCCTGCAGGGCGGGCCGGATTCGCTCTGGCACGTGTGGGCAGCGCGCACGGCCGGCCGCGAGTGCGACGTGTTCCTGGCGAGCAACTCCTACCTCACCCCGCTGTTCCTGCGGATACCGGCCGTGACCGTCGTGTACGACCTGGCCACGTTCGAGTCCTCGATGAAGCCCAAGCGCCGATCGATGGTGATAGAGCGGGCAACCCTGGGCCTGGCCGTCAGACGCTCGGCCAGGATGCTCGCCATCTCACAGGCCACCGCCGATGCGCTCACGGGGCGCTTCCCGCGGGCCGCGGCCAAGACCGTGGTCGCCCCCCTCGGGGTCGCGGCGACCCTCGAGGAGGCAGCATCCGCTCCGCCCGCACCCGCGCTCGCACCCGCGGCGGGGCCCGCACCCGCGCCCGCGACGGGGCCCGGTCTCGGGGCAGCGGCGGAGCTCCCGGTGGATCTGCCGGCACCGGGGTTCGTGCTCGCCGTGGGGACGCTCGAGCCACGCAAGAACCTGCCCCGGCTGGTGGCCGCCTATGGCTCGCTGGAGGAGTCGCTGCAGGAGGCCCACCGGCTGGTGGTGGTCGGCCGCAGCGGCTGGGAGACGGGCGAGACACTCGCCGCGCTGCGCTCGCTCGGCCCCCGCTGTGTCGCGCTCGGCTACGTCTCGGACGAGGCACTCGCCGAGCTCTACCGTCGCTGCGCCGTGTTCTGTTACCCGTCGCTCGGCGAGGGCTTCGGCCTGCCCGTGCTGGAGGCGATGGCGGCGGGTGCCGCGGTCGTGACCTCGAACCTCAGCTCGCTGCCCGAGGTCGGGGGCGACGCGGTCGAGTACGTGGACCCGGCCAGCGTCCCGAGCATCGCCGACGGCCTGCGGCGGGTACTTGGGGACGAGCTCCTGCGCCGAGAGCTCTCGCAGCGTGGGCGGGTGAGGGCCCGGAGCTTCTCCTGGCAGCGCTTCACCGACACGGTGATGGACACGCTCTCCGGGGCCGCCGCCGAAGGCCGCCCACGGCGGCTGACAAACTGACGCCGATGTCGAGCGCCGTGCCGCGGGTGCTGTTCCTCACGGCAGCCCACGAGGACTACCTCGCCGATGGTCTGCTGCACGGCCTGCGGGAGCTGCTCGGGGCGGGGGTCGTGGACTACCCGAAGGCCGAGCCCATGTACACGAGCTTCCCCGCCGAGCGCCGCGGCGAGCTCTACGGGCGCGGCTTCTCCCTGTACCGCACGCTTGCGGACATCCCCGTCGACCGCCACCGGCCGCTCGAGCGCGCTCGGGACGGCGGCTTCGACCTGATCGTGTTCGCGGACATCTGGAGCAGCTTCGGCGCGTTCGTGCAGGTCGCACCTCAGATCACCGGAACCCCGATGGCGGTGCTCGACGGTGCGGATCGCGAGGAGCCCTATCCGTACGCCGGGGTGTGGTGGCGCAGGCGTGCATGGTGGATGCTGCCGCGGGCCCACAACCGCGCCATCTACTTCAAGCGCGAGCTGACCCCGCGCACGGGATGGTTCCGCTCCTTCCTGTTGCTGCCGCCGGCACTGGCACAGCACCTGCCCTCGATCCGAGGCATGCGCCCGACAGCCTTCTCGTTCCCGGCCGAGAAGATCCTTGCCGAGCCCCCGACCGACAAGCGGCGTCTGCTCGCCACCCACATCGTCGACCCCGAAGTCGCCGAGCGCGTGGGCGCGCCCACCACCTACGCATTCCAAGACGAGCAGGACTACTACGAAGACCTGCGCCGTGCCCGCTACGGAATCACCGTCAAGCGCGCGGGCTGGGACTGTCTGCGCCACTACGAGCTCGCGGCCAACGGCTGCGTGCCCTGCTTCCGCGCCCTGCACCGCAAGCCGCCGCGCTGCGCCCCCCACGGGCTGGACGAGAGCAACTGTGTCGAATACGACAGCTACGACGAGCTGATGCGACGCCTTGAGCAGATCGACGAGCCGGGCTACCAGGCCCTGCAGCAGGGAGCCCTGCGCTGGGCGCGGGCGAACTCCACCGCCAGCCGCGCCCAGGAATTCCTGCAGGCCTGCGGCCTGGTGGACGCGGGCGCGGATCGCCGGCAGCCCATCGAGACGGCCGCGAGCCGGCGATGAGCGCACGTGAAGGCGACGGCCCCCCGGGTACCGACGAGGCCGGCGACCCGGCCGGGGCCGAGATTCAGCCCACCGTCGCGGTCGCGGGCCTCAGCGGCGTAGCGGAGGAGCTCATCGACGTCGTCCCCGACGGCGACATCCTGGCGTCGCGCGAGGCGGGCGGGCGCTTCCTGCGGGGCGGTGGGATGCGCATGGCAGCTTACGCAGCCGGGCTGGCCGTCGGGCTGATCGCGACACCACTCGTGACGCGCCATCTGGGAACCGTCGGCTGGGGCCACTACATCACGGTCACGTCGCTGATCTTCATCGCCGCGGCGCTCACCGAGGGAGGCGTGGCGAACCTTGGCGTGCGCCAGTTCTCGACCACCGGTGATCGCGAGCGGCGCGCGTTCATGAGTGACCTGCTCGGCCTGCGGCTCGTGCTGTCGCTGATCGGAGCACTCGGCGCGGTCGTGTTCGCGCTCGTGGCGGGTTACCAGAGCGTGCTCGTCGAGGGCGCCGCGATCGCCTCGCTGGGGCTGCTGCTGGAAGGGGCCAGGGTCACGCTCGCGGTACCGCTGACGGCCAAGCTGCGTCTCGGCTGGCTCGCGGTGACCGATTTCAGCGCCCAGGCTGTCACGTCCGTGCTGATGATCGCGCTCGTCGTCAGCGGCGCCGCGCTGCTGCCGTTCTACGCAGTGGCGGTGATCACTGCCGCCACGACGCTGGCGCTGACGGTGGCGCTGGTGCGCTCGGAGGTCAGCCTGCGCCCGTCGTTCTCGCCCTCGCGCTGGCGCGCCCTGATCTCCGAATCGTTCGTCTACACGGCAGCGACGACGCTCGGGGTCATCTATTTCCAGATCGTGATCATCGCCATGTCGCTGATCTCGACGAAGCATCAGACCGGATATTTCAGCCTCGCGTTTCGGGCGCTCAGCCTCATCAACGGGGTCCCCTGGCTGCTGGTCGCCTCGGCCTTTCCGATCCTCGCCCGGGCCGCGCGCGATGACCAGGATCGCCTGCGCTACGCGCTGCAGCGGCTGTTCGACGGCGCTCTCGTGGCCGGGGGCTTCTTCTCGCTGTGCGCGATCATCGCGGCGCCGTTCGCGGTCGAATTCATCGGCGGCCCGAAATTCAAGCCGTCGGTCGAAGTTCTGCAGATCCTCGGCGTCGGGATCATCGGCACGTTCCTGGTCGCGACCTGGTCGTTCGCGCTGCTGACCCTGCGGCTGTTCCGGGAGCTGATCTGGATCAACGGCGGGGCGGTGGTGCTGGCGGTGGTGCTGAGTGCGGTCCTGATCCCCGACCACGGAGCGGGCGGAGCCGCGGTGACCACGGCCGCACTGGAGGTCGGCCTGGCGCTCGCATACGGCTTCGTTCTGGCGCGCCGGCGGCCGGACCTGCGCCCATCGCTGAGGGGCGTCCCGCGGGTCGCCCTCGCGCTGGCGGTCGCCTTCGCAGTTGGCGCGTTGCTGCCGGTCTACTCGCTGATCGCCGCCGCCGTGGCAGCTGTGGTCCTGGTAGGGATGCTGCTCCTGCTGGGGGCGGTGCCGGAGGAGTTCCTGCACGCGATCCGGCGCAAGCCCGGGGGCTAATGTGACGGCGATGCCCGCGACGATCCCACTCGACGCACCGAAGTCCGACACCTACTACGAGCTCGGCCGCTCGGAGACGCTCGCCCATCTGCCGGCCCCATATGGACGCGTGCTCGACGTCGGCTGCGCCGGCGGTGGCGCTGCCCCGCAGCTTCGCGCCGGGGGGGCGAGCTGGATCACGGGGATCGAGATGATGCCCGAGCCCGCCGCGATGGCCGAACGCGTCTACGACCAGGTGCTCGTGGGCGACGCGATCAGCGAGCTGCCGAACGCCAAAGGTCCGTTCGACACGATCCTCTGCTACGACGTCCTCGAGCACCTCTACGACCCGCTGGCGCTCGTGCGGGCGCTGCTCACGGCAGCGGCCCCGGGAGCGCGGCTGCACGTGTCGGTGCCGAACGCCAGCCACATCTCGCTGCTGCGCGACCTGATCCTGAGGGGCACGTTCGGCTACGAGCCGGCGGGGCACCGCGACGCCACCCACATCCGCTGGTTCACGCGCCGTGACATCGTGGCGCTGACCGGGGAGGCGGGCTGGCAGGTCCAGAGCGTCGCCAACTCCGAACTGCACCTGTCCCGTCCGCTGCACCGCCTCACACGCGGGCGCTCGACCGAGTTCCTGGCCGGCCAGTGGTACGTGCTGGCGCTCGCCCCGCGGTGAGCGACCCGCCCGCGATCTCGGTGTGCGTGCCCGTCTACAAGGCGCACCCGGAGCCCAACCTGGCGACGGTCGTCGCGAGGATGCCCGAGGCGCTCGACGGCCTCGAGGGCGAGCTGGTCGTGGCCCTGAACGGGATCTCCCCCGAGGCGGCCGCCGTACCGGAGTCCGTGTGCACAGTCGACCTCGGCGAAAACCGCGGCGTGTCACCCGGCTGGAACGCGGCGGCCGCCGCCGCGCGCGGCGCTGTGCTCGTGTTCTGCAACGACGACGTGCTGCTCGGCCCCGGTTCGCTGAGGCTCCTGCACGATGCGCTCACCGAGCACCAGGAGGCCGGTGTGGTCGGCCCCGACGGCACGCTCTGGGACCTCATCGTGCCGAAGCACCTCGAGCGGCTCAACCTTTCGGGGCGGCCCCCCGGAGCGCTGGAGGCGTGTGAGGTCGTCTCCGGCTACCTGTTCGCCATGCGGGCGTCGGTATGGGAGGAGCTCGGAGGCTTCGACGAGGCCTACGCGCCGTGCTCCTGGGAGGAGGTCGACCTCTGCACCGACACGCGCCTGCGGCTCGGCCTGGAGTGCTACGCGGTCGCCGGTGTGGAGGTCGAGCACGAGTACGCGATCTCGGTCACGAGACCGTGGAGGCGCATCCACCACAACGGGCGCTCGGAGTTCCTGCGCTCGATCCACGTGCGCAACGAGCGCCACTTCAAGCGCAAGTGGGGCGAGCAGCTGGCGGCCGAAGGCCCCCGGGCCGCGGCTGGCTAGGCCCCACGCGGGCGCAGCAGCGCCCACGTCATCGGCAAGGGGCGCTCATCGAGGGCGAACGAACGCTGGGCGGGGGTCATGAACTCGAGCTCGGCGGCGTCCGCGCCGTCGGCGACGCCCGAGCTGACCATCTCGATCTCGTGGCTGGCGGCGAAGCGCTCGCGGATGGTGGCGCTGATCGAGGGGTCGACGTTGTCGTGCTGCTCGACGATGATCGACCAGCCGCGGAGATTCGGAGCGAGGTCCGGATCCAGCAGTGTGCGCTCGTAGCCCTCGCAGTCGGACAGCAGCGCCACGCGAGCGGCCGGCAGCCCGGCGAGTGTCTCCGGCGTGCACTCCTCGCCGATCAGGACACGGTCGGCCACGCCGTTGATCCGTGCCAGCTCGCCGCACTCCTCGCGTGCCGGGGCGTAGGTGTCGTACGCACGCACGGTCACGTTCGGCATCGCTCGCGCCAGCCCGACGGCGTAGTAGCCCTCCGCGCAGCCGACGTCGACGAAAAGGTCGAACTGTCCGCCGATCCAGTCCCGTTCGATCCACGGGTAGAGCTGGGACTCGTACCGGCCGAGGAGCTTCGCGATCAGGTGCCCGGAGATCTGCTCCTGGCCCGGGAGGTAGCTCATCCCCGTGAACGGCCCGTGCTTGACCTCCAGCCCGTAGCGAGCCACGAACTCCTCGTTCAGCGGGCGCATGCGCTGCAGGTAGCGGCGCGCTCGCACGTGGTCGATAGCGCGCTTGCCGGCGTCCGGGACGATCCTCGAGGCGGTGCGCCGCAGGACTTCGCTCGCCGGCGCCTTGGATTGCAGGACCGTCATCGTGCGACCGTAGCGTGCCACGCACGCTCATAGGCGGCCAGCGTGCCCTCGGCGGTCGCCGCCCACGAGAAGGCGCCCGCGCGTTCGCGGCCGGCCGTGGCCAGCCGCTCGGCCAGCTCGCGGTCCTCGATCAGGCTGCGAAGGGCGCCCGTGATCTCGGCCACGCTCAGCGGGTCGAAGTAGAGGGCCGCCCCCCCGGCGACCTCCGGCAGGGCCGAGACGTTGGAGCACGCCACCGCTACGCCCCGGCGCATGGCCTCCAGCACGGGCAGGCCGAAGCCCTCGCTCAGGGACGGACACACGAAACAGCAGGCGCAGGCGTAGAGGCCCTCGAGCTCGGCGTCCCGCACGTAGGGCGGGAACACCACGCTCTCCTGCAGCCCGAGGCTCGCCGCCAGCTCGCGCAGCTCGCGCTCGTGCTCGGTGGGGCTTCCGGGGAGGACCAGCACGGCGGACGGGTGTGCCCCCACTACCTCCGCCATCGCCTCCACCAGGCGGGCGAGGTTCTTGTGGGGCTTCTTGGCGGAGACCGCGAGCACAACCGGCCCGGACCCGAGGCCGAGCCGCTCCCGCAGCTGCGCCTCGGGGGTCGGCTCGGCGCGCTCTGCCACGCCGGGACCCAGCGGCACCACGTCGATCCGCTCCGCCGGGACCCCGAGGTGTCGGACGATCTCCTGCGCGCCGGAACGGGAGATCGCGATCAGGCGGTCGGCGCGGCGGGCGATCGGGGGCACGATCGTGCGCCACAGCCGCATCGTGTGGGGGTGGTCCTCGTCGGGATGAAGGATCCAGATGACGTCGGGCACCATCACCACGTTGACGGCGCGCGTGCGCAGCGGGGCGGTAAAGGCGACGCTGTGCAGCAGCTGCACCTGGCGCCCGGCGAGCGCTCCCAGCAGCGTCATCTCCGCGAGCGCCTTCAGCCCCGGAAGGCCGAGCAGCGGGTGCGTCCGCAGCTCGACCTCGGCCGCCCAATCCTCCCCGCGCAGCAGCTCGAGCCCGCGGCCGCCGCAGTAGACGCTGAAACGGACCTGAGGCGCCAGCCTCAGGAGCTCGGGCACGACCGCCCGGACGTAGGTCTCGAGGCCGCCCATCGGCGGGTCGAGGAAGACCGCGTTGAGGCCTATGCGGCGTGGAAGGGCGCTGTTCACGCGCCGGGACCGTAGCGAGTCCGCAGGGGGCACCGGGTGCCCTGCGGGCAGCGGGCCCGGGGCCCGCGGCTATCCTGCCGCGACGATGGCGCTCGAGCTGGCGGTCGTATGTGACTCGTTCAGCCTCGGGGGCACCGCCAAGGCGGCGGTCACCTACGCGCTGGAGCACGATCGAGCACGCGTGAGGCCGAGGGCGATCGCACTCACCGAGCCAGGCGTGCGCGCGCAGGAGCTGCTCGACGGCGGCATCGAGGTGGTGTGCGCCGAGAACGATCCGAGGCGCCTCGCCGACCTGCTGCGAGGGGCGCAGATAGTCCACGTCCACCGCGCGGGCCTGCCCGAGCCGATGGTGCCGCAGGCCTGTCGCAGCGCCGGCGTGGAGTCGCTCGTGGAGACGAACGTCTTCGGCTGGAGGGACAGCAGCGCGGATGTCTCGAGCTTCGCCGCCCACCTGTTCATCAGCCAGATGTGCTCGCTCCGCTACCGCCGGCTGGCGGGGACCGATCTGGCGAGCTTCCACCGGCGCCACCGCACGCTCTACTACCCCGTGGACGTGCCGGGGCTGAGGGCCGCGGCGGTGTCGCCGCAGCACGCGCGGGAGGAGCTCGGGCTCGATCCCGCCCGGCCCACCGTCGTCAGGGTCGGGCGCGCCGATGACCGCAAGTGGGGTGACATGGTGGTCGCGATGGTGCCCCACCTGCTGGAACTGGTGCCGGGCGTCCAGGTCGCCTTCGTGGGCACGACCGAGCACCGCCGGGGCCAGCTGCAGCGGCTGGGGGTGCTCGAGCGGGTGCGGTGTCTGGAGCCCTCGCAGGACCCCGCGCGGGTGGCGGCCTTCTACTGCGCCGCCGACGTGTTCGCCAGCGCCTCCTCGATCGGCGAGTCCTTCGGCCTGGCGCTGGCGGAGGCGATGGCGCTGGGGATCCCGGTCGTGACCAACTCCACGCCGTGGACCGACAACGCCCAGGTGGAGGTGGTCGACAACGGCGTCAACGGCTGGATCGCGAACCACCCCCGCGCCTTCGCGGAGGCAGTGGCGGACGTGCTCGCCGACGGGGAGAAGCGGCGGCGCTTCGGTGCCTGTGCGCAGGAGAAGGTCCTGCGCAGCTGGCATCCGGCCCTGCTGACCCGGCAGCTGGAGGAGCTCTTCGAGGGCCTCGCCCGGGAGGGAACACCGCCGGCGGACTGGAGTCCGAGCATCAGCCAGGAAGCCGACTTCGAGGCGGGCTACGAGGCGCGCTGCAACGACCAGTTCCGCGCGCTCACGGCGGGTGAGCAGCGGGAGGCGGCGGCGGCCGTGAAACGGGAGCGGATCGGCTGGGCGCTGCGTGACCTACGGGCGAGCCCGCTGCGGGGCGGGGGCACGCTCACGCGGATGGCGCTAGGCCGGGTGCGGGCGCGCCTGGGGAGCAGCCCACGCCCCTGAACTCCGCCGCGGAGGACGATCGGCCCCCTGATCGCGG
>CAWGDS010000007.1:0-69403 GCA_963821425.1 uncultured Solirubrobacteraceae bacterium
CAACGAATCCGGCTTCGCCGGCGGCGCCGTGCACGGCGCGAAATTCTGGTTCTACGTGGTGCCGCTCGGCTTCCTGCTGACGATGTACACGATCACCGGTTATGACGCCTCCGCACACTTGTCCGAGGAGACCCACGGCGCCGAACAGTCCGCGCCACGGGGCATCTGGCTGTCGGTGCTGTACTCGGCGATCTTCGGCTGGATCGTGCTGCTGGCGATCACGTTCGCGATCCAGCACGCCCACGAAGCGGAAATCTACAAAGCCGGCTACCCGGCGGTGACGATCATCGAGACGGCGCTGACATCGGCGGCCGCCAAGGCGGTGCTCCTGATCTCGACGATCGGCCAGTTGCTGTGCGGGATGGCGTGCGTAACGAGCGCCTCGCGGATGACGTTCGCCTTCTCGCGCGACGGCGCGGTGCCCGGCCACAACCTGTGGCGCCGGCTGGGGCAGAGCCGCACGCCCACGTGGTCGGTGCTGTTCGTGGTCGTGTTCGCGCTGGTGATCACGATCCCGGCCTATTTCCCGAACCACCTCGGCGCGCCCGTGGCGTTCCTGGCCGTGACCTCGATCTCCGTGATCGGGCTGTACATCGCCTACACGATCCCCGTGTACCTGCGCTGGCGCCAGGGCAAGAACTTCGTCCCCGGCTCGTGGACGCTCGGCTCGAAGTACAAATGGATCAACCCGATCGCGGTGGTCTGGGTCGCCCTGTGCGTGATCATCTTCTCGCTGCCGTTCTCACCCGAAGGCGTGCCGTGGGAAAAGGGCTTCAGCTGGAACGCGGTCAACTACGCCCCGCTCGTCACGATCGCCGTGATGGCCGGAGTGACGATCTGGTACATGGTGTCGGCGAAGAAGACGTTCAAGGGCCCGATCCGCACGATCGACGAGCTCGACATCGAACAGTCGCTGCCGGCGATCGCCGAGGCACCATAGAGGCAGGGCGAATGGGCGTGCCGGAGCTCTTGACGGACCGCAGAGCGCGGACGGGCTGACCGCTGAGCGCCAAGCTTGCAGTGCTCGAGCCCGCCACCGAGGCGGTGCTCGCCGAAGTCGCGCGGGCTGACGTCGACGACGTCGATCGGGCCGTCGCCGCCGCGCGTGCGGCCCTGCCCTCGTGGCGGGCGCTGGACCCCGGCTCGCGGGCGCGGATCCTGCTGGCGATCGCCGAGAACGTGGTGGCCCACGCCGAGGAGCTCGCCGTGCTGGAGGCGCGCAACGCGGGCAAGGCGATCACCGACGCCCGCGGGGAGATGCAGATGGTCGGTGACACCTTCCGCTACTACGCCGGCGCGCCGGAGCGGCTGCTCGGCGACACCATCCCGGTCGCCGGCGGCGTGGCCTTCACGGTACGGGAGCCGGTCGGCGTCGTCGGGTTGATCACGCCCTGGAACTTCCCGCTCGCGATCGCCTCCTGGAAGCTCGGGCCGGCGCTCGCGGCGAGCAACACGGTCGTGCTGAAGCCGGCCGAGCTGACACCCCTGACGGCGCTGCGCTTCGCCGAGCTCGCCTTGGAGGCGGGCCTGCCCGAGGGCGTGCTGAACGTAGTCGTGGGCCCGGGGCGCACCTGCGGGCAGCGGCTCGTCGAGCACCCCGATGTGAACAAGATCGCCTTCACCGGCTCGACCGAGGTGGGGCGCTCGATCGCGGAAGCTGCGGCCGCCACGATCAAGCGCGTAACGCTCGAGCTGGGCGGCAAGTCGGCCAACGTCGTGTTCGCCGACGCCGACCTCGAGGCCGCCGCCGCGGCCGCGCCCGGGGCCGTGTTCGGGAACGCCGGGCAGGACTGCTGCGCGCGCTCGCGGATCCTCGTGCAGGAGCAGGCGATGGAGCCCTTCATGGCCGCGCTCGAGCGCGAGGTCCTGGCGATACGGGTCGGCGACCCGCTCGCCGAGGAGACACAGATGGGCCCGCTGATATCCGCCGGCCAGCGCGAGACGGTGGCCTCGTTCCTCGACGACGGCGAGCAGGTTGCATTCCGCGGACAGGCGCCCGGGGGGCCGGGCTTCTGGTTCGCCCCCACGGTGCTCGCCCCGGTCGACCCGGGAGCCCGGGTCGCTCGCGAGGAGGTGTTCGGGCCGATCGCCGCCGTGATCCCGTTCGCTGACGAGCAGCAGGCGGTTGCGCTGGCGAACGACTCGATCTATGGCCTCTCGGGGTCGATCTGGACCCGCGACGGCGCCCGCGCGCTGCGCGTCGCACGGGCGCTCGAGACCGGCGTGCTGTCGATCAACTCCAACAACTCGGTGCGCGTTACGACGCCCTTCGGGGGCTTCAAGCAGTCCGGCTACGGGCGCGAGCTCGGACCACACGCGCTCGACGCGTACAGCGAGGTGAAGACGATCTTCTATTCCACGGAGGGCACGGGCTGATGGCAGAGGGCAGGCTGCAGGGACGGGTGTGCGTGGTGACGGGCGCCAGCGGCGGGATCGGGGCCGCCTCCGTCGAGCTGTTCGCCCGCGAAGGGGCGCACGTCGCCGGCGCCGACCTCGCCGCGGGGGCGCCCGGCGAGCTGTCGCTGCAGGTCGACGTGGCCGAGGAGGCACAGGTGCGCGAGATGTACGAGCAGGTGCGCGAGCGCTACGGGCGCATCGATGTGCTGTTCAACAACGCCGGCATCTCCCCGCCCGAGGACGCCTCCGTGCTGGAGACCTCGCTCGAGGCCTGGGAGCGGGTTCAGAACGTGAACCTTCGCAGCGTGTTCCTGTGCTGCAAGCACGGCATTCCTCACCTGCTCAACGGAGGCGGTGGCTCGGTCATCAACACGGCCTCGTTCGTGGCCGTGATGGGCGCCGCCACCTCGCAGATCTCCTACACCGCCTCCAAGGGGGGAGTGCTGGCGCTCTCACGCGAGCTCGGCGTGGAGTTCGCCCGCCGCGGCGTGCGCGTCAACGCGCTCTGCCCGGGGCCGGTGGACACCCCCCTGCTGCGGGAGCTCTACGCCTCCGATCCCGAGCAGGCCCAGCGCCGGCTCGTGCACGTGCCGGTGGGGCGCTTCGCCCGCGCCGAGGAGATCGCGTACGGGGCGCTGTTCCTCGCCAGCGACGAGTCGAGTTTCGTGACCGCCTCCACCTTCATGGTCGACGGCGGGCTCAGCGGCGCCTACACGACCCCGCTGTAGGGGGCTCATTCCACCGTCAGCGTGGCTTTCATGCCTTTCGCCTCGTGGCCTGCGAGTGAACAGAACAGCGTGTAGGAGCCGGGCTTCAGTTCCACCGTCTGGCGGGTGACCGTTTTCGGCGTCACGGTCGGGAACGAGGCCACCGGCGGGCCACTCGCGCCCTCGGCGTTGAGGTTGTGTTCGTCCTGGCCGTTGTCGACGAACTCGATGATCACCTTGCCGGCGGGGACGGTGGTGCGGGAGAGCGTGTAGTGGTACTCCACGGCGCTCACCTGCACCTCCGGCAGCGAGGGCGGAGTCGTGGAGCCTTCTTCGGAGGGCGGCCCTGCGGCGGGTTCCGAGGAGCCGGTGGGCGACGTCGGCGAGCTGCCGACCGGGTTCCCGCCGGGCGCCGGCGGCGCGGCAGAGTGCGGCTGGGGGTGGCCGGCGGCGTGCCTGTGTGCCTTGGGGCAGCGCTTGCGGGTCACGTGGCGGGTCGTGGTGCGTGCCGGCTCCCCCTTCCCCGGCGCACGCCCGGAGACGCACGCAGAGCGGTGTGAGCGGGCCGCCCAGGCGCGGTTGAGGGTACGGCCCGGATTCCAGCCGCTGAGAGCGACGGCGGCCAGCACCGCACACAGGCCGCAGCCGGCCATGCTCGCCGGCGCGCTGCGCTGCGGGCCGGTCATTCGATCAGCTGCGGGACCGTGCCGTAGGTGCTCGGCCCGGGCAGACCCGTGCCGGCACCGGGGATCACGAGGCCGGCTTCGACCCCCATCCACTGCGCCAGCAAGGCCGAGTACACCGCCCGGAAGTCGGAGGTGTTGACCAGGTTTTCGTTTTCGTCGAGTTTCGTCAGGCCGGGGAATTCACCCACCATTTTCCCGCGCACGCGGCTGCCGATCAGGAAGCTCAAGCCGGCCGCTCCGTGGTCGGTGCCGGAGCCGTTTTCCTGCGGGCGGCGACCGAACTCGCTCCACAGCTGGATCACGACCCGGTCGTCGAGGCCCCGGGCTTCGAGGTCGCGCTGGAAGGCAACCACCGATTCGACCGTCTGGCCCAGGTTGGTGGCCAGCGTCGTGACCTCGTCGGAGTGTGTGTCGTAGCCGCCCACAGCGTTCAGCGATACGCATTTGATCGGCAGCGATTCGTCGGCCAGCATGTCCGCCAGCACCGCCAGGCGGATCGGGAAGTCGTCGCCGTTGGTGGGATAGGTGACCGGGGAGGTGAAGGGCGGTTTTCCTTCCACGTCGGCGAACGGGGCCACCTGCTGGCGGATCAGGTTGGTGTCCAGCGAGGCGGTACGCGCCTGGGCCATCGCGGTCGAGCCCGCGCTGAGCGAGCCCAGCCTGCCGAAGGTTTCGAGGGTCGGCCCGGTGAGCGGTTCGTCCAGGCCGTAGGCCCAGAAGCCGTAGTCCGAGGGGGTCGAGACGGCCGCCACGGGCACCTTCGCGGTGGCCAGTGCCGGCGCCAGCGAGTAGTCGAGCGAGAGACCCTGAAGGGGGTTGTCCGGGTTGCCGGCGACGTCGAGGTAACGGCCCATCCAGCCGGTGCGCCCCTGGGTATTGAGTTCGCCGACCTCCCAGTAGTGGCGGCTGGTGAAATGGCTCTCGTCCGGGGGGTCGTAGCCGATCGCCGGGAACACCGCCACCTTGCCTTCACCGTGCAGCTGCGCCAGCCCACCTGCCTGCGGATGCCACATCAGGGTTTCGTCCTCGCTGAACTCGACGCCTTCGCCTTCCTGACGCCCCAGCTGGGGGCGCAGCTGGTGGTAGGCGGCTTCCTTGACGGGTGCGAGCACCGACAGCGCATCCCAGCCGCCTTCCATGAAGATCGACACGATCACCGGTTGTTTCGGCGGCGCCGCGGCCGCGGCCTGGGCGATCCCGGCTTCGAGGTGCCGTGGCGAGAGCGCGCTGGCCCCGTAGACGGCCAGCACGCCGCCGGCAGAGCGCAGCAGGAACGAACGCCGGCTCAAACCGGTCCCGGCGGGCAAGGGCATCCCCTGCTCGATCCTGGGCAGCCCGCGCCCGGCCTGGGCGACACCGTGACGCATCAGCTGCGAGCGGGTGAACTCTTTACAGGAGCAGCTCCGTTGCATGTCCTCAACTCACCTGCATGTCGGGGGAGGTCGCGATCAACATCCGCAGCGCGTTCTGACGGAGCGCCCGGTAGGGACTCTGCTCCCATGGAGCGGTCACCCCTTCCAGGCAGCTCTGGGCGAATTCCGCGATGCACTGCAGCGATTCTTCGGAGAGCCCCGGCTGGGCCCAGTAGCTCATCGCGCTCGCCAGCGCGGCCCCCGGGGTCTCGGTTTCGCTGTACTGGGCTTCACCGTGCCCCGGCCACGGGTTGGGGTAGTTGTTGGACGTCACGTAGGTGGCCATTTCCCAGCGCGCCTTGGCGGTGGAGGTGTCCAGCCAGCGGGTGAAGTCCCAGCCGGACACATTGGGTGGATAGAACAGCTGCTGGCCGGCGGCGGAGGACAGCCACGCCCACGCGGTCGAGTCGATGTAGCGCCCGGCGGCACGCAGCAGACCCGCGTTGTATACGACCGGCGGGGTCACCAGTTCCGGGCCGTCAAGGAATTCGGGGCTCTGCAGGATCGCCTCCACGACCGAGCGGATCGAGTAGCCCGAGGACAGGTAGATCCCCTGCAGCGACGCGAGCGTGGCTTCCGGCGGCGGCACCGGCACGAAGTAGCTCCACAACTTGCTGATGAAGAACGACGGGTGCAGCGGATGTGACACGCAAAGCGAGACGGCGTCGGCGTAGTTGAAGTTGCCGCTCTGGCCGAACACCGTCTTGACGCCCTGATCGTGGCGTTCGCTTTCGAAGTGGAAGTTCTGCAGCCCGCTGCTTTCGGTCCATTCGGCCGTCCACCCGGTCAGCGAGCGGGCCATCTCCCTGACGTCGTCCTCGGTGTAGGCGCCGCGGTCGGCGCCGAGCGAGAACAGCTCCATCATCTCGCGCCCGTAGTTCTCGTTCGGTTCCCAGCGGCTGTTGTAGATGCCGTCGAGGAAGATCAGCATCGCGGGGTTGGTGGTCACCGCCAGGAACAGGTCGTGGAAGTTGCCCAGCGCCTGTTCGCGGAACAGGTTGTTCTGGTCGAGCATGCGCTGCTGGTCGTTGACCTTTTCGTTCGAGTTGGCGAACCAGTCGTGCCAGATGTAGGTCATGCGCTCCACCAGCGGCTGGTCGGAGCGGATCATGCGGTCCAGCCACCAGCAGTGGTCCTCCCCCCAAGCGTCGGCCGGCTGCAGCGCTTCGCCTTCTTCGTTGTGCGGTTCGGGACCCTGCAACACGGCCGCGCCAGAGGGCCGCGTGAGGCTGAACACGACCTGCTGGACCGGCTGGCCGGCCATCGCCTCGGCCTGGCCCGGTGCGGGGCCGAAGCCGGCCCGCCACAGCAGCCGGCGCGCCTGCGGGAGCGTCAGGTGGGCTTCGACGGCCGGGGGCGGAGCTTCTGAGGGCGCCGGCGGATTGACGGGCACCATCGGCGGCGCGGGCGCGCCGGGGAGCCCGGACACGGGTGAATGATGCTTGTGCTTGCGACGGTGCCGGTGGAGCTTGTGCTTCTTGAGCTTGTGCTTCTTGGCCTTGTGGGTACGCACCGCCGGCTTGGCGCCGTGGTGGGCCGGTTTGCCGGCCTGATGCCCATCGCTATGGCCGTGCGCGCCATGGGATGCCTTCGACTCCCCCAGCGCGGACGGGCGGGTCCGCGTCATGCGGTTGCCTCGGCCGCCGCGGCGCTGAGGATGAGCGCGCGTGCCGATGCCTAAACGGCCGTGCTAAACGGCCGTGCGAGGATGGCTGTCGATGCGCACTCCGAGGTCGCCCCAAATAGCGCCGTGGCCACCGGCGAACGCGCCGCCCGGCGGCTGCTGAAACACGCCTGAGCACTTCCGCGGCGGAAGTTTTTCCCCGCTCCGGGGTCTAGCCGTACGTAGGTCCCCCTCTACGCCTGGAAGGAGGAGAGCCGTGAGGCGCTTCCATCGCTGTGCGCTACCCGATGTTCACCTGTCCGAGGTCCTGATCACGAGGCGTGGACGGGCGCGAACCCGCGCCGCAATGCTGGCGGCCGGCGCGTCCATCATGGCCGCGCTGCTGTTGGGCGCGCTGTCCCCTGCGGCGGCCTCGGCGTTCCCGTTCCCGTCCTTCATCGGCGGGCTCCACATGGTCACCGAAATCGGCCCTACCGTGCCCGCGAACGGCGACCTCAACCCCTACGGCATCGTCGTCGTGCGCCACAGCGCCGGCGCGCTCGTGCAGGGCGACATCCTGATCAGCAACTTCAACGACGAAGAAAACCTGCAGGGGACCGGCAGCACGATCGTCGAGGTCTCTCCGGGCGGCGGCCAGACCCTGTTCGCGCAGCTGAAGGCCTCCGAACTGCACGGGGCCTGTCCCGGCGGGCTGGGCCTGACAACCGCGCTTACGATCCTCCCCGACAACTACGTCGTGGTCGGCAGCCTGCCGTCCGAAAACGGCGAAGCGACCACCGCCAAGGCCGGTTGCCTGATCGTGCTCGACCCACACGGCAACCCGGTGAAAACGATCTCCGGCGGGCCCATCAACGGTCCCTGGGACATGACGGCGGCTTCCTTCTTCGGGTTCACCGACCTGTTCCTCACCAACGTCCTCAACGGGACCGCGGAACACGGCGAAGAAGTCACCGACGGCGGCACGGTCGTGCGCCTGACTCTCGAGACCGCGCTGCCGGGGCCCCCGCGGGTCCTCGCCGAGAACGTGATCGCCACCGGCTTCCCCGAGCAGACCAACCCGGCCGCGTTCGTGCTGGCCCCGACCGGGGTCGCGCTGAACGCGTTCGGCACGCTGTTCGTGTCGGACACCTCGGCCGACCGCATAGCGGCGATCCCGTTCGCGGCGATTCGTCCGTTCCCCGCCACACACGGCGGGATCACGGTCACCTCGGGGGGCGGCCTCTCCTCGCCGCTCGGCATGACGCTCGCTCCCAACGGCAACATCCTCACCGCCAACGGGGGCAACGGGAACATCGTCGAAACGACCCCCTTCGGCTTCCAGTTCCCGCCCGTTGACACGGGCGCAGGGGGAGGCGGGCTGTTCGGCCTCACCCTGACACCGGACCAGCACGGGGTGTACTTCGTCAACGACACGGAAAACGCCCTGGACCTGCTCCACTAGGCGCCTGGCGGAGCAACGTGGCGGCCCGGCACCCCCCGCCGGGTCGCCACACCGACTTCAGCCGGTGCGCACCACGCGCGTGCCGCGGGCCGGGACCAGCGTGATGTGCCGGTTGCGCACACCCTCGTCGCGGGGACGATCGGCGCGCAGGGCGACGTGCGTGAGCACCGTGCGCAGGACGATGCGCATCTCGAAGCTGGCGAAGGCGGCACCGAGGCACCGTCGCCGCCCGCCGCCGAACGGGATCCAGGTGTATGTGGACCCCTCGCCCTCGAGGAAGCGCTCGGGCCTGAAGCTCTCGGGGTCCGCGAACACCGAGGGGTCGCTGTGCATCAGCGAGATCGAGGGCATCACGGTCACCCCCTTCGGGAGCCGCCAGCGGCCGAGCTGCAGCGGACCCTGGAGTTGACGCAGGACGGCCGGAATCACGGGCCGCACGCGCAGCGTCTCGCGCACGACGGCGTCCAGGTACTCGTCGTCGCCCCGGCGCGCGCGTTCCATCACCTCCGGGTTGCGCACCATGCGCTCGAAGGCCCACGCGAGCCCGGTCGCGGTCGTCTCGTGGCCGGCCAGCAGCAGGGTCATGATCTGGTCGCGCAGCTCCTCGTCGTCGAAGTCGCCCGCCCGCACGAGCTGCGAGAGCACGTCTTCGCGCTCTGACAGCAGCGGGTCGAGCCGGCGGGCGGCGATCTCCTCGCGCAGCAGCTCGTTGGCTTCCTCGACGGACCTGCGAAAGCGCTTCCAGCGCCCGAAGCGCCCGAGCCACGGAGCCAGCCACACCAACAGCGTCACGAAGTCGAGCTCAACCGTCTTCGGCAGTACCTCGCGCAGGGCCCGTTGACGGACCGGATCGGTGACGCCGATCACCGCCTCGAGGATCACCTCGAAGGTCAGGTCGCGCATGTGCGGGTGCAGCTCGAACGGTCGCCCGACCGGCCAGCCGGCGCACTCCTGGACGGTGATCCGCTCGACCACCTCCTCATAGCGCTTGACGGCGTCGCCGTGGAAGGGGGGCAGCAGGCGCTTGCGGGCCTGCAGGTGCTCGTCCTCGTCGAGTACCAGAACGGAGCTCCGACCGAGCACGGGCCCGAGGATCGAGTTGCCCTCGCCGGCGTGCAGCAGCGAGGGGTCGCCGGTGAAGATCTGCTTGATCAGCTCGGCGTCGTTTACGTGCACGGCCCGCCCCCAGGGAAGCGCCCGGATCGTGAACACCGGCCCGTAGCGGCGCTGGCAGCGCTCCAGGAACGAGTTGGTCCGATTCCACACCAGCAGCGTCTGCAGCCAGCGCGGCAGCCCGGGACCGGGGGGAAGACCATCCACGACGGTCACGTCCGGCGCGACGGGGGACGGCTCGGAGGCCGGGCCGGGCCCCCGGTCGGCGGGCCGAGGATCGTCGAGGTGGGACGGACGCTGTCCAACTGCCGACATGGTTGCTCTCCTTGGTCTCGGGCCGGGGCCACGCCGCTCGGCGTGCCACGGATCAACGGTACATCATTTGATGTACCCATGTTCGATGTGTCGTAATCCGGGGGTAAGCTGAGGCCACCATGGCGTCGGGGGATCACCTACTCACGATCGAGCAGCTCGCGGCCGAGAGCGGGATGACGGTCCGCAACATCAGGGCACACCGGGCCCGCGGCCTGCTGCCGGCGCCCGAGGTGCGCGACCGCGTCGGCTACTACGGCCCCGAGCACGTCGCGAGGCTGCGGCTCATCAGCCAGATGCAGGGGGACGGCTTCAACCTGCGGGCGATCGAGCGGCTGCTGGAGCAGACCAGCGGGCGCCCCGAGCAACTGCTGAGCCTGCGCGAGGTCCTCTCCACCCCGGTCGAGGCCGAGCAGCCGAGGGTCTTCACCGCCGAGGAGCTCGTGCAGCGCTTCGGGGATCAAGCCGGCCCGCAGGAGCTCGCCCGGGCGGAGAAGCTGGGGCTCCTGGTCCAGCTCGGAGACGGGCGCATCGAGGCGCCCCTCCCCTCCCTGCTCGACGCCGCCGAGGAGGTGGTGTCGATGGGAGTGCCCCTCAGCCACGCCCTGAAGGTGCTGGCGAAGGTCCAGGAGCAGTGCCGGCTGGTGGCCCGCGAGTTCGTGAGCCTGTTTCTCGAGGACCTGTGGGAGCCGTTCGCCGCGGAGGGCTATCCCGACGAGCGCTGGCAGGAGGTGACGAGGTCGATCGAGCGCCTGCGACCACTCTCGGCCAGCGTCCTGGTGGCCGCCTACCAACTCACGATGGTTGCCGAGGTCGAGCAGGCCTTCGGCCGCGAACTCACCCGCCTGACCAGGCGCAGACGCCCGTCGCGGTGAGGGGCGAGCGCGGATCCCCGGCGCCCAGGTAGCGCCGGGCGCGCGGACACGCGGGTAGCGCCGGCGCGCGCTGCGCGGGTGCTCCAGCCCCGTGCTCGTGCGCGCGCTGCGGCCGATCCAGCACAGGCGACCGCGGCGGGCGTCCCTGAAGAAACTTGCGCGGGTCGCGAGTCCGGCTTTCCCGAAACACTCGCTATTTGCGAGAAAATTCGAAGCCCGAAGGCCCATTCAGGCCCTGGCCCGGAGCGTTGGGGTGGGTACGGTCTAGATGACGCCTGCCCTTCCCGCGCCAGGGGGCCCTCTCTGGGAATGCCGGCAACGCTCCGCAGCCACGTGCTCGCCGTCGTCGCAGCCGCGACGCTGCTGGTGTGCGGCGCACAGCTGACGGCCGCCGCGCAGGCGGCCACGACGATCTTCGGCACCACGACGCCGGCGACGGCCGACTCCAAAGACCCGACCCCAGTGGTGCTGGGCGTGAAGTTCAGCTCCGAAGCCCCGGGCACGGTCACAGGCATCCGTTTCTACAAGGCCAGCGCCAACACCGGGACACACGTGGCCAGTCTGTGGAGCTCGAGCGGGACACTGCTGGCCTCCGCCACCGTGACCGGAGAGACGGCATCGGGCTGGCAGCAGGTCACGTTCGCGAGCCCCGTCACGATCACCGCCAACACGACCTACGTCGCCTCCTATCTGGCGCCCAAAGGTCACTATTCGGAAAACCTCTCGGGCTTCGCCACAGCCGGTGTGAGCAGTCCCCCGCTGACAGCGCTCGCCAACACCACGAGCGCGAACGGGGTGTACGTGTACAGCGCCACCAACGCGTTCCCGACACATACCTACAAGGCCACCAACTACTGGGTCGACGTGCTCTTCGAAGCAGCCCATCCCGCTGCGCCCGGGCCGGTGGGCAGCGTGACCGCGCAGGCCGGGGCGAATTCGGCGACGGTGAGCTGGAGCGCAGCCACCAGCGGCGGGGCGCCCAGCGAATACAAGATCACTCCCTACATCTCCGGCGAAGCGCAGACGAGCACGGTCCTCACGGGCAGCCCCCCCGCGACCGCCACCACGCTGACGGGCCTCAAAGGCGGAACCTCCTACAGCTTCACGGTGCAGCCGCTCAACGGGGCCGGACCGGGGCCGGTCTCTTCCCCGTCGAACGCGGTGACCCCCTTCACCCCGGCTCCCCCGGAAGCGCCCACGGAAGTGTCGGCCACCGCCGGCAACGCGAGCGCCGCCGTCAAGTGGACCGCAGCGGGCAACGGCGGGAGCGCGATCCTGAGCTACACGATCACACCCTATGTGGAATCCGAACCCCTACCCGGCACCACCGTCAAAGGCACGCCCCCGGCCACGGGCATCACGATCGAAGGACTCAAGAACGGCACCACCTACACGTTCCGGGTGGCGGCCACGAACCAGTACGGCACGGGACCCGAATCGACTCCCTCGAACTCCGTCATGGCAAGTGAAACGATTGCCGAACCGGGGGTCCTGATGGGTGCCGAACAGAAGGCCCACTGGCAGGGCGGGCTGGCCGAATGCAAGACCGGCGGCGGGCAGTGCTCGGATGAAATATCCCAGGGACAGTTCGTCGCGTGGCCGTTCGTGGCAGAACACACGGGCACCGTCGAAGCGGTCTTCGCCGTCCTTGCGGGCTCCCGCGGTGGGACCAATACCGGCGCGGAAATCGGAATCTACGGAAACCGTCTCTACCAGTTCCCCGAAATCAAGTACAACAACGCCTCCGAAAATTCGAAGGGCGGCTGCGGGTGCATCTGGACGCCGGCCGAATTCATGGCGTTCGAATCGGAAATCCCGCCCGAAGACCCCGGACAGCTGCTCGCCACCTCGGGCAAAATCGCCGAGACCAAGATCGGCAACGAACAGTTCACCGAATTCAAGCTGGAACACCCTGTCAGGGTTTTCAAGGGCGTCAAGTACTGGCTCGCCAACACCACCTTCCAGAAAGCGGAATCGAGCCACGTGTACCAGAAGTTCGCCCACGAACGGACCAGCTTGACGGAAGGCCAGCCCTGGGGCGTGTACTCAAACGAACCCTCGAACTGGTGGGAAGTGCCGCGCCCACTGAAGGAACTCCCCTCGCCGGAAGCCACAAAAATCAACTGCGAGCAGTGCAACACCGAAGGCTGGCTGCAGGAGGAACCGACCGGCAAGCACCTGACGAACGCGAACAGGGAAGCGCAGGAAGAAGGCGGGCAGACCTTCAGCTATGCGTACGGCAAAATAGAAGAAGGCGCACCGAACACCGCGCCGGGGAGCGTCGCAAACGTCACCGCCCAGGGCGGCGCCAACTCCGCCACGGTGCGTTGGAGCGCCCCGACCAGCGGCGGGGAACCGACCGAATACCGGGTCACCCCGTACAGCTCCGGGGAAGCGCAGGCGAGCACGGTGGTGACGGGCACCCCGCCGGCGACCAGCGCCACCGTGACGGGACTGAAGGGCGCAACGTCCTACACCTTCACGGTGCAGGCCGTCAACCCCGTCGGGCCGGGCCCCGCGTCCACCCCGTCGAACGAAGTGGTCCCCTTCACGCCCGCCGCACCGGAAGCTCCGACGGAAGTCACGGCCAGCGCCGGCAACGCCAGTGCAACCGTGAGGTGGACCGCTCCCGGAAATGGGGGAGGCGCCATCCTGACCTACACGATCACACCCTATGCCGGCACCGAACCGCTACCGGCCACCATCGTCAGAGGCACGCCCCCGGCGAGCACCGCCGCGGTCGAAGGCCTGAAGAACGGCACCACCTACACGTTCCGGGTGGCGGCCACGAACCAGTACGGCACGGGACCCGAATCGACTCCGTCCAACGCCGCGACGCCGACGGCCCCGGCAGGCGGCGGCAATCCGGTGATGGACGCGAACACGACCGTGAACGGCAGGGGGACGGTGACGACACCGCTGTTCACGACCTCCGAAGCCGGCGAGCGCCTGTTCGCCCTCGTCTCCACCGACGGGCCCACGGGCGCCGGTCGCCAAACCGTCACGGTCACCGGAGCCGGCCTCATCTGGACGCTCGTCAAGCGCGCCAACTCCCGCGCAGGGGACGCTGAGATCTGGACCGCCACTGCGCTCGCGCCGCTCTTCGACGTCTCGGCCACCGCGACCCCGAGTGCCACCGGCTTCGACCAGTCACTGACCGTGGTCGGGATGCAGATGTCCCAGGGGGCAGGGGCGTCCGCCGCTTCAGGGGCGGCGAGCGGCGCAGCGACGGTGCCCGTGAAGGCGACCGAAGCGGGCTCGCTGGTGTTCGCCGTGGGCCACGATTGGACGAACGCGAGCGCGCGCACGCTCGCATCGGGACAGACGCTGCTCCACCAGTATCTCGACACCGGCGCCGGCGACACCACCTGGACGCAGTACACGAGCGCCGTCACAGCGGCTGCTGGAGAAACGGTCACGATGAGTGACACGGCACCCACGAAGGACGAATGGAACATGGCCGCGGTCGAGATACGGCCCGCCGGCGGCTGACCCCCGCCGGCGCCCGGCAGCTGCGCCGCCGCACCACAAGCGGCGCTAAATTGCGGGGATGCCCTCGCGTCGCGCTGTGATCGCGATCATCGGGGCCGTGCTTGCATTCGCAATGGCGGCGCCCGCAGGCGCGTCCGCCACCCACTACTACCTGTCCCTCGGAGACTCGCTGGCCCAGGGGATGCAGCCGAACTCCGCGGGGATCACGGTGAACACCGATCAGGGCTACGCCGACCAGCTGTACGCCCGCGAGCGCCGGCGGATCAAGCACCTGAAGCTGGTGAAGCTCGGCTGCGGCGGCGAGACCACGACCAGCTTCCTGACCGGGAAGGGCAACTCGGCCGACGCCTTCCTACTCGGGTGCCATCCGGCGGGCGGCTCGCAGATGGTCGCCGCCGAACGCTTCCTGCGCAGACACCGCCGTCGCGGTGAAGTCGCGCTGCTGACGATCGACATCGGCGCCAACGACGTGGACGGCTGCCAGCAGGGAGGTGAAATCGTGGTCGCCTGCGTGATGCGGGGGGTGGACCGGCTCGCCCGCAACGTCCCCGTGATCCTGCGCCGGCTACGCCGCGCGGCGTCGCCGGCCACCCCGATGGCGGCGATGACCCTGTATGACCCCTTCCTCCAGCTCTACCTCACCCCCGGGGGGCACGTCGAAGCCCTCACCAGCGTCCGGTACTCGCGGGTCATCAACCGGGGACTCGAACGCCTGTACCGGGAAGCCGGCTTTCGCGTCGCTCACGTGGACAGCGCCTTTAACACCTACGACACCTCCCGCACCGCGACCCTGGCCGGTCAGAGCGGCCCGGTGCCGGTGGCCGTGGCCGAAGTGTGCAGGCTGACGTGGATGTGCGCACCGGCTCCCGTGGGGCCGAACATCCACGCCAACCGCACCGGCTACCAACTGATCGCAGAAGCGTTCCTGACGGCGTTCGCCTGATCTCGGGGGCCGGCGAGCCGGCGAACGTCCCCGCGGCGCCCGGAGACACCCGCTAGAGCCCCGGCGCCGGTCTACAAATGGGCAGCGGAACGGTCCCCTGTTTCGCCACCAGTCGAAGGTGGTCGCGACCCACCGGCAGGACAATCGGATGGTGCAGTTGCGCGCTGCGACACGAGGGGCTGGGGACGACACCGGGGTGCCCGCCCCCGATGCACGCCCGGGCTCGGAGGGCCACGTTCGCTACCGGCCCAAGCCACCGTTCCTGGACGAGCTGTTCGAGACGGACGGCACGCCCCGCGAGACGGCGGGGGCGCTTGTGGGTGCGCTCGAGCAGCTCGGCCCGGCGGGGCTGATCGAGGCGGGGCGCCGGCGGGACGCGATCTTCATGCAGCAGGGGATCACCTTCGAGACGGGGGGAGGTGACGGCCCCACCCACGACCGTCCGTTCCCCCTGGATCTCGTGCCACGGGTGCTCGGGGGGGAGGAATGGACCAGCATCAAGCGGGGTCTCGCCCAGCGCATCCGCGCCCTCAACCACTTCGTCGACGACGTCTACCACACGCGCGAGATCGTGCACGAGGGAATCGTCCCGTGGCGACTGGTCGCTTCGTGCTCGCACTTCGCCCGTGCGGTCCACGGCATCAGACCGCCGGGCGGTGTGTACACACACGTGGCCGGGTGCGACCTCGTACGCCACAGCGACGGCAGCTGGAGGGTGATCGAGGACAACGTCCGCATCCCCTCCGGAATCTCCTACGTGCTGGAGAACCGGGCGGCGATGGCCCGGCTCGTTCCAGAGCTGTTCGCCTCCTACCGGGTGCGCCCGATCGACCACTATCCGCAGCTGCTGCTGGGCGCCCTGCGGGCCGTGGCCCCGTCGGCCGAGAGCGAGGCCACGGTGGTCGTCTGGACCCCGGGCCCGGCCAACCCCGCCTACTTCGAGCACGCCTTCCTGGCGCGGCAGATGGGCGTCGAGCTGGTGGAAGCGTCCGACCTCGTGGTACGCGACGACGTGCTCTACATGCGCACGATCAAAGGCCTCGAGCGGGCCCACGCCGTGTACCGCAGGATCGACGACGACTTCGTCGACCCGCTCGAGTTCAGGGGCGACTCGCTGCTAGGCGTGCCGGGGCTGGTGCGGGCCTACCGGGCGGGCAACGTCGCGATCGCCAACGCGCTCGGTACCGGCGTCGCCGACGACAAGGCCGTCTACCGCTTCGTCCCGGAGATGATCCGCTTCTACCTCGGCGAGGAGCCGATCCTCGAGAACGTCCGCACCTATCTGCCGTCGGACCCCGAAGTGCGCGAGCACGTGCTCGCGCACCTCGACGAGCTGGTGGTGAAGCCGACCGGTGAGTCCGGCGGGCGAGGGGTGATGATCGGACCCCACGCCGACGAGGGCGAAATCGAGCGCATGCGCCGCCTGCTGCTGGCCGCCCCGGACCGCTGGATCGCCCAGGACCTGGTGCGACTCTCGACCGTTCCGGTGGTGGACGCCGACGGCCGGCTCGTCCCCCGCCACGTCGACCTGCGCCCGTTCGCCGTCTTCGGGGAGCGCATCGACATCGTGCCGGGCGGCCTCACTCGGGTGGCGCTGCAGGAGGGCTCGCTGATCGTCAACTCCTCACGCGGGGGCGGCTCCAAGGACACCTGGGTGCTCGAGGACGGAGATGACGCCGACCGCGCCGGCCCGCCGATTGCGGACACGCAGCCGCCGGCCCTGCCGGACCTGAGCTACGGCACCTGGGTGGCCCAGCAGCAGCAGCAGCAACAACAGGAGCCCCAGCAGCAACAGCTCCGCGGCGGCCGGCGGGGCGCGCGCTGATGCTGGCGCGGATCGCGCACGAGCTGTACTGGCTGGGACGCAACCTCGCGCGCGCCGAGTTCACCGCCCGCGCGGTGGAGGCCGTGCTACAGGCCGAGCTGCAGGGGGCCTCCGACACGGCTCCCGGGGTCAGCTTCGGGTCGGGCGGGCTGCTGGCGATGCTGGGCGACGACCACGACGGCCGCGACACTGGCCACACCCTCGGTCAGCTGATCCTCGACCCCGAGCGTCCCGAATCGATGCTGGCGAGCATCGAACGGGCCCGCGCCGGCGCGCGCACGGTGCGAGATGTGATCAGCGCGGAGATGTGGCAGGCGGTCAACACCACCGCGATGGGACTGCACGGCGCAGGGCGCCCCGGGTGGGGAACGCCGACGGAGCCGTTCCTGGCCTCGCAGTACATCAAGGAGCGCACGTCGCTGATCTGGGGGATCGCCAATCGCTCGATGCTGCGCGACGAGGCGAAGTGCTTCCTCGACGCCGGCGGTCTGATCGAGATCTCCGACATGGTGCTGCGCATGCTGCACGTCGCGATGCCGCCGGCCGACTCGGCTGAGGCGGACGGGACGGCACTGATCCTGCTCCAGGCGGTGGGGGGATTTCACGCCTACCTGCGGGCGGTGACGGCTCCCCCGAACGCCGACCCGGTGGCGCGCTTCCTGCTTTTCGAGCGCTCCTACCCGGACAGCGTGGCCGCGTGCGTGGACTCGCTGAACGAGGTCTTCACAGCCGCCGACGCGGGTCCCCGCAACTCCAAGCCCGTGCTGCGGGTGAGCCGCCTGGCGGCCGACCTGGACTTCCAGCGCAGAGCGCTCCCCGAGGGATCGGAGCTGACGGGGATCTGCCGGGAGACCCAACAAGAGCTCGGGCGCCTCGACCAGGACGTGGCCGAGCGGTATTTCGCCGGTGCCGCTGCGGCCGGACCGAGGGGGGAGCTGTAGTGCACTTCGCGATCCGCTTCCTGACGGAGTACCGCTACGACTCGCCGGTGAGCGACAACCTGAACGCACTGAGGGTCCGGCCCGCCACCACCTCGACACAGCGCTGCGACGAGTTTCACACTCGCATCGAGCCCGAAGCGAGGATCGCACGCCACCTCGACTATTTCGGCACCGAGGTGATCGAGTTCGGCATCCCCACCCCCCACGACCACCTTACGATCGACGTCCGTGCCCGCGTCGTAACCAGCAACCCGCCGGATCCACCCGAAGGCTCGTGGCAGAGCCTGCGCAGCGCCTCCTACACCGACGCCGCCGGAGAGTTCGGGCTGCCATGGGAGGACCAGCCGGCGATCGCGGGTCTGGCGGAGCTCGAGACGGCGATCGCGGCCGACACGCCGCTGCACACGCTCGAGCGGCTCTGCGAGGTGATACCCGACCGCTTCGAGTACAGACCGGGGGCCACGTATGTCGGATCGAGCGTCGACGAGCTGGTCCAGAAGGGGGCCGGGGTGTGTCAGGACTTCGCCCATGTCTCGCTGGTGCTGCTGCGCCGCCGCGGAATCGCCGCCCGCTACGTGTCGGGCTACCTGTGGGCCGCGCCCGAGGATGCCGGCACGGACTCGCTGGAGGTCGACACGCACGCCTGGGTCGAGGCCCTGCTGCCCGACGCCGAGGAGGGCGGCGAGCCGCAGTGGGTCAGCATCGACCCGACCAACAGGCGCCTGGCTGACAGCTCACACGTGAAGATCGGCCACGGCCGCTTCTACGCCGACATCGCCCCGGTGAAGGGCCTGTTCATCGGCGGCGCGACCTCCACTCTGTCCTCGGCGGTCACGCTCTCACTGTTGGACCCCCAGTCGGGCGCCAAGCCGTAGTCGTGGCGCCCGACTGGGGCGCGCGCAGCACGAGCCGACTGCCCGCCGGAGAACGAACGCTCACCGCCTCGAAGCGGCCGGCACGCTCGCCGCGGGACTGATCGACGTGCCGCTCTGGAGCCGCAGCACGGCGCCTCGTCGCAGGCGCACCAGCGCGTTGAGCACACCGGCACCGCTTGCCCGCAGGCTTGTGAGAGTGCGCCAAGGGCCACGCACCGTACGTGAGTACTGCAGCAGCGCCGTTTCCTGTCCCGTCGGCAGCAGTGCCCAGATCCGGACGTACCTGCGCGTCGCCCGCAGTGGGTCGAATGGGAACGTGAACCCCGCCAGGAACGGCTTCGGGCGGGCGAGTTCGAACTTGCCGCCGGGACCGGCGCTGTAGAGCCCCGCCGGGCGTTGGTATTCGACGCCTTCCCCCAGGGGTCCGCCGGCCCGCACCGCTGGGTACGGGTCGACCAGGAACTGCCAGTCCACCAGCCCGACCCCCGCGACCCACAGGCGATGCAGTGCGCGGGAGATCCAGCGCGCCTGCAGCCCCGGCGCCACCCCGTGGGGCGACTGGGGGGCGCTTTCCCAGTTGAGCTCGGTCACCCACACCGGCTTGGGACCCGCGGGAAGCACCGTGCCCACCGCCTCGGCGCGACGCAGCAGGCGCGTGACCTTGGCGGCGTCGGCGATCGCCACGTCCAGTGAGGACGCCGCGGGACGGTTGGGGTCGCCCACCGACAACGGGTGGAATGCGAGGACGTCGAAGTGGGGCGGTTCCGGACAGGGGGCCCGCGCCGGGTGGGCACCGCCGGTGAGGCACAGCAGTGAGGTCAGGAACGTGACCGGAGCCATACGCCCGACGCCGGCGGGGTCGCCGTCGGGCGCAACGCCGGCGGTGATCACAACGTCGCTCGACGCCACCTGCTTGACGCCGGCATAGAAGGCGTTGAGCAACTGCCGGTAGAGCAGCGGCGAGAAGGCGGTCCAGCGGCCGTCTTCGGCGACCCACTGCGGCTCCAGGTAGCGGGCGAGGTTGGGCTCGTTCCATGCTTGGAAGTAACTCACCTGCGGCAGGTTCTGGCCGGGCATCCGAGGGTCTGGAAAGGCGCCGTCGTAGCGCGTGGCCAGCGCCTGCGCGAACGCCCGCAGCGCTTGCGGGTCCGGCGCCCAGCTGCCCTGATAGGCGAACGGCCAGCGCCCCGGCGCTTCGGCGAAGGGAGGTGCGTGGGACACGACGAGGGTCGGTGCAGCGCCCTGCGAGACAGCGCTGCGGACCGCTTCGTCGAGGCGGTCGAAGTGGTAGGACCGATCTGACGGATCGGTGGGGTCGAACCCGGGAGGCGGGCTGGGGGACACCAGTTCGCGCCAGTCCACCGGGATCCGCACGACCGTGGAACCGGTCGCGCGGATGCGCGTGAGGGCCAGCGCGCGGGTTTCGGCGTCGGCGCTCTCCAGTAGACGGCCGTCGGAGACGCCCCGCACAAGCCCTCCCCGCGGGAATGGTCCGTCCACCATCGCGCGGCTCTGTGCGCGCGCTATGCCAGGGCGCGTGCGAGCCGCGGAGGGACCTGCTCTCGGCGTGGCGGCGAACGGCTGCGGTGGCCCTTCCGCCCCGCTACGGGACGGAATCGGGAGCACCGGCGGGGGCAGCAGCGACGCGAGGGCGCTCAGCGCGATGCCAACGGCGCGCTTCACGGGCCGCGAGCCGTCAGTGAATCGTGACCGACTTGTGCGCGAGGCTCAGTTTGGCCCCGGAGGTGCTGTGCATGGTCGTGAGCAGCACCGCGTGTGCGCTCTTGGCTGAGCGCAGCCTGCTGCGCCCCTTCTTCGTCACCCGCAGAAGCACGCTCACCACGCCCGCTTTCGTGGCCGTCACGTAGCCGCGGGCGATCAGAAGCGCGGGCGGCTTGTGGCTGTGGTGCCTGCTGGCCGCGAACGCCGGGAGCGTGCCGCCCTGCATGTAGAGATCCTCGATGACGGTACCGGGCTGGTTGATGCCCACGAGCACGTGCCAGCCGGATTTGAGCAGCGAGTGGATGGTGACGTGTCCCAGCTTCATCACGACCCCCTGCAGCGCGGGGGGCGGTGGCGGAGGTGGCGGTGGCGGTGGCGGTGGCGGACAACCCCCGACGGGACGGGAGTTTTCGCTGACGTACGTGTAGACGCCTTCTTCGGCCAGATGCGTCTTCAGCGACTCGGTGGCGGTGACGGTCTGGCCGGGCTGCAGAGGCACGAGGAAGTTGCCCCCGAATGTAGTCCCCGTCAGCGATTTCACCTGGGCTTCGCCGAAGCCTGAGCCGTTCCATCCGTTGACGTGGCCGTACGGATTGAACTTCAGCGAGTAGGTGACGTACGAACCTTCAACGGTGAACCCGCTCGTGTTCGCGCCGGAGAAGTTCACCGAGCCCGCACAGACTGTCGGATCCATCGACGGAAGGCCGTCGTATACCTGCGTCCCGATGACGGTGCCGATCGGCGATTCAAGGGTCAGCACATCGCCGACCTGGGGGACCTGCGAGAGCCCTGCCGAGCCCCCGTGGTTGGTGTCTCGGTACACCACGATCCCGCCACGGGTGATCGACACGGCGACGCTTGCGCCGTTGCTCGCCGACCCCCAGGTGCCTGCGACCTGGACGTATTCCGGGAAGATCGTCTCGCCCTCGGCAACCCGCAGCGTGTATTGAGGTCCGTGGTTTTCGTTCCAGGCCGACGCCGGCCCTGCCAGTGCGCCGAGCGCGAGCGTCATCAGGAGCGCGCTCCCCACGGCTGCGCCGATGCGCCCGCCGAGGCGGCGGCGGCGACTGCGACGGAGACTGCTACCCACCCTCATGAGACCGCACTGCAATCGTCTGGACCGCAGCTGAGCATTAGCTTCGGGGAACCGATTGGACGACGGTATCCCCCGCCGCAGACGGACCGGGGCCGCTTCAGCTGGTCACGACACCGCCGTCGCAGACGATCGTGTCGCCCACGATGTAGGCGCCGGCGGCGGAGGCGAGGAACAGCGCCGTCCCGGCGATGTCAGCGGGCCTGCCCACGCGCCCGCGGGGATTGACCTGGCCCACGAGATCCCAGTCGGTGCCCTGCACGTCTCCCCCTCCCCCCACGCCCGTGCTCAGCATCCAGGTCGGAAACGGGCCCGGTGCGATCGCGTTGACGAGGATGTTGCGCTTCACCAGCGTCGCCGCGAGCTGGCGGGTGAGCGCGTGGACCGCCGCCTTGGAGGCGCCGTAGGACCAGTTGTCGAAGCGCGAGGTGCGCAGCGCGTCGATCGAGCCGATGTTGATCACGCGGGCGGGAGACTCGGAGCTGGCGCCGGCTTCGAGCAGTGCAAGCAGGCCCTGGGTGAGGAAGAAGATCCCCTTCACGTTGGTGTCCATCACCTTGTCCCAGCCGTTCTCGGGAAACTCTCCCAGCGGAGCGCCCCACGAGGCGCCGGCGTTGTTGACCAGTACGTCGAGGTGGTCCTCGCGCTCGCCGATCGCGGCAGCCAGACCGGCAGCGCCGTCGCTACCGGCGAGGTCCGCCGGGATCGACACACAGATTCCGCCGTAGGTCTCGGCCAGGCGTGCCGCGGTCGCGTCGCAGACCTCGGCCTTGCGGGAGCTGATGTAGACCTTGGCGCCGTTGGCGAGGAAGCCGGCGGCGATCATCTCGCCGATGCCGCGCGAGCCGCCCGTCACCAGCACGTTCTTCCCGCCGACGGAGAAGAGCTCCTGGATGGAGAGCTCCGACATTGATGTGCTCCCTTCTGGGTTGTCGTCTACGAGGTCGAGGCGGCCACAGTTTGCCCTGCCGGGGCGCTCGGGGTCCGTCTCCGATATATATGCCTTGACAGCTATATGCTTGCCGGGGTATGTTGGTGGCCCCGATGGCAGCACCCGCGTTCAACGTGATCGCCGAGCCGCACCGGCGGCAGATCCTCGACCTGCTGCTGGAGTCCGAACGGCCCGTGGGCGAGCTCGTGCGGGCGACGAAGCTCAGCCAGCCCGCCGTGTCGAAGCACCTGCGGGTGCTTCGGGAGGCCGGGCTGGTGGACGTCCGTGCGGACGCACAACAACGGATATACGGGCTCCGCCCCGAGCCCCTGCAAGCCCTCGACGAGTGGCTCGAGCCCTACCGGCGCTTGTGGGCCTCGCGGCTGGACGCGCTCGAGCGCCATCTCGAGACGAGCAGGCGACAGCACAGGAGCAGGCCATGACCGGCGCCGATTTGGGACAGCTCAGCGGGACTGAGGATCGGGCGGTGATCGAGTTTCGACGCCGGCTCGCGCATCCCCCGGAGGTCGTCTGGGAGGCGTTGACCGACCCCGACCAGCTCGCCGCGTGGTTCCCGACCAGCATCGACGGGGAGCGCGTCGCGGGGGCAGCGTTGACGTTCCGCTTCGAGCACGTCGAGATCGACCCGATGCACGGCGAGATGCTGCGCTGCGAGCCACCTTCGCTGCTCGAGTTCACGTGGGGAGGCGATCGGCTGCGGTTCGCGCTCGAGCCCGATGGTGGGGGTACCGCGATGACCTTCACGGTCGTGCTCGAGGAGCTGGGGAAGGCGACCCGGGACGGGGCCGGCTGGAATCAGTGTCTCGAGGTGCTCGACCGCTCGCTGGCCGGCGAGAGCGACCGCGACCACGATCCTCGGCGCTGGCGGGAGCTGCGCGACGCCTACGCCGAGCGCTTCGGCCCCGAGGCATCGGTGCTCGGGCCTCCCCGGGAGTGGGAGGACGAGCACGGGCCCACCGCCCGCGACTGAGCGCCCTCGCTGCTAGTCTCCCCCGAATCAGGCTGAGCTGTCGAGCTCAGCAACCGCAGTGCCAGCGCTCGTGCCTTTGCTCCAAGCAATCTCCGCGTTCGCAGCACTACAACGCAGGAGGAATCAAGAATGGCCACCGGAACCGTGAAGTGGTTCAGCGACGACAAGGGCTTCGGGTTCATCACTCCCGACGACCAGTCGAAGGACCTGTTCGTGCACCACAGCGCAATCGTGGGCGAGGGCTACCGCTCGCTCACCGAAGGCGCAAAGGTCTCCTACGACGCCGAACCCGGCGACAAGGGACCGAAGGCTGCGAACGTTCAGGCGCTCTAGGGCGCCACTTCGCTTGGCGTAAGGGCGCACGCCTGATCGGGCGTGCGCCTACATTTCCAGAAGATCGGCAGATATGGCTTCCAGCGGTAAGAGGAAGACGACGATGGCGAAGCTCACGCGCGAAAGCAGGCTGCGTGAGAAGCGTGCAGAGAAAGCGGCCCGCAAGGCCGCGCGCAAGCTCGAGGCGGAAAATCCGTCGCAACCGTACGAGGATGGGCTGCGCGATGAGGATGGCTTCCTGCGCGATCCTGAGGCCGTCCTCGACGATGAGCACACGGGGCCGCCGGCCCCGGACGCGGACTCCCCCCTGGCCGCCGTCGCCGAGACGGCGTCCGACGCCTGAGCGGGCGTCCCCCGAGCGAGCCGGCTCGCGGAGCCCATAGGATCCGCCGGTGCCGGACTCCCTGCGATCCCGCCTGGCCCTGGCCGCGATCAAACGACGGCTGCCCGCACTCGTGGGCGCCGATCCGGCCGCGGGCCTGCCCGACGGCCTGCACCTGGCGGTGGTCGGCTCCGGCTCGCCCTTGCCCGACGCCAAGCGCGGTGACTCGTGCGCCGCGATCATCGCGGGCGGGCGCATCTTCATCGTGGACGCGGGCGAGCGTGCCGCCGAGACGATGGCGCGGATGCAGCTCGCACCCAGCCGCATCGCGGCTGTGCTGCTGACGCACTTCCACTCCGACCACATCGGCGGCCTGGGCACCGTGAACCTTCAGCGCTGGGTCGCGAACGCGGCGACGGCACCACTGCGGGTGATCGGGCCACCGGGGGTCGAACGGGTCGTCGGGGGCCTCAACGAGGCCTACGCGCTGGATCGGGGCTATCGCACGGCCCACCACGGCCCGGAGGTGGCCCCGCCCTCGGGCGCTGTCATGACGGCCGAGACGTTCTCCTTCGCCGACGGCGAGGACGAGCTGGGGGTACTCGACGAGGACGGCCTGAAGGTGACCGCGTTCGTGGTCGACCACGCCCCGGTGGCGCCGGCCGTCGGCTACCGCTTCGACTACCGTGGCCGCAGCGCGGTCATCTCCGGCGACACGATCTACGCGCCGGCGCTGGTGCGGGTCGCGCAGGGGGCGGACCTGTTGCTTCACGACGCGCTATCCACGCGGCTGCTGAAGCTCGTCGAGGAGGCCGTCGGCAACGCCGGGCAGCAGATGCGCCGCCGCATCCTGGCCGACGTCCCCGACTACCACGCGACGGCACCGCAGGCGGCTGACGCAGCCCGGGACGCGGGGGTGGGCGCGCTGGCGATCACCCACGTCATCCCCCCGCTGCCGCTCAAGGGACTCGAGGAGGTCTTCCTGGCGGACGCCCGCGAGCACTTCGCCGGCGAACTGTGGCTGGCGCGGGACGGCGATCTCTACAGCCTCCGCACGGGGGCTACGGGAGTGGAACGCAGCCGCTTGATCGGTCGCCTCGGCGGCTGATCACGAGTGGCCGCGGTGGCGGGCGTGCGGCGCCCCCCACACCGCGATCAGCTGCGCTCGATCACGAGCTTCGTCCAGCCGCCGTCGGCGAGCGCGGCGGGCGCCTCATCCCAAGAGACCACGCGGCTCGTGACCAGCTCGGGATGCAGGTGGCCGGCTGCCGCCAACCCCAGCACGTGGGGCATGGCGCTGCGGGCGTTGGCGCGTCCGGTGCGGAAGGTGATCCCCTTCGTGTACATCTCGAGCAGCGGTAGACGGGGCTGCTCGCCGAAGTAGATCGCCGTGCTGGTACACACCCCGTCGGGCGAGGTCGAGCGCAGTGCCAGCTGCAGGCCGTCCGGGTCGGCGCTGGAGTCCACCGTGATCGGATAGGGGCCCACGCGCTTGGGTTTCTCGGCCAGCGTCTGGGCGCCCAGGCGCGAGGCGATCTCCCGGCGGGTGACGTCGCCGTCGACGTACAGGACCGAGCCGGAGCCCAGCGCGACGGCCAGGCCGGCCGCATACAGGCCGATCGAGCCGGGACCGGCGCCGCCGACGACCAGCACGTCCGCGCCCGGGTGCTCGGCCAGCGGGGGCCCCACCGTGCGCCAGGCGTCGCTGAGGTTGTCCGAGGCGCTCGCCACCGCCGCGGGCTCGAGGCCCTTCGGCAGCGGCACGAGCATGTGCTCGGCGAAGGGCACCTCGACCAGGTCCGACAGGAAGCCACCCCACCTGTCGACCGCGGGACCGAACCCGTAGGTGGACATGAACGGGACCTCGGTGCAGTTGGAGGTGCGTCCGGCGAGGCACGCGTCGCAGCTGCCACAGGAGATCTGGAAGGGGACGCTGACGAGCTGGCCCGCGGCCAGGGAGCCGGCCGCGTCGCCGGCGTCGATCACCTCGGCGACACATTCGTGCCCGAGTGGGAACGGCGCCTGGAAGGGAGAGGTCCCGGAGACGATCAGGGAGTCCAGGTCGCAGGTGGCGACGGCTATCGGCCGCACGAGGGCGGCCTCGTCAGAGGAGAGCCGTGGCTCGGGCGCTTCACGCCACTGCAACGACCTCGGACCGGCGAACACCAGCTGTTGCATCATCCACTCCCTCTATGTAGACCGGTCTCTATAGTAATGGAATGCCAGCAACGAGGCGTGCGCCGCAGCGGGGGGCCTCCAAGGAGGCGTTTGTGACCGCCACCCAGGAGCTGCTGCGCCGGCGGGGATACGCAGCCAGCGGCCTGGGCGAGATAGTGGCCCGTAGCGGAGCCCCGAAGGGATCGCTCTACTTCCACTTCCCGGGCGGCAAGCAGGAACTCGCGATCGCCGCGATGGAGCGCTCTGCGGACCAGCTGCGCGACGCGATGGCCGCGATCCTTGACAGCAGCGAGGACCTCGACGCTGGGATCGTCCGCCTGATCGAGGCCCTGGCCGCCGGGCTCGAACAGTCGGGCTTCGCCGACGGCTGCCCGATCGCCACCGTCGCGCTCGAGACGACCGCCGACTCAGAGCCGATGCGGGCGGCGGCGCGGGCGGCGTTCGACTCCTGGCTTGAGGTCCTCGGCGAGCGGATGGTCGGAGCGGGGCTGGACCCCGCCCAGGCCGAACAGCGCGCCCTGCTCGTGCTGGCGGCGATCGAGGGTGGGCTGATCCTCGCGCGGGCGAGACGTGATGTCAGCCCGCTGCTGGCCGTGTCCTCGCAGCTGAGCTCGCCGTGAGCGATATCCGCGACGCGTTCACCCCCTTACCGGCAGCCCGGCCACGAGCTGGGCGATGACCCCGCGGATCTCCTCGCTCGCGGTCGCCTGATCCTCGGCGCGGGCGATGTACAGCGCCGCCTCGTCGAGTGCCCCGAGCAGCACGTGGGCGAGTGCGCTGACCGGCTGGGGCGGGATCCGTCCGAGCTCGATCGCCTGGGTGAGCATGCCCTCGAGCAGGCCCAGCCCATAGCGCAGGCCGATCTCCCGCCAGCGCTCCCAGCCGAGCACGGCCGGTCCGTCGAGCAGGACGATCTGCTGGACCTCCTGCTCACGACAGGCGTCCAGCCACGCGTCGGCCGCCAGCAACATCACGTCGATCGGGTCGCTGACTTTGGCCTCGACGATGCGCTGGGCCAGACGGCCGGCGAGGTCCTCCTCGATGGCTTCGTAGACGGCCTCGAACAGCTCCGTCTTGTCGGTGAACTGGTGGTAGAGAGCTCCTCTGCTGACCCCGGCGGCATGGACGATGGTCTCGGTGCCCACGCCGCCGAAGCCGTGTTCGGCGAACAGCGAGCGTGCCGCTCCCACGAGCGCGGCACGGGTGGCGGCCGAGCGGTCGGCCTGGGTTCGCCGGTTGACTTTCATACAGAGTGTACGTATGTTACGTGCAGCCTGTATCTAAATCTAGAGCTGGGAGCAGACATGCCGACCATCGATCTTCCCCACGGCACCGTCCAGTACCGCCTCGCTGGTCCCGACGATGCCACCACACCGCCGGTCGTGTTCGTCCACGGCTTCCTCGTTAACGGCAGCCTCTGGAGCGACACCGCCGACGCACTCGCAAACGCGGGCGTGCGCTCCTACGCCGCCGACTGGCCGCTCGGGTCGCACACCATCGCCCTGGGCGAGAAGGCCGACCAGTCCCCGCGCGGGATCGCGCGTCAGATCATCGCCTTCATGGAGGCGCTCGACCTGAACGACGTGACGCTCGTCGGCAACGACACCGGCGGCGCCATCTGCCAGTTCCTGCTCGACACCGACGCCGCGCGTGTCGGGCGGGTTGTGCTGACCAACTGCGACGCGTTCACCAACTTCCCCCCGGCGCCGTTCGGCCAGCTGTTCAAGACCTTCCGCAGCCCCACCGCGATCCGTGCTCTGCTGGCGCCGATGCGGTCGACCGCCGTACGACACTCCCCCGCCGGGTTCGGACTGCTGGTGCGCAAGCCGCTGGACGCCGAGCAGACACGAGCGTGGGTGGACCCGTGCCTCACCGACCCCGCCATCCGCGAGGACGTGGCGCGCTTTGCCAAGAAGGTGGATCCGAAGGATCTCGATGCGGCGTCGAACCGCCTCAACGGCTTCGATGGACAGGCGCTGCTCGTGTGGGGTGCCGGGGACCGCTTCTTCAAGCTCGAGTTCGCCCGCCGCCTGCGCGACGCGTTCGCCGACGCGAGCCTGGTGGAGATCGAGAACGGACGCACCTTCGTGCCCCACGACGAGCCCGCCCGGCTGGCTGAGGAGGTCGTCCGCTTCCAGGGTGCTTAGCGCCCCTCGTGCGGCCGGATGAACACCCCGCTGCGGCGCATCGCCACCAGGCGCTGCGCGTCCGGGTAGCCACCGCCCAGCAGGACGGCGGCCTCTCGCTCGACGTCGTACTCGACGCGCTGCAGCCGGGGCCGGCCGTCCTCCACGATCACATAGCTGGCGCGCGGATCGCCGTCCCAGGGCATGCCCACGCTGCCGCTGTTGGCGACCGTCAGCAGGCCCAGCCCGCGTGTGTACGGGCGGTGGATGTGGCCGTACACGGCAGTGGCCGCATCGAGCGGCTCGTAGACCGCCGCGATCTCCTCATCACCGGCCTCGGGCAGCGGCGCCCGCCAGAGATCGCCCGGGGCCGCGTGCACCAGCACCAGATCCTCGAGGCGCTGCTCGGCGGGAAGCTCCCGCAGCCACGCAACGCGCTCCTCGCCCAGCAGCTGCCGGGTGGCTGGTGCGTACTGCTCGAAGATCAGGCTCAGCAGCGACCCCAGCTTGGGGGCGAGTGCCTGCTGGCGTTGTTGCTCGTCCGGGCGCCACAGCAGCTCGTCGGTGTTGCCGACCACCCCCGCCCAGCCCAGTTCCCGCACGCGGTCGATTACCTCGGCGGGCTGCGCCCCATCAGCGCAAGGTCACCGCCATGCAACACCACATCGGGCGCGTGTCGCTGGAGGTCCGACACGACCGCGTCGAGAGCGGTGAGGTTGCCGTGGACGTCAGAGACGATGGCGACCCGCACGGGTCAGCTGCTCCCCGCTCGACGGACGTTTGAGCACCTATCGCTTGGGTAGCAGAGAGGTGGGAATGTCGCAAATACCGCGGGCGGGATGCCGCAAACACCGCTCGTCGCCGGCGCACCCGGCGACACGGTGGGGACAGCCCACCCCACGACCTCAACCCCAAAACGGGCCCGTGACGCAGACCGCGCCTGCGTGATCGGGACCGGAGGAGAGGGACCCGGAGCGTCCGCCGCAACGCCGGAGCGGCCCATGGGGCCGGTGCGTGCGGCGGGCGCCATGGGTGGTGAGCCGTCGGACGGGCCGCTTCGGGTGTAGGTGCCGCAGGCGCGCAACGGGCTCCGATCAAATGCCGTGGGACGCAGAAGCGACACCCACGCGCGTCAGGAAAGGGTCGAGCAGTGACGCCACGTCGGGCCCGAGCTCGACCAGGGCGCTCCACGCCGGGTACACCTCCAGCAGCGCGGTGACGGCGGCCGCGACACTGCCGGAGCCGGCGACGATGGCAACCGGGAGGCGGTAGTCGCCGACGGCCGCCACGACCTCCTCGAGCGCCCCGTCGCCACCGGTGAGCACGAACAGCCCGTCGGAGCGCTTGACCTGCAACAGGTTGCGCATCGGGTAGTCGAGGCCGGTGTGCTCGACCTCGTCGGCCCCGGGCATGACCTCCTCTCCCACGGCGGCCATGTCCGCCTCGGTCGGGAGGTAGTAGCGAACCTTGCCGGCCGCCGGGACCTGACGGAATCCGTCGATGACGTCGCGCGCGATACCCGTGCCCGGGCCGCATGCGAGGTCGAAGCCCGCGGCCCCGATCCCGGAACCCAGCTCCAGCGCCTGGTCCCGATACGGTCGCGCTTTCTCGTCCTTCCAGGTCCCGCTCACGAAGATCTGCACCGCCAGATCTTCCCGCATGCCTTCAGCTGGTCCCCTGGCGACAGGTACGGTCCCGCTGGTCGGGCCAGGGGCAGCGATGGAACCTTTCGTGACCCCGCAGGGGTTTAAGCAGAAGATGGCGACCCGAGACGAGCGGCGCCCGTCAACCCGTTGAAACGAGCCAGATCCCGTGCCGAGTTCGAGTTCGAGCGCTTCGCCGCGGCCCATGCCGACGGCCTGCTGCGCGCCGCCTATCTCATGGTGGGCGATCGTGCGGAAGCAGAAGACGTCGTGCAGGAGTGCATGCTGCGCGTGGCCCGGAGATGGCCGCGGGTGAGGAACATGGAGCACCCCGGCAGCTACGCGCGCAAGGTCATGGTCAACCTCGTGCTCGACGACGCCCCCAAACGCACGAGGAGGAACACCGAGCTCGTCGTGGCCGACACGCCGGGGCCGCCCGGCGACGGGGGAGCGACCGCCGCGTCGCTCGAGTCCCGCACGGATCTGATCCGTGCGCTCGCAGCACTGCCGGCGCGCCAGCGGGCCGTGCTCGTGTTGCGCTACTTCGCCGATCTGCCCGAGACCGAGGTGGCCGCGGCTCTCGGCTGCTCGGTGGGGACGGTCAAGAGCAGCTCCTCACGAGCCTTGGAGCGACTTCGCGGAGCCTTCGAGGAGCCAGCGACGATGCCGATCGTCGAGCCGACCGCCGAGACCGGCAGGAAGACCGCGCCATGAACCGCAAGCTCGAGCAGGAGCTCCGCCACGCCCTGGCCACGCGGGCAGCAGAACTCCCGGCTGACGCGAGCGCGAAGCTGCTGTCCCACGACTACCGGCCGCGGGTCGCTGCTCGCCGAATCCCAGTCGCACTGGCCACGATCACGGCCGCTGCAGCGGCTGTCCTGGTCGTCCTTCTGGTCGGACTCAGCACCGGCCCGCCACGCGCGTTCGCGGGTTGGTCGGCGGCCCCCACCCATGCCGCCGGAGGGCAACTACGGCGAGCGGTCACGGTGTGCGGCTCCATGCTGGGGAACATGGCTCGTCACCGCCGTGAATCCACAGCGGGCTCCGGGACTCGAGATCGGCAGCTTCCGCTGTTCCCGAGCCGTGGCTGGCACGTGGTCCTGCTGGACACGCGCGGGCCGTACACCACGGTCGTGCTCGAGGCCGACAGCGGACGGGCCGTGTCCACCTGCTTCGTCGATCGCCGCGGGCAGGGTTCGGCCGGGACGTCGATCGCGGTGCGGCCTCCGGCGCCGGTCCCTCCAGGTCAGGTCGCCTTCGCCTCCTCCGGCAGTACCAGCACGCCGGCGGACGAAGGCTCCAGACACTTCTCGATGGTCGTCGGCCGTACCGGGGCCGGCGTGACCGGAGTCGCGCTGAGACTCAACGACGGCACCCGTGTGACGGCCAGCCGCGCCCACGGCTGGTTCCTGGCCTGGTGGCCCGGAAGCCACGGCCTCAGCGCAACCGAAGTCACGACCGCGGCGGGCACCAGGGCCCAATAGCCTGGCCGCCGACGCCTTCGGCAACCCGTCCAGCGACAGGACAGTCTCGCCGCGGAGGGGACTATTGTGCGCCATGCCTGCAGCGTTCGCCGTGACGTCGACGGATTCTGCTCACAGGCTGGTCGTTGCGGGCCACGCGCCATGAATCCAGCTTGTCCCAGGGGAGCGACGGGGCCACACCGGCACATCAGGGTCAGCCGGCTGGGACGTGCGGCGCTCCTGCTCGGCGTGCTGCTCGGATCGCTGGCCGCCGCGGGGCCGGCGCTCGCCTCGGAAACCGAAGTAAACTTCGATCCGCCGCTGATAGCGGCGGGCCAGGAAGTGAGCAACCAGTACGAAGCGCAGGGCTTGAAGATGGGCACCTCCGCAGCGCTCGGAGGGCCGGTACCGACCGGCGCATGCGACGCGGGCTCGCCCACGACCCGAGACGGGTCGCTCGGACCACCGGCGGCGTCGCCCCCTGACTTCGCGGTCCTACCCACGTGCTTCGGGGCCGCCAATCACCAGGGAACCTACGGTGCACTGCTCGAATCAGCTCGCGGCGCGCTCTCGGTCCAGGTACGAAACCTCATCGCCGGCTCCGGCGAAATCGAAGTATCGGTGATCGGCTACAACCCCGCCGGCGAAGTCGTCGGCGAAGGCAAAGGGAAAGCGGGCCCGAACGCCTGGACACCGATCTCCGTGACCCTCAACGGGAAGGGCAAGATCAGCTTTTTCGCGATCACGACCGGCATCGTGACCTTCCAGGAAATCGCGATCGACAACCTCGACTTCGAAGCCCTGCCGACCACCGAACCGCCGCCCGGCGGCACGCCGCCCACGCCCACGCCACCGCCACCGCCGGGCGGAGGCGGGCCTTCACCGCCCGAAGCCCGTGTCTCGCTGACCACGCCCAACCCGACGGCCGGCCAACTCCTGACACTCACCGGCGCCGGCTCCAGCCCCGGCGGCGGCCACATCATCTCCTACGGCTGGAACCTCAACGGCGGCGAAAAGGTCCAGACGAGTACGGGGACCAACCCCATCGCACAGGTCATGTTCGGGGCCGGTGTCCACACGGTCGCGCTGACGGTGACCAACTCGAACGGCGAAAAATCCACCCAGCACCTCGGAGTGAACGTCTCGAAGTCATCCATCCATCTCGCCGACGGGGGCGAAGGCGAATGCATTCCCCGGCTCGAATTCGGCGACGCGACGCTGATGGCCGAATGCATCCAGAAGCTGGGCGAAGGCTATGTGATTGGCGGCGCAGAACTTCAGATCAACGGCATGACCTTCAAGCTCGCCAGCGGCGGCCCGCTGAAGATCCGTAAGCGCAACGACATCGGGGCCGGCGCCAACGTCACCGAGCTCTACGGCGGGCAGGTCGATATCGAGCTGCTCAACACGCCGCTGGGGAACATGGTCCTGGGTAGCCGAGACCTGGAAGCCGAACCGCTGGTGCTCGAATTCCACAGCTACGTGAGTCAACTCAACGTGTTCCACGGCCCCAGGCACGCCCGGGCACGGGTCGCCGAAAAGCCCAACAAGACGCTGCTGATGGCCTTCGGGGTAGGTAAGAAATGCGAACCCAAGGAAGCGAAGAAGGCCGGATGCTGCCCCCCGACGAACGGGATCACCGAGTGCGCGGAACTGCCCGGCAACTTCCCGCTCACCGGACAGGTCGACGTGTATCTCAACAACAAAGGCCAGGCCCTGTTCGACGTTCAGGTCGGACTGAGCCTCTCGGACATCAACTTCGAAGCGACCGGGGCCCTCGAGATGATCGCCAACCTCGAAACGGGGATCGAACTCAGCTCGCTGGAATTCACGATCCCCGAAGCGAGCCTGGCGCCGATCTTCAAGGTCACCAAGGCGAAGTTCGTCTACTACTTCCCCGAATACTTCGAAGCATCGAAGCGCGACAGCTGGCAGGCCAAGGGCGTGATCACGTTCGGAGAAGAAATCGTCGAACTGGAATCCGAACTCGCCTTCAAACACGGCGAATTCCAGTCGGCGGCGATGAAGTTCAAGTCCCCCCACGGCGGGGTGCCGATCTATCCCGGCATCCTCTTGAACGAGATCGGCGCCTCGGTGGGCGTCAACCCGCTCGCCTTCGGCGGCAGCCTGGGCGCAAGCATCGCGGACCTGCTCGAACTCGAGTTCGACTTCAAGTTCCGCGAAGAAACCTCCGAACAACTCGGGTTCTTCGGCGGCAAGGGATCGCTGTCTCTCTACGACGACGAAATCGCCTCGATCGCCGCCGACGTCTACACCGACGGCTACGTGGACGCGGAAGTCCAGCTCAACATCCACTTCCCGCTCGACTCCAAGAGCCCCCTGATCGAAGTCCGCGGTGGAGCGGGCTTCTGGGACGAACCAAACAGCGGCCTCTGGCAGGCGAACGGCTTCGTCTATTTCAAACTGTGGATCATCAGCGCGGAAATCGCGGCACTCGTCAACAACCAATATGCCGCGGGCTGTGTCCACGTCGGGGGTGAAGGCATCTTCGGGGGCGGGATCCAAGGTCGCTACCGGTTCTCCGATGGCAACGTCTCGGGAGGCCTGTTCGGGAACGACAACTGCAGCGATCAGCTCAAGCAGTACAACCAGACCCCGCTGAAGGAACACAAGGGGGGCTTCGTGGGCGAAGAATCCGCGCTCTCGCTCACGACCGACCCGATCTCCTCCGACATCCCACTGCTGGCGGCCCACGGAGGTCACCTGGCGAGCTCCGAAGAACGCAGGACGTTCTCCCTCCCCAATGGCACCCAGGGCGAGGAGCTGCGTATCACCTCAGCGTCGGGGACGCCGGTGGTCACGCTAATCGCCCCGGGCGGCCAGCGCTACACCACACCGGCCGCCCCGGGCAGCCTCGAAATGGTCGCCGGGCACTTCATGAGTGCGATCGCCCCCGACCCGCACCAGGTGCTGGTGTTCCTGCGCTCACCGCCGGGCGGCGAATGGGGGATCAAGCCCGCCGACGGGTCGGCCCCGATCTCCAAGGTGGAAACCGCCGAGGACGTCCCACCCGCGTCGGTGAGGGTCCGGGTCCGTCATGGCCACGGCAAAAGCTGGGCACTGGCGTACGCCGTCAAGCACTTCGTCACCGGGACGAAGGTGGTGTTCGCCGAACGCGGCGCCGACAGCGGCCGCGTGCTCGGTACGGCCACGAGGGCGTCGGGAACGCTTCGCTTCACCCCCGAGGAAGCACTGGGCCGAGCACGCCGGCTCTACGCGTACCTGGTCAACGCCGAAGGGGCGATCGTGCGCGAACTTTCGGTGGGCCGGTACAGCGCCCCCTCTGCTTTCAGGCCTGGCCGGTCCCGCAAGGTTCAGATCGTCCGCCACGGCGACACCGCGGTCGTGAAGTGGGATGCCGTGGGGGGAGCACGCAGCTACCGCGTCCGCGTCACGGGCAGCGACGGGCGACTCGAGTCCTTCGTTCGCAAGGCCAGCGGCCTCAGCGTGGTCCTTGCCAACGTGCTTCCGTTTGAGAGCCTGACGGCGACGGTGACTGCGGTCGGTGGTCCCGACAGGCTCCGAGGGCGCCCTGCCAAGGGCGTACTGGCGGCGGTACATCCGGCGCATCGGCGCCCTGCCGGCAAGCATCACCGCTGAGGCCAGGACCGGCTCCTCCCCGGAAGTTCGCCGGCCTCTCGCCGCCGCGAGGCGATGTCGGGAGACCGTCCGGTGCCGGCTTCGTTCGTCATAGGCGCGCAAGTACGAGCCCGGTGGCGAGCAGCACCATCCCCACCGCGCAAGCTTGTAGGGCGCGCTCCATCGGCGCGGCCAGGCGAGCGGCATCGAGCTGCACGGTTGATCCATCCGCGAGCCTCTGCTCTCCGGTGAGCGAAACGGTACGCCGGCGAAGCTCGCGCACGGGCGTACTGAGGCTCCGCTGGACGACCAGCATCATGGCGCACCCGGCCGCCGCCAGCAATGCGGAAGCCCGCAGTTCCAGGGCGTTGACCCAGTACCCCGTCAGTACCGGGAAGACGCCCCAGGAGACCGCCAGCCAGAAGGTGTTGTGAAAGCGGCCGCCGAACCACTCGAGGTTGTAGGCGAGCACGATGAACACACCCGCCATGACGAACGGGATCAGGGTCAGGGAGATGGTCACGGCCCCCACGATCCCGATCGCCGCCGCTCCGGTCAGCGAGACGGCCGCCAGAATCACGAGTGTGCGGCTCGAGAGGTGCGTACCCATAGGCCTGCCCTGCAGCTCATCGAGCACGTGGGCGGACACGCCCACCGCGAGGAAGAATGCTGCCAGAGCGGCACCCAGCCGCCCGGGGTACAGATGGGGAGCGAGCGCCGCGCCGATGGCGACATTGGCCAGGTTCCACGCCGTGTACGGAGCGTGAAGGAGGGTCACGAGGTCCCGCCACCCGCCGGGGCGCAACGCGTAGAACGCCGGACGCTCAAGCGATGGCGAGGCCGCCTGGATTGTTCGCCTCATCGGCTCCATTCAGGTCCCCCCCAGGCTCTCACATCTGCTCCGCCGGCACCCGCCGCAACGGATCGCTCCCCGGCGGTCCTCGCCGGTGCCTCGACGGCGGTCTAGCGGACCGCGGCCGGGCCTGGGCCCATCCCGGTCAGGCGTGCGCGACAACGCCACGGACGACCGTCACCGGCTCGCCGTGTGCAGGCGTGAGCGTGACCTTCACGGTCAACGCCAGGCGCCGGTGGCGGCGTAACGAAGCCCGGCCCCTGGAGGTCAGAGGCACCGAAAAGGACACGCGGCCCGCCTTGACGGGGGAGCGCACCAGCCGCCCCACGCGCACCTGACGGAGGTGGCCCGTGTTGGACGGTGCACCGGCGAGGAACAGCCCGACTTCCAGCTGTCCGCCGGAGCCGGCCTGGGACACGTCGATCGACCCGTGCACGCTTGATCCGCGCTGGCTGTGGACGAGCGCAAGCGCTTTGGATCCTCCCACCAACGGCGAGTCGTGGCCGGGTTCGTTCGGCGCCGTGGCGGCGCCTTCCACGACGATTTCGTACTTGGTGTAGTCCTCGCCTGGGCCGCCGTTGAAGAGCGTCGCGCTTTCAAACCTGTAGGTGCCAGGTTGTTCGAACTTGCACTTGCCTTCCCACGGAGCCTGCGGTGGAGTGGGGCTCACCGGCACGCTCGGCGAGCAGACCGGCGCAGCTCCGAGCCACGCGATGTTCGCCTTGGTATTGGCGTGATCGGAAAACGCGACTTCGCCCCCGGCGGTGATCGTGAGCTTGCTCGCGGGTTTCGGTTTCGCGCCCGAACCGGGCGCTGCCCAGCACGGCCATTCGGTCTCGACACAGTTTTCGTTGACTTCGAGCTTCGCTTCGGACGGGGCGGCGAGGGCAGGCAGTACGGCCACGGCCGCCCCCAACAGCGCAGCGACGGCGAAAAGTACTAGCACGCGCAGACTCATCGTCAACCGACCTTTCTCGTTCTGGCTGTCCCGTCGCGATCGCTGGGCGTCCGCGTGTGGCTCAGCCGCATCGCGGCTCGCCACTCCCTAAGACTCCCGGTACCCGGACATTCTTCCCCAGTCCGCCTGCAGGGGCGCTACTCCCCGGTCCGACCGCCGCGAGCCAGCTCGCGGCCACACGCACGTGGAAGGTTCACGGCGTGGCGGTGTCTATCCATGTTGATGACTACAACAGCAACAGCATCCCGACCTCTGGAGGAACCATGAAACGGATCGGCACTTTCTCGGCCGTGGCTCTGGCAACGACGGCGTGTGCCGCGGCGGCTGCCGACGCGCAGAAGAACCTCCCGACAGGGCGCTCGAGCAGCGCAGCCACGGTGCAGCTGAGACACACCTCCCTCGGAAGCATCCTCGTCAACAGCTCCGGCCGGACGCTCTACGAGTTCACGCGCGATCACGCCGGCAAGAACACGTGCGCGGCGATCCGTGGCTGCTCGGCGGTTTGGCCACCGCTGAAGGCAAGCGGCCGCCCGACGGCCGGTTCGGGCATCAAGGCTTCGCTTCTGTCCTCACGCGACGGCCAGGTCACCTACGCCGGTCACCCTCTCTACACCTACAGCGGGGACAGCGGGCCGGGGAAGACCTCCTACGTCGGCGTGCAGCAGTTCGGCGGCACGTGGGACGCGATCAACGCCTCCGGCGGCACCGTGAAGTAGCCCTGGCGCCCGGGGCCTGCCCCTATCTGCGTAGCGAGCCCGTAGGGCTTCTGCGTGCCCTTCGTGGCGGCGAACTTCAGCGTGGCGGATGAAAGCGGGCGACCGGAATCGAACCGGCTCTAGAAGCTTGGAAGGCTTCTGTGCAACCAAAACACTTCGCCCGCGCGCGCCAAGGCACTCCCTCGAGCCATGTTACCCGCGATAGGGGCAGGCCCGATTTCGCGTCGTGAGCACACGCGGGCGAGCGGCGGACGGGGACCTCCAGGCGATGCGGGCGATCGGTCTGGGGGCCGCCGGCACGCGGATCGGGGAGACTGTCGCGATGGCGGAGACGGGGCTGGCGGATCGACCGGCGGAGCTGCTCGCGCAGCTGTTGCGCTTCGATACCACGAACCCGCCCGGAGCCGAGGGGGAGTGCATCGCCTGGATCAGCTCGGTGCTGGAGGGCCTGCCGTGCGAACAGCGGACGGTCGCTGATGACAGCGGCCGTCCGAACCTGATCGCGCGCCTGCCCGGCCGTGGCGAGGCCCCGCCACTCTTGCTGCAGGGCCACGTAGACGTGGTTGCGGCGCGCGGGGACTGGCGGCACCCGCCGTTCGCGGGAGAGGTCCACGACGGCTACATCTGGGGTCGCGGCGCGCTCGACATGAAGGGCGGCGTGGCGATGATGATCGCGGCGTTCATGCGTGCCGCGTCCGCGCCCCAGGCGCCCCCCGGCGACGTGATCCTGTGCGTGCTCGCCGACGAGGAGGCGGGCAGCGACCACGGAGCTGCCTTCCTCGTGCGAGAGCACCCTGAGCTGTTCGACGGCGTGCGCTTCGCGCTGGGCGAGTTCGGCGGCTTCACGATGCCAATCGCCGGGCGGCGCTTCTACCCGATCATGGTCGCCGAGAAGCAGGTGTGCTGGACCAAGGCCACGTTCCGCGGTCCCGCGGGGCATGGCTCGCTGCCCTTGCGGGGCGGGGCGATGGGCAGGCTCGGACGGCTGTTGTACCGCCTCGACAGGCGACGCCTCCCGGTGCACGTGACGCCTGTCGTCAAGGCGATGGTCGACGCGATCGCCGCCGACGCCCCGCGCCCGCTGGAGCTGCTCCTTCGGGCGCTGCTGCAGCCGAGGGCCAGCGATCGGCTGCTGGACGTGCTCGGCGAGCGCGGGCGCATGTTCGACCCGCTGCTGCACAACACAGCCAGCGTGACAATCGTCGCCGGCGGCGAGAAGATCAACGTGATCCCCGACGAGGTGTCGGTCGAGATCGACTGCAGGCTGCTCCCCGGCTTCAGGCCGCAGGACGTGTTCGAGGAGCTGCGCGCGCTGGCGGGGGTGGAGATGGAGCTCGAGGTGATCCGCTTCGATCCAGGTGCGTCCGAGCCGGACATGGGGCTGTTCGACACGCTCGCGCGGGCGCTACGCGAGCTGGACCCGACAGCCAAGCCGATCCCGCTACTGCTTCCCGCGGTCACCGACGGGCGCTTCTTCTCACGACTGGGCATCCAGACCTACGGCTTTCTCCCCATGCAACTGCCGGAGGAGATGGCATTCATGCAGCTGATACACGCCGAGGACGAGCGCCTGCCGGTTGACTCGGTGGAGTTCGGTACGAGCGCGATCAGCCGCGTGCTCGAACGCTTCACCTGATCGACCAGGAGCCGGCGCGTCGCTCGGGGCAGCGAGCGCGCCTGAACTCGTCCCGGCCGGCGTGGCGACGCTGTCGCCTGAGGTAACGGCACCGATCCTGGACGTTGCAGGTGTGCGGGCGATTACGGATCCCCGTAGTTGCGCACGCCGTGTAGTTTCGGTGCCAATCGGCATTGCCGGGCGGAAGGAGCTTCGAGCACCGGTGTCCAGAGAGGGATTGCACGTGCCCCGGGTGCTCGCGATCGACGCGGGCGGCACAATGACGGACACCTTCATCGTCGACGTGCACGGCTCGTTCGTGGTCGGAAAGGCTCAGACGACGCCCGAGGATGAGTCGATCGGGTTCGTGAGCTCCGCCCACGACGCCCTTGCGCAGTGGGGTCTGCAACCCAGCCAGGGTTTTCCATCGATCGTCGCTGGGATCTATTCGGGAACCGCAATGCTCAACCGGCTCCTGCAGCGCCAGGGCCTGCGGGTCGGCTGCATCGTGAACGCGGGCCACGAGGACTACCTGCAACTGGAGCGCGGGATCCAGACCTACCTCGGTACCTCCTACTCCGACCGCCTACACGTGGCTACCCACTTCCACAACGAGCCGTTGGTGCCACGCGAGCGCATGAAGGGTGTCCGGGGACGCATCGACGTGTTCGGCGAGGAGGTGCTGCCGCTGCGCGAGCTGGACGTTCGTGAGGCCGCGACGGAGCTGCTCGAGGACGGCGTCGAGGGCATCGTGGTCTCGCTTCTGTTTTCGTACCGCAACGACGCCCACGAGATGCGTATCGCGGAGATCATCGGCGAGGAGCAGGCGGCGCGCGGCGCCGAGGGGGCGGTGCCGGTGTTCCTCTCGAGCGAGCTGTACCCGATGAGGCGCGACCTGCCGCGGCTCAACTCGACGCTACTCGAGGCCTATGCGGCCGAGCCATCACGGACGACGCTGAAGTCGGTCCGCGAGGTGACCAAGGCGAACGGAGCCCCGTTCGAGCTGCGCGTGATGGCCGCGCATGGAGGCACGGTGTCGATCGAGGCTAGGGAACTGGCGCGCACACTCGTGTCCGGCCCGATCGGCGGCGTCGTGGGCGGGCAGGCACTCGCACAGCAGATGGGAATCGCGAACGTCCTCTGCACCGACATCGGCGGGACCTCGTTCGATATCGCCCTGATCACCGACGGGAGCTTCGCGATCACCCAGACGCCGGACGTAGCGCGTTTCCTGCTGAATATCCCGCTTGTCCGGATCGACTCGATCGGAGCCGGCACCGGGTCCTTCGTACGCGTCAACCCCAACTCGAACCGACCGGAGCTCGGGCCCGACTCGGCCGGCTCGCGGATCGGCACCTGCTGGGCGGAGGGAGGACTCGAGACGATCTCGGTGACTGACCTCAACCTCATACTCGGGCGTCTGAACCCCGACTACTTCCTCGGCGGTGAAGTCAAGCTCGACAGCGAGCGCGCTCGCGCCGCGGTGGAGGAGCAACTCGCGCGGCCGCTCGGGCTCGAGGTGCACGCCGCCGCTGCGGGCGTGATCGAGCTCTTCGAGCAGACGCTGAAGAATGAGGCCGTCGGACAGATTCTCGGCAAGGGCTACGCCCCGGAGGACTACACGCTGCTCTGCTATGGCGGTGGCGGTCCCCTGCACGTGGCCGGCTATACGGAGGGCGTCGACTACGCCGAGGTGCTGATGCCGGCGTGGGCCGCGGGCTTCTCCGCCTTCGGCTGCGCCTGCGCGGACTTCGACTACCGCTACGACCAGACGATCGACCTGCCCTTGATGCCCACCTTCGGCGAGCAGGAGCGCGCCGGGATCGGGGGGATGATCACGGCCGCCTGGCGGCGCCTGGAGGACCGTGCGGTCCGGGAGTTTGCGAAGTCCGCGATCGGGCGCGAGCGCGTGCGGTTCACCCACGCGGTGCGGATGCAGTACTACGGCCAGCTCAACGACATCGAGCTCCGCTCCCCCCACCCCACGCTGGAGAACGCGTCGCAGGTGAACGAACTGATCGCGACCTTCGAGGATGCCTACGCGAAGGTGTACGCCTCCTCGGCAAGCTCGCCCGAGTTCGGATACCTCGTCACCCACGCGATCGTCCACGGCACTGTCGAGGTCGAGAAGCCGGCGCTGCCGCAGCTTGCAGAAACGGAGGGCTCGCCACCCACGAAGGAAAAACGGCCCGTCCATTGGGGACGTTCGAGCGGCGAGCGCTTCGTCGAGACGGACATCTTCCAGCTCGAGCAGGTCGAGGCCGGCAACTCGATCCACGGACCGGCGATCGTCGAGCATTCCGCAACGACGTTCGCAGTTCCGCCCGGGCGCGTCGCGCGCCTGGACGGGCATCACATCTTCCACCTGTCGGCAGCGAAGGAGGTCTAGGAATGGCGACCGTCGAGCAGAGGCGCGAGCACCAACCCGGGCTGGGTCTCGGCTGGGAGGGGCGCCCGCTGCTCGAGATGCTCGAGGAGTCCGAGCGCCTGTTCGCCGAGACCGGGCACTACGGCGGGCTGCGGGAGCTCGAGCTGATGCGCTCGGACCCGATCGGCTACGAGAAGCTGTTCTCGCGACTGCGCGGAGGACTCGTGTCGGCCCGCTCGACCGCGCTGAACATCTCGGCGTCGCCGATCGTGCGCGAGCTCGGCGAGCTGTGCTTCGCGCTGTACACACCCGAGGGCGACTCGATCGCCCTGTCGACGGGGATCATCGTGCACGTTCACACGATGTCCGATGCGATCAAGTGGATGGTCCGCAACGGCTACGAACAGAACCCCGGGATCCGGCCCGGTGACATCTTTGCCAACAACGACCCGACCATCGGAGACGTCCACAACGCCGACGTCCAGACGTTCGTACCGATCTTCTGGGAGGGCGAGCTGCTCGCGTGGGCGGGCGGCGTGACACACGTGCTGGACATCGGGGCCAGCACCCCCGGCGGCGTCCCGGTGGGACCGACGACACGCTACGAAGACGGCATCGACCTTCCCTGCATGAAGATCGGCGAGGGCGACGAGCTCGCGCGTTGGCATCTCGAGCGTTGTCGCAAGCGCACCCGCGCCTCCGCCTACTACCTGCTCGACGAGCGCACGCGACTGGCGGGCTGCCACATGATCCGCGAGTCCCTCGAACGCCTGCTCGCCGAGGAAGGCCCCGGGCGCTTCAAGCGCTTCAGCCGCGAGGTGATCGAGGAGGGTAGGCGGTCATTCAAGTCGCGCATCCGCGAGATGACCGTCCCGGGCCGCTACCGCTCGCCGGCGTTCTTCGATGCGGAGTTCGCCGACAAGCAGCAGCTGCCGGCGCGCGCCCGCCGGGACATCGTGATGCACTCCCCATTCGAGGTGCGCATCGGCGAGGACGGCACCTATTCGCTCGACTACGACGGCGCCTCCGCGTGGGGGTGGCACTCGATGAACTGCACCCCCTCGGGCATGCAGGGAGCGATCTGGGTGATGTTCACGCAGACGCTCATCTGCAACGACAAGATCAACGACGGTGCGTACTTCGCGATCGAGACGAACTTCCCGGAGGGGACGATCGCCAACCTCGGCTCCGCCGAGGGCTCGACCGCGATCGCCTGGGCCTTCCTGCAACCGTCGTTCACCGGCTTCCCGCGCACGATCTCGCGCGCCCTCCAGGCACGCGGATTCGTCGAGGAGATCCTCTCGTCGTACTCGGTGTCGGGAAACGTCCAACAGGGTGGAGGGATCGACCAGTACGGGAGCTCCTCGGCGATCATGAACTTCGAGGTCTCCGCACAGGGCATGGGAGCGAAGTACGTACTCGACGGCACCGATTACTGCGCCGCGATGTTCAATCCCGAGGGCGATATGGGCGACGTCGAGATGTGGGAGCTGATCTCGCCGTTCGTGTACCTCTCGCGCCGCGTCAAGGCCTCATCTGCCGGCCCCGGTCGCCATCGCGGCGGCTCTAGCTTCGAGTCGCTCTTCATGGTCAACAAGACGCCGTTCTGGGAGCTTCAGAACATCGGCACCGGGCGCGTGCTCGCCTCCGGCGGTCTGTTCGGCGGCTACCCCGGCCCGACCGCCTACATCCACAACATCCACGGCGCCGACCTGATCGACCGGGCCCGCCGCGGCGAGGCCTACCCGGTTGCCGACGGAGACTTCGAGTCTCCGGCGCTGATGGAGATCGAGGGGAGCACACGGGAATACAAGAACGACGGCATGACGCTGCTCTCGCCGTTCGCCAACGGCGACCTGTACCTGTCGGTGATGAAGGGCGGCGCAGGCCTGGGCGACCCACTCCTGCGACCCGTTGAGGCGGTGGAGCGTGACATCCGCCAGGGACACCTGCTGGCACGGTTCGCCGAGTCGGTGTACGGCGTTTCAGATCGGGACGCACACCGCCGCCGGCGTCTGGAGCGAGCAATCCCGGTGCGCGATTGGGTCTCCGCCGAGCGGGAGCGGATCCTCGCCCAGGACATCTCGCTGCCGATCAAGGAGATGCTCGCCGAGTCGATGCGCCTCTCCCCGAGGTGGGCAGCCGAGTATCGAGGTTTCTGGGACCTCCCTGAGGACTTCGACTTCGACGTCGTCACGCCCACGGTCGTGATGCCCCGCGCCCAGCCGGGTCGAATCGGTCCCGACGAGTCCGCGGACGCGTTCCTCGCACAGTCCCACCCGCACGGCGCTCACGAGGGCGTGCCCGCCGCGACGGGAGGGTCGCTCGATGAGGAGACCCTGCAGGCGCTCGTCGAGGAGCGACTCACACGACGGGAGGTGAAGGAGATCCAGTCCTCCTACAAGGACGCGGACCGATTCGAGAAGTGGCTCTCGGTGCTCCAGCGCGGCGTCGGCTACGAGGACCCGATCGTGCTGCCCGCCGGCGAGGGCCTCAACATCGTCAGGCGCCGCGACGAGGGTGACATGGTCTACCGGTGCGACTGTGGCCAGGACTTCTGCAGTCACAACCGGAACTGGAAGATGGAGGCAGTCGTGTACGTGCGGGACAGCGAACAGGACATGCTCGAGATCTACCCCAAGATGGCGGGCCCCGACCCGTTGCTACAGGAGATCCGCGAGTACTACTGCCCCTCCTGCGCCCGCCAGCTGGAGGTCGAAGCGATCCCCCCCGGCTACCCGGTGGTTCATGACTTCCTGCCCGACATCGAAGGCTTCTACCGCGGCTGGCTTGGACGCGAGCTCCCGAGCTTCGGCTAGCTGCATCGGCGTCGCGACGTGTCGGGAGGACGATCTCGCCGAACCGCTTTGCCAGCCCGGGCGTGAAGACCAGCAGCCGGCTCAGCCCCCGCCCCGGTCAGTCCGAGTAGGCGCGGAGAAACACTGCAACGGTCTCGGTCTGCCCCCCGAGCTCGGGATGCTCGGCGACCAGCTGGTCGATCGCAGCCTCCATCTCGCTCTGGGCCCCTGCTCGCGCGATCCGCAGCACCCGCCAGCTGAGCGTCCGCAGTGCCTCGGTGTAGCGTTCGGCCGCCTCTGGCGCGAGCGCGGCCACGAGCACGTCCGTGAGGTCCTCGACCATCGTGGCCTGGGTGAGCATCGTGAACGCCACCGCCTCGCGGTCGCTCGGCGCGAGCGCGGCGAGTGCGGCCTCCTGCCCGCTCTCGGACAACCCGTCGATGCGTTCCGCCACCTCGAGGATGCGCTCGTCGTCGACCGGCGAGCTCACAGCTGCCCCGGCCGCGCCGGCATCACCAGCACCGCGACGAACATGACGACGGCCCCTCGGGTGTCCCAGGTTGGGCCATCGGGAGATCGTACTCCTGCCGCTCGTCCCGCTCCCACGGTACCCCACAGCTTCCGCCAGGAGCTTGACGGCGCATGGACACTCCGATTCGGCCCCCTGCCGGCTGCACAGATCGCTGCGGCGCTGAGCGCCTTCGTCTATTGAGCCCGCACCCTCGACGTCGGGCTGTGCTGCGTCAGGCGAGGAAGTACCTGGTGCTTCGAGCCACGCCTTCACGCTTGAGGCTTCCGGCCTTGACCGCCTCGGCAAGTTGTTTGCGTAGAACGAAGTCACTGACGGACTTCGGCAGGCTCAGGCGTTTACGTAGCTGAGCGGCGCTAAGCGAGCCGCCGTCGCCGTTGAAGGCGCTCACGATCATCTCTGTCGTCAGCCGGGAGCCTCTGCCGCGTTTGGACGGTTTGGCTGAGGCTTTCGACGCAGAGACCTTGGAGCGAGCTTTGGACGGGCGTCCCGAGCCGCTACCGAGCTTGCGAGCAACACGCTCTAGCTGGGTTGCCTCACTCCGAAGCGCTTTGACGCGTGCCTCAAGCTCTTTGCGAATCTTCTTCTCGTTCATAGTTCCCTTTCCGTGGATGAGCCCACGATCCTAGTGCGATTACAGCGCCTTTCAGTTTCTTCCTCGTCCCCTGGCGGCTTGCCGCGGCCCGGTCCGCCGCTGCTTCTATCTCTTTGACCGTTGGTTCGTGGTCCCCGTTGCGGCATTGGAGTTGAACCTTGGGCAGCTGTCGCGCTCGGGAACGCTCGCGGAACGGGCGTGGAAGCTGAGCAGGCTCGCTCATCGCCACGAGCCACGCCCGCAGGCGCGCAACTGGCGCTGAGGGAGCCGGTGGCCGTTGACGTCCGGTCGGAATACCTGGGCGCCGGCGGGTGGTCTGTGGTCGCGCTTAGGGTGCCGCGACGCTGGTCTGTGACCATTTGACGCACCGTTTGTGCGAGCTAGGCGCGGCGTGATTAGGTCACTGAGACGGCGTGGGTCGTCGTTGCGCCACTGTGTAGGCTCACCTTCAGCTTCGCCGCAACCGCCCGATGAGCGTCGCGTGCCAGATGGGAGCGCCCAGCCGCTGTGAGTTGCAGGACAATGCTCGAACTCGCGCCGGCCTGCAGCGAGAAGCTCCCCGTGGCCAGCACGAGCGACGTCGCATGGTGATGGCTAACGACACGCAACAGCAGTTGTAACGTCCCGTGGCATGCGCTTCCGGAGCATGTCAGCCGGACCGTGGTCCGATGGCGAGAAGTGACGACATGCGAGGCAGCAGTAATGAGCGGGACGACGGCGATGTTGGACAGGACGCCGCCGCTGGCAGCCGGTTGTTTCACGGGTGGCGCCGAAGGCGTGGGCACGGGAATCGGGATGCCGGCCGTCTTCACCCACAGCGATCCCATGATATTGCTTGCCGTCACCTTGCACTGGAGCTGGTGGCCGGCATCTGCCGCTTGCACCGTGTAGGTGGCGGACGAAGCGCCGCCGATCACTTCGCCTTCCCTCAACCACTGCACCGAGAGGGTAGGTGCCGGTACGCCGCCGTAGGTGCCCTCTTCGCAGGTGAGGACCCCGCCGACCGTGGGGTCGCCCGTGACGCGGGGCGCCACGATCCGTCTCGGCAGCGCCGGTAGGACGGCGTCTACATTGAACGCGTCGCCTTCGGGAGCCGTTACTTTCACCGGGGTCGCTTCAGGTTCCGAGAAGACTTGGTCGTAGTACTCGAAAGGGCCTTCCGTTAGGAAGGCGACGGCGTAGGAGCCGGTTGGCAGCCCGGCAATTGTGTAGTCGCCCGAGGAAGCCGTAATCGCGCAGGAGATCACTTCTTCCGTTTCGACTTCACCGAAAGCACAAACGGGCGTTTCGCGTGCGGGCGCGCCGGTTTCCCCGCTCCTCACCGTGCCCTCGATCTCGGCGCCGACGGCCATCGCTGCGTTGATGCCTTCCTTCTTCTGTTCAGCTTTCACCGCGATCTGGTTGGCGGCTTTATAAGAGCGCTCGTCGTTGTAGAACTGGGTGAGGTAGTTCAGCCCGCTGCGCGGCGTCGCACGAAAGCCGACCTTGAAGGACCCGGTGGGCAGGCCGGTCATCAAATACGTTCCGCTGGAGTTGGTTTCCGCGCAGACTATGACCGGGCTGATCACACCCCAGGCGCAGACTTCGATGCCGACGAGCGCGCCCCCCAGCGTCCTTGTCACGTGCCCTTCGACTTCGGCGCCCTTACTCAACACCGCGTCGATCCCGCTGACGTGTTGATCCGGAGCGACCTCGATCGGAACGCTTTCTCCGAACGTTCTGGCTTCGTCGTAGTACTGCGTGATGTAGTCGAGCGTCCCGTTGAACGAAGTCGAGAATTCGACGACGTATTCCCCGGAAGCGACCCCTGTGATCGCATACCCGCCGCCGGTGCCGCTGAGAGCGCAGTCGGGGGCGCGTTCTTCTTCTTCAGCTCCTTCGACGGGGCCCACTGTGTAGGCACAAACCGCGATGCCGGCGATCCCCGTGCCTTTGGCCACATCGCGAACCGTCCCTTCGATCGCGCCGTTCCCGGCGATCGCCGGCTCAGTTGCCACCCGGCGGCTGAGCCGGGCTACATGGCCAGGCAGCTTGTGCGGAGTGAACCCGCCCCAGCGCAACCCCGGCCGGTCGCTGTGGAGGCGGCGAGCCTGCGCTCCACTGACGAACAGCAGCAAGGCGGCCGGTGTGAGGATCAGCGCGATCTTCAGGATGCGCCACACTGCTGCGACGCCACGTGATCCGACGGGCCCCTCGCTCACCACCGTCCTCCCCCTGCCTCTTTGCACTGGGGCCTCACGCGACCCGCCAGACCGCGCAAGCTACCAGATATCCGCACTACCTCGCTCGCTCGATCAACTCTCCAGCACACCGGCTGCCGGGGCCGGTGGCCCGACCCAGATAGGGACGGAACGCGGCCCGAGGGGCGGAGAGCGACGGCGAGGCAGTTCGCTTAGCTCGCTTTGGCCTTGATCCCGTACGCCCGGGTGACGAGCGCTATCACGTAACCGCCGAATGCGACGGCTAGGGCCTTGATGGTTGCCGGCGTCTCGCTTTGGTTACACGCGTAGGTGATCGCTACCGCCGAAGCGATGATGGCATAGGTCCAGATGCCGAGTGTCTTGGGCCAACTCACAGATTCGGTGTCGGGCGGCTCAAGCGATAGAACCAGCCGTACCCACGACTTCACTCGTGCGGCCTTCGTTGGCTCCCTCTCGTCGAGAGCGGCCTTCAAGGTGGGATTTGTATCGCGGCTATCGGTCGGCGAGCCGATCTCCAGCGCGAACGCCGATCCCAGAACCCCCGCCAAGGCAGCCGCGGCCGTCACCAGAGCACTGTCGAGCGCCGGTGGCTTACCAGACTGAGCCTGAAGAATGCGCACCATGAAGTAGACATAGAGGGCAGCGAAAGCGATTACGGCCATGTAAAGGATCAAGCCCTTCAACGCTGATAGACCGGCGATCTGTTCGGTCGGCGACGACGATGAAGAGTTCTCATTGGTGGCCGAGTCGTCTTTTGCTTGGGTCCCGCCAGACGCTCCTGCCTCCGGCAGGCCCGAGGTCTCCGCGGGCGTCGGCTCGCCGGTCAACGGGGCGACGCCGACGGCCTCGGTGCCCGTACTGTCATCACCGGTCGTGCCACGGCTCGCTTGAGCTTCACTAGCCGCTTTGTCGCCCGGTGCGCTGGCGGCATCCGGCGCCGTCGGCTCCTCGGTCAAGTTGGCGGCACCGTTGGGCTCGGCACTCACATCAGCGGAGTTCTCAACAGTTGTGGTCGACATGATCGTCCTCCTTACTCGCTGAAACTCAGCCCGCACCCGGCGGGAAAGCACAGTCTGCTCGCCCTCACGCGGCGCCGCTACCCAAAACTGGACATCCAGACAACGCCGCAGCGGCGCCCGGCGGTCATTACACCTCGGGGCCGTGGCGGGGCAGGCTGGCCTGGCGGGCTCGTGGGCATGGCCGTGGGTTCCCCAGACTGTTCCGCGAACGTGCGTTCGCCCGGGATGTGCTAGCGCAGCCGATGATCGGCGGGGTGCCTGCCCAGTAGAGTGCGATGCGTTACCCGTCCGAACCGGAGGTGGCGATGGCTGTTGCACCCGAACTCTTGCCCACCCAGATCGCGGAGGGGCGGGCGCCCGGCATCGCGTATCGCCTTGAGGGCGAGCTCGTGCCGGCGTTGCACATGAACCTCGACGGATCTGTTCCCGTGTACTTCGAGCACCACATGCTGTTGTGGAAGTACCCCGAGATGCAGATTGGGATGCACCCCCTTGGGGCTGAAACGGCGTGTGTTCGGCGGTATGCCGCTCCTGCTGCTCGAGGCGCAGTCAGCCGGCGAGCTCGCGTTCAGCCGCGACGCACCCGGGCACATCGTCGCCGTGCATCTCGGGCCGGGCGACGGCATCATGACTCGCGAGCACCAGTTCCTGGCGGCGATGGGCAACGTCCAGTACGACTACAGCCGCCAGAAGGGTTACTCGAACATGATGTTCGGCGGTGGCTTCTGGGTCGATCACTTCTACGCCGCCGACCACGAGGGCGTCGTCTGGATCCACGGCTATGGCAACGTGTTCGAGAAGCGCCTCGAGGCCGGTGAGACGATCGACATCGAGCCCGGCGGCTGGCTATACCGTGACCACACAGTCGAGATGACCCAGCAGGCCTATGGATTCAAGACGGGGCTGATGGGGGGTGGCGGCAACCTGATCTTCAACCGGTTCACCGGCCCGGGAAGGATCGGGCTCCAGAGCATGTATTACCACCCGCCGGGGGAGACGACGAGCAACAGCGGCAAGAACACCACCAGCGGCCTGCTCGACGCCGTCTTTGGCAATTGAGCCCTCTGCCCACCGGTCACATCGCCACGCATCCACTGCCGAGCGGGATCGCAAACGCCCTAGGTCTCGCCGGCTATCAGCTGCTCGTAGACGTCGGCGGCGTGGGAACAGGGCGCCTCGGCGCTCAGATCTTCCTGCTCATCGCGCCCGATCCCGACGCCGGCGTCGCCGAAGCGGGTACACAAATCTCACTTCACCAGCGGAAGGCTGGCAGCGAGCGAGAGCTGCCGACCTGGCTGGCACTCGCCGCGCAGCTCGGCTACCTACGCCTGTCGGGCTACCGCCTAGCTCTCGACCGGGAGGGGCTTCGCACAAACGTTGATCTCGTCAACCCGGGGACTGGCGCGGTCGCGGCACACATCCCGGCCAAGCACCCAGGCCGCCTGTTCGGAAGCGGTTCGACGGCCTCGCGTTTACTGGCGTCGCTTCAGAGTCTCCCGCCAGCCGCCCCACCACCCGACCTGCACAACCCGGAGCTGACCCATCAGGTGATCCTCGCCCTCGCCCTCCAGAACGTCGAGACAGGCGGAGCCGAGGCGGCCGAGCTCACCGACCGCGCGATCGAGCTAATGCGGGCGACGCCGACGCTCGACCCGCGCCAGGCGCTCGCGGCGGCGCGCGAGAAGCCCTCGTAGCCGACCTTGCTCTTTGCGGGAAAAGCAGCACGGGATCGCGTCGGGCGCCTCACGGTTCCCGAGCGAGGCCAGCTGACGACCGCTATCACGCGGATCCGATCGTGCGATCCGCGTGGATTGCCGCGATCGCCCGGCCGTCAACTCAGTCGTGAACTCCGGCGCGGCGGGATGGACAAAGCGAGCGTTCGGACGGGAGAGGTCCGATGCACGTAGGTTAAGGGCCGTGGTAGCGCGAAGGCTGCTCATCGTCACGACCAGTGCCCTGATGGCCCTGACAGCTGGCTGTTCGGGGAACACTTCCTCCCAGCACGCCGCGGACGCGGTGGCCGAACGGGCCAACGCGCTCGTCAAGTACCACATTCCAGTGGTGGCCGCCGGTGACATTACGCTGGCTTTCGCCGGAGACGTGCACTTCGCCGGGCGCGTCGCGCGTCTGCTGAGAGATCCGGCCACGACGTTCGGCCCCATCACCTCCGTGCTCAAGTCGGCTGACTTCATGGCGGTGAATCTGGAGACCCCGGTCACCCGTCGAGGCCAACCGCAGCCGAAGACCTATCACTTCGCCACCACGCCGGACGCGTTCAACGCACTCCGCGCCGCTGGCGTAGACGTTGTCACTATTGCCAACAACCACATCCTGGACTACGGACAGACAGGGCTGGCGGACACGCTCGCAGCGGCGAAGGCTGCGCATTTCCCTTACGTGGGAGCGGGAGTCAACGCGGCGGCGGCCTGGGCCCCCTACGTGACGACGATAAACGGCACGAAGATCGCGATCGTCGGCGTATCCCAAGTTCCCGAACTGGCCTCGTCCTGGGTGGCCACGGCACACCGGCCGGGCGAGGCCAACGCGATCAACCTGCGCCGCACGCTCGCGGCCGTCCGATTCGCGAAGCGGCATGCCGGCATTGTCATCGTGTTCATGCACTGGGGCACGGAAGGGGCCGCCTGCCCGGACCAGAACCAGCTGTCGCTGGCGCCGAAGCTGGCTGCCGCGGGGGCGAGCATCATCGTCGGCGCGCACGCGCACATGCTCCAGGGCTCGGGCTGGCTCGGCCACACGTTCGTCGCCTACGGCATGGGCAACTTCCTGTGGTGGGAAAACTCCTACAGCACGGCGACCGGGGTGCTGAAGCTCACCTTGCACCCGCACGCGCCGTTGACCGCGCGGTTCATCCCTGCGGTCGTCTCCGGGACCGGCCAGCCGATCGTGGATCGAGGCGCCGCCGCCCGCCGCGCCCTGGCGCACTACGCCAGCTTGCGCACGTGCACCGGGCTGTCCGCGAGCCCGCCCCCCGGAGCGATCACGCCGACCTCGACAGGTTGATCGCGGTAACGACTCCGTTCAGCCCAGATTGGCTTCGCCGGTCCGGGCGATCGCTTTGCCCGTCCCGCTGGGTCGCAGCTCGCGCTTGAGTTGGCGACGCACCAAGCGCCAAGGCACGCCGGTCGGTGCCCAACTACGCGATCGCCTTCGCTCAAATCTGACCGCAACGCTCACCGTAAGCCGGCGAAACCCCCTTCGTCGCCCTCCCAGCAGTCTGGCGCCCATTACTGCTCTTGACGACCGCGGGTAGGCAGCGGTCAAGGGCGCCGGGCGCCAGAGAGATCAGTCGGTACTCAGGGGCGGCCCCAGCAGCGACATGTCGTGCTTCTCGAAGATTGCGGCAACGACCGCTCGGTCTGGTGTCCCGTTCCGGGTGGCCGGTCCCAGCTCTTCGTAGAACCGGTGCCCCCCACCGGGCGTGTACGCCACGATGATTTCGCCCGGCTCATCGGTGAGGTTCAGGAACGCGTGGGGGATCTTCGATGGAAGGTAGGCGAAGCCGCCCTCATTGAGCTCGAAGAGCTCGTCGCCGATCCTGATCTTGAAGCGCCCCTTGAGGACATGGATCGTCTCCTCCTGCTTGTGGTGCACGTGCAGAGGGGGTCCGCCTTTCGGTGCGACTTCGACGGTGAAGTAGTCGAGGGCGCCGCCGGTGTCTTCTCCGGTGACCTTGAAGACAAGGTCGCGTCCCGGTCCCGACTGCAGCCGCAGGCCGTCGTCTTGCGCGAGAACCGTGTGTACAGCGGTGGTGGTCGTCATTGCGCATCTCCTCATCTAGACGTTCGGGCGGCGGGTGTTAAAGTATTTGCAGTGTGCAAACAACATACCCGAGTATTTGCGGATGTCAAGTAGTTCAGCGAGCCAATCCGGGGTCCCGCCAGAACTCGAAGGTCTCCCGGAGCCGAACCCGTTGACGCCCGGCGAGTTCGGCGCGTGGCGCGGCATGCTGCGGGTGCACACGACGGTCTTCCGCGAGCTCGATGGCCGGCTGCTGGCCGACCACGGCTTTGGCGTTGACGCGTACGGGGTACTGATCACGCTCGTCAGTGCACCCGGCGGCACACTTGCGATCGGGGAGCTCGGAGAGCGGCGCAACCTCAGCCCGAGCGGGGTCTCAAGGTCGGTCGACCGGCTCGCGAAGATCGGGCTAGTCGAGCGGAGCGCGAACCCGGCCGACGGTCGCAGCCTGCTCGTCGGACTGACGCCACAGGGCCTCGCCAGCCTTCGCGCCGCACAGGTCACCCACCACGCTGTCGTCCGCGAGCTGCTGCTCAACCGCCTGAGCGAGCGAGATCTGAAACGCCTGAGCGAGCTGTGGGAGAAGGCGATCCCGGGCTCGGTCTCGAGCCCCGTCTGGCCGCTGTAGAGAGCACAGACATGCCGCGTCGCTTTCGCGTCGATGCGAGCGCGTCGGCGGACGCCGCTCACGCTCCTGCGGTGACCGAGCACGCGGGCGGACCCGAGTCGACCCCGAGACAGCAGCCTTGCGCCACCAAGCAGTCGTCTCGCTGCCCTCCACCGAGGCAAACGGAGATCGTCCCGGGCAGGCGCCTGCTGAGCGCCGCGCGAGACGCCTGCTTTCGCAAGCGGCCCAGGACGACGTCGAGTGGTAGTTTTCTGGTCCGTTTGAGCTGTGTGCTCGGGGGTTACTGATGGCGGAGTCGGTTGAGCTTGCGACGATCCTGCTGACTGATCTGGTCGGCTCGACGCGGCTGGCCACGTCGGTCGGGCCGGTGCGGGCGGATGAGCTTCGCGAAGAGCATTTCGAGCTGTTGCGCGACGCGATCGCATCCTCCGGTGGGCGGGAGGTCAAGAACACGGGCGACGGGTTGATGATCGCGTTCTCCTCAGCTTCTGCTGCGGTGGCGTGTGCGGCGGCGATGCAGCAGCTCTTTGAGCGCCGCTATCGAGACGCCGAGCAGGCTATGCATGTGCGTGTCGGCCTCGCGGCGGGGGAGTCGACGGTCAAGGACGGCGACTATTTCGGGATGCCCTCGATCGAGGCGGCGCGCCTGTGCGCGGAGGCCCCGGCGGACGGGATCCTCATCTCCGGCATGGCCAAGGCACTGGCGGGGCGCTGCGACGGGATCGAGTTCTTCTCCGCCGGTCAGCTCGAGCTGAAGGGTTTCCCCGATCCCGTGGAGGCGTTCTCGGTGTCGTGGGTGCCGCTTGGCGAGGAAGCGGGCGAGCCTTCGGGTCGTTGGCCGCTGCCGGCGCTGCTGCGGTCCGTTCCGCCGGTGAAGTACGTGGGGCGGGTCGAGGAGCGCGCAGGTCTCGAGGAAGCGATGAAGCTCGCGCGCTCGGGGCAGCGCCAGGTCGTGCTGTTGAGTGGGGAGCCCGGGATCGGCAAGACGCGCCTTGCAAGCTACGACGCACATAACGCTCACGCCGAGGGCTTCGCCGTCGTGTGGGGTGCGTGCACGGAGGAGCTCGCGGTTCCCTATGAGCCGTGGATCGGGGTCTGCTCGCAGCTTGTTGAGAGTGCGCCGATCGAGTTGCTTCAGCGCCATGTCGAGCGGCATAAGGGCGAGCTTGCCCGCCTCGCACGGAACCTCGACGGGCGGGTCGCAGCTTTGCCTGAGCCGCAGTCTTCGGACCCTGAGACCGAGCGCTACCTGCTGTTCAACGCGGTCGCCGGACTGCTGGGGGAGGTAGCGGAGACGGTGCCGCTGTGCGTGGTGCTCGATGACCTGCACTGGGCTGATGCACAGTCGCTGGCGCTACTGAAGCACCTGCTGCGCTCAACCGAGCAGGGCGCGCTGCAGGTGATCGTCACCTATCGCGACTCGGACCTAGGCAAGGACCATCCGCTCACCGCGGTGCTAGTCGACCTGCGCTCGCTGCAAGGGGTGCAGCGCATCGCTCTGCATGGCCTCGGCACCGATGAGGTGGCCGAGCTCATGACCGCCGTCGCGGGCCACGAGCTCGACCAAGATGGAGTCGAGCTGGCAGGCGAGATCGCTAGGGAGACCGACGGCAACCCATTCTTCGTGGGCGAGATCCTGCTTGGACTATCCGAGTCCGGGGTCACGGTCTTCGACGAGGCGGCTGGCCGCTGGCACGTGGATCGCTCTGCCGGGCTCGTGCTGCCCGAGAGCGTGCGCGAGGTGATCGAGCGGCGCGTGGAGCGCCTGGGTGCTGAGGCGCTGGAGGTTCTGACCCAGGCGGCGGTGATCGGGCGCGTGTTCGATCTCGAGCTGCTCGCCGCTTGCTCGGAGCAACGGGAGGATCCCCTGCTCGACGATCTCGAGGCAGCGGTCGCGGCCTCGCTGCTGGCCGAGTCATCCGAGCGGGTGGGGCAGTTTCGCTTCGCGCACGCGCTGATCAACCAGACGCTGTATGAGGGCCTCGGCGCCACCCGCCGCGCGCGCCTGCACCAGCGCGTCGCGCAGGCGCTCGAGCAGCTTTACGGTGAGGACCCCGGTGAGCACCTGCCGGAGCTCGCGCTTCACTGGCGACTCGCAGCCGTCTCGGTCGACAGGGCCAAGGCCGCCGACTACGCCCTGCGGGCCGGGCAACGTGCGCTGGAAAGCCTCGCCCCCACCGAGGCCGCGAAGCTGTTCGCCGACGCCGTCGACCTGACAGGCAGCCTCGACAGCGCTGAGCATTGTGAGGCCTTGATCGGGCTCGGTGAGGCGCAACGCCAGAGCGGCGATGCCGCCTACCGCGAGACGCTGCTGGAGGCCTCCCGGATCGCCTCAACCCTCGCAGACGCGGAGCTGGCCGCACGAGCGGCGCTGGCCAACAACCGCGGCTATGCGAGCACGATCGGCGAGACCGACGATGAGCGGCTCGCCGCGATCGAACGAGCCATCGAGCTCGACGATCCTCCGCACCCCGCCCGCCGGGCGCGCCTACTCGCGCTGCAGGCGATGGAGCTGACATGGGACCCCGACTTCCGGCGTCGCTGGGCGCTCGCCGACGAAGCGGTCGCGCTCGCGCGGGAGGCGGGGGACCGCAGGACGCTTGCCGAGATTCTGCATCACGTGTTCTACCCGTACTGGTCGATGCAGACACTCAAGACCCGAACCGAGCTCTCCACAGAGCTCTCGGAGTGCGCCGCGGCCATTCGGGACCCCGCGCTCCAGTTCTGGGCGCACCGGATCGAGCTGCATGCCAACGTCGAAAGGGGACAGTTCGCCCAAGCGATAGCAGCGCTGGAGCATGCACGACGAATGGCGGGCGAGCTCGGCCAACCGACGCTGAACTGGTTTGTGGCGTGGGAGGACGCCGGGTTGGAACTCTTGCGCGGCGATCTGGTGGTCGCAGAGCACTTGGCACAGCGCGCGTTTCAGATCGGGCAAGAGGCGGGAGAGCCAGACGCGATCCTGATCTACGGTGTCCAGCTGTCCTTTGCTCGCCGGGTCCAGGGCCGCGGCGAGGAGGTCATCGCGGCGCTCGAGCAGAGGGCGACCGCCTCACCGGGCATCGTGGCCCTTCGCTCCGGCCTCGCCTACGCCCTGTGCTGGCTCGACCGTCGAGCAGAGGCCGCGGCGATCCTGAAGGAGGCTGCAAGCGACCGCTTTGAGCACATCTTCCCGGGAAGTTCGGAGCTCACCGCGCTGGTGCTCTACGCCGACGTCGCAGTACAGACCAGCGACTCCGCCGCCGCCACGATCCTCCATGAGCGCATAGAGCCGTGGGCGGACCAGATCGCCTGGAATAGCGCCGCCGGTTACGGACACGCTCGCATGTACTTGGGCCTGCTCGCCGGAGTCCTCGGTAAACACGAACAAGCCGATCAGCACCTGGCGTTCGCGTGCGAGTTCCACGAAGCGAACGGCGTGCCGTTGTGGGCGGCTCGCGCGCGTCTGGGCTGGGCGGAGACGCTCACCGCGCGGGGCGACGCTGCCGGCGCGCGGGAGCACGCCGCCCGAGCGCTGGAGCTCTCGCGCGAGCACGGCTACGGCGCCTTTGAGCCACGCGCGGCGGCACTGGTCGAGACCGAATCACCGGCCGGGACCTGACACACCCCGCGCGTATCGGCAGCCGGTTGCTTGCGCAATGCGAGTGGGCCCGGGCTGGCGCACCGCGCTCCAGCACGCCTCGACGAGCGCGTGGCGGGCGCGGGTGGAGCCCTGCTTTGAGATGTGCCCGTGCGTGGCGGGGCCTGGCACCGGACTGGCGAGACCCTGGGATCCAGGCCGAGGTAGCCGACGAGCTTGCGCGCGCTCCGGAAACGGTGGATGTCGCCGATCGCTGCCAGGAAGCTCGCGGCGACGATCACGTTGACCCCGGGTACCGCTCATCAGCCGCTTGATCTCCGCGACTCGCCAGCGCAGCCTCGGCGATCAGCCGCTCGACCGCGGCGATCTCCTGAGTCAAGGAAAGTCGATCTGGCGGATGCGCGCTGTCGACGGTCTCGCGCTCCTCGACGGGCAGCTCGAGCTCGGCGAGCCACGTGCGGCCCTTCGACGCCGAACACGTCGCGAGATGGGCGGGCGCCCGACGAGCTGGCGCATCAGCACCGCGTGGATCTGGTTCTTCGCACGCGTCTGCGCGCCTGCACGAGCTGTCCGCGCCGCGACAGACGCCGGCGCATCACCCACGTCGCCTCGGTCGGGCACCCACACCGCGTCGAGCGATCCCAGCCGCCAGCAGCCTCGCGAGCGTCCGTGCGTCCAGACGGTCGGTCTTCGCGCGCGCTTGGCGGATCCCGGTATCCGCCGGCGACACGACGACCACCCGCGCGACGTGCGGCTCGAGGATCCGCGCGATCTCCCACGAGTTCGCCGTCACCTCTAACGCGACCCGGTCATCCGGCACCAGGCTCCCAGCGAACAGCTCAAGCCGCTCAGGCGTGGTCTCGATCCGACCAGCCGAGCGCACCGAGCCGTCCTCGACAGATCGCGACCTCGCAGAAATCCAGATGCACATCCAACCCGACACGACCTCATCCTCACCGCCTCCTCGAATCGATCAACACGGCACGGAGAACCGGTGGGCAAACGACACGCGACGGATCCGCGCTCGAAGCGCAACCTGGACAAGTCGCAGGGGCGGCCAAAGAAAAGCCCGGGCTCAAAGCCCTCGCGCGAAAGGCAGCAGCGTGAAGCGGCTCAATCGCGGTTCGGGCTCAGCGTTGAGCTAGACGGTCAAAGCGAAACTACGTGCGCCCGCAGAAACCCGATCGTGGACCGTGCTCGCGAGCGGTCCTCGGCGGAAATCGTTCCCCAATTTGTTCCCCAAGAGCCGGAATAGATCCCCGGCCGACGTGTTGAAAGCAGCGGATTAGCAGGCGCTTCTCCGAGTCGCCCGGCCGCGGATTCAACCAGCGACCGCCCGGCCCCACCACAGCACATCGTGGCGGTCGACAAAAGGCTGATTTGCAGGTCTATTTTGATCGGGGAGACACGATTTGAACCTGCGACCGCCCGGCCCCCAGCGCGTGCGATATGGAGTGACCCCGTTGCGGAAGACTGAAGCCAAGGGGCTCATCGTTGTTCGAGTTGTGCTTGCATTCGCTCAGTTTGTTCCGTAGGTTGTTCCGCGCACGCGTGTTCGTTCTTTCGCGTCGCTCGCTCCAGAGAAAGGATGGCCGGCAAGCTCCTTCAGCCGAGGCCTTTATCGAGCCTTCGTTTCCGCTTCCTCGACTTCACGCATCACGCGAGGACCCGCGACGCGTTCGGCCTCGTGTAGCTGGTGGAGCTCTCGCTCACGTTCCTTTGCGGACGGCTTTACGCTCTGTTTGCCACCCGCCGGATTCCCTCGCGAGCCCCCTCCGTTGGCGTGACTGGTAGGGCTGACCTGCTTTTCAGCGCACGCGGTACCTTCCGGGCACGGCGCCGCGGACGTGACGTCAAAGCAGCCGTAGATAGTGAAGAGTGGGTTGACGACCGAATGGCCGGCTGCGTCCGACATCATCTGCGTGCCGACGAGAGAGGGCGGAGATTGTGCCTTGTAACAGCCTTCCGATTTCACGCTCAGCTCGTACACGATCGGCGTCAGGCTGATCGGCTCCGCGCCTGACTGTGAAGCAACCGCAATCAGTGCACAGCTCCAGTCATCTCCCGGTCCCTTGCCGGCTCCGGAGCGTCGCCTGCACCGGGTATGTAACTTGAGGTCCGCACCCGCGGGTACCGTGCGACCCAGCTCTTTCTGCTGGCGCACAGTGAGCGCGTCGAAGGCCGGCGCGATCGATGCTTCGAGCCTCGCGCTCGTCACGCTTGCCGGTCCCCAGCTGCCGGCGATCGCGAGCAGCAGAATCAGCGCCGCGCCAGCAACTACAGCCCGCAGCGGATGCGCCCACCCGGCACGACGGGGAACCGGGGCGCCCGCGAAGTCGCGGGACCGCAGGATTCTCCAGCTTCCGACGAGGCACGCGACCGCCCAGAGCAGGCTGACCACGACCCCGATGATCATCGGCCCGTAGAACTTCGGCGAGGATAGAAGCCCGTGCCAGTCGGCGAACGCCGAGGTCAGCAGGAGCGCGTGCGCCACCGAGCCGCTGCCGATCAGCATCAACAGTTGCAGGACAAGCGCCACCAGTAACGGTCCGAGCACGCCCACGATGCCGTTGCGGCTGGCGACGGAGAGCAGTATCGCTAGACACGTGAATCCGATTACCGGGGGGACGCTGAGCATCCAGCTCACGAGCACCAGCAGAAGGGCATCGCCCGACGAGATGACGTTGCCGCCAAGCCCGACGAGCGGCTCAGCTCCAGTGAAGACCAGCCCAGCGACAAGGCTCGAAAGAGCTAGGACCGCCGTCAGCCCGACCGCGAAGGTCACGGCTGCGAGCACCTTGCCCAGGAACAGATCTTCGGTGGTGCTAGACCGCGTCAGCACCGTCTTCCAGGTCCCGTAGCGATCCTCCGAAGAGAAGAGATCCCCGGCTACGACTCCTGCCACCAACGGAAACCCCAGATAGCCGGCGAATCCGAGCACGACGAGCGATACGGCGTAGCCTGATTCGTGCACCCATACACCAAACAGCGTGTCCGCCGGCACGGCTGTCTGTGCGTTGAGTATCAGGCCGAACGCCAACGGTCCGAGCGCACACACAAGCACCAGCAGACGCGATGCCAGCTGCGCGCGGAGCTTGCGGGTCTCGGCTCGCCACACGCCACGCACGCGACGTCGCCGCTCGGGCGACGACACGCCGAGTGACAGCACGCTCACGTGCGCAGGTCCCCACCCATCTGGGGAGCATCGATTGGGGCACCGGAATGCACCGCCTGCTCTCCCGTCAACGAGAAGAACATCGAGGCGAGTGGGCTGGCCAGCAGCTCGAGACCCCGGACGGCCACGTCCGCCCGCCCCAGGGAGAGCACCAGACGATCGAGGGCCGCTTGATCCGCCCGAACCACGAGTCCCTCGCCCGGGTGGCCCTCGGCCCGGAGGTCAGACTGTTCGCCCGCGATGACCACCGCACGAGCGTCGTCGCTCGTGACGATCCTGTACGCCGACGCAGGAGCTTGGTCGCGCAGCTCGGCCGCGGTCCCGGCCCACACCACATGTCCCTCGCTCAGGATCACGAAGCTGTCGCACCCTGTCTCGATCTCGCCGATCTGATGACTGCTCAAAAGTACGGCGGCGCCTTCCGTTACCAGGGACCGGATGAGCTCCCCGACGAATTGCACTCCTGCGGGGTCGAGTCCCGAGGTGGGCTCGTCGAGCAGCAGTAGGCGAGGGTCGCGCATCAACGCCGCGGCGATGCCCAGACGCTGGCGCATCCCCGAGGAATATCCGCTCACCCTGTCCCCCGCCCGTCCGCCGAGGTCAACTTGCTCGAGGACCCGGCCGATGCGCGTGCGTGCGGCGGCGTCGTCGTCTAGCTCCGCAAGAACCTCGAGGTTTGCCCGTCCGGAGAGGTACGGATAGAAGCTTGGCTCCTCGACAAAGCCCGCAACACCCTCGAGGAGGCTTCGACCACGCACTCGGTCGCTCCCCAAGAGCACGATCTTCCCCTCGTCCGGTTGAACCAGGCCCAGCAGCATTCGCAGCAATGTCGTCTTGCCGGCACCGTTCGGGCCGAGCAGGCCCGTCACTTCCCCCGCGCCTACCTCCAGGTCGACCGACGCGACCGCGCTCCTGTTCGCGTAGCGCTTGGTCAGGCCCCTCGCGGTCACCGCGGCCATCCGAAGCCCGACTACAGCTCTCTATGGCGGCGTTGCCAGAACGCTGGCGGCGCCGGGGTCAACACAAGCTATCGCTCAGGGTTCTTTGGACGCCGGTCCGGGCGGCGGGTCGGGCGACAGCAGCACCGGCATACGTGGCTCCTGTTCGAAGTCGAACTCTTCCGTCATATTCCCGAGACCCGGGGCTTCTTCGCGAACGTCGGGGCGTTTGTCCGGCCGCCCGTCGGTCGCCGGGTTCAGCCGCTGACCTTCCAAGAAGTCGTCCTCTATGAACCTCAGGTAGGCGTCGTGTGAGAGCTGCTGGTGGTCGATGTAGCCCTGCTTGGCATAGGGGCTGATGACGAGGCCCGGCACTCGTATGCCATAGCCGTTTTCATCGATCTTCGGCGGCACGACGTGGTCGTAGAAGCCTCCGAAGTCATCCCACGACAGGAAGATCGCGGTGGAGTCCCAGCACGGGCTTTTCATGATCGCGTTGATCACCGTCGTCACGTAGGCCTGACCTTCGCTGATCTTCGCGGGCGGATGTTCACCGATCTTCTGGTTCGGGACCATCCAGCTGACATTCGGGAGGCCACACGCCGGTTCTTCGTGGACCGCATCGAAGAAGTCGGGCTCGGGCTGGATGTTGCCGAGCTGGCCATCTTCACGCACATCGGTGAAGTCTGGGAGGGGATTCCAGATGCCCGGCTGCGTGACGCTGAGTTCGACTTTTTCGCATGTCACTTCTTCGTTGTTCTCGCAGTCCGGCTCTTCGCCTTCATGGATGTAGTAGCGCCAAGTGACCCCGTGCTTGTACATCAGGTAGGTGACATCCGTCCATGCATAGTTCGCAATGGGTTCGGTCGACTTCCCTTTCCCAGAATCCCTTTCCGGCGAGAGCGTATTGGTGCACTTGAGCGGATTGGTCGCTTTTTTGCCACAGCGTGCCACCCAGCCCGAGACCATCTGCAAGTGCGAGGGCAGACTCCACGAAGCAACGGACTCGAACAGGTGATCCTGCAGCACGAAGTCTTCGGCGTACTTCCAGTAGTTCGGGATCTCACGGGCGTCGTGGTAGCCCATGACTTCGCGGCCGCAGGCCTCCGTCGTCTTGCATTTCCCGCAGCCGGTCGTTTCCTTACAACCGACTTTGCCCTCGGCTTCCTTGACAAACCCGTCCATCTTCCCACCGTCGATGTCACCGATCTGCGATGCGGTGCCGTGCGGGCCGCCCGCGTTTACGTTTGCGCTGTTGTGATACGGCGCGTCGCAACCGCCGCTGGCCGGGTCTGGTACGCATACCCCGGCCGGGATGCCGTCGGCCCCCGGGTACGTTCCAAAATAGGAGTCGAAGGAGCGGTTCTCCTGCATGATGACGACGACGTGTTGGATCTTGTGGATCCCTTCGAGTTCCGCATGAGCCACGGGAGCGAGCAGTCCCATCCCCAGCACCGTCAGGACCATCGCCAAGCACCGCATCGTCGGCCTCCTGATCTCGTTCGCCCATTCGAAACCCATGCCCGCTCCTCCCGAAGCCGTTGGTGTCCAAACTTACAACGTTCCGGCGCCCAAAAGGTTGGATGCAGCCGGCTACCGAGGCTCCCGAAAGCTCCGAGCGTTCTCCCGGCCGCGTTGCATCGCCTAACGGCCTCGTCCCCTCAAAGCGGGCGATTTGCGGGGCTTTGGCATGACCGAGGCATCCTGCTGCATCGGGCTGCCCCGGAGGCAAATCAGTCGGGGAGGCAGGATCAAGAAGGGTGCAACCGCCGATGTTTACTGGCCGAATCACGACGCCTGCTCCCGAAGTGCTCCCGAACGGATCGGCGTCGGCCCGCTCTGCGCATCCCACGCGGCGAGCAGCCTTGCCCTCGCGCCCGCCTCGGTCGGATGCCCGTAGCACTCCATCACTAGCTGGCCGCCGTCGGTGTGGCCTAGCTGCTGCGCCACGTCCCACGGTGTCACGCCGCGCTCAAGCAGCATCGTCGCGGCGGCGTGACGTAGCTCGTAGAAGTCCATCCCCGGCCGTCCGGCGAAGCGGCGCAGCAGCGACCAATAGCGATGGTGGCTCGGCTGCGTCCACATACGGTCGCGCGGGCTTGCGAAGAGCAGCCCCGACGGGTGGCGCGACACTTCGAGCAGCGCGTCCTGCGCGGCGGGCGGGATCGTGACCGTGCGCGAACGTCCGTTCTTAGTCGGGCCAACCTCCCCTGTCTTTGAGAGGCTCCGCTCGATGGTGCAGAACTGACCGGCAACGTCATCACGACGCAGCGCGAACAACTCGCCCGGACGCAAGCCGACGTAGCCCGAGAACAAGACCATCGCCCGGTACTCGGGACCGAACTCGCCAAGCTCCATCGCATCGGTCAGCGCAACGTCGGCCAGCTTGTGCAACTCGCGCTCGGTCAGCGCCACGATGTTCTTGCGCCCGCGTCGTCCGGCGAGCCGTAGACCGGCGAACGGGTTGATCGAGACGAGCCCGTCGCGCATCGCGTCACCGAACATCGCACGGACGGCAGGGACGTTCGACGGGTGCTTCAGCGCCCACTCGCGGGCAGCGGGCCGGTCCACGTCGGCCAGCCGCACGCCCTTGAAGTCCTCAGCGAAGCGCTTGACCCGCTCGCCGTTGTGCCTGTTGGTCGATGCGCGTTCTCGCGGATAGTCCCGCGTCCATCGCCGGGCGAGGTCATCGCAAGTTTCTCGGCCGGTCGGCCTCGCCCGAACGCGATGGTCAGCCTCGGCGTCCTGCGCCTCGCGCTTCGTGTCGAACGTGCCGATGTAGGTCTTGCGGCCGAGCCCTTTGTCGTACCCGGTCGCAACCCATCGCTTGCTTCTACGGTGTGCCATGTCACGCCTCCGTTGTAGGTGTGGCCTGCCCCCGGCCGTTAGCGCGGTGCGGGGGCGCTTTGTCGTCTCCGACTGTACCGCGAGCGTGGTTCCACGCTTCAACCTCATCGGGATCGAAGCGAAGCCCGCCGCCCCACCGATGCACCGGCATCCCTTCCTTGATCCGGTAACGCCACCAACGCTCGGAGAAGCCGAACCGCTCGTGGAGGCCGGCAAGGTCAACGAGGCGACCGGCTCGCGCGCGGCCGGTCGGGAAGGGGATGACGTTGGGCTTCATCCGCTCATCAGCTCGTCGTAGTCGAACTTGTCCCCGAGGCAGTCTCGGATGCCCACAAGCTCGCCCTCCAGTCGCAGGAGCCGGCCGTCGTAGATCAGGGCGTGTCGCGGCACGTCACGCGCCTGCCCCAGCGTCATCTCGTCCCGGAACTCGCTCACGCCGGGTCGCTCTCGGGCAGGCACGCGACATAGTGATCGGGGCCGCCCTCACCCGTTACCCGCTCGAATCGCACGCCGAGCCGCTTCGTCGCCGCGTGGTAGTACCGCTTGCAGCCGAGGTGTTCCACCCGGCCCCACAGCACCGCGCTGGGCACCGCACCGTGCCGAAGTATGGACTCCACCTCCTCGATCATCTGTGCGAGCCTGCTAGGGGCTTCTGAGCGCCGCTGACGGGCCTCCTCGACCCATCCCCTACGTGCATGTAGTTCGTCCAGCAGCTCGGCCCGGAAGTCGGGCGAGCGTTCACATGCGCGGATGACGCGCGCTACACCATCCTCGATGCCGGTCGGACTGCTACCGACGCCAGGCACCTACAACTTGAATCACGCGAGGCTCCCTTCGGGAGTTGACTTGACCGAGCCCCTGGTCGTTCTGCTATCGCGTTGTTTTCATGCTGTAGGTATTGGGGCTCTTGCAGAGCATAGCCGCTCATGGATGGCTTTTCCAGTCAATGTCCTGGTCTGCAAACAGTGGAATAGGTGAGAGCTAACCCGTTATGCTCCTGTCGTTCCTTCCGGGCGAGCGTGGCCCCTCCCCAAGAGGGGGCCGCCAGTAGCAAGCAATAACGCCATAGGTGCGTGAACGTGTGTCCACCAAACATTTAGAAAAGTGGACACACTGTCGGATTACGTAGTCGCCACCGTATCGGGGGCAGCGGATTCATTATCCGCGTGTCGTGGGTTCGAGTCCCTTTCACCCTTGACGCCCGTTCCGCGTGCGTGTTACGTTCGGAGGTGTTGGCACGGACAGTCAACATCGGGCTCCATCCCACAGCCATGGACGGCGTGAAGTCCCGGTGACGCCCCCTTAGCCCATTCGGGGGCGTCACCTTTTCCCAAAACAGAGGAGGTTGTTATGGCGGTCGTCAGAGGCGCGGACCTTGATATTCCATGCGCGTACCCGGAACCGAACGCACCGCAAGGCTTCACGAAGGGCACGGCGACGCACACGCAAATGCAGGAGGCTGGGTTCCGCTCGGAACTCGCCGGGACGGACAGGCTGCCCGGCGAACAACCCCTCGATGAGATGCTGGTCGAGGGTAGCCAGATCATTGACTCGGATGTGGCGGGCCAGATCTTGCGCCAGATCGCCGTCCTTGTGCTCCACGATCCCGACGACAACATCGTCGCAATGTGGAACGAGGGGCCGCTGGTGGACACCCGAGGAGTCCGAGGAGTTTCTGCGTCTCATCGTCGCTGACCTGCAAGGCCGGAAGGTGTGAAGACCAACCCTGTCACCTTCCCTCGCAATGGCTGGCAGCGTCGGACCCCTCCTAAGCGTCGCCCAGGCGGCAGCCCTCGCGAACACGACCGAGACTCAGGTGCTCAGGGTGCTCGAAAGCGGCCAGCTCGAATCGTTGACCGTGAACGGTGGCATCCGGGTGCGTCGCAGCGACGTGCTGCGACTGTTCGGCTCCAGCTACGACCCGCCACGAGCAGCCGCGGGACCGTGCCGGCGACGCTCGGCAAGGGGGTGCGGGACCTGCCAGCCGCGCACTGTCCTCGCCGGGCGTCGCGGGTACAGGCCGCGAGCAGCTTCCAGCGCCAGCGCGCGCACCATCCCTCGGCTGCCCCAGTCGATCTTCAACATGGAGAACCAGCGGTGAGGCACTGAGCAAAGGCGAACGGCGAGCCGTTCTGTTGAGCTGGACTTCGGCGGCGGTGAACGGTTCTCGATGCCCGCCGAGCGGGCGTCAGAGTGCCCGCCGCTAACACAGGAGTTCCCACGCGAGGGCGGGTTCTCCTGCTGCGTCCAGTGCGGTGGGACGTGTTCTGTCCCGATGCGGATGCGTACCCGTGCCCAAAGCTGAAGTCGAGAGGCAACAAGGCCGCGCCAACGGCGGCGGGCGAACAGAAGACACGTCGGAGATGGCCGCGACGGTAGAACGGAGCAGCAGTGAACCACCAGGCCCGCCGAGAGCTAGGTCGCTCCGTGCAGTTCGACCACGAGACGCGCGACGGCCGCCCAGTGCTCAAAGGGCACGCAGCCGTCTTCAACAGCGTCAGCGAGGATCTTGGCTTCCGCGAGACGCTCGCGCCGGGGAGCCTTCCGGAACCCACTCCAGCGCCGCACAGCGACCAGCTCTTGCTTTTCTCTGACGACACCCCCGCGCCGCTCGCGCGTTGGCCGGGACAGAGCCCTGACCTCGGTGAAGACTCGCGGGGCCTAACGTTCGAGGCGGGTGCGCTTGCCAAACACCTGACGCTCGGCCGCGATGTGTCCGAGCTGTGCCGTGAAGGCATCATCACGCAGTGCAGCTTTGGCTTCACGGTCGCCAAGGAGGTAATGGAGCCGTGTCGAAGGCGAAGACCACTGCCGCGTCCTCGAAGTCGGAAAACGAGGTGAGCCTGGTCGCGATGCCGGCCTACACGGCGACCGACGTCCAGGCGAACGCGCACGAGCTTGTCATGGAGCTACGCGGGCGCCCCAGGCGTTCCCGCGCCCCACGTGTCCCGGCCGCCCAGGAACCGTACGGCGAGGGCTCGCGTCATTCATGGTTCCGCGACAAGTCGATCGTTGCCGCTGTTGAACAGCGGGTTTACGACGCATCGCAGGACCCGAACGCGAACGTTCACTTCACGGGCGCCGAGGACCCCGACCGTATGCCACCTGCTGGCGCCGAGCCGGGCGAGCTTTCAGTCGGCGCCTGCCGGAAGCGGCTGCAACAGGCGGCCGAGCAGAGGGCATTGGTGGACACGATGGCTTATTAATGCGGTGGCTTGCGCCTGCCGGGATGCCGCGACCGCTGGCCGAAGCGTTCATCGGGGCGCCTCCATCAAAGGCGTCCTGCAACGAAGTCTTCACGCCCGAACCGCTCCCGCCGGAAGCTGGGCTCAATGAGAAAGTGCCCTGGTTTACGGAACCGCTGACGGTCACGACGAAGAAGGCGTCCGCATGCGGCGAGCGTGAACAGTATACGATTCCGAAAACCGCAAGTGTGTTTGCTCCCGTCCCGTTTATGAGCGGTGCGACGATCGCCTCGCAGCAGGTGCTCGACCTGGCCGCCGATCCTCCCGGCCTTGACATGAAGATCGCCGAGGCTTTCGGCAGGGCGTGCCGCAGACCAGCTACGAAGAAATCCTCAACGGCAGCGCGTCCTAAAAACAGATGCGCGGGCTCGTAAACTTCAGCGGGATCACGTCAACGACGTTCACGGCCGTCGTCGTGGACAGGGCAAACGCTGGTCCGCGAAGGAATCGCGAAGTGCTGGAGCGAGCGGCAGCGGCGCTGGGCACGATGCCCGACACCCTGCTTATGGCGCCATGGTTCGACGCCTGGCTCTACTCGTCAAGCGACACGAGCAAACGGCCCCTCGAAGCCTAAATGCTCTCGCACTTCACTCATCCGATGCTCGTGCCTGACCTCAACGTGATCGCCGACCCGGGGAGCAACAAAAACGAAGTCCCGACGCTGGTGTTGCATAAGGACTCGGTGCGGCTCGATCTCAATGCGCCACAGGTGACGGTGAACTTCGACTCGCTCAATGAAAAAATGGAAGTCCGGTTTGTCGTGCGACAGCTCGGTTCGTGCTGTCGCCCGGCAGCCGAAGGGCATCGGCTGGATCTTGGTAACTGGCGTCAAGCGCATCGGCGTTCACCTAATGGAACGGCGCGAAGAAGACGACGGCTCGGCCGGCGCCGACCAGGCCGCGGACATGCTCCAGCAGGAACAGGAACAGATCCACGAGGCCGAGGGCAACAAACACGGGACCGGGCTCGGCCAGGGCAACGAACCGACGACGGGCGGTCCCGTGTCCGTATCGGAACCAGACCCCGCTGGCTGGGAGGGTCACTTTAACCCCTCCCCCCAGCGACATCCCGGCAAGGGGTCACCAGGACACGGACGGCCGGGAAGCGTTCGGGCAGGAATCCGTCCGACGTGCGGCCAGCAAACGGGCCGCTCATCATCGGCGAGCAACTAACGGACGGTAGGCGACGAGCACCGTTTCGTGTGGTGCATCGGCACGAAGCTGACCGACGCCTGGCAGCGGCTCACGGACGAGGAGCAGCAGGCGAACCTCGACCGGATCAAGGGCTACCAGCTCGCGCACACGTCCCCAGTCCTTGACGATGGTGAGAAGGCCGCTCACGAGCGGCTGAAGCAGGTAAAGCGGGGAGGCGTCCATGCGGTCGCGTGACCCGCACCCGTACACGTCCATTTCACGCCCCAGGAGTGGCTACGACCAGCACGCAGGAGAATCACCTTCGGGACGCTCGGAAGGCGGCAGGAGTCACGCAGAAGGCTCTCGCGAGGGCGGTGGGCGTCTCCACCCGTTGCATCCGTGCGGTCGAACGCGGCGAGGCTCGCGGACTGCTGCTGGCGCTCAACATCGGCGCCGTGCTGGATCAGGCCACCGACCGCTGACGCTCGCCCAGGCCGGCGCGCTGCTGATCCTTGCCGGGATGGCCGAACGCCCGTTGCCGTTCACCGGGATGACACCCTGGACCGAGGCCCGGCGTGCGATGACCCGTTGCCAGGCGGACGGTCTGATCGCCGCCTACCGGGCTCGCCATCTTCAACGTCCGGCGTCGCGAGGCGCTGAAGGTGGGGGCGCGCTGCCCGATGGACGGTGACGGCGTCCCTGTCGGCCTGTCGTCGGACACGGCCGCCGAGGGCGTACGCGCGCCAGCATTCGATTGGCGCCCATGTCTGCCGGCTCACATGCGAGGTGCGGGACCTACGGCGCGAGGTTGAGGCGCTGAGGGTCGAAGTCGCTCAGCCGAAGGGGACGCGCCCATGCTGAGCAAGATAAGCCTCGACAACCACGAAGGCACGGCGGTCACGCTCCACGAAGACAGCAGCACCTCCAAGCGTTCGGCGGTGAAAGCGCAGGGACTGGTCGGTGTCGGCGCGCTCCGTGTCACCAAGCGAGTGAAGGCGACCGCCCATGGCGGGATCAACGAGACGAGCTTCGAGGACGGCCGTAGTATCAAGCTCGACCTAGAAGTCATCTCGACCGTCGGCGTCGAAGACATGCTCGAAGAACTCCGCAAGATGGTCCAGCCGATGCTCGAAACCCTGGACTACGGGCCGGCGCTGTTGAAGTGGACAGAGGGCGCGTCCGGGTTGAAAAAGCAGATGCTGGTCAAGCTTGACTCGGAAGTCGAGCCGATCCTGTCGGAAGCCGCTGCTATCGCATCCTTCCCGGTGGCGTTCTTCGCGACAGACCCGCGCGCGTACTCGCAGACGCTCACGACGCAGACGGGCTCGGCGCTCACCGCGACTGAAGCGAACTCGCCCAAACCATCGTTCGTCGCCGGCGGCCCCGCTAACGGCGTCGCAG